>NC_019964.1:0-2400000 GCF_000328525.1 Halovivax ruber XH-70
GGTGACTGGTTTCGAGAAGGATAGATTTAATAGGCAGGTCTTCATCTGGTTCGTCTGCATCAACTGGACCTGCGAGGGTATCTCAGGATACCAAAATCGGGTCCACAGGACGAACGTCCTGCAATTTCGACGAATGCGGCGGATCATCTCCAGTTGAAACAAAGGGGGACACGTACGACGGATGGCTGACGACAACTCGCACACGAACGACACCGACGGAATCGGCTCCACACCGGGCTTTCGAACCGCGCCCGAGGAGCGATCGCTGACGGACGACGAGTCGAGTCAGGGACTCTTCGACGATCTGCTCAGTGGTGAACCGATCTTCGAGAACAAGGAAGTTCTCCGCCCGTCGTACACGCCACACGAACTGCCCCACCGATCCGACCAGATCAACAAGATGGCGACGATCCTCGTGTCCGCACTGCGCGGGGAAACCCCATCCAATATCCTGATCTACGGCAAGACGGGAACGGGAAAGACGGCGAGTGCGAAATTCGTCAGCCAGGAGTTAGAACAGACCTCGTCGAAGTACAGCGTCCCCTGTGAGGTCGAGTACATCAACTGCGAGGTGACCGACACCCAGTACCGCGTCCTCGCCCAGCTCGCGAACAAGTTTATCGAGAAGAACCACGAGTGGATCGACGACCGGTTAGACGAACTGACGGATCTCCACGATCGCGTCGAATCGATCGACGACGACCGGCGTGAGATGGACGCCACGAAGCCGTCGACGACCGAGGCCGACGAACACCAGTCTCCGCAGTCGGCGGACGAAACGGACGATCTCGATCCACCCGAAACGAACGGGGACGACGGGACCGACGAAGCGCCGTCCACAGCGACGGATTCAGTATCGGAACCGACGGTTCAGTTCCAGGAGGAATCGGTCGTTTCGAGCGACGGAGACGACGATGACGGCGGTGTTGCAGACGAAGCGTCGGGGGTCGACGAATCGACACCCACGCACCCGCTCGCGGACACGCCATTCGACTCGATCGACGCCGTCACCGAGCGGATCGAAGAGCTCGAGGACGACCGCGACTCGTTCGAAGAAGTGCCGATGACCGGGTGGCCGACCGACCGGGTGTACAGCGTCTTCTTCGACGCGGTCGACTACTCCGAACGAGTGGTCGTGATCATGTTAGACGAGATCGACAAGCTCGTCGAGAAGAGCGGCGACGATACGCTCTACAACCTCTCGCGGATGAACTCGGAACTCGAGAACTCGCGCGTCTCGATCATGGGCATCAGTAACGACCTGAAGTTCACTGACTTCCTCGATCCGCGCGTGAAGTCCTCACTCGGTGAAGAAGAGATCGTCTTCCCACCGTACGACGCGAATCAGCTCCGTGATATTCTCCAGCATCGATCCGACGTCGCGTTCAAAGGCGACGCCCTCTCACCCGACGTGATCCCGCTCTGTGCGGCGTTCGCCGCGCAGGAACACGGGGACGCCCGTCGCGCGCTCGACTTGCTCCGGACGGCCGGTGAACTCGCCGAACGATCCCAGACGGACACCATCGTCGAGGATCACGTTCGCCAGGCCCAGGACAAGATCGAACTGGATCGCGTCGTCGAGGTCGTCAGGACCCTCCCGACCCAGAGCAAACTCGTCCTCTTTTCGATCATCATGCTCGAACAGAACGGCGTCCACAGCATCAACACCGGCGAGGTGTACAACATTTACAAGCGCCTCTGTCAGGAACTCGACACGGACGTACTCACGCAGCGTCGCGTCACCGACCTCATCAGCGAACTCGACATGCTGGGAATCGTCAACGCCGTCGTCGTCTCGAAGGGCCGATACGGCCGGACGAAAGAGATCAGCCTCTCCGTTCCACTCGAAGAGACGGAAGTGGTCCTCCGATCCGACTCCCGACTCTCCGACATCGACGACGTCCAGCCCTTCGTACAGGCCCGCTTCGACAACTAATCGCGAGCAGGCCGCTTTCGCCGGATTCGTTCGAGCGACAGTTCTTCGACCGATACGACCCCCCACCTTCAAGTGGAACCAGCAGTTGCTGCCCAGTCGACGTCGTATCACTGAACGCCGGGACCCTCGGTTCGCGATGGCGAACGAGATGGAAAAACGGATCGACGTCGACCGTCCGCATCGGGAGGATCGAACGTCCACATCGGACGGGCCAATCTGGCTCTCCGATTGACGAAACCCTCTAACCGACGAGACCGCGACTAGGACCGGTTACGTCACGCGCCGCGAGAGGACCAGTCCGCCGCCGAGGGCGGCGATTGGTGCTGCCTCTTCGGGCGGGATGCCGTTCCCGAGGACGTCGTCGACCACGAGTCGGATCTGTCCGAGCCACGGGATCCGATACGCGGCCTTCCCCTCGATCCACTCGGGTTTGACGACCTGTGACCGCTCGGCACCGTAGCCCGGATGCTGGTCGTACCCCCCGTTCGCATCGCCCTTGGTGACGAACCCGTCGTACGGAGCGGGACAGGTGGCAAGCTCGCTACAGGACGCCCCGTTTAGCGCGGCAGCGTCGGCCTTCGTCTCGGTCCACCGTTCGCCCTTCTCGACCCAGAACTCGGCCCGGTGAATCACCGGCGTCTCCAGGTTCGAGCCGCCGGGACGGAAGATGATGACGTCACCCGGATTCCCGAACTGGTCGTGGCCAGTCTCGGTACCGATCGCGCGAGTCACGATCCCCGTGTCACCGATCGCCCCGTCGCCGACGAAGCGGTCGTTTTCGACGACGAAGATCATGTCGCCACGCTCCATGTTCGGCTCCATGCTGCCGCTTTCGACGGCCACCATCGGCGGCCAGACACCACTGACGCCGAACAGAATGAGGGCGATCAGCATGACGAAGCCGACACTCGAGGCGATATCGCGGACGTAGACGACGGCGCCAGAATCCGCTTTGAGGAACCAGCGAAGGATCCCGTCGTCTTCGATGGAGACCGACCGGTCCTCACTGGTACTCGGTCGGTCTTCCCTGGCACCAGACCCGCCTGATTCGCTCGAATACTCGCTGATTCTCCCGTTTTCGTCGGGTCCACGCGAGTCCACGTCGTCGTCACCCGACGACTTCGCCGTCTCCGACCCTCGCGGGTGTCGATGTGTCGGTTCGGACGTCCGTTCCGATTCGGTCGATGGCCTGGAACTGGGTCCATCGCTTCGGTCGCCGGTACGATCCGACTCGGTCGGTGGCGAGTCGGACCCCCTGTCGGTCATTACAGCCCCGTTCACGCGGGTAGAAAATCAACCTTCTGCTCCCACAGGTGATTTGGTGCGACTCGGTGGGCAGCACAACCCCCGGGTGAGACGCAGTCGCCGAGTGAGAGTCAATACGTTTTTGGGCGCGGTCGCGAATTCCGTGCTGTGCCACTCGAGGGTCCGGCCCGGATCGTCCAGCAACTGACGGCGCACGGATACAACGCCGAGCGAGAAGCCGTGACGCTGCTCGCCTCCCGTCCGGATCCGACTCAGGCCCTCGATCGAGTGCTCGAAAACACTCCAGACGAAACGCTGGTTATTGGCGCGAAAGACGTCGAACGAGTGCTCGACGCAGAGACCGAGAGTACTCGGGAGATAGCGCCTCCATCAGAGTCAAAAGCGGGAACGAGCGACTCCGCACCAGCCACCGATACCTCCAGAAAGACGGAAATTGACACGGCTGGCCAGGACCCCACCGCTTCACCTGGAGAGCGGACCACGGATTCGCCCGGCGAGGCGGCCGTGGATGCAGTTGAAACAGGGGGGTTCGAGCGTGCCGGTGATCGGTCACAGCGCGACATCGCCATTCGTGGCGACATGACCGGTGAGAGTACCGGGACCGGGGAGTATCGCGACTTCATCGCCGTCTTTCGGGATCGACTCGACAAACTCAGTTCGAAGCTGAGCGGCCGGGTCAACCACCGACCGGCGAGTTCGATCGAGAGTATGCCCGGCGGGAGCGACGTCGCGATGATCGGCTTGGTGAACGACATCCGTTCGACGGCGAGCGGTCACTGGCTGGTCGAACTCGAGGACACGACCGGGACGTTTCCTTTCCTCGTGATGAAAGATCGCGAGTACGTCGACCTCGTCGACGAGTTGCTACGAGACGAGGTGATCGCGATGGAGGGGACGCTCGCCGACGATTCGGGGATCGCGTTCGTCGATAGCATGTACTCGCCGGACGTCCCGCGAACGCACGAGCCGAAGACCGCCGATCGACACGTCGAGGCCGCGCTTATCAGCGACGTCCACGTCGGCAGCGATGAGTTCATGGCCGACGCGTGGAACGACTTCGCCGACTGGCTCCACACCGAGGAGGCCCAGCACGTCGAGTATCTCTGTATCGCCGGGGACATGGTCGAAGGTGTCGGCGTCTACCCCAACCAGGACGAGGAACTCGACATCATCGACATCTACGAACAGTACGAGGCGTTCAACGAGTATCTCAAACGGGTTCCCGGCGACCTCGACATCGTGATGATCCCCGGTAATCACGACGCCGTTCGGCTGGCCGAACCACAACCGGGCTTCAACGAGGAGTTACGATCGATCATGTCCGCCCACGACCCACAGATCGTGAGTAACCCCTCGACCGTGGAGATCGAGGGCGTCTCGATTCTCATGTACCACGGCGTCTCGCTCGACGAAGTGATCGCGGAGTTGCCATCGGAGAAAGCGAGCTACGACGAACCGCACAAGGCGATGTACCAGCTGCTGAAAAAACGCCACGTCGCCCCGCAGTTCGGCGGCCACACCAGACTCGCTCCCGAAGAGAAAGATCACCTCGTGATGGAGTCCGTCCCCGACATCTTCCACACGGGACACGTCCACAAACTCGGCTTCGGGAAGTATCACGACGTGCTCGCGATCAACTCGGGCTGCTGGCAGGCCCAGACGGACTTCCAGAAGAGCGTCAACATCGACCCCGACTCGGGCTTCGCCCCGATCGTCGATCTCAGCACGCTCGACGTGACCGTTCGAAAGTTCTCCTGAGAAGAGACCGAATAGTCTCTCCTGGGAAGGGAGTCGATCGTCCGTGCGGAGCTGCCTGATCACCAGCGATCGGACCGATCGACCAAAACCGAGTGAACACTGTCCACCCGAACCCGTGCCGGGCCTGGTGAACCGTCACTTCGACCCGTTCTCCGCACCTGGACGAGAGACGACGGCAGGAATCACCTACGCAGAGCGGCCAGCTCGTCCAGATGCTGCTGTCTCGAAGAGGTTGCTGTCTCGGAGACCGAGAGTCCCCGGAGAGACGAGAGAGGAAATGAGAGAAAGACGGAACAAGTGGCTGGACGTCGCCGAGGCTATTCGAGATGAAACGGTGGACCCCCCATCCCCTTCGTTTCGACTGGAACGGTGAAACGGCCTACCCTCGACGAGAGGTTATTAATACAGGAACACTTATGATGGTATGGTTGAAACAGTATCCGTAAACCAACTAGAGAAGGGTGAGTTGGTGGGTGGAGTTGTTGTGGAGTGTAATCCGCTCCGATCGCTGTTGTTCAATCTTTTATCTAGATCTCACTGCCAGAATTCGCGGACCGGTCGGAATATCCGACGTAGATCCGCTGTAAACCCAATCCTCCGCTGGGGATCCAATCACGCTAGCTGGCCCACCGCTCATCGACCGGTAGGGGTGTTTTCTGTTCCACTCGAAACGGTGGGGTGGGGGATCCTCCCACTGCCGGACGACACCATGTGTCGTGGTGTGAATTACAGTCTTGTCAACGCTACGATTGGGATACTGCCGTGATCAAATCTCGACTGTTGGTACCCACCGATCGATCCCTGAGATCGGGCTTCGGGTGTAATTCACGTGGAGCGTTTCGCCGATCCGGACAACTGAACGGAGCACAGCCCATTCTCCCGAAGCGTTGCGGTGTCATCAATGGAACTCACTCGATCAAACCCGAATTCATCGGTATTGCGGCTTCTCCTCTCAGTATAGCTCCGATTCTCGTAAGTGAAACAGTCGATGAGACTCGCCAACAGTCGACTCTCTCGGCCGAATTCCGTTCTGTCTGATCACGACTCCACGCGAAACTGGGGGGTTGGGGAGGACACTGACAACTCCCGAGGATCACAGATCCATCATCGATTCCGGTCACACATCCATCGCCGGCTCCGATCCCAATCGAGAGTTCCGCACACCAGCGAATATCCACTCACCCAGGGTTATCGGTCGGAATTCCCTCTCACTCACCGATTCGTGAGACTATCGTCTGACGTAGGCTTAAGTGAATGCGAACCTGTCGTTTGGCCAGACGCACCCGCGGGTGCAGGAGGTTGCCATAGATGGGTCTGCTCAAAGGATTGAAAGATAGTATCTCTCGGGCCACCGACCGGCTCTTCTCCGACGAAGAGCCCAAGCGCATCGGTATCTACGGTCCACCGAACGCCGGAAAGACGACGCTCGCGAATCGGATCGCGCGCGACTGGACTGGCGATGCCATCGGAACCGAGAGCCACATTCCACACGAAACGCGTCGCGCGCGACGCAAGGAGAACGTCGAGATCGAACGCAACGGCAAGACGGTGACGATCGATATCGTCGACACGCCCGGTGTCACGACGAAGGTCGATTACGAGGAGTTCACCGACGAGATGGAGAAGGACGACGCCGTTCGACGCTCTCGCGAGGCGACCGAAGGGGTCGCCGAGGCCATGCACTGGCTTCGCGAGGACGTCGACGGCGTCATCTACGTTCTGGATAGCGCGGAGGATCCGATCACGCAGGTCAACACGATGCTCATCGGGATCATCGAATCGCGCGACCTGCCCGTCCTGATCTTCGCGAACAAGATCGACCTCGACGACTCGAGCATCAAGCGGATCGAGGACGCCTTCCCGCAGCACCAGACCGTCCCCCTCTCGGCGAAGGAAGGCGACAACATGGACGAGGTCTACGACAACATCGCGGAGTACTTCGGGTGAACCATGCCACAGGCCAAACAACCGGACGACGGCGACGGCGTCCAGATCGACCTCGTGAGCGGTGCACGCATGGATGGGCTGACCAGCATGGAGAAGATCCGCCTGATCCTGGATGGCGTCCACGACGGCAACATCGTCATCCTGGAAGAGGGACTCTCGCCCGACGAGGAGAGTAAACTCATCGAGGTGACGATGGCCGAGATCAGCCCGGACGAGTTCAACGGCATCGAGATCGAGACCTATCCCCGGTCCGATACCCGCGATTCGTCGTTCCTGGGTCGCCTCGTCGGCGGCGACTCCTCGAACGCCAAACTGACCGCGATCGGCCCGGCGAACCAGATCGAGACACTCCACAAGGACGAAACGCTCATTAGCGCGCTCGTCTCTCGCAACTGATGCCACACCAGTGTACGAACTGCGACCGACGCTTTCCCGACGGCTCGAAGGAGATGCTCTCGGGCTGTCCGGACTGCGGTGGCAACAAGTTCCAGTTCGCGCCCGCCACGAGCGACGCGTCGGACGATGCCTCCAGTGGCGAGGCGACCGCAGCGACGGAATCGGATCAACCGGGCGACGAGACGTCGTCTGCTGACCAGGATCCGGCGCCGAACACCGCCACCTCGGGACAGGCCCCTGATCGCGAGTGGCCGGAGACGGCGCGCCGACCGGCCGAGAAGGATGGTCGGCTCGACGGCTCGTTTGCAGACGAGTCGCCTGCGGAAGCGGGCACGGACGCGATGGCGGACGACTTCGAGTGGGTGAACGGCGAGGAAGACGACGCACAGGCAACCGCCCGAAGCGACGTCGTCTCGCCCGACGAACTCCCCCGCACCACCACCGACACTGAAACCGTCTCCAGTCGAACCGAGGGGGCGACGACCGACGCGTCCGACCATTCCCGAGCAACTGACACACCGGACCGCCCAGACAACGGTCGCGTCGTCAGCGAACCGGAAACCGACCAACCCTCGATCGACCAGCTCAGAGAGGAACTCAATCAGCAGTTCGAGAGCATCAAGATCGTCAATCCCGGGCAGTACGAACTCAACCTGATGGAGCTGTACGATCGGGAAGAACACATCGTCTCCCTCCAGGAAGACGGCCGGTACGTCATCAACGTCCCCGAGAGCTGGCACGACTCTTGACCCCCGTTCTCCGATCCGTTCGTGTTCTGTACCCGTCGGCACCGTTACTCAGACAGTACGGCTCGTCGATCAGTTCCTGCGATCGTCACGTGTCTCTATCATCGATCGACCGTCAGTTCCAGGTACCGGAGCCGACTGATGTCGGAACCCACCCCTCCATTTCATCTGGAAACAGCCCGACGATCGAGCAAAAGATCCACCGTACCCGGCCTGTTGGCGGGTGATCGAACTCTCCAGTCGAAACGGAGGGGTCCGTTCGGAGACTGGGGCGGTACCGACGCCTGCAGGGTTCGTCGCCAGCCCGACCCGGTGAACAGCTGGCCAGATCGAACCGATGACTGGCGGGTGAGCCGGCGAACGGATGGATTTATGCGACCGGATCGACTCCGTTCAGTCATGAGTCAGGCAACCAAGATCGTTCTCTCGACCGTCGCCGTCGCTGCGGTCGTCTCGGTCGCACTCGTCGTCCAGCTCGGACTGCTGTGATGTTCAGCGAGCGAACGCTCTCACCGCCGGTCGAGTCGGCCCGAGAGGCGTACGCACCGGAACTGCTCGTCTACGATGCGGCGGGTGATTTCGAGACCCTGCCGCCGGCACAGGCAGAGGAACTCGGTCTCATCGTCGACGCACTCGATCCGAGTCACTACCCGGCCGAGTGGATCCCGCCGACGGGGCCGGACGTCCTGGAACGGTACGCGAGTACGACGTTTACCATCGGCATGCCCGGCGACGGCAGCGTCGTCTGGACGCGACAGACGACCCCGCCGATCGTCCTGGTCAAACCCCGTCTCGAGGGGTCGCCCGAGGGCTTCGTCGACTTTCTGCTGGCGGAAGCGATCGTCGAGTGTTCACTGGACGTTCCCGAACACTTCCTCGGCTTCTTCGAGTCCGGCTATCGCGACCTCGACGCGGCCGTCGATCTCGGTCCGGCCGGCACCTATCAGATCGCGGCCGCGCTGTACGACGGCTGGATCGGCCTCCACACGCGTGAAGAGTTTGCTTCATGGGAATCGGATCGATCCGACCTGGCCGGACAGTGGCGCGACGCTGGCGCTCGACTCGAAGGACGGGTGGAATCGCTCCCCGGCGCTGTCGCACGGGGCGAAACCTCGTTCGCCGACGCCACGGAGCTGGCCTGTAGCGCCATCAAACACGGGCTCGACCTGCCGAAGCCCTTCGACGCACTGGACACCGACGCCTACCGGGACCACGCCAGTGCGTTCGCGATCGAGTGGGCCGACCGGACGTTCGCGGCGCTCTCGGACTGATAGGACGTACTTTCGACGTGATGCGCCTCACTCCCGACGTGAGACGACACACCCTCGGTGTGGAGGGATTCACTCTCGGCGTCCGCTGAGGGTCGTCCGCCCGAGTCCGCTGCTCAGTACTCCACGCTAGTGGTCCCGTCTTCGTCGAGTTCGATCACGACGTCGAAGAGCGTCGCGAACTCGTCTAAGACGTCCTGGTCGTGAACCTCGGCGGAGAGGTGAAAGAGGCCGACGCCGTCGTTGTCTTCGAGGAGTGCGAGGATTCGCTCGGCCGCGGTGAGCGCCTCGTCCTCGTCGGCGTAGTAGGCGAGCTCGGTGAGCGAGTCGAAGCTGAGCCGGCGTTTCCCGTCGGTCCGTTCGAAGAAGTCGGCGACGCCGGAGACGATCCCGTCGACGTGGTCGGGTGCCGAGACGTAGGAGACGTGGTCTTTCGAGCGTCGAGAGTAGCCGCGTTCGATGCTCAGGGTGTCGAGAATGTCCGCACAGCGTTCGTCGACGTCGTAGTGTTCTAGCTTCTGGCTCACCTCGCGGGCGGTCGTTCGGGTCGAGACGACGAGGAAGCGATCGGTGTCTGACTTCAGAAAGTCGGTGTCGATACGATCCGTTTCACCGGTACTCGGGTGCAACAAGAGAATCCCCGTTCCCCCCGGAACGGTTTCGGGTGCGCCGTCGATGTCGAGCGCGTACTCCATAGTGCGCGAAAGAGGAACGGGCCGGACCATAAACGGTGTGGATCCGGGGTGACGTGTGGCCTGTCGTGGCTGGGTGGTTCCGAACCGCACCACAGGTGGTTCCGAACCGCACTACGGGGGTCTCTCCGACGCTCGATTCCCCCTCGAACACATTGCTCGAACCCGACCACTCTGCTCGATCTACGTCGAAACACCGACCGACCAACGGTGCCCAGTCCCTCCGATCCACGTCGACCACTCCTTTCGATTCACGTCGATCACTCCTTCCGATCCATGTCGAACGCATTTTCAACGGTCACGCCGACTGTCCCGTCATGAGCGTACGTGCGGAGTTCGACGCGTGGGCGGCCGACGGTCGCGACAGAGGGATGGAAGACCGCCACTGGGCGACCGCCAAACACGCGCTCGGGCGGATGCCGGTCGAACCCGGCGACGTCGTCCTCGATCTCGGCTGTGGAAGCGGCTACGCCGGACGGGCGATTCGCGACACCTACGACGCCGGAACCGTCTACGGCCTCGACGGGGCGCCGAAGATGGCCGAAAACGCCGCGAGTTACACCGACGATCCGCAGGTCGGCTACGTCGTCGGCGACTTCGGTTCGCTGCCGTTCGCCACGGACGCGATCGATCACGTCTGGTCGATGGAAGCGTTCTACTACGCCGCCGATCCCCACGAAACCCTCCGAGAGATCGCCCGCGTGCTCCGTCCGGGCGGCACCTTCTACTGCGGCGTCAACTTCTACGAGGAGAACGTCCACTCACACGAGTGGCAGGATCGTATCTCCGTGGAGATGACCCGCTGGGACGCCGGGGAGTACCGCGAGGCGTTCCGCGACGCGGGGCTTCACGTCGCCGAGCAGGACACGATCCCCGACCGCGAGGTCGATATTCCCGACGAGTCGGCCTTCCCCACCGACGACTGGGAGCGCCGCGAGGACATGGTCGAACGCTATCGCGAGTTCGGGACGCTGCTGACGGTCGGCGTCGCCGAGTGAGGGTATCGGTCCGGAACGTCGACTCGGGCGAGCGACCTCGGCGACTGATGGCGATTTACCCGCGAACCCCCTTATTTCACGTGGAATATCGGGACAGACTGACTCATTTCCCCGAAATCGACGCCCACGACTCCTTCCTCCCCGTCGGTCGTCCGTCTGACACTCCAGTCGAACGGATCGTCGTTACGCGCCGTCAGCTGGGCGAATTCGACCGAATATCGGCGTACCGAACCCCCTCTCTTCGACTGGAACTACGACACGGGGACACGAGGGGTGTGTGAACTCGACGCAGGCACGCTCACTCGGCGTCTGACGCACGGCTGACGTCCACTGGAAATGTGGGTATAGACATCTTTTCAGACAATACAAGAAGGGTCGACAGTTCCCAGCCGCGTGCGACCACTGTCGCAGGTAGGTGTGAAGGAGACCACTGCATCGAAGGCTACCGCCCCAGTATCGGCGGGACGAACTCACGTCAGTTCAGGGCGTCCGCTCGCCGGCCGGGATCGCGACGTCGAGCCAGTTGGTCTCGGGCGGTTTCGGGCACTCGAACGCCTCCGAGAAGGCACAGAAGGGCGTGTACGCAAGGTTGAAGTCGACGACGATCTCGTCGCCCGTCTCGAGCGACCGGTCGGCGGCCAGCTCGATGTACCGCCCGCCGTCGTAGGTCTGCTGTCCGGTCGTCTTGTCGCGGAACGGGACGAACAACGTCTCGTCGGTCGCGCCTTCCTGGCGATACCCATCGATCTCGACGGGAACGTCGTCCCGATCGGGATCTGCGGAGGGGAGCGCCGTCGACAGCGTCGCGACCGTGAGGTAGCGCATCTCGCCACCCGTCTGCGTGTCCATGTAGGCCACGTCGGGGTCGTCGTGGACGGTCACGTCGGCCGTGACACGGTAGGCGGGGTCCGGCTCGAAGTACGCGAGCCCGTCGAACCCGTCGCGTTCGTCCGGCGGGATCGGCGATTGGGGATGGTCGGCGAAGAAATCGTCCTTCTCCGCGCGCTTTGCGGCGAGTTCGCGTCGCCAGGTGTCGACGGCTTCGTCCATAGGTGCCGAAGTCTCTCTGGTCGGGTGTGTGTTGCGGTCTCTGCTGGCGGTCGTCTCGAGGTGTGGCGACTGCCTCTCACTAGAGGTCGAGCAAGTAACCACAATCGTTATGTCACCCCGGTAGGAAGACTCGTTCAGATGGTGACGATCGTCTCGTTCGGTACTGCCGCCGCTCGGAGGGAGCGACGGCGCTGCGACGACGTCACGGCCGCGACGAATGCGCCTGCGTGAGCAGGTGCACCTTCCCATTTTCGTGAGTTCGCCGATCGATCCGACCGTCGTCCAGTCCCGACGGCGTCGGGTATCGGCAGCTCCCACGACAGGTGTCCCGAACCCAACCGGACCGCGTGACCGATTCGTGCGACGGTCACGTGCCGACCGGGTGGAGTCGCGAATCCGCCCGCCCAACCGCACGAACACCGATGCAAGACAGAACGTACATCGACGACTGCGAACCGACCGAATCGACGACGACCATCGCGGGCCACGTCCACGAGATCCGCGACCTCGGCGGCATCCAGTTCGTCCTGATCAGGGACCGAACCGGTCGCTGTCAGGTGGTCGTGAAAGACGACGAGCACCCGGCTCTCACAGATCGGGTCGACGATCTGGGACGGGAGGACGTCGTTCGCGTCACCGGCGACCTCGTCGTGGCCGAGCAGGCGCCGGGCGGGGTGGAACTCTTCCCAGACGAACTCGTGGTTCTCGACGCGGCCGCGACCGACCTCCCGCTCGAAATCGCGAAAGCCGTCGACGCGGATCGCTCGACACGACTGGACCATCGTGCCATCGACGTGCGCAGTCCGGAAACCCGGGCGATCTTTTCGCTGCGGTCGAAAGTGATCGTTTCGCTCCGGTCGTGGTTCCGCGACGCGGCGTACGAGGAGGTGGAGACGCCGACGATTACGGCTGCGGGTGCCGAGGGTGGAGCGGAACTGTTCCCCGTGGTGTACTACGACCGGGAGGCCGTGCTCTCGCAGAGCCCACAGCTCTACAAGCAGGTCCTCGTCGCTGCGGGGTTCGACCGACTCTTCGAGTTCGGCACCGCGTTCCGCGCGGAGGCGTTTGCCACGTCCCGCCACGTCTCGGAAATCTCGATGCTCGATGTGGAACTCGGCTACATCGAGGACCATCACGACGTGATGGACGTTCAGGAGGCGTCCCTGCGACACGCACTCGATGAGCTCAGGACGCGGGCTGACCGCGAACTGACACGACTGGACGTCGACCTCACCGTCCCCACGGACCCGTTCCCCCGGATCACCTTCGAGGAAGCAAGGGAACTCCTCGCGACGGAGTACGATCACGAACCCGAGGACCCGACGGACCTCGACACCCGCGGCGAACGCCTGCTCGGCGAGTACTTCGCCGAACGCGGTCAGCCGGCCGTGTTCGTGGTTGGGTATCCCGAGGAGAAGTTCTACTATCGCCAGGACGTCCCGGATGATGAGATCGCCTCACGAAAGTTCGACCTGCTCTACCGAGGGCTCGAACTCTCCTCGGGCGGCCAGCGCGAACACGACGTCGACCGACTCCGCGAGCGGATGGTCGAGCGCGGCCTCGAACTCGCGGACTTCGAGTTCTACCTGGAGGGACTCAGCTACGGGACGCCGCCCCACGGCGGCTTCGGACTCGGTATCGACCGGCTCGTTCAGCAGATCGCCGACCTGGACCACGTATCGGAGGCGATCCTCTTCCCGCGAGATCCGGGCCGGCTGGCGCCCTGAGTGAGAGTCCCGCTTCGATCGGGGGTGATCCGGCCATTTATACACGAGGACGCAGCATGTCCACTCCGTCAACCCTATGGCTACCCATCGATGAGTACGGGAGAGATGGAAGCGTGGCGGGCGCTGTTCGGTCACGACGAGCCCTACGACGAGCAGGTCGACGGCATCGAGACCGCAATCGAGACGGCTCGTGACGGTGGCTACACCGTGATCGAGGGCGCCTGCGGGACGGGCAAGACGATGCTCTCGCTGTCGGCCGGGCTCTCGCTGGTGCGCGATCCCGACTCGACGTACGAGCGCGTCCTCGTCCTGACGAGCGTCAAGCAGCAGTTACGCCAGTTCGAGACCGATCTGCGGACGATCAACGAGAACTTGCCCGACGAACACGAGCCGGTCTCAGGGCTCACACTGGTCGGGAAGGCGGACGTCTGTCCGTACAATCGCGAACACGCCGCCGGCTTCGACGACAGCGTCGTCTACGACCGGTGTGAGACCCTCCGCGACCGCACCCGCGATCTGACGGGCGAGGGCGGCTCGACCACGACCGGCGACCTCACCGCCCAGGCGCGGAGCCAGCAGGTCGGCCTCGCCGACAGTGGCCGACGCGATCGCGGCGTTCGCCTCCTCGAGACGGCCGGCGAGACCGCCCCGTTCGCTCCCGACATGCCCGAGTACGACGACGGGCGCAGCGGCGTCGAGTACTGCCCGTTCTACGCGCAGTACCTGGACGACCTACCCGCTGAGGGCGAGGGCTCGCCGGCCGAGGCAGTGCCGTTCGATCTGACGAGTGCCGGGATGGTGACCCCGGATGACCTCGTGGCGAAGTCGGTCCGACACGGCACCTGCCCGCACTCGGTGATGGGCGCGGCACTCGGCGAGGTCGAGGTCGTGATCGGCAACTACTACCACGCATTCGATCCGACGACGCTCTCGGCCTTTACGGGCGCACTCGCCAGTGAGGAGACCTTCGTCGTCTGCGACGAGGCGCACATGCTCGAACCGCGTGTTCGCGACCTCGTGAGCGACGGCGTGGCCGACGCGACGATCCGCGACGCCGTCACGGAACTCTCGCGGGTGATCCGGCCCGTCCGCTACGAGCGCGAGGGCCGGGAGACGGAAGGCGGGTCGAAGACGGCGGATGCGGAGCTCGTCCGCGCGGAACTGGCCGGCTCAGACGTCTCGTTCGAGGAACTGGAGGCCACCCTCGAGTTCCTGCAGGACCTGCGCACGGAACTCGATCGTCGGGTCGAGGCCCACCTCGACACCGAATCGCCGGGCTGGCGCTCCGATCTGACGACGCTCTCGGACGACGAAATCCCTCTTCGGGACCCGTCAGAGCCGGCCGTCGACGCCCTCTCGGAGTGGGCCGAACGGGCGGGCTACACCGATATCCACTGGGTCCGGTCGGAGTCCGTCGGGGCCGTCGTCGCTCGCATCCTGAACGAAGCCGAAGACGAAGAGCGGACGAGGGCAGCACCCGCTGTCGGGCGGCTCCTGGGTGAGTGGAATCGACGGGGCCACACCGACTACTTCCGCGAGATCGAACTCGAACGGACGTGGGACGAGACCGAACCCGACGACTCGTGGCGACGCGCGTACACGGCTCGACTCTCCCTGCACAACTGCGTCCCGAGCGGTGCCATCGGCGAACGGCTGGCCGCGTTCGGCGGCGGCGTCCTGATGAGCGCGACGCTCGCCCCGATGGACGCCTTCGCGGAGGTGACGGGACTGCGCTATCTCGAAGACGAGGCGGATCGCCCGATCGTGGAACGCCGCTACGGCCTCCACTTCCCCGAGGAAAACCGCGAGAGCTTCGCCGTCGCCGCACCCAAGTTCACCTACGACAACCGCGGGTCCCCGGGCGGGGCTGGCGACGAGGCCCACGGCGTCGCGGACGACACGACGCCGACCCGCCGCGTGTACGCCGACGCCCTGGCCGAAATCGCCGCCCTGCCCGGCAACGTCCTCGTCGGGATGCCGAGCTACGCCGAAGCCGAGTGGGCGGCGGGCAGACTCGAAGCGAACCTCGACGGCAAACCCGTCCTCCTCGACGTCGCCAGCGACCACGTGGCCACCGAGTCGCTGAAAGACGAGTTCTTCGCGGGTGACGGGAAGGTGCTGGTCACCAGTCTCCGCGGGACGCTCACCGAGGGCGTGGACTACGGCGGCGACCGACTGAACGCGGCGGTCGTCTGCGGCGTCCCGATCGTCAACACGTCGAGTCCGCGCACGCAAGCGGTTCGGCGGGCCTACGACGACGAATTCGGCGCCGGCTTCGAGTACGCGCTGACGGTTCCGGCGGTTCGAAAGGCGAGACAGGCGCTCGGACGCGTCATCCGGAGCCCCGAGGATGTCGGCGCTCGAGTCTTTCTCGACGAACGCTACGCGCGCGAATCGTGGGATTCGGTTCGGGGCTATCTCCCCAACGCCGACGAGTACCAGCCCGTGAGTCCGGACATGCTCGAACTGGGCCTGGACCGCGTCCGTGCACAACTCGAAACGGAGTGAGGCAGTTCGACCTCTCGAGACGGATTCGAATCGGACTATCCTGGAACCCGGACGTGTCCGTCACTGAAAGCCGGTCGTATCGTACTGCTCCTGTGGCTCGGCTGGTTCCGTTTGTCGGCCGAAGGGAATCCCGCCGAGCAGCGCCGCGACGACGAGCAGCGACGCCGCGAGGACGACGAAATCCCCACTTGGCTCGTAGCCGGCCAGCCACGCGCCGCGCGAGACGACGAATACGGAGACGAAGAAGGCCGCGATCCCCAGTGCGACGAGGACGGCGACGGTGACCACGAGCTGGAGCAACGAACCGGCGAATCTGGTGAGTGCCATACGCCGCAGATGCGACGCCACGGGGATAAGGTCGGGTGGTCGTCGTCGGTGCGGAGCCGACGTCTCTCGGCCAACTCGCCCGGTCACGGATCGCAACCGGCCGAAGAATTATCGTCGCGCGGACCGTCTCTCTGTCATGGAAGTCCGTGAGATAATGTCGTCGCCGGTGGTGACGGTCGGCGTCGACGCCACGCTCGACGAGGCGGTCGAGACGATGCTCGCCCACCGCGTCGGCAGCGTCCTCGTCGTGGACGACGGCCTCGTGGGAATCGTCACGGAGTCGGATATCCTGGCCGCGGTATTCGAGGCGGAAGCGACGCTCTCGGAACTCGCCGTCGCCGAGGTGATGAGCAGCGAGTTGGTGACGACAACGTCGACGACCAGCGTGAAGGCCGCCATCCGCACGATGGAGGTCGAGGGAGTCAAACGACTCCCGATCCGCGGCGGCACGAAACCCCTCGGCATCGTCACGCTCACCGACATCGCCTGGCATCTCCCCGACCGCTTGCGAGAGCGGCCGGGCCTGTCGACGCGTCGGCAGGGGCAACGCCGTGACGGTCGGTGAGTAATTCCGTAGATGGGTGGCCACGGGCACGCTGCCTCCGGCCGAATTGCACAGCTTGCACCGAAATTGGTATTTCTTTACCTTCGGACATCTTCGTATGACACAGCGACGGCCGACAGCAAGTGTCCCACTCGTCCACTTCCTCGTCATCGGGGCGCTCGTCGTCGTGACGACCGTCTACACGCTCTCCGGCACGCCCTCTCTCTTCGGCCCGCCCGGACTCCTTGCGCTCCTCGCGTACCTGTGCTATCTGGTCTATCGGGGTGTTCGCGCGATCGAGTACGAGGCCTTCGAGTAACGAGTGAGACGATTCGAACGGAGCGAGCGACTGTGGTGACGAGCGCCGGGTAGGTCGCGTGTGACTATCGCGCGATCGGCGAGTAGCGGTCGGTGAGGGCGACGACGCTGGCCGCCGCGGCGACGACGTGCATGACCATCAACACTGCCACCGCGCCGACGGTCGCGCCGGGTTCGTTCTGGAGCACCCAGTAATCCGGGCCGAACGACAGGAGGAGGACGACCGCGGCGGCGACGATGAACGTCCGATCTGGCTGGTCGGATCGGCGCGTGAGCAGCCCGAAGACGAGCGTGGCGCCGGCCACGCCGAGGACCGTAAAGAGCGCGACCGGGCCGATGGACAACTGTTGAATCGACGCGACGAGGTCGGCCGCGAGGACGGCGCCGAGCAGGAGGCCGTTGCCGACCAGCGCGAGGACGAGGGCGACGACGCCTCTGACGGCGAGCGTCGCGGTCGGGATCGATTCACCGGCGGCGTCGAATTGCGATGCCATGTGTCTGTCCGGCGAGTTGCACGCAGGACGGTTAGAGTGTACCCATTTCGGCTCGGCGACAGCAACCTTCGGGACGAACACGGCCGTTGAAATACTCGCCCCGCGAACGACCGACCATGCGCGTGAGTACTGCGGTCGTCGACCGGCTCGCCGAGAGCGGGATCGAGGCCGTCTTCGGGATCCCGGGGAAGCAGACGTTGCCGTTGAACGAAGCGATCGGCGGGCGTGACGACGTCCGGTTCGTCATGGCTCGCCACGAGACCGCCGTCTCGCACCAGGCGTGGGGCTACGCCGAGACCAGCGGGAAGACTGCGGCGACGGTCGTCGTTCCAGGGCCGGGTGACATGAACGCGATGAACGGGCTGAAGAACGCGTACAACGACTGTACGCCGCTGGTCCACATCGCCGTCGAGACGGAACCCGAGATCCGCGGCGGCGAGGGTATCCACGAGACGCCGCCGGACACCTACGACAACGTCGTCAAGGAGAACGTCCTCGTCGAACGCCCGGAAGGCGCGGTTGCGGCGCTCGAGGAGGCCATCGCCATCGCCGAGACGGCCCCGACGGGTCCCGTCCGGGTGGGCATTCCGAAGAACTTCCTCGGAAAGGACGTGGCCGTGGCCGAGCCGCCCGAATTTTCGCGGGACGGGCCGTCCGGCGCCGCGGAGGGGGACGTCGCGGCCGCCGCGGACCTCCTCGCCGACGCCGACGAACCGGTCGTCATCGCCGGCGGTGGCGTCCGATCGGCGGACGCGAGCGTCGACCTGGAGGCCGTCGCGACGCGACTCGACGCGCCCGTCGTGACCACCTACAAGGGCAAGGGAACGATCCCGGCCGATCACCCGCTCTCGGCCGGCACGCTCTCGGGGAGTGCCCCGCCGGCCCTCCTCTCCTTACTCGCCGAGGCGGACGCTGCACTCGCCGTCGGAACGAACTTCGACGCGGTCGCGACCCGCGCCTGGTCTGTCGACGTGCCCGACGAGCTGGTCCACGTCACGCTCGACCCGGACGATCTGGGAACGGGCTACGAACCAGCCGTCAGCCTCCTGGCGGACGCTGCCGATGCGCTCCCGGCCATCGGGGAGGCGCTCGCCGAGCGCGACGTCGCCGGCCCGACCGGCGCCGACGAGACGCCAGGTTCCGACCGCGCGGCGGCCGTCCGCGACGACTTCGCCGAACGTATCGCCGAGTTGCAGGTGACCGACATCCCACTCACCTCCGTCGCTGCACTCGAAACCGTCCGCGACGCCCTCCCCCGCGACACCGTCGTCGCGGCCGACGCCGGCGGCTTCCGCGTCTGGGGGCTCAACGCCTTCCCCGCCTACGGCCCGCGATCCTACGTCAACCCCGGCTCCTGGGCGACGATGGGAACCGGCCTCCCGTCGGGGATCGGCGCGCAGGTCGCGAACCCGGACGACGACGTCGTCGTCCTCACCGGCGACGGCGGGTTCATGATGTGCATCCACGAGATCCACACCGCCGTCGCCGAGGACCTCCCGCTCACGATCGTCGTCTTCCGCAACGAGGACTACGCGATCATCAGCGAGGAGGCCGAACGCTCCTACGCACTCGCCGAGAGCGCCTACGGCTGGCCCGACGCGCCGATCGACTTCGTCGCGATGGCCGAGAGCATGGGGATGACTGCGAGGCGGGCTGAGGGCCGCAATGCGGTGGCCGAGGCGGTCACGGAGGCCGTTTCGGCGGACGAACCGGTCCTCGTCGAGGTGCCCACGGACCCGCACGAACCGCAGGCGAGCGAGTGGCTCGCGGAGTAACTCGAAAATTCTTCCTTCACTAACAAATAAGGTGTCGAGGGGTAAATCGATCCAACTAATTTGCTATATCGCTCGATTTTTCTTTATCAAGCATGGTCGTGGAAGGGTGTTCACCCAGAATATAAATTTAGAAACAATAGAAAATTTTATAGTAAAATATACATTATGATATGACGCATGAAATCGTTCAACACCCGATATGGAAGGAGGGATTACATAAAAAATGCATTATCTGCTGGATCTGTGATTGGTGGCTTCACGCTGGCTAACCACGCAGAAGCGCAAAACGTAATCGAAAGCGGAGGTCCGGAAGAGACCTGGGATGTTTACGAAGAGAATTTCCCTATGGATGATGAGGATGCAGCAGCAACTGTCGTTTCATCTGTCTTAAACTGGTGGGGAGCAGAAATTGTCCCTCGCCCGGGTGGTGATAAATACGTACAAAACTTCGACACCTGCTGCCTATTCAGAAATCAAAAAACGGATGGGACGAGGGGATACGCATTTGAGGAACATTCACTATCTGCGTCAATCATTAATGGATGGGCTGAATTTAATGTTGCACCGAACGGGTCGGATACATTAGGTGCGGCAACTAATGAAACTCCCCTACGCGATGGGATGGAGAATGTTGCAGCGGCAACCGTCGAATACGGTCTGAGTCAGATTGCTGGTCCTTTTGACTATTTCTTTAGCGCGTCAGATATTTATGATGCCTATGATGAAACTGACTTTGACACTGGTGATGATCGTAAACTGGAATGGAACGACTCCTTTTACACAGGCCGTTCAGATATGACTCACTATTCCTGGATCATTGTGGATCAAGAACCGGGGGAATATCCTGCCGTTGGTACAATGGACGTTGTCAGCGAGGTAGACGCATCATATTCAATGTGGGACGCAAAAGTCGAGTACCGAGTTAACTATTCTACTCATTCATCCCCATGGGAATCAACAGAAACGAGCGTCTCCTCAATGGAGGATGAGGAGCTTAAAAGGAGGGGGATAAGTAAAATAAATCCTATGAGAGCTAAAGCGCTATCTGGAACAGTTTTACCTCCGATGGTCACCCAACGGGCGATCGAGGAGGAAAGGCCAGTTTACTGGACTACTGACCTTCCAATTGAGGTAACAGTTACAACCCAGTCTGGTGGCTAGCGTGATGACGAGCAGAAGACGATTCATCGCGTACTTTGGCAGCATGCTTTCCATGACTAGCGCAGGGTGTTTGTCTCGTCTTTCCCGGGAGGAACCTCGACTCGTCTACGTGGCACTGGAAAACCAGAGTTCTGAGCGAAAGACAGTCGATCTGAAGGTCAACGCCGACGGTGAAACTCGGATAGATACGTCGATCACACTCTCGTCGATCGATAAGTCGACTGACCAGCCGGATCCGTCGGACGCCCCGTATCAGTGTTACCTTACTGGCGACTGGCCTGAACGGGGTACGTATGAAGTCGTAGCTAGGTTAACCGACATCGACCGTACCTTTCGGTCGACGTCACGTGGTATCGAACCCGGATCGGACTTCGGGTTAATGGGCATGGTTCACCCTGGCCGCGACGCAATAGGTTGGTTCTCGGAAACGGTTGGCCCCGACGAAATTACGGAGTATGAAAACTGGCTGGAACGATATGGAGAAACGAGATAATAGCGAACTATTAGATATTTAGTCATGGGCTGGCGGGGGGATTAATATGGTTGCTAACATACGGCTCGAATTCCTTTTGATCGTTATTTCGGCGGCCGAACCCGTCCTCGTCGAGGTCCCGACGGACCCGCACGAACCGCAGGCAAGCGAGTGGCTCGCGGAGTGACCGCCGAACGGAGATCGCGCACCGGCGAGGTTACGGTCTGATTCCCGCTACCACGTCGACGACGTCGACCAGCGCGTTTCGTTTCAGGAGGGCGAACCCGAGCGCGACGAGCGAGAACCCGGCGATTGCGCCGGGGCCGATCGTCTCGCCCAGGACGAAGACGCCGGCGACCGTCGCGACGACCGGGACGAGGTACGAGACCAGTGCTACCTCGAACGCGCCGTACTTCTCGAGGATCGCGAAGTAGATCAGGAAGGCGACCGCGGTCGAGAAGACGCCGAGGTAGAGGACGGCGCCGACGGCGGTCGGGGTCGGCCCGCCGACGAGGTGCTCTCCTGCGACCCCGCTCGCTGCGTGGAGGACGAGTGCGCCGACGGCCATCGACCACCCGGTCAGGGCGACGCGGTCGATCGCGGGGGAAAAGCGCTGCACGAGGACGCCGCCGAGGGCGATGCTGCACACCTGTCCGACGACGAGCAGTCGCGCCGCCGTGTCGCCGGCCAGCACCGCGCCCGGATCGGGGGAGATGACCAGCCCGACGCCGACGAACCCGATCGCGACGCCGACGACGCCGACTCTCGTCAGGTGTTCGTCGAGCAGTACGATCGCCAGCAGGGCCGTCACGATTGGAGTTAGTGACTGCAAGATAGCGGCGACGCCGCTCGGCACGGTCTGCTGGGCGACGAACAACAGGCCGTTACCGGCGACCAGAAAACAGCCACCGGCGGCGATCGCCGCGAGGTCGTCCCGGCGCGTCGGAACCCACCCGTCGATGCGAATCGCGGCGACGGCGAGCAGGAGGATCGCGGCCACGTCGTAGCGCAATCCCGCGAAGAAAAGGGGCGGCAGGGAGTCGAGACCCACGCTGATCGCGGGAAACGACAGCCCCCACAGAACCGACAGCACCAGAAAGAGCGAGGCGTCGAGCGATCGTGACACGGCGACGAGTTGGGCCGGGAGTTCCAAGGCGCTGGCGGTGGCTGCACGGATCGCCGCCATCGACGCCGACCGATCGATCCGGCATCTCGTCGCGAGACGACTGGTTTTTTGCCGGTCCCCTTCCCCTAGGCGCGTATGAAAGCGGGTGACGGATCGGCCGAGGCGAAGCGCCGGGCGGGGCACGCGGCGGCCGACGCCGTCGAGGATGGGACGGTCGTCGGCCTCGGGACCGGGAGCACGGCGGCCTACGCCATCGAGGCGATCGGGCGGGCCGTCGAGAACGGCCTGGACGTCCACGGCGTCGCGACCTCCGCGGAGTCGGCCCAGTTGGCACGCGAGTCTGGGATCCCACTGACCACGCTGGCGGCCGTCGACGGTGTCGACCTCGCGATCGACGGCGCCGACCAGGTGGCCGACGGCGACCTGATCAAGGGCGGCGGGGCGGCCCACACGCGCGAGAAGCTGATCGACGCGGCGGCAGACCGCTTCCTCGTGGTCGTCGACGACTCGAAGCTGGCCGATCGGCTCGACTGGCCGGTCCCCGTCGCCGTCCTCCAGGGGGCCGAATCGGTCGTTGCCGAGCGCCTCCGGGGCCTCGGCGGCGAGCCCACGTTGCGCGAGGCCGAGCGAAAGGACGGCCCGGTCGTCACCGACGACGGCCACCTCGTCCTCGACTGTGACTTCGGTGAGATTGGAGATCCCGGGACGCTGGCGACGGCCCTGTCCACGATCCCGGGCGTCGTCGAACACGGCCTGTTCGTCGATCTCGCCGACGAGATCTACGTCGGCAGCGCGGACGGCGTCGACGTGTTGCAGTGAGTTCGGGCGTCTTACTGTGTGACTCGTTCGACGAGGGTGTCTGCCTGTGCGTCTCGTTCGTCCGCTTCCGTATCGCGCTGGGCAGCCAGCGCGACGACGGCGAGGTAGAGCACGCCCAGGGCCCGCGTGGCGGGGACGACCCACGACTTCAGTTTCAGCTCGTGCGGATTCTCGTAGGCGAAGGACTGACTGAATCGGATCAGCGGCCGCGGTGCGAGCACGGCGAGGAGTCCAGCGCTGGTGAGCGCGCCGCTGGTCATCGGCGTTCGTCGCCGGCCGCGACGAAGTTCCCAGACGAACAGGGCGCCCTCGAGTCGGGCGAGAGTGAGTGCCTCGGAGCGCAGTCGCCCGTCGCCGGGGTTTTCGAGTCCGATCCGTTCACAGGCGTCGATCACCGGCTGCGGGGCGACGATCTCGACGAGACCGAACGCGATCAGCGCCGCGCGGGCCGATCGAGAGAGTGGATGACGAACCATGGTCGTGGTACCACGACTCGGACGAAATAGCCCGGTCTCCGACCATCGTCTCCAGTACGGATCGGAGATCCCACCGCGGGTTTCGACCTTTTGTTCGTGAGATCACCGGTTTGGCACCGAAACGAACGGTTTTTGCCGGGTTGTACCGATCGGTGGGCTAGATGCCCGAGACAGCCGATCGAAAGGACGACCACATTCGGATCATCGAAGAAGAAGACGTCGAGACGAGCGGGACCGGCTTCGCCGACGTGGAACTGGTTCACGAGGCGCTGCCGGAGATCCACCGCGACGAGATCGACCAGTCTGTCACGCTGTTCGGGCACGAACTGTCGGCGCCGATCGTCATCGAGAGCATGACGGGCGGCCACCCGAACACGACGAAGCTCAACCGCAACCTGGCCGCGGCCGCCCAGGAGACGGGAATCGCGATGGGCGTCGGCAGCCAGCGCGCCGGTCTCGAGCTCGACGACCCCGACCTGCTCGAATCCTACACCGTCGTGCGCGACGTCGCCCCGGATGCCGTTCTCTACGGAAACATCGGCGCCGCCCAGCTCGACGAGTACGGCGTGGCCGAGGTCGAACGCGCCGTCGAGATGATCGACGCCGACGCGATGGCGATCCACCTCAACTTCCTCCAGGAGGCCGTCCAGCCGGAGGGTGACGTCGACGCACGTGGCTGTCTCGAGGCGATCGAGCGGGTCGCCGAGGGGCTCTCCGTGCCCGTCGTCGTCAAAGAGACCGGCAACGGTATCTCGGGGAAGACGGCCGAGCGACTCACCGATGCCGGTGTCGACGCCATCGACGTCGCCGGGCGGGGCGGCACGACCTGGTCCGGTATCGAGGCCTACCGAGCCCGCGCCGTGGGGGCGGATCGGCAGGCAGCGGTCGGCGAGCGATTCCGCCGCTGGGGCCTGCCGACGGCCATCAGCACGATCGAGGCGGCCGACGTCCACGACTGCGTGATCGCCAGCGGCGGCGTCCGCTCCGGCCTCGACATCGCGAAGGCGATCGCGCTCGGTGCCCGCGCCGGCGGGCTCGCGAAACCGTTCCTCGGACCGGCAGCCGAGGGGACCGACGCCGTCGTCGACCTGATCGAGACGCTGCAACTGGAACTCGAGACCGCGATGTTCGTCACCGGCTCGCAGCAGGTGGCAGATCTCCGGACGGCGGAGCACGTCGTGCTCGGTCGAACGAAGACGTACCTGTCCGAACGCGCGCCGTGAGCAGGTTGGCTCACCCGTGCGAGCTCACCTCCTGCGTGCGATTTCCCTCCTGTCCAATCTGTCCACCAGAACCGATCGCCGTCCGCCGATCGACCGGCGGCTCGATCGGGAGTTGACTTCATTCTTCGAAGCGTTGAACCGCTACAGGGACGACTGATCCCGCCTCAATCCCACCTTGAACTTGTTATCCGAATACTTTAATATGGATGGTGGGGAAAATTTATAACCATCAATCCTGTCGTCTCCGCCGGAGCATGGGATCGCGAACCGAGGGCGACGATGGGCCGATTCGGCGCACCGACTCGCTGGAGGCGTTGCTCCAGGCGACCGATCGGAACACGGAGGAGATCGTCGAGGCGCTCCGCGAGAGCGGCCCACGACGGCACGTCTCCGAGTCGAGCGTCGACGAGGTCCTCGAGACGGCTTCGCGCCCGCAGGCTGCGGACGACGACGCGTTCGCGCTCTCTGGCGGTCCCACACGCACGATTTCGACGACCGGTATCGACGAGGTGTTCGAGACACTGGAAGCGGAGGCACCACCGCTCTCGACGGCGTCGCGGGCCGAGGCCGCGTCACAGCCGGCCGCTGAACCCGATACCTCGACGAGTACGAGTGAGTCCGGATCGACCAGTGAATCGACCGATGCGACTGATGACCTCACTGCTCGCCCGCTCGCCGAAGTGGACGAAACGCAACGCGCGGAGGCGACGGTCGCGTCGCTCTCCGGTGGCGGCCCACGACGGACGGTCTCCGAGCAGAGCGTCGACGACATCCTCTCGCTGCTCGACGACGAGGAGCCGGATACGACCGATTCGGACGCGGCAGCCGCCGATCTCAGACCGGACGACGCTGGCGACGCGCTGGCATCGTTACTCGCCGACGCCGAGCCACCAGCTGAGTCGATCGAACCGTCGAGCGAGTCCGAGGAACCGGAGCGATCACAGGCGAGGAACGAGGCGTCGGTGAGCGTCGAATCGTCGAACACGGTCGACGCTGCGGTCTCGGCCCTCGAAACGCACGGGCCGGACGACAGTGATTCCGCCGAAGCGGCTCGCGGCGCCGACGATTCCCGTGCGGAAGCGACCGACAGCGCGTTCGAGTGGGGCCCACACGACACGGGGGACGAAGCCGACGTCTCCGACCGGAAGACGGGGCCGGCCATCACCGAACAGCCACCGACACCCGACGATGCAGGCGCGCTCGTCACCCGCGCCGAACTCGAAGAGATCGCTGCGCTCGTTTCGGAGCCCGAATCGACGCCGACTCGTCCCGCCTCGGCCGAATCCGCGACGGGTCACTCCACCTCGGTCGAACCGAGAACGGTCGGCCCGACCCCCAGTGGGACAACGGATGGGGTGACGGACGAGGCTACTGGGGCCCCGTCGAGTCCGTCAACCGTCGTGGTCAGTGTCGATACGGTCCTCGCACCGACGGCCGAGCAGGTCGGTGATCGCCATCCCGTGGTGGCCGACCGGCACCGTCGACCGACGTCGACCGATTCGACTGCCGGCCCGACGACTGAAGAGCGAGCTACCGAGGACGGTGGACGGGAGCCCGCCAGCACGGGCGGGACGGTTCGGTCGCTCTGGCGTCGCCTCCGGAAGTGGTTGAGTCGACGCTAACTGGTCGAGCGGACCTACCTATTCGAGTAGACGCTAACTGGCCGAGCGGTCGCTACCTGTTCGAGTGAACGCCCCCTGGCCGAACTGACGCTGTCTGTTCGAGTGGACGCTACCTGGTTGAGCCGAGACTAACCGGGTGAAATACACGTTCACCGCCCGTCGCTCGGGAGTCGGTGAACGGAAAACGCAGTCGAAGTTACCTTACAGGTCGCGCGGCTGGACGGTCTTTCGGTCGTTCGCTTCGGCACGTCGTGCGGCGTCGTCGAGGAGGGCTTCGACTTCCTCGTCGAGCGCGTCGTAGAAGTCCGAGGCGACGTTCTTGTCATCGAGCGCTTCCTTCACAGCGGCCTTGACGATAAGGTCTGCCATACGGTTACCCCGTTCTGCGCAACCCCTTATAAGCGTTCTGTTTAATACACGCTATAGCGCCCCTGAGGATGGCACGAGCGGGTGTCTGGAGCGCGTTCCCACCGAAACCTATATGATGGATGAGTAATGCGGCCGAGTCCTGGCCCGTCGTGTCGCGTGTCGACCGCTCGCGCGCGCTCTGGCCCGTGCACCGCCGAGCGAGGGATCGGTGCATCCGTCCACTCGACGAGTCGGGTGGGCTGGCGATTCCGGACGGGAGGCTTTTGTCGATCCGCTCGAACGCCAGCGTATGTCCCGGCACGTCGTCTACGTCCTCCACTGTGCCGACGGGACGCTCTATACCGGATATACGACGGATCTCGACCGACGCGTCGCCGAGCACAACGCCGGCGAGGGGGCGAAGTACACACGCTCGCGAACGCCCGTCGAGGTCGTCCACGTCGAGCGATTCGACTCGCGATCGGCGGCGATGTCCAGAGAGTACGAGATCAAACAGTATTCGCGACGCCGAAAGGAGCGCCTCGTCGGTTTCTCGTAGCTACGGGAGACGCTCGTCCGCTCGTCGATTCGACGTGCGTCGTCAGTCGTCGGCGGCGGTCGGCTGGACACACTGCTCGTCGATGAACGCGTACTCGACGAGCCGTTCGCCGAGCGTCTCGACGCGTTCTTCGAGCGCCGCGTCGCGGAACGCACGGCCGTCGATGGCGTCCGGCTCGGCGACGAAGGCGTCGCTCGCGTTCCTGATCCCGACCTGATGCGGCAGGGTCCAGCCGTGGACGTTCCGAACGGTTGCGCGCATATGTTCGAGCGTCGAGCCGTAACTCCCGCCGCCGGCGGTGGCGAGCAGACCGACGGTGGTGTCTTCGTACTCGTCCCATCCGCAGTAGTCGTGGAAATTCTTCAGTGCGCCCGAGTACGAGCCGTGATAGACGGGCGTGCCGAGTGCGACGGCGTCGGCGTCGCGGACGAGTCGTTTGACGGTGGAACTGTCGCCCTGTTCGTTTCGGTCTGGGTCGTAGACGGGAAGGTCGTACTCGCGAAGATCGAGGAGGTGCGTCTCGGCGCCGGCGTCCGCAGCCGCCTGGAGGACGTATCGGAGGGCGGTTCGCGTGTAGCTGTCCTCGCGAAGACTACCGACGACGGCGAGGACGGTCGGTGGGGACCTCATTTCGAGGACGATAGCACGGGCGCTACTAAAGCCCCGTCGGGTTGGCATGCCAGCCTAGCGGATCGTTGTTGATTGACGGGTAAGACTCCATTCAGCTGACCAACGTTTCGACACCGATTGAAGTTGATCGTTGATTGAGCAAATCGTATGCGGCATTCGGAACTTAAGAGTGGTTACGTGCTGAGACGAACAGTCATATTGTGCCATCTTATATCATCGGCGATATTTTATGACTGTTAGTGTTCATTATGCATAAAATGTTTTATATTCCCATTTATATGGCAACATAAATTATTTATATAAGGCTAAAACTGGCTGCTTCGGTAATATACTCTGATTAGCTGGATAAAGTTTTCACAAAATACGGCCATGGCTGAAATTGATTGAATATGGTAACTTCGGTACGGTGGGAGACGAATGTCCTTGTCTCATATTGTACATACTTTATTGGGGGGCATCCCATATAGTAGGTGATTGGATTGATGCCGTCGATATCGCATTGGGACTTGTAATCGGCGACCTTGATTTGTTAGACCATTCTATAAATTGAGAAGGAATTATAAAAAATAGCCTATCTGTACTTTAGGCAAACTTAGCGTTTGAATGGTTTATCTTATATTATAAGTTAGAAATATTCATATATCTGTCTATTATAGAAGTAAATGCAATGTCTAGGAAAGACGTTGGGCGAAGATCTGTATTGGCATCGACAGGCACAACTCTTTTTGGTTCAATAGCCGCAAATACTGCAATTGCGAGCCGAGGTACCGATCCAAGCAAGCGATTTACTGACGTTATTTTAGAGTCGAATAGAATTGCGAAGGAAAAAGGTTTGGAAGAGAGGCAAAAGTATCTTGATGAAAAAGGCGTATCTCATCAGGAAAAGGACCTCCAGGTTTCTTTGAACGGAAATCGATACGATAACACAACCCAGACCGCTGGCAATGACTCAAATATCTGCGTTGAACCGTTAGAGTGCGACGCTGATATTGATGTTCAATTTTCATTAAGCTATGAACCGCGTGCTGACCCAGGCGAATTTCATTATTCATACTTTATGAAATTCAACTATAGTCTTGATTGGGATTTGTCTCCGATTGGGCCGGGAATCACGTATTACGGGCCTAAAAATCCGGTAGATACATTAGGGCTTACATGGGAAGAGAATCGGGTTGATGTTAAGGACTATAAGGAAGTTCCAGAATCTGTAGTCACTGACGATTTCACAGAGTTTGATGGCGGAAGTTATACGGGTTCAGGTCTTGGTGTCCTTGTGGATGGTCGCAAAGCGGCGTGGGAATCGGGCTTAACTGGTGGAGAATGGGATTGGAGCCAACTAGCTACGGCGGGGGTCTTTCTCGTAGAGGATGTTGATTTCCGGCCCGAAACATCCTTCAGGGGCTTTTATACATATGCTTGGGAAGGAGTCAAACCAGATGTCTCTGTTTCCTATCCAGAAACAATTACATTTTCCGCAAATGAGTATGATGAGTCAGAAAAGTTTCAACACACTCCAGAAGGGGATACCTTCCATCTGAAGGCCAAAGACGTGATGTAATTTACAACAGGATTTAGAAACATATATAAATCCATATAATCATAAAATTGGTATTTATGATAGGCCGTAGAACTATTTTGGAGACAATATCTGTCGGAGTAGTCGTTTTCTGTGTGGGCTGTTTGGAACGTATTCTCAAAGACGATGATGAAGAGACTACTGTCCTTGTCGTAAGTAATCTCTCTGATGAGGACTTATGGTTCAATATTGCCATCAAAGGGTCTGATGGAACGAGTCTGCTCGAGGATCGGTTTTTCCTCGAAGAGGGAAAGGGATATGCGACGGAACAGTTCGAGGATGTCGCGCGATTCGTCGAGTACGAACTGAGCAGCGATGAAAGTGGAACAACACGTATCCCGACGGACTTAGAGGCGCCCAGGTCTTGGCCTCGGAAACTATTCGCCGATTACTCGCCCGATGATGGTCTCGTCGTCCACTCACCGTAACACACCCGCACTAGGGTAGCCGCTGTATCGAGGATACAAATCCCTCTGCGTCAGCAACGGCACTCGATCCAGGAGTGGGAGTCCCAGCCGGCGGAGTGAGGGTTGCGGGTCGAAAGCCCGCTTGTTCTGGGACGTGCGTTGCATCCTCGCGAACGGAGTGAGCGTGGTTTCCGTCGGCGACTTTTTATTACGGGCGGTGGATCGTCGGGTATGGAGCAGATCTCGTTCGGGACCGACGGCTGGCGGGCGACGCTGGAGACGTTCACCGCTCCGCGGGTCCGGATGGTCGGCCAGGCCGTCGCGACGTACCTGCGTGAGGAAGGCGAGACGGCCCCGGTGGCGATCGGCTACGACGCCCGGGAGACCTCGCGCGGCTTCGCCGAGGAGCTGTCGCGCGTCCTGTGTGCGAACGGATTCGACGTGGTGCTCTCGGCACGCGACTGTCCGACGCCGGTGGTCGCCCACACGATCGTCGAGCGCGAGCTGGCCGGGGCGCTCGTCGTCACGGCCTCGCACAACCCGCCCGAGTACAACGGCGTGAAGTTCATCCCTGGCGATGGCGCCCCCGCACTCCCCGCGGTGATGGATGCCATCGCCGACCGACTCGCCGAACCCGAGGCGCTGCCCGAGGCCGAGCACGGGACCGTCGAGGCGGTCGATCTTCGCGAGTCACACGCCGCGGCTGCCCGCGACCGACTCGATGCGATCGCCCCCGGGGCCGTCGATTCGATCGCCGACCTCAGCGTCGCGTACGACGCCATGCACGGCTCCGGGCGCGGATACACGGACCGGCTCCTGTCGGAAGCGGGCGCGTCCGTCGAGCGTCTGCGGTGTGAACGCGACCCCGACTTCGGTGGGACGCCGCCGGAACCCGCCACGGCAAACCTGCAGGACCTGATCGAGCACGTCCAGCGTGGTGACGCCGACCTCGGCATCGCCAACGACGGCGACGCGGATCGGCTGGCCGTCGTGACCCCTGACCGCGGGCTTATCGACGAGAACCTCTTCTTCGCGGCGCTGTACGACTGGCTCCTGACGTTCGATTCGGGGCCGGCCGTTCGGACCGTCTCGACCACGTACCTCGTCGATCGCGTCGCTGCAGCCCACGACGAGACCGTCCACGAGGTGCCGGTCGGGTTCAAGTGGGTCGCGCAGGCGATGGCCGACCACGACGCGCTGGTCGGCGGCGAGGAGTCGGGCGGATTCACCGTCCGCGGGCACGTCCGCGAGAAAGACGGCGTGTTCGTGGCGTTGCTCGCCGCGGCCATGCACGCCGCAGAGCCGATCGACGACCGGGTGAACCGCCTCCTCGAAGAGCACGGGACGGTGGTCCAGGACAAGCGCAGCGTCGACTGTCCCGACGCGGAGAAGGCGCGAGTCATCGAGGCGCTCGCCGACGAAATCCCCCAGTCGGTAGCCGGCGAGCCCGTCGAGGACGTCAACACGGCGGACGGGTTCAAACTCCTGCTCACGGACGGTTCGTGGTTGCTCGTGCGCCCCAGCGGGACCGAACCCGTGTTACGGGTGTACGCCGAGGCGAGCGACGACGAGCGTGTCGACGCCTTGCTCGACGAGGGAACCGACCTGGTCGCCCGACTGGTCTGAGTCAACCCCACTGGCCGCTGTCCGCCCGCCAGTCGGACCCCGCCAGTCACCCCCGTTGAACCGCTGTGCCGGCCCGGATTTTACGAGTTACGGCCCCGTCGGACTCCCTATGTCATCGGACGGCGACGCGGCCAGAATGGAACTGGGAGCCGACGCCTGGCACCAGGACGAGGACGGGAGCTACTACATCGACTGTCCGGAGTGCGGGTCGGCGGCCACGATCTCGAACGTCGTCACCCACGGCCGGTGCAACGGCTACCTGAACGAACGGGAGTCGGACACGGACCTCGACGAGGCGGCGATGAGCTGTACGGCCGAACTCTCCCTCGAACTCGTGTACACCTCGGATCCGTCGGCTTCGGGTGCGGACGAGGCCGTCGGCGAGGAGTAGGTCGTCGGGGGAAGTGAGTCGGTGGCGGGGAGTACCTACTTCACGAGCGGGTGTGAATCGGCGGATCCAATGTCAGTAACGACGGACAGCCGCGACCGCGTTCGGCGGGTGCGCTCCCGGTTAGGCGAGACGGACGATTTTCGGTGCGTCGAGGTGTCCTGGGACGTGACGGCAGCGACCTACGAACGGGAACGCGAGCGATTCGAGCGGCGAGCCCTCGGCGGGGCGGGGGTCTGGCTCACGCGAGACGACGGAGCGGTCCTCCTGGCTCGCAACGAGGGCGACGTCGGCTGGGCCAATCCCGGTGGCAAACGCGAAGCCGGCGAGACGTACGCGGAGGCGGCGAAACGCGAGGTCCGCGAGGAGACGGGCGTCGACTGCCGGCTCACCGGGATCCGGGAGTTCCACGAGGTCGAACACCACCCACCGGACGACTCGCCACCGATCGTCGAGGCGATCGTGATCTTCGACGGCGAGTACGTCGACGGCACGCCGCGGGCCCGTCCCGGCGAGATCGCCGCGGTCGAGTGGTTCACCGCACCGCCCGAGCGAGTTGCCTACGAGCAGGTTCGAACCAGACCGTATCCGGCCGATTCGGAATCGTGAGGCGACGAACTACCCATACCACTTTCATCGTCCGACAGCATCGTCACTCATGGACGAGTACGGATACGTTGTGAACGTCGATGGAGCGGTCGTCCGCGAGGACGAGTACCTCCTCATCGAACGCGGTGCTGACGAAGAACATGCGGCGGGCGAACTGGCGTTTCCCGGCGGGAAACTCGAGACGCCACCGGGGACCGACGACGCGATCGCGAAAACGGCCCGCAGGGAACTTCGCGAGGAAGTCGGGATCGAGGTGGGTGCGGTAACGTACGTCTGCAGTTCCACGTTCACGGCCGACGACGGGACTCAGTGTTTGAACGTCGTCACGCTGTGCGAACATACCGGTGGCGTCGCGCAGGTTTGCGAATCGGCCGAAGTCGAGACGGTCCACTGGCTTTCACCCGAAGAACTCCGTAACCGGTCAGACGTACAATCGTACCTCGTCGAGTACGTCGAAGCGGTCGAGTTGGCCAGAGGACAATAAGCGTCCGTCTTGGCACGCGATCACGCCGGACGTCACCGCTCGCGGACGCCTGCGTACCGATCGTCACCCATCCGAACGATGTCGAATCCGAGCGCCTCGTAGAACGGTCGAACGGCGCCGTCGAAGTGAGCGGTCAGGCGACCCTCACGTTCGATCGCCGCCTCGACGAGTGCCTCGCCGATTCCCCGGCCACGATGGCTGGTCCTGACCGCGATCGCGTCGACGTGGGCGCCGCGTTCACGCGGGTTGGTTGGCACCGAATCCGGCTCTCGGCCCGTGGCGATCGGCTCCGGTTTCAGGACGATCGCCCCGCGGACCGTTCCGGCGCCGTCGGTCGCGACGAGAACGTCGTCAGCGGCGATTCGCGGGTCGAGGGAGGTGAACTCGAGCATCGCGGCGTCGAGAATCCGTCGAACGGAAAGCGACTCGTCGGGTGTGGCTGGCCGAATCGTGGCGGGGACTGACGGCTCGGCCACGCCGATCACCCGCCCTTGATGAGCCGGAGGACGGTCACCTCGTCGGTCTCGACGGGCTGGTCCTCGGGGACCGGGTGGCCGTCGACGAGGACGCTCACCTCGTGGGGGCTGTAGTCGATGGCTGCGAGGAGTTCCGCGTACGTCGGGGGTGACGACCCGGCGGCCGATGTGCCCTCGGCCGTCTCGAGGTCGACCTCGTGCGTCTCCTCGCCCTTGACGTCGACGGTCACGCGCATGGCCGGCCGTTCGGGCCGGAGTGGCTTGAGGGCGTCGTCGAGGGAACGTGACCTGGGGACACCTCCGTTTTCGGCGGACGCGCCGACGTCGTCTCGGTTGTCGCCGCTCGATCGTCCCGCTCGCTCCCCCTCATCGAAGGACGTCGAGTAGTTCCGGAACGAGATCAAGCTGGGCCGCCGCGCCCATGAGGCCGAAGACGACGACGGCGAGCAGACTGAGCGCGTAGTAGGCGACCCACGTCCTGGAGGGCTGGAACGCTTCGGGGAGGTTCTTCTTCACGACGTACCAGTTCGCCGGGTAGAAGAGACTCTCGGTGACCGCCAGGATCGCCGCGACGGTGACGACGAACGTGACCGGGACGTTCCCCAGCGCGAGGACGACGACGCTGCTCGCGACGACGGTCGTGAGGACGACAGCCCGGCGGACCGTCTCATTGTCCGGGCTTCGGTCCCCCAGTACCATCGGCGAGATATCGCCGGCGGCCCGCGAGGCCCCATCGAGGAGCGTGATGACCGTCGAGTACAGCGCGGCGAAGCCGCCCACGAGCATGGCCCAGAACGACCACTCGCCGAACGAATCCGAGAGCACCTGCCCGAGCTCGTACGCGAAGTTGGCGTCATCGAGCGGGTTCGGGTAGAGGACGTTCGACGACAGCACGATCATGGCCGCGACCAGCAGGAAGCTGAACGCGTACCCGATGTTGAAATCGCGTCGACCGGTCCGGATCCACTGGCGGATGTAGTCGTGGTACCGCTCGTCGTCGGGATCGAGGTCCGCGTCGCGGAGCTGATTCGCGCCTTCCCCTTTCGCCGTACTCCAGCTCCCGATCAACACGCTCGTGCTAAACCCGGTGGGGGCGAATCCCGCGGCCGCGGCGAACAAGCCGACGAAGACGACCGTGCGTTCGCCACCGAGATCGGGTGAGATGGCCGTCTCCGCCACGACATCGAGCGAGGGCGGGCCGACGACGGCGCCGAGGACCAGCAGGATACCGAGGACGATCGTGAATCCGAGGAGGATCTTCTCGAGGAGCGTGTAGCGGGCGAAAATCACGAGTACGCCGGCGATCCCGACGAGGACGACGAACGTCTGAGGGACTGATAGCGGGACCAACGGGCTCACGAGCGCGGCGCTCGAGAGGCCGACGCCCGCGGTGATCGCAGCGTAGCCGATCACGAAGACACCGAGTGTATACCACTGCATCCAGTTCGCCGGGCCGGGGAGCTGGTCGTAGGCCTCGACCGGATTCCCGCCGATTCCGTAGTTGTACCGGATACCGAGCTCCCAGGCACCGTACTTGACCAGGTAGATGAACGCGAAGACCCAGATCGCGAACAGTCCGAAGGTCGCCCCCATCGTCGGCCCGAGGACGATGTGGCTGCCGCCGATCCCGATCAGCGCCCAGAGCATCGAGGGTCCGAAGTGATTTCGGAAGAAGCCGGCCCAGTCGTCGCTCGGGTAGTCCAGGTCGACGCCGTCCGCCCCGCCGGTCGCGGTCCCGCCGTCGGGTCGTCCGTCTCCGTGCGATCGTTCCCCACCGACTGATTTGCCTTCGCCGTTTCCACTGGCCATACAGTACGGGTGTTCCGTCCCCTTTTGACAGTTATGTTGGTGGCGCTGAATTATGAGGTGACTGTGTGCGACCAGATGGGCTCGATTACGGACTCCACTCCGCTTGCGTGTCGCACATCTCTCAGATGTATACCAGCATCACCACTGGGACAATTCCAGATACAAACGCCTCTACAACTTCTTCTGGATTCCTCGCGTACCATCCTCTTTCCTCTTCCTTCCTGCCAACACCTTCATATTGTATAGTAACATAGAAATCAATGTCATAACTAAAACTGAGGCAAGAATAATAGACGTCATTGGGGATAAATCGTTTTTGAAGACATTGTATGCACCCCACCACAGGCCTAGACTGGCGCCTACTGCTGGGAGTACCAAAGCTGAAAACTGCAGAAAACCCTTACCAATAGACAGGAGTAGCGATTTCTTGCTTGTCAATGGTAATCAGTACAGTCGTGCTTTTAAAATAGTTTTTCCTTTTGATAACACATTTCCCAGAACTCGTGTTCGAGGCGGGCACTCGTCAGGAACGCCTCGCGCATGGCCTCGCGCTCGCCGGGGTTGCGCTCGGCGCAGTCGTCCACGAGCGTGCGCAGCCAGTCGGCCACTTCGTAAAACTCGTCGCTGGTGTACATCTCGATGAACGGCGTGTACCGGTGCTCCTCGTCGGCCAGTTCGGCCATGTGTTCGGCCACGTCGAGGTAGCCCTGTCCGCAGGGGTAGACCGCGGCGGCGATCTCGGGTAGCGTCCCTTCGTGGGCCGTGCGGACGAGGAAGTTGGTGTAGGCGACGCAGGTCGGTGCTTTTACCGTCGAATCGAGGTCCTCCCGGGGGATACCGTAGTCCGCTGCGAACTCGCGGTGAAAGTCCATCTCGGTGTGGAGGGTGGTGTGGGCGACGTTCAGCAGGCCGGCCATCCGCTCCTCCTGTCGGGCCTTCGTCGCCGCGATGGCGAAGGTGCGCGCGTAGTCCAGCAGGTACCGGTAGTCCTGTTCCACCCAGTGACGGAAGGCGTCGGGATCGAGCGTCCCGTCGGCCAGTTCCGTGACGAACGGGTGCTCGTACTGCGCTTCCCAGATCTCGGCGCCGGCGTCGAGGAGTTCGTCGCTGAAAGCCATACAGGGACGTTGGGCAGCCTGCGTAATAGGTGGTGGTAGTATCGAGTTGTCGATCGTCAGGCGCCTGATTTCAGCTGAACCGGTCGCCGCTCCTGCTAACCGTTTTAGGTGTCGCGTGAGAACGCGAACGTATGTCCACCGACGAATTCGTCGTCCCGCCGGCACTCGAACCCGGTGACAAGGTTGCGATCGTCGCCACCTCCTCCGGTGCGGCGGCGACGTTCCCGCACGTGTACGAACTGGGACTCGAGCGAATCCGCGAGGCGTTCGACCTCGAACCGATCGAGTACCCGACCGCGACGGCGGATCAGGAGACGCTGTCCGCCGACCCCGAGATGCGGGCCCGCGACATCGAGGAGGCCTTCCGTGACCCCGAGATATCGGGCGTCATCACGACGCTCGGCGGCGACGACCAGATCCGCTTCGTCGATCAGCTCGACCCCGACGTCCTCCGCGAGAACCCGACACGGTTCTTCGGCTACAGCGACAACACGATCCTCGCGTCGTACCTCTGGCAACAGGGAATCGTCTCGTACTACGGCCCGAGCGTCCTGACCGAGTTCGCGATGCAGGGCTCGATGTTCGATCACACCGTCGAGTACAGCCGGCGGGCGCTGTTCGAGGAGTCGATCGGCGAGATCGGCCCCGCCGAGTTCTTCTCCGATCACGACCTCAACTGGGCCGATCCCGACAACCTCGAGCGACGCCGGGAGACGGAGCCGTCGGACGGCTGGCGCTGGGCCGGCGGGAGCGACGACGCGACCGGGCCCGTGACCGGGCGCACCTGGGGCGGCTGCCTGACCGTGCTGGATCAGTTACTCGCCGCCAACGTCGCGGTGCCCGAGCCTGCGGACGTCGACGGCGACATCTTGCTCCTCGAGACGTCGGAAGTGATGCCGGAACCCTGGTACGCTCGACAGTTCCTCATCGCGATGGGCGAGCGCGGGCTCCTGGAGCGCTTCGACGGCGTGATCGTGGGTCGGGCGAAGGCCCGAAACGCGTTCGAGGAGCCGCCCGCCGACGAACGGGTGGCCTATCGGGACGAACTCCGGGAGGCGATCGAAGCGACGATCGCGCTCTACAACCCCGACGTGCCGATCGTCTTCGACGTCGAGTTCGGCCACTGCGCGCCGACGGTGCCCGTCCCCGTGGGTGCGATGGCGACGATCGATCCCGCCGAAGCGCGTATTTCGTTCGATGGGGCGTGAGGGCCGCAGCTCGAATCCAGCGGACTGTCCTGGGCGACGGCTTGCCACGTCGATCGTGAGGAGAACGGGTGCGGTATCCGACGGCTGGTGGCGGCGTCGGTCGGGTCGCTATCGGAGTTCGCGCTCGTGACCGCCCGGCCCCACGCTGGGGAGGACGGGTCGGCTGGCTGGCTGTCCCGCCCCGTCGTGTGCGCCGACGAGGTGTCTGGCGAGTTCTTCCTGTGTATGATTCCTGCAGAGGTGATCTTCGAGGGTGCGATCCGGGGCGAGTGTCGTCTCGCAGACCGGACAGTCGACGGCTGGTTCGAATGCCATTACTGAAATTGCGTTCAGCGGACCCACCGATATGGATGTAGCTTGCATATGCGGCGCCGGTGTCGCGCCCGTCGCGGACGGGAGAGGGCGACACCGGCGTCCGCCGCCCGAATCGTCCTTCGGTCGTTTTATCTTCGGGCTTCCCCTGTCTCCCGGTATGACCGAGGCCGACGCCGAGACGGAGTCGTCGCCGGATCCGACCGGCATCTGGATCGAGAAGTACCGGCCGGAGTCGCTGGACGACGTCAAGGGTCACGAGAACATCGTGCCACGTCTGCGCAAGTACGTCGAGCAGGACGATCTGCCCCACCTCATGTTCGCGGGCCCGGCCGGCGTCGGAAAGACCGCGAGTGCCGGTGCCATCGCCCGGGAACTCTACGGCGAGGACTGGCGCGAACACTTCCTCGAACTCAACGCGTCCGACGAACGCGGGATCGACGTGGTTCGCGACCGGATCAAGAATTTCGCGCGCTCTTCCTTCGGCGGCGTCAAGTACCGCATCATCTTCCTGGACGAGGCCGACGCGCTGACCTCAGACGCCCAGTCCGCGCTGCGCCGGACGATGGAGCAGTTCTCGCACAACACCCGCTTCATCCTCTCGTGTAACTACTCGAGCCAGATCATCGATCCAATCCAGTCGCGGTGTGCCGTCTTTCGCTTCACGGAACTCTCCGACGAGGCCATCGAGGCCCAGACCCGCGAAATCGCCGAGACGGAGGGCATCTCGCTGACCGACGACGGCGTCGACGCGCTCGTCTACGCCGCCGCGGGCGACATGCGAAAGGCCATCAACGGGTTGCAGGCGGCCGCCGTCATGGGCGAGGAAGTCGACGAGGCGGCCGTCTTCGCGATCACGTCGACGGCGCGGCCGGAGGAGGTCGAGAAGATGGTCGACCAGGCGATCGGCGGCGACTTCACCGCCGCGCGGGCGACGCTCGAGGACCTGCTGACCGACCGCGGCCTCGCCGGCGGCGACGTCATCGACCAGCTGCACCGCTCGGCCTGGGAGTTCGACCTCGGCGAGCACGAGACCGTCCGACTCCTGGAGCGGCTGGGCGAGGTAGACTACCGGATCACCGAGGGCGCGAACGAGCGCCTGCAGCTAGAGGCCATGCTGGCGCACCTGGCGCTCGCGAGTGACGAGTGAGGGAGTTGTTTTTTGCGTCGCGGATCGGGCCGTGTTCACGCGCCGAGCTGGAAGTCGAATCGCGCGCCGCCTGCCTCGCTCTCTTCGGCTGAGACCGACCAGCCGTGGCCCGCGGCGATCTCGCTGACGATCGAGAGGCCGAGGCCGGTGCCGTCGTGGCTCGTCGTGTAGCCGGAGTCGAACAGCCGATCGAGGTCGACCTCGTCGCCGAAGCCGCAGCCGTCGTCGACCACCGCGAAGCCGTCTGGCGTGTCCGCGACGGTGATCGTGAGGTCCTGCCCGTCGCCGTCGGGCGTGCCGTGTTCGACGCAGTTGCGAACGAGGTTCTCGAGGAGCTGTCGGAGGCGACTCCGGTCGGCCTCGACGGTGGCCGTCGTCGACAGGTCGAGCGTCGCCGCGCCGGTGTCGACGTTCGCCCAGGCATCGCTGGCGACGGCGGGGAGGTCGACGGGTGCCGTCTCCGTGACTTCGCCGCCTTCACGGGCGAGTGTGAGGACGTCCTCGACGATGTCGAACGACCGGTCGATGCCGCGTTCGGCTTCCTCGAGCAGCGAGAGGTCGTCAGTCTCTCTGGCCTGTTCGATGTAGCCCGCGGCGACGGACAGCGGGTTGCGCAGGTCGTGACTGAGGACGCTCGCGAAGCGGTCGAGGCGTTCGTTCTGCTCGCGGAGTTCGCGCTCGCGGCGCTTCTGGACGGTGATGTCGGTGTAGATGGCGAATCCCTCGGGGCTGTGTTCGCCGAGCTGGAGGGGGACCACGTCGATCCTGACGTCTCTGAGGCCCTCGGCCGTCTCCCGCTTGGTCACGTGCTGGACGGTCTCGCCGGCCAGCAGGGCCTCGTTGAGCGCGTTGCCTTCGTCCTCGAAGCCGGGCGGGACGATGTAGTCGTCGACGCTCTCGCCCATGACGGTCGCGCGGTCGTAGCCGAAGACGCCCTCGAAGGCGTCGTTGACGTCGCGGACGACGGGTTCGTCGTCGACGAACTCGAATCTGATGGCGGGATCGGGGACGTTGGCGAACAGCGCGGAGAGGCGGTCGTGTTCCTCGACGACGTCCTGTTCGGCACGCAGGCGGGCGAGCGACTCGGCGACGTGGGCGGCGAGTAGTTCGACGAGTTCGAGGTCGCTCTCGTCGTATGTGTCGGGCGTCGTGGAGACGGCCTGGAGGACGCCGAACTCGTCGATGGGGACGCTGATGCACGCTCTGAAGTCGCCGACCTCGTCGTGGGTGCGGTCGTCGGTGGCCGCGTCGCCGATCCGGTAGGACTCGCCGGTGCGGTAGGTCTCGCCCATGAGGCCGTACTCGAGCGGGAGTGCGCCGATCTCTTCGCGGATGGGCCAGGAGGGGCGGCCCTTCGGGACGAATTCGCCGTCCTCGACGATGCCGAGGTAGCAGACGTCGATATCGAGGATGCGTTCGGCGGTGTCGACCGCGTGTTCGAAGAGTTCGGCTTCGGAGTCGGCGGCGGCGATGCCGAGCGTGCCCTCGTGGAGGCGGGTGACGAGTTCGCGCCGTTCGCGGAGGCGCTCTTCGACCCGGATGCGTCGCAGGGTTTCGGCGACGTGAGAGGCGAGGATCTCGGCGAGTTCGACGTCGCGGTCGTCGAACCCGGCGTACTCGGTCGAGATCGCCTGGAAGACGCCGTACGAGCCGCCGATGGGGACGCTGATGGCCGATTTGAAGCGCTCGCTCGCGGGCTGGGCGACGGGATGGCTCTCGGCGTCGTCGACGTGGAAGGTCTCGCCGGTCCGGAAGGTCTCGCCGGCGAGGCCCGTGGGTCGAAACTCCGTCTCGTAGTCGAGCGGGAAGGTGGAGGTGCCCGCGCGATGGACGAGCCACTCGCCGTCCTCGCGTTCTTCGTGGATGAGGAACGCGGTGGTGTCGAAGTCGAGGACGCCCTTGGCGGTGTCGACGGCGAGGTCGAACAGCTCGGCTTCCTCGCGACAGGCGACGATCTCGGTCGCCATCTCGTGCAAGCGGGCGATCTTCGAGCGGTCGTCCTCCGTGGGGAGGGCCGTGGACCCCTCCGATTCGTCGGCGGTGGCCTCCGCGTCGGTGTCGCTGGGGCTCCCGTCGGTCGCCTCGTGTTCGGGCGGTGTGACCGGTTCGCCGCCGTCGGTGGTCGCCCCGTCGGTCCCCTCGTCAGGCTCGGGGCGGGTGATGTCGTCGCCGGGTCCGATGTTCCCTGTCATAGGTTCTGCTCGCTGGTCGAGACCGGGATGGTGTCAGTGGGTACAGAGAACTTGCCCGTTATGAATGTGCCGAGAAATGCAGCATTTCCTTCGATATCGCCCGTTCCTATGATATTCACCAGCGGCAAAATTATCTGGTACCACTGACGAATATCCGCGTCTCTCAGTCTGCAGATCCGGTCCCTGCTCGCTATTTTCGACGAGAATCGTGTTAGTCTATCGAACTTGTGGGGTTACTGAGCACTTCTGTTTCGTACGGCGGTCGAATCGGTAAATAATCGAACTCCGACTCGGGCGCGAACCGGCTTTAGAGCCGCTCTGCAGGGGATATCGGCAATTTGTGACCGCTATAATTGGTGGCTGCCTTCGATAGTGCACTGGCTCGTTCTCGGTCCAGCTGCGAGTGGCAATGGTTCAGCGGGGTGCTACTCAGGGATATCGAATTCTCTGGTGAAGGCCACGTGGGATCGACTTCGCCCGCCGAATTTCCACGCACCAGTAACTATATATTATTTCACACCATACTTCGGAACGGAAGCCACGGACTCCATCGTACGCGCGGGGACATACGCAGAGGAAATGTCCCGGGTGCTAGAGCCACCCGAGACGTGGTTTCCAAACCCGCGAGGGTTTAGTCACCATGCTACGCAATTCACCATCGAGACAAAAAGCTCTCGTCCACCTGTGGTATCGCCAGCCGAAGCGCTATTTCGAATTCGTCTGGGATTCGAAACTCGTCGAGGATCTGCTTCTCAGGCTCGGCAATCTCAAGGTGAACTGAGATGGGTCGCTACGAGTACGACGAGCCGAAGCCGGACGATCCGTGTGAGCGTTGCCGGGCAGATCTGGCGCAGACGGACTGGGCCAAACTGCGAGCTGTCCACGACGGGCCGTCCGCCAGCGGGTATCGAGACGCGGAGAAGCGGGTCTGCGTTGATTGTCTCGCGGCGCTTGGGATGCTGGAGTTTGAGATGAATGGTGGATCTGGAGGTGGACAGAGAACGGTGTGAGGACGTGTTGGTAGTAGGGCTGGGAACCTACCTAGTACCGTCTCGCAAACCAGTTGGTCGTGATCACGGCGTTTCAATTTTGGTCTTCTTATGTGACTAGCAGGTGGTTTCTTTTAATGTACTGAGCAACTGGCCGTGATTTCGATTTGATCTCAGTATAGGTGTCTCACCCTGTTGTCTCTCGCGAACACAAGAATCCCGGCCGCTTGTTCATTTAGTGGATAAAAGGTTTGTTGAGCTACGACCTCTTGAGTGGAGATAGTGGGATATTTTTGGAATAAGATAGCAGGGGGAGTTCTGAAATAGTCCATATCAGAGTAATTTGGTGGAAAGAGATATGTGTGGAAAGGAGAAGGAACGAATATGTCGCCTAATATTCCTGCTTGGTTTTCGATAGCAGCAACTCTCCTTTCAGGCGGGGCAATTGCCTATCTAATACGGCAGGTCTGGAATAGTTATAAGCTGAAAAGAGCCCTTAAGTGCGAAATCCAGTCCATGGAGGGTCTTGTTAATTGTACCAACTCTATGAATTCGCGTCGTTCGCCGCCCTCTGATAAGGAATTGGGGCCTTCAGACGTTCCTCCGGGAGGGTCTATCCCTACTAGTATTTACGAAGCAAATCTTCAGCGACTAGGGTTACTTCGCCAAAAGGATCTTCGGAAGATAGTGGGGTTCTATTCAGATGTATTGAGGTACAAATCAATAATGTCGTCAATTAGGGCAGGTGAGGATATTCCAGATCCCGATCAGATGGATCTGTACCAGTCCATTGGCGATTTAGAAAACCGTCGGCAATCCCTCTTTGGAGAAAACTGGATATCCGAAGAAGGCGCCGACGAGGAGTAGGAGGTCAAGAGCAACTGGAGTCTACTATCTGGTCGTATATGAACACTTATGATGGTCCGTTTGATTTGGTAGGGCACGCAACAGTCTCGGAACGTACGTCAGGATAAGATATTATGAGTGAGCTGGATTTCCTTAAAGTTAAAGACCTCACGTTCTCCTCGGAGGAGGACTTCATTAATTACGTAGATAGTGAGGTAGACTTTGGCGAAGTGGAGGGGAACGTCAATATAATCGGGTCTGTGAGTGATTATATTACCAAAGAGCAATTCACGAAGGCTCTAGAATACGAATTTGAAACTATTTGGTCAACTGGAGATCTATATCTTTCAGCTGCTCATACTAACTCATCTGCTATTCCATACTACGTGTACTTTGATGAGGACTTTCCGGTATTCATCACTACTGCAAACATCACTGATGAAATGCCACCAACCATTGAGAGGTTTTTGCGGACAGATCCGAACTTAGGCCGGTTTTGGCTCTCAATGGAGCAGATGGAACTCCTACGAGCAGAAATCTCCAGAAAATACGCTGATATGATTGTTCCGTTCTTTACGGGTAACAGATCGGAATACACAGAAATACCGGCCGAAAAGAGGGATGAAATTGATCGCACGATTACTTACTGGGGAGACGATGGTCGGCAAGCATATAAAGAAATGCGAACAAAGTATGGTGTCCTCCCAACAAATATTGTCTTCGACAGACCAAACCACTTTAAATTTGGAATAAAACAAGAGGGCGTTTTCAAACATCAAGATGGCTCGATAAAAGAAGCGTGGGAATTGTACCGAAGCGAAAGAACCCGGAAGAAGAGAGTGAAGAAGGCGATCAACACAGGACAGTTTAACGAACAAACAGAAAGTACACAGATTGCAGAACGGACGATCTCAGGTAGCAAACCTTGGGCAGTTGAGATGGACAAAGCAATGACTTCGGAACCGCTTGAGAGCTTTGTTCCGCATCTTAATGAAGAGGAGTTGGAATTTAGCGTCGCAAATTACAAGGTTAAACCGGATCGCTCCAGTTTTGATGCTCAATTGGTTGATAATAATAGCTACGGAAGTACCCGTCTTCGCGGCCGGCGAAACGCTATTCGGGTCTATCCGCATGAAGGGTCAGGTATTGACCAGCACATTCGAATTTACAACTTTGTGCAAGACCATTTTGATCCCTCATGCAGAGCTGTAGAGGTGTAGTATGATCTCTCCGGAAGAAGTCGACTCCAATAACTATCTTCGACTTCTCACTGACTATGATGAAAAGAATTTCCGGTCAGAATATGAGAATGCGCATAAGGACCTCTCTTTAGATGCTGCAAAAGCGGCGGTAGAGGCGCTATTCCAGAATAGATACGAACCGAAATATGAGGTTTTCGAGGCAATTGCCGACGGGTTCCATCCATACAATGATGAAGGAATGGAAACCGGGTACGAGTTCGAGCTGACAAATCCTCTATGTGAAATTAGTGAAACTCCTGCAGACGTGCTGTTGACCTCACATGACTACCGTGAGGTCCATCTCTGCTTTATTATCTGTGAACCCGCTGGGGAGAACTACATTGAGTGGGCTACTAGGATAAATACTGTGAGTGATCTGTACACTGGCCATGAAGAGTACCTCTTAGATCAGATACCAGTCGATGGACTTGAACCTGGTCACGTACAGTTTGTTACTGCAACTCACAAGGACGATTTACCTGATATTGACTTTCAGTACCTTATGAATAGCGTTAGCCCTGAAAATTATTCTATATGGGTTGTTGATGACGATTATAACGGCAATGAAGATAGGAACGTAGAATTGAGGAAAGAGTATGGACGGATCTCGCACCGGCCGTTACGAAGTGAACTTGAGAAAGGTTTTGATTATGAAAAGGGGGAAAACACTGAGGTAGGATGCACTCTGAATAGCAATGAGTTAATAATATTACGCGAGTCCTTTATGGGTTTAATGCTAAGACAGCACGCTTCAGGTAGGGACGAGCCCCGTGAATTCGACCGAGAGGACTTCATTGAGGAACTAGCTAACCAGACTCAGTATGATGAGCCCCCAGAAGAGAAGCAAGAAGTCATTCAAGAGAGGGCCAATTTAGTATTAGAGGTAGCAGACGAATCCGACATGGTGTATTCTAAGCCGCGAAGTGAGATCAATACGAATCGGGACTATCGTCTTCGGTATCCAAGTGGGATGCCCACACAAATTCCAGAACATATCAAACCAAAGTACATCGATTATCGCGCGCCTATCAAAATGGCTAAAGATGCGTTTCAACAAGCGAAGGAAGAGCACGAACCTAGAGATCAATTGATGACCGAAATAGACGATTCTAGTTCTTGGGGGCCAGAATAAATGTATATAATGCAAAAATCAACGCCTACTCTCAAACTTTTGCTTGACCTTTCGTTTATGAACTCACATACTGCGTTACGGTAGGTGGAATCTAGTCATCCATACTATGAAGCACTACCACATCTGGGTGGGGGAGTATCGTTTGGACCTCCAAAATTTCGGGTGCTATCCAGAGGCTCGTTTCAACTACTTCGACTAGAGATCTGGGGTGCAGAATAGGGTAGGTCGGTGGTATTTCATAATTCGGTCACCTAGATGATATGAAGTACGATGCTGTTACGGTAGATCTCCGTTATAGCCTACCTTCTTCTCCCCAACCCAAACCCCTCCGTTTCGACTGGAGTAGCCATAACCACTCCTCACGTCGAAGCAGGCGTCCCGTTTCTACCTCTTATAATATTGTAAGGCCAGTTATAATATCTGAATCCACCTATCTACAAACCATCCATGACCGAGAATTCGCCTGACCACACCCACGATCCCGCGGCAGACAGCGAGTCACCCTCGACGCTTCGCATCACGTCGAAGCCGTTCGAGGAGCACAGAGAGTCCGTCCTGGACCGCGCGGAACGCTGGGAGCAGGGCGAAGCGGTGCCACACGTCGTCAACTTTCAGGACGCGAGTCGCCTCCAGCGCATTCTCACGCCGCGCCGCCTGGAACTCGTGCGAAGTCTGATGGAAGCGCCCGCCGAGAGCATTCGCGATCTCGCCGCTCGCCTCGACCGGGACGTTCGACAGGTCCACGACGATCTCCACCTCCTGCACGAGTACCGCATCGTCCACTTCACCGAATCGGGCGGTGCCAAGCAGCCGTCGGTTCCCTACGACACGGTGCAGATCGACATCGAACTCTCGACTCCCTCGGCGGACGCGACCGAATCGCAGGCATCGGCGTAGCTGGTTCCTCGGGGTCGAACGTGGGAACCCTCGAACTAACCCACCGACTCTCATTTAGGAAACGATTATAGTATACTAAATTGAACACTTCTCTAATGATGGGTTCTCCAATACCCTCAACATCGAAAACCCATACTGTCCCCACGGAGGGCGGGTAGATGGGCCGGAAGAAGCGCCGGCGGCGCGCCGATCGGGAGCGCGCGACCGAGCGCGACCGTGCCGACGACGAGGCGGAGCGCGACGCAGCGTCGGCCCTCGGGACCCCGATGGGCATGCCGGACGCGCCGATCCCCGATTCCCCGATGCCCGACGCGCCCATGCCGGACGCGGGCGTCCCAGATATGGGGCTGGGCGGGGCGGCGATGCCCGGCGCAGCGATGGGCCAGGAACACGGGCGTAGTGCGACCCAGTCGCTGACGATGCGCGGCTACGGCCCAGAGGCCCAGCAGCACATCTATCGGGCGACGGAGGAGACGGGAACGGATCCCCACGACGTGCCAGACGCCGTCCTCGACGTGCTCGCGACCGGTGGCGGGCAGTCGCTCGACGCTTCGATTCAACGTGCGCTGGAGGAGCGGATGGACGCTGACTTTTCGGACGTGGAGATTCACACCGGCCCGGCGGCGGCGAAAGCCGCCGACGCGATCGACGCCCGGGCGTTCACCTGCGGGAATGCCATCGTGTTCAACGACGGCGAGTACGATCCCGAGAGTGCGGAGGGGCAGCATCTTCTGGCGCACGAGTTGGCGCATGTGAAACAACAGACCGGCGCGGCGATCTCGATGATGCCGCAGGCGGACGCCGACCTAGAGATTGATCCGGACCCGCAACTGGAGCGCGAGGCCGATCAGGCGGCCGAGGATGCACTCTCGGGCGACGAGCCGCTTATCGTGAACCGACTCGGCGCCGACGTGCACATTCAGCGGTGGAAAGACCAGCCACGGGACGCCTATGGGCGGTTTGATCAGAAAGATCTGGACCAGTACCCTCATAAAAAATGGGGGAGACAAAAACGCCCTCCGTATGCCCGAGGGCAGGTAGAAGAAGTATGGCGTCGAGCAGATACCGATGCTGAAGCGCTCGACACGGGACAGGTCCCCGACCCACATGAACCCTGGCGTATCCTAACCTGGGATGGTGGCTCTCGAAAAGGGGCCTGGGAAATGGGACACAAGCAGGGAAGGGAATACAGGTATCTGGTCGAATACTATCTGCAGGACGTAATCTCTGAAGCCGAGTTCCGTCGAGAGTACCAAAACCCCGATCACTACCACCCACAACATCCAGATACGAACAGAAGTGGCCAATACGACGGTGAAGGAGAGTACTGGGTGAGCAAATGGGGAACGTTGGAGGACAACCAATGACCGAGAACGACGATGACCTGTACTACCATTCGGAGTTAGAAACGGCCGTGATCCAAAACGACGGTGAGCGGTTTGAAGCCCTCGCTGAAGAAGCGAATCTGCACGGCCGGTCGGACAACGGAAGTACACTGTTGCACAAAGCGGCAAGTGTGGGCGAGACTGAGATGGTACAGCGGTTGATCGATCGTGGTATCGACACAGATATTCAAAACGAGGGCGGAAAGACTGCGCTTCACGTTGCCGTTGACAACGGCCACACTGAAGCGGGCGAAACTCTCGTCACAAACGGAGCGGCTCTCAATATCCAGGATAACAGCGGAGCTGTACCGCTATTTAAGCTAGTCTACCGCAATGATGTGGAACTAGCGCAACTGATGATCGAGAACGGGGCTGACCCGACAATCGAGAGCAACGGTGGCGTCTCACCGCTCGACATCGCCACGGAAATCGACGCCGATGACATGGTAGAGATATTGCGCCAAAACCCATCGTAGCGAACAGGACTGTCCGTACACTACGACCGGCGTAGTGGTATTGATCGAAATCATCTGGTCCACACGAATCTCGAAAACTTCGACCGAAGCGGAACGTACGCGTGCTTCGACCCATCGAGTGGGACCGGGGACGAATTCCACGAGATCACAGATGAGGCCACGGCCGGGTTTTGTGCTCGCCGGGAAAGTGGTTGGGTCGCCGTGTATCCTGATCCGGACGAAGACACGCTCGTCGTTCAGATCGATGGAACGACCTGGGATCTATACGGTCCAGAGACGGTTGTTAAATATTACCACGAGTACGACGACGCCGAGACACATTTCCGGATCGAAGATGGAGAGGAGCGATTCGAAACATCGTACGAAGCGTGGTGGGCTGATCGGCCTGATTTCGATCCGAATCCATGGGCAGCAAGTGAAGAAGAAGAGAGCTCAATGTACGACTTCTTCGGCTATATACGGATGCTCTGGCAGCACGAGGCGGATAAAGACAATTGGATCGATATGTGGTCTGCAAACCTGACGGCCTGAGAAGCGCTCTGCACCCCTCCCAATGAAACGACTGCAACCGGTGGGGCCCGGAAAGTCGACCACAGATTGCGACCGGTATCGCGATCCCGCCGGAACGAGCACGTGTTTTTAGAGAGTCCATCGATGACGAACCTCCACTACGACGATACCGTGTTGACGATCGACGGCGAATCGGTCACTCTCGAGTACGAAATAACGCAGGTCATGGAAGCGGACGGTGTCGTGCTTGCGGTACTCTACCCTCCGGAGGGTGAACAACACGACGGACGAAATGTCGTTGCGTTCGATACGGACGGAAACCAGTTGTGGCGATCCGAACTCCCCGAGGACGATGAGCGCCACTTGTTCGGAAACGTCTATCGAGAAAACGGTGACATCATCGGCTGGAGCTGGAACTCCAACGAGTACAAGATCGACCTCGAGACGGGCGAACTCGAGAATCTCGGGTACGCCGGAAAATAATCTTCAACGATGAATTGGTACCGATATATGGCCTATACGAGGTGAGTGTTCCGTGCCAGCGGTACTGTCCGACGGGAACGTGCTGACGAGGTACCCGAGTCACCCGAACTGCGAATAGAGTACTACGGCGAGTATTCCCAGGTTGACGACGATGCCGGCGTAGGCGACTCTGTAGTCGAGGACGGTCAAGAGCAGCGAAAAGACCGTCACCGCGACCACCAACAGCGGCCAGTGCTCCCAGTCCGTGAGAAATGCGCCGGCAGCGGCGACGAACCCGATGGCTGCCACCGCCCAAAGGACCCCGAACACGCGAATGCCCGCGTCTCCGACGTTCACCGCGCCGCCGAGGAGCGACGTCTTGTAGGGGAACTCGGCGACATCGGCGAGCTCGAAATAGACGGCAGTACCGAGGAGATGGACCATCCCGTGTCCGGCGAGAATAATCGTTCCCACGTATGTCAGGAGCCTGTTCATACCCGTAGTTATACAGCGTTCCGATATGATGATTCCGATCGATGAACCTTCAGTACGAAGTGCAACGTCCCGTCTCCGCCCACGACGAATGCCTGGCCGGCGTATCGCGACAGCGATCGAAGCAACGACGGTGGTGAGCGTGTCCCGAACACCGATTCCCCGTTCGTACCGTCTCGCATCGCTCACGACGCTGGTGTTGACCATCGTCGCCACCGTCGTCGGGCTGTTCGTCCCGACTTTCTACCGCGACGACCCGGTGTTGCTCCCCCAGATCTACGGACAAGACCTGTTAACGCTCGTGATCGGCGTTCCAGCCCTCGCCGTGTCGCTGTACTACGCGGACCGCGGGTCGCTACGGGGCTACGTCGTGTGGCTCGGCGTGACCGGCTACCTGCTGTACACGTACGCCTCGTACGCCTTCATGACCGCGTTCAACGAACTGTATCTCGTGTATACGACGCTGTTCTGGCTGACGCTGTTCACGTTCGTCGGCGGGATGGTTCGGCTCGACGCGGCGACGTTGAAACGGGACCTCGGTGAGGCGTCCGTCCGTCCGTCCCTACGTCGCCTTCCAACTGTTGCTGGCCCTGTTAGTCGCGTTGCTGTGGCTCTCGGAGATTCTGTCGGCGACCCTCGCGGGAACGACGCCGGCGAGCATCGCCGAGCCGGGACTCCCGACGTCGGTCATCTACTCGCTGGACCTGGGCGTCGTCATCCCAGCATTCGCCCTGTCAGCCTACTTGCTTCGGAACCGTCGACCCCTGGGATACGCGTTCACCGCCGTCCTGCTCGTGAAGATCGCCACCCTCGGCGGTGCCGTCCTCGCGATGATCGTCTTCATGATCCGCGACGGGCAGACCGTGCCGCTGCCCCAGCTCCTCATCTTTGGAACGCTGACGGCCGTCAGTCTAGTGCTGATGGGCCGATTCCTGCGGGCGGTCGATCCCGAGTCCGACCCGGTCAGGGCGGGAATGCGTTCCGAAAGTCAGGGAGCGTAGCGGGCGGCCGAGCGTACGCTCGTACGACGACGCAATTCTTCGCTGGTCAGCAGAAGCGGCGCACTCTGCAACGTTCCCGTACGAGCGATGCGCCGTATTCAACAGCCACCGGTGGTACCACCAAAATCGTCAGAAACGGCCTGCTGCATGCAGCGGATCAGTATCGTACGACGGGATCTCCATCCCGAAGATAGTGGACTGGCTGTTCACGACACGTGATTCCGGAACGAGCGCCGGTGCGTGAGCATCCGCGAGAGAAGCGAGGGTTCGCCGCCGGAGGGGGTAAAACCCCACGGCGGCCTTTTTCGATGCCCGAAACCGGCGAAAATCTCCCCTGCCCCGTTTGCGATAGGCGCGTAGACCCTACCCGGTGTGATGACTGACGACGTGTTCTCGTCGCTCGAGATCCGAGAGACGACGATTCGAAACCGGTTCACCCTGTCGCCGATGTGTCAGTACTCCGTCGAGGAACGAAACGGCCTCGCGACCGACTGGCACCGCGTCCACCTCGGCTCTCGCGCCGTCGGCGGCGCCGGCGTCGTGCTGACCGAAGCCACCGCCGTCGAGGAGCGCGGCCGCATCACCCCGGAAGACCTCGGTATCTGGAGCGACGCCCACCGCGACGCGCTCGCCCCCGTCGCCGAATTCGTCAGATCCCAGGGCGCGACGCCGGGTATCCAGCTCGCCCACGCCGGCCGAAAGGCGTCGAAGACGCGACCGTGGGATGGAAGCGAGCCCCTCCAGCCCGACGACGGCGGCTGGGAGACGGTCGCGCCGAGCGCCGTTCCGTATCCGTACGACGACGACCCGCCGGTGACGACGCGGCTCGACGCGGCCGGGATCGCCGACGTCGTCGACTCGTTCCGGGCGGGGGCGCGCCGCGCTCGCGAAGCCGGCTTCGAGATCGCGGAAATCCACGCCGCTCACGGCTATCTCCTCCACGAGTTCCTCTCACCGATCACGAACCACCGCGACGACGAGTACGGCGGCAGCTTCCGGAATCGGACCCGGATTCTCCGCGAGATCACCGAAGCCGTTCGCGACGAGATGGGCGACAGCCGGCCCGTCTTCGTCCGCATCTCCGCGACCGACTGGGTCGACGACCGCGACTCCTGGGATATCGAGCAGTCCGTTCGGCTCGCGGACGACCTCTCCGACGCCGGTGCCGATCTCGTCGACGTCTCCTCGGGCGGTATTCACCCGGAGCAGACCGTCGACTGGGTCGGCCCGAACTACCAGCTCCGGTTCGCCGAACGCATCCGAAACGAGTGCGATACCGACGTGTTGGTCGGCACCGTCGGCGGGATCACGGCCGCCGAACAGGCCGACGCAATTATTCGCAACGACCGCGCGGACCTCGCCGTCGTCGGCCGGCGGTTTCTCAACGACCCCCACTTCCCGCTTCACGCGGCCGTCGAACTCGGCCGCGAGGACGCCGTCGACATTCCCGTCCAGTATCGGCGCGGGTTCTAATCCCGCCACCGACGCGGTTGCCTAGAGCGTCATCTCGGTCCCGCACTCGTTGCAGGTGAGTCGAAACCGTCCGTCATCGGTGAGATCCGTCGCGTGAATCCGTTCGTCGTCGCAGTCACGACAGTAGACGAGCGATTCGAGCTGTTCCCAGTCGTGGCTCGCGCTGGGCGCGCCGAGTGCCCAGCCGACCACGCCCTCGCCGTCTTCGACGGCGTACCCCTTCTGGAACTCGCCGGGTTCGAATCTGATGAGTTCGCCAGCCTCGACCCGGTGTTTCTCGCGCTCCCGTCCGACCTCGAACGCGGCCGTTCCGGTCTCGATGTAGAAGACCTCCTCCTGGTCTAAGTGTCGGTGGATGCCGCCCGAAAACGAGTCCCCCGGTTCGAGTTCGAAGTAGTTCATCGCGAAGTGTTCGATTCCGAGGGCGTGCGACACGGGGCGGCGCACGTCGTGTACCTGCAACGGATTCACCTGATTGTCGACCTCGTCGATCGTGACTTTCTCCATAGGCGTGCAAGCGGCGGAATCCCAATAGCTCTGTTGACGACGGCGGGCGCCGGTGACGCGTTGTCCGGCTGCGTCTCATTCAGGGGTTCTGTTGGCCTTGTACAGGCTGTTGTGCATCTGAGGGTTGGTAGTAGCGATACCGTGTGAACCGGGGAGCGGCGCGTGCAGCTACGTGCGCGTCGATGGCCGGATTCGCTGGCTGTGCACGTTCCTCCGGACCAAGCGACTCCACCCACCGGACGGATTTCGGTTTCCGAGTATGGTCGTCCACCGAGTGGCCGTTCCGGAGTGGTGCGTACTGTCCTCCAGTCTTGACACGTAACTTCTGCTGTGACCATCGCTGCTTTTGGAGCGAGGGGATGTCACTTCCCTATGGAAGATTCGAGTAGTGACGAATTCGACCCGACAGCACCGGACCAGCGGGAGATCGGCCGCAAAATGGTCGAGGACAGTACGGGACTCGGCTCGATGATGGCCCACGCCTATCGCGGAGAGGTAGACCGTGTGGGGACGTGGCGCCAGCGCCTCGACGAGACGACGACGTGGGCGGTGACGCTGATGGCAGCGATCCTGACGTGGGCGTTTTCGAGTACCGATAACCCACACTATATCCTGCTGATCGGGATCGTCGTCGTCACCATCTTTCTTGGCATCGAAGCGCGGCGGTACCGGGACTACGACGTCTTTCGCTCTCGTGCTCGAGTCATCCAGGAGAACTTGTTCGCAAACGCCCTCGATCCGTCCCAGGGCACCGAAAGTCACGACTGGCGAGTGGAACTGAGCAGGGACTATCGCAGGCCGACGCTGAAAGTCTCGTTGTTCGAAGCCCTCGCAAACCGGCTCCGGCGCGTCTACCTCGCGCTGCTCAGCGTCCTCTTGGGCGCTTGGGTCTTCAGGATTACAGCGTTCGGGCCGCGCCAGGACTGGCTGACGGCCGCTGAAATCGCCCGTATCCCCGGGATCGCTGTGGTTGCCGTTGTGGGTGCGTTCTACGTCGTCCTGCTGGTCGTCACCTTCTGGCCCCACGAGCGCCATGCCAAGGGTGAGTTCCGCGAAGGGGAGCCGGGTGACTGGAAGGAGACGGACGGATAATCTGTATCGACCGATCACGCGGTGAACGGAGTTCGCCCTCGCGCCGTCTCGATCGACGGCTCCGCCCGGTCGGCCGGATATCCTCGCGCCGCTATCCCAGCGGTGAACGCACGTACTCGGCCGCTCGGCCGATCCCGATAGCAGGTCCTCCGGCGCTCTCGAACCGAGGGCGGCTCGTATGCGGCAATTAGAACGGGGTGAACCGTCTGTAACGGACGAACGCGTAGTGGCCACCGAGGGCGCTGCCAATCGAAGGAGGTGTTCCGATAGCCGTGCGAGAGACGAAGCACCGCTGCTGGTACCGGGCGTCGGGTGTCACCACGGAAGACCGGTAGCCGTTCGCGGACCGCTCACCGACCCGTGCGATCAGCCGTCCAGCGGCGCCTGCAACGCTTCCTCGATCGACTCGTCGCCGGCCGCGAGTTCGAACGTTTCGCCGTACGTGCTCTCGGCTCCGAGCGCTGCGACCAGCGTCCGGGCGACGTCCTCGCGAGGGATCTCGACGTCGTCCCTCTCGAGATCGGTGCCGGTTCTGATCCGGCCGGTGCCGTCCTCGTTCGTCAGCGGCCCCGGCCGGACGATCGTGTGCGTCAGGTCGCTCTCCCGGAGGTCCTCGTCGGCCTCGGCCTTCGCCCGGAGGTACTCCCGCAGCGCTTCCGGGCTGTTCTCTGGCCGATCGGCGTTGATCGAGCTGAGCATCACGAACCGTTCGATGCCCTCGGCTTCGGCCGCTTCGATGAGGGTGATCGCGCCGTCGCGGTCGACGCCCCACACGTCCTCGCCGCCCGAACCCGCGGCGAAAATGATCGCGTCGATTCCTTCGACGGCGTGCGAGACGTCCCCGGTTAGATCCGCGACGACCGGCTCGGCGCCCAGGTCCGTGATGTCCGGCGACTGCGACTCCGCACGAACCATCCCCCGGGCGCCGTGGTCGCTCTCGGCGAGGATGCGGGTCGCGTGTCGGCCGACCTGTCCGTGTGAACCGGCGATGAGCACGTTCATACGCTGGAATATATCGGTGGGAAGCGTGAAGAAGGTGGGGCCGATCGGCGGCCGCAGGGGCGACGCAATAGCGTCCCACCGCTCCAGGTCTGTGGCTTTCGTCCGAGAGACACGGTGCGTATTCAGCAGCCAGTGATCTCTCTGCCCGGAACCTGTCAAAAGGACCCCTCAGCGCGTCGCTCGCTTCCACTCCCGGAGCCCCACGATTTCGCCGTCGAGCTCCTCGGGCGGGCACTCGAGCGCCGCCCAGCGGAACAGCTCCGCGACGTCGGCCGGATCGCGCCCCGCCCCGCCGGTGAGATCGGTCGCGACGATGCCCGGGTCGACGATGCCGACCGTCTGGTCGACGTCGACGGCGAACCCGCGGGCGAGCGCCTCGGCGGCCGCCTTCGAGGGCGCGTACGCCCCCATTCCCGGTTTCGGGTCACGCGCCACCGCCCCCGACGGGACGAGCACGCGGCCGTCGGGGTCCATGAACTGCAAGGCCTCCCGGATCACCGCGAACAGTCCGTACACGTTCGTGTCGAGTACCGCCCGGACGTCCTCGTAGTCTTCCGCCTGGAGCGGTCGTTCTCCAGGTGCGTGGGGCATCACCGCGGCCGCGGGGAGCAGCACGTCTAGCGTCTCCGGAACCGTCTCGAGGAGCGCGTCGAACACCCCGTCTTCGTCGCGGACGTCGACCGGATGAACCACCGGTGTGCCACCCGCCGCCGAGACGGCTTCGGCGGTCGATTCGAGCTCAGCCTCGGATCGGCCACAGAGAACTGTCCGCCAGCCGTCGCCAGCGAACGCCTCGGCGACGGCCGAGCCGATCCCGCCGCCGGCACCGGTAACGAGAACGGTTTGGTGAGTCATGTCGTATCACGTCTAGCACGACGAGCGAACGGAAAAACGCTGCCGCGACTACGCGTTCGAGCCCCGACGTTCTGCAATCGTCGGCAGACAGTCTCACCGCCGCGGACGAAACTACGACCCTCCGCCGGCGAGTCGGCGCGGTGGGAGAGCTCGCGGCTGACGACGTGTGTTAGTGACAACGACCGAGGGGGACAGATGTTTCCTCGTTGCGGTCCCATATGGTGTATCGATGGACCGAATCGAAACCGAGCGGGTACGGGCGTACAAGCGGCGGTTCGACGAACTGGACGTGCGGATCGCCTCGGCGATGAATCGGTGGAGCATTCCGATACTCCGCGCCTCCCTCGCGGTCGTGTTCGTCTGGTTCGGCGCGTTGAAAGTGTTCGAGATCAGTCCGGCGGCGGACCTGGTTGCGGCGACTGTCTACGTCGTCCCGCCGGATGTGTTCGTTCCTGTGCTCGGCGTCTGGGAGGTGCTCATCGGCCTCTGTCTCTTGTACCGACCGTTGATCCGCGTCGGGATTCTCCTGTTGTTCCTTCAGCTTCCAGGCACCTTTCTCCCGCTCGTTATCCTTCCTGAGGTCGTCTACACGACCGCTCCGTACGCCCTCACTGTCGAGGGGCAGTACATCGTCAAGAACCTCGTCATCATCGGTGCAGCACTCGCAATCGGCAGTACCGTCAGGAGCGAAGCGGAGCACTAGCCCGTTTCTCCCCGTTCGGCCACGTCCAGTTGTTCTCCCGGTCTGAACGCTGAGCCCGGTCGAAAGCGTTCCATCCCCGTACTGAGCGATCGCCACCTTCGGAAATCGAGTCGAACTCGTGGGACAGTTGCGCCGGCGACTCGGCAGCGTCCCGTCGAACGACCGAATAGCTGCCCTGGAGTGATGGACCGAAGCGAGCGGGACGGGGTCGAACCATTTTATGCGCAGGGATGGCAGCGTCCGGCATGCCGACGATCGAATTGACGGGGTGAATCGGACCGTTTCGCTGACGAGGGACGTTTCTCGACACCTCGGTCGCGTTCGGTGCGGCTGCAAACGCGGCTCGTCTCGCCGGTCGCCGACGAAACCCCGCAGCCGCCCAGGTCCCGATTATTTGGTGGTCAACCGCGTGAGGCCACGCTATGGCCTCGGACGTGTCCCCTTCGAACGGGGATACGCCGATCCTCGAGGGCTTCAAGGCGAGGGTACGATACTGGGCGCCAGCGATCGCCGTGAGCCTGACGACGTTCATCGTGGTCGTCAACGCCTCGCTGATGAACGTGGCGATCCCCACGATGGTGGACGAGTTCGATACCACGGTCACCGTGATTCAGGGGGCGGTGTCGCTCTATTCGCTGGTGATCGCCGCCCTGATTCTCCCAGCCGGGACGCTGCCGTCCCGGCACAGTACGAGGCGCGTACTGGCGGTGGCACTGGTCGCCTATGCCGGCGGGACGCTGGTGGCGGCGATTAGCTGGAACACGACGGTTCTCTATCTCGGTTGGTCGCTCGTCCAGGGCGCCGCTGCCGCCGTGATATTCCCCCTGACGTTCACCGTCTTGACGGTCAGTTACGAAGACGACGATCGGGCGACGGCGTTCGGGCTGTTGGCCGGCGTGCACGGGGTTGGATCGACGCTCGGACCGATCATCGGTGGCGCGCTAACCACGTACGCGAGTTGGCGGTGGGGATTTTCGCTCCAGATCGTCGGTGTGGTGGTGATCCTCTTTTTCGTTCGGTACGTGACGCCGAACCCGCTGTCGGAATCGCGCAGTTCGCTGGATACGGGCGGGACGGCGCTGTCGATCGTCGGTGCGACGTCGCTCGTCGTCGGATTCCTGCTGAGCGGGAAGTACGGGTGGCTCGTCGAACGGCGGCCGTTCGTCGTCGGCGAGGTGCAGTTCAATCCGTTCGGGACGTCGCCGTCGATCTGGTTTCTCGGGGTCGGACTGCTCGCGTTCGCCGCGTTCGTTCAGTACGAACGCCGACTGGAACGCGCCGGGAAGTCGCCGCTCGTTCCCCTGCACGTCCTGACGAATCGTCCGTTTTTGGCCGGCGTGATAACGTACAACATTCGCTCGATCGTTTCGGCCGGGTTCGTGTTCATCTTCCCGGTCTATCTGCAGGCGGTGCTCGGATACACCGCCTTCGAAACCGGGCTCGCGCTGTTACCGTATTCGATCGCCTCGATCCTGTTTGCGACGGGTACGACCGGCTGGCGCAAGCACGTCTCCCCGAAGACGCTCGTCCAGGTCGGCATCGTGTGTATGGGCGTCGGACTGCTGGTGTTGTACGGGCAGACCGGCCCCGATCAGACGATCGGCAGGATGATCGTGCCGGTGACGCTCTACGGGGCCGGCGTCGGGCTCATCGTGGCACAGATCGGCAATATGACGATGTCGGCCGTCCCGACCGCGAACTCCCCCGAGGCGTCCGGCGTCCTGAACGTGAGCAGTTCGATCGGCTTCGCCATGGGGACCGCCGTCCTCGGCTCGTTTTTTCTCGGACGGTTCTACGGCAGCGTCGTCGACGGTGTCCTCCGAGCGGAACACGAGACAGTTTCGCCGGCGCAACGAAACGACCTGGTGATCGCGCTCGAAGATGCGGCGGAGACGGCGACCGAAGCCACGCAGCAACAGTTCCTGGACCAACTCGCCCCAGCCCAGCGGCGGTTGCTCGAGGGGATCTTCGAGGCCGCGATGTTCGACGCCCAGCGGGCGACGCTGCTCCTCCTCGTCCTGTTCGTGGGGCTCCTGCTCGTCGCATCGACGTTCCTGCCGCGGCAGATTCCGGACGCCGACGACGGAACCGACCACTCCGAATCGCCCCGTGGTTCCACGGGCGACCCGTCCGAAACCGGCGACCATCCGTGAGGCTCCTATCACGAAATGGTGGGACTGTTTGGGTCGTCAGCCCGCGTCTCGTTTCTTAGTGGCCGAAACGGCAGGGCCTCACCACGTCACACCGTCCGCACGGCACTCCCAAATCACGGATCGAGTGCGCCACTCACCGCTCGGACTCGGCTACCCCGAGGGTGCCGGCGATCCGTCTCGCGAAACCCGCTTCGACGACGACCGTGACGAGAATAACGAGAAAGACGGTGCCGAGCAGCAGGTGCGCGCCCGACGGATCCGACGGCGGCGCCTCCGTCTGCAGCCGGACGGCGAACAGCGTCGCGACCGACGCCGGGATGATCCCCCGCGGACCGACGAAACTCACGAACAGCCGTTCGCTCGTCGTGAAGCCGACCCCGATCGTCGAGCCGAAGACCGCCAGCGGACGGATCACGACCATCAGCGCCGCGACGACCGTGAGCCCGGCCGCTCCGAGCGCGAGGAGCTCTGCGAACTCGAGCAACGCCGCCAGCGTGATGAAGACGAACGAGAGGACTAGCACCGTCACGTCCCCCATGAACTGCAGGATCTCCGCTCGGTAGGGGAGTTCGAGACTCCCGAGGGTGAACCCCGCAGTAGCGGCGGCCACGATCCCGGCCTCCGAGAACACCGAGTCGGCGGCGGCGAACGCGATGACGGCACCGGCCAGCGCGAGCAGTCGGGCCGTCTTCGGCGCGGTCGCCGATGGCTGTTCGACCTGCGTAAGGAGGTACCAGACGACCCCGGCGACGACGAATCCGACGATCACCCCCATCGCGAGCCGCTGGACGAAGAGCCACACGTACCCCTTCGGCGCGAGGTGCATGGCCGTCATGGCCTTGAACAGGACGACCGCCAGCACCGCGGCAGTCACGTCGTTGACGATCCCTTCGACTTCGAGCGTCGTGGCGACCTCCTCGCGAACGGGAACCACCGCGAGGATCGGCGCGATGACCGTCGGCCCGGTGGCGACCAGCAGCGCGCCGATGAGAAACGCGATATCCCAGCTCGCTCCCAGTAGCAGGCGCACGGTCAGCGCCGTCCCGACGAACGCGATGACCGCGCCGATCGTGATCATCCGGCTGACTGCCTTCGACGCCGTCCGGATGGCCCCGTGCTCGAGCCGAAACGTGCCCTCGAAAATGATGATGGCGACGCTCACGCCGACGATGGTCGAGAGCGCGTCGCCGACGACGGCGGGCGTTATCAACCCGAGACCCTCGGGACCGATGGCGACGCCCGTGAGGATGAGAAACAACACGCTCGGCACTCGGTAGACCGCGGCGAGAAACTGCGCCGCCGTACCGAGGCCGACGATGGCCGCGATGAGGGCGACGGCGTCGAGACTGACGTGTATGGACACCGGTCTATCGACCTCCTGGACGAGAGGTGGGACTATCCGCGTCCCACACGGCCGGCGCGGTACGCCTCACGGGTAGTTCCCGGCCCGTACGACCGACATGCGGTGGTCTTCCACACCCAGTCACAAATATTCGCAGACTCGGCCACGACCGATCGCTATCGAGTATTGCCGGCGTCGGTTCGAGAGTCGTTCAACAATCCACGATCCGAAACGGGCGTTCCCCGGATCGAATGCGGGAAATCCGGATTGGCGCCGTTGTACTCGTTCGGAACCGGGAGAACGGCCACACCGTAGACGGAGGTGTGTTCAGCGCGACCGGGGGGACACGTCGAGTCGACGGTCGATATTGAGGGATTCGGTCGCCGGAGGCGCTACGACGGAAATCCGGCCCTCGTCACTCGACCGGCTCGGCCTCGGGGAACTGATAGCTCCCGTCGAGAATCGCCTCGCGCGGTTGGTAGAGCCGAACCGTGTAGTTCCATCCCTCTGGTGTATAGCGGAAGTTCGGCCGCCACCCAGCGCAAGCATTCCGGCGAGGCCCGCCCCGCGAAGCGCGTTTCGGCGCGTTGCTCGCAGTAGTTCGGCGTTCGATTCTGGCGTCGCGTGATTCGGTTCTTCGCTTATGGCTCATCCTTCCGAGTGTCCCGCCGGAGCGGTTGGGACCGACTCACGCCCTCCCACTCCAGCAGTTCACATAATACGGCGACGATACCAGCGGTGGATTTCACGACGCGGTGAGAGTGACAGGCAGTTGCCGCTCCGCGTTCTCGATCGACCACTGGTGCCGGTAGTGATCGCGCATACCCGTCAGTCCGTGCTGCATTCGCGCTTCGCGAGGCGCTCGTCGATCGAGCCCGTCGATGAAACGCTGAACTCGGCCTTCTCAGCCGAGCCGCCGCGGCGGCGAGTCCCCTGTACGGGACCGACCGACGGCCCGTAGGCCCTGCGTACTTTTCTCGTACACCCCGAGACGTGGCGTATGGCTGAGCACTTCGGGGTCCTCGCGCTGGCGCCGCCGCTGCTGGCGATCGTGCTGGCGATGACGACGCGGCAGGTGCTGGTGTCGCTGTTCGCCGGCGTCTGGGTCGGCGCGTTGCTCGTCGCCGAGTGGAACCCGATCGCGGCCACGGCGCTGACGATGGACTGGATCGTCGCGGTCGTCCGGGAGCCGTTCGACGCCAAGTTCATCGTCCTGATCCTCTTCATGGGCGCCGGGGCGGCGTTCATCTACCGTTCGGGCGGGATCCTGGCACTGGAACGCGCGATCGGGGATCGGGTGACCACCGCTCGCGATTCTCAGCTGCTCACCTGGGTCATCGGCGTGTTCATCTTCTTCGACTCCTACACGAGTACTGTCGTGACGGGCAACGCGACGCGCGAACTCGCCCAGGAGAATCGCTCCTCCCGGGAGATGCACGCGTACGTACTCGACTCGACGACGTCACCTGTGACCACGTTCGGCCCGGTGTCGAACTGGGTCGGCTTTCAGGTGTCGATGGTCATCGTGGGGTTCGAGGCGGCGGACGTCACCGCCGCCGAGCTAGACGTCACCGCGTTCGGCCTGTTCCTGCAGTCGATTCCGTGGAACATCTACTGCTTCATGGCCTTCTTCATGGTCGGATTTATCGCGCTCACCCAGCGGTTCTACGGGCCGATGATAGACGCCGAGTGGCGTGCCCGCTCGACGGGCCGGACGATCCGCGAGGACGCGACGCCGCTGTCTGACGTCTCCACGGACGTCGGCGAGCCGAGCGAGCTGAATCCGAAACTCGCGAACTTCTTCGTGCCGATCGCCGTCCTGCTCGTCGTCGGCCTCGTCTCGATGTGGTACCTGGGTGGCGGGCATCAGCCCGGCGTCGACGTCGCGACCGCCTTCGAGGAGACCGACGTCGCGCTCGGACTGCTCTACGGGGCGTTCGCGTTCATGGTCACCGGCTTCGCGGGCTCGCTCGCCTACCGGACGATGGATCTGGACGAGGCGAGCGACACGATCATCGACGGCTTCAACACCATGATGATCGCCGTCGCGATCATCGTCCTCGCGTGGGCCATCGGCCTGGCGGCAGAGGAGGTCGGCACCGCCGAGTTCATCGTGGACGTGATGGTCGGCAGCGGTGTCCCCGGCAGCTTCCTCCCGCTGATCGTCTTCCTCGCGGCGATGTTCGTCGCCTTCACCACCGGGACCTCCTGGGGCACCATGTCCATCCTGACCCCGCTCGCGATCCCGCTCGGCCTCGAACTCGTCGGCCCGTCGGTGCTCCCGGTCGTGATCGGGATGCTGTTCGGCGGTGCCATCTGGGGCGACCACAGTTCGCCGATCAGCGACACCACGGTGATGTCGTCGATCTTCGCCGGCTCCGACCACATCGACCACGTCAACACGCAGGTCCCGTTCGCGGCGACGGCTGCCGGCGCCACCGTGGTCGTCCTCGTGCTCTACGGCCTCGGACTGCGGAGCCCGCTCGTCGCGCTGCCGCTCGCGTTCGCGCTGACGATCGTCGCGGTCCTCGTGCTCAACAAGCTCGACGCGCGGCGCAAGGGCCTCCCCGAGGTGATGCCGACGGCAGCGGCCATCGAGTCGGGTGCGGCCGACGCGGACCCCCTCGAACGCGACGTCGCGGGGGCCGACGACGGGTACGACTACCTCTCGCCGATTCCCGTCATCGCGGTCACCATCACCGCCGCGTACGTCACGCTGGTGTTCGCGTTCGCGACACTCGGCGGGTGAACGCCCCGGCCGGGATCGCCGGTAGGGCCACTCCCGTTCGACGTCGATCCCGCGAAACGCGACCGTTGCCCCCTCTTCGCTCTCGGCGCCGCACGTGCCAGCCGTGGGCCGTGGCGACGCGCCGACCGGGAGCGAACACCTGTCCGGACGACGATCGACCCTGTCCCAACGCGGAGCGCGCTACAGCCTCGAATTCGGGACGCGGGGGACTCCAGGCGTGGCGGACGCGACGATCCGGATCTCTGTCGACGAGGCTGCCCGTCTTGGCGCCCGATCAGCCCGGTTACGGCCAGTCGTTGCGTGAGAGAGGGCAATCGTTTTCGCGTCACCATGTGTACTCTTCTCATGGGCGGGGATACCGCGAACCACTATCACGGCGATTCGCCGACCGGCGACGTCGCCTACCTGGTCCGTTCCGGCCACCGCGTTCCCGCGCTCGTCGCGATGACAGAGCGCCCGCGGAGCCGGTCGGAACTCTGCGAGCTGACGGGCGTGTCCGCCTCCACGATGCGGCGGACGATCGCCGCGTTCGAGGCCCGCAGCTGGGTCCACAAGGAGGGCTACCAGTACGTTGCGACCCGGCCGGGGGAAGTGATCGCGGCCGAGATGGAGCGGCTGCTGGCCCGGGTCGAAACCGAGCGCTCGGTGCGCGCCGTCTGGGACTGGCTCCCCGCGGCGATCGGCGACCTCTCGATCGAGACCTGGGGCGAACTGACCGTCACTGCCGCCGAGCCCGACGCCCCGTACCGCCCGGTAAAGCGGTTCGAAACGCTCCTCGGGCGGACGAGCGCGGTCCGATTCCTGCGACCCGAGGTCGCCCTCATGGAGTTCTGTTTCGACCTGCTTGAGGACTTGCTCGACGACGGCGTCGAGCTCACGCTGATCGACCGGCCGGCGTGTCACGCCTACTTCTTCTCGACGTACCCCGAACACGCCGCGGCGATGGTCCGGCGGGACAATTTCACGGTCCTCGCACACGACGACCTGCCGGCCTACGGCGTCGGGCTGCTCGACGACCGGGTGATCGTCAGCTGCTACGAGGCGGGCAGCGGGACGGTGCAGGCGCTGATCGACACCGACGACCCGGCGGTCCGCGAGTGGGCCCGGTCGACGGTCGAGCGATACGCGGCCGACGCCCGGGCCGTCGAACCCCCTCGGATCGCCGAGTAACCAGCTCGTCGACGACTGCCGGTAACTTCGCCAGTTGCGGACCACGTTCACGCCGAAGTGTGACACTCGGTCACGACCTGGCCAGGGAGCAGTGGGTGCCTCACGGCCGGGGTGTCCACGTCCGGCAGGCGCCGCCGGTTTGTCACGAGATGCCTTCTCGACTCTCGGGATCCTACGAAGGACTGCCGGAGGCGACGACCATGACTGACGACACACCCATTGCACACGGAATCGATCGCGAAACCCTCGAGGGGTTCGCCGAACACGCGGCCACAGATCCCGACGCGGTCCAGCTCGGTCTCGGAGCGTCGGCGACCTACGAGGGGATGGCCGCCCACAGCCTGGCGAAGGTGGACAGCTACGAACTCGGCGGCGAGACGATCGCCCGCGAGACGCGCGAGTACACCATCCCGTACGGAGCCTGGAAGGAGGTGCTGGACGCCGGCGGCTGGATTGGCGCGACGGATCGGATCGAGCCCGTCGAAGCCGCGCTGTCGGCGCTCGCCGCCTGTCTCAACGTCGGCATCTCGATCAACGCCGCCGCGAACGGCGTCGAGATCGACTCGCTGCGGACCCACGTTCGCACCGACTTCGACCCGGCGGTCCTCTTCAGCCTCGCGGACCTTCACGAGGCGGAGTCGGTCTACGAAAACCTGACCGCCGAGATCGAGATCGACGGCCCGGACGTCGACGCGGAGCAGGTCGACGAGTGGGCCCGACGCGCGCCCGTCTACACGCTCGTCTCGCTCGCTCAGGACGTCGAGATGGACATCACCACTCCCGCGAAGGTGGCGGGCGACGACTGACCGGTACGCCGCGCTGCGCGACGCCCTCGACGCGGAGAAACTCGACCGTGCGGGCCGCGACGTCGCGGGCGTCGGCTCTCATTTCTACCTGGCGGTGCCTGAAAACCAGCCGAGGCCGTCCGCGACCCCTTCACACCACTTCCTCGATAACCACGCCGCGGAACGCGACTGCCGCCCCCTCCTCGCTCTCGGAGACGCCGACGTGCCAGCCGTGGGTCGCGGCGACGCGTTCGACGCGGTCACTGCGCATGTCGGCCGTGGCCGTCCCAACCCCGCCGTCACCTGCCGATCGGCCGGCGACGTAGAACCCGTCGTCGGTGGCGCCGACGGCGACGACCGGCGCCGCGCCCGTGTCCGCTCCGTCGGCGCCGTCGCCAGTGCTCGCCGCCCCGCTCGCGGTCGACAGCAGTTCCTCGACCATCGCCAGCAATCGGTCTCGCTGGCCCTCGAAGCGAGCGTTCGGGCCGAGATCGAGCGAGGCGTCGCCGGTGTCGGCGCCGCCCCAGGCCTCGCGCGCCAGGTCGTGGAGGTCGATCCTGTCTCGCTCGACGACGACGGCGTCGCGGCCCACGAGTCGGGTGAGGTGGGCGGTCGTCTCGGCGAGCGCGTCGTGGGCGTCGTCGATCTCGGCGAAGTGCTCTCGATCGCCCGTCTCCTCGGCGACCTCGAGGTAGCCGCGGGCGACGTTGAGCGGTTCCTGGAGGTCCGACTCGACCAGTTCGGCGATCGACTCCAGCCGCCGCGACCGGGCGGCCAGTTCCTCCTCGGCACGACGCCGCTCGGTGACGTCCCTGCAGGCGACGAGGCCGGTGTCGGCTCCCGGGCCCTCACCCGCAGTGGCCGGGGGGACGACCGTGACCGTAATCGCACGCACGCCGTCGGTCCCGTCGTATCGCCCGTCGAGCGTCGACTGGCCACCCTCGCCACCGGCGATGGCGTCCGCTGACGTCGTCCCGTCGCTCGCCTCGCCACCGCCTGCGGGGGCGACCGTCGGACCGGCGGCCGGTCGCTCTCCGGTGACCCAGTTTCGCTCGGCGTCCGCCGGATCGAGGGCGGCGCGGAAGCGCTCGTCGTCGACCTCGACCCCCGCCGCGTCGACGACGTCGGGCACCGCTGCTCCCCGTGCGGTGTCGGGGTCGACGCCGAACGTGGCCGTGAAGGCGTCGTTGACGGTCCTGACGGTCGCCGTCCCCGCCGACTCGACGGTGTAGAGGCAGACGGGTTGGGGGACGATCGAAACGGCCCGCTCGAACCGGTCGCGTTCCTCACGAAGCTGGTCGCACTCGTCACCGAGCCAGTCGCGCTCCTCGCGAAGCCCATCGGCCACCCCCGCGAGGTGGCCGGCCGCGGTCTCGAATCGATCGCGCTCGGTCGCCAGTTCGGCCACCCGGCGCGTGAGCCGTTCGTACGCCGATCCGAGGTGGGCGGCGGCCCGCCGGTGGCGGTCGTCCTCGCCGACCGACACCCCCGTCTCGGTGCCGGGCGAACACAGCCACGCCACCTCGTCGGCGAGGTGTGCCACGGCGTCGGGGGTGTCACTGCGGACGTAGGCGTCGACGCCGTCGGTCGAGTGGGCCATCGCCGGGTCGAACGATCGCTCGCAAAAGAGGATCAGGGGCGTCCCCGCCGCGGCGTCGATCACGTCGAGGATGGCCGCGCCCTCGGCGGTCGTCGGCGTCTCGGCGAAGACGACGCAGTCGGTCATCTCGGCGGCGTATCCCACCTCCTCGACGGTCGTCGCCGGTTCGACGGCGAGGCCGTCCGCCACCGATTCCAGTGCGGACGCACCGCTCTCGGCGGCCTCGATCGTCGCGGCGACGTAGACCACTGTTCGGGTATCCGACATCGGTTTCGGCCGTCTCGTCCGTACGCTATGCGTGGATGTCGTAATGTAAGTATTGTCTGTGTCAGTGGCTAATCAGTCAGACTCGTCCGCGGCGTGATGGCGCGCTACGCGCCGCGTCGACGGAGTGAGACGGCGAACAGGGCCCCGACGGCGAGCGGGACGAGCCAGTAGAGCGCGAACGGTCGGTAGGCCGACAGCACTCGCGTCGGTGCCTGCAGCGCGAAGCGGGTCACGGCGCCGGCCGAACCAGCGACGACGATGCCGACGGCGAGGACGTGCTGGCGCGACGGCATCGACAGTGGCTCACCGGGTTGTGACCGGCGCGTTCTGACGCCGGTGACGGCGAGGGCAGCGGCAGCGCCGGCCGCACCCGTCGTCAGCGACACGGCGAGGTCCAGGTCGAGGGTCCAGCGGAACGCGAAGAGCTCCCCGACGAGTTCGGGCGCGAGCGCGATGGCGAACGCCAGAATCGGCCCGCCGTTCCAGATCGCGTAGCCGATGGGGCCGAGCGTCGCGACGAAGAGCCCCACCAGAATGAGGACCGTACTCAACGCGTCGAACGTCGGCGAGAGTGTCTGCAGCGTGCCGCCACGGAGCTCGCCTCGCGTGAGCGCGCTGAGTGCGTAGAGCCCCCACAGGGCGAGGAGGGTTCGCAGCGTGAGGGCGGTCCGGCGTTCCTCGAGGCCGAACAGTGATCGATCGAAGCCGAGTCGGGTCGACCCCGTTCGACCGATCGCACTCGCGTCCGGCGTCGAGGGTTCCTCGGACGGCTCGCCCGCCGACCCCACCGACTCGTCGCTCATGCCGACCGCTCCCGTGCCCCCTCGTGCAACCCCCGCCGATCGGGTGCGGGCGGCCGAACGAGCGATGCGCGCCCGTCGTGATCCACGGCGTCGCCGTTCGCGAGGTCGAGCGCACGGGGTGTGACGCGCCAGCCGGCCGCGTCGTAGATCGCTTCGATCGTCTCGCGAGCGCCGACGTAGGTGGTGATCCCGTGTGTGGGCCGGACGGGCGTGTCCTCGTGGGCCTGCATCGAGACGATGCCCTCGAACTCCCAGCACCGGACGTGCAGGCGGCCGTGCAGGCCGAGTGGGGATTCGGCCGCCGTCGCGTGCTGGTGGACGTACGCGTCCTGGGTCGGATCCCACGCGTACCGGGCGTACTCCTCGACGTGTCGCGTCCAGCCGGCCGCCTCGAGGACCGCCATCACGCTGTCGAGGCCGACTTCGGCGTCGGCGAGTGGGAAGACGACGTTGATGGGACACGTCGACGCGAAGCCGTCGTCCGTCGGCTCGTAGTGGTAGCGAGCGATCGGACTCGCCCCTTCGCTCTCGATGTGTGCGCCGTCGAACGCGCCCGCGTCGTCGGTCGCGGCGGCCACGGTCGACGGGCGCGTGGGTGGCGACGGGGCCAGCGCGAGTCCACCGACTGCGGCGAGACCGATGGCACCGAGATCCCGGAGGACCGTTCGGCGACGTCGGCTCGACTCCGCGTCGTGGTTAGTCCCCGGCCGGGGATCGGACTGGCCGCTGGCTCGGCCGTCGCCACCGGCCTCTCCTGCCCGATCTTCATGGATACTGTGGAATAATATATCTTCAGAGCTATTGGTCATCTAATCTGTCCTTCTCTGTGAGTTGTATTGACAGTTTCGACCCGGCCGCAACTGGGCAGGGACGCACTCGCTCTGCGGCCCTCATCGATCACGTCGCCCACCACCGAACACGCCGACCCCCCTCCGAACACGCCGACCTCTCCGGTCACGTCGACCGCCACCGAACGCGTCGTCCACCCCGATCACGCCGCGCGCCGTTCGCCCGCGCTGGGGCGGGTGCGGAACTGTTTTACCCGCTCCGGCGCGAAAACGCACCAATGAGCGACCTCGAGGAGGAGTACCGTCTCGAGTACTTCAGGGAGGAGGGGTTCGAGCGTGTGGAGTGTGTCTCCTGTGGGAATCACTTCTGGACGCGTGATCCGGAGCGCGAGGTGTGTGGGGAGCCGCCGTGTGCGACGTACGACTTCATCGGCGATCCCGGCTTCGACGAGGAGTTCACCTTGGAGGAGATGCGAGAGGCCTTCCTCTCGTTCTTCGAAGACCACGACCACGAGCGCATCGAGCCGTACCCGGTCGCGGCGAACCGCTGGCGTGACGACGTCCTGCTCACCCAGGCGTCGATCTACGACTTCCAGCCGCTGGTCACGTCGGGCCAGACGCCGCCGCCGGCGAACCCGTTGACCATCTCGCAACCGTGTATCCGGATGCAGGACATCGATAACGTCGGCAAGACCGGCCGGCACACGATGGCCTTCGAGATGATGGCCCACCACGCGTTCAACGCCCGCGAGGATCTCGACGATCCCGGGCAGTACGCCTTCGAGGGCGAAGTCTACTGGAAGGACCGAACCGTCGAACTCTGCGACGAACTGCTCGACGAACTCGGCGCGGACATCACCGAGGTCACCTACATCGAGGACCCGTGGGTCGGCGGCGGCAACGCCGGTCCCGCGATCGAGGTCATCTACAAGGGCCTCGAACTCGCGACGCTGGTCTTCATGTGTATGAAGCAGGATCCCGACGGCGAGTACGAACTCAAGGACGGGAACACCTACTCCTACATGGACACCTACGTCGTCGACACCGGCTACGGCCTCGAACGCTGGACCTGGATGAGCCAGGGCACGCCGACGGTCTACGAGGCCATCTACCCGGAGATGATCGCGTTCCTGAAGGACAACGCCGGCCTCTCCTACACCGACGAGGAGTCCGATCTCGTCGGCCAGGCGGCCCGCCTCTCCGGAAATCTCGACATCGACGACGTCGACGACGTCGAGGCAGCCCGCGGCGACATCGCGGCGGAACTCGGCGTGGACGTCGCCGAACTGCGCGACCTCGTCGAGCCGCTAGAGCACATCTACGCCATCGCCGATCACTCACGCACGCTCGCGTACATGCTCGGCGACGGCATCGTCCCCTCGAACGTCGCGACGGGCTATCTCGCGCGGATGGTCCTGCGCCGGATGAAACGCCTCTGTGACACCGTCGGCGTCGACGCCCCGCTCGACGAACTCGTCGACATGCAGGCCGAACGCCTGGGCTACGAGAACCGCGACACGATCCGCGACATCGTGCGGACGGAAGTCGAGAAGTATCGCGAGACGTTAGAACGCGGGAGCCGCCGCGTCGAGGATCTGGCCGAGGAGTACGCCGAACGCGAGGAACCGATCCCGACGGACGACCTCATCGAGCTCTACGACTCCCACGGCATCCAGCCGGACACGGTCGCCGAGATCGCCGACGACCACGGCGCCGACGTCGAGGTTCCGGACGACTTCTACGCGCTCGTCGCCTCGCGACACGACGAGGAAGTCGCCGCCACCGCCCAGAGCGGCGACGAGGATCGGTTTGCGGACCTCCCCGAGACGGAAAAACGCTACTACGACGATCAGGAACGCACCCAGTTCGAGGCGGTCGTCCTCGACGTCTTCGAGCACGACGACGGCTACGACGTCGTCCTGGACGGGACGCACTTCTACCCCGAGGGTGGTGGCCAGCCCGCCGATAGGGGGACACTCTCGACCGATGAAACCACCGTCGACGTCACGGACGTCCAGGAGGAAGGCGGCGTGATCCTCCACCGGACCGACGACGAACTCGGCAAGGGTGAGTTCGTCACGGGCCGGATCGACGCCGACCGGCGGCGACAGCTCATGGCCCACCACACGGCGACACACATCGTCGGCCACGCGGCCCGCGAGGTGCTGGGCGAGCACATCCGCCAGGCCGGCGCCCAGAAGGGTGTCGACTCCTCCCGGCTCGACGTCCGCCACTACGACCGGCTCTCCCGCGAGGAGGTCGAGGCGATCGAACGCGTCGCGAACGACCTCGTCACGGCGAACGTCCAGGTCTCCCAGGAGTGGCCCCACCGCAACGAGGCCGAGGCCGAGCACGGCTTCGACCTCTATCAGGGCGGCGTGCCACCGGGCGAGAACATCCGCCTGATCCACGTCGCCGAGGACGTCCAGGCCTGCGGCGGCACCCACGTCGCTCGCACGGGCGACATCGGCGCGATCAAGATTCGCTCGACCGAGCGCGTCCAGGACGGCGTCGAGCGCCTCGTCTTCGCGGCGGGCGAGGCCGCCATCCGGGCCACCCAGGAGACCGAGAACGCCCTCTACGAGGCCGCCGAGATCCTGGACGTCGATCCGCAGGACGTTCCCGAGACGGCCGAGCGCTTCTTCGAGGCCTGGAAGGACCGCGGCAAGCGCATCGACGAACTCGAAGAACAGTTAGCGACGGCCCGGGCCGGCAACACCGACGACGCCACGGAGGTCGACGTCGGCGAGGCGACCGCGGTCGTCCAGCGCATCGACGCCGACGTCGACGAACTCCGCGCGACCGCGTCCGCGTTCGTCGAGGAGGGCCAGATCGCCGTCCTCGGTAGCGGCACGGACAGCGCCCAGTTCGTCGTCGCCGTTCCCGACGGCGTCGGCGTCAACGCCGGCGAGGTCGTCGGCGAACTCGCCGCACAGGTCGGCGGCGGTGGTGGCGGCCCCGCCGACTTCGCGCAGGGCGGCGGTCCCGACGTCGACGCGCTGGCGGACGCCCTCGAGGCCGCGCCGGAGATCCTCCGGCAGGTACGCAACGCCTGAACACTGGCCTCGATCGGTCTGCCCGTCGCTCGCAGGAATTCTTCGACCGGTCCTCACGCCCGCGGATAGTCGTGGCCGAGCACGAGCGCGACGACGTTGAGTGCGAGCAGGGCGACCAGGAGCCCGAAGCGCAGACCGGAGTCCACACCGGCCAGCAACAGCGGGAGGTAGACGATCGGTAACAGCGTCCCGGCCCAGAAGGAGACGGCTGTTAGCGAGGGCGTGACGGCGAGTGCGGATTGACGATCGGTGCTCATCGCATCCGCTCTCTGTCGACGAATCCGTCGCCGGTAGCGCGGATCCAGACGGTGGATTCCGACGCTGAGGCGTCCGCTGGCGGGACGAACGCACACTCGTCGGGCCCGGTCGGCTGGTCGACGATCACGTGCTCGAAGCAGTCGGTCGGTTCATCGGTGGCTACCGCCGGCCACTCGGTGTCGGGTGCGGTGCTCATGTGTGTTCGGGCCAGCCCTGCTACGCGTGAATCGGGCATTGTTATCGAAGGGCTACACGCGCGGGTGGAGTGAGTTGCCGGCGCCTACCGGCGAGAAGGCGGTGCGTACCGGGCGACGAGAGGGTTTTTCGGCCGACGGTGGCACCGTTCACGGCGCGTCGTCACCGCTTCTGCGTGTCCGAAGGCGTCAGGGGGAGACCGGCCGGGCGCCGAGTGTCAGGTCGACGGTCGTGCGCTCGCCGTCGCGGATGAGTTCGACCGCGACGGTCTGGCCGGGGCTCGTCTGGAGGGAGAGGACGCGCGAGAGGGCGTGGTTGTCCGGAACCGGTTCGCCGGCGAGGCCGACGACGACATCGCCGCCGACGGGGATAGGGACGCCGTCGCGGGCGACCTGTCCGTCGGCGCCCTGCAGGACCCCGTCGGCCGGCCCGTCGCGGGGCGTCTCGACGATCATGACGCCGGTGGCTTCTTCGAGGTCGTTGGCGGCCGCGACGGCGGGCGTCACCTCGCGTAGCCTGACGCCCATCCGCGGGTGCTCGTATCGGCCGGTCTCGATCAGGCTGGGGAGGACGCGAGTCGCCAGCGCGGCCGAGATGGCGAAGCCGACGCCCTCGACGATGCCGGCGTTGATCATACCGACGACGCGACCGTCCATGTCGAGCAGCGGGCCGCCGCTGTTGCCCGGATTCACGCCCGCGTCGGTCTGGACGGCGTTCGGGATGTCGTAGTCGTTCGGGCCCGGGAGCGAGCGGTTCACACCGCTGACGATCCCGCGGCTCATCGTGCCTTCGAGACCGTACGGGTTGCCCACCGCGACGACCTCCTGGCCGACGGTCGGGAGGACGTCGGTGAACGAGAGCGAGGTGGCGGCCTCGGGCCGGTGGACGACGTCCAGGGCGGCCAGGTCGCTGTAGACGTCGGTGCCGACGACCTCGGCTTCCGTCCAGTCGCCGTTCGTGTACTGCAACTGGATCGTGCTCGCTCCTTCGACGACGTGGTTGTTCGTCACGAGGTGGCCGTCGTAGACGAACGCCGATCCCTGGCCGCCGATCTGTTCGCCGTTCTCGTCTTCGCCGCCGCTGACCGTCACCATCGCGACCGAGTCGATGACGTCCGCGTAGATCCCGGTGTAGACCGTTCCGTCGGCGCGCTCGTCGAAGTCGACGGCGCTGGGGAGCGAGGAGTCGCCCCGACCCGCCTGCGCGCGGGACCCGGGTTCTGCGCACCCGGCGATGGCGGCCAGTATCCCGCCGCCACCGGCCGCCAGAAACGCTCTGCGAGAGGGAGCCGGATCGTCCATATGCCGGCCACGACCCGGACCACCTTCAAGTCCGTGATCCGGTACTTCGCGTGAGAGCCGAGGCAGGTGCGCGGTGCGAGCGCGCGAATGGAAAGCGTGTTAGGCCCGCCCGCCCCACCTAGGCCCAATGACTCTCACGGATGCGGCGGCCGACCTGCTTGCAGGCGGCCCCGTCTGTGACGCCTGCCTCGGGCGGCCGTTCGCCGACCGAAGCTTCGGCCTGCGAAACGACGAGCGCGGCCGGGCGCTACGGACCACGCTGGCCCTCGAGGCGGACGAGCCGTACGAGCCGGTCGACCCCGTCGAGTGCTGGGTCTGCGAGGGCTACTGCGGGACGTTCGATGCGCTCGCCGAGGCCGTCGTCGAGACCCTCGATGGCGTCGACTTCGCTACCTACCAGGTCGGGACGGTCGTCCCGCCGCTGGTCGAGGAGAACGACCGCCTGCTCCGCGAGGACGCCGGCATGGAACCTGACGCCGGCGAACCCCTCAAACGAGAGGTCAATCGCGAGGTCGGCCGCCGCGTCGGCGCGCGAACCGGCGCCGAGGTCGACTTCGACCGGCCGGACGTCCTCTGCATCGTCGACCTCTCGGCGTTCGGCCCGTACGCGATCCTCGAAGACGGCGAAGCCGTCACGGCCCACGCCGTCGACCGTCAGATCAACCCCGCGTTCGTCTACGGCCGCTACCGCAAGATCGAGCGCGACATTCCACAGACGGAGTGGCCCTGCCGGGAGTGTGGCGGCAGCGGCACCCAGCTCACCGACGACGGCGAGGAGCCCTGTGACTACTGCGGCGGCTCGGGCTACCTCTACGACACGAGTATCGAGGAGACGGTTCGCCCGCACGTCGTCGCGGCGATGGACGGCCGTGAGGGCACCTTCCACGGGGCAGGCCGGGAGGACGTCGACGCCCGGATGCTCGGCACCGGCCGCCCGTTCGTTCTCGAGGTCAAACACCCCCACCACCGGACGCCCGACGTCGAGGCGCTCGAAGCCGAGATCAACGAGGCCGCGGCGGGCGCCGTCGAAGTCGAGGGCCTCCGCCTCGCGACCCACGACATGGTCGAACGCGTCAAGGAACACGACGCCAGCAAGCGCTACCGCGCCGCCGTCCAGTTCGACGAGCCGGTGAGCGCGACTTCCCTCGACGAGGCGTTCGCCGAACTCGAGGGAACCACCGTCGAGCAGTACACGCCCCAGCGGGTCGACCACCGCCGGGCCGAGCTGACCCGTGAGCGGACCGTCTACGCCATCGACGGCGAGCCGGGGATCACCGAGACGATGGCCGACAGCGTCGAGACGGAACTCCTGGAGCCAGAAGACGTGGACACCACCGCCACCATCGAGGTCCACGGCGCCGGCGGTCTCTACATCAAGGAACTCATCAGCGGGGACGACGGCCGCACCGAGCCGAGCGTGGCTGGTCTGCTCGACACCGGCGCCGAGGTGGCAGCTCTCGACGTGCTCGCTGTCGAGGGCGAGGACGAACCGTTCGAACGCGCCGACTACTTCAAAGACGAGGCCGCCGACGGCGGAGGCGAATCCGGTGACGCGGAGGAGACTGGCGACGGAGACGAATCCGGCGACGACACCGGTGATGGCGAGTGACCCCCTCCGACCGACAACTCCACGCCCTCTACCTCCTCGGCATCGCGCTCAACGCGATCGGACTGGCTTACGCCATCGATTCGGGCGAGTACCTCTTCGCTGGCACCTTCGTGCTGATCCTCGTGTACATCGTCTTCCGGTTCCGGCTGACGCGGTGACGTAGACTTGCTTACCGGGAGTTGACCTGGATAGTTCGGCTGTCGTTTCCAAAGCCGACCGAGGGTTTAACTGTGATACAGGCGTATCACAACACATGAGTACAGACACGAACGCTGGCGATGGCCGGATGGAGAAAATCAACGTCCGCGTCCCGGAATCGCTCTCCGCTCGAATCGACGAAGAGTGGGAACGTCGTGGCTATACGAGCAAGTCGGAGGCGATTCGTGACGCACTCCGGGACTGGGTAACGCCACCGCAGGAACTCTCCGACGAGACACTCGATGCCCTCAGCGATAGCCGTCGGGAGGATCGTCAGGGTGAGACGGTCTCTGTAGACGAAGCACGCGAACGACTTGGACTGGATGACTGACGTCGAGTACACCGAGACGGCCCTATCTCAGTTGGATGCTCTGGAACCCCAGGTAGCCGATCGCGTATTCAACAAGGTCGACGAAGCGACAGAGTGGACCGATCACCGGCTGGAACCGCTTGCCGGATATCCGTACTACAAACTTCGTATCGGGGACTACCGAGCTATCATCACCTGGGATCGGTCGGCGGATCGACTGCTCGTTGAGGCCGTCGGCCACCGACGAAACGTGTACGATCGCCATCTTCCTCCGTAACGACTTTCGTTCGTACGACTTGGTGACATTTGGGCGGGTGCCGAAAACTATCCGTTTACAGCGTCGTATTGGCGGTACAGTGTGACCGCCTCGAACGCCCGCCGCCCGAGAACCAGTAGTGCGAGCGGGATTCCGGCCGAGAGAGTGAGCAAGCCGCCGAAGAAGACGCAGCCGCCGATATCGGCGTACAACGCGTGGAGGCTCACGACCGACAGAAAGAGTGTCACTGCAGCGAGGAGCCCGATCCCCGCCGTCCAGAGGGCGTGAACACTCTTGATGGCGGTGATACCGCCCGAAACGATCGAAGCGCTCGTCCGGATCGCGCTGACGAGCACGACGATGGCCAGCGCGCCGGGCACCAGCAGTTCCGGATTGGCAGGAAAACCGGCCACCTCCGGCCACGACGGGTACTCGACCGGGACTCCCGTACTCATCACCCAGACGACGAGGAGCACGCCGACAGCGAGGGCGGTCTCGACCGTTCGGACAACCCCGCCCTTCATTTTATTCGACCTGTCGTTCAGCGTACTGGTCAATAAGCGTTCGGTCGGGCCGGTCGGAGTCACAACGATTTTGCGCCCCTCCGACGATGACCCACCAGATGGTCTTCGGCGTCGACGAGGCGGGGAAGGGGCCGGCTATCGGGCCGATGATCGCCGTGGCCGTCCGGGTGGCCGACCGCAGCCACCTCCCCGACGGGATGGCCGACTCGAAGGACCTCGCCCCGGACCGGCGCGAGGACTTGGCGGCGCGACTCCGGGCGGCCGACGACGTCGCCGTCGGCGTCTGTGCGATCACGTCGGACCGGATCGACGACCCGGAGACGGACATGAACGGACTCGCCGTCGCCGCCCACGCGGGAGCGATCGAGGCGGCGCTGGCCGACGCGGGCCTGGATGGCGCGGGAACCGACGACGATCCTCCCGCGGGCATCTGTGACGCCTGCGACACGGATGCGGACCGCTTCGCCCGGCGGGTGACCGACGCCTGTTCGCCCCCGATCGACGTCGCGGCCAAACACGGCGCCGACGCCGACGACCCGCTCGTCGGCGCGGCGAGCATCGTCGCGAAGGTCGAACGGGACGCCCGGATGGCCGACATCGCCGCCACCTACGCCGACGCCGGCTACGGGGATCCGGGTAGCGGCTACCCGAGTGATCCGAAGACACGGGCGTTCCTCGAAGCCCACGTGGACGAGACGGGCCGGCTCCCCGACTGTGCCCGCCGGTCGTGGGCGACCTGCCGTGACGTGCTCGCCGACGCCCAGCAGTCGGGCCTCGCCGACTTCGCTGGCGAGTGATGCCAGCAGGGAGACGGGGAGGGTTTTTCTCAGTTCCGTCCGCAGGCACCCGTATGCAACACACGGCGGAGGAGTACGGCGACTACTGGGAGGGCGCCGTCCGGATCGCGATCGGTGTGCTACTCGCGTGGATCGGTCGGACGGCCGGTGCGCCGTTTCTCGCGCTGGACGGCCTCGGCCCGACGGCGGTCGGCTTCGTGGTTTTCGCCGGCACCGCGCTGGTGGGAACGTACGTCGCCGTCCTCGGACTCGCCCGGGTGATCAGAACGGCCGTCGCTGCGGAACGTCGGCGCTGATCCGCCCCATCGGCGCGAGGCGGCTTCTCGTTCTCACTTATTTCCGTTCGCTGGGCCCGCTGGCCGCGATCCTGTCGCCCTCGGCCGTGTCACTTCGTCACGTTTTACCCATTGCGATTCGAAACTGCTTCCATGAGTGACGTTCCCTCACGTGAAGAGGTGCCGGCCGAACACACCTGGGATCTCTCCCGCATCTTCGACTCGCCCGACGACTGGCGCGACGCCTACGACGACGTCGCCGACCGCCTCGACGAACTGACCGCCTACGAGGGCGAGACGGCGACCGATGCCGCGACCCTTCTCGAGACGCTCGAGACCCGAGATGACCTCATGCGCGAGGTCGAGCGCGTCGCGACCTACGCGCAGATGCGCCGCGACGAGGACACGAGCGACCAGGAACGACAGGCGATGGCCGCGCGGGCCGAGTCGCTCGTCGCCGACGCCCAGTCGGCCGCCTCGTTCGTCGAACCGGAGGTACAGGAACTCACGACCGACGAGTTCGAATCCTACGTCGACGAGGAACCCGACCTGGAGCGATATCGGCAGTACGTCGACGACGTCCTCCGGATGAAGCCTCACACGCGGTCGCCGGAGGTCGAAGAACTACTCGCCGACTTTGGCGAGGTCACCGGGACCGCGGGCAACGTCTACTCGATGCTCGCGAACGCGGACATGACGTTCCCCACGGTCGAAGACCCGGACGGCGAGGACGTCGAGATCACGCAGAGCAACTTCGTCAACCTGCTCAAACGCCCCGACCGCGACTTCCGCGAACGCGTCTACGAGGCGTACTTCGAGGAGTGGGGCGACGTACGAAACACCGTCTCGACGGCCTACGCCAAGAGCGTCACCGCCGACGTCCGGATGGCCGAAGCCCGCAACTACGAGACGGCCCGCGAGGCCTCGCTCGACGACGCCAACGTCCCCGTCGAGGTCTACGATACGCTCGTCGACACCGTCAACGACAATCTCGACGCGCTGCACCGCCACGCCGAACTGAAACAGGCGGCACTCGACGTCGACGAGCTCCGCCCGTGGGACCTCTACATGCCGCTCACCGGCGGTGAAGGTCCGGAGATTCCCTACGACGAGGCCTGCGAGCACGTGATCGAGGCCGTCGCGCCGCTCGGCGAGGACTACCAGGCCCGACTCGCCGAGGGCCTCGAGTCGCGCTGGGTCGACGTCTACGAGAACGAGGGTAAACGCGCCGGCGCCTACTCCGGCGGCACGTACGACACCGAACCGTTCGTCCTGATGAACTACCAGGACGACGTCGCCTCGATGTACACGCTGGCGCACGAACTCGGCCACTCGCTGCACTCCGACAACACGCGGACGAACCAGCCGTACGTCTATTCGAACTACGAACTCTTCGTCGCCGAGGTCGCGAGCACGGTCAACGAGGCGCTCCTGACCGAGCACCTCCTGGAGACCGTCGAGGACCCCGAGTTCCGCGTTCACATCCTGAACGAGTTCTTAGAGCGTGTGCGCTCGACGCTCTTCCGCCAGACGCTGTTCGCCGAGTTCGAACACCGCGCCCACGAACTCGAGGAGGCCGGCGAACCGCTGACCGCCGACCGCTTCGACGAACTCTTCGGCGACCTCAAGGCCCGCTACTACGAGCCGGCCGTCCTCGACGACCACATCGCCCGCGAGTGGATGCGCATCCCGCACTTCTACCGCGCGTTCTACGTCTACCAGTACTCGACCGGCATCTCCGCCGCACTCGCGCTCGTCGACGACATCGTCGCGGACGGCGACGAGGCGGCCGCCGACTATCTCGAATTCCTCCGCCTCGGCTCCCGGGAGTACCCGCTCGACCTGCTCGAGATCGCCGGCGTCGACATGCGCTCGCCCGAACCCGTCGAACGGGCGATCGACCGCTACGCCGACCGGCTCGACGAACTGGCCGACATCGTCGACTGACCGGCCAGCCGTTCTCTCACTCTCTCTCTCTCTCACTCTCTCTCACTCTCTCTCTCTCACTCTCTCACTCTCTCACTCTCTCTCTCTCACTCTCTCACTCTCTCGCACCCGAACCCTCTCTCGCTAGCACTCACGGCCTCGTTGTCTCCTCGTCGTTCACAGCCATCACGATGCAGCCGTACCCGCGACCCAAAGGCACATTTACATCCGCCGATTATCCCTCGCTCATCAGAATGGCCCGAAGTCCGTCGTTGCCCGACCGACCGACCCGCGACATCGACCCGAACCTCCCCGACGAGGAGCGCCTCGACGCGCTTCGGTCTCACCACGAAGAACTGACCGACGTGCAGGAAAAACTCGCTTCGCAGCTCGAATCCGCCGAGCATCGGCGGGACGAACTCCGCGAGCGCGTCGATCAGGTCGAACGCGAGAACGAGTGTCTCAAACACTCGCCGCTGTACGTCGCCTCTGTCGAGGAGTCGTTCGACGGCGAGGTCGTCGTCAAACAACACGGTAACAATCAGGAGGTCCTGACCGAGGTCTCCCCGCGCATGGCTGACCGCATCGAACCCGGCGACCGCGTCGCCGTCGACGACTCCTTCGGCCTCCAGACCCTCCTCTCGGCCGAGACCGACGCCCGTGCTCAGGCGATGGAGATCACGGAGAAGCCCGACGTCTCCTACGACGACATCGGCGGGATCGACGACCAGGTCCGCGAGGTACGCGAAGCCGTCGAACAACCGCTCGCCGAACCCGAACTGTTCGAGCAGGTCGGCATCGAACCGCCGTCCGGCGTCCTGCTGTACGGCCCGCCGGGCACCGGCAAGACGATGCTCGCCAAAGCCGTCGCGACGAAGACCGACGCCACGTTCATCAAGATGGCCGGCTCCGAACTCGTCCGCAAGTTCATCGGCGAGGGCTCTCGCCTGGTACGAGACCTCTTCGAACTCGCTCGCGAGCGCGAACCCGCCATCATCTTCATCGACGAGATCGACGCCGTCGCCGCCACACGTACCGACTCGAAGACCTCCGGCGACGCCGAGGTCCAGCGGACGATGATGCAACTGTTGAACGAGATGGACGGCTTCGAACACCGCGGCGAGATCAGCATCATCGCCGCCACCAACCGCTTCGACATGCTCGACCGCGCCATCCTCCGCCCCGGGCGCTTCGACCGCCTCATCGAAGTCCCCGAACCCGACGTCGAGGGCCGCGAACGCATCTTCGAGATCCACAGTCAGGACCTCTCGCTCGCCGACGCCGTCGACTACGACACCCTCGCCGAGCGCACCGACGGCTACTCCGGCGCCGAGATCGAGAGCGTCACCACCGAAGCCGGCATGTTCGCCATCCGCGACGACCGCACCGACGTCACCATGGCCGACTTCGAAGCCGCCATCGACAAACTCGAATCCGACGACGGCACCGAGTACGTCTCCTCCGAGAACTACTTCTTCAACTAACAACGACCTTTTGCGCTGCAAACTTTTGCGCTGCGTGCGGTCGCGTAGCGACCGCACTCGGCAAAACTTTGATGAAAAGCACTCCTCCTTTCCCGCCAGCCGCGCTACGCGCGGCTTCTGGGTCAGTCGTCGGCCCGCTCACTTCGGCTACGCCTCGTTCGCGGTGAGTGCACTAGTGTATACCAGCCCTTCCCCGTTGGCAGGCGGTTCTGCCCGAACCGCCTGCCAGGCCGCAAAATTGGTTCGGTTGAGTACCTGCAGTCTCCTATTTGGCAAGCGACTGGTTTCCTGGATCGGGCCTCAGCACCCAATCTGCCAGAATCGTTTTAGTACCCGGGTCTGTGGTCGGCGGTATGAGAGAAGTGTTAGCGGGTTTCGACAGCCGGCGTGGCCTCGTCGGGTTCGTAGTCGTGGTGAGTCTCGTCGCGGGGTTCATGGTCGTCTCGAACGAGGTACAGGCCGGCGATCGGGAGGCGTTGTTGTACTTTCTGCTGTTCGTGATCGTCCTCGTCGCCGTCGTGCTCGGGGGTGCCTACGCCTGGCGCTTCATCGAGGAGTAGGGGAGACGAGAAATTACGGCGGCGAACGCGTTAGCGGGCGGTCGGCGTGAACTCGGTGCCCATGGCCTGTTTGACCTGCAGGGCGGCGCTCGCGGCGAGGCCGCGGGCGACCTCGGCGCACTCGTCGTCGTCGATGACGGTGTCGGCGTCCTCGACGAGCGAGACGTCCGGGGCGAAGCCCGCGCTGACCGGGTGACCGATCGGGGGCTGGACGGCGACGGTGAGCTGCGGGCCGCCGATCCCCTGCGTGATGTCGCTATCGACGACGAACTCGTCGGGGAGAAGATCCCGGGTCTGGGCGGCGACGCGGGAGACGTCCCGACGGAGCGCGCGCCGCTGGATCGGCGTCACCTCGTCGAGATCGTCCGCCGAACGGTGCCCCGCCTGTGTGGTTCCCGGGCGGCCGGCATACGGTGTATTGGCGTTCATGAGAAGTCGGTACCGACTCAACGAGTCGGCTGGCCAAAAGCGTTTGGCTCCCTCCACTTCCGAGCGACGCCCACCTACACGATCGGTTCGCTCTCGCCGTAGGCGGCCACGACGACCGCCGCCGCGTACGCACCCGAGTCGGCGCGAGCCTGCTCGACGTGAACACTCGCCTCCCCGAGGTCCCACTCTCTGAGGTCGGCACCGGCGTCGATTCCCTCGCGAACGCGACGCTCGACATCGTCGGGGTCCGCTTCGCCCGCTGCCTCGTAGAACAATCCCGGCCCCTCGTCGATCGACTCGACCCAGCCGAGGCCGGCGCTCACGCTCGTCGGCCCCGCCGCACGCGCCCGCCCCTCGACGACCGTCAGGCGCTCGCCCGCCGGTCCGAGGTCGGGCGCCGTCCCGACCGCCTCGACGGGCACGCCAGCCGGAATTACCGAGGAAACGGCCACGAGATTGTAGTTCTCGATACCCGCATCCGCGAGCGCCCCGTCGTAGGCCGCCATCTCCGTCGGCCCCGTCGACGACCCCCAGACGACCCGAATCGTACTCATTATCCACGCTCGGGCCCCGACGGCGTAAGGCGTTGCGATCCGCAATCTACCAGACCGATTGCGGTGCGGCGGCCGCGAGCGTGCCCACCGGGCACGCGAGCACGGGGAAAGGCTGGGTTACACTAGCACGAGAACCGTGAGCGGTGCGCGGTTCGGAGGCCGAAGGCCGAGAACCGCGAATGGCGAACGGCGTAGCCGTGAGCCGAGCGAGCGGGCCGACGACTGATGTGAAAGCCGCGCTACGCGCGGCTGTAACGGAAGGAGGAGTGCTTTTCATCGAAGTTTTTCCGAGGGCGCGGTGGAGCCGCGCCCGCAGAGAAAAAGTTCGGTTCTATTTACCCCAGAACGGGTCCCGTTTCCGGTGGCGATCGAGGTACATGTTGAGGGCTTCGCGTTCGTCGCCGGGGATCTCCTCGGCGAGTTCCTGTTCTAAGATCTTGGCGTGTTTTTCGGGGAGTTCGATCCAGAGTTCTTCGTCTTCGTGGATCTGGCGGCCGACGGTGGGGCCGTCGATGGCGACGGAGACGCGATTGCCGGCGCGGGCCTCGTCGACGTCCTCGCCCTGTTCCTGAATGCCTTTGACCACGCCGACGCGTTCGGTCTGGTTGCCGTCGAAGCGGACGACGCGTTCGTTGTTCTGGAGGGTGCCGGCGTTCACTTCGACGCCGACGACGGCCGGGTCGTTCTGGCGGAAGACGTGGTCGGGGAGGATCCGGAAGCGGGCGGGGCGGGTGATGTTCTCGAGGACGGTGTCTTGCTGGGCGCGTTCGAGTTCTTCGACAAAATCCTCGTAGCCCTCGACGAGCTGGTAGATGACGTCGTCGGTGAAGAGGCGCACATCGTCGATCTCGGCGCGCTCTGCGGCGTCGTCTAACACGTCGACGTTGAATCCGAGGATGACCTGCTGTTTGGTGTCCTCGGCGGTGGAGGCGACGGAGATGTCGCGGGGGGCGACGTCGCCGACCTCGGCGCGGACGATGGGGATCTCGGCCTCGCCACAGGCGTCGGCCATGGCTTCCAGACTGCCGAGGGTGTCGGCCTTGACGACGACGCCCTGTTCTTCGGTTTCGACGGCGATCTCGGCGAGCTCGGCCTCGACCTCCTCGATCACGTCGTCTATGTCGCGGTCACGGACGACGCGGACGGGAGCGCCGGCCATGGCGTCGGCGAGGTCGGGGGCGGCCACCTTGATCCCGGCGGCGGCGTCGACCTGTTCGACGCGCTCGAAGCGACTCTCCGTCCGGATCTCGGCCAGCGGTCGAGGTTGGAGGAGGGCGCGAACGTCGGTGACGATGGGTTCGGTCGTGCCGCCGACGACGATCGTGTCGTCGGTGCGGATGGTCCCGTCGTAGAGGACGATGTCGACCGTCGCGCCGAAGCCCTTCTCGTCTTTGACTTCGAGGACGGTGCCGACGCCGGGGCCGGCGACGTCGATCTCCATCTCCTCGCGCATGTAGCGCTGGGAGAGGCCCATCATCACGGTCAGGAGGTCGGGGACGCCCTCGCCGGTCATCGCGGAGACGGGGACGACGCCGATGTTGCGCTGGAAGTGCTGGACGCGCCAGTAGAGATCGGCGGAGAAGCCCTCGTCGGAGAGTTCGCCGATGATCTCGTAGAGGCGTTCGTCCAGATCGCCGCGGACGCGGTCGGACTGTTTGTCGTAGGTCGGTTTGATCGGGGCGTCGTCGGTCGGGTTCCAGCCGGGGACGGTGTCGATCTTGTTCGCGGCGACGATGAACGGCGTCTGGGAGCGCTGGAGGATGTCGAGTGCCTCGATCGTCTGGGGCTGGAAGCCGTCGTTGACGTCGACGACGAGGATCGCGATGTCGGCGAGGTTGCCCCCGCGCGAGCGGAGCGTGGTGAACGAGTGGTGGCCGGGCGTGTCGATGAAGAGGAGGCCGGGGAGGTCGAAGTCGTCCGGATCGACGAGGTCGCCCGCGATGGCGGAGATGACGTCTAGCGGGACGGCCGTCGCCCCGATGTGCTGGGTGATGGCGCCCGCCTCCCCCTCGATGACGGCCGAGCCACGGATCTGATCGAGCAGGCTCGTCTTGCCGTGATCGACGTGGCCGAGCACGGCGACGATCGGTGTCCGGAGCGAGGCGTTTTCGGGGGAATCAGTGTCTGAATCCGACATGCAAACCACCAGAGAAGGCTCTTGGTCGAGAGTCCCCGGGCCGACAGTTAAACCCATCGTCACGGATCGTGGGCCGATTCGGCTGGAGCGGGGTGCGAGGCGTCAGACGCCCGTCTTCCACGAACCCGAATGTTAATAGCCGACCGGCGTGACGTTGTCGGCATGAGCGACATACTCGCCGAAAACCTGTCGGGCAAGTCCGTCATGGGGGCGGACGGGACCGAGCTCGGACTCCTCTACAACATCACGATGGACCTCTCCTCGGGCCAGCTACACGATCTGGTCGTCGAACCCGACGAGGAACTGCCGGGTCGCGCCGTCGACTTCGATCGCAACGACGCCGGTCGCTTCCAGATACCCGTCTCCCGGGTAAAGGCCGTCAAAGACTACATCGTCGTCGAACGCTAATTCTTCGTTACTCGATCTCGCATGTACGTTCTCGACTCGTCGGCGTTTATCCACGACTTCCACACCACCGAACAGACCGCGACGATTCCGCTCGTCCGCGAAGAACTCGAAGACGAGAGTGCCTATCGCTACGATGCGATGGAGGGCTCGGGGATGCACATACACATTCCCGACGAGGACACGATCGAGAAGGTCCGTCGGGCGGCCCGCGAGTCCGGCGATCTCGACGTCCTCTCCGACACGGACGTTCGACTCGTCGCCGCGACGTTCGAACTCGACGGCACCCTGGTCACCGACGACTACGCGATGCAAAACGTCGCCGAGAAGCTCTCGGTCGCCGTCGAGTTCATCGCCCGCGAGGGGATCGACGAACAGCGCGACTGGCGCTTCCAGTGTCGCGGCTGCGGGCGCGAGTTCGACGAGAAGAAAGAGCGCTGTCCGATCTGCGGCAGCGAACTGACCCGGAAGAATCCGACCTGAGCGCTACACTGGGCGCCCACGTCGGTTTCGGCGGGCGGTGGGTATGGTTTCACCGGGGGTTGGTGAGCGAGCTATCCTGACAGACTCACGTGTGGCCCTCGCCTTCTCCTCCTGTGAGTGCCACTGGTGGTCTCTTACGCGTTCATCGTTCGGATCCCCGGCAACAGTGTCGGTCTACCCGACGAGCTCTAAGTACTGGGTGTAGAAGACGAACGCGTTGTAGAGGCCGTGGACGAGCGCCGGGACGAGCAGGTTGTTCGTCCGGGCGTAGACGATACCGAGGGCGAGCGAGAGGGCGAAGACGATGCCCAGACTCACGAGGAGGCCGCCGACGGAGCCGCCTGAGTACGCGATCAGGTGTGCGCTGGCGAAGGCAACGCTGGCGACGACGATCGCGCCGGGTTTCGAGAAGTACTCGTACAGCCCCTTCTGGATCACGTTCCGGTAGAGCAGTTCCTCGAACGGGCCGATGACGAGGATCGAGGCGACGGCCAGGACGAGCAGGAGTTCGGGGGTGCCCTGGGCCCGGTCGAAGCTGCTGTGGTCGGTGCTCTCGACTCCGGTCGAGCCGAGGAGGAGTCCGATCACGATCGCGATTCCGGCGAGGGCGGCGATGCCGCCGAGGACGTACCCGAGATCTCGCAGCCGGGGGATACGTAGATCGAGGTACGATCGACCGCGGCCGGTCCAGGTGAGGTAGGCGCCAGCGACGGAGGCTGTCCCCAGGACGGTCGCGACCTGCGTGAGTACCGACTGCGTGGTCGTCGGGAGTTCGGTCGTCGCCTCGCCGGTGAGCAGTGGAACGGCGAGCCCGCCGATGAGCGTGACCCAGGCCAGAATCGTCGCGTAGCCGAACGCCCCGAGCAGGCTGTAACCGATCGTCGCACGGAGCCGGCGGGCGAGTTGTTCGGTCGAGAGGTCGGCGTAGATGGCCGTCCCCGCGGCGACGGTGAGGATCGATCCGACGAACGCGACGAGCAAGGAGGGCGCGTCGGCGATCGGCGGCACCCCGAAGTCGGTCGTATAGCCGTTGGTGAGTCCGTAGACCGCGCCGAGTGCGCCCCCGGCGCTCGTCAGTGATACGAGCGGGCCCGCGATCGTGCGCGAAAGGATCCCGTGGCGAACGGCAAAGACGGCGGCGAGCGAGAGAAGTCCGAGTCCGACGATGGCGAGCGAAACGGCGTCGACGCCAGCCGTCCGGAGCGGCCGGGCGGCGCCCAGGACCGCGAGCGTCGCGGTGAAGAGGCCGGCGACGATCGACAGGTCCGCGACGGTGTCCGGAAACGGGTTCGTCGAATCGGCACTGGTGTCCGACGAGCCCGTCGTGGTGTCGCCGTTCGACCGACCGTCGCCGTTCGTCACGGGCGCGGCAGATCGACCGCCGTTCGCTGCCGTATCGGCCGATCGATCGCCGCTCGCATCCGCGTCACCTGCGCCGTCCGGGCGCTCCGCGGTGTCGTCGGCCGGATCAGACCCGCCGGTCATGCGCGGTGGTTGGGCGACGACGCTAATGGGCCTGTGGATTTGGGTCGGGTGGCTCGTGTCGACGCCACCTCGTACTCACTGGGTGCGAGCGGACCTGGCCGCGATCACCGCTCGACGCGTAGTGCGGTCTTTGCTTCGACGGCCCGCGCCTCCTCGAAGTCGCCACCACCGAGGAGGCCACGGGTGGCCTTCTTGGCCCACTCGACGGCGGGCTGCTCGAAGGTGTTCACGCCGGCGAGTTCGCCCGCCATCACGCATGCGGCCTCCAGCCCGTAGAGGAGGCCGCCGAGTTCGAAGGCGTCGACGCGTTCGAGCTCGATGCGGACCGTCGGGCGACCGGCTGCGGCGAGACTGGCCTCCGTGGCGCGGAACTCGGCGTCGAGCAGTTCCTCGAGCGAGCCGCCGCCGAGGTAGGCCAGATCGTCGACGTCGGTCGGTGGAATCGGCTGTGCTGGCCGTTCCCGGGGCGTGACGAACGTGACCTGCGTGTTTCGCGGGCCAGCCCGGTAGAGCTGCAGTTGGGAGTGCTGGTCGGTGGCGCCGAGTGCGCGGACGGGCGTCTGGCCCAGTCCATCCTTGCCGAGGCTCTCGGCCCAGAGCTGGGCGAACCACTCGGCCGTCGTCTCGAGGGACTCGGCGTAGGGCATGAACGCGTTGACCTGTGCCCCGCGAGCAGCGAGGGCGTGGCAGGTCGCGCCGTAGGCGTAGGCGGGACACTCGTAGAGCGACCCGGTGAGCGTCTCGGCTTCGGCGGCGGCGCCGTTGAGCAGTGATTCGAGGTCGAGTCCACCCGCCGCAGCGGCGACGAGCCCGACCGCCGAGAGCGCGGAGTACCGGCCGGGGACGCCGTCGGGTACGTCGAGCGCGGGCAGGTCGTGCGTCTCCGCGAGGTCGCGAAGCGGGCCCGCTTCGCCCGTCGTCACGATCGTCCGCTCGGTCCAGTCGACACCCGCCGACTCGAAGGCCTCGCGGACGACGAGGAAGTTCGCCAGGGTCTCGGCGGTCGTGCCGGACCGCGAGACGACGTTGATCGCGGTTCGATCCAGCGCGAGCGCGTCGAGGCTGTCGCGCACCCACTCGGGGTCGACGTTGTCGAGGAAGACCGTCTCGACGTCGGCGTCGAGCGCATCGACGATCGTCGCCGCGCCGAGCGCACTCCCGCCGATGCCGATCGTCACGAGCGCGTCGATCTCGCCGCCGTCGGGGCCGGCGATCGGCTCGACGGCCGCTCGAATCTCGTCCGGGTCGGTCCGTTCCGGCAGGTTCAGCGCGGCGTACCCGTGTTCGCCCTCGGCCCGTCCGGCTGCGATACGTTCGTGTGCGGTGGCCACCCGCTCGTCGAGTCGGTCGAGCGACGCCCGGGAGATACCCGGGGACGCGACCGACGCGAGCGCGTTGCCGATGTCGACGTCCATGCTCGCATTCCCGAGAGCAGCCGTCAAAGGCGTTCTCATCGGCACCGAGAGGCTCGTGCATGGGCGTCCTCATGGCGGACGTGGGTGGAACGGGACCGATGGCGGCCGTCCACCACCGGCGGATTCGTCCCTCACCGGGGCTGGCGTCTACCGGACAAGATAGCGCTCGTCGAGCGAAACCCCGAAACCGTTCCCGCTCCTCTGAACGGGTATGACAGACGACAGTACCGGTGTGGGCTCCGACGTGGCCGTCGAGAACGCTGTAACGGGCACGTTCGTCGTCACGCACGCGGACGAGAACAGCGCCGTCCTCCGTGACGTCGAGACGGCGCAGGTGCACACGCTCACCGCGAATCCGGATTTCGACGAACACGACGTGATCGAGGCGACCGTCGCACCGGAACCCCCGATGGGTGTCGCCTGGGAGGTGGCCGACCTCGTCGACCACTGGACCGTCGACGTGATCGACAGCGACCTCTCGCCGACCACGCACGAACGCGATCTCGCCGACGACCTGGCCGTCGGTGACCTGGAGACTGTCGAACGCGCCGGTACGGGCGAGATCCACGTTTTGTCCGTGCCGCCGGGCGAGGTCGAAGCGGCTGCCGCCGACGTCGTCGACGACGTCGAAACCGTCGCCAGAGCGGCTCGGCTCGACGCCGTGCGAGTCGAGGTCCGACGTGACGGGTCCGAGGGCGTACTCAGCGTTCGCTACTTGCCGGATTGATCGTCATGTGAACCTGTGCGGGCTGGGTGGCGGTCGCCGTCAGTTCGACTCGTCGGTCGCCGTCCCGGAGTGGGTAGGACCGCCGGCGCTCTGGACCGCCCAGCTTCCCTGCAGGTCGCAGGCCTCGCGGACCGTGTACTCGATCTCGCTGTTCTCGTCGATCAGCGCTCCCCCGTCGACACGCTCGACCTGGAGGGGGACGTCCAGACTGTTGCCACAGCAGCCGACGCCGACGAACTCTTCCCAGGCGTCGCCCTCGCGGGCCTCGTCGTGTACCTTTCGGAGGTAGGCACGGAACGAGGGCTTCTCGACCTGAAACCGGCCCCACGAGGAGAGGTCGGCGGGGTAGGAGACGACGACGCGCTCGGCCCGCTCGGGGTCGCTGTCGACTGCATCGACCGCCGGTGTCTGTGTGGACTGGTTGGCCATACCGGTAGTGATGCACTCTACGCACAAAACCGTCTCGCCACCCCCGTGTCCGCTCTCGTCGGTCACCATCGGCAACGAGCCCGCCCGATCGTGAGGGGGTGAACCCGCGCCCTGGGTCCGATTGAGAAGGTTTACGTGGCGGCCATTGGTAGCCGGGAACATCTATGGCCTCACTAGAGGTACCCGAGCTGGCGTACGAGGAGTACACGAATCGCCAGCTCGCTGCCGTCCCGCTCGCGATTCTCGCCGTCGCAGTGGCCGTGCTGGGGATCACGTTCGCGTTGACCGGCGCGCCACTCGGCCTCGGCATCGAGTTCACGGGTGGTGCGGAGTTGACGATCGCGACCACGGCCGATCAGGACGAGGTCGCCGCGGCGTTCGAGCAGGAACCGACGTCGATCCAGCCGGTCGAAGGTAGCGATCAGTACATCGTCCAGTTCGCCGCCAGCGACCTCGAAGGGTTCGACGAAGACGGACAGGCGATACTCCAGGATCTGGTCGATCAGGCCGACGAGAATCTGGCCCCATCAGCGGGGGCAGACGGCTCGTCGCCAGTCGTCGGTGAGTCGCTGACGTCGGCGTCGTTCGGCCAGCAGATCCAGTTCACCGCACTGATCGGGCTGGTCGTCGCGTTCATCGGAATGAGCGCTATCACGTTCGGGCTGTTCCGGACGTTCGTTCCGTCGGTCGCCGTCTCCCTCTCGGCCTTCTCAGATCTCATCATCCCGCTCGCGTTCATGAGTCTCTTCGACATCCAGCTCACCCTCGGAACCGTCGCCGCGCTCCTGATGCTCATCGGTTACTCGGTCGACTCGGACATCCTGCTCAACAACCACGTCCTGCGCCGGAGTGGCTCGTTCTACGAGAGCGTCCACCGCTCGATGCGGACGGGGATCACGATGACGGTGACCTCGACGGTCGCGATGCTCGTCATGGCAGCTGTCTCGTGGTTCTTCGGGATCGGTTTGCTTCGCGACATCGGTCTGATCCTCGCCGTCGGTCTCATCGCGGACCTGATGAACACCTATCTGATGAACGTGAGCCTGCTTCGCTGGTACAAGTTCGAGGGGGTGAGCCGATGAGCGCCCGCGAGACGTTCTCGAAGTGGTGGCGGATCGCCGTCCTCGTGTTGCTGGTAAGCGTCGCCCTGTACGCGCTGTTCATCCCCGGCGGAATGTTCGGCTCGGCCGACGATGGACCCGTCGGCGACGCGAACGAGACCGAAACCGACGACTCGCTGCACAACCTCGTTTTCGGCCTCGATCTCGATGGTGGGGCCCGCATCAGCGCGCCGGCGACTGGGATGACCGTCGACGACGTCACGCTGGACCACGGCGGGACACCCGAACAGGCCCAGCAGGCGGGTAGCGACCTGGAAAGCACCCTCAGGGAGTCGTTCCAGTCGGAGTACGACGACTTCCAGGCTGCCGACGTCACGGTCCGGTACCACCAGGGCGACGACAGCTACACCGTCGAAGTGTTCAACGACAACGTCTCGGCGGCCGCGTTCGCCGAGACCCTCTCGGCGGAGGGCCACGATGTCTCCGAGAGCGACGTCGAGAACCGCGTGACCGAGGAGACGCGATCGTCGATGGTCTCCGTCATCACGAGCAAACTCAACCAGGCCGGCCTCTCCGGTGGACAAGCCTACACCACGGAGACGCTCGGCGGCGAGCACTACATCGTCGCGGAGGCGCCGGGCTATACGGCCGAGGAACTCCGGGCACTGCTCGAACAGCGCGGCTCCATCGAAGTCCGGGCGTACGTTCCCGACGGGAACGGGAGTCAAGAAAACATCACGCTGCTCCAGCAGGAAGACTTCGACAACATCGAGCCAGCTGAGTACGACAACGAACGGAATCAACACCAGGTCGGTGTGACGCTGCACGACGGCCCTGCGGCCGAGTTCGAGTCGCAGATGAACGATATCGGCTTCACCACGGAGGGTGTCGAACAGTGTTCGATTCGACAAAATGCTGACGGGAACTACGACTTCTCCGACAGCGGTGACCAGTGGTGTCTCTTGACCATGTCCGACGGCGAGGTCGTCAGTGCCCTGGGGCTGGACAGGGGGCTCGCGACAAGCATGCAGTCCGGAGAGTGGAAAAACAACCCGCGGTACAACATGGTAACCGGGAGCGGCGAGGGGAACGAGGAGGCTGCCCAGCACGCGCGCGAAATCTCGATGAACCTTCAGGCCGGTGCGCTGGACGCTCCGCTCGACTTCGGGAACGCGCAGGTGATGTCCGTGCAGTCGTCACTCGGTGACCAGTACAAGACCGATTCGGTACTGATCGGCCTCGTCGCGGTGTTCGCCGTCAGCGGGATGGTCTACGTCCGCTATCGCGACCCGCGCGTCGCGCTGCCGATGATCCTGACGGCGCTGTCGGAGGTCGTTATCCTGCTCGGCGTGGCCGCCGCGGCGGAGATGGCGATCACGCTCGCACACGTCGCCGGGTTCATCGCGGTCGTCGGGACGGGGGTGGACGACCTCGTCATCATCGCCGACGAGGTGATGGACGAGGGTGCGGTCAGCCAGGCCCGGATCTTCGACAACCGCTTCCGCAAGGCGTTCTGGACGATCGGTGCCGCGGCGGCGACGACGATCATCGCCATGAGCCCGCTGGCCGTTTCGAGCAGCCTCGGTGACCTCCAGGGCTTCGCCATCATCACCATCCTCGGCGTCCTCATCGGCGTCTTCGTCACCCGGCCGGCCTACGGCTCGATCCTCCGGAAACTGTTGACGAGCGAGGAGTAACGGACCGCTCTCTCGTTCGACCCGTCGCTCACGCAGTTTTCTAGCCGCGTTCACCTGAACCCGGAGTTCTCGGTGTGCCGTTCGAGTGAGTCTGCCAGATGATGCTGACAGCCGCTGGTGCCCGGTCATCGACCGATAGCGAGCATCAGGGATGCCCATTCATGTGGATGTGGGCACATTTTCACACCAAGGGGTTCAATTTCGACGTAATGACCGATGACGAACTCAGGCCGGCCGACCGCGATCCACACACGGGAATCGATCTCCCGATTCCGGAGGGAAACGCTCGCCGGTGGGCCGTCTTCGCGCTCCTCGCAGTCATCGCGTTCGGGACACTCGTATGGCTGCTCGACCTGTTCCTCACGCTCCTGTAGCCGAATCGGCTGCCGTAGCGGCTCGATGCCGCTGATCACCGAACCCCGTCTCGAAGCTGTCCGGCGACCCGGCTACCGACCTCACGGTCGATCCGGCGTTGCTCGAACACGTGTTGGGCGCTCGCCGCCGCCTCTTCATCGGCGGCGAACTCGATGTTGGGGTAGGTCACGTCCGTGAGGACGAGCGGTTCCGGCGGCGCGGGCGGAATACCCTCGTGACCCGGGAGTGACTCGGAGGTCAGGACGCGATCGATCTTCTCGAGCGGGGCCTCGCTCGTCCCCACCCGGTGGAGGAGGGTAACGAGCCGGCGGACGAGCTGGCGTGCGAAGCCGCCCGCCTGGACGGTCACGGTGAGAACGTCCCCGTCCCGATCGGCCGCGAGCGAGAGCGTCCGCTCGGTTCCCTCGTCGTCCGGCGTGAGGTTGTGATAGTCGTTGGTGCCGGCGAGGGCGTCGAGCGCCTCGTGGAACCGGGCGTCGTCGACGCGACGTTCGTGGGTGGTAGCAAGTTTTCCCCGGTTCCGATCGTTCCCGCTCTCGGCTGGTGCGTACAGGTGGTACGTGTAGGTCCGCGCCGTCGCGTCGTGGGTCGCGTGGAACGAGTCGGGCACGTCGGCGCTGGCCCAGGCCCGGATCTCAGCGGGGAGTTCAGCGTTGAGCGCTCGCGGGGTGAGCCACTCGGGCGCGTCGAACGCGACGGTCTGGACGAGCGCGGAGACGCTGGCGTCGGTGCGCCCTGCGGCGGCATAGCCCTGCGGGCGGTCCGGGACGGGTCCGGCAGACTGACTGTCGCTGGCCGAGGTCGACGCCGCCGCAGGGCGGTACGCGTCGAGCGCCCGGAGCGCGTCGAAGAGGGCGTCCTCGACGGTCGCGACGTTGGGCTGGCGCTGGAAGCCGAAGTAGTCGCGACCGTCGTAGGCGAGCCGGTAGGCGCGCATCGTGGCCGAATTGCGCCGCGATCGGGTTAGCTCCGTCGGGACCGATGTCGGGTGCTGGCGCGACTGACCCCCTGCGTACGCCGGGGCGGTGACCTTCCCCGCCTCTGGCGCAGATAGGGTACCATGACGACGCACGGCGATTCGGCGGACGACGAAGAGCGCCATGGCAATGGGCGGTCCGACCTGCAGGAAACGGACAGACCGAACGTCTGTCTGGTCGTTCTCGACACCGCGCGGGCGAGCGACGTCGACGCGGCGACGATGCCGACGCTCACCCAACTCGGCGACGAGGGGACCCGATTCGAACGCGCGTTCTCGACGGCCCCGTGGACGGTCCCGTCGCACGCCTCGCTCTTTACGGGGACGTACACGAGCGAGCACGGGACCCACGGCGGCCACCAGGTGCTCGACGATCGGTTGCGGACGCTCCCGGAGGCGTTCGCGGCTGCGGGCTACGAGACGGTCGGCGTCTCGAACAACACCTGGATCACCGCCGAGTTCGGCTTCGATCGCGGGTTCGACGACCTCCGACGGGGATGGCAGTATCGCCAGTCCGACACCGACATGGGAACCGTCGTTCGCGGCGAGTGCCTCTCCGAGAAGCTCCGGGCCGCCCGCGAGCGCCTCTTCGAGGGCAATCCGCTGGTGAATCTGGCGAACGTCGTCTACAGTGAGTTCCTCCAGCCGGCGGGCGACGACGGCGCCGCCCGGAGCGTCGACTGGATCGACTCGTGGTTGCGTCGGCGCTCGACCGACGAGCCGTTCTTCTGCTTCTGTAATCTCATCGAACCCCACGTCGTCTACGATCCACCCCAGTCCTCCGCCGAGGCGTTTCTCCCGTCGGGCGTCTCACACGAGGATGCTCGTGCAATTCGGCAGGACCCCCGTGCATTCGACTGTGGGGAGTACAGTCTCGACGAGGAGGACTTCGCGGCCCTCCGCGGACTGTATCGCGGCTCGCTCGCGTACGCCGACGCCCAGCTGGCCCGGCTGCGCGAGTCGCTCGAAGCGGCTGGCGCGTTGGAGAACACGATCGTCGTGGTCTGTGGCGACCACGGGGAACACGTCGGCGAACGCGGCTTCTTCGGCCACCAGTACAACCTCTACGACACCCTCTTGCACGTCCCGCTGGTGGTCCACGGCGGCCCGTTCACTGATGGGACATCCCGTCGTGACCTCGTCCAGCTGCTGGACCTCCCTGAAACGCTGCTCGACGTGACGGGCGTGTCGGACCCGGCACTTCGGGCACAGGGCGCCGGCCGATCACTCCATCCCGGTGCCGACGAATCCCCGAGAGACGCCGTCTTCGCCGAGTACGTCGCACCGCAGCCGTCGATCGAGCGCCTCGAAGCTCGCTTCGGCGAGGTACCCGACCGCGTCCGCGCGTTCGACCGTCGCCTCCGGGCGATCCGGACGACCGAATACAAGTACGTCGAGGGCTCGGACGGCTTTCGTCGCCTTCACTATCTCCCGACCGACCCCGACGAACGCCGCGATATCGCCGCCGAGAACCCGTCGGTGGTGGCCGACCTCTCGGCCAGGCTGGACGCGCAGCTTGCAAGCGTCGACCACACGCCGCAGACGGAACCCGTCGCGATGAGTGACGGGACGAAGCAGCGCCTGGCCGATCTGGGCTATCGCTAGCCGCGTCGCTATCCGACCTGGCGCGACGGAGAATGGGATCGCGATGCGACTTACTGTGCCACGTTGTAGTCGACGTGAACGGTGGGTGTACTCTCCGATTCCGGTGCGGGGACGCCGTTCCAGTCGACGAGGTTGACGGTGGCCAACTCGCCGGAGAAGCGAAGACGGGTGATGCCGACTTCGAGCGTTCCCTCGGCGGCTGATCCGGAGACGATCGTCCCGTCGGCGACGGGGTCGTCGGAGGCGGCCTCGATCTCGCCGTCGACGGTGACCTCGAACGACGAGGGGACGCCGCGACCGACGATCGTCACGAGATTTGGAAGCGGTTCGTCTGTGGTCGACTGCGTACCGGTCCGTACCGGCGTGTCGCGTGCCATATCGGGAAACGCCGGGGCCCCACCATAAGTCTTCTAGTCGAAGGCCACAAACGTTCACGAAAGTAGGGAAGATATGGATTTTATTGGTATTGTTCTGTGACTGTCTTCGAGTTTATACAGTAATTTGGGGTTACGGTCGACCAGGTCGTCTCAGGTACCGCTGCTGGAGCGTCTGCGAGTCGAAACCGTCGGCCCCGTCGCCAGTGTTCACTCGATGTGACGGAGGGGCCAGCTGACCCATCGCCCACCGCTGGTCCGCTCGGTGGCCAGGCGGGAACCGTGTCGACGCCTGTGTCTCCGGCGACGAGGACAGCGAGCGTCGAACGTGCCGCGGCTGGTTACTGTCGGATATGTGGCCCGTCACGCTCCTGTATCGTCCCCGCTACTCCGCTGGTATGGGTGGCCTAGGAATCGTACGGCGGGAGTAACAACGGTCTGTCGGATGGAGTGTCTCTTCGGTTGTCGATGCACGAACTCACCGGGTTTCAACGCGACCTGCTGTACGTAATCGCCGCGGCCGACCAGCCGTCCGGCCAGGACGTCAAATCAGAGATCGAGGGCTACTACAGCGCCGACATCAATCACGGTCGGCTCTATCCGAACCTCGATACCCTCGTCAATCGGGGACTGGTCGAAAAAGGCCAGCTCGACCGGCGGACGAACTACTACGACATCACGGGAGAAGGCGAGCAACTGATTCGGGAACGACGCGAGTGGGAATCACAGTACGTCGATACGTGATCGGTCACGATCGCGTGCTGGCCACCCCTCCTCGTCACCCACGACGTCCCTGACAGCGCCGCGGCGGGCCGGCCCCCGTTCCGTCGCGAGCGGCGCCGACGGTCGGTTGTGCGGCGCGAGGCCTCGACAGCCTCGCGACCGGCCGGTCGGCACTGTCGGCATCGACAGCAAGGTGTCCCCGTTCGGCCAGCGTCGCGGCCCCGTCGGCGCCGCCCTGGCCACCTCTCCTGGTGCAGCATCGGTCGCAGGTCGATGATCCGACACACTCGGTCCCTTCGTGACGATGCGCTCATCGCGACCGCGCCGACTCGTCGTCATCGGCAGTCGCGTCTAAATCGGCCCCGGCGCGTTCGACGAGATCAGCGCCATATGCTTGCCGGGCGTCCTCGACCGAGAGCAGCCCATCGGCGAGATCGCGTCGGAGCGCAGCCGGGTCGCGGTCGGCTGGGTCGCCGTACCCGCCGCCACCCGGCGTCCGGATGCTGACGACGTCGCCGGCGTCGAGGCGTCGCGTGCACTTCGCCGGGAGCGCCTCGGCGTGTTCGTCGGGCTCGTCGACGTCGTCCGCGTCGCCCTGACGGGCCGCGGCGCTGTACAGTACGTCCTCACCAGGAGCACCGTTTTCGCCGCCCGCGACGCCGTAGGGGGCGTGCGTTCGGCGGTCGGCGAGCAGACTGAACGCCGCCCCGGTCGACCCTGTGGCCCGGACGCGGATGTCTCGCCGAAGGCCGAGGCCGCCACGGAACTCGCCTGCACCGCCGGTATCGGGCCGGTAGGCGTAGCGCTCGACGGAGAGCGGGTAGGCCGTTTCCAGCACCTCCGCCGGCGTGTTCATCGTGTTCGACATGTGGACGTGGACGCCATCCATCCCGTCGCCGTTCGCGTGCGCGCCGAAACCGCCTCCGCCGGTCTCGTAGAAGGCGTAGGGGTCGTCTGTCCGCGGGTCGACGCCGCCGAACGTGACGTTGTTCATCGTCCCCTGGCCCGCCGCGAGCGCGCGTTCCGGCGCGATTTCGGCGAGGGCGCCCAGGACGACGTCGGTCACGCGCTGGGAGGTCTCCAGGTTGCCACCGACGACCGCGGCCGGCGGTTCGGCGTCGACGACGGAACCCTCGGGCGTCTCGATGTCGATCGGCCGGTACGCGCCCGCGTTCGCGGGAATCTCGGGATCGGTCACGCAGCGCACCGCGTAGTACGTCGCCGACGCCGTGACCGCGAAGACGGCGTTGATCGGTCCCGCGGTCTGGGCGTCCGTCCCGTCGAAGTCGACGGTGAGCGCGTCGCCGTCGATCGTCACGGTCGCCTCGATCCGGACGTCCTCGCTGGCGCGACCGTCGTCGTCCAGCACGTCGGCGTAGCCGTAGGTGCCGTCGGGCAGGTCAGCGATGGCCGCGCGCATCCGTTTTTCGGCGTAGTCCTGGACGGCATCGACGGCGGTTCGCAGGGTGTCGATGCCGTGGTCGGCCGCGAGCTCTAACAGTCGCGTCCGGCCGGTCTCGTTGGCCGCGTGCTGGGCGCGCAGGTCGCCCCGGCGCTCGTCTGGCGTGCGCACGTTCGCGAGGAGCAGGTCCACGACGTCGTCGACGACGTCGCCGCCGTCGTAGAGCTTCACCGGCGGGATCCGCAGCCCTTCCTGGTAGATCTCCGTCGAGTCGGCCGCGACGCTGCCCGCCCGCGAGCCGCCGATGTCGGCGTGGTGGGCGCGGTTGGCCGCGAAGCCAAGGAGTTCCAGGTCGTCCGTGACGGGTTCGCCGCCAGCACTTTCTCCGGCCGAATCGGCCGCGACCGCGCCGCCTGTCCCCCCGTCGTCGACGAAGATCGGCGTCACGAGCGTGAGGTCGGGCAGGTGGGCGCCGCCGCGGAACGGGTCGTTGAGGACGACAGCGTCGCCCGGAGAGAGCGTTTCCGGCGGGAACCGCTCCAGCGCGGCCGCGACGGAGAAGGGCATCGCGCCGAGGTGGACGGGCATCGTCTCGGCCTGACTCAGCATTTCGCCGTCGGCGTCGAACAGCGCGCACGAGCAGTCCTTGCGTTCCGTGATGTTCGGCGAGTAGCCCGTCCGGACCAGGTTCGCGTTCATCTCCTCGGCCACGGCCGCGAACGCGTTGCGAAGGACTTCTAGCGTGATCGGGTCGATGTCGTCGCTATCTGGGGCGCCATCCCGTTCGTCGTCACCGTCGTTCCCTTCGCCGTCGGTGGCCGCGCCACCGGCCACCCTCGGATCGGGTTCGTCGCTCACGTTGCCACCTCCATGACGATCGTCCCGTACTCGTCGACGGTCGCGCGCCAACCGGGGCGGACGACCACCGTGCTCTCCGGTCCTTCGACGATGGCGGGGCCGGTGACGTCGCTTCCCACGCTGAGCGCGGGGCGGTCGTACACCGGTGTCTCGCGGTTCGTTCCGTCGAAGACGACCGATCGCGTCCCGCGGATCGCCTCGTCCGCGTCCGCACCGGTTCCCTCGGCCGCCGAGAGCGTCGGCGGTTCGACGACGGCCCGGACGCGCGCCCGGACGGTGACCAGTTCGACGGGTTCGTCGGGCGAGGCGTGGCCGTAGCGTCGCTCGTGGGCCGCGTGGAACGCCTCGACGGCGTCGGTGAGCGTCTCGTCCGTGACCGGCCCCTCGGGCAGGTCGACCGCGAGATCGAACGACTGGCCGGCGTAGCGCAGGTCGACCGATCGCTCGACGAGGACCGTGTCGGTTGTAGTGCCCAGCTGCGCTCGTCCCTCGTCTTCGAAGCCGGCGAGAGCGGTTTCGATCGCGCCCGGGTCGACGGCCGCGAGCGGGCGAACCATCGACGCGCTTCGCTCGACGAGCCGATCACTGACCAGCAACCCGAGCGCCGAGAGCACGCCCGCCGTCCGGGGGACGAGTACTCGCGGGATGGACAGGGACTCGGCGAGCGCCGCCGCGTGGGCCGGTCCCGCCCCACCGTAGGCGACCAGCCCGAAGTCGCGCGGATCGTGGCCCGCTTCGACGCTGACGACCCTGAGCGCTCGCTCCATGCTCGCGTTCGCGACGTCGAGGATGCCCTCGGCGGCCTCGGCGACCGAGAGGCCGAGCGGCTCGGCGACGTGTTCGGCCACCGCGTCTTCGACGGCGTCGCGGTCGATGCCGCCTCGCTCGCCGTCACCGCCACTCGCTTCGGCGCCGTTCGCACTCTCGGACGGGCCGCCTGCCTCGTCCAGGAAGCGCGAGGGATCGAGCCGACCGCACAGGACCTGCGCGTCGGTCACCGTCGGCTGCGTGCCGCCGCGGCCGTAGCAGACCGGGCCCGGTTTCGCACCGGCCGATCGGGGGCCGACGCGGAGGGCACCGCCGTCGTCGACCCACGCGATCGAGCCGCCGCCCGCGCCGATGGTGTGGACGTCGATCGACGGCACGGCGACTGGATACTCGCCGATCTCGAGGCCGGTCGTGACCGTCGGGTCGCCGTCTCTGACCAGCGAGACGTCGCAGGAGGTGCCGCCCATGTCCATCGTGATGACGTCGCCCTCGCCGCGGAGCCCGGCGACGTGGGCCGCCCCGCGGACACCCGCTGCGGGCCCGGAGAGCAGGGTGTTGACCGGCCGCGTCCGGGCGCGATCGGCGCCGATCGTCCCGCCGTTCGACTGCATGATGCGGAGGGCGGGCTCGATCCCGCGATCGGCGACGGCCTCCTCCAACCGCCCGACGTAGGCGTCCATGACGGGCTTGAGCGCCGCGTTCAGCGCCGTCACCAGCGTCCGCTCGTACTCTCTGATCTCGGGGCGGACGTCGCTCGACAGCGAGAGGGAGACCGGCGAATCGCCGCTCTCGTCGACGGTATCGCCGTCACCGCCGAGCTCGTCTTCGAGAATCTCCGCGACGCGGCGCTCGTGGGCGTCGTTCTCGAACGCAAAGAGCAGCGAGACGGCGATGCTCTCGATTTCCGCGGGGAGCTCGTCGGCGACCGCGCGGACGGACGCCTCGTCGAGCGCCGTCCGCACCTCGCCACGCTCGTCGAGGCGCTCGGTCACCTCGAATCGGCGGCGTCGGGGGACGACCGGCTCCGGTTTCGACACGGTGTAGTCGTAGATGTCGGGGCGGTCCTGTCGCCCGATCGCCAACGCGTCGCGAAAGCCCTCGGTCGTCACGAGCGCCACGTCGGCCCAGTCGCGTTCGAGGACGGCGTTCGTCGCCACGGTCGTCCCGTGGGCCAGATCGGCGACGTCGGCGACGGCGTAGCCGGCGGCGTCGCGGCTGAGTTCGAGGCCGTCGACGACGCCCTCGTCCGGCGAAGCTGGCGTCGACGGCGTCTTCGTGACGGTGAGTTCGCCGTCGCGAACCGCCACGACGTCGGTGAACGTCCCGCCGACGTCGACGCCGATTCGGACGCCGGGCGATGACTCTGTCATAGCACTCGCTTGCAGCGACCGGGTCATAATGGTTGGCGAGGGGTGCTGAGGGGGCGGCTGTGCGAGTCACTCCGAGAACGCGGCTGGGCCGATGTCTCGAACCGCTACGAGAACGTCTTCGGCACCCACTTGCGGTACGGGTCGTCGGTCGCGTCCATCCAGGCGACGAGCCGGTCGGCCAGTTCGCCGCGGACGTCGGCGTAGTCCGGGTGATCGATCAGGTTCTGGAGCTGGGCCGGGTCGGCCTCGCGGTCGTAGAGTTCGTTCACGTCGGGGCCGTTGTAGACGAACGTGTACCGCTCCGTGCGGACCAGTCGCTGGGTGTAGAGGCCGAACTCCTCGCCGGAGTACTGGCCGAAGGTGGAGTCGGGCCAGGCGTGCGGTCGCCGGCCGGAGAGTAGCGGGACGAGACTTCGGGCGTGGAACGATTCGGGGACAGGGACGTCGGCGAGTTCGCAGAACGTCGCCGCGAGGTCGTGTACGTGGACGGGGGCCTCGCAGGTCGTCCCCGGCTCGATCTCGCCGGGCCAGCGCACCTGCAGCGGGATCCGGTAGGTGTCGTCGTACATCAGCGGGCCCTTGTTGAACTGGCGGTGCCCGCCGACGAAGTCGCCGTGATCTGCCGCGTGGACGACGACGGTGTCGTCGGCGAGTCCGTGATCGTCGAGTGCGTCTATGACGCGACCGAACTCGTCGTCGATGAGCGAGACGAACCCCCAGTACTTTGCAAGCACCTCGCGCCAGGTCTCCCGGTCGAAGTCCGCGACGCCGCGGTAGCCGAGGAACTGCTCGTGTGCGCGGGGTTTCCCGTCGAACGTCTCGGCGTAACTCGCCGGCAGGGAGACGTCGGCGGGGTCGTACATCGAGGCGTAGGGCTCCGGGATCACGTACGGGTGGTGCGGGCCGTAGAAATCCGCCCGGTGGAAGAACGGCCGGCCGGCGTCGGAATGAGCGCCGATCGCCTCGATCGTTCGGTCGGCGAGAAAGTGTGCTCGCGTCGCCTCGACGGGGACCGGTGTCGTCGCCGCGACGAGCGTGCCGTCCTCGCCGGCGGTGTAGATCGCGTCCGAGAACTCGATCTCACCCAACGGGAGGCCGCGTTCCTCGCGGTAGCGTGCGAAGGCGTCGTCCAGCGCGTCGTCGTGGTGGTCGTCACTCCCGCCGCGGTAGGCGAAGCCGAATTTCTCGGGCGTCGCCTCGTGCCCGACGTGCCACTTCCCGGTGTAGGTGAGGGCGTATCCCGCCTCCGCGAGTTGCTGGGAGAAGGTCGGGATCTCGGGATCCAGATTCGACCGGATCGCGTCGCCCTCGTGGTGGTTGTTCAGCATCCCGTGGCCGTGGGGAAACTGGCCGGTGAGCAGCGAGGCCCGTGCACTCGTACAGATGCTCGTCGGTGTCGTCGCGTTCGTAAAGCGCATTCCCGCCGCGGCGAGGCGGTCCATCGCGGGCGTCTCGACGGGCGGTCCCTCGGGCGCGGAGACGTCGTAGCGCTCCTGGTCGGTGAGCGCGAGCAGGATGTTCGGCGGCGCGTCGGCCATCAGGCGGCGTACACCGACGGCGGTGATAATGGTGGGGTGCGAGCGAACTGCGGGCCGTCGCGATCGAACCGTTCGAATCTGGCAGCCTCGATCGACGTCCACTGCGGGCGGAAGGATTAGGATGGCTCGGTCAGATTGCTCGGCTAAAATGCCTGTCCCAGTACACCCCTCGACTGACCGCCTTCGGATCGCTATGGGGTGGTAAGCCGTGACTACTGCCTACTGTGCCGTCTGTGACTGGTCCCGTGAGACGGGATCGGAGACGACTCGATCCGACCTGAACCGTGCGATGATCGACCACCACGTCGAGACGGGTCACACGCCGATCGAGACGGACGAAGTGATATTGGACGAAAACCAAATCGGTGACGGCGGCATCGATGTTGCAGGCCAGTGAATTGCTGTTTTATCTGAACGCTACAAAAACAAGAATCGGTGGAGTGATTTTTGCTTACCTGGGTTGGTGAAACGCACCACGTGCCCCATCATTCTTGCAATATCAAAATCCAATGAATATGCTTCCTTCAAATGGGAATGGTAAATTCTGATCTTGGATTGAGGTTGGATAATATCGAAAAACCACCCATACATTCCTCCACCCAAATTATATAATTTCTAACCAAATCAAAAATATTATACACTGTCAAAATCCAATCTGTATTATGGCGGATGAATACAAAGGTCGCAGTGAGATGAACAGAAGGGATATGTTAAAGAAAGGGGCTGCCGGTGCTGGTGCTTTCGGATTCGCACCAACATCTATTACTTGGGAATCTGCCGATAGTGACGAATTTGAGCGTTTGCGGGCGGCACCTGAAGTTCAATCGATCCTTTCCGAATTAAAACTTGATTCACTGCCAGAAAAAGCCGAAAAGACCGAACTAAAGGTCACTGAATCAACTACATATTCTGCAACGAGAATTGAAATTGACTTTGGAACGTTGTATTTTGGTGACTTTGGCGGCGAAACAAGTGCCGGATTTGAGTTTTCTGGATCTAACTATAGAAATATTAGATCAGAAAAATACAGGAAAATCCCCTCCTCTGTAGATGCGTGGCTTATCGGCCTAGATAACGACACTATCTTCATACGAACGGCTACGGATGAGGAAAAATCGCCCATATTGTCACAGATTCCTGTGAATGAATCCGACGATACTTCAGTATATACGGGGTCAAATATAAGCGGGTTTCGAGTCGATGTCGTCCAGCGTCCGCCAGAACTAAATGAGGGCCTTCGAACCAATAAATCCCAGATAGGCTTGGAGGCCATTCAGGATACTGAGCTCAAAACATATCATGTGAACGCTGGCGTTTCGAATTGTAGTACTGAATCAGTACCCGTATCTTCGCTTCATATCTCAGCGGATGATGTCTCAGTTGAGCGTATCACTACACAAGGAATTGTTGACGATGTCACAGACTTGTTTGGTGATTTAGGTGCAGTAGCGGGTGATTGTGGTAACCCAATTATTGGTTGTATCTCCGCAATCGGTGTGAGTATATTTGGCTGTGGAAGATGTGTTCCAGTCTGTGCATCCAGTCCTACAGGTGTTGGTGCTGTTCTCTGTATCGGCTGCGTGTACCTGTTTTGCGATTGGCTACTTTCTGGAATCGCCTGTGTTGGGCCTGGTGGAGCTATGGATTGTCTCGAAACGCACGGCTATGTCTAATCCATGCCCCAAATTGCTGGTCTAACTCCGCGCCGACTTATGCTACTCTTCGTTGTCTCTGGTATTGCAGCGGTGAGCCAAACAGCATTACTCATTCAGGGAGAAGGTGGATTCAATTCGGTAATACTTCTCATCGCATTTATCCTTATCGCGCTCGCTTGTTTCTGGCCGTTGTGGAAACATCTGCGCCACCAAACTGACGGCCGCACGTGAGCCTTCTATCTCCTATTGGTATGAACCATCTCCGAACGCCTTCCGTTCGGCAGCCTCACTCGAAGTCGTCGATGCTCGGCCGCTCGCGCTCGCCGGGGAAGTCGTCGACGGGCGCGGTGACCTGGTCGCCGCTACCCATATCCTTGATCGTCACCTCGTCGTTTGCGAGGTCCTGTTCGCCGACGATGACGACCGTCTCGGCGTTGATCGAGTCCGCGTAGTTCATCTGGGCGCCAAAGGACCGCCCGGCGACGTCGCTCTCGACGACGTGGCCGGCTGCCCGCAGCTCGCGGGTGATCCGGGAAGCCGTGGGGCGGGTGTCGCCGACCTGCAGGACGTAGTATTCGGTCGCGAGTTCTTCGTCGGGCCAGACGCCCGCGCGCTGACAGAGCAACGAGAGCGTGGCGTAGCCGGGCGCGACGCCGACCGCGGGCGTTGGTTGGCCGCCGTAGGACTCGATCAGGTCGTCGTAACGGCCGCCGCCGAAGATGGAACGGGAGACCTCGCCGGTCGAGTCGAAGCACTCGAAGACGACGCCGGTGTAGTAGTCGAGGCCGCGGGCTGTGTCCAGCGAGACGGTACAGTACTCGCGAGCGCCGAAGTCCTCCGCCGCGGCGAGGACGTTCTGAAGGTTCGAGACGGCCTCGGTCACCCGCTCTGCGTCGGTGTGGGCGAGGACGGCGTCGAGGTCGTTTCGTTCGATCAGCGAAGCGAACTCCTCGGCCTGGTCGCCCGTGAGACCGGCGTTTTCCAGCAGCCTCAGGTACTCGGCACGGTCGACCTTCTCGGACTTGTCGACCGCGCGGATGCCGGCCTCGACGTCGATGTCGTCGGCTGCGTCCCCTGCCGTTTCTGCGGCGTACTCTTCGAAGAGCCCGCCGAGGATGTCGCGGTGAGAGATCCGGAAGTCGAAGTGTTCGCCGGTGAGGCCGAGACTCGTAAGCGCGTCGGCCGCCCAGGCGAGGATCTCGGCGTCGGCTTCCGGTTCGCTGGAGCCGAAGATGTCGACGTTCGTCTGGTAGAACTCGCGCTGGCGGCCCTGCTGGACCTGCTCGTAGCGCCAGAAGGGCCGCGTCGAGAACCACTTGATCGGCTTCGAGAGCGCCTGCTGTTTCGCGACGACGAGCCGGGCGACGGTCGGCGTGAGCTCCGGCACCATCGTGACGTGCCGGCCGCCCTGATCCTCGAAGGCGTACAGCTCCTCGACGATGTCGTCACCGCTCTTGTCCGTCCAGATTTCGGCGCGTTCGAGTGCCGGCGTCCCGATCTCGCGGAAGCCGTAGCGCCGGGCGGTGCCTTCGAGTGTGTCGATCGTCTCCCGACGGGCGCCCATCTCCTCCGGATAGAAATCGCGGAAGCCCTTGATGCGGTCGTACATAGCGGCCCGTTCGCGCGGGGCGTACTTTGATGTGTCCACTCGGATCCGGCCTCGGTTGCCCGTCGAACGATGGTCGAGCACCCGCGGCAACGGCTGCGAACCGTCCGGCGAGGCAGTGGGCGTTCGATCAGCGAGACAATAGCCGTGGACTGACGGGCGACAGGCGAGACACTGAGGCGTGACTCGCCCAGCCGAACAACCGGTTCGAATCACCACTCCTCATTTTCCCGCGACGGGGCCGCTAATTCCAGTCACTCGGCACGATTGGTTCGAACGGTCGGGGCGTGAGCACAGCCCGGAGATTCATTTAGTCCCGGTTCGAGACACAGTTTGTGAACGCGGCGGTCGACGAAGACGACTGGGTCGCAGCCGTCGCCGAGCGATTGCCCTTCTCGCCGCTGTCGGCACTCGGGCTCTTTCTCGCGATGATTATCTCCGTTCGGACGGTCGTCGAGCAGACCACGTCGCAGGCCATCCTCGAGAGTGTCGGCCCGCTGGTAGCCGCGACGGCGGTCGTGGTCGCCGATCGCTATCTGGTCAGTCGGGACGTCGCTCCCAGAGACCGATTGACCGTCTTCGCCTGGGGACTCAGCGGCTTTCTCGCGGCGGCGCTCGTGACCGCCCTGCACCTGCTGGTACTGAGTATGGAGGGTGTCGGGCCGCGAAACCCGCTGTATCTGACGCTGCTTTCGGGGACCATCGGCGTCGCCGCGGGGAGCGTCGCCGGCTGGTACGAGATCCGCCAGCGTGCCGCGGTCCGCGAGGCCCGCCGCCAGCGCGAACGCCTAGACCAGTTCGCTTCCGTCGTCAGTCACGACCTCCGGAACCCGCTCTCGGTCGCCGACGGACGCCTGCAGGAGGCGTTCCGGACTGGCGACGCCGAACATCTCCACGTCGTCGACGAGTGTCTCGACCGGATGGACGAACTCATCGACGACAGCCTCTCGGTCGCCCGCAGTGGCTCCGAGGTGATCGACCCCGAACCCGTCCCGCTGGTCGACCTCGCCGCCTCCGCCTGGGATGCCGTCGATACCGGCGACGCCACGCTCGAACTCGAGGGCGATCGGACGCTCCGCGTCGAGGAATCGCGCGCCCAGAGTCTCTTCGAGAACTGCTTTCGCAACGCCGTCGAGCACGGCGAGGCCGACACCGTCCGCGTCGGCCCGCTTCGAACCGGCTTCTACGTCGAAGACGACGGCACGGGTATTCCCGAGGACGTGCGCGACTCGCTCTTTCAGCAGGGCGTCTCGTCGAGCCAGGACGGTTCGGGGCTCGGGCTCGCCATCGTTCAGGCCGTCGCCGAAGCCCACGGCTGGGAGCCGACGGTGACCGAGAGCGACGAGGGCGGCGCCCGGTTCGAGTTCTGAGAAACTCGTTCGACGTTCGCTTTATCCTCGAAAACAGTAGGAGGGGTGCGGGGGGATAGACTGTCCCCGTGCAACTTTGTCGGTCGGCGCTGGTCGACGCGCCGCCGGTTAGTCGTCGAGCTCGGCGTACTGCCGCACCAGTCCGCACTCGGGGCAGCAAAACGACTCGAGCGGTTCGTAATCCCCGAGGCCGAGACGTTGGAGAATTCCGCCGTCGCGCTCCGTTTTGACGTAGAGGGTCCCTGCTCCGTCCGTCGTGACGGTCGTCGGTTCCATTTCGACGGCACACGCTGGACACCGAGGATCGGTCATGGGTGTCCGTTGTGTGCTGAACTATTTACACTTCTGCCTCGGCTGTACCCGTCCTTCTCGATACGCTTCGAATGGGTGTGATGCCCCGACGAGAGGCGAAGGGTCCCTACCGCCGCCCGGTTACGTGCGTCTGGTCGTGATCCGGGAAGCACTCGGCGACGGCCTCCTGGCCGCTCTCCTCGGCGATCACGGCCCGCAGTTCGGCCTCGTAGTCCGCGCGTGGGATCTCCTCGCTCGGGCCGACGGTGACGTCGAGTGTCGAGTCGACGAGGCGGTCGACCGCGCCGCGGCCGAAGCCCGACAGCGGGGCGACGTAGTCGACGTCGTGGCGATCTTCGAGGCTCTGTGCCTGGGCGCGCGAGACCGTCGGGACGCGGTCGTCGCGTCGGGTGCCGTCGGCGATGGCGTCGAAGTCGTCGGCGGCTGCCAGCGCCTCCAGCGCTTCCTGGTGGACGTGCTGGATGCCGTTTCGGGGGAAGCCGTCCTCGCGGATGCGTTCGGCGGCGTCGTGAGCCACCGCGTCGTCGAGTTCGATCCGGCGGAACGGCAGGTCGAGTTCGGTGGCGGCGCGTTCGGCGTGTTGCCAGTCGTCGGTGATGCCGAAGTGTGCGGTCGCCAGGGTGACGTCGTAGAAGTTTTCGAGGAGCAACGCCGCGAGCGTCGAGTCCTTGCCGCCGCTGTACAACAGTCCCAGTTGCATTAGCGTCGGCGGATGTCGAAGCTCTTTTTCTCGGGCTTCAGTTCGGTCAGCAGTTGTTTCATCTTCTCGTCGTCGATCTTGCCCTGGATGCGCCCGCTCCGGGCCAGCGCCACGACCTGGCGTTCGACCTGTTCGCCGAACTGCTCTTTGCTCATCTTGACCGTGTTCAGACGCTTTCTGGCGTCGTCGGTCAGGTGCTGACGCAGGACGGCCTTCTTCTGGGCCTCGGCCTGTTGCTGGGCGGCCTGCTGGGCCTCGGCGTTGCCACCCTGTGAATCGGCCCGCTCTTTCAACTCCTCCATGCGCTCGCGCCGTAGTTCGTCGATCTCGTCGTCCGCGTTGCTCATACGTGTGCGGTTGGGTCGCGGCGGGGAAAATGATTACGGAGCCTGTTCGAAACCCGTCGCGTTGCGGCGATCGAACCGCTGGGGTGACTCGAACGAAAACTTACGCGTAGCGCTCGAGTTCCGGTCGATCGAGGTCCGAGAGGACGTTGCCGGCAGTCTCGTCGAGGAGGCTGCGGCCCTCGGCGGTGATGCGGCGTCCCTCGCCCTCGGCGGTCTCGACGTAGCCGGCGTCCTCTAGCTGCTGGAGGATCGTCCGGATGAGGTTCTTCGAGCCGTCGGCGCGCTTGTCGGGTGCGACGCGGTAGCGGGTCGAGCCGCGCTTGGAGCCGCCGTAGGCCGTCGAGAGACGCTCGACACCGACGGGGCCGGTGTCGGCGACCTTGCGCAGGAGGCTGGCCGCGCGGGTGGCCCAGAAGTCTTCCTGTTCCGGGGGGAGTTCGTTACTGACACCGCTCTTGGCGAACGGTGCCCAGTCGGGTTCGTCCAGTTCGTCGTCGAGGTCCGCGGCGACCGCCTCGATGAGGGCGTCCGCCGGGACGTCGTACATCGTAGCCATTGCAGGAGCGTATCCCTCGGCGCCATTTAAGGCCATCGTATCGGCCTGGGCCGCCCGGTCGTGGTCGGGGCGCTTTTCTCACGGGCCGTCCAAGCCGCCCGTATGGACGAGCGCGCGGCACTCACCCTTCTGGGGGACGAACTCGCCCACGCGGGCGACGACGCGGCCGTCGTCGACGGCCAGGTGCTGACGACGGACATGCTCCACGAGACGACGGACTTCCCCGAGGGGACGACCCGGTACACCGCCGGGTGGCGGGCGGTCGGCGCCTCGCTGTCCGACGTGGCCGCGATGGGTGCCGAGGCGACGGCCGCCGTCGCCGTCTACGCCGCGCCCACGTTCGACGACGAAGCCCTCCTCGCGTTCGTCGATGGCGCCCAGGACGTCTGTGAGCGTGTCGGTGCACGGTACGTCGGCGGCGACCTCGACCACCACGCGGAGTTCACGGTCGCCACGACCGCCCTCGGTCGCGTCCCGGAAACGGATGGCGCAGCCGAGAGGCAGACTGCTCCCCCCGTTCGTCGCAGCGGTGCCCGTCCCGGCGATGTCGTCTGTGTCACCGGCACGCTCGGTCGGAGCGCCGCCGCCCTCGAACTGTTCGACCGGGGCGCGATCGAGCGGGCGAACGACCTGTTCCGCTTCGTCCCCCGGATCGACGCCGGCGTGGCGCTTGCCCCGCACGCGAGCGCGATGATGGATTCGAGCGACGGCCTGGCGCGATCGCTCCACCAGCTCGCCGACGCCTCGGACTGCGGGTTCGCCATCGAGTCCGCCACTGTGCCGGTCGACGACGCCGTGTCGGCCGCCTACGCGGACGAATCGGACGCTGCAATTCTCGAGACGGCCCTCACGTTCGGTGAGGACTTCGAACTCGTCTTCACCGTCGCTCCGGACGCGCTCGAATCGGTGCGAGCGGCGGTCCCCGTCGACGTGACGGTACTCGGCGAGGTCGTCGAGTCCGGCGTGACGATCGACGGCCAGGCCCTTCCCGACGCCGGGTACGATCACGGGGCGTGATCGCATTTCGCCGAATCACAACCGACGCCGAGCTACCCGACGATCTCGATCGGTACGGGCGTGAAACACAGCGCACCCAGCCCGAAGGTGAGCGCACCCAGCACTCGTCGACGTGAGTCGAGGCGTTCCTCCACGAACGGTTTCGCGGGACCGGCGATCGCGAGTAGCGTCGTCAGGACAGCCCAGAGGATCCAGACGGAGGCCGCCTGCCCGGTGTGATCGGTGAGGAAGTAGAGGTAGCCGGCGAGTCCGAGCAAGGCTGCGGGGACGAGCGCGCCGACGGTCTCCTGATCGGGGCCGATCATCGCCCGGAGGATGTGCCCGCCGTCCAACTGGCCGACGGGGATGAGATTGAGGAGCGTGACGAACATCCCGACCCAGCCGCCGATGACGACCGGGTTCACCATCGTCGTCGGATCGCCCCGGTACAGCGGCTGGCCGAAGAGCGCGGCGAGCCCCTCTAGCAGGAGCGGGAAGCCCAGATGCAACTGGACGGCGTCGGGGCTCTGGACCACCGCCGCGGGCGCGTGGATCGGCTCCATGTGCAGTCCGACGGTCGTCACGCCGATCGTGGCGACGAGTCCGGCGAGTGGGCCCGCGACGCCGATGTCGAACAGCGCTTTCCGGCTCGGCATCCGGCCGTTCATCTTGATCACGGCGCCCAGCGTCCCGATCAGCGTTGGAATCGGGATGAAGTACGGGAGCGAGGCCTGGACGCGGTGGTAGCGACTCGCGACGTAGTGGCCCATCTCGTGGACGCCGAGGACGAACAGGATCGCCGCGGAGAACGGCCACGCCTGGAGGAGCGCCGCGGGCTCGGCGAACGGGTCGATGTGGTACCAGAACGTCCCGGCGAACAGCGTCGAGAGCACTGTCGCGACGAACAGGCCGATGTGTTTCCACGGAATCCCGTCGACGCCGAGCGACTGGGGTTCGGCGACGAGCGCGGTGCGCCCGCGGGCGCCGCGCAGTTCGAGCTCGTACCCGGCGTCGTGGAAGGTCGGCCACAGCTCTTGCGTCACGGCGGCGGGCGAGACGCGCGGCTGGCCGACGTAGACCAGTTTATCGGCTGACCGGTGGATTTCGGTCACGGCGAACACCGACTCGATCGCTTCGAGCGGCGGTCCGTCGGTCGGCGACTCGGCTGCCATCGGCGGCACTTGGTCGTCCGTCCGGATAAATCGCCTGTTGGCTCGCAGTTACCGATCGCCGGCGCTCACCCTCGCCGATCGTTGCTCGCCGCGGCCGGTAGGGGTGCGTCTCTCGGTGTGAGTGAAAAACGGGGTGAGAATGCAGGGTGTTGCGGGGACCCGGGTTGGCGTCGTCTGCCGACGCACCCGAGGGAGGTTTCGATCCGATCAGGCGGCTTCGACGCGCCACGTGGTCGCGCTCGTGTAGGACCACTTCTCGACTTCGAGGTCGTCCGCGGAGTCCGCGAGAGAGACCATGAGCGCGCCGATCTCTTTCGGGGAGAGCCCGACGTCGTCGGCGATGAACTTCCCTTTGAAGTACATCTCGCCATCTTCCGCTCGTTCGCGCAGGTACTGCTTCAGGCGGCGACGCTTGGTGTCGGTGGAGGGTGATGCAGTCGTGCTCATCGTCATCTGACCCAACCGGCCGGGACCTGTTATAAAGGATGGTTACTTTGGCACGTTTCGTGTTCGTTCACGATACTGGCTGGTAATGAACGAATAGCTGGCGTTTCACCGACTTTTCACGAGTGCCTCAGAAACGCTTAGACGTTTTAGAACCGCTTCTTATCTTTTATCCGCCTGCGCCATTTCGGCCGGTAGTGTAGATAGATAGTAGTCAAATAAACTGGGGTTTTCTCGATACCTGAATACTTTCGGGCCGTTCGCGGCTGTGCTCTGGTGCCCGTTGAACGAACGGAATCTCAGGGCGAAACCGGCTGGCGAACACGTATTACTGCTGGTTTGGCCGGTCGCTGGGCCCGTAGTAGTGCTCACGGGTGTGCCAATTGATGACAACGGTAAGAATGGAGATCGGAGAAGCGTATGGCAGCTGACGGCGCTCGATCTCGGTAGTCGGCGGGTGCGCAGCAGGTCGCGGGGAAACCGGCGATTCGGGGGCTATCGCCTATGAGTAGGTTTGCCCGTTAACCTCGATCTCGTTCCCGCTGCCGCCGAAGATAGCAACTGGGGCAGTGCCGTTGCCATCGGCGCTGTTGCCGGTTCCCTGCGTGTCGGTGGAACTGTCCAACTGATATCCGTGATTTCCGTTGTCGTTGGCGGTGTTCTTCGAGAGGACGTTCCCTTCGGAACTAAGGATGTTGATGCCGTCGTCGTCGTTGTCGTTGGCAGTGTTGCCCTTCACAGTGTTCCCGTCCGACTCCTGGAGGTTGATACCGTCCCGGTCGTTGTCGTTGGCCGTGTTGTTCTTGATCTTGTTCTTGTGGGAGTTGTCGAGGGTGATGCCGTCACTGTCGTCGCCATTGTCGTCGTCTCCGTTGTCGTTCGCGACGTTCCCCACGATCGTGTTCTTGTTGGAATCGTTGAGGTCGATGCCGTCGTCGTCGTTCTCGCTAGCCTCGGATTTCTTGACAGTGTTCTTGTACGAGTAGTCGAGGTCGATCCCGTCCGCGCCGTTGCCGGTCGCCTCGACCTTCGCGATCATATTCTTCTTCGAGGCGTCGAGGTCGACTCCATCGTCGCCGTTGTCGTTCGCGCGGATCTTCTTGAGAGCGTTTCCGCGGGACAACGTGAGCTGGACGCCATCGTCGTCGTTCTCCGTGGCGAGTACGTACGAGAGCGTGTTTTTCTTCGAGCCGAGCAGGTGGACACCGTCCCACCCGTTCATCCGGGCCTCGAGGCGCGAGATCTCGTTGCCCTTCGACAGAACGAGGGCCAACCCGATGTAGTCGTTGTCGTTCATCTCGTTCTTCTTGATGGTGTTCTCGTCGGACTTCCAGAGGAGGGTACCGATGGCGTTTCGCCAGGACCGGTTCTTGACGAGCGCGTTTCCATCCGCCTTCACGAACAGGAACCCGATGCCGTAATTGTCGGCCGGGTTGTTCCACTTGAGCGTGTTCCGGCTCGATTTGTGGAGGACGAAGCCGAGCCAGTTGTAACACGCGACGTTCGATTTCAGGTTACTCTTGTCGGACCGGTAGAGGTAGTACCCGGCGATCGCGTCGTCGACCCGGTTGTCGTAGATCGTCCCGCCTTTCGTGTGCATGAAGGCGATCCCGACGGTGCATCCCTCCACGTTGAGGTTCTTGACCGTCACGTTGGAGAGACGGTCCTTGGACTTGCCCTTCTTGCCGTCTTTCTTGCTATCGTCTTTCCCGTCCTTCTTGCCGTCTTTGTGGTGCTTTCCGTGGTGGTGTGGTCGAGCGAGGACGCCGATTCGACCCCACCTCCCTGGGCGCGGTCGCTCGCCGTTCACGCCGAGTGTGCCGTCAGTGAACGACTCGAGGTCGACCGCGTCCTCGAGTGAGCCATCGTCGAGCGACTCCAGATCGAACGAATCGTCGTCGAACGCGTCGACGTCGATCGAGGACGGGCCCATAGGCCCGTTCACACCTTCGTCGCAGTATATCGTGTGGCCCTGGCCGTCGAGTGTGACGTCACTCGCACGGATCTCGATGCAGGCGTGCGTGTGGTCGTGATGACCGCCGTGGTGACCGTGGTGACCACCGCAGCCGCAGTTGCCGTTGTTGTTATCGTCGTTATCGTTATTGCCGTTGTCGTCGTCCCAATCCAGATCGTCTTTCAGGACGTAGTGACCGGGCTCGTCGATGACGTAGCCGCAGTGGTCGATCACCGTGACGCCCTTCTTTTTCTTGTGCTCTTTCTCCTCGTCTTCGCCTGCGCTCACGGCGCCGGTGCCGAGCGCGGCGGCGCCAGTCGCAGCGGCGCTCCGAAGGTACCATCGTCGGCCAATTCGCGAATCGCCGGTGTCATCGTCTGACATGACGATTGAGGCAACCGTAACTGACTATATAGCTACGCAGTAGGTATAACAGAGCCGACTATTCGACGAACCGGTAAATACGCGAGTGACGGAGCGTACCGGATTCATTATCGTCAGCAACGTTGAAACGTGTATCTCGTACGTACGGCGGGCAGAATGGGCGGCTTACGGCCGATATCGGGGTGAATGGCCCGCCTACGACCCTCGTCGGTGTGGCCATTCGGCCGTATCCGGGGTGTACCGGCCGTTTGGGCGCCATTACCGGGGAAAATTAGCGACGATTCGGTCGATTCGTCCGGGAGATCGAGACCCGGCTGGATCCGGCTCGCTGACCACTCGCGTGCGAGACGCAGTCCCTTTCTGGTGTCCTCAGGGTCGTTCGTGCGCCCAGTACTCGTCGTCGACGGTAACTTCTTTCTTGAACAGCGCGACCTCGTCTTTGAGCCGGTCGATGCCGTCCTCGACGGTGCGAAACGCCGCTTGCCGATGGCCGGCGAGGACGACGACGAACACGATGTCTTCGCCCGCCGGGACGACGCCCGTTCGGTGGTGGCATTCGACCGCGAACACGCCGTCGCGCTCGGCGAGGTCGGTTTCGATCGCCGCCAGTTGCTCGTCGGCGAGTCCGTCGTACTTCTCGAACGCTAGGTACTCCGTTCGAACGTCGTCGGGATCGTCCTTCGCCCGCACGCGCCCGGTAAAGGTCGCAATCGCCCCTGCTCGATCGGCCTCGGGGGCGTCCGTGACCGTCTCGACGAGCGAAGCGAGCGTCTCGTACGGTTCACACTCGTGGAGTGCGTCGACGGTGGCCTCGATGTCGAGGTCACGTGGGTGCTCGACGATGGCGAGCGGATCGTCCACGGCCTCGGCCGGGCCGCCGATCACGACCTGTGGCTGGGTGAGTCGGTCGACGCCATCGACGATCGCGTAGTCGCAGTCGTTCGCGAGCCCGTCGAGTGCATCTCGAACGGACAGGCCAGTCCCCGTCGCCGCCCAGTCGCCGTCGGCCCCGAGCTCGTACGTGACGTCGCCGCCCTGGCGCTCCGGCCGGCTCGCTGCGCCGTCCGCGATCGTCGCGTCGTACCGGACGACACCGACCCGACCCGCCTGGCCGAGTCGATCGGCGACGCGATCGACCGCCTGGCTGCGGACGGCCGTCGGCGCGTCGCCGGTGATGCCGAGTACGTACATAGGTCTGTGGAGGCCGTCTCACTGTTTGTACCTGTCGTTGCCTGTGGTATCCGTCCACGTCGCTTTCGAAGGTGCCGTGGCAGTGGCTCACTGGGAAAAACTGGGTGAGAGGAGTAAGCCCCCTTCTGTTCGGCCCGGCATTTGGCTAAGCGTCCACACCGCCCGCGGCGATGCCGCGGCGTGCCGAACTACCAGCGGCGTGGACTTGCACCGGTGAGGATTCGCCGTTCCATCGATCCTCGGCCATCGGAAGCGCGGTTCTCGTGTCTGCGACACTCCGAACCGCGCCGTTCGGCGGCTCGTGCCGCCTCACATTCCGGCGATTCTCGGCTGATTGCCGAGAATCGCCCTCCCTCGGCGGGTCAACTCCCCTTCCTTTCGGTCGGGTTCGCTCGCCTCATCGGTCCGGCCGAGACGTGTCGTTTCTGTTCCAGAGCCGGCGGTCTCCCGCCCCGGACTTGCGTCCGGTCACCCGTTCGGCAGGTGGGGGGACTTTCCTCGCAGGCGTGGCCCGTCCCGGCGGGATGGACCACGTTGGCTGTGTAGCTCATCTCGGAGAGATGGGCCCGCTACTGACGCGCCAGGCCTCGCGGCGTGGTGCGACCGACGCGACGATCGTCGCGCTGTTGGCGTGACCGACGCTGGCTAACCAGGGCGTGGTCACGGTGCAGGGATGAGTCGTGGCTTCTGGGCGACCCACCCCCGTTCTCCGGGCATCCGGAGTCGTCGAGCGCCCTGTTGCCGGGGCACTCGTCGCGGCAGCCGGGCTCTCTCACCCGTTTCACGGTAGGAATCGCCCACATTTATGTCTCGCGGTCGTCACAGTCACGGGGCGTTCGAATGGAAGCGCTTTTGGGTGGTAATCCCCATGTACTCTTGTATGTCCCAGGGACAGGGTGTCGAACTCTCCTACGAGGACGGTGCTCGCGCGGTCGAACTCGCGCGCGAAGCCGTCGAGGCGTTCGTCCGACACGGGCAACGAGAACATCCGGGTAGCATGCGCGAGGCGTTCTACGAGCGAACGGGCGCGTTCGTCCGCCTCGAGTCGACCCGGGGCCGCGGTAGCCTCCGTGGCTGTGCCGGTGGCTACCGAACCGACGACCAGCTCGGCCACGTCATCGTCGATTCGGCGATCGGGGCCGCGAGCGAGAACTCCTGTGGCTCGGAGGTCACACCGACCGAACTCGACAATCTCACGGTCTCGGTCTGTGTGGTTCGGAACGTGATCCTGACCGACGACCCGCTGGCCGACATAGACCTCGGGGCCCACGGTGTCGCGATCGAGGGGCGCGGCCAGTCCGGCTGGCTCTACCCGACCGTCCCCGTCGAGAACGACTGGAGCGACCGCGAGTATCTGGACCGCACCTGCCGCAAGGCCGGCCTCCCGCCGACCGCCTGGCAGGACGACGACGTCGCCGTCACACTCTTCGAGGGACACGTCTTCCGCGAGCGCGCATCCGACGGCACGATCGAAGAACTGTAGTTCGACCCGAATACGCCGCTGTTTCTGGCTGCACCGCTGGTACCTACTTGATCCGAACTACGGGGAGTGCCAACGACCCCTCCGAGTGCGAGTGTTGCGTTCTATGCGTCCCCATCGCCGAACTTGACAGCCTCGGCGTCGGTCAGACACCGATCGGTGGCCTCGTCCAGCGTTGCCTCCCGCACGACCTCGCCGTCGCGGACGAGCGGTTCGAGGAGTGACTCGCCCTCGTCCGGCCCGTCGCCATCGGCGAGTGCGACGTGATGGCCGCCATCCGGCGTCCGGTAGACCTCCTTCACGCCGGAGAGCTTCCCGCGCTTGGAGACGGGTTCGCCGTCGATTGCAACGATGTCGAGGCTGAAGTCGAGCGGATCGGCGTTCGTGATCGCGCTCCCGACGCCGAAGCCGTCGGCGACGTCGCGCAGTTCGCGGAGCTGGGTGGGGCCGAGGCCGCCCGAGAGGAAGAGGTCGACGTCCTCGCGGCCGCGGGCGTCGAGTTCCCAGCGGACCTCGCGGACGATGTGGCGGAAGTCGCCGCGCCGGGAGCCGGTCGTGTCGAGGCGGACGCCGTCCAGGTCCTCGCCGAGTGTCTCGGCTGCGAGCAGCGTCTCCGCGACCTCGTCCCAGAAGGTGTCCGTCAGGGCGATTCGCGGGACGCGTTCGGGGACGGCCTCGTCGAACGCCCGCCAGGCGTCGGCCTGGTTCCCTTCGCCGAAGCAGAACATGAGCGCGTGGGGCATCGTCCCGCTCGCTTCGCGGTCGAGCAGGTCGCCCGCAGCGACGTGCGAGAAGCCGTCGAGGCCGGCCACGAGGGCGGCGCGTTCGACGACCGACGCCAGCGCGGGGTGGACGTGGCGGGCGCCGAACGAGAGGACGGTCGACTCCGGGGCGGCTCGTCGACACTCCAGGGCGGCCGTCGCGAACGCACTCGGCTGGGAGAGCAAGCCCAGCAGCGACGTCTCCAGTTCGGCGAACGCGCGGTAGTCACCCTCGATCCGCATGACTGGTCCACCGTCGAAGAGCTGGCCGTCGGCCAGCGCGTCGACGTCGACCGCGCGCTCCTCGAAGAGCCGCGCGACCTCGGCGACGCCGGTGAACACCTCGAACGAGCCCGTCGGGAACTGGTCGGCCGTTACCTCCGCGACGACGTGGGGGTTCTTCCCCGCGTGCGCGAGCGCCTCGTCCATCCGGCGGAAGTACGCGTCCGTGGCACGCCCATCCGCGATCGCGTCGGCTGGAATCGTGCCGAACGGTGTCGTCATAGCGGACCGTTCTCGCGCGGGCAATAAAGCGTATTCGTCCGCCGCTGGCGCCGTTCGTCCGTGAGCTACCGTCGGTGGCGGACTGCGACGGCGAGGAGCGTTCCGATCACGGCAGCCAGGACGCCGAACCCGGGAATCGGATCGCCCCCGGCGTCACCCCCGCCCGCTGCGCTGTCGTCACCCGATTCGCTTTCGCCGTCACTGGATTCGGACCCCTCGCCACCGAAGATGTTGTGGTCGATCGTGTGCGAGCCGTCGGGTGCCGTCCCCTCGCGGATCTCCGAGAGCTCCGCGGTCGAGGGGGCGCGGACGATCGTCACGGTGGAGCCGTCCTGCTCGATGGCGTAGGAGCCGGGATATGCTTCCTCGATCCGGAGCGTGTTCTGGACCCCGTCGACGGGTTCGGCGTCGTGAAGCGAGAGCAGATCGAGGTAGCCGTCACGGAACTCGCTGGCGTCGTCCGCGTCCGTCCACTCGGTTTGCCAGACGAAGCCGCTCTCCTCGACGGTCTCGGCGTCGGTCGTGTAGACGACCAGCTCCCCGCCAGCCCAGCCGTCCGAGATCGGCTGGTCGTACTGGATGTCACCGCTATACGTGAGGAATTCGTTCGAGGAGAGCACCGACGGTTCGCCGGTGACCGTCCCGTCGGCGAACATCGAGACGATCGTCCCTTCGCCCATCGTCAGGCGGGAGACCGTGTCGTTGATCGCGAGTGGTGACCACTTCTCGGTCGACCGATCCTCGATATCGAAGTCGATCGGTTCGCGGTCGGTGCCCGGGTGGATGATCTCCGAGGCGCTCGCCGGGATATCGTCCTCGTATCGTGCATCGACGGCCGCCCAGCCGCCCTCGTCGTAGACGTGCTCGACGAAGTCGGGCCCCTCGTCGTAGGGCATGAACATGGAGAAATACTGCCCCCAGGAGATCCCATCCTGATCCGGCTGGTCCGTCTCCGGCACGAGGCAGGTCCACTCGGCCTGACAGCGTTCCGCGTACTGTTGATCGACGAAGGAGGCATCGCCTTCGACCAGGCCGTTGACGGCTGCGTCTTTGTTCGTCGTCGACCGGTCGAAGTCTTCGAGGCCGAAGAGCTGGTCCTGCAGCGCGTGGACGAGCTCGTGTGCGAGCGTGTTTTCGTTCACTTCGACCGACTCGAGATCGTTCGAAACGAGGACGATCTGGTCGGTGCTCGGCTCGTAGTAGCCCGCGACGGAGCCCCCGTAGAGCTCCTTGTAGGCTTCGACGGCGTCGCGCTCTCGATCGACCATGAAGAGCGCCTCGTAGCGGACGTTCTCGAGCAGTTCGTCGCGTTCGGTGATGTTCCCGAAGAGGGCGCCGGTGTCGTTCTGGAACTCCTCGCGGGTGATGACGTCGACGTCGGGTGTCGTCTCGAACGTCCGCTCGCGAATCGTCTCGACGCGCGCCATCGATCGGTAGACGACCGCCTGGAGTTCGTCCTCGGGAACGTGGGCGCCGTCGCGGTCGTCGACGGGGAGGGAGTCGTCGTACCAGTAGCCGTCGACGTAGCCGATCGTCTCACTCGTCGTAGGATTTTCCGGTCGGTCGTCGGTCTGTGCGGCGATCGGTGGTGTCGCCGGCGCGGCCGTCTCGCTGGCGGCGGGCTGGAGCCCGTCAGGACTGGTGGCCGGCGACTCGTCGGTCACCGCCGTGGCCCCGGCCCCGGCGGCCGGCCCCACTGCAAGCGGGACGACCAGCATGACGGCGAGAAGCACGACGAAAACACGAGTGCGTGTCGGGAACATCGGTATCGATACACACGGTTCTGTCGGCGTCGGCTTAAGAATCTCGGTCGATCGACAGATCGCTAGACGACCGGCCAGCCGAGCAGGGAGTGCCAGACCGTTTAGATGGCGGCGAGGGAATGCGTAGACGTAACAGTCATTGAGTGGACACGCCTACACGCGCGTATGGAACTCGAACCGGACGAGACGGCGGTGATCGTCGTCGACATGCAGAACGACTTCGCCCACCCCGACGGCGCACTCTACGCGCCGGGCAGCGCCGACGTGATCGAACCGATCGCCTCGCTCGTCGAGCGAGCGGCGGACGCAGGCGCGTCGGTCGTCTTCACCCGGGACCTCCACCCGCCCGAACAGTTCGACGATGCGCACTACTACGACGAGTTCGATCAGTGGGGCGAGCACGTCGTCGAAGGCTCCTGGGGTGCCGAGTTCGTCGACGACCTCCCGACCGATCGGGTGGATCACGTCGTCGAGAAGCACACCTACGACGCCTTCCAGCGGACCGAACTCGAGAGCTGGCTCGCGGCTCGCGGCATCCGTGACCTGCTCTTCTGTGGCACGCTCGCGAACGTCTGCGTGCTCCACACGGCGGGGAGCGCCGGCCTGCGAGACTTCCGACCGATCCTCCTCGCGGACTGCATCGGCGCGATCGAGGACGAACACCACGAGTACGCCCTCGAGCACGCCGAGTGGCTCTTCGGGGAGGTCCACGGGAGCGACGAGTTCTCGTTCGCCTGAGGTCGCGGCTTCGATACTGGGCTGAACCGGAACCGTTATTCTCGGCTCTGGAGAGTCTCGAACAATGACCGGAGCCACGGATCGCGTCGTCGACGAGGGTGAATCACTGCCGTTCACGGTCTCGGACTGCGCCGATCGGCCCGGGTACGATCGGATCCTCCTCGTCCGGCCGACGCACTTCGACGTCACGTACGAAATCAACCCGTACATGGGCGGCGACGTGGATCGAGAGCGAGCGATGGCGCAGTGGCGGGCGCTCCGGGACGCCTACGACCGCTACGCCGATGTCGCGGTCCTCGATCCCGACGACAGCTGGCGGCGCCTCGACGCCAGCGGCGGGGAGACGGCCGCGACGGCGGAACCCGCCCGGCCGACTGCCCACCCTGATCTCGTCTTCGCCGCGAATCTCGGCGTTCCGACCGCCGACGGTGATGGGTTCGTCCTCGCGTCGATGGCGACAGACGAGCGCCAGGGCGAACCCGCGTACCTCGAAACCTGGGCCACGGACGCGGGCTACGAGGTCTTCGACGCACCCGCCGACACGTTCGAGGGGACCGGTGACGCGCTCTGGCACCCCGGAGCCCGCCTCCTCTGGGGCGGCTACGGCGTTCGAACCGACCGGGCGGTCTACGACGAACTGGCCGCCCGACTCGATACGCCCGTTCTCGCGCTGGAACTCACCGACGACCGCTACTATCACCTGGACGTCTGCCTGACGCCGCTCGACGCCGCGACCGCGTTGATCCAGCCAGAAGCGTTCACGGCAGACGGTCTGGCGCGGCTCGACGAGGTGTTCGAGACGCTCCTCGAAATCCCCGTCGCGGAGTCCCACGAAGGGATGGCGGGCAACGCCCACTGCGTCGACGGCAAACACGTCCTCCTCCCGGCCGACAATCCGGAGACGGCGTCGATTCTGGCCGACGCGGGGTACGAACCCGTCCCGATCGAGACGGGCGAGTTCGAGAAGGCCGGCGGCTCCGTGTTCTGTCTCTCGCTCGAAGCCGGCACGCCGCGGTGAAGAACTGACGAACTCGATCGTCGCCTAATTGATCGTCGTTCGAACCGCCGTCTCACTCCCTGAAAATCCGGTAGGAGCCCTGCCCGGTCGCGACCTCGTGGGTCTCGCCGTCCGGCGTCGTGCTTTCGACGGTGATCTCGCTGACGCCGACCGTCGAACCGACGCGAATCACGTCGGCCGTGGCCGACAGGTCGCCCGTCGCGGGTCGCAGGTAGTTCACGTTCAGGTTGATCGTCGCCACACCGGTCTGGACGGGTCGGTCGAACCGCGTCCGCAGGACGAGCCCGCCCACGGTGTCGACCATCGTGGCCGCGACGCCTCCGTGGATGTCCGCTCGCCGTTCGGCCTGTCCCCCGTTCGGGCGACTGTTCGTCAACTTCTCGTCGTAGGGGACCCGGAGCGTCATCTGCCCGTCTTCGACGTGTTCGACGGTCATGCCAAGCCAGGAGAGAAACTCGTGCTGCTCGTCGATGTGGGCCTGCAACGTCTCCCGCATCGCGTCGTACTCGTCGCTCATACTCTCCTGTCCGTCGGGCGCACTCTTGGATTCTGCGTTTGTCCGATTCGACACGTTGAACGGCGTTTCATTGCCACACCGGCGCCACTCCGTCACTGGTGTGCGATCGAGACGCGGACTCGATCGCCGATCGCGAACGCCCGATCCGGACAGATCAGCTTCGCCCCGAATCCGTCGTCACGAGCGCAGGAAAGTGAGAGGCCGGTCACCGGCTCCCCGTCGACGAGCACCGTGGCATCACCCCAGTGGATCGTCCGCCCGTCGGCCCGGCCGATTGCGTCTCCGTTCAGTCGGACCGACTGCGCCGACCACTCGCCCTCCGGAGCGGGCTCGGCCCCTTGAGGGGACTCGTTCGTCGGTCGGCTTTCGTCGGTCCCGTGGAGGACGCCGCCCGTCTCGTAGTGTGGCAGGCCGCCGTCTAGTACGCCACCGTCGTCGGCCGCGATTCCGACCCACTCGTCGCCGGGAGACGGGTGGCCGGGCGCGTCGAGGATCGCGCAGGTCTCGCCGGTGGCGACGACGGTCCCCGTCCCGTCCCAGGCGAGCGGCCGGACGGCGACGCCGAGGTCGATCGGGAGCGAGCCCGATGCGCGGTGGAGGTTCTGTTTCGCCGTCCGGAATCCCACGTGAAGGTGGGTGCCGACCCAGGGGGCGAAGAAGCCGGCGCGGACGAGCGTGCCGAGGTCGTCGCCGATCGCGACCCGGTCGCCAGCTTCGACCGCCGGAGCGACGTGGAGGATTCGGGCGACGAGCCCGCGGAGGGGCGCCGGTGTCTCGACGTCCACGAGAAGTAGGTGGTCGTGGTCGGGTGCGTAGGGTTTTGGTGGGGCGCGAACCGTCCGCGTCTCGCGGACAGTCCCGCCGACGGGCGACGGCGCGGCGGTCGCGAGCCCGGCGTCGGGGTCGCTGTCGCCGGGGTAGAGGTCGATCGCGCAGCCCGCATCGTGGGCCGGATAGGGCGAGTTGTAGAGGGAGAACCGGCGGTACTGGTCGAGTACGTCGTCGCCGAGGGTGACACGATGCGTTCCGTCACCTGCTCCGGCTCCCGCTGGACCCCACTGGTGCTCACTGCCACCACCGTCGGTCATCGGCCGGACCTGCGAGTCGCGTAGGTTTACCTCGTTCGGGTTCGAACCGTCGACTGTGACGGTCTACGTCTATCGCGGGCGCGGCGAGACCATCGCCGCCGATCGCGAGGCGAGTCGGCGACTACTCGACCACGCGGCCGACGGTGATCGGGCGGTTCGCGTCTGGACGCCGCACCGACAGGTCGCGTTCGGGCGGCGAGACGCCAATCGGGACGGGTTCGAACGGGCCCGGCGCCTCGCCGCGGAACGGGGGTTCCAGCCGGTCGAGCGACGCGTCGGTGGCCGGGCGGTCGCCTACGACGGCGAGACGGCACTGGCGTTCGCTCGCGCCGAACCCGTCACCGACATCCGGTCCGGCATTCAGGACCGCTACGCGTCACTGACCGGGACTATCGTCGACGGCCTCGACGCGGCGGGCGTCACCGTCGTCGAGGGAGAACCGCCGAACTCGTTCTGTCCCGGGACGCACTCACTTCGGCTCCCCGACGGCGGGAAAGTCGTCGGCCTCGCCCAGCGCGTCACCGCTGACGGGGCGCTCGGGGCCGGGATCTGCCTCGTCGACAACGCCGGCCCCATCGCCGACGTGTTGCAGGCTGTCTACGAGGCACTCGACGTCCCGTTCGATCGGCACACGGTCGGGTGCGCTGGCGCGGCCGTGGTCGGTGGCGATGCGCACGCGACCGTCCGCACAGCGCTCGAAGAGGCCTTGTCCGCCCCCAGTGGCGCCGAACAGGGCGACCGAGATGGGCCCGACGTACGGGTTCGAACCGTTTAGTCAGCACCGAGACTGGCTGTCCGTTACTATCTGGTTGGACTGTCAGGCCCACCCGCCTGTTACCTTCTTTCGCCGCTGTCTGGCACTCTCCATTATGGTTTGCCCACCGGATGTTACTGACTCCTGTCCGTCATCGAACTCCTATCTGGCTCTGATTTATTAAATCAATGTCTTTATATTTCGCCAGTGGTTTTTGGACACTATCTGGATCGCATGAACACGAGTGAGGCTCCCGGGTGGATTCGTGGTCGTCGACGGACTGCCGGACGGCCCGCCGGTCGCGGGGTGGTCCGATGAACGCACTTCTCGGCCCGGTAAAGAAGGTCCTCGGCCGCGTCGTGTCACAGTGGCTCGCCCCGGTCTTTCCCGTCCTCGTCGTGGCCGTGTTCGCGGGGCTTCTCGCAGCGCTGCTCGCCGAACCGACGGGCCTCGTCGAGTACGTCCCGTCAGTTTCGCCCCCGCTCGTCGGATGGTACCTGAAGCCGACCACCGTCGTGTTCATCGTGGTGGCACTGCTCGGGCTGCTCGTCGGCGGGAGTGTCCTGCTCGTCCGTCGCCACCGTGCGGAGATCGCGACCTACTGGAACACTTACTCGGCGTGGGCACAGGCGGTGATCGTGGGCTGTCTCGTCGCGACGCTTCTCGCCGGCGCGCTACTCGTCGCGACCCACTTCGATCGCGTCCCGGCCTACACCGTCGTGCTCGGCTTTCTCGTCACCTGGCCGCTCTCCGCCGGACTCGTGTTGTTGTTCGATCGGCGGAGCAACGGCGACCAGTCTTCTGCCCTCTCGTCGGTAAAGACCGGCTACGTCCACACCCGCGGACTGGAGAGTCGGACGCTGTCGCTGATCGTCGGCTTCCTCGGTGCGATGGTCGGCGGTCTCTCGCTGTGGGCCGTCTGGACGTGGTACGCCGGGACAGCGTCCGTCACGATCACGGCGGTGCTCACTGCCTTCCTCGGAATCGCAATCACGCTCGCCGTCTACAACCGCTACGAGACGACGACCGTCGAGCGAACGGACATCACTATCGTCGCCGTTCGAACGCCCGACGGTCGACCCATACGCGAACTGACCATCAAGAACGAGTCGAGTACGTCGGTGGACCTCGCCCAGTCGCGGATCCGGGATACCTCCTTCGAACTCTACCGACTCGGTGTGGCGGTCACCCTTCGCCCCGGTGCGGTCTGTACGTTCGAGATCCCCGATTCATTCACGCTCGAACCCAACGACGAATCGATCGACCTGCCGCTCGGTTACAGCCTCAAACGAGGTGGTGAGACGCCGACGTTGTTCACCAAATCGGGCGACATTTTCGCGCTCGAACTGGCCGACGACGCCGTCGATGGGTCGCTCTCGAAGCCGGAGGCCACTTCGGCAACGAATCCGTCCGAAACGGAACTGGTTCCCCAGGAGTAACGCCGCTCACTCACGGTCGACATTCCGGTCTACATTTAGACGGATATCGTGGATATCACATAAACGACTCTGTGGGAAAATACTAACTTACCTCACGAGTAATAGGAAGGTACGCGCGAAGCCGGATCTCGCCCACCAATGACCTATCAGGACGACCGTATCACGGCCAGTCTGCCCCTGCGCGACGTCAGGTGCACCGTCACGAGCGACGGCTGTTCCATCTCGCGGTTCGATCGCGACGGTGGCGAGGCGTCCGACGCGGGGTCGCCGACGCCACCGATCGGCACAGCGGTGACGAGCGGACTGGGCTCTGTCGCCAGACGCCAGCGCTCGATCCAGACGACGGATCCGGATCGGCTCGCTGGCCGGTTCGTTCGGCGGATCGTTCGCCGCTGGTCGACGCTCGCACTCACCGTTCGCCGGCGGCGAGTCGACGGCCGAACGTCCGATGGCGACGTGGCTGCGTTCGACGGCAGCAACCCGAGTGGTGATCCACCGACGACTGTCGACGACGGACTGACGTGGCTGGATCCGTCCGGACCGACAGTCGAACGCCCGTCGACGGGTGGCTGGATCGACGGGACGACTCCCGATGCCGGCGGATCGACAGACGCAGCTCGGATTCGATCGTCTGTGCCAGCCCGTCGTGACCGAACAGCCGTCGCCGCTACGGACAGCGAAGAGCCGGTGGCCGATACCACAGAGTGGCCAGTCAGGACCCTATCCAGCGAACGCAGCACGTCGATCGCCGCTATCGATCCATCGGGCGAGTTCGAGACGACGTCCGCAACCGACTCACCGAGCACGACATCCCCATCGGCGAGACGGACGTTCGTTCGACGGGAGGGGCACACAGGAGTCGATACCGACGACGCAGCGTGGGTTCAGGAGCGGCCCGAGTCCGGTGTCCCGTCCACTGGCCGCCCCCGCGATGACGAACGCCGAGAACTGCAGTCGGACATCGCCGAGAGAACGGCCGCAGGGCCACGAATGTACACTCCCGAACCGGCGACTCGTCCGGCACGATCGGCTTCCGTCCCGACGGCGGAGCGACCTGGAGAACCGATGGGGCCGACGACGGGTCGTCACGGGGCCGACGGGTCGGCACCGGCTGCCGGGACGAGTGCTCGACGTGAATCACGCGTCGGTGCACAACCGATGGACGGCGAGCCAGTTCGCCCCGAATCGATCGCTGGAGCACAGCCCTCCCCCGACAGTGCAGTCGAGCCGTCGACGACTCGCTCCAGTGGCACTCGACAACCTGTCGACCGGTCTCTCGGCGACACTCACCCGCCGTCCGTTCCCACCGGGACGGTGGCTTCGACCGGCACGGAGCCACCCCTCCCGCTTTCGACGGCCGAATCCGATTCGACGGCTGGCGTGACTCGACTCGTTCAGGCCACGGCCGGCCGGGCCGACTGGCGCCCCGCCACACGTATCGCAACTGGCCGGTCCGAACCCAGCAGTGCCGTCTCGGTTGGGTCGGGTCGGCTGGGCGATGCCGGTGTGGTGGCCCCACGACCGACGGTCCTCGCTGTGTCGGCTCCGACCGGTGATCAGGTCGGTGAGTCCACTCACGGCGCGATTCCGGTCGACAGTGCGCGCCGGTCGCCGAACGAATTGGACCGCTCGACTGGCCGATCGGACCGTGTGGGTGACGAAGCGATGGGACCGATCGCCCATCGGCCGGCTACTGCCGGTCCGACGGTGACAACCGGGGTGGCCGGCCCGTATTCGGAGTCAGCGGCCAGGCTATGCTTGTCGTCCCGAGAAGGCGACGCTCCAGCTCGATCGACCACCACTGGAGTCGAGGCGACCCGAACTCCAGGTCAGCAGGGATCACCGACTGCAGCACTGGCAGCCGGCGGGACGACGCCGAGTCCGACTGACGGCGTCGAACCCGGTGGCGTCGACGGGCGAACGCCCGGGACCGTCGGTGCTGCCGTGCAGCGACGGGCCAGGCTGTTTTCGATGCCGCGTTCCCCATCCGCTGGGACGGCTTCCGACGCCGACGTCCGGGCTGCGGTACAAATCGACCCTCGGTCGTCGCTGGATATCGTGTCCGGGTCGCCGCCGGATATCGAGTCGGTCACGTCGACACGCGTGAGGCGACCGGTGCCCGGAACTGGTGCGGACCGAGCCGGAAGCGAGCGGTCCGCTCCCGAGTCGCCCACGGTGACGACCGTGCAGCCCGAAAACGCTCGCCACGCCCGGTCGGCGGAGCCGTTCGATCGGACACGGCCGAACGATGGGGCGAGCCGCCCGCAGGTGTCGAGTGACGCCGACTCGTCGTCTGCGACGGTCGCCCGGCCGCAGTCTCGTGGTTCTTACACCGTTTCTTCGCCAACTGGTGTCGGTGGTGCCTCAACTGGCGCAGGTGAAACGTCGACCGGTACGTCGGCGTCGATCGGTTCGTCGGTCTCGGCCGCTGTGACGGCCTCGTCCGATGTCGTGGAACCGCCACGACAGGCGCTACACGCTGTGCGTCCCTCGTCGGCCGGTTCGACGCCGATCACACGCTGGCGGCCAGACGGGGAGAATTCGCCGACCGCTCACCTGACCCAGGGCGTGTCTGTGCGTGCTGCCGATGCAGTCGTTCGACCGTCCGAAGCTGTGCCCGCTCGACCGGCCGACGCTGTGGGACCGTTGCGGCGACAAAACGACGCGGAGCCGGTTCGTCGTGACCGGGAACGGCCGTCGCGCCGGACGGTGCGAGTCCACGCTGACGGAGCGACCGACGAGTGTGGTGTCTCGACTGCGACTTCGACCGGCTCCAGCCGAACGGATCGAACCGGGGTGCCACTCGGCGGGGAGGGGAACCCTGACTCGGACGGAGTCGGGTTCCTCGCAGCGTCGAGCGCCCGCGACACTCCCACTCTCCGTACCGAAGACGCCCACCGTTCGAGTCCCGATGCCGCCGCTGTTTCCACTGTCGACGACACCCCTCTTTCAGGTACTGAGGACGGTTCGACCCAGGCTGTCGTCGGTGTCGATAGTCCGTCGTCCCGTCGGCGTGCTGCTGGCCAAAGACAGGTGGCCACGCGTGCGGCTGCACGCGAGCACCGGGGCGAACGTACCTCGCGAAACGTCGGTGCGGATCGATCACCGGTCCCATCGCGTGCCGATTGGGTCGGGGTCACCGGTGGGACTGGACTCGTTGGGTCGGTCCCGGCCCGTGCCGCATCGGTCGGCACTGGGTCGACTGTAGGTGGGCCGACGTCGCCCGAAGCAAATGCCAGCGGGGCAGGCAGTCGGGAGCCCGGCGAGGGGCTCCGCACCCGTTCGTTGACCCGGCGCGTGATCGATCGGACACAACCGCTCAGCGCTGTCAGTTTCGGTGGTCCTGCCGTCGATTCGACCGAGGGGGACGGCGATGTCGCGGCGGGACGGACGCCCACCGTCGCAGACCGCACGACTTCGTCGTCGGCGACAGCCGTCACGGACTCAGGTCCGATGACTGACTCACCAGTCGACCGATGCGGTCAGACCACGACCGGTTCGTCGCCGCCCGTCACTCCCGGGTCAGCTGATGTGTCCGCTGCACAGGCGGCCGATCGTTCCAGCACCCAACCCGCGCCGACTCGGACAGCCCACGCAGCTGGACCGGCCGAAGACACGAAAACAGATAGATATAAAATAACAGGAAAGAAACGAATATCTAACGGTGAACTGGATAACAATATGAAATCAGCCACTCGCGATGCGACGTTCGTCTATCGCCACACACCGTCACCGGCAGGGCAGGACGCCGGGCAGTCGGATTCGACTGTCCCTGCTGGTGCTTCCCGCCCCGCAGCGACTGCGGGGCTCGGCAGTGCGCGGACGGACGCGCCACAGGTGGCCGATTCCAGTACCACTCGATCGCGAGACGGCAGTGTGGGCGCTGGGTATTCGTCCGCCCGTTCGGCGGCCGATAGCCAGCGACCGAACCACCGGGCGACGCCAGGCACCCGGTCGAGTTCGTCATCGGCCGATGTGTCTCGATCTCGCCCGGAGACGAACCGGCGGACGGCGGCAAGCCGATCCCGCTCGCGGCCTGCCGATGACGAACCGGATCGACCGCATCCGACGCCGGCGTCGGCGCTCGACGATCTGCCGCCACGGACGGACACGAGCAGCTCGAACGAAACCCACGCTGTCGGTGGTGCGAGTGAAGCGGGAACTGGTGGGATCGACGGCAGTCCCCGGGGTGTGGACCGGCAGCGTGGTGTCGACGCCCCGCTCGACGATGCGATGCGATTCGACGCCGACGTCGACCGCGTCGTCGAGCGCCTGTACCGGAAACTCGAACGCAAACAGCGGATCGAACGCGAACGGAGGGGACTGTAGATGTCACGAAGCGGAACGCTAGAGAAGGCACAGATCATGATCGTCAACGGGAAACAGGGGGGCGAGACGATCGAGTGCTCGTTCAACCCGAACTCGTACACGATAGAAAAGAGCGTCAACTACGGAGAGATGAAGGCGACGGGATCGGGGGCGTCGATCATGCAGTTCGTCGACGGAAACGCCGAACGCCTCTCGATGGAGCTGTTTTTCGATACGACCGACGAGCTCGAGGCGGACGGTGCGACGGTCGACGTTCGCGAGCGGTATACCAAACACATCGACACGCTGCTGTCGGTCGACGGCGAACTCCACGCGCCGCCCGTCTGCCGGTTCGTCTGGGGCGACGGAATCACCTTTACGGCGCTGCTCGAACGGGCGAACAAGCAGTTCACGAAGTTTCTGCCGAGCGGTGTTCCGATTCGGGCACGCGTCTCGGTCGTCTTCACGGAGTACAAGACGGCCGATTACCACAAGTCGGAGGTTTCGCCCGAGTCGACGGACAAGACCAAGGTCTGGACGGTGACGGAGGGCGATACGCTCTGGTTGATCGCCTCGGAGGAGTACGGCGACCCCTCCCACTGGCGGACGATCGCCGAGAAGAACGACATCGAGAACCCGCGGGCGATCGCGGCGGGTGAGCGACTCGAACTGCCGCCGCTGTAATCGAGCGACGTCACATGAGTACGATAGACAACCACCCACGATACTCGCCCCGCTTCACCGTCGACGTCGGCGGCCAGACGTTTCAGGAACCAGGCGGCCGAATCGTCGACCTCGTCGTCGAGACCTCTTTCGAGGGTGCCGATCGGTTTTCGTTCACCCTGAACTATCCGTTCGACGAGGAACTCGACGAATTCGCGGGGCTGAACTGGGACGCGTTTGCCATCGGGACGGACGTCGACATCTCGATGGGCTACGGAGCCGACGGCCAGCTCACGCCGCTACTGTCGGGCAAGATCCAGTCGGTTTCGGGGGAGTTCACGCTCGATCGCGGCCCGTCGGTACAGCTCTCGGGGTACGGACTGCTCTGGGAGCCGATGCAGGGGACGCGATCCGACTCGTGGTCGGAGACGACGGTGGGCGAAGCCGTCGAAGACGTCCTCTCGTCGTACGCGTTCTCCTCGATCGACGTCCAGCGTGCCGATATCAAGCGTGAGAAACTCATTCAGGACGGGAAGACCGACTACCGTTTCATCCAGGATCTGGCAGCGACTTACGGCTTCGAATTTTACGCGACGCGCGAGACGGTTCGGTTCGTCCCGCGATCGAGCGCCGTCGACGACGACCCGGTCGTCGAACTCTGGTACGGAGAGGCGCTGCACGACTTCTTCGGCGAGTGCACGCAGCAGAAACAGGACTACCGGGTCGAGGTCCGGTCGTGGGACGTCGGGAAGCGCGAGGAGATCACGGCGACCGCAGGCAGTGCGAGTGCGGCTCACAAAGAGGTGTTCAGAGTACCAGCCATGTCACGAGACGAGGCCAAACGCATCGCGACGACGAAGCACAACCAGTACGCAGACGGGATCGTCACCGGCCACGGCGAGGCAGATGGCATTCCCGAGATTCGGGCCGGGGAGACGATCGAACTGGCCGAACTCGGCTCCCGATTCTCCGGGCGATACCACGTGACCAAGGCGACCCATCGGATGGGTGCCTCGGGCTACCGGACGTCGTTCGAGGTCGTGGAGGTGCCGGCATGACGCGCGCAGGGGTTTTCGACGGCGAGACCTCCGATGGTGGCATTCAGGGCGTCGTCGTCGGCATCGTCACCGACAACGAGGACCCGAAGGACCTCGGTCGAGTCAAGCTCAAGTTTCCGTGGCGTGACGCCGACGACGAGAGCTACTGGGCGCGGATCGCGACGACGATGACCGGGGACGGCTACGGCTCGTACTTCCTCCCGGAGGTCGACGACGAGGTGCTCGTCGCGTTCGAGAACGGTGACATTCACACGCCGTTCGTCGTCGGTTCGCTCTGGAACGGCAAGCAAAAGCCACCGCAGACGAACACCGAGGGGAAAAACGAGGTTCGCGAGATCCGGTCACGGAGCGACCACGCCATCACCTTCGACGACGCCGACGAGGGATCGATCACGATCGAGACGAGCGGCGGGCACGAGATCCGCATCGACGATTCGAGCGGGTCGGAGACGATATCGATCAGCGACGAGACGGGCGATAACGCCATCACGCTCGACTCCTCGGGCGGCAGTGTCTCCATCGAGGCGGCGAAAGAACTCGACCTGAAAGCGCCTACAATCACGGTCAATGGGAAGAAGAAGCTGAAGCTCTCCGGCGGCACCGCCGTCGACGTCTCGAGCAAGAACAAGGTCTCGCTCTCGAGTAACGCGCAGGTCGCGATCTCGTCGTCCGGCCTGATGAAGATCGATTCGACGGGCCCGATGACGCTCAAAGGGGCCCTGATCCAGCTCAACTGAGGAGATATCTATGAAACCAGCAGCCAGACTCGGCGACCAGACCGCACACGGAACGCCACTGACCGGTACCGCCAGTCCGAACGTCCTGATCGGCAAAAAGCCCGCGTGGCGCGCGCTCGGCGACGTCCACACCTGTCCGTTGACGACGGGTGTGGTCCCTCACGTGGGCGGGCCCGTCGTCGCGGGGAGTACGTCCGTCCTGATCAACAAGCTCCCCGCCGCCCGGATGGGTGATACGATCGTCGAGAGCGGGCCGCCGAACACGATCGCGGCCGGCTGTCCCAGCGTCCTCATCGGCTAACCATGGCTGACGAATTCCTCGGCTCCGGCTGGCGGTACCCGGTTCGACCGGACCATCGTGGCGATCTCGCCCTCTCGTCCGGTGAGGACGACATTCAGGAGGCGATTCGGCTCATCCTGGGGACGGCGAAAGGTGAGCGCCTCATGCGTCCGGAGTTCGGCTGTGACATCCACGATCACGTCTACTCGTCGGCGTCGCCGGCGACGCTGAATCTGATCGAGAACTCCGTTCACGAGTCGCTGGTTCGCTGGGAGCCGCGGATCGACGTCGAGACCGTCTCGGCGCGGACCGACGCGGACGAGCCCAATCGGGTCCTGATCGAGATCGACTACCGGGTTCGGACGACGAACAGTCTCGCGAACATGGTCTACCCGTTCCACATCACCGAAGGCGATGGGTGAGCACGCGTGAGTCAGGGACCACGACTGGGTGATCGCGACCAGGAGGCAGTGTTCGAGACGTTACTCGAGCGTGCCGACGCCTATACGGAGGCGTGGGACCCACGGACGCCCGATGCCGGCCGGGCACTGGTGCGGATCTTCTCGCAGTTCGAGGCGGATCTCCGGACCAGGCTGGCAGAGGTACCCGAGAAACACCGACTCGCGTTCCTCGACGCACTCGATTTCGACCGGCGGCCGCCCCAGGCCGCACGCGTCCCCCTCACGTTTCGGGTATCGACCGATCTGGATCGGAACGTGGCGATTCCGGCGGGGACGCAGGCGGTCGCCGAGACGGGATCGGGGGAGCCGCAGGTGTTCGAACTGCCACAGGAGGGCGGCTTCGAGGCGACCGGCGCGAGGCTCGCCGACCTCGTCGCCGTCGACCCCTCGACGGATCGGATCGTCGCACACGACGAACTCGTCGACGGTGACGGGCCCGTTACGCTCTTCGACGGTGAAAATCGGCAGGCGCACGTCCTCTATCTCGGGAGCGACGCTGCGCTCACGCTCGATGCGGGCTCGTCGTTCACCCTCTCGCTGACGGCCGTGGACGACGCCGATCGGGTGTTCGACGCAGTCGAGTGGGAGTACTACGGCGTCGATCCCGACGGCGACGAGGGCTGGCACCCGCTCACCGAGTCCACGGAGGGCGAGTGGGCCGACGAGGACGTCGGTGTCGAACGCTTACAGGAGCGACTCCAGTCTCGATCGGCGACGAGTGACCGGTTCGAGGCGACCGACAGCCGCCACGCCGCTCGGACCTTTCGGTTGCCGGGGTCGACCGTCGAGCACACCGTCGCCGGAACCACGAGTCGGTGGATTCGCTGTCGCCGGCGTGAGGCGTCGCGATCGCTCTCGGCGACGATTCGATCGCTTGCGATCCACGTTGGCTGTCCCGACGGGCGCGAACCGGATCAGTTGCTGTCGAACGACGTGCCGCTGTCGCCGGCGGAGACGCTTCGGCCGTTCGGACGGATGCCCCATCCGCCGGCGACGTTCTACGTCTCGTGTGAAGAAGCGTTCACGAAACCCGGCGGTGTCGTCGAACTCGAGTTCGTCCCACCGTCAGCTGGTGACGACGCTACGTCGGCGACCGATGTGACCGAAGCCGACAACGACACCGGGCTGGTAGCCGGCGGTGTCGTCGTCGGACCGCCACACCTCTCCTGGGAGTACTGGAACGGCGACGGCTGGACGCGACTCACGTCGGTGACCGACGAGACGGACGCGCTGACGACGGGCGGACGCGTCAGTTTCGACGTGCCCGACGATATCGAGCCGACGACCGTCTCGGGCCACGAGAACGTCTGGATACGTAGCCGGCTCGTCAGCGGTTCGTACGGCCACCCGCAGTTCGACGTCACCGACGACGGCGAGCGCGGACGGCGTGTTTCCGACGCGGACGAGCCGGTCTTCGAGGAACTGGTGGTCCACTACGACCGCGGCGAGCGCCCGTTCGAGGCGGTGTTTCGACACAACAACGCCTCGTACAGCGAGGACCTCGCGTCCCGCGACGACTCGTTCGCCGCCTTCCGTGATCTGGCCGACGAGACGCAGACGGTCTACGTCGGCTTCGACGAACCGCTGCGAGACGGCCCGCTGTCGCTGTTCGTCCCGGTCGAGGACGCGCCGTACCCGCCCTCGTTCGACACTGCCGTCCAGTGGGAGTACTGTCCCGACCCGGCCAGTGGCGAGTGGGAACCGCTCGACGTCGTCGATCGGACCGCCGGTCTCACCGAGCGCGGGATGGTCACGTTCACGCTTCCGACGCCGACCCGGCCGCTGTCACTGTTCGGCCGGGAGCGCCACTGGATCCGCGCTCGCGTGACCAAAGACGAGTTCGACCTCGCGGCCGCGTCGATGGCGACCGCCTCGACGTCGCCGGCTTCCGACGAGGTAACGGCGACATTGGATCGGACGGCACCGCCGCCCGTTCTCGACGGCCTCTACAGCAACACGGGGTGGGCCTACAACACGACGACGATCGAAGACGAAATTCTCGGTTCGAGCGACGGCTCGCACGAGCAGTCCTTCGGGTGCTCGCACGCGCCGCTGATCGACGTCGACGTGTGGGTGGACGAACGCGCGACGCTTTCGGCCGGAGAGCGCCGGCGGTTGCGCGAGACACGCCCAGCCGACGTCGATCCCGAGTACGACGCACGGGGAGAGTGCAGCGCGTTCTGGGTTCGCTGGCAGGCCGTCGAGGACTTCCTCGATTCGGGGCCGATGGACCGTCACTACGTCCCCAATCGAACGCTCGGCGTGATCCAGTTTGGCGACGGTGACGCCGGTGCGATCCCGCCGAGTGGCACCGACAACGTCCGGGCGACGTTCACCACTGGCGGTGGCCGGGACGGGACCGTCGAGGCTGGTGCGGTGACGACGCTCAACAGTTCGATCGCCCTCGTCGAATCGGTCACGAATCCGATGGCGGCCGACGGTGGCGCCGACACCGAGTCGACGGCGACGCTCGTCTCCCGGGCGACGAACCGCCTCAAACATCGCGGGCGCGCCGTCACGCCGAGCGATTACGAGCAGGTGGCGATGGCGACGTTCCCGGAGCTCGCGGTCGTCTCGTGTGATCCGTCGCTCGATCGCCGGGCGGGCGAGTCCCGGGTGACGGTCCTGATCGTCCCGCAGACCGAGCGGGAGAAGCCGGTCCCCTCCGTCGCACTCAAACACCGCGTTCGCGAGGCACTCTACGACCGAGCGCCGGCGTCTGTCGCGGCTGACGACGGGGCCGATATCGTCGTTCGTGGACCGGGCTACTGCGAGGTGTCGGTCGAGGCGACGGTCCGGGCGACGGGCGTCAAGAGCGTCTCACAGCTCAAGCGAACGATCTCGTCACGACTCGACGCCTACCTGCACCCGCTGTCGGGCAACGACGGCCAGGGATGGCCGTTCGGCGAGTTACCGGAGCCACAGGTACTCGCCGACATCGTGGCCGACGTGGACGCTGTCGCGGACGTCCTCGCGTTCGACGTGACGCTCTCCGGGCCCGGCGACAGTCGGACCCTCTCGCGGCACGACGAGCACCGCCCGCTTCCCCGGGATACGCTTCCGTGCAGTGGGTCCCACGACCTGACGGTCACGATGGAGGTGGACCGATGAGCGACCGCTCGCTCGCTCACCGAGGGCGACGACTGTCGGCGTCGGTGGCCGATGACGTGCCGTCAGTACCGATTGCCACCGGCGTGCCGTCGGTGTCGATAGTCGCCGACGTATCGGCGTGTTGTCGACACCCGCCGGCACCGCACCGTACGAGTGCCGACACGGAGGTGGCAGTCACATGGGGATAGACGTGCCGACGCTCGACGATCAAACGTACGAGGACTTACTCGAGCAGGCGAAGAAACTGATCCCCGCGTACGAAGCGGAGTGGACGGATTTCAACCCGCACGATCCGGGGATCACGATCCTCGAAGTGCTCGCGTGGGTGACGGAGACTCACAGCTATCAGCTCGACCAGGTGACCGATGCCCACCGGGAGAAGTACCTTCGGCTCCTCGGGCACGAACGCCGACCGCAGACGGCTGCATCCGCGCCGTTGTCGATCGACCCGCCGGATTCGACTGTCGGGACGCGAATTCCGGCGGAAACCGGTCTCGCCGTCGCGGACGGCGCCGACGAGAGCTATCGGTTCGAGACCGACCACGACGTCGTGCTCTCGGGGGCCGAGATCGATCGCGTCGCCACCGTCGACGGCACGGGCGAGACGGACCACACCGAAGCGAATCGAACGAGTGGCATGTTCTATCGACCGTTCGGTGACGACATCTGCGCCGACGCCGCGCTGTTCCTCGGCTTCGACGGCGACCCGTTCGCTGGCACGGACGCGCTCACGCTCGTCGTCGACTATCACGACGACGACCTCCCGGATCCAGCCCCGGGCGACGCCCTCGCCGACGAGCCGTCCGTCTCGCCGACGGTCGAGATCTCGTGGGCGTACCGTGGTCCCGAGATGGACTCGTGGGAATCCCTGTCGATCGCCGTCGACGAGACCACCGCGATGTACGACGGTGGGGTGATCGAACTCACCCGCCCGACGGCGTCGCAACCAGCGTCGGGACGGGACCACGCACTCACCGACGCGTCGGACGACCGCGGCTGGCTCCGCTGTCGCGTCGAGACGCCGGGATACGAGTTTCCGCCACAGCTAGACGGTGTGCGAACGAACGTCGTCACCGCGAGCCACCGGGCGCGCGTCGCGGACGAACCGCTCCGACCGGTGACGGTTCCCGGCTCCGGTGGCACCGAGGAGACCCTCGGGCTCGACGGACAGACCTACGCGTTCCCCGACGAGAACCTGTTCGCCGCGACGGTCAGCGTCGATGGCGAGCGATTCACCGAGGTTTCCGACTTCGACGCCTCTGGCCCCGACGATCCACACTACGTCCTCGACCGATCCCGCGGTCGCGTGACGTTCGGTGACGGGCGTTCCGGACGGGTTCCCCCGGCGAACGCGACGATCTCGGCGTCGTACGTCTACGGCGGCGGCGAGGCGGGGAACGTGTCGCCGGGTGCGGTCTGGCGCTTCGCCGACCCGATGCCCGCCGCGCTCTCCGGGACGTCGCTCGCCACTGCCGAGGGTGACGTCTCCCCACTTTCCGGGGCCACGGGCGGGACGGACGCCGAGTCGATCGAAGCGGCCATGCGCCGGGCGCGGCGTGATCTCAGACGCCCCTATCGCGCCGTTACGGCCGACGACGTTCGCTCGGTGGCCGCGCGGACGCCCGGCTTGCGAATCGCCCGGACGGCCGTACTCGTCGGCGATCCGATCACCGTCGTCGTCGTTCCGTACGCGCCGCCCGACGTGGGCCGGCCGGTTCCCAGCGACGGGTTCGTCCGGGCCGTCCAGTCACACGTCGACGAGCGGACGCTGTTGACCGACCGCGTCTCCGTTCGGGGGCCGCGCTACGTCGGCCTGGAACTGTCCGTGACGGGCCGGACGCGTCCGGGATACACGGCGCGAAATCACGAGACCGCCGTCGCGGAAGCGGTCGAATCGTACGTCCACCCGCTCACGGGCGCCGACGGGGACGGCTGGCCGTTCGGACAGCCGTTACAGGGGACGCGTCTCGTCGAGCGACTCACCGATCTGGAGGCGATCGATCACGTCTCGGATCTCTCGATCACCGCCCACGGAGGGACGATGGTCGACGAACACACGGTCGAGATCGGTGACGCGGCGCTGTTCGCCGTCGACTCGGTGACGGTCGACTTACACGGGGCGGGTGGGGTGAACTGAGATGGAGTACTCGTACTCGACGGCGACGAGTGAGGCCGACTGGAACGAGTGGGTGAAACGCAACGCCGCCGTCGTCGACGGCGGCCTGTCGATCGCGCGAACGACCTCGATCCGCGAGGCTGATCTCGGCGTGTCGGTCGTCGATCACGCTGTCGATCCGACCGGCGTCCTCTACACCGTCCACGACTCGGGGGCGCTGTATCGCTACGATCCCGCGACGGACCTGCATCAGCGACTGATAGAGGGCTCGGAGCCCTCGATCGATCGACCATGTGCGGTGTGTGCGAGCGAGAATCGCGTCTACGTTGCCGACGCCGCCGACGGCTCGATCGCCACGCTCTCGCCGCGATTGCAGCGGGAACTCGGTCAGCTTCCCTGCGAGGCGGCAGACCCACGCACACTCCGGTACGCGGACGGCGTCGTCTACGTCGTCGACGGTGACGATCGGCTCGTGACTGTCGGCGGCGAGGCAGAACTGACCGTCGACTGGTGGCTGCAGTCGCCGATCGACCTCGCTGTCTGTGCCGGCCGGATGTACGTCCTCGACGAGACGAGTGAGGGACGGACGGTTCGTGCGTTCGACGCCGAGGAAGAGCGTCGTGAGGGGCTGTATCCCCTCTCGACTGGTGCGTTCGTCACCGAGGACGCCTCGTTCACGCCGACGGCGATCGCCGTTCCGTCAGGGAGCCTCGTCGTCGCCGGAACGTTCGACGACCGGGATGGACACGGGCTCTTCGAGTGGGACCCCGACCAAGAACGGTTCACGCTCCGTCACGAACTCGCGCGACCGTGTGTCGACCTCGTCGGCCAGCCGACCGACGAGCACAGCCGGCGGGTCTTCTACGCGCTCCTGGGCGAGGAGCGGGCGAGTTACGCGCTCCAGGAGGTTGGCGAGTACGCTCGGCACCCGAAACGCGATCGTCACGTTGGCGTGGCGTTTCATCGTTTCGACGCCGGCAGAGATGCCGTCGAGTGGCACCGAATCGCACTCGATATCGCCCGTGCCTCGGCGAGCACGCAGGTCAGACTCCGGTACGTCGCGACCGACGAGGCGGCGATCGGCTCGTTCGACGCCGAGGGCCTCGCCACTGAGGGCCTCGATCCGAGTGCGATCGAGGCGCTCCGGGAGAGCGGCGTCGACTCGCTGTGGGCACTCGCGACGGCAGCGCCTACCGAGCTCGCCGAGCGATCCGACCGGTTCGACGTCTCGACGATCCGGTCGTGGTGTGAGGCCGCAGGCGAGACGCTCGCCGACCACGCCGACGCCCGCTGGACGCTCGTCGAGACGATCGATCCCGAGGAGACGCTGTTGCGGGACGCGACGGGCCGGTACCTCTACGTGGCCGTCGAACTCGTCGGGACGCCGACGGCGGCACCGCTGGTCGATTCAGTGACGGCGTACTGTCCACGACAGTCGTATCTCCGACACCTGCCCGAGGTGTACCAGGAAGACGACCGGTCGGCGACCTTCCTGGAACGGTTTCTCTCGGTCTTCGAGACCTCGTTCGTCGAGATCGAGCGCGAGATCGAGGGGTTCAGCCGGTACATGGATCCGGGCGGGGTGCCGAGCGAGTCGCTCGAGTGGCTCGAGACCTGGTTGGCCGCGGACGACTATCGATCCTGGCCGGAGAGCGCGCGACGGGAACTCCTCGCCAGGGCGCCCGAACTCTACCGGAAGCGGGGGACGAAGGCCGGCCTGCGCGCGATGCTCGAACTCTATCTCTCTCACACCACCGACGAGGAGTGGTCCGGCCCCGAGCGGGCGACGGCGGAGCGATCTGACCGTTCTCGGCTGTCGGACGCGACTGGAACCGAGAGCGACGCCTCCTCACTCTCGTCGGGTCGTGACATCGACCAGCGACTGTTCTTCCTCGAACCGGGTGACTTAGACTGCATCGAGAACGAGGCAGCGAAAGCTCAGTTCGCATCCCTGTTGCCAGGGCCGCGGTCGTTCGCACTCTGTTGTGGCCCGTTCGACTCGGCGGAACAACGGGAGGCCGTCGAACACATCGTCGAGACGGAGACACCGGCCCACGTCACCGCGCAGGTCCTCCCCATCGAAGACGAGTTCACGCTCGGCGTCGACACGTTCCTCGGCGTCAACAGCGCGCTCCGGCCGCGGGCATTCGCCATGGGCGAGGCCGCACTCGGCGAGGACACCGTCCTCGGTCCGGGGCGGACGACCGAGTGACGAGAAATCGGCCAGCCGGCGATGTGACTCGCGGATTCGATCGAACCAGTCCGGTACCAGCGTTCGGCCGCTCGTGATTATTCGAACACGTTCCACCCGCTCGGCGCCGATCCGAGCCCGCGGACCCGACACTCTCGCGTCCCATCGTCGCGTTCCCTGAGCTCGACGACGCCGTCGAACTGTCCGCGGATCGTGTTGACGGTCGTCGCGTCGTGTGTGTCGTCGGTGAGCGTGTAGACCCCGAGCCCGTCCGTTTCGCTCACTCGGTTCGTAAACACGTGGAGGAATCTGAAGACGGTCGACTCGTCGACGTACTGCAACAGTGTCGAGATGGAGACCAGGCCGTACCGAATGTCGGAGACGCCGCGGCTGTGAAACCGTTTGGACAGTTTGGCTGTTCCGATGCTGATTCCGGTGAGATCGCCCGGGGAGGAGGCCGACTCCGTCATGGCTTCGATCACCGACCCGCCGCCGGTGCCTGAGCAGTCGATGACGCCGATCCGGTCCCGGTTCATCGCGTCGATGTGTCGGTCGAGGTCCTCGAACACCCGGCGTGCGCTGTTTGTCGTGATACAGAGGATCCCTTCGTCGACGTCGTAGCCGGCCGCGACTAACTGCAGTGCGACGTGACGCTTCCCGGAATGCGACGAGCCGATGACGGCGACGTTCGTCCCGGGACGGAGTTCGTCGATCGTGTCGTCGGGCAAGATGCCGCCGATTTCGTAGCTGTCAGTCATGCGTTCTCCTCGTTTCCGTCCCACTCGGCTCCGTCCACGTCCTCCGCGTGGGCGGACGCGTCGTCCGAGAGGTCTCGAACGGCACTGACGAAGTCGATCTCGGAGCCCATGTCCCCGAGTCCGTCGTCCACCGCCGTCTGTTTGGCGTCGATCCGGTCGAGTAGATCCTGATACTCGTCGCTGTCCGCCAGCTCCGCCTCGGACTTCTCGGCCTCTAGGGCACCTCGCCGCGCCATCAGGGAGTGGTACTCCTGAAACTCGTCGTCGACGGACGCTCGATCGAGGAGCGTCTCGACCGTGTCGAGTAAATTGCTTCGCTCCGGTGGTTTGGTGATGTACGCGTCGAAGCCCATCTCGACGACGTCGAAATCGGGCTCGACGGCGGTGACCATCGCCACGCGACAGTCGATTCCACGGGCTCGAATCTCCTGTAAGACCTCCTCACCGGAGTGTTCCGGCATCATGCGATCTAAGAGGACGACGTCGATCGACTCGTCGATCACGTCGAGTGCTTCGGCACCGTCGTGGGCACGGACGATCTCGTAGTCGTCGGCGAGCCAGAGTTCGTAACTCTCCGCGACGGCCGGCTCGTCCTCGACGATGGCGACGACCGGGGGGTCTGTGTCGGTCATGGGAGCACCTCACATTGTGTGGTTGGGTGTATCATCCTTGTGCCTCGGTGGTCGCTCGCGGCAGCTCAAGAACGAAGCAGGCGCCGCCCGACTCGGCGTCTTCCACCCAGGCCTCGCCGCCGTACTTGTCGACCATCACGTCGACGAAGAAGAGACCGAAGCCCGATCCCGTCTCCTTGGCGTGTGAGGTCTCGCCGCGGCGAAACACGGACTCCTTGCGGTCGTCGTCGATTCCGCCCCCGTCGTCGGTGATGCGTATCGTGACCTCGTCGTCGACCGCGGCCGTCACGTCGATCGTGAGGTCGTCGGTGTCGTTGTGCTCGATCGCGTTCAGCAGAACGTTCCCGAGAACCTCCGAGAGCAACTCGTCGGCCCGTGCCTCGATTCCCGGAGCGACGTCGCGTTCGAATTCGATCCTGGGGTTGGCGGTCTGCAGTTCCGAGAGTTTTCGATCGAGGATCGCGGAGACGTCGACCGAGTCGAGCTGGAGACTGTCTTCGGGCGTCGTGAGCGTCTCGACGACGCGCTGGACGCGCTGGGTGACCTCGGTCGTCGTCGTACACCAGTCGACGATCGTACGAGCGTACTGGCCCAGATCGCCGTCGAGCTCCGCGGCCAGGATTTCGCCGCGGGCTTTGATGACCGTCATCCCGTTCAACACGTCGTGGCGCAGGATTGAGTTGAAGAACTCCATCTGTTCGCGCTGGCGTTCGAGTTCCGTCACGTCCATCGCGGCGCCGATGACGTTCGTCACCGCCCCGTTTTCCACGACCGGCCTGTACTCGGCCAGGAAGTGGTTGGTCCCGATCTGAGTCGTGTGCGAGACAGCTTCGCCGTCGAACGCTCGCTCGATCGCCGCGACGATGCTCGGTTGCTTTGCGAAGATGTCGAACACCGACTCGCCGACGACTTCGTCCCTCTCGAGGCCGAGCTCGGCGAGGCCTTTGCCACGGGACTCGAGGAACGTCCTGTCGGCGTCGATCTGGTAAAAGACGAGCGGGAGAGAGTCGAGCACCAGTGAGAGCTTCCGCTTTTGCTCGGTGACGTCCGATGAGATGATCGCGATGCCGTCCTCGTACGGATAGGCCTGGATGTCGACCCAGAACCCTCGGGATTCCACGTGATACTCGCACGAGGCCGGCTCGTCCGTTTCCATCACGGTTCGGAACGTCTCCTCGAGAACGGTCCCGCGTATTTCGGGGAACGCGTCCCAGACGGTCTGTCCGATGAGTTGCTCGGCTGGGGTGTCGAACCGGTCTGCGATCACGTCGTTGCAGTACGTCATCGTCCAGTTCCGGTCGAACGTGTAGTAGGCTTCGGGGAGGCGATCGACGAGTTCCCGGTACTGGTGCTCCTGGCGTACCAGCGCCTGTTCCTGTGCTTTCTTGCTCGTGATGTCGGTGGCCATTCCGACGAGATGTGCGTTCCCCTGCGCCGATCGAACCTCGCCACGCGCGAGGACCCACGTCTCTTCGCCGTTTTCGTGCTGGACCCGGTGTTCGGTCTGAAAGACGTCGCCACGCTCGATCGCCTGTTCGATATCCCGTTCGACCGTGGGAAGATCGTCCGGATGGATGCGCTCGGCGAGGTCGTCGAACGTCTCCGGCTCGACGCCGAACAGTTCCTCCGCGGAGTTGGTCCAGGCCATTTCCCCGCTCTCCAGGTCTAGTTCCCAGACACCCGTATTCGTGCCCTCCAGTGCGACCGCCAGTCGGTTCGTCAATTCGTCGTCTCTCGTTCCTTCGTCGATCGAGGCCGACCTGAGTCGTACCGTCGCCCGAATCGATTCGATCTCCTTCGACTCGAACGGCGCCAGTTCGACCTCGGCTGAACGGGGGCCCCCGGCAGTTTCGTCCAGTTCACCCCGAACGGTCCGGGAATCGCCGCGCCGGGCCACTTCGAGAGCTGCGGTGACCGCGTCCCGATCGAGTGTGAGGGTTTCATTTACGTGTTCGATGACTCTCTTCCCTTCGAGCTCCCCTGGCTCGCGCTGGAACAGGGTAGCGTACGCCGGATTGACGGCCTCGTAGCGACCCGTCTTCGGATCGAGAACCGCGACCGCGTCGTCCAGTTCGTCGAAGAACGCTCGATAGATCGCAGGATCTGCCATGGGGGTCTCTTGCTGTAGGATGACTATCTGGGGATTTGTAGCTAGTGGCCCGAAACCGGTCGCAGGTTCCTGCACATTGTGGCGACTATCTCGACGACGGAGTCGCTGCCAGCGACGACGCACCCCGTCCACTCGTGAGAGATGGCAGTGGACTTATTGTAATGTAGGTATAACAATGCGCATGGAATCATATCGCCGGCCGCGTGATCCTCAGGAACAACGAGCCGAGTCGGGGCCGATGGCGTCCGACCTGACACGCCGGAACGTCCTCGCGGTGACGGGATCGGCGCTCTTCACTGCCGTTGCGGGCTGTACGACAGATGGCGAATCCGACGGCGACGATAACGAGGAAGCGCTGGATAGCCGCGTCGACGAGCGAGTCGACGGCGAGTGGCTGCTACACCGGGCCACCCCGGAAAACACTGCGGCGACGGACGGCTCCGGACCCGATGGTGAGCCGTCGATCGCGTGGGAGCGAGCGGTCGGTGCCAAATCGGGTATCGATCCACTCGTCGTCGATAGCCTCGTCTTCGCGTATCCGCCCGACGGACGCGACGTCGGGACGCTCGAAGCCGCCACTGGCGAACCCACGGCCGCCGGCCCGCTCGCGAGCGGCGAGTTGGCGATGGGGTCCGACGGCGAGACGGTGGTCGCCTATCGCGAGCGAGACGACGGTGACGAACTCGTCGGCCGCGACCTCGAAACGGGCGAGGAAACGTGGACCACCGATGCGACGGACCTGTCGACCCCTCTCCTTACGATGCGCGACGGGGTCGCCTACCAGGGCGGCTCCACGCAGCCGTACGGGCAGGCGTTCGACGTGGACGACGGTGACGACCGCTGGGAGTCCGAGTCGTCGCTCCCGATCGATTTCGCCGTCGACGACGAGATCGTTGCATACGCGTCCGACGAGATACTCGCCGCACTCGAGGCGGACTCTGGCGACCAGCGGTGGGTCGAGGAATTCGACGCGGCGCTGTCGACACCGCCCCTGATCGAGGATCACGTCGTCTCCGCGACGGCCGATGGATCCGTCCTCGCCGTCGACTCGTCGGGAGATCTCGACTGGCGGAAACAGGTCGCGGACGGTGCCGTGACAGCGCTCGCCGCAGCCGAGGGACGGTTGTTCGTCGGAACCGAATCGGGCGTCGTCGCCCTCGACGCCGACAGCGGCGACGAGGTCACCCGATCGACGATTTCCGATGCGGTGCGGGCCCTCGCGGTCGGCGCCGACAACTGCTATGCGATCACCACCGAGACCGATGGCGACGACCCCGAAAACCGGTTGGTCGCCCTCGAGAGCGGTTCGCTGGAGTCGGCGTGGTCGGTCGAGGTACCAGGCGCCGTTCGTTCACGCCCGGTGATCCTCGATGGAATGGTGCTCGTGCGAGTCCTGCCGTCGGCGGCCGTCGACGAGAGCGACTTCGACGAAACACTCCTCGCGTTCGCGTAACCAACTGGTCGCCGGTCGACGTCGTGCGTGGTAGGACGAGAATAGCGAGACGAATTTGGAGACAGCGGTGATCGAGAGACGGTCTACGCCACAGTGTCACCGAGTGAGTGGTTCGGAGAAGACGCGGCTCTATGCGAACGAAGTGAGCGAGAGCCGCGGGAAGATGAGTGGTATTACCGCGATCCGAACGAAGGCGTTCACCGCGAGTGAACGGAGTGAACGAGCGGGCCGACGACTGACCCAGAGACGTCGCGAAGCGACGTCGGCGGGGAAGGAGGAGTGCTTTTGATCGACCTTTTACCGAGCGTCGGCGCGCCGTGCGGCGAAGCCGCCGGCGCGAAATGAGCGTAGCGTAAAAGGTCGTTTTACATCATGCCGCCCATACCGCCGCCCATGCCACCCATGCCGCCGCCCATTCCGCCTGGGCCGCCGGCCGGCATGTCGTCGCCCTCGTCGTCGTCAGCGACGGCGAGGTCGCCCGCGGCGATGACGTCGTCGATGCGAAGCAGCATGACTGCGGCCTCGGTCGCGGAGTCGATGGCCTGAGTCTTGACGCGCTTTGGCTCGTAGACGCCGTCGGCTTCCATGTCGACGGTGTCGCCGGTGTAGGCGTCGAGCCCGGCGCCGGTCTTGCCGGCGTCGTGGTCGGAGCGCAGTTCGACCAGCGAGTCGATGGGGTCGAGGCCGGCGTTCTCGGCGAGGGTGCGTGGGATGACCTCTAACGCGTCGGCGAAGGCCTCGACGGCGAGCTGTTCGCGGCCGCCGACGGAGTCGGCGTAGTCGCGCAGGGCGAGCGAGAGCTCGACTTCGGGTGCGCCGCCGCCGGCGAGCACCTTGCCGTCCTCGATGGTGGTGCGGACGACGCCGATGGCGTCCTCGATGGCGCGGTCGACCTCGTCGATGACGTGTTCGGTGCCACCGCGGAGAATGAGGGTGACGGCCTGGGCGTCCTCGACGTCTTCGACGAAGACGTGTTCGTCACCGGCGATCTCCTTCTGGGAGACGGAGCCGGCGAAGCCGAGGTCGTCTTCGGTGATGTCGTCGACGGAGGAGACGGGCGTCGCGCCGGTCGAGCGGGCGATCTGCTGGGCGTCGGAGTTCTTGACGCGGCGGACGGCCAGGATGCCCTCCTGGGCGAGGTAGTGCTGGGCCATGTCGTCGATGCCGGAGTCGACGAAGACGGCGTCGGCGCCGACGTCGGCGAGCTGATCGACCATCTCCTCGAGCTGGGCCTCTTCCTGCTCGATAAACTGCTGGAGCTGGTCGGGGTCGGTGACGTTGACCTCGGCGTCGATCTCGGTCTCTTTGACCTCGAGTGCGCCGTCGATGACGGCGACGTTGGCGTCCTCGACGAAGTACGGCATGTTGTCGGAGACGCGGCTCTTGTTGACGAGGACGCCCTCGACGAGTTCGGAGTTCTCGATGGCGCCGCCGACGACCTTCTCGACGGAGATGTTGTCCGTGTCGATGCCGTCGTCGTCGGCGACAGTGCGGACGGCGTCGACGACGAGCTCCGAGAGCAGGTCGCGGGCGTTCTCGGCGCCCTTGCCGGTCATCGCGGTGGCGGAGATCTGCTGGAGGATCTCTTTGTCGTCGGCGTCGACGTCGATCGCGACGTCGTCGAGGGCCTCCGTGGCCTTCTGGGCAGCCTGTCGGTAGCCCTGCGCGACGGTGGTCGCGTGGATGTCCTGGTCGAGGAGCTCTTCGGCGCGCTTGAGCAGTTCACCGGCGACGACGACGGCGGAGGTAGTACCGTCGCCGACTTCGCTCTCCTGGGTCTCGGCGACGTCGACGATCATGTCGGCGGCCGGGTGGTCGATCTCCATCTCCGTCAGGAGGGTGACACCGTCGTTGGTAACGATGACGGAGCCACTGGAGTCGACGAGCATCTTGTCCATGCCCTTCGGGCCGAGCGTGGTGCGGACGGACTCCGCGACGGCCTTGCCGGCCTGGATGTTCATCGACTGTGCGTCTTTACCCGATGTGCGCTGACTGTCGTCCGAGAGGACGATGAGGGGCTGGTTGCCCATTTGCTGAGCCATAGTCACTCGAAGGATTGTTTGTGATTCTATATAGGCTTTTCGCTCCCTGTCGTCTGACTGCCGCCCGTGTGTGGGATTCGGAGACTGTGTGGTCGTCTAGCACGCGGGGTTTAAGTACGGTTTTCGCTGGGGGGACAACTGTCTGGTACGTGGGTCGCTGCTGTTGATCAGCTGCGTTTCGCCCGGAGAACCGGGTCTGGATGCGGTCGCCAGAACATCAGTCAGCCGTTGTCCCTCGGCCATCAAGCCTGTGCCGGCGATCAGGCTTGTTCTTCCGTGCCCGAGCCCGGGAAGCGATGGTACTCGAGCCCCTGTCGTTTGAGTTCGTTGTGCTTCTCTTCTAAGAACGAGTAGACCGCGCCGTGGGGCGCACCGTCGAGAAGCATCTCCGCGGCGGTGCGGACGACGTCGACCTGTTCCGGCGTCCCGATGATCGCGAGCGTCGAGCCGTAGATGACGACGGAGGCGCCCGAGAGCTCCTCCATGAGCTCGCGGGTGCGGCCGTTCTCGCCGATCAGTCGGCCCTTCTGTCGCTTCATGTCGTTCGCGTTGCGGGACGCCGTGTCGATGTCGACGATGTCGAACATCATCAGTTCGTCGTCGAGCAGCGCCAGGGCGTCCTCGGGGGCGAACCCGCGCCCGATCGCCCGGACGATGTCCGGTCCCTTCAGGCCGAGCACGGGATCGCCGACGGTCTCGACCGCGACCGACCCGTTCTCGGAGTCGATGTCGAGCCTGACCTCGGCGGCCGACTCGATCTCCCGCATCGTCTCCCCGCCGCTGCCGATGAGGACGCCGATGCGGTCCTGCGGAATCTTCACGTGCTGCATGATCGGGCCTATTCGGTGCGCGGGGTTAAGCCCTTGGACCGAACTGGCCTGCATTGGTCTCTGTCGCCCCGCGGCGGACGGCGAGATAGCCACCGAACGCGCCCAGGAGAATCGGATAGAGCAGCCCTGCCAGCAGCAGCGCTTCGGTGAATTCGACGCTTGCGGACGTCCCTTCGTCACCGGTGAACTCGAACACTTGCGTCCCGATTGCAACCGTGAGCAGATAGCCGACGGTCACCGTCGCGCCGATCTTCGCCCCGTCCTCCGGCGACGCGGTCGCCGGGAGCACCCGCGCTGCGAGCAGGTAACCCGCGCCGATCAGGACGACGACCGGGACGAGGCGCCAGAGGATTTCGGGGATCACGGCCTCTTCCATGAGCGCACCGAACATATCGAACGACATCGATCCGAACACCGTGTCCACGCCGAGATCGACGAAGTGAGCGCCAAAGTACACCCATCCGAGCACTGTCAGCAGTCCCGGTTCGTCTCCCTGTGAATCGACCTCGCCGGTCTCGTCGGTCACACTATCGTCGAGCACTCCCTCGGCTACCACGAGGCCGCTGAGCAGAACGAACCCCACGACGAACGCGCCGATTCCGATGACCAGTGCTTGTTGCCACGGAACGTCGTCGAAGAACGATTCTCGATCGTCGCCCGTTGTGGTGCGTGCCTCCGTTGATTCTGGTGCTGTCATTTCGCCAGCGTTCACAGTCCCGGTAGGTAACGTTGACGGCTCCGTGACCGGTCTACAGTACTGGCCGGGGCAGCGTGCCTGCGTCGATTTCGACGGTCCGTACCCGTGGCTACCCCCGATCGGCTTGGTGGGGGGAGGGCGGCCGATGCCGCGGGACGCCGACCCGTTCGAGCGCTCGCGCACGCTCTCCCGGGCGGAGCCGATACGGCCCGAGTTCGTCCGCGAGTGACCCGAGCGCCTCGCGCCGGCGCTGGTGATCTGCCAGGAAGTCCGCGATTCGGTCGATCGCGAGCTCCTTCAGTTCGCCGCTCAACAGCTCGCCGGCACGGTACGCGCGCTCGATTCGCTCGAGTTCAGCGTCGTCCGGTTCGAACAGGTAGCGCAGGTACTGGAACGGGACGTCGACGCTGGGGTCGCCACCCAGTTCCCGGTGTTTCTCGACCGTCGATTGCCCGCCCGTGTAGGCGTGTTCGCGAATCGTTTTCGCGACCGTTTCGCGGTCGTCGGTCAACTCGATCGACGGGGCGTCGTCCGAGGAACTCAGCTTCCCCGGGCCGTCGAGGGCTGGAAGGAAGCGACCGAGGAGCGCGCCCGGCTTCTGGACGGGCAGTGACTCCCTCGCCGCGAGGTCGCGGCAGATCCTGACGTGGGGATCTTGATCGACGGCGATGGGGACCAGCGTCGGTTGCTGTCCCTCGACAAGTTGCGGGAGCAGGAGGTGCGTGGCCTGGACGGCCGGATAGAACGAGAGTCCCACGTTGTCCTGCTCGCCGTAGACCGCATCGACGGTCGCCGGCGTCAGCCGCTCGGCCAGCGAGACGGCGATGGGATAGATCACGTCGGCGTCGGCCGTGTCGAGGACGATCCGTGTTCGCTCGGGATCGAAGCCGACGGCGAGGACGTCCCGGAGGTTGTCTCGGGTGAACTCGCCGATCTCGTCGAACGTCAGGTCTCTGGAGAGGAGCTTCTCGTCGTCCGAAAACGGGAGGTACACCGTCGCTCCCGTCTCGTCCTGGAAGCGCTTCGCGAGGTACAGCGGGAGGACGTGACCGAGGTGGAGCGGGCCCGAGGGACCGACGCCGGTGACGATCGAGTGGGCTTGGCCTGCCTCCGCGGCGTCGAGATACTGATCGACGTCGCGACCGGCGTACATCGTCCGCCGCCGGATCGCTGGATGGTAGGGGAGCCGCTCGATCTGTTCGTCGGAGAGCGGCTCGGCGCCGAACTCCGAAACGAGGCGGTCGTACTCGGTGTCGGTGACGGTGTTGCCATCGAGTCGTGCAGACGAGGGTCGTTCGGGCGAATGTTCGGTGGCCGATGCGGCTGGGTCGGACGAGTGTCCGCCGGTCGCTGTGGCTGGATCGGTCGGGTGTTCACTGGTCGGTTCCGCTGTGTCGGGTGTGTCAGATGAATCGTGTCGTGCCATTGTGCGTCGCTGCGGGGTGAACTGCGGGCTGTCGGATAGCTATCCGGGAGCGGTGGAGAGAACGAAGGGAGCCGCCGACACCACGACGCCGGGTTAGGCCGCGACGCCGTTGCCATCGACACTGTCCGCTCTCGATGGGTGACGCCAGCACCAGCCGAGAGCGGGATGCATACGGATACATCGTCGCTGTGGTTACCTAACGGTTTCGCCCGGGCCGCTGCTTCGTCCGACACACTGTCCCGGTCGCAAACCAGGGTGCGCCCAATTTTTCGTATCCTAATCGGGCCGCCGTTCTCTGTGTCGAATAGTTACTAGACGTTCGATGCGTCCCGGGATCTAAATGCTGGTTCTTAAGACCACCCAGTGGGACCATCCAGTAATGAGACGACGCACGTTCGTCGGCACGATCGGCGGCGGGACGCTCGCAGGGGTCGCTGGCTGCCTCACACGCGACGGCAGTGAGTCGCCGAGTTCGGGGGACGAACTGTCGGGTTCCCCGGAGTCGGGAACGATCACGGTCGCCACGTACGACTCGATGATCGACGGGACCGATCCGGCGGGAACCTGGCTGAAGGAGGCGTTCGAGGAGGCCCACTCAGACGCCACCCTCGAGTGGACGACGGCGGAGAACGGACTCAATCACTACATCCAGCGTGAAGCCCAGGATGCCTCGCTCGAGGCAGACGTCTATCTGGGGGTCAACGTCGACGACCTGGCCCGCATCGACGACCAACTCGGCGACGGCGGGCTCTTTCTCGAACTCGCCGACGACCGACTCGACCGGACCGATCGTATCCGCGACGGCCTGGCGATGGGTGACCCGCACGGCCGGGTTCGTCCGTTCGACACCGGGTACATCAGCCTGGTCTACGACGAGACCGTCGTCGATGCACCCGAGACGTTCGACGACCTGCTTGACCCCGCCTACGAGGGGACGCTCCTCGCCCAGAACGCCCAGACGTCGGACCCGGGCCAGGCGTTCTTGCTGTGGACGATCGATGCGTACGGCGAGGACGACTATCTCGAGTACTGGAACGATCTCGCGGCCAACGACGTCCGTATCCTCGACGACTGGACCGAATCGTACTACGGAGCGTACATGGAAGAAGAGCGGCCGATGGTGGTCTCGTACTCGACCGACCAGGTGTTCGCGGCCGCCGAGGGCTACGACATGAGCCGCCACCAGATCGCGTTCCCCGAGGGGCAGGGGTACGCCAACCCCGAGGGTGTCGGCGTCTTCGACCGGGCGTCGAACGCGGCGCTCGCGCACACGTTCGTCGACTTCCTGCTCTCGAGCGACGCCCAGGCCGAGATCGCCCAGCGCAACGTCCAGTTCCCGGCCGTTGCTGCCGAACACGTCGATCTGGCCGATGACTTCGACCAGTACGCCCACGAACCGCCGGAGGCCGTGACGATCGGCTACGACCGACTCCGGGGCAACCTCGACGGCTGGGTCGAGGAGTGGGCGCGCGACCGGACCGGGCTGTAGGGCCGTGTCAGACGACGAGCCCCGTCACGACCGGCCGTCCGACACCGCAACCGGCAGGGCCGTGGCCGACCGGACTGGAGTCGAGATGGCTCGAACCGAGGCCGTGACTGCCTGGATCGAGCGTCACGCACTGACGTTCCTCGCCCTCGCCACCGCGGCGACCCTCGTGGTGATGCTGTACGTCCCGGTCGCGATCGTCTTCGCGGAGGCCGTCGTCGATCGTGGCTCGATCGCTTTCGGGTCGTTCGCCGACGTCCTTACCGACCCGTTCTTCGTCGGCGAGCTGGCGACGATCGCCGCCGATCCGCTGGCGATCCCGGACCATCTCGCGGGGATCTGGGGGTGGCTTACGGCAATTTCGATCTCCGCGACCGTCGTGACCGTCCCGGGAATCGGCATCTCGATCCCGTGGCTCGCCGTCGACACGCCGAGCCTCCGTCTGGGCCTGTTCGGCTTTACGGCCTACCAGGCGGCCCTCTCGACACTCGCCAGCCTCGCACTCGGACTTCCGGCTGCGGCCGTCCTCGCGAAATACGACTTCTGGGGCCGCCGAACGATCCGATCGCTGACGATCCTCCCGTTCGTCCTCCCTGGCATTCTCGTCGCGGTCGGCTTCTACGCCACGTTCGGCCGGGCGGGAACGATCAACTCCCTTCTCGGCGTCGTTGGCCTCGGCCCGTATCCGTTCATCGAGTGGAACCCGCTCGCGATCGTGATCGTGGCCCACGCCTTCTACAACGCGCCGCTGATCGCCCGAGTGACGGTCGCCGCCTGGGAGTCCGTCGACGTCCGGAGCGTCGAGACCGCCCGCAGTCTGGGGGCGAGTCGGCGCCGTGCATTCGTCGACGTCGTCTTCCCGCAACTGCGCCCGGCGATCCTCGCCGGTGCCCTCCTGACGTTCATCTTCACGTTCATGACGTTCCCGATCGTCCTCGCGCTCGGCGGGCTGGAACTCGCGACCGTCGAGGTCTGGATCTACGACCGGGTCAGTACCCTCGCCTTCACCGAAGCCGCGACGCTCGCCATCCTCGAGACCGTCATCTCGCTCGGCCTGACCTACGCGTACCTCCGCTACGAGTCCGCCCAGTCGGGGCTCTCGGCGACCGGCTCTCCGCCCCCACGCGAACGCCTGTTCCCGGACCTGCGGAGCGTCTGTTCGCCACGCCGACTGGCGATCGTCGGCTACGGCCTCCTCGCGCTGGTCGTCTTCGTCGGCCCGCTCGCGAGCCTCGTTCTCGGGAGCGTCACCGACGGGAGCGGGTTCACCCTCCGTCACTACGCGTTCCTGCTCGACCGCCAACTCGAGGGCGAGTCGTTCCAGACGTTGCCGTTTCGCGCCATCGTAAACTCGTTGCTCTTCGGGCTCGCGACGCTCCTCGTGGCCGTCCCGATGGGTGTCGTCGTCTCCGTGGTGACGACGCGGGCCGGCCGGAGCGGAACGGTCGTCGATACGCTCGCCATGCTTCCCCTCGCGGTCAGCGGCATCGTCTTCGGGATCGGCCTCCTGCAGGGGCTCGTCTTCGGAATCTCGCTCCCCGGTGGGTGGCGCCTGCAGGTGACCGGGACCGTGGCGATCGTCGCCGCCCACGCCGTCGCCGCGTACCCGTTCGTCACGCGAACCGTCTCGCCACAACTCGACGACCTCGACCCGGCGCTGGTCGAATCCGCTCGGGCCCTCGGGGCCTCGCGGGGTCGGGCACTGCTCGACGTCGAACTCCCGCTCGTCGCCTCTGCCATCGTCGCCGGGGCCGCCTTCGCGTTCGCCATCTCGATCGGCGAATTCTCTTCGACGGTGATTTTGGCGACCGGGAGCGACGCCTACACCATGCCAGTGGCCGTCGAGCGCTACCTCGGCCGGCGATCCGGCCCCGCCCTCGCCATGGGAACGGTGCTCCTCGCCGTCACCGCAGCCAGCTTCGTCGTCGTCGATCGCGTCGGCGGGAGGTTCGAGTGATGACCGATCTCCGCCTCGACGGCGTCTCGAAGCGCTACGACGGGGGAGGGGGAACGTCACCCGACGCGGCCGACGAATCGGGAACGCTCGCCCTGCGCGACGCCGACCTGACGATCCGCGACGGCGAGTTCTTCACGCTCGTCGGTCCCTCCGGCTGCGGGAAGACGACCACGTTACGGACGATCGCCGGCTTCGAGGCGCCCACGCACGGGCGTGTCTCGTTCGACGGGGACGACGTCACTGGCGTTGCCCCCGAACGGCGGGACGTCGGCGTCGTCTTCCAGAGCTACGCGCTCTTTCCGCACATGACCGTCGCCGAGAACGTCGGCTACGGCCTGCGATTTCGCGATCCGCCTGCAGGCACCTCCCGCGACGACCGAATCGAGCACCTGCTCGACCTCGTCGATCTCGCCGGGATGGGCGAGCGCGACCCGGCACAGCTCTCCGGCGGACAACAACAGCGTGTGGCCCTCGCCCGTGCGCTCGCGCCGGAACCCTCCTTGCTCCTGCTCGACGAACCGATGAGCGCACTGGACGCTCGCCTCCGGGAGTCGCTACGCCGACAGGTGAAACGAATCCAGACCCAGCTCGACATCACGACCGTCTACGTCACCCACGATCAGTCGGAGGCGCTGGCCATCTCGGACCGCCTCGCCGTCATGAACGCCGGCCGGGTCGAACAGGTTGGCCCGCCACGAGAGATCTACCGGGAACCGGCGACGCGCTTCGTCGCCGAGTTCGTCGGCGACAACAACGTCTTCGAGGGCACCGTCGACGAGACGACCGACGATCGGTCACGCGTCACCGTCGACGGGTGGACGTTTTCCCTCCCGACACTCCCCGACACCGCCGACCGGGTCACGTTCTGTGTCCGGCCGGACGCCCTCTCGCGGGCCGTCGAGCACAATCGCTTCACCGTCGCCGTCGAAACGACCGAATTCCTCGGCGAGCGCGTCCGGTGTAACGGTCGATGGAACGGCCGGCCGATCGTGTTGCACGTCGACGACACTATCGACGAACGGTCGCCGGACGGCGACCTCACCGTCGGGTTCGAGCCGTCGGCTGCACACGTCGTCGACGTCGAATAAGAGTCCACTGTCGCGAACGCCGGCTCGCGTACCGTCTCGCTACTCCCGCGATGGATCCGGTTCGGGGTCGGTCACGAACGCGAGCAGGTCGTCGTCGCTGACGTCGACGCCCTGGCGCCGGAAGAACGAGGCCACGTTCGTACAGTCGCGCTCTAAGAACTCGCGGCTGTTGGGGTGGTGGACCGTCACCGCCTGTCCGAGGTCGATGACGATCAGTTGCCCGTCGTGAAAGACGACGTTGTACTCGCTCAGGTCGCCGTGGACGATCCCCGCCGCGTAGAGGCGGCGCATGTACTCCCGGAGTACCTCGTAGGCCGTCTGTGGGTTCTCGATCGTGACCTCGCCGAGTCGCCTCGCTCGCCCTGCCTCGTCGCCGATGTACTCCATCACGAGGACGTTTCGCTCGGTCGCGATCGGTTCCGGGACGCGGACACCCGCGCGCTCGGCCCGTCGCAGGTTGGCGAACTCCTTTTTCACCCAGGCGAGCACGACGTCTTTCTTCTTGCCGCCCAGCCCCTCGAACCGGGGGTCGCCCTCCAGATACGACCGCATCTGGCGGAAACTCGAGGCGTTGATGCGGTAGACCTTCACTGCGACCTCGGTGTCGTCGGGACCCAGCGCCTGATAGACGTTGGCCTCCTTGCCCGTCGAGATGGGGCCGCCGAAGGCTTCGACGTGGCCGTCCTGGACGAGTTTGTACAGCGCGGCGAACGTCGCGTCGTCGAACACCGACTGTTCGACCTTGAACTGGTCGGCGTCGGTCAGGCGCTCGCGGAACTGGCTGAATTTCCGGTCGCGTTTGCGGGCGATCCGGTCGGCCTCCGTCTCCGAGACGTCGATCTCTTCCCACTCGTCGCCGGGAACTTCGACGGAGTCCGTGTCGACCAGTCCGTACTCGTCTCCCATTCGATCGTCCTAACCGCCCGACGGGCTAAAAGGCTCGGCATTGGCTGGTGGTGGGTCCCCATTCACATCAGGGCGTCAGGCGTTCGACCGACCGCCAGCTGATGCCCTCGGCTGGATCGTCTGGGTGTGCTGGCTCGTCCGTGACGAGCGCGACCACCATCGTCTTGCGAACGCCGTGGGCCAGCCGGACGTCGAGCGAGAGGTCACGCGGCTCGAAGTCGTGGGTGCTCGGCACGACCCGGATCAGGTGCTCGGAGTGGCCGAGGTCGTCGACCGTGTCGACGGTCGCGTACGTTCGAAAGTCGGCGCCGAACTTGTAGCCGGTCTTCGGGACGACGCCGCGTTCCCGAAGCGCGGTGTAGACGCGAAGCCGGCGATCGAACCGGTCGCCTTCGACAGCTCTGCCCCGCTCGCGAACGGCACCCGGATCCAGGTCGAGCACGCCGACCGACGCGAGGTGGGCCGCTTCGAGCAGCGAGCACTGGATGGTCGGTGTCTCACCGTCGTACTCGCGGCCCTCCAGTGGCTGGCCGTAGAAGGTTCGTTCGTAGAGTGCCGTCGGTGGGTTCCAGATCACGACGCGGTCTTCGAGCAGGTCGGCGCCGACGCCGGTTTCCGACGGGTCCATCCCATCGGTACCGAGTGGGACGAGTCCCGGATCGGTCACCCGGACGCTGTCGCCCGTCACCGTCGGCGTGGCCACCTCGAGGTAGGTAATCTCGCTCTCTTCGTCGACGACGGCGAGGACGCCGGGTTCGAGCGCCGTCGCTGGGACGTCCGTTCGCTCGCCGAGGACGCGGAGGGCGTATTCGAGTTCGCCGTCGTTCGGCCCCTTGCCGCGCGGGTAGACGGCGAAGTCGGTGTCGTCGTCGACGCCGTCGAACGCGTCGGGGTCGATCCAGGGCTCACGTGCCGGCGAGAGGTACAGTCCCCGGGCACGGAGGTCGGCGTAGACGAGGTAGCGGACGGCGAAGTCCACCCCCGGCTCGCGGGCCGTAAAGCCCCGAAAGCCGACTCGCTCGCCGTCGACGCGGACCCCGTCTATGTTGTCCGTGTAGAGCAGGTGGGCCGCTTCGACGGGGGAGAGGGCGATCTCGTTGCCCGAGAGCGGGTAGCCGTAGCCACGGGCGTCGTGAAACCGCTGGCGAGCGTCGCCGCCGAGTCGAACGACGTCGCTGTCCAGTTCGCCCTCGAGTGCCATGGGCGTCGTTGAACGCGCTGGCACAAAGGGGCTACGAATCGACGATTTCGGGCCGTCAGAGCGTGTGTCGGTCGGCGGGTATCTAGACCTGTCGCTTTCTCCTCCGGGTACCAAATATCTGTCGTTTGACACGGTGGTCGGTCGGTTCTGGGGGACGACCGAATTACGCCGAACGGGTCGAGCGGACTGGCGCTGTCTCACCGGATGAAACGGTGTATCGACCCGTAACATGAGGTGACTGTCGTGGAAACCGGACGCCAATGTTCGGATCGACACCACGGTGCGAGGGTGGGCCGTCGACGTCTAGAAGGCGGCTCCGTCTCCTCGGGGTACTGCTCGTGGGCACGCTGGTGCTGGTCGGTGGGATCGGCGGCGCCACGATTGGGGACGGGGCCGCGCTCGATGGGCTCGCGACGGACGACGGGTCCCCCACCCCGGCCCACTCTGGCGACTCGACGACAGTCTACGGGACCTGTGAGACGACGGTTACGGACGGATCGTCCGTTCAGGATGCGGTGAACGACTCGAGCCCCGGCGAGACGATCTGCGTGGAGGCCGGTGAGTACGCCGAGTCCGTCACGATCGACGTCGAGGGCCTCTCGCTGGTCGCCGCAGACCCTGTGGATCCGCCGATTCTCAACGGGAGCAGCCTCGAGGAGGGGACGAACGGATTCTCCGTCGATGGCGCCAACGACGTGACCGTATCCGGATTCGAGGTTCGCGAATTCGCCGGGAACGGCGTGCACGCCATCGAGAGCGACGGACTCGAGGTGACGGACGCTGCGGTACTCGACAACGATCTCGTCGGTGTCCTCGTCAACGGATCGGCCGGCGCAACTGTGCGTGGGATCAACGCCACGAACAACGGCTGGGCGGACGACGTTCCGGGAATCCGCCTCTACGAGTCGCCCAACGCACTCGTCGAGAACAACACGGCGAACAGCAACGCGCGGCAGGGAATCAACGTCTGGGAGCACTCGGACGGTGCCGTCGTCCGGAACAACACGGCGAACGACAACGATCGCAGCGGGATCTACGTCCAGGACGCCGACGACGCCGTCATCGAGGATAATACGGCCAATTCCAACGGACTTCGAGCGGTTCACCTGGAGGCGATCAACGTTACGTCGATCCAGAACACCACCGTTCGCAACACCGTCGGCGTCTCGAACACTCAGAGCGGCATCCTCGTTCAGGGGGCCGACGGCACCCTTCTCGAGGGGAACACACTGGAGGACAACGCGCTCGGGTACGACGAGGAATCTCACGGCATCTACGTCACCGATTCGAGCGACGTCGTCGTCATCGAGAACGAGGTCACCGAAACGCACACGACGGGGAACTATTTCCACGACGAGTCCGGGGTGGGCGTGTTCGTCGAGAACTCTCCCGACCCACGAATCGAGTCCAACGTCGTCGACGCCAATCGGCGGACCGGAATCCAGATTCACGAATCGGCGCGGGCTCACGTCGAGGCAAACGCCCTGGACGACAACAACATCGACCACGACGAGCCGCTCGACTCCGGTATCACCCTCAGCGGCTCGCCGAACAGCACCGTCGTCGGCAACGTGGTCGAGCGTCACGCGAGCGCGATGCGAATCGGCTCGAACGAGACCCTCGTCGAAGCGAACACCGTCCGGGACAACGACGACGGTATCAACGTCATCTCGACCGAGACGGGCGTCACGGTCAGGGACAACCTCGTCGAGGAGAACGTCGGTTCGGATGCGGGCGATGGTCGCGGCATCAGCGTCTTCGGAGTGAGCGACGTGCTCGTCGAGAACAACACAGTGAGAGCGAACACGCTTGGAATCAGCGCGTCGACGAGCGGTGACCCGATTACGAACGTCACCGTCCGAGAGAACACGGTAAGCAATCACGAGGAGTTCGATACCGGACTGACGCACCAGGCCAACGGCATCGCGCTCGGAAGCGTCGTCGGCGCGACCGTCGCGGATAACGTCGTCACCGACAGCGACCGGGAGGGAATCAGGCTCCGGGACGACGTCGACGAGATCGCCGTGGCGAACAACTCCGTCACCGGACACGACGTCGACCTCGGAATCGAGGGCGTAACGAACGCGACCATCGTCGAGAACACCTTCGCGTCCGGGCTGGTGCTCTACGGTGACGACATCGATGAACCCGAACTCGACCACTTCGATCACCAGATTTCGGACAACACGGTCGGCGGCGACCCATTGTACTACGCCGTCGGCGAAGACGGCGGATCGGTCGAGGGGAGTTACGGCCAGATTGTCCTGATCGACACGACCGACGTGACCGTCGACGATCACGCGTTCTACGGCCCGGCGGTCGGCGTGCAGGTCGCGCTGAGCGACGGCGTGGCGGTGACGAACACGACCGTCTACGGTGGTGCCAACGGCATTATCGGAACGAACGCGACGGGGTTGACCGTGACCGACAGCGCGGTCGTCGGCTCGGGCGACGGTATCTCGCTGCACGGCGACGCGAGCGGAACGACCGTCCTCGGGAGCACCGTCTCGACGACCGACCGCGGAATCTTCGTCGCGGAGACTACCGAGGACGTGACGGTATCTCAGAGCGCCTTCCGTGACAACGAGATCGGTCTCGAATCGGACGTATACGATCAGGCACACAACGCGAGCGCGACTGACAACTGGTGGGGCGACGAGACGGGGCCGAGCGGCGACCGTACCGACCCAGTTACCGGTGTGACGGCCGATGGATCGGGAGACGAAATTGCCACGCCGGTCAACTACGAGAACGTCGCCTTCGACCCGTGGGAGCCGGACGCCCCGGGCACGTTCTTCGGCGTCGAGATTGACGTCTACAACAGTCTCTACGGCGAGGAAGGTGACACGCTCGAAGTGAACGTGACGGTGACCAACCACGGTGACGAAGCGGGCACGCAGACGCTCGCACTCTTCGATCCGGCGTGGACCGCGCTCGACGAGAAAGCGGTTACACTCGACGCCGGAGAGTCGACCGACGTTGCGCTCTACTGGGAGACCCAGATCGGGGATGCAGACACCGAGGAACTCTTCGCCGCGAGCGAGGACTCGATGGATGGCGCCGACTGGGTCTGGCTCGATCCTGCACCCGGCGGATTCGACGTCGCGATCGATTCGACGAACGCACCGGTAACGGAAGGTGACCCACTCGACGTCCAGGTGACCGTCGAGAACACCGGCGGCGAGGAGTCTACCCAGACGATCGAACTCGAACGGTTCGACGGCCCCGTGGTCGATTCGACCGAGGTGACTCTCGGTGCGCTGAGCTCCGAGCAGCTCACGCTCACCTGGGAGACCGAGGCGGGTGATGCGGGCGACGGCGAGGTGACGGTCCTGAGCGAAGACGATTCGGTGAGTGAAGCGGTCAGTATCGATGAGCCCGAGACGACCGGAACGGTCGCCGGCACCGTCGTCGACGGGGAGACTGGCGATCCGATCGAGGGCGTCTGGGTGGCACTCAACACTGGCAGTGAGAATGTGGACTCGACGACGACCGACGCCGATGGCACGTACGAACTCTCGGCCGAATCAGGCACCTACGACGTCATCGCCGCCGTCGAATACTACGACCCTCACACCGAACCGGCCGTCGAGATACCTGTCGGTGAGACCGTATCTCAGGATTTCGAGCTGTTCCCGACCGACAGTTCCGGAACGCTCGCTGGCACCGTCACCGACGCCGCCGATGGCGACCCGATCGAGGCGGCGACCGTCGAACTCCTCGACGGCGACGGCGAGGTGCTCGAAACGGCCACGACCGACGACAGTGGCGCCTACGAACTCAGCCATAGCCCTGGCACGTACGACGTCCGGTTCGGCGCCGCCACGTACGAATTCCTGACGGTCGAGACCGTCGAAATCGAATCCGACGCTGGTACCGAGGAGAGCGTTGCACTCGATCGGGAGACGATCGGCGCGCGCTTCTCGATCGCCATCACGGACGTGACCGACCCCGTCTTCGTCGGCGAACCGCTGGCGATCGAGGCCGCGGTCGAGAACACCGGCGACGAGCAAGGTACCCAATCGATCGAACTGCACGCAGGCGGCGACGTTCTCGAAGCAACGACCGTGACACTTGGCCCCGAGGAATCGACATCTGTCTCGCTCGAGTGGGTGCCCGACTCGGCCGACGTCGGCGTCCACGACGTCTCGGTCTGGAGCGAGGACGACGTCGACCACGCCTCCGCCGAGGTGCTTCCCGAGGGCGCCGGCTACGTGGTCGGGGCCTCGCTCGATGTCTACGATGGCGACGAGTCGGTCCTCGAGCAGGTATCGATCGATGCCGCCGTCGACGGTGACGACGTCTCACTCCGGCTGGTCTCGGACGATTCCGAGCCGACCGACGATCCATCTGACGCGATCGCGGCCGAACGTGATCTCTCGTCAGTCGGCGTCGATCCCGGAAGCACCTGGTTCGAGATCGAGGTCCAGCTCGAGAACGTCGAGCCCGACGCGCTCGGTGGCACGGCCGAACTCGAGGAGTGGTGGACCGAGTCGAACGCCGACGGGACGACCAACGTTACCGTCCGGGCGACGACGCTCGGGACGGAGGTCCTGATCGACTGTGATACCTACGACGAGGCCGACGACTGCGAACCGCCGCTCGAGGCGTGGCCCGATCCCGAGTCGGCCGCGACGCACTCACTCCAGTCGACCGTCGACCTCACGCTGAGCGACCTGTCGGCGCTCGCCGAGGGTGATGCAACGGCTGGGGCGCAGGTGATCACCGACGCACAACGGTTCGGATTCGACGAGGCGGACGGGGAGCGACTCACCGTCGACCTCGGGGCCCCGGCCCGCGGCGTCGACGACCAGCCGAACGAGGGCATCTTCGTCGGGACGGTCCCAGACGGCCTGTTAGACGCCTGGGGCGTCGAGACGACGGACGAAATCGCCGTCGAGTACGGCGACGACCCCGTCGATTCGACCGTCACCGAGACCGCCGACGGCTATCGGGTCGATGTCGACCTCACGCACGGGGACGGCCCGATCACGATTCGTCCGGACGTCGACGAACCGGCGACGTTCGAGGTGTCGGTCCAATCGACGAGCGACCCCGTTCCCGAAGGGGCGACGATCATCGTCGACGCGATCGTCGAGAACGTCGGCGACGAGACGGGCTCCGAGATGGTCCAGCTGACACACCCAGCGCAGGGGCTCCTCTACGAGGTTCCGGTCGTCGATCTCGAACCGGGCGAGACGCGACTCCTCGAGTTCCAGTGGTGGACCGAGGAGGGAGACGTCGGGACGCACGACCTCTCGGTCGTCACCGACAGCCACACGGCCGAGACGACAGTCGAGGTCGAGGAACTCGGACTGGGCGTTTCGGTGTTCCCCGAACCGGCGACCGAGAACACGCCGATCATCTTTCAGACGACGTACGCGGACGATCCCGTCTGGGACTTCGACGACGGCGCGACAGCGTTGGGTTCGAAGGTGTATCACTCCTTCGAGGACGCCGGCACGTACGACGTGACGCTCACGGACGGCGAGACCACCGAGACCGTCGCGGTCGAGATCACCGAGCCCGAGATGACGATCGTCCAGCTGGACCCCGTCTACGGTGGCCAGCCGCTGCAGGGAGTCCCGTGGGAAGAAACCTTCCAGGCGGGCGTCTTTTCCGACGAATCGGTCGAGCAGGTCACCTTCGAACTCGACGGGGAGACGATCGTTCGTGACGGTTCGACGGGAGCCTACGCCGCGACGTTCGACCTGGGCGAACTCGACGACGACGCCGAACTGACGATCACCGCCGAAGATCAGTTCGGGGCAACGACCGAGGCGACCCGCATGGTTCGGGTCACCGACGCGCCAGAGTGGATCCAGTGGATTATCGACGGTGACGGCGACGTCGTCGTCGACCGGGAGGCCGGCACGATCGAGGCGCGGCACACGCCCGTCGACGTCGAGCAGGAGCTCGGCATCGAGGGAGTCCCGGTGCTCCCCGACGTCGACCTCCAGTCGTTCGAACTCTCTGCCGACGCCATCGCGGCGTACACGGCCGACCCGGTCGGCGCGGACGTCGAGGGCGACGGCACCCTCGGCGCCACCCTCCTCGGACAGGGGATCGGCGGCGAGATCGATGCCGACGGAACCGTCGACTCGACGCTCTCACTCGAAACGGCGACGATCGCCGCCTCGGCGTCCAGAACGGGGATCGAAGGCCCGACCGTCTTCGGCGGTGCCGTCGAGGGCCAGGAGGACAACCAACTGGAGGACGTCATCGTCCCCTGGACGATCGATCCGAGCGTCGAGTTCGAGGGCCACTTCGGTGAGGACTTCTCGTTCGAAGAGGGAACCGTCCAGTCCGGCACCGACATCACCATTCTGCACGCGGCCGAACTCTTCGGCTGTGGGGTCTTCGCCGAGGGCGGCGGCGGGATGACGGCCTCGTTCGACGTCGGTCCGGAGACGGACCTGAATCCCGGCGGCTCGCTCTCGGTCGACGGCGAAATCGTCCTGGATTGTTACTACGAGTTCGAGTTCGAACTCGGCCCCTTCGAAGGAGACGTCGGAAGCGGTGGGCTCGGTCTCCAGGCGACTGGCGCACACCCAGGACCCGTCACGGTTAGCCCGCCGTCGGCAGACGGACCGAACCCGTTGCCTGGCGTTCCCACTGTTGACGACGAGTTGGGCGGGGGTGACGTCGACGCGGCCGCTCTCGCGACCGACGTCGAGACGACCGATGCCGACGGGACCGACTTCGACCGACTGACCGATCGGCCGTTCGAGGACACGCAGCCAGCGATCGAGACCGTCGGCGACGAACTGATCGTCGTCTACAGCGCGCAGAACGAGTCCAAAGCCGCCACGGACGGCCGAGACCTTCGCGTCCGGACGCACAACCTCACGACCGGCACGTGGTCGGCCGCCGCGGACGTGACCGACGACGACGCGACCGACGAAACGCCCGCACTCGCGGCGAGCCAAGACGGGACCGCCGTCGTCTGGTCGACGCTCGAAGACGCCCCGCCGATCGAGGCGGTGGAGACGCCCGCCGATCTCTTCGGTCACTACGAGATTGCCGTCGCTATCGACGACGGTGCTGGCTGGAGTGAACCCGATCAGCTCACCGTGAGCGAGCGGCGACAGCACAGTCCGTCCATCGTGGCGATCGACGGTGGCTGGCTGGTCGCCTGGACATCGACCGCGGCGGACGGCTCCGATTCGAACGTCCGTTACACGGTTCTGGACGATGAGGGCGAACGCGAGACGATCGAAACGATCGAGAACGCGTCTCATCCCGCCGTCGGCACAGATGGAGGCGGCGCCACACTCGCCTACGCGGCCGTCGACGACGCTGGTAACGAGACGGTCGTTACCGCACACGTCGACGGCGAGGGACTCGTCGAATCTCACCGCCACGCGACGAATAACGTGGTCGCGGTGACGACCGCCGACGGCCGTACTGTCTGGGCAAACGCCAGTAGGAGTAACGTGCGCGTCTTCGACGCCGACGGCGAGGGTAGCCCCACCGAACTGGCGTTCGAAGATGAACTCGTAAACGTCGACGAACTCGAACTCGACGCACACGAGGACGACGCCGTACTCACCTACCGCGCTCGCTTCGACGGGGGATCGACGGTCGATCTCGGCTACCGCCTCGACCGCGGCGACGGGTGGATCGCCGACCACGCGTACGCGGAACTAGCCGACGAGAACCTGACCGCCTGGCACGCGGACGTGGCTGTCGGTGAGAGCACCGACGCGTTCTACTCGACGTTCGCCGTGCAGGAACTCGACCGGTCGGCCGTCAACGACGTGTTCGTCACCGAACGCGCGTTCGCCCCGGCGTACGCGATCGAGGCGACCGCGTCAGCGGCGTCCGCCGGCGACGAGTCGACGATCGCCTACGACCTCCGGAACGTAGGCGACCGGCCGTCCACCGGTGACGTGACCGTCGTCATCGAGAACGAGACCGACGTCGTGGAGGTGCCGATCGACACGCCCCTCGAACCGGGAGTCACGGAGTCCGGGGAGATCGACGCGATCGTCGACGCGAGCGGGACGTTCGACGTTTCGGTCGCCATCGACGACGGTGACGCCACGAACGGTGTGGCTGATACAGCCGACACCCTCGGCGACGCATCGACATCGGAAACAGCGGACGAGACGACCGTCGTCGCCGCGACGCCGCGCCTGTCGGTCGACTCGGTCGACTCGTCGATGATCGACGGCGGTGACGGAAACGTGATCCTGGTCGAAGCCGTGATCGACAACGCCGGCGGCGCCACGGCGGTCGACGTCCCGATCGCGTTCGACGACGGAACGGAGGCGCTCGAGACCGTCGACCTCGGCGCGATCGAACACGGTGAGAACGCGACCGCGACGATCACCGTAGACCCTGATGCGATCGACACCTCGGTCGCCGACAGTGTCTCGATCGGAACGGGCCAGTCGATCGACGAGTCCGCCGTGGCCAACGGCGCCCGTCCGACCTGGTTCGTCCAACCGGATCTGGACGTTGCCGGAGTCGAGTACCTTGACGTCGGGGGAGACCAGGTTGCGGAGGTGCTGATCGCCAACCGCGGGTTCGCGTCGGCGAATACGACCGTCACCGTCACGGACGAAGCCGGTGACGTTGTCGGTAACGCGACTCGATTCGTCGCGGAAGCGACGCTCGAGGAACCCGCCTTCGAGACCGTCGACGTCCCGCTCGAGGGAGTGGCCGAGGGAGCGGCGATTACCGTGGTCGCAGATACGACGATACCGGACGCCGATCCGTCGACGACGGGACTGACCGACGAGGTCGGTCCGTTCGCCGACGTCTCCCGTCCGTCGTTCGCGGTCGACATACACGCCGACGAGACTGTCGGTCCGAACGACGAACTGGCCGTCACGCTCGACGTTGCGAACCCAGGATATCGGTCCGATACACAGCCGATCACGTTGTTGGTCGACGGCGCGGAACTGGAGACTCGAACGGTCGCGCTCGATCGTGGCGAAAAACGGACGGAAACGTTCGCCGTCGAACCGGTCGCGGGGGCCGAGACGATCGACCTCCTCGTCGAGAGCCTGACGCCACAGGACGCTAAAACGGTGACCGTCGACGGCGACGATCCGTCCCCGCCGCCCGCGCTTCCACCCGTCCCCTCGCCGGATCCCGCCTCGTTCACCGCCGTCGACCTCGACGTCCCATCGTCCGTCGACGCCGGCGATTCGGTCACCGTCTCGACGACCGTCGAGAACGTCGGCGAGGAGACTGGTACCGCGACACTTGCGCTCTCCGTCGACGGCGAGGTCGTGTCCGAGGAACCGATCACCCTCGACGGCGGTGGATCGATCACGAGTACGTTCGAGCTGTCGACCGCCTCCCTGGACCCGGGATCGATCGAAATTGCGGTGGCGATCGACGGCTCGTCGAGTTCGACAACACTGGAGATCGTCGACGAAGCCGATTCGGCCGGTGGCCCGTCCGACGATCCCGCCGAAACGCCGGCACCGAGCGAGGACGAGTCGGACGACCCTGCAGCTGATGCGCCCGGAGACGATGCGGACGATTCCATCCCCGGCTTCGGCGTCGAAGTCGGCTTGATCGCGCTCCTCCTCGTCACCGCCGCCCGCATGAAACGACGGTCGGGGACGACGTGGCTGTCTGACGGCGCGCGTCGCCTCCGTTCGGGATGCCGATTCGACCGAAATCGCTCCGACGCGAACGGCGACGATTCCCCGCCGGCGGCGTCGCGAGTCAACCGTCGCGAACCATCGGCGGCCGATCGTCCGACGAACCGTCGCCGATGGCTTCGCCTGTGTGCCGGCGTTGGCGTCGTTGGCACGGCCGGCTGTCTCGGGGACGACGATTCGGGTGGTGACGGAAACGACGGGTCCACCGGGCCCGACGGTGGCCCCGGCGGGGTGAGTGACGATGACGCATCAGGGGGCGAATCCATCGAGCTCGGGCCCGAAGACGGCTGGTCGGAGCCCCACGGCGATGTCGAAGTCCCCGACCAGCCTGGGACGGCGATTCTCCAGGTCGGTGGCGAACGCGTCGAACTGACCGGCATCGGGTACGCCGGCGAGGAGCCCGGCGTGACCGGCACCACGGGCGCCGAACAGTTCGAGGCGGACGGCACGTTCATGGGTGGTGCGTTCCAGGGCTCGGAGATACAGGTCGCCGTCACGCGGATGATCGGGTACGAAGACACGTCCGGTACCTGGGCGGCGTCCGACTCGATTTCGTTCGCCCGCGGCGGCGTTCGGCTCGGCAACGTCATCTACCGCCTGTACGAGGATGGAAGACTCGCCGACTCGGAACTCGCAGGCGACATTCCCGGGCGGCGATTCGTCGACGAATCGTTCGTCCGAATCAGCCCTGACGGCGTACTCACCGCCGTCGAGACGATCGAGAGCCACGAGGACGAGTCGCTCGACGGCCAGTTTGCGTTCGGTGCGCGACTTCAAGACGGCTGGAATCAACGGTAATCGACGAACCTCGATAAGTGCCCGAGACGCCGCTCACTCCGCCTTTTCTCCCCGATCTGCCGCTCGTCCCGCCAGCAGGTAAGCGGCGCCCCCGATACTCGCAATCGCGCCGAGGATTCCGGGACCCGGGAGCCCGTCGTCATCGTCCGCTCCGTCGGCCCTGCCATCGCTCCCGGAAGAGGGGGTATCGGTGCCGCTCGTATCGCCGGTACCCGCTTCCCCGTCCCCGTTCGCTTCGGGTCTGGTCCCCACCGCGGCCGCTTCGGCCCACGCGTCGTGATGACCCGACGTCCCGAGCATCACTCGGGAGTCCTCGCTCGAGCCCGACACGCCGGCGTCGATCGCGTGGACCCGGCCGTCCTGTCCATCGGTGCTGGCGACGTAAACGATCCCGTCGACGACGGTCGGTGCCGTCATGTCGGGGTGGAGCCCGTGATCGAGATCGTCGTCCCGGACCTGCCACGCTTCCTCGCCGCTCGCCGCATCCAGAGCGAACACTCGGGCGCCCCTGCTACTCACGAAGACGCGGCCGCTGGCGACCGTCGCGGCGCCGATCCGGCCGCCGGTGTCGTATCGCCACTCCCGGTCGCCGCTCGTCGCGTCGATCGCGTAGAGGTGGTCGTCGTGGCTCCCAACGTAGACGACGCCATCAGCGACCGTCGGCGTCGATGTACCGTCGCCGTCCGTATCGAACCGCCACTCCTCCTCGCCGCTCGCCGCGTCGACGGCGTGCAGCGAGCCGTCGATGGCCCCGACGTAGACGATTCCGTCGGCGACTGTCGGGGCGGCCTCGACCGGCGCGCCGACGTCGTACGTCCACTCCTCGTCGCCGTCGGTATCGACCGAAACCAGCACGCCATCGCGGCCGGCGGCGTAGACCCGGCCATCGACGACGACCGGACTTTCACCGAGCTCGTGCTCGTCGTACGTCCAGCGACTCTCGCCGGTCCAGAGATTCGTCGCGTGGAGGTACGGCGGCCCGTCGTGGTTGGTCGTGTACGCCGTTCCGTCCGCGACCGTCGGGGCGCTCACGCGGGTGGTGACCGAGCCGCCGACGTCGGCCTCCCAGATCCGCTGACTCCGCGCGTCAACCGCTTGCAGATCGTAGGCCATGAGTTCCTGGTTGTTCGGCGCGACGGTGACGATATCGTCGACGACGTTCGGCGCTCGGTTCGTCGTCGCATTCGTGTAAATCGTCTCCACTTCGTCGCCGGTCGTGGCGTCGATGACACGCACGTGCGTGCAGGTCGTTCCCGCGTAGACGCGCCCGTCGACGACCGTCAGTGGCGCCTCGAACGTCGCCGGAGGCGGGCTACAGTCGACCGCTTCGTCGCCGTACGTCCAGACGACGGTGCCACCGTTTGCGCCCTCGGCGCTCGCGGCGCCGACGCCGCCCAGCCCCGCGACGGCGACGCCAGTGATCGCCCCCGTTCGAAGCAGCGTCCGTCGGGCGATAGGTTTCGCCTCGCTCTCGGGTGTCCGCGGGCGATCCGACCGGCTCGTAGCGGGATCGTCGTTCGTGGCGGCGGTGTCGTCCGTCGATCGGCTTCGAAATAGTGGTGTATCAGCCATTGTTGTCTCTCGTGGAAAGATACTGTCAGGTCCGTCGGCTCCGTCGACTCGCCCGACCGAACCTGTTCTCTGTCCACGTCTACACGCCCGTTCAAACGAGACCGCCCTCATGTTACGGGTCGCCATACTGTTTCACCGCGTGAGACGACGGTTAGTCGCGAGTCGCCGACGTCTCGCGCCACCCGGGATGGCGTTCGACGACTTCTTCAGGGGCGCAGGCCAGCAGTGCTCTGGCCCGCTCGTCCCATTCGTCGATGGCGTCATCCTCGTCGGCCGTTTCGACGAGCGCCGCCAGCGTTTCCATGGCGAAGTGGTAGGCCTCGACCGATTCGAAGTACTCGAGCGCGTTCAGGTAGCACTCGCGAGCCGCGTCCCCCTCGCCTTCCTCGGCCGCGAGCTGCCCCAGGAACCGGTCTGCCTGCGCGACCCAGAAGGCCGCCTGTACGTCGGTTGCCCCCTCGCGAACCTCGCGTGCGATCGATCTAGCCCGCTCGTTGTCGTCGCGGTCGCGGGCGAGTTTGGCCATTCCCAGGCGTATCTCCAGCCCGATCAGGCTCTCTTCGTCCTCGACGGCCTCGAGCGCGGCGTCGAATCGCTCGCCGGCTCGATCGATCTCGTCGGACAGGCGTGCGATCTCGCCCAGGCAGTGGTGGCTGCCGGCGATCTGGTGGGACAGACCGACCTCGGTCGCGATTTCTAGGGCCCGCTCGCCGTACTCGCGCGCCCGGTCGACGTCTCCCTGTCTACCAGCGATCAGACCGAGGTTGGTCAGCGACTGGACCATGTCGCTCCGGTCGGCGAGTTCCTCTTTGATCTCGACGGACTGATTGTAGTACTCGGTCGCTGTCGCGACGTTGCCCTGGCGGGCGTTGATCTGGCCGATGTTGTGCAGACACTTCGCCGTCCGGTGTCGGTCGCCGATCTCTCTGGCGAGTTCGAGCGCCTGCTCCTGGTAGGCGAGCGCGTCGGGGAAGTCGCCTCGCTGTCCCGCGATCGTCCCGAGGGTGGTCGTCGTCGTTATCACCAGCGACGTATCGCCGATCTCTCGCTTGATTTCGAGGCTCTCCTCTAAGAGCTCGATCGCCGCGTCGAAGTTATCCAGGTGCTGTTGGAGTCCGCCGAGGTTGTGAAGGGCCTTCGCGACGCCAGGACGGTCGCCAACGCGCCGACTCCCTTCTAAGCTTCGCTCGTAGAACTCGATCGCTCGATCGTACCGTTCGCGCCGGAACGCCACCACGCCGAGGTTGTTGAGACAGTTCGCGACGGCGTGTCGGTCGCCGATCGACCGCATGATCTCCAGGTGCTGTTCGAACAGTTCGGCCGCCCGGTCGTTGGCTCCCCGGTGCCAGGCGACGTTGCCCATCGAGTTCAGCACCTCCGCTTCGCCGCGTCGATCGCCCAGTTCCCGACGAATCTCGAGACTCGATTCGAAGTACTCGAGGGCCCGGTCGTAGTCGCCGCGGTCGGAGGCGATGGCGCCGATCAGGTGCAGCGTTCTGGCCTCCTGGCCGGGACGCGACTGCGCTCGGAACGCCTCCAGTGCTGCGTCGTAGTGCGGTTCGGCCTCGTCGTAGTCGCCCCGGTCGGCCAGCGCTCGGCCGAGACAGCGGTGGGCTCGCGCGCACAACGTCGGCCGGTCTTTGCCCTCGAGAAGCGATAGACACGCACGACAGCTGTCGATGGCCTCGTCGTACGCCCCGCGGTTGATGGCGACGCGAGCCAGTCCGAGCAGGCGTTCGCCACGCTGAGCGATGGTGTCGTTCGGTATCCGTTCGAACGCTCGCTCCGCGCGATCGTAGTAGCCGCCAGCGAGGAACAGTTCTCCGAGCCAGATCGGTATATCCCGAACCGTCGCATCCGAACATTCCTTCGGGAGATCGATCCTGTCCCGTTTCCCATCGCCGAATAGCGGCGCCAGTTGCGACCGATGCTCGCCCACGGCGTACACCGCTTCAACCGTCTCGTCGACCCATCGCCGCGGCTCGTCACGAATCTCGGCGAGTCCGAACGGTCCGTCGACGTGTCCGGCGATCCGATCGATCCGCGCCGGATCCGCCGCGAGTGCGAGGACGTCGCTCACGACAGTCCCGAATTGTTCGGCGGCCCGTTCCGCTCCCGCCGCTTCGATGACGTGTGCGAGAAGCGCCGTCGACCACTCCTCGTGGACCGTCCGGTACCGCCCGCCGCGTCCGGGGAAGAGAACCCGTCCCTCCAGGCGGGAAATCGCGTCGTCGACGGCGTCGAACGCCGTTTCGTCCCCGACCGCGTACAGGAGGCCCCGATCGATGCCGATTCCCGCCGCGTTGAGCACGTTGGCGAGGATACAGACGGATCGAGCTGTCTCGTCGTTTGCTACCTCGTCGTAGACCGCGGCGACAGCGTCTTCGAGCGCGGTCGGTTCGTTTGCGAGCGGGTCGGCGTACGTCGAGAGCCGGTGGACGAGTCGGAGCAGTTCGTGCGTCCTGTCGCCACCTTCGGTGGTCTCGTCTCGAATCGACGACCACAGCTCCTCGGCGGGGACGTCGAACGCGCGTTCGACGGTCCGTTCGAAGTGGTCGACGAGTCGCTCGCAGTCTCGCTCCCGGAGCGGCGGGACGTACGTTACCTCGAGACCGGTGCTCTCGGTCGACCGGGCGATCCGCTTTCGCCACTCGCTCTCGCGGGAATCGAGGAGCACGCTGACGTCCTCGCGATGACCGATCCGCTCTAGCACCTCGAAGATGGCCTCGGCATCCCCTCTAACAGCGTCTTCGACGACGACGAGCGCGTGGCCGTCGGCGGCCGTCGCCGTCGCGACGAGTTCCTCGATCGATTCGAAGGAGCGGTCGTGGTGCGCCTCGCGATAGTACACCGGTCCGCGGTCGCGCTCGTACCAGTCGCAGGCGACTTGCTTGCAGATCGTACTCTTTCCGGATCCCGGCGGCCCGAGAACGATCGTATTTCGCCCGTCGCGGAGCGCCTCGGAGACGGAGTCGGCGATTCCCTGACGGTCGTCGGCTCTCTCCTCGGCGCTGCGACCGTCTCTCGATCCGTCGGTCTCGGTTTGAACGGGTCGGTCGATCGCGTAGCCGGTGTGCACCTCGGCGAGCGAGAGCCCGGCCCGCCAGGCCATCGGCGGCTTCGCGACGGGTTCGTTCCGAAAGTACTCGCCGTCGATCCGAACGAATCCGTCGCGTTCGAGTGCCACCGGAAGCGATTGTCCGATCGCTGGTGACTCTCTCCTCCGAGTCGGCTGCGATCGATCGCCGGGAAGCAAGTCGACCGTCCGGTCCGTTGCCGTCTCCCGATAACGCTCGTACTGCGTCGTCGCCCACGAAACGCCGCGGTCGGTTCGGTTGAAGAGCGCCCCGTGAATTCCGCCAGTTTCGGCGTGGACGACGAGATGCGCCTGGCCGGCCGCCGGTCGACCGCGGTCGGAGTCGCGTTCGAGCAGTCCGAGGCCGTACGGCGGAACCTCGCCGACGTACACGGTGAATGCGTCGGCCTGAGCGAGCACAGCCATTCGCCGCGGAAACTCGCTTCCTAACGTTTGAAACACCGCGGCGGATACCACGAGCTCGACCGGTTTCTCCCGGGTGACGGCCAGCTCGTACAACGCCCTAACGGTCCGCGATTCCTCGATCGTCGGAACCAGCGCCCGGTAGGCCGTCGCCTCGCTTACAGCCTCGACGAGCCGATCGGCCGGTCTGTAGGGTGCCGGCTCCGTCGCCAGGATCCCGTCGGCTCCCGTCACCAGATCGTACGCGATGTCGGTTTCCGCTGGCAGGGGAGCGAGGATCGCGTGCGTCGTCAGGATGTCGTCGAGCGTCTCGAGGTACTCGGTAAGTTGATCGCGAGCGAACCGGCCGGTGAGCGTCGCTTCGATACCGTCGTCGCCACGTCGGGCGAGGTCGAGCGCTTCGAGTTCCTTGATCGCCCGATGGACCGTCGACCGAGCCTGGCCCGTTTCGTCGATAATGTCGCGAACGTGTGCTGGCGATACACAGAGTCGATCGAGGAGATCGAGCCGGCTGAGTAGCGTTTCCGCCTCACCGCTCCGGTCGGTTGACATTTGTTGATTCGGACATCGCTTCCATCTGCCTTATATTCATCGTGCGTGAAGCCTGGCAGTTCGAAACCGTTGTCGGCGGGTTTCCTCCGGTTCGGACGGTGCCGTTCTACGCGGCGAAACACCGTTTCGTCCCGTAACATGAGGTGGGTCTCGTCGCAAGTGATCGGTGGACCCGAACCAGGCCCGTCCGTTGGCCGTACCGTTACCGGTCGAATCGGACGCTGGTACGTGGATCATCAATGACTGTCAGTATCCCATTACAGCAGCGACCCGGAACGGATCGATCGATCGGCCGCCTCGAGGCGCGCCTCGACGAAACGCCAGCAACCTTCTCGATAATGCGGACTTTCTCGGAGTCAGACTCGACTCGACTAGCGCGAACGGCCAGCTGGACCGATTCGAGATGGCCGCTCGCTCGTCAGAAGCGCTGTTCGCTCCCACGATCACGACTGTTCCGCCGACGGAGCACTCGAGTCAGCACAGCAAACATCTCGTGTGACCGCTCAGACCCTCGCTCTATCGAAGGGGGTGGTCGCCGATGACTGATCGACGCCGCTCGGAGCCGTGCCAGCCTTCGATGGAAACAGACGATTCACACCACCCAATGACGGACGAAACAAGCGAATCCACGACGGACGACCCGTCTCTCGAAGACCGAATCGACGCTCTCGAGTCGGTCCTCGAGAGCCAACGGGAGACGATCGAACAGCAAGCGGACCGACTCGAGAAACAGCGGGCGACACTCGAACGACTCGACGGGGATGGCCCCGGCGAGGTTCAGGATGAACTGGCGGAGCGGCCGACCATCAGTCGTCGCACGGCGCTGACCGGGATCGGTCTCGCCGGTCTGGCGGGCCTCGGGGCGACGTCGGCATCGGCGAGCGAGGCCGAACCGTCGGGTGAGATCGGGACCGAGACGCGTCCGCTCGAATCTGTGTACACCCAGCAGTTGCGTGGCGTTCCGGACGGTGAGACGCCGTTCGACCTGTTCGCCGGTGGTGATCGAATCGCTCGATTCGAGCCGAACGGTTCCGAGTCTCCGAACCTGCTGTTCGGTGAGGGGACCAACGCGTACGATGTCGATAGGCAAGGACAGACGATCAGTGGCGGGCGAAACAACGTCACGAGTGGAAACTCTTCGGTAGTCGGCGGGGGAAGCGGAAACGAGGCACTCATGCACAGCGCGACGGTTTCGGGTGGCCAAGAGAACGTTGCAGAGTCGACGTTTTCAACCGTCGCGGGCGGAAATAGTAACCACGCCACGAATTCCGGCGCGACAGTCGGAGGCGGCAGTTCGAACGTCGTCGAAGGTGATCGGGCGGTGATCGGGGGCGGTTCCGATAACAGCGCCACCGGAACCCGGTCGGCGATCGGCGGCGGTTCCAATAACAGTGCCAACTCAATCGGCTCGACGATCGGCGGCGGCGGCCAAAACTCCACGAGCGGCAACTATTCCACGGTCGGCGGTGGCCAGGAAAACGAAATCGATGGTTACGACGCGACGATAGCCGGGGGACGGTTGAACACCGTCGACGCACCGGCGGCAACGGTGGGTGGCGGCGATCTGAACGAGGTGACTGGGGACCGGGCTACCGTTTCCGGGGGCCAACGCAACATTGCGTCGGCTTTTTGGGCGACGATTCCGGGCGGGTCCCACGCCAGAGCCAATTCGTCCGGTCAGTTCGCGTATGCGAACGGCGACTTCTCCGAACCCGGTGATGCGCAGGCCTCGATGTACGTCCTTCGGAACGAGACTAGTAGCGACAGCGAGACCGTCGGGTTGTTTCTCGACCATCTCGGTGAACAGATCGTCGTTCCGGGCGACCGATCCATCGCGTTCACGGCACAGATCCTCGGTCGAACGACTGCTCACGATGCGTCGTCCTGGTGCGTCAACGGCGTCGCGACCAACGATGGGTCGTCGTCGACGCTCAGTACCGAAACCGTCAGCAAATTCGACCAAGCGAATCTGGGAAGCGTCGATGTCGGCTTCGACGATGGCGAGAATCTTCTCGAGTTTTCGGTCACGTCGAGCGGTGACAACTTCCGGGACACCCAATGGGTGGCGACGATCAGGACCACCGAGACGGAGTTCGCGAACGGAGGTTCATGACGTGGCATCGAACTCGACGACCGGTGACCGTGAGTCGCGGGACTCGACGCGGTCGGGTCGGATCTTCGTGGCCCTGTTGGTCTGCGTACTCGCGGTCAGTCTACTGACCGTCGGTCTCGCCGGTCCGACACTCGCGGCCGATTCGTCCGTCGAGTGCGCCGCTGGATCCGGCGGCGGACCGGTGTACGTGACCGATAGCGGTCTCGAAGTCGCCGACAACGCCACCGCGGCCGACGAATCGTATCCCGCGTTCCCGGACGCAGAGACGGTCTCGCTAGAGGACGTGAACGTCTCGTTCAGTGCGGCTGGTCCGGCCGACCTCCGCCTCGAAGAGCGGTCGGCCGATTTCACCTGCGTCGCTGCGGTCAACGCATCGGCGAACGACGTCCTGATCGGCCCCGCGGAGGGGCCGGGGATGACGATCAACGGCTCGCTCGAGGCGCTCTCGTTCGGGCCTCTCGACTTCGAGTCCGACGACGCGGCTGACCTCACCTACGACGCGAACGACTCCGTTACGCTCACCATCGACGACACCGGTCTCGACGAGGGTGAGACGGTCGCGTTCGAGAGCCTGGGTTCGGACACGATCGACGCGGAGGTCGACGCCGACTCGAACGGCACGTTCTCGGTGGAACTCCCGGCCGGTGACTACGAACTGGCACTCTCGACGGCGTCGAGTGGCGGCGGTCTCCCGGGTCTCCCGCCACCGCCGCCGGACGACGAGCCGGCCGCGTTCGAATATTCCGAGATCGCGCTCGAGTCGACCGAGATCGGGGCGGGCGAGGAGATCACCGTTTCGGCGACGGCGACGAACGTCGGGGAAGCGTCCGGCTCACACACGGTGGAGCTGCTGGTCAACGGCGAAGTGGTTGGCGAAGAGAGCGTCTACCTCGCCGGCGGAAGTTCCGAGACGATTACATTCACCACCGTTCTCGACGACGCGGGAACGACCGGCATCTCGCTCGGAGACGAGTCGGTCGGAACCGTGACCGTCACCGACGAGGAACCCGGCTCGGACAATTCCGGGGGCACCGATCCGGGATCGGACGACGACGGCGAAGCGACGCCTGATCCCGAGTCCGAGATCGACGAGGGGAGCGAAACGCCGTGGCTCCTGATTACGATCGGTCTTCTCGCAATCGTGACCGCGGGCGTTGGCGTGGCGTACTCGCAGGGACACCTGGACCCATATCTGTCCGAGTGAGCCCCTTCCGTCCACTGTTCCGTTCGACGGAGGAGGACGGGTCGCATACACTTTTCCGGGCAACCGAAATGCAAGTCACACGGGTGTGACAGGACGGTCTCGCCGCAGAACCACGTGAGCGCGTCGTTCGTCGATGTCCTCACGACGGATAATTGAATGCGACCGAGGAGTCCGTCAACAGGACGGATGGTCCCACGCGCCTGCGAGCTTCTTTCTATGCCACACGGACACGTTCTGCGGACGCCGGTCAGGCCGCTCGCTCGGACGGGGTGATCGATGACGACCCACGAACCGTCCATCGAGGATCGAATTGAACAGCTGGAGTCGATAATACAGACCCAACAAGAGACCATCGACCTAATCGCTGACCTATATGGGGGTTGACGGATTTTGCTCCAGCGGATCGATACGTCTGATGAGTGCACCCGCATCCTGAGCGCGGCCCGTCTTGACCGTTCTACCGCATTGCGCGTGTCTACGTAGTATACTATTTCGGGGCCGGTTGCTGCGGAGGGGTGTCGATCAGGTCGTCGGTACTTCGACGAGTCGATCACAGGCAGCGTCGAGACAGCGTCGATCGGACCCGGTGTCGAACGCCGGCAGGCCGCAGCCGCAGGTGCCGTCGACGACGCCGCTGGGGACCACGAACCCGGTCTCACACTCGGGGTAGTGCTCACAGCCGGCGATCAGCCCACCCCGGCGAAGGATGCGCAGGTCGCCGCTGCAGTCGGGACAGCTCCATTCGCGGTCGAAGGCGTCGCGAACGGCGTCGTCGAGCGATTCACAGGTCCGGTCGAGACAGATGTCGAACGCGAGTCCGCGCTCGGCCCGGATTCGGGGCAGTCCACACGAACAGTACTCGTCTCGCACGACGGCGTCGGCCGGGATGGCGTAGCGTTCGTGGCAGTCGACGCAGCGAACGCCGTCGGCGCGGACGAGCGTCCCGTCGCACGTCGGACACGTTCCCACCGGCGTGCCAGCGGGCGAGGCGCGATAGTTCGTAAAGCCCTCCCGGTCGTGGGTCGCGATGCGCAGCGTCTGGACGTCTTTCTTCGCGACGAGGGTGAAGCCGCCGGTCCGTTCGGTGGAGACGCTGTCGGCCCGGGTCAGCCAGGCGACGGGCTGGTAGCCGTCGACGTCGTGGACGAGGACGGTGTTGTCTGGCTTGACGATCGTCGTCACGCGACCGCGGTACTCCTCGCGCTCGGTCCCGTCGAACATGACGGTGCAGTCGCCCGCGAGGATCCGGATCGTGTCTTCGAGCATGGGCCGTCTGGCCGCGGGTTGGTATATAAACGTGCGGTCGAACGACGGGGGTGACGACACGTCGTGACCTGGGCGGCGCGCTCGTCAGCCTGCCGACAGGCCGCTTCGCCTGGGGCAAGCCACGGCCGATCGACCCGCTCTCGACGGCGCTCGTCGCCGAACGCGTAGATCATCACACGTATAAGAGGTGATTCCGTGAACTCGTTCATGCAGCTCGACTGGACCGGGATCGACCACGTGACGAAGGTCGACCCGGAGAAGGCGATGCCGTCGGATCCGGCCTCGCTCCTCGCGGCGACGGACCTCGTGATGATCGGTGGCTCCGACGGTGTCACCGAGAAAAACACCATCGAGACGATCGAGGCGGTTCGCGACGCGGCGCCCGACGTGCCGATCTTCCAGGAACCGTACAACGCCGACCAGGTGACGAAGGAGACGGTCGACGCCGTCGACGTCCTCTCCGTGCCGGCGGTGTACAACGGCGACATGAAACACTTCGTCGGCAAGCACGTCTCGATGTACGCTCAGCTCGCGAGCAAACCGTCCTCGATGATGGGGACGAGTCTCCCGGTCGTCGGCAGCGTGATCGAGTCCAAGGCCGAAGGAGTGGTGGCCGACCTCACCGAGAAGATCGTCGGCGAGGGGTACGTCATCCAGCACACGGACTCAGCGGCCGCTCGAACCGCCGGCGCCACCGAGCCGTTCACGACCGAGGAGGTCGCTGGCGCGGCGCTCGCGACCGAGACGTTCTACGGCTTCCCGATCTTCTACGTCGAGTACTCCGGGACGTACGGCGGCCCCGCGGACGTCGAAGCCGCTGCGGCGCACCTGGAGGACACCGTCTTGCTCTACGGCGGTGGTATCGACTCGCGCGAGAAGGCCGAGGAGATTCTGGACGCCGGCGCGGACGCCGTCGTCGTCGGCGACTGTTTCCACGACGACCGCGAGAAGTTCACCGAGACGATCCCCCGGCGGTAACGCCGTTCGGCGCCCGCTTCACCCGTTCCTCCGCCTGTTTTACCCGTTCTTGCGCCCGCTTCGCTCGCTCCTCCGCCTGCTGACGTCGTGTTCGACCGTGACCGCTATCGCGCTGGATCCGTACGTCCTCGTATGGCCACGTTCGACGTCGAAATAGTGCTGTTCGACGGGTTCGACGAACTCGACGCCGTCGGTCCCTACGAGGTGTTCGACACCGCACGGTCGTTCGGTGCCGACCTGACCGTCTCGCTGGTGACACTCGACACACCGGGGCAGGTGACCGCGAGCCACGGTCTCCGCGTCGAAGCCGATGGGTCGCTCTCGACGGACGCTGCGCCCGATCTGCTGGTCGTCCCCGGCGGCGGCTGGACGAGCGACGATGGCGGGGTGCGACGAGTCGTCGACGAGGGGCGACTTCCGGCGGTAGCCGCCGAGCTGGCCGCGGCCGGGACGACGGTCGCGTCGGTCTGTACCGGGGCGATGATCCTGGCCGAGGCCGGGTTGGTCGACGGCCGACCGGCGACGACCCACGAGGCCGCCCTCGACGATCTGGCAGCCGTCGCCGGCGAGGTTTACGACGACCCCGCCGTCAGGGCCGTCGACGACGGCGACGTTCTCACCGCCGGCGGGGTCACGGCCGGAATCGACCTCGCACTCTGGCTCGTCGAACGCGAGTTCGACGCCGACGTGGCAGCTGCGGTCGCGACGGAACTCGAACACGAGCGCCGGGGAACGATCGTCCGGTAGTCGCCACCCGTCCGCGAGGCAGACTGCGCAACCGAATCGCTTTCCGGCGGGCCTGCGTACGCTGACCCGATGACCGCTGTGTTGTTCGACATGGACGGCGTGTTAGTCGACAGCGAGGATTACTGGGTCGCGTTCGAGGAGGACGAACTCCTGCCCGATGCGGTCCCCCACACCGAGATCGATCTCGCGGAGACCTCGGGCATGAACTTTCGGGAGATCTACGACTACCTCGACGCCGAGTACGGGACGGCGATCTCCCGCGAGGAGTGGATCGACCGGTTCGACGAGATGGCGCGGACGGTCTACACCGAGCGCGTGTCCCTCCTGCCCGGTCTGCGGGAGCTGCTCGCGGACCTTCGGGAGCGCGGGGTGACCGTCGCCGTCGTCTCCTCGTCGCCGCACGACTGGATCGGCCTCGTCCTCGATCGATTCGACCTCGTGGACGCGTTCGACGCCGTGGTCAGTGCTGACGACATCGATGGCGCCAGCAAGCCCGCGCCCGACGTGTACGAGTACGCCGCGGCGACGGTCGACGCGGAACCCGACGACTGTGTCGCCGTCGAAGATTCTGAAAACGGTATCACTGCGGGCCATCGAGCGGGGATGGCGGTCGTCGCCTACCGGGTTGTGGCTCACGGCGACATCGACCGATCGCGGGCGGACGTGGTGGCCGACGATCCCGCCGAGTTGCGCGAGGCAGTGCGGTCGCTGGTCCAGTAACTCGATAGTGCCAGGTGCGTCTCCTGTTGTCGCGCAGGAACGCCCTCGAAACTTCAGACGCTCGTGAGGACGGTCGTCACCGGTAGTTCAGCACTGCCGGCGCTCGTCCGCGTCGTCGTCCATCCCGGCCGCCTGGATCACCTGTCGAATGTGAAAGTCCTTCTCCCGCGGATCCTCGTTCGCCAATGCGTCTTCCAGATGCTGCTTGCACTGATTGCTAAGCTCCCCCATCCCGGGAATTACATCGAACGAAGCACCTATATCTGCTGTGGAATCGGTCCGCTATCGTGGGTACGCGGGACGGATACTAACTACCGGGGACTGTCCACCGTCGGCCGAGCGCTCCGGGCCGTGTCCGGTGCCTGCGTGGGCACTAGCGCGTCCGCACCGGCCCGAAGATCACTCGACGTCGACCGTTCGCGTTTCGCTGATCGGCACCAGCGGGAGTTCCGGAAACGCCACGCTCACGGTCAGTTCGAGGGTGTCGTGATCGGCCGAGCCGAAGACGGCGGCGGGAACGACCTCGCTTCCACGGAGGTAGGTGCTGGTACTGGTCATCTCGTGGCCGTTGACCATCACGCGAACCTCGGCGCGGGCGGCCTCGCCGGTGTTCGTGACGGTGACCGTTTGCATGTCGTTCTCGCCGACGGCGATGGTCGACGGGAAGTCACGCTCCCACGCGATTTCGACGGCGGGGAGTGCCCGGGCGCTCTCGAGGATTCGCTCTGCGACGCCCTCGTCTAGCCCGGCCTCGACCAGTCCCGACACGCCGGTCTCGCGGACGTCCGCCGGCGTGTGGATCTCGGATCGTGCGAGCTTGCTCGCTCGACCGGGGCCGACGCCGTCGATCGCGGTCAGGCCGACGGCAGCGGCGTCGACGCCGTTTTCGACGCGCGCTTCGAGCCGACTGGCGAGGTTCGCGTCGTGTCCGCTGGCGAAGCGATCGAGGAATGCCCGGAGCGCGGCGAGCAGGCGGAGCGCGTTGCGAGTGATCGCCCAGGCGTCACTCCGGAGTTCCGTCGGCGTCGTGCCGTTGGCCTCCGATCGGAGGATGGCGAGCACCTTTCGCTGCCCATTCGAGCCGATGTCGTCTCCGACGGGCTGGCCGGTGAGAACGCCGTCGATGGCGTCGCGCTCGGCCTGGCGCGTCGTGACGGAGTCGAATGCTCCCGCCTTCGCGATCGCTTCGAAGACTGTCGCCTCGTCGAGCGTGCCCTCGACCGCGCGCTCACAGCAATCGGCGAACCCGCGTGCGGTCTCCAGATCGAGGTAGTATCGAGAGGTCAGCCGGCCGAGTGCGGTCGGTTCGAGCCCGTTCCGCGCGTCGTCGGAATCTCCGGCCCCGTCACCGTCCCGTTCGACGAACCCGTCGGTGACGAGCGTCTCGATCGCGTCCCGGACGCGCCGATCGAGGTTCTCGAACCCGTACTTCGTCGGCCGCGTCTGGCCGCGTTCGTAGAAGAACGTGGTCTCGAGCCAGTCGAAGACGTCCGCCTCGCTCGTGACGTTTCCCATCGCGATCTCGGCGTTGAGGTGGGTTTCCAGGCTGTCTGCGAGTTGTGACTCGATCTCGGTTCCCTCGCGGAGCAGGCGTCGGTAGCGGTCGGCGTCCGCGGTGTCACAGACCACCCAGCCGTAGCCGACGTCGTCGTAGCCGGGTCGGCCGGCCCGTCCGAGCATCTGGAGGACGTCGAGCGGACTCATGTCGACCTCGCCTTCGAGTGGGTCGTGATACTTCGTGTCCCGGATGACGACGCAGCGGGCGGGCAGGTTGACGCCCCAGGCGAGCGTCGTCGTCGAGAAGAGCAACTCGATCAGCCCCTCCTTGAACCACGCCTCGACGAGGTCCTTGTCGTTCTTCGAGAGGCCGGCGTGGTGGAAGGCGACCCCGTCTAACACCGATTTGCGGAGGGTGTCGTTCTCGAGTTCCGTCGCGTCGGTGTGAAAGTCGTACTCGCCGCGAGCGCCCATCGGGATGTCGCGCTCGGCGATCTCGTCTCGGGATTTCTTCGCGGCCTGGACAGTGTCCTGCCGGGAGGAGACGAAGACGAGCGACTGGCCGTCCTCCCGGAGGTGCGGTTCGGCGAGGTCGAGCGCGCGGTAGAGTCGGCGATACTTGTCGGCGAAGGCGTTCTCGCCGTGCGTGTAGGTTTTGACGTCGGCGTGGAGGTCTACGGGGCGGTACTCGTCGCCGAAGTCGAAGGTGCACGCGTCCGGGGCGTCGAGCCAGGCGGCGACGTCGTCCACGTTGGGCATCGTCGCCGAGAGGGCGACGACGCGCGGATCACACAGTCGCCGCAGCCGGGAGATCGTCACCTCGAGGACGGAACCGCGGCCGTCGGCGTCCAGCAGGTGCACCTCGTCGATCACGCAGCAGTCGATGTCGGTGACGAAGTCGTACCGGCGTGAATCGTGCTTGCGCGTCGCCGAATCCAGCTTCTCGGGCGTCATCACCAGAATGTCGGCCCGGCGCGCTCTGCGGGGATTCAGGTCGCGCTCGCCGGTGACGACGTAGACCGAGTAGTCGAGTTCCTCGAACCGGTCCCAGTCGGCTTCCTTCTCGTTGGTCAGCGCACGAAGCGGTGCGACGAACAGGGCCGTCCCGCCCGAATCGAGCGCCTTGCAGATCGCCAGCTCTGCGAGCGCGGTCTTGCCGGAGGCGGTCGGCGCGCTGGCGACGACGTTTGCCTCGCGCTCTAACAGGGCCGGGAGGGCCTCGCGTTGCATCCGGTTGAACGAGTCGAACGCGAACGCCTCGGCGAAATCGGCCTCGAGCGAGTCGGCGAGCACCTCGGCGACGTCCATCTATCGGAGACGGGCGTCGGCCCGTGAAAGGCGTTTCCTTCGCGGCGACGCCGCGCTCCGTCGTGACACCGAATTGGGAAAAACGGACGATTCAAGCCGTGTCGACGGCCCGTCGTTACCGCAACGCCGACGTGATTACGGCGCCAGCCGTCGCGAACACGAGCGGGTAGAGGATCCCCGCGAGGACGACGGCCGGGAGGAGGACTGGGGCCATCGAGCCACCCCACTCGACACCGAAGACTGCTCCCTGGGAGCTCGACTCGGTCACAAGTGCGCCGAGACTCATCACGACACTGTAGCCGAGCGCGACCGGCGCTCCGGTCACGACGGCGCCACCGAGGTCGCGCACGTCGAGCCGATACGCCAGAAGCGCACCGGCGAACAGGAGCACGACGGGCGGAATAACATACAGCAGATCGGCGTTCGCGCTCCCCGATTCGCTGATCAGGTTGATCGTATCAGTGCCGCTGATCCCACCGACGGAGCCGCTCCGTTCCAGTTCGACGAAGTGGGCGTTGAAGTAGTACCAGGCTGTTCCCTTCCACTCAGCGAAGTTCTCTAGATTCTCTTTGACCTCGTCTCGTATCAGGAGCGTGGTCAGTAGGTAGCCGATCGCCGCGACGAGGACGCCGACCCCTGCGCTCGCAGCGATGCGTCCGCCGTCAGTACTGCCGGCTGTTCGGGACATGGAGTCGAACCTGAGCGACGGGGTCGGTATATGCCTTCTGTAAGGTACAATCCGTATTTGTCGCGGGCGAATTGGCGAATCTGGGCCGGGAACCGACGAAATACGAGGAAAGCGGGGTCAGAATAGGGCCGATCAGTTAATTTTTATTACAGACACGTTTACGAAGCGTCGTGAACCCCGATCGAAATCCCCTCGCACTCGCGTTCGCCGTGACAGTGGGCTGGATCGCCCTCCTGACGGTCGTATTCCTCGGGGGCGTCTGGGCGATCACTTTCGGCGTGTTTTCGGTTCTCGGTGTCTCCAGCGCGTCCACCTCTGCCTCCCTCCTGACGGCGGTCGCGCTTTGCTGGCTCGGCGTTCGGGAGTTCAGGCAGGTAACGGCCGTCGAGCGCCTCGCCGATGCCCGGACCGTCACACCGGACGAGTGTCCCACGTTGTATCGGCTGACGACGCGGGTCGCCGCCCAGCTCGACGTCCCACCGCCGACGATCGCCCTCGCGGACAGCCCCGCGCCGCAGGCCCTCGTCGTCGGCTTGCGACCCGGGAACGTCCACCTCGTCCTCTCGACGGGCGTCATCGACGCGCTCGGCGGGGACGACAGCCCAGTATCGGGCGAACTGGAGGCCGTGATCGCCCACGAACTCGCCCACGTCGCGAACCGCGACGCGATGGTGATGACGGTTGCATCCGTGCCGGTGCTCCTGGCGTCGCGACCCAAATCGTGGGCGCTGTCCGTGGCATCGGAGACCGACTCGTTCGCTTCGGTCTTCCTCACCGCGCCGATCGGCCTGCTCTCGGGCGCCGTCTGGCTGCTCGGACGGGCGACGACGGCCCGCCTCTCGCGCGCCAGAGAGCGCGTGGCCGATCGGACGGCCGTCGAGGTAACGGGGTCGGCGTCGGCGCTCGCCGGTGCGCTCGCGACGCTCGACGACGAGATCGACGCCGCGCCCGACCGCGACCTCCGGACGGTGTCGGCGCTCTCGTCGCTCTCGATCCTGCCGCTCGAACCGTCAGACCCGGTGTTGCTCGGTCCGGATGGCGAACGAAAACCGCCGTACTGGCGCGTCGAACGCGCGTTGAACCGGCTGTTTCGAACCCATCCGCCGACGGCGGACCGAGTCGACTCGCTCGCGACTCTCGTCGATCGGTCCTGACCGTGCTCACGCCTGCAACCGCACGACGGTCGCGTTAGGCGCGATCTCCGTTTCCCGACCGCCCGACCTGGGTGGCGAGGGCGGCCCTGGCGGCGTCCGGCTCGGGTGCCCGGACGAAGGTGACCTCGGGTTCGTCCGATCCGGCGGTGTAGACGCCGATGTCGCCGTAGCCCAGGACCCGGCCGGCGACCGACTGCCGCAAGGTGGTGTTCTGTACCCGTTCGAGCGAGAGTTGCGTGACGTCGCGCGAGACGACGCCACGTTTGGCGTAGAGCTGGTCGGTCGTGATCACGTAGCGCGTGTTCGTCCAGAACGCGTAGGCGGCCGTCGCACCGCCGATCCCGACGACGGCGACCGCGATGGCGAGCCAGCCGACCAGCTGGTAGCCGGCGTTCCACGCCCAGGCCGCGACGAGGAGTCCGGCGAGCGTGACGACGAGTCCGAGGACGAACCGCATCCCGAGCGCGATCGGGTGCGGTCGGTTCGTCCACGTGACGCGCTCGTCGTCGCGCAGGTGTACCCAGTCGGCCGTCTCTCGCGGGACGCTCACACGGGGACGTTCGTGGATTCCGACATAGTTAGGGTGTGATTTCTCCGGCGACGATCCGAGGTAGCGGGTCGTGAAACCCGGTCAGTCGCTCGCCGACTGGGCGGCGGCGACGGCCTGCCGGTTCATTCCTTCGGTCGTCTCGTAGTGGTAGTACGCCCCGAGTCCGACTGCGATGGCGGCGTTCGAGAGCGTGACCGCCCAGAAGACGCCCTGGACGTCGAACCCGAGCGGGTACGCCAGGACGAGTGCGAGCGGGAGCCTGACGACCCAGTACTGGGCAAGTGTGGCGACCAGGCTCGTCCGCGTCCGTCGCGCCCCGTTGAAACCGGCCTGCAGGAGGTACGTCGAACCGATCGCCCAGTAGCCCAGCGCGAGAATGACGAGGTACTGGGCGGCCAGTTCGATCTCGTGTGGCTCGGCTTTCGGCATCGCAATCTCGGAGAGCGTCTCGGGAATCACCAGCTGGACGAGGCCGACGAGGGTCAGCGCGCCGGCGGCGATGGCGACGCCGGTCCAGGTGGTCTGGCGGGCGCGTTCCGGCCGGTCGGCGCCGAGGTTCTGCCCGATCATGCTCTGGGCGGCCTTCTGCAGCCCCATCGCGGGGACGAACGCGACGCTCGAGATGCGCGCGCCGATGGTGTAGGCCGCGATGGCGGGTGAGCCGCCGACGGCCGAGACGACGCCGACCATCAGGACGCGTGCGGCCTGGCTCGCGGTGTACTGCCCGGCGGTGGGCCAGCCGATGTCGACAATTTCGCGACAGTCCTCGAGGTCGAAGACGAGGACGTCACGCGTGAGCGCGAACCCGTCCCGGCCGGCGACGAACATACCGAGGCCGAGCAGGAAGCCACAGCCGTAGCCGAGGCCGGTGGCCAGCGCCGCGCCGGCGACGCCGAGCTCCGGAGCGGGTCCCCAGCCGAAGATGAGGAACGGATCGAGGACGACGTTGACGACGACGGCGAGGAGGTTGATGTACAGCGCCGCTCGCGAGTCGCCCCATCCCACGAAGCCACCTTCGATCACGTCACTTGCGGACAGGACGGGCAGAAAGAGCGCGTAGATCGCGAGGTATTCGGCGGCATACTGCGTCGTGAGTTCTTTCGCGCCGAAGAGGGCCATCCCCTCCTGTGCGAGAAAGAACGCCACGACACCGACGATGGCGCCGGCGACGATCCCGAGTGCCGTCCCGTTGACGGCCGCCCGTCGCCCGGCGACCAGCTCGTCTGCGCCGACGCGCTGGGAGACCAGGACTTGCGTCCCGACCATCACGCCGATGGTCATCACGCTGATCAGCGTCACGACGGGGAAGTTGAGCCCGACGGCGGCGACGGCCTCCACGCTGTGGCGGCCAAGAAAGAGCGTATCGATCAGCTGCTGGCCGACTTGCACGAGGTTCTGGACGAGTAGCGGGGCCGCGAGGACGAGCAACGTCCGCGTGATCGGACCGTCCGTGATCGCCTCGCGATCGACGTCGAGCATGCTCGATCCGGAAATTGCCGCTACCAACGATAAATGTTTTCATCTACAGTCCGTTGACAGAATCCTGTTCGGCGACGTCGATCCAGCCGATCGGTCGTCCCTCGGGCGGTTGTCGCGCTGGCGGGCGACGGTGTGGGCCTGCTCCGCGTCGCGTCGGATCACCACGCTTTTTCACCATCGCCCCCGACGCTCTCCGTATGAGCAGTGCCCGGAAGCCCGACTGGCTGAAGATGCAACCGCCGTCGGGACGGGAGTTCGCGGGGATCCGCGAGACGCTCCGCGAGCACGATCTCCACACCGTCTGCGAGGAGGCCAACTGCCCGAACCTTGGTGAGTGCTGGTCCGGCGGCGCCGGCACGGGCTCCGGCGACGGCGGGACGGCCACGTTCATGCTGATGGGCGAGAAGTGCTCGCGCGCCTGCAACTTCTGTGACGTCCAGACGGGCGGGATGGACCCGCTCGATCCAGACGAACCCGAAAACGTCGCGGACGCGATCGCCGAGATCGGACTCGACTACGTCGTCCTCACCTCCGTCGACCGCGACGACCTCCCGGATCAGGGCGCCGGCCACTTCGCCGAGACGATCCGCGAGATCAAGCGGCGCCACCCCGGCATCCTCGTCGAGGTGTTGATTCCCGACTTCCAGGGCGAGGAGCGTCTCGTCCGGAAGATCATCGACGCGGATCCGGACGTCATCGCCCACAACGTCGAGACCGTCGAGCGCCTGCAGTTCCCGGTGCGGGATCGCCGCGCCGGCTACGAGCAGAGCCTGGGCGTTCTGGAACAGGTCGACCGCGAGTCGGACATCTACACGAAGACCTCCATCATGCTCGGCCACGGCGAGTACGACCACGAGGTCTACCAGACGCTGGCGGATTGTCGCGAGCGCGGCGTCGACATCGTCACGCTGGGCCAGTACCTCCAGCCCTCGCGGAATCACCTGGACGTGAAACGGTACGATCATCCCGACAAGTACGAGACCTGGCGCCGCGTCGCCGAGGACGAACTCGACTTCCTCTACTGCGCCAGCGGCCCGATGGTCCGCTCGTCGTACAAGGCCGGCGAACTCTTCGTCGACGCCGTCCTCCGGGAGGGAAAGACGGTCGAGCAGGCTCGCGCCGACGCTCGGGCGAGCGGGCAACCGTCACCGGCCGGAGGCGACTGAGTACACTAGGGTGACTGAGCACCCACTGTCGACTGATGCTGACGGCGACCGAGTGCCCACCGCCACCCTGCCGAGGCACGCGAGTGAGGGACGCTTCTCCGATTAGTTGTTGGACGCGTGACTGTGTGCCGGTGCACTCGACACACCCGTTCGACCACGAGCCGAATGCGGTGTGGTCTCCGTCACCAGTGAACGGCTATCCACGCACGTCCAGTTCCTCCCGAAAAATCTTGCAGAAATGGCCGCATACGCTCACCACACGAGATAAGAATACAAACGTCCAGTGCAATACTACATCGCCGCCGTCCTGTGGGACGCTGTCGCAATAATTCCGCTGTTAGTAAACTATTTACGAAAATTCTATACCGGGCGCGGTCCAATCGGACGGATATGCGAAGGTGGGTCTACCCGTGAGTACGTTACAGCGTGAACCAGACGAACGCGTCCAGATTCTCGACGAAGACGGTCGAGTCCGTGAGGGCGCGACGGTACCGGATCTGGACGAGGACGCCCTCGTCCGGATGTACGAACAGATGCGACTGGTCCGCCACTTCGACCAGCGCGCGGTCAGCCTCCAGCGCCAGGGGCGGATGGGAACCTATCCGCCGCTGTCCGGCCAGGAGGCCGCCCAGATCGGCAGCGCGACGGCGCTATCGGAGGACGACTGGCTCTTCCCGAGCTACCGCGAGCACGGGGCTGGCCTCGTCCGCGGCCTCTCGCTGAAGCGCACCCTGCTGTACTGGATGGGCCACGAGCACGGGAACTACATCCCGGAGGACGTCAACATGTTCACGGTCGCGGTGCCCATCGCGACGCAGATCCCCCACGCCGCGGGGGCCGCATGGGCCTCCCGGCTCAAGGGCGAGGAGAAAGCGTTCCTCTGTTACTTCGGTGACGGCGCCACCTCGGAAGGCGACTTCCACGAAGGGCTGAACTTCGCCGGCGTCTTCGACGCGCCGTCGGTGTTCTTCTGTAACAACAACCAGTGGGCGATCTCGGTGCCCCGGGAGCGCCAGACTGCGAGCGAGACCATCGCCCAGAAGGCGACGGCCTACGGCTTCGAGGGCGTCCAGGTCGACGGCATGGACCCACTGGCCGTCTACCAGGTGACCCGCGACGCCGTCGCGAAGGCCAAGAACCCGGGCGAGGACGAACTCCGCCCGACGCTGATCGAGGCGGTCCAGTACCGCTTCGGCGCTCACACCACCGCCGACGACCCCTCGGTCTATCGCGACGAGGAGGAAGTCGAGCGCTGGAAGGCGAAGGATCCGATTCCGCGCATGGAGACGTTCCTGCGTAACTACGGCATGTTAGACGACGAGCGCGTCGATACCATCGAATCGCGTATCGAGGACGAGGTCGCCGACGCGATCTCGGCGGCCGAGGAGTTCGCGGACGCCGAGCCCGAAGAGATCTTCGCCCACGTCTACGACGGCATGCCGAAACGACTGCAAGAACAGCTCGAGTGGCTCGAAACGCTTCGTGAACGCCACGGTGACGAGGCGCTTCTGGAGGACTGACAATGACGGCTCAACAAACACACCAACCGGCCGACGACGCAGAAACCGAGAGCCTCACGCTCGTTCAGGCGGTCCAGGACGGCCTCGAGACGGAGATGGCTCGCGACGACGACGTGCTCGTCATGGGCGAGGACGTCGGGGAGAACGGTGGCGTCTTCCGCGCCACAGACGGCCTCTACGAACAGTTCGGCGGGGACCGCGTCATCGACACGCCGCTCGCGGAGTCGGGAATCGTCGGGACGGCCGTCGGCATGGCCGCCTACGGCATGCGCCCGGTCGCCGAGATGCAGTTCCTCGGCTTCATCTACCCGGCGTTCGACCAGATCGTTTCCCACGCCGCGCGCTTGCGGACGCGTTCGCGCGGGCGATTCGAATGTCCACTCGTCGTCCGCGCACCCTACGGCGGCGGCATCCGTGCGCCGGAGCACCACTCCGAGTCCTCGGAGGCCTTCTTCGCCCACCAGCCCGGTCTCAAGGTCGTCGTCCCATCGACGCCGTACGACACGAAGGGGCTGCTGACGAGCGCGATCCGCAGTCAGGATCCCGTAATGTTCCTCGAACCGAAGCTGATCTACCGGGCGTTCCGCGAGGACGTTCCCACGGAGTCCTACGAGATTCCCCTCGGCGAGGCCGCCGTCCGCCGCGAGGGGGCGGACATCTCGGTGTTCACCTGGGGGGCGATGACGCGGCCGACGATGGAGGCGGCCGACGAACTCGCCGGCGACATCGACGTCGAGGTCGTCGACCTCCGGACGCTCTCGCCGCTCGACGAGGAGACGATCGTCGAGTCCTTCAAGAAGACCGGCCGCGCCGCGGTCGTCCACGAGGCGCCCAAGACGGGTGGCCTCGCCGGCGAGATCACGGCGACGCTCCAGGAGGAGGCGTTGCTCTATCAGGAGGCGCCGGTCGAGCGCATCACCGGGTTCGACACGCCGTTCCCACTGTACGCGCTGGAGGACTACTACCTGCCGGAAGCGGAACGAATCGTCGACGGTATCCGTAACGCGGTGGAGTTCTAACCATGACGATGGAATTCACCCTCCCCGACGTCGGCGAAGGCGTCGCCGAAGGCGAACTCGTCTCCTGGCTCGTCGAACCCGGCGACACGGTCAGCGAGGACCAGCCGGTCGCGGAAGTCGAGACCGACAAGGCCCTCGTCGAGGTCCCCTCACCGACGAACGGCACCGTCCGCGAACTCCACTGGGCGGAAGGCGACGTCGTCCCCGTCGGCGACCTCTTCATCACGTACAACGTCGAGGGCGAGGACGATCAGGACGTAACGGAACAGGGCGCCGATACCGCCTCCGCGGAGCAGGGTGGTGCGGACGCGGCCGACGATGCTGACGCGACCCCCAGCACCGAGTCCGAAGCGGGTGGCGAGGCCGACGAATCGGGCGAGACCGACACGCCGTCCGGGCGCGTCTTCGCACCGCCGTCGGTCCGACGGCTCGCTCGCGAACTGGGCGTCGACATCGAGACGGTCGAGGGCACCGGCCCGAGCGGGCGACTGACCGAGGGCGACGTCCGTGCGGCAGCGGAGAGCGACGAATCGGCACCGGCCGGTACTGGTGACGAGCAGCCCACGGAGACGGGTGCCGACGCGTCGACCGCGCCGGAATCGACCCAGTCGGCCGCCACGCGCGGCGGCGCGACGGCACAGGTCGAATCGGCCGATCGCGAGCGGACGCTGGCAGCACCCGCGACGCGCAAACTCGCCGAGGAGGAGGGCGTCGACCTGAACACCGTCCCGACCGACGAGGAGCGCGACGGCGAGGCGTTCGTCACGCCCGAAGCGGTGACGGAGTACGCCCAGGCCCAGCGCCAGGCCCAGGAGGCAGACGCCGCGGCCGTCGCGACCGGCGAGACCGGTCCGCGAGAGCGGCGTGAGCCGTTCAAAGGCGTTCGCAAGACCATCGCCGACGCGATGGTCGAGTCGAAGTTCTCCGCGCCCCACGTCACCCACCACGACGAGGTCGACGTGACGAAGCTCGTCGAGACCCGCGAGCGACTGAAGCCGATCGCCGAGGAGCAGGGTATTCGCCTGACCTTCATGCCGTTCATCATGAAGGCCGTCGTCGCGGCGCTGGAGGAGTACCCCGAGATGAACGCGGTGATCGACGAGGACAACGAAGAGGTCGTCTACCGCAACTACCACAACATCGGTGTCGCGGCGGCGACCGACGTCGGCCTGATGGTGCCGGTCGTCGACGACGCGGACCACAAGGGTATGCTCCAACTCTCCTCGGAGATGAACGAACTGGTCCAGAAGGCTCGCGAGCGCACCATCTCGCCCGACGAACTGCAGGGGTCGACGTTCACCATCACGAACATCGGCGGCATCGGCGGCGAGTACGCCACGCCGATCCTGAACTACCCCGAATCGGGCATCCTGGCCGTCGGCGAGATCAAGCGCAAGCCCCGCGTCGTCACCGACGAGAACGGCGAGGAGTCGATCGAGCCACGCTCGGTCATGACTCTCTCGCTGTCGTTCGACCACCGCCTCATCGACGGCGCCGTCGGCGCCCAGTTCACCAACGAGGTCATGAAGTACCTCGAAGAGCCGGAGCGGCTGCTGCTGGAGTAACGCGGTAACTCATCTCGTCTGGTTTTTCGTCGTTCTTGTTCGGTGTGTGCCGAGGGACGAGCCTCTCTTTTCCGCTTCGCACCTATCCAGATTCAGGTCCGTTTACGAAACGTCGAAACCGAAGAAGGGTTCATCCCCGCCCGCGAAGCCCGCCGGTATGGGAGACGTTGGGTTAGCTGACGTACGGCAGGCCCGCGAGCGGTTCGACGACGAGTCGGTGGTCAGAGAGACTCCGCTCGAACTGAACCGCTCGCTGTCGGCCATGGCAGACGCGACGGTCCACATGAAGATGGAGCACCTCCAGCGGACGGGCTCGTTCAAGACGCGGGGTGCGTACAACAAGCTGGTCCAGCTGGCCGAACGCGGTGACGTCTCGCGTGTCGTCGCGGCGAGTGCGGGCAACCACGCCCAGGGTGTCGCCATCGCGGCGACGAAGAACGATATCGACTCGACGATCGTGATGCCGCGACACGCCCCGCAGGCGAAGGTCGACGCGACGCGCAGTTACGGCGGCGACGTCGAACTCGAGGGGACGGACTTCCAGGCGGCGATGGCCCACGCCCAGACCCTCACGGACGGCGACGACGTCGAGTTCGTCCACGCCTACGACGACCCGGCGATCGTCGCCGGGCAGGGCACGCTCGGGCTGGAGATCTACGAGGCCCTGCCCGAGGTCGACACGGTTATCGTCCCGATCGGGGGCGGCGGGCTCATCGGCGGGATCAGCGCCGCACTCGCAGAGCTAGATCCCGAAATCCGGGTCGTTGGCGTGCAGGCCGAGGCGGCCGCGACGGTCCCCGACAGTCTCGACAAGGGGATCCCCCAGTCGATCGACGACGCGAAGACCATCGCGGACGGCATCGCGACCGGCGGCATCTCCGAGCTGACGTTCGGCCTCATTCAGGAACACGTCGACGAGGTCGTCACCGTCTCCGACGACGAGATCGCCAGCGCAACGCTTCTGTTGCTCGAACGGGCCAAGCAACTCGTCGAAGGCGCCGGCGCGGCGTCGGTCGCGGCACTGCTCTCCGACGACCTCGACGTGGCGGACGAGACGGTCGTCCCGGTGCTCGGCGGCGGGAACATCGACATCTCGATGCTCCAGACGGTCCTCGACCACGCGCTGACGGACCGGGACCAGTTGCTCCGTCTTCGCGTGCGCATCGAGGACCAGCCGGGCAAGATGGAGGCCGTTTCGGGACTCATCTCGGACCGGGGCGCGAACATCCGGACCGTCAGGCACGATCGCGCCGTCGGCGACCTCCAGGTCGGCGAGGCGTACCTCGTCTTCCAGGTCGTCACCAGCGGGTCAGAGCACGCCCGGACGATCATCGAGGCGATCGAAGCCGCGGGCTACGAGGTTTCTCGGGTCAACTGATAGCAGGGCTGCGAATCGAATTTCTCGGCTGTGCGCTGGCGAGGGTCCAGTCTCTCGTTTCACTGGTCGTCGTTGGCGAGTGCGTGGGCCACTCACGTGTCGCGAATCCACACGCTGATTGCCGCCATCTGTGTGGTTCTGGCGGTAAATATGGCCTTTCGATGGACGGATGGGCACTAAATCTACAACCCGTTTCGAGTAACACAGGCGCGATACCTGCCCGTTTTTATATCTCGACTGGATTTGTCTACGTAGCAATGGTCGTCGGAGACGTAACTACTGGAACGGACGTGCTCGTGATCGGCGGCGGACCGGCGGGCTACGCGGCTGCGATTCGCGCCGGACAACTCGACCTCGACGTAACGCTCGTCGAGAAGGACGCCTACGGCGGGACCTGCCTGAACCACGGCTGCATCCCGTCGAAGGCGCTGATTACGGCGACCGACGTGGCCCACGAGGCCCGTCACGCCGAGGAGATGGGGATCCACGCCGACCCGGCGGTCGACATGGCCGGCATGGTCGACTGGAAGGACGGCGTGGTCGACCAGCTCACGAGCGGTGTCGAGAAACTCTGCAAGGCAAACGGCGTCTCCCTGATGGAGGGAACGGCGAAGTTCGCCGACGAGAACTCGGTTCGTGTCTCCCACGGCGGGGAGGGCCAGGGCTCGGAATCCGTCGACTTCGAGCACGCGATCGTCGCCACGGGGTCGCGCCCGATCCAGATCCCCGGCTTCGACTTCGCCGACGAACCCGTCCTCAGTTCGAAGGACGCCCTGTCACTCGAATCGGTCCCGGAATCGCTGGTCATCGTCGGTGCCGGCTACATCGGGATGGAACTCGCCGGCGTCTACGCGAAGCTCGGCACCGACGTCACCATCGTCGAGATGCTAGACGAGATGCTCCCGGCGTACCCCGACGACCTCACCCGACCGGTGGCCCAGCGTGCCGAGGAACTCGGCATCGACTTCCACTTCGGCTACAGCGCCGCCGAGTGGCAGGATCTGGGCGACGGGATCCGCGTCGTCGCCGAACCCGCGGACGCCGTCGCTAGCGACGGTGGTGCCGAAGCGGTCGAAGCCGACCCGATCGAACTCGATACGGAGAAGGTCCTCGTCGCGGTCGGCCGGCAACCGGTCTCCGACACGCTGGACATCGAGGCGGCCGGCGTCGAGACCGACGATCGTGGCTTCATCCCCACGGACGACCGCGGGCGGACGAACGTCGACCACATCCACGCGGTCGGCGACGTCGCGGGCGAGCCGATGCTCGCCCACAAGGGCATGTACGAGGGCGAGACCGTCGCAGAAGTCATCGCCGGCGAACCCGCAGCGATCGACTACCAGGCGATGCCCGCCGTCGTCTTCACCGACCCGGAGATCGCGACCGTCGGGATGACCGAGGACGAGGTCACCGACGCTGGCTTCGAACCGCTCGTCGGGAAGTTCCCGTTCCGTGCCAGCGGACGCGCGCTGACGACCGGCCACGCGGACGGCTTCGTGAAAGTCGTCGCCGACGAAGAGAGTGGATTCTTGCTCGGTGCGTCCGTCGTCGGGCCCGAAGCCTCAGAGTTGCTCGGCGAACTCGGCCTCGCGGTCGAACTCGGCGCGACGCTCGAAGACGTCTCGGGTACGATCCACGCACACCCGACGCTCTCCGAGTCCGTGATGGAGGCCGCCGCGAACGCGCTCGACCAGGCGATCCACACGCTGAACCGGTAGGGAACGCATCTTTTACCACAGATATTAGCCGACGTCATTGGTGCCTGCTACCCCGGAATACCCGTTCCTGCCACGATTCGCCTGCACGGACTCCGCCCGCGCGGAGGTTAGACTCCTCGCGTCTAGCGGCGCCTGCTGCGGCATTTTGTGACTGACCTACTACTCCAGATGGCTGCCGGAGCAGGCGAATACATTCACCAGCTCGGTTGCTGCTCTCGCCGGGGGAATTCGCTACACCCCTTGATACCACAGGCTTCAAACCGGGCCTGTTTGGGAAATCACCGGCTACGCTCGATCGACGTATGCTCTTCAAGACGATCTGCACTAACGCGCTGGTAGCCTTCCTACTGCCTCGGGTTCGGCGACGAGGAACCCGCTACCCCCACCGCCGCAAGCGGCGGCGGTGATGACCAACCAGACGGTTCTCCCAACCACGAGTACACGCGGCAGTTGCCCATAATCGATGTTCACGGCTAGGACCCCTAATGTAGGATCCGGTTGGCTATCTTCCACCCATCGTCCTTGGAAACACGATATATCCAACCAAAACCAAAGAAGGTCTAATAACATACAATAAATCTACACGTCTCTTTATATAATAATACAAGATATTAGCTTCAAATAGTAAGTATTATGTATTTGCACAATAATGGCTATTTAGTGGTAGAGAAACTGTGAGTTCAGAGAACGTGAACAGACGAAATGTGCTAAAGGCAATAGCGGCCTCTGGAACGGGTACCGCTGTTGGGGGTAATGTCGCTGGTAAAAATAACCCAGAGGACAAATACACCCAGCCCTGGCCATTAACCGGGTCTGAAGGGCGTAAAACACTACGAAAGGCATTATCTGATCCTGATTTCGAAATGCTCACAAATGAATTCCAAGAAAATGGGTGGAGGGTCAGGTCATCTGACGCAATTCTTCTTCATGTACCGTTTACCGATCCGCCGGAGGACCCCAGTTTGGATTTCACGGGAATCAGCGATATGAGACTTGTAGTTTTACCGGCCGAACCACGTGAAGGTGCCGATCAAGGGGCACTCGTTTGGACTTCTGAACAGTGGAACAACAATTTGACAACGTCTGTTGCCTATAAGGCAGAAATAAATCTTCCACGGAACAATAAGTCTGTAGAATATCCTGACCACGAATTTGGCGCCTTAGACGCAAACTCTCTCAAGATATACAAGGTAAATGATGGAAAAATCGACACGGGTGTTCGCAATGTCGACCCGCAAGAATTCAATTCTCCCTCTTCCCCCTCTTCAGCTAATAGTGGAGAGGCTGAATCATCTTGTGATTGTAAGATGCACACCCAAAACAATATCCCGCTTTCATGTTTGGTAGCTCTGAGCGTTGGCTTCTCAAGCATGTTCACTTCTTGCGGGGCGTGTACCATGCTCAACCCTGTGGCATGTTGGGGGTGCTTCGCTTCTGTATCGGCCTCGGGAGCATCTTTGCCTTCGTGTGCTGAGGGCTCATCAGGGGTTGAATGCCGTGACTTTGATGATTTACCCGGTCGACAGTATGCTCATAGATGCCATATGTGTATAAACTTAGAACAAGAAGACTGCGAAGAGGATTTTGACGGTCCCCATTGTCGCTGCCGTGGAATGGGATAAAGCGTAGGGATCCAATCACATAATAAATCATCTAAACAAAGGATTGAGTCAATATAACTATAGTATGTTCCCAGCATTTTTCCTGCGCGAATTCCCTGATCCGATAACAGTATTTATTTATGCCCTCATGCTTCTCGGTTTTGGGCCTCTGGTACTACAGTCCGGAATCGTCTGGCCGTGGTTCATGGCCGGTACTATTTCAGCGATTCTCTTTCTCGGTCCTCTTGACAACTCGCGATTCGGAACCTGGGTGCGAGAGGGTGGAATCCTCGGATTCGCCGGCATGATTGCGATCCTGTCACTCGTATTTGTAACACCAGTCCTGTACTTCGGTGCCTCCACGGGGGAGCTGCTTAATCTAGCGTCTGGCGGAATCCTGGGTGTACTTTTCCTCATCATAGCGACCGTTCTATACACACGTGTATCCACGGGTGAGCTTCCGTAACTACTCTCCTCGCCAAATATTGGTAGCAATCGGCCTTGGAACCGTTAATTTCCTACCCGCGCCGATGCAGGTGGTTCTAATCGACGGTATAGTGACGTACTGAACGCTCGCAACGGCTGGCTGTGCTGATCGTTATCGTGGTAAAATGGCGCCGGGCGAACAAATCGGCCTGGGTCACCCTTCGGCGCTGACGGGGTGGAACTAGGATCTCCACTAACGACTTGGTTTTGCGTTCCCGAGAACTCGAGATTGATGTCGCCGGTCCGACGATCTGCGGCCGATATCTGTTTTATCCACCAACCGTACGCTCACTGCACGTACAGCGAGTACGCGATGACGGTGAATCCGGCCAGAACGAGGACACTCTCGGCGAGCACACCGAGTTCGAGACTCACGTTGAGGATTTCGTGCAACAACCCGGCGAAGGCCAGCCCTAGCGTGACCAGGCCGAAGCCGCCAGCCAGGAGGCCGAGTGCACGCTGTCTCGTTCGCCGATACGCCTTCAACGCGAAGAAGGTGACGAGGCCGCCGACGATGAGGACCAGCGTCTTCACGACGGCGAGGGCGATCGTTACCTCCATGGTAGCTGTGTATAGACTCATGTTTCTCTCCTGACTTCCGACCACAGATCGGCGAGGCGCTCGTCCGCCGTCCGGGCGGGACGGTCGAGGGCGACCTCGAGCTCGTGGTCCGGTCCGAGACTGATCCTGACCTCGTCGAACGCGACGATGTACTTACTCGCGTGGTGGCCGTCTCGTCGTATCTCCGTCGTCTCCTCCAACAACGTGGCGTCAGTCAACTGCTCCAGCTTCCGATAGAGTGTCGACTGGGGGATCTCACAGCGCGTCTGTATCTCCGACGCGGTCAGCGGCTCGTCTAACGCGGTAATGATCTCCCGACAGTCCGGATCGTCGAGAGCGGCACAGATGTCCGCGGTCGAGGGGCCATCCTCGGACCCGAACGGGTTCCGGACCATTCGCCCCATGCTACTCACCCCCTGCCCATAGTCGCGTCGGTTACTGCCCGCTGGATACGTTCGCTCGGCCTGTCACCCGTGATATCTGGGGATCCCTCTCGTCGGGTCGATCTCACGGACTCCGTGTGAGTCTTTCCTCCTGGACCACACCGAACCATCTCGCATAACGAAGGGGCCTTACGCACGTGCGCCCCCGTTGTACACGCGCGGGTATCATCCGATCAGACCGTACCTGCGAGGGAGGGATGACCGATCGACCTCCGCCCGCGCGATATGCGTTCTCCGACACACTCTCTTCGACTACCGGCCACTGTCCGCTACAATTGCAACCCGACCAGCTGGCCTCTCAGTGGAGCCCCTCTCGATCGCCTCGCCGTTGAACCCGGTTCGGCATCCATAGTCGTCATGCACACCCACATTCATATACTGCTGAATGACTCGGGTTTCGTGTCCAACCGTACCACGGTAGCGGGACCCGGAGCGCGATTCGTTCGACGGCCTTATATAGGCACCCGGGCTTCCAAATGAATGCGAAGGACGTGGCGCACCGCGCCACTCCCTCCGGCCGCGTTCCGGCACGGAGGCAGGAACCATCCGCCCTCGATCGACGGCTCGGCCGTCGCTCGGTAACGGAGTCCGACCCGGTCACGGCGACCGGGCATCGATCCCCTTATATGCAACCGGGGTCAAGGATCGGATCCACGATGGCGTCGCCGGCTGCGAAATCCGGCGCGCCTCGATCCGTTGCCCTTAAGTGTTCGAGAGGGCTCGGATGGAATGCAAACGGATGATCGCCGGCGCGTTGGATGTGCCGGTGATTGGACGGCTCGGGTCCGAAGGGGTTAAGTACCTCTCACGGATTACGAATACGTCCGAAGGAGATGAGGATTCCACCCCTGCGGTCCGCCGTTAAGATGGGATCTGATGTTAGCCTCGACAGTTCGGTGACGCTCGATCGGTCGGTTCCGATCTGGTCGCCGAACGGACCACGCAATGTGTGAGTGTGCGATACCATTCACCGCCAGACCCCGACAGTTTTGTCGGGGAATAGCATTCCGGTTGATCCTGCCGGAGGTCATTGCTATTGGAGTCCGATTTAGCCATGCTAGTCGCACGAGTTCAGACTCGTGGCAGATAGCTCAGTAACACGTGGCCAAACTACCCTGTCGATCGGGACACCCTCGGGAAACTGAGGCTAATCCCGGATACGGCTCGCTGCCTGGAGTTGGCGCGAGCCCGAAACGTTCAGGCGCGACAGGATGTGGCTGCGGCCGATTAGGTAGACGGTGGGGTAACGGCCCACCGTGCCGATAATCGGTACGGGTTGTGAAAGCAAGAGCCCGGAGACGGAATCTGAGACAAGATTCCGGGCCCTACGGGGCGCAGCAGGCGCGAAACCTTTACACTGCACGCGAGTGCGATAGGGGGACTCCAAGTGCGAGGGCATACAGTCCTCGCTTTTCACCACCGTAAGGAGGTGGTAGAATAAGTGCTGGGCAAGACCGGTGCCAGCCGCCGCGGTAATACCGGCAGCACGAGTGATGACCGCTATTATTGGGCCTAAAGCGTCCGTAGCCGGCTGGGCAAGTCCATCGGGAAATCCGCACGCCTAACGTGCGGGCGTCCGGTGGAAACTGTTCGGCTTGGGACCGGAAGATCCAGAGGGTACGTCTGGGGTAGGAGTGAAATCCTGTAATCCTGGACGGACCACCGGTGGCGAAAGCGCTCTGGAAAGACGGATCCGACGGTGAGGGACGAAAGCTTGGGTCACGAACCGGATTAGATACCCGGGTAGTCCAAGCTGTAAACGATGTCTGCTAGGTGTGGCACAGGCTACGAGCCTGTGCTGTGCCGTAGGGAAGCCGTGAAGCAGACCGCCTGGGAAGTACGTCTGCAAGGATGAAACTTAAAGGAATTGGCGGGGGAGCACTACAACCGGAGGAGCCTGCGGTTTAATTGGACTCAACGCCGGACATCTCACCAGCATCGACAGTAGCTGTGACGGTCAGTGTGATGAGCTTACTAGAGCTACTGAGAGGAGGTGCATGGCCGCCGTCAGCTCGTACCGTGAGGCGTCCTGTTAAGTCAGGCAACGAGCGAGACCCGCACGCCTAATTGCCAGCAACACCCTTGAGGTGGTTGGGTACATTAGGCGGACTGCCAGTGCCAAACTGGAGGAAGGAACGGGCAACGGTAGGTCAGTATGCCCCGAATGTGCTGGGCGACACGCGGGCTACAATGGTCGAGACAGTGGGATGCCACCCCGAGAGGGGGCGCTAATCTCCGAAACTCGATCGTAGTTCGGATTGCGGACTGAAACTCGTCCGCATGAAGCTGGATTCGGTAGTAATCGCGCTTCAGAAGAGCGCGGTGAATACGTCCCTGCTCCTTGCACACACCGCCCGTCAAAGCACCCGAGTGAGGTCCGGATGAGGCTGCCGGTATGGCAGTCGAATCTGGGCTTCGCAAGGGGGCTTAAGTCGTAACAAGGTAGCCGTAGGGGAATCTGCGGCTGGATCACCTCCACAGACCGGGACTGGGGCGACGCCCCAGCCCACTTGGTCCGCTTTCGCGCGATCGCCGTTCTCGGCCGATCGGGCACCTTAGAACTGTCGAGGCTAGAGCCCCTCGTGATCGAGGGGTGGGCCCATAGCTCAGTGGGAGAGTGCCTCCTTTGCAAGGAGGATGCCCTGGGTTCGAATCCCAGTGGGTCCATGACTCGGACGATCGCGGATCGTGCCCCTTAAGTGGGGGACGGCCCGATGATCGAATCCGAAGAACCGATGCACCACTCCGCGCAAGCGTGAGTGGGAAGGGTTAATGCACGCCTGCAGTCACAGGCGTTTGCAGATGAGACCGTGTGTACGTGTAGTCCAGGCGTCCACTGGACCCGTTCTCCGGGTTACTGATCGCTGTCTTCGGACAGCGTGATTTCCGATCCGACGAACGTGGCTACTGTGCCAGCTGGTGGATCGCTCGGCTCGAGAGCCGATGACGGACGTGCCAAGCTGCGATAAGCCCAAGGGACCCGCACGGAGGGGAAGAACTTGGGATCTCCGAATAGGAATCCTCTTTGCAATTGCTTTGCGCAATAGGGAACGTCGAGAACTGAAACATCTCAGTATCGACAGGAAGAGAAAGCAAGTCGCGATGTCGTTAGTAACGGCGAGTGAACCCGACACAGTCCAAACCGAAGCCTTCGGGCAATGTGGTGTTCGGACTGACTTTCAGCATCGGACCTACTACAAGAAATCTCCTGGAATGGAGTACGAAACAGGGTGACAGTCCCGTACTGTAGTGTAGTACGTTGTGCGTCAGCTCCAGAGTATCGGGGGTTGGATATCCCTCGTGAAGATCGCGGGCATCGACCGCGAAGACTAAACACTCCTCGAGACCGATAGCGAACAAGTAGCGTGAGCGAACGCTGAAAAGCACCCCACAAAGGGAGGTGCAATAGGGCGTGAAATCAGTTGGCGATAGAGCGACGGGGCACGAAAGGTCCTGACCCAAACGACCGAGACGCGAGTCTCCAGTAGGTCGGTCAGGAAGCCGGTGTTCCGTCGTACGTTTTGAAAAACGAACCAGGGAGTGTGCCTGTTTGACGAGTCTAACCCGATCATCGGGGAAGGCGTAGGGAAACCGATACGGCCGCAGCGCTTTGCGTGAGGGCCACCGTGTTCAAGCGCGGGGAGTCAGACGGGCACGACCCGAAACCGGACGATCTAGGCGTGGGCAAGGTGAAGCGTGCCGAAAGGCACGTGGAGGCCTGTTAGCGTTGGTGTCCTACAACACCCTCGCGTGACCTATGTCTAGGGGTGAAAGGCCCATCGAGTCCGGAAACAGCTGGTTCCAACCGAAACATGTCGAAGCATGACCTCTGCTGAGGTAGTTCGTGGGGTAGAGCCACGGATTGGGTGACCGGCCTCCGAGAGGAGTTCGCCACCCTGTCCAACTCCGAACCTACGAACGCCGTTGACGCAGGGAGTCCGGTATGCGGGGTAAGCCTGTGTACCGTGAGGGAGACAACCCAGAGCTGGGTTAAGGTCCCCAAGTGTGGACTAAGTGCGATCGAAGGTGGTCGCAAGCCCTAGACAGCCGGGAGGTGAGCTTAGAAGCAGCTACCCTCTAAGAAAAGCGTAATAGCTTACCGGCCGAGGTTTGCGGCGCCGAAAATGATCGGGGCTCAAGTCCACCACCGAGACCTGGCGGCACCACCCATAGTGGTGATCCTGTAGGTTGGCATTCCGTTCGGGCGGAAGCACGGGAGAGATCTCGTGTGGACCGTGCGGTAACGAAAATCCTGGTCATAGTAGCAGCGTTAGTCGGGTTAGAACCCCGACGGCCGAACGAGTAAGGGTTCCTCAGCAATGCTAATCAGCTGAGGGTTAGCCGGTCCTAAGTCTCACCGCAACTCGAGTGAGTCGAAAGGGAAACAGATTAATATTTCTGTGCCGGTGTGCATCAAAAGTCGACGCTTTGGGGTCGCTCAAGCCGGGCTTTCGCCCGGTCGAACTGTCAAAGTTCGTGGAAGCCGTAATGGCACGAAGCGAACGAACGGCAGGACAGCGCAAGTTGAGTCAACCTAGAGCCCGTGAAAAGACGAGCACACTGTCCGTACCGAGATCCGACACAGGTACTCGTGGCGGCGAAAGCCAAGGCCTGTCGGGATCAACCGACGTTAGGGAATTCGGCAAGTTAGTCCCGTACGTTCGCAATAAGGGATGCCTGCCCCGCAATGGGGCAGGTCGCAGTGACTCGGGCGCTCCGACTGTCTAGTAACAACATAGGTGACCGCAAATCCGCAAGGACTCGTACGGTCACTGAATCCTGCCCAGTGCAGGTATCTGAACACCCCGTACAAGGGGACGAAGGACCTGTTAACGGCGGGGGTAACTATGACCCTCTTAAGGTAGCGTAGTACCTTGCCGCTTCAGTAGCGGCTTGCATGAATGGATCAACGAGAGCGCCACTGTCCCAACGTTGGGCCCGGTGAACTGTACGTTCCAGTGCGGAGTCTGGAGACCCCCAAGGGGAAGCGAAGACCCTATAGAGCTTTACTGCAGGCTGTCGCTGAGACGTGGTCGCTACTGTGCAGCATAGGTAGGAGCCATTACAGAGGTACCCGCGCTAGCGGGCCACCCAGGCATCATTGAAATACTACCCGGTAGTGACTGCGACTCTCACTCCTGGCGGAGGACACCGGTAGCCGGGCAGTTTGACTGGGGCGGTACGCGCTTGAAAAGATATCGAGCGCGCCCCAAGGTTTCCTCACTCGGGTCGGAGACCCGAGACAGAGCGCAAGAGCATACGGAAGCCTGACAGTGTCCGGCACAACGACGGACGCTGACGCGAAAGCGTGGTCTAGCGAACCAATTAGCCTGCTTGATGCGGGCAATTGCTGACAGAAAAGCTACCTTAGGGATAACAGAGTCGTCACTCGCAAGAGCACATATCGACCGAGTGGCTTGCTACCTCGATGTCGGTTCCCTCCATCCTGCCCGTGCAGAAGCGGGCAAGGGTGAGGTTGTTCGCCTATTAAAGGAGGTCGTGAGCTGGGTTTAGACCGTCGTGAGACAGGTCGGTTGCTATCTATTGGGGGTGTTACGGTTCCTGACGGGAACGTTCGTATAGTACGAGAGGAACTACGAATGGGTGCCACTGGTGTACCGGTTGTTCGAGAGAGCACGTGCCGGGCAGCCACGCACCACGGGGTAAGAGCTGAACGCATCTAAGCTCGAAACCCACCTGGAAAAGAGGAGCCACCGAGACCACTCGTAGAAGACGAGTTCGATAGACTCGGGGTGTACGCACCGAGGCAACGAGGTGTTGAGCCCGCGAGCACTAATCGGTCGAGCCACCATTCATAATTCGCATGGATCGGACCCGGAGTTCGGGTCCAGGCGCGAACTGGACTACACGTATACACGGTTTTGCCACCGATCTCGGAGGTAGGTCGTGGTTCGATTCCACGAGTCGGCGTTAAGGCGGCCAGAGCGGTGGGGCAACACCCGTACCCATTCCGAACACGGAAGTTAAGCCCACCTGCGTATCGGCAAGTACTGGCGTGGGAGACCCGCTGGGACCCCCGATTCGCCGCCTCCACTCATATTCAGCCTCACACAGCACCTGCTGTGTGGGGCTTTTTGCATTTCGGGCTCGCTGCTGGCGGGCCCTGGTTCGCTCGGGGTGAGTGGTCATGCTGCCCCCGCTCGATGAGCTCGTTCCCGACGAGGTGGTTCGGTCGGGTAGATCGACGCGGACCAGAACCCATAAATCGATGCCCGACAGAGGTACTGATGCGCCAAGGTGGCAGAGTCCGGCCGAACGCAGCGGCCTGCAGAGCCGCCCATCGCCGGTTCAAATCCGGCCCTTGGCTTCTTGCGACGAACGGACGTGAGGAGTAGATGCAAAACGAGGTTTTGAACCACATCAGTCGCGCGCAACGAAGCGAGCACGTCTGATCTCGGTTCAAATCCGGCCCTTGGCTTTCTGTGACGAACGGACGTGAGGAGCGAACGCCACACGGACGGTTTGGACCCTGGAAGTCGCAACCGCGAGCGGAGCGAGCGGTCCGTCTTCCTCCGGTTCAAATCCGGCCCGTGGCTTCTTGCGCCGTGAGCAAACTCGCGAGCGGCGCGAATCAGACGTGGTGTTGAACCAGGGAGTGGAGCGGAGCGGAACGACTGTGGTTCAAATCCGGCCCGTGACTATTCACGAACCACTGATCCAGGTGGGCTTGCACTCTCGCGTTGTCCGGGTCAGCTCGGCTCGGCCTCGATCGTGGTAATCACGCCGAGCATCGCGGTTGAGGCGTCGGTGACCGACAGCTCCGCCCGAGAGACGTGCTCGAGTGGGTCCTGATTCCAGCGACAGCGGTGTTTTTCGAAGTGGGCGGCAGCCCGCCAGTCTTGCAGTCGTCCGAGCATTTCGACGCTGCTGCGACCGTGCTCTACGAGCAGCACTCGCCCGTCGGGGGCACAGACGCGATTCATCTCCCGGAGTGCAGCGACTGGATCGGGAACGGTACACGTCGAGAGCGAGGAGATGACCGTGTCGAAACTGTCGTCTGGAAACGCGAGCGCCTCCGCATCCATCTCCGCTACCTCGTGGTCATCGTCGAACTGCTTCACGCGTTCGCGAGCCCGTCGAACCATCGCGGGGCTGACGTCGATTCCGACGTACTCGACCGTCTCCGGGAGGTATCGGACGTTCGTCCCCGTCCCGCAGGCGACGTCCAGCACGCGACCGTGGGCCGTCTCGAAGTGGCGGCGATACCGGCCCAGGAGCAGCCGATCTACCCACTCCATCCGGTCGAGCGCGTCGGCCTGCTCGTCGTAGGTCTCCCGGATCGCTGCGAGCGCCCCAGCGCGGTCCTGCCGGATGTCGGCCGCGTCTTCGTCGCCGGCCATCGCCGTACCGGCGTCTGACGTGGGTTCGGTGTCGGGGCCCGTTCCGTTCATATGCGAAATTCGGGTCGCTCCTCCATAGATTCAGTGCTGGCTACGGTGGCGGAGCCGTCCTCGCGGTGTTGCCGGGTCACCTCGGTTCTCTTTTGAACGGGCCGTTCGAGCGCTCACGGAGTCGCAATAATAAACCGGCCACCCCATGGCGGTGTTTCGTATAAGTTGTTTGGTACCACACCACTGCCGCATGTTCGACGAACGTGTCTGGTCGAGTGAGGGGGAAACGACGGAATCCGCCGAAACGGCCCTGAAAACGAAAACGATCGGTGACGTCGACCTGTCAGTTATTCAGAGGAGGCCGGTTGCCAAGTTCCTTCTCGCGTTTCTGGTTGGATTCGTCTTCTTCCTGGTTCCTGTCCCGTGGGACGGGCAGGTAACCGTCCCGTTCGACATCGTGGTCAGCTGGATCACGGAGTCGTTCCCGTCGGCAGCTGGCGTGTACGCCCTCGCGCTCATCATAGCGGGCGGGATCTTGACGACGCTCGCGGAGCTTGATAAACGCGGTCTCGTATCCATGGGCGATGCGGTCGCCGACCGACTGGCACTCTCGTACTGGGAGACGTCGATCCCGTTTTGGTTCTTCCGCGTCGTGGGCGCCGCGCTCGCGCCGGTCCTGTTCCTCGATGTGGGGCCAGCCTGGCTCGTCGGACCGGCGACGGGTGGGCTCGTCTGGGGGACGCTCATTCTGAGCGTCGCCGTGATCATCCCGATCGGTGCGGTGTTCATCAATCTCTTCGTCGAACTCGGTGGGCTGGAGTTTGTCGGCACCCTCTCCCGCCCGATCATGCGGCCGCTGTTCAAGATTCCAGGCCGCGCGGCACTGGATAGCGTCGCATCTTGGGTCGGTTCCTACAGTGTCGGGCTCTACGTCACGCGAAACGTCTTCGACCGCGGTGAGTACTCGAAGCGGGACGTGTTCGTCATCTGCACGTGCTTCGCGACGGTGTCGATCGGATTCGTCGGGGTCGTCGCCTCGACGCTCGACCTGCTCGATCTCTTTCCGGTCATCTTCCTCGCGTACCTCGTCTGTATCGCGATATCGGCGTTCATCCTCGTTCGAATCCCGCCGCTGAGTAACGTCCCCGACGCGTACATCGCTACGCCGAACCCCGAGACGCCGTTCCACGGATCGCCGGGGGACTACGTCCGATTTGGCCTGTCCGAAGCGGTCGAGAAGGCTGAGGAAGGCGGTTCTATCGTCGGCGCGCTGGTTCGCGGGTTCGTCGACGGACTCAAACTGGCCGTATTGATCCTCGGCACGATCCTCTCGATCGGACTCGCCGCGGTCGTGATCGCCGAAAACACGCCCGTCTTCGACATTATCTCGACCCCTCTCGTGCCGATCATCGACCTCCTCGGAATTCCCGACGCCGACCTCGTCGCCCCGGCGACGATCATCGGCATCACCGAGATGTTCATTCCCGCGTTGCTGGTGACCGAGGCCGCCGCGAAGGCCCGGTTCTTCATTGCCGTTCTCTCGATCTCGCAGCTCATCTTCTTCTCGGCCGTCGGGCCGATGATGATGGACATGTTCAGCGACATCCCGATTCGCTTTCGCGACCTCGTGACGCTCTTCGTCATGCGAACGATCATTCTCGTCCCGCTCGTCGCGGCGATCACCCACCTCGTTGCGGCGCTCGGGTTGCTCTGAGTCGCTCCCCGATGTCGCGGCCGTATTGGGTCGTTTTCCGGACACTTTCGATTCTATATCGATAGCCAGCGGCTCATCCCCTTTTGGAACGGCCGCAAACCCAGTTCACCCAGTCACCGCAGCCACAGCGACGAGCGTCGAGCCGTCGGTCAATCGAGCGAATCGTCGCGTCGGTTGGTCCTCCGTGCGATCACTCGCGTTCGGATCGCGTCGAGTCCTGGCTGTCCGTGCCCGTGCCAGAGCACGAGGGCGATGGCCGCGAGGACGAACTCGAGCAGGAAGTACGGGTCGCCGAGCGACCCCGCGAGGAGGTCGGCGATCGTCGGCGCTCCTTCTTCGTACGGTTCGACGGCCGTCACCGGCCACAGGAGCATGCCGACCGACGTCTCTCGCCAGAGCACGGGGACGATGTCCATAATCGGGTGAGAGAGCATTCCGAGAACGAACGCGAATCCGACCTCCCGACGGCCGACGTGCCGGGCGAGTAGCAGCGCTCCGATGGCCAGGGGGACGAGAAAGAGAAACGAGTGGCCGAGCGATCGTCCCGTCGGTAACATCCCCAGGTACCACGACAGTGGTTTGTCGAGCAGGTCCGGTACCTGACTCCCGACGAGCACGGCGACCACCGGCGCTGCGGCTGGTGGCTGGAGCGCCCGCCCCCGACGGGACAGTGTATAGCAGAGGTACGCGACGGCGGCGTGTCCGAGTGGCCACATTCTGTCTGGGCCGACGGGCGACGCGTACTTAACCGACGTGACTCGGCTCACCAGCCGCCGCGGGTCAGCGACGCCAGATTCGATACACGTCGCTCGCGAGATTGCTCACGACGTGAAAACGGGCCGGGCGCGATTGTGAACAACGTCCAGAAATGCTCGCTTCGCTGCGCCTTTCTGGCCTCCTTCAAATCGCTCGTGTCGTTTTCACTGCTCACGTCCGTTCGCAGGAAAACGGGCCGGGCGCGATTGTGAACTACGCCGAGACGGTCCTGCTCGCCTCGCTTCACTCACGGTTTCACCGTTCGTATCGCGGTTCTCACTTCGTTCCGAACCGCGCTTCGCTCGGCTGTGCGGGCTGCGACTCGTCTCCTTCAAATCGCTTATGGTCGCTTCGCTCCTCGCGTTTCGCTCGGAGCAGAAGCGGGCCGGGCGCGATTTGAACACGCGACCGTCTGGTTAAAAGCCAGACGCTCTGCCGGACTGAGCTACCGGCCCTCGAATTGGTATTCCGGTGAGTCGCGGTTAAACGTTTCTGTCCGTCCGGAGGGCGTCGGCCACGAGTTGGCCGGGGTCGACACCCTCGAGAGCGGCCCGCCGGCGAAGCTCTCGATAGCTATCGGGGGGTAAGTCGAGTTCGATCGTCCCGAGCGGGATGTCGCGCTCGGCGAGCGCCGTCTCGAGCGCTGTTCCGTCGGCGACGTCGCTCGTGATCCGTCGAACCTCACGGACTGACAGCTCGGCGTCGATCGTCGTCCACGCCAGGAGAAAGCGGTCCGACCCCTGGATGCGGGCGAGGTGTTTGGCGGCGGACGGCGCGATCTCGCCGCGGGCGACCTGGGTGCGGACCGCTCGGGGAAGGTCGTGGACGCGGGCCCATTTGCGGACGAACGAGACGGTTACGTCCCCACCGGCGCGGTCGGCAGCAGCGGTGTACGAGCCGACGCCACGAACCAGTGCCGCGCAGGCGGCTGCGCCGCGGAGCATCCGAAGGTGGTCGACGCCGTCGGCCGTGGCGAACGCACGGACGACGTCGGCGGCTTCGTCGACACTCGCCGGGTCGTCGGGATCGAACTGGACGGCATCACTCGCGTGCTCGCCGGTGACCGTTTCGTCGCCCCTGATGACCGGCTCGCCGACCGGCGACTCGCGATCGGTTGGGAGCTGTGGAGTGCGACCTTCGGGAGCGTGCTCGCTTCCCTCGTCGCCTGGGCCGTCTGGCATGTGTTACTTCGAACGAATAGCAGTCGGAAAAGGGATCCTATGGTGGCAGAACGTGTCTCGACTGGAGCGAGGCTGATCGTCTCGCACCGGGGTTTGTTTAGCCGCGTCGGGGCGATTCGAGTTCGATGTCGGCGGCGTCGAGCAGCTCTTCGACTTCGGCGCGCTTTTCCTGGTGCTCGGCTAGGAACTCCTTCATCAACTCGGCTGCTTGTTCCTTGCAGCCACCACAGAGCCGTTCACCGCCGACGCACTCCTCGTAGACGCGCGTCGCGAACTCGTCGTCGTCACCGGCGAGCAGGTAGGCGTAGAGTTCGTAGACGGGGCACTCGTCAGCCTCGCCGCCGAGTTCGCGCTGGAGTTCGGCCGTCTCCCGTCCGCCAGTCGTCGCGGCTTTCACCTTGTCGTAGCCGTCTTCGGGGTCGTCGAGCAGCGAGATGTGGCTCGCGGGGATCGAGGAGGACATCTTCCCGCCGGTGAGGCCGGTCATGAAGCGGTGGTAGATCGACGACGGGGCGAGGAAACCGTAGCCGCCCTGGTCGACCTCGACCTCGCGAGCGAGTTCCTCGGCGGTCTCGAGATTGAGGTCGAAGGCGTCGATGTGTTCCTCGAAGACGCGTTTCTCGCCATCCACGGCGTCGATCAGCGCCTCGAATGCCTCGTCGTCGCCGCGTCGGTTGACGATTCGGGTTCGCGGGCGGAGCGGCTCCATGCCGGCGTTCTCGAGCGAGTCGGCCGCGCGTTCGAGTGCTCCTTCGGTCTCCGAGGCGTCGAGCCGGTCGCCGCCCTCGTTGCGAAGCCACTCGGCTGCCTCGGTACATCGTGGCTGGTCGGGATCCTCGGCGTACTCCTCGCGGGCGTCGTAGGCCTGGGAGAGAACCACGAGTTCCGCGTCGTCGGCCTCGAAGCTCGCGTACGCTTCCGTGACGCCGAAGTAGCGCATCCGGGAGGCGAGGTCTCGTGCGAGGCGGACGTGCGGATCCTGGTCGGGGCCGACGGGGATGACGGTCGGTTTCGGCCCGTCGAGTTGTGGATAGAGGATGTCGGCCATCTGCGTGACGACGCTCTGCATGTGCGAAACGTCGGTCTCGCCGTCGAAGCCGTAGATCGATCCCAGCTCGGAGAAGTTGGCCTCGATGCCGAGTTCGAAGGCCAGGTCCTGGACCGCGCGGTTGGTCGACTGCCGGTAGAGCTCCCCCTCGTCCGGGTCAAATCCGAGTGCGAGCAGCGAGAGGAGGTAGTCGCGGGCGTGTTCGTCGATCTCGTCCCAGGAGAGGTCCCGCGCCGCGTGGGCCTCGAGGTCGGCGATCAGCCCGAACGCGTCGGCGCCCTGCTCCTGGTGCCAGATGATCTCGTCGAAGACGAGTTTGTGGCCGATGTGCGGGTCGCCGGTCGGCATGAATCCCGAGAGGACGGCCGCCTCCTCGCCCTCACGGAGGGCGTCCATCACGGGACGGTACTCGCGTTGGCCGAAGATGACGCCCCGGCGCATCAGGTAGTGCGGGTTCGGCACGTCCGCGAGGACGTCGTCGAACTCCTCGATGCCGAACTCCTCGAAGAGCTTGCGGTAGTCGGAGACGCTCGCCGCACCCCAGGGATCGAGGACGACATCGTCGACGTCGTCGGTTTCGACACCGCCATCTGCGGCCAGTTCGACGTGGTCACTCGGCGCCCCACCGTCGGTGAGGCCGTCCCCACCGCGTCTCGACCGTTCGTCCTCGCTCATTAGCTTTGTCCGCGTCCCGGCGGACGAAAAACCCTTCGTGTCGGGGGCTCCCCGGTGCCGCAATCGTCCCATATCAATCGCTCCCATCAGTCGCCATCCGGGAAGCGATCGCCTGTCTCCGACCGGAACGCCTTACTGGCGAGCGTCCCTACGTTCGAGTAATGACGACAGAGGTTCCGGACGGCGCACCGGTCGTCCTCTTCGACGGCGTCTGCAACCTCTGTAACGGCTTCGTCCAGTTCATCGCGCCGCGGGACGACGAGGGGGAGTTTTACTTCGCCTCGCTGCAGTCAGACGTCGGTCGCGAACTCCTCTCCAAACACGACCTCCCAACCGACGAACTCGAATCGATCGTGCTGGTCGAGGGCGAGGCGGCCTACGTCAAGTCCGGTGCCGTGCTCCGGATCGCCAGCCGACTCGGCGGCCTGTATCGTCTGCTCTCGCCGTTTCGGTACGTCCCCCGAGTGCTCCGGGACACCGTCTACGACCTCGTCGCGAACAACCGCTATCGCCTCTTCGGGAAGAAAGACCGCTGTGAGATCCCCGAGGGCGACGTCGGTGCCCGATTTCTGGAATAAGGTGGCGGTCTTCACACGCTAGTCGCCACTCAGGCGACGCTTACCGGTTCCAGACAGCGGCGTCCGGGTCGACCAGTCGTTCCTCGTGGTCGATGTCGTCGATGCGTGCCACTTCCTCGTCGGAAAGGTCGATCTCGCTCGCTCCGAGGTTCGCCTCGACGTGGTCGCCGCTTCCCTTCGGGATGGCGACGACGCCGTCGCGCTGGTGGTGCCAGGCCAGGGCGATCTGGTGGGCCGTGGCGTCGTGGGCGTCGGCGATCTCGGTGAGCGTCTCGTCCTCGTCGGCGCGACCCTGCATGATCGGGCAGTAGGCGACGGTGGTGATGTCGTGATCGCGTCCGTACGCGACGAGTTCGTCCTGCTGGAGCCACGGGTGACACTCGACCTGGTGAGCGACGACCGGCGAGTCGAGAATGTCGCGGGCCTCGTCTAAGTGGGCAACGTCGAAGTTACTGAGTCCGACGTGACGCGCCCACCCGCGGTCGCGAACCTCGTCCATCGCGGGAAGAGTGTCTTGGGGCTCGTAGGCGTCGAGCGGCCAGTGGACGTACAGGAGGTCGACGGCGTCGACGCCGAGCCGGTCGAGGCTCTCCTGGGTCGACTCGACGACGTCCTCGCCCCCGAGGTTCTCCGGTTTGACCTTCGTCGCGAGGAAGACGTCCTCGCGGTCGACGTCCGCCTGTGCGAGCGCGTCGCCGACGGCGTCCTCGTTGTCGTACATCTGTGCGGTGTCGACGTGGCGGTAGCCCGCTTCTAGCGCGCGAACGACGTTCTCGGTGCACTCGGCGCCTTCGTGGCCCGACGTGCCGAAGCCCGGCTGTGGAATTCGTGCGGTCATACGCGGGTGGACGCGGTCCCGACACTCCCGTCTCGGGAAAGCGGCAATCGAGGCCGCGACAGGTTTTTGCGACAACCGGCAGCATCGTTCGTATGGCTCCCGACGGTTCCGACGCGCCCGATACGGCCACCGGGGACGGAGGACACGGCGATCCCGACCGCGCCGGCCAGTTGCATCACCTCGAACTCTACGCCTCGGATCTCGAGGCGTCGATCGACTTCTGGGGCTGGCTCCTGGGCGAACTCGGCTACGAGAGACAGAACGACTGGGCCGGCGGCCGGTCGTGGATCAACGGCCCGACCTACGTCGTGCTCGTCGCGGCCGACGACGCGGTTGCCGCCGACCACCCGTTCGATCGTCGGGCGGCCGGACTCAATCACGTCGCCTTCCACGCGGCCTCGAACGAGCACGTCGACGCGATCACCGCCGGCGTTCGCGAGCGCGCCGACGCGACAGTGCTCTACGAGGATCGCCACCCGTACGCGGGCGGGTACTACGCGCTCTACTGCGAGGATCCGGAAGGGATCAAGGTCGAGGTCGTCGGGCCGGAGTGAACGGGCCGTTCCGTGCCGACGGTGATAGCGCCCGTCGAGCGTCCCTAACCCAGCACGTTTACCGACCCCCCGTTCCAAGACCCGCCAATGAGTGCCGACGACGAACCCCTCGCCGCCGACGGCGAGAACCCCTACCTCCGGGAGCCGCCGACCGACTTCCGGCCCGTTGCGGACATCGAGGAGTCCGAGGCCGACCGCCAGATCGAACTGTTGCGTGAGGCCATCCGCGAGCACGACCGCCGATACTACGTCGAGGGCGACCCGGCCATCGCCGATCGCACCTACGACGCGCTCTTCTCTCGGCTGGAAGTGCTCGAAGATCACTTCGACCGATCGGCCCCCGACAGCCCGACGAACCGCGTCGGCGGCGAGCCGGTCGACGCGTTCGAGACGGTCGAGCACGTCTCGCCGATGCTCTCGATCGACGCCAGCGGCGAGGTCGACGACGTTCGTGAGTACGACCAGCGGGTCAGACGGGAACTGGGCGTCGGCTCGACCACTGACACGGCTGCCGACGACGGCACGTCCGACATCGGCGCCGTCGATAGTGCCGGTGCCGACGACGGAACCGCGACCCTGTCTGACTTTAGCGACACCGCCGCGGCCGGTAGCACCGACGTCGACGCCGATCTCGGCTACGTCTGCGAGCCGAAGTTCGACGGCGTCTCGATCGAGTTCGTCTACGAGGACGGCCGGCTGGTCCGGGCGGTGACCCGCGGTGACGGCCAGGAGGGCGACGACGTGACGAAGAACGCCCGGACGATTCGCACCGTCCCGCAGCGCCTCCGCGGCGACTACCCCGACTTCCTCGCGGTTCGCGGCGAGGTCTACATGCCGAAGGACGCGTTCCAGGAACACAACCGCGAGCGCATCGAACAGGGGAAAGAGCCCTTCGCGAACCCGCGCAACGCGACGGCGGGGACGATCCGCCAGCTCGACCCATCGATCGTCGCCGAGCGGCCGCTCTCGGTCTTTTTCTTCGAGGTGCTCGACTCGAGTGACGGCATCGAGCGCCACACGGAGGCCCTGGAGCGCTTTCCCGACTGGGGATTTCGGGTCACCGAGGAGGTCGAACGCGTCGAATCGATCGATGCCGCGATCGACTATCGCGACGACCTCCTGGACCGCCGGGACGACCTGACCTTCGAGATCGACGGCGTCGTGATCAAGGTCGACGAGTACGCGTCGCGCGAGGCCCTTGGCACCACCGCCCGCCACGACCGGTGGGCCTACGCGTACAAGTTCCCCGCCCGCGCCGAGGTGACGACGATCCAGGACGTCGCGGTGCAGGTCGGCCGGACTGGTCGCGCCACGCCTGTCGCCCTGCTCGACCCCGTCGACGTCGGCGGGGTGACGGTCTCGCGAGCCAGTCTGCACAACCCCTCCGAGATCGCCGAGAAGAACGTCAACGTCGGCGACACCGTCCGCGTCCAGCGCGCCGGCGACGTCATCCCCTACGTCGCAGAGGTCGTCGAGAAGGGAAGCGACGGACACTGGGAGCTCCCCGACACCTGCCCCGTCTGTGAGAGCCACCTCGAGCGCGACGGGCCGATGGCCTTCTGCACCGGCGGGCTGGCCTGCGACGCCCAGCGCCGGCGCTCGATCGAATACTACGCCTCGGACGACGGGCTCGACATCGAAGGATTGGGCGAGAAGAGCGTCCGCCAGCTCGTCGCCGCCGGCCTCCTCGAGACGGTCGCGGACCTCTACGAACTCGATCGTGAGGATCTCGTGACCCTCGAGGGCTGGGGCGAGACCAGCGCCGACAACCTCCTCGCCGAACTCGAGGACGCGCGCGAACCGCCACTGCCGGACTTCCTCTCCGCGCTCGGCATCCAGCTGGTCGGTCCGACGACCGCCCGCGAACTCGCTCGCGAGTTCGAGACCTTCGCGGCCGTTCGCGAGGCGGCGATCGACTCGCCCGAGACCCTCGAATCAGTCGACGAGGTCGGCGAGACGGTCGCTCGCGCCATCCACGACTTCTTCACGAGCGAGGCTAACGCGGCCGTCGTCGAGCAACTTCTCGAGCACGTCTCGCCACAGGCCGCGGCTATCGAGGCGGGTGGCGACGAACTCGACGGGCTCACCTTCGTCTTCACCGGCGCGCTCGACGCCTGGACGCGGGGCGACGCCCAGGACCTCGTCGAGGCCCACGGCGCGAACGCGACGAGCAGCGTCTCCGGCAACACGGACTACCTCGTCGCCGGCGAGAACGCTGGCGCCTCGAAGCAGACGGACGCCGAGGAAAACGACGTCCCGGTGATCGACGAGGCTGAATTCACGGAGCTGCTCGTAGAGAACGGCATCGAGGTCGCGTAGGTCGAGCTCGCGGGAGTCGACGGCGCGGCGTCGAAGGTGTGGCGCACGTTCGCCCCTGCTCGTCAGCCCGACATGTGTTCTTCGGCGAACCAGTGGATGACGTGATCCTCCGCGCGGTGGAGCACGTCGCTGGCCGTCGAGCTGGCGACCCCGAGTCGGTCGGCGACGTCGCCGAGCGTCGCCTCGCGTGGCGTCCGGTAGTAGCCCGCTTCGACTGCCTCCCGGAGCACCGCCCGCTGGCGATCGGTGAGCAACCGGTCGGCCTGGCTCGTGTCGATCTCGCGGACGTGCTCGATGGTGAACCCGATGCCGAGGTTCTCCAGTTGGGTTCGGAGCGCCGAGAGCCGGCTCCGCGAGGTCGCCACCTCCCACGTCGCCTGTCCATCCTGGATGTCGAACGGCATCTCGAGCGGCACGCCGGCGCGCCAGACGGGCAAGAGGGGCAGTGGATTCGTCGTTTCGACCTGGAGGAGCGCCTCGTCGTCGTGCTTCCAGAGGAGCTCGAGCCGTTCGACGGTCTCGCGGTCCTGTATGTCGGTGATGATCGGGAGCGGGTCGCTCGCGACGAGTCGGACGAGGCCGATCCCGACGTCGTCACCCGGAATGCCGGTGACGACCCGGAAGACGACGGCCGGGTGCTGTCTCGAGAGTTCACCGATCCAGGTGTGCGCGGGGAGGTCGATCGTCAGTTTCGCGTGAGGCATCGAGTGTCTGGGCGTACGATTCGCCGAAGAATAACGCCACCTTCGAATATGTTAGCAACACTCTCTGATATTCGCCCGTTCGACTACCCGGACGCCAGCCCTCTACAATCGTAATGAGCGCATTCGTTTCGCGTCCGGTCGGGACGGTACTGGGGCTGTGGCCCGAGAATGGGTTCGACCGTCCGAACCTATCGCGGCGGGGCCGTCTCACCGTTCGTCGGGTGGTCTGCAGATGATGGCGGGGATTCCCCGTTTCGTCGCCGAGAACGCGCGCCTCGTCGTCGTGGGTATGCTGGTTGCATCGGCCGTGATCGGCGCCGGGGTGCCGATGGTCGAGCGCTCGCTGTCACTCGATCAGTTCCAGACGGACGACGAGGCCGCCGACGCCCTCGACTACGTCGAGGCGAACTTCTCCACCGACGGGTCGGAAACCACCACCGCACAGGTCGTCGTCCGGGACGAGAACGTCCTCGATCGAGAGACGCTCGTCGCCATGCTCGAGTACGAACGTTCCCTGCGGGACGACGAAACGGTCGACGAGACGCTCGTCGAGACCCGAAGCGTGGCAACCCTGGTCGCGACCGCGGCGATCAGTGAGGAACGTGATCCGGCGAACGCCACGCAGGACGGGACGGCGCCCTCCGATGCGAGTGCGTCGTCGGCGGACGGCGAGCGAGCGCCCGACATCGACGCTCGACTCGATGCGCTCCGGTCGCTCTCCGACGACGAGGTCGAACGGCTCGTGGGGGACGTCCTCGCCGGTGACGGGAATCGATCGTCGCAGGCGCTCACACTCCTGCCCGACTACTACGAGCCGGGAACGACCGAGACGAACGCGACGCTACTGGTGGTCACGCAGGAGACGCCTGGCGGTTCGTTCGCCCCAGGTGCTGCACCGGACGAGCTCGAAGCGTCCCAGACGGCCATGCAGGACCTGGCTCCGACCGACGGCTCACTGACGGTTCTCGTCTACGGTGACGGGATCGTCTCCACGGAGATCACCGACTCGATGGTCGACAGCGTACTCCTCGTGGGGCCGCTGGCCGTCGCGTTCGTCCTGATCGTCCTCGTGGTCGTCTACCGCGACCTCCTCGACATCCTGCTCGGGCTCACCGGGATCGGCCTCGTTCTCGTGTGGACGTTCGGTACGATGGGCTGGTTCGGTATCCCGTTCAGCCAGCCGTTTATCGTCGTCCTCGTCCTGCTGATCGGGCTTTCGATCGACTACGGCCTCCACGTCGTCATGCGCTACCGTGAGGCCCGTCCGTCCGGCGAGGTCGCCCCCAGTCGCGCGATGGCCGCGGCGCTCGGGAGTGTCGGCGTCGCACTCGTCTACGTGACGGCCACGACCGTCATCGGCTTCCTCTCGAACCTCGCGAGCCCGCTCGCAATCTTCCGAAATCTCGGGCTCGTCAGCGCGATCGGTATCGTGGCCACGCTGGCAGTCTTCGGCCTCTTCGTTCCGGCACTGAAGGTCGAACTCGACGGCCTGCTCGAACGCCACGGCGTCGATCGAGTGAAACCGGCGGTCGGAACCGGTGGCGGGTCGATCAGTCGCCTTCTCGGTGTGGGTGCGACGCTCGCGACGCGGGCGCCCGCGGCCGTCATCGTCGTCGCGCTCGTCGTCAGCGGCGTTGGGGCCTACGGCGCGACGACGGTCGACGCCAGTTTCGAGCAGTCCGACTTCCTGGCGGAGGATCCCGACGACTGGGTGAAAGACCTGCCCGAGCCGATCGCACCGGGGACCTACACGGCCGAGCGGGCGATCGACACGCTCGAAGCGGATTTCGTCAGGCGGGATACGACGGCGTCGATTCTGCTCACCGGTGACGTCACCGATCCAGCGACGCTAGAGCGCCTCGATGCGGCACGCGCTACCGCTCGCGACGGGCCGGTGACCGCGACTTACGCCGACGGCGAACCCGCAGTCACCGACCCGATTACGGTGATGGACCGCGTCGCCGCCGCGAACGAATCGTTTGCCGCGACGTACTCGGCCGCAGACGTGGACGGGGATGGCATCCCCGATCGGAACGTCACTGCCGTCTACGACGCTCTCTACCGGGTCGCTCCCGACGATGCGTCGAACGTCGTTCACCGCGACGACGGGGACTACGAGGCACTCCGGATGGTGGTGACCGTCGACGGAAGTGCCGCCGACGTGGCCGTTCAGGACCTGCTGGACTCGATCGCTGCCGATGCCGACCGTGACGGCGTCGACGCGATCGCGACGGGTGATGGCGTCGTAAACCGGCTCACGGCTGATCAACTCGCGGAGACGGCGCTCACGAGCCTGTTCGTTGCCCTCGCGTCGGTACTCGTCGCCCTCGCAGTCGCCTACCGCGTTACCGAGGGGAGCGCCTCGCTCGGTGTCGTGACCATCGCCCCCGTCGCCGCCACGCTGACGTGGGTGCTCGGGACGATGGCGTTGCTCGACATCCCGTTCAACATCGTCACCGGCATGATCACCGGCCTCACGATCGGTCTCGGCGTGGACTACAGCCTGCACGTCACCGAACGATTCGTTCAGGAACTCGCGAGTGCGAACTCGACCGCGTCGGCGCTGCGAGAAACCGTCACCGGGACTGGCGGCGCCTTGCTGTCGAGTGCTGCGACGACCGCGAGCGGGTTCGCGGTCTTGCTCGTCGCGATCTTGCCGTTCCTCCAGTCGTTCGGTCTCATCACGGCACTGACGATCGGGTACGCGTTTCTGGCGAGCGTCTTCGTACTCCCGAGCCTGCTGGTCGTTTGGGTGCAGGTCGTCGGGAAAGGGGCGGATCCGAGCTAGAGATCGGCGCGCTGGAAGCGCCAGTAGCCGATCGCGACCGGGACCGCGACCCAGAGCGCGAGGATGACGAAGGCGAACCAGTGCTGGAGGAAGAACGGCTGTTCGAGCCCCTGGTACTGGTCGGGGTTCGAGAGGACGTTCTGGCCTTCGCCGACGACCGACGTATTCGGCAGCTCCTCGTATCGCAGCGAGAAGACGGCGAGCAGCATGTCCATGAAGACGTTGAACAGATCGAACCGATAGACGAATGCTGCGGCATCGCCACTGAGTAGTTCTAGCCGGCTGTTGACGTACGAGAAGATGGCCTGCCAGGCGTAAAACAGGATGAAGATCGTGATGCCGACCAGGGTCGCGCGCGACTCCGTGCTGACGAGCGCGGAGGCGCCGATGCCGACGGCGACGAATGCGATGCCGAACAGGATCGTCAGCCCCGTCACCACTGACAGTTCGAACAGCGGGAATGCGTCGAACTGTACCATCAGGAGGATCGCGCTCGGAACGAAGCTGGCGAGGATCGCGATCGTTAGCAGGCCCGACCGACCGATCAATTTGCCGACGAGGACCTCCAGGCGGCTGTGAGGCAGCGAGAGAAGGATCTTGATGCTTCCGAGGTCGCGCTCGCGGGAGATCGACTTGATACTGACGACGAGACCGGTCAACGGCACCAGGAAGGCGATCGCCGGCATCGCCGAGATGACGAACAGTAGCCCCACGGCGAGTTTGCGCTCGACGCCGGTGCCGAACTCCGCCGCGCCGGCCGAATCGACGAACAGGTAGGTGATCCCACCGACGGCGAGCAGGAACAGCGCCATCAGGCCCCACAACATGCGCGAGCGGATGCCGTCCGAGAAGTCCTTCCGGGCGACGGCAGCGTAGCTCATGCCGTCACCTCCGCTTTGTCGGTCGTGTAGGCATGGAAGACCTCCTCGAGCGAGGCCTCCTCCGTCGAGAAGTCCTCGACGACGAAGCCCTCGTCCTCGAGCGCAGAGAGGATGGCTGTCTTCGAACCGCTCGTCGAGACGACGAGTGCGGAGGTCGAGGCGTCGCGATCGATCGAGGCCGACGTCACACCGTCGACCCGCTGGGCCGTCTGGACTGCCTCGTCCGTTGCGCGGTCGAGTTCGATCCGGAGCGTCTCACCCCCGCCGACCGAATCGCGCAGTCCCTCGATGGTGTCCTCGGCGACGAGCTGTCCCTCACGAACGATGCCGACGCGGTCGCAGACCGCCTCGACCTGTTCGAGGATGTGACTCGAGAAGAAGACCGTCGCGCCGCGGTTGGCCTCCTCCAGGACGAGTTCGCGCATCTCCCGCGCGCCGTTGGGATCGAGCCCGGTCGTGGGTTCGTCGAGGATCAGGAGATCGGGGTCGCCCACCAGGGCCATCGCGAGGAGGAGGCGCTGGGCCATCCCCTTCGAGTACCCGCCAGCCTTGCGGTCGGCGTCCGCGGGATCGAGGCCGACGCGGTCGAGGAGGGCATCGGGATCGTCGTTCACGCCTTTCGACCGGATGGCGAACTCGAGGTGCTGGTAGCCGGTCAGGCGATCGTAGGTCTGATAGCCCTCGGGCAGGACGCCGATACGCTTTCGAATCTGCTTACTCTCGCGCTGGGCATCCATTCCGAGGACGGAGATCGACCCGCTCGTCGGCTTGACGAAGTCGAGGACCATGTTGATCGTCGTCGACTTTCCGGCGCCGTTCGGCCCCAGAAAGCCAAAGACCTCGCCCGATTCGACCGACAGGGAGAGGTCGTCGACGGCGACGACGTCACCGAACCGTTTCGAGACGCCGTCGATTGCTATCGTTGCCATATCTCACAGATAGTAACCGTCGAACAAAAGTATTGTCACTCGTGTGTAATTCTCACGGGGTACCAACAGGATGGCTTTTGTCACGTGCCGTACTAGATCAGTTCGTCCGGATCCGTCGATTCGGCGACGCGACTCGCCTCTGTCGCGTATCGCTCTCGCGTCTCGGGGTCGGGGACGGGTTCGAGATCGGCCACCTCGATATCGACCGCTGCCGTCGCCGCATTGTCGCCCTGCAAACTGGTTGCACTGCGCTCCTTGCGCTGGTAGCGTTCCCCATCGGGCGTCGCGTAGACGAGCGTCACGAGATTTCGATCGTCGAACGTTCGTTCGACCAGCCAGCAGCGGACGGTCTCGTCGTCGGCTTCGGTCATGACCGGCGGTTGGCCAGCCATCGTGGTGAGTCTGTCGGCGAGCATTGGCGAGGGCGCGCGGTAGTCCGTCCCTAGTCGGGTGTACGGCCGGGACGTTATTCCCCCGGGGTGTCGAATCCATCCGCATGGTGAGACGCGATCGAGCACCGGTCGACCCTGATTCCGACGGGCATCCCTCGCAGCGCGATGCCTGGCGCGATCGCGTCGCGGAACTCCTGCTGGCAGGCGAGCGCGTTCGAGAGCGCGTGGATGCCGACGAACACGCACTCGTCGTGACGAGTCACCGTGTGCTCGCGTTCCACCCGAAATCGGCCGACGGGCCCCAATTTCGGGCCGTCGACCGACCGAACGCCGTCGACGTCCGTACGGAGACGCAGGAGTCGCTTCGCCTGCTTGGCTGGGCGTTTCTGCTGAGCGCCGTCGGGACACTCGTCGCGCTCGTCGGGGTCTCGGTGGACTTTGCGGGCCTCGTTCCGACCGTCGAGAGTCCCGGGCCGATGGCGGGGACCGTCCAGGGGACACTCGACACGCTCACGACCGTTCTCGACACGCTCGGCCACCTCCTCGTTCTGCTCGGTCTCGTCGGCCTCCTCGGCGGTCTCGCCGCGTTCGCCCGGTACCTCAACAGTCGCCGCGAACGCCTCGTCGTCGCCGTGTCGGGAGCGCCCGATCTCTCGATCCCACCGCCAGCTACCCCGGACCGGTCCGTTGCCGTCCTCACGCGGGCGATCGAGGCCGGGCCGGATTCGGGGGCGGTCAAGGCCAAGCCGGATTCAGGACTGGTCGAATCGGAATCGCCCGGCGGCGAACACGGCACCGGCCCGTCCGTCACCACGTCGAAGGGTGGTGCCAGCACTGACGCGGGATCGGACCAGGGTTGATCCGCCGTGGTCACGACGCTCGGTCGAACGCGTCACGCTGATACCGCTCGACGCCCTATCCGGGTTCGATGCAGCCGCAGTCGGTTCGTGAGCGAGCCGGCGATCTCCCGACCGAGCCCGGCGTCTACCAGTTTCTCGACGGGGAGACGACGCTGTACGTCGGGAAGGCCGTCGACGTTCGATCGCGGGTGCGCTCGTACGCCGACCCCCGGAGCGCGCGGATCGCGCGGATGGTTCGCGAGGCCGACGCGATCGACGTTGCCGTCACGGACACGGAGACGCAGGCGCTGTTGCTCGAGGCGAACCTCATCAAGCGCCACCAGCCGCGGTACAACGTCCGACTCAAGGACGACAAGTCCTACCCGATGGTCCAGCTGACGGATCACGACGTGCCGCGGATCGAAATAACGAGAGATCCCGACGAATCGGCCACGGTGTTCGGCCCGTATACCAAGAAGACGCGGGTCGAGACGGTCGTGAAGGCCTTGCGCGAGACGTATGGAATTCGTGGCTGTTCCGATCACAAGTACAGCGGCCGCGACCGGCCCTGCCTGGACTTCGAGATGGGGCTGTGCACGGCGCCGTGTACCGGTGAGATCAGTGTGGACGCATACAGCGAGGACGTCGACCCGGTCCGCCGATTTCTCGAGGGCGAGACGGGCATCCTCGCTGATCCGCTCGAGTCGGGGATGCAGGAGGCAGCTGCGGCGAAGGACTTCGAGCGTGCAGCCAACCTGCGCGACCGCCTGGCCGCCGTCGAGCGCTTTCACGGCGAGGGCGGCGAGGCCGTCCAGGCCTACGACGACGCGAACACCGTCGACGTCCTCGGCGTCGCCATCGAGGGCGAAGAGGCGACCGTCGCCAGACTGCGCTCGGAGGGCGGCAAGCTCGTCGATCGGGACCGCTTCACCCTGGCGGCACCCTACGGCGCGGACGAAGGTGTCCCGACCGTGATCGCCGCGTTTGTCGTCCAGCACTACGCCGAGCGCGACCTGCCCGACGCCCTTCTGCTTCCCGAGCGCCACGACGACGAGGAGGTCGCCGCCTGGCTCGACGCGGAAGGCGTCGCCGTCCGGGTGCCCGGCGCCGGTCGGGAGGCGAAGCTGATCGATCTCGCGCTCAAGAACGCCCGGCGCAACGTCGGCGGCCGAGACGAGTGTGGCATGCTGGCCGACGCGCTCGAGATCGACGCCGCGCGCCGGATCGAGGGCTTCGACGTGAGCCACGCCCAGGGGAAGTCGGCCGTCGGGAGCGACGTCACGTTCGTCGGCGGCAGCGCCGAGAAGGCCGACTACCGGCGCAAAAAGTTAGACGACGAAAACGACGACTACGCGAACATGCGCCGACTGATCACCTGGCGGGCAGCCCGCGCTGTCGAGGGCCGGGACGACCGCCCAGATCCTGACCTCCTCCTGATCGACGGCGGAAAGGGCCAACTGGAAGCGGCGCGCGAGGCCCTTGAGGCGGAAGGCTGGGACGTCCCCGCGGTCGGTCTCGCGAAATCCGAAGAGCGCGTGATCACGCCGGACCGCGAGCACGCCTGGCCCAGCGACGCGCCGCACCTCCACCTCCTCCAGCGGGTGCGCGACGAGGCCCACCGCTTCGCGGTGCAGTACCACCAGACGATTCGCGACGACGTCCGGACGGTGCTCGACGACGTCCCCGGGATCGGCCCCGAGACACGCAAGCGCCTGCTCGGTCGGTTCGGAAGCGTCGAGAACGTTCGCGAGGCGACCCTCGACGACCTGACCAGCGTCGACGGCGTCGGCCAGAAGACCGCGGAGACGGTCAAGTCGCGGCTGTAGTGTCGGACCACTTGATAGGCCCTGCACAGACGTCATCGACTCTCTCTTCGGCTCGTGACGTTTTGCCCCGCGCCTGGCCCGACCCTCGCTGTTTCAGATGTCCGTTGCCCGGAATCGCCACGCGGCGATCCCGGTAGATGCGACGATCCAGCCGAGGAGTATCGCACCCGCGACGGCCGGCTCCTCCCAGAGCTCGGGGTTCTCGGCCGCGCTCGCGACCGACGCGTCGGCGAGCGAGGGGGAGATACCGGCCACCAGGTTTGCAAATGCCGTCATCGGGCTCGTCGCCGCCACGACTTCGGCCCACGTCGCCGTCGTCTCGGGCCGTTCGAAGCCGTGGATGACGTACCGGACGACTGCCGGAAGCTGCGACCAGCCGTCGAAGACGAAGACGACGTAGGCGCCGAACGCCGTCACCGTCGCCAGCATCGTCGAGCGCGCGAGGGTAGAGATCGCGACCGCGATCGAGACGAATGTGGTCGCGAGCAGCGAGAGGGTGACCGCGGCGGCGATCAGGTGTCCGGGGTCGACGGCGACGTCTGTCACGAGCGCGACCGGAAGCGCCGCCAGCAGCGCGACCAGCGGGGCCGAGGCGATCACCGCACTCCTGCCGAGGAGCGTGCCGAGGACGACCGTTCGACGGGCGAACGGGAGCCCGAGCAGGACGGTCAGTGCCCCGGATCGACGCTTCTCCACGATGGTCGTGGCGACGAATCCGAGCGCGACGAGCGGTACGAGCATCACGAGCGCTCCGAACAGCGATGCAACCATCCCGACCGGCTCGCTGCGGACGCCCGCTCCCGTACCCTGACTCGCGCTGTAGGTGATCACCAGCCCGACGAGCCCGAACAGTCCCCAGAGGGTGTGTAGCTGGCGCTCCCGTCGTGCGTCGAGAGCGTCCTCGCGCGCGTACAGGAGCAACCGTCGCGGCGTCCCGACGAGTCGATTCACGCGACCCCCTCCGTGAACACGGCGAACAGGTCCTCGAGGGGCGTCTCCTCGACTGCGACATCCGTGACGGGAACGCATTCGTGCATCGTCGCGATCGCCGCGGCCTTGGCTCGCGCTTCGCAGGTGACGACGACCGTCGCGGCTGCGTCCGGGTCGCCGTCGAACCCTTTTGCACCGTCGCCTAGTCCCGCGCCGTCGATGGGTTCTGCCGACTCGGCACGCTGGGGACTGCTCGTCCGTTGCTCGTCTCCTCCGCCTGACCGGTGGCCTGCTGTCGCCGTGACCTGCCTGGGCGACGCATCATCGGCAGCGGACTCGACGCGGACCGAGACGACGCCGTCGACGGCCCGAACGCGCTCGATCGCCGCCTCGTCGTGGTTCGCGAGCGCGAGGGTCACCGTGGCGGTGCCGCCGGCGCGCTCGCGGAGGTTCTCGATGCTGTCGACCGTGACGATCTCGCCGCGATCGAGGATGGCGACGCGGTCGCAGACAGCTTCGACCTGCTCCAAAATGTGACTCGAGAAGAAGACGGTCGCGCCGCGGGCGTTCTCCTCGCGGATGATCTCGCGCATCTCGCGGGCACCGTTGGGATCGAGCCCGGTCGTGGGTTCGTCGAGGATTAGCAGGTCCGGCTCGCCCACCAGAGCCATCGCGAGCAGGAGCCGCTGGGTCATCCCTTTCGAGTACTGTGCGACCGGGTACTCCTCCGGACCCAGCATTCCGACGCGGCCCAGCAACTCGTCCGGATCGTCGTCGGCGCCTTTGGCTTCGATGGCAAACTCGACGTGTTCACGACCGGTACGCTCGCCGACCGGTCCGTGACCGTCTGGCAGGACCCCCGTCCATTCTCTGACTCGCACGCTCTCGTCGGGGACGTCGTGACCGAGGACGCGGACCGATCCGGCGGTCGGTTCGAGGTAATCGAGCATGATGTCGATCGTCGTCGACTTGCCGGCGCCGTTCGGCCCCAAAAAGCCGAAGATTTCCCCGTCTTCGACGCGAAGGTCCACGTCGCGGAGGGCGGTCACATCGTTCGATTTGCGGAGTCCGCTGGCGCCGTACCGTTTCGTGACGCCGCGGAGTTCGATGGCGGCCATACTTCGACAATTCCTTCCAAGAACAAAATATTTTGTCACGAGAGGTACGATGTGCAACTAAATTCTGCGTTCGGAGAGCGACCATACCCCTTCGGACAGCGTTCGGTAGCCCGGGAGTAGCGATACGGAGTGGGATGTACTACATGATGCACTCGCTGATCGATCCGGACTCGGCGACGTCGGGTCGCGAATCCGACGAGTGCATACCTCTTTGCCGGCTCGGCACCTACGATCACACGTGGCAAACGACGAGGACATCGACGACCTGTTAGACGAGCTCGATACGCACGGCGACCTGGATGCGGCGGAGCAAGTGTTGCGGCTCCGCACGGAGAGCAGACGGTACGACAAGCCGGTGACGATCGTCGAGGGATTCGACCTTTCCAAGTCGGAAATCGAGTCGCTCGCCTCCGACCTGAAGAGTGCGATGGGGACCGGCGGGACCGTGGACGAGGGCCGTATCGAACTACAGGGCGACCATCGCGATCGAGTGCCGGACCTGCTTCGCGATCGAGGTTTTCAGGTCCAGGCGTAACGTCGCATCGCTTTCTCCGGCGCTGTCTCGCTCAACTGCAGCTGAATCCGTCCAAATACGCTTGAGAGAACTACTTTATCTCTCGTCGGTGGAGCCGTTCCTATGGGACAACGTACCATAGCCATCAGGCCGGCGACGACGGCCGACCGCGAGGCGATTCGCGAGGTCGCCAGGGACACCTGGCACGACACCTACGACGAGCTCGATTCGGCAACGATCGACGAGACGATCGCGGAGTGGTACGACGACGAATCGTTTTCAGCGGCGCTCGAGAAGCCGGGAACCGCGGTTCTAGTGGCCGAATCCGACGGCGAGATCGTCGGCTTCACCCACGGCGTCGTCTCCGAGGACGAGGGCGACGTCCTCCGAATGTACGTGCATCCGGACCATCAGCGGGAGGGCATCGGGACGGCGCTACACGAGCGACTTCGGTCGTCTCTCGAGGACTTCCACATGAATCGCATGCGGGCGATCGACCTCGCGTCGAACGAGGGTGGCCGGCGGTTCTACGAGCGCCTCGGCTTCGAGGAGAGCGGCGAAGGCGAGGTCGAGATAGGCGGTGAGACTCGAACAGAGGTCGTCTACACGCTAGAATTGTAGGGTCAGGTGTGGGGCCTGTGGCGCCCCGTTTCCCTGCTCACTCGAACGCGTACAGGGCCCCGTCGCTCGTCCCGACGAAGAGCGCGTCGTCGGCGACGGCTGGTCGCCGGCCGAACTCGCCGTCGAGGGGTCGTCGCCACTGCACTTCTCCCTGCTGGTAGTCGATGCCGACGAGGACGGCCTCGTCGCCGACGAGATACACGCGATCCTCGGCGACAACCGGGCCCGAGTGTGGTCGCCCCTCGAGTTCGAGGATCCAGTCGGGCCCGTCGTCTCGGGATTTCGTGGCGAGAATGCCGCCCGTTCCGATCACGACGGACGTCCCGTCTGTCACGGCCGGCGTCCAGAGGATGTGTCCGGAGACGGATTGGACCCCGGATCGAAAGCCGGAGGGCTCGTACACTTCCATGGTGAGCGACGGGGCGTAGATGGTCTCGTCGGCGACCGCCGGCGACTGCATTCGCGACCCCTCTCTCGTCCAGGTGACGTCGCCTGACTCGCGATTGACGCGGTGAATCCAGCCCTGCAGCATGGCGGTGTTCTCCGTGCCGACGTAGACGGCGTCGTCCGTCACGGCGGGGTAGTCGACGACCGGTGCGTCGACGGGAGCGTTCCACTCGATTTCGCCGTCCGTCGCCCCGAGCGCGTAAACTCGGGGCGATTCCGTCGTCCCGACGTAAAGTTCGTCCCCGGCTGGCGTGGGTCCGGCGACGGGACCCGATAGTTCGGTCGTCCACGCCTCGCTCCCGTCCGTCCGGTCGAGCGCGACGATGTCCCCAGTCTCCGTTCCGAAGACGACCTGTCCGTCGACCACGCACGGACAGTGTGCCTTCGCGCCGTAGCCGTGTTCCGCCCACTCTTCGTCGCCCGATTTTGCGTCGAGCGCGTGGACGGACCCCGCCTCGGTGCAGACGTAGACGGTTCCGTCGACGACTGCGACCTGCTCACCGACGCCACCCGGAAGGTCGACGCGCCATCGTTCTGTCGGCTCGTCGCCCGGGCCGCCCGCTTCGGTGTACCCGTGGTTCCGGGCCGTCCGCTGGAAGCTCGGCCAGTCCGTTGGGCCGATCGCTGGCTCCGTCTCCTCGGCTGCGAGGAAGTCGATACACCCGGCCGTCGAGACGAGTGTCGACCCGGCGAGCATCGCCGATACCTCCCGTCGCGAGACGTTCATACACCATCTGATAAACTACTGTGAGTTATCGGTTCCGTTGCAGGTGCTGGTGGACAGAACGTGCCGTTCGGTCGACGTCTGGTCGAGAGTGATTCCTGCCGTTGTTCCGGGCTGTGAGGCGCCTGGCTCGGTGTTCGACGCCGGCGGGAATCTGGCGAGTACCGTCTCGGATAACTGAAGTTAATATAACACACACGCCAGATTACTGAAATATGCACACGATTCATATCCGTGTGGCTGTGAGGCTATCGCATGCACGAACCCGAGCGGTCGACCGCGTTCGACACTCGCGCCGTGACGGCGGGGGAGAAGGCACTCGCCCACGAGGGCGGGTACGGCGATGCGGTGTCGCCAATCCACCTCGCCTCGACGTACGGTCTGGAGGCGCTGGATCCGTCGATGGGGCTCGACGACGTCGATCCCGACGCGGGCCAGTACCTCTACGGACGCCTCTCGAATCCGACGCGGCGAGCACTGGAGAACCGACTCGCCTCGCTCGAAGGCGGCGAGCACGCGATGGCGTTCGCCTCCGGAACGGCCGCGATCGCGGCGGTGGGGCTGTCGATTCTGGAACCCGGCGACCGACTCGTCGCGTTCGAGGATCTCTACGCGGGCACGAAGCGGATGTTCACGGAACTGTTCGCCCGCCGGTTCGACGTCGAGGTGACGTTCGTCGACGCGACGGACGTAGACGCGGTCGACGCGGCCATCGACGAGCGCACGAAACTCGTCTGGTTGGAGACGCCGACGAACCCCCTGCTCCGACTCTGTGATATCGAGGCGATCGCCGAGCTGGCACACGATCGCGACGCGCTGGTCGGCGTGGACAACACCTTCCTCAGCCCCTATTTCCAGCAACCGCTCGACCTCGGAGCCGACCTCGTCGCCCACAGCACGACGAAGTACATCAACGGTCACAGCGACTCGATCGGCGGCGCCGTGATCACGGACGACGCGGCCCTCGCGGAGGAACTCGAACTCACCCAGCAGATCACCGCCGGCGGCGTCCTCTCGCCGTTCGACAGCTACCTCACCCTCCGCGGTGTGAAGACCCTCCCGCTGCGCATGCGCCAGCACGAGTCGAACGCGATGGCGCTCGCCGAGTTTCTGGACGACCACCCCGCCGTCCGGGCTGTTCACTATCCCGGCCTCGAATCACACCCGCAACACGACCTCGCGACCCGTCAGCAGTCGGGCTACGGCGGCGTCCTCTCGTTCGAACTGGCGGGCACGCAGGACGACGCGATCGCCTTCCTCGACGAACTGTCCGAGATCACTCTCGCGGTGAGCCTCGGCGGCGTGGAGTCGCTGATCGAGCTCCCCGCGGCGATGACCCACGAACCGCTCGACCCCGCACAGCGGGACGCCATCGGTATCACGGACACGCTCTGTCGCCTCTCCGTCGGCGTCGAGGATGTCGACGATCTCCGGGCCGACCTGGAGCGCGGACTGGAACGGGTATCCGCGGTGGAATCGGTTGCGGGCGGGGAGTGACGGACTTCGCCATCTGACACCCGTAAACGGCCGAGAGCGGGACTCGTCGTTCTGAAGAGCCTTCCGAGCAAATCGTCGTCCATGGGGCTACGGCTGTACGAACTCCTTTTCCGGCGTCCTCATCGCCGAGCATCGCAGCCGGAACTGTCTCGCCGAAAGCTATTTAGCACCTTCTCCTAAAGATAGAATTAGATGCGTCTAATCTATCCACGTCACTCGCGAGGTGGCCGGCGTGGCTGATCCGCTCTCGATTCTGCTCGCGTCGCTGCGGGACGGCTACGTCCAGGTGAGCGTCTTCGTCGCGGTGACGGTGCTCGCGTTCGGATTCGTCCAGTATCGAACCGACGGCGCACTGCTCCGCGCCATCGAGGACAACGAGCGTCTCCAGCCGCTCATCGGCGGCCTCCTTGGCCTCACGCCCGGTTGCGGTGGTGCGATCGTCGTCATGCCGCTGTACGTCCGTGGGTCGGTCAGCTTCGGCACCGTCGTGGCCACGTTGGGTGCGACGGCCGGTGACTCGGCGTTCGTCATCCTCGCGCTGGCTCCAGAGGCCGCCCTCTACGCCTACGCCATCGCACTCGTCGCCTCGGTGGCGACGGGATATCTCGTCGACACTGCGGGACTCGGCGTCACACGCGTCGACGCGGCCGTCTCGCGCCTCGCGCCCGGGACGACCGCCACCGACGGCGGTACCGTCGTGAACAACCGGGTCGGGCCGAACCCCACCCACGATTATCCGACCTGTTCACCGACCCACTCTCACGAGGCCGGCCCCGATCGCACGTCGCGGATTCTCACACCGCTGTCGCACGCCGCGCACGTCGCCTGGTGGATCGCGGCCGTCGGTGGCCTCATTCTCGGCACCATCTACCTCCTTCGCGGCGGCCCCGAGATTGCGCTGTCGGTCGGTGTCGACTTCGCCGGCGCGTTCACCGTCTTCGGCCTCGTGGGCGGCGTCCTCTCGCTGTACCTCTACGCGATCGGGCGCCACTACGTCGGTGAGGGCGAGATCGCCCGCGCCCGCGACTCGTTTGGCTCCATCTACGACACGCTGACCCACGCAGCGATGGAGACGAGCTTCGTCACCGTCTGGGTGATCGTCGCACTGGCCGGGTACGAGTACGTGGTGGTCCTCTCCGGGCTGGACGTCGCCGCGGTCGCCGCGACGGCGGGCGTGCTCGCCCCGATCGGCGGCGTCGCGGTCGGCCTGATCCCCGGCTGCGGCCCCCAGATCCTGCTCGCCGGCGTCTACGCAGAGGGTGCGCTGCCATTCTCCGCCCTCGCGGCCAACGCCATCGCCCAGGACGGTGACGCCCTGTTCCCGCTGCTCGCGATCGACCCGAAGGCCGCCGTCGTGGCGACGATCTACAACGCGCTCCCGGCGCTCGTCGTCGGCGTGGCGCTGTTCTTCCTCTGGGAACCCGTCTTCGGCATGCCGGAGTTCGGCTTCGGGGTTGCGTGAAGGCGGGCTCGGTCACGCTGGAATTGTGCGTTCGGTCTCGACCGGGACAACAAGAAACGATGGACAAGATCCTGGAGTCGATCGGCCGTCTGGACGGTGTGGCCCTCGGCGAGGCGTAAAATGATCGGCTGCCGATTTCTTCTCGGCGAGAATATCGACGACGTCGAGGAGATATGAGCGCCTCGTCTGCCTCCTCGACGTGTCGGCCGGCACCGTCGCTCAAGCGAGCGGACGATATTCTAGTGCATGTGTCCGTTCTCCGTACCGCGCGGGCGGAGGCCGAGTCAATTGCTATCGTGAGGTGATATGCCGCCTTCTCGACCAGCTTCCACGCCATCGTTTCCGGATCGGTCTCGAACAGCTGTGGGCGCTGATATTGGCTTATGGACATGACCAAAAGATATAATACAGTTTGTTGGTAATTCGTGATCGATGTCTCGATACGATCGCATCGGCAGGCGGACCGTCCTGAAAGCAGTGCCGCTCTCGCTCGGTGCCGTCGGAACTGTGTCCGCCGACGGCGATGAGGATCAATTCGACAAGGATCAGGTCGTGAGTCCATGCTGTGGCGGTGGCGGCGGTGGGACGGTAACGCTTGCCAACGCCATCGATACGAAGGAAGACTATAACGACGAGGAAGAAGCGAGAATCGAATTGACGGTCTCTGGTCCGTCGTCCACGTCCGTCCAGACCAACACCCTAGGGTTGACGTGGGCCATGAACCACGACGGGATGTGGTATCACTTTGAAAACACGACTCTGGAGTTCCAGATGAACGAGGCCACCAATCCGGCCGACAGCACCGTCGACTGGGTCGACGGATATTCTCAAGGAACCGGAGGTATCTCGTCGGACCAGGTGCAGTACGCCCTAGACACGCTCTGGGGATCGACACCTATCCCCGCGCCGAATCCGCTTGATGTCGAACGAGACACCGGTCTCGACATCAACGAAGCTGATAGCCACTTCAGCCACGATTACGGCGACTATTTCGGCAAGATCGACGAAGACGCCTGCGGAGGCGCCGAGTTCAACGTCAGCCTCGGAACCGACGGCAGTCTCGAGGACGGGTCGTACGAGTTCGACGTCAGTTTTTCGACCGAACTGTGGCTCACGAACCCCGATGGCGGTCCCGATTCGCACGTCAAAGATCTCGATATCGACGCAAGCGGAACCATCTTCGTCGATACGAGTTGAGATCGAGGACTCCTCAGTCGCGCACCGCCGATCCGTCGCTCAGAACTCCTCGGCCGGTGGGGCGATGCCTTCCTCGTCGTCGCCGTGGCCCGCCAGGCCGAACTCTTCGCGGACCTCGAGGATGCGGTCGCGGATGTCTGCGGCCAGTTCGAACTCCAGGTTGCTGGCGGCCTCGTCCATCCGGTCTTCCAGCTCTTCGACGTAGCGGGCGGCCTCCTCGTCGTCCGAGAGTTCGCGGCCGGAGACCGTCGTCGTGTCCGTCTTGCTGCCGGGGAGGTTGGTCTCGCCGACCTCCTTCTCGATCGTCGTGGGCTCGAAGCCGTGTTCCTCGTTGTACTCCTGCTGGATCTCACGGCGGCGCTGGGTCTCCTCGATCGCCGACTCCATGGCGTTCGAGGGTTCGTCTGCGTAGAGGACGACCTCGCCGTTGACGTTCCGGGCGGCCCGGCCCATCGTCTGGACGAGGGTCGTCTCGCTGCGGAGGAAACCCTCTTGATCGGCGTCCAGGATCGCCACGAGGGAGACTTCCGGGATGTCCAGCCCTTCACGGAGGAGGTTGATGCCGACGAGGACGTCGATCTCGCCCAGGCGCAGGGAGCGGATGATCTCGTGGCGCTCTAAGGTGTCTGTCTCGTCGTGCATGTAGGCGACGTCGACGCCGGCTTCCTCCAGATACTCGGTGAGGTCCTCCGCCATGCGTTTGGTGAGCGTCGTGACGAGGGTCCGCTCGCCCCTGTCGATGCGGTCGTCGATGCGGTCCATCAGGTCGTCGACCTGGCCGGTGGCGTCGGCGACCTCGACTAGCGGGTCGACCAGGTGGGTCGGGCGAACGATCTGCTCGACGATCTGATCGGAGTGTTCGCGCTCGTAATCGCTCGGCGTCGCGGAGACGTACAGGGTACGGTCGGTCTTTTCCTCGAACTCCTCGAAGGTGAGCGGGCGGTTGTCGTAGGCCGTCGGGAGACGGAAACCGTTCTCGACGAGGGAGTCCTTGCGGGACTTGTCGCCGGCGTACTGGCCCTTGATCTGCGGGATCGTCTGGTGGGACTCGTCGATGACGGTGAGGAAGTCGTCGGGGAAGTAGTCGAGCAGGGTGTGGGGTGCGTCGCCGGATTCGCGTTCCGAGAGGTGAACGGAGTAGTTCTCGATGCCCGAGCAGTAACCCGTCTCCGCCATCATCTCCAGATCGAACGTGGTGCGTTCCTCGATGCGCTGGGCGGCGACGAGGTCGCCCTGGCGCTCGAAGTACGAGATGCGCGAGTCCAGATCGTCCCGGATCTCGTCCATCGCCCGCTCCAGGCGGGTCTCGGGGATGGAGTAGTGCTCCGCCGGGTGGACGAGGACGGCCTCTTGTTCACCCTTCGCCTCGCCCTCAAGCGGATCCACCTTGATCATGCGGTCGATCTCGTCGCCCCAGAGTTCGACGCGGACGGCGTAGCGGCCGTACATCGGGAAGATTTCGAGGGTGTCGCCCCGGACGCGGAACGTGCCCTGCGTGAAATCGACGTCGTTGCGCTCGTAGTTCAGGTCGACCAGCCCCTTCAGGAGGTCGTCGCGGCCCATCTCGTCGCCGACCTCCAGCCGCATCGCCATGTTCTCGTAGTTCTGCGGATCACCGAGGCCGTAGATGGCCGAGACGGAGGCGATCACGATGACGTCGTCGCGGGTCAGCAGCGAGCGCGTCGCGGAGTGGCGCAGCCGGTCGATCTCGTCGTTGATCGAGGCGTCCTTGTCGATGTAGGTGTCGGTCTGCTCGACGTAGGCCTCGGGCTGGTAGTAGTCGTAGTACGAGACGAAGTACTCGACGGCGTTGTTTGGAAAGAGATTCCGGAACTCCTCGTAGAGCTGGGCGGCGAGGGTCTTGTTGTGGGCGATGATCAGGGTGGGCTGTTCTAACTGTTCGACCGCCCAGGAGACCGTGTTGGTCTTGCCAGACCCGGTCACGCCGAGCAGGGTCTGTTTCTCCGCGCCCGACTCGAACCCCTCGACCAGCTGGTCGATGGCTTCCGGCTGGTCGCCCGCGGGGTCGAACGGGGCGTCGACCCGGAACGGCGCGTCGGCGTCCGGTCGGTCGGGCTGGAGGGGTCCCGAGTGCGTCTCGCTCATGGTAGCACCTATTCGGACTGGACGACCTTGACCCGTACGGTCTGGGACGTTCTGCCCGCCGGGACTGTCTGTTTCGACGAGGCCGACACCCTTCCGTTTCGCCGTCGTATTCGAACCCATGCCAGACGACCAGTCCCTCCAGCAGGCTCGCCGCGAACTGGAAGCGACCGTTCCGCACGCCGACGACGCCGTTCGCGACGACCTGCGCGAGGTGGCCGGCGAACTCGCCGCGATCGAGCAGGACGACCAGCAGGCCGATCACGCCGTCGTCGACGGCTACCTGAACCAGCTTCGCCAGGCGAAACAGGAGACCGACGCCGACGTCGAGGACGACATCGACGACGTGATCGAGGCACTCTCGGCGTATCGGGACGGGCTCGAAGGAGCGTAGTCAGCGGGTGCGCCACGGGCCGGGTTGCGGTTGCGGACGTCGGCGGAGTGAGTGTGCTCTGGTCACTCCGAACCGTCCAGTAACGACTCGGCGATCGTCCCGTAGACGTCGGCAGTCGCGTTGAGCAGATGGATTCCGAGCACGCCGACGACAGCCCCGATCGGCACGACGAGGATGGCTTCGAGGAGCGTATCGATCTCCCACCCGACGAGCTGGATCGTCGAGTACTGGTAGTGGGCGGGTGCCGTCAGGAACGCGGCCGGAACGACGATGAAGACGACCAGCAACGTGAACGCGACCGTTCCGAGCGCCAGTTTCAGGTAGCAAAACGCCACGCCGTGCCAGGTGGAGTCGGCGTGAAGATACGCGTCGACCGTCTCCGTCAGGGTTCGATTCTGCGCCGTGGAGACATCCGTTGGAGCGGCGATATCGAGATCGAGCAACTCGTTCGCGAGCGTCCGTTCGAACGCAGCGAGCCACCGGGCGGCGAACAGGACGCCCACGAGCAGCGGGATGCCGATCACCAGTACCGCCAGCCCGACCCCGAGGGAGAGACCGACCGTGAGTCCGACGAAATACGCGAGCCCGAGCGGGAACGCGAGCGCGAGGTAGGCGAGATTTTTGTACGTCTGGCGGTCGGTGAGGCTCGTGAGACCGCTGGTCGACCGACTGGAACCGAGACGGTGATGGGCGTCTGACATGCGTTCTATGCGCTACCTTCTATCGAGGTGGAATTAAGCGTTACTCGACAGTAACGCCACACTCGATCGAACGCGTCGGCTCTGCTGACTTGCGGTCGATACGGATCGGGTCCTCACTCACCTCCTGCCCACGTCGTCTGTCTCGCCTCCGAATCTCGTTCTCGTCGCCGATTCCCGTAGATTCCCATCGAGAGCGCCCCGAGGCCCAGCAGCAGGACCAGGAACGTGAGGAGCGCCCCGACGAAGGGCAGTTGCGAGAGCAGTGCGCCGCCGACGAGCCCGACGACGAGTGCGAGCCAGGCGCTCTCGACGCCGCCGGCAGAGAGGACCCACGCACCGATGGTGAACCAGCCGTAGACGAGCGAGATCCAGCAGACGATCGCGAAGACCAAGAACCCGAGGATCGTGATCGGGATGCCGACGACCGTGATCGCGATGGCGACGAGCAGGATCGGTACGACGATCAGGACGCCGAGGCCGATAAGGCCGGCTCTGAGTGGTGACGAGCCCCCACGGCCGGCGACGCGACGCGAGAAGTACGGGAAGAGCGCGAGCAGGATCGCTCCCAGAATGAGGTTCAGGATGAGTCCGTAGAGCGCCACGAACCAGGACGCCAGCGGTCCCAGGTTTGGCCCAACATCGGGGCCGAGGTTTGCGTCCTCGGTGATCGTGCCCGAGACGGCGTCCTGATTGCCCTGCAGGTCGCCCGAGTACGCGAGGTCGCCGCCGATGCTGGCAGTCTCGCCGAGTGTGATGGTGTCTGCCGAGATCTCGGCGTCGCCATCGATCTCACCGTCGATCATCGCCGTTCCGGCGCCGGCCTCGAGATCGCCCGCGATCGACGCTGACTCGGCGATCTGGAGGTTGCCGCCGGCGGCCATGACGTCGCCTTCGACGGTCCCCGCGATTTCGACGTTTCCGGCGAACGCGCTCACGTCGCCTTCGACGGATCCGCTCTCGGCGATTCGGACGTTCCCCGCCAACGCCATGACGTCGCCCTCGACGGTTCCGCGGACGACGACGTGGCCGGCGAACGCGTTCACAGTGTCGACCGTTTCGCCCTCCTCGACGACGACCGAGCCGCCGGCGTCGCCGTCCGTCTGGGCTGTCACTGCCAGCGGCATAGAGCCGACAAGCAGGAGGGTGACGAGTACGACTGCGCCGATCTGACGAAGTCGGTGCCGATTCGTCTGCTGTCTGGACCCGCTCGATTTCGCGCCCATACCCCACGTACGGCGTCCGTCGTGGTATAGGTGTATGTAGAATGAAAGGAATTGTGACGGTCATCAGGTCCGATCCGATATCGATCGACGGGGGTCGCGTGGGGTGTCCGGAGCGGCCCTAGCAGTCGCCAGCCATCGGTCCGTCGACCGCGAACTCCACCGCGAAGTCCCGCCCGTCGGCGTCACTCGGCGGTTCGAGGTAGCCGATCGCGAACGCGGAGTAGGCCGTTCCCAGTTCGACCGCCGCCGTGGCCGTCGCGACGACCGATTCCGCCTCTCCGGCTGGCGTAATACTGAGCTCGTACTCACCTGCCGGGACGGCGACGTAGTTCGACGCCTCCCCGAACGCGACGTTCTGGAAGAGCGCACTGTCGCCGGCGTAGACGTCGACGGCTGGCGCGTCGGGAGCGGTGTGGACGAGACGGACCAGTGCCGACCCGGCGTCGGTCAGGATCAGCGGCTGGAAGGTATCTGCGCCGAGTTCGCCGATCGCCGCTATTGTGTAGTAGGCGGAATTGACCGCCACCTCGTCGTCGAAGACCACCGTTTCGGGGTCGCCCGCAGCCGTAATGCGGACGTTGTAGCTTCCGGTGTCGACCTCCAGGTAGTGCGAGATCGTCCCGTAGGCGACGTCCGAGAGGACCTTGTCGCCCGCGAGGTAGACGTCGACGTTCGGCGCGTCGGGCGAGAGGTGAGCGACGCGAACGGCGGCTTCGGGTGCCATCGAACCTCCCGTTCCATCGTGGTCGTCGTCCGATTTTCGATCGTCGTCATCGTGCTCGCCGGTGGCGTAGACGGTACCTGGAATAGCTGCGAGTCCGCCGGCGACGGCGGCCCCTTTGATCGTGGTACGTCTGGTTGGAGACATTGCACACTCGGCGACGGCGACCCCTGTGAAGTAGCGACTGGAAAGTACGGTGTACAATTCGCCGAACGTGGGTGTCGACCGATCTCGTATCGGTGGCCTACCGATCGAATGGACGGCCTACAGCCCGATTTACGTGACCCTACGGGGCGGTCGACGGCTACTCGAGTCGATCGAGCACGGCGTCCGTCTCGTAGGACAGCGAGAGCGAACGCGAGCGGCCGCGACCCTCGATCTCGGCGTAGTCGGCGTCGATGAGGTCGAGCTGATCTAACTTGTTGACGATCTCCGAGTACCGTGTGTAGCCGAGGTCGGTCTCGTCGTGGAAGGCCTCGTAAACGTCGCCGGCCTGGTCGCCGTCGTGTTCGGCGATGACCCGGACGAGCGCGGCTTCGGAGTCCGATAGTCCCTGCAGGCTACGCGAGAGGCTGATGTACTTCGAGGTCTCGTAGGCCGATTCGACGTCTTCGACGGAGATCGTCTTCGAGCCGCGCATCTCGGCGTTTAGCCCCGCGCGTTTGAAGAGGTCGATCCCCACCCGGAGGTCGCCGCTCTGGGCGGTGAGTTCCGCGACACGATCCAGGATCGGCGCGGTGACGACGCCTTCGTTGAACCCGCGCTCGACGCGCTCACGGAGGATGTCGACGACCTCGCGCTCGTCGTAGACGGGGAAGTAGACGTCCTCCGGCCTGAAGACGCTCTGGACGCGCGGATCGAGTTCGTCGACGACGTCGAGCGTCGGATCGGAGGAGACGAGGATCACGCCTATCTTCGCGCCGGTGTGTTCCTCGTGGGCGCGAAGCAGCGAGTACAGCGTGTCGGATGCTTCGTTCTCGTAGAAGAGGTAGTTGACGTCGTCCAGTGCGACGACGAGCACGCGGTCGTCCTCGACGAGTTGTTCGGCGATCTGCCCGAAGAGTTTCTTAAAGGAGATGCCCGAGGAGGGTGGTTCGTAGTCGAATGTGCCCTCGAACAGCCGTGAGAAGACGGAGTAGCGCGTCGAGTTGACCTGGCAGTTGACCCGGATCGTCCGCACGTCCCGGGTCTCGGCGCCGATCTCGTCGTAGAGGCGCTGGATCGCCGTCGTCTTCCCCGTTCCCGGTGGGCCCCGGACGAGGACGTTCAGCGGGCGGGACCCGCGGACCGCGGGACGCAGGGCGTAGGTGAGACTCTGCATCTGCGAGTCCCGGTGCCTGAAGGTCTCCGGGACGAAGTCGATCTCGAAGACGGATTCGTTGCGAAACACCGTCTCGTCCCAGCCCAGCATCCCCTCGTCGGGGTCCCGTTCCATCACTTTCACCTCGCTCTCGTAGGTACGTATGTGTTTCGGCGAGCGGCGAATCCGGGCCGCTATCCCGTTTTCGCACGGCTCTCGGAGATTCTTGGGTAATTTTATCAAATACGATCGTGAATATACGGGCAGTTGAGCCATATGACGGACGAAACCCGGGTTGAGTCGGCCAGTGGGGATACCCGCTCGCGGCGCTGGGATTGCTGGCGTTCGACTCAGCACCGTCCCAGTGACGGTCGGCCGTTATCACCCGTAACGGGCCGGTCAGTCGGCGGATTGTGACCGTCCCCGCCCGACACACTCAGTCCGTCGCCGGCTCCGTCGACGTCGGTCCGGTCTGCTCAGACTCAGGCGACTCCGTCCTCGTCTGGCCGTCGTCGGGTGCTGGAACCTTTGGCAGTTCCACGGTGAATTTGCTCCCGTCGGGACCCGTCTCCGCGAGGCTGACGTCCCCGCCGTAGGTCGTCACCAGCTTGTCGACGAGGTAGAGCCCGAGTCCGTGCGTGTTCGCGTGTCCTCGTTCCCGATCGAAGATGGAGTCGTGTTCGGCCGGCGAAACCCCGGGGCCGTTGTCGGCGATGTCGACACGAACCGTCTCGTCGTCGACGGTTACGGTGATTCCGACCCACGGATCCGGCCCGTCGTTGTGCTCGACGGCGTTCCCGAGGATGTTTCCGAAGACGCGGGACAACAGGCTGTCGCCACGGACGTAAACCGACGCGGGCAGGTTGGTCTCGACCGTGGCGTCCGTCGCCCGTTCGAGCGAGGCCACCTCGTCCTCCAGGACCGACGTGAGGTCGACCGGGTGGAGTTCGTGGTCGCCCGAGGCCGTCCGCAGGAGCACGCGAACGTCGTCGATCACGGTCGAGAGGTCGTCCGCCTCCTCGTGGATCACCTGCGCCCACTCCTGTTCGTCCGCGTCGAGCGTCTCCCCGTCGTCAAGCAACCGCGTCGCGTAGCCGTCGACGATCGCCGCCGTGTTCAGGACCTCGTGTCTGAGGATGCTGTTCAGGTAATCGAGCAAGTCGCGTTGCTTCTCTAGCTGTTCGGCGCGAACCGCATTCCGCTCGGCCGTTCTCGCTCGCTCGATCGCTCGCGCCTCGATGATGCCGATCAACAGGCCGACGCTCGCACCGATGACGATCGACCAGCGGAGCCATCCGACGACGACCGTCCACGGCTCCGATGGCATCGCCAGGATCAACATCGCATTGATGAGCAAAAATACGACGACGCCGCCGACCCACCAGCGCGCGATCCGCGGGTACCGGACTGACGAGATATTCGACCGTTCGAGCCAGTACGGCGCGTACAACAGTCCGCCAAGGAAGGGCAGCATCGAGAGCATCCCGGAGATGTAGAGCTTGTTGGACAGGATGTCGGGTTCGCTGAGTGCGAAGGTAAGAACCTCGAGGAGTACCACGGCTGCCAGCACGGTGCCCAGGGAGCGCGTCGCCGTGACCGCCACGGTCCGAGAGGGGGGCCATCGTCGCGTGGCTCCGTTCACACACATCGATGACACTGCGTGGATTTATCGTTTCTGGCCTCTGACCCGCTGGAACTGGTCCGTCACTCGGACTTTGCCAGCAGCCGTTCGTCGAAGTCCGTGGCGTCGGCGCCCTAGTGCGTCGTTCGACCCACCTGGCCGGTATCAGTTGAACACAGGTACAGCCGTTCCGGCAGGTTTGATCACCAGCAGGCTTTTTGCGACCCGCATCTACTGATCTGACATGAGTCTCACGACCGAAGACTTTGCCGAGTTCGTGGGTGGCGATCCGGAGGACGATCCGGATCGCCCGCTTGGCGATGCGCTTGCGGAACTCGCCGTCGATATCGAAGTCGATTCTGTCGAGGCCGTTCGCGACGTTCGTGAACGTCTATGAGTTATCTTCTCGACACTAACGTCATTGTTGCCGCTGTGACGAGTGATACGGACCGATCGGCGGCTGCCGTTCACGCGCTCAATGGTCTCGAAGAGACGTACGTGTCGATCCTGACCCTCATGGAGTTGCGGACGGTGCTGGCCAAAAAGAAGCGAATCGATAGGGACCGCGTCACACAGATCGAACAGCGGGTCCGATCCCGGGTAGAAGTGACGTTTCCGGACTCGACAGATATGTTCGAAGCAAATCGACTCCAGGAGGAGACACTCCTGTATCCGATGGATGCGCTTATCCTCGCATCCGCGGCGGCAGTCGATGCGACACTCGTCTCTTTCGACGGTGAATTGCGCGAGCATGGTGCGATCTCACCGACTGCACTCGAGTGACCGCTTGCCTACGGTGAGCCGCGTTCAGTGTGAGACTGATCTGTGAATGTCTGCCGAACCGGTCGTCCGGGACTTCTCGGCTGTTGCCCTCGGGGCGAGCGTTGGCTCCTATCGGTTGTTCATCGAATGCCGTGCTCTCCGTCCGTCACTCGAACTTTGCCAGCAATCGCTCGTAGAAGTCCGTGGCGTCGGCGCCGCCGTCGGCACTCGCGCCAGTCGTCCCGCTCGCATCTGACGTCCCACCGCCACTGTCCGCGTTCGCATCTGGCTCCCGCGCGCCATCGGCTGCCTCGTCGGCCAGCTTTTCGACGATCAACTCCGGCGTCGAGCGAGCGAGATGTTCTGGGACGGGCGAGCGCTCGACTTGCAGTTCGCCGTCGACCAGCCCGGTTGCCTCGATACCGTCGACGGGGACGTCGTAGCCCGCGGTCTCGCGGATCTCGTCGGCGAGGTGGGAGACGAAGACGCCCGTCGCATCTCGTTCGGCGAGCGCCTCCAGGATGCCGGCGATGATCTTCGCGCTGGCGCCGGGTTCGGTGATACTCTCGAGTTCGTCGACGAGCACCAGGCCGCCGTCGGCGCCCGTCGCGAGGTCGGCGAAGCCGCGGACGGTGGATTCGAACGCGCCCGCGTCGAGGGTGCCCTGGGTTTTGGCGTGGTAGTGCACCCCGTCGAAACGCCGGAGACTGACCGAGTCGGCGGGGACGGGCAGCCCCATGTGTGCGAGGACGACCACCGCAGCCACGAGGTCGAGCGTCGAGGTCTTCCCGCCGCTGTTGACGCCCGAGAGCAGGCGGACGCCCGCGATCTCGTAGTCGACGGGATCGATTCGCTCGGGGGGCTCGTCCAGCAACGGCGAGCGTCCGCCCGTGATGGCGACGTCGGGGGCTGCATCGGCTCCCCTCGCGTTTGCAGCCTGCTCCTCGTCGTCCCAGAGGAAGTCCGCCATCGTGCAGTCGTAGTCGGCGGCGAAGCGGGCGATCGCGAGTTCGACGTCGAGTTCGAGCGCCCGGCGGACGAGCGTCTCGGCGTCCTCGCGCATGTCCGCGAGATCGTTCGCGAGTTCGCGTTTGCGCTCTCCTGCGCGGCGGTCCATCGCACTCTGGAGGTCCTCACGCAGTCGTGCGACCACGTCCGCCTCGTGGGAGACCGGGAAGGTGGGCTCGTCGGGGAACGCCCGGGCGGCCACCTCACCCTCTGCGTCGTCCAGGTTCAGCGTCTCGACGAGGTGTTCGCGTGCCGCAGTGACGGCGTCGTCGTACTCGTCTGCCAGCTCGCGCGAGAGCAGCGAGTCGGCGCCGGCACCGCGTTCGACCAGCGAGAGCAGGTCCGACCCCTCGATGGTGACGTCCTGCTCGGCGATGGCGTCTTTCAACCGCGCGCTCGCCAGGTCTTCGGCGGCCGCGACCGCGTCGTCGAGGTCGTCGAGGGCGTCTTCCAGCCGGTCGAGTTCGTCGTCGCCGGCGACGGCGCCGTCCGCGTCGAGTCGATCCAGTCCCGACGCCAGCGCATCGAGGTCGCAGGGCGCGTCGAGGTCGCTCTGGCGGTGGACGGCGACGGCCGCGCGGAGCCGGTCGCGGTTGCGCGAGAAGAACGCCAGTGGCCGCTCGGGGACGATCTCGACCGGCTCGTCGAACGCGTCGGGGCGGACGCGGACGTCGCCCTCGACGTCGACACCCGCGAATTTCTCGTCGAGCGCGACCACGGTCGCGTAGCCGCGGGCCAGTTCGGCCAGCCCGCGGGCGTCCTCGACGACCTCGACCGAGAGTTCCCGGAACGCCTCGCGGGCCGCCGAGTAGCGCTCGGCGTCGGTCGTCGCGAGACAGCGCTCGCGCACGCGGACGTCGCCCGGCTCTGTCACGGGTTCGACGTCCGAAAGCGCCGCCAACACAGCCTCCGTCGGCTCGCGTTCGAGCGCATCGCTGGCCATCTCGCGGGCCTCTTCGATTCGAGAGCGGCGCGCACTCGGATAGAACGTCTCCAGCCGGCTGGCCGCGTAGTCGGTGACCGCCCGTGCCTGCAGTAGAGCGCACACCTCCCGGTAAATCTCTCGCGCACGGTCCGTTCCCAGAAATCCGCCGGGGTCGTCGTGCGTGGCGCGGATCGCCGCGCGGGCGATGCGGGCGGCCCGACCCGGCGTGACGCCCGGTGCGCTCGCGAGTGCGGCCACGTCTCCCTCTCGGAGCGCCCGTTCGGGATCCTCGAGTTCGGCCAGCGACGCGGCCGTCTTCGCGCCGACGCCCGGGATCGCCTCCAGTTCCATTGGACGGCCATACGCACGGGTCCGGAAAAACGTATAGGGTCGTGACTGTCGCCCAGTACTCGCCACGCCGGTACTCAGTTCGTCCGCGAGTGGTCACGACGACCCTTGCACCTCCCGGGTGACACGGTATCCCGCTCCCACTACTCCATCGGGTATGGTACTCACGAAACTCCTCGGCTCGAAGACGGCGCGCTCGCTGACGGTCCTCTCGGTTCTCAACGAGGCCCGGCGGGCACACTCGCGCGGTAATCGACTTCGAACGGTCGCCTTCCTGGGCCTGGCCGTCCTCGCCTACCAGTGGACGATCGCCGGCCTCGCCGCACAGGGCGCCCTGCGACTGTTCCGCGGCGGGTCAGACCCGACACCCGCCTGAGGGCACACGGACGAGGGAGTCTGACGGTCTGTGAACGGGCCGACACTCGCCATCAGCGGCACAGGTGCGAACACGGTTCTGTTCCCTTCGAACGGTCTACACACCATCCTCAGTTGCAGGTGAAAGAAGGTCGTCTATTTCGGCGAGGGAAAACAGCGACCAGTTCTGATCGAGTTCGTCTTCGAGACCGTCGACGAACCCACTTTTCGAGAACAGGGCGTAGTGTTCGTCACGATCACTTGGTCCCCATCGAACGTTCTCTGCCTTCGCCAACAGGTCATCAACGAGTGCGCTCCCGACGGGATCGGACGTCCATTTACACTCCGCAAGCAGGATTCGGTCGTCGTTGGGTGCGAGCCCGACGATGTCGATTTCATCTTCTCCGTACCACCAGCGACCGACTTCGGAATATGGCTCGACGGCTCCGCGTCGAATCCCTTCCCACACGACTTCCTGACAGATCTCTTCGAACGTGGTCGCGACGTGCGTCGGCAGATCGGGGGCGATCGTCCCGTCGTATACGATATCAGGTGCTTCTTCGATACTGGAACGATTCGGCTCGACGTACCGGAACCAGAACCGAAGGAACTCGTCCGCGATGCGGTATCGTGACCGCTTCGACTTCTTGCTCGATGCGGTCACAGGTACGTCGCGATCGATGAGTCGGAGTCGGCGAAGCGTCTGGAGGTATTTCGAGAGCGGGCCCGAATCGATACCGGTCGCCCCAGAGATCTCGTTTGGCGTCGTATGGCCCAGCGCGACGGATTCGAGAATACTCATATATCGGGCGGGATTTCTGAGCTCGGTCCGAAGTAAGAACTCCGGTTCGTTGTACAACACCGCCGACGGTGACAGTATCTGGGACTTTACGTTCTCCGCGAGTGTCGTCTCGTAATCGAACATCGTGAGATACATCGGCGTCCCACCGGTGATCGCGTAGGACCGGATTGCGTCGGCCGTATCGTACGAGATTACCGTTTGTGCCTGTCGGAACGAAAACGGTTGCACGTCGAGTTGTGCTGTACGACGACCGTACAATGGGCTTTCGTGGCCGAGTACCTCGGATTCCATCGTACTTACGCTCGACCCGCAAAGAACCAGCATCGACTCGCTCTCTCGGAGTTGTTCGTCGACGAATCCCTGTACGTAGGAGGGGACAGAGTCGTTTTCGTCGACGAGGTACGGAAACTCGTCGATAACGACAACCACTTCCTCAGTCTGGAGTTTCTCCCCGAGGTAGTCGAACGCCTCGTCCCATCCGTCGGTTCGCGGGACGCGCTCGTCGAAATGCGCTGCGACCTGATCGACGAGTTTCTCTCGCTGGCGCGTTTCGGCCTCCTGCGCCGCGAGGAAGTAGATGTGCGGCCGATCACTGCAGAACTCTTTCAGCAGTTCCGTTTTCCCCACTCGTCGACGGCCGTAGACGACGAATACATCGGATCCGGGCGACTCGAACGCGGATCGGAGCGCACCGAGCTCTGCCTCCCGGTCGTAAAAGGTCATACTCTGGGTAATCATTATCGAGATAATGGCTTATGTGTTTCGGGACGATCAGGAATATGCGTCACCGACCTTGAACGACGGCGTTCGTCTTCTCGACGAACAACGACTGAGAAAAACACACTCTCACCAAGCCGTCGCAGTTTCTGGGGCCTGTGGTCGCCTTGGTCACGTGCTATCGGTCAGTGTCGCGGATCGCGTCGACATCGTAGTGACCGTCGGGACCGCGTCCGTGTTGTCCACGGGCGTCCGCCGCGGACACCTCGAACGTGTAGGCGCCGGTGAGGCTGTCGCTGACGAAGACGAAGCCGCGATCGGCGGCGTGAGTCGCCTCCCAGGCGAACGGGGGTGAGTCGAGCCCGACCCGGTTGGGATCCGGGTCGAGCGAGTCGGCGCCCGCGACGGTGGCGAATCGTTCCGTCGGTGTCGGTTCGCGCGGCTCGGTGAGGTTGCAGACCCAGGCGCCCTGCCGGTAGCCGCCGTCGGTGAGCAGTGTCTCGTCGCCGATCGTGACGACGTCGTGGAAGTGCGTCGTCCACCAATACTGTTCGTCTTCGCCCATCTCCCTGGCGTCGGGTGCGTGCGTGAAGCCGATCGGCTCCGGCGCTTCGAGCGATCCCTGGTCCCAGCCGACGTCGAAGACGTGCTTCCCACCCGGAACGCCCGTCTGGCACTCGTCGCCGACGACGAGGAGGTCGCGGTTCGGATCGTAGTCCACCTGGTGACAGGTCTCGAAGCCGGGCTCGCCGAGCGCGGTGTAGGCCGGCTGTGACGCGTACGCGAACCGGCCGTACTCGACGGGCGCGTACGGATCGGACGCGTCGTAGACGACGACCCCCTCGTCGGGACCCATCGCGTACGCCGCGTAGAGCGTCTCCCGACCCGGATCGTACGTCAGGTCGTGCGTCCCGCCGCTTATCCCGGCCCGACCGACGAGCTCTGGCGACTCCGGCGTACCCACGTCTACTACCAGCACGCCGCCGTCGGCCGCCGGGTGGTGATCGACGAGGTAGAGCACTGGCTCGCCGGGATGGCTGACGAACCGATGGACGCCCACGTTCGGCGTCTCGAACGCCGTGACGACCCGCGGGTCGGTCGGGGTGCCGTCGCGCCACCCGCAGTCGACGACCTCGATCCCCTGACGCTCGCCCTCCAGCGATCGGTAGTACAGGCCCGCGCGATGGGCGTCGAAGCCGACCGCGTTCGTCCGGGTCCTGGCCGCGGTGGCGTCCAGTTCGTGCGCGATGGTCGGCGAGCGCGGCTCCGTGAGATCGACGAGTGTACTCGCGACGGCGCTCGTCTCCGTCGGAAAGCTCCCCAGAAGGCCCCATTCGGCGTCGGGCGAGAGTGCGGCCGCGGTGTAGAACGACGGCCTGTCGCCGATCGCGTGACCGAGCGGGTCGATTCGGCCGGGGACGCCCGCCCCGGATCTGGCGTGCGACGCGTGGCGGGGCGACCGCTCGTCAGTTGCAGGCTCATTGGGGTCGCTGTCACCGGTACAGCCGGCGACCGACAGCGAGAACAGGGCGCCCCCGGTGGCGAGCAACTGGCGGCGATCCATGCCGGCCGTTCGGCGCCATTGCGGATAAACGTACGCGCCCGCACCTCCGCGTGCGCCGAGCGGTGTACTTATCTCGATTTGGCGTGCAGGAGACGGTGTGCGAGACGCGTATCTCATCGGCGCGGGCCAGTCGGCGTACGGGTCGTTCCCCGGGGAGAGCTACCGGTCGCTGTTCGAGACGGCCTTCGAGCGGGCCATCGACAGCGTCCCCGAGGGAGTCGAACCGGGCGACGTCGACGAGGCGGTCGTCGGCACGCTCGGCGTCGGCGGTCGCCAGCTCGGCCTCTCCGGGCCGGCGGTGACCGAACACGTGGGTCTCGACGGCGTTCCGACGACGCGCGTCGAGAACGCCTGCGCCGCGAGCGGCTACGCGGTCAGACAGGCCGTCCAGGCGGTCAAATCGGGGATGGCGGACGTCGTCCTCGCGGGCGGGTTCGAGATCATGACCGACACGAGCTCGGACGCGACGAAGTACTGGCTCGGCGTCTCCGGCGAGACGGAGTGGGAGCGCCTGTCGGGCACCACGTTCTCCGGCGTCTACGCCCAGATGGCGTCGGCCCACATGGACGCCTACGGTACGACGCGCGAACAGCTCTCGCGGGTCGCCGTGAAGAATCACGCGAACGGGGCGAAGAACCCGCACGCCCAGCTCGCTTTCGAGTGCTCGCTCGAAGACGCCCAGTCGGCACCCGTCGTCGCCGACCCCCTGAACCTCTATCACTGCTGTCCGACCTCCGACGGGGCGGCCTGCGCCCTGATCGTCAGCGAGGACGTGGTGGGCGAGTACACGGACGACCCGATCCGCGTCGCCGGCGTCGGCGCCGGCAGCGACAGCGTCGGGCTCTTCCAGCGCGACACCTACACGGGGATCCCCGCGAGCCGGCGGGCGGCCGAGACGGCCTACGAGATGGCCGGCGTCGGCCCCGACGATCTCGACTTCGCGGAGGTGCACGACTGCTTCGCCATCGCCGAACTGCTTGCCTACGAAGATCTTGGCTTCTGCGACCCCGGCGAAGCCGGTGACCTGATCGAGTCCGGGCGGACCGAGATCGACGGCGACCTCCCGGTCAACACCTCCGGCGGCCTGAAATCCAAGGGTCACCCGATCGGCGCGACGGGTGCGGGACAGGTCGTCGAGGCGTTCAAGCAACTTTCGGGAAAAGCGGGCGACCGCCAGCTCGAGGACCCTGTTCGCGGCCTCACCCACAACGTCGGCGGGAGCGGCGGGGCTGCGGTGGTTCATATATTCGAGAAGGAATCGGGGGTGGCACGATGACGGCGCCCGGCACGACCGACGCGTCCATCGCAATCGCAGCCGCCGGCGCCTACGCGCCACGATTCCGGATCACGGCCGACGCGTTCCGTGAGGCCTGGGGCCAATTCCAGGCCGCCGGGGTCTCCGAGAAGGCGGTCCCCGCGGCCGACGAGGACGCCCTGACGATGGGATACGAGGCCGCTACCCGCGCGCTCGGCGCCGGGGACCTCGACGGAACCGACGTCTCCTGGGTCGGCTTCGCGACGACGACGCCGCCGATCGAGGAGGGCGACCTGACCGCCAGACTGGGCGCGATGGTCGGCTTGCCTGACGACGCGACCCGCCAGTTCTTCGGCGGGAGTACCCGGGCCGGTACCCGCGCCCTCTGGGCCGCGATGGACGCCGTCGCGGCCGAGGGCGGGCGGGCGCTGGTCGTCACGGCCGACGCGCCGCGCGGCGAGCCGGACGATGCGATCGATCACGCCGCCGGTGCGGGCGCCGCGGCGTTCGTCGTCTCGGCCGACGGCCGCGCTTCGATCGTCGACCGTGCGGAGTACGCCGCCCCCTACCCGGGGACCCGATTCCGAGAGCGTGGTGACGAGACAACCGACGGACTGGGCGTCACGACGTACGACCGGCAGGCGTTTCGTGAGACCATCGGTGGCGCGGTCGACGGGCTGTCCGTCGAGCGAAAACCGGACGCCGCCGCGATCCAGGCGCCCGACGGCAAGCTCCCTTACCGCGTGGCCGACGCGGCGGGCGTGGGGACCGAGACGATCCAGACGGCCGCGACGGTGCACGATCTCGGCGACCTCGGGGCAGCGAGCGTCCCGGTCTCGCTGGCGAATGCACTCGCCGACGGCCACGAGTCCATCCTCGCGGTCTCCCATGGCAGCGGCGCCGGTGCGGACGCGCTGGCGATCGACTCCGCCGGGGACGTTCCGACGGTTCTCTCGCTCGACGGCGACGACCCGCTCTCCTACGCCGAGTATCTCCGCCAGCGCGGTGTCGTCACCTCGGGGCCGCCGTCGGGCGGCGGCGCCTACGTCAGCGTCCCGTCCTGGAAACGCTCGATCCCACAGCGTTACCGCCTCGAAGCCGGCCGCTGTGGCGAGTGCGGTGCCGTCGCCTTCCCTCCATCGGGCGCCTGCCGCGACTGCGGCGCTCGCGCCGACTACGACCGATTCGAACTCCCGGGAACGGGCACCATCGAGGCCGTGACGACGATCTCGCAGGGCGGCGCCCCGCCCGAGTTCGCCGCCCAGCAGGCCCGGTCGGGCGACTACGCGGCCGCGATCGTGGCGTTCGATGTGGACGGTGGCGATTCGTCGTCCGGGCGTGACGTCGAGGACTCACACGGTTCTGGCGCCGACAAATCTGTCAGCGCGCCGGCGATGGGTACCGATGCCGAGCCGGACGCCTTTGGCGTTGGCGACCGCGTCGAGGCGACGATCCGCCGGATCTACACGCAGGAGGGCGTCACCCGCTACGGATTCAAGGTCCGGCCCGTGGGGCGGTAGGACGCGTCGCTGGGAGGTGAAATCTGTCGCTGGCGGAGTGCGGGACTCCTTCCAAAACAGAAGTGGGATATTGATTCTCCGATTTGACTAGTAACTATATTACAATTCACGTCAATTATCAGCACGGAAGCCACGACCTCCGTCGGGGGTAGAAATGCCCCGGGTGCACTAACACCCGAGACGTGGCTTCCATAACCCGCGGTAGGGCTAGGTTGCCATGTTCCGAAAGACACCTTCGAGACAAAAAGGTCTCGCACGCCCGTTGCCTAGAGAGTCGTATCGCTATCCGTCGTTCAACTTCGTTTCTCGGGATGGGGGGGCCGAGTATCTTCGATCAACTCGAGCGGCAGAACTGCGAGGTGCTCGGATGAAATCCGTCGAGCGAACGAGCGATGGCGCTGGCGATGGGACTCCCGACTGGGAGTGCTACCGGTGCGATCGGGACGTGGCACCACAGCGGCTCTTTCGGATCACCACTGAGCCGCCGGCGTCGCTCTCGCAGGACTACCAGACTGCGGAGCGTTTCTGCTGTCTGGACTGTGCAGCTGGCATGAACCTTTCCGAGTTCTCCGAGCAACTGAAAGCCCGCGCTCGTCGGGGTGAGAACTCGGCGACGAAGTGACCACGGCCCGCGGCGTGCGCCGTCGCGCCACGCCCCGTGTCGTGTCCGCTGCCGTTTGGTGCCCCGCCCTCAGCGTCAGTGTCCAACTCGTGGGCGTCCATGGTGTGCTGGAGTGGCACCAGGCGCTGGCGTGAATCGTCGTCCGGAGTCTCGTGTTTCGGATCCGGATCGGTTTCCAGATCGACAGCTGAGGGCACTCGTCGTGATCGTCGCACCACTCCAGACGAAGAGCCGAACCTATCGCCCAGTTATCCGAGTACGACGGAGTGATCGCCGTCGCGCAGGTGTAGTTGCGGGTACAGCTCGTAGTGGTCGTACCGACGGGCGTAGATGAATTTTCCAAAGCCAATCACGCGGAACGCCTCCGGCGGGAGCAGGCCCATTCCCACGAAGCAATCGCGCACCTGACACCGGAGGTGGTGATCGAGGTACGCACGGAACTCGTCGAGCGGGCCGGGTTCGGCGGGCATCAGTTCGAGCGTGGCGTCGGGTTGGCGATCGAGCGGCCGGTCGGCTCGCTGTACTTCGTGCTGGCCCTGCGCGTTCGGATAGCCGACGTGGATGCCCGAGACCGCGGCGACGTCGAGCTCGAGATCGTCGGGATTGGCGAGGTCGACGACGTGGTCGCCGAAGGCCTCCCACTCCGCCAGATCCGAATCGGAGATATCGGAGGGATTGGTGACCCTTGTCCCGGCGTCGTAGTCGAGGTCGTGGGCCTCCGCCAGTGCGCGGGCCTGCGCTTCGAGGCCGCTGCCCGGAACGTCGATACCAAGCCAGACGTCGAGCTCGTAAACGACCGCGTCGGGTGCCCGGACGCCCGCGGGAAGCTCCACGGGTCGGTCGACGTCCTCGTGGTGACTGCGCACCTGCTGGCGGAGCGCGCCGAAGTAGCGCTCGAATTCGGCGTCGGAGAGGTCCTGGATGACGAGTCGAACCGCGTTCACGTACGCCGGGTTCTCGGTGTGCTCGACGGTGTCGTACCCGCGCTCGCAAAAGACGTGGTACTTCGCGAACCGACGGGCCTGATTGTTGTGTTCGTTTTCGGCTTCGGTTCGGTTGTCCGGGTCGTCGGCGTAGGCGTCGCAGTGATGGGCGTAAATCTCACCGTCGGCCTTGTGGAGTTCAATATGGTGTTTCTCTCCGGTATTATCGATCACCGCAACTCCTATGTCTTTATCATCCTCACCCAGAAATTCCGCTTTCATTGTTGGCCCCAAATTTAGTTGCACCACCATGCGCATTCCCCTCATCCTTCAACTCCTCGTACATCCGTGAGATCTCCTCGTACATCTGTTCGAGGCTCGCGGCCTTCTCGTCGACCAGGTTGTCCGATGCCCAGCCGATGCCCTGTTTCACGAAATCGCCGACGACGCCGGATGCAGCTGTTCCGACGGCTGCTCCGGCTTCGGTCCCGAGACCGGGGAAGATCGACCCAACCGCTGCACCGACTGCAGCGCCCGTTCCCATACTCGCCAGCGAGCCGAGGAGTCCTTTCGTCGCCGTCTCTCCCCACTCGCCCTCGGACGGTGCACCTGGTTGCGCCTGGCTCAGGACTTCGAGCACCTGCTGCTGGTTCGCTTTGAGCTGTTCGACTTCCTTCGCCAGGACTTCCGGGTCGGCCGGCACGTCCGAGCCGAAGCGCTCGTCGGCCTCCTGACGAGCCTGGTCGATCTGCTCCCCTTCGGGCATCCGCTGGATGTGTACGTCAGTTCCCAGTCGGTTCACGATCAGCGCCTCCTCACCCGAGAGCGCTTCTTCAGCTGCCTGATCCGCCTCTCGCTCCAGTTGCGGATCCGGATCGATCTCCAGGTCCGCATCCGCTTGCGGCATCATCGAGATCGCCGCCCCGGTTTGCTGTTTGACGTGCGCGAGTAGGTGCTGGCCCTCTGGGCTCTCCGGATCGTACTCGCCCGCGTTGAACGCGATGTGATTCCCGACTGTGAACGCGCGGGCGTTGATCTCCTCACAGGCCTTCGCCGCCGTCGGCCCGGTGTGGATCTGCACGTCGCTGAACGAGTCACCCATTCGATCCTCCACCGCGCGCTGAATCGAGGTGTCGAGCAATTGGCCACTGGTACCGCGTGCGGCGAGGCCCGCCCATGAGCCTTCAACGAGCCTGGGTTCGCTTCCGCCGGGCGCACAGCAGCTCATCAGTTCGACGCGAGTAACGCCCGATTGTCGGGATCAGTAAAATCGGGGTACATCTCGAGAGTTTTGTACTGTTCGGCGGCTTCGATCCGCCCCGGGCCGAGCACGCAGAACTCCTCCGGCGGGTGGAGCCCCATCCGAACGAAACAATCCCGGATCTGGCACTTGAGATAGTGATCGACGTAGGCCTGGAACTCCTGAAGCGGCCCGGGATCGATCGGTGCGAGTTCGATCAGAGTGTCCGGGTCGCGGTCGAAGGGGTCCTGATTCGGTTCACCGATGTGTTCGACACCGTGGTCGTCGACGTACGCCGTGTACAGCGAGGAGACGCCGCCAATGTCGATGGCGTCACTGATGTCGACATCTCGGTTCTGGGCCAGTGATTCGGCATGCTCAGAGAACGCCCGCCAGTCGGAACACTTCGAGTCATTGAACACTGCAACCGGCTCCGAAGTCTCGTCGAGATCGATCTCGTGGACAGTTGCGAGCGTCTCGAACTCGTCCGCGAGGTCCGTCTCCAGCGGATCGAGGCCGAGATATACGTGCTGGCGATAGAGCACTAAATCCGAACCGGCAGCGTCCGACGGAATCGGGATTGCCCGTGAGACGGAATCGTCGTGGTAACTCCGAAGTTGCTGGCGGAGATCACCGAACCGGTCATCAAACGCTGATTGCGAGAGTTCGGCGATTGCCTGTCGAACCGCGTCGATCCGTTCGGGGTGAACCTCTGGCGGGACCGTATCGTAGCCGCGCTCGCAATAGACGTAGTACTGGGCGAATCGGCGCGCCTGTTCGTTTACCTCGTTTTCTTCCGGGGTACGGTTTGCTGCTTTGTCTGCGTATTCATCGCAAACATGGGCGTATATGTCTCCATTTCCCTTGTGCAATTCAATCTGATGTTCGGCGCCCTTTTGATCGACTACCTTGACCCCAATATCGTCCTCATCTTCGCCGATTATTTCTGTCTCCATATCGATTAGAATTTGGTATCGTCGTTATGGTCACTCCCACCGAAGCGCTGACGGACCTTTTCGTCGATCAGATCCTCGATATAGGCGCCGAAGGCGCTGGACTTTTCGGCTAACGCCGTCGACCCGGCCTCGAAAACGGGGTCGTACGCCGCCTTCGAGACGTCACTCGCGACGCCAGACGCGAGTTCCGTGACGAGTTGCTGGCCAGCGACCGCGCCGCCCGCCGTTCCCACACCAGGTGCGATCATCGTCCCGATAGCGGCCCCAGCGAGGCCACCAACCGCCCCGATAGCCCCCTTGCCGGCTGCCGCTCCGATAGTCTCGGTCTTGGTCCGATGCTGTGGTTCGAGCGTGGCCATAATCTCCCGCTGGTTCTCCACCAGTTTTCCGACCGTCTCGGACAGATCGCCGTCGTTCAACTCCTGAAAACGTGATTGCGCCTCGGAGTCACTGCCACCGAGGCCCAATTTCGAGCCAACCGACGACATCACCGACTTCACCGATCGCTGGACGTGGACCTCCGTCTTCGCCATGCGTTGGATCCCGAGCTCGCCGCCTTCCATCACGCGCTGGGCGGTCTCCTCGGCCTCGCGTTCGAGTTGTGGATCCGGGTCTACCTCCAACTCGACGTTCTGCTGGGGCATCATCGACAGCGCGCCGCCGGTCTGCTGTCTCACGTGAGCCAGTTCGTGCGCGAGCAGGTGCTGGCCCTCTGGGCTCTCCGGATCGTACTCACCCGAGTTGAACGCGATGTGATTCCCGACCGTAAAGGCCCGGGCGTTGATGTCCTCGCAAGCCTTCGCGGCTTGCGGTCCGGTGTGTATCTGCACGTCACCGAACGAGTCACCCATCCGATCCTCGACCGCGTGCTGGATCGAGGCGTCAAGTGACTGGCCCGACGAGGAGATGACCTCGCGGACGCTTTCGGGAACACCTGCATCGCCAGCCGAACCAGCCGCCTTGTGGGCGTCCTTGTTCCGACGGAAGGCAGCTAGATTCTGGCGATTGTTGTCGATTGGGATCTCGTCAGGTCGATTCTCGATCCGTCCGCGCACCTCCTTGGCGCGAGCCTTCGCTTCCGGCCACAGTTCCGTCGGCCCCGACGCTGGCTGTGCCGACCGCATCACGTTCGCGCCGGCGAGCATCGGCGACACCTGTTGGGCGTCCGCCGACCGTCGCGATCGCGAGTCTCGCTTCGACGACTGATCGTCCTCGGACGACCGACGTGACCGCCGTCTGGCGTGCCTAGCCATCGACAGTACCCTCCGGGGAACCGCAGATCACGGATACTCGGTGTCGCCACCCGTTCATTGGTCCTAATTTTATTTCAACCGATAATAATTCTTTTCATCAGTTGGGATCGGACTTGGGAGAGACCGATGGCAACTTTCCCGGGACCGTGAGCGAGGCTTCCCGGCGAAGGCGGCGACAAAACGGGAAATTCCCCCGTTCTATTCTGATAATACAAGGTATTATTCACACCCATCCATACTGTCACGTGTATGTACGAACGGGACGGTGACCACCTCCAGGCCGAATTCGACCGAATTCTGGTCGCCCTCAATGCACTCACCGACAGGGACCTGCGTCCCGCGGACGAGTCCATCGACCTTCCGGATGCCGAGCCCGACAAGACCGGCACCAAGCGGCCGGACCCACTAACGAACGTCGGGGCGACGCTGCAATCGATCACTGGCCATCCCGACCAAGGGTCGGACGAAAGCACCGGAGCAACGGATCTCACTGACGTCCTGACCGAATTGGCGGCGGAGATCGATCACAACTGCGGGCTTGCACGCGAGGCAGGGTTGGAACTTCGACTCGACTCGCTCGCCCGTTCGCTAAACCTCTCGCGCATCCATCTCGATGCCCTGCTTCTCGCCCTCGCGCCGGAGCTCGACTGGCGCATCGCATCAATCTACGGGTTGATCAGCGGGATGGAGCAACCATTGCCCGCGCAGATCTCCGTTCTCGAAACAGTTCTCGGACGAATGGGCCACGGAACCGCGATAGGAGATAGTAGCCCGAAAGAGGCGCTCGCAACGGCCGCTCCGCTCTTCGGGTATCGACTTTTCGTGCGTCACTCCGGCAATCCCGGCACACCCTCCGCCTACGACACCGTCACCGTCGACGAGCGAATCGTCGACTACCTCAAGGGCGACGACAGTCTCGACCGCGCGCTCGCCGATCTCGTTTCCATCGACCACCCCGATAGCTCCCTCTCCGACCTCGTCTTCGACGACGAGACGACCGAGACGCTGGAGACGATCCGCTCCCGCTCGGAAGCCGCCGACGCACCCACCATCTACCACTTCGCGGGCGAGGACGGCACCGGCAAGGACCGTCTCCCAGCCGCCCTCACCGACGCCGACACGCCGATCCTCCGCGCCGATGCGATCGATATCGTCGAGGACGACGACCTGTGCACTCGCCTCATCCGCGAGGGCGCCCTGCAGGACGCCGCGATCCACCTCACGGGACTCGAACGCGTCACCGAACGGACGGAGACACCTGCGATCGGCGTCGACGAAGACGGCGGCGTCGCCATGCCCGATCCCGACGCGCCCACGGTCGACTCGATCGTCGAACGCTTCGACGACGCGCCCGGCGATGTCTTCCTGAGCCATACGGAGGCGTGGAAACCCGACGTCGACCTCGCTCGCCACCACGTCGAGACCGTCCACTGTCAGTTCCCCGGGTACAGTACGCGCCTGGCCATCTGGGAGGAGTACGCCGACGAGATTGCCGAGGACTACCTCGTCGAGAACGTCGCGACCAACTTCCGCCTTCCCCAGCGCGACATCCGGCGGGCGGTCAAAACTGCGAGGTATCTCTGCCGATCGGAGCAGGGTATCGTCGATGCCTCCGAAGAGTCCGCCTCCACAGATGCCTTCGCCCCCGTCGACGCCGCCCTCGAACGGGAGCACCTCTATGCGGCCTGCAAGCGCTACTCCGCGTCCAATCTCGAAGCGCTGGCCGACCGGATGGAGCCCGGCTACGAACTGGACGATCTCTATCTCAACGACAAGCCCAAGACCCACCTCCGGGAGCTCTGTGGGCACCTCCAGTACCGCGGCGCGGTCACCAGCGAGTGGGGCTTCGGCGAGCCCGGCAGCCGTGGGGACGGCGTCGTCGCCCTGTTCTACGGCCAGCCCGGCACCGGGAAGACCATGGCCGCGGAGGTCATCGCCAACGAGACCGGCCTCGATCTCTACCGTGTGGATCTGGCCCAGATCGTCGACAAGTACATCGGCGAGACCGAGAGCCAGTTGGCGGCGCTGCTCGACGAGGCCGAACGGTCGAACGCAATCCTGCTGTTCGACGAGGCCGACTCGCTGTTCGGCGAGCGGACCGACGTCGGCGACGCCACCGACCGCCACGCCAACAACGTCACCAACTTCCTCCTCCAGCGCCTCGAATCGTTCGACGGCATCGCGCTCCTGACGACGAACAAACGCGGCGGCATCGACTCGGCCTTCAAGCGGCGGATCGCCCACTCCATCCGCTTCGACGTGCCGCAGGAGGATCTGCGTCGGCGCCTCTGGCGCGAGAGTTTCCCCGACGAAGCAAACGTCGCCACCGACGACTTCGACTTCGACTTCCTCGGGATGAAAACGCTCACGCCCGCGATCATCCGCAAAGTCGCCAAGTACGCCGCCTACATCGCCGCCACCGAGGCCTACGACGGCCAGCCCTTAGACGGCGAGACGACATCGCTCGAGGACGTCACCATCACCTTCGACCACATCATTCTGGGGCTGCAGTACGCCAGCGAGGCCGGCGGCGTCGCCCTGCAGGACGACGAGTTCTATCAGTACGAGGAGCGCTTGCGTACCTACGAGACCAAGCACGTCAGCCGCGACTTCGACACCCGCTTCCGCATGCGCTACCTCGATGGCGAGGGGCTCGAGGACGTGGCGAACGGAGACGACGGCGACGAATCTGGTGAGGTCGGCGGTGAGGCGGAAGATGGCGGCGGAAAACCGACCGAAGATACCCGCGCGGAATCACCAAACAAGGAATCGGACGCGACCGACGATGATGCATCCGAGTCCGACAAGAAGTCGGTCGATTCGGAAAATGGCCCCACCAGGATAGCCGACGACTCGCTCACTCCCGAAGCCGTCGTCCGGCACTTCTACGATCGCGTCCGGGCGCAGGACCGAGCGGGCCTGAGCGCCCTGTATCACCCCGACGCCGAGGCCGAGATCCTCTCGAAACGTGACGTCATGGCGATGGATCTCTCCAACGTCGAACTCGCGAGTTCGATCGAACGCATCGTCGACGAGGACGAGCGCGTCGTCCTCGAGTTCGTCGAGGCCTCGAACACCCACGAACTACCGACCGAGATCGAATGTCAGGCCGACGACGCTGGCCGGTGGCGCCTCTACACGATCAGGCAGGACGCGCCGGCCGAGACAACCTAGGGCCAAACTAGCTCAGTTGCAAAACAGCAATTACCGACTCCAGAGGTTCTCTGCGAAATAATGGTTCATTTTCACACAGGATTATATTCCACCCAGGGATTGGGGCCGAGTGTCACCGCATGGTCCGTGGAGGCGGACCGGGGTGAGCTCGGATGAAATCCGTCGAGCGAACGAGCGACGGGACCGGCGATGCGCCTCGGTCCCAGGGGTGTTATCGGTGCGATCGGGACGTGGCACCATCGCGGCTCTTTCGGGTGGACATTGAGCTACCCGAGCCGTTGGACGCCCAGTACAGACACGCCGTTCGGTACTGCGGTCCGGATTGCGCCGCCGCAATGAATCTGTCCGAGTTCTCGGATCGGGTCAAAGCGCGTGCTCGCGGGGGTGGTAAGTCGGTCGGGAGCGACTGACGAGCGCGCTGGTGCCGGGGACGTAGCGTCTCGGTCGACGAGGCTGCAGCCGTCTATCCGACAGCCCTGTCGATAAATCCCTGATTTCGAATCATAATATAGATTTACACGGCCGGTGAACGATGGTGCATGACAGCGGTCGAACCCGGAGTCGACGAGCGATCGGCGGGACGACGACCCGAGGTCACAGAATGAAGGTGTTGAACCTCGTCACGTCGCCGCGGCCCTTTTTCGACAATCAGGTCCGGACGCTCGAAGCACGCGGCGTCGACGTTACGACGATCTGCGTCCCTGGACGGGAGTCCCAGTCGGAGACGCGGTCGCTGACCGACTACCTCGCCTACTACCCGCACGTCCTCGGCCAGTCGCTGTCGGGGTACGATCTCGTCCACGCAAACTACGGATTGACGGCCCCGTTCGCGCTGACCCAGCCAACTCGCCCCGTCGTGCTGACGCTCTGGGGATCTGACCTCATGGGACGGTACGCACGAGTGAGCGAGCGCTGTAGCGCGTTCTGTGACGCGATCGTCGTGCCGACGTCGGCGATGGCGGCACAGCTCTCGTCGCCCGCCGACCTGATCCCGTTCGGCGTGGACTCCGACCTGTTCCGACCGATCCCGCAGGAGGTCGCCAGGGAGCGAGTCGGGTGGCCGACGGACGAGCGCATCGCCCTCTTCCCGTACGACCCTTCGCGTTCGGTGAAGAACTACGATCTCGCCGAGACCGTCGTCGCCGAGGCTGCGGGTCAACTCACGCTCGAATCGCTCGGTGACGTCTCCTACGATCGAATGCCTCTCTACATGAACGCGAGCGATCTAGTTCTCGTGACGTCGAGACGGGAGAGCGGCCCGTTGACCGTCAAAGAGGCCGCGCTCTGTAACGTCCCGATCGTCTCGACCGACGTCGGATTCGTCAGGGACGTCCTTTCTCCCGTCCAGTCGGCGCACGTCTGCGAGTCAAAAGCCGAACTCGTCGCCGGCGTCGACGCCGTGCTCCAATCCGACGTGGCCCCCAGTGGTCGCGACGAACTGAAAGCGAACGTGAGCATGGACCGGATGGGCGACCAGCTCGTAGACGTCTACGAACGCGTCCTCGAGTGAGGCCTGAATCGAGCGAGCCTCGCCGTCCACCGCCCGACGGAAGCTTTGTTGCGGATTCGCCCGGAACGCCTCACAGATAGCTTTTGACGTCCTCGGTGCGGATGAGGTTCAGCGAGAGCGAACTACCCAGCCAGATCGCGACGCCGCCGATGACGGCCAGTCCGAGGGTGAAGAGTCCGTCTCCCAGGGAGAGAATGCCGTAGACGCCCGGCACCATCACCGCGGTGACGAGGACGATCTTCCCGACCCTGGCTGCGAGCCAGCGGCTGCGGAGGTCCAGTTCCTGGCCCATGATGTAGACCGCGACGGCGGTGTACACCGAGAAGGTGAGGACGGTCGCGATCGCGGCGCCGACCACGCCGATCGTCGGGATCAGGAGGACGTTCAGCCCGAGGTTACACAGCGCGGTCACGGTCTTCGCGATCGCCCGTTCTCTGGCCCGGCCGAGGTAGTCGAGACTGTTGCTCGTCACGATGGCGACGGCGACGAGGACGATGTGGATCGCCAGTATCTGGAGGACGGGAACTGCGCCCGCGTACTCGCTTCCGAAGACGATCGTGATGAACGGCTCGGCGACGATCGCCATTCCCGTCGCCGCCGGAATGTACAACAAGAGGACGTAGAAGATCGTCTGCTCGTACATTCGCGCCGCGCGGTCGGCGTTCCCGCCGGCCTTTTGGGATTCGAACGTCGGTGACAGGGAGAACCCAACCGCGGCGACGGGCGTCTGGACGAACTCCCGGATCTGGCCCGGTAGCGTGTAGAACGCGACGGCGGTCGGATCCAGGAACACGCCGACGAGGATCGTGTCGAGCTTGTTGTCGATCCGGTTGGCGGCGGTCGTGGCGGTGATGGGAACCGAATAGCTGAGGACCCGACGCCGCAACTCGGCGTCGATCGCGGAAACGGATGTCCCGTGGAGATAGGTTCGGTAGAGGATGCCTGCCCCGAGGAGGCCGCCGACCACGGCCGCGACGACGTAGCCGACCAGGGCGCCGACCGCCCCGAATCCGAGCACCGCGAGCGTGAGTGCGATGACGGCCCGACTGGCGCGCTCGATCGAGTAGACGATCGCCGCCGAATCGATGTCCTCGAACGCCTGCAACTCGATCCGGGCGAATTTGAAGACGGCGGTCGCGGCGACGAAGACCGAACCGAGTTGCAGTAACGGCTCCAGTGTTGATTCGCCGACGACCCGGGCAATCGGTCCGGCGCCGACGAACAGGAGCCCCGACGCCACGAGCGCCAGCCCGACGTTGAGGACGAAGGTGTACCGCAGCAATCCGGGGACCTGCGCTGGGTCTTTCTCCCGATACAGGGTGATGTAGCGGGCGCCGGCCTTCGGGACGCCGAGCCGGCTGAGCAGCTCGACGACGCTGAAGACGGAGATGGCGAGGAACAGGAGTCCGTACTCGTCGGTCGACAGGATTCGGGCCAGACCGAACGCGAGCAGCCCACCCGAGATCGAGCCGACGAGGCGCGCGACGAACTCGAACTGAAACCGCTCGAGCAACGTTCGTCGAAGGGACATTCGGTGACGTACGATGGATTACTGACTATGGGGATATAAACTTATATATGGGTGGGTGGAGAATTTACGGCCAATGGGACGGATAGTCGTGATCGGACTGGACGGTTTCCACGACGAGGTCCTCCAGTTCACCCCCCACATCGACTCGCTCTTTACCGACAATCCCAGCGGCGCCCTCACGAGTACCGCGCCGCCCGTCACCGCCCCGGCCTGGGCGTCGTTCCAGACCGGCAAGAACCAGGGCAAACACGGACTGTACGACTTCGTCGAGTTCGACGACTCGATGGAGGCGACGATCAGGGACGGTCGCTCGCTCCGCTCTCGAACGGTCTACGAACGACTCGACGGGGCCGGATACGAGTGTTTCCTCTACAACCTTCCGTTCTCGAACCCGGCCCGAATCGACGGTGACGTCGTCCCGTCCTGGCTGGATTCGGACTCCCAGCCACCGACACCGGCGGACCTCTACGACCGCTACGACATCGAGCGTCCCTGGTACCCGTCGTTCGATGGCGGGACCAGTGAGAACGTCGAGACGATGCGCAAGAGCGTCGAACACAACTGTGAGCAGTTCCTCCAGGTGCTGTCGGCCGACGAGCACGACTTTTACTTCCAGCTCGTGAGCGAGACGGACTGGCTCCAGCACGAAGCCTACTTCGACCTCTTCGAACGCCCCGATTCGGACGTCGGCGCCGCGGCGAGGGCCGTCCTCACCGCGGTCGACGAACACGTCGCACGGATCACCGACGAACTTGACGAGGACGATCGCCTGCTCCTGCTCAGTGACCACGGCTTCACCGGCTACGATCGGCAGTTCTACGTCAACGACTGGCTGGCCGAGGAGGGCTACCTCACGTTCGGTGAGACGAACATCGGGTCCAAGGACGACGGCGACACGTCGGTCAACGTCGGCCGCGTCGGCCGTTTTCTGTTCAGACAGGAGTGGCTCCATCCCGTTCTCAGACCCCTCAGGCGAGCCGTCGAGAACGTGTCGTCGGCCGACCTCTCCGTCGAGCGGGGGATCGACCTCGACGACTCCGTCGCGGTCTGTCACTCGAACGACGAGCGCGCGATCCGGCTCGCCGACCGGCTCGACGACGACGAGCGCCGACAGCTTCGCGACGAGATCGTTGCCAAACTGAACGACGAACCGGGGATCGAGGCGACGGATGGCGAGGAGTTGTACGCGGGACCGTACGCCGAGGAGGCCGGCGACATCATCTACTCGGCCACCGCCAGCGCCGTCTGGCGGGGACCGGCCGGCGTCGTCTGGCGGGATTCGCGCAAGGCCAACCACGACCCACACGGCATCGTCGCGGGGATCGGGTTCGACGGAACCGACGCCGCCGATCTCGATGCGTCCCTCGTCGACGTGACGCCGACCATCCTCGCCGCTGCCGGTTGTGCGATCCCGACCGACGTGGACGGCGAACCGATCGCTGCCCTCCTCGCCGACGATCCCGACTTTACCGAGCCGGCACCGTACGACGTGGACGCCGCCGACACCGATGCCGACAGCGGCCCCAACACGGACGCCGAACAGCGCCTCAAGGATCTGGGCTACCTCTGAGACCGCGGAATGGACGGTGACGATTGATACACGATGAACCGACTCGAGAAGGCCGCCGCAGCGAGTTCGATCACATTTTTGGCCCTCGCCATCCTCGTCGCCGCGCAACACCCAGCGACGGCCTACGAGCCGTCGATTTACACAGGAACACCGATGCTATACTGGGTCTGTCTCACTTTCGCCCTCCTCGCTGGGTGTGTTCTTCTTCTCGTGGGTTCGAGGCCGCTCGTCAGCCTATTGGTACTCGGAACGTCGCTCCTGACGGTGGTGGCTCTCCCAATGCTGCGAGGGTACTGGTTGTTGGGCGGTGGCGATCCGATGGGTCACCTCAGAGTCGCGTCGCAGGTGGCCAACGGTGCGGATCCGTTGTCCATCTTGTACCCGGGAATGCCGGCACTTGTCGAAGTTATTCGAGAGCTTACGGGCTTGCCTGCGCGGATCGTTCTGGTACTGGTGGGCCCGATCTTTTTTACGGTCTTCGTCGTGTTCTCCGGTCTCATCGGGCGGCAACTGACACGTGATCCCTCCGGTCTCGTTGGTGGCGTCGTCGCAGGATTACTGTTGCTCCCGATCAATCTGGTTGCGACACACCTCTACCCACATCCAAACTCTTATTCGATCCTCTTCGCGCCGGTCGGGCTCTTCCTGGCGATCAGCCTCGTACGTTCGCCTGACCGAGCGAGATTCACGGCACTCCTGTTCTTCGCCGTTGCGATGATCGTCTACCATCCGCAGCAGGCGATGAACGTGATCGCCGTTCTGGCGGTGTTCGGGGTGGTGTGGGCGCTTACCGATACGTATCGGATTCGGGATATTGCTAGCGAACCGCTCGTCTCCGCGACAGCGGTGATGGGTGTCCTGTGGATGACGTGGATCCTCGCACAGTCCCGATTCGAGGAGACGTTCGTCACCGTCGTCATTGGCATCCTTTCGGCCAGCCCGACGGACGTGACGGCTGGCCGTGGTGGAACGCTGACCCAGCTGGGGTCCGGTGTCGTGGATCTCGTGTTCCGATTGTTCTTCATCGACATCGTCGCATCTTTCTTCGCCGGGATTGCGGTGATTTGTTCGCTCGTCTGGGCTGCTCGTGAGGTCGGCTTCATCCGTTCGTCACCCAATCCAGCAGCCACCTCGATATCGATCGATTATCGGGCGGTGTTCTGCCTGTGCTGTGCATTCGTCCCCGTGATGGGCTTCTTCGGCGTGTTCCTCGCCTCGGGGGTGACGCAACAATTTATGCGGTTTATCGGATTTGGCATGGCGCTCGCAACGATTCTCGTCGCCGTTGGCTTGCGCCACACACTCGAACTATCACCGATTCGGACACTCCGCCGGTCGACAGTAGTGACGATCGTCGCGGTGGTCTTACTCACGTCGGCACTCGTCGGCGCGAGCCTGACATACCACACGTCGCCGCTAAACTTTCGAGATACTGGCCACGTCTCCGAGGCGAGTGTCGTGGGGTACGACACACAGTTCGACCATCACGCCGGCGTCGAGATGATGCACACCCGGACTCCTATTTGGCGGTATGCGTACGCGCTCGAACCGATGGAGCCCGCTCCGATGGTCGACTACACCGGTTCCTATCGAGATACCGTTCCTCCCGACCACTTTGCGAATCGCTCGATTCACGAACTGTACGATACCGATCGGCTGTTGCTGACGACCGAGAAGGATCGGTGGCTCGATACTGAACTGTACGATGGGGTCCGCTACTCGGACGCCGATTTTCGGTATCTGATTCGTCAACCCGGTATCGACCGAACGTACGACAACGGGGGCGTCCAGGCGTACTACATTCACAGTAACGAGACGAGTTAGGCGACGAAGCGACTGAAGCGGTCTTTTGTGTCTGGTGCTGTCAGACCGGTACGCTCGAAGGATTGTTGGTTTCGACGATGGCCGGCCGATGTTATAGGACGATACATTTACAACTGGTCTCGGTCGATTACGCCTAATGGCAACACAGGGGCGGCGAATGCGGTTCGTATACGGCTATCTAGCCTGGTTGCTCGGAATCGTCCTCACACTCGTCGTCCTCGATTCGCTGTCGTACGAACTCTTTGGTATCCTCTCGCTTGTTGGGCTGCTCATCGTCACCGAACTGACGGTCCCAACCTCGGTGTCTCCGACCTGGTGCCGGCGACTCCGGTGGCTAGCCGTTCTGGGTATCGTCGGATACGCTGCGTTCGTCAGTCGAAAACTCGTTGGCCTCTTGCCTCCTGAAGTCCTTCCCTGGTAGGCTGCGTGCGTAGTGGCCCACCGTGGATCGTGCGAGCACTCGATGGTCATGAGCAGTCGATCTGTACCGAAACCTGACTGCCCGTCGTCGTTTCAGTTCCGACTTCCGCGTTCCCGTCACCGCGTGTGTCTTCGAGTGACCTGTCAGGGGTGTTCGGTCGCACTGGCCGATTGCACTCCACGCCGATGTATCGTGACGAACACTCTCTAATTTCACACCCCTTCCTGCACCGCATTTCCTCTCGTATCGGGTTATTTTTACCCCGACATGGTGTACGCAGTTCCAGATGGTCGAGAGACGGACGTTGTGGTTGATGATCCCCCGTCCGATCCGGACGTTGCCAGCTGATCTGTCCCTGGTGGTCGTCCTGGCGATTGCCACTCCTGTCGCCACGCTCGCACCGGTGCTCCGCGAGACGCCAGTGTGGATCCCGCTCGTTCCTGTGTTCGTGTTGTTTCTGCCCGGCTATGCCCTCGTCGCCGCGCTGTTTCCAGCGGCGAGCGACACGTCCCACGGGACGGCGGTCGACGGAACCACCGAGTCGACCACGGCGGTTGGCGAGACCACTCCAACCGGGACCGGCGACGACCAGGTCGACAGCTCTCGACGGATCGGTGTGACAGCTGGAGTCGATCGACCGAGAATCGACGGAATCGAGCGCGTCGCCCTCTCGTTCGCGTTGAGTGTCGCAATCGCTCCACTGATCGGACTGGGACTCTCGGTCACGCCCTGGGGTATCGAACTGGAGCCGATTCTGGTGACGATGACACTGTTCTCGTTCCTCGCCGTGATCGTCGCTGCAGTGCGTCGCTCACGCCTCCCGACCGACGACCAATTTCGTGTCCCGTCTCGTGCCTGGTCCGGGGGCATCTACAGGGCGTTCTTCGAACCGGATTCTCGCACCGATGCGCTCTTGAACGTGTTTCTCGCGCTTGCGGTAGTGTTCGCGTTTGCGGCCGTCGGGTTCGCTGCGGTCGCTCCACAGCAGGGTGAACGGTTTTCGGCGATCTATCTCCTCGGCGAGGACAGTGACGGTGAGCTTGGAACCGGGAACTTCACGACGGAACTCACTCGTGGTGAACCCGTCGAACTCGTCGTCGGCGTCGATAATCACGAGCACGAGCGAACATCGTACGAGGTGGTGGTTCTGGAGCAGGAGCTAGCCTTCGAAACTGGTGAGGAGCCGGGCCCGGAGGGAGCGCCGATCGGGAATCAGAGCACCGTGACCGACGCGACCGTGACCGACCAACGCGAACTCGATCGGTTCAATACGACACTCTCGCACGACGAGACCTGGCACCATCCACACACGGTCGAACCGACGGTCACTGGTGAGAACGTCCGTCTGGTGTGGTTGCTGTTCCCCGACGATACCGTGCCATCGGAGCCGTCGATGGCCGATGCTGAGTATAGTGTGTTCCGCTGGGTGGACGTCGATGAACCGACGGACGAGTGAACTGAGACGAGCAGCGGTGGCGATCGGCTTCACGCCGGCCGACCCGACGCCTACTCGACCGAGTCTACGAACGTTGTGAGTCTGGCAGCCACCCGATCGGCTGCCTCGACGCCGACCGTGTGCCCGCACCCCTCTAGCAGTTCGATCGTACTCTCCGGAATCGCCTCGGCGAGCGCGTGGCCGTGTTCGACGGGGACGAGCCGGTCTGCCGTCCCGTGCACGACGAGCGTCGGTACCGGGACGTCGTCCAGTCGGTCCGTCGGGTCGTCCCGATCCCAGGCGGCCCACTGTGCCTCGCGGGTGGCGGCGTCGGGCCCCTGGTCGGCCTGCCAGTCGACGATCCGGGCGAACAGGTGTGGGTTCCGGGCGAGAAAGTCTGCGGCGAAGAAGGGACGGAGGCGGTTTCGTCGGCGCGTCCGTCCCACTCCGTCCGGGTCGAGCGCCTGCGAGCGGACAGAGTCGGGTGTCTCTGGTGTCCCGGGTCCGCCGTGGCGCGTTCCGACGAGCGTCAGTGAGCGGACGCCGCCGTGCTCGATGGCGTACTCGAGGGCGATCGCGCCGCCGAGTCCCTGGCCGACGAGGTGGACGTCCTGTGATCGGCCACGGCCGAACGCCGAATCGTCCGCGATCACGGCGGCCAGATCGTCGGCGAGCGCGGCCACGGTGGCGCTGTCTCCGCGAGAGACGATGGGGCGTCGAAGCGGACCCGGAAGCGATGGGACAAGTGGAGGAAATCCTGCGTCGGAGCGACGAGCGCCGTCGTCGATCGCGACGCCGCCGTCGGTCCTGAGGCGCGGCCCGGTTCCCCGAAGTGCGGGGGCGAGCAGTCGCCGCTTTCCGCGAACGGCGTCGCGCTGCCAGCGCCAGGCCCACCGCCCGAGCTCGACACCGGGGACGAGGACGATCGGCGCCCGGTCGGTGTCGTCGTCTCGCGTTCCGTCGTCGGCGGTGGCTGGCTCGACCTCGTAGGCGAGTCCGACGCCGTCACGACAGGCACGAGGCATACCGTCCCTTCGACGGGCACATCCTTTAACACGGCGATGAGTGGGTCGAAATCGATGGCTGTGGATCGACCGTGCCGTGACTCGACTCGCGAGGCACACTGTCGTCGCGGGTCGTTCGTGACCGTGCCCATCGGGTCGTTCGTGAACGAGTCAACCACCGTGTTTATCCTCGTTGGCGCACATTCACCGGTAACGATGGACGCGCTGTACGCACGGTACCCGTTTCTCGAGGCCGCGCGGGAGACGGTCGCCGAGGAGGCGGTCGACCTGGCGACCGTCGTCGAGACGGAACCGGCGGTCGTCGAGCGGGCCGCGTCGCGCGTCGAGTGGGCGCTCGAGACGGGTGAGGTGGGTGACCCTGCGCCGGACAATCGGGTCGAGCTGCTATCGTATCCGGTCGCGCGGGTGCTCGTCTCGCTCGTCGGCGAACGGGTCCTGGTCCGGCGATACGCTCGCGCGGAGGCGGCCGTCGCGCACGAGCGCTTCGTCGCCGACCTGGCGGATACGACGGAGTTGAAGAGCGTCGATTCGTCCGGGCTGGATCTCGACGACCTGCTCGCGGAGTTCGACCTCACCGAATCGGTGCGCGAAGCGCCATCACTGGCAGACGATGCGGCCTCGTCCGCCGGTGGATCCGCAACACAGTCGTCTACGGGTGCCACAGTACAGTCGAGCGACCAGTCGACCTACCTGCTCGAGGTTGGCGCGTACCTGCCCCTCGCCGCGGATTGCTGGGGTGACGAGTGGCGGCTGGTCAACCGGGCACTCGCCGACGGCGAGGTCCCCGTGACGGAGACCGAACTCCTGACACTCCTCCAGGAGGCCGTCGGGAATCGCGTCGCGGAGGGCTTGCCCTTCCCCGACGTCCCGGACCCGATCGCCGACGCCCTCGAGGCCGAGGCGGCCGACCTCCGCGAACTGGTCGCCGAACTCGAACTCGTCCGCGAGATCGACACGGTCGTGCCGGAGCTCTTCCCGCCCTGTATGAAGGCGCTGCTCGACGACATCCAGAAGGGAGAGCACCTGCCCCATCACTCGCGATTCGCCATCACGGCCTTCCTCTCCTCGATCGGCATGACGACGGACGAGATCGTCGAACTCTACCGCGTCAACTCCGCGTTCGGCGAACAGATGACCCGCTATCAGACCGATCACATCCGCGGCGAGACCTCGCCCACGGAGTACTCGCCACCGTCCTGTGCCACCATGCAGTCCTATGGCGACTGCGTCAACATGGACGACCTCTGTGAGCGGATTCCGCATCCGATGGCCTACTACGAACAGCGCCTCGACGATGCCGAGGACGAGGACGGAGAGATCGAGGACTGGCGGGAGACGCTAGAGGGCGAGACGGCGGAGTAGGGGGAGCGGCGCGACCGACCGCGAGGGCAGGATACGTGGACGACTGGCGAAGCGAATCACGCAGAGAACGCATATATTTGCGCACGCAGAAGATATATTGTGGTTGGTCGCGTATTCGTTCTCATGACGGGGTTCGATCCGGTCCAGCCCGGTGACGACGGCGAGCCAGATCGGTCGCGCTGGCAGGGCGATCGTGATACCTTCGACCGGGTGTACGACACGCTGCTCGGGATCACGGAACCGACGGCGGCCACCGAGATCGCCGAGATCGCCGGCTGTTCGCCGAACGCGGCCAAGAAGCACCTCGACCGACTCGCGGAGATGGGGGTCGCCACGGCGGCGTCGACGAGTCGTCCGACGACCTACGAGCGAAACGAGGGCTATCTGGAGTGGCAGACCGCAACCCGTATCGCCCAAGAGCTCTCCGTCGCGGATATCGTCGATCGGGTCGAGCGACTGGAAGACGAACGCGACGCGTACGAAGTGCGGTTCGGCGCCACGGATCCTGCGGCAGTCTCCGCGTTCGACAGTGACGATCACGGCGACGTACACGACCGGATGGCTGCCATCGCCGACTGGCATGCCACGATTCGCGACATCCGACAGTACGAACTCGCCCGGCAGATCGCCCAGAACGACGGGCGCCTCCTCCCCGCGTAACGATGGCCGGCCCGGATGCTGATCCGCCACGGCGGTCGACTGGGCCGCCGGATCGCGAGACGCTTCAATTGCTCGAGCGCCAGTTGTCTGCCGACCCGCTGGTCTCGACGACGGCATTCGAACCCGACGTATACGAACCGCGGACCCTCGTTGCCGACCTCGATTCCAGCCGCTACCCGCCGGCGGTCACAGCCGCTCGACTCGACGTTCGCTGGTTCGAGAGCGGAGATTTCTCCTGTCACTACCTCGAAACGCACGGAACCGAGTCGAACTGGGAGTGTCGCTGGGATCGACACCCGAACGGACACGACGACCGGACTCATTTCCACCAACCGCCGGACGGGGCCACTGTCGTCGATCTCGACCTGCCGTCGGTCCATCCGCTCGACGTGTACGCGACAGTACTCACGGCGATCGAGACGCGGATCGACGAGACGTGGGACTCGTGAGCGAGCGCCCGCATCGTCCGTCCGAACTGCCGCTGGGGAAATTGACGATGGCTGACGGAGACGATTCAGTATGGGGATTCGACCGCTGATACGGGGAGAGCTAGGTCGACTCGACCCGCTGTTTCAGGCCCTCGGCGGGTTCGGTGCCGTCGGACACCCGGCCAACGGCGGCATCACAGGCGACCTCGATCCGAACGCCCAGGCGGCGGATTCTCAGTGCGGGTCGGAGCGGTCTGAGCGAGACCGTTGACGCGTGTCGTCACCGCTCACCGAACCAGTGCTGTGAACACGCGCGCTTCGGCCTTCCGGAGGTGTTCCCCGGCCGTGGAGGCCGCGATACCGACCCTCTCGGCGACGTCTTCGAGCGTCGCCTCCCGGGGAGCCGCGTAGTATCCCAATTCGACCGCTGCTTCGAGGACGTCGCGCTGTCTCCGCGTCAGTCGCCGCGCGAGTGGTGCGTCGGCCGGATCGTACGAGCCCGTCTCGACGACGTCGAACGAGAGCGTCGAGCCGGCCTCGACGGTCCGGTACAGCGCCTGGATGTCGGCGTCGCTACCCATGAACGTGACCCGAAGCGCGCCGTCGTCCTCGATCCGAATCGGCAGTTCGACGCTCACGTTCGATTCGCGGCGGAGTTCGAGCAATCGTCGCGTCTCGTCGCTAGGTTCGAACTGACTCACCGCGAACCAGGGATCGGTCCCGCTAACCAGCGCGTCGATTACGTGGGGCGAGTCGGCTGTAATCGCTTCGTACCGGTCCCGATCGCCGCTGCCCTCGGCAAAGAGAAGGATCGTTCCATCGTCGAGCAGTTCCACCGAGTGGATCGCTTCTCGCGAGATCGCCGGAGCTGCCGTGAGTCGCCCGCCGACAGGATGGATACCGCCATTTTCGCGCGGATCGATGCGCACCGTGAGGTATCGCACAGGTGATCCTCACGCCGATTTCACTTAAAGAACCGCTTCACTGCGGCAGCGAGCGCTTCCCGACGACGCCCCTCCGAACGACCATGCGTCAGAACGGCACGCTCGACGTGGCGATCGTCGGCGGTGGAATCTGCGGGCTAACGACGGCGATTGCGCTCGAACGGCGAGGGATCGAGCCGCGGATCTACGAGGCGGCCACCGAGTACCGACCCGTAGGCGCTGGTATCCTCCTCCACACGAACGCGATGCTCGTCTTCGATCGCCTCGGACTCACCGACCGGATTCGGGACGCCGGCGTCGCGCTAGACGACGGGGAGATCCGTTCCCCGACCGGCACGGTACTGCAGCGGCTCGATCTGGCGGGCGTCGAACGCGCCGCGTTCGGTCACGGCTACGTCGCGATTCACCGGGCGGCGCTTCAGCGTGTTCTCCTCGACGCGCTCGAGGCCGAGGTGCGGACCGACGCGGTCTGTACCGCCGTCGACTCGACGGCGCCGCCGATCGCCACGTTCGCGGATGGGACGACGATCGAACCGGACGTCCTCGTCGGCGCGGATGGCATCGATTCGACGGTCCGTGAGGCGATCGTTCCGGGGGTGAGCCGACGGCGACTGGAGAGCGTGGTGTATCGAGCGGTCGTCCCGATCGACCTGCCACCGACCTACCGCAGGCGCGGCTTTCAGTGCTGGGGTGTCGGCACGTATACTGGCGGGGCACGGATCGACGCCGATCGCGTCTACTGGTTCGGCACCGCCCCGGAACCGCTGAGACCCGAGTCCGCGGACCCGGCTGCGAAACTGGCGGCGATTCGCGAACACTACGGCGGGTATCCCGAACCGGTTCCCAGTATCATCGCCGCCCTCGAACCCGGCGACGTCTTCCGTTCGGCACTGGCCGACGTGCCGCGGCTCGAACGGTGGCGCCGCGGTAATGTCGTCCTCGCCGGCGACGCGGCCCACGCCTTGCTCCCGTTCGGTGGCCAGGGTGCCGCCCAGGGAATCGAAGACGCGATCGTCCTGGCACGCGCGCTCGCGACCCGAGACGAACCGGCGGCGGCCCTCGATTCCTACGAGAGGACGCGAAAGCCCCGCGCCGATCGCGTACACGACGAGGCGCGTCGCATGGGCTGGCTGGCGACCAGGCAATCGTCGCTGGGGGCACGAGTCAGAAATCTCGGCGTCCGAGTACTTCCGAGACGGCTGTTCGACCGGATTCGGCGGCGCAGAATTGCCGAGACGCCCCTTCCGAAGGCGACGACACCGGAGTGAGAACAGCTGGCGGGAATCGACCCGACGAGTGGTGCCTGGAGGGCCGTCTGAGGTTCGTCTGGTGGCCGAACAGCTGGTCAGCGGGGACGTGAGTCGCTATGCGCCGCCATCGCTGCTCGCATCGACTTCCTCGATCTCGGCCTCGGTTCCGCTCTCGCTGATGACCGGGGTCAGGATGTACTTCCCGCTCTGGCCGGCCTTCTTGGGTGCGATGTCGTAGACGAAGTCGAGTTCCTCGTCGGCGGCGACCGTGAAGGGCGTTCGAATCTTGAGCCGCTCGCTGGGGATCTTCAGCGTGGTCTCGGTGCCGTCGGTGAGCACCGCGTGGATGTCCGAAACGAACATGTCGACCGCGACGTACTCGCCCGCGGGAACGTCGAGTTCGTCCAGGACGGTGGCTTTCGGCCCTTTCAGCTTCGTGAGGTCGACCGTCGGATCGTCGAGGTCGTACTCGTCCCAGCCGCCGCGACCGTCCTCGGGGGCGTCGCCGCCCTCGCCGTCATCGGTCTCGTCCGCTGCCGTTTCGTCGTCGGCCGAGTCAGTGCTGTCGTCCGTGTCCTCCGTGGACTCGTTGCCATCCGCGTTCTCCGAGTCGGCGTCGCCATCCGTGACTCCGTCGTCCGTCTCCGACTCGTTGCCGTTCGCATCGTCTTCGTCGTCCTCGCTCGCGGGTTTCAACGCGACCGTCGAGATGGTGACGTCGAGTGTCTCGAAGTCGTCGATTCGGTTCGGCTCGTCACTCACGTAGAACCGGACCGTTCCACGCCCTTGGTCGTCGCCGCCGAGCGCGCCCATACAACCAGCTGTCAGTGCGAGACCGCCCGCCGTTGCCGTGACGAAGGTGCGTCGTTTCATGCGGGCTGACCGTGTCGGGGTGGGGAGAAAAGCGGGGCCGATCGTTGGCACCGTTCCAGTCGTTTTGAACAGTTCGGCCGCCACCACCTGGGCGATCCGCGTACGCTGTCTCGATGCTGCTATCGGTGAATCTTCCCGATAAACGATCTCCGAACTGTTCTCCGGGGATAGCAATTTCCGTCGGAATGCAACTCCCGCTCGATCGTGGCACTCGACGTGGACCGATACCCTAAGGCACACCCTCGAGAAACGGTGGGACATGTCGACGCTCGCACTCACCGGTGGCCGGATCCTCCGGCCGGACCTGACCGTGGATCGCGCCGACGTCCTCGTCGACCAGGAGACGGGCAAGATCGCCGAAATCGGCCCTGATCTCGCCGACGCGGCCGACGAGACGATGGACGCGACGAACTCGCTGATCACGCCCGGCTTCGTCAATGGCCACTGCCACGTGGCGATGACGCTGCTGCGCGGGTACGCCGACGACAAACCGCTCGACGCCTGGCTGTCCGAGGATATCTGGCCAGCCGAGGCCGAGCTCACACCGGAGGCGATCGAGGCCGGTGCGGAGCTCGGCCTGCTGGAGATGATCCGGGCCGGCACCACCGGCTTCGCGGACATGTACTTCTCGATGGAGCGGGTGGCCGACGCGGTCGAGCGAGCCGGGCTCCGGGCTCGCCTGGGTCACGGCGTCATCTCCGTCGGCAAGGAGCACGAGGCCGCCCGCGAGGACGCCGAGACGGGCCTGGCGTTCGCCCGGGAGTACGACGGCGCCGCCGAGGGCCGAATCAGAACGGCGTTCATGCCGCACTCGCTGACCACGGTGAGCACGGAAATCTACGAGGAGTACGTCCCGAAGGCGCGCGAACTCGACGTGCCGATCCACCTCCACGCCAACGAGACCGCAGACGAGGTGACGCCGATCGTCGACGAACACGGCGTCCGGCCGCTCGCGTACGCCCGCGATCTGGGTCTGCTCGAACCGCAGGACTTCCTCGCCCACGGCGTCCACGTCGACGAGACGGAGATCGAGCTCCTCGCCGAGACCGACGCGAGCGTCGTCCACTGCCCGGCCTCGAACATGAAGCTCGCGAGCGGGATGGCGCCCGTCCAGACACTGCGCGACGCGGGCGTCACCGTCGGGCTGGGAACCGACGGTGCGGCCTCGAACAACGACCTCTCGCTGTTAGACGAGGCACGCGACGCCGCGATGGTGGGCAAGCTGGCGGCCGACGACGCGGCGGCGGTTGCCGCCGACACCGTCGTCGAACTGGCGACGACGGGCAGCGCCGAGGCGATCGGCCTGCCGGCGGGGCGGCTCGAACCCGGCGCCCCGGCGGACCTCGCCGTCGTCGATCTCACCGGCGCGCACCTGACACCGGCCCACGACCTCGTGAGCCACCTCGCGTACGCGGCCGCGGCGAGCGACGTCCGCCACACGATCTGTGACGGTCGGGTCCTCATGCGCGACCGAGAGGTCCTGACCCTCGACGCGAACGACGTGCGCGAGCGTGCGACGGCCGAGGCGACGGCGTTGGTCGAGCGCGCCGAGGCCTGACCGGACGATCTGGTCCGGTGCTATGCGCTCGCGGCTGGCCGTCGACTCGCCGTCGTTCGTGGCGACGATAAACTTTCAGAATTCGTTTTAAACACTCTAACTAATTCTCAGGCGTTCCTGCACGACGCCGAACGAAGCGAACTGCTGGGGGGCTTTATTCGGGAATCCCTGAATGCACCGAGTGGCATGAATCGCACCAAACCAATCGTCGCCGCCCTGCTGGCCGGGATGCTGGTCCTATCGGTACTGGCACCGGTCGGTGCGGCCGCGACAACCGACGACTCGACCGACCTGACGATCGATGTCTCCGACGAGGAAGACCCGGTCGTCACGGTCACGCACAACGATAGCGCCGTCGAGAACGCGACCGTCGACGTGGCTATCGACGAGAACGAGACCGACGAGAACGCGAGTTACGACGGCGTCGGCACGTACACGACCGACGAGAACGGCACCGTCGACCTGCCCGCACCGAGCGAGGCAGTGACGGTCGTGATCACGGCCACCGCGGAGAACGCCTCCGCGACGACGACCGTCGAGCTCGGTCCGTCCGACAACGAGTCCGAGAACGCGTTCGGACAGCTCCTCTCGAGCTTCATCGAGGACACTGACAAGAGCGAAGTCGACGGGCCGTTCGGCCAGTTCGTCGCCGACTTCGTCCACGAGAACAACCCCGGTAACGCTCCCGATCACGCCGGCCCACCAGCAGACGCTGGCGGTGACAACGAGAGCAGCCAGGGTCCGCCGGCACACGCAGGTAACGACGATGGCGAGGACGACGACGAGAAGCGGGGTCCGCCGTCCAACGCTGGCGGCCCGGACGACGCTGACGACGGGGACGGCGAAGACGAAGCGACTGACGACGAAGACACTGCAGACGACGAAACGGACGCCTAACCACACCCACACGAACGGCGCGGTTTCCAACACCCTGTCACCCGCCGCCTCGCTGTGAACGGCATCGCAGTTCACCCCCTCGGGTGAATGCAACGTCACAGGCACACCCACTACCGATTCGGGTCACCGCCCGAATCGACGACGTTCGATTTTTCGGACTCCGACAGCTTCGAGCGACACGGCTGGCGAATGAGGTCGAACCTGCCGAGACGAGAGCTGGGGCCAGCCGGGACTGATACCGACCGATCGTGTCGTCGATAGTATCGCGGGGAACGGATTGCCGCCGGGCCGTGTTATCGCCGTCGGGTTGTGCTATCGCCGCCGAGCTACGGCGACGATCGCCAGCGCGAGCAGGCCGGCGATGGCGGTGAACCCTGGAGTCGCGTCACTGCCGCCCGAACTATCGGTGTCGTTGGTCGGAGCGGACTCGTTGGCTGCGGTTTCGTTGCCCGGGTCGGACGGCGGTTCGATGACAGTGACGGGTCCGACCCCCTCACCATCGACCGCGAGATCGTAGGTGCCGGGTTCGTCGAACGAGAACTCGAGTGTGGCTTCGACGCGTTCGCCGGCCGGCACGTCGACGCTCGCCGTCCCGACGACCGCTCCGTCGGCGGTGAGTCTGAGAGGCTTGGTCCCGGCCCCGTCGCCACTGTTGAGGACCGTCACCGAGACCGTCCCCGTCTCGCCCGCCACGAGTTCGTCCGTCTCGAGTGCCGTTCCGACGAGCCAGAACGACGGTTCGGGATCGGACGACGGTGGCGGACCGAACCCACCGCCACCGCCCCCGCCAGTTTCTTCGACCGTCACTGTCGAGCGCATCGTCTCGTTGTCCGTCTCGAGTGTGTAGGCTACCGGCCCCGTCGATCCGGGCTGGTGGGAGAACGAGACCGTCGTATTGGCGACGTCGCTCGTGTTCGCCGTCCCGTTGAGTGCGATCGACCGGGTGGCTATCTGGGTATCGTCGGCGGAGAGGTTCGCGCTGTGGTTCCAGTCTTCGGTGCCGAGATTGACGATGGTCGCCGAGACGGTGACGGTCTCGCCCGCCGTGATCGACTCCGGAGCGGTGCCATCGTCGATTCCGAAGTAGTACGGGAGCTGGCTGATCGAGAGCGGATCCAGCGCGGTTGCGTTCGTCACGCCTGCGACCGCGCTCGAGTTGGTCGAGAACGCCCGCGAGGAGACGTTTACGGTGTAGTCCGCGCCACGTCCCGGGACGGCGACCGAGAGGTTCGTGCCGGCCGACTCGTTGAGCCACGTCACGCCGGCCAACCCGCCGTCGTCCGTCGTCGCCTCGATGGTCGTGTTGGCGGTCCGCTCGCCGGTGACGATTGCCTGCGTCGACAGCGTGGCGTTCCCGACGAGCTGGAGGTCCGCGGTCGTCGTCTCGGCATCGCCGAGTTCGGCCGTCGTCAGGCTGGTGTTCTGGTAGCCGGATGCCGCCGCATTGATGGTGTAGTTCGTTTCGACGCCGGGAACCGAAGCCGCATACGAGCCGTTCAGGCCAGTCGCGTTCGCGAGGGTTGACGAGCTGCCCGTGTCCGATCTTGTGAGCGTGATCGTGGCGTTCTCGATCGGAAGCGCGGTCCCGTTTGCGGTGACACCGACGCCGTCGGTGATCGAACCGGTTATCGTCGCATCGCCGGCGAGTCCGACGGCGTGTGCGGCCGTTCCACCTGGCGGGAGCCCGGACGCCGTGGTCGTATTCTGCTCGTAGCCGTCCGCCTCGACCGTGATGGTGTAGTTGGCCGTGCTGGGCACAGTGCTGGCGTCGTACGTGCCGTCACCCGCCTCCGTCACGGGATAGCTGGCGCCCGAATCGGTCGAAACGCTGACCGTGGCGTTCGATACCGGATCCCCGAAGTGCGAGTCCGAAACGGAGAGCGAGATGTTCGAGTCGCCACTGAGAGCGCGGTTCACGGACTCTTCACCTCCGTTCAAAGTCACCTCATCGCCTCCGTCTTGGTAGCCGTCGGCCTCGATCGCCACGGCGTACGTCGTCTCGTTGCCGGGAAGTGTGAGCGAGTACGTGCCGCCGCGCTCGGTGGTGGTCGTGTAGGACCCAACAGCGCCCGTCGCGGTGATCGTCGCACCACCGATCGCAACCGTCGGTGTCGACTTCGCGTCGGTTACGGTTCCGGTGAGCGTCGAGTCGCCGGTCAGCGCGGCGTTTGCCGTCGCCGAACCGTTGTCGGGTACCGTAGTCGTCGTCTCTGCGTCCTCGTAGCCGGCAGTCCGGACCGTGACGCTGTAGTCCACTCCGCCACGGACCGCGTCGAACGCGTACTCGCCAGTTGCGTCGGTCCGGTTCTCGTAGGTCACGCCGGTGTCCGGGTCCGTCGCCGTGACCGTCGCGTTCTCGACGGCCGTATCGGTCACGCCGTCAGTAACCGTTCCCGAAAGCGAGGCGTTTCCGGTGAGTGCGACCGTACCCAGGTCGACGTCGCTATTGGTATCGACCGTTTGGTCGGGTTCAACGACGGTTTCGTACCCGTCGTCGCTGATCGAAACGTCGTACGTCTCGTTGTCCGGGACCTCGAATTCGAACGCACCGTTCGCGTTCGTTTTCCCCGAGAAAGACGCGGACCCGTTGTCAGCCATCACGTTTGCCCCTGGAATCGGATCGCCGGTAGTCACGTCGACGACCGTGCCGGTGAAACTCCCGTACAGCACCTCACTGACTGCCTCGTGGGCATCGACGATCCCGAGGCCGTAACGCGAATCCTTTCCCGTCTCCTCAATCGAATACTGTGCGCTACTTTCGTCCCAATCGCTCGGTTTCCAGGCGCTTGCTTCGATCGCGCTCGTAATCTCGTCCGGCGAGAGGTCGCGTTCGGTCGCGGATTCCATCAGGGCTGCGACGCCAGCGACGTGGGGTGTCGCCATCGATGTTCCGGACAATTCGTTGTATCCACCGTCGGGAACGGAACTCTTGACGGCGGCGCCGGGTGCGGCGACATCCGGAACGATGTACTCGGACGGCCAGCTATCCGGTGCGGTGGTTCCCCACGCTGTAGACGTAGTCACCTTTTCACCGCTTGAAAAGTCTGCAATTCCTTCAGCCGAATTTGAGGCACCGATAGCCAGCGAGTCGTACACGTTGGCGGGCGATCCGCTACATCCTTCGTAATCGTTTCCACTCGCCGCAACGACTACGGTTCCGTTCGTCTCGGCATTTTGCACCGGGTTGATAAATTCAGATACATACGAAGAGTCTTCAGTCGATGGGTCACAACTCGTCCCGAGACTCATACTGACTACGTCGGCGTTATTGTTCACTGCCCACTCCATCCCGGCAACGATCTGGCTGAATCTTCCTGATCCGTCCGGGAGAACGAGGCCATGCATCATTTCCGCTTCCGGTGCAACGCCGATCCACGTCCCGCTCGCGTTCCCGCCACTTACAGTTCCAGTGACGTGTGTTCCGTGAGAGCTTGTATCGTGTGGTTGCGATCCCGATACTTTGTCTCCGTTGCTGTCGAACTCGGCCCAGCCACCGGGATACGTTGGATCACTCGTATTCGTCGTGTAGAGGTCTATGTCGGGGTGACTGACGTCGACACCGGTATCGAGGACGGCGACTTTGGCACCGCCTCCTCTCGCGTCGAATTCGGACCAGACGCTGGACGTGTTTATCTGTTCAAGACCGTACGTGTAGCCGGTCGCACTCGTTGAGACAGTTGTTCCGTTGACGCCGAGGTTCGTCTGCGATGCAGGCGTACTCGTTCTGGTCGTGACCTCGAAATTCTGGTGGATCCGTTCGACGCCGTCGATCGCCGCGATTTCCGCTAGTGAGACTCGCTCCGTGTCCACCGTCACGAGCGCCGCGTTGGCGATCCAGAAGCCGCGCTCGACGGTCACGCCGCCGGTCCTGGCGGCGAAGCGGGTGAGCGGCCCCTGGGCGGTGCTCGCCTTGGTCTTGAGCGTCTCCGTCGCATTCGCGCTCGCGGCGAGTGTCGCGCGGTCCGTCGACTCGAACCGGACGATTGCTTCGACCTGGCCTTCCGCCGTCTGCAACGCCCGGTCGATCTCGACGCCCGCCGCCGGATCGGTCTCGTCCGGCTGCGGTTCACCGTTGACAGCGAATGCGCTGTCTACGGCGACTACCCCGCCGAGGAGCACCGCAACGAGGACCAGCACTGCGATGGTCCGTCGCGATCGATCGTCCGCCCTGAATCTCATCAATATGGGACAAACCAGATCGAATATGCATAGGACTTCTGCCCGATGAACATTCCTATCCGTCAGATAGGGCGTAAATACTGGCGAATTTCGACCGAATCGGTCGCCACCCGGATCCCCGTCGACCGGTATCGAACCTACGAACTCGCGTGACGGCGACACGGCGGCCCGACGCTCGTTCCGGTGACGGCCCTGTCCGGTGTCGGTAGGGTTTTGGCGCCCCTCCTACTCACTTCGAGCATGAGCACGTATCCGCGGATTTCCGCGCAACTCGACGACGTCGAGTCGGCTCGCGAGGAGGGCCGACGCAAGATGGAGTGGGCGCGCCAGCACATGCCGATCATGGAAGCGGTTCGCGAGGACTTCGAGGCGAATCAGCCGCTGGCCGGCGAGCGTATCGCGATGGCGATGCACGTCGAGGCCAAGACGGCGATCCTGGTCGAGGCCCTCGCGGCGGGCGGCGCCGAAGTGGCTGTCACGGGTTGCAACCCGCTGTCGACGCACGACGACGTCTCCGCGGCGCTGGACGATGTCGACAATATCACCAGCTACGCCAAGCGCGGCGTCGACGACGAGGGCTACTACGCCGCGATCGAAGCGACGATCGACCTCGAGCCGACGATCACCGTCGACGACGGGATGGACCTCGTCGCGGCGATCCACGAGGACTACCCCGAACTCATCGACGGCATCGTCGGCGGCTGTGAGGAGACGACGACCGGCGTCCACCGCCTGCGCGCGATGGCCGACGACGGCGCCCTGGAGTACCCTGTCTTCGCGGTCAACGACACGCCGATGAAGCGCCTGTTCGACAACGTCCACGGCACCGGCGAGTCCTCGCTGGCCTCGCTGGCCATGACGACCAACCTCTCGTGGGCGGGCAAGAACGTCGTCGTCGGCGGCTACGGCTACTGCGGAAAGGGCGTCGCGAAGAAGGCGAGCGGCCAGAACGCGAACGTGATCGTCACCGAGGTCGAGCCACGCCGCGCCCTCGAAGCCCACATGGAGGGCTACGACGTCATGCCGATGGCCGAGGCCGCCGAAGTCGGTGACGTCTTCATCACGACGACGGGCAACCGCGACATCATCGTCGAAGAGCACTTCGAGCACATGCAGGACGGCGTCCTGCTGGCCAACGCGGGTCACTTCGACGTCGAGATCGATCTCGACGCACTCGACGACCTCGCGGTCGACCGCTACGAGGCCAGAGACGGTGTCGAGGCCTACGAGATGGCCGACGGCCGCCGCCTCAACGTCGTCGCGGAAGGCCGCCTCGTCAACCTCGCTGCCCCCGTCTCGCTGGGTCACCCCGTCGAGGTCATGGACCAGAGCTTCGGCGTTCAGGCCGTCGCCGTCCGCGAACTCTTAGAACGTGAACACGCCGACGACTACGAACCCGGCGTCCACGACGTCCCCGACGAACTCGATCGCGAGATCGCCGAGATCAAACTCGCGGCCGAGGACGTCGACTTCGACTCCCTGACCGACACCCAGCGCGACTACATGGGTAGCTGGGATCACGGAACGTAATTTTATACGTATCGAAAATTGACAGATAGTCGGATTGATGACTCCTCTCAGCAGGACGACGGCTGCGATCGGAGTGGCCGGCGGCTTCGCACACGTTCTCGTCGTTGGAACGTTGCTATCGTATTTCGACTATCAGGTGTTCCGACCGACTCTCTCGCTGGTGTTACTCGCCCCGGGCGTGTTCTTCCTCGGGGCATTCCCGCTGGTGGTCTCTGTTCGGACGAGGCTTCTCATCCCCGGCGGTGGATTTCTGGCGCTCGCAACGGCCGTCGTGGTCGCCGAGGTGACGACGCCGGCCCCGCAGAAGGTCGGCGAACTCGGCGGCCACGCGATCGTCGACGGCCCGTTTTACGCCCTGCAGTACGCCGGTTCGTGGTACAGCTGGCTCTCGCTCCTGTTCGTCGCCGGCGTCGTCGAATTCGCGATCCGACGCGGCTACGCCATCGGCGACGACCGGCTTCGCCACCTGCCGGACCTGCCACTGTCGTCGGATCGACTCGGGACGGTGGTCGTCGTCTGTAGCGCTGTCGTCGGAACGGCGATCGTGGGACTCCTCGTCGCCGGCAACCTGTGGGATTCGATCCTAGGGTACGCGATCGGCTTCGCGGCGGCCGCCGCGGCGACGGCGGTCCCGGTCGTCGCGCTGCTCGCCCGGGGCCTCGTCGCTCCGCTCGTCCTGTACTGTCTGGTCATTACGAACACGTCCCGCGTCCACGTGTTCGCCGATCCCGACGGGCTCTCTATGGTCTTTCTCGGCGTCATGGCTGGCGTCTTCGCGATCGCTGCCGTGATCGAGTGGCTCGGTCGTTCGCAACTCCTCGGGTGGGACGGCGGTCGATTCGCCGCCGAAGTGCGCCTCGGCCAGTAGGCCACCTTACTGCGGGTCACTCCGGCGCGCCCGTGCCTTCACCCGTTCCGCGAACTCGGAGAGATTTATCGCGGCGGCACAATCCGGACAGCAGAACCGCTCCGCGATCTGGTACTCGTTCGACAGCGCGGCCGGCGGCTCGGAGACGAGCCGGAAGAGCCGCGCCGGTGCCACATCCCGGTCACACCGATAGCACTCCCGATTCGGAGCCCTGTCGCCGGTTCCGTCGCTCGTTCGCTCGACGGATTTCATCCGAGCACCTCGCAGTTCTGCCGCTCGAACTGATCGACGTGACTCGGCCCCCAATCCCCGAAAACGAAGCTTCGCGACGGATAGCGATGCGACTCTCTAAGCAACGGGCGTGCGAGACCTTTTTGTCTCGAAGGTGTGTTTCGGAACATGGCTGACAAAATCCCTCATCCGGGATTTGGAAGCCACGTCCCGGGTGTATCAGCACCCGGGGCATTTCTGCCCGTGCGGACGTCGCTTCCGTCCGGATAATTGATGCGATGGATAATATAGTTACTGGTGAGGGTGTGGAATCAACCCATTCAGAGGATGGAAGCGGAAGGCCGTCTACCCGTCCAGACTCGTCTCGCCCGCGGGTGGGAGCGCGCGCATCTCCGCGTTGGCGAGGAGGTAGACGGCCTGCCCGAGGCCCGCGATTCCGATGCCGGCCATCGCGACCTGCGGGCCGAACGCGCCCGCGACGATCCCGCCGAGGAGGGCGCCGACGGGGACGACTGCCGTCGAGGCCGACCCGAGGAGGCTGCTCACCCGCCCGACCAGGGCCTCCGGCGGCGCGGTCTGGACGATGGTGGCGATCTGGACGTTGACGGCGCCGACGGGGACGAGCGAGAGGGTGAACAGGACGGCAGTCAGCGGGAGCCAGTTCGCGAGGAGGCCGGCCGTCCAGAAGACGCCGCTCGCGAGGCCGGAGACGAGGAAGACGTAGCCGAAGGGTCGGTCCGAGACGGCGGAGGCGGCGAGCGCGCCGAGGAAGTTCCCGCCGGCGAACGCCGCCATGAGGATCCCGTAGGCGCCCGCGGCGCCGAGCGCGGAGAGACCCGCCGGCACGGCCAATGAGTCGGCGTACGCCGGAATGGCCGCCATCACCATCCCGCCGGTGACGTTGAGTATCGACGCGGCGACGACCAGCGGTAGCAGGAAGGTCCCCCGCAGGATATCGATGCCGTCACGCAAGCGATCGAGGTAGCCCTCGGGCGCTGGCGGCGACCCACCGTCGGTCCCGTCGCCGTCGCCTTCGGCACCGTTCCCGGAGTCGTCGGTTATCCCGTCACCGGCTGCCGACTCGTCGAGTGAGGGCCCGTCGTTGGGTTCCGTGTCGCCAATCTCGGGAGGGGTTCCCCCGTCGGTCGCGGGTTCGGCTCCCTCGTCTGTGATATCGGGCCCGGTCCGTCCGTCGGCCGATCGATCGCTCGAGTCGGGTTCGTCCGCCCGTCGTGCCGGCGGAATCGAGACCGTCGCGAAGACGAGCGCCGCCATCCCGAAGGTGACGGCGTCGACGGCGAACAGCGAGACCGCGCCGACGAGTCCGATGATCACGCCGCCGATGCCGTTGGCCACCATCTCGAACCCCTGGTAGGCAACCGAGAACGCCGAGTTGGCGGCGACCAGTTTCTCATCGTCGAGGATCCGCGGCAGTGCGGTCGTCTGGGCCGGATAGACCAGCTGGTTGGCCGCCGACAGCACCGGCATCACGACCAGGACGTGCCAGACGGTCAGCGACCCGAGCACGTGGGCGATCGGAATCGTGGCCACCACGACGGCCTGGAAGAGTTGCGTCCCCACGAGCAGCCGGCGGATCGGGTGGCGGTCGACGATCGGGCCGGCGAGAAACTGGAAGACCGCCGGCCCCTGGGTCAGGAATCCGGCGACGCCGGTGTAGAACGGGTCGCCGGTCAGACTGTACACGAGCCACATGGCCCCGATGAAGTAGAGGCTGTCACCGAGGTTCGTGATCACGCGACCCGCGAACAGTCTGCGAAACGTTCGGTTCTCGAATGGACCTCGCATGGAAACGAAGAGGTCCGGGCGTACAATAAGGGTAATCTGAACGACACTTCTGTAACCGGGGGGACAGAACTACAGCTCTGTTCGACAGCTGTCACTATCGGTGGGCGGGGTGCAGGTCGATCGATCGGTCACTCGCGTTCGGCGGAGACGACCGAGAGCTCGTCGTCGATGCGGAGGGTCAATCGCTCGTCCGCGAGCGGGTAGGTGACTTCGGCGCTGTGGGTCGTCTCGTCGACGAGCGTCGACCGCGGGGCTCCAGTCTCGGAGCCGAGTTGCCAGAACGTGAACGTGCGGACGTCGATACCGTGGTCGTAGTAGAAGGCGACGACGGCCGGCCGGTCGAGCAGTACCGTGGTGAGATCGAGCTGGGTGGTCGCTTCGCACCGATCGCAGTCGTAGCTGACCAGCACGATATCGTCGACCGAGGCGGCCTCGTCGGGAATTTCTTTCACGTCGAACTCCGGCCGTATCGGCCCCTCACACGACGCACAGAACTTGTTTCGCGCCTGGCCCACCAGCGTCGCGAGGTACCGATCCGCCACGTCGGGAAACGCCTCGACGGGTTGCTCGGCGAACGATCCGGGCGGGATGGGGAACACCGCCTCGAAGGACCCGCCTGCACACTCGACTCGTGCCCGGTCGTCGGCGTAGGAGAACGTGAGCGGGTCCCCACAGAGCGGACAGAAATCGTCGAGGTCGATCGGTCCGACCTCGCTGCCCATCGTGTAGGCGCCCGACAGCAGCGAGCCGATCACGTGTCGTCCCGCGGCGCGAAGTTCGTACATCCCGTCCGTCTTGCGGACGAACCGGTCGGTTAGCTTGCCGAGGTGGTAGTTGAACTTGCCCGAATCCCGCATCCCGACGGCACTCCTGAGCTCCGAGAACGTCGCCGACTGGCCGTCGGCCTCCCAGAGCGCCCGGAGGATGTCGATGCGGGACCCGTCGGCGAGCACCGAGAACGCCTCCTCGGGGTCGACCGTCTCGACGATGTGGGCGTCGTCCATGTGGAGTGTCTGGTCCGAGGGTGGCTTAGTGGTGACGGGGTGTCAGCCGACCGCCCGCCTGGACAGTCGGTGAAGGAACACCCAAGGAGCCGGCCGCCGAACGGATGGGTATGTCCACTCGCCAGTCTGGGTCGTCGGTCTCGGGACAGGGTGGTCCGCTCTGGGCCGTCTTCGTCGCGATTGCACTCTCGATCTCGGGATTGCTGGTCGCCACTGCCACCTCCCTCCCGGCGGCGCTGCTCGACTCGACGCTGCTCTCGGATCCGGCGGCGGCGTCGAACCTCGCCACGGTCGTCTACCTGATCTTGACGTTCACTGGTTACGCGCTGACTGGCGTGATCTACCTCCAGTGGACGGATCGCGGCTGGGACTGGCTCGATCTGGAGCGGCCGACCCGTCGCGGCTGGCGGTACGTGCTGTACGGCATCGGCGGTAGCATCGGCTTCCTGATCACCGTACAGATCGTCGCGACGGCCCTCGACCTCCCGTCGTCGGAAAACGACGTCATCCAGCTGATCGGGAACGATCCGAACATGGTGCTCGTCATGATCGTGATCGTCTTCGCGTTCAACGCACCTGCCGAGGAGTTCCTCTTCCGGAACGTCGTCCAGAAGCGCCTCTACGCGTCGTTCAGCCGGATGGGCGCGGTCGTCGTCGCCGCACTCATCTTCGCGCTGTTGCACATTCCCTCGTACGCGTTCGCGGCGGACGGCTCGATCGCTCCAGCCGGTGCGATCGCGACCTCGCTCGCCGTCGTCTTCGGCGGCGCGGTCATCTTCGGCTACCTCTACGCGAAGTCCGACAACCTCCTCGTCCCCATCATCGCCCACGCCACGTTCAACGCCATCCAGTTCGGCCTCCTCTACATTGCCCTCAGGTACGCGCCGGAGGAGCTGGAGTCGGCGAGCGCGATCCTCGACGTCGCACTCGGCGCCGTCCCACTATAGATTGTGGTCGTGCGTGGACACTCGTGAGCGCTGGACGGGCGTATCACCTGACCACCTGTGATCACCGATCTTTCACCTTCACCTCGCTCCCGTCTCGTTTATGTGGGCCCACCTGCGAGCTAGCGCCATGTCTCAGGCGAAGGGTGACCGACGCGAACGCGAACTCGTCAATCGACTCGACGAGGCCGGGTTCGCCGTTATGCGTGCACCCGCCAGCGGTTCTGCGACGGAACGAGAACTGCCCGACGTGCTGGCCGGCGACGGCGAGACCTTCTACGCGATCGAGGCCAAGTCGAGCTCGGGCGACCCCATCTACCTCACCGGCGAGGAGGTCGAGGCCCTCATCTACTTCGCGCAGAACTTCGGCGCGAAACCCCGCATCGGCGTCCGCTTCGACCGGGAGAGCTGGTACTTCTTCCACCCCGGCGACCTCCACCACACCGACGGCGGCAACTACCGGGTCAAGAAGGAGACCGCCATCGCCGACGGCACCGACTTCGACGAGTTCGTCGGCACGAGCGAGAAGGTTACCCTGGACGAGGTCGGCGAGGACGAGGGTACGTCGGGGCCCGATCCCGAGATCGTCCGGGTCCTCAACGCGGTCGAACAGGGCGTGATGGACGTCGAGGAGGCGGCAGAACTGCTCGAGTAGCCCGGCCCGGGCGACGAGGGCGGCGCTCGATCGGAACCACATCCGACGAACCGAACCGCTAAGCGTCCGGCGATTCACAGTCGATCCATGACAGTACTCGTCGCGTTCGACGGTTCAGAACCGGCACAGAAGGCCCTCGAACACGCCGCTCGGACCTTCGAGGGGCAGGAACTCGTGTTGCTGCGGGTGCTCGACTCGCCAGACGGACTCGTCGACGCGAGCGTCGGATTCGCCAAGGACGGACTCAAGCAACTCCGAGAAGAGTCGCGTACCGACCTCTCCGAGGACGTCGAGAGCGTCATCGACACGACGGACGTCGAGTTCCGGACGGCGGTCGCTTTCGGCGAGCCGACTCGCGAGATCGTCCGGTACGCGAACGACAACGACGTCGACCACGTCGTGGTCGGGAATCACGGCCGCGACGGCATGGCGCGCGTCCTGCTCGGGAGCGTCGCCGAACAGGTCGTCCGCCGGGCGCCGATGCCGGTCACCGTCGTCCGGTGAGGGGACCTCACTTGCCGCCCTCCGTCACTGATCTCACTCGCCCTCGTCTGCCACGGACAGTGACGACGGGGACACCGGCGCGTACCGAACGATCGCGTCGAAGTGCTCGATCGGGAACCGCTCCTCGCTCGTGATTCCGCGGGCGTCCGGATCGCGTAAGTGCGTCTCGACGAACCGTCGCGCCACGAGCGCGGTGCGGCCGTCGCCGTTCTCGGTGGGATCGGGGTCTCCTGCTGCCGGGTTCTCACCGTCCGACTCATCTCGATCCAGGTCGGCTTGCGCCTCTGCCAGTAAGAGCGCGGCCGTGTAGACGTCGAAGACGTAGTGCGCCAGCCGCTTCGCCGAGAGCTGGGCGTACTCGTCGTCGTTCACCGAAAGCGTCGCGAGCGCCTGTGAGAGGGCGACGTACTCCTCGCGCGTCGTCTGGACGGCGTCGGCGAGGGCGGGGTGCGAGACCACCGACAGCCGGTCGTCGATCGTCTCGAGGAGTGGTTCGTGGGCGTCTTCGCGATCGAGCGCCCGCAGGAGGTCGAGCGAGAGGACATTCTCCGTCCCCTCCCAGATCGGGAGTACCTGCGCGTCTCGCAGGAGTCGGTGCGTGACGAAGTCGTCCACGTAGCCGTTCCCGCCCTGAATTTCCATGGCGTCGGAGGCGGTGTCGACGGCCATCCGGCCCGTGCGGAGTTTTGCGATCGGTGTGAGCGCGCGCAGCAGGCGGGCGGCCCGGTCGGGGTCCGTCGGGCCCGACAGGGGCGTCTCGGCCTCTGTGGCGCCATCGCCGTCTCCGCTCTCCTCGTTCCGGTCGGCCCGTTCGTCTCGCGAGAGGAGTGCCGCGGCCTCGAACGTGAACGCCGTCGCGGCCTCGTAATCGACCGTCATGTCGACCAGGTCCTCGCGCATGAGCGGGTACTCGTCGATCGTCGAGCCGAAGGCCTCGCGCGTGGCCGCCTGTACCCGGCTCTCGAGCAGTGCCCGGCCCATCACGCCACAGGATGCGGCGGCGTTCGCCAGCCGCTCGACGTTCAGCATCTCGGCCATCTGGCGGAAGCCCGCGCCCTCCTCGCCGACGAGGATCGCCTTCGCGCCGTCGAACTCGACCTCGCCGGTGGGAACGGAGATGGTCCCCAGTTTGTCTTTCAGCCGGCGGTACAGCTGGTCGTTCACCAGGTCGGGATCGAGGGCGCCGTCGGAGCCGCCCGCGGGACCGTTCCTGCGGTCGTTCGTCCCGTACCGGTCGCCCTTGGTCAACGGCCCGTCGACCGCCTCCGGGTCGGCGTGCGGGACGAGAAACATCGAGAGTCCGGCCGTTCCTTCGGGGGCGTCCGGTGTCCGGGCGAGCGCCAGCGTCCCTTCGGCATCGATGTTCGAACAAAACCACTTCTCGCCCGCGAGTCGCCAGTACCCCGATTCCTCGTCGTACTCGGCGGTCGTCTCGATCGAGCCGACGTCGCTGCCGCCCTGCTCCTCGGTGAGGAACATCGCGCCCTCGATCAGGTCGTCGTACTCGCGACTCACGAGCGCCTCGTAATAGGGATCGGTCGCCTCGTCGCCGAATTTCCGGAGGACGACCGCCGCCCCCATCGTCATCGCGACGGGACAGCCGAAGCCGGCGTCGGCGTACGAAAGCAGGGTGAGCATCCCGAGCGCGTGGCTCATCGCCATCGGTTTCTCGCGGCCCGGCGGGGCCTCGAACGCGTCGGCGACGATGCCGCGTTCGTAGACGAGGCAGTCGTTTTCCAGCTGTTCGGCCGGATAGCGAACGAAGTTCTGGATCTCCCCGTACCGGTTCCAGGGGTCGAGTTCGGGACCGGTGGCGTCGACCCGGTCGGCGTTGTCCGCGACCGTGTGGCCCCCCAGTTCGCCGAACGATTCGAGTCGGCGCTCGGCCCAGCCGAACTCGTCGGTGGCCATCACCCGGCGCAGTTCGCGCCGGAGCGTCGGGTCGAGCGTCCAGTAATTGACGTGGCGTCCTCGTTCGAACTGGCCGAAGTCGATCCCCTCGCTCGTCGGTGAACGCCCCTCGGTCATGACCGTACGCAGCACGCGCCAGGTGGTAAAGATCCCGGCGGTGAGCCGTCTCTGGAGGGGCGTCTGGCCCAGTCCGTCCCGTACGAGTCCGTCGCGGCCGTGTTATTCGACGCGAGTCAGCCGCGTCCGCGGGAAGAGGTAGATCTGCAGGTCGCGCGGCACGGGACCGTTTCGCTGGACCGTCGCGTGGGGGTAGACCGCGGCGACGACCGGGACGTCGCCGTCGTAGCCGCTGTTCGTGCCGTAGTCGGCGACCGGTTCGCCGGTGGCGGGGACGGCCGTGGCGTCGGCGCGGCGGTCGGAGACGGCGACGACGGTGACGCGAGCGTCGGTCTCGCGATCGCGAGCCAGGTCGCCGGGCGAGAGGGTGTGGCGGTCGCAGTAGACGGGGCCACCGTCGTCCTCGTCGACGAAGACGCGCTCGGCGCAGTCGGCACACTCGACGGCGAGTTTCCCCGGCGGGGGCGCGAGCCCTTCGGTGATCTCGATCGCGACGCGGCGGACGTGTTTGCAGCGAGCGCCGCGGAAGATGTGGTCGGGACAGCTACAGCGCCCGGCGGCGACGTCGACGAGATAGGTCGTCTCCTCGGTCTCGACCTCGTAGAGGCCGTCGCCGAGTGCGAGCACCGACATCGGTTCGGTTCGGGCTCGGCGCGATCGCTCGTCTAGCTGGTCGGGGTGCGGTACGGAGAGCGGGGTCTTCGGTGAGGCAATCGTGTTCATGGAGACGCTGGTGTGTTTCGGGTGCGTCTGTGTCGGTCGCGAAGCGGTCACCGCGGAGCGCCCACTTCGGACTGTCGTGACGTCGATCACCAATAGCAGGTGCTGGGCCCGCAAAAGGCTCTCCTTGCTGTTGCCGGCTGCCGGACGGGATGCAATTACTCGGGTAAGTCCCTGGGTCGCTCGGTGGGACTGATCGCCGACACGCCCCGACTCGCCACTAACGCGCGGACCTCTCTCCGACACGCTTTTAGTCGCACCGACGAAGTTATCGCTATGATCGACCGCGAAAGCCTCATCGAGGCTGTCGCCGCCCTCGTCAGCGTGGGAGCCATGCTCGGTGCGCTGGTCTACATCGGCTCGACCTACGGGACGGCGAACGCGCTGGGCGACGAGGGGGCGAAGGTGATGGTGGGCGCGATCGTCGTGTTCATCGCGTTCGTCACTGTCCTCGGTATCATGCTCGCGTACACGACGTCCGAGGGTGCCACAGCCGACGAACCGGACGCTGCAGCCTGATCGCGCCAGCACACGAATCGACCCGTTTCGCGCGTTCGCCGGTCGCCGTCTTCTCGTTCTCCGCATCGACATTTCTCGCTCCGTCTCGGTAGTCCCCCGCTCCTCTCTCGAGTCCGCCGCACAGGGTCCGACGAGCCGGGCCGAGCTGTGAAATCCAGACCGAGATGGAAAGACAATTCCCTCCGCCCGGTCAACGGACGCGTGATGCGAATCGCCGTTCCCAACAAGGGCCGCCTGCACGAGCCGACGATCGACCTCCTCGAGCGGGCGGGCTTGCATCTGGAAAACGGCGCCGACCGCAAACTCTACGCCGAGACCGTCGACCCCGAAGTGACCGTCCTCTTCGCCCGCGCCGCCGACATCCCCGAGTACATCGCCGACGGCGCGGCCGAGATGGGCATTACGGGCCTGGACCAGGTTCGAGAATCCGGCCAGGCGGACCGGCTGGCCGAACTGCTGGATCTCGAATTCGGTCGCTGTCGCCTCGTCCTCGCCGCCCCCGAAGACGGTGACATCGACTCCATCGGGGACCTGGCCGGGCGAACGGTCGCGACGGAGTTCCCGCACGTGACTCGCGAGTTCTTCGCCGACACGGGCGTCGACCCCGAAGTCGTCGAGGTCACCGGCGCGACGGAACTCACGCCCCACGTCGAGATGGCCGACGCCATCGTCGACATCACGAGCACGGGAACGACGCTGAAAGTGAATCGACTGGCCGTGATCGACGAGGTCCTCTCGAGTTCCGTTCGGCTGTTCGCCCGCGACGACGTCGTCGACGAACCGAAGGTCCAGGAACTTCGGACGGCGCTGTCCTCGGTCCTGACCGCGGACGGCAAGCGCTACCTGATGATGAACGTTCCCGAGGACCGCCTCGACGCGGTGCGCGACGTCATTCCCGGCCTCGGCGGGCCGACGATCATGGACGTCGCCAACGGCGGTGACAAGGTCGCCGTCCACGCCGTCGTCGACGAACGCGACGTCTTCGAGACGATTACCGAGGTCAAACGCGCCGGTGCCAGCGACATTCTCGTCACCGAGATCGAACGACTCGTCGAGTAACCACTGTCGAGGCGGCTTCTCGGATCTGGTATCGAACGATCGGTGCCCAGCACCCGCGCCGGTTGGCGACGGGTTCGGTCCGCTGTCGACCGGCGGCGTCGCCCGTACCGATTATGCCTCATTCATGTTTTGAAGAATGTAAGAAAATACTGTCTTTATTGACTGAATTGGTGGTTACTCGGCGGTAGGGTGGCTAAAACACAAGGGTTATGCCGGTAGTACCGTATTACTGTATATCCGCATGGACGGGTACGAAGACCCCGACGCGTTCGACGACCCCCGGATTTCCGCGCCGTTTTACCGGTACTGTCCCGGCGACGGCGGTGACGTCCTCCTGCTGGGCGTCGTTCACGACCATCCGGCGAGCGTCGGCCGCGTCGAGACCGTTCTCGATCGACTCGAACCGACGACGCTCGCGCTCGAACTGCCGTCGGCAGCGATCCCGCTGTACCGCGCGTACGCGACACGGCTCGACGACCGTGGCCACCCCACCGCGGGGGGCGAGATGAGTGCCGCCATCGCAGCGACCGACGCGACGGTCGCCGGGATCGACGCACCGAGCTGGTCGTTCCTGCGCCGGCTGGTGACTCGCCTCGTCGCCGATCGGGCGCCGCTGTCGACCGCCCGGCGCGTCCTCTCGAGCGTCGGCGGGGCGACCCGGACAGCACTCGCCTGCCGGCTCGCGGCGACCCTCTCCGATCCGGCCTCGGGGTGTGCCGGGGTGACCGACGCCGTGGAGTACGACGTGAGCCACGCCGACACGCCGGTTCGGCAGGCTGAACACGAGCACAGCCACGTCTCGGGCGTCACGGCCTTGCTTCGCGCGACCGATTCCGGTCCGAAACGCTACCGCGACGAGACGCGCGAGGCGTGTATGATCGATCGTCTCGACGCGCTTCGCGACGACGGCGACGTCGTCGCGGTCGTGGGCGTCGACCACCTCGACCCGCTCGCCGACGCGCTCACGCCCTGACTTCGGCCCGCTCCCCGTCTATCGAGCGGGTCGCCCCTGCTCACGTTTCGAGCGCGTCGAGCACGTATCAGCAGTCTCGCGCCCCTCCAGCACTATCGCGTCCTTCTAGCAGTCTCACGTCCAGCGCGAGTCTCACGTCCCGAGCGTCGAGAGACAGTTCCAGCAGTACGTGTAGGTCGCGTCGGCGTCGTTCGGTGCCCCGCAGGTCCGACAGGTCTGTATCTCGCCGTCGAGGTCGACGGCGTAGTCGTCGGGATCGTCGATGCCCTCGTCGAGGCCGGACCCGGCCCGGTCGTCGATCGGCGTGCCGTACCGGACGCCGGTGAGCGACCCCTCAGAGAGCGACGGCGACGCCGGCTGTTCGTCGTTCTCGCGACGGACGTAGTAGTAATAGAGCACCACGTGGAGGAGGGCGAACAGGAGGACGTAGCCGACGAGCCAGCCCCAGAGCTCCATCGCCGTGTGATACCGTCTCACCCCTCTTGTGTATTGCCCGCGTCTATGCCGGGTGTTTTCCAGTAATCAGCCGCTACGCCGTAGAAATCGGCCGTTTCGCTGCGAGCACGGCACTACCACTCGCGCTCGAACTCGTCGAAGACGTCGAGGTCGTCCGGGAGCGTCGACTCGAGGCGGCGCTCGTCCTGTCGGTTCTGTCCACCGTCCTCGAGGGGGACGGCCTCGTCCTCCCAGCCGGGCTTGACCTTCACGCTCTTGGCGGGCGTCCCGACCGCGATGTGGTGGGCCGGAACGTCGCCCTGCACGACGGCGCGCGCCCCGACGATGGCGTTCTCGCCGACCTTGCAGCCGGCCCGGACCATCGCGTCGTAGGTGACACGGGCGTCGTCGGCGACGATCGTGTGGAAGTTGGTGACTGCGGTCTGGTCCACGACGTCGTGATCGTGGCTGTAGAGGTGGACGCCGTCGGAGATAGAGGCCCGGTCGCCGATGGTGAGTTTCCCGCGGTCGTCCAGGTGCACGCCGTCGTGGATGACGGTGTTGTCGCCGACGCTGATGTTGTGGCCGTAGGTGAACGTGATCCCCTTGAAGAACCGGCAGTCGTCGCCGCAGGACTCGAAGAGGTGGTCCGCCAGCATCGCCCGGAATCGGAGCGCGAAGGCGACGTTGTCCGCGATCGGCAGGCTGTCGAACTGTCGCCAGAGCCACTGGAGGTGTTTCGACTCCTCGAACGCCTCCTCGTCCTTCTCGGCGTAGTACTCGCTCTCGAGGGTCGTGTTACAGGGATCGTAACTCTGCAATCGGACCCGTTCGGCCGTCGACACGTCCTCACCCGATTTCCAGCGCTCGTAGGCGTCCCGATCGCCCGTCAGGTCGACGAGGACGTCTTCGACGACGTCGCACGTGTCCTCCTCGTCGCTCGCCAGTCGCGCGTCGACCTCGTCGATGAAGTCGGTCATCGCCGACTCGGCCTCGTCCGGGAGCGAGACGTGCCGCTTGGTCATACGGCGTCTTTCGTCACTCGCGTTGATAGGGAGTTCGGTTCCGGAACGGCTCGTCGACTCCACCAGACACGGCGTCGCCAGCCTCGCCTACAGCGCCGCACTGGCGTTCGGTGGGCGACGGCATCCGCATGGATGCCGTCCGTCTGGGCGTGATCGGGGTCGAGGTGGCCCGCGGGCTGTACGGTGGCGCCCGGAGACGAGACGCTGTGAATCTGATGGTGGCGCGACTCGGAGGCCGGTCTGCGGGGCGCGTCGGGCGTTCCGGCGGCCCGGCTTGATAGGGCATTTTACGGTCGGGGCGGATCACGGTGGAGACGATGACGACGTTTCGGCATCTCCAGCGGGCGGTCGGCGAGTGGAGCGAGCGGCAGTTCGGCGAGCAGTCGGCCGTCAACCCACTCCTGGGCGTCGGTGAGGAGTACGGCGAGCTCGTCGACCAGCTCGACGCGACCGACCGCGTCACGGCGGCCGAACACGACTGTGTCGGCGACATGCTCGTCTTTATGGCGGACTTCTGTCACCGCCGCGGCCACGAGTACCAGGCCGCGTTCGAGGCCGACGGCACCGACGAATTCCCGTTCGAAGATCCGCTGGACGGCGTCGCTGCAGCGATTGGAGCGCTCGATAGATCCGTTCTGAAACGGCGCCAGGGAATCCGCCTCGACGACGACCGCGTCGGTGCCGCGGCGGAACGACGAGCTCTCGCGGCGTTTCTCGACCATCTCGGCGACTTCGCGAACCGGCGCGGCTACTCACTCGAGACCTGTATCGACGTCGCCTGGCACGAGGAGGTTCGCCACCGCGAGTGGGACGGATCCTCCGCGTAACCGGCCGCACGGGACCGGGTGGGTCACCCCGCCAGCGAATTGCGTCCGCTGGGGTTCTCACTCGTACCGGAGCGCATCGATCGGGTCCGTCCGCGCGGCCTTCCAGGCCGGATACAGCCCCGAGAACACGCCCACCAGGACGCCGACGGCGATCGCGAGGGCGACGTATTCGAGCGGATAGACCAGCGGGAGGTCGATGTACTGCGCTCCCAGGTAACCTGTCGCGAGGCCGAGCGCCGTCCCGAGAATCGCACCGATGACCCCGAGGACGATCGCCTCCATCAGGAAGAGTCCCAGAACGTCGCGATTCTGTGCGCCGACGGCCTTCATGATGCCGATCTCGCGGGTGCGCTCGGTGACGGAGACGAGCATGATGTTCGCGATGCCGATCGACCCGACAAGCAGGGAGATAGCCGCCACGCCGACGATGAAGTTCTGCAGCAGGCCGAGGATGTCCTGCAGCTGGGAGAGCAATTGCGTACTCGTCTGGAGGACGATCTCCAGTTCGCCGCTCGCTAACAGCGCGCTCGCGTCCGAGGCGTCGCTCTCCAGATACGAACGCGCCTGCTCTTTGGCGCGGTCGATCGCCGCGTCGTCGGCGGACGGTGCCTCGACGACGATCGCGGTGTATCGGGTTCCCGCGGCCGCCCCACCGTCGCTCTCGTTGGCTTGCTCGTCTTCGCCGGGTGCCGACGCGTTTCCGTCGGCCCCGGATCCACCAGCGGACTCGTTCTCGCCGGTCGGACCATCTGTAGCGGACTCGTTCCCATCGGTCGTCTCGTCGGAAGCGGATTCGTTTCCGTCACTCTCCTCGTCGGCCGCCGAATCCGCGCCGGCGTAGAACGGGTCCGTCGGGACGTACAGCCGCGGTGACTGGCCGAAGCCCTCGAACGGACTCAGGCCCTCGGACGTGTCGGTGATCCCGACGACCGTCACCGTTCGCGTCTCGCCGCCCTGGAAGACGAGCGTGAGTTCGTCGCCGACGGAGACGTTCGACTCGAAGGCGCCCGCGACGGCCGGGTTGACGACGGCTTCGGGTTCACCCGGTTCGAACTGCCGGCCCGTCGCGATGTCGGCTTCCCTGACGTACGTCGGCCCAGTGGCGAACGCCCCATCGCCCAGGGGAACGATAGAATCGTCAGTCGCGACCGCCTGGGTTCCGAGCGGCGCGTAGCCGTAGGCCGCGTCGATCCCGTTGCGTTCTTCGAGTGCGGCCAGGTCGGCTTCGCTGACGACCGGTTGCGCCCCGGCGAGCGGGCCACCCTCAGTGCCTGGGTCGGCCGCCCAGCCGTAGACGTTGCGCTGGTCGTCGGGGCTGATGTCGCCGACGATTCCCGCCTGCAGGCTCGCTCCCAGGGTCACGAACGCGATGACGGCCGCGACGCCGATGATGACGCCGAGCGTCGTCAACGCCGACCGCAGGCGGTGCCCGGCGATCGACCGCCAGGCGAGGCGGAGCAGGGCGAGCGGCTTCACCGGTCTGGCCCCCGATCTGACCCCTCCTGATCCGTCCCACGGTCCGTCGCCGTAGCGCCTTGCTCGTCGCGTCCAGCAGTCGACGATGGGGTGCCGTCAGGTCCGGCGGACGGTGGCTCCGGTCCGTCGTAGGCGTCGTCCAGCGCTTCGATTCGCTCGATCTTCCCGTCGAGCAGGTGCACGATCCGCTCGGCGCGCTCGGCGACGTGGCGCTCGTGGGAGACGACCAGCAGCGTCGTGCCGGCGTCGTGAAACTCGGCGAAGAGGTCGAGGATCCCGGCTTCGGTCTCCGTGTCCAGGTTCCCCGAGGGTTCGTCGGCCAGCACGATCGCCGGGTCGTTCACGAGCGCGCGAGCCAGCGCGACGCGCTGACGCTGCCCGCCCGAGAGTTCGTTCGGCCGGTGATCGGCCCGGTCGGCGAGACCGACCCGGTCGAGGAGGTTTCGCGCCCGCTCGTTCCTGTCGGCACGGCCGACGTTCTGGAAGAGTTGCGGCATGGCGACGTTCTCCAGGGCGGTCAACCGGGGCATCAGGTTGAACGTCTGGAAGACGAACCCGATCTCGGTGCCACGGAGTCGCGTTCGTTCCCGCTCGCTGAGCGTCGAGACGTCCGCCCCGTCGATGACGACGCGGCCCTCGGTCGGCGTGTCGAGACAGCCGATCACGTTCATCAGTGTCGACTTGCCCGACCCGCTCGGGCCCATGATCGCCGTGTACGAGCCGCGGGGAAGCGAGAGTGAGACCCCGTCGAGCGCGTGGACCGGCTCGGCTAGCTGGTAGGTCTTGCGGACGTCGTCGAGGGTGACGGCCGGCTCGCTCGTCGCCATGCGGGTCGGACCACGTCCCCGGCGAAAAAGATTCGCGGCGACGCGAGGGGTGGTTTACAATTGGTCTCGGAGGGCGAATCACAGCCTACAATCCGCCAACCGCTGTATCATCTTACAACTGTCGAGACGGGGACCAACTCATAAACCAGCGGTATTGGCTGTACACGACTTTGGTCTTGAAGCTAACAAATTCTTATCCATCAGGCTATCCAAGATGCGAATTACCATTGTTATAGAGACTTAATATTCGATATTTTGATATGGGTAGCATTAGATATGTGGGTGTATTGTAATCTTTAACCCGTGCCGTAGAACTCATTGCACCGCCAAGGATCTGGTTCCTGCACAAGCGATATGCACGTTGAAGCAGAATAAAAGGAAATTTTGCAATTAGCTTACGAACCAACGACACCTTTGAATATGTATCTCAAGAGATCAACCGCCCAATTGGGTCTTATATATTATATTTGGGTTTGACTGTTGATTACAAAAGCATGCCCTCAGTTCTGATTCTATAGCTGTGGTTGACTTCAGTCAGTAATTATATATGTCCTCTATCTCCGCCATTCCCAAGTATGGCAATCTACCTTCGTGGAGGCTCCAGATCGAGAACGTATTCTATCTTTAATAGATTATGCTCTACTAGGCTGATCAAATTCGACGCTATGTTTATTTGCAATTCTATAGGCTGCACACCCAACGCTAGTATCACCCACGGAGCCTTTGTGTGGGGCGATAACGGCTGCTCGTTTTACGCCGATAGAATCTGTATATTCTCGGTAGTGGGGAGAACCGGAGTCGCCACTATCTGTGCACGTCGTAAAATGCACATATATGTCATCACCTTCACAGTCAGTAGAATATCCGTCCGGAAGATACTCATCATACCCAGAAACCTCTCCGCTTGTTTTACATGTCTTCGCCCCTCTCTTATATACTGTCTCACCATCTGATTTAAGCACGTGTAAGCCTTCTTGAGTCACATGACCGCTAATGGGTCTATTTGTGCCATGTATTTTGCCGCTAAAATCCATCTCTGAATCAGATGTTATTTCAACAGTGGCCCAGTCCTGGTCTGGATCAAGGTCAGTAACTTGACCAACTACTTTCCCCTTGTGTTCAAGGGTGTAATCTGGGCACACGTGGGCACAAGTAATTGCATGGGCGGAACACATCAAAACCGGGTCTAAGTCCTTTATCACATACCCGAACGAACTGTGATTGCTATCCAGTCTTGCTCCACCGCCAAGGGAATTGTATTCATTGCTATCACAGTAATTGTCCCGACTACAGTTATGGTTATCAACTCCTGAATATTCTATCACATCTATTTTCTCACCATCTATTCTTTCAGGTAGAACGCTCATTGGGTTTGCACTTGGGTCTTTTTTGGCATCTTCTCGAACACGGATATGAAGTTTACTCTTTTTCAGCGGGCCGATCTTTTCTTCAGAATTGGATATTCCTACCGATGAAATGCCTGATTCGTATTTGTATTCATCTTTAAGATTATTTTTCAATTTGATGATGTGTCTTTCGTGCTCCCACCAATCTTCTGGGACTGACTGTGTTTTTATGATTTCTCCACCTCGTTTAACTACGGGTAACCTTTTTTCATTATCTGGTAGCGCTGAACCAGTTTTAGCGACCGTTAGTGATACAGATCCGCCACCTACTGCCTTCAGTACGTTTCTTCTGAACGTCATGTACACCATCCCAATTATTAACTATACTATTTATATTTACGGATATTGTATTCTATCTTAATATATGAATGGGGTAGGCGCGTATCCATTCCATTTGCCCACAACTTTTTCTTATAACTAATTAAGGGTTGTTGTAATGCTGGTAATGGTCTTCATCCCTCCGTTTTTCAATTTCTCTATTAGAAAAGGTTTTACGCTCGGAAGCAAATGAAGTAAATATGGAACGGCGCACTCTCCTTTCACGAGCTGCGATTGGCTCCTCTCTACTTGTGGCTGGGTGTTTAAGCGATAGTTGGATAGGTAATAACGAAGGAAACAGTATGGAAAGTGAAGGTCCTATGACTCAGTCTGTACTTGATTACGAACTACAGCAGTTAGGGATTCTCCGAACAACTCACAACCCTCTTGACGAAAATTCATCAGGATCTTCTATGATAATAACTTCGCCCAGTGATGCATATGATAAAATACCCGTAGAAAAATTCGAAAATAATAGCGTGGAGGATATTGACAATTTTATCACAAACACTGACTTCAACAGTGATGTATTACTTTACATATTGTCTAAATGGCCCAAGTCAAATGGGGCGTATATAAACGGGGGCGAACTTAGAAGGGTTGGTGATAAAATCACTGGGGAATTTGTGGCTGATGGTGAAAGCCGAAATGCAGGTGATGATGCTCCTATTTTTCCTGGTTGCCTGTCTCGTGTTTATGTTGATAGGGATAACATAAAGAATATTTTTATAACTATTACCTCTGGCCGGGGTGTTGAGGAAACAACCAAAGAGAGTTTGTAGTGGTTTTATAGTAAATCCCGCATATCCTTAAAGGAACGTGGGTAGGTCTTGTTCTCTGGTGGTACTAACGGTCAAATATAAGTATAATGCTTTTCGTCTCTGTGATAAGTCTCGCAATATTGTAACAATTGGCGATTAGGTTCTTCCCTCTGAAAACGGGAGATTCTTCCAGGCTTACGCACAGTTCCGACTTCCTTCTAAGCAAAGGCGGATTTTCGTGATGCGGATCCGGAGCTAATGCTGCAACGCCCTTGATCTTCACGTTTGCGATACGTGTCTCGTCAGATGCGATCGCCGCTGCATTCAACGAATGAGTTACAGTGGTGGTACCATTGAGTCAATTTCTTATGTTCCTGTGAACTGGCGTGCCCATTCCAACGATGGTGGATAGCTTCGCTTTCAGGTGGCTGCAACTGTCCGTGCAGAGAGCACTACTCCCCCAGCGCCCGGGCGACCGCGTTCGCGACGCTCGTCGCCTTGTCGGCCAGCGCTTCGGAGACGAACCCGTCGTCGACCGCCGTCGCGAGTTCGTCCTCGTCGACGATCTCGACCGTGCCGTCGCCGTGACGAACGACGTCGACGTGCAGGTCGACGTAGCGAGCCGTGTCGGGGAAGCACTCGACGGGTGTACAGATGTTGACGTAGGTGCCGATCACGGTGCCGTCGGCGCGTTTGTACGTCGTCGGGTACCACCACCGGCCCTCGCGGAGTTTCGTCACGGCGATATCACCCGACTCTTTCGGTGCGCCGAGGCCGTCGTACTGTCCACCGCCCCGGATCGACCGTTCTAGCGTGAGCGAACCGTCCGCGTCCCACGCGGTCACCTCGCCGGGACCGAGCGTGATGAGCCGGCCGTCGGGCTTGCCGTGGCCGAGCGCGAGGCGATCGCCCGTTTGCGGGCCGAACTGGCGCGTGACGGCGGCGAACGGGAAGTCGACGTCGGCGTCCCCGCCGAACGCGTCCCCGAACCCGTCGCCCGCTCCGGCCATCGCCTCCCCACAGACCGCCTCGGCGAAGTCGACCGCGGCGCTGGCGCCCCGGTCCGCGGCCTTCGTCCGGTGGTGGCCCGGCATGGTGGTTTCAACCGCCCGGCGCGTCTCGTCGAGGGCGAACCGCGACTCGCGGCCGAACCAGCACCACTCGGTCGCGTTCGGCGCGATGATCGCCCCGTTCGTCCCGTCGCCTTCGGCGCCGTTCCCGTCCATCGAACCCGCCGCGGCGAGCGCGTCGTCGACCCGTTCGGCACGTTCCGTGGCTCGTTCGAGTGCGGTGGTCATCGCATCCATATCGGCGTCCGCGGCGGTGCGTTCCCAGCGCACGCCCCAGCCGTCAGGGGGGTCCACGGACAGCAGATCCGTCAGGCCGACGAGTTCCTCGCCCGTCTCACCCGGGGCGGCCGCGCGGACGCCGCCCCGATCGCGGGTGAGGGTGCAGAGTCCGCCGCCGACGGTGATCGTTGGTTCGACGCGCGGCAGGTCGTCGGCCCAGGGCGGCGTCGGCTCTTTCACCTGCACGCGATAGCGGTCGCCTGCGTCGACGTAGCCGTCGGCGGCGTCGTAGGGCAGGTAGCCGCGCTCGCCGTTTCCGAGGTCGACGACCGCGCCGCTGCCCCCGTCGGCATCGCTGACCGTCGCGTCGAAGACGGCCCCACGCGGTGCGTCGTCGTCCCACCGAAGCGTGTCGACTCCCGCCGATTCGACCGCGTCGGCCACGCCCGCGACGGCCGCTGCCGGTCCCGAACACTCGACGCCGAGTCGGTCGCGCGTCGTCTCGATCCGCACGCTCGCCGGCGCGGTGGCGAACGTCCCGTCGAACCGTTCCTCGATGGGATCGGAGGCCTGGACGACCTCGTGGCCCGCCGTCTGAAGCCGCTGGGTGAGGGCGGTCGTGTATGTCCCGCGGATCCGAACGGACGCCGGGTCGTGCTCGTCGGGCCCATCGGCGCCTTCCGTAGCCGTCATGGCTCGCTCGCCCGACTGGCGGGCGTCTCTCGATCGGCGATCATACCCGCACGTGGGGTCGGCGGCGTCTTGTGCGTGCGGGTTTCGGCCGCGATTCGAGCGTTGCTGGGAACCGCGTACAGATTCTTCGTTCCTCGACTCTCCCGGGAAACCTCGTTCAGGATCGACTACTCGGGCGCTAAATTTTCGGACATGTGGACGGTCGAGTCAGTGAACTACCCTACCCTACTCGCTCACGGCTGACGCCGTTCGCTCCTTGAGGGTAGCGCGGGACCTTCGGTCCCGCTGACCATGCGAACGGGCGCTTCGGGCCCGTGACCAGATAGGGCTTCCTGCTTCCACGACGCGCTTTGCAGATACAGGTGTATCCACAGGGAGCGCAGTCTCCACAGGCGTTGATTCGGAGTATCCCACTCCTACATCTTCGAGGCCGCGAGAAAGGATGTTCCATGCCGCGTTCGCGTCCCTGTCCGCTTCAAATCCGCAGGCAGGACAGGAGTGTTCACGGACCCACAACGGCTTCTTTGTCTCGACGCCGCACGACGCGCACTCCTTGGTCGTCCCTCTCGGGTTGACCGCCACGAAGTGCGTCCCCTCGCGCTCGCACTTGTATTCGAGCAACGAGAGGAACGTTCGCCATGCCGCGGACGCGGTGTTGCGGCTGTTCGACGGCGACTCCATCATGCCCTTCACGTTCAGGTCTTCGACCGCCACGAGGTCGTACTCCCGAGCGTAGTACTTCGAGAGTTTGTGCAAGAAGTCGCGGCGTTTTCGTCGGAGGTCGGCGTGACACTCCGCGATTCGACGCCGTTGTTTCTCGTAGTTGTTCGACCCGTGTTCCTTCCGGGAGAGCTTCCGTTGCTCGCGCTCCAGTCGCTCTCGTTCGTCAGAGAGGTCGAGCGACCCGACCGCCGTGCCGTCGGTATCGTGGGCGTACGTGAGAATCCCCACGTCAATCCCAACGCACTTCTCGGGATTCTCAGGCGGCTCAGGAGATTCACGGTCCATTTGGACGCCGAACGTGGCGAACCACTCGCCCGTCGGTTCCTTTTTGAGCGTGACCTGCTTGAATGCGGCATCGTCTGGAATCTCTCGGTGGAGCTGGATCGGTATGTCCGCAAGTTTCGAGAGTGACAGGACAGTCTGACCGCCCTTCTTGTCGAGCTTGAAGCCGGACTGGCTGTACGTGAAACTGCGGAACTCCCGTGGCGGCTTCCACTTGAGTTGACCGACGCCGTAGCCGTTCTCCTTGAGTTTGGAGAGGCCTTTGAGATTGTCGAACAACCGTTCTACGACGGTCTGAAGGACTTTCGAGTACACGTCAGAGAGGTCGTTCCACCACTTCTTGAGGTCGGGTAACTCAGACCGTAGCGTGGTCATTGACGGCAGTTCACCGTGTTCGTCTTGGTACTCGTTGAGGCGGTAGCGTGTGTGGTTGTACAGTTGCCTACAAATATCGCGGTGGCGGTCCAACTCCTCACGGTGGGCGTTGGACGGCTTGAGTCGATACTTGTAGGAGTAGTACATCAGGACTCTCGTTGTTCTTCGACGTATTGTTTCAGAACGTCGAGCGACACCTGCCCCGTCGAAAGGAGGCAGTAGGAACTGTTCCAGAACGAGTCGCCCCACAGTTCGGTCTTCAGTTCGTCCTCGTACTCGTTGCGGATACGACGAGCGGTCGCACCCTTCACGGTGTTGATGAACTTCACGAGGTCTGTGGTCGGCTTCGCTCGGAACTGGACGTGTATATGGTCGTCCTCACCGTCGAGATTGACGAGTTCGACGCCGTAGTTGTCCGCGAACCCTTCGATGATACCTCGAATGAAGTTGGTTCGTTCTTCGGTTAGCACCCCTCGCCGATACTTCGTCGTGAGTATCAGGTGATAGTGGAGCGAGTAGACCGAATGCGAACCTGAGTCGAGGTCGTACTGCATTGGGTTCGGTAGTTAGTACGACACCCTAACGAAAAAAGATAGCGATTACGTGGGCCTGTGGGACGGCTACCGAACACGTTTGAGAGCTGTACGGCGTTGACGAGACGCAAAGCGTCTCGTTCGCACACCAGAAATCACCGATTTCTGGGGACGCTGTGTCCCCTCCCGACTCGCGCCTTCGGAATTCGTTGAGGAAGGGACTTAGCGCCTTGAGTCACTAAACACTTATCCGTGGAGTATCTCGGTAGGCGTGATGAATCGTCGGAGCTACCTGGGAACGGCCGGTGCGGCGACACTCGCCGGTCTCGCCGGCTGTACCGGACTGCTCGGGATGGACGAACACGAGGCGAACCCGGTCGGTGTCGCTGCCGAGACGCGGGCGGACACCGGGTACGAACAGCGTCGTGTCAACGATCTCGTTATCGAAGAGTCGGTCGACATGCTGCTGTGGTCCGAGACGGTCTCGGTGACGAATTACCTCGTCGAACACGAAAAGAGCGTCTCGGTCGGGCCACTGACGGACCAGCGAGCCGCGGTCTTCGTCGCCCTTTCGACCCCAAAAGTATCGGTCCTCGGCCAGCAGCTCAATCCGATCGAGGACATGGAGACGGCCAGACTCGTGACGATGATCGCAGAGAACTACGAGGGGATGGGCACGCCTCGCCATATCGAAGACGAGAAATTGTCCGTCCTCGACCAGCAGGTCGTCACATCCGCGTTCCGGACGACTGCGACGTTCGCCGGCGGGCAGGAGATCGAGGTGAACCTTCACGTCACGGAGGCCATCGACGCCGGCGACGATCTGGTCGTTGGCGTCGGGGTCTACCCGCGCCAACTCGCCGATCGGGAGCGACCAAACGTCGAGTCGCTGATCACGTCGATCGACCCGTCGGTCGACGTGGAGGGCGAGTCCGCCGATGGAACCAATTCGTCAGATGGCGGCGAGAACCAGAACGGACTCGGTCTCTAACCGACTCGACATCTCTTCTCACGCCAATTCTAGTCTCATCCCTTTTCGACACTTGTCCCCTCCTGGCTCAGGACGGCGACGGCCGCCGTTCCTGAACCCGTTTTCGCTCTTCTTTGGGCGTTTCGACGATCGATTCGACGTACTTCGCCAGGACGTCGACCTCGAGGTGGACCGGATCGCCGACTGCCTTCTCCGAGAGCGTCGTGATCTCGTACGTCGTCGGGACGATAGCCACCGTGACCCGGTCGCCGTCGAGGTCGGCGACGGTGAGGCTGATTCCGTCTATCGTGATCGAGCCCTTCTCCACGACGTACCGGGCGTAACCGTCGGGAAGCTCGAACTCGACGTACCAGTCCTCGCCGACCGATTCGACCGCCGAGACGGTCGCGACCGCGTCGACGTGGCCCTGCACGACGTGGCCGTCGAACCGCCCGCTCGCCGGCATCGCGCGTTCGAGATTCACCGCGTCACCGGCTTCGAGATCGCCGAGGTAGGTACGCTCGACCGTCTCGCTCGCGAGGAACACCTCGAACCACGACCCGGTCTCGAAGCGCTCGACGGTCAGACAGACGCCGCTGACGCTGATACTCGCTCCGTGTGCGACGTCTTCGACCACCTCGTCTGCCTCGATTCGCAGGCGAACGCCGTCGTCGGTCGCGTCGCGCGATCGGATCGTCCCCGTCTCTTCGACGATACCGGTGAACATGTCGAGTTCTCGGGCGTCCTGCGGGTTAATTGTTCCGTTCGCGTTATCTATCTCGGATTCGTTACACCCGGTCGCCGATCCGTCGAAGCCGATCGAACGCCCGCTATCTCCGCGACAGCGCCCGACGCCGACACAGACCACCGAACTCCCGTCGTACCCCCTCCTGACCGACGAACCTTTTGGCCCGGCCGTCTAGTGGTCGCTAATGGCAGGCATCGTCGAGACGATTCAGCTCGCCGGCGTCCTCATCTTCGCGATCCCCGCCGCGATCGCCGGCATCGACTTCCTGGTGTTTCGCGGTGAGCCACTGCTCGGTGGCGCGCTCGTCGGGCTGGCGATCGCCCTCGTCGCGATCGAGCAGTACCTGACGACACCCGGCGATCTGCCGGGGGCGGTCGCGTCGCGGGCGGAGGACGCGCTCACCGTCGAACCCGACGAGGAGGAGTAGGCTGCGATCGATCTCACGCCGTCGATAGGTCGCTGCGCTCTGTGAGCGCGACCGGATCGAGCGTGTGACTCGGCCGCGAGAGCCACTCGACGCCGTCCGTTTCCACCGCGAGGAGGTCGGCGAGGACGACCTCGCGGCCGTCGGGGGCCGGCACGCACGCCTCGAGCGCGACGACGGCCCCCGCCGCGACCTCGTGGGCCGGGCGAACCGGCCGTTCGCCGACGGTGAGGCCCACGCCGCCGACGGTTGCGGTCGCCTCTCGCTCGAAGCCGAAGGAGCCAGCTTCGGCGGCGAGTTCGACTTCGACCGCTCGGACGGACGCGGCGTCGGCCGTGAGCATGGTGGCCGCCGACCGGAGGGCGCTCTCGACGGCGACGTGCGCGCGTCGCTCCCAGCCGCCGTCGGTGTCTGGCACGAGCGTCCGCGCGAGATAGCCCCGGTAGCCACCCGGCCCACGGGGCGCCAGCCGGACGACGAGCGCGTCGCCGGGTCGGATGGGCCGATCGGACTCGGTGCTGGTGATCGACGTCGCTCCTGCGGGACGCGCCCCGGCGGCGACGATCGCGGCATCGATTTCGCGGCGCAGCCGAGCGGTCGTGAGCGGTCCGTCCGCGGTCTGGAGTCCGTCGGTGGTCGCTGTCGCGTCGACGAGTACCTCGCCGGCGTGGTGGAGCCCCGCGACGGCGGCTCGCTGGGCGGTTTCGATCCGGGCACGGGCCACGGCTCCCTTTCGTTCGCGAGCCAGGCCGATGGCGTCGGAGGAGGCGAGTTCGAAGCCCGCTCGCTCTATGTACAGCGCCGCGTCGTGTGGAATCGACGCCGGGGCGAGCAGCGTTTCGTCGTCGGGGAGCGTCGTCGACAGCCGCTCGGCGAGCGTCGCAGCCGGCTGGTCGGCGTCCGCCGGTGAGACGACGAGGATGTCGTCGGACACGACGGCGACGGCCCAGGGGGCGGTCGACCGGCCGTCGAGCGCGTTGCCGGCGGTTAGATCGAGCGACATCTCGAAATCGGTGTTGTCCCCATCGAGTGGCGTCTCGAGACCGGCGACGTCTCCATCCAGTGCCGTGTCGAGACCGGCCGTGTTCGTCTCGGTCGCCGTGTAGCCGTCCCGGTTTGCGAGCAGATAGTGAATTCCGGGATCCTGCCGTGGACCGGCGTGGACAAATCCGGCAGCTGCCTCGTCCGCGAGCGCCGATCGGATCGCCGCGAACGCGTCCGTCACGGCGCTTCGGCTTCGAGTTCCTGTGGGCGCTGGGCCTCCTCGACGAGTTCCTCGAGGCTCTGGTCCGTGAGCTCGTTGTTCAGCAGGACGTCGATCGGCAGCGTGGGGGCACCGTCGACCAGATTCTCGAGCAAGACGAGCCGTTCGCGAGCCCGGGACATCCCGACGTAGAAGACGCGCCGTTCGTTGTCGGTGAGGATGGGGACGGGCGAGGTGGTCTTGGTGAACTCTTCGACGCCGGGGATGTCGGTGACGCCGCCCTCGCCGTCGCCGGAGCGATCCTCGATGGTGGCGACCATCTGCTCGACGACCTTCTCGGTGAGGTCGGTGCCGACGAAGACGTGGTCGGCCTCGCGACCCTTCGCGGAGTGGATGGTGCCGACGCGGACGCGGTCGGTGTCCATCCCGCGGTACTCGCCGATGTTGAAGTAGGCCTTGACGGACTTCTTCTGGAAGCTGGTCACCTTCCGGAGCATGTCCGACGCGGACGCTTCGTCGGGCATGAACGGGACGTGCTCGTCGATCACCGAGGCGGGGACGGTGAGTTCCTCCAGATCGTCGACGCCCGCCTCCTCCTGCAGTTCGTCGATGTCGTCGAAGAGGGCGTCGCGCTCGTTGGTGCCGAACGCGGAGTCCTGGAGCATGTCGGCGAGTCGACGCGCCTCCAGCCCGTCGATATCCTCGTCCTCGCTGATGGCCTCGACGGCGCGGACGTACTGGGTCAGGCGGTCGGTCCACATCCGCTGGTCGGTCAGGGCAGTGAAGGGGACGCCCTCGGTGATGAACTCGTCGATGAACTGGAACATCTGGTAGCGCGCCCGGAAGAGCAGCATGATCGTGCCGTCGCCCTCGACGAGGGCGCGCCGGACCATCCGGACGACGTCGAGCATGGACTTGTTCGTCTCCGCCTCGACGATGCCGCCTTCCTTGCGTGGGTTGAGGTCCTTGTCCTGGCGGACGTCGATGTGGCGGATCTCGCGGTTGACGGCGTTCAACACGTTCGATGGCAGGCGGTAGGAGTTCGGGAGGACGACGTCGTCGTCGACCTCCTCGTCCAGGAGGAGCGCGGGATCGGCGCCCTGCCAGGAGTAGACGACCTGGTCGTCGTCGCCGGCGATCAGCACCTGCTCGACGTGGGGTTTCCACTCCTCGTAGACGTCGTACTGCAGGGTGGTGATGTCCTGAAACTCGTCGATGACGAGGTAGTCGACGTTCGGGACGAGCGAGCGCTGTTCGACTCGCTCTAGCATGTCCGCGAAGCCGATCTTGCCCTCCTGGCCCTTGTAGTTGCGCCAGCCACGGATCGCCTCGGGGACGTCGATTCGATCGTCGTCGCTCGGCCACGTCGGGGTGTACTTGTTACCCTCCTGGGCGTTGTCGTCGATCTCCGGCGGCAGGCGGACCTCCTCGTCGTCCCACTGGAAGGGAACGTCGTACCAGTCGGAGACGTCTCGGCTGGTCCGCTGGAGCCACTGGCTCGTCGCGATGATCTTGTTCCCGATGGTCGTCGAGCGGGCGGTCCGGCGGCCGGCGCCGCTGTACTCGTCCTCGTACTCGATGCCGTAGTCCTCACAGAAGCCTTCCTTGTCGGACTCGCCGATGACGTCGCCGCGCGAGAGGTCCAGCAGTTCGTAGGCCTTCGCGTGCATCGTACAGACGTTGCCCTGCAGCGAGCGGGGGTTCTCGTCCAGACGCTCGGCGAGGCGCTCGCGGACCTCCTGGGCGGCAGCACGGGTGTAGGAGACGACGAGAATGTCACGGAACGTGACGTCGTCGGCTTCGAGAATCTCTTCGACGTGGTCGAGCAGCGCGGTCGTTTTCCCGCTGCCCGGCCCACCGAAGAGGCGCGTCACCGTCGTGTCGCTTGCGGTCATTGTCACCGTACAAGGGCGCGTCCCTCATAAGTGACGTGGGTTTCGTTCGAGCTACCGGTGGCTGAATCGTCGGCCGTTTTCGGCTGCGACAGCGATTCTCGGGGTCCGTGATCAGTCGGTCTGGTGGTCGGGAGGATGTCACGTTCCTCGTGTCGACCGCGCTTGCCGGACGTCGGCGCCGTCGCGAACCATGTCGGGGCAGTCAGGACAGACACGCGGCTGGTCCTCCTCGGGCGGCGTGAACACTCTGACGTACGTGTCGGTGACGAACGACCCGCAGTTCTGGCATTCCTCCATACGTACTCGTCTACACGTCTGCAATTCTTGCTATTAGTAATACCGGTCGTTGAAACAGATATTTGCAATTCAATCTGGAACCCGCGTCGGGACCGGGTTCAGGACAGTCGCAGGGGTTAGCGGCTCGGTGTCCACCCACAGACGGTGCAGGACGTGGCGGCTTCGTCGTGAAGGCCGCCACAGTCCGGACATTGCTTCTTCCGCCGGTTCTGATCCCAGCCAACGGGCTCGGTCTCGTGACCGCGGTCCGTCAAGAACTGGTCGAACACGTCGTCGGCACCGGTGGGAGTGGCTCCCATAGGCATGGGTTCACATCACACGATAATAAACCTGGGGGTGTCACGCAACGGTCGCGTCCTGAGTGCTGTATCGTGCGTATTCGGCCGATACAGCTGTGGAGCCACGGACCCGTCAATACCGCTGTTGCGTCACGGACCCGCCAGCTTTTGGCCCACCGCCGCCAACGGCGGGTATGAGCGACCTCTCGCTCGACGCGACGCAGCTCGATCGGTACTCGCGTCACGTCATCATGGACGAGGTGGGGCCAGCCGGGCAGGCGGCGCTGCTCGACGGCTCCGTGCTCGTCGTCGGCGCGGGTGGGCTCGGCTCGCCGGTTATCCAGTACCTCGCGGCGGCGGGCGTCGGCCGGCTAGGAATCGTGGACGACGACGTCGTCGAACGCTCGAACCTCCAGCGCCAGATCGTCCACGCCGACGCCGACGTCGGCCGCTCGAAGGTCGAGAGCGCCGCCGCGTACGTCCGAAACCTGAACCCCGACGTCACCGTCGAAACCTACGAGACGCGACTCGATGCCGACTCGATCGACGAGATCGCCGCGGGCTACGACGTCGTCTGCGACGCCAGCGACAACTTCGCGACACGGTACCTCTGTAACGACTACTGCGTTCTCACGGACACGCCACTCTCCCACGGTGCGATCTACCGCTTCGAGGGACAGGTCATCACGATCGATCCCGGCGGAGACGGACCGTGCTACCGCTGTCTCTTCCCCCAGGCGCCGGAGCCGGGGACCGTCCCCGACTGCGCGACGACCGGCGTGCTGGGTGTCCTGCCCGGGACCGTCGGCTGTCTCCAGGCGACGGAGGTCATCAAGCAACTGACGGGCATCGGCGAGGCGCTGACCGGCCGGCTGCTCATGTACGACGCCGCGGACATGTCGGTCGAGACCGTCCCGGTTCACCGCTCGCCCGACTGTCCCGTTTGCGGCGAGTCCGCCACGATCGACTCGCTCGACGAAGTCACCTACGAGGCGCGGTGTACGATCCCAGCGGAATAAGTACGGTAATGGCGCCACTGCTGTCGTCGAACCCTTCCACCGCTCACCCGACGCGATAGTTCTCGATCGGCTCGAACCGCGCCCTTCCGTCCTGCTCGACGGTGATCCGATAGCCGTTATAGGTGAAGGTAATCTGTACGTCCGCCTCGTCGGCTGGCGGATTCGAGTACAGGTGTTCGAGGATGTGGTCGATGCAGCTGTACAACGGGTTCAACTCCTCTACGGGCACATCTTCGATCTCGGCGAGTGCCGAGACGACCGCGACGTTCGGGTCTGTCTGGTCGGTGTCGAACTCTCTGGTGACGGTTCTCGCCTCGGCTCGATCCCGATCGTCGGTTCCCATCATCGGGTTCGTCCACGGTGGCTAGTCGCATAAGTAGGCGACTGATACGAAACGAAGTTGACAATCAGGGGAGGGACGGTCCGCGCCGTCAGGCGTCCGCGACGGAACTGCGCCATCGGCCCAGCACCGCGCGACTCACGCGTTCGGGGGCGTTCGGAGCGCCGAGAGCGGCCGGGCCACGCTCGCATCCGGGGTGTCACCTGCGTCGAACCGGTCGGGATGGAGGAGGCGGGCGAGTGTCTCAGCGGCGTCGACGAGTCGCGGGCCGGGTCGATTGAGATAGTGGTTGCCGTCTACCGCCCAGACGCGGCCAGCTTCCACGGCCGCGAGCTCGTCCCAGCCCGGGCGGTCGGTGAGGTCTCCGAGGTTCTCGGCGGTCTGTGTGAGATCGTAGCCGCAGGGCGCGACGACGAGGGCGTCGGGGTCAGCCGAACGCAGTTCGTCCCACTCGCGGGGGCGCGAATCCGACCCGGCCTCGGCCAGTTCGTAGCGCCCGCCGGCGATCTCGACCAGTTCCGGGACCCAGTGGGCCGCGACCATGACGGGGTCCGTCCAGTCGAAGACGGCAACGCTCGGCCGAGCGTCGGGTTCGTCAGGTGTGCGTTCGCGGACGGCCTCGAGACGCGCTTCGAGGTCGGCGCGAACCTCCTGGGCGCGGTCAGCCCGCCCCAGCACGCGCCCGAGTCGTTCCAGATCGTCGAACACCCCAGCAACCGTGTGGGAATCGATCGTGACGATCTCCGGCTCCGCATCGATTCGCTCGACTGCGTCCGCGACGAGCACGGTGTCGACCGCGCAGACGTCGCAGACGCCCTGCGTGACGATCACGTCGGGATCGAGCCGCTCGATCGTCTCGGCGTCGACGTCGTAGACGCCGCCCTCCGTCTCGGCGGCTAGCACCTGCCGGTCGATCTCGGCGGTCGATGCCTCGGTGTCGATCGCCGCACTGGTGATGGTGGGCCGATCCGCGACTCGCGGCGGGTAGTCACAGCTGTGCGAGACGCCGACCGGGTCGATCCCGAGAGCGGCGACCAGTTCCGTCGCGGAGGGGAGTGTCGTCACGACGCGCATACGCGGCGATTCGTCGGGTGGGTGGAAAGGCTCACGGGTCGTCGGCCGTCGCTTCGATCTGCGGTGTGATCGCGCCAACGCTCAGACTGGGACCCACGGCACGACCGCCACGGCGGTGCCGACGAGTGCGAGGAAACAACCGAACGCGAGGGAGACGAGCCCGCTCTGCGTTCGCTCGTCGATCAGTTCGCGCTCGGGTCTGTTCGAGAGGACGAACTCGCCGGATTCCGTGGGTTCGTCGATCACGTAGTCCGCCCGGTCCCAACCGGCCGCCGTCTCTCGTACCGCCCCGAGCACGTAGCCGTCGTCGCCCGGTTCGAGCACGCCCTCCGTGTAGCGTCTGCGCTCGCCGACGCTCACCGGTCCCATACTCCGCCGGTCGGGCAATTCGAGGTCGGATTCGGTCTCGACGTAGCGTCGCACGGCAGCCGGCGGTTCGTCGTCGACGCCAACCTCGGTTTCGGTCCCCCTGAGGTCCAGTTCGCCCGCGGAGGAAAGATCGACCGGCACTTCGCCAGTCCCGTCGTCGACGAGCAGCGACTCGGCCCACTCGTCCGTGAAGATCGTGTTCCACGAGCCGTCTTGCTGCTCTTCGACTTCGACGCTGACGGCCAGTGCCTCGGTCGCCGAGATCGGCGCCTCCGTCGCGGTCGCGTCTTCGGCGGGACGAACGGTGCCCTTCACCTCGGCCGGTCCGGGCGTGAGATCCCGGACCGCCGTCGTCTCGGTCTCGGCGATCACCTCGCCCTCGGCGCGCTCACCGTACCCGTGGTACATCGTGATGGCACCGGCGACGACGAAGACCAGCCCGAAAACCGAGAGAACCGCGTTCTCGAACATGCTCGCCTCTCGAAACCGGAACCGGAAGAAACCCGGTGGTGTAAAATCGCTATAGGGTTCTGCTGGCACGTTCGGTTCGGCCGGCGGGCAGAACAGGGGCCGTCCTGTCGCGACACGTGCGTCGAGGTCGATGGGGCGCCCTCGCGTGCGATAGCCGCATCTCGGGGCTGAACCGGCGCTTCCGCTTCGGCGAGCTCGCCGGCGCCTCCATGTTAGCCTTCGTCGGCGACGAGGGAGACGATCGTGGGGATCGCGTCTGCGTCTGCCGCTGCGCCGCGATATTGCAGCGCCGCACGATCGAGTTCGGCCTGCCACTGCTCACTATCGTCCGACCTGACGTTCTCACGGAGGCGGTCGAGCGATGAATCGGCCTGTTCGACGTTCTGGATCGCCTGTCGGAGCAAGTGTGCGCCGAGTGGGTCGGAACCGACCGCGTCGGCCGTCGCCGCGAGGCGGTCGCTGGCGGCTCGCTTCTCGGCGACGAGTTCCGCCGCGTCGTCGAGTAGTTCTGTGTCGACATCCCGAGAACCTCCCCAGCCGGGAACGTCGTCGAACTCGGCGAGCGTTTCGGCGACAGTGGCCCGCTCAGCCTGAATCAACACGACCAGTGCGACCCGACCGACGTCTCTGGCGTGGTCTGGTTGGCCGAGGTGGTCCATTTGGACCCCTCTCCACCGATCGTAGGCCCGGGCGTACACATTGGGTTCGTACTCCCACTGGACCCCGTCGGTCGCCGACTCGATATGTTCGGCGAGTCGCTCGTCACAATCCTCGAGAGCCGCGGTCCGGTCGACCGCATCGTCGGTTGCGAGTCCCTCCCGAAACCACTCGGCGTTGTCCAACTCGAACCGGCCGATTTCGACCGTCTCCCACGTCACGTCGTGACTGAACCGGTCGTCCGCCAGGTAGTCGGCTGCCCGGGAGTGATTCGACGCGGCGGTTGCCCAGCGCGAGTCGGCGTGACCAGCCTGAACGACCGTGCCGGTGAGCGACTCGCCGGCGTACCGCGGGTCGACGGCGTCGAGGTCGTCACTGAGCGTCTCGTGGGCCGCCTCCAGTTCGTCGCTCGGTGGTTGGTCTTCGGTTTCGACGGGGTACCCGCGGGCCATCGCACTCGATGAAACCGCGAGCGTGTACTGTGTGAGGGCCTCGTGGCGAGCAGCTCCGTCGTCGACCTCGTCGGGAGCCTGTCCTGTGAGGTCCTCCGTCGCGTGTTCGAGGCGGTTCGAGCCTACTTCCGACTCCGGGAATTCGCGCTCGGTCGTTTCGACGTGCTCGCGGGCCCACGAGTAGGCGGCGTCGAGGTGGGCGTCGGTGACGGTCACGGGATTTGGCACGGTCGGGACGGTGACGTCGAGCGTCGTCTCGATCGCGTCGAGGTCGTCCCGCCGTCGGAGCCACCGACGCTGCCAGTAGGCGACGCCGGCCCCGCCGAGACCGACGCCACCCGCTACTTTGAGGACGGTCCGCCTGCTGGGGCGCATACGTTAGTGGCGTATCACGACGACAGTAATTCTTGTCACTGGGCGCGATTTCACATATCGAGTATCGCCAGCCCACCCAACCCGACAGCCATCGTGATCACTCGTCTTCGTCGGGCATCGAGACCAGGTTCTCTCGGCCCAGTTGTAGCTTTTCGATGACTCCTTCGTCCGCCAGCTCCCCGACGACGCGCGACGTCTTCGAGGCGGACCAGTCACACTCCTCGGCGATCACCGCCTGTCGAATTCGGCCGCCATTGGCTTCGAGGAGGTCGAGGACGCGCTCTTCGTCCGTCAGCACCGGCTCGCGCTCCTCGACGTCACGCTCCTCACCAGCTGCGGGTGGTGACTCGCTCCGTTCAGCGGCTTCCTCGGCTGGAACGGGCGTCTCGTCGGAATCACTCGTGAGACGCCGGTAACTCACGATGCCACCAAGCCCGAGTACGACCACGAGGAGCCCACTGACGGCGATTCGAACGATCGTCCCGGCGATCGCGCCACCCTCGTCGGTCTGCCCGGTGTTCGCGATCGCCACGGTCGGATTGCCATCGGCGAAGTCCTGTCTGCCGGTCCACGTCACCATCCCACTTTCTCGACGATCCGGAGCCGGATCGGTGTGGGCCACCTCGTAACCGTCGGGGGTGACTACCTGCAGCGTATCGCCGTCGGCGATGAAGAATCCACCCTGGAAGACGTCGCCGACGGTCACCTGACCGTTCTCGCTGGCGGCGAAATTCGTCCACGTGAACTCGTAGGTGACGACTCCCCAGCGCCGGGGTACCTCCTGGATACTCGTCGACGCGGTGAACGCCGTCGCCTGCATCCGGCGATCGGTCGCGTTTGCCGCGTTCGCGACGACGCCGCGCATCCGTGTGCGATACGGGTCGAGATATTGCGCTGTATCGTTCCTGAACCGGTCCTGAAACGCGGCGTACTCGGCTACGCGCTGGTCGGTGTCGAGGCGGGTCCGAATCTGGACCGTCCAGTGTGCGGACCCGTTCTCGGTTACCTCGATCCGCGTGACCGTGTTGTCGGTCTCGGGCTGGGATTGCTGGGCGACCGCAGCACCGGTGACGATCGGTGACAGTAGTCCACCGGCCAGGAGGCCGATGATGGCGACTGCAACGACCGCCCGTCTACCGGCGTCCGATGAGCCAGCCATTAGATACCCCACATTCCTACAGAAATCGTATAAGTCGTCTGTTTTCTCGATCCACCGTACGGGCCGAACGACACGGGGACTGTTGGTAGTGGTGTGAACGGGCCGCAACTGTCGGCGACCGAGCCCGTGGCCCGTTCCCGAATCCGACGATCGGAGGGGTGTGCTGCCTCTGAATGCGGTGTTTTACCGGCTGAAACGCCGGAAATTGGTCACCGCGACGCCGGACCGGAGATCCGTCGTCTTCGTGGGTCTCACTCGGGAAACCCACGGCGGTATCTGCGCGATCGTGGACCTCTCGGCTGATCTGTCGCGTCAGTCGTCGGTCTCCTCCTCGTCATCGTCGTCCGCTTCTTCGTCGTCATCATCGTCCTCGCTCTCTTCGTCGTCTTCGTCATCTGCGTCGTCGTCCTCGTCCTGCTCATCATCAGCATCGTCGCCTTCGCTCTCCTCGTCGTCATCGTCCGCTTCTTCGCCGTCTGCGTCATCCTCGTTCTCTTCGTCGTCCTCGTCAGCTGCCACGTCGTCACGCTCGTACTCGAATTCCTCTTCGACGAGGTACAGTGAGCCGTCGTCGATCACGTATTCGAGTTCACCCTCGAAGTCACTCCCCTCGATCTCGAGTTCGAGTTCCTCGTCTTCGTCAGTCTCGAAGGTGACCGTCCCGTTCGCGTCGGTCGTGGCTCCCTCCTCGTCGTCTGCGTGCACGCTGACGTTCTGGAGGGGCTCGCCGGCGTCGGTGACGACGACGGTGACCGTCCCGTTGTCGTACGTCGCGTGTGCGTCGACGTTCGTCACACCACTCGTGTCGCTGGCCATCGTCTGGGTACTGCCGCCAGTACCGGTGGCGGCGACGCCACCGATCGCGAGCAGTACCACGAACCCAACCGCGAGCAGTTTTGTGGAATCCATTGCACTCTCGTCTCGAAACGGGGCGACAATAAACCGGTCCGACGTTCGTACCGAGTTGCATCGTCGACACGACGGGATCCGTGCGGAGTCGCTGCAAACGTCTGCAACTGTCTCCAACTGCACCTCCATGTTCGATGCGAAGCGTCGGCACGCGGTGAGGGATCGGTGATGGTAGGTGCCCGATCGAATGGGCCGTTCGACCTGTGCAAGTGAGTGCAACCGTCCGCAAACGACGCCGACGGTCTCGTCCGTTTAAGGGCTCCCGGGACGTCCTCATCGATACTGATGAACGGAACCGCGCTCGTCTCTGTCGTTTTCGCGACCCTTCTCGTGGTCGGGATCGCCGTCCCGGCGGTGGCGCTCTCGACCGATGCTGGCGAGCCCTCGTCGAGTTCGCTGGACGGCACGACCGTCGCACCAGCCCAGTCCGCGCCGAACAGTTCGAGCGTGAACGTCACGACCGGGCCGCAGCTCTCGACGGTCATCGAGGTTTCTGCCGACGACGTACAGTCCGACGTCGAGGACACGGCCTTCGAGATCTCGTTCGAGGACGCGGACGAAGCGACGCGGGCCGACGCGCTCGCCGACCGGGCGGCGGCCCTCCGTGATCGGGCCGAGGCTATCGACGAAGACTACGCGGACGCGACCGCCGCCTACGAGGACGGCGACCTCGGAAAGGCTGCGTACACTCAGCGGCTCGCGACCCTGAACGCCCGCGCGTCCAACGTCCTCGACAGTCACAGGCAGTTCCGACAGCGGGTCGCGACGGTCTCTCCGTCCGCGCTCAGCGCCGCCGAGGTCGATCGGTCCGCGCTCAACCAGTCGATCGAGGCCCTGAACACGGTCACCGGCACCGGCGCCACGGCGCTCCTGGCACAGTTCACCGCCGAGTCGACCGGTGAGATCGAACTCGAAACGGACAACGGACTCTCGATCGAGGTCGAGAGCGAGGACGGCGAGCGCTCTCGCGAGTTCGAGCGCCCGCGCGACGACAACGACGACCGAACGGTGGCCCAGTCAGCAGCCCTCGAAACGGCCCGCGACGCACTGTCGCCAGTCGAGGATGGGAACTGGACCCTCACCAGTTCGGAGATCGACGACGGCAGCGCCTACGAGTTCGAGTTCGAACTCCTGGACGCCGCCACCCTGACTGGTGACGCCGAAATCGCCGTCGACGGGTCGACTGGGGACGTGTTCTCCCTCGAGGAAGAGATCGAACCCCGTGACGACGAAGCCGACGATGACGAGGACGCAGACGATGAAGACGACGACGCGGATGACGAGGACGAAAACGACGAGGACGAGAACGACGCAGAGGACGATGAGGACGACGCAGATGAGGAAGACGACGATGCGGACGATGACGGCGACGCGGACGACGAAGACGACGACTGACGCAGCCGAGAAGGAGTGATTCTGAAGCGGCTGATGAGGCCGAACAGGCCACTCGATCGCTATGGGGTGCTGGTGGACGATTAATACGTGGTGACCCGTACGGAGCCCAGAGAGAGAATTCCGCATGTCCGAGCCAGAAACCGTCGACGGCTACATCGCCGACGCGGACGAAGCCGCCCGCCCGACGCTCAGAGAACTCCGCGAGCTCGTCACTTCGACCGTGCCGGAAGCGGAGGAGGGAATCAGCTACAACGTCCCGTTCTACCGCTTCCACGGCACCCACGTCGGCATCACCGCGTTCACGAATCACGCGACCTTCGGGATCGGCGCGGACGCACTCGGGAGCGACGACCGCGACCGGCTCGAAGCGATGGGGTACGACACCGGCAAGGAGACCATCCAGATCGGGTACGAGCAGGACGTGCCGACCGCGGAGCTGACGGAGCTGCTGGCGGCGAAAGCCGAGGCGGCCAGAAACGCGGAGTGAGCCGGACCGGCAGTCGGTGCCGTTGGGTCACTGTGCGCCGTGACTCCCTCGGGATGGCGTCTCTGTGCGCATCGCGTCGCGACGCTCGCAGGCGGCGACGAACTGTGGAGCCGGTGTCGGAACTGATTTGCTGACCACAGCTGCTGGATTCAGCGGCGGGACATCGTTCGGCGGCCCACCCCCGATAACCACCCGCTCGGCCGGTGTGGTGGCTCACTACTGATTACGCTCGATTGCGAGTAGGGTGCTATGTTCCCCGAACGTATCGAGACCGAGCGCCTCCGACTCGACCGGATTTCCCACGACACTGTCGACGTGTTTGCCCTTCACGAGTTCTACAGCGACGGAGCGGACGTCGACGAGATGTTCGAGTACTGGGATTCGTCGCCGCACGAGACGGTTAAAGAGACGCACGACTACGTCGACGAGGCCGAGCGGTCGTGGGACGAGGGAGACGGAGCGAAGTACGTTATTCGTCCGACGGACGGGGAAGACGGCGCGGGCGTCATCGCCGGAACGACGGGATTGTATCCGCACTGGGACAAACGGCTCGCCAACCTCGGAATCATCCTCGGGACGCGATTCTGGGGGCGCGGATACGCCGGTGAACGAGCCGATGCGATCCTCGCCGTCGCGTTCGATCGGCTCGACTTGGAACTCGTCGTCGCCGCGCACATCGACGGCAACGAAAAGTCACGAAAGGCGATCGAAACGTACGTCGACCGGTACGACGGTCGGTACGAGGGCCGACTTCGGAACTGGCTGCCGCTGGCTGATACCGTCGCCGACGTGCACAGATACACCATCTCCCGAGACGAGTACGTCGCGGCGACCGACCGGTAAGCGGCTCACCCGTTGTGACCGGCCCGACACCCTCCCCTGGAAATGTTCGGTGTAGCATCCACGCCGCGTATCCGGTCGTCAGCCATCCTCGACCGTGTTGCGTCCATGGGCGGAACGGCCAGCCAAATTGTTCGTGCGCACTTCCGGAGACTAGCCCAATACTTTCTTCCACCCATCCGATAATTATATTGCACTTCACATTGGAGTACTGAACGGAAGTCACGCGCTCCAACGAGTGTACGGGGACAGCCGCTTGCGGAAATGTCCCGGGTGTTTGGGCCACCCGAGACGTGGCTTCCAAATCCCGCTGAGAGATTTGTCCACCATGATACGAAACCCACCATCGAGACAAAAAGGTCTCGCACAGCAGTGGCATCGGCAGCCGAAGCGCTACCCGGCATTCGTCTGGGATTGGAAACTCGCCGAGGATCTCGTCCTGCGACTCGGCAATTTGAAGGTGAACTGAGATGGGTCGCTACGACTACGACGAGCCCCGGCCGGACGATCCGTGTCCGCGCTGCGGGCAGGACCTGGCGACGACGTACTCGGCGTCCGTTCGGGCGGTCCACGAAGGGCCGCTGTCGGAGCGGTACGCGGATTCGGAAAAACGACTGTGCGTGGACTGCATCGCGGCGATCGGGCTACTGGAGTTCGATATGGGGCGGGTGACTGGGGGTGATCCGGAGTCGGTTTGAGGACTACCAGCCGCTTGGCGCTGTTGAATTCCTCCGCAAGTGAGAGCTTTTGACTCAGGTGCGGTCAATACAGCGGAATGCGGTAACACATTGGCTGACTACCTATCGCTTATTGGATACTTGCGGCGTGTGAGGTACAGAGGATGAGTTCAGCACGACGTCCCTATTTGTTTCATGCCGGAATCGGTGAACTATCCTCACACTACACGTGCGTATTGAACGGTGGATGATCTATCAGGACTGGGGGTATATTCAGACTATTGTGCTGAATACACGGCACGTTTTATTGTACAGCCCGTCACTCGCACTTTGAGGGGTAAGATCTATTTGTACGATTATGTAGGGCACTCCATTGTGAGGAACTATAATAAAATACCGTACTGTGAGTGAGCTTTAATGACGGCCCCTATGGGAATGGTAGATAACTGTTTGGCCAGTAGGTATTTCATCACGTGATGTATTTTCCATATTTATGCCATACTGTCAGAATTGCGGGGCCGGGATTGAACCTGAGTCCCGCTTTTGCAGTGAATGTGGTACTGAATTGGATCCATCTCTGGATTCTAAAAGTCACCAGCCAGACCCAGCAGAAAAAGAACAATCCGAAATGGGACCACAGCGCCCCTCACAGGGGGAGCGACCACAAACGAGCGAAACCTCTCAGGTGGGATCAGAACCAACAGACCAGCTGTCCTGGAAGCATTTCTCCGAGATTTCACTTGGAAAGAAGTTGGCGCTTGTCGGTGGGGGTGTCACGATTGCCGGGGCATTCCTTCCATGGTTCTCTGTGGAGTTTCTGGGAACATCAGTTAGTAGAGCTGGGATTGATGCCGACGGTATCTTCACGCTGATACTGGCTGCCATTGCGGTTGTCGTTGTTGGGCGCTCTCGTCTTGGAAGTTGGGGTCAAAAAACCTGGATTGGTGTCACTCTGATTGGTATATTTGTTGCATTCCTCGCGCTGGGATATATTAACGATCCATGGATGGGTGTCGACGAGAATCCATCGGAAGAAGCTGAAACGTTAGTCAACATTGGTATAGGGTTGTATTTGACGGCTATTGGGGGGGTTATGTTGCTCGCGGGACCACTATACGATAAATACGCTTAATTTTTGTTAGCTGTCAACACTACCGCCAGTCTCGGTGCTACAGACCACTTGCTGAAAAGGTATACCGATGACAGGACTGTCGTTCGAAAAATCCCCCCTACATGCTGTATGCAGCCTCTATATTCAGCAGGCAACTTTTAGCATGTTTCAGACAAATCAATAGCTACCTCGGTAACTGCTTGCCCTGTACTGAGCGTTCGATCCCCTGTGTTGATTACGCTCAGACTCGTGCGACATTCGCGCTCTGTATTCAGCACGGGCCGATAAACATCACTTGTTCCTGATAGAACTTTCAGCGGTAACTACGCACGTGTAGTGTACAGTGTATTCACGGGAACAGGTCTCTAAAGGAGAGAATTTCAACGGGACCAGCCGCTTCTATTCGGGCATGGAGATCGCCGTCAGTGAACCCGATAAGGTGTGTTCGGGTCCGTATTGTCGGAACGAGGCTACCCACTTTCAATCTGTTATAGCGGGGTCACTCCGCGGATTCTCGAGCTGTAACTCGAGCTCCGTCAGCCGACACTCGTGGGCGAGCAGCATCGAAATCAGGTGCGTCGTCATCGGATCGGGGTGGTTCTGCATGCCGCCCGCATCGGCAAAGTTTCGAACCTGGTGGATGAGTTGCTGGAACTGGTCCTGGTGTTGTGTTCGGAGTGCCCGATGATACGTCGACCACTCAGTTTCGAACGCGCGAACCGTGTCTCGGTAGGTGGGATTGGTCTTTCCCATACGACCTGACACTGTCAGAAGTGGGATAAGTGACGGAGTACCGTTTCGGAAATTCCGATACTGGGTCGGAGATATCTTGGAAAGTAGGGAAGATAGCCCATCGAGTACAGAATGTGGGGCATCACGGCCGACTCGTTCGTATCGAACCGGCACTGTTGCAACCTGCCTGGGTCGCTACCTGCTGGTGAGAGCCGGTCAGCCGCTCGTGTGTACTGGTCGATCTAGTTCCTTTAGGGGTGAACGATACTGGTAAATTTCTCCCGCTCTGGATTGTAGGATGGGTGGCGGAATGGACCAAGTCACGAAGTTCAATTACTGGTTTCCCGTGGGTTTAGGCATTTGCTCGCTCCTCCTTGGCCTGTCTTCGCTCATTTGGGGTTTGACCGGTCAATCGGACTCACGGCTGTTCCGCGGTGTATTCTGGATCCTCTTTAGTATCCTCTGGATGGTCTACGCAACTCCGAGGTGGAGGGAGAAATACACCGAGGGGTAGTCACCTGCCCTGCACGCGGCAGGCGGCGCATTTTGCCCCTCCAACTGTGGGGTCGTACAGCTCAGTACTGTTCTGGTATGATCTCTCTCCGTCTTCCACTCCGTCGACTCACCAGCGACCTGACTACAGTGTGGCCAAACCCGGACAGAATCCTGACTGATTAGGGTGCCCTTCGCCGATTTCTCGCCGATCACGTCTATCATGACGACGGCTGAACTGGTTCCGCACTATATCGAAAAACTGATAGAAGCCCTTACAACCCTCCAGTAATAGTACCTTGTGATGGTATCACATGACGGGCGCGTCGTTCAACTGCTCGCGGATCCCACTACCCGATCGATACTGAGTAGTGTCGCTGACGCCGCAGGCGCGCTTTCGGTGGCCGAACTCGCCGATCGAATCGAGTCGGCGGAGTCGAGGGACCCCGAGATGCTGGCCGTGTCCCTCCACCACAAGTATCTCCCGCAGCTCGACGAGGCGGGCCTCCTCGCGTACGACCCCGCTGACAATCGCGTTAGCAGCGGGACCGGCGCATTCGACGACGCGCAGTGGATGGACGACGGCGTCCTCGCCAACGTGTTCAGACAGATCGACGTCGGAACCGGGTCGGACGATCGTCCCGTCGAACGACTCGAGGGTCGCGAGCGCGTCTACGACTACGGACGGGAGATGGCCGAGCGCGCCGCGGACGAACTCTTTCTGATATACGCCTCCGACGAACTTCTCGACGAGGCGTGTCTACCCCACGCGCGCCGGGCGATCGACCGCGGGGTCGCGTTCCACGCCGGGACGAAGAATTGCGAGGCGCGGGAGTTCTTCAGCACACACCTTCCGGAGGCGACGATCTGGGAACCGCAACTCGACTGGCTGTACGACCCGACGGGGTATCCGACGGTGAGTCGGCTGATCGTCGCCGATCGAGATCACGTCCTCGTCGGCCTCTGGGACGAAACCGCCGCGGGCACGAAACGCGAGGTCGCGCTCGTCGGCGAGGGGCGGGCGAACCCCTTCGTGGTCCTCATCCGGGAACTGCTCGGCCCGCGACTCGATCACCTCGACTACCAGAGCGACGATTTCCTCGGCAGTCTCACGTCCTGACGCCCCTCTACAGGCAGCGCAGGCCGAGTGTTTCGATCCCTAGCGCCGCGGCTCCGCCTCAGTCCGCCGGCTGATCGAGCACCCGCGACGGCGTCGACTCCCGGACGAACAGGACCCGTCTCACGGCGAGGGTACCCGCTTTCGCGCGCCTTTTCCGGCGGGGGTGGCTCCCTCGACGTAGAACCGAGACTGTGAGCGACGACGGACCCCTAGCCGAGCAGCCTGCAGTCGCCGACCGAGCCCGAACTGATGGCGACGATCAGACAGCGGATTCGCCGTCGACCACCGAGGCGGTCCCGGCCGACGAGCGCGACGCGCTCCTCTCGCTCGCTCACGGCGCGGTCGTGACCGGCGGCGGGGTGTCGGTCAAACGCGGCCTCTCCATCTGGATCGAGGCTATCCTCACGCGCGGGCTGGGGCCGGAACTCTACGGCGTCTACGCGTTCGGCTGGCGCCTCACCACGATGGCCCTCCGCTTTGCGAATCTGGGCGCCGACATGACGCTCCTGCGGGATCTGCCGGCGTTCGCGGACGAACCGGAGCGCCAGCGCCGCTCACTGGGGCTGGCGTACCTGTCGACGCTCGTCACGTCGCTCCTCATCGCCGCACTGCTCTTCCTCGCCGCGGAACCGATCAACGCGGCGACGATCGACCAGCCGGCGTTTCCCGAGGCGATCCGCCTCTTCGGCGTCTTGCTGGTCCTCCTCGCGATGGTGCGGATGCACGCCACGGCGCTCAAGGCGGCGAAGTCGGCCAACGGCGAGGTGTTGCTCAACCGAATCCTCCGCCCGGCCGTCCGGCTGGTCGCGGCGGCCGCGGCGGTGGGGCTCGGCTACTCCGTGGTCGGCGTCGTCGGGGCGCTCGTCGTCACCGTCGGGGCCCTCGCGGTGGTGGCCTACCCCGTCACGATCGGGACGATCGGCGTCCGGCCGACGGTCCGTGGCCTGCGTTCGGAGGCCCGGCACTTCTTCGATCACGCGGTTCCGAGCGCGCTCTCCGGCGTCGGGCGGCTGATCCGCACGCGCGTCGACGTGATCCTGATCGGCGTGTTGCTCACCGCGACGGCCGCGGGGATCTACAACGTCGTGCTCGTCCTCGTCGGCCTCGCGGCGATCCCGCTGATCGCGTTCAACCAGCTGATGCCCCCTGTCGCGTCGGACCTCTACGCCCGCGGTCGGGTGGCGACGCTGAACGACGTCTACACCACGGTGACGCGGCTCATCGTCACCGCAACGGTGCCGCTGATCGCCATCCTCGCCGTCTTCGGCCAGGACCTGCTCGCGATCTTCGGCCCGCAGTACACCCGCGGCTACGAGATCCTCCTCGTCTTCCTCGTCGGCCGGTTCGTCGGCAACGCCGTCGGCGCGACGGGGATCCTCCTCTCGATGACGAACAACCACTATCCGAAGATGTGGCTGGAGTGGCTCCTGGCCGTCCTGAACCTCACGCTCACGACGCTGTTCGTCCTCCAGTTCGGCCTGATCGGCGCGGCCCTGGGGACCAGCGTCGCCATCGGCGTGCAAAACTTCCTCCAGGTGCTCCTGCTCCGGCGCTTCGAGGGACTGTGGCCGTTCGACGCGACCTTTCTCACGCCGCTGGGCGCCGGGATCGCGATGGCCGGCGCGATGGTCGGCGTTCGCTCGCTGCTCGACGGCTGGATCGCGGTCGGCGTCGGCACGCTGATCGGGCTGGTCACCTTCGGTGGCGTCATCGCGCTGCTCGGATCGAACCCGCGCGATCGGCTCGTCGTGGGTGAACTCGCGAGCCACTACCGCCGGACGGCGAGCGCCGCGATCGCTGCCGTTCGGTGAGCGCGAACGCAACCTTCTCGACGCGTCGTGTCGACGCGCTGTGCGGACCGCTCCGCTGGGTGGCCGGCGATTCAGACGGTGAACTCGACATCGGCCATCGTGAGGAATGCGGTTTCGTAGCCCTCGTGGCGGGCGACCTGCGGTGGCGTGTCGATCGACAGCGTGACGGTGTCGCCCGCCTCGACGCCCTCGACCGCGGTCCCGTAGTGGAACGCGAGGTCGGGGTCGAGTGTCGCCCGGAGCGGCTCGTCGGCGACGACCGTCTCTTCGTTGCGCGTGATCGTCGCCGACACTGCCATGAAGGGGAGCGGAAAATGGTTGTAGGGCGTTCGCGGCGAGACGGCGAGGTAGCTCTCGGCTGTTCCGTCGGCGCCGAGCCGATCGCCGTCGTCGACGACCGTCGCGACGAACCTGGCGTCGCCGCTCGTCGCGTCGCCGAGGACGGCACCAGGCAGCCGCTTCTCTGGGGGGACCGTCGTGGCCGGTCCGTCCATCGTCGTCGGTGGCGCCACCCCTTTCTGACCCTGCTCGTCCGGATACTCGCGGACGGTGACGCCGTCGCGCGCGTCGCGTGTGTAGTCGAACGTGATCTCGACGGTGGCCGGTTCGTCGAACTGGTCGGCGAAGTCGCCAGTCCGTCGGATCGTGAGAGGGTCCAGCCGGATAGTGGCCGTGTACGTCCCGTCGTCGGGGAACGGCACGTTGTCGCCGAAGTGGGCGCCCATGGTCTGGCTGAGCATCGGCCAGAGCACCCGCTGGTCGACGACGTCCCCGCCTCGTGTGAGTTCGATCGTGGGACTCCCGACTGGCACGACGACGTCGGTTACCGGATCCCAGACGGTCAGCATGAGATGGGCCGACCCGGGGTCCTGAACGAAGACTCGCTCCGCCTCGTCGCCGCTGACGGTCCAGAACCGGTGTGGAAAACTGTACGAGAGGGCGACTGCGTAGGGTCCGGCCCGGGCCATCCCGGCCATCTCCATCCCCTCCGTGTGCGTCGGGACGTACACTGCGTCAGGTCGATCGTCGACGACTGGTGGCTCGCGGGGACGGTCTTCCGACTGAAGCAGCGACGTCACCGACTCCATACACCCCGCGGCAAGCGCACTCGAGAGACACGCGCCTGCCCCGACGAACTCCCGGCGCTCCATCGGCGGTACTTCCCGACCAGCCAGCATACGAATTGTGATTCGAACGTGTCCTGGGTGGCGCCGGGGCTGTCGATCACCGCCGCGAATCGAGCCGGCCTCCAACCGCCGCGAACCGGGCCGATGAACACCGGTTCCGCCCCGCCCGCCATCCGCCAATTTTACGGTCGCCAGCCCCCAACGAGGGACTAGATTCGGTCGACGGGACGGCGCCGCGAGGCGACCGCACGCCGAGGCGCTCCCGGGCGATCACGCCAGGAATCACCTCCGATGGTCTCTCCCTCACACGACTCCCTCTCGCGTCGCGACTTCGCCAGAGCCGCCGTCGCGATCGGCGGGTCGGCAGCGCTGTCGGCCTGCCTCGAACGCGAATCGCCCCAGGTCGACGTTCCACGCGGCCCGGACGACCTCTCGGGGCTCCCCTCGCGTCAGCACGCGTGGAACGAGGGGCTCGCGACGGACGAGTACGGGAACCACCTCGCCCCGCGCCATCGGGTCCTCCTCCTGCTCGACTACGCGGACGATGGTGAGCCGACCGAAGCCGATCGGGAGACGGTCGAGGATGCGTTCTGCACGCTGGAACGCGCGTACGAGCGGAGCCACGACGGTCTGCTCTTTACGGTGAGTTACTCCCCGTCGTACTTCGACCGATTCGACGACCCGGTGTCCGATTCGGTCGATCTGCGAGAACCCGAGGCGCTTGCCCCCTTCGAGGACCCGGCGCTCGACCGCCCGGACGTGGTCGTCCATCTGGCCAGTGATCACGGCTCCGTCGTCCTGGCGGCCGAGGAAGCGTTGCGCGGCGAACTGGACGAACTCAACGGCGTCGCAGTCGAGGCGACGCTCGATGGCGTCTTCGAGCGAGTGGATCGACGAACGGGCTTCGTCGGCGAGGGCCTCCCCGCCGAGAACCAGGACGTGGCGGACGTTCCCGACTCCGACCCGGTGCCCGACGAGTCGCCGATGTACATGGGCTTCAAGTCCGGCTTCGAGAAGAACCAGGCCAGCGAGGACCGCGTGACGATCCGGGAGGGCCCCTTCGCCGGCGGGACGACCCAGCAACTCTCGCTCCTCCGTCTGAATCTCCACCAGTGGTACGAACAGGACACCCGCGACCAGCGCGTCTCGAAGATGTTCTGTCCCGCCCACGCCGCCGACGACCGTGTCGAGGGCGCTGGCCACAATCTCGGCGCGTCGAGCGGACTCGGAAACTGCCCCGCCCACGCCGGGGACGACGCCCGGGAGCACGGCGCGGTCGGTCACTCCCAGAAGGCAGCTCGGGCCCGCGAAGACGACTCGCCACTGCTCCTTCGCCGGGATTTCGACTCGACCGACGGCGATCGGGCCACCCTCCACTTTCTGTCCCTGCAGCGGCGGATCGGTGACTTCGTCGACACGCGCCAGGCGATGAACGGCACCGGTATCTCGGAGACGTCGGCGGTCGGCCAGCGGCTGAACAACGGCATCCTGCAGTACGTGACCGTCGAACGACGGGGCAACTTCCTGCTCCCGCCGCGGGAGATGCGCGCCCTGCCGACACCGACTCCCTGATCGAACTGATCGCCGTTCGATCGGGAGCCGTGTCGGGAGTCCGCTTCGTTCGCCAGGCGCTCGCTGGGACGAGTGGGGCTTAGTCGATGGGCGAGTCGACGACGCCGAGTTGTTCCATTAGTCCGAGCGTGTCCGGGTTGACCCACCGTTCGGCGATCCGCCCGTCCTCGATGCGAGTGAAGACCATATTCTGTACGTCGAACGTCTCACCGGTCGGGTCGATCCCCATGAAGTTTCCCTGGTGGGTTCCGCGAAGCCGGGCCCGCATCGCGACGGTGTCCCCTTCGGCGACGATCTCCTCGACGGTGGCTTCGAAGTCGGGAAACGCCTCGAGAAACGTTCGCATCTGTTCTTTGTCTTCTGCCGGTCCGTGCGATTCGACGCCGAACGGCCCGTGCTCGACGAAGTCGTCCGCGTGGAGCTCGTCGATGAGGTCGAGATCTCGTTCCGTGGCGACTTCCTCGGGATATCGGCGGGCGATTCGCTTGTTTTCCGCTGTATCTGTTGCTGATGCCATAATTAGTCCTCCGTGTGCGCCGACCCGATACGGCCTCCAGTCTGTCGTTTCCGCGAGACCGTCCCGCGTCGTGGGCGCAGGGCCAACGCACGTCGCCGAGCACGGTAAAACGATACCCGGGCGCCGCATGCTTCGGGGGCGGCCGGGAGCGCCACGGCGAATGGCGGATGGACTTCCCGTACGGGTGGAATTCGCCCGGGGCCCTCCGTTTCGACACTCGGGCCGGTGTTACTGAACGGAGTACCCGCCGTCCACCGTGAGCGGTTGGCCGGTGACGTACGAGGCGTCGTCCGAGCACAGCCAGACGACTGCCGCGGCGATCTCTTCGGGTTCGCCGAGTCTGTCTGCCGGGATCGCGGCGATCGTCTGCTCCATCGAGTCCGGGTCCTCTTCGCTCGAGCGCTGGACCATCGGGGTGTCGATCACGCCCGGAAGGACCGCGTTCACCCGGAGCCCGTCGGCGCTGAACTCGACGGCCGCCGACCGCGTCAGTCCGACGACGCCGTGTTTGCTGGCGACGTACGGACTCAGATTCGGAAAGCCGAGGATACCGGCGATGGAGGCCGTGTTCACGATGGCGCCGCCACCGCTCTCGAGCATGACCGGTATCTCCTCGCGCATCGCGTAGAAGACGCCACCCAGGTTGATGTCGAGGACGCGCTCCCAGTTTTCGTTCCCCTGATCGGCGAAGCTGACCTGTTCGCCCTCTATCCCCGCGTTGTTGAACGCGAAGTCGAGCCCGCCGTAGGTGTCGACGGCGGTCTCGACGGCTGTCGCCACGTCGTCCTCGTCGGTGACGTCGGTCTCGACGAAGGTGGCTTCGCCACCCTCGCCCTCGATCTGCGAGACCGTTTCCTCGCCGCCGTCGGCGTCGATATCGGCGACGACGACGCTCGAACCGTCTGCTGCGAACCGCTTGGCCGTCGCGCGCCCGATCCCGGACGATGCGCCGGAGATCAGCGCGACGCCGTCTTCGATTCCGTTCATACGTCGTCACCTCGCAGTCGGCTGATTGGGGATGGCTTCTCGACGACGGAGTTTCCGGCTCCATTCGGTCCGGTGGGGGTCGTTGGTGTCATTGCACGGACCGCTACCACGACCACTCACTTATAGGAGGATCTGCGTTGCACGCGAGGACTGGGACGCCGTCACGATGGACGAGGAACTGGACGACCGACGAAGTGCCGCGAATCTGCCGACGAAATGGGGCTGTCTCTATCTACTGGAGGTGATACTGTCGCTGTCGTCCATCCTCACCTACGCGACGTCGTTCAACGCTGCCATGTCCTCGTCGGTCAGTTCCACCTGCGACGCGGCCACGTTCGACGCGAGGTGGTCCGCACTCGACGTGCCCGGGATCGGGAGCGTCACGTCCGAGTACGCGAGTAGCCAGGCGAGTGCGATCTGGCGGGGTGTCGCGTCGTGGCGCTCGGCTACGTCCTGCAACACGCCGGCGACACCGTCCTCGTCGACGGTGTACAGCGGGCCGTACGGGATGAACCCGACATCGTGGTCCTCGCAGGCCTGCAGAACGTCTTCGTGCTCTCGATCACCGACGTTGTACTGGTTCTGGACCGTCGCGATATCGACGATGTCCATCGCGGTCTCGAGCTGCTCGACAGTGACGTTCGAGAGGCCGACGTGGGCGATCTGGCCGGCGTCTTTCATCTCGGCGAAGGCGTGGACCGACTCCGCGAAGTCGACGTCCGGGTCCGGCGTGTGGAGCTGGTAGAGGTCGATCCGGTTGGTCCGCAGTCGGTCGAGGCTGCACAGTACCTGGTTCTTCAGGTAATCCGGATCGCCGTGGGGGAGCCAGTCGCCCTCGCGATTGCGGAGCGTCCCGGCCTTCGTCGCGACGACGACGTCGGAATCGGTGCCGTTGGCATCGTCCTCGCGATCATCTCCGCCCGCGAGCACTTCCCCCAGCAGTCGCTCGCTGACGCCGGGTCCGTAGGAGTCGGCGGTGTCGATGAGATCGACGCCGAGGTCGACGGCGCGACGGACGACGTCCTTCGCTTCCTCCTCGTCGGCCGGCGGGCCGATGATGGCGTCGCCGGTGAGGCGCATCGCGCCGAAGCCAAGCCGACTGACTGTCAGCTCGCCGCCGATGTCGAACGTGTCGCTCTCGTTGGTGGGCGCAGAAGCCATGTCTCCCCGTAGGCGTACCAATCACAAAGGCGTGTGGACCGAGGCAGGGCCATCGACGCTGGAATCGGGGACGGCCCGAAGTGGATCACACCGGGGGTTGCCAGGCCGTTCCACCAGCGGACACGCCTGTTCCGCCCCGCCCAATTCTCGGTGTCTTCGTCCGCGCCGTCGGCCACTCAGTGACCGGTTCGATCGAGACCGCTCGCGTTCTCGCTGGCCTCACACTCGTACGTCGCGCGCTGTGTGTCCGCAATCCGGACCTTCTTGAGGCGCGCTCGCCACCACCCGCCATGTATCAGGTCGGGATTGTCGGGTGCGGCGTCATCGGGTCGCGCCTCGCGACGGCGTTCGACGAGCACGAACGGACCGAGATCCGGGTCGTCTGCGACCGGGTCGCCCGGAAGGCCGAGTCGATGGCGGACGAGTACGACTGCGAGGCGGTTACGGACGTCGACGAGCTCGTCGCGATCGACGCGGTCGACGTGGTCTACGTCGGCGTCCCGCCGAAGCACCACGCGGCCGTCGTCCGGGCCGCGCTCGACGCGGACACGCACGTCATCTGCGAGAAGCCAATCGCGGAAAACGCGGCCGTCGGACACGAACTGACCGACCTCGCCCGCGAGAGTGATCGCACGACGGCGATCAACTTCCCGTTTCGGTACACGCCGGGGTTCGTCGACATGCGCGAGCGGATCGTGGCCGGCGAGATCGGCACGCCAAAGCGTGTCTCTCTCCACTTTCGCTTCCCGCAGTGGCCCCGGGAGTGGCAGGACGTCGACTGGCTCGCCGGCCGGGAGCAGGGCGGGCCGCTCCGGGAGGTCGGGAGCCACTTCGTGTTCGGCACGCAGGAACTCTTCGGCGCCATCGGCGACGTGACGGCCGACGTTCGGTACACGGGGCCGGAGACGTACGAGGAGTCCATCGTCGGGACGTTCCAGGCCGGCGTCGAGAGCGACGTCGAACTGACCGGCACCGTCGCCGTCGACGAGCCCGTCCACGGGACGATCGACCTCCTCTGTGACTGCGCTGGGAGCGAGGCGAACGCCATCACCGTCGAGGGAACCGAGGGCTCGCTGTCGCTACAGGCGTGGCGCCGCCTAGTCGCCGATCCCGGCGAGGAGACCGAGCGCGTGCTCACCGAGGACCCAGGTGAGACGACGCTCACGCTGGTCGACGAGTTCGTGACTGCACTCGATGGTGGCGATGGCGATCTCGTCTCCGTCGCCGAGGCGACCCGTGTACAGGCGGTCGTCGACGCCGTCCTCGGTATCGACGCCGACTGACTTCTGGTCGCAGAATCGGTACTCGATCTCGGTCGGCGCCGAACGTGTGCCGACGCCCCGCACTCGCTCCGTTACGACACGTCGAATTCGTCTCGTTACGACACGTCACATCCGTCCCGTTACGACTCGTCGCACTCGCCCGGTCCCGTCTCGTCTTCGTCGACGAAGCCGCGGAACGGACAGACGTACTCGTCGCGGATGAGCTGTTCGTCGACGACGGTGAGTCCGAGTGCATCGAGCTCCTTGCTGATCCGGTTTAAGTCGTCGTGGTCTTTCCCGATGGCGTTGACGTAGACGTTGCGTTCGCCGGTCATGATGTCGCGGACCGCCGTCACGCCCCGGATCTTCCGGGCCTGGTTCGCCGCGTTCAGCGCGCCCAGCGTCCAGTCGGCCAATTACGCGAACTTCTTCGACGACGGGATCGGCGGGATTCTGGCGGCGACCGGGCTGGTGTTCGTCTCCTACGCGGGCGTCACGAAGGTCGCAAGCGTCGCCGAGGAGGTCGAGAATCCGGGTCGGAACATCCCGCTCGGCATCCTCGGCTCGCTTGCGTTCACCACGATCCTCTACGTTGTCATCGTGGCGGTCCTGGTCGGCGTGACGGATCCGGGAAGCGTCGCCGGGTCGTTGACGCCGGTGGCCGTCGCGGCGAGGGAGACGCTCGGGGGAGTCGGCGAGATCGTCGTCGTCATCGCGGCCATGCTCGCGCTCGTCTCGACGGCGAACGCGGGCATCCTCTCGTCGTCGCGGTACCCGTTCGCCATGAGCCGCGACCAACTCGCGCCTCCGACGTTCTCGTCAGTGAGCGACCGGTTCGGGACGCCCGTCGCGTCGATCACGCTCACCGGTGCGGTGCTGTTACTACTCATCGCGGTCGTCCCCCTCCCGAACATCGCGAAACTCGCGAGCGCGTTCCAGATCCTCGTCTTCGCGCTGATCAACGTGGCCGTGATCGCGTTCCGCGAGGGCGAGTCGGCCTACGAGCCCGAGTTCGAGTCCCCGCTGTATCCGTGGGTACAGGTCTTCGGCGCCGTCTCGGGACTCGTCCTCCTCACCCAGATGGGGCGGGACGCCTTCCTCGGGGCCGTCCTCATCATCGTGGGGAGCGTCGCCTGGTACGCCTACTACGCCCGATCGCGCGTCGATCGCGAGGGCGCGGCGACGGACGCGGTTCGCCGCCGTGTTGGCCAGGAAGCGCTGACGGAGACCGAATCCGCGGTGAACGAGACGCCGCGGCAAGTCCTCGTCTCGCTTACGAAAGGGCTAGACGCAGATCGGGAACGGTCGCTCGTCGCCATCGCGGCCGACCTCGTTCGCGCGGACGACGGCCGCGTCGTCGTCACGCGATTCGAGGAGGTGCCCGATCAGGCCCCGCTCACCGACGAAGTGACGGTGCAGTCCGCCGCGGACCGCTCGTTCGAGTCACGGATGGACGACCTCTCGACGGACCTGGACGTCGCGATCGAGGCCGACGAGATCGTCAGCCACGATACGAAACACGCGGTCGTCAACGTCGCCGCAGAACGGGGCGTGGACGCGATCGTCGCCGAACACGAGCCGCTGCGACTTCGCTCCCGGCTCCTCGGCGACCCGGTCGACTGGATCGTTCGACACGCGCCGTGTAACGTCGTCCTGGTCGACAACCTCGGCTACGACGATCCGGAACGTGTCGGCCTCGTCGGCGAACGCGGTCCGTTCCCGCCGCTCGCGGTGACCGTCGCCGAGTCGCTCGCCGACGAGAATCGAGGCACCGTCTCGCTCTGGCAACCCACCGATCGCGACGGTACGGACCAGTACGAGCGGACGATCGAGGACTACCAGACGGAACTCTCGGAACTGCTCTCCGTGCCGGTTCGCGCCGCCCCTATCGGCGCCGACGCCCTCCAGTCGGCGGCGCCCGACGTGGTGATCCGTCGCGGCACCGACGACACGCTCGCCTCGCAGGTGTTAGACGACAGTCCGACCGTTCCCCACCCCGGCTGTACGACGATCTCGGTCTACCCGCACGAGTCCCACCGGCCGCGATTTTCGCGTCGACTCCTCGAACGCCTCACGTTCTGACCGACGGCGGGTCCGGTCGACGGCAGTTTGCGGGCGACGCCCGCCCGCCGACCGTCCGATCACTCGCCCTCTCCGGCTCGCAGATCGCCGAGCGAGTAGATGATCATGCCGACGATCACGACGTACAGGGCGACGAGCAACAGCGCCGCCGCGCTCGCCTCCGTCGCCGGGAGGTAGTCGTAGAGCCAGTCGGTGCCGAGCCAGACCAGCCAGCCGCCGGCGACGATAGCGCCGGCCAGGCCGAAGACCAGAATGATCGCTCCGATCGCCGCGATACCGCGCCGAAGTACGTCGAGTACATCTGCCATTGTCTCTCACGCCAGGGGCGCCCGCTCGCGGTCGACCCTGCTGCGTCTAGGGGCGCCCTCGAAATGGGTGCGGTCCCGGCGGATGCAGGCCGTCGATTACGCGACTCTCGATGCTTCGTTCGAAACAGCCGCCAGCTGGAGCCACGTACTCAGGCGTCCGTCGAGCCGATCCCGTCGGTCCTGGAGCCGTCGGGTCGCTCGGGCTCGGTTCCCTCGGTAATCTCGATGACGGTCCCCTCCGTCGTCGCGTCGTCGCGCCCGAGGACGCTGTCGATGCCGCGCTCGGCCTGTCGGTTGACCGCGTACGCCAACTGGAAGCCACGTTCGACGCCGCCACCGACGTCCGGGCCGGGAAGCCGATCGCGTGAGAACTCCTCTAAGCTGTAGGCGCCCTCCGGGTGGAGGTACTGGAGTGGATGGTCGTTGGGCACCTCACGAAGGTCGACGTCGATCGACCACAGGAGTGCCAGCGCCTGCAGGGCGTAGGCGTTGGGCTTGGGCGTTCGCCGGCTGGCCGCCGTGAGCGCCGTGGTGAACATCGTCGTCTTCGCGTCGGTATCGTAGTACACGCCGGGAATTCCCGGAACTGAGACTCGCATACCCGAGGGAGTCGCGCCGGCCGAAAGGGTTCGCCCCCGGCAGGTGCCAGTCCGAACTCGACCTCGCGTCCGCGAGCCGGTCGAGTGGCCGTGAGCGCTCCGCACCCGTCCGCCGAAGCGTCGCGTCCTCAGAGGTCGTACAGGTCGGTGAACTTCTCGTCGACGTACTCGAGGAAGTAGTCGGCGGTCAGCGGTTCGCCGGTGGCCTCCTCGATCAGTTCGTCGGTGCGGTAGCGCTTCCCGTGGCGGTGGACGTGCTCGGTCATCCACTCGCGGATCGGGTCGAACTCGCCCTCGCGGACGAGGCCGTCGACGTCGAGATCGTCGCGCAGAGCGGCGTCGAGCTGGGCGGCGAGGACGCTCCCGATCGTGTAGCCGTGGAAGACGCCGAGTCCGGACGACCAGTGGATGTCCTGTAGACAGCCCTCGGCGTCGGTGTCCGGCACCACGCCGAGGTACTCCTCCATCTTCCGATTCCACACGTCGGGGACGGCTTCGACGTCGAGTTCCCCTCGCATCAGCGCGCTGTCGATCTCACAGCGGAGGATGATGTGCATGTGGTAGGTGAGTTCGTCCGCCTCGACGCGGATGCGGTTTTCCGGATAGATGCGATTGACCGCGGCGTAGGCGTCGTCGACGGTGAGGTCCGAGAGCGACGGGAAGTGCTCTTTGACGGTGGGGAGAAACAGCTCCCAGAAGGGCTTCGTCCGCCCGACGTGGTTCTCCCAGAAGCGCGACTGGGACTCGTGGACGCCGGACGATCGCGGGGAGCCAAGCGGCGAGCCGTAGGCGTCCTGGCGCAACCCCTGCTGGTAGGAGGCGTGGCCGTACTCGTGGATGACGGCCATCAGGCCCGCGAGGGGGCTCGACTCGTCGAAGCGCGTGGTGACGCGGGCGTCGAACTGCGTGCCGGACATGAAGGGGTGCGGCGCGGTGTCGAGCCGGCCACGATCCCAGTCGTAGCCCACGGTATCGAGTGCGGCGCGACAGAGTTCCTCCTGGGTTTCGGCGTCGTAGGTCCCCGTCACGACCTCGGGGATGTCCCGCCCCTCGGTCCGGATGCGCTCGATCAGCGGGACGAGGTGCCCCCGAAGCTCCTCGAAGATCTCCTCGACGCGTTCGAGCGGCAGGTATGGCTGGCGATCCTCGTACTGCACCTCGTAGGGGTCGCGGTCGGGGGCGATGGCCGCCGAGCGCTCGCGTTCGAGGTCGACGAGGCCGTCGAGTCGCGGTGCGAACGTCTCGTAGTCGTCCTCGGCCTTCGCCTCCTGCCAGATGCCCTGGTTTTCGGATCGATATTCGGACAGTCGCGTGATCAGGTCGCTGGGGACGCTCGCCGAGCGCTCGTAGTCGCGACGGATCTCGCGAACCTCCGCCCGCTGGTCGTCGTCGAACGGCTCACCGTCGAGCTGGCCATCGTCGGCCGTCTCGACCCCTTCGAGCCGGTCGAGTGCTGCTCCCATCGCGTCGTCCGTCAGGAGATCGTGCCCGACGGTCGACAGGGCACCCAGCTGCTTCGCCCGGGCGGGCGCCCCACCGTCTGGCATCATCACCTGCTGGTCCCAGCCGACTACCATCCCCGCGTGCTGCAGGTAGGAATACTGCTGGTACCGTTCGGTCAACTCGTCGTAGGCTGCGGCGGCGTCGGCGCCGCGTTCGTCACCTGTTGCCATGTCACGAATCGAAATGTGTGTGGTTGTCAATGTTCGGGTATCGGTCGGCCCGACCGGTGCCCGCGGGTCCCGACGCCTCGCCCGTTCTGCGGGTGCTCACAGCTGTGGTTCCGCTCGACGATCCGCCCGAGTGATGCTCGTGGTGCTCTCGACCCTCCCGACCCCGCCGCTGTGGCCCGACGCGTCGACGAAAGGTCGGCTTGAAACTCTTCTCTCCGTCGTCGTCGGGTTATTTTCACGTCGCCGAATCGAGTGGCCCACCTCCTCTCTGCGGACGTATCGGTGGCCTTGAATCTCCTGAACCATGAAAACTATTTTGGCCCCAGTTGTCCTTCGGTCGAGTATGATTGGGGGGTCGGAAACCCGACGGGCTGGGGGGTCCGTCGACAGGGAGCGACTGGAACGGGCGCTTCGGGAGTGGGAGTACGAGACGTCGCCGACGGCGGCGGCGTCACTGGCGACGTACCTGGACTCGCTGTTTCCCGACGCGAGCGTCGACCGACCCGGCGGCGGTGACGAAGCCGCCGTCGTGGTCGACGACGTGGCGATCTGCTTCGCCGACGCGTTCGGGCGACGGTTCCGCACGAACTTTCACATTCTCAGGGAGTCCTACGGCGGGGTGTTCTGCTACTCGATCAGTGCACACACGGACGACCCGACGGAGTGGCGGGCGTTCACCCGCCGCTACGGATCCGACGACGTCCGGTTCGTCCGCCGGCCGACCGCTGAGCCGCCGGAACCCGGCCTCGCCGGACCGGCCACCGTCGCGGCCGTTCCGCTGGTGATGGCCGCGATCACGATCGTCCTCGCCGCGTCGACCGGCCTCCTCTCTGCGGGGGCGACGCCGATCGCCGGGAAGGCCGGGCTCGTCCTCGCCGTCGTCGGGCTCGGCGCGCTGGCCACGTCGCTCGGCCTCTTCGAGATCCTTCGCCGGCGACAGGGGCCGCTCCAGGCCGCCTGATCCGTCCGATCTGGGCACACCAACTCGCCGGGGATGCCGAACGGAGCCGACGCCGGCCACAACCTTCTTTCCCAGACTCCCACAATCGGGAGCCAGACCATCCGGTCTGGACCCCCATGACGACCTGGTTCGACGCGACGCCCCGCTACGACGAGTACTGGGACTGGGCAGCGGTCGTGCTGTTCCTGTTTCTCACGCTCGACCTCCTGCTCTCGGTCCTCGCGGCCGGGACGGTCGGCCTCGGCTACGAACGAAACCCGCTCATGGCCTGGCTCTACGGCCAGTCGCTCTGGGTCGTCGTGGCGGGTCACGTCGCCGTACTGGTCGTTCTCGCGGCGTTCTTCCACGCGCTGTTCGCGATCGTCCGTGAGCTGCCCCCGGGCTATCGCGGCCCGGTCGCCCTCGCCGTCGAGATCTTCCTCGGCGGGTTGCTCGCGGCCGGATTCTTGCTACTGGCGAACAACGTGGCCGTGATCGTCCTCGGCGAGGGGCTGTTGTAGTCGACACTGTCGCACGTACACGGTCTGAGCCGGTCCACCTGACAAATTCGCGTTGACTCGCGCCTATCGAACCCCGACAAGCGCGCCGACTGCGCCGGCCAGGGCCGCGACGACGAAGGCGCCGACGGCGGTCTCACCGATCGACACGTCGACGACGGCGCTCGCCAGTGCGACACTCAGCGCGTAGCCGAGAGCAAGGTAGCCGACGCCAACGAGCGCGCCTCGCGTCTGGTTCGTGTTCGACCCGAACAGCGACGTGACCGACGCGCGAAGCCGACCGACGACGCCCGTTCCGACTCCGTTGCCGATCCGGTAGCCGGCCAGCCCCAGGACGACGAGGGGGACACCGACGAGCGTCACGGGAGCGGTTCCGCTCCCGAGGACGATCGTGTGGGCGTCGAGCAAGGCGTGGGCGGCCCCCGCTGGTGCCTCGACGAGCCCGCCGACGACGAGCGCCAGCGTACACAGGTAGCCGCCGAGCACCGCGAACCCGCCGCGGATCACGCCGCGTGCAATGTCGAACATACCCGCTCGTGGCCGTGACAGCCAAAAATAGGTGCCGGTCCCCGGGGAGCCGATCCGACGGCACCCACGATGCGGTCGCGAACTGGCCGGATCGGTCGGTCTGGCGACAGCCGAGTCAGTATTCGTCCAGGTCGTACAGTCGGCCGTACTTCTCGGTCGCGTAGTCGATGAAGTAGTCGGCCGTGTAGCCCTCGCCGGTGGCTTTCTCGACGAGGTCGGGCGTGGTGTACGTCGCACCGTGGCGGTGGATGTTCTCGCGAAGCCAGCCGTTGAGCTCGTCGAACGCGCCCTCGCGGACCTGCGCGTCGACGTCGCCGACTTCGTCCTCGGCGGCGGCGTACAGCTGTGCGGCGAGCACGGAGCCAAGCGAGTACGTCGGGAAGTAGCCGAACGAGCCGTGGCTCCAGTGGATGTCCTGCAGGCAGCCCTCGGCGTCGGTCTCGGGCCGGACGCCCAGGTACTCCTCGTACTTGTCGTTCCAGACCTCGGGGACGTCTTCGACGTCGAGATCGCCCGAGATGAGGTCGCGCTCGATCTCGAACCGGACGATGATGTGCATGTGGTAGGTCAGCTCGTCCGCCTCGGTGCGGATGAGGTTGTCGTCGTAGACCTGATTCGCGGCTTCGTAGGCCTCGCGGGCCGAAACGTCGTCGAGGGCGGGGAAGCGCTCGGCGGCCGTCGGGAGGAAGCACTCCCAGAACGCTTCCGAGCGACCGACGTGATTCTCCCAGAGGCGGGACTGGGATTCGTGGACGGTGAGGTCGCGCGACTCACCCAGCGGCGTGCCGTAGCCCTCGTCGGGCAGGCCGAGCGTGTAGTTGGCGTGACCGAACTCGTGGACGGTCGAGGTGATCGAGCCCAGCAGATCCTCCTCGTCGAAGCGGGTGGTGACGCGGGCGTCGAACTGCGTCCCGGTCGAGAACGGGTGCGGTGCGGTGTCGAGGCGGCCCCGATCCCAGTCGTAGCCGACCGTATCGAGGACGTCGCGCGAGAGTTCCTCCTGCGTCTCGGGATCGAACGTGCCGTCGAACGCGCCACCGAGCTCGACGTCGCTCTCGCCGATCGCCTCGATCAGGGGGACGAGTTCGTCGCGCAGCCGTTCGAGGACGCGCTCGGCCGTCTCCAGGTCGAGGTACGGTTCGTACTCGGCGAACAACACCGCGTATGGGTCGGCGTCGGGGTCGATGTGTTCGGCGTACTCGCGCTTTTGTTCGATCAGTGTCTCGAGCGTCGGGGCGAACGTCTCGAAGTCGTCTTCTTCCTTCGCCTCCGTCCAGACGGGATGCGCGTTCGCGGTCGTCTCGGAGATCTCCTCGACGAGCTCGGTGGGAACGCTCGTCGCACGGTCGTACTTTCGGCGGATCTCGCGGACGACCGCCGATTGTGCCTCGTCGAGGTCGGCCGCCTCGAGTTCGTCGAGGAGGTTGCCCATCTCCGGATCGGTCAGCTCCTCGTGGGAGATCGACGAGAGCGTCGAGAGCTGTTTCGCCCGGGCGGGTGTCCCGCCTTCGGGCATCATGACCTCCTGGTCCCACCGAAGCACGCCCGCTCCGGCGGTGATGTTCGTGAGCCGTTCGACGCGCGATTCGAGCTCCTCGTAGGCGTCCGTGACGGACGTCGCCTCCTGTTCCGGTGCCATTGGTTGCACTTCTGTGCCGACCGACATGAACGTCGTGGTATCGGCCGGTGGGGCCGCTAGATTCACGCTGTGGCTGGCCCCTTCGTGCGGTCGAGGACGAGCGTCCCGACGATGGGTGCGGTTGAACCCTCGCTCTCACACGTTCCAGAGCTCGGTGAGACGGGTCTCGATGTCTCCGAGGACGAGGCGCAGGACGTCGCGGTAATCGGTCGGCCACGAGGCATCGTCACCGGGGGTGCTCGCTCTCGGTGGCGGATGGAAGTGATCCCGGGAATTGTGGGAATTCGGATGGCGATCCCACCGGCAGTCCCAGGTGTGATCCTCGTGGGACTCTCGATAGTGCACGGAGAAGTCGTCGTTCGTGTACCACCGAACGGACAGGGTCGCCTCAGTGACGGATTCGGGATAGAATGACGCCGAAAGCGTCACGTGTAGTTCGAGGTGTCCGCTTGAATCCGTGACGACCGCTTCAGCGACCTGCTTCGTCGCTTGCAGGTGCGTCTGGAGGAATTCGAGAATCGGACGATCGATGGGTGCGGGGCTTCCCCCGTCTCCTGCGGGCGGTGCCATCGATGTGGCTAGCCGGATACCCGTCCGGTCCCGGCACCGCTTCGTTGCTGGCGAGCGCGTTCGTGGCGCCGTCGCTCCTCGCGTGCGGTCTTCCAGTCGCCCAGATCGCTGTACACGTCGTCGATCGTCCGGTCATCGCTCGCCTCCGCAGCCGCGACAGCGTCGACGGCGGCCGGGGTCGACGCGTCGTAGACGTCCTCGTACGCGTCGATTCGCGCCGTCAATTCCCGGACGCGTTGCTGCAGGGCGTCGACGGAGTGATCGGTTGCGAGCCGATCGATTCGTCGCCACTCGAAGTAGGTGTCGTTGCGCTCGTATGTGACCGGCCGTCCATCGTGTCGAGTGACGATTCCGAGCTCGGTGAACCAGCGCAGGTACTTCCGAGCAGTTTTCGGATCGCAGTCGGCCCCTTCGGCGATTTCGTTCGCTGCCGTCGGATTGCGGGTCTGGAGGATTGTCCCGTACACGCGCTGTTCGACGTCGTCGCCGCCGAACGCGTCCTCGAAGGCGGGTGGACCACCCGATGTGTCGCCGTCGGCCATAGCAGTTCTTGCACGGCTGCGGATATAGTTCTTTCTTCGAGGAATAATTTCCTGTAGGCGGGGTGGGGATCGTGTCAGCGATACGATCTGGCCGCTACGCGACCCACGCCTCCACCGTCGCCCGGTACACCGCCCGACACCGTTCCAGGACGTCGATCGAGACGCTCTCGTCTGCGGTGTGGGCCTCTCCGGGTTCGGCCGGACCGACGATCACGCACTCGGTTCCGGCGCGGTCGGCGAGCCAGCCCGCGTCGGTCGCGTGGGGTTTCGTGACGTGGGTCGGTTCCGACTCACCACGCTGCTCGTGGACCTGGCGGGCGGCGTCGAGTACGGTGTCGGCGAACGCGTCGTCCTCGCAAGCCATCGGCGGCAGGTCCTGGTCGACGGCCCACTCGACGCCCTCGATCGCCTCGACGCGGTCGAGCGGCGCCCGTTCGCCGGGCACGGTGCGCTCGTCGACGGTGATCGTACACCGGTCCGGCACGATGTTCCAGGCCGACCCGCCGTCGATCTCCGTGACGACGACGCTGCCCGACAGCGACTCACCCGCAATCGTCACCTCGGGGGCCGACAGCTCACGGACGACGTCGACCGCCTCGCTCGCCCGGTAGATCGCGTTCGTCCCCGCCTCCGGTTCGCTCGCGTGGGCCGCCTCGCCGTGGGCGGTAATCGTGCTCGCCCGGCGGCCCTTGTGTGCAACGGCGACGTCCGTCACGCCCGATCGCGAGTAGTTCGTCGATCCCTCGCCGACGACGGCGACGTCCGGGGCGAACCCCTCGTCGATGGCGTGGCGGACGCCCTCGCCGCCGATCTCTTCGCCGACGAAACTCGCGAAGACGAGTTCGCCGCGGCCGTTCGCTCGGTCCTCCTCCGCCGCCACGTCTGCGTCCCGAAACGCCAGTGCCATTGCGGCGACGGCACCCTTCATGTCCGCCGTCCCGCGGCCGTAGAGCCGGCCGTCGCGTTCCGTGACGACGTACTCGTCTGCGCCGCGGCCGTTCGCGCCCCCACCGTCCTCGCTGGCGTCTCGATCGACCGTTTCGCGATCGTCAGCCCCGCTCTCCGCGACCTGTGACGCGTCCGGCGGGACGACGTCGTGGTGGCCGACGAGGGCGAGCGCCCTCCCGTCGGGATCGCCGCGACGGGCGAGGACGTTGCCAGCGGCGTCGCGCGTCACCGACGCATCGGTTTCCGTTCGGAGCCAGTCTTCGAGGAAGTCACCGGCGGCGGTCGCGTCCTCGTGGCTCGGGATCGCGGTGAGTTCACGGGTCAATTCGACGAGGGTCATGGCCGACCCATCGACGGCGTCGCTGTTCAGTCCACCGGAACCGGCGGGGGTATCCCGGCGAGTCAGTCCACCCGCTCGTAGACCGGCGGCGCTGTCTCTGGTGGCTCGTCGGTGAGCCGGGCGACCGACGTCCGCATCTCGCGCAGGCTGGCGGTCTGTTGCTGACTGGCCGCCGCGACCGATTCCGCGGCGCTCGCGACCTCGTCGGCCGACCCCGAGAGCTCGGCGAGTGTCTCTGCCGCCCGCTCGACCCCGCGGGCCTGCTGGTCGGCCGCGCTGGCGACGTCTTCCATGCCCGCGGCCGTCGATTCGGCCGCCTCGTGGATCTTCTCGAGCGAGTCGACCGTCTCTCGGACGCGATCGGTGCCGGTGTCGACGCGAGCGACGGTTTCTTCGGTCGTCGCGATCGTCGCCGACGCCTCCTCGCGAACCGCTTCGACGGCGTCTTCGATCGCTCCCAGATCGGCTTTCGTCTGCTCGGCGAACGACCGCACTTCCGACGCGATGATGTCCATGGTCTCGTTCGTCTGATCGCCCGACCGGGAGGACTCGATCTTGGCGTTCGCCGCCAGCACCGTCGTGCGATTGGCGAGGTCGTCGAGCCGATCGACGATTTCGTCGATTTCGTCGGTCCGGGCCGCGAGCCCCTCGACCGCCTCGGCGACGCGGTCGGTCGCGTCCTCGATGGCCGCGAGTTCGGCCACCGCGTCGTCGGCCGCCTCGACGCCGTCGGCCGCGAGGCGCTCGGTTCGGTCGCTCTCCGTACCGACCTCGTCCGCGACGCCAGCAACCTCCTCGACGGCGGCGCTGACCTCGTCGAGTTCGCGTGCGGCCTGTCCGATTGCCGCAGCCTGGGATTCTGTGTGGTCGCTGATCGTTTCGGCGCGTTCCGCGACGTCTTCGCTGGCGTCGGACAGCTCCCCGAGCGGCGTCTGGACGTCCGTTTCGACCTCGGCGGCGAGTCGCTCGCGCCGCTCGATCGACTCCTCGAGCCGCTGTGCGTAGGAGTCGACGTACGTGTCGGTCGCGATCTGCATATCGAGGTTGATGATCCGCAACAGCGAGAGGACGTCCATCATGCCGTCGTCGATGGCGTCCCTGACGGCCCGCTCGAACGACTCCTCGAGGCCGTCGTCGCCGTCCGCGTCCTCGCCGCCGAGCCCCAGCGCGCCGACGAACCGGCCGAGGCCGCCCACGTCCTGTTCGGCCTCGCGCTCGGCGGCCCACGCCTCGATGGCATCGACGACTTGCGCCTGGACGCGCTCGTTCATCCGCGACAGGATGAGATCGTAGTAGACGCCGTACTGCCCCACGTAGTGTTTCAGGGGCATATCGAGTAGTTCGTGCAGTTTGCCGATCCGGGTCCGGTTCTCGAAGTACGACCGGTCGTAGTCGCCGGTCGCGAGCGAGACGAGGTAGGCCTGCTGGGTCCGTTTGAGCGCCTCGACTCCTTTTGGCGAGCGGTCGACGATCGCCCGGGTCTCCTCGTACTCGAGGACGTTCTCGTAGAAGTCGTCGGCGATGACCGCCGCATTGGCCCGCAAGAGCGGTTCGAGGTCGGCCAGTCGGCGCTCGTCGGCCTCGTCGAACCCGATGAACTCCTTGCGCCACGCGATCTCCTCGTAGTCGAGCCCGATCCGGCAGACGAGTTCGTCGACATCGAGAGCGTCGTTTAGTCCACCGTGCCCGAACATCTGCTGCGGTTGCATGATGGGAACGTGTTCGGGTGTTTCGGTAAGTGTCCGAGAGCGTTCCCGGCCGCTGAGAATCCGATCAGCCTCCCGTCGTCCGATCGTTCCTTGCTGGCTCCACCCGGTGGGGCGTTTCGACGTGCTGCCGGCAATCACCGTGTCGATCGCCGGGCACGGTGCTCGTGGGCGTGGCGCGTTGTATGGGCCTGAACGGTTTTACCGGTCGCCGTTCAATTCAGGGTGATGACTGCGTACGGCGTCGCGGACCTTGTCGTCCTCGCGCTCGATTCGACCGGTGCCGTCGACGAGCGGGCGGACGGGAGCGCGACGACGGTCGAACTGAGCGAGACGATCGCGTTCGGCGAGTCGCTGGCTGACCGCGTCCAGCTCCTCGCCGCGCTCTCCTCGCTGACCCGGTCGGGCCTCGTCGAGGAGTCGGTCGACGACGCCGACCGGACACGATATCGGCTGACGGACGCGGGGCACGACCGCGTCGCGGAGCTGCGAACGGAACTGGCCGACGAACGGGTCACCGTTTTCGACGGCACCGACACGATCGAGTGCGACCTGTGCGACGTTCCCGAGACCGTCGATATCTCGGTCGCGGAAGCCCTCGTCCGCCGCTCGCCGTCGGGCGAACTCCTCCTCGAAGCGGCGTTCGACGATGTGGTCGACCGTGTGGAGACGTTCGACCGACTGACGGCGGCGTTCGAGTCGCTCACAACGACGAACCCGGCGGACTCTATCGAGACCGACGCCGGCCAGCCTCCCTCCAACACAACCCAGACGGTCGTCGTCACCGGTGACGCGGGCGTCGGCAAGACGACGGTCGTCGAGGCGTTCGTCGAGCGCGTCCGGGAGCGGTGTGCGGACGTCTTCGTCGGCCGCAGTCGGCCCGGCGGCGATGCGCCGTTCGAACCGATCGAAGCCGCACTCGACGCGGGCGACGCGACCACGCCCGCCTTCGACGTCGACACCGTGCTCGAGACACCCGATGCCGAAACCTACCGGGCCCACCGGACGCGTCTGTACGCCGACGTCGCAACGTGGCTCGAAACGCGCGCGGCCGACGGCCCGGTCGTGCTGGTCGTCGAGGACCTGCAGTGGGCCGATAGCGCGACGCTCGACCTGCTCGCGCACCTCCACTCGTTGCTCGCATCTGCCCCCGTCTTGCTCCTGTGTACGTACCGTGGCGACGGTGTGGACGACGTGGACCCGCTCGGCGAGCGGGTGGGGGCGGACGCCGATGGACCGACCGTCCTCCCGCTCTCGCCGTTCGACCGGGAGACGACGGCGACGCTGGTCGAACACGAACTCGGTCAGCGCGGCGTCCCCGCGGCCTTCACCGACGCCGTCTACACGGTGACGGGTGGGAACCCCCTGTTCGTCGTCGAGACGGTCGCCGCGGCGCTCGAGGACGGCTCGCTCGATCCGCGGGTCGACCGATACCCGACGGATACCGACACCCTCTCCGCGCCGGATGTCGTCGAGACGACGATCCGCCGCCGGTTCGACCGCCTCGACGACGAGACGCGCGAACTGGTCGACGTCGGCGCACTCGTCGACGAACCGATCACCGTCGAGACCCTCGGCGCGCTCTGTGCGCTCTCGCCGACGCGACTGCGAGACCGGGTCGACCTGCTCGTCGACGCCGGCATCTGGCGTGAGACGGACGGCGGGTATCGATTCCGCAGCGACGTCCTCCGGAGCGGCGCCAGATCGGCACTCGACGCGGACCGTCGTCGGGACCGCCACCGGGAGATCGCCACCCTGCTGGCAGCCGACGATGACCCGAACCACGCCCGGATCGCGACGCATTTCGATCGGGCGGATGAGGCGGCGGCTGCCCTCGAACAGTACCAACTCGCAGCCGCGGACGCGGAAGCCACGTACGCTCACGACGTAGCGGCCGCACACTACGAACGCGCCCTGTCGATCGCACGCGACCTCGACCGTGACGACGACGCGCTGGCCCTGCTCGAATCGCTCGGCGACAGTTACTACACCCGCGGCGAGTTCGACGCGGCAGACCGGTACTTCCGGTACGTCCGTGAGGCCACCGACGAGCCGGACCGGATCCGGCGCAGTTACTACTACCAGGCCCGGATGCACTTCGAGCAGAGCGAGTACGAGCAGACGAAGACGTTCGCCCGGCGCGGCCTCGACGTCGGCGGTGACGAGGTCACCGAGGCAGTCTGCTGGCTCGTCGATTACCTCGGCAGCGCGCACATGAAGTGCGGCGAGCACGAGGCGGCGGTCGAGCAGTTCGAGCGCCAGCGGACGCTCGCCGAGTCGATCGACTTCGCGCTCTCGCTTGGTCGATCCCACCAGAATCTCGCCAACGTCTCTCGCCGCACCGGGGCGATCGAGGAGGCCGTCGAGTACGGCGAACGAGCCGTCTCGTTGCTCGAAACGGCGTCGGCCGACCGCGAACTCGCCCGCTGTCTCAACGACGTCGCGCTCGTCTACCGGAGCGCGGGGCGGACCGACGCGTACGTCGAGACGCTCGAACGCTGTCACGACGTCGCCGAGGAGACGGGAAACGTTCGGGCGCGCATCCTCGCCAAGCACAACCTCGGCGTCGCCGCTCAGAGCCGGGGCGACTGGGAAGACGCACGGTCGTACTACGAGGACGTCATCGACCTTGGTGAGCGTGCCGGCGACGCAGACACGGTCGCGACCGCGCTGTGGAACCTGGGCGCCATGGACCTGTCCGTCGGCGACGCCCCAGGGGCGATCGACGGGTTCGAACGGGCACTCTCGCTCGTCGACGAATCGGAAGCGGTCGAACAGCGGACCCACTTTCACACCCACCTGAGTCGGGCCTACCAGCTTGCCGACGACGTCGATGCCGCGCGCTGGCACGTCGCGATGGGACTCAGACTGGCCGCCGAACACGACCTCTCTCACCTGCGGGGGGCCAGCGCGATCAACGCCGCGGCGCTCGAACGGGCGCAGGGGGCCGTCGACCCGGCGCTCGAACACCTGCAGTCGGCCACCTCGATTCTCGGCTCTATCGAGGACGTTCGCACCGAAACCTCCCTGCTCGACCAGTTCGCTCGGACACACCTGGCGGCCGACGAGCCCGGCACTGCGATCGAATATGCCCGCCGTGCGCACGATGTCGCGCCCGAGGGCAACCGACAGGAGACGATAGCCGTCGAGGTAACCCTGGGCGCGGCGCTTCGTGCCACCGGGCAGCGAGCGGCGGCCCGGGATCGCCTCGAGACCGCCCTCGCCGACGCATCGGGCCTCTCCGCGCTCGCGGAAATTCGCGCCCGGCGTGAACTGGCGCGCCTCGAACGTGACGAAGGGAACACCGGTCACGCGCGTGAGCACTACGAAACCGGGATCGAACTCGCGGCATCGGCCGGAATGACGCTGTACGAAACGCAGTTGTCGGACGAGGTAGCGGTACTCGACGCGGACGTCGCCGTGACTGACGGCAAGTAGTCCGATTCAACCCGCTCGCCTCACGATCCTACCTGGCACGCTCCAGGTGAACGCAGAACTGGGCGCCGCCCAGGGGCGAATCGTCGACGGTGAGTTCGCCGCCGTAGGTGTCCGCGATCTCGGCGGCGAGGTGGGTACCGAGGCCCGTCCCGCCGGACTCGCCGATCGAGACGCCGCGATCGAAGATGCGCTCGTGGTCGGCCGGATCGATACCGTCGCCGTCGTCCTCGACGAAGACGGTCACGGCGTCGTCGGTGGCGGCCGTCCGAATGCGGATCTGGGTGCCACCGGAGTGGACCAGGGCGTTTTCTACGAGATTGGCGAAGAGTTCTTTGAGCAGCGTGCCGCCTGTGACGTGGAGTTCGTCCACGTCGGTCTCGACGTCGACGTCGTGCTGGCTCGCCAGGTCGGCGTGGCGATCGACGGTCTCGCGAATCACTCTGGAAAGTGAGATCGACGAGAGTTCCTCGTCGGCGTCGAGCTGGTGGAGCGTCCGGACGTTCTCGACGAGGTCGATCGCCTCGGTGACGCCGTTCTCCGCGTACGCGTGGTACTCTCGCTGCTGGTCGGTCAGATCCGTCTCGGCGAGCAGGTCGAGGTAGCCGTCGATGACGGTGAGTTTGTTCCCCAGGTCGTGTCTGAGCACGGAGTGGAGGAACTCGGCGCGCTCTTTGGCTTCGGTTCGCTCGGTCGTGTCGGTCGCGACGCAGACGATCCCCTCGACGCTGCCCGCGTCGTCCGTCATCACCGACGCGGAGAGGCTCGTCGGCACGGCCTCGCCGTCTTTGGTCTCGAAGTAACTCTCCAGATCGGTGACACTCCCTTCACGAAGGAGGTGCTCGATCAGCTCGCCCGAGTGTAACATCGAGGAGAGTTCGACGTCGTCGCTCGACTCGGCGAGGACGTAGTCGATCGGCTTGCCGACGAGCTCGTCGGGGTCGTAGCCGAGCATCTCCCCGACGGCCTCGTTCGCCATACGGATCCGGCCGTCGGGGCCGAGCTTCACGAGGACGTCGACCATCGTGTCCATCAGGTTCTCCAGGTCGGCGGTCCGCTGGCGAACCCGGTCCGCGAGCTCCGACCGCGAGAGAATCGTCAGTTCGTCCGCCCCGTCCAGGCCCCGATCGTCCATTCAGGTGATCGTTGACTCCGTGACTATTCAAGCCAACGGTCGACTGGATCTCGCCGATCGGCGAGAATCGCACGGTGGACGGGACGGGACCCACCCGGACTACCCCGCAATCGTTCGACAGGTGGTCCACCCGGACGTACTCCGCAATCGTTCGACAGGTGGACACCCTTATCAGCGTACGTAACCGAGAGCCGGTATGCACGTCGTGCCGGATACCAGTGTGGTGATCGACGGCCGCGTCTCGGCCTCGATCGCGGACGGGACGTTCGCGGACGCGACGGTGTCGGTCCCCGAGGCCGTCGTGGCGGAACTCGAGTCGCAGGCCAACGACGGCCTCGACAGCGGCTGGGAGGGGCTCTCGGAACTCGACTCGCTGGCCGGCCTGGCCGACGACGGCGAGATCGATCTCGAGTACATCGGCGAGCGCCCGACGGCGGGCGAACGAGGGCGCGCCTCGGAGGGCGAGATCGACGCACTCATTCGCGATCTGGCCGAGGAACGTGACGCGACGTTCGTCACGAGCGACGTCGTCCAGGCCGAAGTCGCGAAGGCCAAGGGCCTCACCGTCGAGTACATCTCGCCGAAGTCGCGAGACGTGGGAACGCTCACGATCGAGGACTTCTTCGACGACGAGACGATGAGCGTCCACCTCAAGACGGACACGATCCCGAAGGCCAAGCGGGGCGCCCTGGGCGAGATGCGCTACGAGGAGATCGCCGACGAGCTGACGGACGAGGCGACGATGGACGAGTGGGCCCGCGAGGTGGTCGACGGCGCCAAGGAGTCCCCCGACGGCTTCATCGAACTCACGGAGCCGGGGATGAAGATCGTCCAGTTCCGCGACTATCGTATCGCGGTCGCTCGCCCGCCGTTCGCCGACGGCATCGAGATCACGGCCGTCCGACCGATCGCCCAGACCGACCTCGAGGACTACGAACACGCCGACGAATTGAAAGAGCGTCTCCTCGAGCGCCAGCGCGGCGTCCTCGTCTCCGGCTCGCCGGGGGCCGGGAAGTCGACGCTCGCCCAGGCGATCGCGCGCTACCTCGAGACGCACGACTACGCGGTCAAGACGATGGAGAAACCGCGAGACCTCCAGGTCGGCCCCGAGATCACGCAGTACACCGCCCTCGGCGGCAAGATGGAGAAGACGGCCGACGCCCTCCTGATGGTCCGGCCGGACTACACCATCTACGACGAGGTCAGAAAGACCGACGACTTCGAGGTGTTCGCGGACATGCGCCTGGCGGGCGTCGGCATGATCGGCGTCGTCCACGCGACGCGTCCGATCGACGCCCTCCAGCGGCTCATCGGCCGGGTCGAACTCGGCATGATCCCCCAGATCGTCGACACCGTCGTCTACGTCGACGCCGGTGAGATCGACACGGTCTACGACGTCCAGACGACGGTCAAGGTCCCCGCGGGCCTGACCGAGGAGGACCTCGCCCGCCCGGTCATCCAGGTGACGGACTTCCAGACCGGCGTTCCTGCCTACGAGATCTACACGTTCAACCGCCAGGTCGTCACGGTGCCCCTCGACGATGACGAGGACGGCCCCGGCGCGCGCGAGTCGGGCGTCGACCGCATCGCCAAACAGGAGATCGAACGCGAGATCCGTTCGATCGCCAGGGGCTACGTCGAAGTCCGTCTCAAGAGCCAGGACAAAGCCGTCGTCTACGTCGAGGACGACGACATCTCCTCTGTCATCGGCAAAGGTGGCGGTCGCATCACCGACGTGGAGAACCGCCTGGGTATCAGCATCGACGTTCGCACGCACGAGGAGAATCCCCACTCCGGCGGGGGCGATGGCGACGCCACCGCGGGTGCTGGCAGCGCGAACGGCGGTCGATCCGGCGGCGCACAGCCGACCGGTGACCCCGTCGGCCAGCTCGTCCAGCCCGAGATCACCTCGCGCCACGTCGTCATCCCGGTCGAGGGCCACGACGGCGAGACCGTCGAGGTCCAGGCGGCCGGCGAGTACCTCTTCACCGCGACGGTGAGTCGCGGCGGTGAGATCCAGGTGTCGAGAGGCAGTGCGATCGCTGACGAACTCGAAGACGCGATCGATCACACGGAACCGATTACGGTCGTTTCGTCGTAGGCGGACCGGTCCGTGTGCGTCGAACCGCGAGCGTCGCAGATGCGAGCAGCGATCGGCGAAACTGACTGCGTGTTCGACGTCGTCCTCGCTCAGTTGCCGTTCGTCTCGATATCCTGGAAGTATATCTCCGGATTTCTGGTGTAGAAGAGTGCCCAGCCGGCGACGAGGCCGACGAGCATGGCGACCAGTTCGCGGGGAAGGCGGGGCAGGCCGAGTTCGAGGAGGCCGAAGAGCGCGACCGACGCGCCCAGGAGCGTCCCGATGACGACGAAGGTGACGTCGGTCGCGATTCGGAGGCGGTTGTGCTCCCAGTAGGGGCGTTTCTCCTCGTCGTACCAGACCCCGACGTAGATGATGACGGGTGCCATCCCGGCGATGACGGTGGCGGCGCCGAACGACACGGGCAGGCCGAGCGGATGAAAGAGGAGTGCGTTGAGCAGGTTCGTCACGAGTGCCATCACGAGGAGCCCGACGAAGAGCCACCCGGTGCGCGGCAGTCGATCGCGGTCGACGTTCATATCTCCCGACGGGTCCGCGACCGGGTTAACGGTACCGTCTCGACGAGTGACTCACCCGTTTCGATAGCGCAACTCTGCCGTTTCGCCGAATGGGCCGCCGGCAGACGAGTCGGTGGCGATCCTGTGAGCGCGATGGTGTGGCTGGCTGGAATCGTCGCGACGAGAGAACAGCGGTTGTTCGTTATTCGGCGCAGCAGGCGTCGTCGGCTGCACTGGCGTCGTCCAGCCCGCCGTCAGCGGCGACGGGTTCTTCGAGTCGGTAGAGGCTCTGGCGAGCGTCGGCGAAGTAGATGTCCTCGTCGACCATGCCAATTTCCTCGAGTCGTTCGAGCGCGTAGCGGACGGTCCGGGCCGACAGCATCGACTCCTGGACGATCTGTTTCTGGGTCAGTGGGCCGTCGTACTCCAGTACTTTGAAGACGAGCTTGGCGCTGGGGGGACAGTCGCCGAGCTCCGTCGAGTCCATTGCTTCCATCATTACGAATCGAAACACTCCAGGAGCATAAAAGTTGACGCTCTCGAATCGGTCGTCGGGGCTATCGGAAAATCGGCTCCGCTGCGGCGTGCTCAGCGGACATTCGAGATACACTCGGTCACGTTGGTCTGGACCAGGCCGTCTAGTTGGTCGAGCGGCCCAGCGGCGATCGACGTGGCCAGCCCATCCATCCTTCTATCGCGGCGATTGGTCGTCGTTCGGGCCCGACTCGCGTCTAGAGTTGTTCCCAGGCGTCTTCGTCGTCGGGATCGATGTCCGTCGGCGGACCGCCCGGACCGACGGGGCCGTCGGCCGGTGCCGATCCGGGGGCGGCTGGTGGCGCCCCGGCGGTGTCCTCGGCTCCGCCGGTGGTGTCCTCCAGATTCATGTTCGGCCAGGCGGTCTCCTCCCAGAGGCCGCGGTCGGTGTAGTAGTAGACGACGTCGTCCGAGACGACCGCGAACAGGCCGCGCTGGCGATCGTGGACCACCCGTTCGCTCGTGTCGATGGCGACGTCGACGACGTCCTCCAGCGTGTCCAGTGCGATGTGGTGGTCGCCGATCCACATGGGGATCGAGCCGCGGGAGATCCACTCGGCGTACCGGCGTTCGTGGACCGCCCGGCGAGCCGACTTCTCGTCGATCGGGCGGCGCCGGTCGAGTCCCCAGGCCGCGCCGAGTGAGAGCGTCCCGACGACAGCCAGTAGGCCGACGAGCGCCGTCGAGCGCGGCTCTGACTCGGTCACGAGCGCGTATTGCGGATGCGTCTCCTCGTGGGATGGGACGGGCTGGGCGAGCCAGAACGCGCGTTCGGTCGCGACGAGTTCCGTCTCGATCGTGAACGCGTCGGCGGTCGTCCCCGTGTCGTACTCCGTCTCGACGACGGCGACGACGCGGACGTCGCCCACACCGGCGACCTCGCGCTCGATCTCGCCCATCCGGTCGCGGACGGCGGCGACGTCGACGTCGACCGAACTGCTGGCGACGCCGTCGCGTACTCTCGGTGCCTGTCTACTGAGCTGGCTCGTCTCGTTCCAGAAGACTGCGCCGTCGCGCACGGCCTCGTATCGGAGCGTGACGTCGTGATAGACGCTCGCGTCGTTCGTCGGGACGGTCGTCCGTGGCGTGAGCGTCAGCGTCTCCGTCGCGTTCGTGAGGTAGACCGGTTCGTCTTCGAGGACCGTCCCTTCGGGCCAGAGCCCGCCGGTCTCGACGATCGCTTCGGTCCCGACCTCGGTCGAGACGCGGTCGGTGCCCGTCTGCTGGGTCGTCGTGGTCGTCTCCGGCGAGGCGACCGCCCAGCCGGATAGTGCGAGCGCGACGACGCCGCAGACGGCCAGCGCGACGAGTAACGTCCGGCCGTACCGAGCGACGAGCAGGTCGATTCGTGGATTGTCGATCATTGTTCCCATCCCGTCGGGCCTCGCTTCGAGCGAGCCCACGTGCCGGTTCCCAGCCAGCACACCCCCGACTTGTCGAGACGTACGAACGACTGACTGATAACCGTACTGGCCCCGTCCGAACGCTCAACGGCGCCACTTTCGAAGCTTCCGGCTCACTCTGCGTCGGACCGGGACGTGCGAGCCGGGCGTTCGAAACTTGATGTCGTCCCGGCCGAACAGGGCGAGGATCAGGACGACGGCGGCGCCCACGACCACTGCGTCGACGGCCGCGACGGCCAGATATGGGTGGATGCCGTGGAGCCAGCCCAACAGGGTCGGCGGGAGTACGAGCAGATACCGATACTCGCGGACCGTCTGGACGTACGTCCCGGTTCGGTCGGGGGCCGACAGCGTGACGGTCACCTCGCCCTCGTCCCGCGCCCCGACGACCTGCCGGGCCGGGTCGATGGCGACGCCGTCGCTCGCTGGTTCGGTCTGGGCGACGATCGGGACGTACCCCGCGTTGTCGATCGTGCGGGTGAGGTCGCTGGTTTCGCCCGGTGCGATCCGCTGTGGATCGTCGGTCGGCTCGTCGGTGCTGACCACGTCGTACCCCGTCGTGCCGGACGGAACGACCATCGTCGCGGTCGCTGCCGTCACCAGGACGAGCAAGACGAGCGCGATCACCGACCAGAGGGCGATCACGTTCCGCCGGGTGGTCGTCCGCGTCGTCTCCCGCCGCGGTGGGCCAGCCCGATCGAACACGACGCCGAACCCGAACATGGCGACCCCGAGGCCGACCAGCATCGCCCCCGCACCGTCGGCGTCGAGGCCGCCCGGGCCGTTCCCCAGGCCGAGCGCGCCGGCGATCGCGCCGACGACGCCGAGCACCAGCGACTGGATCCCCATCACGACCGTCCCGAGGTGGGGAATCGTGACGACGGTCCCCTCGATCTGGAGCGCTTTCGCGACGATCTGGCCGTCGGTCACCGGCGGCTCACCGCCGTCCTGATCGGTAAACGGGTTGGCGTCCCCCTTCGTCACGTAGCCGTCGTCCGTCTCTTCGACGACGCGGTGGGTCGTCAGGCCGCCGCCGTTGACCTCACGCGCTTCGTAGACGATCACGTCGCCCTCGGAGACGTCGCCGGCGAGGGCATCTGGCACGGCGACGAACCCGTCGCCGGTCTCCATCGCGGGTTCCATACTTCCCGAGGCGACGTACCCCAGTAACATCGGCTGGCCGAGCACCTGGCCGAGGACGAGCGCCGCTACGACGATGGCGAACGCCACGCCGAGTACCCGCGATGCCGTTTCGATATCAACCACAATTTTCCTCGTTCTCTCCGCGCTAACCCACGCTACGATGCTGGCCTCGGCCGGCACCGACTTAACGCCGCCGACCTCGCACGACGCGGCCGATCGCCACGAGCCCAAGCGTCGCCGGCGGGGCGATCGCCGCCGTCAGCGGCGATGCGAACTCGACCGACGAGAGTGAGATGCTCGTGCGGTCGGAGACGGCGACGGTCCCCGCCGCCGTCTCCCCCACGCTGAGTCGGTAGACGCCCGCCGATTCGGGCGTCCAGCCGACGGTCAGTGTACGGGTTTCGTTCGGTGCGAGTTCGACACGGCGATCGTCGACGACGGCCCCGTCGACCAGGATCGGGATCCGATCGGCAATTCGCCGGTCGTCGAGGTTCGACACGGTGGCGGTTACCGTGACCGTGTCGCCGGCCGTTACGTTCGTCGCGTCGACAGACGCGTTCGTGACGGCCAGCTCTCCGGTCAAATCCACATCCTCGCCGGCCGCGGTTTCGTTCCCGTCGGCGGGCCTATCGTCATCCTCGTCCGCCGTCTCGACGACGATGGAGAACGTCTCCGACCCGGTCGGCGCCTCGTGCGTGTCGATGGAGACGCCGATGGTAACCGATTCGCCCCCGGACAGGGACACAGGATCGGCGGCGTCGATGGCGGTTTTCCGGTCGCCGTCGGCGTAGAACGTGACTTCCCGTACGTCGTGTTCGACCCAGACGCTGCTGTCGTCGGCCGTCGTCACGTCGAAGACGGCGTCGACGTCGGTCCGCGCGTCGACGTTGAGTCGATCGAAGTCGAGCGTGAGTTCCCCGTCTTCGACGGTCGCGTACTGACTCGCTGCAGTGAGTACGACACCCTCGGTCGCGTCGCTCTCGGCGGTGGTGTCACTGGCGCCGAGACCTACCGCCGCCGTCGGGACGGCGAGCAGGAGCGACCCGAGTGCGAGTACCGTCAGCCACGTCGTGCGTGTCATCGATTCTGGCCCTATCATCTTCCAGCCGGGCGACCCTCGTTCGGGACCGGGTCGATCCGACAGCGCCGCGGTGGCGACGCCGCTGGGCAGGTTCCTGTCCCCACTGGTTGACGCGTTTCCGCCCACGAGTAGACGAGGTCTCGTCGGCCGTCGAATCCGTCCGTCGATGCTCGAATCCTGCCCCGGTCAGATCAGTCTCACGTCGTTGCGGTGATCGTGATCGTCGTGTTGAGGGTGGCGTTTGCAGCAGCCCCGCTCGTATCGATCTCGAGATCGACCGGAGTGGTGCCACCTGCCGCCAGCGTGTTGTTCTGAGCTGTCAACGTCACGTCGATATTGTTGCTCTGGGTCGTCCAGGGGCCGTCGAGCGTGATCTCCGCGGAGTGATTGTTGATGATGTTGAAGGCGCCAGTCGCCGTCAGCGTGCCGTCGATGTTGGCGTCGGTGAGCGAGATCTCGAGCTTGTCGTTGGTGATGCTCGCGTAGTCGCTCGTCGCTTCGAACGCCACTCGTGCACTCGCGTCGCCGCTCGTCTCCACGGTCACGGTACGATCTGCGGTCACGGTGCTGAACGCACCCGTGCCGAGCAGTGCGCCGCCGCTTGCTACGATGCCACCCAGTCCGACCAGAACGTTGCGTCGATTCATTCTCATGGTATGTCCCCCACGCCCTGCGGGCCGAACCCGACGCGGCGCGGTTCTTACTCATGCCCAGTCACCACTACCCCTTTGTATTGAGCAGCCGGAACGGTCGCACGGTTGGCCAGAAGGTCGTTCAAGCCGGTCTTGAACGGATATTTCGGCCGTTGAGACGGTCGTCGGCCCAAACACATTAGTAGCGATCGGTCCTAGATGTGTCACACCTTCGGGGGAGGGTGCGCGGACTGGTGAGCGACAGCATGGGAGCGTCACACGGAAGCCACGGCGAAATCTTCGAGCTGCTTAGCAATCGCCGTCGGCGATACGCGATCCACTACTGCAAGCGGGTCGACGAGCCGGTCGAACTCGGCGATCTCGCCGAGCAGGTTGCCGCGTGGGAACTCGACAAGGAGGTTCAGGAACTCACGTCCGCCGAGCGAAAGCGTGTCTACACCGCGCTCCAGCAGACGCACCTGCCCACCCTCGAGCGAGCGGACGTGGTGGAGTTCGAGAATCACACGATCGAACTGACCGACGAGGCCGACGCGCTCGAAATCTACCTGGACATCGTCCCCGCGGACTCGATCCCCTGGGGCGTCTACTACCTCGGCCTGTCCGTCCTCGGCTTCGTCGTCCTCGCGGGCGTCTGGGCCGACGTCGTCCCGACGGAGACGATACCGCCGCTTGGCTGGGCCGGACTGGTGCTCGGCGCCGTGACCGTCTCGGCTATCGCGCACGTGCTGACGAGTCGGCGCTACCGCCTCGGGGAGATGGAACGGCCGCCGTAGGGGAAATACCATGATGGGGGGTTCACTGACGAAACTGGGGGCGGTGCTAGTGGTCGCGGGAGCCTTGCTCATGGCCGGCCCCGTCTTCGGATTCAGTACCCTTGCGGCGGACCGGGGAACGACCGTCGAGACCGCTCCCACGGAATCTGCGCTCCTCGGCATCCAGCCGACTGGCGAGACGCCGGACAACCAGAACGACGCCCCGGTTCTCACGGTCACGAACAACGCCAACGAACGGTTCGACACCCTCGACACGCAGGCCGAGATCGTCTCGGACCCGAACGGCGCGCTCGCGATCAGTGACGGGTTCGGCTCCTCGCTCGATCCGGATGCTCAGACTGACCTCTCCCTGACGTGTGCCAGCGGCGGTACCGGCCAGGCGACCGTCGAGGTGACGGCCAACGCCGTCGGGTCGACGCTCGCCGTCGAGGACATCACGTACACGCACACGTTCTCCTACAGCTGCACTGGCAACGGCGGGGGTGGCCCGCCCGGATTCGTCTCGGTGTCCGCTGGCGACGTCACCGGCTCGAATACGCAGGAACTGACGTTCGCGCTCGATGGCAAGCTGAACAACGGCGAAACCGTCACGATCGATATCACGAGCTTCCTGGCAAACTACGACGGTGCCAGTATCGACTCGCTCACGGTCGGCGGCTCGCCGGCTCGAAAACACGACCGGACGTTTGAACCGGCCAGTGGCTCAGCTACGATCACCGTCACGGCGAAGGGGAACATCAAGGCCGGCAAAGAGGTCCGGATCGTCCTCGATGGGGTCTCGCCGGAGTTTGACTTCTTCAGCTGGGCGACGTTTAGCACGGCCAGTTCGCAGGCGAGCGACACCTTCGCCATCGACTCCGGTGGTGGATGGATGACAACTGCGTCGACAGCTGGCGACACCGGTTCGGTCGACGGAACGATCTCCCGCGAGGAACTCGAATCGATCCCGCTCGCGGAACTCGAGCGATTCGACAGCTACGACGACCTCGAACGGTACATCGAGGCTGAGACGGACATCGAGGTCGTCGACAGCGGCGGCTGAGTGCTGAATCGGTACCGTGCCGCCACGTCCCTGCGAGTCACTCCGAACGGCTTTTGCCCACGCACGTCCGAGACCACCACATGTCGACTGTAACGTTGAGCGACCGGGGGGAACATCTCCGGTCGATCGGGGTGACCTCCTCCAGCGCACTCCTGGGGGTTGCTGCTGGCCTCCTCTCGTACATGCAGGTGGGTGCGACAGAAGCGGCAGCGACGAACAACACGGCACTCGCGTTCGTGCTCGGGGCGATCGTCCTCGAGACGGTCGTCGTCCAGCTCTCGGGGATCTACGACGACGACGAACTCGGGTTCAAGCTCTACCTGTTCATCACCTTCCTGGTCTTCTCGTTCTGGTTCGTGACGTGGGGAATCTTGCTGACCGAACTCTCCCTCTACTGAGATGGCGGACGATAGCATCGCCGTCGTCGATCTGGATCGCTGCTCGCCCGACCGGTGTAACTACGAGTGCAAGAACTACTGCCCGCCAAATCGTACCGGCAAGGAGTGCATCACGCTGCGCGGCGAGGACGCCGACGAGGGCCAGCCGGATCAGGTGCGCATCTCCGAAGAGATCTGTCTGGGCGAGACCTGCGGGATCTGCGTCGAGAAGTGCCCGTTCGACGCGATCGAGATCATCAACCTGCCCCAGGAGTTGCAGGACGACCCGGTTCACCGCTACGGGGAGAACGCCTTCTCGATGTACGGTCTGCCGGTCCCACAGGAGGGGCAGGTCACCGGCATCCTCGGGCCGAACGGAATCGGGAAGACGACCGCCGTGCGGATGCTCGCCGGCGAACTCGAACCGAATCTGGGAAACTACGGCGACCCGCCGGGCTGGGAAGCCGTGCTCGACGCCTACCGCGGGACGGAACTGCAGGACTACATCGCGGACGTCCGCGACGGCGACGTGACCGTCGCCCGCAAACCGCAGTACGTCGACCAGATTCCCAGCCAGTTCGACGGTAACACGCGCGAACTGCTCGAGCGCACCGACGAGCGCGGCGAACTCGACTATCTCGTCGATCGCCTCTCGATCCGCCCCGTCATGGACCAGGCCATCGACGATCTCTCCGGTGGGGAGCTCCAGCGCGTCGCCCTCGCGGCGGCGCTCGCTCGCGACGCCGACTTCTACTTCCTGGACGAGATCACGCCCTACCTCGACATCGGTCAGCGGGTGACGGCGGCGCGACTCGTTCGCGAACTCGCCGAGGAGGACGGCAAGTCGATGCTGGTCGTCGAACACGACCTGGCTATCCTCGACCTGCTGTGTGACACCCTCCACATGGCCTACGGTGAACCCGGCGCCTACGGTGTCATCACGGATCCCAAATCGGTTCGCAATGGTATCAACGAGTATCTCAAGGGCTACCTCGAGAACGAGAACATGCGGATCCGGCCCGACCGGATCGAGTTCGAGGAACACGCGCCGCGGACCGAGAGCCAGGGCGACACGCTCGTCACCTACCCCGACCTCCGCAAGTCCTACGGCGACGGCGAGTTCTCCCTCGATATCTCCGGCGGTGAGATTCGCGAAAACGAGGTGCTCGGCATCGTCGGGCCGAACGGGATCGGGAAGTCCACCTTCGCGAAACTGCTGACGGGCGACCTGGAACCGACCGAAGGCGATGCGGAGCTGGATCTCGATATCTCCTACAAACCGCAGTACGTCACGATCGACCAGCCGATGCGCGTCGACGCCTTCCTCTCGTCGATCACCGACCAGTTCGGCTCGTCGTACTGGAACACGGAGATCGCCCAGCCGCTCCAGTTAGAACGGATCATGGAGCAGAACCTCTCGGACCTCTCCGGCGGGGAGCGCCAGCGCGTCGCCATCGCGGCCTGTCTGTCCGACACCGCGGATCTGTACCTCTTAGACGAGCCCTCGGCTCACCTGGACGTCGAACAGCGCGTGCAGGCGACCCGGGCGATCCGGCGCTACGCCGAACAGCAGGACGCCACCGTCCTCGTCATCGACCACGACATCTACATGATCGACCTGCTGGCCGACCGCCTGATGGTCTTCGACGGCGAACCTGCCGTCGCCGGCCACGCTGGCACGCCACAATCCATGCGCGGCGGCATGAACGACTTCCTCTCGAACTTGGAGATCACGTTCCGCCGGGACGAACGGACCTCGCGCCCGCGGATCAACAAGCCTGACTCGCAGCTGGATCGTGAGCAAAAGCGCGAGGGCGAGTACTACTACGCGCCCTGAGTCCGTCGCCGCAAAAACTGACCGTCGCTCGACGCGCTTACTCCGATTCTCCGCTGCGGACCGCCTCGACGCGTTCACTCCCGCGTTCGCGCCACTCCTCGATCCGACTCTTCGTCCCGATGCGACTCTCGCCGACGAACGCGCCGATCAGGGCCCCGATGGCGGCGCCGGAACTCGCCGCGTTCCGACTGAGCAGGCCGCCGAGGCCACCGCCGATCGCCGCGCCCATCGCCGCGAATCGAGCCCGGGAAAGTGCCAGTGTGAGTGCGTCTCGAACCATACGAGCCGTACGGGCGCCAGCCGAATAAGCGTGTGCCTCGACGGGACAGTCAGCCGAACGCACTATAGTGCCCTCGGAGTCGATCCCTTGGAAACAAAATACCTTTTGACAGGCAACTCGTAGCGGTTGGTATGGGAACGGAGACGCCGGCGATCGAGATGACGGGCCTGACGAAGCGCTACGACGACACGACCGCCGTCTCCGACGTGACGACGACGATCGACGCCGGGACGGTCTACGGCTTCCTCGGACCGAACGGCGCCGGCAAGACGACCACGATGAAGATGCTGACGACGCTCGTCAGACCCACGTCCGGCACCGCCCACGTCGCGGGGAATCCGATCACCGACCGCGAATCAGTCACGCCGCACATCGGCTACCTGCCGGAGGAACCGCCGCTGTACGAGGAACTCTCCGGACGCGAACAACTGGAGTACGTCGCCGGGCTCCGGGAACTGCCAACCGACGAGGCGACCGACCGGATCGAGCGAATGCTGGAGCGATTCGATCTGGACGAGGACGCCGACAAGCGTATCGCCGACTACTCGAAGGGGATGCGCCAGAAGGTCGGCGTCATTCAGGCCGTCCTCCACCGGCCGGCCGTCGCCTTCCTCGACGAACCGACGAGCGGGCTCGACCCGCGCGCAGCGCGGACGATGCGCGACACGATCGCCGAACTCGCCGACCAGGAGATGACGATCTTCCTCTCGACGCACATCCTCCCGGTCGTCGCCGAACTCGCGGACGAGGTCGGCGTCATCCACGGCGGCGAACTCGTCGCCGAGGGCCACCCTGACAAATTGGCCGCCGAGGCCGAGGCCGGTGCGGGTGGAACGCTCGAAGACGCGTTCCTCGAGATCACGCAAGATCCCGAAGAAGCCGCCCCAAGAGCCGAGTAAGTGAACCGATTGCCGCCCAGGAATTCTCCTGTCGGGCGTGGCTGATACCCAATCGCCGTGGCGTGGCTAGCGTCTCAGTTATCGACCGTGCCACAGCTCCCTCCTGGGCCGTTGCACTGTTACTGGCCCCCTGTGTCCCGTGTGGTCGGCGACGTTTCGTGAGACAGTTGCCCTTCGAGTGTCGGCAGGCCTTCGAACACTGCGCCTGCGAAACTGCCTGTATTCGATCACTCGAGCGTGAAGCGATCGAACGTGTGGGCGGCGTAGCCGAACGAGAGGACGGGCGAACTCACGCCGAGCGCGACGGTGAGCCACGCAATCGCCGTGACGACCCCGGCGCTAATCGTCACGTCCAGCATCGGCGCGAGCGAGACGAGCATGGAGACGATGCCGGCGACGGCTGCGGCGCTGTCTGTGTACAGAATGAGTGCAGCGACTATCGGCATCAGCAGTACCAGCGTGTAGGTGACGAACGCGCTCTTCGAGGGCATCACGGCCTCGCGATTGCTCGAGACGCGGACGCTCCCGAACCGGGGGAACAGCGCGCCGATACCGGTCGCGACGGCTGGGGTCGCGACGGCCCCGAAGACGGTCGCGGCGACGAGGAAGGCTGTCTCGCGCGGCGGGAGGGGACTCGCCAGCCCGAGCCCGCCGCTCAGGACGAGGGCGAGCGGGGCGGTCACGAGGACCGCGGCGACGATCGTGCCGCCGACCGCCTGCCGACCGGAGACGGTCGTGGTGAGCAGCGTCGGGAGCGAGCGGCCGTGGTCGCCGATGACGTTGAGCGTCAGGAGCGCGCCACTGGCCCAGACCACGTAGCCACACAGGACGACCGCGATGAACGGGCTCACGGTCCCGGTCTCGATGATCTGCTGGATGAACGCCAGGAAGCCGAACAGCGGGTAGACCACGTAGAGCAGCTTGATCGGCGCTCGTTTCGCTCGTCGGAGGGTCGTGACCGCGACCGTTCGGAGCGCTCGGTCGCCGACGCCGGAGAGCAGCGCGTCGAGCCGGTTCGAGGAGCTGACGTCGCTCGTCGACTCGTCAGCGCCTGCCTCGTCTGCGAACCAGTGGCGCGTCGCCATGGCCGTACTGGCGACCAACACGAGCGGGAGGCCGATCCCGACGACGAGCGCCGTCCCGACGAGTGCGAGGGGCCGTGGGGCCTGCCCGGGAACGGCGAACAGGAGGAGTTCACCGGGCCAGCCGAACGGACTGTTCGCGAGTCGCTCGAAGAGGGCCGCGACGATTCGGTTGAACCACTCGGTCATGACCACGCCGAGGTAGCCGACCCAGAAGAGGACGAACAGCGCCCGTTTGAACCGTGCTACCGGCTCGTACGTCGTCAGCAGGTGTCTGATCGCGAGGCCGACGACGAAGCCGACGGGGATCGACGTGACGAGCAACAGCGCGACCACGCCGAGGGCGACGGCCAGCGGCACGACCGAGCCGGCGCCGTAGGCGAACGCGCCCGCAAAGAGGGCCACGAACGGGAGGAGTGTGAGTGCATACAGCGCGAGTTCCGTCCCGATCAGCCCGGCGGCGACGGACCGCGTCGACGTCGAGATCAGGAGGCACGCCGGCTCGTCGACGTCGCCCCGAGACGTGGCGGTCCGGCCGGTGGCGGTGAGCGTCAGCCCGAGCCAGACGAGAGCGGTCGCGCCCGTGACGATCTCACTGACGGACACGCCGCCAACCTCGGAGAGGGCGCCGGCGGCGACTCGTTCGCCGGCCTCTGGGAGGAAGAACAGGCCGACCGCCGTGAACGGCCCGAAGACGAACAACAGGACGAGCGCCATGATCGCGACCTTCGTTCGATTCCCGGCGACCGCCCGGAGGCTTCGTCGGACCTCCGTGCGGGTGATCCGGGCCGCGACGGACACCGTCATGGCGCCGCCCCTCCCCTGGCCGACTGTGTCGACTCGCCGCTTCGAAGCGGTGGCGTGGCCCTGTCACCGATTCCAGTGCAGCGACTCCAGTGGATCATACTATACTGACAGATACGAACCGTCAATAAAGAACGTTCGGATCGTCCGGTGCGATTCTCGTCGCGACCGGTGTGGAGTTGCACGCTGCGGGTCTCGGACCGTCGCGACGGCAGTCGTCGTCGAACGGCCCCACAACGGTTATCCGAGCCGACGCTGGCAGCTGCCACAGAGGTTCTCTTCTTTGATATCGACTTTCTGTACCGTCCGGGAGAAGTTCATCACGCAGCGGTTGTTGTTGCAGTGTTCGAGTCCGTAGGTGTGACCGATCTCGTGGACGACTTCCTTGCGGATGCGATCGTCGACGATGTCGCTCGCGCTCTTGTTCGAGAAGCCGCCGTCGGAGCTGGTCTGGAGCCGATAGGTCGAGACGACGCTCCCGCTGCCGTCGAGATAGGCGAGGCCGAAGACGTAGTTTCGTCGCCGGTAGAAGATGTCCTGGGGCGTGATGGCGATGTTCTTGTCGCCGCGGCCGACGCGCTCGGCCAACTGGATGAAGCTTTCCGCGCTGTACTGGCTCCGGCCGGAGTCGTATGCGCCAGTAGGAATCGACTGCCCGTCACCGATCGTGACGTCGCAGTCGTACACCGAGCGCAACGCCGATGAGGCCTCCCGCTTGACCCGCGCGGACACCTCGCCGACCGGAACGATGTCGACGTGCATGACAACGGCTAAGACTGCACCCGGCATAAACGTCCCGCCGTGACTCGATCCACACCGCTCGACGACGCGCTGGTCGACCGCCTGTCCACCTACGAGCGAGTCGTCGAGGTGGGGATCGGCCGTCGGACGGCGGTCGCCGCCTCGCTGGCCGACCGTGGCGTCGCCGTCACCGCGACGGACGTTCACGCCCGCTCGGTCCCCGATCCCGTCGACTTCGTTCGCGACGACGTGTTGGCGCCCGCCCCGACCGTCTACGACGGTGCCGACGCGATCTACGCGCTGAACCTGCCGCCCGAACTACACCGGCCCGTGGCCGAGGTCGCCACCGACGTGGGCGCGGACTTCCTGTTCACCACGCTCGGTGGCGATCAGCCACAGCTCCCCGTCGCACGCGAGTCGCTGCCGGTCGGGGCGCTGTTCGTCGCCTCCCTTTCGGGCCCGGGCGACGGGTGAGTGCGACCGCTACCCGACGGCTGGCGGAAATCGTCCGTCGTCGACCGACGGACTTCTGCCCGGTTTGTCGCTTGCCGCCGTCAACCGACGAACTTCTGCTCGGTTCGTCGATTGCCGCCGTCGACCGACGAACCGCCGACCTTTATTCACTGCCCCACCCACTGGCGACCATGACCGACGTTCTCGAAGCCGACGCCGTCGTCCTCGACGTCGACGGCGTCCTCGTCGACGTGGCCGACTCCTATCGACGGGCCATCGTCGAGTCCGTCGAGCGCTGCTACGGCCGAACGATCGACCGGGCGGCCGTCCAGGCGTTCAAAGATGCCGGCGGGTTCAACAACGACTGGGACGTGACCGACGCGGTCGCGCTGTACGTCTTGGCCTCGGGCGAGGGCTACGACGCCTCGATCGCGACCTACACCGACGCTATCGCCGACCGTGGCGGCGGCCTCGACGCGGCGGAGTCGGTCGTCTCGGACGCACTCGACGCGACGGCACTCGAACGCGTCGTCTCTCGCTGGGATCGCGACCGGCTCCGCGAGGTATTCCAGGGACTGTACCTGGGTGCGGACCTCTACCGATCGATCGAGGGCGGCGAACCGGACGTCCCGGACCGGCCGGGCGCGACGGACGTCGACCTCGCTCGAAACGTCGACGGCACGGTCAGGACCGAGCGCGGGACCGAATCGACGGCCGCTCCCGATGGTGAGTCAGCCGACGCTGTCGGTCCCGACGCGCTCCGCGGGTTCATCCACGACGAACCCGTCATCATCACCGACGAGACGCGCGAGTGGCTCACGACGAACGTCGACCTGGGCATCCTCACCGGCCGGCCGGAGGCGGAGGCCCAGATCGCCCTCGGGCGGGCGGGACTCGACGACCTTCCGGCCGACCACCGGTTCACGATGGACGACTGGGACGCGAGCAAGCCCGAGCCGGACGCGCTGACGACGCTGGCCGAGCGCCTCGAGGCCGAGACGGTTGTCTTCGTCGGCGACACGCTCGACGACGTCCGCACCGCGACCAACGCGGCCGACGCGGATCCACACCGCATCTATCACGGCGTCGGCGTCCTCTCCGGCGGGCTCTCGGGCGAGTCCGGCCGGAACAAATTTGCCCAGGCGGGCGCGGTCGCCGTCTGTGAGTCGGTCAACGACGTCCCCGACCTGCTCGAGTAAGGGGTCGGCGGTGACGGGACGCCGGAGCGGTTTTCCCCACACGTTCACTTTCACTCCGGTTGGCTGATGGTTTTGGTCGGCTCCGTCGAAGCGCATGCCATCCAATGAGTGTCAATTTGTCGCGGATCCTCGAACACATCGACGGTGAACTGGTCGAGTCGTCGGAGCGAACGGACGCGTCGGTCTCGGCCGGCGTCGACACGGGCGAGACGATCACGCTCACGCTGGAGGCCGACGGCCCGGAGTCTACGACACAGGCGATCTCGGTGGAGCTGACGCACTCGGAGGCACGGCTCCTGGGCGGGCGGCTGATCGAACCGACGTCCTGACCGTCGGCGCGGGCCCGCTCGGGGCCGAGCGACACGTTCGATGTGCCATCCGGCAGTTCGGGCCCAATTCACACCGCGGTTTTACCCGCTCGTCCGTGGTAGCGACGCGAACCGATGGCCGACCTCGCATCCGGTCCGGGATCGCTCCCTGGGACCCACACCTCCCCCTGGCTGGTACGCACCGACGATGTTCCCCGGTTCGATCCGCTCGCTGGCGACGAGACGGCCGACGTCGTGATCGTCGGGGCGGGTATCGCTGGCCTCTCGACCGCGGCCGAACTCGCCGATCGTGGCTACGACGTCGTCGTGCTCGAGCGTGATCGGGTCGCCGGCGGCGTCACCGGACGGTCGACGGCGAAGGTCACCAGTCAGCACGGGCTGCTCTACGACGACCTGCGCGACTCGTTCGGCGGGACCCGCGCCCGCCAGTACGCCAGCGCGAACCAGGCGGCGATCGAGACGGTCGCCGAGCGGGTCGCGGCGCTGGATATCGCCGACGACTGTGGCTTTCGCCGGTGTCCGGCGTACGTCTACGGCGACGATCGTGGGGCGATCGAGCGCGAGGCCGACGCCGAGGCGGCTGCCGGGTTGCCCGCGTCGTTCGTCACTTCCGTCCCACCGTTCGAGTCGGCCGACTGTGGCGTCAGGGTCGACGATCAGGCCTGTCTCGACCCGCGACGGTACCTCCTCGCGCTGGCCGAGGGGCTTGTAGACGGGGACTTCGAGGCGAGTGGTTCGATCAGCGGTGACGATCCCGCTGCGTCGACCGGCAGTGGAGGCGACGCAGCAGCCTCGACTGGTGGCAGTGGCGCCTCGTCGACCTCGACCGGTGACGGTAGCGACTCGGTTGCCCCGACCGGCGGCGACGCGAGCTTCGGTTCTGTCGCCGTTCACGAAGAGACACGCGTGACGGCTGTCGAGCCCGGTCGCACGCCCAGCGTCGAGACCGCCCGCGGGACGGTCACGGCCGATCGGGTCGTCCTCGCGACGGGGTTTCCGCTCCTCGATCGGCTCGGATTGTTCGCCCGGCTGGCGCCGAAGCGCTCGTACGTGCTGGCGATCCGGATCGACGGGGAGGCGCCTGAGGGGCTGTACTACCGGCCGGCGGAGGGGAGCCGGCCGTACCGATCGGTGCGAGCACATGCCGGAACCCGATCGGGTGGCACTGGAACGGCGGGTGGCGACGAGACTGCCGCTACTGCTGGACCACTCGTCCTCGTCGTCGGCGAGAACCACAAGACCGGCCAGGGTGGCCCCACGCGCGAGCGCTACCGCCGCCTCGTCGAGTGGGCCGCGGACCGATTCGCCGTACGCGAAGTCGCCTACCGCTGGTCCACGCAGGACTACGTCGCCGCGGATCGCGTTCCGCTCGTCGGACCTGCCGGGCCGGGTGCGCGAAACGTCTCCCTGGCCACCGGCTTCGGCGGCTGGGGGATGACGGGCGGGACGGTGGCTGGGCGACTCCTGGCACAGTTGCACGACGGCGAGGAACCGCCGATCGCGTCGCTGTACGACCCGCGACGGTTCACGCCAGTCGCTTCGATCGGGCAACTGGCGACCGAGAACGCGGACGTCGCCGGGCAGTTCGCCACCGACTGGCTGCGGACGCTCTTCGGGCCGGGAACCGTCGCCGTCGAACCCGGCGAGGGACGCGTCGTTCGTCGCGACGGCCGGCCGATCGCCGTCTCCCGTGACCAGGATGGTAAGTTGCACGCCGTCTCGGCCATCTGCTCGCACGCCTACTGCGTGGTCGACTGGAACGACGGCGAGGCAACCTGGGATTGTCCCTGTCACGGGTCCAGATTCGACCCAGATGGGCGACTCATCGAGGGGCCGGCGACGGACGGACTCGCTGCCGCGGAGCACGAGGCGACCGGTGACCGTACCGACCACGAGCGAGACTGACCGCCAGTTGCGTCTGGGCGAGATATACGTGTCTCGGTGCGTTCTCGTCCCGTCGCCGATTCTATCCTCTCTTGGCAGTCGGATAATTTATCGACCTGGGGAAACAATACTTGGGTATGGCCGACCAGCATGACGTGTCGGGGGCTGGCTCCACTCGGGTAGCCGTCGCGCAGACCGTTCGGACGTTCGTCGTCGTGTTCGCCCTGCTCGCGGTCGTCGCCTTCCTCGGCCTCGAGCTGCTGGCAACCAGCGGTGTCGTCGATCTGACGGGGGTCGCAAACTGGGTTCTGATCCCGGTCGTCCTCGGCGTCTCGACGCTCGTCACGGGCTGGCTCGTCAACGGCGGCTACGACCGATTCGACGCGGATCCGTCTGCCGCCGGTCGATTCGGCTGGCTCGTCTTCCTGTCCGTCCCGTTCGCCTTGCTCCCGACCAGAGTGGCGCTCGCGGCGTTCGGGTTCGACTACTTCGGTGCGTCGGCGATCGTGCTCGGACTCGCGATCGTCCTCGCGGGGTGGCTCGTCTACGGCGGTGGCGAGCGACTCGGTATCGAGCCGCGACACGTCGCACACGCGGCGATCGCGTCCATCGTGCTTCTCGTCGGTGGGTCGGTGATCGCGTCACAGGTCGCCCCCGGTCGGCTTCTCGGCCCGGTCGAGACGGGCCTCGTCGCCGTCGCCGCCCAGCTCGCCGCGCTGTGGGTGGGGTTCAGCGGGACCGTGGACCGATTGCTATCCTGAACCAAGCGAGTCGTCAGTCACACCGGTAATCGCTGGCCACTCATCTGCCTGCAGGGGCGGAAGCAGCCTCGTACGCCCGACACCGTCGCTACGATGGATGTCGAGTTCACAACGGGTTTAGCGGGTCTGTGATGTGTGGTTTCACCCGTCACCTTCCTCGAGGCGAATATATGAAAGAAATTCTCCGTTCCGAGGCTGGTCTATCCTATGTTGTAATCGAGTCCGTTGAATTTGAACTAAACTAGCGGAAGTGATCAGACGAACTGCTCAACTCCGGTGTACGCATCGCGATTGATCCATCCCTGTGAGACGATCCGGTGTCCGACTCCAGCCCAGCAAGTGAACTTCGGTCGTACAGCGGTGTCGAGTCGTCCTCCGGCCGTTCGGCGTATCGTTACCGTGAAAATCCGTGAAATACGGTGCGCTACGATGCTTATGTCCACTATTATGCTATTTCTGTGGGTTATGGATCATCCAGCGGTGTAACCAGTATCTGTGAGGCCAGACTCTGTGGGACACTCGTCTGTTCACCGGTGTCCCCGATAGCAAGAACCACCATCCCAATTGGCGTGGTTTCGACGAGGCGAATACGTTCTGTCGGTTCCAGCCCAACCGAAACGAGATGCTCCAGAACCTCGTCATCCTGCGTCAATATCCGCGTAACTTCTACACTTACAGACTTATCAACGTCGACTAGCGAGGTGACGTCCGCTGATTGAGGGAGGTCAAGGTTACTGTCGGGGATAGGATCGCCGTGCGGGTCGGTTTCTGGCATGTCGAGCTTCCGTTCGATTTTCCGACAGAGCCGATTACTGAGGTGATGCTCCAAGATATCGGCCTCGGCGTCGACTTCACTGATCGCGTAATCGAACAACTCCGTAAGCATCGTCTCGGCAAGTCGGTGTTTGCGGACCACTCGTAGTGCGATTTTCTTGCCTTCGGTCGTGAGACGAATGGGGCGATACCGTTCTCGGTCGATTAACCCCTGCTTCGAGAGCGTACTGAGCATACTCGTTACTGATGCTCGGGTAACACCGAGTTGCTCTGCAATCTCTGAGTTGGACACCCGGCCGTCGGCTTCCTGTTCGAGACGGTAGATGTGCCGGAGATAGTCTTCCATCTTCGGCGTGATCGCTGGCAACGACTCGGGCGTGTTTGGGGTGTCTGAATCTGATAAACTCATTTTGTCTAGTCTGATTGAATGCTTATCTCACGGGTTACCGCACAGGCTCGTTGTGGAAGGGGTCATCAGTCGTCACTCGGTTTGGCTTCGCCCATGTCGATGCTTCCCATCTCGGGGCTGTCCTCCTCACCGAGGGCCGTCTGGAGTTTTCCGAGCACCACAGCGACGACGTAGATCGCGACTGCGAGGAGAACGATCACGCCTCCGGCAGTCGCCTCGGCATAGTACGAGACACCGATGCCGAGGATGACGGCTAACTCGGCGAGTACGACCGACACGAGTATCGATTCGTTGAAGCTCCGAGAGATCTGTGATGCGCCAGCGACGGGCACGACGAGCATCGCAGCTACGAGGATGACCCCCATAATCTGCATTGCGCCGACCACGACCATCGCTGTCAGCAACACCATGATGCGATTGTACCAACTGACCGAGAGCCCAGACACTGCTGCTGCCGTCTCGTCGAAGGTGACGTACAGCAATTGATTGTGCGTGAGCGCAACCACGCCGATGATAATGCCGAATAGTAGTAGGAGTATCGCAGCACTATCCTGCGAGACTGTGGCGAGGTTCCCGAAGAGGTACTGGTTTACCCCAACGGAAAGCCCACCGGCGTTGATGCTGATCAGTGTCGTCCCCAACGCGAAGCCCGTCGAGAGCACGATAGCCATCGAAACGTCGTTGTAGGCATCTGTCGCCTCCGATATCAGCTCGATGAACAGCGCAGCGATCATCGAAACCACGACTGCCGTCAGGTACGGCGAGACCCCGAGTTCGAAGACGGCGTTGACGAATAATCCCACGGCGACGCCCGCAAACCCGGTGTGGGCGAGCGCGTCACCGATCAGTGCCAACTGCCGATGAACGAGGAAGGTCCCGATCAAGGGTGCCATCACCCCGATACAGAGTCCGACGAGGATCGCCCGGTGCATGAAGCTGTACTGGAGAAGTTCTAGTCCAGTCATCCCAGCCACCCAGGACATGAAGCCCGACCAGAGTTGCAGGAACCAGTACAGTGGTTCGAACACGGGGCTCAAGGGTCCCGCTTGCAGTAGTAGGGTGGGTTGGTACGTCATCGAGAACCACCTAACAGGTTCGCTGTGGTGCCAAAGGCGCGAGCCAGGGCGTCACTCTCGACGAACTCGCTGGCCGACCCGTCGAAGTATATCTCCCGGTTGAGACAGATGACGCGTTCGGCGTGTTCGGTGACTGCGCCCAGGTCGTGCTCGATGAGTAGAACCGTGATACCGTCCCGGTTCAGTGCATCTAGGAGGTCGTAGAACGCCTCGACCGATTCAATGTCGACACCAACGGTCGGTTCGTCGAGGACGAGCAGGTCGGCCTCGCTGGCGAGCGCACGGGCGATGAACGCCCGCTGGCGCTGGCCGCCAGACAACTGTGTCACACGACGATTGGCGAAGGCCGTCATGCCGACGGTGTCGAGCGCCCGGTCGACGATGTCCCAGTCCTCGCTGGAGAGGCGACCGAAGACGGCGTCAAGGGCTCCTCTGGAGGTGCAGAGCGGGTCCTCGCGTACTGCGTCGATGACCGTCTGGTCGTCGTCGATCAGTCGGTCGAAGCCGACGTGTGGAAACCGACCCATCTTTACGACTTCTCGGACGGTGATCGGCATCTCTTTCGAGGCGCTGGCGTGCTGGGCGACGTAGCCGATCCGCTCGCCATCGTCGAACTGACGCGAGGGTTCGCCGAATAGTCTGGCGTCTCCCTCGTCCGGTCGAAGCAACCCCAACATCAACTTCATCAGCGTCGATTTCCCCGACCCGTTCGGACCGACGACCGCAACGTACTCGCCAGGGTCGATCCGAAGCGAGATATCCTCGACGACCGGGGTAGACGTGTATCCGAAGTCGATCCCGGATAGTTCGATGACCGACTCAGTGCTGCTTGCCGTCCCCGAACTCGTGGTACTCGCAGGGGTTTGTGTGCTCATTGGAAGTTCACTCGAAGCTCATCCACTCGTCGGCCCAGCCATCGGGCCCGACTTCTTCGGGCTGTTTGTTGCCGAGCACGACCTCGAACGTGGGCATATTGATGTTGTAAGCGATTTCCTCGTACCCCCAGTTGTTCTCAACCCAGTCCTCCCGAACGCCAGCGTACGGCGTCACGGGATAGTATGCCTCGACCGCCGTCTCGGCGACGAGTTGTTGTGCAGGCCTGCGCGTCTCGAACACCGCGGCACCGATGTACTTGATATCGTTCTCGTCGATGACGCGCTTGGCTTCCGTGATGTCGGAAGGCTTGACATTGCCGCTGGCAGCGAGGTTCACGACGAGTGGGCGCATTTGGATGTCGTACTTGACGCCGATGTACTGGAACGCGTTGTGAGCGGCGAGTTGGACGACATCGCGTTCGGCGGCGTCGAAGATTGCCTGGTAATCCTGATCGATCTGTTCGAGGACGTCGGTCTTGTAGGTCGAGGCGTTCTCCCGGAACGTCGATTCGTGGTCCGGTGCGAGTTCGACGAGCCCATCGGTAATGTTGTCGACGGACTGCTTCGCGCGGTCGGGATCGAGCCAGAAGTGGGGGTCCTTCCCTCGACCCTCGCCGACACCTTCTTCATCGGGGTCGAGGCTGGCGGCGAGGTCGACCAGTCCGATTCCCTCCCGGACGTTGATGAGTTGGGTGTCGACGTTGTCGTCTTTGAGCGTCTGGATTGCCCGGTCGGCCCAGGGCTGGAAGTCTGAGCCGACGTGGATGAACGCATCGGCTTCGATGATATCCCTGGTGATACTCGCGTCCGGTTCCCAGCCGTGGCCGTGGAGCCCGGTTGGAATCAGGTTTCGCACTTCGACAGGAGTTCCGTTTGCGACCTTTCGGGCGAAGTCATAGAAGCTGAAGAACGAAGCGACGGCGACGGGGCCCTCTACACTCGCGTCTTTGTTGCTACTGAAACCACCTATACACCCGGCGAGGCCGGTGGCGAAAAGTCCTGTACCCGCAGTAATGGCCCTTCTGCGTGAGAAACTGTACGTCGTCTTCGACTGTGTCGTGTCGTCCATCTTCGGCTAGACTGCAGGGGGCAAATGATATAGTAGTTGCTATCAAAAGGATAGTTTAGACGGGTCTAATTCAGTGACTGTCGTCTCTCACGTCGAGATATCGGCGTGAGCAATACTTATTAACATATTGAGGAAAATACCGTCCACGACTATCGCCTCGGGCCGGGATTGCTCTCTAATGTAATCTATAGCTACAATCATAATTGAATCGAACACTTCGTTCGCCGTTCTAGTTTTGCGACAAAGCGGATGGAGATGGCGACGCCAATAGTGGGTAGCCGGTATTCGGGGTCGTGGGGTAATACGAGAGCCATATGCACTGAGAGTGCTAGTCTCGACTCCTGCACCACGACTGTCGAGGACGCCCTCGACCGTGCCGCGGACCTCCCGACCGACGAGGCCGTGTCCCACCTCCGCTCGGCGGCTGCGGCGCTCGAATCGGCCCGCGAGCGCGACGCGATCGATACCGAGACGGCCGACGCGCTCGCGACCCGCCTCTCCCAGCGCATCCGGGCGATCGAGGTGCGTGACGCCGACGACGCCGAACTGGGGGCGGCGCTGAATCCGGACGAGGAGGACACGGTCTGACCGACAGTGTCGTCGTCCGTTCAGGCCCGACACCGACCACGGCACGGCTGGCCCGCTCCAATCGATTTATCCGGTGGCCGCCCGGATGCGGAGGTATGCGACTCGCACTACTCGGCGGGACGGGCGACATCGGGGAGGGACTCGCGCTTCGCTTCGCGCGGGATACGGAACACGAGGTTCTGATCGGCTCGCGCGACCCGGAGAAGGCGCGCGACGCGGTCGAGAGCTACGAGGAGCGCCTGGCCGACGCCGGTGCGTCCGGCGACCTGAAGGGCTTCGCCAACGAGATGGCGGCCGACCGGGCCGATGTCGTGATCCTCTCGGTCCCACCGTACTACGCGGGCGACACCGTCGAGGCCGTCGCCGACCAGCTCGATTCGGACACGATCCTCGTCACGCCCGCGGTGGGCATGAAAGGCGACGAGGACGGGATGCACTACCACCCACCGGGGACGGGCAGCGTGACGGAGCTGGTCGCCCAGCGCGCCCCCGACGATGTCCCGGTCGTCGGTGCCTTCCACAATCTCGCCGCCGGCAAACTCGCCGACCTCTCGACCGAGTTCGACCTCGACACGCTCGTCGTCGCCGACGACGCGGACGCGAAGGGAACGGTGCGCCAGCTCGCCGAGGAGATCGAGGGACTGCGCGCGTTAGACGCCGGCCCGCTCGCGAACGCGGCGGAGGTCGAGAGCGTCACCCCGCTGGTCATCAACGTCGCCAAACACAACGACGGCATGCACGACGTCGGCGTGAAGTGGATCTAGGTCCGGCGACGATCCTCGATCACGACTTCGAGAACGACGACGGCATCGCCGCGGCCGCGAAACTGGTTTCACAGCCGCCTCGCTCGCTTCGAGATACCTCCGTCGCTCGTCGCTAGCGCAGAAACCGAAAATCGATCGTCAGGTCGGTCAGTCTACGCGCCGGCGGATTCCAGCGCGTCCTCGATGTCCTCACGCTGGGTGACGCCGACGAAGCGCTCGACGATGCCGTCGTCGTTCTCGATCACGAGCGTCGGGAGCGAGCGCACCTGATACTCGTTCGCGACGTCCTGGGCCTCGTCGACGTTTACCTTCTCGACTTCGAATCCGCCGTCCCAGTCGTCTTCGATCTCCTCTAAGATCGGGTCCTGGGTCTTGCAGGGGCCACACCAGTCCGCGTAGAAGTCCTTGAGCGTGACGGTCATAGCGTACCTCGGGGTTCCCGCGCGTCGCGCATAAGGGTTTCCCAGTGCGGTACGTTTGCCGGCAGATGGGCTGCAGAACGGGTGCCAGCAGCGACAGCGCAGGCCCATTGCTGGCCCGTGGCCGGGGGCTTCTCCGTCCCGACGCTACATTCGCACCGACTGGGCGTGGACGGTCGCGCCCACGTCCAGCACGTTCGCCTCGTCGACGATCCCGACCTCGATGGCCAGCTCGACGGCCTCGTGTCCGACGATGTTGGCCACGTCTGCCCGGACGAGCGCGTCGCGGGCGGCCGCCGGCTCCACCGGCTCCGTCCCGTAGAAGTCTTCGGTGACGGTGAGCGAGACGGCGCCGTCTTCGAACGTCTCGCCGAGGATATCCGCGTCGCAGACGGCCACCAGCGTCCCCTCGGGCGTCTCGCGTTTGGTGCAGACGACGGGCGTGTCGGCGCCGTCCTCGCTCGTTGCCCCGTTCTCGCCCGTCATTCGTCGAGGCGGGTCTCCTGCTGGTCGTCTATCAGCTGCTGTTCGGCTTCCTCCCGACGCTCTTCGGCCTCGTCGGCGACCCGTTCGGCCTCCTCGTGCTCGCCGAGGTCTTCGAGGATTCGCGCCTTCTCCTCTAGCACCTGCGAGCTGCGCATGCCGAGGCGGATGGCGTTGTCGATGCACCGAAGCGCCTCATCCGAGAGGCCACGCTCTTGCAGGAAGAACGCGCGGTTGTACCACCCTTCACCGAAGCGAGGGTCACGCTCGACGGCGCGCTCGGCGTGTTCGAGTGCCTGTGCCGTCTCACCGTACTCCCAGAGGGCGAACGCGAGGTTGCTCTCGGCGGTGGCGGCGTGTTCACTCGCCGACCGGGTGTTCGACGTCTCGTCCTCGGTCGTCTCGATCTCGGTTTGCTCGACGATGTTCAACGCCTCGCGGTAGGCGCCGATGGCCTCGTCCCACTCCTCTAACTCGGCGTGGGCAACGCCCTTGTTCGTCCAGGCCTCCTGGGCGAGCCGGTCGTCCTCGGTGAAGCGAGCCGCGCGTTCGAACGTCTCGGTCGCCTGCTCGAACCGGTTGATCTGCATATAGTTGAGGCCGACGTCGAGGACCTCCTCGGCCTCGATGTCCTCGTTCGTCAGCTGGCGCTCGTCGAGCAGGTCCGCGATCGCTCGCGAGTCGACGGGGTCGACCTTCCCCGGATCGACGTCGAGCTCCGGCGGGTCGAGGTCGAACTCGTCGTAGGGATCGTCGAAGCCGGCGCCCTCGGAGAAGCGGTGCCGGTCGTCGCCCGCGTCGTCTGTCATGGCAAAACGTAGTCGCCCGGACGGGTTAAGACCTGCGCACTTCCCTTTGTCCACTTCTGGAACGTCCCTTTGTCCACTCCTGGACCGTCACTCCCGTCCGCGCACGATTCAAGGACACGCGCCTCGAATCCTGGTATATGCGACTGTTCGTCAGCGTCGACCTCCCCGACGCGCTCGCCCCGGCGGTCGCCGACGTGCAGGGCGCCTTCGCCGACGCGTCGGGCCTGTCGTTCACCGACCCCGAACAGGCCCACATCACGCTGAAGTTCCTCGGCGAGGTCGATTCGGACCGCGTTCCCGAGCTCGAAGCGGCGCTCGAGACCGCCGTCGACGAGTCGGGCGTCACGCCGTTTCCGGTCACCTACGGCGGACTCGGCGTCTTTCCGGACCTGTCGTACATCTCCGTGCTCTGGCTGGGTGTGATCGAGGGCGGCGAGGAACTCACGCACCTCCACGAAGCGATCGAGACGCGGACGACCGCCCTCGGATTCGACCCCGAATCACACGACTTCACCCCGCACGTCACCCTCGCCCGGATGGAACACGCCGGCGGGAAGGAACTCGTCCAAGACCTGGTCACCGACTGGGAGCCGATCGAATCAGACGCTCTGGCAGCACAGTACCCGGGCGAGCGTGGCCCCGTGGTCGGCGAGACGACGATCGAGGCGGTTCGTCTCACGGAGAGTACGCTCGGTCCCGACGGGCCAGTGTACGAGACCGTTACGACGATATCACTCGGATAGCTGTCCGACCGGGTGGCCGAACTCGATCGCACTGGTGCCAGCCGAACCGGCGTTTCGTCCGTCGACCGAGTTCGAACCGGTCACGTAATCCGACGGTAGTGGCCCCGATTACAGGGAAGCGCAGGCGTACAGCCGGGAGGATAATGCGACTCGCCGGCGTGAAGCGGTGCGCATGGCGATCTCGACACCGGCCCGGCGCCGTCGACCGGGTGGGTCGCGGTGAGTCTCGAATCGGACGACGACGGCGATCCAGCGGCTGGTCGGATTGCCGACGCTGAGCGAGCTCCCCCAGCGGCGGATACTGCAGGGCGGACGCGGGTGTGTTCACGGCGGGCCGTCCTCGGTGCAGCGCTGGCCACGACCGGGGTGTGTGCGCCCGTCGCTGGTTCCATCACGACCGCCGGTAGCGATGCCACACTGCAGGTGATCGTCTCTCCGGGTCCGACGCCACTGTACGCCCGCCTTCGAGACGGCCTGGATGCCGTTCGAACCGACTGGACGAGCATCCACGAGGCGGCGGTGGCGGCCGTCGCGGACGCCCTCGGACAGATCGAGACGTACGCGCACGAGACGGGTCGCGACTGGCTCGACGTCGCCGTCGACCGCGGGCAGTCGCTCGGTTCTCCGTTCGCAACAGCGTCGCCGCTCGACACCGCAACGGCCGTCGAGCGGGTCTACGACGGCTTCCGGGAGGTGATCGGCGTGGGGCTGGACGAACTGCAATGTCACCTGCTGTGCTGGTGGGGGCCGTTCGACTATCGGATCGGCTACGGGCGGACGGTGCCCGGCGACGGCCGTGTGGGTCGCGGCGACCACTCCGCCGGGCTGGCGATCGCGAACGTCGGCGCGACAGAAGGCTGGGACGGCCGTGCAGTGACGCGGAACGTGGCGATCCACGAGGTCCTCCACACCTACCTCTCGCCGGCCGACGCCGCGGCGGTGGGCGACAGTCGGTGTGACCACGACCTCGGGACCATCCGCGAGCCGGAACCAGCCGTTCGTGAAATCTCACCGATGGCGACCACCTACGCCGGCGGTGGGGCGGACGACCGTGGACCGATTCATCTGCTCGCCGATGGCCTGCTGGGCTCGAACGGCGCCACGCGCTGGGCCGGTCGCGGTTGCGTCAATCAGGACGCGCTTCCAGAACGCGGGCCGGAAGCGGGGGATGGACCGGCGGATGCCGACGTCACCTGGCGTCACTCGACGCGACTCACCGCGGAGACGATGGAGGCCGTCTGTCGGTACGTGGAGCGGACACTGCGGTGACGTGGTCCGGGGCTCACTGACTCGGCCGGGACTCTCGGGCCTGTGCTCGAAACCGAGCGCCCAATTCACCGTAGCACGCGTTCAGGGCCGCGAATTCCGCCCGCACGCGGGATGGACAAGCCTTTAAGCGAGGCTGGGTAAGAGACGGGCACTATGGGTAAGAAGTCCAAGGGCAAGAAAAAGCGCCTGGCGAAACTCGAAAAGCAGAACAGCCGCGTCCCTGCGTGGGTCATGCTCAAGACCGACATGGACGTCCAGCGAAACCCCAAGCGCCGAAACTGGCGGCGTAACGACACCGACGAATAATGAGTGCCAGTGATTTCGAGGAGCGCGTCGTCACCGTCCCGCTCCGCGACGTGAAGGCCGCACCGAACCACGAGGCAGCCGACCGGGCGATGAAGATCGTCCGCGAGCACCTGGCGAAGCACTTCGCAGTCGAGACCGACGCCGTCCGCCTCGACCCCTCGATCAACGAGGCTATCTGGGCCGACGGCCGGTCGAACCCGCCGCGGAAGCTTCGCGTCCGCGCCGCACGCTTCGACGAGGAGGGCGAACCGGTTGTCGAAGCCGAGTTCGCCGAGTAACTTGCTCCGCGCCTCCTTCGCCGGCTCCGCGTACGTCGGCGTCTTCGCGTGTGCGACGGACAGCCTCCTGCTCGTCCGACCGGACGCCGACGACGACACCGTCGTGGCCATCGCCGACGAACTCGGCGTGACGGCCGTCCCGACGACCGTCAGCGGCTCCGGCACCGTCGGTGTGCTCGCCACCGGCAACGAGAACGGGCTGCTCGTCAGCAACCGCGTTCTCGAGTACGAACGCGAGCGCCTGGCCGAGGCGACCGACGTCCCGATCGGGACGCTGCCGGGCGAGATCAACGCCGCGGGGACGGTCGTCCTCGCGAACGATCACGGGGCCTACGTCCACCCGGACCTCTCCCGGGAGGCCGTCCAGGCCGTCGAGGACACCCTCGACGTGCCCGTCGAGCGCGGCGACCTCGCCGGTGTCCGAACTGTCGGCACCGCCGCCGTCGCGACGAACGAGGGCGTCCTCTGTCACCCGAAGTCGACCGACGAAGAACTCGACCGGCTGGAGGACGTCCTCGACGTGCGCGCCGACGTCGGGACGATCAACTACGGCGCCCCGCTCGTCGGCTCCGGCCTACTCGCCACCGACGCCGGCTACGTCGTCGGCGAGGACACGACCGGCCCCGAACTCGGCCGCATCGAGGACGCCCTGGGCTACCTGCAGTGAGGTCGGTCGCGACACGGCACAGTGACCCAGTCGATCGTTTTCCCGCGATACACCACAACTAGCCGTCTACCGGCCGGTATCGCTCGGCTCGACGATCCCGTTCCCGCTCCGTCGGTCCCCAGCAGTCGATAGCCGGAAGGGAACATTCTTCCGCCTGCCTGCCGGAACGCAGTACATGAACGAAACTGCGGCGCGTACGTTCGCGACGAAACTGTCCAGCCCAGTCACAGCGAGTGAGGTGACTCGCCGATGAGTTCCAGCCAGCAGGAGCTACAGGCCCTCTCGCAGGAACTCCAGCAGATCGAAGAGCAGATCGAGGCGCTACAGGGGAGCGTCGAAGAGATCCGCAACGAGCAGACTGCCGTCGACGAGGCGATCGACGCCGTCGAGTCCCTCGAATCGGGCTCGATCGTGCAGGTCCCCCTCGGTGGCGGGGCGTACGTCCGCGCAGAGGTCCAGGACATCGACGAGGTCATCGTCGAGCTCGGCGGCGACTACGCGGCCGAATTCGAACAGGACGACGCGGTCGACACGCTCGATTCCAAGGCCGACCGCCTCGACGATCGCATCGACGAGGTAACCGAAGAGATCTCCGAACTCGAAGCCGAGAGCACCCAGCTCGAACAGCAGGCCCAGCAACTCCAGCAGCAGGCGATGCAACAGCAGATGGGCGCCCTGGGCGGGCAGGGAGAGCCGGACGAGTAGGGCCATGTTCGACAACCTGAAGGAGAAACTCGGGAGCTTCCGATCGGAGGCCGAAGACGTCGCCGACGAGAAGGCGGAGGAGCTAGACGAGGAGGACGCGCCCGAGGAGGCGGCGGTTGCGGCCGACGCGAGCGCAGCCGAACCGACCGGCGAGGCCGACGATCGTTCGGATCCGTCGGCTGGCGAACGGACGGCAACTACCGAGCGGGCGTCCGCTGATACCACCGAAGGGATGGCTGTCGACGCCGAGCGGGAGCCGACTGACGCCTCTGCAGGGTCGTCCGCCGACGGCGAGTCGGGCGGCTATCGCGGGGGCGTCGCCGCTGATACTGACGAGTCCGACTCGGACGGCCCCGGATTCGGGCGCAAAGCGGCCTCGCTTGCCCGCGGAAAGTTCGTCATCGAGGAGGCGGACCTGAAGGGGCCGCTCGACCAGCTCGAACTCGCCTTGCTCTCCTCCGACGTCGAGGTGAGCGTCGTCGACGAGATCGTCGGCACGATGCGCGACGAACTGGTCGGGGAGACGCGAACCTTCACCACCTCGACCGGCGAGGTCGTCGAGGACGCGCTGCGGACGGCGATCAAAGACGTGATCAGCGTCGGTCAGTTCGACGTCGAGGAACGGGTGGCCGAGGCCGAGAAACCGCTCGTCATCGTCTTCACCGGCGTCAACGGCGTCGGGAAGACGACCTCGATCGCCAAACTCGACCGCTGGCTCGACGCCCGGGGCTACTCGACCGTGATGGCCAACGGCGACACCTACCGGGCCGGCGCGAACGAGCAGATCAAGGAGCACGCCGAGGCCCGCGGGACGAAGCTCATCACCCACGAGCAGGGCGGCGACCCCGCCGCGGTGCTCTACGACGCCGTAGAGTACGCCGAGGCGAACGACGTCGACGTCGTCCTCGGCGACACGGCTGGCCGACTCCACACCGACGAGGGCCTGATGGACCAGCTCGAGAAGATCGGTCGCGTCGTCGACCCAGACATGACGCTGTTCGTCGACGAAGCTGTCGCGGGTCAGGACGCGGTCAAACGTGCCCGCGAGTTCAACGAGGCCGTCGAGATGGACGGCGCGATCCTGACGAAGGCCGACGCCGACTCCAACGGCGGCGCCGCCATCTCCATCGCCCAGGTGACCGGCAAGCCGATCATCTTCCTCGGGGTCGGCCAGGGCTACGACGATCTGGAGCGATTCGACCCCGACGAACTCGCGAATCGATTGCTCGCCGAGGAGTGAGGCCGCTCGGTCGTCCTGTTCGGTGGGGGCCGTGGCGCCGGATCTGGATCGCGTGGGCGCTCACGACCCTCGGACTAATGCTCGTCATCCTCCTGGCGACGGCAGCGTCGATTGCGCTATCTGTCGGCAGTGGGGAAGCCGTCGGCTTTTCTGGGCTAGAAGTCGGTGACTTTGGACTGAATTCGCCCGTCGTCGATGGTCGCAGGTTCCTCCGACTGACTGGCGGCGTAGCGGGTCAGTTCGTCGGGCGTGATCTCCTCGCTTGCCTGCGCCACAGCGAGTTCGGGGAGTGAGAGGGCGTCTCCTCGACGGAGTTTCTCGCGGAGCTGTTCGACGGTGAGCGTCTGAAGGGCGACGTCGAGATCGACGACGGCCGCTCGGTCCCGCTTCGCCTCGGCGAGATTGATTCCCTCCGAGAGAACGCGCTCGAAGGAGAGGCCAGTCTCGTCGACCCCTTCGTAGAGGAAGGCGAACGCCGAGACGAGCGCGTCGAACGTCTCGATTCCGTCGTCGCCTTCGAAGAGGAGCCGCCGGTCTCGTTCCGAGAGGTGTTCGATCAGGAGTTCGAAGTCTCGGAGTGATTCAGTGATCCGGCCTCGGATCCTGGCTCTCGTGTTTCGTTCGGACTGTTCGCTCGCAAGCGTCGTCTCGCCGCGAAGGTACGCTCGGTCAGCCGGGCTGAGGATTCCGCGGTCGCGTGTTTCACCGGACATACTCTATTTCGGGTTATACAATTCGAATAGGGATATATGTATACTCCGATACGGGTTATGTATTCGAAAACGGTCGAAATCCTTAACCGATGTCGACCGGGTGTAGATGACACGCATGACGAACGCGAACGACGCCGGGAGTGCGGTGAGTGGGGCCGGATCGAACGGGGGCCGAAACCTTTCCGACGCTGCCATCGTGGCGCGCGTCGATGCCGGGACGCTCTCGACGGTGATCGACGCGCTCTCCGCGCTGGTCACCGAGTGTCGCCTCGAATTCGACGACGATGGGCTGTCGGTCATCGCGACCGACCCGGCCGTCGTCGCCTCGGTCAGCGTGGACCTCGCTGCCGGTGCGTTCGAGACCTACGACGGCGCGAACGGCACGTTCGGCCTCGACGTCGAACGGCTCGGAACGATCGTCGGACTGGCCGATCGCGACCGGCCGGTGACCCTCGCCGTGGACGCGGGGACGCGTCACCTCCACGTCGGTATCGGCGAGCTTCGATACGAGATGGGGTTGCTCGACCCCGAGACGATCCGCTCGCCGCCGGATCCGACGGAACTGCGTTTCGAGTACGGTGGCGGGGCCGTCCTGCCAAGCGCGACCGTCGACCGGTTCGTCGGGGCGACCGATCTGGTGGCGAACCACCTCTCGATCGCCCTGGCTGACGAGGCGCTTCGAATCGAGGCCGACGGGGACGTCGACGCCGTCTCACTGGAATTCGAGGCGACCGACCTCCAGGCGTTCACCCCGGGTGAGGCCCGTTCGCTGTACTCCCTCGAGTACCTCCGCGACATGAGCCGGGCCATCCCCGGTGACGCGGCCGTCGATCTCAGGATCGGGACGGAGACGCCGATTTCGCTCGGGTTCGAGATCGCCGACGGCGACGGCTCTGTGGAGTACGTACTGTCCCCGCGAATCGCGCGGGAGTGATCTGTTTCGATTCCGGATTGCCCCTCAGCTATTCGACCGAATTCGCGCTGCGAGCGTTTCGGCCTGCTCCCCCTCCAGCGAGTCGCGCTCGAGCGAGAGGGAGACCCCGTCGTCGCCACTGCGGGGCAGGATGTGGACGTGGGCGTGGTCGATCCTGCCGACGAGCGGGCCGGAGGTGTGGAATACGCTGAAGCCGTCGGGATCGAGTGCCTGTTCGAGGGCAGCCGAAACGTGTCCGACGGCGTCGAAGACGGCCTGGCGCGTCGGCTCCGAGGCGATTGAAATCTCCTCGCAGTGACTCGTCGGGATCACCAGCGTGTGACCGTCGACGGCCGGGTTGGCGTCGAGAAATGCCACGGCGTCGTCGGTTCGATGGACTTCGGCGGCGTCGCCTTCCCCGGCGGCGATCTCGCAGAACGGACAGTCGGCTTCCATGTCAACAGGTTTGGGCGGACTGACAAAACGTTGTGGCCTCAGAGCCAGTCCTCGTCGTCGGCTTCGTCGCCCTCCTCGACGGTTTCGAGCGTCGCCGCGAGATTCCGCAGGGCGTCGAACTTGGTGGGTCCCTGACTGGAGATGCCGGTCTCGTCGTCCGCGGCGATCCAGAGACCGTCTTCGACGGTGATCCTGACGGTCGTTACGGCTCCGGACCCATTCGTCGGCTCCTCCTTGGCCTCCCGTCCGTCGTCGGCTGTCGTGTCGTCGCTCATACTCGGCGTTCGGCGGGTTCCGTGGAAAGCGTTGCTGGTTCACTCGGAGACTGGTTGCCTGTCCTAGCTGCTGGCGTGTCCGGTCGCGTCGACGTCGGCTGGCCCAGTCACGGCCGCCGATCGGGCCGACGCGATCGCCCGCGCGAGAAAAGCCTTTAACGAGCGCGCCGCGTAGGCTCGGCAAATGGTACTCGACGATCTCGGCAGTTCGCTGCGGGGGACCTTAGACGACCTCCGGGGCAAATCTCGTATCAGCGAGGCCGACGTCGAGTCGGTCGTCACGGAGATCCAGCGCTCGCTGCTGTCGGCCGACGTCGACGTCTCGCTCGTGATGGAGCTCTCGGAGAACATCGAGACGCGTGCGTTAGAAGAGGAGCCGCCCGCGGGGACGCCGGCGCGCGACTTCGTCCTGCGCATCGTCTACGAGGAACTCGTCGACCTCATCGGCGAGTCGACGGAGCTCCCGCTCGAAGATCAGACGATCCTGCTGGCCGGGCTGCAGGGGTCGGGGAAGACGACCTCCGCGGCCAAGATGGCCTGGTGGTTCTCGACGAAGGGGCTCAAACCGGCGGTCATCCAGACCGACACCTTCCGGCCGGGCGCCTACGATCAGGCCGAGCAGATGACCGAGCGCGCGGAGGTCGACTTCTACGGCGATCCCGACGCGGAGGATCCCGTCGAGATCGCGCGCACCGGTCTCGAGGAGACGGCCAACGCCGACGTCCACATCGTCGACACCGCCGGTCGGCACGCGTTAGAAGCCGACCTGATCGACGAAATCGAGGAGATCGAGCGCGTCGTGGATCCGGACACCTCCTTGCTCGTCCTCGACGCGGCGATCGGTCAGGGTGCGAAGGACCAGGCCCGTGAGTTCCACGACTCCATCGGCATCGACGGTGTCGTCATCACGAAGCTGGACGGGACGGCGAAAGGTGGCGGTGCGCTGGCGGCGGTCGACCAGACCGACTCCTCGATCGCCTTCCTCGGGACCGGTGAGGAGGTCGACGACATCGAGCGCTTCGAGCCCGAAGGGTTCATCTCCCGACTACTCGGAATGGGCGATCTGGCCCAGCTCGCCGAACGCGTCGAGCGTGCGATGGACCAGACGGACATCGAGGAGGACGACTGGGACCCCGAGGAGATGCTGCAGGGCAATTTCACCCTGAACGACATGCAGAAGCAACTCGAGGCGATGAACAACATGGGCCCGCTCTCGCAGGTGCTCGACATGATCCCCGGCATGGGTGGCGGCATCAAGGATCAACTGCCCGACGACGCGATGGACGTCACCGAAGAGCGCATGCACACCTTCCGGGTCGTCATGGACTCGATGACCGACGCCGAGAAGGAGTACCCGCGTGCGATCGGCGCCAGCCAGATCGAGCGCATCGCCCGTGGCTCCGGCACCAGCGAGGAATCCGTCCGCGAACTCTTAGAGCAGTTCAAGCTGATGGAACGGACCATGAAGCAGTTCCAGGGGATGGGCTCGGAGAAGGAGATGCAGCGCATGATGCAGCAGATGGGAGGCGGCGGAGGCGGTGGTATGGGCGGGATGGGTGGCGGTGGCGGCCCGTTCGGATAATTTGACGGTGTAGCGACCGCTGGCTCGCTCAGTTTTGTGACTCCGAACCCGGTGACCCGTGGGATCCGATGACCCTCCGAACCCGGCGACCCGTGGGATCCGACGGCCTTCCGGACCCGACGACTCTCGGGACCCGACGGGCGCACCGAGCGGTGACTCCACGGGACTGTGACTACGCTCCGCTCCACTCGTCACCATCCACTCGCCGACCCTCGTTCGGCCGACTGTCGATCGATCGCCGGAGATCACTCCAGCCGTTCGTCGACGGCGTCGAGCACCGCACACAGGGTCTCGACTCGCGGCGTCGGCTCGATCCGGTCCCGTTCCGGATCGTACTCGAGGACGTCGGCGTCGGCCAGTTTCGGGACGTCGACGTGTCTGAGTGCGAGCCTGACCTGTTCGTCGTCGCCGTCACAGTACTCGGTGATCGCCCGCGAGAGGTCGGCCGTCGTCGTCTCTCCCGTGTCGTCCAGGTGTCGGAGCACGTGGTGGCGGCGTGGTTCGCCGAGGAGGCGCCAGACTGTGCTTCCGTCCCCGTCGACCACCGTTTCGGGCATCAGGATTGGTTACACCACTATCGAATAAATAGCCTTCCCGTACGCCTCTACTGTTGAATAGTCAATCGTTACGACGTATCGCCCGTCGTCGCTGCTGGCTCGGCGGCGGGAATCCGCTCGACGGACCTGACGCACAGGTCGTCATCCAGCTCGGCGACGAGTTGCTCCTCGTCGATCTGGAGGCAGATCCGGAACACGGTCGGCGCACGTTCGACGACGTCGACACTGACGGTCCGTTCGATCTGTGCGCGCTCCCACGTCAGCTTGCGCAGGGGGACCGGATCGTCGACGCCGTGATCGTAGTAGAACGCGACGACACCCGGGTGTGTCAAGATCGAAAACCAGAGGACCGACCGTCTGGTGTATCGGCACCGCTCACACTGGAGGATCGCCCAGGCTTCGGTGCGCGAGTCGCAGTTCGAACAGAGCTCGTCGGTCGGTGTATCCTCGTCACTGATCGGTTCGTTGTCGTCAGCGATCGGTTCGTGGTCCTCACAGACCTCGACGCGTGTCTCGATCTGGCCCGCACAGATCGGGCAGATTCCCCGCATCATCGGGATGATCTTCGCGTCGTAGTAGGTGTGGGCCGCATCGACGATCTCCTCCGGCGATCGGCCGGAGAGCCCGCCGGGAGGAAACTCGTAGTGCATGAACGTTCCCCGCGGAAGGTCACCGCCGACGAGTCCCGCACACGCCGTACACTGGACGGTGATCGTCTCGTCGTCGTAGCGGAGTTCGACCGGCGCGCCGCAGAAGACACACTCGCTGTCGACCGCTCGTGACGATAGTTCCGGATTCGCCGTGATCGTTCCCGCGATGATCGCTCGGACGACTTGCTCACCCGCCAGCCGGAGTTCGTACCCCACATCCGATTTTTTGATGAAGTGGCCGGCGAGCTTGTCGAGGTGGTATCCGAAGTTTCCCCGGTCGTCGGGGGCGACCGTTCGGCGCAACGCCTCGTAGCGCATCGGTCCGTCGGCTGCCCAGAGCGCGCCCAGAACGTCGAGACGCGTCTCGTGTCCGAGTGTCGCGAACGCTTCGGACGGGTTGGCGTCCCACGTCGCACCGTCCGCTGTCGGCAACATATACCGGTACTGTCTGTGTGGACATTTACAAGTTCTGGCAGATCGCGCCTGCTTGGGCGTACTGCGCCTGATTCGAACGTACCAGTTCGGGTTAATGCAGTGCTAGCTGTTCGGTAACAGGAAGTAACGATAGATCTGTGCCAGACGCACGATTCGTTCGCCCGGTGCGGTGTGTCAGGACTCGACCGGCTTGCCGTCCTCGGTTGGCGGCGCGACGTGGTCGACGTAGTCTTCGAGCGATGGTTCGTCGACTGTCACGCGGATGTCTATCTCCCCGAGTTCGTCCGGTTCGCCGACCGCGAAGGTCGCCCGCTCTTCCAACGCCGGCTGCTTTTTGAGCGCAAACGTGAAGCTGTTACCGTCGCGGTTGGTGAAGAACTCACTTCTGGCGGTATCGAGAATCTCGTGGCGGTGGAGCAGCTCCGAGAGGTGCTCGAGCGAGTGGGCCCGACCGTAGATCTCGCCGTGGCGCTCCTCGAGGTCGGCTTCCGGCACGATGTTCGCGACCGCATCGCGAACTCGATCCGTCACTTCCGTATCGAAGACGGGTGCCGTGATCTCGACGTCGACGCGATAGATCGCCTCGCCGGGCTCGCTGGTGTCTTCGCTCATTGGTCGACCTGTAGATCGGCGTCGGTGGTGATGATCTCGCGGACGCGCTCGTGGAACGCCGCCAGCGTGTCCGTGTTTTCGACGACGACGTCGGCGTCGGCCATCGCCTCGCCCATCCCCCAGCCGAGTTCGCGTTCGTCGCGTTCTTCGAGCGATTCGCCGCCGTCGGCCGCGCCCGCGTCGCGTCCCCTGTCGTCGAGACGCTCTCGGCGGATCTCGGCCGGCGCTTCGATACTCACGAGCGTGAAGTCGTCACCGAAGGCGTCCTCGAAGATGTCGACCTCGTCGTCCGAACGGATCCCGTCGACGAGGACCGCGTCGTGGTTCTCGAGGCGATCCTCGATCATCGGCAGCGACCGCTGGGCGATCGCCGTCGGGCCGTCCTCGTCACGCAGCGCCTGCGCGACCGCCCCGTGATCCGTCGCCGGATCCAGGCCACGGTCGGCGGTCTCCTGGCGCACCACGTCGCCCATCGTCACGACGGGGATCCCCGCCTCGCGGGCGACAGTCGCCGCCTCTCCCTTGCCGCTGCCCGGTAACCCGACGGTTCCGATGACGTGCATTGGCTCTCGATACTGGCGAGACGAGCATAAGGGCTGTGGGTTCGGGTCCAGGCGGTGAGGATCAGGTTTCAGCCGGGAGATCAGCTTTCGGCTGCGGGAATCTCCGCGGGCGCTACATTCGGCTGAGGTGGATCTCGTCGTCTGTGACCGACTCGACGTGGTCCTCGTCTAATGCGTAGGTTCCCTCGTCGGCGTCACCCCACCCGAGTGTCGCCTTGATCGAGTCCGTCATCCCTGGGTCAGGATCGACGTGAAGTTGGCCGTCTCTTACCGCTTTGACCATGCCGATCTCGTCGCCGTCGCTGGTTACCACGCGCTTTCCCTCCTCGTCGTCGGTGTAGTGTGCGCACATTGCACCGCAACCGACAGCCAGGAGACGGGTGAATGTGTCAGGGGCAGGCGCAGGCCGTTTACGTACCATCGCCTGACTCGACCGCCCCGAGCGTCGCCGTTTCCGTCGTCGTCGGAGTGTCTGGGCCTCGCATACGACTCGCCGCGTGCTCTCAGACGTATTCGGCGGGGAGCAGGTCGTCTTTCGGCCGGTCGACGAGCCAGTCGGCGAGCTCGACGAGCTGGTCGGTGGCGGCCTCGAAGAGCTGTGCGCCCTTTTCGGCGGAGGCGTCCCGCGGGTCGCCGAAGGACCCGTTCGCCGAGTTCTCGATCGAATCGTGGAAGACACGTGCGCCGTTGCGCGTGAACGTCTCGCGATCGACGGGAACCATCCCGCCCTCGTAGGCCGCTTCGAGCTCGTCCTCGCGGACGAGGTCCTCGAGGTAGGCGACCATCGACGTCTCCTTCGGGCCTGCGTGGGGGCCGTTGGTCTCGAAGAGTTCGTCGACGAGTTCCGGGATGGACTCGTCCCACATCCACTCGATGGCGTAGGCGGTCCCGTCTTTGTGGAGTCGCTTCGAGACCTCCTGGAGGTGCTGGACGTTGCCGCCGTGGGCGTTGACGTAGATGACGCGGTCGATTCCGTGGGCAGTCAGGTTCCGCGTGAGACTCTCGACGTAGTCGCGAAAGACCGGCGGTTCGACCCACATCGTCCCGGAGAACTGCCGGTGGTGGTCGCTCACGCCGACCGTGATGGTCGGCGTACAGAGGTAGCCAGTCCGCTCGGCGGCCTCGCGAGACAGCCCGCGGGCGATCATGTGGTCCGTCCCTTCGGGAAGGTGCGGACCGTGTTGCTCCGTCGAGCCCAGCGGCACCAGTGCGATCGATTCGTCGTACGCCGCCACCTCGGGCCAGGTGACATCCGGCAGGTGCATGGATGACTGCAGGGCCTCGGTCACCAACGGTCTTCCGGCTTCGGCGGGATTGAGGGCCAAATCCATACCGCTTATGCCACCCGCGACGGAACCAGTTTGTAGGGGCATGTAGCTCAGTCCGGATAGAGCGTCGGACTTCTAATCCGACGGTCGTGGGTTCGAATCCCATCATGCCCGCTAATTCTGTTGCGAGCGACAGCGAGCAACGAATCGAGGATCGTGTGGGATTCGAATCAGGGAGGAGCTTTGCTCCGACCGTGGTTCGAATCCCATCGTGCCTGTGCGAAAACTATTGGTTTAGCGTTTCTACCTGTAGCTAATAGCCAATCCCTCAGACGACTGAATTCGGTCGATTGCCGATCAAAATCCTTCCCTCTCGATTGGGTGCCCGTTCAACTGCGTAACGCGCCCCTTCGCAGTCCCCTGGTTTTTGGTGTTGGATTGTGAGGGACGTGGAGGTGGTCGGCGTGACGTTCTCCGACGCGGAGATTCGACGTCTCCTGGAGAACGAGTCGATCAATCCTGAGCCGGGAAAGAGTCGCGAATTCCGCTGTTCGGAGTGCCGTGCACGGTGTACCGTCCTCCTCGACGGACACTCTGAGGCCGGTCATGCGCGCTCGTGTTCCCGTCGACTCGAGCGGACGGGCTCGTATCGAACGTGTCCATCGGCATCCTGTGAAGTTGGGACGCAGCAATGACGAGGTTCGTTCCGGCTTCGACGCTTTACCATGTCGAGTCACGGACGTCCGTCCCGCACCCTGCAATCACGAACTCGGAGACAGCAGTACACGATTCGCTGGTCGAATATCGGGGGTGATCCGGGGTGAGCCGTGTCGTAGAGCGAGACTGCCTCCCGGTGTGGGAGTCCGTCTCTGCATCCTGCCCACTGTGTCCAGAGTGTTCTCGAGAGATCAACCGCGTCCGAGGATATCGCGACTCTGAAAAATCGGTTTAAGCGGGCTCGGCTATTCTGTCGCCTTACCAGTTGTTAGGGATAGTGAAGGACCCAGCATTCTCCTCCCGTTCACCATCGATAGCGATAATATTCACTTCGTCTCCTGAACTGAGGCCAGCACTGCTAAGATTAACGGTGGCAGACTCTCCAGTGGATGCATCATCAAGGCTACTCACATCAATATTACTATTGACTGCGCCTCTAAGTTCGTACTCAGATGCATCGCCAGGTTTCATGACAGTGAGAGTTACGTTCTGATTCGATGAATCAACGTCTGACTGTACCTGCGCGTTAATCGGACTATCAGTACTGTCACCGAAGTCCATCACGAGCGTCGCGATGACAGCCGCCAGAATAACCGTAATAGCAACCATCAGGATAACGCCGATCACAGGGGATACGGCGCGTTCGTCTTCCGATCCGACTAGTTTGTTGCGGAGTGTTTTTCCGTCCATCATTGTTGTCCGTCCTCGGCTGAACGAACAGAAAACGTATATCGGAGGGGGGTGACCACCCGCCACGGGTGGCGGACACATGGTCTGCTCCCCCTACACCATCGTTCTCTGTCCAGTGCCGGGTACGACGAAGTGACGGAACGGATATCGTATAAATCTATCTGCTAATCAGGAACTCGTGACTGTCACTGAAACCTGAGTAGGTGTGCTTGTAGACTCTCGACGTGGGCTGCAGCTTTGCAAGCACGTCTTGAACGGGCTGAGGGGCCCGATATCGAGAGAGTTAGCGAATTTCCCGAGGTCCTATAATGGTTTTGGTCAACTCATCGATTGACCCAGCGGGTTGGGTCTGCCCCGATTGTCGACGCCACGCAACTCGCGCGCACCGCCGATGGTGGCCGGTCCGTCGATGCCTGGGAATGGGTCCAGGAACATCGCGAGGCGGTGCGGTATCGGAGCACGCACCCGAACAGGGATTGGGGGCGATGGCGAGCGCGCTCGTTGCAACCCAGTTCTCAGCCGGTTCGATCACCGAGAACAGCTACTGGCCGGCGTTCGTGTTCGACGACGATCGACGCGGCCGGTGTCGATGCTGCGAGCGATAGCGAGGGGGAGCCCGGTGGTGGTTCGAGTCACCAACGTCTCAGTGGTGATCGTGGTTCCCCGAGATCGCTGGATCGACCGTGGCGTACCTGTCAGGCTGTTTCTCGAACGATCGCTTGCACGCCGTCGAACAGAAGTGATAGGTCTCGCCGGCGTGTGATACGCTCGGTCCGTCGTCGTCGGTGCGCATCCCACACACCGGGTCCCGATACTGCCCGGGTGCGCCGAGTCCCCGCCGGTAGACGTAGAAGAGAAAGCCAGAGAGCGCGAACGCGATCAGGTTGAGATAGAACGTGTAGTTCAGTTCGAAATAGGTCTGCTCACTCGCCGTCATGCCGCCAGCGAGATCGGGGACGATTCCCAGGACGTCGAACAGCTGCTCCATGAGAAAGCCCGTGAACGCCATCGTCACGAAGAACACGCCGAGGATGTAGGCCATCACCTTCCAGCCGTAGTACTTCCGGTAGACGTTGAGCACGGGGATCGTGATGAGGTCGGCGTAGACGAACGCGATGACGCCGGCGAAGCTCACACCGCCGCCCCAGAGCGCGACGGCGAAGGGGACGTTCCCCATGCTCCCGACGAAGCTGATGACCGCGATGGCCACCCCCATGACCGCGTTCTCGGCGCTGACCAGCAGCCCGTCGCCCTGGAGAAAGAGCGTGTTCCAGACCCACTGGGGCACGAACACGATGACGAATCCCGAGATCAGAAAGCCCGCGATCACGTCTTTGTACAGCATCGACCACTCCTTTCGATACTGGTTGCCGACTTTGTACCACCCGCCCCACGACCGCAGTTCGTCCCGCCAGCCACCACTGCTCGCCGCCTCCTGTCGGTAGGTCTCCATGCACCCCGCAGAGCAGAATTTCAGGGTTTCTCCACCGTCGGTCACGAGCGTATGCTCGTCTTTTCCTTCCATTCCGCAGGTCGGGTCCTCGGAGACCCCGTGGTCGCGATCTTGCTGGTTCAGTTCGGCGCGGACGTCCTCGAATAGGTTCTCCGGGAGCGTCAGGTGGACGACGACCGCCATCACTGCGATGAGGATCACGCCGCCGAGCAACTCGGCGACGAGGAACTCCCAGCCGAGCAGGATCAGGATCATCAGCCCGAGCTCGACGATGAGGTTCGTCGAGGCGAACATGAACGCGAGGAAGGTCACGACGTGGGCGCCCTTCTTGAACAGCCCCTTCCCGATGGCGACGGCGCCGAAGCTGCAGCCACTGCTGGCCGCACCGAACACCGTCGCTTTCGTGATGCCGGCGATATCGCCGTCCCCGAGCATCGCTGCCATTCGCTCTTTCGAGACGTAGACCTGGACGAGACTGGTGATCACCAGTCCCATGATGATCGCCCACGCTGCCGTCCAGAGGAAGCCGATCCCGATCCGGAGCGCCTCGCCTACCGCTGTGCCAAGCGTCGCCACCATCGTCTCGGTGTTACGATTCGCTTTCGAGTCGTTCCAGGCGGCGTTCGTACTCTTCGTCGCTCAGGTCGCCTCGTGCGTAGGCGGACCGAAGCTCGTCGAGCGCGGGATCGGTCGATTCTTCCTGCCCGGGTAGCGCCTGGTAGCCGAGGTACAGGGCTCCGATGACCAGGGCGAGGAAGAGTAACTGCATACCGATGCCGATGATGAACATCCAGGCGGATGGACCTGTGCCCCACATGTGGTCACCCCACACCCCATCCATCATCGGACCGGACCCCATCATGCCACCCCACATGCCGAACGTGGGAAGGACGATGAGCGCACCGACGAGTAGCAGGACGAGCCAGACTAATCGGCGAGTGGTTGTATCGGTGGTCATAATTTTGGATCGTGTGTCGCGTCGAGACGCGACCCCTATCTAGAGAGACGGGTGCAGCGTTTACTTCTCTTGCCCTTATGACATCGAGGCAGTCGGGAGCTAAATCCTTGGAATGCAATTTTCCCGGAGCCGAGTGGGAACGGTTCGTCTAATCAGGGCCGTTCTCCGGAGGGCTCCGTCGGTCGTCGATCGGCGCTCCCATCCAACGGCGTCATCGCCGACACCTGTACACACCAGTTCAAACACCCATGCCGACGACATCCCGTCCGTGAACGATCGTTGTCAATCAGCAGGCTGGGGCCGCTCTAGTACGGACCCGTCGGGAAGCCCCGGGACCGAAAGGTCCACCCGACGAAGCAGCTGTGCGTTGACTGCGACGATCACCGTGCTGAGGGACATCAACAGTGCACCAACGGCCGGTGAGAGGAGGAACCCGATCGGTGCCAGTATTCCTGCGGCCAGCGGAATTGCAACGACGTTGTAGCCGGCCGCCCAGACGATGTTCTCTTGCATCTTCCGGTAGCTCGCCTTGCTCAGCGTCACGAGTCGAGCGACGTCCACGGGATTGTTCTGGACGAGGATCACGTCGGCCGACTGGACGGCCACGTCGGTCCCGCTGCCGATGGCAATGCCGACGTCCGCTCGGGTGAGCGCCGGCGCATCGTTGACGCCGTCGCCAACCATCCCGACCAGTTTCCCCTGGTCCTGGAGTTCCTGGACCGTCACGTCCTTGTCTTCTGGCAGGACCTCGGCGAACACCGTATCGATGCCCAGTTCCGTCGCAACTGCGTTCGCCACGTCCTGTGAGTCTCCGGTGAGCATCGCGACCTCGACCTCGAGGTCGTGGAGCGCGTCGACGACCTGGTAACTCTCCCCACGGATCACGTCGGCCATGGCGAAAGCCGCGATCGGTTCACCCGCTCGGACGAGATAGACGACGGTCTGTGCGTTCTCCCCGGCTTCTTCGGCGAAGGTCTGCAGGTCCGAAGGGACCGCGCTGTCGAGGTGGGTCAGGAGGTTCGGGCCGCCGACGAACACCTCGTTACCGTCGACGACTGCCCTGACCCCACGACCCTTCATCGCCTCGAAACCGTCCGAAGCAGGCGTCTCGACGCCTCGATCGTCGGCGGCTTCGCGAATGGCACGGGCGATCATGTGCTCGGAATCTCCCTCCACGGCCGCGGCCAGCGCCAGCGCCTCGTTCTCGTCGACGCCGCCGACGGTTACCGACGCGACGACCCCGTGCTCGCCCTCCGTGAGCGTTCCAGTCTTGTCGAAGATGATCGTGTCGAGGTTTCGCGCTCGTTCCATCGCGATGCGATCGCGGACCAGCATCCCGTTTCGGGCTGCGAGCGACGTGTTGATCGCGACGACGAGTGGGATGGCCAGCCCGAGCGCGTGCGGGCACGCGATCACCAGCACAGTGACGACCCGCTCGATGACGGCAGCATCGAACGTCGTTGCCAGCGTCCAGGCTACCGCCGTGACGAGCGCCGCCAACACCGCGACGTAGAACAGCCAGCCAGCGGCTCGGTCGGCGAGTACCTGCGTCCGCGACGTGCTGCGCTGGGCCTCCTCGACCAACCGCATGATTCCGGCCAGCGTGGTTTCCTCACCGGTGGCGTCGATTCGCGCGCGGAGGCTTCCGTCGCCATTGACTGTCCCTCCGATGACTTCGTCGCCGGGTTCTTTCGACACCGGCCGCGACTCGCCCGTGATCATCGCCTCGTTCACGTCCGACTCGCCCTCCTCGACGACCGCGTCGGCCGGCACGCTCGCACCCGGGCGGACGAGGACGCGGTCGCCCTCCGAGAGCGCACTCACCGGTACCTCCTCGGTCTCGTCATCCTCGGTGAGTCGTTCGGCGGTGTCGGGCAGCAACTCCGCCAGTTCGTCGATGGCGCTCGACGCCCGCCGAACCGACCGCATCTCGATCCAGTGGCCCAGTAGCATGATGTCGATCAGGGTCACCAACTCCCAGAAGAACGCCGTCTCGGCCAGGCCGAAGACGCTCGCGAGGCTGTAGACGAATGCGACGGTGATCGCCATCGAGATGAGCGTCATCATCCCCGGCGCCCGATCCGTCACTTCCGGAACTGCCATCCGAAGGAACGGAACGCCCCCGTACGCGAAGACGATCACCGAGAAGACGGGGGTGATCCACTCGCTGCCAGCAAACGACGGAACGGTGAAGCCGAGCCACTCCTGAAGCGTCTCACTGTAGAGGAGCACCGGGATCGAGAGCAGTGTCGAGACGAAAAAGCGCCGACGGAACAGCTGTTCGTGCCCGGCGTGCATCCCTCCGTGGTCGTCGGGATCGTCAGATCCGTGTTCGTGGTGCGACGCTTCGGCAGGGTGCCGACTTCCAGCAGTGTCTGTGGCTTCCGATTCACGCACCGACTCCTCGACGTGTGATTCGTCGGTTCCCATCCGCCCCTCGCTGTCGCTTCCGGTACTGTGGCTGTGGGGATCGTGCTCCCTCGGCGACTCGTCTCCTGGTTGATCGGTGTGCTCGTCCATTGGTATCGTATTACGTGCCTGTAGGGTAGCTGGGGTAATGGATGTACGGAGCCGCTCGTTGAAACGGGGGATTTCGTACTGGAGGCCAGTGTACTGTCACGGCCGTTCATCACGACGAAAAACCGGCCTCGTTCGCTCTCCGCTCGACCGATGGCGTCGCTCCGCTTCACCCGCTTTCGGATACACGGCGGTCTGCGGTGAGCCACTCGAAGATACCGCGTTGCTGGTCGAGGAGGACACCGAGATGGTCGGTTTCGGATTCGACCACGTCGGCTCCGACCTCGTCAGCGAGGGTTCTGACGGGTTCGATCGCAGCGTTCGTATCTGCCGTCCCGTGCCACCAGCGGAGGGGGCCGTCGACGCCGTCCACGTCGAGTGACTCTCTCGCGAACCGGCGACACTCCCTGGCAACCGCGTTTGTTCCCTGACGGAGGGCTTCGTGGAAGTCAGCGCCGACGGCCTGAGTCACTGGCTCGGGAACCGCACGATCGGTGTACTGCGCGACGATGCGATCGGGGCCGCTGACCGAAGCGAGAGCGCTCGAGAGGCGAAAGAGTGCGCGGAGGCCGTAGGGAATCTTCGAGACCGTCGCGAGACCGTTCTCGGCAGGAGGAACGACTGTGCTGACGAGTGCGATCCGCGTCGTCCAGTCGGCGGCTGCCGCTGCGATCGCGAAGGGGCCGCCCCCCGAAAAGCCCATGTGGGCGGCGCGATCGATCGATTCCGCGCGTCGGACGGCATCGAGGTCGGCAGGCCAGTCGCTCCACGTCCATCCATCCGGCGGTGGTGACGAGCAACCGTACCCTGGCCGATCGGGGATGACCAGCCGACAACCTGCCGCCTTCGCGGAATCGGTAACGAGCGAACCGAACAACCGCGAGCCAGGGGTACCGTGGTGGACAATGACGGGCAGTCCGTCGGGATCTCCACTCGTGGTATAGGCGACCGTGCGGCCGTCGGAAAGTGTACACTCACCCGTCCGAGAGTCGGACGCGCTATCGGCCATCAGTTCGTCCGCGCCATGGGATGGGGCTGCGAGCACGATCGAGCCTTTCTCTCTGCCAGATAATTGGTTTGTGATTTGGATATTACTACCGTGGTGACAAACGCCCTCGTGCGCGACGTACGCTGCTCAGCATCAAGCGGCAGTGGTCCCCAGAAACTCGTCGTCAGTCCAGCCAGACGTCGTAGGTGTACTGCCCGCCGGAAAGCGAATCGGCGACCGGGATGTCGATCCCGATCTCGAAGGTGTTGGTTCGGTTCGCGCCGACCGTGATCGCCTTCTGTTCGGTGAACGTGTCCCCGCCTTCGAGGTCGACCTGTCCGACGAGCGTTCCCGATTTCGAATCTGAGGCACCGTTTTCGACCTGGGCGGTGAGCTCGATGTTGCCGAACGTGGTCGTCCGGGCGTTCATTCCGGTGACTTCTAGCCCACCGGTGACCTCGCTCACCGCGTCGGAGCAGCCCGCGAGCAGGGGGATCGTCGCGGCAGCGCCGGCGACTTTCGTAAATTCTCTCCGGTCCATGGCGCGTCCTCTAAAGCCCAATTATAAATCCCTTCTCAATTTATGCTGGCTGCGCCACCGCTCCAGTTGGGGGGACGCCATCGTCTCTGTCACCCACTCGCCCTCGCGGAGACCGCGGTGCCCGCGTGTCGACATCTTATTACTTCGTGTCTCGGTAGTCGCTGTATGGAACTCGTCGGACAAACGCTCCGTGACCGCCTCGTCCAGGCACTCGTCGTCTTCGCCGTGCTTCTCGTGCTCGGCTACGTCCGGAACGATATCGACTGGGTGTTCCTGGGCGGCACCACCGCGCTCTTCTTCGTGATCTCGCTCGGCCTCGACGCACTCTGGGCTCGATACAAGGAGTGAGCGGACGACGATGAGACGGCCGGCGAACGAACGATGGGTGAACGTGGCTAACTCCGAAGCTTCCACACTGTACACGCGCCGTCGAGGGCTGGGTTCGCCGACCACCCACATCTAGCCGCCGACGTGCGAGTAGGACCGATCCGGCACAGACACAGGGCACTGCATAGCCACGTCGTGACGACTCTCTCAGTCCACGATCCAGCGATATCCGTCCCGAAGGCCTACCCCGATACCGACCAGTATCGCGACGACGGCCCCCGCGGTGACGATCGGTTCCAGGCCAGCCATCGAGGGGAGCGGGGTATACGTGTCGAGGGCGAACCCGATCACTGCGATGGCCCAGAGGAAACACGCCGCGGCGAGTCCAAGGGAGAGCGAACGGCGAGTGTTCACGCCGCCTCCTTCCCGGCCGCGCCAGGTAGTCATTTCGACGTCGCCCGACCTTCCATGGTCGACCATATCTTGCTCTTCGAGCCGCGCCTTCAGCCGCCGTATCCGTCGTCACCACTGCTTTCGTTCCCGCTGGACTCGTTGCCGGCGTCGTCACCGACGCTCTCGTTGTCGGTCGCGTCGTCTCCCGAAGCGTCATCGTCCGTGACGTCATCACCCTGCTCGTCGTCCGTATCGGTATCGTCCTGCCCGGTATCGTCGTCCGTATCGTCATCGGTGACTGCGTCGGCCACGTCCGTGGCTGAGAGGAGCTGGCCCCTGATCTCGCCGGCAGGGTTGGCCTCCGTGTGGACGTTCACGTAGGTATCGCCGCTCGCGATCTGCGCGAAGAGCGCGTCCATGGTCTGGCCGTCGACCTCTTCCGTGAGGTGCTCCTCGGTGATCGTTCCGGTGGCGAGGATGCCGTCGAACCGGCCCTCCTCCAGCCCGGGCTCGGTGGCGTCGGGGCCGGGATAGAGCCAGACTGCGACCGGCCCATCCTCGCCCGCGGGGCCCAGGTGGATGTGGGCCTGCGTGACGTCTTCGATCGCGTGGACGAGCACGGCGTACTCGAGTTCGCTCCGCTCCTCGTTCGCGCTGACCACCGCGCCACCCGTCGCCTCGGTGTCGATCTCTTCGGTCTGTTGGGCGCCGGTTAGCGCGGCGATAGAGAGACCGGGATAGTCGCCGGTGTCGTCCTGCGCGGCGGTGGCGCCGGCCGACAGCCCCAGACTGGCTCCGAGTGCCGTCGCCGCCCCGGCTGCCAGGATGCCCCGCCGGTGTATCCCGCTTGATCCGTCTCGCTGCAATGGTGCCGTCTCCGCCGGTGTGTCGTTACTCATGGTTTCTGTCTGCAGTTTTCGATCGTTCTCGTTCGGTCTCGACTCGCGGTCGAGCCGGTCGGCGAGTCGCCGCGGGCACCCCTCGAGAACGAGGAGAACCCGACGAACACGATCACGGGCCGGTCAAAGAGGGCCGCGGACCGTTACACGGGAAACGGCGGACTGACAATGGGTCGCGATCGCGCCGTCCGTCGTCCAGGCATGGTCGGCACGGGAATACCGACGATTACGCCGCCGACACGGGTGATTACGGGACGTCAATAGCTCGCTACCGATCGGGCGCGCCGGATCGCCGTCTGGCGATCGCTTCGCGCCGCCGAGTGCGGTCACGGTACGTGACGGGCGCCGTCGTGCTCGCCATCGCCGCACACGTGTGAGTACAGCCGTTTTGCTGAAGTCGCCCCATCGAGAAGCGCGGTCGACTCCGCCGGGAACTCGTCACAAAATTATGTGTTCGATGGACAATTCCGGTTCATTGTTTATGTCTGTCTACTCTCTCCGATATATCTGGAATTGAACAGAAGTTTTATCGTATCCTGTTGACGACCTTTCGAGGAAATGTGTTGTGAGAGAATATCACGCAACGATGGTGTCAGTACTGACCGACGAGCGGTCCTTCGTGCGACCGGTGTCGCAGCCGCAGGTGCGGTCGGACTCGCCGGATGTCTCGGGACTGAGGGCGGCGACGGCTCGGGGGAGGTCGGGGATAGCGTTCTCGTCGGACAACCGGCGTCTCTGACGGGGACGTGGGACTACTTGCAGCCGGCCGCGTCGGCAGCGACGGACCTGGCGGTGCAGCAGATCAACGACGCGGGCGGCGCGCTGGACGTTACCTTCGAGGTCGAACGGCAGGACACCGCTGTCGAAACGCAACAGGCCCGCGAGGTCGTCAGTCAGTTCGTCAACAACGACGACGTCGTGGCGATCAACGGGCTGTTTTCGAGCGAACTCGAGCCCCTGTGGGACTTCCTCCAGGAGCAGGAGGTTCCGATCATCACGCCGTGGCCGGGGTCGACCTACCTCGATACGCGAGGCGGTGACAAGGGGACCGACGACGTGAGCGACGACGAATGGCTCTGGCGGACCGTCATCGGCGATACGGTTCACACCGCTGGCGCGGCCCAGGCCATGATCGAGGAGGCCGGCATCGAGCGGATGGGCATCCTCAGTGCGACGAGCGCCGGCGAGGAGGGGTGGACCAGGCAGTTCACCAACTGGTACGAACAACTCGGCGGCGAGATCGTCGAGGTCATCTCCGCGCAGGGCGGGCAGGCGTCCTACCAGAGCCAGCTCAACCAGCTCTTCGAGAGCGACTTCGACGCGTGGGCGCTTTCGTTCGGCCTCGAAGATGCGATCACGATCATCCAGAACTGGCAGGACGGCGGCTACGGCAGGCAGCTCCTCATGGAGGACGGCCTGCGCGATGGCGCGCTCATCGACGAGGTCGGTGCGGAGGCCGAAGGAGCCTGGATCGCCGCCGGCAGCTCGGAGGGCCCGAACTACGACCAGTTCCTGGAGGGCTTCCAGGAGGTAAGCGACGAGGAGCTCCACCCGTGGGGCGTCGCGGCGTACGACGCGACGAACGTCATCGCGCTCGCGGTCCACCACGCGGGCGGCGTCTCGCCCGAGGACGTCCAGCGGAGCATCGGCGCCGTCTCTCGCCCGGGCGGGACGACCGTCACGACGTTCGGCGAGGGAAAGGAGGCGCTCGACGCGGGCGAGGAGATCAACTACGAGGGGGCCGTGACGAACGTCGACTTCACCGACCACGGCAACGTCTGGGGGGACGTCGTCGTCGAGCGGATCACGCCCGGCGGCTTCGAGACGGAGTTTACGGTCGAAGCGGACCAGCTTCAGTCGCAGATCGACGAGTACTGACGAGTCTACCCAATCCATGGATATTCCACTCCTTCAGGAAGTTATCTTCGGCCTCGTCATCGGCTCGTACATCGCGCTCGGCGCGATCGGATTCACGCTGGTCTACGGGCTCGTGAACATGATCAACTTCGCCCACGGCGAATTCATCACGATCGGCGCGTTCGTTGGCTACCTGACGATCGTGGTCGCGGGCCTGCCCCTCCCGGTAGGGATCGTCGCCACCCTGGCGATCACCGCCGTCGTCGGCTGGGCCATCGCCCGCGTCACGTTCGAACCCATGAACGACGCCGGTGCTGTCCCGCTGCTTCTCATGTCGATCGGCCTCGGCTTCGTGCTGCGAAACGGCATGCGCGTGGTTGCAGGACCGGACCGACGGTCTGTCCGCCTGGACGTCACGACCTACCGGTTCGACGACTGGGGATTCTTCATTACGAGTCAGCAACTGCTCATCATCGGCCTCGCGCTCGTCGCCGTCGTCGCGCTGCACGTGTTTCTCAGCCGGACGATGCTCGGCATCGCGATGCGCGCGACGTCCGACAACGAGGATCTCGCGCTCGTCTCGGGGATCGACACGCGACGGATCCGGAACACGGTCTGGCTCGCTGCCTCCGCGCTCGCGGGGGTCGCCGGACTCATGCTTGCGATCTCGCAGGCGGCGAATCCCACGGTCGGCTACGGCCAGTTGTTACTGCTCATCACCGCCGCGATCCTCGGCGGCGCCGGGAGTCCGTACGGCGCCATCGTCGGTTCGTACCTGCTCGGCATCGGGATCACCGTCTCCGTAGCGGTGCTCCCGTCCAACCTGACCGAACTCAACGCGACGATGGCCTTCGTGGTCCTCATCGTCGTCCTGTTGATTCGCCCCGGCGGCATCGTCGACACGGAGGTGCGTGCGTCGTGAGCGCAGCGACCGACCGGCTCGCGGACCTGCCGATCGACGCGACGCAGGCAGGACTCGGACTGCTGGGGCTCGCCCTCGTCTTCCTCGCGAGCCCGCTGTTCTTCCAGCCGCCGCCGGGCGCCTTCGTCCTCCTCGAAGTCGGCGTCCTCTTCGTGCTCTACGCGATGATCCTCGTCGGGCTGAACCTCCAGTTCGGTCACACCGGACTGGTGAACTTCGGCCCCGTCGCGTTCTTCGCCGTCGGCGGCTACACCGCCGCGATCTTGACGGCAGACCAGCCCTACCAGGCCGTCGGACTCGGCCTCCCGTGGCCGATCGGTGTGGCCGGCGCCGTCCTCGCCGCAGCGGCACTGGGCGTACTGCTCGGGATCTCGACGCTCAGGCTACGCGGGGACTTCCTCGCCATCGTCACGCTCGCGGTCGCGGAGATCGTCCACGGCCTGATTATCTCGTTCCGGGACGTCACCGGCGGCTCGACCGGGCTCTTCAACGTTCCGCAGCCGGTCGCCGATGCCACCGGCGCGGGCGGCGGCGCCGACATCGTCTCGACGCTGCTCGTCTTTGGCGCGCTCGCACTGGTGTTCTACGGGCTCTTCCGCCGGCTGTCCGCGGCCCCGTACGGCCGGGTTCTCCGCGCGATTCGCGCCGACGAGCAGGTGACCGAGACCCTCGGCAAGCGCGTGTTCCGGTACAAGCTCGTGGTGTTCGTCTACGGTGCGGCGATCGCCGGCCTCGCCGGCGCGCTGTTGGTCTTGTACAACGGTTCCGCGTCGGCCACCTTCTTCACGATCGACGTCACGGTGATCGTCTGGGTCGGCATGCTCATCGGCGGTGCGGGCAACGACCGCGGCGTCATCGGCGGCCTCGCCATCATCATGGGCTTCCAGCTAGTCACGCGGTTCATGAACGACGCCGTCCCGTACGTCACGCAGGACCAGTTCGCGTCGATTCGATTGATGCTCATCGGCCTCTTGCTGATGGCCATCGTCAGATATCGCCCACAGGGCCTCTGGGGCGACGCCGACAGGCTGGGGGTGGATTCGTGACGCTCCTCACCGTCGACGGGGTTCGACGCACCTTCGGGAGCCTCGTCGCCGTCGACGACGTCTCGTTCGCGGTCGAACCCGGCGAGATCGTCGGCCTCATCGGGCCGAACGGCGCCGGGAAGACGACCACGTTCAACTGCATCTCGAGCGTCATCGGGACGGACGCGGGGACCGTCAGATTCGACGGGGCGGACGTCACTGGCCTTCCCCCGCACGCCCTGGCCCGGCGCGGCCTCGTCAGAACCTTCCAGCGGACGCGAGAGCTGGAGACGCTGACCGTCGAGGAGAACATGCTCCTGGCGGCGCCCGACCAGCCGGGCGAGCGGGCCTGGCACGCGGTCGGCCGAACCGACCGGAGCGAACGCCGCGAACAGGCGGCTCGCGAGCGTGCGATGGAACTCCTCTCCGTCTTCGAACTCGAGTCGATGGTCGACGAGTACGCCGCCACCCTGTCGGGCGGCCAGCGAAAGTTACTCGAACTCGCGCGGTCGTTGATGCTCGACCCGGCCATGCTCATGCTCGACGAGCCGTTTGCCGGCGTCAACCCGTCGTTGACGACCGAACTCGTGGCGCACATCGAGGCGCTCAACGCAGCGGGATTGACCCTGCTCGTCATCGAGCACGAACTGGAGACGCTGACCGAACTGGTCGACCGGCTGGTCGTCCTCGCGGACGGCCGCGTCCTCGCGGCCGGAACGCCGACTGAAATCATGAACAACGATGAGGTTATCGATGCATATCTGGGCGGGTGAATCGACCGACGAGGAGACGGTGAACGTGACGCGGCCAACGCGCTGGCTCGCCGACGGATCGAACCGGAGGGGTCGCCGATGAGCCTGCTCGACGTCGCCGACCTCGACGCGGGGTACGGCGACCTGCAGGTGTTACACGGAGTCGACCTCGCCGTCGGAGACGGCGAGTACGTCGCCATCGTCGGCCCGAACGGCGCGGGCAAGTCGACCGCCATGAAAGCCGTCGTCGGCTTAGCGACGCACATGGGCGGTGCGGTGCAGTTCGACGGCGAGTCGATCGCCGGACTGGCCCCGCAGTCCGTGATCGAACGCGGAATCGGCTACGTTCCACAGACGGAGAACGTCTTCCCCACGCTCACGGTCGAGGAGAACCTGCAGATCGGCGCCTATCGGCTCGGCGGCCTGCCCGACGACCGGCAGGCGGCCGTCCTCGATCAGTTCCCGATCCTCGCGGACCGCCTCGAGCAGCGCGCCGGCAACCTCTCGGGCGGCCAGCAGCAGGTGCTCGCGATGGCTCGCGCGTTGATCCCCGACCCACCGCTGCTGTTGCTCGACGAGCCGTCGGCCGGGCTGGCGCCGGACCTCGTCGACGAGATGTTCGATCACATCGACGCGATCAACGATCGCGGCGTGTCCGTCCTCATCGTCGAACAGAACGCGAAAACCGCGCTCGAACGCTGCGATCGCGGCTGCGTCCTCGCACAGGGCGAGAATCGCTACGTCGACGACGGGGCGGCGTTGCTCGACGATCCGGCTGTCAGACGGCAGTTCCTGGGCGGCTGATCGCCGCCGCCTCACAGGGAAAATGCGGTTCCGATTTCGCGGTCCGTCGCCCGCTGGTAGACGGTGATCGCCGTGGCGGCGTCTAGCACGGCCGAGCCGACGCTATCGACCACGACGGGGGTGTCGCGCGCATCGACGGTGGTTCGCCAATGCTCGGCCTGACCCTGCGCGTCCCCGTCCGATGCCCGCGCTTGCTCGTCCCTGGCCAACTCACCGAGCGGGACGAGATCGTCGGCGCCGAGTGTACTCTCGCGGATGTCACCGGTGTCGGCGACCTCGGTCGGGACGTCGGCGAAGACCGTCCCGGCAGCGTCGAGCACGGCGGGGGCGAGTTCCTGCATCTCGGGGGTGAACGCGCCGACGGCGACGACGAGCGCGCCGGGTGCGAGCGCGTCGGCGGGGAACACCGGCTCGGTCGCGGTCGTCGCGGTTACGACGACGTCGGCCCCGTCGACCGCTGCCGCGGCATCGTCGACCGCCCGGGCCGGGATCCCCTCGTCGGCCAGGTCCGCCGCGCAGGACAGTCGGGACTCGCTCGGCGAGTAGATCCGGACGTCGTCGAGCGCGGTGACCGTGTCGATTGCGCGGGTCTGCCAGCGCGCTTGCGCGCCAGCGCCGACGACCCCGAGCGTTCGCGCGCCCGGCGCAAGTTCGCGAACCGCGAACCCGCCGATGCAGCCCGTCCGGGCGTTCGTGACGGTCGTCCCGCCCACGAACGCCGTCGGGACGCCGGTTCTGGCGTCCGTGAGGACGATCTGCGCGTGGACCGTCGGCAGCCCGCGGTCGGCGTTACCCTCGTGGACGCCGACGAGCTTCGTCGCGTACAGGTCGTCGCCGTGGACGTACGCGGGCATCGCGATGGCCGTTCCAGTCGGATCGTCGCCCGCCAGACCGGTGCCGACCGGAAAGTGCGGACGATCGGGGCGCTCTACCTCCCCGGCGGCTTGCTTTCCCAGGGCGTCCCCGACGACGTCGACGAGGGTCGACAGATCGAGGCACGACTCGACCTCCGCTTCGGTGAGTACGAGTACCATGCACGACCCTCGCACCGTTTCACCATAGAGGTTGGTCCCAGCGGGCGGCTTGCACCCCGGACGTTCGCGTCCGCCCGGAGCGCCCCGTCGGTCCGATCACCGTCTGTCGGACCGCCGCCAGTCCGATCACCGCCTGACCGACCGGTCTGGGAACCGACATGCGCCTGAATCCTTACGGTCTCTGGGTGCAATTGGGTGGCATGGATGTCTGTATCGTGGGTGGCGGGATCGTTGGCCTCTCGGCGGCGCACTCTCTCGCCGAGCGTGGCGCGGCCGTGACCCTCTACGAGCAGGGTGCGCTCGGGACCGGCAGCACGGCCCGGGCTGCGGGTGGAATCCGATCGCAGTTCTCGACGCCGGTCAACGTCTCGCTCTCACTGGCCAGCAAGCAGGTGTGGAACGACTTCGAAGCCCGCTTCGGCGTCGACATCGAGTACCGAAAGCACGGGTACCTGTTTCTCGCCAGATCCGAGTCGACCGCCGCGGACTTCCGCGAGACCGTCCGGATGCAGCGGGAACTGGGTGCGGAAAGCGAATACGTAGAGCCGTCCGAGGCGACGACGTACTGTCCCGGACTGGACCCGGAGCCGTTCGTCGGCGCGACGTACAACCCCGACGACGGAATCGCGGATCCGAACCTCGCCGTGCAGGGGTACGCGACGGCGGCCCGCGAGGCCGGCGTCGAGATCCGCACGGGGACGACCGTCACGGACGTCCGCCGCGACGGCGACCGCGTGATCGGCGTCGAGATCGACGGAACCGAGCGCCGGGAGGTCGACTACGTGGTCAACGCCGCGGGCGCGTGGGCCGGTCGCCTCGCCGAGCTGGCCGGGGTGGACCTCCCGATCGCGCCGCGCCGGCGCCAGATCGCCGTCGTGGAGCCGACGATGCCGGTCCCCGAGACCGTCCCGCTGACGATCGACCTCGAGACGGGGTCGTACTTCCGGCCGGAGCGCGAGGGCATCGCCCTCGTCGGCGGCCACTTCGACGGCCCCGATCCGGACGCCGATCCCGACCGGTTCGACGAGGGGATGGACATCGAGTGGGCGGCCACCGCCGTCGAGCGCGCGGCCGACTACACCGAGTACTTCGGCCCGGAGACGCGCATCCGGCGGGGCTGGGCGGGGCTCTACGCCGTCACCCCGGACCACCACCCCATCGTCGAGGAGTCGCTCCCGGGCCTCGTGACAGCAGCCGGCTTTTCGGGCCACGGCTTTCAGCACGCGCCCGCTACGGGTCAACTCGTGGCCGAACTCGTCCTCGACGGCGAGGCGTCGCTCGTCGATATTGCCGCCCTCGACGGCGACCGCTTCGATCGCGGCGAATCGCTCGCGGAGCACCACGTCGCGTGACCGTGATCGGCTCTCCCCGCCCGTACTTCTATATCCTCGGCCCGTAACCCTCCGGTATGGTGTCGCGCATTCTCGTGCCGTACGACGCGAGCGGTCCGTCCGGGGCCGCGCTGCGATTCGCCTTCGAACACTTCCCGGACGCGTCGATCGAGGTCCTCCACGTCGTCGAACCGTTCGCCGATCACACCGACGCGGGGAGCGATCACGGCCGGCATCAGTGGCGCGAACGCGCGACCGAACTGGCAGCGGAACACTTCGACGAGGCGCGGGCGATCGCCGCCGAGTACGACGCCTCGATCGAGACGGACTGGCGGTACGGCCGGCCGGGCCACGAGGTCGTCGCCCACGCCACCGCCGGCGACTTCGACCACGTCGTGATGGGCAGTCACGGCCGCAGTGGCATCGAGCGACTCATGCTCGGGAGCGTCGCCGAGACGACGATCCGGCGGGCGGGCGTCCCGGTAACGGTCATCCCGGAGACCTAACCGGCCGACTCGGGTCGCGACCCACCACGGTCGGACTCCGTCGCCTCCTCGACAGTCGCCCCGATACGAGACCTGCGCTGGCGACCCAAGGCTATTAGTGACGACACCCTGCATCGGGAGGACATGAGCAACGGGGCAACGTTCGAGGTGTATCGCGACCGTGCGGACGAGTGGCGCTGGCGACTCGTCGCGAGAAACGGGCGGATCATCGCCGATAGCGGCGAGGGGTACACGTCGAAACAGGGAGCCGAGCGCGGCATCGAGAGCGTGAAACGGAGTGCGGCCGACGCAGCCGTCGAGTACCTCCCCGAGGACTGACCGCCCCGAATCTCACCCTGTATCGGCTGATATTGGCTTGGTGAGTACTACTCTGGCGACTTCTCGGGGATAGCCGGCAACTGTGGCGTTCGTGTGTCAGACCCGCTGCGGACGCTATCTGTGGCGACCGACCGCATATCTTGTGGATTATATATCGGGGGTGTCCAGTCACCACTGATCAATGTCACGCCGGTTGCGCCATCCGCTCGTCGCGGTCGCCGTTACGTTTCTGTTGACCGTTCCCTGGCTCGGAACGTTCTTCTCGTACGGCGGCTACGGCACCGTTCATCCCGGTGATAACATCGGACCGGGGATCGCCGTCCTCGTCGCTGGCGCGTCGATTCTGGGCGCGTCGTTCATGCTGGCGTGGGCCGCGGAGACGGCCGAGAAGGACGTCCCACGGGCGTTCGCCATCGCCGTTCTGGCCGTGCTGGCGGTCGCCCCGGAGTACGCGGTCGACGCACTCTACGCCTGGCAGGCCGGCGCCGGCGATAGGGAGGCGGCGAACCTCGCCGTCGCGAACATGACCGGCGCGAACCGGATCCTCATCGGTCTCGGCTGGTCCGGGATCGCCCTCTACAGCATATATCGCGCCAGGGGCGCGGCTGATCCCGCTGTCGAACACCGAGGTGGCTTTCTCACCGATGTCGTCACGCTAGACCGGGACCTCTCCCTCGAGATCGTCTTCTTGCTCGCGGCGACGGCGGTCGCCTTCTTCGTCCCGCTCGCCGGTGGCATCGGCATCGTCGACACGGTCGTCCTCGTCGGCCTCTACGTGACCTATCTCGTCGTGATCGTTCGCGGCGACGTCGAGGAATTGGAGGAACACGGCGGCGTCCCCGCGTACTTCCAGCGGTATCCGCAACTCGGCCGCGCTGCGGTCGTCCTCGGCGGCTTCGCCTTCTCCGGGGCGATCATCTTCACCGCGGTCCACCCGTTCGCGGAGGGGTTAGAGCAGGTCGGTGTCCAGAACGGCATCCCCGAGTTCTTCATGATCCAGTGGCTGGCGCCGCTGGCCTCCGAGAGCCCGGAGCTGATCGTCGTCGCCTATCTGGTGAACAAGGCGCGGACGACCGCGGGCTTCAACGCACTCATCTCGTCGAAGTTGAATCAGTGGACGCTTCTCATCGGGACGCTCGCCATCGTCTACTCCATCTCCGCGGGCGCGGTCGAGGCGCTCCCGTTCGACTCGAAACAGGCCGCTGAGATCTGGATCACGGCCGCCCAGAGCTTCTTCGCCATCGCGATCCTGACCAACTTCGAGATCAGTACCCGTGAGGCGGTCGGCCTGCTGGGCCTGTTCCTCTCACAGGTGCTCGTCGAGTTCCTCATCATCCAGACGTACGCCGAATCGACGGCCAACGACCTCAGTATGCTGGTCCTCTACGCCTACACGGCCGTCTACGTCGTCCTCGGGATTTCGCTCTTCGTCGCCCGACGTGAGAGCGTCGGGGCGTTGTTCGCCCGGTCGGCCCGGACGGTTCGCGACGCGATTTGAGGGCTTCGGTGGCCCGATCGATCACCGTACCCGGCACGTCGGCCCACCGAATCGACTCGTCGACGCGTTCTGTCGAGGGAACACTGATAGGCCTGTCCGTGCAACCACCGCGACATGGAGACGACAAACCCGGCGACGAACGAACGAATCGACACCTACGAGGCCGATTCGGCGGACGACGTCGATGCGGCGCTCGACCGTGCGACCGACGCGTACGCAGACTGGCGCGAGGTCCCGATGCGCGAACGCCAGGAACTGCTCGTCAACGCGGCAGCGATCCTTCGCGATCGCAAGCGAGAGTTTGCCGAACTGATGACCCGGGAGATGGGCAAACCGATCTCGCAGGCCGAGAGCGAGGTCGAGAAGTGTGCGTGGGGTTGTGAACACTACGCCGAGTACGCAGAAGCCTACCTCGCCGACGAGTACTACCCGAGCCCGCCGGGGACGACGGCCAAGACGCAGTACGATCCGATCGGCCCCGTGCTGGCGGTCATGCCGTGGAACTACCCCTTCTGGCAGGTGTTTCGCTTCGCCGCGCCCTCGCTCGCCGCGGGCAACGTCGGCCTGCTGAAACACGCCTCGAACGTCCCAGGCTGTGCGCTCGCGATCGAGGAGATCTTCCGCGAGGCGGGCTTCCCCGAGGGCGTCTTCCAGTCGCTGCTCATCCCGTCCGATCTGGTCGACGACATCGTCGAGGACGATCGCGTCCGCGCGGCGACGCTCACCGGAAGCGGCCCGGCGGGTCGTGCCGTGGCGTCGACCGCTGGTGACCAGTTGAAACCGACCGTCCTCGAACTTGGCGGGAGCGACCCGTTCATCGTCTTCGACGACGCCGACCTCGACGCGGCCGCCGAGACCGGCGCGCTGGCGCGAAACCTGAACGGCGGCCAGTCCTGTATCGCCGCCAAGCGCTTCATCGTCCACGAGTCCGTCGCCGAGGCGTTCACCGAGAAACTCGTCGACGAGGTCGAAGCGCTCACCGTCGGCGACCCGATGGACGAGGACACCGACGTGGGGCCACAGTCCAGCGAGGGGGCGATGGAACACCTCCACGAACAGGTCGAGGCGAGCGTCGAGGCTGGCGCGACCGTTCTCGCGGGTGGCGAACCGATGGATCGAGAGGGCGCGTACTACCCGCCGACGGTCCTGACCGATATCCCGGCCAACTGCCCGGCCGACAGCGAGGAACTCTTCGGGCCCGTCGCCTCGGTCTTCACGGTCGGGGACGAAGCCCAAGCCATCGAGAAGGCCAACGACACGCGCTTCGGGCTCGGCGCGTCCATCTGGACCGAAGACCGCGACCGTGGCGAGCGCGTTGCCGGCCGGATCGACGCCGGTTGTACCTTCATCAACCAGCTCACGAAGTCCGATCCGCGCGTCCCCTTCGGCGGTGTCAAGGACTCCGGCTACGGCCGTGAACTCTCGAAAGAAGGCATTCACGAGTTCGTCAACCGCAAGACCGTCTGGATCGAGTAACGACGCGGGGTCGCCGATTGCTACCCGACCACCACGCTGGAGGGGTTGCTAAATAGAGGGGTAAAATTTGTTAATGATGGCTAGATGGGGCCGGGTATATGGTAGCTACATTAATAAAAATCTGGCACCTAGGCAGATTCAATGACTTCGACGGACGAGCAGCCGCCCGATTCGGACCCGGCTGTCGCCGAGTTCTCGGTCCCCGAGATGGACTGTCCCTCCTGTGCGGGGAAGGTCGAGAACGCGCTGGGGGGTGTCGAGGGCATCTCCGAGGCCGACCTGCGGCCGACGACCGGCTCGGTGTCGGTCGCGTACGACGCCGAGAATACCACTGATGCGGAGATTGCCGGTGCCATCGAGGGTGCCGGGTACGCGGTGACCGATTCGACCGACGAGCGTGCGCCGGCCGCTGAAGCCGGAGCGGGTGCAGATACGACCGGTGCGAACGACGCGGCAGGCGACGAGTCGCCGGCCATCTGGACGAGTTCGCGGGGGATCAAGACCTGGATCAGCGGCGTCTTCGTCGCACTCGGTCTCCTGTTCGAATTCTTCTTCCACGGAGCCAACGCCCAGGTCGGGACGCTCGTCGGGACCGACCTCTTTCTCGCCGACGTGCTCTTTCTCGTCGCCGTCGCCGTGGGTGGGCAAGAGATCCTTCGCGGCGGCTACTACTCGGCGAAACTCCGCAACCTCGACATCGACTTCCTGATGTCCGCCGCGATCGTCGGCGCCCTGGTCGCGAGTCTCGCGTTCGGCGAGGCGCTGTACTTCGAGGCCGCGACGCTCGCGTTCCTCTTCAGCGTCGCCGAACTCCTGGAGACGGCCTCGATGGACCGGGCGCGCAACTCCCTGCGGGAGCTGATGGACCTCTCGCCGGACGAGGCGACCGTGCGGCGCGACGGCGAGGAAGTGACGGTTCCCGTCGAGGCGGTCGACGTGGGCGACGTCGTCCTCGTCAAGCCCGGCGAGAAGATCCCGACCGACGGCACCGTCGTCAACGGCGAGCGCAGCGAGGGATCGGAGCCCGCTCGAGCGAACGGGAACTCCGTGAGCGCCGTCAATCAGGCGCCGATCACGGGCGAGAGCGTCCCCGTCGACAAGACCGAGGGTGACGAGGTCTACGCCGGGACGATCAACGAGAGTGGCTACCTCGAAGTGTCGGTCACCGCAGCGGCCGGCGACGACACGCTCTCGCGGATCGTCTCCATGGTCGAGGACGCCCAGGCGAACAAGACAGACCGTGAGCAGTTCGTCGAGCGCTTCGCGGACTACTACACGCCCGTCGTCGTCGCCTTCGCGATCGTCATCACGCTCGCCAGTCCCGCCGTCCTCGGGACCACGTGGCCGACGGCCGTCGTCTACGGCCTGACGCTGCTGGTGCTCGCCTGCCCCTGCGCGTTCGTCATCTCGACGCCCGTCTCCGTCGTCTCCGGCATCACGAGCGCCGCGAAGAACGGCGTCCTCGTCAAGGGTGGAAATCACTTGGAGGCGATGGGCGCAGTCGACGTCGTCGCACTCGACAAGACGGGCACCCTGACGAAGGGTGAACTCACCGTCACCGATGTCGTTCCGCTGTCCGACAACACCGAGGCCGACGTCCTCCGCTGTGCGCGCGGGCTCGAACGTCGCAGCGAACACCCGATCGGCGAGGCCATCGTCGACGCGGCCGACGAGGTCGGCGTCGCCGAGCGCGACGTCGCCGACTTCGAGAGCCTCACGGGAAAGGGCGTCCGCGCCGAACTGGACGGGACGACCCACTTCGCCGGCAAGCCCGGCCTCTTCGAAGACTTCGGCTTTGATCTCTCGCACGTCCACGCCGCGACCGACGGGGGTGTGGTCACGCAGACGGCGCGCGACCTGTGCGACCGGAACAACTGCCTCGACCTGCTGGAGGAGACCGTCCCCGAACTGCAGGCCGAGGGCAAGACGGTCGTCCTCGTCGGCACCGAGGACGAACTCGAGGGCGTGATCGCCGTCGCGGACGAGATTCGCCCCGACGCGAAACGGACCATCCAGCGCTTGCGCGATCTCGGCGTCGAGCGGACCGTCATGCTCACCGGGGACAACGCGCGGACGGCCGCCACCATCGCCGAGCGGGTGGGCGTCGACGACTACCGGGCGGAACTCCTCCCCGAGGAGAAGGTGGCCGCCATCGAGGAATTGATGGACGGCCACGACGATGGCGACGAGCACCGGTCGGTCGCTACCGGGACTACCGGCGGCGTGGCGATGGTCGGCGACGGCATCAACGACGCGCCTGCGCTGGCGACCGCTACCGTCGGCGTCGCGATGGGCGCCGCGGGGACCGACACGGCGCTCGAAACCGCCGATATCGCCCTCATGGGCGACGATATCGCGAAACTTCCCTACCTCTACGAACTCGCCCACGACGCCAACGGCGTCATCCGGCAGAACATCTGGGCCAGCCTCGGGATCAAGGCCGCGCTCGCGGTCGGCGTCCCCTTCGGGCTCGTCCCCATCTGGCTGGCCGTCCTCGCAGGCGACGCCGGGATGACCGTCGGCGTCACCGGCAACGCGATGCGCCTCTCGCGGATCGAGCCGGAGTCGGTCGAACCGAGCACGGTCGATCGGGAGTCGGGGCGAATTGATACCGTCCAGTGAGCACGGACCGTGTGCACCGTTCCGAAATCGCGCACTTAGCTGGTGGCCACGTACAGGGAACGATGTAGGGGCCAGGCCAGCGATGCCCCGATAGGAATGGCCACTGTCGAGACCGTCCTGTCGTCGATCTTCAGCACGATTCCCGAACTCCACGCCGGTCAGCTCGGACTGCTCGCCGGGATCATCGTCGGACTCCTCTACTGGCACGGCTTCCAACGGGAGTCGCTGGGTCTCCTCACCGGGTTCTACCTCCTCGCGCTTGGTATCGTCCCCGCATCGACGACGGGTCTGGCCGTCGTTCAGGTCAAACCGTGGTACTTCTGCACGCTCCTCGTCGGAGCCACGCTCGCGGCGATCTGTGTTCGGTCGCTGTGGTGCTGGCTTCCCCTGCCCGCTCGCTCGCGGTCGTCCTCACCCGTCGGTCAGCGGGAATTCTGACGGGGCAGGGTTGTCGCCACCGCTTCGAGAAACCGGTCGCGGTCGTCGAATCTGGTGGCCCTGAAATACACTGGGACCCTCGCTTGCCGCGTCCTTCGGGTTAGAAATCCACAGCGACGCGACACCCGCATGGATCGAGGACCTGTGTCGTCGGGCCGTTCATCGTGATCTGGAAGACGGGCCAGTGACACCGCGGACACCGTCTGTCGGTCGGCAGCGCCTCGTCGGGGACCTCGCTCATGTCGACACCCGCCAACTCCCGCGGATCGAGCCTCGTCCAGTCGTCGATCGCTGCCAACCCGTTTGGTGACTCGTCGCCGTCACTCATCTGCCCCTCCCGTCTCGAGGCGTCCGTTCGGCGGCCATTCTACACAATTATTTACGCTCGATAGGCATATATCTATTGACTGTGGCTGATCGAAATACTTCCGCGGAACAGCCGACCTGGACGAAAATTTTCGCCTCCGGTAGGCTAATATTCCTGTAGCGAACACGTGGGACGTGTCGGCATCCCTGCGAGGCATCACACTGGGGACGGATCGGCCTTCCATCCGATCCACTGCCGACAGTTTTGCGTCACCAACCTCGCCTTCGTCCTGTCGAACGGATCGCGCCCTCGATCGAACGTTCCCCGCATCCCCGTCGCCGACCGCTCGCGGAAACCGGGGCCTACAAATACGACGAGTCGAATGGTTCGAATAGAGACTCACATGTCGAGTATCGTAGTTCCGACCGGCGTCGCGCTCCTCGGCGGCGCCGATCTGACGTTCCTGGTGACGATCGCCGCGTCGGGCTTTCTGGCCCTGTCGGTGGTGTTCTTCACCGCCATCGCGGTCGGCCCGCACGTGAAACCATCGGCCCTCTCGGAGGACCAGAAAACCGCTGTCATCGGTCTCGGGGCCGCACTCGCCGGTACGACCTGGATGGTCGCCCTCCTGCTCGCCGCGAGTAGACTGAGCTGAACGCGACGACTGCCGAACCCCGTCGACGATCTGTCGTCCGACCCGCTCTCCCGTCAGTTTCTCACTTCTCCCCTCGTTCGATAGCCACTGCCGACTGTCGCGTTCGCGGTTTCGCGATTCTCACCCGAATCGCGCTACTCGCGGCTCGTTCCGTTCACCGCTCGTATTTTCGGCCTGACGGCCTCAAACCGCGCTACTCGTGGCTTCGCCGCTCGTTGTTCCGAGACCTTCGCTCACGATGTTCGCTCAGCCCTCGCTGCTCACGCCTTCGGCGTTCGCATAACCGCGGTTCTCACTTCGTTCGAACCGCGCGCCTCACGGGTCGTTCCTCCCCGTTCGTCTGTCCGAGATTCTCACTCGCTTCGCTCGTTCCGAATCCCGCTACTCAAACACAAACGTCCCGTTTTCCTGAATCGTCTCGCCGTCCACCTCGATGAACGAGTCCTCGCTCATGTCGACGATCATGTCGACGTGGACCGACGAGTCGTTGGCCTCGTTCTCGTCGCCGACGGTCTCGTCGTAGGCGCGGCCGACGGCCATGTGGACGGTGTCGCCCATCTTCTCGTCGAAGAGCATGTTGTAGGTGAAGACGTCGATGTCGCGGTTCATGCCGATCCCGAGTTCGCCGAGGCGACGGGCGCCGTCGTCCGTCTCGAGGACCTCGGTGAGGACCGCCTCGTTCTTTTCGGCCTCGTGGGAGACGACCTCGCCGTTCTCGAACTCGAGGAAGGCGTCGGTGACCTCGCGTCCCTGGTGGTACAGCGGCATGTCGAAGCGGACCGTTCCTTCGACGGAGTCGACGACGGGGGCGGTGAAGACCTCGCCGCCGGGGAGGTTGAACTTGCCGTGGTCGTTGATGGCCGCGTTGCCCGCGATGGACATCGTCACGTCGGTCTCCTCGCCGCTCACGATGTGCACCTCGTCGGCGGGATTCAGGAGGTCGACGAGCTGTTCCTGGTGCTCGCGCTGGTCGTCCCAGTCCTTGTTGACGGCGTCCCAGACGAAGTTCTCGTAGCCTTCCGTACTCATCTCGGCGAGCTGTGCGTTGCCGGGCGAGGGGTACTGGGTGAGACACCAGCGCTTGCCCAGTCGCTCCTCCATGATCGGTCGGTACGCCTGCTGGTAGGCGGTGTTCGTCGCGGGCGGGACGTCGCTCGTCTCGGTGGCGTTCGGCCCCGCGCGGACGGCGATGTAGACGTCGGTCTCCTCGATGAGGGCGAGTTCGTGCTCCGGCGTCTCGAAGTCCTCGCCGGCGGCTTTGAGGTGTGCGCGGCTGGTTCGCTTGCCGGCTCGTTTGACCGTCCAGAGTGGCTTCGCCCCGGCGTCGCCGATCTCCTCGAAAAGGGCGACGACGAGGTCCTCGGCGACCGGGTGCGCGTCGACGACGACGGTGTCTCCTTCCTGCAGATCGACCGAGTGGTTCGCGATGACGGCTGCGTGTTCGCGGATACGCGGATCCATGGGCGTCGGTTGCGCCAGCGGTCGCATACCCCTTTCGTTTCGATGGACCGGCTGCCGGCGTAACCACCGTCCAGGTATCCGGCCCTGCTGGCGCCGCCCGACGGGTGTCGAGCGGCTACAGAGACGATCAGTCGGGCGGTTCGCGTCACTCGGCGAACGCGGCCGGGAACGGCCCTTTTTTCTCCGGTCGGTGGGTAGGGAGGTCATGATCGACTGTCGCTCCGACACCGTCACCACACCCGACGAGCACATGCGCGAGACGGCCGCGTCGGCCGACGTGGGCGACGACGTCTACGGCGAAGACCCGACCGTGAACGAACTCGAACGGCGCGCCGCCGAGCGCGTCGGGATGGACGCCGCGCTGTTCGTCCCGACGGGGACGATGGGTAACCAGATCGCCGTCCGGGTCCACACCGAACGCGGCCAGGAGGTCCTGACGGATCGCAAGAGCCACGTCGTAAAGTACGAACTCGGCGGACTGGCCCAGCACGCCGGGTTGCAGGTGCGAATGCTCGATACCGAACGCGGCGTCCCCACACCGGAGCAGGTGGCCGCTGGTTACGTCGACGAAGACCTCCACCGACCGGGGACCGGCCTGCTCACACTCGAAAACACGCACAACGCTCGCGGTGGCCTCGCCATCGATCCCGACGCCATCGCCGCGGCGGCCGAGGCGGCCCACGAGCGCGACGTCCCCGTCCACTTGGACGGCGCACGCGTCTTCAACGCCACGACGGCGCTGGACGTGCCGGTCACCGATATCACCGATCACGCCGACTCGGTCATGTTCTGCCTGTCGAAGGGCCTCGGCGCGCCCGTCGGTTCCATGCTGGCCGGCGACGCGGACTTCATCGAGCGCGCCCGGCGCACCCGAAAACTCTTCGGCGGCGGGATGCGCCAGATCGGTATCGTCGCCGGTCCCGGCCTCGATGCGCTCGAGAACGTCTCCGATCTCGCGGCCGATCACGACCGTGCCGACCGGCTCGCAGCAGGCCTCGCCGACGTCGACGGGTTCGACGTGTCCGATCCGGAGACGAACATCGTCCTCGCCGACGTCGCTGGCACCGGCCTCGACGCGGAGAGCGTCCTCGAGCGACTGGAGTCTGCCGGCGTCCTCGCCACGCAGTTCGGGCCGACGACCATCCGATTCTGTACCCACCGCGATCTCGACGACGCCGACATCGAAGCGGTGATCGACCGGGTGACGACCGCGTTCGAGTAACGACGCTGGTGCTGTTCAGCCGGTGATTTCTGCGTTCGATGGTTCTCCTCGGCCGGTCGGGGTGTCACTCGATCGGATTGCGACGATTACTTTTCCAGCCCGTCGCGGAACTCGAGGACGGTCCGTCGGAGGAGCAAGTAGGTAAAGAAGATCAGGGTGAGCAGGATGACGACGATCGCGATGATCACCGGATCTTCGGTTATCGAACCCAACATACTGGCCTGTACAGTCGGGGGTGGGAAAGCTGTTTCGAAGCCACCAGTCGTGGACCAAACCCGCCGTCTCGCCCACAACCGGCTTCCGGCGGAGCACCGCCGTGGCTCACCCACAACCGGTTCCCGGTCGAGCAGCGCCATGGCTAAAAATCGCGTTTTACCTTGGCGGAGTTATATCTCTCGGGAGGGTGTAGCGATCGTATGCCCTGGTCGGCCCTCGCCGGTGAGCTCGATCGGGGCGTCCCGTGTCCGGGGGTCTACCTGACATCCACTGGTTCCCGTCGGCGTCTCCCGGCCGGACCCGTCACACCGTGTCGAGTCCGGTAGCGGCCGACGGCGAACTGTCCCACCGTTCACCGGCTGTGTGACACGGCTCGCCCGGGCCGTGTCACTGCGACGACGCGTCGGCCCACCTCGCCTGCCCAGCCCTCTCCGGTGGGCCGTCGTCCGACGAAGTCCCCGCTGACGCCTGCTACCGTCGTGTCCTCCCCGACGCCTGTTGTCGCCGAGTCCTCGCCGACACCTGCTATCGTCGAGTCCTCACAGACACCTCTTGTCGCCCGATGCAAGACACACGTCTCTGTATCCGATCACTACCGCGACGAGAAACCGCTTGTACCCAATCGGCGTTATCGATCGTCGGCGACGGCGCTCGAACACTCCTCGATCAGTGTGCTGTCCGGCTCGCGAACGCTCACCTGCAACTCGTCGTCTTCGCGTGAGACCGTCGCGAAGCCGGGGCGGTTCCCACGCGGCTGGGCGTGACTGCCGGGATTACACAGGACGACGTCGTCCGTTTCGACGAGCGTCGGCTGGTGTGAGTGCCCGAACACGACGACGTCGGCGTCGTGTTCCCGGCCGAACAGGGCGAGGGCGGTTTCGCCGCCGTTGGGTCTGTGGCGTACCGCGAGGCGGATTCCATCCGCTTTGACGATCCGGTCCGTCGGGAGTCGATCCGTGATGGCCGGTTCGTCGACGTTGCCCGAGACGGCGAAAAGTGGAGCCGAGAACGCCTGGAACGCGTCGAGTACCGACTCAGTCTTGAAGTCGCCGGCGTGGACGATGGCGTCGGCCTCGCGCGCCGCGACCAGGGCGTCGCCTTCGAGCCCGTGTCCTTCGGTCCGATGCGTATCGGAGAAGACGGCGATCATGGGGAGTGTTCACTGGCCGACCAGAGGGATCTTTCGGTTTGCAGCGATCGTTCGATTCGTCCCCTACGACGGCGAGTGTCGGTCGACGCTCGATTCGCCGTTTTCGGCACATACCGGCGCGCTTCGAGACGCCCACGTTTTTATCACCGCCCTTCGTACGAAACCGCGATGGCCAATAGCAGATCCGTTGTGATCGCCGCGCTGATCGCCAACGGGATGATTGCCGTGATGAAGTTCATCGGCTACCTCCTGACGATGAGTCCGGCGATGCTCTCGGAGACCTACCACTCCATCTCCGACACCGGCAATCAGGTATTCTTGCTGATCGGGTTGCGCTACGGGGCCCAGGAGGCCGACAGGCAACACCCGTTCGGCTACGGCAAGGCCCAGTTCTTCTACAGCTTTCTCGTCAGCGTCATCCTCTTCGGCGTCGCGGGCCTCGAAAGCGCCAGACACGGCTACAACGCGCTGATGCACGGCTCGCACGCCACGATGGGCCAGACCCCGCCGCTTCCCGTCGTCGGCGCCGTCGACGGTATCTACGTCAATTACGCCGTCCTCCTCGGGGCAATCGTCTTCGAGACCTGGGCACTGAAGAAGGCGTACGCGGGGATCTCCGCCCAGATGGACGAGCACGGCTGGGAGACGCTCCGCGAGGCCTTCAGGAAGACCAGCGACGTGACGACGCTGACGGCGCTCACCGAGGACGCCGTCGCACTCGCGGGCGCAGGGATCGCGCTCTTCGGCGTCTACCTCTCCCGGACGACGGGGGACGAAGTCTACGACGCGGGTGCTGCGCTCATCATCGGCTTCCTGCTCATGGGCTTTGCTGTCGCACTCGCCTGGCAGAACAAGCGCCTGCTGCTCGGCGAGAGCCTCTCGCCCCAGGCCGAGGGGGAACTCCGTGAGATCGTCGCTACCGCCGACATCGTCCGCGAGGTCGTCGACTTCCGGACCGTCTTCTTCGGCGCCGAGGAGTTGCTCGTGACGGCAGACGTCGCGTTCGAATCCGACGTCGACGCACTCGACGAGCGAATCGCCGAGATCGAACGCGACCTCAAGGCCCACGACGATCAGGTCAAGCGCGTCTACCTCGAACCCGATACCGGGGCGTGAACGGGGCTGTCACGTTGGGAGTCACCCTCGGACGAACGCTTTTATCGCATGCGGCACCTATCACCGTCCGTGTCAGACTCGGCCGACTACCTGCGCTTTTTCCCGTACGACGAGCCCTACGAGAATCAGCGGGAGGCGATGGACCGGATCCACAACTCGCTGGTCCGGGGCCAGGACGTGCTCTTCGAGGGCGCCTGCGGGACGGGCAAGACGCTCTCGGCGCTCGTTCCAGCGCTGTCGGTCGCGCGCGAGCAGGACAAGACGGTCGTCATCACGACGAACGTCCACCAGCAGATGCGCCAGTTCGTCGCCGACGCTCGCGCGATCGTCGAGACAGAAGATGTCCGCGCGGTCGTCTTCAAGGGCAAGGGCGCGATGTGTCACATCGACGTCGGTTACGAGGAGTGCCAGACGCTCCGAGACGCCACTCACGACCTCGTCGAGACCGAAGCGGAGTACGCCGAGCTCGAACGCCGCCAGGAGGAACTCTTAGAGCGGAGCCAGGATGGCGACGGAGCAGCCGCCGAAGCGCGTGCGGCCGTGATGGACGAACTCGACGCGCTCGAGGGTGAACTCGCGGACCTGGACGATCGCAACGTCTGTTCGTACTACCACAACAACCTCACCGACCCGGACGTCGAGGCCCGATTTCGCTCCTGGCTGTTCGACGACGTCCGTTCGCCGGAGCAGATCTACGAGTACGCCGAGCAACGCGAACTCTGTGGCTACGAACTCCTGAAGGACACCGTCGAGGGAGTGGACCTCGTGGTCTGTAACTACCACCACCTACTCGATCCCGGGATCCGCGAGGCATTCTTCAGCTGGCTGGGTCGCGATCCCGAGGACGTCATCGCCGTCTTCGACGAGGCGCACAACCTGGAGAACGCCGCCCGCGAACACGCGAGCCGCGAGTGTTCGGAGCGAACGTTCACGTCCGCGATCGAGGAACTCGACGACAGCGACGATCCGAGGGCGGCACCCGCCCGAAACGTTCTCGAAACGTTCCGCGACACACTGTGCGAAATGTACGAGGGCTCCTTCGAGTTCGGAGCCCGAGAGCAGGTGGGCGACAACTGGCGTGACGTCGCCATCGCGAACGACGACCGCCGTGACGACCTCACCCTCTCGTTCCTCCAGTCGTACGCCGGCGAGGGTATCGACGACGATCTGGAGGCGGCCGCCTCCCTCGGTCGGGACCTGGACGAGGAGTACGAGGAGGCCTACCGCAACGGCGAGCGCGAGACGCGCACCGAGTGCCAGACGCTGCAGGCGGCTCGTTTCGTCCGCGCCTGGATGGACGAGGGTGGTGCCGCCGGCGTCTACCCCGTCCTCGCCGTCCGTCGAGACGAGGGGACCGACGAGATCTACGGCCGTGCCGAACTCTACAGCTGCTTGCCGACAGGCGTGACCGGCGCGCTCTTCGACGACCTCTCGGCGGCGGTCCTCATGAGTGCGACCCTCCAGCCGTTCGACGTCACCGAAGCCGTTCTGGGCATGGACGATCCGGTCACGATGGCCTACGGACTGGACTTCCCCGCGGCAAACCGTCGAACCTACGCCGTCGAGACGCCGGCGCTGTTCGCGAGCGAGCGCGACGATTCCGACGTGCAGGACACCGTCGCGACGACGATCGCGAACGCCGTCCGGATGACGCCCGGCAACACGCTCGCCTTCTTCCCCAACTACGGCGAAGCAGACCGCTACGCCGACCGAGTGGCGCCGCTCGTCGACGCGACCGTCTATCGCGACGAGCCCGGGGTGGCCGTCGAGGACATCCGGCAGGAGTTCGTCGCCGACGACGACGGCCTGCTCTGTACCTCGCTGTGGGGCACCCTCGCGGAGGGCGTCAGCTTCGACGGCGACGACGCACTCTCCGTCCTCGTGATCGGCGTCGCGTATCCGCACTTAGACGAACGCGCCGAGGCGGTCCAGGAGGCCTACGACGCCGCCTTCGACGGGACGGACACCGGCTGGCGCTACGCCGTCGAGATCCCGACCGTCCGGAAGACCCGCCAGGCGCTCGGTCGCGTCCTCCGATCGCCGGACGACGTCGGCGTGCGTGCCCTCCTCGATCGGCGCTACTCGCGTCGGGCCAAGAGCGATCTGGGCACCTACAGCGTCAACGGTACGTTCCCGATGGAGACGCGCGAGGAACTGCTCGACATCGAACCGCAGAAACTCACCTTCGCGATGCGCAACTTCTACGCGGACCACGACGCCTACGACGGCGACCCGCCCGCACCGTGAACTGGCGGTGCGTGGGGTAGTTGGGTCACGAGCGGACCGATCGCCGCCTTTCTCAGGCCGGCAGCGAGACCCGACTCACCGGGAGTCGGCGCTGTCCGTCGAAGAACTCGAGTTCCGATATGGTAAACCGGATCGGGTCGATCTCGCGCTCGGCCAGTCGTCGTGCCGCCTCCTCGTCGCCACCGCGCGCCAGCGTAATGTGCGGGACGTAGTCCTCGCCTTCGAGTTCGGCCACAGGATCGAAGACGTCGGACAGGTCGGCGTGGATCCGTTCGAGGCCGGGGCTCTCGATGGCGAAGTAGACGACGGGCGCGGAGCCGACGGGTGGGTCCGCGAAGTACTCGACGCCCGTCACGGCGGCTTCGACGGCCGGGGCACCCGCCAGTGCGCGGTGGGTGCGCCGCTGCAGGGCGTTCACGTCGGGGGCGTCGCCGAGGCGCTTGACGAGCAGCGAGTGCGTCTCGCGGACGCGGTCGAACCCGTGGAGGTCGGGATAGAGCCGACTCGCGAGCTGGCGCACCCGGCCCGGGACGGGAGCGTTGACGCTGTACACACCGGAGATGGTCGTCCTCGATCAAAGAGCGTGGCGGTTCGCGGGCGGGCGAGGGACTGTTGACAGTAGTCCGGGACTGCCGGTCGCGCCGGCAGTGGTCGATCCTATATTCGGTCGAGCAGCCAGAGCACGATCACCAGTGCGATAGCGAGCACAACGACGGTACTGACGAGATCGGCGATGAATCCGACGACTGGACCGACGATCTCGAGGACGAGATACACTGCGATCAGCAGGAGGACGAGCTTCAGCAGTGTCTCGACATCGAGTGACGCGCGTGTTCCGTTCATGCGCCGTTCCTTTCGAGGGGGTGGTCAAAAAACCACCGTCGATCTGGTTGGGCCACCGAAATGACTGTCCCTGTCAACGCGTGGCAATCGATTACAAAACAATCTAATGGGCGGGGGTGTCACCTCTGTGTGATGGCCGGTTGGCCGGTTCGTGGTGTGCAGGTGCTGTGCGGTGGTGTGCTGCTCGCGGCGCTCGTGGTGGGCGCACTCAGCCTCGGCTCCGTCTCGGCCCTCGCAGGCGCCGCCCCGACCGCGACTGATGGCGCTGTCGTCCCGGCGGACGACTCGCTCGGAACAGGTGCCAAGTGGCAGCCCCAGGCCCAGTCCAACGAGACGGAGCCGACGCTGGTAACGGGGTTCGATCGAGTCGAGACGCGAATCGAACTCCTCGAGAACAGTTCGGCGTCGGTGACGGTCACGTACCGATACCTCCGTTCCGATAACGCCTCGGCGGCCGAGTGGGAGAATATTCGATCCAACGTTTCCGCGTCGCCGAGGAGCTACCTCGCCGGTGAGCGCGCTCGGTGGAACGACACGGTCGCGGCCGGACAGAACGCGACCGGTCGCGAGATGGACGTCTCGGATTTCGCAATTCGGACCGAGGAGGGAATGACGCCGCAAGCGTACGGCGACGTGATCGTCACGTTCCGCTGGGCCTCGTTCGCCCAGGTCGAACCGAAGTGGATCGGCGCTGGCGACGCACTGTCCCGGTTCGCTCTGGAGGACCGTGCCACGCTCCGGATCCAGTGGCCCGACGGCTACGTCCTGCAGGACGCGAGCCCCGACCCCGACGACACCGATCGGCGAACGGTCGTCGGCTGGCACGGCGAGGAGACGGATTTCCTCGAGGACGAACCCTGGATCGAAGTGATCCACGAGGGAGCGCCACCCGAGACGGCCGGCGCTGGGCCCGACTCGTCCCGATCGATCCTTCCGTTCGTCATCGTCGGACTCACCATCGCTCTTCTGGGCGTCGCCGTCGCGTGGTGGTTCCGGCGCTCTGACGCCGATCGCGGCACGGACCCGGCGGTGGACCCACCGGTGGCGCCGGCAGACGAGCCGTCGGTGGCCCCACCGCCCGATCTCATGAGCAACGAAGAGCGGGTTCTCTCGCTCTTGCGGTCGAACGGTGGCCGGATGAAACAACAGACGGTCGTCGCCGAACTCGACTGGACCGAGGCGAAGACGAGCCAGGTCGTCGGCGACCTGCGCGACGGCGGGGCGGTCGAAGTGTTCCGGCTCGGTCGGGAGAACGTCCTGGCGGTGCCGGATCACGAGCCGGGTTCGGCGGTCGACGCCGAGACGGACGCCGGTGAGCCGGCTGCTGACGACGGAGAAGACGCGGAGTGATTCGCCGGTTGCTCGCCTGTACGGCGTCCGATTGCTGGAACCGAGTCCTTTAAGCCGGTCTGGCGTGTGGACTATTCCAATGTCCCTCGCGTCTCGCTCCGGGTTCGATCCCCAGGGGAGCGACGCGACTCGGCGACCGCGAGCGTTCCGACCGGGCCGTTAGGCCCACCTCTTACTCACTCCCTCGATACCGGTGTTGCAAATTCTCTAGCGTTGGATGCGTCTTCATCCACGAATCGTCGATAGTGTGCACTCTGCGATTTAATTACGAAAATTACAACAACGAATTTATGTTGGTGGGGGTGCTTCACTCGGATACCACATGACACGCGTTGCACTCGCGTTCTCGGGCGGGCTGGACACGACGGTCTGTGTCCCGCTGCTCGCGGAGGAGTACGGATACGACGAGGTGCTCGGCGTCACGGTCGACGTCGGGCAACCCGAATCGGAGTTCGAGGAGGCCGCGGCAACGGCTGACGCGCTCGATCTGGAGCACGTCGTGGTCGACGCGAAATCGGCGTTCGCCGACCTCTGTCTCGAGGGCGTTCGCGCGAACGCGACCTATCAGGGCTACCCGCTGGGGACGGCGCTCGCGCGGCCGGTCATCGCCGAGGCCATCCTCGAGGTCGCCGAAGACCACGGCTGCACCGGCCTGGCTCACGGCTGTACCGGCAAGGGCAACGATCAGCTGCGATTCGAGGCCATCTGGCGCGACTCGGACATGGAGGTCATCGCGCCCGTGCGCGAACTCGGGCTCACGCGCGAGTGGGAACAGGCGTACGCGGCCGAGAAGGACCTGCCCGTCGAGGGTGGCAACGAGGGCGACTGGTCGATCGACACGAACCTCTGGAGTCGCTCCGTCGAGGGCAAGGAACTCGAGGATCCGAGCTACGTCCCCGGCGAGGAGATCTACGAGTGGACCGACGCGCCGTCGGGCGAGACGGCCGAGCTCGAGATCGAATTCGAGGATGGCTATCCGGTCGCCGTCGATGGCGAGGCGATGGAACCCGTCGCGCTGATCGAGCACCTGAACGAGGTTGCCGGCGCCTACGGTGTCGGTCGCACCGACACGATGGAAGACCGCATGCTCGGCCTGAAGGTCCGTGAGAACTACGAGCACCCGGCCGCGACGACGCTGCTCGCGGCCCACGAGGCGCTCGAAGCGCTCGTCCTCACCCAGGAGGAGCGCCAGTTCAAGGACACGATCGACGCGAAGTGGGCCGAGAAGGCCTACGAGGGCCTGATCGACGCGCCGCTCGTCGGCGCGCTCGACGCCTTCGTCGCCGAGACGCAACAGCGCGTGACGGGCACGGTCACCATCCGCTTCGAGGGTGGCCAGGCCCGCGCCGTCGGGCGCGACAGCGCGTACGCCGCGTACTCGGCCGACCACGCCTCCTTCGACACGGAGGCCGTCGGGAAGATCGAGCAGGCGGACGCCACCGGCGTCGCGAAGTACCACGGCTTCCAGCGCCGTCTCGCGAACGAGTCGATTGCGGCCATCGACGGAGCGGACGACGCCTCGTCGACGGACTCGCCCACACTCGCGACCGACGGCGGTAGCACCGACGAGTCCGCGACGACCGACGACTCCACGGAGTGACGATGAACGATTCCGACGCCGAGGGCGTGGTTCGCCGCGACCGCTTCAGCGGCGGCCCCGCACGGGATTTCCTGTCCTCGCTCGCGGCGGACGAGCGGATCTTCGGGGCCGACCTCGCGGTCGACCGCGCCCACGTCGTGATGCTCGCCGAGTGCGACATCGTCGACGACGAGACGGCGGGGGCGATCCTCGGTGCGCTGGACGAGATCGAGGCCGCGGGCCACGACGCGCTTCCAGAGGGGGAGGACGTCCACGAGGCGATCGAGACGGCAGTCATCGACCGCGTCGGCCCAGACGGCGGGCGGATGCACACTGCGCGCTCGCGCAACGACGAGGTCGCGACCTGCATTCGCTACCGCCTTCGTGAGGACGTCCTCGGCGCCGTCGAGGCGACGCTCGCGCTGCGCGAGGCGCTCGCCGAAATCGCCGACGTTCACACGGAGACGATCATGCCGGGCTACACGCACTTACAGCCCGCCCAGCCGACGACCGTCGCCCAGTGGGCGCTCTCTTACGAGTCGGCGGTCGCACGCGACACGGCGCGGCTCTTCGACGCCTTCGACCGGCTCGACGCCTCGCCGCTCGGCGCTGCGGCGTTCGCCGGCACGCCGTTCGAGATCGATCGTGAACGCACCGCCGAGTTGCTCGGCTTCTCTTCGGTCCTGTCGAACGCGACGGACGCCGTCGCGGGTCGCGACGTCCTCCTCGAGACGACCCAGGCACTCTCGACGCTGGCGACGACGCTCTCGGGGCTCGCCGAGGACCTGATCGTCTTCGCGAATCGCGGGTTCGTCGACCTCGCCGACGACTACTCGTCGACCTCGTCGATCATGCCGCAGAAGGTGAATCCGGACACGCTCGAACTCGTCCGCGCGGTCGCGGGTGACGCGGCGGCCGGCGTCCAGGGTCTCACGACGACGCTCAAGGGACTCCCGCGCGCGTACAACCGCGATCTGCAGCGTGCGACGCCGCACGTCTGGGAGACCGTCGATGCCGTGACCGAGGCGACCGAGGTGGCCGCCGGGGCGGCCGCGACGGCCGACTGGAACGCGGAATCGCTCTCCGCGGCGGCCGGCGAGGGGTTCTCGACGGCCACGGGCGTCGCCGATCTCCTCGCAGCGAAGGGCGTCCCCTTCCGCACGGCGCACGAAATCGTCGCGGAGGCGGCGGCCGCAGCCGAGGAGCCCGGCGTGTCGATCCGCGAGGCGCTCGCGGACGCCGCCGTGGCGCATCTCGACGCGCCGCTCGACGAGTTCGTCGCCTCCGGCGCGCTCGCCGACGCACTCGATCCGGAATCGAGCGTCGTCAGTCGCGATTCGACGGGTGGGCCCGCGCCGGAGGCAGTCGCCGACCAGCTCGCGGCGGTCTCGTCGTCGATCGAGGCCGATCGCGAACTGCACGCGAACACCGCGTGCGTCCTCGGGACCGCTAACGAGCGCCGCCTGGAGGTGGTGTCGACCTATGTCTGACCGCGAACTCGTCGGTCCGGTCGCGCCACGTTCACCAGTCAGTCGACCGCGACGGGGACGGCCGCGGTCCCCGCCAGGGGACACTATTCTATCGAAATGACATACGACACGAAATCGCGGTGCAAGGCTTCTGCAAACAGTGTTAGCGTGCAGTGCAATCATATAATTTTATAAACAAATTCGACGAATTTATGTGGGTGCACCCCGGAGTTGGGGGTACAATGACGACGTGCACAGCGTGCGGGGCCGACGTGTCCCTGCACGACGACCTGGAGGCGGGAGAGATCGTCGACTGTACGACCTGCGGCGTCGAACTCGAAGTGATCGAGACCGCGCCACCAGTCCTCGACCGGGCCCCCGAGCTCGAAGAGGACTGGGGTGAGTGAGTGTGCAGATCGGGATCTGCTACTCGCGCATCCGCGCGGACGAGAAGCTCCTGCTGTCGGAACTACGCGAGCGCGGCCACGACGTCGTGAAGATCGACGTCCGCGAGCTGGAGCTGGCGATCGGCGAAGCGCCCGAGATCCTCGCGGACCTCGACCTCGTCGTCGATCGGTGTCTCGCGACGAGTCGCAGCGTCTACGTCACGCAGTTCCTGTCGGCCTACGGCGTCCCAGTCGTGAACGCGCCGGAGACGGCGACGGTCTGTGCCGACAAGGTGCGTACGAGCCTCGCGCTCGACGGCGCGGGTGTCCCCACGCCCGCGACGACGGTGGCGTTCACCACCGATAGCGCGCTCAGCGCCATCGAATCGTTCGGCTATCCGTGCGTACTCAAGCCGGTCGTCGGTTCCTGGGGGCGGCTGATGGCGAAGATCGACTCGCGAAGCGCCGCCGAGGCCATCCTGGAGCACAAATCGACGCTCGGGCACTACGAGCACAAGGTGTTCTACGTCCAGGAGTTCGTCGACAAGCCCGGCCGCGACCTGCGCGTCCTCGCCGTCGACGGCGAGCCGATCGCGGGGATGGTCCGCTCGTCGGACCACTGGATCACGAACGCGGCCGCGGGTGCCGAGACGACCGCCCTCGAGATCGACGACGAGATCGCGGCCGTGGTCGCCGCGGCGAGCGACGCCGTCGGCGGCGGGCTTCTTGGCATCGACCTAATGGAAATCGACGACGGATACACCGTCCACGAGGTCAACCACACCGTCGAGTTCAAGGCGCTGAACGAGGCCGTCGACGTCGACGTGCCCGCGGCGGTCGTCGACTGGCTCGAGGAGACGGCCGATTCAGCGGCTAATACGCAGTTGGAGGTGACCGCCTGATGGCGGGCGGTGCGTCTACTGCGGCGACGACCGATGCCGACGACACGACCGCCGTTACCGAGACTGCGGCAGCGGAGACGGTGACTGCGAGCGTCATCGGTGCCAGCGGCTTCGCCGGCGGCGAACTCCTGCGTTTGCTGGCTGGCCATCCGAACTTCGACCTCCAGCAGGCGACGAGTCGCCAGCGCGCCGGCAAGAGTATCGGCTCGACGCACCCGCCGCTTCGCGGGACCGAGCTGCGCTACACCGAGCCGACGGAGCTGGAATCGGTGGACGTGCTCTTCGCCGCGACGCCTCACGGCGTCTCGATGGGCCACATCGACGCGTTCTTCGACGCGGCGGACACCGTGGTCGACCTCTCGGCGGACTTCCGTCTGGACACCGCGGCACAGTACGACGAGTGGTACGACGGCCACGACGCGCCCGCGTACCTCGACCGGGCCGAGTACGCCCTGCCCGAACTCAACCGCGAGAACCTGCCGGGTGCGGATCTGATCGCGAGCGGGGGCTGTAACGCCACCGCGACGATCCTCGGGCTCTATCCGCTGTTCGAGCACGGGATTCTCGGCGGGGAGACCGGCGCGACCGACGGGGATGGCGCGGGCGAACCCGGCGGCGACGAACAGATCGTCGTCGACGTCAAGGTCGGCTCCTCTGAGGGTGGCGCCGGCGGTGGCGCGGCTTCGAGCCACGCCGAGCGCTCGGGCGTCGTCCGCCCGTACGCGCCGACCGGTCACCGCCACGAGGCGGAGATCGAGCAGTTCCTCGGCACCTCGGTCGCCTTCACCTGCCACGCGGTGGACATGGTTCGCGGCGCGAGCGCGACGAGCCATGTATTCCCCGATGCCCCCGTCTCGAAGGGCGACCTGTGGACGGCCTACCGCGAGTGCTACGAGGACGAACCGTTCGTCCGCCTCGCAGCGGGCGGCTCTGGCGTCTATCGCTATCCCGAGCCGAAGGCCGTCGCGGGGACGAACGTCGCGGAGGTCGGTTTCGAACTCGACCCGTCGAACGGGCGCGTCGTCGTCTTTTCGGCGATCGACAACGTGATGAAGGGCTCGGCAGGCCAGGCCGTCCACGCGGCCAACATCGCGCTCGGCTTCGCGGAGACGGCCGGCCTCGACTTTGCGGGACTCCACCCGGTGGGATCGCCATGACCGACGACGAGACGCCGGTCGTGATCAAGATCGGCGGCGCGAACGCGGTCGATCCTGCGGGCGCGCTCGCCGACGTGGCCCACCTGTCGGCCAACGGCCGCTCGGTCGCGGTCGTCCACGGCGGCTCGACCGCCGTCGACGAGACGCTCGAAGCCCTCGGCGAGGAACCGACCTACGTCGAGACACCCGGCGGCGTCGTCGGTCGATTCACCGACGAGACGGCGATGGAGGCGTTCACGATGGCGATGGCCGGGACGGTCAACACGGACCTCGTCTGCGCGCTACAGAACGAGGGCGTCGACGCGATCGGCCTCTCTGGCCTCGACGGTAAGCTGCTCGCCGGCACGCGCAAATCCGCCGTCAGGGTGCTCGAGGACGGCACGAAGAAGATTTTGCGCGGCGACCACTCCGGCACGCTCGAGTCGGTCAACGCCGACCTGCTGGAAACGCTCCAGGCAGGCGGGTACGTCCCCGTCGTAGGTGGCCCAATCCTCGGCACCGAGTCCGACGGTGGGTACACCGCCGTCAACGTCGATGCCGACCGTGCGGCCGCGGCCGTGGCGGGCGCGCTCGGGGCCGATCTCGTCGTGCTGACTGACGTCGCTGGCGTCTACGCGGACCCCGACGACGAGTCGACGCTGATCGAGTCGGCGACGACGGAAGCCGACTTCGAGGTCCTTGAGCACGCCGCGGCTGGCTTTATGACGAAGAAGGTGATGGCGGCGGCGGAAGCCCTCGAGACGGGGGCGTCGTCGGTCGTCGTCGCCGATGCGAACGCGAACAGCCCGGTGCTCACCGCGCTCGACGGGGCGGGGACGACGATCACGCCCGGGGCAGTCGGAACGGCAACAGGCGCCGACGGGCCCAGTGCTGCCGTCGGCGACGAACGCGGGGTGAGCGAGTCGTGAGCGGCTTCGTCTACTCCCAGAAGCCGATCACGATCGAATCGGGCGAGGATGTCACACTGACGGGCGACGACGGCACCGAGTACATCGACTTCGGCGCCAGCTACGCCTGCACACCTGCCGGCCACTGCCACCCGGACGTGGTCGGCGCGATCCAGAAGCAAGCGAGCGACCTCCTCTTCGTGCAGGGGTCGTACCCGGTCGAGGCGCGCTCGACCCTGACGTCGCAGCTCGCCGCCCTGGCACCGGGCGATATCGAGAACGTCTGGCTCTGTAACTCGGGCACCGAGGCCAACGAGGCGGCCCTGAAGTTCGCCCGTAGCGCGACTGGCAACACGAAGTTCGTCGCCGCCCGCGGGGCGTTCCACGGCCGCACCGCCGGGAGTCTCTCGACGACCTGGAAGCCGAAGTACAAGGCGTCGTACGAACCCCTGCTCGAAGACCACGTCGAGTTCGTCCCCTACGGCGACGCGGCGGCGCTCGAAGCGGCCGTCGACGACGAGACGGCCGCGGTCATCCTCGAACCCATCCAGGGCGAAGGCGGCATCAACGCTGCACCCGCAGGCTACCTCCAGGCCGCTCGCGAGGTGACTCACGAGACCGGATCGGCGCTAATCTTCGACGAGATACAGACCGGCCTCGGGCGTACCGGATCGATCTGGGCCTGTGAGAACGACGCGCTCGTCGACTCTCCAGTCGTCCCTGACGTCCTCACGACCGCGAAGGGTCTCGCGAGCGGCCTCCCGATGGGTGCAACGCTCTGTGCGGACTGGATCGCCGAGGGCGCCGCATCCCACGGCTCGACGTTTGCCGGGAACCCGCTCGTCGCCGCGGCGGCGACCGCGACGCTCGACGTTATCGTCGACGAGGAACTCCCGGCCAACGCGGCGACCGTCGGCGCGACGCTCGTCGACGAACTCTCGCGGGCCGACCTGCCGATCGACGAGGTGCGCGGATTGGGCCTCATGCGCGGGCTCGAGGTAGGACGCGGCGCGAACCGCATCCTGCGCGACCTCGCGATGGAACACGGTATCCTCGCGCTGCCCGCCGGGCGATCGGTGGTTCGCCTGCTCCCGCCGCTCACGCTCACCGAATCGCACGTCCACGCGCTCGTCGAGGCGCTCGAAGACACGCTGGAGGCCACGACAGACGCATGATTCCTCCCAAAACCGCGACGGGGACCGACGTCTCGACCGAGACCGCCCGCGGGTTGCTGGTCGACATGGTCTCGACGCCCTCGGTCTCGGGCGACGAGGAGGCGGCCGCCGAGCGACTGGCTGCCTTCTTCGACGCCCACGACCGCGAGGTGTGGCTCGACGACGTCGGTAACGTTCGCGCACCGGCCGACGACGCCGTCCTCTTTACCTCGCACGTCGACACCGTTCCGGGCGACGTTCCCGTTCGCCTCACGGCGAACGGCGAGGCGGCTGAAGGCGACGCGGTGGCCGGGAACGATTCGGTGGCCGCTCCCGACGAGGAACTCCACCTTGACGACGCGGCGACCGTCCAAGACGCAGTCCTCTGGGGTCGCGGGAGCGTCGATGCGACTGGACCCCTATGCGCGATGGCCGTCGCGGCGGTCAGGACGGGCTGTTCGTTCGCCGGCGTCGTCGGCGAGGAGACCGATTCGCGCGGGGCGCGCCACCTCGTCGAGACGCGCGAGCCGCCCGCGGCACTCGTCAACGGCGAACCGTCGGGCGTCGACGGCATCACGCTCGGCTATCGCGGCCTCGTCGCCGGCACGTACGCCGCGACGACGGAGTCGACGCACGCCTCGCGGCCGGAACCCACCGCCGTTCAGGACGCGATGGCCTGGTGGGCGGCCGTCGAGTCGACCTGTGACGCGCTGCCCTCGCCCGAAGACGCCTCGGGCGTGGACGACCCGACCCCGTCGGAGCAGTCAACGTTCGAGTCGGTGACGACCAAGCCGGTCGCCGTCGAGGGCGGGCCGGCCGACGACGGCCTGGCCGTCGAGGCGCGCGTCGACTTTCAGGTTCGTGTTCCGCCGGGACTGTCGGTCGAGACGGTCGAGTCGACGCTCGCATCCGTCACCGCCGACTTCGCCGGTGGGCTCGAACTGACGGACGCGATCCCTCCGGTAATGACGAGTCCGCGCACGTCCGTCGCCCGCGCGTTTCGCGTCGCCATCCGCGCGGCGGACAGCGACCCGCGCCTCCTCCGCAAGACCGGGACGAGCGACATGAACGTCTTCGCCGCGGCGTGGGACCGTCCGATGGTGACCTACGGGCCCGGCGACTCATCGCTCGACCACGCGCCCGACGAGCACCTCTCGCTTGCGGCGTACGACCGCTCGATCGCCGTCCTCGACGCCGTCGGCCGGCGCCTCGTCGACGCTGGGCAGTCGAACCGTCCGCCGATCACCGACCCCTCCCCGACAGATTCCGATCCCCAATGAGCTACCAGCCGAACACCGACCCGACCGCACCGACCGACGACCCGACTGGCCCGAACGCGACCGACGTGACCCACGTCACCGACGTGGACGACCTCTCGCGGGCCGACCTCGCGGCCGTCCTCGACCTCGCTGCCGAGTACAAGGCGGCACAGCGGCGGGGCTGGACCCACGCCGACCTGTCGGGCCAGACGCTGGGGATGCTCTTCGAGAAACCGAGCACGCGAACGCGCGTCTCCTTCGAGACGGGGATGACCCAGCTCGGCGGCCACGCTATCTTCCTCGGCGAGGACGACATTCAGCTGGGAAACGGCGAACCGATCCGCGACACTGCCCGCGCACTCTCTCGCTACGTCGACGTCGTGATGGCCCGGCTGTTCGACCACGCGGATCTCGAGGAGCTCGCCCGCTTCTCGGACGTGCCGGTGATCAACGGGCTCACCGACGACGCACACCCCTGTCAGACGCTGGCCGACCTCCTCACCATCCGGGAGGCCGTCGGGCCGTTCGACGACGTGCGCGCGACCTGGGTCGGTGACGGAAACAACGTCGCCCAGTCGTTCGCCCTCGGCTGTGCGCTCACGGGGATCGACTGCACGATCGCGACGCCCGCAGGCTACGGCGTCGACGACGCAGTCCTCGACCGGGCCGGCGAGATCAGCACGGCGCCGACGGTCACGACCGACCCCGAGGCGGCGGTCGCGGGTGCGGACGTCGTCTACACCGACGTCTGGGTGAGTATGGGTCAGGAAGCCCAGCGTGCGGAGCGTCTCGACGCGCTCGGGCCGTACCAGGTGAACGATTCGCTCCTCGCGGCGGCCCCCGACGACGTGTCAGTTATGCACTGCCTGCCGGCCCACCGCGGCGAGGAGATCACCGGACAGGTTCTCGAGGGCGACCGGTCGATCGTCTGGCAGCAGGCGGAGAACCGGCTCCACGCTCAGAAGGGACTGCTCGGCTGGCTCCAGCCCTGACGGGATCGACCCGTCGACTTGATCGGAAACGGAGAGACCGCTGACCCCGTCACATCGGGCGAGTAACGCCTCGTTACTGCCGCTCGGTATCGTCGCTCACGCTGAAGAATCCGCATACATTATATATCTGGTGGCCATTTGGCCACAACGTATATGCAACTCCGATTGATCGTCGCGACGCTCCTGCTGATCGGGGGCCCAGCACTGTTGCTGGCGTTCTTCGCCGTCTGACCACCAGCCCGGTCGCCGAATCGGTCCACCGGCTGGTCTCGTGAGTCCGTATCGCGCGTCGACCGAGTCGCTCCGCCGGGACCGGTCGCGACAGTTTCCCGCTTCGTTCCTCGCTGCGACTGCCCGTCGCGGTGTGCCTCGGTGGCCGAGTCGAACCCTGCCACCATCGGCCGACTTTTGGTGCGGGGTGACGTCGAATCGGTCGATGGATCTCTCGCTGACTGCCGACCCGCCCTCGGCCCCGACGGCCGCTCGCGAGGGCGTCTGGCTCGCCTGCATCGAGTGCGGTGAAGCGTCACCGCCGTTCGACGCGATTCGATACACCTGCGACGACTGTGGTGGCCTCCTCGAGGTGCGGTACGCCGAGCCGGTCGGGTTCGACGCGTTCGCGGGCGAGGGCGTCTGGCGCTACGCGGATGCCCTCCCGCTCGACAGCGGCGTGACGATTCAGGAGGGCGGGACCCCGTTGTACCGCGTTCCGGAGCTGACGGACGACGTCGGCGTCGAGACGCTGCGAATCAAACACGAGGGGATGAACCCGACTGGATCGTTCAAAGATCGGGGGATGACCGTCGGCGTCGCGGTCGCGCGCGAACTCGGCGTCGAGCGGCTTGCCTGCGCCTCGACGGGCAACACGAGCGCCGCCCTCTCGGCGTACGGCTCCCGGGCCGGGATGGAGACGCTCGTCCTGCTCCCGGCTGGCAAGGTCGCGGCGGGAAAGGTCGCGCAGGCGAGCCTCCACGGGGCGCGTATCCTCGAAGTCGACGGCAACTTCGACGCCTGTCTCGACCTCGTCCAGGAACTTGCCGCTCGCGGCGAGGCCTACCTGCTCAACTCACTCAACCCGTTCCGCCTCGAGGGCCAGAAGACGATCGGGCTCGAAATCCTCGAACGGTTCCGCGCCGACCACGGCACGGTTCCCGACCGAATCGTTTTGCCCGTCGGCAACGCCGGCAACACCGCCGCGCTGTACAAAGCGTTCCGCGAACTCGTGCAGGCGGGCGACCTCGCCGTCGACGACGTGCCGAAACTCACCGGCGTGCAGGCCGCGGGCGCCGCCCCGATGGTCGAGGCGATCGAAGCCGGCGCCGACGCGGTGCGTCGCTGGGACGACGTCGAGACGCGCGCCACGGCGATCCGGATCGGCAACCCCGTCAACGCGCCGAAGGCCCTGCCAGGGATCCGCGAGACGGGTGGGACTGCGGTCGCCGTCTCGGACGCCGCGATCACCGACGCCCAGCGCGCCCTCGCTGGAGCGGGAATCGGCGTCGAACCCGCCTCGGCCGCCTCGCTCGCCGGCCTGCGGAAACTCCGCGAAGACGGCGTCGTCGGGAGCGAGGAGGACGTGGTCTGTCTCACCACCGGCCATCTCCTCAAGGACCCCGACGCTGCGGCCGCAGCAGGGACCGAACCGGAACCCGTTCCCGACGATCTCGACGGCGTGCTCTCGCACCTCGACGACAGAACGTAGCGCCACCCGTCCGCCGTGCCGTTACAACCGCCGACAACCGCCATCATTTCCCTTTATACGTATTGGAAAGTATTATGGTTTCTCCTCGGTTAGGTGTGGTTATATGCCCATTCCCCGCTCCCGCCGTGCGTTTCTCGCGACGGCATCGCTCGCCGCCCTCGCTGGCTGTCTCGACGACGGCATGCTCGATTCGACCGAAAACGACGAGACGGCTCCAGCGCGACCACCGGGCGTCTCCGACGAGACCCTCGACGATCCAGAAGCGCTGTTTTCGGCCCACGAGGACCGGCTGCGTTCGGGTGGGTTCGAAGTCGAGATTCACGTGCAGGAATCAAGGAGTGAGGACGGACGGTCCGCCACTGACTACGACATCACCGCCGAATGCGCTCCGGAAGACCACTCGCTTCGGTTGTCGGGAACACTCGAACGGGGCGAGACCGCCGAGACGTGGGACGTCTGGCACACCGAATCGCAGGCCATCACCAGGCTCGACCGTGGTGACGGTCCGCGATACCAGGTGATGGACAGGGGACTCGATTCGGCTGGCGACTTCATCAACCCCGGCTTCCTATCCGGCTCCTTCGACGCGGACATGTTTACTGTCGACGGCATCGACGAACGGGCGGACGTAACGCTCACGACCCTCGTTGCAGCGGACTTGAGCGAGGCCGGTGACGCCGCAGATGATGTTACGGAGGCGACGTTGGTCGTCGACGAACACGGCGTGATTCACCAGGCGTCAGCAACGGTGACCGAACCGGCTGGTTCGTTCGAGTACGACCTCGTCGCCGTCGGCGGCGTCGATCCGACGGAACCCGCGTGGGTGGAGTCGGTCCCCGACAGCGCCTTCGACGACGTGGACGTGGAACCCGATCCGACGAGCGACGGTGAGGCTCTCGAACTCGAGAGCTCCGGAGACGACCCAGTTCCTGCGGGGACGACAGTGACGGTCGACGATGCCGAGGAGACCTACCGCGGGACGATCGACACCCAACTCGCCTCGGGCGAACGGGTCTCCCTCTCGATTCAGGATGGAGCGCTGGAAGCCACCAGTGCTCGGCCGGCCTCGGTCGACGAACCCTTCGAGTCGCCCATCTCGGTCAGAGTTGTCACTCCTGGCGGCGTGAGTCTCGCGAACATCTCGATGGGCTGGGGGTCGGACGAGGCAGCGGCTGGTACCGATGACAGCGGTGCCAGCAGTGACAGTCGTCCCGGCGACGAGTCGTGACGCCCGTCGATCCGGGATTCGACTGCCAGTGGTTCGTCTGACGGTCGGCTGACTGAATCTTTTGAGCGACCCCGTCGTAGGAAGGTGTCCCGATGGCAGCCCAGCACCATCCCACCCCACGACCACGCGAGGAAGCGGCGTGTGACTCGGACCCCGACGGTGACCCGACCGCCACCGACGGTGAGGCGACCGCGGACGACGCGACAGTGACGGTGACGCCCGTCGAGTCCAACTCCCACGACTCGACCGACGTCGCCGCGGCGATCGAACGCGAGCGGTTGCGCGCTCGGATCCGGGCGCTGGAGCGCGAACTCGTCGCCAGTGAGCGCCACCGGCAGGCGCTCGTCGAGCGGTACGAGTGGGTGTTAGCGGAGCGGGAATCGGACGGTTCGGATCGATCCGGAACGACGACACAGCCGTTCGGGACCGTTCGCGCTCGACTGCGCAGTCTGTTTCCTGGGAGATAAGGTGGCGTCCTCGCGACCATCACGCCCGTTTCGCCAGTCGCTCCGGTTCTAGTCGAGGGTCAACTGCCGGACGTCGATGATGCGTTCGTCCGCTTCGAGTTCAGCGCGCGCCTCGTCGGGCACCTCGCCGTCGACGTTGTAGACGGTGAGTGCCTCGCCGCCGATGGCCTCGCGGGCGTTGAACAGGCCGGCGATGTTGACGTCGTACTCGCCCATGACGCTCCCGATGAGACCGATGACGCCCGGTTCGTCGGTGTTGCGGGTGACGACCATCTTGCCGTGGGGGATCGCGTCGACCCGGTAGTCGTCGACGCGGACGATCCGCGGATCCTCGCCGGCGAAGAGCGTCCCCTCGACGGCGATGGCCGTCTCGCCGTTCGAGACGGTGACAGAGAGGAGACTCTGGAAGTCCTCGGTCTGGCGTGTCTTCGATTCCGTGACCTCGACGCCCCGGTCTTCGGCGATCTGGGGTGCGTTGACGGCGTTGACCTGCCACTCGAGTGGGGAGAAGACGCCCTCCAGCGCGCTGGCGGTGACGAACTCGACGTCCTCGTCGGCGAGTTCACCCTCGTAGGTCACTTCGACGCCCTCGATGCGACCGTCCAGCAGCTGCGTGGCGATACGTCCCGCGGTTCCGGCGAGTTCGACGTAGGGCTTCAGGCGGGCGAACGCGGTTTCGTCGATCGAGGGGGCGTTCAGCGCGTTCGCGACGGGCTCACCGGAGAGGGCGGCGACTACCTGTTCGGCCGTCGAAGTCGCGACGTTCTGCTGGGCGGCCGCCGTCGACGCGCCCAGGTGTGGTGTGAGGACGACGTCGTCGACGTCGAGCAGCGACGAGTCCTCGGGAAGCGGCTCTTCGGCGAAGACGTCGAGGGCGGCGCCCGCGAGCGTGCCCGCCTCGACGGCCGCGGCGAGGGCGTCCTCGTCGACGATGCCACCGCGTCCCACGTTGATCAGGTAGCCGCCGTCGAGCGACTCGAGTTCGTCGGCGCCGATCATCCCCTCCGTCTCGGGGGTGAGCGGCGTGTGGATCGTCAGGACGTCGGCAGCATCGAGACACGCCTCGAGGTCGACGAGTGTCGCGCCCAGGCGTTCGGCTCGCTCTTGTGCGATGTACGGGTCGAAGGCGACGATATCCATCCCCAGTGCGTCCAGTTTCTTCGCGACTTCCTGGCCGACCCGACCCAGGCCGACGACGCCGAGCGTGGTCCCGTTGAGTTCCGTCCCGAGGAACTCGCTCTTGGCCCACTCGCCGGTTTTCAGTCGGCCGTGCGCCTGCGGGATCGACCGCGCGGCGGCGAACGTCATCGCCACGGTGTGCTCGGCGGCCGCGCGGACGTTCCCCTCGGGGGCGTTGGCGACGATGACGCCCTCGTCCGTCGCCGCGTCGATGTCGATGTTGTCGACGCCGATCCCCGCCCGACCGACGATAACCAGATCCTCGCCCGCCTCGAGCACCTCACGCGTTACCTCCGTCCCCGAGCGAACGATGAGCGCGTTGGCGTCGGCGACCGCGTCGAGGAGCGCCTCGCCGTCGAGTTCGTACCCTGTCTCTACGTCGAAGCCGGCGTCGCGGAGGACGTCGAGCCCCGCGTCTGCGATGGGATCGGTGACAAGAACCTGCATATCTCATCTCGCCCCCGGGCTGAGTAAACAGTTGCGGAGGGCGCAGCATTGGCGACGCCGTCGTCCTTGCGCGAACGTAAACTGGTAAACCGTCCCCGTTCGAACCGGCAGGCATGCCCCTCGTGGCCTTCGACTTCGACGGGACGTTGTCCGATTCGGAGATGACGGTCCTGCTCGGTGAACGCTGTGGCGTCGCCGACGAGATGGACGCTATCACCGAGCGTGCGATGAACGACGAGATCGACTACGCGACGAGCCTGCGGGAGCGAGCCGCCTTGCTAGATGGGCTCGACGTTTCCGAGGCGCAGGCCGCGTTCGACCGGGTCGAACTGCGCCCCGGTGCGGCCGACGTGATCGACGAACTCAACGCGACCGGCGTCACGACGGCGATCCTCACCGGCGGGTTCGAACGCGGCGTCGAGGCGGCTCTCGATCGAGCGGGCGTCGCCGTCGATCACGTGGTAGCGAACCGACTCCCACGCACCGGCGGGGAACTGACCGGCGAGGTCGAGGGCCCGCTCGTCGAGGGCACGAAGGACGATGCACTCGAATCCCTCGCGGACACGGTCTCGATTCCACGCACTGCGACCGTCGCGGTCGGCGATGGTGCGAACGACCTCCCGATGCTCGCGGCCGCGAACCTGGCGATCGGGTTCGACCCGAAACCAGCCGTCGAACCCGCGTGCGATCGCACGGTCACGACGATGGACGCTCTCCGTCGAGCACTCTCCGACGAAGAAGTGCTTCCGGCCGAAGACTGACACTCGTCCGCCACTCGACGGCGCGGCGCACAACGTTGTCCTGCGCGGCCGCCAGCCACGCTGAGTACCGGATATCTGTCTTTCTGGCCTCGAGTACTGCCGAGACGTCATAGCTAGGTCTACAGATTCCCTTGAACGAACCTCGCTCGACGTGAGACGTGGAGTAATCGCTCGCTGTTTCGCCGTGTCACCTTCTCGCAAGAAGCTGGGTCGCCGGACCCCGTCTTTGGGCCACGTTCGGATCGAGTAACTGACCGTTACGCACTGTTTCAGGATGTAATAGCGAATTGCTCGGCTCCCACCGAATGAGAAGTGGGACATAGCCACTCAACGGGCGGGAAAATCGGCAGCCAGCGAACAGCGTTGTGGGGGTACGAGACTCCTTCGCAGAATCAGGAATTACTACTGGTTGCATGCCGGAAAGATAACGCTAAACGACTGTTATTGATAGAGAAGCCCTTATTTACTCTCCTCCACTCGGCTCTCTCGATGATGTGGCAAGACTTCGTCTTCATGATCGGTAGCAGCCTTTCGATCGGATTTTTAGCTCCGACCCTCCGTGACGCGAACGCACGCGTCCCCCTCGGAACGAGCGTCCCTTCGATGACGATCGGTATCGTGTACGGAATTACCTTTACGACCCTCGGAATGCCCTTCTCGGCCCTCGGTGCCTTCGTCACCGGGACGATGTGGTCGCTGGTCGCGATCGTTCGCTCGCCGCTTCCAGACACGCCGAAGACGACCCGTCGCGAGCGCCTTCGCGCACTCGGTCGAGACGTGGTTCGCAGTGTCGAGCCACTCGTCGATGCCGTGCCGGTTCTCCGAGCGACCGGCTCTGAGGGACACAATCCCGAAGAGACCGGTCAACCGGCCGATTGAGTCCGTCGGACGCCGCTGGTCTCCGCGCCCCCTGCCCACTTGCGCTCGACACTACGTTAGTACGGATCGCGATTGGCGACGAACGCCCGATGACCGATAGCCAGCGATGCACCAAGCAGGGCGAGCACCGCCGGAAAGACGACGCCTGCGTAGAGGACCGCGTCGACGACGTCGACGGACACAGTCTGGATCTCTGATACGGGCCGTGCTTCGGTCGTCGGTTCCCAGGTCGCGAACGTGGCGAGGAGTGTCGCTGACAGGACATAGGCGGGGACGACGAGGAGCGACGAGGCGAGCCGTTCCCGCACCGAATTCGTCTCGACGCAGGATGCGATCACGTATCCGGCACCGATGGCGAGCAGGAAGCAGAGGATCGTGAAGATTGGACTGATTGCGAAGCGAAACATCCCGTACTGCAGTCCCCAGGCTCCCGACGACTCGCTGGCGATGTCCAGGCCAGCGCCGAGGTTCATGAGAACCGTCCAGCTCGCTTCCGTCAACACGTGTGGTGGCGACTCGACGGAACTCCACACGGTCAGCCCCTGTCTCCCGGCGAACGTCGCCAGGAGGGCGAGGACGTAGGTCGCGAGGGCCGCCGCGACCCCGGTGAGTAGTCCGCCGACGATCGGTATCCGTCCGTGGACCGACGGGAGCGTTCGCGACTCGTCGGTGGTGGGTTCGTCGTCTTCGACGGGGCCGCCGTGGCGGTATTTCGGCTGGTTTGACATTATCTTCGGTCTGGGAGGGGTATCGCTTGAACGTTCCGGTCGCATTCGGCGCGGATTGAACGGTCCGGATCGCCCGAGTGACTGCGAACGGCACCGAATCGCTCAACTACCGAGCGCGTCCAGTCAGGACCGATGCGACGCGTTGCTCGGCCCGATACGCCGCTCGAACCGGCCTGGCCAGTAACTATAGGTCGCCCTGGTTCCGATACGGAGTATCGCTACAATGGCTGTCGGCGACCTGCCGTTCTGGGCGATCCTGTACGTCATCGCCAATATCGTCGGGGTCGTCCTCTCGTTCGTTCTCGGATATTATGCGTGGAGACACCGCGACGAACCGGGAGCGACGTCGCTCGTGACGGTCGTGGTGGGTGCCGCGATCTGGTCGGCGATGGTGCTCCTGCGCATCGCCACCGGACCGTACGTCTTAGACGGGCCGTTCTGGCTCACCACGCTCTGGAACCGGGTGATGTTCCTGGGCATCGGACTCACCGTGGCGGGCTGGTTCGGGTTCGCACTCGAGTTCACCGGCCGCGAGCGGTTCGCGACGCGGAAGACGGCCGCTTTACTCGCGATCCATCCGGTGGCGATCTCGTTCGTCGCGTGGTTCGCTCCTGATCTCCTCTGGGCGGTGTTCGAACCGTCGTCGACCGATTTGACGGGATTCACCAGCGAGTGGGGTTCGGCGTTCGTCGTCCACAACCTGTACGCCTACGGATTGTCGATGATCGGCCTCTTTTTCCTGCTCGGGTACATCTTCCGCAACCGATCGCTCTACCGAAAGCAGGGCCTCGCCGTGCTCCTCGGATCGCTGTCGCCCTTCGTCGGAAACCTCGTCTATCAGGGCGGGCTCGTCCCCGTCGATCTCGCGCCCACGGCGTACGTCATCACCGGCCTGGCCTTTGGCTGGGCGATCTTCAGCTACCAACTCATGGACGTGACGCCGATCGCCAGGGAGCACGTCGTCGACACGATCGACGACGCCGTCTTCGTCCTCGACAGAGACGACCGGTTCGTCGACCTCAACCCCGCTGCGGCGGCACTCTTCGAAGTCGATCGGGACGACGTCCTCGGTGAACACATCCGGACGGTCGTCTCCACGCACACGGAACTCCTGGATCGCTACGAAGACGCGGAGCGAGTCGAGGACGAAATCGACGTGCAGGCCGACGACGAACGACGAAGCTTCGAGATCCGGATCTATCCACTGTTCGACGATCACGACCGGCTGGTCGCCCGCCAGTTCCTCCTGCACGACAACACCCACCAGCGCCGACGCCAGCGACAACTCGAACACCAGAACGAGCAACTCGAACGCGTCGTCAGCGTCGTCTCGCACGATCTCCGGAATCCGATCAACGTCGCTCGCGGCTACGTGGACGTGACGAAGGAGACTGGTGACATCGACAACTTGGAGCCCGCCGAGCAGTCGTTCGATCGGATGGAGACGATCATCGAGGACGTGCTCACGATGGCCAGGGACGGTGGTGGCGTCGACGACACCGAACCGGTGCCTCTCGACGCCATCGCCGAGAACGCGTGGCAGCAGGTCGATACCGGCGAGGCGACCCTCGAGGTAGTCGACTCGACGACGTTCGCGGCTGACCGGCGAAAACTCCAACGCCTGCTGGAGAACCTCTTTCGGAACAGTGTCGAGCACGGCTCGACAAGCAGTCAGGGCGGTTCCCGCCCTGACGACAGCGTGGAACACGGTTCCACGAGCAGTCGGCCGAAGGCCGACGACAGTGTCGAGCACGGCTCGACAAGCAGTCAGGGCGATTCCCGCCCTGACGACAGCGTGGAACACGGTTCCACGAGCCGTTCGGAACCTGCCGATTCCGAAGACGCGATCGATCACGCCGACGGGACGCTGACCGTCACGGTCGGGACCATTGACGCCGACGACGGATCGATCCTGATCGAGGGCGAGTCGTTCGGGTTCTACGTGGCCGACGACGGACCGGGAATTCCCGCAGGCGAGCGACCCGACGTGCTCGACGCCGGGTATACGACCGCCGAGACCGGCACCGGACTCGGCCTCTCCATCGTCCAGAGCATCGCCGAAGCACACGGGTGGACCGTCGAGATAACGGAATCGCGGACGGGCGGCGCGCGGATCGAACTGACCGGTATCGTCCCCGTCGGGCGGGCGGCCGCGGTTTAAAACAGGCCGGTGTGAACGGGGGCGTGGTCGTCACGATCCGTCGCGCTATCGGTGTCCGTCACCGCCCGTCCGGCCACGCCGTCGACGAGGAAATCCGCGAGCGGCGGGTTCAGGCGGTCGGGTTCGACGAGGAACGCGTCGTGGCCGTGCGTCGAATCGACGACGTGGTGGGCGACCGACGTTCCCGTCTCCCGAAAGCCGTCGGCGATGGCGCTCGATTGTTCGACCGTGAAGTGCCAGTCGCCGGTGAAACTCACGACCAGGGCTTCCCCAGCGAATGCGGCGAGTGCGTCGGCGACCGAACCGAAACCGGTGGCGAGGTCGAAGTCGTCCATCGCCTGCGTGAGGTAGCAGTAGCTGTTGGCGTCGAACCGATCGACGAACGCCTCGGCATTGTAATCGAGGTAGGACTCGACGTCGCGGTAGGGGAAGAAGTCAGTCGTCGGACCGGGCGGGAACCGCTCGCCGCCAGCGTCGCGGCCCACAGCCCGTCTCCCGAATTTCTCGGCCATCGACTCCTTCGAGAGGTACATGACGTGGCCGAGCTGGCGAGCGATAGCGAGTCCCTGATTCGGATCCGGTCGATCGTCGCCGTAGTAGTCGCCGCCGTTCCAGTTGGGGTCGGTCGTGATGGCGCGCCGGGCGATGGCGTCCAGCGCGAGACACTGTGCGTCGAGTCTGGGAGCGGTCGCGATGGCGGCGACGCGATCGACGTCGTCGGGATAACGACGAACCCACTCGAGGGCGTTCATCCCGCCGACGGAGCCGCCGACCACGGCGTGCAATCGGCCCACACCGAGTTCGTCGAGCAGGCGACGTTGTGCCCGCGTCCAGTCGCCGACGGTTACCGGCGGGAACTCGCTCCCGTAGGGTTCGCCGGTTTCGGAGTTCTCGCTCGCGGGGCCGGTCGTCCCGTAGCACGACCCGGGCACGTTCGCGCAGACGACGAAGTACTCCGTGGTGTCGATCGCCGTCCCCGGACCGACCGTGTCGTCCCACCAGGCGCGAGCCTGGCCGGTTGTCGTCTGATCGGCCACCCCTGCGCCCGCTTTCCCGCGTCTGGCGACGTGTGCGCTGCCAGTGAGAGCGTGGCAAACGAGGACGGCGTTCGAACCCGTAAACTCACCGTAGGTCTCGTAGGCGACCTCGAGTGTGGGAACGGTCTCCCCACACTCGAACGTGAACGATCCGAGGTCGATGCGCTCCGCGCTCACCGCGGCCACCCCACTGTCGGTCGCCACAACTGGACCGCTCGCTGCCACGTCGATTCGGTTCGTATCGGTGTGCCAGTTCGATCGCCCGCGGTCGGCCTGCCGGCCATCGCGCCGCTAGCGGGTGTTTCGACAACCATCCCGCCGCCTGCCGTCACCGGACGATTCGCCGACGATTTCCTGTCACGAATTGCCGACGTGCTCCAACGAACCATGTGTATGGTGCATATCTTCAGAGAGATTAATAACTGGCAGTTACGGCAAGAATCGTCCGCATCGAAATTTGGGTTCGTCGACCGCGGACGCCGCACCGTCGTCCATCGATGTCCCGCCGTCGGCTCCGGCTTCGTCGCCAGTCGGTCCGCTCGCGACGTTACCTTCGGTCGCCGCCAGCAGTTCCTCGACGTCGCGTTCGCCGTGGTCGATGGCGACCCCACTGCGGTCACACGCCGCGACTGGCATCAGCCCGTCTTTGTCCTGTGCGACCGCGAGCGTTCGTCTCCCGATTCCCCTCTCGTCGATTCGCACTCACTCGTCGACCGCGTCGGCGACGCTCGTCGCCGTCCCGGCGGCCGTTTCGACGCGGTCGGCCTCGTCGTCTGTGTGTCCGGCGACCGACTCCGGATCGAAGTCGTTGACCGCCGTATTCGGCTCCAGCCCCGCCCGTTCGATCACCTCGATGTCGTCGCCGGGCGACTGGCCCGACGTAGTGAGGTAGTCACCGGTGAGGATGCCGTCGGCACCCGCCTCGAAGGGCAGGTGCTGTTCGTCGGGTTCGAGGGCGACCTCGCGACCACCCGTCAGTCGCACCCGCGCCTCGGGATGCAGCAGTCGGTAGACGGCGATGGTCGTGAGGATCTCGGCGGTCGTGATCGCCGGGGAGTCGCCAAAGCGCTCGCCAAGCGGCGTCCCGGCGACGGGGTTCAACACGTTCACCGGGAGCGAGGAGATCCCGATCTCCTGGAGCGCGATCGCCGCGTCGACGCGGTCGGTCGGCGCCTCACCCATGCCGAGGATCACCCCTGCACAGGTGTCCATCCCGGCGTCCTGCGCTCGTTCGAGCGTCTTCACACGGTCCTCGAAGCGGTGGCTGTCGATGATCTCGGGGAAATATCGCGGGGAGGTCTCGATGTTGTGATTGTAGTGGTTGATTCCCTCGTCGGCCAGAATCTCCGCCTCCTCGCGCGTGAGGATGCCGAGGCTCGCGTCGACCTCGACGTCGGTCTCGTCGCGAACCAGTCGAATCGCTCTGAGGACGTCGGCCCACTCGTCGGGGCGGTGTGCCTTCGAGACACCTTTCTCCGCGACGACGATCCCGAATCGCTGGGCACCGTCACGTTCCGCTCGCTTCGCTGCGACGAGGATCTCCTCGGGATCGAGGAAGCCGTACGTGTCGATCCCCGTGTCGAAGTGGACCGACTGCGCGCAAAAGCCGCAATCCTCGGCGCAGTTGCCCGCTTTGGCGTTGACGATCGAGCAGGCGTCGACGGTCCCGTCGCCGAAGTGTGCCCGGACGGCGTCGGCCGCCGGTGCGAGGTCGGACAGCGGTTGTGCGATCAGTGCCAGGCCGTCACGTCGATCGAGTCGCTCGCCGGCCAGGACGCGTTCGACCGCGTCGTCCACCGTCCGGTTTCCAGTCTCGTAAACCACGAACGAAAAGTAGGTTTACGAGATACTAATTATTGTCGATGTCGCTTCGAACGAATTATGTGCGTGATTGATTGGTGTACAGCGACGGGAAGCGGACTGCCGCCCGGTTACGGGCGGGGCGAGGCCGACGTCGCTCGCTCGATCGCCTGCTCGAAGTCCGCGAGCAGGTCTGCCGGATCTTCTATCCCTACGGAGACACGGACCAGCTCCTCGGAGACGCCGGCATCGGCCCGCTCGTCCGGGGTGAGTTGTCCGTGAGTCGTACTCGCCGGGTGGATGACGAGCGTCTTCGCGTCGCCGACGTTGGCCAGGAAGGAGGCCAACTCGACGGATTCACAGAAGCGTTTGCCCGCCTCGAACGCGGAGGGGCTGGCGTCGTCTCCAGCCACGAGTCCGAAGGCGAACATTCCACCGAAGTCGTCCAGGTACCGTCTCGCGGTGTCGTGGGTCTCGTGTGAGTCCAGACCGGGATAGGAGACCCAGGCGACATCGTCGTGATCGGCGAGGTAGTCGGCGACGATCGCGGCGTTCTCACAGTGACGAGCCATCCGAAGGGGGAGCGTCTCCAGGCCCTGCAGCGTCTGCCAGGCGTCGACGGGTGATTGGCCGTTGCCGAGGCTTCTGAGCGAGCGAAACCGGGCCGCCGCGGCGAAAGGGGCCTCGGCGAAGTCCCGACCGAAGTCGACGTCGGCGTAGGCCGGATTCTCGCCGGCGAGTTCGGGGTACCGGTCCGCGTGGTCACGCCAGGGGAAGCTCCCGCCGTCGATCAGGATCCCGCCGAGCGTGGTTCCGTGGCCGTGGAGCCACTTGGTCGTCGACGCCCAGACGATATCGGCGCCGTGCGCTATCGGCCGACAGAGCGCTGGCGTGGCGAACGTGTTGTCCACGACGAGGGGGACGCCGTGGTCGTGAGCGATCGACGAAATTGCCTCGAAATCCGGCGTGACGAGCGAGGGATTGCCGATCGTCTCGACGTGAACGAACGCAGTCTCGGCGTCGATCGCGTCGGCGTAGGCGTCAGTATCGAGCGTCGGGACGAACCGCGGTTCGATCCCCCGACGAGCGGCGGTCGAGCGGAAGTACGCGGTCGTGCCGCCGTAGGTGTCGGTCGAGCAGACGACGTTGTCGCCGACGCCCGCGAGCGGGAGCGTAATCGCGTCGAGAGCTGCCATCCCGCTTCCCGTCGCCACGGCGCCGGTACCGCCGGCGAGCTCGGCGAGTCGGGTCTCGAGTGTGTCGACCGTCGGATTGGCGATCCGCGAGTAGATGTAGTCGTCTCGCTCCAGCGCGTAGCGCGCCGCTGCATCGTCGGCGTCGACGAACTCGTACGAGGTCGACTGGACGATCGGGGTCGCGGCGGCGCCGGTGCCCGGATCGGGTCGATAGCCCCCGTGGAGACTTCGAGTGGCGAGCGCTGTGCGCCGATTTCGGTCCGCCGATCGGTTGCTGTTCGCCTGTGTCCCTTCTTTTGCTTGCCCGTCTCGGGGTGTCGACCACCCGTCGTCCGATCTGGGGAGGTCTCCCTCATCACGCATGTTCTATAGTAATGTTCCCTTCGATTTTTATGCACATCAGTAACGGCAAAAGCCGCCTCTCCGTCTGTGGCCGGTTCGTCTATCGGTTTCGAGAGCAGATCGAGGATGGGCCGTACACAGATTCATCGCAGATCTGGAACCACGGCCGATCCAGTCGACTCAGTTACCGGTCGTCGGTGAACGCTCCCCGATTGGAATGGACGGTTCGCCAGCACACATGATTCGCGGTAGCGCCTCTCACGATGGGGATCTAACGGTTCGTTTTTACCTGTTCAGTCCAAATACGCTCCCGATGACTCGATCACACGATGTTTCGCGACGAACAGCGCTCAAGCTGACCGGTGCTGCCGCTGCAGCGACCACCCTGGCAGGCTGTGGCAGTAGCGACAACGGGGACGGAGACGGCTCGGGTGGCGACGACAATACCGGCGGTGGCGACGAGTACGAGATCGAGCCCGGGACGGAGATCATGTTCGCCGGGCTGACGAGCCACTGGGAGGGTAATGCGCCGCCGGAGATCGAGGGCACGCAGAACCCGACGCTGGTGTTGACCGAGGGCGAGACGTACACGATCGGGTGGGACGAGGGCAACGGCGCGGGCCACAACATCGAACTGCGCGACGACAGCGGCTCGGTCGTCGACGGCCTGGAGACGGATCTCGCGATGGAACCGGGCGACGACCAGATCCTCGAGTTCGAGGCGACCAGCGAGATCACGACCTACCGCTGTCAGCCCCACTCGGGCATGGAAGGCTCCATCGTCGTCGAGTAAACCCAACACCGGCAGTCGTTCATCGTCTCAGAACCGCTGGTGATTCCTGTAGCCATAAGACGGCGATTTTGACCCTCACTACCGACGGCTAGCCTGGCGTCACCGTTACCCTTGATTGCCGTCGTGAAGACGACGCCGTTAAGGCCGTCAGGGGAGAAGATCCGGAGAATGACTGATGGGGCAGTCGACGTCGTGGAGTTTCTCCTCACGGCGAACGGGTACACGAACGATCGGACGTTCGACGAGAACGATCTTCGACCGGCGTATCGGAACGTGTTCTGGTCCGTTCCGACCGGTGGTACCGACGGTGACGAGGAGGAGTCTCAGAATCGACGGCGTGTGACGAACGGGGGTATCGAACGACCGCTCGCGACGACGACGAAGACGGCTCGAGCGGCGACGGGCGTCCAGCAACCCTGGGAGGCAGTCTCGGAACTCATGTTCACCGACCGGGACGACTTCTCGGGGACGCTCTCGCTGACGGATCGAGAAATTGCCGAAGAGTGGTACGTCGACCGCGTCGACGACGACCGGCTCCTCGAGAATCCGGTTCTCGCGAAACGGTTCGAAGACGAGACCGACGTCGACTACGAAACGGCGCGCGAGCAAAACCGGCCGATACAGGCCGATCGGGTCTGGATCGACGGCCTCCTCGCGGAGTACTTCGACGACGAGGACGACGAGGAGATGCTGGATCTCGTCGACGTCAGAGCGCCGGAGGAGATCGATCTCACGCTCGACGACCTGGTGCTCACGGCGGATCAGGAGGCCGAGATCAACAAGATCGCGAAGGCGATCGAACATCGCGATTACCTCGCCGACATCGGCCTGCGCGAGATCGGGAAACTGCTCTTCGTCGGGCCGCCGGGGACGGGGAAAACGTCGACCGCCCGGGCGCTCGCACGGGACATGGACCTCCCGTTCGTGGAGGTGAAGCTGTCGATGATCACGTCCCAGTACCTCGGGGAAACCGCGAAGAACGTGGACAAGACCTTCGAGGTGGCCAAACGGCTCTCGCCGTGTATCCTCTTTATCGACGAGTTCGACTTCGTCGCCAAGACGCGCCGATCGGACGAACACGCCGCCCTGAAGCGCGCCGTGAACACGCTGCTGAAGAGCATCGACAACGTCTCGCTCATCCAGGACGACGTCCTCCTCATCGGTGCGACGAACCACCCGGACCAACTCGACGCGGCCGCCTGGCGCCGTTTCGACGAGATCGTCAACTTCCCCAAGCCCGACACCCGCATGCGAAGCGATATTTTGCAGGTGATCACCCGGACGATGGACATCGAGGAGTTCGACCCACTGGCCATCGCCGAGATCACCGAGGGGCTGACCGGGAGCGACCTCCGGATGGTCATGCGCGAGGCCGTCCTCGAGGCGCTGACCGAGAACCGGACGACGCTGACGCAGGACGACTTAGAGGACGCCGTCGAGGGCTTCGAGGAACGGGACAACCTGAAGAACATGGACATGATCGAGGGCGACCACGACGCCCTCGTCGCCGGCGGCGACATCAGCGGGGCGAGTGGCGGAGACTCCGCGGGCGGGCATAGCCACGATCACTGAGGACCACTGCGACGATTACCGCTGTCCAGCGGGCACCGCGTATCGAAGTCTCCGTCGAGAAACACCCTTATATCGCGGCTTCGAACGGCGAGGTAATGACGCAACCTCCGAGAAGCGACGCACGAACCGGTCGTCACGTGGGGAACGTCCTCGCCGACCGACAGTGGAGGGGAGACTGACGTGCGCGTCACGCTGCTGGGAACCGGCGACACGACCGGCACGCCCACGGTCGGCTGTGACTGTGACACCTGTACAGCCGCCCGCGAGCGCGGGGTCGAACGGACGCGGTTTTCGGTTCACGTCGCAAACGAGCGCACGGGCGAGTCGCTGTTGATCGACGCCAGTCCAGACTTTCGCTATCAGTTCCTCCGCGAGGGCGTCTCACTGCCCGACGCGATGGTCATCTCTCATATTCACTTCGACCATCTGGACGGGCTCGGCAACGTGTTCCGGATTCTGGACGACGTCCCCGTCTACGCTGCAGACGAGACCGACCCCGAGACGGGACAGAGCGTCGCCGAGACGGTCGCCGACGATTACTACTACCTCGACGCGATCACGCCCGAACCCCGGACCCCGTTCGAACCGTTCGAGGCCTGCGGGTTCGAGGTGACGCTCGTCCCCGTCGATCACCCGCCGCTCGTGTGCTACGGCGTGGTCGTCGAAGAGCCGGAGACGGGTGCGAAACTGACGTTTTCGGGCGACACCTCCTACGACGTGCCCGACCGTTCTCGCGAGGTCATGGCCGACCCCGACCTTTTCCTGGCCGATGCGATCGTTCCGGCCTCACTGTGTGAGCACCACCCGCTCGGCGGTCGCCACGAAGGACCTGACGGCACGCCCCGGACGTTCGGCACCAAGCACATGACCCGCGAGGGTGCCCTCGCGCTGGCGGAAGACATCGGTGCCGACGAGACCCGGCTGGTCCACCTCGCGCACTTTTACCCCGCGGACGAGGCCTTCGAGGACCCGCTCGCCGTCGACGGGGAAGTGTACGACATTTGAGCCGGACCTCTCGCAAAGACTAAGTGCCGACGGCCCAACCAATTGCCAACGGCAGGCGATTCATGACCCGCTCTCTTCCCTTCTGATCTCGGTTTCACCGCGCTGTGACCACCACTCACAGCGTCAGCGCCGCTCGCCGACTACACCGGGCTACCGCAGTCGTTCCGTCGGACCATCCCGATCGGAGACGGCTCCGTGACGACGCGATATCGTTCAGCGTCGCAATCGGGACGACTCGTGCGTAGCCACCCCAGACCAATCACATGCAACGATCACGATCCGACATCGACGACCGCTACCAGTGGAACCTCACGACTATCTACGAGACGCCGGCCGACTTCGACAGCGAGTACGAGCGGGCCGATACTCTGGTCGACGCGATCAGTGACGAACTGGACACGCCGCCCGAAGATTCCGCGACTCTCGTGGCCCTGCTCGAACGATTCGAGCGTCTCACTGCGGCCCGAACCCGCCTCGTTTGCTACGCCGAGTGTTCGCGAACGATCGACCTGACCGACGAAACTGCCGTCGAACGCCGTGACCGCGTTCGGTCACTCGAGGCGGATCTCGATGCCCTCGCTACCGATATTCGCCGGTACCTCCGTACCCACGCGAATCGACTGGCGGAATTGCGAACCGAGACGGACGACCTGACACCGTTCGACAGATTCGTCGAGAACGCGATGGACGGGCCGACCGGTGAGCAGGCGCTGCACTCTCTCCTCGAGACGTTCGGCGACGTCCTCGACGGCCACGATCGGACCTTGATGGCGATCTGTGACGAGGACTTCGAACCGCCGATCGTCGAGGGATCCGACGGCGACCCGGTGGCCGTGCGCTGGCACGGTCGCGTACAACTCCTCAAAGACCCCGATCGGGACTTCCGCCGTCGAGTGTACGAGACGTTTCACGACGCCCTCGACGAGCGCGCGAACGCCATCGCGACCGCCTGGACGGAGAAGCTCCGTACGCGCACCCGGGTCGCCGATGCCCGCGGGTTCGACTCGATCCGCGAGATGGGACTCTCGAAGCCGAGCTATCCGAAGACGGGGATCCACCTCTCCGCCCCACCGGCGGTTCACGACACACTGCTGGAGACGGTGAGCGAGAATCTGGAACCGTTCTACCGATTGCAGCGCCGTCGCCGCACACAGCTCGGCGTCGACGAACTCAGACCCTGGGACCGTCACGTCTCGCTTACGACCCGGACGGAGCCGACGGTTCCCTACGAAGACGCTCGCGAGTACGTCCTCGCTGCCGTCGAGCCGCTCGGCGTCGAGTACCGGACGCGACTCGAAGCGCTCCTCGACGAACGGCGAGTCGATGTCTACCCGGCTGCCGATTCTCGCGACGTCACGTACTGTCTCTCGGCGTCGGGAGTTGGCCCCTTCGTCTCGCTCTCGTACGACGGGAGCGTCCGGGCGCTCTTTCACTTCGCCCACGAGCTGGGTCACGCGATGGAGACCGACCTCCGTGCCGACGTGCGTCGGCCGCTTTACGAGACGACGCCCAGACCGGTCGAAGAGGTTCCGAGCCTCGTCCACGAACTGCTACTCGCCGACCACCTGCTCGATAGTGGCGACGACGCGCTCACGGCCCACGTCTTGAACCGGCGACTCGACGCCATCGGCGGCAACCTCTTCGGTGCCGCCCAATCCGCCCGATTCACCCACGAGGCTGCACGAATCGTCGAACGCGGCGACTCACTCACCCGGTCCCGACTGGACGGTATCAACCGCGAGCTCCACAGCGAGTTCCGGCCGGTCGAGAAACCCGCCGAGTACACGCCGTCGTCCTGGCTCGCACGTGCCCACGTCCGCGAACCGTACCACAACTACCAGTACGTCCTCGGCGCGGCCGGCGCTGTGTCCGTGTACGAGGCCCTCGTGGACGGTCGACTATCGGTCGAAGACTACCGTGCGTTCCTCGAATTCGGCGGAACGAAAGCCTCGATGGAACAATTCGCCCATCTCGGGGTGGACGTGACCGCGGCGGCCCCGTACGAGCGAGCGGCCGCGTGGGTCGATCGGGACGTCGATTCGATCGAGACCTAGTCGCTGGCCCCATCTCCGCTCCAGTCGCCGAATCGATCCAGGCCCACCTGCCGCCGCGTCGACGGTTCCGGGTCGGCGACCCACGGTGTCCGTGCCTCGCGCTCCGCGCTCAGGTCGACAGCCACCGGATCCGCCGGTTCGTACCCTGGACACGACGGCCCGCACTCAGAGGCTGCGTCGACTGCGCGTCCCTTCCACGAACAGTTGGGGAGCGTCGCGGTCGGTCCACCATCTCCGCCGACGGCGCTCCCTGTACACGACGCACACGGCGGAAACGCGTACGTTCGCCAGCCCTTGCCGTAGGCGCGTTCGGCGAGCCGTCGTCGGGCGGTGGCCTTCTCCGCCGGCGAGACGATTTCGACGTCCGTGCGCCCGGGATACGAGGAGAGCGGCTCGATGCCCGGTTCGTCGACGGGTAGCGTGCTCGGTTCGCGAACGACCTCGATCGTGGGCAGTTCGATGTCGTCGTCACCCGCGCGGTGGACGCGCCAGACGCCCACCTCCGGGGGGATGCGATTCAGGTGGGCGCCGGTGACGTAGCTCTCCGTCGCGAGGACGATTTCGTCGACGAGCGCGAGCGAGACGTCGGTCCGTAGCTGGCGTTGCAGGTCACCCGGCGTCCCGAGATCCGGTTTGTTCTCGATGGCGAGGAGTCGCTCCGTCCAGTCGGTCGGATACCGGGCGACCTGTCGAACGCACTCGCGACCGTTCCGGCGCGTTCGTTCGAGGAAGCCGATTTCGACCCCGCGCTCGACGGCCTGGCGCGCCCGATCGGGGTGACAGTCGAGTGCCGTCCGCCAGGGCGTCCACCGGCCCGGCCCGATGTCGGCCGCGAGCAGCACGTCCGGAATCGTCTCTGCTGTGAGCGCGCGTCGCCGGTCGAACTGCGGGCCTGGTTCGACGATCACCACGTCGACGATGCGCCCGCCCGGATTCGCGACGCTGGCCCCGAGCTGCCTGGCGACGATCCCGTCGCGCCGCTCTTCGAGGGCGGCACACAGTTCGAGTTCGAACGCGAACTCGCGCACGGGCAGAGACACGGGGTTCGAAACGAAAAACTCGTGGGTTCGCCCGCGTCGATTACGAGCCTCGTCGCACTCTCCCGTCCGCACACCTCGTCTGGGTGGTGGTGGTGATGGCAGTAGTGGTGATGATGGTGGTTCGTTTTACTGGTTGGGAGGACACGTTGATTGAATTCCCAAACGTAGTTGGTGATTGGGTCCACACTGGGACACATGATGACGAACGATGTGAGCCGGCGCCCGGTCCCCGAGACGTTTCCGACACCGAGCTGGGGGTCGAAATCGTCGGTGCCCGTCGTCGAGGTGGGCTCCTGATGGGGTCGCCATCGGCGTTTCGCGACCTCACGACGCTCTTGCTGGACGTCCTGCAGGCACGACTCGCTGGTGGGGATGACCCATTCGTCGAAGAGCACCAGGTGAAGCCGCTGGCACCGACGGCGATGGACGACGACTCGAACGTTCGCGTCGGTCTGTATCTACACGCGGTCTCGACGGACACCGGTCGGACGAGCGAGTCTCCGGAAATCGACGACGGCCACAAGACCCGGCCGCCGTTGCGACTCGAAGCCCATTACGTACTCACGGCGTTCCCGGATTCCACGCTCGAGGATGAAGCGAACGGTGTTCTCGACCAGCACGAGGTGCTCGGGACGGCGATGCAGGCCCTCTACGACAACAGCGTGATCGATCCCGACAACGTCCCGCCGTCGATCGGCGACCAGCAACTCACTATCTCCCACGACGATCTGGACGAGGTCGAAACGCTCGATCTCTGGCGGTCGTTCACGGAGGCACCCAAACAGCCGTGTGCGACCTACCGCGTCGGCCCGATCATGATCGACTCGACCCAGCGAACCGCCTTCGAACGCGTCAGCGAACGCGACGTCCGCGTTTCGCGGGACGAAGACCCCGGTGGGACGACAGGCGACGAGACGAACTAAACGGAGCTACCGACCACGGAGACGTGCTGTCGGCCCCTTCTCCGCTAACCGGCTGGCGACTCTCTCTCTCTCTCTCTCTCTCTCTCTCTCTCGATCGCGACGGCTTCCGTCGCGTCGTGCGATCGATTCATACCTGCCCACTTCAGGCGGCTCCGCTATCTGTCAGCGTCAGGCGACTCTGATATCTGTCCATTTCAGGCGGTCTCGGTCGGTGCGTCGCGTCTGATCGCGTAGATTCGCCAGCGGCCGTCGTCCGGTCTGCACTCGATCTCGGTCGGCAGTTCGTGGGAGTTCGAGGTTTCGACGAACTCGAGGACGGTTCGATCAGCCTCGTCGACGATGCGGTCGATCGAGCCAGCGAGCTCGACGTTGGTCAGGTCCATGGCGATCACGTCGCGTTTCGAGAGCGGGTCGACATCGGCATCTGCATGATACAGCGCGGCCAGCCCCTCGACGTCCCGGGAGTGGATGCGGTCGTAGAACTGTCGGACGACGGTTTCGGGGTCGCGTGCGTTCGAGTCGGGTTCGGGGATGCCGGTGTCGTCGCCTTCCTCGGCGGCGGTCCCGTCAGAGTCGGTGCCATCGTGGGGGCCGGTGCTTCCGCTGTCGCGACCGGTCGCGACGCCACGGTCGTCGGTGCCGTCTCCGGCCCCCGGATCGGACGTGGCCGTCTCGTCGCTGGTCGATTCGTCGCCGAGTCCGTCGCCACCGAGCCCCTCGCCGTCGAGGTAGCGCATCCGGAATCTGGTTTCGAAGTCGCGGTTGACGTGCTGGGTGTCGTAGGTTCGCAGGCGATCTTCGTACCCGTAAAACTCCTCTCCCAGTGCGACGCCGCCGGCCTCGCTGGCGTACTGCAGGGCGAGGATGACGTGATCGAAGGTGATGGTGACGTCCGCGAGAGAGTTCGTCTCACCCGAAAGCGGCTGGCCCTCGTGGGCCTCGGTGGCGGCGATGTAGGCGGCGTACTTCGCGACCTTGCGGATGATCGCGGGCGTGAGCGACTTCATGCCGAGGAAGCCGTAGTCGAACTCGCTCGTATCGACGTTGGCTTCGTCGGGGAAACTCTCACGCCAGAGCTGGCGGCGGAGGTGTTCCTGCGGCACGTCGAAGCGGATGGCGTGGGCGATGCGCCGTTTGAACGCGGGGTCGATGCCCGAGCGTTTGTTCGTCGTCAGGAGGGCGATGCCGTCGAACGATTCCAGGCGCTGGAGGAGGAAGTTGGTGACGTTGTTGGCGTGGCGATCGGTGGCGTCGCCGACATCCGTTCGCTCGCCGAACAGTGAGTCGGCTTCGTCGAACAGGAGGATGGCGTTCGAGCGTTCGGCCTCGTCGAGCAGCGCGGCCAGCTGGCTCTCGGTCTCGCCGATGTACTTGTCGACGATCTGGGCGAGATCCACGCGGTAGAGATCGAGGCCGGTTTCGTTCGCGAGGATTTCCGCGGCCATGGTCTTCCCGGTGCCGGGCTGGCCGTAGAAGAGGGCGACGACACCGTCCCCACGGCTTCCGGGTTCGCCGAAGCCCCACTCGCTGGTGACCGCGCCGCGGTACTGGAGGTGCCCACAGAGCTCCCGGAGGTGGGTCTTGGGCTTGTCGTTGAGATAGAGATCGTCCAGTTCGTAGCCGGGCTCCATCCGGTCGGCCAGCGCTTCGAGATTGGACGCGGAGTAGCGCTTGCATGCCTCGTAGAGGTGTTCCCGTTCGAGTTCACCGTCCACGGGAGCGAAGGCGTCGGCCGATGCGGACTCTTCCGGCGCTTCGACGCCCTCCTGTTCTGATCGACAGAGGTAGCGAGCCGTCTTGATCGCTCGACGGATATCATGCTGGGGGAGTCGAAAGTTGGTCGCGACGTTCTCGACGAGGTAGGACTCGGCGACCTCGTCGGCGTACTCCTCCCAGATGGTGAGTCGGGTATTGTACTCGGGGAACGGGCAGTGTACGGTCTCGACGCGGTGGTGGGCGAGGTCGACATCGGGTTTCCAGTCCTCGGTGTGTGAGACAAAGACGTCACCGGGCGCGTCGTCGAACCGTTCGACGATCGAGTCGACCGTGGGCGCGTCGGGATCGGGCATGGCGAGGCCCCCTTCGTCGTTGAGCCCGACCGCGGGTTCCTCATGGCGGTCGGTGACACGTTCCAGACCGGTGAGGTGGATCGCCGCGTCCTGCAGGGCGGCCTCACGGATCAAGCGAGTGCACAGGTCGTCGTCCTCGACGATATCGGTCGCATCGGCGCGGAGGATTGGCGTGCCGGCGTCGGTGAGTGCTGCGGGGAGGCGGTCCTTGCCGGTGCCGTCTTCGCCGGCGAAGTGGTAGATGGTGGGCGCCTCGGTCGCGGTGGATCGGTCTCGAACGGTTTCCAGCGTATCGGTCGTCACCTCGTCGAAGATCAGATCGGAAAGCGTACGCTCGGCCCGCTCGATGGAAACGAGATCGGCGAGCGCGCGATCGAGACTGTCTTCGCCCTTGAGATAGTCGACGATGCGCTTGTCGACCGTGACGGTGTCGTACGTCGCTGGGGTTCCACCACCCGTTCGATGACGAACGAGCAGGTCGTACTGGAACAGCGGGGACGACGGAGCGAGTACCTCGCCCAGCGACCTCGCTTCGGATTCGTCGGAACTTCGATCGATACAGACGAGCAGATCTTCCAGAAGATCGATCGTGAGGAGTTTCGGTCGGTTGGACCCGTGCCACGCACCGTAGGTGTAGCCGATGGTTCGATCGAACGCGGGGGCGAGTGCGAACAGGAGTGCGTCGAGCTGTGGTCTCGATAGGTCGAACGCACTCGCCAGGGTGACGAGCCGGAGGTCGGTACCGACCTCTCGTGTCTGTTCGACTGCGTCGTCGATGTCCGCAGTGAGTTCTTCGAGCTTCGTCCGTTCTGCCGACCCGAGGTCGAAAGCCGATTCGTGAGTGGTGCTGTCCGCCCCACTCAGCGAGCGGAGTTTCGATCCAGTACTACGGAGCGCCGTGGCGCTCGTCTCGGAACCGTTCGAGCCGCTGACGGTCGCCGTTCGATCCCCGGTCGTACCATCGGGAGGCTGGATGGCAGACTCGAGTACGAAGAGGGCCCGCTCGAACTCCGCTTCGAGGTGGTCACCACCGTGGGCGTACATACATCGCCTATTACGCTACGGAACGAAGTCATTTTTGACTCGATATAGAATAATACATATATACTCTTTGATTAGAAGTGCCTGGTATCTCGTAATCGGAATAGACGATGATATCGGAGTTTACCGCTTCAACCATGGAAACGATTATTATTCAATAGCGTGAAGCGTTTTCTAATGATTGGGTCCGGATTGGCATCGGCTCTCCCCAGGCACCGTCTCCGATGGGTGAGGCGATAGATGCCGCGAAAACGGAAGCGACGCGGAACGAACGAATCAGGCCGCTCGTCGGAGTCGGTCAAGAAGCGCTCTCGTTCACATGGTCGGGAGGCCGATGTCGACCGGAAGGCGTCGGCCGCGATGGCGAACCCGGTCAGGGCCGGCCACACCACGTATCCGGAGTTCGCCGACGGCGGTGCGCCGTTGGGTTCACCGGGGTGTCCTGTCGAGTCGCCGATTCCGCGGTCGAAACACCGACCGTTCGTCAGTCGCGGCTACGACCGGGAGGACCAGCGCAATATCATGCGGGCGATCGACGGTACCGGCACGCGCACGGACGAGGTACCAGACACCGTCTACGACGTGCTCGCGACCGGCGGCCGGGCGCTCGACACCTCCATCCAGCGCGCGCTGGAGGATCGGATGGACGCCGACTTCTCGGATGTCCGGATACACACGGGTCCGAAGGCGGCGAAGGCTGCGGACGCGATCAACGCGCGGGCGTTCACCTGCGGGAACGCGATCGTGTTCAACGACGGTGAATACGATCCAGAGAGCCCGGAGGGACAGTACCTGCTGGCGCACGAACTCGCACACGTCCGCCAGCAGACGGGCGCGGCGATCTCGATGATGCCCCAGCCGGATGCGGATTTAGAGATCGACCCGGATCCGCAACTGGAACGGGAGGCTGACCAGGCGGCGGAGGAAGCGCTGTCTGGCGAGGAGCCGCTGATCGTGAACCGGCTGGGAACGGACGTCCACATTCAGCGGTCGGCCAAGGGTGAATCGGAGTACGTCACCCGAGACGAAGTCCTCGAAATCGTCGACAACTACTACCGCGGGGCGATCGAGCAAGAGGCGAATCAGGATCCGCTCGCTGCCGGGCCCGAACGGACGACTGCGCAGGGAAGCGTCTCGCAACCAGCCAAAGAAGAATCTGGCGGCTTCCTCGCAACGGTGCAGAACGCGTGGACACAAACCAAAACGGCCGCGAGTAACCTGTCGCAAGTTGCGACGAAGGGTGCGGTTGGATCACTCGCAGCAGCGGGTGGGAAGCTTCTCGGCGGCCTCGGTGGCCGGAGCCTCGGAGGCTGGCTAGGCGGTGCGATCGGCTCACTGGGAGGTCCGATGGGTACAGTCGCCGGCGTTGCCGTCGGGCAGACGATCGGTACGACTGTTGGTGCTGAAGTCGTCGGTGGTGCGGTTGGAGACGTTGCGAAGGAGGTGACCGGTTACGCGTTGTCTCAGGAACACGCAGCGGCGATTGAATCGCTGCAGGAGAAATATCGTGAACTGGAGGAGGAAGTGAACGAACTAAGGAACAGTGCTAGTGTGACTGGCAGTGGAGCCTCACAGGGCGTCGGAACAAGCCGGAGGTAAAATTCTATGGATGGACTCATCACAGGCGAAAATAGCGAGCGTATAGGACTGAGTGTAATCGACAATAACCACGTTGAGCACATTATCGAAATGGAGTTTGATGGTGAGATCAAACACCACGATCAGGATGGTTATCCTGATGATCCCGCTGATCGAACTGAAGAAGGTAACGAGCGGGTAAACCAGGCTCGTCGGTACGCGCGGTACGTCGTGTTCGTAGAGGGGGGCTACGACACCATGCCGGCAGCCGAGAACCCAGTCCGGATCGATGGTGTTCGTCAAGTAATTGATGGTATGGACTCGACCGAGTTCGAGCAACACTTCAGTGATCTCTATCAGCAACTGGCGTACGAGGAGGGAGACGGAACAGAACCGGTTCTCACCGCCCCGGAGGGGGCGACGGACCCGTGTATTTACTGTACGAACCTCTACCTCGGTATCGATCCGCTGGAGACCGATTTCGGACAGCAACTTGCCGTCGAGCACGATCTCGACGTGACGGACTCGGCTGCCGATATCGACTTAACGGATGTCTCTCCCGGGGAACTCGACACGTGGGCCGAGTATGCTGGTGAATTCGCCGCGTATGCTGAGACTTCAATGGTGAATCTCAACGACGCCGCATATCTCGACGCCGTGTCTGCGTTGTACGTGAAGTATCCCGACGGACCGAGTCTGACGGCTGTGGACGATCATCTCGAACCGGCGGCTCGCGAACCGGATACGGTCATCGAATTGCTCCCGATCGATCCGCAGAACATCGAGTACTTTCAGTCGTTCATGGATCACTACCTGCGCTGTCAGATCCGAGACTCGTACGTCGAAATGGGTGTCCATCCGCCTGAAAAGTTCCGCGTGATTGGGATGGGGCGATTCATGTCGTCTTGGAGGTATGACAACATTGATTTCTACCCCGAATTCCACGACCCAAACGCGACGGTCTTCAATTGAGAATGTGTGTGCCTCCATTGCCGGATGTTTGCCGACCCGTCGGAACGGAAGGACGTAATGTCGAAGATGCAACGACGAACCTCGACCCTTGATTGGGCCCGTGGCCTGCTCACGCGCATCGGGCGCGTGTTTCAGAAACGTAGAATTGCGGGGTGTGGTCGATGAGAAACCGGATCGCCCAGCGAACATCCGATCGGTCGTTGTCGGACGAGTCAGAATCGTCCGAGCGGCGAGACGATCGACGGTCACGCCGAGAGACGCAGGCTGCAGCACCGATCGCCGAAGTGGGGATGCCCGTCATGCGTGCGTCGCAGCCGGCGACGACGGAGCCAGTTCCGCTGGGGCCGAAAGCGAGTGAGCGAGCGGGCGAACTCATCGCCGAGTTCCAGAATCGCCCCGAGGAAGTCCCGGACGACATCGAGCGCCAGAACCTGGCATCGCTCCAGCGGAACAAGGATGCCGATCAGGCGATTGGCTCAGCGGGCGACGCCGGCGTGCCCGAGTCCGTCCGCGAGGTGATCTCCTCGTCGGGCCAGTCGCTCGACGCGTCGATTCAGCATGCAGTCGAGGATCGAATGGGCGACTCGTTCGGCGACGTGCGTATTCACACCGGGCCGACGGCCGCGAAGGCTTGCGAGGACATCAACGCCCGCGCGTTCACGGTCGGGAATCACATCGCGTTCAACGCCGGCGAGTACGATCCCGAGAGTCCGCAAGGTCAGCACCTCCTTGCACACGAGCTAGCGCACGTCCGCCAGCAAACCGGCGGTACGATCTCGATGATGCCGCAGGCGAACGTCGACCTGGAGATCGACCCCGATCCACAGCTCGAACGCGAAGCCGAGGAGACCGCCCAGCGCGTGATGGAGGGCGGAGAATTAGGGATTCAGCGGATGGGCAAGACCGAGGTACACGTTCAGCGCTCCGTTCGAGGGACGCTATCGTCGATCACGGGCTCGCTGTTCGGCGGCGAAAACGACGATGACGACGGACTGTCGCTCGAATCGGTCGGCGACAAATCGGGCGTCGAAGAGCGACTCTACGCGCTGACGGAGAATCAGGAGCAGCTAGCGGCCAAAGTGGATGAGTTAACTCAAAAAGTGGAGGGTGGACTCTTTCAGGCAATCGCAGACGCTGGCGCCGGTGAAGCCATCAAGATGGGCGCAACCGAAATCGGGAAGCAGGCAAACGTTCCCTTCGGTGAAACGATCGGCTCACTGACTGGCGCAGCCCTCCAGGCAATCTACAACAATCGCGACAGAGTCCTTGAGATTCTCGGACTCAAGTCGGAGAATATGGATAAACTGGAAGAAAAGACTGGTGAAGGTAGCTCAACTGGTGACGCGAAAAGTAGGAGGTCATGATGATGGACGCAATAATCACCGGAGAGTCTGAACGAGTCGGGCTAAGTATAATTGACGCTAACGACGTTGAGCATCTTATTGAAGTGGAGTTCGATGGTGAGGTCGAATATCATGAACAGGACGGTTACCCAGATGACCCAGCCGAACGAACGGAGAAGGCCAACGAGATGGTGTTACAGGCCCGCGACTACGCCAAGTGGTACGTCACCCAGGAAACGAACTACAACACGGTTCCCTGGTACCTCAACACGGATCAATTGAAGGCAGTTCGAGAAGCCGTCGAAACCTGTTCCGAAGAAGAACTCGACCACCACTTCGGCCAGTTCTACCGACAGATAGCCGGCGAGTACAAAACTCACGTCGAGCCGCCGCTCCAGAATCCAGTTCCGGATGGCGAAGCGATCGACAGATATCGCGAGTACAAGTACGACATCTACCTCACGGCCGACGAGAGCGAAGTAGAGACGACCTCGGGCATCCACGTCATGTACTACGCCGGGAAAGGTGACCCGCGAACCATCGACGGTCACGACCCGTATCCGGATCGGAAACCCGACGGTCGACTCGAACACGTGGCGATCGATCTGGAGCGAGACCAGTTCGATGCGTTCATCGATTACCACCTTCGGTGTCAGATCCGCGATTCGTACCTCTCCCGTGGCGAGGAACCGCCAGAAGAGTATCGCGTTCTCGGCCCTGGCACTGACCACATGATGCGCCGGAGCATGTCGAGAGACTACGTTCCCGATTACCACGACTACAATGCCGATATCGACGGCTATCGGGCGGAAGATACATTCAACGCGGGAATCTTCGCACCGGTACTGGACCTGATTCGCTGAGTGGGGATGCATACGACCATCGCTGATCCGTCCCGGAAGCCGTCGATGGCTAAGCGCGCCCGACGGCGGCGCCCGGACGAAACGTCTTCGAAACGAGCGTCAGCGGAGGCGCGACGCCGCGAGCGGTCCGACTCGAAGCGATCCCAGGCGCGACAGAATCGAGCGCAGCAGGCTTCGGCGCAATTGCAGAATCCGGCGGTGGCCCACAGCACGTATCCGGAGCTAGGGCCGTCGGTGACGAACGCGGATCTGCCGGTCGACTCGGTGGTCCCCCAACCGAAACACGAACCGATGGCGAGTCGGGGCTATGGCGTCGAGGCCCAACACCATATCATGCGATCGGTCGAGGGGACGGGAACGGGCCCACACGACGTGCCCGATCCCGTGCTCGACGTCCTGGGAAGTGGCGGCGGCACCTCACTCGACGGGTCGATTCAGCGCGCGCTGGAGAATCGGATGGACGCCGACTTCTCGAACGTCCGTATTCACACGGGCCCGAAGGCGGCGAAAGCCGCGGACGCCATCGACGCGAAGGCGTTCACCTGCGGCAACGCCATCGTGTTCAATTCCGGCGAGTACGACCCAATACGCCGGAAGGACAGTATCTCTTAGCGCACGAGTTGGCGCACGTCAAACAGCAAACTGGTGCGGCAATCTCGATGATGCCGAAAGCGGATGCAGATCTGGAGATCGATCCGGATCCGCGGCTCGAGCGTGAGGCTGACCAGGCGGCGGAGGAAGCGCTGTTGGGCGAGGAGTCACTGATCGTCAATCGACTCGGCACCGATGTTCACATTCAGCGGATGCCCGAAGGGGAGCAGATCGACCAGGCTCGTCAGGAAGCCGACGAGCGCTTCGGTTCGAGCGTGCCGGCCGACCCGGAGGTTCTGGCGAAGGAAGTCGAACAACTCAAAGCGAACCAGCAGCAGGTGCTCGAAGTCCTGAGCCAGGCGCAACCGGGTGCACCATCCGAGGGCGAGTGGGGAGAGACGGCGACGAAGGGACTCATTGGCTCATTGGCGAGCATGGGAACGGGCGCTGCCGTCGGTGCAGCGGTTGGCTCGATCTTCCCCGGTCTTGGGACCGCAGCCGGCGCGGCTGTCGGAACAGCCGCATCCGGCGTCGTCGGCGATCTCGTGAAACAGGGCATCGGCTGGGCGTCGGACAATCTTGTCGACGAGAAGGCTGCGAGCCTCGAACAGATGTACGAGGAAATCTCGCGGATGTATGAGGAGTTGAAGGACGAACGTTCCACGACTGGATCCGCTCTTGAAGGTCTTGCAGAGAGCCAAAGGTAATTGATATGAATCCAAGAATTACAGGAGAAAATGAAAGCTTGGTCGGTATTAGTGTGATCGACAATAACGACGTTGAGCACCTTATTGAGATGAAGAAGGATGGTGATATATCTGGACATCAACAAGATGGCTACGACGACGATCCGGACAGACGAACCGAAGACGAAAACGAACACGTCAACCAGGCCCGCCGCTTCGCGAGGTACCACATCTACCGCGAACGCGGGTACGACACAGTCGAGCGCGCCGAGAACCCTGCGTACGTGAATGCGGTTAGACTGGCCATCCAACGCCTCTCCGACGCCGAGTTCGAGCGCTACTTCGGCCCGTTGCGCCAGCAGCTTCGCAGTCACCACGAAGACATCGACCGACCTATCGACCTTCCGTCGGGCGTCCGGGCACCCGACGCGGTGGTCTACGAACTCGACGTCTGGCTCGGCGTCGACGTTCCGGAAAGCGGCCTCGAAGGCCGGGCTCGCGACCTTGCAGAGGCCCACGGCCTCGACTACGACGACGGCACAGGAGTCACCAACCCGTCCGACGTGACGGAATCCGACCTGGCGAACTGGGAAGCCTTCGGCGACCATCTCGTCGACCTCGCCGATCCAGACGATCTCGAACTCGACGTCGCAGCGGTCTCGGGCATCCACGTCGGCTACCCGAACGCGCAGGGGAAACACGAGGTGCAGCGGGCCGACCGACCGCCCCTGGACCGCGAACCCAACGCCACACTCGAACTCATGCCTGCCGAACCCGGGCCGCTGGAGGAGTTCCGCGCGTATCTGGACCACCACCTCCGGTGTCAGGTGCGCGATTGCTTCGTCGGCATGGGACTCCTCCCGCCGGAGGCGTTCCGTGTGATCGGCTTTGGAAAATTCATCTACGCCCGCCGGTACGACCACTACGATCTCTACCCGCAACTGCATCTGCGGGACGGCGACCATACCGCCGCCATTTGATTCGCTTCGGCACGTCACACCCCTTCTTGGCTGATTGGCGGCACCATCCCAGACTGCCGCAAGCGAGCACGAAGCTAACCATTGGACTGGATCCTAACTGGACTTGACGGCCGGTCAGGCAGACCAGAAGCGCTGGCCGACGGACGTAACTGCGATACGGCGGTGAATTCCCACGCAGGAGAGTCGGCGTCTCTCGTCCGATCGCTCGCAGTCACCCGCGAATCGTTCCGCCGTCGATCGGGAGCTCGGCACCGTTGACGTAGCTCGCGCGTTCGCTCGAGAGAAACGCCACGACGTCGCCGAGTTCGTCGGGTTCGCCGATCCGTCCGAGTGGGACGTCTGCGGCCATCTCGGCGAGGCCGTCGTCGTAGTCCGCGTACTCGCCGCGTTCGACGCCGGAATCGATCAGGTCGACGACCCGGTCGGTTTCGATCAAGCCCGGCATGACGGCGTTGACGCGGACGGCGGGAGCGAACTCGCGCGAGAGTGTCTGGACGAGTCCGCTGACACCCCGGCGGACCGCGTTCGAGAGCAGGAGGCCATCCACCGCTTCGGTGACCGTTCGCGACGTGATACAGACGATCGAGCCAGTCTCGGCGTCCACCAGGTGCGGGTGGGCGCACTCGATGGTCCAGACGGCGCTCATCACGAGCTGGTCGTAGGCCTGGTACCACTGGCGCTCGGTCGTCTCCAGAAACGTCGTGGCTGGCGGCCCGCCGGCGGAGGTGACGAGGTGATCCAGCCCGCCGAAGGCGTCGACGGTCGCGTCGACGAGTCGCTCGACATCGTCCGGGTCGGTGATGTCGGCAGTGATGGCCAGCACGTCACCGTCGCCGACGGTTTCCAGTTCGGTCGCGGCGTCGTCGAGTCGTGACTCGTCCCGCCCGCAGATCGTGACGTCCGCTCCCTCTCTCGCCAGCGCACGTGCACTCGCGCGACCGAGGCCGGCCGAGCTTGCCGTCACCAGCGCAGCGTCTCCGTCGAGTCCGAAGTCCATACGAACACCGCTATTGCCGAGATGTAAAGTGTTCGGGAGCGATATACTCATGGGCGGGCTTCCAATCGACGTTCTCGTCGACGCGTGTGGCGAGACGCTGGTGACTCCATCTATCCGTCCGCCGCGGGCGCTCGCTCGAGACCTGTCTGACGAAGCGTTAAGTATCGTCACCGCACACTAGGACGCAGGATGGGCAACAAGAACAAGACGATCTCGTTCCGGGTCAACGAGGAGGCGTTCGCGGCGCTTCAGGAGATCGCCGAAGAGCGCGATATCTCGTTGTCCGCCGTCTTCCGGGACTACGTCGATACGCTCATCGAACACGACGGACAGGTCGCGGTCGTGCCGGAGGACGAACTCGAGGGTGACGAGTCGGACGAGAACGCATTCCCTCCGACCGTGGAGGTACCAAAGAGCTTCCTACGGGAACACGAACGACTCGAACTCGAGACCGAGCACCTCCGCGAACAGCTAGAAGAGCACAAGGCCTACGTCACCGACCTTCGCGACCGCGTCGACGACGAGGAAGAGGAAGTGCTCCTGCTCGACGATCTCGACGAAGACGAACCCTACCAGCTCGGCTGACGGCCGGCTCCACCCGTCCCGCCCGAAGTCTATTCCAGTCGCCGACCGCCTTACCGCGCCAGTTCGTCTTTGGCCTCGCGAATTTTGGCCTGTTTCTCCGGATAGCCGTCGACCCCGGCCAGCCCTTCGGCTGCCTCGAGGGTTCGGACGCCGCTGTCGAGAAACGAGAGGACGTCGCCCGCGTAGGCGTAGACCATGTAGTCGTCGCTCATCACGTCGACGATCGCGTCGGGTCCGAGTCCCTGTGCGCGCAACTCCAGCAGATACTGGATGAACTTTCGCTCCGGACAGCCACAGTAGGGGTTGTCCTGGCAGTCACAGTCGAGAAAGTCACTCGCGAAGTCGAGTACCCGTTCGCGCGTCGCATCGTCCAGTTTCTCGAGGCCCTCGCCCTGAAAGAGCAAGTCGAGTGTCGCCCCTTTGAACGCCCCCTTCGGGACGTTCGTCTCGAGCTGCGAGGCGAGCTGGCGGTGGTTCTTGACGTAGATCTTGTCGGTGATGGCCACGCGTTAGTGACCCTAGTGGATGCCCGGCGAAAAATCGTTCGGGTCGAGGCCGATGCACGTACGCTATGACGACTGTTTCCGATACTGTGCGGGGAAATCACACACCTGTGATGAGGCGAAATGTATATCAGGCCCTCAGCGGATAGATATGAACGCAACCGTGTCCGGGTTGGGGTAATGGTTATCCTTCAGCCTTGTGGAGGCTGAGAAGCGGATTCGATTTTCGCACCCGGACTCATAACTTTTCAAACATATGCTCGAGTAGCCTGGGCAGTACGGTAGGCAATTCCGGAAATCGGAAACCACTCCACCACAATTTTCCATGAGGTGGTCGGATAATAAGTCGATGTATCCGTGCCCAACGTGTGAACGATCATTCGCAACCAAGCGGGGGCGGGCTGTTCACCACACAAGTACTCATGACGAGCGCCTTCCGAATCGAACGTGCAATTACTGCGGAACCGAGTTCCACTCTCCCTACGAGAAGGCGTACTGCTCTGACGAATGCCTCTCGAAGGCGAGCCCGTACGCTGGCCAGAACAATCCAAACTTCCGCGGCGGTAAGGAGGAGACCGAATGTGTTCTCTGTGGAAAGTCTTTTTCCTATTACCCATCAGAGAAAGTAGGTCTCTATTGTGCTGAGTGCGTAGATACTGCTGAATGGCGCGAAATGCCTCCGATTACGGGTGAGAATAATCCTCGCTGGTCCGGTGGCAAGCGCGAGTTCGAGTGCGCCGTCTGTGCCGAGCCCGTTGAGCGCTATCCTAGCAATGCGACCGGTGACGCGATTCTCTGTAGCGAAGACTGTCGCCGAGCGTGGCTCTCCGAATCGTTCACCGGAGACGGTCACCCCAACTGGAAGGGTGGCGGTAACGAACCCTACGGCGAGGGCTGGGCCGCGACGCGACGGGCGGCGCTCGAACGCGACGGCTACGCCTGCGTCCGCTGCGGAACCGACGCCGACGCGCTCGGCCGCAACCCAGACGTCCACCACATCGTCCCCGTTCGTCACTACATCGAAGCCGCTGCGTTCGAGAAAACCGACGCTCACACGCTCGAAAACGTCGTCACCCTCTGTCCGCCGTGCCATCGGAAGGCGGACTTCGGCCACATCGCTGCCGAGACCCAGCGCGAACTGATCGACGTCACGCGGCCGACAACCGTCCCTGCCGAACCGGGACCGACTACTGGCTGAACCACGTATTCGACGTCTCAGTCGGCGAGGCGTTTGTCCATCGGGGTTACGGAGCCGCTTTGCTGGACGACGTCGAGGGCGGTCATGACGTCCGAACGGGAGATGATGCCGACGAGCTCGCTGCCGTCTGTATTCCAGCCCGCGTCGGGCGTGACGACGAGCAACTGGCCGACGTTCTCCTCACGCATCTGCTCGATCGCACCCATCACGTCCGCTGCTGGCTCGACCGTCGGCGGCTCGTTCCGCATGATCTCCTCGACCGTGTAAGCTTCGCGCTCGACTGGTTTGACGTTCCGTGCGTCCGAGAGCGTGGCGATCCCGACGAGGCGGCCACCGTCCAGGACGGGGTAGGCAGTGTGGCGTTCCTGGAACATGCGCTGGACGAGTTCCTCGACGGTGGTGTCGATGCCGACGGTTTGCAGTCGGTCCGCCGGTGTCATGATGTCGGCGACGGTGACGTCCTGGAAGGCGGCCTTCATCGTCACCTGCTGGGACTCGCCCGAGGCGGCAATGTAGACGAACAGCGCGATTGCAATGAGCAGAGGATTCCAGGCGAACAGCCCGAACAGCCCCATCAGGACGGCCAAGAGTTTGCCGACCGTCGCGGCCTGACGGGTGGCCTTTGCGTACGGTTGATTGCGCGCAAGGAGGGCTCGCAGTACTCGCCCGCCGTCCATCGGGAACGCCGGAAGCAGGTTGAACGCCGCCATGCCAATGTTCAACACCGCGAGGAAGAGGAAGATGAACCGAAATCCGTCGAGACCCGCGGGCGTGGCGAGAAAGAGCCCGTAGGAGACGAACCCCACGAGCACGGAGACGATGGGGCCGGCGATCGCGATGCCGAACTCCTGGCGCCAGTTCTCGGGCATCTCCGAGAGCGCGGCGATGCCGCCCAGCAGCCAGAGCGTGATCGAGTCGATGGGATAGCCGTAGTGACGAGCGGTCAGCGAATGTCCGAGCTCGTGTAAGACGACGCCGACGAAGAGCCCGATCGCGGCCAGCAGCCCCCAGAGGTACGGCGAGTAACCGCCGGTGAGTACCGCGACGTCGATTCCCGCCCCCATCGCCTCGTTGAAGATCTCGGCCGCCAGACCGATCTGCACCGCGATGAGGTACGCGAAGATCGGCAGGACGAGCAGGAAGGTGACGTCGAGCTTGATCGGGGTCCCGAACAGCGACCCGATCCGGAAACTCTTCCACATGGCTTGCCCTACCCTCGGGAGAGTCTTAAGCCACCCGAAGTGGGTCGTGAACCGGATGTTCGGAGCCGACAACGCGACCGTCAGGAACGACTCCCCTCGACGATGAACCTTCCCTCCGGACAGACTGACGAATCCCTGCGTGCCCATTTTTACGGAAGGGACCAATCAATTATTTTTTTATATTGGGTGTGAGGGATAGATAATGGCACGACTCAAAGAGGTCCCGGTCGAGGATCTCGAAACCGCTCTCCAAGACGTCGATGGAAAACGACAGACGCTGCACTTGCTGTTGCGATCATGTACAAACGTGGTACGTTTGTGTCGATGATTACGGGGTGGCTCGATTTGCGCGAGGGCACGATCTACAACTGTTCGACCGGTTCGAAGACCGTCCGTTCCAGGACGGAATCACCGACGACAACCGCTCGAATCGACCGCCGAAACTGGACCAGGATTAACGGACTTCGCTCGAACGAGAGCAGTGCAGCAACCACCGACCGAGAACGGCTACGACCAGCCCGTGTAGTCGGGTGCGCTCCCGCAACGATTACATTCAAGAGGGGTCGACATCGAGTACAGTCGCCGGGCCGTCCGACGATTGCTCAAGACCGCTGGACTGATAGGTATTAGCAGAGATGCTCATAGATTCTCGGTGAGTTCAGCGTAGAAAGTTTGCTCGTGAGATACGCCTTCAGTTCGGGCAGTGTTCGATAGAGTTTTTTTTTGGACGTCCCTCGTTCACTTGACGCCAGCACGTTCGAGTGGGTTCATTTCCGGTGCATACGGGGGAGGCATTCAAGAAGCAGACCAGCCTTCGTTGCCTGCTTCATGAGGCGGTTCGCGATGAAATACGGCGCGTTTTATAAGACGAGAACCGGTTCCTCTCCGAACTCTTCTTTGAGCGCTCGCAGAAAGTGGGCTGCAACCTTCTTGGTAAACAATCGCTCAACTAACGAGAAAAAGCGGTCACCGTCGTCGGTGGCCGCGCCCGACATGATTGACCGAGGCCCGCTCGCCCGAGACCGGCAGCCTCGGGCGGGAGTTCACCGGAAACCACCCGCGTTTTTGCTTGGTCTTGATCACTTGCGTGTGCTGGTCGATCACGACGATCCGGTGGCCTGCCGCCTTCAGCGTCGGCCACTTTTTTTGAATTCACCACGCCAGCGCCGTTGTTCGGCGGGATCTGCCTTGTAGTGACGCGGGCGGGCTGTCTGATACGACAGACCCGCCTGCTTCGTCCCCGATACATCTCCGCCAGCGAGTACTCAACGTCGAACGCCTCGGCGATGTAGTCGTGAACGAAAGCTGGTGTCCACGTCGGCTCATCGTGGCCGGCCTCCGACGGCGACGCCGCCAGCGTCGCCGACAGCTCTGTCCACTGGTCCTCGGTGAGACGAGTCGGTTGACCGGGGCGAGGGGGGTCGCCGAGCGCGGTGAGATCGCGCTCGGCGCCGGTGTCGAGCCAATCGTACACTGTTTGTTCGGGAAACCCGAGCAACTTCTCGAGCTCTGTCGGTGATTTCCCTGCCGATACAGCAGAGCGCTCGTGAGGCGTTTGACCGCCTTCGCATCCGTTTCCGTACGCAGTTATTGGCGCAACTGCTCCTCATCGACACAATCTAACTTGCCGCTCCACGTCGTCATGAGACTCTCTACGCGCCCTGAGGATACGTTAAGCCGGTAGCGACAACGATCGAGCGCGGGCGACGCGACGACCGTCTGACCGACGGCCGGGAACTCCGGTTTCCGTCGTGATCCGCCGTCACCCGTCGGGATTACGGTGACACCAAGAATGGCCGCATTCGTTCGCTCTATCACGCTGGTCGAGTCACGGTGATACGAGCGCATCGCCGATTCGCATGCCTTGGACGGACCGACGAACCGATCTTCGACGACGGCTGTGCCACTGGCTGGGACGTACGGTGGTTTCGGAACCGGTGGAAAAGCGGTGGACGTCGGCGTCAGCTCATAGATTGGCCGTTGTGTCAACCGGAGGCGCAACTCGGCGACGCGGCACGCACCGCCCACCGGTAGAGAGGAGATCGTCGGAAGCTACGCAGTGCAATGTGGTTTCCACCTGGCCTCGAACATCTGCTGCTTATCCGGTGAACTGCGGGCGTCCATCGGGAGAACGTGGGATGGACTGGCCGCCGCGTGTCCTGGGCGGCTGGCAGCGATCCTCGCTACGCCATACCTAGTCTGAGTGGGCAACCCGTGAAACCCTCGTGGGGAACGGCCCTTGATGAGTGAGCGACGGTGCCACGAGGGAGATAGTCGGGGTGGTTCACATTGAGTGCCGAACGAAGTGGGCCTTCGCGCCGCTTGCTTCACCGACGGGTGTGGGAGCTCTCCGGCGTTCGCGGATCTTCGAGCCACCCACCGTCGCCTCATCGCAGGAGCGACGGGACGCGTTCCGCCCCGATCATCGCGCTCGGGCGTCACTCGTGGCATTTCCACCAACCCCCACAGTTCATCACGTACAAGTCCGAACGTTCTGGTATCCGCGTCGAGAGGTTAGATGCGTCCCATACCAGCCAACGGTGTTCGGAGTGTGGTTGGATGGGGACCCGTGATGGAGACCACCATTCGTGTTCGGAGTTCTGTCGTGGCGTCACGCCGACCTGAACGCTTCAGAGAATATCGCCCAACGGAAGAGAACCATGCCCGGGCTAACGCTTCGGGTGAGTGGGACCGTGTTCCCTCGTTGATTGAATAACCAACTGTCGTTGTCGCTCTCTGTATCCGGGGAGTGGCCCTATTGACAGGGCGATACGCGCTGAAAAGCACACTGTTGGTCACAGTTCGGTGGAGACCTTCGACGTTTCACGCGAACGCGTACCTGAAAACAGCGTGAATATTTTCTTCGGGGGAATTCTCGACCTGTTGGCGAAGAGAGTGTCAATACACACGGCTTTCCGACTGCGTCTGGATCAGTCTCTACGATTCCACCGGAGTAGAGTGGGGGAAGACTCCCTACAGGACCGGGTACGAGGTCGTCTGACGACGTTCTATATCAGGACTGCTTAGGCAACGGGTGGGGTCGTATCGTCCCGTTAGAAAACAACCTTCTATTTAATTTATTTTGTTGATTTATAACCAAATCTCATTCACAAAAGTAGTGTTTGTCCGATGTCGAATTATTTCTAGTCTGTCTCATGAATTTGCTTAACTAATTCGAACACTGAACTACTAATTTATATGGAAAATATTATATTGGTGAGCCTTCCAATAGCATATGATCGCTCATGGATGCAGTGAAAGCAGCCACGAACGTGGACCATTCGCAAAGTGTCGCCCACGAGATGGACGAGTTTGGAGTGGACTTCACCCCGAAGGACGTCCGCACCATGAACACGGCGTTGCATCTCGAGGATACGATCACGCCGGAGTTGATCGATGAGGTCGGGTTCGATGATGTTCTCGACGATTTCCGGGCACAACGACTGAAAGAGAAAATCGACGAGGGTATACTCAACCAGCTCGACGAATACGAATTCGACGGGTTCGACCTCGACGACGAAGACCTCAAGGAGTTCGCCGAGGAGTGTAAAATGTCGGAAGAGGAGCTCGAGATTCTCCTGCGAATCCAGGCCGCGTATATGGCCGCTGATGATATGGAGGAGGTCGAGGAAATCCTGGAAGAAGAGATGGAACACCTCGCCGTCCTCCCGCTCCCAGTCGTCGCCGCCGTCGCTGTCCATGTCGAGGTCACGATATATTGAACGGATCTTGACGGAGATATCATCTATAGGAATACTAACCAATTAATTACATTATGAAAAACCAACCTTGATCTCGTTGTTCCTGGATTACAAGTGTAACTTCGCCTGCGGTCACTGCAGCGTCGGCAGTAGTCCGGAAACGGAGTTCGAGATGCCCGAAACGACGCTGGACCAGGCATTTGACGAGATCGAACGGGTGAATCCCAAAACCCTCGTGTTCACCGGCGGAGAAGTGACGCTGCACAAGGAGCGGCTGCTGGAATCGCTCCGACGTGCAGACGAGATGGGGTTGAAAACCCGAATCGTGACGAACGGCTGGTGGGCCCACGACATGGAGAGTGCTCGTCAGATGATCGACGAACTCGTCGACGCCGGTCTCGACGAGTTGAGCACGAGTTACGACGACTTCCATACCGACTTCATCAGCCCCGAACCGATCATCAATCTGGTCGATGCGGGCTTGGAGAGTGACCTCGACAACATTGCGTTGGCGTGTGTCGTCGGCCCCGAAGATCCGGAGTACGATAAGGAGCGAATCACGGAACTGTTGAACGAACGGCTCGACGAGCCGGTGTCCGAACAGTCCGGATTGCTGCTTATCGAGGACTCGGCCGTTCCGTTGGGATCCGGGGCGCAGTTGGACGTCTCGAGCATCAAGGCCAAGAGCAAACACGATGACGGCTGTATGGAAGTCTCCTCGACGCTCTCGATCCATCCGGACGGCTCTGTGAAAGCCTGTTGTGGACACGCACAGTGGTACGTCCCGGATCTGACCCTCGGGAATATCAAGGAGGAACCACTCCTCGAGATCCTCGACCGCGGCAAACGAAACCTGATCTACTGGCTCATTCACGAAGTCGGCCCGAAACGGCTGATCGATCGGTTAGACGTGGACGACGACACCAACTACAGCGGTATCTGTCACGCGTGTCATGCTCTGTTGGGCGAGTACCGCGAGGAGTTCCTCGCCTACGCCGAGGAGAACCGGGAGGAACTCATCAAAAATGACATTATCCTCTCGGATAGTCTCCGGAGAAGAGCCAACACCCTCCTCGAGAACGAAGATGTAATCCTTGAGCAGATCGGCAGCGTACGGTCGGGGGACGAGGATGGGCAGCCGGGTCACGTGAGGACCTAACCACTCGGTGGGGCAGGCAACGAAAACGGAGTCGGATCTCGTATCCGGGGCCGGAAGACGCGGGCACCTTGTGAAACCCGCACGGACCGGCCCAGGCCCTACCGACCGTGGCGTTCCAGCGCAGTCACGAACTGGAACCCGAGGTCCGGGGCCCGAGAAAAACAACACCAGAATGACAACAGTTGTCCTTATTACGATCGATTCATTGCGCCACGATCATGTTTCGTGGATGGAAGAGTCACCAGTCGAGACCCCGTATCTCGAAGCGCTGGCGGAGCGCGGAACGGTCTTCGATACGGCGATCGCGACTGCCCCGATGACTACCCCGGCGTTTCCGGGCCTTCTCGCCGGTGCGTACCCGATGGATCACGGCTACAACCAGTTCAAACCGGCTCACGAACCAGTCCAAGATCGGTTGACCGACGCTGGAGTGACGACTGTCGGCATCACCGGAAACGTCGCCACGTCGGCAGTCTTCGACTACGACCGGGGGTTCGATCGGTTTTACGACACGATACCGATCGAACACCGGGACCGCCTCAAGGAGTTGGCTGACCAGCACGCCGACCCGCCACTGGGGATGGGGCCGTCCGAGTGGAAACGAAAGCGAGCGTTACAACTGCGAGACAACTCGGATCGTACGGTTCCGTACGGGCGAGCGGACGAACTTACGGACGAAGCTGTGTCCTCACTCGAGAGCCTTTCCCAGGGCGAAGACGCCTTCATGTGGATCCACTACATGGATCCCCACTACCCGTACGCCCCGCCACGGGAATTTCTGGAGACGGACACGGTGTGGGACCGCACTGAGGTTAACCGCGCGGTCTACCGCTGGTTGAGCGACCAGCCGGATCGATGTGGGCCTCGGCCCGAGGGAGGGAGACCGTATCCGGATCCGCCCGAGGCCATCGACGCGTTTCGTCGGTACTATCGGGCGGAAATCCGGTTCGTCGAGGACCAGATTCGTCGGCTGATCTCGGCGTTGGAACGGATCCGTCGCATGGAGGAGACGGTCCTGATCATCACAGCTGACCACGGCGAGGAGTTCATGGAACACGACGATTACGGGCATCGTGCCAAGCTGTACGACGAACTCATTCGGGTGCCGCTGCTCGTAGTCGACGATTCGAACTATGGGTTGCCCGCCGGCACGACGGTGTCGGAGCCGACGTCACACGTCGACATACCAGCGACTGTGACGGATTTCTTCCGCATCGATCCACATCCAGAGTGGCGGGGTCGGTCGCTCCGGGAGGTCGCAAACTCGGACGAGGAGACCGGTTCGCGCGAATACGTCCTCAGTGAGATCTGTCACCACAACAGCTTCACTGCGTCCCTCGATCCCGAGGACGCGATCGTTGCTGTGCGGGGGGCGGGCTGGAAGTACATCAAGAACCGTCAGTATGGCCGCAAAGAGGCCTACGATCTTGACGACGATCCCCGGGAGCAGTCTAACCTCGCCGAGGACGTACCGGTTCGGGTCGAAATGCTCGCGAGTCTGTGTGACCGGCGTCTGGCGGCAGTCGAAGAGGCGTCACCTCGACCGGGCGGAACCCTTCCTGACGTCGCCAAAGAACGGTTACGACAGCTGGGATATCGAACGGATTGAGGCAACCATGAGCGAACGAACAATTCCTTTGATTGGATTCGGCACGTACAGACTCGAAGATCACGACCAGTGTGCAGCCCTCGTTTCGGAGGCACTTGAAGCGGGCTACCGTCATGTCGACACGGCGAGTGCATACAACAACGAGGCTGCAGTGGGTGAGGGGGTCCGTACCGCTTCAGTCCCGCGCGAGGACGTAGTCGTCGCGACGAAAGTCTGGTACGACCGTCTCGACTACGGAGACCTGAAACGAAGCGTCGAAGTGAGTCTCGATCGGATGGGCCTCTCGACGCTCGATCTGGTGTATGTCCACTGGCCAGTGTCGACTTACGATCCGCCGCGTACATTCGCAGCTCTCGATATGTTGTTTGAAGATGGATTGATCGACGGAATCGGCGTCGCGAACTTCACGATCGAACAGCTGGAATCTGCCCGCGAGTATTGTGAGGCCGGTATCGACGTTCTTCAGATCGAATGTCACCCTCTATTACCCCAATGGGAATTGTGCGAGTACGCATACAGTCGCGATATCGATATCGTCGCACATACGCCCCTCTTGCAGGGTGAACTCGAGGACGTTCCGGAACTCCGTGAGCTCTCGGCCGACCGCAACTGTTCACCGGTCCAGGTCGGGCTCGCGTGGCTCCAGTCGCGTGGTATCAGCGCCATTCCCGGAACGAGCGACTTGACTCACCTCGTCGAGAACTTTGAGAGTCCGTCAATCGAATTGACCGAAGACGAGCAAGCCACGATCGACGGGATCGAGCGTCGACGACGGATCGCCGACCCATATTTCGCCCCCTGGTAATCAATCATATGGATTCGACGATACTCAAGATTGTCCGTGAACGGACGCGATCACATCGCGATCTGTTCCACTCGCGGTCACTTCTCGAATACCTCGTTGGGCCGGAACCCGACGAGCAGCAACTCGTTGCCGTAGCTGGCAACAGTGCATATTCCGCGCGTGGAACGTTCACCCGGTGGACCTACTCCGAATCAGATAAGATCGCTCGCCTAGCGTTTGCAACCGCAGCGGACCGTCGCCAGGCCCACTTGGAACGAGTCGGATCCCGTTTACCGTCGTCGATGACTTATCGGGACGGTGGCCGAATGCATGATTTCGTCCGGGCCCAGGAAGAGACGACCGCAAGGCTTGCCACGGGCTTTGTGGGTCGCGGACTGATTGCTTCCCATGCGTACGAACGGATCAAGGCCTTCTTCGCGGAATCGAACCGATCTGACCTTGAATCGCTCTTCACGGAGTTGGCCGCCGACGAGCGCGAGACCGTGGAAACTGGCATCGATCTCCTCGAGGAACGGGACTTTGAAGAGGGCCGACGCGAGGAGGTCGTGTCTCTGGCCGTTCGAACGGTCGATATCGCTGCGTCTGAGCTGACCGAATCGATCGAATAAAATGAGTGAACCAGAAAGAACGCTCGCCGGCCCGTCGTCTCGCCCGGTTGCGGTCCGGCCGGGCACGGCCAGGGTTCGAAGCCTTTATCCGCGTTCTGGGCTTCGGTTCCGGTAAGTAACCACAACCATGTCCGACAAACCAGCCTCAATGTACCGGGACATCAGCAAGCCGGCGTACACGCGACGCGAGTACATCACCGGCATCCCGGGTTCGAAGATCGCACAGCACAAGATGGGCGACATCAAAGCCGAGCCCGACGACTACCCCGTCCAGATCAGCCTCATCACCGAGGAGGAGGTCCAGATCCGACACGGGAGCCTCGAGGCCTCTCGCCTCTCGGGTAACCGGTACATGATCAAGCACGCCGGCGAGGGCAACTACAAGATGATCCTGCGCAAGTTCCCCCACCACGTCATCAGGGAGAACAAGCAGGCAACCGGCGCCGGCGCCGACCGTGTCTCCGACGGTATGCGCCAGTCCTTCGGGAAGATCGTCGGCACCGCGGCCCGCATCGACGCCGGCGAGCGCATCTTCACCATCTGGTGTGACGTCGAGGACGCCGACTTCGCCAAGGAAGCCATGCGTCGCGCCTACAACAAGATCACGCCGCCGTGCAAGATCGACGTCGAGAAAGGCGAGCAGAAGCTCATCTCGTAAAACAACCTTTTGCGCTGCGTGCGGTCGCTTCGCGACCGCACTCGGCAAAACGTTGATGAAAAGCACTCCTCCTTCCCCTACAGCGCCGCACAGCGGCGCTTCCGGGTCAGTCGTCGGCCCGCTCACTCGGCTAGCGCCTCGTTCGCGGAACACGGAGCTAAGGTAATCCAGCCCTCCCCCGTTGAGCGAAAGCGAAGCTTTCGCGATGCTCGGAAGAGCTTGCTCTTCCGTAGGCTCTCGCGGGTCGCTGGCACGACCACGCGCTCGCGGCCACCGTTTTCAATAATTCCGACAAGTGTATGGGACGCTCGTTCGAACTCTCACCTGAATGTCTGATCTCGGTTTCGGCGGCTACGCGGACGTCACGGACCCGCGGACGCGGTACGACGATCTGATCGAGGACAGAAGCGAGGAGCAACTCGATCGCGAATCGTTCGTCGAAGCCTGTGAGATGGAAGCGTTCCGGTCCGGCTGGGTCGGAGCCGGCGTCGTGGTTGACGACGCGGATCGCGTCCTCCTGGTCCACGAACCGGGCGCCGACCACTGGCTGCTGCCGGGTGGGACGATCCAGCGCGGCGAAACGCTCGCGGGCGGGTTGCGACGGGAGATCGACGAGGAGGCTGGCGTCGACGTCACTCCTGTTCGTCCGCACGCCGTCGCCGAACACGTCGTCAGACACGACGGCGAGTGGACCGGTTTCGCCGTCGGACTGATCGAAGCACGTCCCGAGTCGACCGAACTCGGAACCGATCTGGGCGTCGATGACGAGGAGATCGACGATGCGGGCTGGTTCGAGTCACTTCCGACGCGGACCTTCCAGCGCGATCTCGCGACCCGCGCGCTGGAACGCGTCCGTGCCGAATGAGCTCCACTTCGGCTGCCGTGTCCGCGCCACCTCGGATACCTTTTTGCGCTCGCGCTCGCTCGTTCGGGTATGCTGGAGCTCGCGGTGGCGAATCGGGAGGAGACGTTCGAGCGGATGCGAGAACCGCTGGCCGAGCGCGGGATTCGGGCCCGGCACGTGCCGGTGAGAGAGCGGGTGATCCCGCTGGATGGCGATGCGCCGATCGACGCGACCGAGTTCGACGTCGGGTTCGTCTATCCGGGCCGATTGATGGAGGGCGGCGTTGCCGACGCGATGCTCGACGTCCCGTGGGTGAACGGGCTCGAGGCGGTCGCCACGTCGCGGAACAAGGCCGGGGTGCTGGCGAGGCTCGATCGGGCGGGCCTGCCGGTTCCCGACTCCGTCTACGTCTCGAATCCGGTCGACGAGAGCGAGCTCGTCGACGTCTACGATCGTTTCGAGTCGCCGGTGGTGGTCAAGCCCAACTCGACGACCCGCGGTGTGGGCGTCGCGAAGGCCCACGACCTCGATTCGTTCCTCGGCGTCTGTGACTATCTCGGCCTGGTCCAGGACTACAAAGCGACCGGTGACAAGTCCTTCCTCGTCCAGGAGTACCTCCCCGACGCCACGGACTACCGGGTGATGGTGCTCGACGGTGAGTACGTGGGGGCCGTCGAACGGCGCCTGCCAGACGGTGCTCGCGAGGCCGGTCAGTGGAAACACAACGTCCACCGCGGTGCCGAGGCGCAGGGTGTCGAACTCTCGGGAGAGCGACGGAAACTCGCCGAATCGGCTGCACGGGCGCTGGATATCGACTTGCTCGGGGTCGACCTCCTCGCGACCGACGATCGGGTCGTCGTCACCGAGACCAACGCCAGACCGACGATCGACGCGGCGACGAAGTACGAACCCGACTTCTACGATCGGCTGGCCGCGACGATCGAGGCCCGCGCGGACCTCGGGTAGTGCCACGGCTGGGAGCTGGAGCGTGGATCGGGAGGAGGCCAGCAGTTTCGGTCGTGTCGGTGAGCCGAGGGAGCGGCTGTGTTGTACCTGGAGAAATACTGTGCGTGTCGCCGGGGCGATTACTCGAGGCTGATGCCCGAACTCTGCTCGGCGGGTTCGAAGACGACCTCGAGCACACCGTTGTTGTACGTCGCGCTCGCGGTGTGTTCGTTGACCCGCCGGGGGAGCGAGACACGCTCGTCGTACTCGCGGTGGTCACTTCGGGCGGAGATAGTCAGGGTCTTGCCGTCGCACTCGAGTTCGATGTTGTCCTTCTCGACGCCCGGAAGGTCGGCGACGACGCGGATCTCCGTGTCCGTGTCGTGGACGTCGACGTGGGTGTCGGTGCCGAAGCCGGTATCGACCGTCCCCGCCGAGGACTCGAACTCGACGTTCGCACCCTTCATCATATCGTTCATCATGCGTTCGATCTCACGGAAGAGATCGTCGAAGGGTTCGTCGCGGTCGTCTCGTCTCATAGCGGAAGGTTGCGCCCGACCGTCCAAAAGCTTTCTGTCGGCGAACGGGTTTGCGGTCAGGTGTCGGCGACGGCGGCGCAGCGAGTCGAGACTCGGCGAGTGTCGTCGGTCGGCTACCGGCCGATGTCCATCGCGTCGTTCGTGGTCTCGATACTCTCGGCGGCGTCGGCAGCGCCGGTGACGGCGCGGATGGCGTCGACGTTCTCGGGGACCACGTCCGACTCCTGGTGGATCGCCTGGAAGAGATAGAGATCCCGCCCCTCGGTCGAGATGGACTCCTCCCAGATGCAGTTCTCCCAGAGGTCGCCACGCGGTCGCCCGACGTCGTGGGCGTACTCTTTGAGCTTGCCGGCGCCGTCGATGTCGAGGCTCTCTGGCACGAGGAAGAGGCGGTCTTCGTCGGCGAACAGGTCACGAACGTCGGCGGCATCGGCGGCCGACTCTAGCGTGACGTTCAGGCTGTGGACGTGCATGAGCGTCGCCGGGACCTTCATCCCGAGCGTGTCGATGTCGACGTCGGGGAAGATGGTGTTGACGTCGGGGCCGTGATGCGAGGGGATCGTCACCGGATTCGGGAGGATGTCGTTGATCGGGCCGCGGGACGTCTGGCCGGGGTCACCGCCGCGGCGGACGAGCGTCGCACGGACCTTCTCGATTCCGTAGGCTTCCTGCAGTGGTGCGATCACGCGCGAGAGTCCCGTCGTGTTGCAGGAGACGACGCGAACGTGGTCGGCGTCGACGGCGTCTTCGAAGTTCGACCGGGCGTTGAAACTCACGTCGGCCACGTCGGCGTCTTCGCCACCCTGGTAGAGCGCCGGCGTGTCGTACTCGTCGTACATGGCCTTGTTCTCGGCACCGATCCCGCTTGGGGTGGCGTCGACGACGACGTCCGCGGCCTCGACGAGGTCGGTGACGGGGCCCGCGATCTCCATTCCCGCGTCCGCGAACTGGTCGGCCCGATCTTCGATCGCCGCGTACAGCGAGTAGCCCCGATCGAGTGCCGACTGGGCCTCGAAGTTGGGCCGCGTCTTCGCGACGCCAAGGACTTCCATGTCCGGCTGGGCCCGGACGGCGTCCGCGACCCGTTTGCCGATCGTTCCGTAGCCGTTTACCGCGACCTGTATCATATGCGCGAGTCTCCACTACCGAGGGGGTTAATCGTTTCGAGGTCTCCGCGCGGTGGTCAGCTTCGCTGCGCTGTTTTCTGCCGGGTGCGGTCGGTTCCGCGTGGGCAATCCGACGGACACTGGCTCCCGTCGCCACGAGTGAGAAGGTCTTTCCGCTGGCCACGCGCATGGCGTCGTATGGAAGACGATGCGTCTCTACTGGCCCCCGCACGCACCGCGGTCGAGCAGTGTCTGGCCCTCGATGCGTCGGAGTCGTGTGTGATCGTCACGGACGACAAACGCCAGCCGATCGGGCAGGCGCTCTACGAGGTCGCGAGCGACATCACCGACGATGCGGTCGTCGTTCGCTATCCCGTTGGGGAGACTCACGGGAGCGAACCGCCGTCCCCGGTGGCCACGGCGATGGCCGATGCGGACGTCGTACTCGCACCGACGACGAAGAGTTTGAGTCACACGCGTGCACGCGGGGACGCGAACGAGGCCGGTGCTCGCGTCGCGACGCTTCCGGGTATCACGCCGGACGTGTTCACGACCGGTCTCGACGCTGATTACGAGGAGATCGAAGCCCGCTGTGAGGACGTTCTCGCACAGGTCGAGGCGGCCGACGAGATTCGTGTGACGGGTGACGGCGGGACCGACATCACGTTCGACGTGGCCGATCGACGCTGGAACGCCGACACCGGCATCGTCCACGACGCCGGCGCGATGTCGAACCTCCCGGCGGGTGAGGTATTCGTCAGCCCCGAGTCGGCGACCGGCACCTACGTCGTCGACGGAACGATGATGCCTCACGGACTGCTCGACGACGACCAGACCCTCTCCTTCGAGGTCGAGGACGGCCTCGTCACCGACATCTCGGACGACGACATCCGGGAGACGGTCGAGACGGCCGCGGACGAGGTCGGCGACGCCGCCTACAACCTCGCGGAACTCGGCATCGGGACGAACGTGGCCGTCACCGATCTGGTCGGTTCCGTCCTCCTGGACGAGAAGGCGGCCGGGACGATCCATATCGCCATCGGCGACGACGCCGGGATCGGTGGCGACGTCGAGGCGCCGATCCATCTGGACGGCATCGTCCGCGACGTCGACGTGTTCGCCGACGGCACCGAGGTCACCCTCCCCGAACCGGCCGAATCCACGTAACGACACCGACGTCACGATTTAGCTGACGTGGGGTGTGATCACGACTGACGGTAGTTAGCCGTCGAACGTGCACCAAAACGCGCTCCAATCCCCTTTTACGCGCGTGGCCTGTAGCCGACTGCATGAGTGAAGTCGAGGATCGACAGGCCGTTCCGTGCCCGTCGTGTTCGCCGGCCGTCGAAACCGTCCACGAGGTGCTCTCGCCGGGCGGCGGGTCGCTGACGGTTCGCTGTGGCGATTGCGGTCACGTCCACAAGATCCAGCCGACGAGCGAGGCGGAGGTAACGCTCGACGTCGTCGTCTCGCAGGGCGGCGAGTCGACGGCGGCCAACGTGACGACGCCGGCGGACGAGACGATCGCCGTCGGCGACGAGTTTCTCCTAGAGACCGAGGCGATGCTCGCGACCGTTCGGGTGACGAGTGTCGAGCTAGACGGGCATCGACGACGGGAATCGGCGCCCGCCGAGAAAGTCGAGACCGTCTGGACGCGCGAGGTCGACAACGTCGCGGTCAACGTGACGATCCACCCTGGGGACGGCACACACGACGAGAGCCGTGCGACGACGATTCACGTCCCCGGCGATTACGAACTGACCGTCGGTGAGGTCGAGACGTTCGGCGAGGACGAGTTCGAGATCGACGCCGTCGTCGTTCGGGGCGACGCAGACGGCTACAATCGCGACCGATACGAACAGGAGGGCGATACGGTCTTCGCGAAGGATACGAAGCGCGTCTACGGCTGGGACGAGACGTCCACAGCCTGGTCGGCCTGGTGACTGTCGGTTCGCCCGGAATACACCGGTCGACCTGACAGGCGGCTACGTAACCACAGCGGTCTATTCTGCCGAATGTGGTGAGCTGAGCCCCACGCACCGTCGCAAATACACGGGTGAAAGCACGGTTCGGTTGTGGGGAACGCTGGAATCGCTATCGGGAAATCTGTCGGCAATCGTGTGGTTCCTGCAAGCGCGTCTTTGATAACGGTCGCTCGGATAGCCGACGTATGGATCGTGCCGTCCTCCGGGAGGACATGATCGACAGCCTCCAGCACGAGCCGAAGGACGTCCTCGCTGACGAGGCGGTCGCCGTCGCGATGAGCGACGTCCCTCGCCACGAGTTCCTCCCAGCGTCGGCCGACGCGTACGCTGACCGATCGTACGAGTGTGAGGGAACGCGAGCCCTCTCTCCGAGTGAGGCGGCACGCCTCGTCCAGGGGCTCGACCCGGCGCCGGGCGACTCCGTGCTGGTCGTGGGTGTCGGCGTCGGTTACACCGCTGCGCTCCTGGCGGAACTGGTCGGCGAGGAGCACGTTCACGCGGTCGACATCTCTCGACCGATCGTTTCCCTGGCCCGATCGAACCTCGCGAGCGCCGGGTACGGGGGCGTCCTCGTCGATCGTCGTGACGGATCGTACGGGCTCCCGGAGTACGCACCGTTCGACCGCATTCTCCTCGAAGCGGCGGCCGTCGATGCACCGATGGCGTTGACCGAACAGCTGGCCGACGGCGGCCGGTTGGTCTATCCGCGTGGTGCGACGAGTCAGCGCCTCGTCGCCGTCACCGACGACGGTCGCACCGATCTGGGACCCGTGTCGTTCGCGCCGATCCTCGTCGAGGGCGAACAGTCCGGTGCGTTAGAACGGAATCGAACCGCCCGGGAGGACTTAGAACACGCCGTTCGGCGCACAGAACGCCGTCGTGGCTGGGAACTCGACTGGATCGACTGGGAGTGATTCCGCTCACTGGCTGTACTCGTGGTTACGTGTGGCTCACGTCGTGTTACGCCCGACGGTGGAACTGCCGTCACCGGTCACTATCGCTCGATGAGTGGAAAACGGTGAGACCGTGGGGGTCCACCGAAGTAGGGATTGGGGGGTGGGGTGGGTGGCGACTAGTACCGTCGTAGCGCCACTTACGGGTATGATAGCGGCGGGGTTAAGAATAACCGCTAACTGTTTATGGCCATTGGAAAAGCAACACTAATTGATTAAAAACCGCTGGGCGGCCGGCACCGTTCCCGCACATTGGTCGAACCAAACACTACTGCCGATACCGTTCGTGCCGTCCGTTCCGATCGCTCCGGTGCTATCGACGGGGCCGGTCGTCCAGCACACGGTCGACGATCTTCCGCTGCGCGGCCCGGAGATGATAGTGGAAGGTCGGGGGCGAGATATCGAGCGTCTCGGCCAGATTCTCGCCCGTGCTCTCTCGGGGCCACTCGAAGAAGCCGCTGTAGTGTGCGGAGTGCAGCGCTTCGAGCTGTTTTTCCGTAAGGTGCTCCGTCACCTGCTGTGGCCGGTGGTCGGGCGCGGTCTCGGTACGGTGTTCTCGCCGGGCAACGAGTTCGGTGTCCGGATAGCCCGCTTGAATAGCCTCGACGAGCGATCGGGTGTCGATTTGGGAGGGAAGGACGAGCGTGACAGTCGTTCGACTGTCCGTCGTCGCGGCGTTGACCACCTGCGTATCGTACTCGACGAGCGTCTCGAGAAACGGTGTCGCAGCCACTGTCACGTCGAGTAACGTCGAGTCTTCGCCCGCCGAGACGATCGAGACGTCGTCGATAGCCGTGAATTCGTCGGCCAGACGGTCGCTCTCGTCCGGCGGTAGATCGGCTGGCACGCGCACGAAGCACGTCCGGAGGCCGCTCGTCCGCTGGAAGATCCCCTCCAGCTGAATCGGTCGATCGAGGGCCGAGCGGAGTCGGTTGAAGAGGAGGTGATCGTCCCCACAGTCGAGTTCGATCTCGATTCGTTCGTCGGTCACCATCGCCCGGGTTCGTTCAGCGCTCCTGATCGCGTGCCCGATCACTTCGCCGAGTTCTCCCAGGACGTCGCGTTCGCGTTCGGTGACCGCGTCCGCCGCCGTCGCGTGCACGACGACGGCACCGTATCGCCGTTCTCGGCCGGTCAACGGGACGGCGAGGACGGTCTGGAAACCGTGTGTCAGTGTCGTCGTCCGACGGGGGTCCCAGGTTGGTTCGTCGAGCACGTTCGCGACGACGCGGACGTGCTCCTGATCGAGTGCGGCGGTTACCAGGTCGACTTCCGGGGCGTCCGCTCCATCAGCCCGAATCTGGTCGGCGTAGGTCTCGTCGATTCCGGCCCAGGCCGAGGGACTCCACGGCTCTCGACGAGGCGCCAGCCAGGCAGCCAGGTAGCGATCGCTCGCCGCGAGTCGTTCACAGACGGTCGTTTCGATCTCGGCCCGCGTCGTCGCCTGGGCGATTCCCTGCGTGATGTCTCTGACGAGTTCGTTCGTGTGATCGAGGCGCGTCAGTTCCTCGTTCTTCCGTGTGAGCCGTCGATCGTGCTCGCGAAGCAGTTGTTCGCGTTCGGCTCGATCGAGTGCGGCTTCGGTGTTCGCCGCGAGAATCTGGATGAGTTCGATCATCGTCTCGTCGAAGCCGTCTCGCACCTCGCTGCCCGTGACGAGCAGGCCGTGCGACCCGAGGGGCACGAGGACCTCGCTCTGTCGGCGCCGGTCGTCTGCGGGTGCTGGGCCGGTGCTGACGTCAGGAACGTACGACAGCTCCCCGCCGGAGAACGTCTCCCAGACGTGGCCGTCACCCTGCTCGTACGTCCGATCGGGATCGAGCGTGTCGGCCGTGCCCGGCGTCGACGCGACGTGTTCGAGTGCTGCGGCCGTGGGTTCGAACCGGTAGGTCGCGACGATCGGCACGTCGAGGATATCGCCCGCTGTCTCGACCAGCGCACGATAGATCTCGTGTTTCGTCCCGGCTCGCATGAGATCGCGGGTCGTCTCGTGTAAGCCGGTGAGCGTCCGCTCGTAGCGCTGTTCGCTCTGTCGTAACTCCGTCTCGGCCCGGTACTGGCCGACGGCGTTTCGAATCTGGTTCGCCAGCAGCGTGTACTGTTCGCGCCCGGACTTCTTCTGTAAGTAGCCGGTGACGCCGGCCGCGATCGCCTCGCTCGCGATCTCCTCGGAGCCCTTCCCGGTAAAGAGGACGAACGGCAGGTTCTCGTCGCGTTCTCTGACGGCCTCTAACAACTCGAGGCCTGTCATTCCGGGCATATCGTAGTCGCTCACCACGCAGTCGACGTCGCGCTCTTCGACCGTCGAGAGCGCTGCAGCCGCCGTCGTGACGGTCGTCACGTCGAGCGTCTCGTCGACCCGGCCGAGCATCTCGGCCGCCAACTCGGCGAAGCTGGGTTCGTTGTCGGCGAGCAGGACGGAGACCGACTCGATCGACGTTGCCCCTGGCACAGGTACGTCGTGAGATTGCTGCCCAGGTACTAATATATTAGCACCACCTCTCGCACCGTCGACCGCCTGCTATACAGTTCGTGTTGGTACTCGTGCCGGCACGGGTCGTCGGTCTACAACTGTCTGGCCGTCTGGTTGACTGGCTGCGTCATCGCCTGACCGATTGACCGTCGAACGCTGTCACTACCCCCACGGCCGGCCGCGCCCGCAACTGGGCCGTTACGGGCCTGCTTTCGCAGGTATCGCCACTATTCGGGTATCCGGGGTCGTAGGCGTGTATGGTGGGCGAAGAGCCACGATTCGATTTCACCAGAGACGTATCGAGACGGACGCTCATGCGCGCCGGCGGCGGCCTGGCCGTCTTCGGGATCGCAGCCCCGGCCGAAGGGACCTTCGACCCGGCGGACTTCGACGTCACTCCGCTCCAGCAGCTGGACGAAGTCGAGGTCGATCCCCGGGGACTCCAGTACTTCACGATCCAGCAGGCACGTGTCGTCCACGATCTGACCGGCAGGATCTATCCGTCCGACGACCTCGGTCCGGGCGCCCCCGAAGCCGGTGTCGTCTACTTCATCGACCATCAGCTCAATTCGGCGTGGGGACGCGGCGAACAGTGGTACATGGAGGGGCCGTTCGCCGGTCGGGATCCGACCGACCCGTTCCAGAGCGAAGGCGTCTCGGACGAGGAAGAAACCGACGTTCCCTGGGCGGAGACGACGCCGGCCCCGACGCAGGGCTGGCAGTATCCGCTGACACCGAACGAGGCCTACGATCGGGCCATTGCTGCGATCGAAGCGCACGTCCAGTCGACCTACGACGCGTCGACGTACACCGAACTCGATGGCGACCAACAGGACGAGGTCGTCGCGGCGCTCGAAGCCGACGAGGTTGGGACGTTCGAGGGGACCGGCATCGCCGCGGGCGACTTCTTCGCGCTCCTGTATCAGAACACCCTCGAAGGAATGTTCAGCGATCCGATGTACGGCGGCAACAGGGAGATGGTCGGCTGGCGGCTGAAGGGCTTTCCGGGAACGCCGGGCGCTCTCGGTAGCTATCGAGAACTCATCACTGACGACGAGTACATCGAACTTGAAGAGGGCGACTACCGAAAACTCGCCGACGACGTCGCCTCACTCGGCATCGACTCGGACAACGAGGTCCCAGCGAACGAACAGAGCGAACAGGGTCACGCACACGTACACAATGCTGCCGAAGCCGACTATCCCAAGATCGTCGATCCCGCCGCCGCCCGGGGCGATGCGGACCCGGATTCGGCACCGACGGGATCGGTCGACAGTGCAGACGGCAAGGGCGCTCCCGACGTCGAGGACGGACAGATCGACAACTCCGAAGCCGCAGACGGGCCGTCAGCTGAGTCTGCGGGCGACGATGGGGGTGACCGCTGATGGTGCAACAACTGGATCCCGTCGACGTCGTCACGGTCGGTGCCGGCTGGACGGGTGGCATCATCGCGAAAGAACTCGCACAGAACGACTACTCCGTCGTGAGCCTCGAACGCGGCGGCGAGCGCGAGACGGAGAACTTCTTCACCGTTCACGACGAGCTGGGCTACGCGCTCCGGTACAAGTTGATGCAGGATCTCTCGAAGGAGACGATCACGTTCCGGAACGCCCCGGAGGATACCGCCCTGCCGATGCGTCGATACGGCGCCTTCTTGCCCGGAACGGGTGAGGGCGGGGCGGGCGTCCACTGGAACGGCGTCACCTGGCGATTCCTCCCGTACGACTTCCAGATCCGCTCGCAGACGATCGATCGCTACGGGGAAGACAAGATTCCCGACGGGATGCAACTCCAGGACTGGGGACTCACCTACGAGGAACTGGAGCCGTACTATCACACCTTCGAGTACACGGCCGGGATCGCCGGCGAAGCCGGAAACGTCGACGGGGAGGTTCAGGATAGCGGCAATCCGTACGAAGGGGCGCGAGCGGACGAGTATCCGCTTCCGCCGATGGAACAGACGCCGGCACTCGGGCGGTTCGCGGACGCCGCGTCGTCACTCGGCTACGAACCGTTCATGCAGCCGTCGGCCAACCTCACCGAATCGTACACCAATCCCGACGGCGTCCAGCAGGGGCAGTGTCAGTACTGTGGATACTGTGAGCGGTTCGGCTGTGAGTGGGGTGCGAAATCGTCGCCGATCACGACCGTCCTCCCGGCCGCAAAGGAGACGGGCAACTACGAACTGCGAACCCATGCAGACGTGATCGAGCTTCTGTATGACGACAGTGAGGGCCGAGTAAGTGGCGTCCGATACGTCGACCGGGAGACGGGAGACATCTACGAGCAACGGGCGACGGTCGTCGCACTGACGGCCTACGTCCTCAACAACGTGCGTCTCCTGCTCCTCTCCGATATCGGGGAGCCGTACGACCCGGAGACGGGTGAGGGCGTCGTCGGGAAGAACTACTGCTACCAGAACTTCGGCGCCAGCGCGACCGGGTTCTTCGACGAGGAGGCCTGGAACCTCTACATGGGTGCCGGCGCGCTGGGTACGGCTATCGACGACTTCAACGGTGACAACTTCAATCACTCGGATCTCGACTTCATCCACGGCGGGAACGTCTCGATCAGTCAGACGGGTGCCCGCCCCATCGTGAACAATCCGGTTCCGCCGGAGACACCGGCGTGGGGATCCGAGTTCAAACGCCAGAGCATCGAGAATAACCACAGCACACTCGGCGTCTCCTGTCAGGGGTCGGTCCTCCCCTTCCGCGATAATTACCTCGACCTCGATCCGAACTACACCGACCAGTACGGCCGGCCGCTCCTCCGAATGACCTTCGACTGGCACGAGCAGGATCGCAACCTCGTCGAGTACGTCGGCCCCTACCTGGAGGAGATCATGCAGGAGATGGGTGCGGATACGGTCGACGCGACGACCGCACTGGAGGGAAGCTTCGACATCACGCCGTACCAGTCGACGCACAACACCGGCGGGGCGATCATGGGCGACGATCCGGCCGATTCCGTGGTCAACACCTACCTCCAGAACTGGGATGCCGAGAACCTGTTCATCCCCGGCGCGTCGGCGTTCCCCCACAACAGCGGCTACAATCCGACCGGAACCGTCGGGGCACTGGCCTTCCGGGCCGCCGAGGGTATTCAGGAGTACCTGAACGATCCTCGCCAACTCGTCACCCCGTAGCCGGGTTTCAGGAGCGTCTCTCTCTCTCTCTCTCTCTCTCTCTCTCTCTCTCTCTCTCTCTCTCTCTCGATTTACGTTCCCCGCTGGCTGTACGCGAACGCCGCCAGAAGCAACACTCCGAGAGCGACGAAGAGACTCCAGTGAGCGATCGCCGACCCTCGCAACGGTTCGGGGAGGTTGACCAGCCCAGTCGCCTGCATCAGTCCGAACGCGACGAGCAACCCGCTGGCGACCGAGACGAGCCCGACCGCGAGTCCCTGCTGGAGCCCCCACCTGGCTTCGCGGGACGCTTGCGCACTGTCGGTCGTCGGCTCGGCCATCTCTCCGGCCTCGGGCGCAGTTCCGATGACCTTGTCGTCTTCGTCGTGCCTTCGCCGTTCGCCGTCGCTATCGCCCGTGTCCTCGACGTACCCCAGCGTCTCCCTGTCGCCGGATTCGGTGTCCTGCTCCGGTCCTCCCGTCTCGTCTCGAGATCCGTGCTCGTCACTCATCGTCCCTCGTACCCGGCGAACACGGGTTATCGTTTCACCTGCATCAACAGGCTTCGGCGGAGGCGAGGGTTTCGCCCTCGCTGCCCGTTCGACCACGTCATCGTCACCGTCCTCCACGTACTCTTCGGCATGCGGTTCGGGGCGGAGATCGGCCTCGGCGCGCTGGCCGCGGTGACGGTCGTCTCGACGGCCGGCACCCTCGTCGGCGGCCTCGGCCTCGTGACGGGTAGCCACGTCGCGCAGGCGACCGGCGCCCGCGAAGTCGAGTAGCCTCCCGGCGACGGAACGCCGTCGGCGCGCACTGCTCCGTAATCTGCCGGTACCCACCCGGCGTTTTTGACCGGCGACCTGGACCGAGACGTATGTCCGAACGCCGTCGGTGGGACGGTCATCGCCTCGTCTGGATCGCGCTCGGACTGGTTCTCGCAGTCGCTGTCGGCTTCGCCCTCTCTCAGTACATCGGGGCCGTCCTCTTCGCTCTCTTCCTCTACTACGCGACACGACCGGCCTACCGCCGGTTGAATCGCCACCTGGACCATCCGAATATCGTGGCGTCGGTGACGATCCTGCTCGTGGTCCTTCCGATGCTTGTGATCGTCGCGTATGCGGGGTCGTGGCGCCCCGGGAGCTGGATCAGTTCCTCGCCGCGAGCGACCTCGAAGTGGTCCGGTCGGCGCTCGAACCGTACCTGTTACCGGTTCACCAGGGTGACGTGAGTGCACTTTGGGACGCGCTTCCGACCGGCACCGCTTCGGTCGGTTCTCTCGCACAGCAGGGCCTCCCGGGTGCTTTCGGGCGCCTCTCGTCGGCTGCCGGACTCGTCTTCGCGGTTCTCGCCCGCTTTTTCCTCATGATCACGTTCCTCTTCTACCTGCTTCGGGACGACTGGAAGCTTCGTCGCTGGTTCGTCCGGAGCGTCGACCACGACGAGGCAGTCGTCTCGTTCCTCGACACGGTCGACGACGACCTCGAAGTGATCTTCGTCGGCAACCTCGCCGTCGTCGGCATCGCAGCGGTGTTCGCTGCCGTCTCTTACTACGCACTCAACCTCCTCGCGCCGGGCGGCACCGTCGTCGGCGTCCCCGTATTGCTCGCCCTGCTCATCGGTATCGGGACGCTGATACCGGCGGTTGGTATGAAGATCGTCTACGTCCCCTACGGGATCTATCTCCTTGGACTCGCCCTCGGCACGGCCACGCCGCTGTGGCACCCGATCGTCTTCTTCGCCGTCTCGTTCACGATCGTCGATACGATTCCAGATTTCTTCGCCCGGTCGTTCCTCTCGGCGCGAAGCGGCGTCCACATGGGGCTCGTCCTCCTGGGGTACTTCCTCGGCACGCTCGCCTTCGGCTGGTACGGGCTGTTCCTCGGCCCGATCGTCGTGGTCCTGCTGGTCCACTTCGCCGACGATGTCTTTCTTGACCTTGCGGGCGCCCTGTTGGAAGACTGATGAATTTCGGCGACGTTCCTCCGCGAGACCTCCTGCCGGCTCGAGCGGGTGAGGACCCCAGCGACCGAGAGCTTGCTGATCACGCTCTCCCCAGACGTGAGGCCCCTTCGGCGACACGTCAGTCCTCCCCCGAACCGGCGTCTGACCGTTCCTCCGACGGCGCCGCGCCGTCGGTCGTCAGACCGGCGAGATAGGCCGCCCGGTACCGCCGCAGCTTCCGATAGAGCAGGTACCCGAAGAACCCGACGTACCCGAGGACGTAGACGAGAAACGCCGCGAGTTCCGGGAGCCCCGTAGCCGCTCGGATCAGCGCGGTTGCGAGTCCGACGGTGGCGTTGTAGGTCGCGTGGATCAGGGCGGCGATGATGAGCCCTTTTACCACGATCGGCCCCCGATTTCCGGGATTGAACTTTGCCAGTCCCAGATAGTACCCCGCGAAGGACGAGTAAACGACGTGTCCGGGCCCGGCCAGGGCACGTGTCGCCGTGATGTCGCCGCCGATCCCGATCAGGTCCAGCCCGAGCCTGACGCCGCCGACGTCACCGATCGCGCGAGTGATGTAAAGCGCGTTCTCGATCGTCGCGAATCCCAGTCCGGCTATCGCGCCGTACACCGCCCCGTCGATGACCGCGGCGAACCGCTCATCGTTGTAGGCGTATAGCCGGACTGCGAGCAATTTTACCGTCTCCTCGACCGGGCCCACGACGAGGTAGAAAAAACAACACCATGCCGACGAGTTCCAGGGTCGCAAATACCGGCTGGAGGATGCCGTTGAGGACGGCTGCAAATCCGGCCGTTACGACCCCGAGCAGGAAGGTGATGGCGAGCAGGGACAGCGGTTCGCTCGCCGTCGCGTCGCTCAGCCAGACGTACCCCGCGAGCGCCACGGCCGGGAGGGCCGACGCCACCGTCAGCGCGCCGATCGCCGGATCCGTGAACAGGCTGAGGCCGCCGATCGCGATGAACGTCGCCAGCGCGAGCAGGACCACGATGACTTGCCCGGTACGGACGAGCAGCCAGAAGATGCCGACCGAGAGACTGTCGAGCCGAGATCGCTCCTCCCACGTCGTGATTCCGTAGAGATCCCGCTCGTCGTTTGCCGCCTGAACGGGATCCGTGTCGTCGCCGCTCATGAACTCCATTTACGGGACCGATCGTTAAATGACAATACCATACAGCAGATATCCCGAGTTATTCGTACCTGATGAAGCCACAAAGACAGTACCGTCTGACGGCACTAATTGGTACCCTGTCCAGTCGGCTGTGCCCTGGTAGGTGGTTTGAAGGGAGCGTTCGTCTCAATCGGCGTCCATTTCTGGTAATCGATTGGAGAAGGTGAATTTGGACGCGCGATTCACGCGCGGATGATCGATTTCGGGCTCGGTGAGGCGGAGGTACGTACTCTTCGACCCGGCTTCGTCGACAGGCATCCAATAAAACTCCGACTGGCCGTCACAATAGACGGCAAATGCGTCTATGCTGTCATCATAATCGACCATCGTTACGGATCCATCCCTGGTCGTCTTGCTTGCGGTTTTGAATCGGATGACATCATCCTCGACCCATCCGGTCTTGCACTGCACTTTGAGAACCGAGGATCCGGTGTCAACAAGAAGGTCGTACGGGTCGTTGTCTCCGTACGGTATCGATACCGAGTAGCCCGCCGCAACCAGCTGGGCCAGTATCCGTACCTCCGTTATGTCGCCGACTTGTTTCGTGTTCATTGCACGAGGCCCTGGCGCGTCATCGAATATGAACTGTCGGCTGTGCCCTGTTACGGCTCGTCCCACGACCAGCAAGCACACCGGTCGCTCGTTGGAGTAAAAATCGAAGAAGCGCCCGAGGCGGGATTTGAACCGAATTCAGACGTGCTCGCTCCCTTCGTTCGCTGCGCGCGACTGACAGGGCTCAAAATCCCTTTGTAGGGTCTTTTCCGCTCACGGATGTCGAGCACACGCTACGCGGTGCTCGCCGAAATTGTTCGCGGAAGAAGACGCCCGAGGCGGGATTTGAACCCGCGTCACGACCGTGACAGGGTCGTATGATGGGCCACTACACCACCCGGGCCTCTGCACTCATACGTATCCGGGAGATATGTATAAGGCTTTCCAATCGAAGGCGGTGTGGTAGGGGAGAACGCGACACTGCTCGGGGGCGAGCTCGACCGGCGGGCCCTTGGCACAGTGACGTACGGTCTCGCGCACGCGTAACAAAAAAATTCGGTTACTGTGGATCTCCCCCAAAGGGATATATGGGTGAGTGCGGTATCGCCACGTGTGAACGGCTGGTCCGGCTCGGACCGCCGGGTCGGATAGCGACGCTACCCGGGGTAAGTTAGTAATGGTTAAATGCCCTGGGCCGCTAGCCGTCTGTAGTATCTCGTGACAGCCACTTCTCTCCCGGTAGCTGACAGCCAGCCCCTGACCTACACATGGTAGACGTAAGCCAACACGAACTCGTTCCCGAGCACTCCGTCCTCGACAAGGCGGCCATCGAGGACGTGCTCGACGAGTACGACATCGATCGCACAGACTTACCAAAGATCAAGCGTACCGATCCGGCCCTGCCCGACGATGCCGAGGTCGGCGACGTCATCAAAATCGTCCGTGACTCGCGGACGACGGACCAGGCAATCGTATACAGAATGGTGGTCGACTGATGAGCATCGACAGAGCCGCACGACGAGAAATTTCGCGTGAATACTTCTCCGCGGAGCGCCTCGCGGAGCATCACTTCCGATCGTTCAATTCCTTCCTCACTCGCGGCATGCAGCGTGTGGTGGACGAGAAGGAGACGATCGACACGGACATCGGCGACAAGGAGGGTGAAGAGCCCGTCTTCGTCGAACTCGGCGACGTCCGCGTCGTCACCCCACGAGTGCGGGAAGCCGACGGCAGCGAGGAACTGCTCTACCCCCAGGAAGCCCGCCTGCGTAACATCACCTACTCTGCGCCCGTCTTCATGGAGATGGCCATCGTCAAGGGCGAGGAAGGCGACGAGCGCGTCGTCGACTCGACCGAGACGAAGATCGGCCGGATGCCGATCATGGTCGGCTCCGAGAAGTGTAACATCGCCGGCTTCTCCGACGAGGAACTCGTCGAGATCGGCGAGGACCCCGCCGACCCCGGCGGCTACTTCATCGTCAACGGCTCCGAGCGCGTGCTGATGACGAGCGAGGACCTCGCGCCGAACAAGATCCTGGCGGAGTACGACACCAAGTACGGCGACGAGATCCAGGTCGCGAAGACCTTCTCTCAGCGTCGTGGCTACCGCGCGCTCGTCCTCTGTGAGCGCACCCGCGACGGCCTGCTCGAAGTGTCGTTCCCGTCGGTCTCGGGTTCGGTCAACTTCGTCACGCTCGTTCGCGCACTCGGGCTCGAGTCGGACGAGGAGATCGTCCACAAAGTTTCGAACGACCCCGAGATCGTCAAGTACATGCTGGAGAACCTGGAGGAAGCCGACGTCCAGACCGAGGAGGAGGCGATCGAAACCCTCGGGCAGCGCGTCGCTTCCGGCCAGGGTAAGAACTACCAGTTGAAGCGAGCCAACTACGTGATCGACCGCTACCTCCTGCCGCACCTCCACGAGGAGGGCGTCGACGAGGAGGACGTCCGGATCAACAAGGCGCACTACCTCTGTCGGATGGCCGAGGCGTGTTTCGAACTCGCACTCGGGCGCCGCGATTCCGACGACAAGGACCACTACGCGAACAAGCGCCTCAAGGTCAGCGGCGACCTGATGAAGGACCTCTTCCGGACGGCGCTGAACAAGCTGGCTCGCGACGTGAAGTACCAGCTCGAACGCGCCAACATGCGCAACCGGAACCTCTCGGTCAACACGGTCGTCCGCTCGGACGTCCTGACCGAGCGCTTAGAACACCCGATCGCGACCGGCAACTGGGTCGGCGGGCGCTCCGGCGTGAGTCAGCTGGTCGACCGAACGGACTACATGGGCGTTCTCTCCCACCTGCGCCGACTGCGATCGCCGCTGTCGCGTTCGCAGCCACACTTCGAGGCACGGGACTTGCACGCGACCCAGTGGGGTCGTATCTGTCCCTCGGAGACGCCCGAAGGACCGAACTGCGGACTGGTGAAGAACTTCGCGCAGGCGATGGAGCTCTCACAGAACGTCGCGGACGAACAGTCGCTCAAACGAGAACTGGCGTCGATGGGGGTCGAGGGAATTCCGGGCCTCGAACGCGCCGACCGAACACCGGCAGACGACTAATATGGCGAGTCAACAACAACGAGAGGCGAAGGTGTACGTCAACGGGTCGCTGGTGGGCACCCACCCGGACCCGAACGAGCTGGCCGAACAGATCCGCGAGGCGCGTCGCGTCGGCGACGTTTCCGAGATGGTCAACGTCTCGGTGAAAGAACGAACGCGTGAAGTCATCGTCAACGCCGACGCCGGACGGGCCCGCCGTCCGCTGATCGTCGTCGACGACGGCGAACCGCGCATCACCGAGGCCGAGATCGAGGCGCTGAACGATGGTGATCTGGAGTTCGAAGATCTGGTCGCGCACGGCTCGATCGAGTTCATCGACGCCGAGGAGGAAGAGGACATCTTCGTCGCCGTCGACGAGGACGACCTCACCGAGGACCACACGCACCTAGAGATCGATCCACAGCTGATCTTCGGGATCGGTGCAGGGATGATCCCCTACCCGGAACACAACGCGAGTCCGCGCATTACGATGGGGGCGGGGATGGTCAAGCAGTCGCTCGGCCTGCCGAGCGCCAACTACCGCATCCGGCCCGATACGCGCCAGCACTTGCTGCACTACCCGCAGCTCTCGATGGTCAAGACCCAGACCACCGAACAGATCGGTTTCGACGAGCGGCCCGCCGCGCAGAACTTCGTCGTCGCCGTGATGAGCTACGAGGGGTTCAACATCGAGGACGCGCTGGTCATGAACAAGGCGTCGGTCGAGCGCGCGCTCGCTCGGTCACACTTCTTCCGCACCTACGAGGGCGAGGAGCGACGCTACCCCGGCGGCCAGGAAGATCGCTTCGAGATCCCCTCTCAGGACGTGCGCGGCGCCCGCGGTGAGGACGCCTACACGCACCTGGACGAGGACGGCCTCGTCAACCCCGAGACCCGCGTCGACGAGAACTCGGTCCTGCTCGGCAAGACGAGTCCACCGCGATTCTTGGAGGAACCGGACGACATGGGCGGCCTCTCGCCTCAGAAGCGCCGTGAAACGTCAGTGACGATGCGCTCGGGCGAGAGCGGCGTCGTCGACACGGTCACGCTGATGGAGGGTGAGGACGGCTCGAAGCTCTCGAAAGTCTCCGTGCGCGACGAGCGGATCCCCGAACTCGGGGACAAGTTCGCGTCCCGGCACGGCCAGAAGGGCGTCGTGGGCCACCTCGCACCGCAGGAGGACATGCCGTTCACGCAAGAGGGTGTCGTGCCCGACCTCGTCGTCAACCCACACGCGCTGCCGTCGCGGATGACGGTCGGGCACATTCTCGAGATGATCGGTGGCAAGCTCGGCTCGATGGAAGGCCGACGCGTCGACGGGACGCCGTTCCTCGGCGAGGACGAGGACGAACTCCGCGGTGGGCTGGAAGACGCCGGGTTCAACTCCGCCGGCAAGGAGGTCATGTACTCGGGCGTCACCGGCGAGAAGATCGAGGCTGAGATCTTCGTCGGCGTGATCTTCTACCAGAAGCTCTACCACATGGTCTCGAACAAGCTGCACGCCCGTTCACGCGGGCCGGTGCAGGTACTGACCCGTCAACCGACGGAGGGACGAGCCCGCGAAGGTGGGCTTCGTATCGGGACGATGGAGCGGGACGTCTTCATCGGCCACGGTGCGGCCCTGACGCTGAAGGAACGCCTGCTCGACGAGTCCGACCGCGAGTACATCCACGTCTGCGGCAACTGTGGCATGAGTGCCGTCGAGAACGTCGAACAACGGCGCGTCTACTGTCCGAACTGTGACGAGGAGACCGAGATCCACGAGATCGAGATGAGTTACGCGTTCAAACTCCTCTTGGACGAGATGAAAGCCCTCGGGATCGCGCCGCGACTCGAACTGGAGGATGCCGTCTAACCATGCAACACAGTACACCAAAAGAGATCGGATCGATCAGTTTCGGGCTCATGGAGCCCGAGGAGTACCGGGAGATGAGCGCGACGAAGATCATCACCGCCGACACCTACGACGACGACGGCTTCCCCATCGACATGGGGCTGATGGACCCGCGTCTCGGCGTGATCGACCCCGGACTGGAGTGTAAGACCTGCGGGAAACACTCCGGCTCCTGTAACGGCCACTTCGGCCACATCGAACTCGCCGCGCCCGTCATCCACGTCGGCTTCACGAAACTCATCCGGCGACTCCTCCGGGGCACCTGTCGAGAGTGCTCTCGACTGTTGCTCACCGAGGACGAGCGAGGGGAGTTCCGCGACCAGATCGACGAGTCGCGAAAACTCGGCCGTGACTTAAACGACGTGACGAAGGCGGCGATCCGACAGGCACGAAAGAAGGATCGCTGTCCGTTCTGTGGCGAGATTCAGTACGACATCGACCACGAGAAGCCGACCACGTACTACGAGGTCCAGGAAGTTCTCGCGAGCGAGTACTCCCAGCGCATCGCCGGTGCGATGCAGGGCGACGAGGAGGAAGGCATCGAGCGGACGACGCCGGACGAACTCGCAGCGAAAACCGAGATCGACCTCACGCGGGTCAACGAGATCCTCTCGGGTTCGTTCCGCCCGCGCGAAGAACAGCGCGAGGCGATCGAGAAGGCCCTGAGCATCGACCTCACCGAGGAGGACACGAACAAGCTGATGCCCTCCGATATCCGCGATTGGTTCGAGGCGATCCCGGACGAGGATATCGAGGTGCTCGGTATCGATTCCGACCGCTCGCGACCGGAGTGGATGATCCTCACCGTGTTGCCGGTACCGCCGGTCACTGCACGGCCGTCGATCACGCTCGACAACGGGCAGCGCTCGGAGGACGACCTCACGCACAAGCTGGTCGACATCATTCGGATCAACCAGCGCTTCATGGAGAACCGTGAGGCGGGTGCGCCACAGCTGATCATCGAGGACCTCTGGGAACTGCTGCAGTACCACGTCACCACGTTCATGGACAACGAGATCAGTGGCACGCCGCCGGCCCGACACCGCTCGGGGCGCCCGCTGAAGACCCTCAGCCAGCGACTCAAGGGCAAGGAGGGGCGCTTCCGGGGCTCGCTCTCCGGGAAGCGTGTCAACTTCTCCGCCCGAACCGTCATCTCGCCGGACCCGACGCTCAGCTTAAACGAAGTCGGCGTGCCGGATCGCGTCGCGTCGGAGATGACTCAGACGATGCTCGTCACCGAGCGTAACGTCGAGGAGGCGCGTCGCTACGTCGCGAACGGGCCGAACACGCACCCCGGCGCGAACTACGTTCGTCGCCCCGACGGCCGGCGACTGAAGGTGACCGAGAAGAACGCCGAGGCGCTCGCGGGCATGACCGAGCAGGCAGACGAGGAGGGCGTTCAAACGGTCGGCCCCGGCTGGGAGGTCAACCGCCACCTCGTCGACGGCGACATCATCATCTTCAACCGGCAGCCGTCGCTGCACCGGATGTCCATCATGGCCCACGAGGTCGTGGTGATGCCGTACAAGACGTTCCGTCTCAACACCGTCGTCTGTCCGCCGTACAACGCCGACTTCGACGGCGACGAGATGAACATGCACGCCCTCCAGAACGAGGAGGCCCGTGCCGAGGCTCGCGTCCTCATGCGTGTCCAGGAACAGATCCTCTCGCCACGCTTCGGTGAGAACATCATCGGCGCCATCCAGGACCACATCTCGGGAACCTACCTGCTGACTCACGAAAACCCGCACTTCAACGAGACGCAGGCGTTGGACCTCTTGCGAGCGACGCGGATCGACGAACTGCCCGAGCAGAGCGGGACCGAGGAGGACGGCACGCCGTACTGGACCGGTCGGGCCATCTTCTCCGAACTCCTCCCCGACGACCTGAACCTCACGTTCACCGGCACCGTCGGCGAGGACGTCGTCATCGAGGACGGCCAGCTGGTAGAGGGCACCATCGCCGAGGACGAAGTCGGTGGCTTCGGCGGCGAAATCGTCGACACGATCACGAAGGTCTACGGCAACACGCGCGCACGGATCTTCATCAACGAGCTGTCGACGCTCGCGATGCGGACGATCATGCACTTCGGGTTCTCGATCGGGATCGACGACGAGACGATCGAACCCGAGGCTCGCGAACAGATCGACGAGACCATCGACGACGCGTACGATCGCGTCCAGGAACTCATCGAGGCCTACGAGCGCGGTGAACTCGAGAGTCTGCCGGGTCGGACCTTGGACGAGACCCTCGAGATGAAGATCATGCAGACGCTCTCGCGTGCCCGTGACAACGCGGGGACGATCGCCGAAGAGCACTTCGAGGGCGACAACCCGGCCGTCGTCATGGCCGAGTCCGGGGCCCGTGGGTCGATGCTCAACCTCACCCAGATGGCCGGCGCCGTCGGCCAGCAGGCGGTCCGCGGCGAGCGGATCAACCGCGGCTACGAGGATCGAACCCTCAGTCACTACAAACCGGACGACCTCTCGGCCGAGGCCCACGGCTTCGTCGAGAACTCCTACACGGCCGGACTCACGCCGCGGGAGTTCTTCTTCCACGCGATGGGTGGCCGCGAGGGCCTGGTCGACACGGCAGTCCGGACCTCCAAGTCCGGGTACCTGCAGCGTCGACTCATCAACGCCCTCTCGGAACTCGAAGCGCAGTACGACGGCACCGTCCGGGACACCTCGGACACGATCGTCCAGTTCGAGTTCGGCGAGGACGGCACCTCCCCGGTGCAGGTCTCTTACGACGAGGACTTCGACATCGACGTCGAGGGAATCGCCGATCGCGTCATCGACTCGGAGTTCGAAGACGAGCGCGAACGCGCACAGTTCCTCGGCGACAGAGCCCGTCCGACCAACCTCTCCGAGCACGCAGACGATCGCCTCGGCGACGAGACGGGGGTGACCTCCGATGACTAATCCGAGTGCCCTCGGCCTCGACGCTGACGTCGAAGCCGTCGTCGAGGATACGGACCTTCCACCGCGACTCAAAGATCGCGTCTACGAGACGCTCGCCGAGCGCGACGAGTTGACCATCGAACAGGCCGACGACGTCGCGCAAGCGGTCGAGAGTCAGTATCGCGATACTCGCGTCGACCCGCTCGATCCGGTTGGGACGGTCTCGGCACAGTCGATCGGCGAACCGGGAACGCAGCTGACGATGAACACGTTCCACTACGCCGGCGTCGCGGAGATCGACGTCACGCAGGGGCTGCCACGGCTCATCGAGCTGGTCGACGCCCGGAAGACGCCCGACACGCCGACGATGACGGTCCACCTGGACGAGGAGTACGCGACCGAGCGCGAGAAAGCCCACGAGGTCGTCTGGAAGATCGAGGCGACGAAGATTCTCGCGCTGGGGGACGTCTCGACGAACGTCGCCGACATGCGCGTCGTCATCTCGCTCAACGAGGACACGCTGAACGAACGGATGATCACGGCCGAAGAGGTCGCCGAGATCATCGAAGATCAACTCGGCGTGAAGACCGTCCAGAACGGGACCACCGTCGAGTTCGGTCCGGAGGAACCGTCCTATCGCGATCTCCTCCAGCTCGTCGAGGAGTTGCGCGAGATCACGTTCAAGGGTATCGAGGACATCTCCCGGGTCGTCATCCGCCGCGAAGAGATGGATGACTCGCCGTTCGACGCCGACGAGGAGTTCGTCCTCTACACGGAGGGGTCGGCCTTCGGCGATGCACTCGCTATCGAGGGCGTCGACGCGTCGCGGACGACCTGTAACAACATCCACGAGATCTACCGCAACCTCGGCGTCGAGGCCGCCCGCGAGATCATCATCGAGGAGACGAAGAACACGCTGGTCGAACAGGGCCTCGACAACATCAACGTCCGTCACCTGATGCTGGTCGCGGACATCATGACCAACGAGGGGACGATCGAATCGATCGGTCGCCACGGTATCGCCGGCAACAAAGAGAGCGTGCTCGCCCGGGCGGCCTACGAGGTGACGGTCAACCACCTGCTGAACGCCTCGATCCACGGCGAGATCGACTCGATCGACGGTGTGATCGAGAACGTCATCGTCGGTCGGCCGGTGAAACTCGGCACCGGTGACGTCGACCTGCGGATGGGCTCGACGAGCAGCGACACCACGGCCGACTGATGGACCTCACCCTCGACGACGACGCCCGCCGCTTTCTCGCCCTCTTCGAGGACGTCACTGGCGTGCCCGGCCGTGACTGTCTCCAGCTCGACGATCGGCTGGTGATCGTCGTCGCACGCGGTCACATCGCCGAGGCGATCGGCCGCGGCGGCGAGACGGTCGATCGGTTCGAAGAGCGGGTCGACCAGCCGGTCAGGCTCGTCGAGTACGCGGACGACCCGGCCGACTTCGTCGCCAACGCGCTCGCGCCGGCAGCCGTCTACAACGTCACGATGAGCGAGAACGACGATACCGTGGCCTACGTCGAGGTCGCCGACGAAGACCGCGGCGTCGCGATCGGCCGAGACGGACGGACGATCGATGCCGCTCGCCGACTCGCGGCGCGCCACTTCGACGTCGACGACGTCCAGCTAACCTGAGTGCGGTTTTGGCCGTTCATTCGCTCTTTTCGTGTGCCCGAGGGCCGTGACGGCTGTCGGTTTCGATCTCTCTGTAACCGCGATAGATGAGAATGCTTATGCCGTGAACACGCCATTCGTATGATAGAAACGTGCCGGCGTCCGTGCTGGGCGCCCGCGTCACGCGAGGGACCTCCGAATCATGGCACTCAGTTCGATGCTCGTCGTCACCGTCATCGCGGTCGCAGTCGGATTCGTCGGCACCTGCGCGCTGTGTCTGGATCGTGGCCGTGTCCGCCACACCGTGGCAGCTCGGCGTGGTCGGGTCCGTGAACTGGCTCCCTACGTCGGCGCCGCCGGCTTCTTCCTCCTGGCGAAGTTCCTCACGTCCGAGTACAGCGTCCGGCTCTCCCAGCGGATCGGCTGGAACATTACTGACGAGATCTACGCCGTCGAGGGGGAGTTCGTCGCCGTTCTCCAGCGTGTCGTGCCGGACGTGACCGTCGAAGTCTTCTCGGCGCTCTACATGTTCGGCTTTCCGTATCTGCTGGCGACGGCACCGATCCTGTACGTCACGATGTCGTCGTTGCGCCGGTTCAAGGAGCTGCTGGTCGCGTACCTTCTCAACTACGTCGTTGGCGGCGTTGCCCTCTACACCCTCTTTATCGCGTACGGGCCGCGGAACCACCTGGACTCGGTCGAGGGATTGATGTACGACTTCTACCCGCAGACGCAGGACCTGACGGCCGCGATCGCGGACAACACGAACGTCTTTCCCTCGCTTCATACGTCCCTGTCGGTCGTGGTCTTGCTGTTCGCCTGGCGAACCCGCCGGGAGTTCCCGAAGTGGTTCGTCCTCGCCGCAATCCTGGTGTCCGGTGTCGTCTTCTCGACGATGTACCTGGGGATTCACTGGGCGATCGACGTCGTCGCTGGCATCGTCCTGGCACTCTGGAGCGTCGCCGCGGCGGAGTACATCGTCGGCTCCATCGAAGGGGAGCGTGATCGTCGGTCCGTCGAGCGCAGCAGTGAGTTCGCGACCGATCCGGAGACTGGTGATTGACCGGCCGCGTCCCGGCCGGGCCTCGTAACCGACCGACCACGCATCGAGCAGACAGTATCGTCCCCGAAACGCCACGAGATCGCTTCATCGACCCTCGTCGACCGCTCTCGTCGCTTCGTTTCCGATCCAAAAGGGGATGCTTAAGTGTGTTCGTCGGATACCGACGGGTACTATGGCAAACGGCAAATACGCCGCGCGGAAGCTGAAGAAGGACCGCCAGTCACAGCGGTGGTCCGACTCGGACTACGCGCGACGCGCTCGTGGCCTTCGCGAGAAGTCGGACCCGCTCGAGGGTGCCCCGCAGGCCCGTGGTATCGTCCTTGAGAAGATCGGCATCGAGGCAAAACAGCCCAACTCGGCTATCCGAAAGTGTGTCCGGGTCCAGCTCATCAAGAACGGGAAGCAGGTCTCGGCGTTCTGTCCCGGCGACGGCGCGATCAGCTTCATCGACGAGCACGACGAGGTCACCATCGCCGGCATCGGTGGGGCGAAGGGTCGTGCGATGGGTGACATCTCCGGTGTCAACTACAAGGTTGAGAAGGTAAACGGTGTCTCGCTCATCGAACTGGTCCGCGGTAACGCAGAGAAACCGGTGCGATAACATGAGCGCAGAAGAGCAAACCGACGCAGACGCCGAGGCCGAGGCTGAGGATGAGGACTCCGTCGCTGCGAAGCTATTCGGCCGCTGGGACGTCGCCGGCATCGAGTACAACGACCCCTCGACCAAGCGCTACATCACGGTCACGCCAGTCGCGCACACCGCGGGTCGTCACGCCTCGAAGCAGTTCCAGAAGTCCGAAATCTCGATCGTCGAGCGCTTCATCAACCGCTTGATGCAGACCGAAGAGAACACGGGCAAGAAACAGCAGACGCTCTCACTCGTCCGCGATGCCTTCGAACTCGTTCACGAGCGCACTGACGAGAACCCGATCCAGATCCTCGTCACTGCCGTCGAGAACGCCGCTCCGCGTGAGGAGACCGTCCGCCTGAAGTACGGTGGCATCTCCGTGCCGAAAGCTGTCGACGTCGCCCCACAGCGCCGCGTCGACCAGGCACTGAAGTTCCTCGCCGAGGGTGCCCAGAGCGCCTCGTTCAAGTCGCCCACGCCCGCCGAGGAGGCCATCGCGACCCAGCTCGTCGGCGCCGCCGAAGGTGACGTCGGCACCTACGCCGTCGGACAGAAAGAAGAGAAAGAGCGCGTCGCTGCTGCCGCAAGATAATCGGTTCGCGTTTTGAGTTGCGTTTCTCCCGACAGATCGGTGCTGAGTGCCATCTCCGTGAGGCGGAGCCGTTCGCGCGTCGAGCGGTCTGCAACGACGCCTTCTGTCACGAAGCGTACGTAAATTCCGTTCAGGAAGCGATTATGTGGGCGCCGTCGCTAGATCCGTCCGAGCACTCGTGGCATTTGCGTATTCAGATCGGACGATTCTCTCGTACTACGGCTTCATGGCCACCTATTCGGTCGGGTTCATCTGGCCGATCTTCACGTTGTTTTTGCTCTGGAACGACCTCTCGTTCACCGAAATCGGACTGTTGAGCGCGGTTTCGGCGGTCCTCGTCGTCGTCCTCGAGGTGCCCACCGGCTATCTGGCCGACCGGATCGGACGGCGTCGCGTGCTCCTGCTGGGATTGCTCGCGATGGCGGCCTCGCTGCTGGGGTTCGTCGTCGCGGCGGCCTTCTGGCAGTTCGTGGTCCTCTACGCGCTCTGGTCGATCTCGACCGCGTTTCACTCCGGGACGGCGGATGCCTGGCTCTACGACACCTTGCGTGAGTCGGTACGAGAAGACGAGTTTACGCGCATCCGTGGGCGGGGCGGGGCGATATACGAGTGGACGTCGGCGGCGACGATGATCGTCGGGGGGCTGTTGTACGTGCTCCATCCGACGTATCCGTTCGTCGCGTCGGCTGCCTTGCACGGGTTCGGGATGGCAATCGTCGTAAGCATGCCACGAAACGAGCGGTATCGAACGGAGCGACCCGACGGCGGGCAATCGGCTCCAAACATCGACCAGTCGGACGGGGCTGGCGACGACGCCGAACCGGCCGGCAGCTCCGCGGGCGCCACCGCGAGTTTCCACCGTACGCTATCGACCACTCGAAGGGTGTTGTTCTCCCGGAAGCTCCGCCTGTTCGTCGGGTTCGTCGCCTGTTTCTTCGCGGTCGTTCAGGCGACCGATACGTACATCCAGCCGATCACGGAGACGCTGCTCGCCGACGCGCTCGAATCGGTCACCGTCGCCGGTCGACCGCTCCCCGAACCAGCTCTCCTGGGCGTTCTCTACGCCACATTCGCGGCGGTTGGCGCGATCGCTAGCGACCGCGCTGGAGCGGTATACAGCCGGTTCGGGAGTCGGAGCGCGGTCGTCTGGCTCGCCTTTGGCGTCGCAGTCTCACTGCTCGTTCCGTGGTTCGTCGCGTTACTGGCCATCCCTGTCTTCGTTCTCCTGAAGGGCGCCTACGCCCTCTCGAAGCCGCTCGTCACCCAGTACGTCAACGATCACGCCGCCACAGCCAACCGGGCGACGGTCCTGAGTGCGACGTCCATGACGTTTGCACTCGTTCGGGCACCCCTGAAACCGGTTTCTGGAATCGTCGCCGACGCGACCTCGCCGATAGCGACCGTGGCGCTGCTCGGGGTCGGGCTGCTCGGTGCGGTCGGCGTGGTCGCCGTTCGAAGCGACTGGTTGCGCTCGTAGCCGGCGAAACCCTGTGGCGGTCCCGAAGGTGGTTCGCCGCGTGTCGGTTCTCCCCAATTTATAGGTCGGACTCAGCTGAATGTGGTGCCATGTCCGACGATGGTCCGTCCTACGGCCGCGAGCGATTGATCGAAGTGTACACGCAGGGGATGCTGGCCGACGAACGGCCATCGGTCCCGCCGCGGTTCGAGGACCTCGAGGCGGCCGCTCGCGAGGCGCTCGATGCGGAGGCGTACGACTACGTCGCCGGGAGCGCGGGCGGAGAGCGGACCGCGGCCGAGAACCGGTCGGCCTTTTCGCAGTGGCGGCTCGTCCCTCGAATGCTCCGTGATGTGGCCGAGCGAGACCTCTCCACGACGGTGTTCGGAACCGAGTATCCGGCGCCGGTCGGCCTTGCACCCATCGGTGTCCAGTCCATTCTCCACGACGAGGGCGAACTCGCGTCGGCCAGGGCAGCCGCCGACCTCGGCCTCCCGTTCGTCTCGAGCTCGGCGGCATCGGAACCGATGGAGGACGTCGCCGACGCCGTCGGCGATGGCCCGGCGTGGTTTCAGCTCTACTGGAGTTCGAATCGCGAACTGACGGCGAGTTTCGTCGACCGCGCCGAGGCCGCAGGCTACGATGCGCTCGTCGTGACCGTCGACACGCCGATCATCAGCTGGCGAGAGCGAGACGTCGAACGTGGGTATCTTCCCTTCCTCGACGGCGAGGGGGTCGGGAACTACTTCTCCGATCCGGTGTTTCGCGACCTGCTGGGTCAGGACCCCGCGGAGAACGAGGGCGCGGCCGTCATGCAGTTCGTCGACGTCTTCGGTGACGCCTCGCTCACCTGGACGGATCTCGAGTGGCTCCGTGATCGAACCGAGCTCCCGATCATCGTGAAGGGGATCGTCCATCCCGAGGACGCCGAGCTGGCGCTCGACTCGGGCGCCGACGGCATCGTCGTCTCGAACCACGGCGGCCGACAGGTCGACACCGCGCTCCCGGCGATCGAGGCACTGCCCGCCGTGGTCGATCATCTCGACGAAGCCGGGTACGACGAACCCGTCCTCTTCGACAGCGGCCTCAGGCGCGGCGCCGACGCCGTGACCGCGCTTGCACTCGGCGCCGAGATGGTATTTCTGGGCCGTCCGTACGTCTACGGGCTTGCGATCGACGGCGAGGACGGTGTTCGCCAGGTGTGTCGGAACTTCCTGGCGGATCTCGATCTGACGATGGGGCTTTCGGGGTGTTCGCGTGTCTCGGAACTCGACCGGTCGATGCTGGTCCGAGCGGGAGCGGCGCCCGCCGGGAACGGGACCTAATCGGCCGCCGGCCCGTCCCCGTCGACGTATGAGCGGGTCGCCTGCACGAGGTGACGGCGGTAGCCGCTCGGGTCCGGATCGTGCCCGAGTTCGCGAAACCGCGTCCGGAACTCGTCGGCGTCGACGGAGGGGGCGTCCGCCGCGGCTGCGTCGGCCAGGTCGTACAGCCGGTGGTCCTCGTCGATGATGTCGTTTCGTTCGGCCAGTGCGAGGGCGAACGCGGCGTTGACGGCCGTGATCTCCGGATCAGCACCAGTCGTGACCCGCTCGAAGTCGCCCCGTGGCGTGGCCCGTGCTCGATCGGCGATGGCCGCGGCCAGGCCCGATTCCAGATACGAGAGCAGTTTCTCGCCGGGACCCACCGAGAGCGTGATGTCGTCCGCGTAGATGTCCTTCATGTGGTTGGCGATCTGGAAACAGTGAGCCAGTTTGCGTCGCTCCACGTCGCGGCCCGCGAGGGCGAGGTAGAGGACCTCTTCGATGGACTGGACGTGTGATGGGTGGTCCTCCTCGTATCGGGCCATGTGGGCGAACTCGTGGAGGGCGAGTTCGCGAGCCATCGCGGAGGAAGCTGCCCGTCGTGAGATGTTGAGCACGTGTCGATCGTCGTAGTGGCCCGCCCACGTTCGCTCGTCCGGGTCGTCTCGAAGCCGAACCCGAACGGGCAACGAGAGATCGTGCTCGGTTTCGAACAGATCGCGGGCGCTGAGAAAGGGAGCGGCTGGCCCGGTTCCCTGCACGTGCAACTCCATGAGTGTAGGTACCAAGGGAGTGGCGGACATGAGGGTTGCGCCGCGTTTCGTGACAGCCCGGTGACGGAGCAATCGATCACCTGTTCAGTGCGTGTCACCCACTCACGCAAACTGGACGTTCGGGGCGCAGCACCTGAATTCGCCCGGAGCAGTTCGCGACGACGAAACAGCACCCTTTTGACCCCGCTACCGGTACGAGGGAGTATATGGGCCGACGCAAGAAGATCGTACAGGAGTGTGAACGGCTGATGGACGACCCGGAGAACATCCGGAACATCGCCATCGCCGCTCACGTCGACCACGGTAAAACAACACTTTCGGACAACCTGCTCGCGGGGGCCGGCATGATCTCTGACGAGACCGCCGGCGAACAGCTCGCGATGGACACCGAAGAGGACGAACAGGAACGCGGCATCACCATCGACGCGGCGAACGTCTCGATGACCCACGAGTACGAGGATACCAACCACCTCATCAACCTCATCGACACGCCGGGCCACGTCGACTTCGGTGGCGACGTCACCCGTGCGATGCGCGCCGTCGACGGTGCGCTCGTCGTCGTCGACGCCGTCGAAGGGGCGATGCCCCAGACCGAGACCGTCCTGCGACAGGCGCTGCGCGAAGGCGTCAAGCCGACCCTGTTCATCAACAAGGTCGACCGCCTCATCTCGGAGCTCCAGGAGGGGCCAGAGGAGATGCAGGAACGACTCCTCTCCGTCATCCGCGACGTCAACGACCTCATCCGTGGCATGACCGAGGAGATGGACGACATCGAGGACTGGACCGTCTCCGTCGAGGACGGCACCGTCGGCTTCGGTTCCGCCCTCTACAAGTGGGGCGTCTCGATGCCCTCGATGCAGCGCACGGGCATGGACTTCGGCGAAATCATGGAACTCGAGCGCGCAGACAAGCGCCAGGAGCTCCACGAGCGGACGCCGCTGTCGGACGTCGTCCTGGACATGGTCTGTGAGCACTTCCCGAACCCGGTCGACGCCCAGCCCATGCGTATCCCGCGCATCTGGCGCGGTGACGCCGAGTCCGAACTCGCCGAGACGATGCGACTCGTCGACGAGAGCGGCGAGGTCGTCCTGATGGTCACCGACATCGCGATGGACCCACACGCCGGCGAAGTGGCGTCCGGCCGTGTCTTCTCCGGCACGCTGGAGAAGGGCCAGGAGCTGTACGTTTCGGGGACCGCTGGCAAGAATCGCGTCCAGAGCGTCGGCATCTACATGGGTGGCGAGCGCGAGGAGGTCGACCAGGTCCCGGCCGGCAACATCGCCGCCGTCACCGGTCTCCGCGACGCCATCGCTGGCTCGACGGTTTCGTCCACCGAGATGACGCCGTTCGAGTCCATCGAACACATCTCCGAGCCGGTCATCACGAAGTCCGTCGAGGCCCAGACGATGGACGACCTGCCGAAGCTCATCGAGACGCTCCGTCAGGTCTCCAAGGAAGACCCCACCATCCAGATCGAGATCAACGAGGACACCGGCGAGCACCTCATCTCCGGGCAGGGTGAACTCCACCTCGAGGTTCAGACCCAGCGTATCGAGAAGAACCAGGGCATCCCGGTCAACACCGGCGAACCGATCGTCGTCTACCGCGAGGCTATCCAGCGCGACTCCGACACGGTCGAGGGTATCTCGCCGAACCGCCACAACCGCTTCTACATCTCCGTCGAGCCGCTCACGGACGACCTCGTCGACACTCTCCGGATGGGCGAGGCCTCGATGGACATGCCGGAACTCGAACGCCGCGAGGCGCTGCAGGACGCCGGCATGGACAAGGACGACTCACAGGTCGTCGAGCACATCCACGGGACCAACATCCTGCTCGACGAGACGAAGGGGATCCAGCACCTGAACGAGACGATGGAGCTGTTCATCGAGGGGCTCGAGGAAGCCCTCGACAACGGCCCGCTGGCCAACGAGCCCATTCAGGGGACGCTCATCCGGCTGCACGACGCCAAGCTCCACGAGGACACCATCCACCGCGGGCCTGCCCAGGTCATCCCCGCGACCCGCGAAGCCGTCCACAAGTCGCTGATCGACGGCCACATCGCCATGAAAGAACCCATGCAGGACGTCCGCATCGACGTCCCCAACGACCACATGGGCGCCGCCTCCGGCGAGATCCAGGGCCGTCGTGGCCGCGTCGACGACATGTACCAGGAAGGCGACCTCATGGTCGTCGAGGGCATCGCCCCCGTCGACGAGATGATCGGCTTCGCCAGCGACATCCGCTCCGCCACCGAAGGCCGTGCCTCCTGGAACACGGAGAACGCCGGCTTCGAGTTCATGGCCGACTCGCTCCAGCGCGACAAGACCATGGAGATCCGCGAGCGCAAGGGCATGAAGCTCGAACTGCCCCCCAGCGTCGATTACTTCTAACGAACTTTTTGTGCCTCGGGGGTCGCGAAGCGACCCTCTCGGCACAAAAACTTCGATGAAAAAGGCCGCGAGCGCGGATGCGCTCGCGGTGAAACGGCGCGCTTCGCGCGCCGTACGCTTCATCGGTTGCGGCGCCGGTGGTCGGATCGACTCTACTGCCGTAGTTCGTTCCCTTCCGGAGGCCGTCCGGGAGGGGTGTGGGTAGGAAAGACGATATAGCCCTAACTATGGTGGCCCCGCGCTGATCGATAGTGAGCCCGTTCCAAGCGGGAGGATTGCCCTTCTCACGAATCCAGGGTTCTATCGGTCGGTCCCGATCGGTCTCGCCCGTACGCAAAGCGTGTCGGGCGCTTCCATCGCCGTCTCGTACCGTTCAGGATTATGGGCCTCGTAGCGCTCTCGCGGTCGTATCTCTCGAAACTCGTCCAGGCGAAAACCACTCTCACCGAGCGAGTCGACGATCTCCTCGATTGGTCGGTGGTACTGCACGATCTGGGCGTCCGTCTCTCCCCACTCGAGGACGTACGAGTCCGTCTCGTGGTAGCCCGAGAGCTCGTCGCGGTGGCGCCGGTAGCGGCGCATCGGGTGGATCGTCGTGAACACCAACTCCCCGTCAGGAGCGAGGTGTCGCCGGAACGCCGTGAACGCCGGTTTCCAGTCCTCGACGTGGTCCAGCACGAGGTTGCAGAACACCAGGTCGAACGCGTCGTCAGGTACGAATTCGAGCGGTTCGGTGAGGTCCGCTCGATAGAACGTGGCACGGTCGCCGTAGCGCTTTCGCGCGATGGCAGTGGCCTCGGCGCTGGCGTCGAAACCGACGACGTCGGCACCGCGCTCGAGAAACCGACCCACGTATTCACCGATCCCGCAGCCGGCGTCGAGCACTCGCGCCCCGGAGAGTTCGGGGAGAAGTGGTTCGACGCCCGGCCAGACGTAGTGGCGCTGGTAGGCGCTGTCGCCCCACGGACTCGTTTCGACGGCGTCACCTCGTTCGGCGAGCGTGTCGTAGCCTGGGATTGTGATCTCTCCCGACGCTCGGTCTTCGTCCATCTGAGTTCCCTCGGACGCCAATTTGTCGAGGATACTGATGTACTTTCTAGGTGGATGATATACCTTCTGTCGTGCGAACGTGCAATCGGGTTTCCCGACGAGCACCGTCGACGGAGTCCTGGTTAGCAAGCCATCAGCTGGGTAACTAAGCGTCGATGATACTGCCGAGCAGTTAGTCCTCCAGTTCCTCGTCGAGCGCCCGGTCGACGATCGATTCGACGAAGTCCGACTTGCCCCGGGTGTAACTCGCCCGATCGTCCGGATATCGTGCGGCGAGCTCGCGCTTCAGCTCCGCGTATCGACTCGCGACGCTGGGAGTGGCTCGCAGGTAATCCCTGAACGCGACCTGTTCACGATGGGTCGCGCTGCCAGGCGTCGTCAACGAGAGGTAGTGCGTTCGCTCGGTTTCCGGCCCCTTCGCGAGAAAGACCCGGTCCTCGACGTCGTCGTTCGGTCGGTGTTCGTAGCCGTGGTCTTCGAGCACGGAGACGAGTTCGCGGGCCGTCTCGAGTGAGTCGACGAGACCCAGGAGGTCGATAATGGGTTTGGCGGGGAGGCCCTCGACGGCGGTCGAGCCGACGTGTTCGATTTCGCGAAGTCGATCTCCCGCGATGTCTTGCAGCCGGTTGGCCTCGGCCTCGAACGTTCCCCGCCAGCATTCGCGATGTGTAACGAGTTCGACCGTGCCGCGTTCGAGCCCGACCATATGGCGGATTCGTCCTGGCTCAATACCGGTGTTTTCATCGCGGTCGGTTTCGCGGCCCGGTCGTCGCCGAACCACGGTGGCGCTCGACCGCCACGTGATTAGGGATAGGGGGGAGATATCTAACTAAACCCGCCGATCGTCAGCTGCTGGTTACCCCATCTCCATCCAGTGGGGCGTGCCATTCCGGTCGGCCGACGGTCGACCGCGTTCGGTTAGCCCGAGTCCAGCACCGAAAGCACCTCTGGCGCCTCGTAGACCTTGTTGCGCTCCTGGCCGGTCGTTTCAACGACGATACCCTCCGCTTCGAGCGCCTCGATGGCGTCGTAGACGGAGGGTTTCGAGCGGCCGGTCGCCTCGACGGCGCGGGGACCGGTGAGGTAGGGCTGTTCGAAGACGTAGTCGACGAGTTCGCGCGCGGTGGGGAAACTCGGGAATTTCGCGCGGTAGTCCTCGCGGAGGTCGGTCAGGGCGACACCGCAGTCGTAGGCGTCGATGGCCTGTTCGGCGATGGCGTCCAGCACGAAGACGGCCCATTCCTCGTAGGCGCCGTCGGTACTGACTTGCAGCAGCTTCTCGCGGTAGGCGATCCCGTGACGTTTGAAGTAGGCGCTGAGATAGAGGTACGGCCCCGGAAGGAGGCCGGCCTCGTAGAGTTGAAGCATGATGAGCAGGCGGCCGAGGCGGCCGTTGCCGTCGCGGAAGGGATGGATGGCCTCGAACTGGTAGTGGACGAGTGCGGTGTCGATCAGCGGCGGGTACTCTCCGCGCCGCAGGTACGAGAGACACTGTTCTAAGAGGAGGTCGACGTAGTCCGGACTCGCCGGGACGAACGACGCGCCGTCGGGGCCGTCGTCCGGCGCCCCGATGTAGACGGGGACGTCGCGAAGCTCTCCCGGCCGGTCCTCCTCGCCGCGGACGCCGCCCAGGAGTTTTTCGTGGAGGGTTCGGATCAGTTCGACGTCGATCGACGCACCTTCATCGAGTCGTTCGAATCCGTGGGTGACGGCGTCGACGTAGTTGTACGCCTCGCGGACGTCCGCGAGCTCCGCGGCGGCGCGTTTCGGCGATGCGCCGACCTCGTGGGCGTAGATGTCCGAAATCGTGACGTTCGTCCCCTCGACCTGCGAACTCATCGCGGCCTCACGGTGGACGAACGGTGCGATCAGGAGCGTCGGATTTTCGAGGTGGCGTTCGAGCGTCGCCAGCCGACCCAGGGCGTACTGGGCGTCGCCGTAGACCGCGAGCAGGTCCTCCGTGAGGGTGAGATCCGGCGGTAAACTGGCCGGGCGATGGCACGGAAGCCCGTCGTAGTCGTCGATTCGGCCGGGCCCGTCCGCGAAATCGGCTGGGTCCATCTTACTACCAGTGGTGACGCACCCGACTTAAGTTATTCGGAGAGGCAAATCCCTAACTACTGTGCGTGTTTGCGACCGCTCCGTTAGCCCTCGTTCGAACCCTGGGTATCGGCTGTGAGGCCGGCAGCGTCGATCAGTGCGTCGACATCTCGGAGAGCACGTTGACGCAGTAGACGCCAGCGATGATGAGGAGCAAGCCGACGATCCCGGCCGCATCTATCGAGTCGTCGAACGCGACGAACCCGATCGCCGCCACCCCGACGATCCCGAGCGCCGCCCACGTCGCGTAGACGACGCCGATCGGCAATTCATCCAGCGTCAGCGACAGCAGGTAAAACGCCAGCCCGTATCCGACGACGACGCCGACGCTCGGAACGGGCCGCGAGAACCCCTCCGAGAGCTTGAGCGCGGTCGTTCCGACGAGTTCGGAGAGGATCGCCGCGGTGAGCAGTGCGTACGGATTCATGTCGATCCCTTTCACCGGTCCCGATATGTACGCGGTGAAATCCGCCACCACTTGCGCCACGTTGTCCGCTTGGGGACCGATCGATCCAGCAACGCTTATTCCGTTCGCTGTGACGGAGCCGCTATGAGCGGGTTGAGCGAACTCGGGCTTTCGAGCTACGAGGAGCGGGTGTACCGCGCGTTGTTGGCGCTGGGATCGGCGCCGGCGAGGACTACTGCGGAGCGAGCGGACGTCCCGACCGGCCGAATCTACGACGTGTTGGGCAGCCTGGCCGCCCGCGACCTCGTCGCGAGCCGGACCGACCGGGAGCCGACTCGGTACGTGCCCGTCGACCCGGACGAGGCCGTCGACCGACTCCTGGCGGCCCGCCGTCGCGATCTCGACCGCCGTGAGGCGGAGTACCGCGAAACCGCCGCGGCCGTTCGCTCGGAACTCGCGCCGGTGCCGCCGATCGAAACCAGGTTCTGGCCGACCGACCTCGGAAGCGAGGCTGCCGTGACGCTCTGGGAGGAGCAAGCCCGAACGGCGACGGACTGCCTGCGCCTCGTCGTCGGCGCACCGTACGACACGGCCGAGTGGGCAGACTACGCCCCCGAAGTTGCGCCCGCGGCGCGGATCGACGGCGACGTCACCGTTCGACTCCTGCTGGCCGAGTCCGTCCGGTCGACGATGCCGGACCACGCACTCGCCGACCTCCACGACGAATCGATGGCACTTTCGATCCGGGTCGGGCCCGACATTCCGGTCACCTACGACGTGGTCGACGAGGAAGAGGTGAGCGTCGACATTCCAGACCCGTTCGATCCGAGGGATCGACTCGGCGTCGTCATCTCTCGCGAGGAGTCGTTCGTTCGCGAACTGGCCGAGCGATTCGATCGCGCTTGGGAGGCTGCAACCCCGGTACCGGGGTCCCAGAATTGACGCGATCAGTCGACTGTACGGCGTACTGCGGCGCGACACTGGGCTGCACCGCATTGTGAATCTGTTCTCATTTCGCCGTTCTACTTTTGATAATTGGCATAACTGTGTTCTATGGTTACAGGGATTGGGGGTAACCATCCAGTACGCTTATTCTTCAACCATGCCGAGTGTAACCGTGACGTGAATTACCATGTCAAATGATAGAGTATCACGACGAACGGTCCTTCGGGGCGTCGGCGCAGGGGCAGCGACAACAGCACTGGCAGGAAAGGCGACTGCGAGCAGTCACGACGAGTACGTCGTCGGACTCGCGCGCGGTACCGGGCCTGGGGTGGCAAAAGAGGCGGCGGCGTCGGTCCGGCGCGAGTTCGACTTCGGCGGCGTCGGAACGGCTGTCTCCGGCACGTTCTCCGAGCAAGCGAGGAAGGCGCTCGAGAATAACCCGAACGTGCGATACGTCGAGGCGAACGACCAGATGCAAGCGCTGGCCCAGGAGACGCCATGGGGGATCGATCGCGTCGACGCGGACGTCCTCCACGATAACGGCGAGACCGGTGACGGTGCGGACATCGCCATCCTCGACACGGGCATCGACTCGGATCACGCCGACCTGCAGGCGAACGTTGCGGGCGGGAAGTGCTTCGCCGACGAGTGTTGCGGCCAGGCCAGCGGCGGGATCGGCGGCTGTGACGACAACTCGAACGGGTGCTCCGAACCGTGGGATGACGACAACGATCACGGGACCCACTGCGCCGGATCGGCCGACGCCGTGGACAACGCGGAGGGCGTCGTCGGCGTCTCGACCGAAGCGAATCTCTGGGCCGGCAAGGTTCTGAACGGCTGCGGCTCGGGGTCGTACGACAACATCGCGGCCGGCATCGAGTGGGCAGCCGACCAGGGCTTCGACGTCGCCTCGTTGAGTCTCGGCGGCGAGGCCTCCCAGGTCGTCAAGGACGCCTGCCAGTACGCGTACGACAACGGCGTGTTGCTGGTCGCCGCGGCGGGCAACGATGGCGAGTGCACGGACTGCGTCGGCTACCCCGCCGCGTACGAGGAGTGTATCGCCGTCTCCGCGACCAGCGAGGACGACTCGCTGGCGAGCTTCTCCTCGACGGGTCCCGAAGTCGAGATCGCCGCGCCGGGCGAGGGCGTCCTCTCGACGGTGCCGACGGAGTCCTCGTCGAACGGGTTGGACACCTTTTCCGGAACGTCGATGGCGACACCGCACGTGGCCGGCGCGGGCGGTCAGTTGATGGCCAGCGGGTACACGAACACCGAGGCCCGCCAGCAACTGCGCGATACGGCCGAGGACATCGGCCTGGCCGACAACGAGCAGGGATACGGGCTGCTCGACGCCGAAGCGGCCGTGCTTGGCGGGGACGGTGGTGGCGGCAACGGTGCCCCCACCGTCGACAGTCTCTCGGCATCAGAGGTCGAGACCGACGACGGCGACGCCGAGTTCGACGTCGACTGGTCGGTCTCGGACGCCGACGGCAACCTCGATAGCGTCGACCTGACGCTCACCGACGACACCGCCGGCGAGACCGAGGACACCGTCTCGGTGAGTGCCAGCGGCGACACTGCCAGCGGGACGGATCGGCTGGTCGCTACCGGCGACGACGGCTCCGGGAACGACTACACCGTCGAACTGGTCGTCACCGACGCGGACGGGGCGTCCTCGTCGGATACCGCGACGGTTAGTGAGACCGAGGACACCGGCGGAGACACCGCGCCGGCCATCGATCAGTTCGCGGTTGGAAACAGTTCGAACGGCGGCTGGGCTCGCTTCGAGGTCGACTGGGCGGTCTCGGACGCCGACGGCGACCTCTCGACGGTGGATCTCGTCATGGAACAGAACGGCTCGACGGTCGATTCCGCCAGCGAGAGCGCGAGCGGATCGAGCGCGTCCGGCACCACCCGCCTGGAGGACAAGAAGGGGTCGGGCAGTTACGACATCACCCTGACCGTCACCGACGCGGCGGGTAAGACGAGCACGCAGACGAAGACCGTCACCGCGTAGAACATCGTCGACCCCCGTCACTGTTTCTTCGGAATGGTATTGCGGATGGTGAAGAACCGTACCGGTAGCTCTTGCACAGGTGAAGGGGGTCAGTGCAGTATCATCGTCGCTTCCGTCGCGTGATGTATCCCTATTGTCACTGTGAAACCGCCAGCAGGCGTCCGCTCGCCAGCGTACGCGAACCAGTCAATTAGAAAATATAATTAGGAAATAGCTAGTGGTTATGTTGTTATATGGTTACCAAAATCTGCCGCTATCGACTCGCCGTCGTGGGAAATTGAACGTGCGTTTATTTGTGTTTTTGGCTGAGATATTCACGAACGTCTACCGAATCAGGTAATAGTTGAAGAGTGAAAAAATATTAAAATACGATGGTATTGTGCTGGTGGGTAGGCGCATGCTGTGTTCGAACGTACCACGCGGCCGGAACGTCGGACGACCGGCACCGGGAGGGCGGCGGACGTGACGACGCGGTCGGGTCGAAAGGAGCGACGGGCCGAACCCGATAGTCGGTTCGAGTCGGTGGGCGAGCGCGGGTCCTGTGACCTGCGCGAGGTATCGCGGGCGGACGTGTCGGGCGAACGGGCGCCGTGCGCCGGGAGCAATCCATGCCAGCAGAATCACCAACACGACGAACGGTACTCAGAACCGCCGCGGCCGGCGCGGCTGCAACGGGCTTCGCTGGAACAGCACTTGCCGAACCGACCGGACGCACACTCGTCGGGCTCCAGCCCGGCAGCGACGCCTCGGTCGCGACCACCCAGGCAGAGTCGGTCCACCGGGAACTCGACTTCGGCGACATCGGCAGGGTCGTCGCCGGGACCTTCTCGGACAACGCCATCTCGGCGCTACAGAACAACCCGAACGTCAGGTACGTCGAGAAGGAGGGCCGTATGCACGCGCTGGCTCAGGACGTGCCCTACGGCATCGACATCGTCGAGGCCGACGTCGCCCACGACAACGGCGAGACGGGCGCCGGGGCGGACATCGCCATCGTCGACACCGGTATCGACCAAGATCACCCTGATCTGCAGGCGAATCTCGGAAACGGCGCCGACTTCACTGGCACCGGATCGTGGGACGACGACAACGGTCACGGCACCCACTGTGCCGGCATTGCCAACGCGGACGACAACACCGAAGGCGTCGTCGGCGTCTCGACGGAGGCGACTCTTCACGCGGCGAAGGTACTCGACAGCGGCGGGGGCGGCAACTTCTCCGATATCGCGGCTGGCGTCGAGTGGGTCGCCAACCAGGGCTACGACGTGGCCTCGCTCTCCCTCGGTGGGTCGACGGGCAGCTCGGCGCTGGAGGACGCCTGCCAGTACGCGACCAACAACGGCGTGCTGGTCGTCGCCGCCGCCGGCAACGACGGCGAGTGCTCGGATTGTGTGAGCTACCCGGCGGCTTACGACACGGTGATGGCGGTCAGCGCGACGGACTCGAACGACGATATCGCGTCGTTCTCCTCGACCGGCCCGGAGATCGATATCGCCGCACCTGGTGCGGGCGTCTACTCGACGTACAACGACGGGGGATACACCAGCCTCGACGGGACCTCGATGGCGTGTCCGCACGTCGCCGGTGCCGGTGGACAGTTGATGGCCAACGGCTACTCGAACACCGACGCACGCCAGCAGTTGACGAACACGGCCGACGACATCTGTCGGTGTTCGGATGACGCTGGCGCCGGCCGTCTCAACGTCGCCGCGGCGCTCGGGCTCCAGTCACCCTCGAACTGCAGCGGGACGACGGAGTGTCAGAACGATAGTGGCGGCGGTGGCGGTTGTTTCATCACGACCGCCACCGCCGGCGAGGGCCCGACGCTCGACTCGCTGCGTCGGTTCCGCGACGAGTCGATGGCGGCGACACCGGTCGGTCGCGGCATGGTCGGGCTCTACTACCGGATCAGTCCGCCCATCGCCGACACACTGGAGCGCCACCCCGAAAGCCTGACGACGCGGGCGACCCGGAAGATCGTCGACGTGTGCGCGTCGCTGTCAGATCGGCAGGACGAGACCGACTCGCCCGTCGAGAGCGCGTCGCTCGGCGTCACGCTCACGGCGCTGTACATGGTCGGGATCACGGTCGGTGCCAGTGGGCACTTCGGCATCCGGATGCGAGAACAGCTCGATCGCACGGAGTGATCGGCCACTACTGGCCGAGCTTTTCGCGAGAGATAGAGACGCCGGTCGGCGTGACGATGATCTGGTCGTCGCCCTTCTGGACGATGTCGCCGCCGACCTCCTGGACGACCTGCCGGAGCTCGTCTAGAACGTGTTCGACGGTTTTGTCCTGCGTCCGGAGTCTGGTGATGTCTGCGACGACGAGATCGCCGTCGTAGACGGCGTCTTTGATGTCGATCGTGGCCGATTGGCCGTCGATCTCGGCGAAGCGAACGGACATCGTCGCCTCGCCAGGGTCGGCCGCGACGTCGTCGATATTGAGTTCCACGTAGTCCTCGGTCGTTCGCCCGCCGCCGCCACCGAGGATTTTGCTCATGAGGCCCATGGAACACACGTCCGCCGCCGCGAGTATAATACTTACGTCAGACGTACTTTCACCCGCCCATGGCGACGAGCTGGCCGCTGACGCTGGCGGTGTGTTCCACGTAGGCTGGCACATCTCACCACCGACCGTTCGTCGCACAGGTGTCTGCATCGAGGAGTGGGCTGTGGCAGGGGGAGTCGACCGTTGGATACCCACCACGCGCTGGGACGGCGCGTTGCCCCCCGAGTAGATTCTGTTCGAAGGTAGTACTCAGCTTCAACTTTCGATTCAAAACCGATCCGGGAGATATACTTGTCTCCGCTACCTAGCCAGACCATGCACACGCTGGACGAGACCGATCTCGAGATCCTTCGGATGCTTGGCGAAGACGCGCGTCGTCCCTTCAGCGAGATTGCCGACGAAGTCGACCTCTCGGGGCCGGCCGTCTCCGACCGGGTGAGCCGACTCGAGGAGACGGGCGTCATCAACGGGTTCACCGTCGACGTCGATCGATCGCAGCTACAGGCTGGTGTTCCGGTGTTCGTCCAGCTCACGACGGAGTCGGCTCAGCTCGCGACGATCCGAGAGCGTGTCGAGTCGGACGAGGCTGTCGAGCACGTGTTCGTGACGGCCGACGGTGGGCTCTGGTTCTACGCCCGCGCGCAGGTACAAAACGTCCGCCAGTGGCTCGACGGGGTGATCGGTGACACCGAGTCCGTCGAGTACACGGTCACGTTGATCGACGACGTCGCCTGGCAGCCATCGCTCGGCGGCACGGCCTTCGCGCTCACGTGCGCGGAGTGTGGAAACACGGTCGACAGCGAGGGCGAGTCCGAGCGGATCGACGACCGGGTCTATCACTTCTGTTGTTCTTCGTGTCAGAGCCGGTTCGTCGAGCGCTACGACCGATTCGAAGCTGGCGCATGAGGCTTTGTATTCGAAAGACTAGCCCACACCTACCTTTGCCTTCTAATCGGAAAACGGGGTAAGTGAGTGGCGCGTAGGATTGATAATGAGTACCCGAACCGCACGGCTCGAAATCCAGGGGATGAGCTGTGCCAACTGCTCGCAGTCGGTCACCGACGCGGTGGAAGCGCTCGACGGCGTCACCGGGGCCAGCGTGAACTTTGCAACGGACGAAGGATCAGTCACGTACGACCCCGCGAAGACCTCGTTGACCGAGATCTACGACGCGATCGACGGGGCCGGCTACCACGCTCGTCGCGAGACGGTCTCGATCGGCATCTCCGACATGACGTGTGCGAACTGTGCCTCGACCAACGAAGAAGCGCTCGAACTGGTCCCGGGTGTCGTCGAGGCGACTGCGAACTACGCGACGGACGAAGCGCAGGTCGCGTACAACCCGGCCGAGGTCGACCGCGCAACCCTGTACGACACCGTCGAGGAGGCCGGTTACACGCCGATCCGCGACGACGGAGACGACGAGACCGAGCAGGATCGGCGCGACGCCGCCCGCAACGAGGAGATCCGGAAACACCTTCGACTGACGCTGTTCGGGGCCGTCCTCTCCCTTCCAATGTTGCTCTTCATGGCCGACATGATCTTGCTCGGGGGGACGATATTCCCCCACTCGATATTTGGCGTCGAACTCAGCTGGGTCGAGTTCCTCCTCGCGACGCCGGTTCAGGCGGCACTCGGCTGGCCGTTCTACAAGAATTCCTACAAGGCCATCGTGACGAACGGCCGGGCGAACATGGACGTCCTGATCGCGCTCGGCTCCTCGACGGCCTACCTCTACAGCGTCGCGGTCTTGCTGGGGCTGGTCGCCGGCGATACCTACTTCGATACGGCTGCGTTCATCCTCGTGTTCATCACGCTGGGGAACTACCTCGAGGCCCGCTCGAAGGGACAGGCGGGCGATGCGCTTCGAAAGCTCCTCGAGATGGAGGCCGAGACGGCCACAGTCGTCCGCGACGACGGCACCGAGGAGGAAGTGCCGCTGGAGGACGTGACCGAGGGCGACCGGATGAAGGTTCGCCCCGGCGAGAAAATTCCGACCGACGGTGTCGTCGTCGACGGTCAGTCCGCCGTCGACGAATCGATGGTCACCGGCGAGTCGGTCCCCGTCGAGAAACGTGACGGCGACGACGTCGTCGGTTCGACGATCAACGAGAACGGCGTGCTGACCGTCGAGGCGACGAAGGTCGGCGAGGATACCGCCCTCCAGCAGATCGTCCGCACGGTGAAGGACGCCCAGTCACGCCAGCCGGAGATCCAGAACCTCGCCGACCGGATCTCGGCGTACTTCGTTCCGGCCGTGATCGTGAACGCCCTCTTCTGGGGGATCGTCTGGTTCCTCTTCCCCGAGGCGCTCGCAGGCTTCGTCGACTGGCTCCCGCTGTGGGAGCAGGTCGCCGGCGGCCCCTCCGAAGCCGGCGGCACCATCTCCGTCTTCGAGTTCGCCATCGTCGTCTTCGCCTCCTCGGTGCTCATCGCCTGTCCCTGCGCGCTCGGATTAGCGACGCCTGCCGCGACGATGGTCGGGACCACGATCGGCGCGCAAAATGGCGTCCTCTTCAAGGGCGGTGACATCTTGGAGCGTGCGAAGGACGTCGACACCGTCGTCTTCGACAAGACGGGAACCCTCACCGAAGGCGAGATGGAGCTAACCGACGTCGTCGTGTTCGACGGTGACGGCACGCCCGCGGCTGACGGGGGCGAGCCGGCGACCGACGGCGGACAGGTCGAAGGCCGTAAGCGCCTCGACGAGGACCGCGTGCTCGAACTCGCCGCGACGGCTGAGCACGGCTCGGAACACCCGCTCGCGCAGGCGATCGTCGACGGTGCCGAGGAACGCGGTATCGACGTCGATGCACCCGACGACTTCGAAAACGTCCCGGGGCACGGCATCCGCGCGACGGTAGAGGGCTGGGAGCCGCGTCGCGGCTCCGGCAGGGCGAGCGGAGAGCGGAGCGAACCGAGAGCGACCGAGGTTCTCGTCGGCAATCGCAAACTCCTCAGGGACGCGGGGGTCGACCCCGAACCCGCCGCGGAAACGATGGAACGGCTGGAGAACGAGGGCAAGACGGCGATGCTGGTGGCTGCCGACGGCGAACTCATCGGCGTCGTCGCCGACGCCGATACCGTCAAGGAGCGCGCGAAAGCCGCCGTCGCCGATCTCCACGATCGCGGCGTCGACGTCATGATGCTCACCGGCGACAACGAGCGGACGGCCCGCGCGGTCGCCGAACAGGTCGGGATCGAGCCCGACAACGTCCGCGCAGAGGTCCTGCCCGAGGACAAATCCGACGCGGTCGAGGCGATTCAAGCGGAGGGCCGCAAGGCGATGATGGTCGGTGACGGCGTCAACGACGCGCCCGCGCTGGCGGTCGCCCACGTCGGGACGGCGATCGGTAGCGGCACCGACGTCGCCATCGAGGCCGCGGACGTCACGCTGATGCGCGACGACCCGGTCGACGTCGTGAAGGCGATCCGCATCTCCGACGCGACACTCCAGAAGATCAAGCAGAACCTCGTCTGGGCGCTCGGTTACAACACGACGCTGATCCCGTTGGCCTCGCTGGGCCTGCTCCAGCCCGTGCTGGCCGCGGCCGCGATGGCGTTCTCGAGCGTGTCGGTGCTGTCGAACAGCCTGTTGTTCCGCCGGTACAAGCCGGACGAGGACTATCGCCTCCTCGGCTGGCTCCGCTGACGGGGCGAACACCGTCCAGAACCGATTCTCACTGCGGACCTGCCGTTTCTGGATCTAGCCTCGTCGATCGGTGACGACGCCATCCGAAGTCCGTCTCTCTCTCTCTCTCTCTCTCTCTCTCTCTCTCTCTCTCTCTCTCTCTCTCTCTTTTTAACTCACTCCCGTCACGGACGCTCCGTCGGTTCCAACACTTCGATCGGCACGAACACTTCGATCGGCACGACCACTCCCGCACACGCAAAGCACACCGCACAGAAAGTTTTGGCGTGCGGGTTTTGCTGGCGGTATCGCTTTGCATTCGAAGCAGCAAGTGGGAAAGTCGTCCAACCCCTACTATCGGACGACCGATATGCCAGAAACGATCACTGTCGAAGGAATGACGTGCGGACACTGTGAACAGACGGTCGAATCGGCGCTCGAAGACGTCGACGGCGTCACGACGGCGACCGCAGACCGTGAGGCGGAGTCGGCCACCGTCGAGGGAGATGTCGATCCGACCGCGCTCGTCACTGCAGTCGACGACGCGGGCTACGACGCGTCCGAGTAGGGCCGTTCACTATCCACTCTCTGTCTACCGACGGGTGACGAGGTTGTCCCGGTACGCTCCCGGGCGACAGTCGACCCGCTTCGACTGTGTCGATGGGACTCAGGCGTCCGAGTCACCGAGCGACTCGTCGATCGTCTCGACGACGCGCTCGTATCGCTCGTGTACTTCCTTCCCGATCGCGTCCAGTTCGGACGACTCGGCGAGGTCGAGGAGTGGTATCGCGTCGACCGCGTTCACCGCGATCGCTCCTTCGTCGGTCTCGTAGACCACGACGTTGCATGGCAACAGTGCGCCGAGTTCGATCTCCTCGCCGAGTGCTTCGTGTGCGAGTCCGGGGTTGCAGGCGCCGAGAATGCGGTACTGTCGGAACTCCTCGTCGAGTTTTTCCGCAAACGTCGCCTGGACGTCGACGTCGGTGAGGACGCCGAACCCCTCGTCTTCGAGCGCGTCGATCGTCTCGTCGACGACCTCGTCGAACGATCCTCGAACAGTCGTCTGTATTGTATATACCATACAAGATAGTGCGTGCGGACGGCCTTAACGATGTGTGGTCCGGATTGCCTGCCGAGCCATCCGACAGCAGACGGGCCTGGATGGTTCCTCGGGGATTGGACACGGTTAATTCGTCGAGCGGTGGGTCGGCTAACACGCCCAGAAGTGGACCGGGTTATACGCCGAGAGCGGCGAATCGATTCCGACTCGCGTTCGTGTTTCATGCACGATTCTCCTCGAAACCCGCATTTATCCCCTCCTGGTCAGTGTACTCGGCTATGACGTTCAGTCTCTGCGTTGGCGAGCACTACGAGGACGACGAGGGCAACGAGCAGCATCGCTTCGGCGTGGCGGTGACGACACGGCTTCCCGCAGTGGGAACCCTTTGCCCGTTCGTGAGCGAGAACGGCGCCATCGCCACTCAGAGTCTGGTGAACGTCGACCTCGGGCAGGACGGCATCGCCTACGTCGACGACGGACTGGCCGTCGACGACGCACTCTCGGCGTTGCTCGCCGCGGATGACGGCGCACCCCAGCGTCAGCTCCACGGCGTGGACGCCGATTCGACGTTCGTCTTCTCCGGCGACGAGTGCAAACCCTGGTACGGCCACCGCGAGGGCGACCGCTACACCGTCGCCGGCAACCTCCTCACGGGTGAATCGGTGATCGAGTCCGTCGCCGAGACGTACGAGGCCCAGCGCGACGAGGACCGTCCGCTCGCCGAACGCCTGATCGACGCCCTCGAAGCCGGGCAGGCCGAGGGCGGCGACAAGCGGGCGGACCTCGAGGTGCAAAGTGCGGCCCTGCTCGTCGCGGATACCCAGGAGTACGCAGTCGAACCGTCGTACAACGACCTCCGGGAGGACGCCTCGCGCGAGCCGATCGCGGACCTGCGAGAAACGTACGAACTCGCCGTCGAAGGCCACGAAGCGCTGCTGGAACGGTACGAGGACGCCTACGAGGAGGACTCGATGGACGACGTGTCGTCGGCGGAGTAACACGCCCGCTCGAGCGCAGCCACTGATTGTTCACCTGTTGACTGATTGCTCATCTGCTGACTGGCCGCTCACCCGCTGAACGTGTACAGGTCGTCGCCGACGAAGTGAAGCGAGTCGATCACCTTGCCGGAGTCGCCGAGCAGGTCGTCACTATCGACGCGCGAGCGACCGACGGCAAGCACCTTCTCGTGGGACTCCTCGGCGATCAGAACGAGATCTCCCTCGGCGACGTCGCCGCGGACGTCGGCGATACCGGGCCGCATCACGTCGGCGCCGTCGCTGACGAACGAGACGGCCCCGGCGTCGACGATCACGAGCCGATCGGACGGCTCGGTGGCGTTGGCCCCGCGGACGGTCAGGAACGGTTCCTCGTCGAAGTACGCGACCAGCGGTTCGCCATCGACGAGGACGACCTCCCAGTCTGAATCTTCGAACTCGACCAGTTCGTAGGCGTCCCCGTCCAGATCGACGCCGAGGCGGTCACCGACGGCCGTCTCGACCGCCGAGACGTCGTCGCTTCGGAGGTGGTGGCGCGATTTCACCTGCATACTCGCCCCTTCCGTGCGCGCCCATTTAACGGGTGAGGTTCGCCCCGAATCGGGCGGTCTCGCCGAGTGTGTCTCCGGACGAGCTTTTCGTCGCTCGGGGTCGAGAGAGGCGTATGGTCGCTCTCCTCGGTGGCGACGGCACCGACCGCATCGAGGCGCTGACCGACGGGGTACTCGCCATCGTGCTCACGCTGCTCGTCTTGCAGTTCGAGGTGCCGGACGTGGCGCCGTCAGCGCTGCCCGCGGCGCTGGCCGACCAGGAGACGCTGGTCGTCAGTTACGTGCTGAGTTTCGCCATCGTTGGCCTCTACTGGACGATCCACCACAGTCTCTTTCGGGATATCGTCGAACACGATCGCCTCCTCCTGTGGCTCAACCTCTGCTTCTTGCTCTCGATCTCGTTTCTCCCGTACCCGACGGAGGTGCTGGGTACGTACGGGACGACGTTCGCCTGGATCTTGTACGCCGTGAACCTCTCGCTGGTCGGCATCACGCTGACCGCCGTCTGGGCGTACGCCGCCCACGCCGGGTTCACGTCCGACCGGATCGACGCCCGTCTCGCTCGCCTGATCACGATTCGCGGGCTCATCTCGCCGGCGACGTTCACCCTCTCGATCGCCGTCGCAACGGTGAACCTCTCGATCGCGTACGTCGTTCCCCTCCTCATCGCGCCGCTTCAACTGCTCTGGGTCCGGTACTACGGGCGCGCGACCGAAGCGCTGGAACGGTGAGGATCGAGCCGCCACTGTCTCCAGCTGGTCTGTCCTGGATCGCCGCGGAGAGGGAGTTGGTGGGTCGCCCGCGTCGGGCAAACTACTATTCCGGCACCCGTGGTAGCCCGGCATCCGACACCCGAATGGCCACCGAGTACGTCTTTATCAGCGACCTTCACATGGGTGGCGAGGAGCAACTCACCACGCTCGACTGCGAGGCGGAACTCGTCTCGTTTCTGGCTGACCTCGAGGAATGCGGTGGCGACGTCGAACTGATCATCAACGGCGACGCGTTCGGCCTCTGGGAGTACGATGACGTGTCGGACCGGCCCGATACCGCGTCGGGTCCCACGAAACTCGATCGAGTGATCGAAGACCATCCGCGTGTGTTCGAACAGTTTCGCGCGACCGGCGAGGCGATCGATATCACGCTCATTCCGGGCAACCACGATTACGATCTCGCGTGCTCTCAGTCCCACGTCGATCGGCTCGCTGCGTACAACATCTCGCTGGAGCCGGCGATCGCCATCACACGGGAGGTGGGTGATGCCAGAATCTGGATCGAACACGGCCAGCAACACGACTCGAACAATCGAATGCCGGACTGGGGCAATCCGGACGCGCTGCCGGTTGGGTACTTCGTCGTCCAGCGGATCGTCGACGCTGCGGGCCGCTACTCGGATCGTGCCAGGGGCAACTGGCTCCGGGACATCCAGTCGGTCACCCCGATGGAGGAGATCCCGCGCTGGCTCTTCTCGAACTACTTCTACCGGGAGATGAGTCCGGTCCTGCGGGCGATCGTCGTCCCGCTGTTGGTGTTTTTCAACATCACGATGGTGTACCTGGTCGGGACCGTCTTGGAGAGCGCCGGTCTCGTCCCGCGGTGGCTGTTCACCGACAACCCCGTCGTTAACGCCCTCGGCGTCGCCGACATCGTCCTCGAACTCATCATCGCTATCAACGTCGTGATCGTCGCGATCTTGCTGTTGCTCGCGGTCCCGTTGTGGTTTTTCAGACGCGATCTCAAACACACGCTCGGGCGATTCGGCGTCATGCTGTCCGGTGTTCGCGTCGGCCAGGGGGACGAACCGTTCCTGAACGCCGCGCGAGATGTCTTCGAATCTCACCCGGACGTCGCCGTTTTCGTCTACGGGCACACCCACCGCGCGTCGCTCACCCGGTGGGGCGATCGCGTCGTCGTCAACACCGGTACCTGGTTGAAGAAACTCCAACACGTGGAGACGTGGTTTGCTCGCCTTCCCGGCATCTACTACCCGACGTTTCGGCTAACCGCGGTTCACATTGCCGCGGAGGACGACCGGATCGTCGTCGAGTTCGACGAGATCGAACGGGACGATTCGGCGGATCTCACACGATTTCAGCGACTCGTTGCCCGCCACCCACCGGCCACGAATCCGATTCCCGCCCGAACGGTGATCGACCCCGACGGTCCCCTCGACGTACCGACTGAGGAGGACGAGTGAGCGCGATCCCGACGACCCCCTCGACGTGCCGCCCGAGGAGGACGAGTGAGCGCGATCCCGACGCGACGTGCTGAACGGCCGCAGCCGAGAGAACCGGGACGATGCGGCGTTCCGACCGTGACTGGCCGGGTGACCACACGCCGGCTCCCGAGAAGATGGGCCCCTCGCAATCAGTGGGCTGCCCGATGGTCTAGAGGTCGGTTCGGTCGAAGCGCAGGTAGCCAGCGAGGGGAAGCAGGACGATCCAGGCGAGCAGGACGACTGCAGCGAATTCGACGCCGGAACCGCTCCCTGCTAGCGCGATCGACTCGGCGGTCGATTCGGGAAGCATCCACACGAAAATCTCTTCGACGGCCAGGTTCGGCGACAGCGTCAGGACGTACTCCGTCCACCACGGCGAGGTGGCTGGCCGCTCGAATCCATTTAGCAGGTACGCGAGGCCCGAGGGAACGATTCGCCAGGCGAGGACGAACATGAGGTAGACGCTGAAGGTGGCGACCGAGGCCCACGATGGCGAGCGAACGCTCGCCGAGATGGTGATCCCGGCGGCCGTGTAGGCCAGTGCGAGCACGAGCGAGACGAACAGGAACGCCATGTAGGCCGCTCCAAGAACCGTCGCTCCCATGAGGACGACGACCATTCCACAGGCCCAGAGGCCGGCGACGATCACGGTCGCGACGACCAGAAATCGGCCGACGTACCCGCCGAGGACGAGGTCTCGACGGTGGTGGGGAAATCCAAGCAGGAGTTCCAGCTGGCCGTTGTGCCGGCGCTTGACGATGGTCTCGTAGGAGAGCATGAGCGCGACGGCTGGGATGATGTACGTGCCGAGCATTCCGATCAGCATGACCAACTCGTTCGGTGAGCCGAATCCATCGTTCACCGAGTTCGCGTGGATGTAGCCGAGCAGGCCGAACATCGCGGCGAACAGGACGGCCATTCCGTAGAGCTGGCGATTCCGCCGGAGGTCGCCGATCTCCTTCTGGGCGATCAGCGTCCAGCTCATCGATCTCCCTCCGTGTAGGAGACGAAGAGGTCCTCGAGCGACGTCTCCTCGGTGGTGAAGTCGCGGATCACCAGGCCGGCGTCACGCAGTTCGTCGAGGACGCCCAGCTTCGCCTCGCGGCGGCAGGTGACGACCAGTTCGTCGCTGCGCCGGCTGACGGCGTCGACTCCATCGATCGACTCGACGACGGCGACGGGATCGGCGACGGATCCCTGGCTCGGATTCGCAGGAGTCCGTTGGCCCGATCCCCTGGTCGACGACCCGGCAGTCTCACTGTGGCTTCCAGTCGCCTCCGCCGTAGCGGTCCCACCGGGGCTCCCGGTTGACTCGGCCAGACTACCCGCATCGGGTTCGAGCGTCACGGTCAGTTCACCGGTCGCGCCGACGCCGTCGCGGAGGCCGTCGATCGTGTCCACGGTGAGAAGTTGTCCGTCGCTCAAGATGCCGACGCGGTCGGCGACCGCCTCGACCTGTTCTAAGATGTGACTCGAGAAGAACACCGTCGCGCCCCGGTCGCACTCCTCGCGCACGATCTCGCGCATCGTCCGGACGCCGTGGGGGTCGAGCCCCGTCGACGGTTCGTCGAGGATGAGCAGGTCCGGTTCGCCGACGAGCGCCGTCGCGAGGGTGAGGCGCTGGGCCATTCCCTTCGAGTACCCCGTCGCCAGGCGATCGGCGGCGTGGGCCACGTCGACGCGTTCGAGCAACTCGTCGGGATCGTCGTCGGCCGCGTTCGCCTCGATGGCGTACTCGACGTGCTGGCGCCCGGTCATCGTCTCGAAGGGGGCGAATCCCTCGGGGAGGACGCCGGTCTCGCGCCGGACGGCGACGGGATCGGTCGCCACGTCGTGGCCGAGGACTTCGACGCGACCGTCGGTCGGGTGCGTATAGCGCAGGAGGATATCGATCGTCGTCGACTTACCGGCCCCGTTTGGACCGAGGAAGCCGAAGACCTCGCCGCGCTCGACAGTGAGGTCGATGCCGCGGAGGGCGGCGACGTCACCGTAGCGCTTCGTGACGCCGCTGAGTTGGATGGCGGCCATGGCTGGCGGTTTCCAGGCCCAACGTGTAAACGTTGCCATCAGTCTCTGTCGCCATCGTGAGTCGGCGAGGGTCCGGGTCCCGACACGACTTTCACCCGGTCGCTCCAAGGAGGGGCTATGAGCGACGACGCACCGGTCGGCGAGGAGACGCCGGCCACAGACGATGCCGAGGAAGCGCCCGCCGATCAGGCGGCGGACGACGCCCAGGCCGAAGCCGGCACGGCCGAGGGGCAGGGTCCCGTCCTGATCGACGAGGAGTTGGCGCGCCACCTGGCAAACAAGCGCGACGACCTCTTCGAGAAGTTCGAGATCCGCGACGAGTTCCCCGAAGCGGTCCATCGAGAGGCCGAAGAGCTGACTGGCGACGTCCAGAACGACATCGACGAGGCGATCGACGACCGTCGGGACTTACGCGACCTGACGACGTGGACGACGGACCCGATCGACGCCCAGGACTTCGACGACGCCATCTCCGTCGAGGAGCGCGAGGACGAGTACATCCTCTGGGTGCACATCGCGGACGTCACCCACTACGTCCACCCCGAGTCGGCAATGTGGGCCGAGGCCGTCGAGCGCGGGAACACGGTCTACCTGCCGGGGTACACCATCCACATGCTGCCGCCGATCCTCGCGGAGTCGGTCTGCTCGCTCGTTCCCAACGAGGAGCGCTTCGCCCACACGGTCGAGATGCACTTGGACAAGGAGCACCTCGGCTACGAGTCGATCGACATCTACAAGTCCGTCATCGAGTCCGACGAGCGGCTCACCTACAGTCAGGCCGAGAACCGACTCGACGACCCGGACGCGCCGCTGCACGAGGAGAACGCGCTCGTCTACGAACTCGCCGACCAGATGCACGAACAGCGCAAGGAGGACGGCTCACTCGTCCTCAACCCCTCGCGCGATCGCGCCCACACCATCATCGAGGAGTGCATGTTGAAGGCCAACAAGGCCGTCACGCACACGCTCATGTGGGACCGCGGCGTGGAAGCGATGTACCGCGTTCACCCACAGCCGAGCCCCGACGAGTGGTCGAAGGCGCTCCAGGAGATCCAGGAACTCGACGGCGTCTCGATCCCCGGCGACAAGTGGGACGACCCGCGAAAGGCCGTCAACGCCACCTTAGAGGAGGCGCCCGGCCGCCAGCTCGACAAGATCCAGTGGGCCGTGATGAAGGTGATGCCCCGCGCGAAGTACATGAACGACCCCTTCGGCGGTCACCACGCGCTCAACTTCGAGATCTACGGCCACTTCACCAGTCCCATCCGCCGGCTTAGTGACCTGATCAATCACTGGATCGTCTACCAGAACGACGTCCCGGAGAACCTCGTCGCGCTCTGTGACCGCGCCAGCGACAAACAGAAGGACGCCGAACAGTGCGAGCGCGAGTACAAACAGTTCCTCCAGGAGGTCGGCCTGGACCCGATGGCGGTCAACAACCGCGGAATCGAGGTCGTGGACGCAGAAGACGCGGAGACGACGATCTAATTACAGTTCAGCTGGTCGATATGATAGCAGTAGCAGGCGTTCTTTGTCACCATTCGCGAGTTTCTCCACCCAGCGTCGAATCTCAATATAGACGGCTCCTGCCGATTATGCCCCTTCGATCGGGTTCGCCTCGATGACGTCTTCGCTCGTGACTGTGATGGTAAACCCTTCATATTCGAACGAAATGTTGTCGCAGGTTCCGAAACCGGTCGCTGATTCGGTCGCCAGTTTATCGAGTGCGTCCGTCTCGATGACGGACTGCAGCGGTGTCAAACTTCGTGGCGCTCTGTCGAGTGCGGTCGCAACGACCGAGACGATCGCCAAACTCGTCGAGTCACGGGTGTTGTCGTACGTCGCCTGGAACGAGTCAGTTTCTCCATCGAATTCGATCGGACTCAGTGATTCGGTGATCTCCGGATTTGCAGGTATCGAGCAAAATTGGTCCATCATCAACTAGAGTCCGTCGACGGGGTAGAGGGTGGCTTTTGCTCACGCAATACGTTTTTATATGGGGTGGCGACAGCTACTCGTCGGGAGTGATGAGGCTGCTCGCGACGAGGCGTCGCATGCCGCGTTGCAACCGTGATGAGACCGCCTGGCGGGTGATGCCGAGCTCTGCTGCGAGATCGGCCTGCGTCGCGTCTCGTGGCGAGTCGAAGTAGCCACTCGAATACGCCAATTCCAGCGCGTTTCGTTGCCCGTCGGTCAGATCGTACTCCCGGTCGGACTTGAGCGATGAGATGGCATGGAGTTCGGTCAGCTCGATCGGGATATCGTGGTCCTGGCAGTACGTCTGAAAAGCGGAGAGATCCTGTTGTTCGCTCGCACGGAGTTCGAAGGTCCACCGCTCTTCGGTGCCGATGCCGGAAAGGAGCGTCATATCGGTGTTGACGATCGCCGTGAGAATACTCTCGTGGGCGAGGTTCCAGTCGATACGGACGAACATCTGTTTCTCCACTTTGTCGATCACTTTGATCTGATCGATCCCGATATCCTCGCTCAAATCGGTCGTGAGCTTGTCGGTGTCGTCTGCGGAAATCCAGAAGTACGGGATGACAGCCTCACCTGTCGGCACCACACGGTCTAACTCGATCGTGACGTCCGTCAATTGCTCAAAGACAGCATTCAACGGGAAGTCTGCTCGCTGGAGGGTGAATGCGGCTTCGATAGCCATACTAGCTGGCTAGGGAGCCATCCCTTTGGGTTAGTCGCCCGTCTGTCCCTCCGAACCCTTCTAACGGTCGGTCAGTCTCGGTTCGGTACTTGTCACGAGGCGCTATCGGGGACTTGTCGACGTGATACGTGCGTCGACGAAGTATCGGCCGGTTTAGTCCTCACCGAAAGCGACTCGACAGCGAAGTGACGCCCGTCGCTTCCGCAGCGATGACGACTCCGACCATACTCACCCAACTTCCCCAGACGATACTTCCTGTTCCCGAGTTAGAAATGGCGAGGTCCACACCACCGAAGACGAAGAATGCTGCAAGTACCAGGTACACAACCGTTGCCACCGTCCCGAGCATCGCCTCTCTCGTTGCGGCATAGACGGTGGCGTAGAGTACTTCCTGGTCGATACCAGGGGCCGCACCACCATCGGTGGCCGTTTCCTCTGTCGCGTCCATAGCCGTGTCTTTCCTGACTATGAGTATATACTTTGGCCGCCGAAATCGATCGGCAACGTATCGTTTCGGTTCCCACCCTTCGCTCGTCCAAACCGGCACCGCTCCGCTCTATTCCGAGCGACGACAGGCGAAGGCGACGACTTCTGGAGTACTATCCCATCAGCCGCCTGTCTTCACTCCCACCGGACGGTGGCGTGGTCGGCGATGGTTGAGTCACTCGAAAGAATCGCGTCCGTGTCGAGCCGGTCGTGGCTGGCAACGATCATTGCGTCGTGGATAGACAGGTGTGGAACGTGCGGAGCCAGTACTGAGAGCTCGTCACTATCGTGATCGACGACGGTGAGTGGGAGATCGGTTTCGAGTCGATCGACGATTGCCGTCGCATCGGCTTCGACAGGAACGCCCGCGATTTCCTCGCGCTTGTGAATTCGATACATAGACTCGATCGCAGCGATCGTCGGCAGGTAGAGCGTTGCGTCGCCGGACTCCGCTTGGCGGAATATCTCGTCAACGGTCGGCGGAAGGCTGTCGACGAGGTAGCGGATGAACGCGACGGCGTCGACGGTGTACCGACTCATTCCGTCCACTCGCTATCGCGTCGGTCTCGTATTTCCTCGGCCAGGGTCGCAGCGACGGCTTCGCGTTCCTCCTCGGTCGTGTCGTCCGGAACGAGCATGCCGCGACCGCTCGACGGTTCTCGTTTTTTCAGGACGATCCCGTCGTCGGATTCCCACCAGACGACCTGATCACCCGGCTCGATATCGAACTTCTCGCGGAGCGACTGCGGGATCGTCGCCTGTCCCTTCTGACTGACGCGAGTCGTTTCGGCCATGCGTAGTATTACTGGCTGTAAAACTTAACGCTTACTCCGTTCCACGGCGATGGAACGCTACGACAACTCCTTCTCGTAGATGTACTCACGAACCCCGCCGTCGCCGAGGACGCTCTCCTGTTCACCTACCCGCGCGAATCCGGTAGCCTCGTAGAAGGAGACGCCGACGTCGTTGTCGGCGAGTACTTCGAGCCACAGCGTCTCGAAGTGCGGACCGAGTTCGCGTTCGACCCGTTCGAGGAGGCGACTTCCCACACCCTCGCCCCAGACATCCGGCCGTGCGTAGATCCGCGAGAGCTTCGCCGTGCCTGCGAGGTCCGGGTGCGGGCCGGCGTGGGCGAAGCCGACGATTTCTGACTCGGTTTTCGCCGACTCGTCGTTGTCTGTACCGGATCGAGCGCTGTCGGCGTGGGCGGCGTCGGGTGAATCCACTCGCTCGAAGACGAGGAACGTCGCGTCGTCCCGGCCGGCGGCGTCCGTGATCTGGTCGGCGAGCGAATCGAGTGCGTACCACCGGTCGATCGTTCGGTCGACCGTCTCGGCGCCGATTACCTCGTCGTAGGCGGCGTGCCAGCTCTCGCGGGCGACGGCCTGCACGACCGCCCCGTCGTCCGGGCGGGCCGCACGGACAGGTTCAGTCACACACTTCGATCCGCACGGCGGGGGAAAAAGCGTTCGCTCGGAAGTAGTGGGGTGTCGTCTCGTCTGTAAGGAGGGCTGTTCGAGTTGCGATCGACCGGATCGATTCCGATCGCGACGATCGATTCGTGCCGGCCGTTGGGGTCAACCGACGCGAATCGTGTTATCGAAGCCGTGCACCGACGGCGGTGAGCAGGCCGAACAGTGCGGCGATCGGCCCGAAGCCGGGCAGCGAGTCGGCGCCGGGGATCGAACTGTCGCCCTCGGAGTCGTCTGCGTTCTCACCGGACATGGTCATCGTCCGCTCGGAGAAGTGGTCGATGGCGACGGCGACCGTCGCTTCCCCCTGGGCCTCGTTCGTCGAGGTGACCATGTAGCGCGGCTCTTCGCCGGCCGCACCGGCTTCGAGCTCGGACATCGAACTGGCCTCGGCGGCCGCCTCGCCGTCGACGGCGACGGAGAGGTTCTCGACGGAGCCGACGGCTTCCTCGGAGACGGTCGTCAGGACGACCGTTCCTTCGCTAACCGATCGGTCGATCGTGACCTCGACCTGGTTTGCCGTCTCGGTGCTGACTTCCGTCGTCGTCTCTTCGCTGTACGTGACCGTCTCGCTCACGAGCTCGCCATCTCGCTGCTCGACGGCGAGTTCGGCCGCGGCCGAACCGTTCGCGATGAGGGCCTCTTCGGCTTTCGCCTGTTCGTCTCGGTCGCCCTCCGCGTACGAGCGGAAGACGAGTTTCGCGTCGCTCGAGAGGTCGGCGGCGACGTTGCCGTCTTCGTTGACGGCGACGTCACCGTCACCGACGACGATGAACGCGCCATCGCGTTCACCCGAATCGACGACGACGACGGTGTCGCCCTCGACCGACGCCGACGCGTCGTTAGCGAGGTCGGCCTCGACGACCTGCGAACTGTCGCCAGCAGCAACGACGAGGTGGCCCTGTTGCGTGTCGTGCGCGGACACTTCGGCGCCGCTCTGGGCGCTGATCGTCGCACGGGTCTGGGTCTGGGCGGCCAGCGAGAGGCCAGTCCCATCGATATCCATCATCGTGCGGAGATCGATGTCTCCACCGAGTCCGGCGTCGGACTGGGACTGGACGCGGACGTCGCTGAACGTCTGTTCACCGTCGACGCTGAAGTCGGTGATCGCGTTCCCGTCGACGGCGAAGTCGACGTGCGCGCCCGCATAGCTCTCGTTGCCCGATTCCTGTGCTGTTACGGTTCCCGGGACGGCCATTACGAGGAGGCTCGTCACCAGGAGGAGACTCATCACGGCGGCGCGTATTCGAGTCATTGCACTCGCCACTGCACACGTGACGGAAAAACCCCTTCTGGCAAACCCGTCCAAACGTCACGAATCGAGGCGGCATCCGGCAGGTGAAACGATCTGACCGGTGCCGTCGTCCGTCACCGCGAGACGGCCGAGGCTCCGTCGGAGACGACGGATTCGACCTCCGACAGCGAGAGACGAGCGACGTCACCCGGGATCGTCCGCTTGATCGCGGCGGTCGCGGCGGCGTACTCGAGCGAGCGCTGCACGTCGTTGCCGGCGAGCCGGCGGGCGAGGAAGGCGCCGGTGAACGCGTCGCCCGCGCCGATCGGCTCGATCGTGTCGGTCTCGAACGCGTCCTGATCGTGGACGACGCTGTCGTGCCAGGCGAGCGCGCCCTGACTCCCGCGCGTCACGACGACCGTCGTGAAGTCGAACTGCGAGGCGAGCTTGTGGGCGAGCTGGCGATGGTCGCCCTCGAACCCCAGGACGGTCTTGGCGTCGCGTGCGGCGATGATCAGCACGTCGATACCCGGGAACAGCGCGGTCAACGCCTCCTGTGCCTGTTGTGGGGACCAGAGCTTCCGCCGGTAGTTGACGTCGAGGGCGGTCGTCGTCCCGGCCTTCCGGGCCGTCTGCAGGAGGTGTTTCGTCGTTTCTCGCAGCTCCGGCGAGAGCGCCGGCGTGATACCCGACGTGAAGAAGACGCGGGCGTCGCGGATCTGGTCGAGATTGAGTTCGTCGGGCGTCGCGGTGGTGACCGCGCTCCCTTCGCGGTCGTAGACGACGTTCGAGCCGCGGGGGTCGCCGCCCGTCTCGAGGTAGTAGGTGCCGACCCGGCCAGACCGACTCCAGGCGACGTCGGTCCGGATGCCGTACTGGCGCAGTTCGCCGACGACGCGCTTGCCGAGCGGCGTCTCCGGGAGTTTCGACAACCAGGTCGAGACGGCGCCGAGGCGCTCCGCCGCGACGGCGACGTTGCTCTCGGAGCCTGCCGCCTGCACCTCGAAGGAGGTCGCCGCCTCGAGCCGGTTGTCCCCCGGCGGCGAGAGCCGGAGTAACGACTCGCCGAAGGTGACGAGATCGCTCATCGCGCCCTCCGTGCCCCGCCGCGGGGCACCGTCGTTCGCGTGTGGTGGTCGCTCATAGGCGGTGACACGCGAGGACGTGTCATAAGTGGTGGCCTTCCTGTACCGTCGGCACGGTCGGATAGCCGCCCTTGTGCCGGTTCAACGACCCCTATCTCCCGGTGACTGTCTGGTGGTAGCACGTGTCTACTCCGCCCTCGCGGTCGATATGGCACGCCGGCTGCCGATTCGCGTCTCACGTCGCAGTTACGAGGTGGTCAGTGCTGTCGGAGTCGACGGGTTCGGAGCCGTCGTCGGTAGCCGGGACCGGCTCGCACACCAGATTGTGCCCGAACGCGTCGAGCAGCGACAGGCTCGCCTCGACGTGGTCGGTGACGGCCGGGACCCGAACACGTCCGCCGGCGAGTGCGAGCGGGACGAGCAGCTGATCGGCGAGGTGTCGATCTACCGGGGCCGTCCCCGCAACGAGCCGAACCGCGGCGGTCGCCGCCTCCTCGCCGACTCGCTCCGCTGGCTTCCCCCGCTCGCCGAGGACGTCGGTTCCCGCGATCCCGGTCTCGAAGTCGAGCCGACAGACGATGGCCGACCCGGGCGAGTCGCTCCGGGCGGTCGTCACCACGCGCTCGGTGACGAGATCGTCGTCCTGCTCGGAATTGACCACAACACCTTCCAGCCGCTCCATCGCCGCCCGCAACTGGCGCTCGGCAACGTTCTGGTCAGCGAGCGAGGCGGATTCGGTCGAATAGAGCCGCACCCCGTGGAGTGTTCCGCGTTCGTCGAGTCGGATCGGGTCCAGACTCGAGGGCGCGAGGTACAGGGTCACGTCCCCGCCGCCCGCGGGATAGAAGCCGCGCCGGTCGACCGACAGGGCGGCTTGCAGCCCAAATCGCCGCAGCAGCGGCAGTTTGACGCGGCGGTAGTAGTCGAGCGTCGGCGACCACTTCACGTCCGTTCCCCCGGTGGCAGTGAGGGTGAGCGGAGCCTCGAGTCGTGTCGCGAGCGGGAGGACGGCGTCGAACAGCAGTGTGAGGCTCCCCGCGGTCCCCAGGTCGACGTCGTACGCGCCGCCGGGAATGGCTGCCTCGGTGGTCGTACTGGCCTCCCGTTCGGTGCTATCGTCGGAAGAACGAGAACTGCCCGAACGCTCGACGGCGCCGAGTCCGGGTTCGAACGTCACTGTCTCGCTCCCGACGTCGGGGCTCGAACCGTCCGCTCCGGCGATGTCCGCGTCGCAGATGTCAGCCAGCGTCTCGACGACGGCGAGGTGTTGCGGGCGCAGTCCGGGCGTCGATCGGTCGCCGCGGACGTTCTCGATCCTGACGGGATCGCCCCGGATCGCGGCGAGTGACAGGGCCGATCGCAGGAACTGCCCGCCGGCGTCGGAGCCGTCGAGTTCGCGCATGGCCGATCGTTCGGGGGCGGGCGGCTTCGGTGTGTGGGTTCGTTCGGGCCGGTCGATGTCGGGCGTTCTACCCGCCGTGGCCCGGATAATCCCGCTCGAACCGGTCTTCGATCTCCGTCTCGTCGATGTGGACGATCACGGGCCGACCGTGCGGGCAGGCGTAGGGATTCCGACAGTCGTCGAGGGCGTCGAGCAGGTCACGGACCGACCCCTCGTGCAGCGACGTGTTGCCGGTGATCGAGGGATAGCAGGCGAGGTCGCCGAGGAATTCGTCGGCCATCGCGTCGACCGTTTCGGCGCCGCTCGCGCCGTCGCCGGTCACGATCGCGGCGAGTACGTCCCGGAGCTGAGCGGGGTCGAGCGTCTCGTCGAAGACGGCCGGGACCGCGGTCACGGCGACCGTGCGTTCCTCGACGCGGTCGGCCCGGAAGCCGAGTTGGGAGAGGGCGTCGGCCACGTCGGCGAACGCGGCCGATTCGGCCGCCGTCAACTCGAGCTCGACGGGGTCGGCCAGCGCCTGTGCAGCCGGGTTCTCGGCGACGGCCTGCTGCAGTCGCTCGTAGTTCACCCGCTCGTCGGCCGCGTGCTGGTCGATCAGCGCGAGGCCGTCCGGCGTTTCGCAGACGAGGTAGGTGTCGTGGAGCTGCCCGAGGACGCGCAGCCGCGGGAGCGTCTCGTACTCGCCCTCGATCTCGGCGACGTCGCCGGTGAGCGTCCGCTGGTCGGTCGCGACGTCGAACTTGCGAGCCGGCTCGGCGAGTGATCGTGAGTCGCCCTCGGTGGTGTCAGTCGGCGGCGTCGGACCGGCGTCGATCGCCGACACGTCCGCCGATTCGTCGCTCGACCCGGCCCGCTCAGGGTCGACCGGTGCGGCGCTCTCGGTCGATGCGGCACTGTCGGGTGATTCTGTGTCGTCGGTCGCTGTCGCGTTGTCGGCCGATTCCCCGGCGTCTACTGCGCCATCGTCAGTTGTGGGTTTGACCCGCCCGCCTGTCGCCCCGTTCGCCGATTCCGGCTGTCGGCCGTCTGCCGTCGGATTCCCACTTGCCTCGTCACGTTCGTCGCCGCGGCCTCCCGCTGCAGTGACCGAATCGGGCGGGGACGCGGGGTCCTCGTGCCCTGTGGCCCGGTCTCCGTGATCGGGTACCGCATCGTCGCGTTCGCTCGCTTCCGCGGCGGGGGCTCCCCGCTCGTCCGTCCGACTCACACTGGCGTCCGTCCGGCGGGTGGGTGATTCGGGTTCCACCTGCGCTTCGTCCGGCTTCGACCGGCCGCGTGGTGCGCCCGATCGGAGGAGGCCGTGTTCGAGCAGCGCGGATTCGATGGCCGAATCGACCTGTCGACGGACGGCGTCGGCGTCGTCGAAGCGGACCTCGCGCTTGCGCGGGTGGACGTTGACGTCGACGGCCTCGCCCGGGACGGAGAGGAAGCAGACGACGAAGGGATAGCGATCGGTGCCCAGTTGCGTGCCGTAGGCGCCCACGATTCCCTCGCGGATAGCGTCGGCGGTGATCGCGCGGCCGTTGACGTACGTGGCGAGGTACTCCCGCGTCGAGCGATTGGTCTCGGGGTGGGAGACGAGGCCCGAGACGGACTCGACGGGCCCCGGCGGGAGGTCGTCACCGCTCGCCTCGACGGCGATCATCGAGGCGGCGACCTCGCGACCGTAGACGGCAAGCACTGCGGCCTGAAGGTCGCCTTGCCCAGTCGTCGCGAAGACCTCGCGGCCGTCGTGGGTCAGCGAGATCGCGACGGCCGGATTCGCGAGGGCGTAGCGCGTCACCACGCGGTTGACGTGGGCGAACTCCGTGGCCGTCGTCTTGAGGAACTTCCGACGGGCGGGCGTGTTGTAGAAGAGGTCGGTCACTTCGACCGTGGTCCCCTCGGGACAGCCGGCGGGTTCGACGTTCGTCACCGTGCCACCCTCGTAGACGAGTTCGGTACCGCCAGTACCGGGACCACCGCCTGCGGCTTCGGCCCGTCCATTCGCGCCCTCGCCGTCGGCCCCGCTCGCTCGCGGCCGACTCCGGATCCGGAGGCGTGAGACGGAGCCGATGGTGTGCAGTGCCTCGCCCCGGAAGCCGAGTGTGGTGACGCCGCCCTCCAGATCGTCCAGATCGGCGATCTTGCTGGTCGTGTGCTGGCGAACCGCGGCCCGGAGGTCGGCCTCGGACATCCCCTGCCCGTCGTCGGCGACGCGGATCAGTTCCGTCCCGCCCGACTCGACGGTGACGTCGATCCGGCTCGCGTCCGCGTCGAGACTGTTCTCGACGAGTTCCTTCACCGCGCTCGCGGGCCGCTCGACGACCTCGCCGGCGGCGATCCTGGCGACCGTGTCCTCGTCGAGCTGGTGGATGTCGGTGTCGCCGGCGTCGCTCACACCGACACCTCCACCCGGGTGTCCTTCGGCGCGCGTGCGTCGTCCATGTCGCCCGTCACTGGGTGCCCCGGCGGCAAAACACCTGCGGGCCAGCGACCGACCAGCCGGATCCCACGACTGTCATGGAAGCCGGTCCCGTGCCTCTTTAGCCATCGTCGTGGGAGGGTGTCCCGACCTATGGGTGACATCGACGTCGCGATCGGAGTGGACGCGGACTGCGTCGCCGGCTGGCTCGGTTCGTACGGCGGCGCGGATTCGCCCGCCGACCTCTCGCGTGGCCTGGCAGCCGGAAACGAGGGCATCCCGCGGATGCGGACGCTCTTTGCCGAGGAAGGAATCGACACGTCGTGGTACGTCCCCGGCCACACGCTGGAGACGTTCCGCGACGAGATCGAGGCGGTCGCCGCGGACGGCCATGAACTCGGGGTACACGGCTACTCCCACGAGAACCCCACCGACCTCTCGCGCCAACAGGAAGACGAGATCCTCGAAGTCTCGATCGAGCTGATCGAGGAGGTCACCGGTGAGGCACCCGTCGGCCACCGGGCATCGTGGTGGGAGTTCAGCGAGAACACGCCCGAACTCGTCCAGAAGCACGGATTCGACTACGATAGCAGCCTGATGGAGCGGATGTTCGAACCGGGCTGGATGCGCGAGGGAGACAGCTGGGAAAAGATCCGCTACGAAGAAGCGCCCGGGACCTGGATGACGCCCTACGAGTACGGCGAGGAGACCGACGTCGTCGAGATCCCGATCAGCTGGTACCGCGACGACATCCCGCCGATGCTGTTCATCAAGCAGCCGATCTACCACGCCGGCTACAAGGATCCCGAGATGATGTACGAACAGTACTACAAGCCTCAGTTCGACTTCCTCGCCGACCGCCGCGGTGCCGGCGTCTACACCTTCACCATCCACCCCGACATCCACGGACTCCCGCACATGATCTCGCTCCTCCAGGACTTCATTCGGTACGTGAAGGGCCACGACGATGCCACGTTCGTCACGCTGGAGACGATCGCCGAGAAGTTCCGCGACGACCCGTCGGTCTACGAGAGCGAGACCGACTACGTCTGAGGCGGTCGTTCGACTACGTTTCTCCCGTTTCTGCTGAAAGGCTGTTGTCGTCCGGAGACGGCTCTTCACGAGGACCGACGAACGCCTCGCGGAGCCATTCGCGGGTGGCCGTCGGCTCGTCGATTCCACGGTCGGCCGCTGCGGCGATCGCCAGCGAGAGTCTGAGTCTGGCCTTCCCCGCGGAGAGGTCGCCGGCGAGGATCGCCCCGTGATCGCGGAGGGTCTGTCCGCCGCCGTCACCGCCGTAGACGGGCGACGTTCGACCGGCGAGACAGCGGGACGTGACGACGACAGGAATCCCAGCTTCGATCGCCGTCGCGACCGCGTCGCCGATCGGGGCGGTCACGTTACCGAGGCCCGTCCCCTCCACGACGATGCCGTCGACGCCGCGGTCGATCGCGGCCCGGACGAGCGTGTCGTCCGCACAACTGGTGCTCGTGATCGCGACGACAGTGGCCGAGAGCGAGGTCGCGGAAATCGGGTGCGTCTCGCTCTGGGGCTGTCGACGGATCGCGACCCCGTTGCGGTCGACGACGGCGACCGGTCCACGGCCGGGAGAGCGAAACGCGCCCATTCGCGAGGTGTGGACCTTCCGAACCGCACGGGCCGAGTGGACGGTTTCGTCGAACGCGACGACGGTACCGCCGGCAGGGCGGTCGCGGAACGCCCGTGCAGTCCGGACCGCTGTCAGGAGGTTCGACGGGCCGTCCGCGCTCACCTCGTCCGGCCGCCGCTGGGCGCCCGTGAACAGGACCGGCGTCTCGGGCTGGACGGTGACGTCCGTGTAGTAGGCCGTCTCTTCCATCGTGTCCGTCCCGTGGGTGACGACGACGGCGTCGACCGACGGGTCCGCGTCGAGCTCTCGGACGCGCTCACCGATCGCTTCGAGCGATTCGGCGTCCAGCTCGTAACTCGGGACCTGGACGACGTCCTCGACGGTGAGGTCGGCCAGATCCGAAAGCGGCGGGACGGCGTCGACTAACTCCCGACCGCGTTTCGTCGGGTTCGCCCCTGTCTCACCCGCGCCGGCGGTACTCGCGATCGTGCCACCCGTCGCGAGAATGGTCACGTCCATGGGGTCAGTTGGACGACGAGCGGGGAAAAGGTAGTGCGGTGGTCTGTGTGGAGTGGTGGTCCACCTGCGGAAATTCTGGCTCGACGCGCTCAACTGTCGAGACCCAGCTCGTCGGGCGAGAAGGTATTGCCGACCGGGGGAACGCCCTTCGCGGTGATCGTCTCGCCGGTGACGAACGAGGCGGCGGGACTGACGAGGAACTGGACGATGTCGGCGATCTCCTCGGCGTGGCCGATGCGTCGGTCCGTCTCCTCGCGCGGGGGCATGTCCTCGCTCTGGACGCCGAGGGTCTCGGCGACGCCGGGCGTCTGGACCAGCCCCGGGGCGATACAGTTGACGCGGACGCCGTCGCCGGCCCACTCCGCGGCGAGCGTCTCCGTCAGTCGGATGATCGCCGCCTTCGCCGCGCCGTAGTGGCTCTCGCCGGGCGCGGCGTGCTGGCCGTTCACGCTCGAGAGGGTGACGATAACGCCGCCGTCGCCCTCGCGCATGACCTCGCCGGCGAGTTGCGAGCAGTGGACGACGCTCGTCAGGTTGAGGTCCATGATCGTCTCCCAGCCGTTCTGCGAGATGTCCTCGAACGGGGCGACGAACTCCCCGCCGGCGTTGTTCACGAGGATGTCGATATCGCCGAAGGCGTCGACGGTCTCGTCGACGAAGGCCTCGACCGACTCCCGATCGCGGACGTCACACTCGACGGCGAGCGCCTCGCCCGGCGCGTCGCTCTCCTCGATCGCGTCGGCGACCGGCCCGATCCGATCCATCGATCGCGAGCAGATCGCGACGTTCGCGCCGCCGGCCGCGAACGTCTCCGCGATCGATCGCCCGATTCCCCGACTCGCACCGGTGACGATGGCGGTTTCGCCCGCCACGCCGAAGTCAGGTTCGTGCATCGTCGGTACGTCGACGGCCCGGGCGAAAGGTGTGGCGCTTCCGGCGGGGCTGGCTGGCTCACGTGGCTCGGCGAGACGTCTCACGAGGTCGGTTCCGTCTGGGGAGACTACAGCGAGAAACCGCCGACGTCGCCGATTATTGCTCCGCGCCGTCGAGCCGGTCCTGCAGCTCCTGAATCCGCGAGGCCAGTTCGATCGGTGCCGTCCCGTTCACGTCGAGCGACGCGAGTTCGTCGAGGACGGCCTCGGTGTCGGGATCCAGCGCGGGCGGGTCCGCCGGCTGCGCGTCGGCCTGCTCGGCGCTCGCCGCGCCGCCGTCGGTGGTCGCCGCGTCGCGACTCCCGGTTTTCGCCTCCGGCCCGCCGGACGGTGGCGCACCCGACGCCGACGCGGTCTGCATGGTCCCACTCTCCAGGTCGAAGACGGCCTGGACGGGTTCCGCGGAACCGCCGCCGCGGGCCTCGATGGCCTTCTCCTCGCGCAGGCGGTCGAGGACGTCGCGGGCGCGGTCGACGACGGGGTCCGGGACGCCAGCCAGGTCGGCGACGTGGATGCCGTAGGAGCGGTCGGTCGGCCCCTCACGGATGGTTCGCAGGAAGGTCACGTCGCCGTCTCGCTCGTCCGCCGCGACGTGAACGTTCGCCACGCGCGGGAGGTGCTCGCCCAGGCTCGTCAGTTCGTGGTAGTGGGTCGCAAAGAGCGTCTTCGCGCCGACCTCGTTGTGGAGGTACTCCGTGGCCGCCCAGGCGATGGAGATCCCGTCGTACGTCGCCGTTCCCCGACCCACTTCGTCCAGGATGACCAGCGAGTCCGCCGTGGCGGCGTGGAGGATGTTCGAGAGCTCGTTCATCTCGACCATAAACGTCGAGCGCCCCTGTGCGAGTTCGTCGAGCGCGCCGACGCGGGTGAAGATGCCGTCGACGAGGCCGATCTCGGCCTCGCGGGCGGGGACGAAGCTGCCGACCTGTGCGAGCAGGACGATACAGGCCACCTGGCGCATGTAGGTGGACTTCCCGGACATGTTGGGGCCCGTCACCACGACGAAGCGGGGCTCTTCGCCGGCGTCGGCTCCCGACGAGTCCACATCCGCTCGCGATTCCGCCGCTCCGTCCGCCCGCGACTCCGCCGCTCTGTCTGTCACCGATCCGACCCGTCCCAACCTGGCGTCGTTCGGCACGAACTCGGTGGTCTGCTCGACGACGGGGTGGCGCCCCGCCTCGATATCGATCCCGTCGCCGTCGTGGAGGTCGGGACGGATCCAGCCGTTCGCGGCGGCGTGGCTCGCCAGGCTGGCGAGCGCGTCGACGGTCGCCAGCGTCCGGCCGACGTCCTGGAGGAGTTCGGCACGGTCGGCCACCCGCTCGCGCAACTCGCAGAACAGGTCGTACTCCAGGTCGTGGCGGCGTTCCTCGAGTCGGAGGATCTCGCGCTCTTTCTCGTCGAGTTCCGGCGTCGTGAATCGCTTCGAGTTCTTCAGCTGCTTGATCTCCTCGTAGTGATCTGGGACGCCGTCGGCGGCCGAGCGGCCGACCTGGATGTAGTAGCCGTCGGTCTTGTTCCGCCCGACGCTGACGTGTGAGAGGCCGTGCTGGTTCGACTCGCGATCGGCGAGCGAATCGAGCCACGCCCGCAGCGCCTCGTGGCGCTCGATCAGTTCGTCGAGTTCGTCGTCGTAGCCGTGCTGGATCACCTCGCCCTGGGTGATCGTCGAGGGCGGTTCCGCGGCGAGGGCGGCGGCGAGCGAGTCGCGCAGGGCGGCCGCCGCCTCGCGGTCGGGTTCGTCGACGATCTCGGAGAGCGGCGAGTCGGCGAGTTCGGGCGCCGACTCGATCGCCTCGGCGAGCCGGGGCAACACCGCGAAGGTGTCGCGTACCGAACACAGCGCGCGGGCGTCGGCACTGCCGTAGGTGGCGCGGCTGGCCAGGCGCGCTAAGTCGGCCGTCTCGCCGAGCGCCTCGCGGATCTCGTCTCTGGCCAGCGCGGCAGAGGCGAGGGCGGCGACGCTCTTCTGGCGGCGCTCGAGCGTGTCGAGCGAGCGACTGGGGCGTTTGAGCCACTCGGCGAGCAGCCGGGCGCCGGCGCTCGAGTCGGTGTGATCGATGGTGTCGAACAGCGACCCCTCGCGCTCGCCCTGCATCGTCTCGGTGAGTTCGAGGTTGCGCTGGGTCGTCGCGTCGAGCGTCACGTGGTCGTCGCCGTGGTGGGTCCGCAGGCGCGTCATCGAGGCGAGCACGCCCGCGGCCGTCTCCGCGACGTACGAGAGCACGGCGCCGGCCGCCGCCACCGTCGGCTCCGGCAGCGCGAGGCGATCGACGGGCTCCGCGCCGAACTGCTCGCGCACGGTGTGTGCGGCTCGTTTGGGCGCGAAGGCCTCCGCGTCGTGAAGGCTCAGTGCCGCGTCGGTGCGTTCGCGTAACGCGCCCAGAAGCTCGTCGTCGTTTCGCACCGTCGGTCCCGGCAGCACCTCGACGGGCCCGAAGCGGTAACACTCGGTCAGCACCTCGTCGACATCCGCAGCACTCGCGACGAGGAACTGGCCCGTCGTCACGTCGGCGAACGCGAGGCCGTAGGCGACGTCCGCGTCGTCTGTCGCCGAGCGGCTACTCGTGTCACCACTCGACCACTCGGCGTGCGCGCCGCTCGCACTCGAATCCAGATCGACGCTCCGGTCGGCCGCGACGATGGCGGCGAGGTACTGCGCGTCGGCGTCGCGCGTCTCGAGCAGGGTCCCTGGCGTCACCACGCGTTCGATCTCGCGGGCGTGGCCGCTCTCGGTCTCGTACTGTTCGGCGACGGCGACGCGATAGCCGCGCTCGACCAGTCCGGTGAGGTACGGCGTCAGATCGTCGTACGGCACGCCGGCCATCGGGTAGGACTGGCCCTGCGAGGACTTCGAGGTGACTTTGAGATCGAGCTCCTCGCCGACGACCTCGGCGTCGTCGCCGAAGAACTCGTAGAAGTCGCCACACTGCATCGCGAGTAGCTCCGCGTCGGTCTCGTCCTTCAGCGAGAGAAACTCTCCAACGATCCCCGTCGCCCCGGTCATACCCGATGGGTGGATGTCGACCGGGAAAACGCTGCGGGTTCGGCCCGCCTGCGTCTCACAGTCTCTCCGAATACCGCTGCGATCAAACCGATTACGACGGTGACGGGTCGCATGTGGTGTCGGTCGTCGTTCCACTCGCACCGTCAGCATCGTCCGTCCCCGAGCGATCGTGTCCGTCGCCAGCGGGTTCACCGTGTTCGGTGTCGCCGTGGTCGACGGGCGGGCTGTCTTCGAGTCCGTCGTAATAGATCTCGAAGCGTGCGCCGCCGTCGGCGGACTCGGTGACGCCGAGCGACCAGCCGTGGGCCTCGACGATCTGTCCGACGATGTCGAGACCGAGGCCCGTCCCGTCCTGGTTCGTCGTGTAGCCTGACTCCAGAACCGCGTCTCGGTCGTCCTTGGGGATTCCGACACCGTCGTCGGCGACGTAGAAGCCGGCACTCTCACCGGTTTCGGGAGCGACTGATCGCTCGGTAGCCGAAGCCGGTGGGTCGTCGATATCGATCGTCCCGACGGTGACGGTGACGTCCGGACCACCGTGTTCGACCGCGTTGCGAAACAGGTTCTCGAACACCTGGCTGAGCCGGGACTCGTCGGCGGCGACGCGGTGGTCGCCGGTCTCGACTGCGAGCGTGGCGTCGGCGGTGTCGACGCCGTTCCAGGCCCTGTTTGCGAGCACGGAGAGGTCGACGAGGCTGCGGTCAGAGACGATATCGCCGTGTCTGGCGAGGGTGAGGACGTCCTCGATGATGTGCTCCATGCGATCGAGCGAGGTCTCGATCTCGTCGAGCTCGGGATCGTCGTAGCGTTCGGCCAGGATGGAGAGATAGCCGTCGGCGACGTTGAGCGGATTTCGGAGGTCGTGACTGACGACGCTGGCGAAGCGATCGAGGCGCTCGTTCTGGCGTTCGAGTTCGCGCTCGTAGCGCTGGCGATCGGTCACGTCGCGGATGATGAGAAACTGGCCGATCCGGGTGTCGCCGTCTCGTAACGCGGTCGTCTCGACTGCGAGGTACGCCGGGGTGCCATCGGCCGTGAGACGAACCGCGGTCGAAGCGCTCCGGCTCCCGGTGTCGTCCGCGCTTGCGTCGGACGACGGCTCCAGAGGTGCTGCCCCGGTGTCGGTCTCGTCGTCCTGATTCGACGGCGTGGCTGTCGACTCGTTGGTCGTCAGCGAGAGCGGATCCGTCGCGAGCCAGTCACCGATCTCCTCGGGTAGCACGGTGGTGACATCGCGACCGAGCGCAGCGGCGACATCTCCCTGTAGGTAGGGGGCGGCCTGCGGGTTGGCGTCCACGACGCGTCCGCGTCGATCGAGGACGACGACGCCGTCGGTGATCTGCTCGACGATCGCGTCCCGGGCGATCGGCAGGAGGTCGGTCAGGCGGTACCGGAATACGGCGACGGCGAGCGCGACCGCCGCGACGGTGAACCCCATCGAACTCGGTTCGAATTCGCTGTCACTGAGGACGTAGACGATGTTACTCAGCCACGGGGCAATCGCGGCGATCATGAGCAGCGTCGACTGGCCACGGTAGAGATCGTTCGACTGCCGGATGAACCTGGCGAGGAGGGCCGTCCCGATGGCGAGCAGGCTGTAGGAGTACAGCACGTAGGCGTAGAACCCGAGGCCGTTTTCGAACACGTAGCCGACGGGCGTCGCGTCCGAGGGGACGATCTCCGTCCACAGTAGCGAGTGTGAGGTTCCGGTAAGGGCGAGTAGGTACAGGACGGCTGGGGCGGCGTAGAGTGCAGCGAGCCGGCGGCGCGTCAGTCGGTCGTCGTGGTTGGTGTAGACGATGATGAAGAGAAAGACGGTCGTCGGAACGATCGCGACGCCCAGATAGTGAACCGTCTGGGTGACGAGTATCGTCGCCTCGCGGCTATCGACGAGCATACTCGCGAAATCGCCGCCCGTCCACAGGGCGATTCCGCCGGTGAGTAACGCGAGCGCCTTCGTCTCGGCGTGGTCCGGGTTTCGAAGAGCGAGTATCGTGATGACCACGCTCGTGGCAGCCCCGAGTGCAACGGCCACCATGTACGCGGTGGCGAGAGTTGCCATCATCACGTAATTGGGTTCCGCCGATATAACACCAGTGGCCATCGATAGTCGCCCGTGTCACGTCTCTCACGCCCGTGGGCCCGTCGGAACGCCGCCATCGGTGGACCGATTCGCGGCGGCGTTTCCGGCTGGCAGTGTCATCGGTCCATCAACCGTCTCGTCGGGCCGTGCTACGAGTTACGCCGTCTGTGAGTGACGTTCGGTCGGTTCGTCATCGGCAGGTCCGTGATCGGGCTCGTAGTCGATTTCGATGCGTGCGCCGCCGTCGGCGGACTCGGTGACGGCGAGCGACCAGCCGTGGGCTTGCACGATCTGCGAAACGATGTCGAGTCCGAGGCCAGTGCCGTCCTGATTCGTCGTGTAGCCCGCTTCGAGAATTGCGTCCCGGTCACTTTCTGGAATCCCGACGCCGTCGTCGGCGACGTAGAAACCGTCGGCTTGCGTGGATGCTGCCTCGGTCGGTTCGACGGTCGCACTCGACCCCGACCTTCCGACCGTTTCCCCCTCGACCGTTCCGACCGTGACGGTGACGTCCCGTCCACCGTGTTCGACGGCGTCCTGCCGAGTGGACGAGGCAGGGCTCGTCGAGCCGTGCTCGACGGCGTTGCGAAACAGGTTCTCGAGCGCCTGGGTAAGCCTGGATTCGTCGGCAGAGATGCGGTGGTCGTTCGTCTCGATTCGAAGCGTCGCCTCCCCCGTGTCGACGCCGTTCCAGGCCACAGTGGCCAGCGTCCCCAGATCGATGTACGTCCGGTCGTCGACGACGTCGCCGTGTCTGGCGAGGGTGAGGACGTCCTCGATGATGTGCTCCATACGAGCGAGCGAGGTTTCGATCTCGTCGAGCTCGGGATCGTCGTAGCGTTCTGCGAGGATGGAGCGGTAGCCATCGGCGACGTTGAGGGGATTCCGGAGATCGTGGCTGACGACGCTCGCGAACCGGTCGAGGCGTTCGTTCTGGCGTTCGAGTTCGCGTTCGTAACGCCGTTGTTCGGTGACATCGCGGACGATCAGGAGGCTGCCAAGGGGCCGACCGTCACTGTCCGTGATCGCTGTCTCGTCGATGGCAAGATATCGGTTGCGTTCGGTGTCCTGAACAGTGACTTCGTCGCACCCATCGGCTCGACCCCGATCCGTAACCGGGTCGGGTAACGCGTTGCTGGCGTCGCGACCGACGATGGAATCGTCGACACCGAGCAGGGAAACGGCCTGTGGATTGGCGTCGATAATTCGTCCCTGATTATCCAGGACGACGACGCCGTCCTCGATGGCGTCGACGATCGTCTCGCGGGCGATCGGCATTACATCGACGAATCGATAGCGGAGGATCGCGACGGCGAACGCGGCGGCGGTGACGGTGAACGCCAGCGAACTTGGATCGAAGTCAGTCATGCCGATTACGAAAACCGTGCTGGCGGTCCAGGGTGCGAGGATGGCCACGGCCAGGGCGGCGGCCTGGCCCCGATAGATCGTCTTCGAACGGGCGTAGAACTGGCCGACCAAGAGTGCCGCCGCGGCAGTGAGCGAGTAGGCGTACACCGTATACGCGTAGAACGCCGGCCCGTGGTCGAACGCGATGCCGATCGGGGTCTCTGGGGCCGCGTAGACCTCACGCCAGAGGAGCGTGTGTGAGCCGTGTGTGAACACGACGGCGATCATGAGGCCGGTTGCGAGTACGAGTCCCGTTCGGACCCAGTCGGTCAGAAACCGCGTTCGGCCGGTGTACCGAACGACGAGAACGAACATTGCCGTCGGCGTGAGCGCGGCGCCAATCCAGAGGAACTGGACCCAGCGGGTACTCCCCGACACCGTCGTCGCCAGCGTCGCCCCCAGATCGCCGAGCAACCAGATCGTAATCGAGCTCGCAGTAACCGCGAGGGCCGTTGCACCATCGGTCTCTCGATTCCTGAGTGCCAGAATCGCCACCGAGAGCGTGACCACGACGCCGGCCACGAGCAGGACGAACCAGACCCGATGGAACAACGGGGTCATCTGAGATACTTGAGACGCCAGCCCTAAATTGCCACCGGCCGGGTTCGATTGCTTCCAGTGCTCTCCGCTTCGTATGGCGAGGGCAGTAGTCGTGCTACCCGCCCTCGGGTCAATTGATTCTTGAGCGGTTCGGTGTCAACAGCTGTTCCGGCCTGACGATTGCCGGTCCGTATCCGCCGTCGCGGTCAGTACAGCGCCGCCCCCGGCGAAACACCGAACCCGTCGTCCGGGCTCACGAGGATGGGGTAGCCCTCGTTACTTGGGACGCCGACGGTCAGTGCTTCGGACTCGAACCCGGCGATCCGAACCGACCCCAGGTTCGTCGCACAGAGCACCCGCCGGCCGACGAGGTCGTCCGGGTCGTAGTGATAGTCGAGCTGGGCCGCAGACTGGATCTCCTCGTCGCCGAGGTCGATCCACAGTTTCGTCATCGCGTCCTTGTTCGTCTCGGGGAACGACTCGGCGTCGGCGACCTCGCCGACGCGGAACTCGGTGTCGAACGGACTCTCGACCATGCAACCGGATTCGCCGGCGACAATAAAAAGTTCTCGCGCGACCGAAGCCCGGCAGCCGACGTGCCGGTGAAGGAGCGAACTCGGAACAGCCGGTCGAACCGCTCACTCCACGGTTCGTCGATCCGCCTGCGGATTGACCGCGCCGGGCCCCGTTCCGACCTCGTAGTGACTCTCGATGGCGCGGGCGACGAAGTCCGTGGCGCCGCCGACGGCGTCGACGAGGTCGTCTCCGCGAGCCAGTCGGGCGGCGATCGCGGCCGAGAGGGTGCAGCCGGAGCCATGCGTCGCCTCGGTGTCGACGCGTTCGTGCTCGAACGTGGCGACGAACGCGCCGTCGACGAACTCGCCGGCCCTTTCCGTGGTGGCGTCCGTCGCGTCACGGTCCGCCACCGCGTTCGGCTCGGCGACGAGGACGTCCCGTATCGTCTCGCCCGGGACGTGTCCGCCCTTCACCAGCGCGGCGTCGACCCCCGTCTCCAGGAGCCGACGGCCGGCGTCCTCCGCGCGGTCGACACCGGTAATCTCGACGTCGGTGAGAACCGCTGCTTCGTCCACGTTCGGTGTGACGACGGTCGCCTCGGCAAGCAGTGATTCGTACGCGGCCTCTGCGTCGCGGTCGAGCAGTCGATCACCCGACGTGGCAACCATGACCGGGTCGACCACGACCGGGAACGAAGCGTCCCTGACCCGATCGGCGACGAGCGAGACGAGATCGGCGCTGGCGAGCATCCCCGTCTTCGCGGCCCCGACGTCGAAGTCGCCGACGACGGCGTCGATCTGGGCGGCGACCTCGGAACGGGGAAGGGTGTACGAGGAGTCCACGCCGCGCGTGTGCTGGGCCGTCACGGCCGTAATCGCCGACGTGCCGAAGACGTCGTGGGCCGCGAACGTCGACAGATCCGCCTGGATTCCCGCTCCGCCGCCGGAGTCGCTACCGGCGATGGTGAGGGCGACTGGCCGAGCGTCGGGTTGTGGCGGTCGCATACGGATGTCTACCGGCCGGTGGTACAAATCCGTGGTGGATCGGAGTCAGAAGCTGTGGCTCGAACAGAGGGCTCTCTCTCTCTCTCTCTCTCTCTCTCGAAGTACGAGCGGAGCAGTCTGATCACCGCCGATCGACCGGCGGCGTGACGGCGCCGGACGGCACCCGGACTACTAGTGAGAGCCGTCGAGAACGGCTTCGACGGCGTCCATCGCGCGATCGACCTTCTCGACGTCGGCGTTGTACCCCATGTGGCCGACGCGAAGGATGTCGTCCGCCATCTCGCCGAGTCCGGTCGCCAGTACGACGTCCTCGTCCGCTGCGACCCGTCGCTGCACGCGAGCAGCATCGCCTGGGAGCGAGAACGCGGTGACCGTGGGAGACGCCCGTTCGGCGTCGGGATAGAGATCGAGACCGAGTTCGGCGCCCCGTTCCCGGCAGCGTTCGGCGGCCGCCTCGTGGCGTGCGTAGACGCCCTCGACACCCTCGTCGAGCACGAGGTCCACCGCCGCGTCGAGAGCGGCTACGTTTGCGTCGAGGTGCGTGTAGGGAAAGCCGTCGGAGACGTCGCGCCACGGGAGGAAGTTCGTGTACAGCGAGGTGGGTTCACGCGACTCCATGTGCTCCCACGCACGATCGCTGATCGCGGCGGTCGTCAGCCCCGGCGGCGCGGAGAAACACTTCTGGGACCCGCCGAGACAGACGTCGATCCGCTCGGTCGGAACGGACGTCCCGCCGAGTGAGGAGACGGCGTCGACCACCGAGAGTACGTCGTACTCGTCGAGGAGGTCGAGCACCGGCTCGAGGTCGTTGAGTGTCCCGGTCGGCGTCTCACAGTGGACCATCGTCGCTAGCCCGAACGGCTCGCCGGCCGCCGCGGCGTCTTCTAGCGCCGTTTCGACCGCGTCGAGGTCGTAGCCGTCGTCGAACGGTCCACTGACGAGTTCGGGGTCGCCGTCGTAGGACTCGACGAAGTCGGCAAACCCGTCGCCGTAGAGCCCATTCGAGACGCAGAGGACGCGGTCGCCCGGGTCGACCAGCGACGCGATCGCTGCTTCGAGCCCAAGGATCCCCTCGCCGCCGAGGACCACCACGTCGTGGTCAGTGTCGTACACGCGGGCCAGCTTGGCGCAGAGGTCGCGGTACCGGTCGCGAAACGCCGGATCGAGGTCCGGATTCGGCTGCGGCTCGGCCATCGCTTCCCTGACGGACGGCGGCACGGCGGTCGGCCCTGGCGTGAACAGCATACCTCGTTCTGGATCGTGCTCCCAGTAGCCGGTTTCGGTCCGCTTGCAGGCCTCTCGATCGATTGCCAGCAGGAATCGGCGTACCGCGATCGTGAGGGAGGCCGCCTGGCCCCGTCGTCCACTGACCGAGAGTCCGTGGCGACCGACCCCCGTGACGTCACATCGCGCCGATCTTCGGCACGTCACCGGTGTCGATCGCGGATTCGATCACCAGCAACTGTCCATCGACCGTGATTGCGACCGACTCGTGATCGGGGGCCGGTCTGTGCCGATGGGCGTCGAGGTAGTCCTCGCCGGCCTCCGTCGTCGCGTCCGCCGCTGTCTCGAACAAGATTGCCTCGGTCGCGGTCGTCTCGGCACCGTCGACTGCGTAGCCCTCGCTCTTTGCAATCGCGCCCTCGATATCCATGAGCCCCAGGCCGGGCGCTCCATCGGTGATCTTGATGACGTCGCCGTCAGGGAGTGCGTCGACGAGGCGGCCAAACGGTTCGTGCTCGTCCGCGTACCGGGACGCGTCGCCGGCCGCCGCGTCGATGGTGCGCTCTAGCGTCTCGACCGGCCGGTCCGCCGAGGTCTGTACCCAGGTCGTCTGGTCGAAGGCGACGGCATCGTTGTCGCCCTCGTACACGTCCAGTCCGCCGTACTCGCTGCGGTGGGTCAACTCGTCGCTCGTGACGAGCCGCCCCAGGTGGCTCGTCTCGAACGACCCTCGTGCGACGATCGTCGTGCCGCCGTCCCACCCGTAATCCGCGGTCGCGATCATCGAGATGGGGTCCCACGTGGTACCTTCCGGCAACGAGCCAGTGAGGTAATAGTGCATCTGGTCGGCCAACTCCGTCAGCGTGGGTGGTAATTCGTCCCGATACGGACCGAGCCGACTCGGTGTGAACGCTTCGACGTCGTACGCATCGACGCCGACGGCGCCCGGTGGGAGAAGCCAGTCACTCACCACCTGTCCGCTCTGCCGGGTGAGTTCGTAGCGCTCTCCGTTCGCGTCCGCAGCGGTGTCTGATTCGGCAGGCTCGGCATCGTTGGCTCCGTCATCGCCTTCGGTTCCCTCCCCACTGTCCCCCAGTATGTCCAGGCACCCAGCGAGGCCCACACACCCCACAGCGATCCCTGTCTGTAACAGCGTTCGACGATCCATTTACCCGATTCTGTATTTCAAATTACAGCAGATAACGATTTCGACCACGTCGGAACTCGGCAGTTCCTCCGAGTGGCGCTTTCTCGTCCTGAACCGCCTGATTCACCCTTCGACGCCAAGTCTACTGGGTCCGATTCCAGTCCTCAGGCGACTCTCGGCCACGAATGGGAGCAGCTGATGCAACTGTGCCGTTCGTCGTATCGGTCTTGGTGTGGGCCGTTGCGTGTCGTGTTCCCCCGCGAGTCGTGTTCCACCCCGTTTTCCCGCATCGAACGCGGGGTAGCCGTTAATTGCTACCTCTGGCCGCCAGTGACGGGGCTATCGATAAGAAATTATATAACGTATCAGCAGCGACGACTTGTATGGAAATTCACAATTTGCGGCGTGACGTCCTGACTGGTGGAGCGATCGGATTGTCGGCGATATTCGCGGGGTCTGTGAGTGCGAACGGTAGCGGAAAAGACGGTCGGTCGCACGGGGCGACCGTTCAGCTCGACGATCAACGTTCGAGTGGTGGCTCGGTGACGATCGAGACGTTGCGCACGAAGAAGGCGAGTACCCTGTACCTCCTGACGGACGCGTTCGACGTTCTCGCAGAGCGGAAACTGTCCGCGAACGTACGGCGTGGGTCGCACTCGATCGAACTGCGTCGGTCGCTCACCGAGAGTCAGGAGATCACCGCACTCCTGATCGAGCGGCCTGGGACATTGGCTGCAGGAGACGCGGCAACCATCTCGCTCGGCGATGCTGACTCCACACTCACGGTTCGCGACCAGTCGGGAACCGGCGCGTCGGTCGACATCTCACAGCTTCGAACGGACGTCGACGCGTCGCTGTTCGTTTTCGACGCCACCGGTCGGCAGATCGGTGGGAGTGGCGTCAGGTTCGTCGGCGGCACGGAAATCGACTCGCTGACCGTTCCGCTCGAATCGCCACTCGAGGGGAGCCAGTCCGTTCGTGTGGTTCTCTACGAGTCGAACGGCGGCCCGATCGCCGAGACGACGGCGTTCCTGCGGGTCGAGGACGCCGGCCCTGCGACACTGACGGTCGAAGAACAGACGTCCGATGGCTCGTCGATCGACGTCTCGCACCTGTGGACGGCGGTCGACTCGTCCCTGTTCGTCTTCGACGAGTCTGGCGATGTCGTCGGCGGAAGCGGCGTAACGTTCGAGGCGGGCGAGGAGGTAACGGACCGTTCCGTCGACCTCGACGAGCCACTCGAGTCGACGCAAGAGGTGACCGTGACGCTGTACGAGTCGAATGGCGGACCGATCGTGAGTGAAACGGTGACCGTCGAGGTCTCGGACATCGGGTCAGCATCGATCACGTTCGACGATCAAACGTCGGACGGTACGACCGTCGAGATCGCTTCGCTGCGTACGCCGGTCGATTCGTCGCTGTTCGTCTTCGACGAGGCACATAACGTGATCGGTGGGAGCGGCGTGACGTTCGACGCCGGTGACGAGGTAACGAATCAGTCCGTGGCTCTCGACGAACCGCTCGAATCGACGCAGGCGGTGACCGTGACGCTCTACGAATCCAACGGTGGCCCAATCGCGACAGAGACGGCCTCCGTGACCGTCGAGTAAGGAGCTGTGGAAACGCGACTACAGGGTCTCGTCCGTCGGTCGCGTCACGTCGATCTCGCCGACGTCGCCATCGAGTCAGCGCTCTCGCCGGCCCTCACCGGATCGCGTTCCCGCCGGCCGGTTCGTCGATGCGGTTCGCGACGCGTGTCAGTACGTGTTCGTGCTGGGGGCCTCGCGACTCGACGCGTGTATCCGCCTCGAGTTCGGGAACGGCGTCGACGACGGTGAGGTAGCTCATACAGCCGAGGCGGTAGTCACTCTCTGGGTCGATTCGCGCCCCGTCGATACACACCGTGCCGTCTGCTCTCAATTCGAGGCCGGCGGCGATCAGGCCACCGTGGGTCGCATCCAGCGGGTCCGCACATCGCTCTGCCACGGCCCGAAGCGTCTCGCCCGGGAGGCGGTGCACGTCGAGTTTCGATCCGAAGGGAACGATCCCGACGACGTCACCCCGGGTGACCCGACCCGGGAGCCCGTCACGGACGGACGCGGCCGCGACGAGGCCGACGTCGGCGTCGCCGCCGACGCGATACGCAGTCGCGACGAGTTCGGCCGCCTCGATGTGGTCGAGTGGGTCCGGCAACCGACCCAGCCGGCTGGTTAGCCCCAGGTCGGTAGCAAGCTCTCGATAGGTCGATTCGACGGACTCGGAGCGCGGCGCCTCGTCGATCGAGCGCGTGACGGCCTCGATCGAGCCGGCGTGGTCGGTGGGTGACCCGCCGAGTTCGACGAGCTGATAGACGCCGGCCTGGGCACCCTCCGTTCGCGAGACGAGCGTGTCGCCGATCCGCTCGCGGACCGCGTCGTGATCGTGTCCACCGAGGACGGCGTCCACGTCGGTTTCGGCGGCGATCCGTTCGTCGATCGGCCCCGCGTGCGAGAGGACGACCACCCAGTCGGCACCCCGGTCGCGGAGCCGTTTTGCCTCGATTCGAACGGCATCTACGGGGTCCGTGATCGTCACGTCCAGCTCCAGCCCGCTCAGTTCGACGGTCTCCGGGTGGACGACGCCGATCAGCCCGATTCGGTGTCCGCCGGCGGAGACGACGGTGCTCGATTCGAGGCCGTCCCATCGATCGGTCTCGTCGGACTGTGTGGTGTCCTCGAGCGACGTCGGTCCCTCGACGTTCGCGGCGAGGTGCGTCGCTGCCGTCGATCGAGCCCACTCGGCGGCCTCGCTGGCCCCGTGGTCGAACTCGTGGTTGCCGAGCGTGTCCGCGTCGAGGGCAATGCGATCGTAAAACGGACGGGCGATTGCGCGACCGTCGTCGCTCTCGAACGCGAGCGCCCCGAGTGCGCTCGTGTCGCCGGATCCCACGACGAAGGTTCGGTCGTCCCGGACCCGGTCGATCGCGCCGGCGAGCCGGCCGAGCCGTTCGGGATCGTCGTAGATGGTCTCGAGATCCGCGAGGTGGAGGAGTCTCGGTGCCGTCATCGTCGTCACGGTTTCGACGGCGTTGGCAAGTGGCTACCGATCAGGCGAGACTGTGGTGGCGGTCGCCCGCGTGCCGGAACCCGAACCCTTAGGCCCACACCCGCGTCACGAACTCACACATGACAGCGTGGATCGCGGAGACCTACACGAGTGACGCCGGCTGGTCGTTGCTGGAAGACTTGGTCGACATCGGCAATCGGATGGCGGGGAGCGAGGGTGAGCGCGAGGGCGCCGAACTGACCCGGGACGCACTCGAGGCGGTGGGAGCGCGAAACGCCCGAATCGAGGCGTTCGACATCCAGGGCTGGACGCGTGGATCGAGCACGGTGGAAGCGGATGGAATCGAACAGGACTGTATCGCCCTCCCCCGGAGTCCGTCCGGCACGGTGACCGCGGAACTCGTCGACGTCGGCTACGGCCGTCCCGAGGACTTCGCGAACGCCGACCTCGACGGGAAGGTGGCGATGGCGCGGAGCGACGTCCCCGACTCGTTCGACCGGTACATCCACCGTCGGGAGAAGTACTATCACGCCGTCGAGGCGGGCGCCGCCGCCTTCCTCTACCGGAATCACGTCGAGGGTTGCTTGCCGCCGACCGGAAGCGTCGGGACACCAGCGGACCCCATCGGCGACGTTCCGGCGCTCGGGATCAGTTCGGAAGTCGGTTCGCGGCTCGCTCGTCGATTCGACGGGACAGCGGTGACCGTCGCCGTCGAGGCCGACATCCACGACGCGACGAGTCAGAACGTCCACGCCGAACTCGGGCCCGACACCGACGAGCGCGTCCTCGTGACGAGTCACGTCGACGCCCACGACATCGCCGAGGGGGCGATGGACAACGCCGCCGGCACGGCGATGGTCGTCGAGATCGCCAGGGCGCTCGCCACGCGCGACGACGAACTCGACACCCGGGTGGAGTTCGTCGCGTTCGGCTCCGAGGAGATCGGCCTCGTCGGGTCGTCGGTCGACGCCGAGCGGCGTGACCACGACACGGTGAAGGCGATCCTCAACAGCGACGGCGTCACCAGAGGCCGGAATCTCGCGGTCTATCCGAACGGGTTCGACGAACTGGCCGACCTGGCCGAGGACGTCTGCGAGCAATTTTCCCACCCGGCCTCGGTCGATCCCACGCCCCAGCCCCACAGCGACCACTGGCCGTACGTCCAGTGGGGCGTCCCCGGCTACATGATGATGAGCGAGACGGGCGACAGCGGCCGCGGCTGGGGCCACACCTTCGCCGACACGTTCGAGAAACTCGACCGGCGAAACCACCGCGAACAGGCGATCATCCTCACGGAACTCGCCGTCTCGCTCGCCGACGACGGGTTCGCGGTCGGACACCGCGAGTCGAGTTCCATCGCCGACGACCTGGAAGACGCGAACCTCGCCGAAGGGATGAAGATCATCGGCGACTGGCCGTACGACGCCTGATCGGTCGTTCCGCCGCCTTTTCGTTCGCGCTCACCGCCACCGTCGCCATCACCGTGGCGGCTCGCGGCGAGGGGATCGAATCGCCGCAAACACCCTCACAAATTTACCATTCTCGGCCCGTCTTTCGGGTATGGACTCCATGGAGTCGGTCCCCTGGGAGGACAATTTTTCTAGAAAGGATGTTATTGTAAGAAGAACGTGGCCGGCTCGTCGTCCCAAGCCTGAGGCGGGATTTGAACCCGCGCTCTCGTCCTTACCAAGGACGCGCTTTACCGCTAAGCTACCCAGGCGCGCAAGTCAGTGTTGCTTGGAGGTAGGTAAATCCGTTTCGATCCCGAGCGCCGCGGCGTCGTGTGGTTTGGTCACACTCGTGAGCGACTAATCCAGCGAGTACGTCCCCGGACTACTCGATGCCTTCGGTGACGTGATCCGCGGCGCCGCCGTCGCTGGCGAGGCCGTCGACCGTCGTGGCGTCGCTCGCGTGCAGCCAGCGCTCTGCGGGCGGGAACGTGGTGTCGGCTCGATCGGCGAGGGTGGCCGCGAGGTCGGAAAGCGCCGGTGACGGGGGTTTGGCGACGGCCGCGGCGCCTGTCTCGACGGCCAGCTCGAGGACGTCGCGTTCGAGGCGGGCGTCGATCGCGTCGGGGTCGGCGGCGTCGCGACGAGTCGTCTGGTCGCGACCGAACGCCTGGATCGTCTCGACGGCGCGATCGGCGGCGTCGGTACGTGACAGGAGCGAGAAGCCGCGAGCGACGAGAACGTCGGCGGCGACGATCGCGAGGTCCGCGTCGGCATCCGCTTCGGCAGTGACATCGGTGTCCGCGTGGGTATCGGCATCGTCGCCTGCGTGGGTATCGACGCCAGCGTCGACCTCGGCGTCGGACCACGGCGTCTCGTGGGCCAGCTCACGGGTGAGCGCCAGTCCGTCGTAGATCAGTTGGGTGCCCGCGGCGAGTTCACGGACGGCTGCGGGGTCGGTGCTCGGATCGGCCGCGAGCGCACTCTCGACCGTGAGAACGGCAGGCGTGAGCGCGTTCGCGTCGATCTCGTCGTAAAGCCGACGTCGCAGGGGCGGTGGCGACACGTCGGCCACCGCCTCGCGGACAGTTCGTCGGCACCGGGCGACCCGATCCATCATCCAGCCGTTGCGCCGGCGGACGCAAAGACCTTTGGAAAGTGCCCACAGGATCGACGTATGATCGAAACTGCCGAAGCCGATACGGGGGTGGTGCGGGTCGTCCTGAACCGACCGACGGCGCGCAACGCGCTCACACCCGCGGGGCTTGAGGACCTCGCGAGCACCATCGAAGCGGCCGACGAACGCGAGGCCGTCGCCGTCGTCGCCCTCCAGGGAGCCGGCGAGGCGTTCTGCGCCGGTGCGGATCTCGACGCGGTCGCCGAACTCGACCGCGAGACGGGCGCGGACTTCGCCCGGTTGGGCCAGCGCGTCGCGCGGACGATCGAAGACTGCGAGACGCCCGTCGTCGCCGCGATCGACGGCCCGGCGATGGGCGGCGGCCTCGAGCTCGCGCTGGCCTGTGACCTCCGAGTGGCGACACCGCGCTCGACGTTCGGCGAACCCGGCGTCACCTTCGGTCTCTTCGGCGCCTGGGGCGGAACCGTCCGACTCCCACGCATCGTCGGCGACGGAAACGCCATGGATCTCGCGCTGTCCGGGCGAACGATCGACGCCGAGACGGCCCGCCGGATGGGGTTGGTCAGCCGCATCGTCGACGATCCGATGGCGGTCGCGACGACGCTGGCCGAGAATCCGCTGGAGACGATGGCGATCCTCGCCGACCGCATTCGAGATCGTGACACTCTCTCCACGCAAGAACAGCGAGAAGCAGTTGCGTTCGGCGAGTCCGTCGAGCGCCACCGGGACGACGTTCGAGCGCTTCGCGAGTGACGGCGAAGACGTGAGCCTGCTTCTCCCTGGCGTTCCAGGTATCCGACAATCGTCTCACTCGATCGGCCTGGGTGCCGGCGGCGCCGATCGCTTGTGTTCGTTCGCTTCGTACAGCGCGCGAACGTGTTCGACCGTCTCTTCGTCGACGTCGAGCTCGCGCGCCGTCGCCGCGATCGAGAGGGGGCCGTCGACGTGGGTCGCCAGGATGGCGTCGAGCGTGTCGTAGGTGAGTCCTAGTTCTTCCTCGTCTGTCTGGCCGGCCCAGAGTTCGGCGGTCGGGGTCTTCTCGACGAGATCGTCCGGGACGCCGACGTGACTGGCGAGCTGGCGCACCTGGGCCTTGTAGAGGTTCCCGATCGGGTGGCAGTCGACGGCGCCGTCGCCGTACTTGGTGAAGTAGCCGACGGCGGCCTCACTGCGATTGCCGGTACCCAACACCAGCCGATTCTCGTGGTTTGCGACGAGGTAGTTGAACACCGCTCGCACGCGAGCGCGAGCGTTGCCGACCGCCCGATGGTCGCCCTCGGCTTCGGGATAGGCCGAGAGAAGGTCGTCCACGACGGGTTCGACTTCGAAGACGTCGTAGGGCAGCTCCAGGTCCTGGGCGACGCGTTCGGCGTCGCTCATGTGCTCGTCGGCGCTGACGCGGGCGGGCAAGACGAGCCCGTGGACGTTCTCGGATCCCAGTGCCTCCGTCGCCAGGTACGCGGTCAGTGTGCTGTCGATCCCACCGGAGAGGCCGAGGACGGCGCCGTCGACGCCCGCGGCGTCGACCTGATCGCGAACGAAATCGACGATGTGTTCGCGCCACGTCTCGAGTTCGTCCGCGGCGAATCGAAGATCGATCATGGCCGCTCATTACCCGGCAGCGACCAAATAGCCTCGGTCAGTGCGAAATCCGTGGACGAATGACCGATAAGGAACCGGATCTCGGTAATTCGACAGTGAACGTTCAAGTTACGGTGGGTTCAGCCACATTCGTCAAGCAACGGCTCAGGACGTCACGTGATCCGAGGTGGACCGGAGCCGCCGTCCACTCACCTCGGTACAGCAGTGAAGGGTACCCACCGCCGAATTTGGTACTCTTGTTTCGCTCCGAACACCGGGACTAAGGTGGAACGCAACGCTGGTGGCCCGGACACACGAGCGAAATGATGAGCGATCAATCGTCGGCGCCATCGTTGGCCGTCACGTGAATCTCCCGGGTCACCGCATCGTCCGCACACGCCACACGGATCGGGAACGTGACGTCCCGCTCGACGGGGTAGGTCGCGTAGCCGAGTTCGATCGTCGTCGACTCGTTCCAGTCCAGCGTTACTGACTGGCTGTCGACCACCTCGTCGCCGACGACGAGGCGGATGTCCTGCGTGTTCGGTCCGACCATCATCATGTCGCCGACGTTCGCGACCGAGACCGTCGCCGTGAATCGGTCGCCGGCGGCCACAGGGGCGTTGGTCTCGACGAGTTCGAGCGCGAACGGCTGGCGGACGGATGGCCCGTCGCTGGTGGCCCCCTCGCCGAGTCGACCATCCGCACAGATGGGGTACGCCACGGTCGGATACCCGTACTGGATCCAGTGGGGTGCCTCGTCAATCGAGAGCGTCGTCGTGTCCGATTCGCCCTCGATCTCGTGGATGTCGACGACGGTGTAGTTTCGTCCCTCGACCCAGACGAGGCGCTCCAGGTCGCCCGCGTCGTCGAGCGCGTCCGCGACGATCTCCACGGAATCGGCGACGCCGATCGTCTCGTCGGGGCCGGGCCTCGTCGACAGCGAGTCGATCCGCGGGGGGTCGCGGCCGTCTTCGGCCGCCGTCACTGCCCATTCGACGGTTGTCCCGTCGTGACTGGCGCGTATCGTGTACGAGCCTGGTTCCTCGAACCGGGCAGACCTGGTGGCGTTTCCGGTCGCGTACGACAGGTCGAGGAGGGGACCGCCGGACAGGTCACCGAGTTCCCAATCGACGTCGGCCGGGTCGATATCGTCCGAGACGGCGACCTCGAACAACATCGCCGAGTCCGGTGTCACGGTGACCTCCTCCGACGAACCCACCCGTTCGATCGACTGCAACGGAGGTGCCCCGGCGCGGTCCGAGCCGACCGCGCCGGCGCCGCCGATCCCCACAGCACCGATACAGGAGAGATAGTCTCTACGACGCATGACCCCGTCTCCAACGCGCAGCATCAATGGTGTTCGCAGTCGACAGGTAGCCTGACGGTCACGCCGCCGGACCGATCGTCGCGGAAGCGGTTCGTTCAAGAGGGATGACCGCCATACGTCGACGTGGGAGCGCGCCGGTGGTGAGCGAATCCGTCGGATTTGCAAACCTCGGGGCACGAGGAACGAAGTGACGTGTGCGCCGGTGGTCCAGTGGTAGGACATTAGCTTCCCAAGCTAATAGCCCGGGTTCAATTCCCGGCCGGCGCATCCTGCGACGAACGAATGTGAGGAGCGGATGCGCTATCGAGGGAATTGAAGTACGGGAGACGCAGCGCGAACAGCGTGAGCGACCGTCTTCAGGTGGTTCAATTCCCGGCCGGCGCACTTTTGCGAGGAACGACGGTGACGAGCAAATGCGTTACAATGGGAATTGAATGAGACCAGTCGCAGCCCGCACAGCGAAGCGAGCAGGAACGTCTGGGCGTGGTTCAATTCCCGGCCGGCCCACGTTTGCAAGTCTCTGACTCGGTTCACCCGCGAAGGCTCGTGAGAACGGTGTTCTCACGGTAACCGGACGAGGGGTGAGGCCAGCCGAGACCCAGCGGCCAGCAGTGTCGAGCGGAAGAGAAGGATCTCGGGCGCACTGTGCCGACCGTCGAGGGGCCTACTCGAGCAGGCCGAGGTCCTCGAGCCGGGAGACGATCTTGTCGACGGCGTGTTCGGCGTCGACGGGTCGCTTCCCGCCGGTGATGACGAGCTTGCCGGAGCCGAACAGCAGCGCGACGACTTCTGGCTCGTCGAGGCGGTAGACGAGGCCGGGGAACTGCTCGGGTTCGTACTCGATGTTCTCGAGGCCCAGCCCGATCGCGATCGCGTTCAGGTTGAGGTTGCGCCCGAGGTCGGCCGAGGTGACGATGTTCTGGACGACGATTTCGGGGTCCTCGTTGACCTGAATCTGGAGTTCGCGCAGCTTGTCGAAGACGATGCGCAGACTCTCGTGGACGTCGTCGGTGCTCTTGGCGCCGGTGCAGACGATCTTCCCGGAGCGGAAGATGAGTGCAGCGGACTTGGGATTCTGGGTGCGGTAGACGAGACCGGGGAACTGCTCGGGGTCGTAGTCGGCCCCCTCGAGGTCCATCGCGACGCTCTGGAGGTCGAGTTCCTGCCCGATACCGGTCGACGCCACCACGTTCTCGATGTTGATGGTGTCCTTCGGATCCGTCATTGGTCGCTTAAAAAGACGTATTTAACCTTTATAAAGGTTGGTACCGCCCACTGATTAGTCAGCGTTGGCGACCGAATTCGAAAAGCGAGGATCGGACCGACAGCCGCTATCGCGGCGGTTTCGGCGGGTTCCGAAGCGGCGTCGAAACTGGTGAATCGAGGGTGTGCTCGGGGAAAGCGGTACGCTCATAGCGCGCGCACCGTCACGCTCGTGTGTGTACCTGCTCGAACTCGGCGGCGAAGACGACGCGTTCGCGGCCCAGGAAGCCCGAAGCGCCGCCGTCGACGTCGAGCCACTCGCACCGGGGCTCGCGGTGGCGTCCACCATCGTCCCCGAACGAATTCGTGGGCTCGCCTACACGCACCGGGCGAGCGAACTCGTCGGACACACCGACGCCGACCCGGCGAGCGCTCGCGCGTTGCTTGAGGCGGCACCTCTCGACCGCGAGGGAAGCGTCGCCGTCCGCGCGACGGACGTGAAGGGGACGACGGGCGTCGACACCGCCGCGGCCGAGCGGGCGCTCGGACAGGTACTGGTCGATCGCGGCTTCGACGTCGATCTCGAGACGCCGGACCACGAGCTTCGCGTGGCGTTCTCGACGGGAGCGATCGCAGCCGACGCGGCGGACGCGCGAGAAAACGGACCGGGCGCAGCGGGCGAAACAGCGACACGGGAAGACGACACGGACGCGCCAACTGAATCCGAATCCGTCTGCGCGCTCGGCTGGCTCGCCGCCGAGAGCGTTCGCGACTTCGGCGAGCGTCGACCGACGGACAAGCCGTTCTTCCAGCCGGGGAGCATGGATTCGTTGCTCGCACGCGCGATCTCGAATCTCGCCGGCGCGCGACCGGGGACGACGATCCTCGATCCGATGTGTGGCACCGGCGGCGTCCTCGTGGAAGGGGGCCTGCTCGGCGCCGACGTGATCGGGACCGACGCCCAGTCGAAGATGGTTCGGGGCGCGCGCGAGAACTTGACGCATTTCCTCGACCGCGAGGCGCCGTCACCGGTCGGCGTCGAGCGCGGCGACTGGTTCGTCGCGCGCGGCGACGGGACCCAACTCCCGCTTCCCGACGACGCTGTCGACGCCGTCGTCTTCGACGCGCCCTACGGCCGCCAGTCGAAGATCGAGACCCATCGGCTCTCGGATCTGGTGTCGGGTGCGCTCTCGGAGTCGCGTCGCGTCGCCGATCGGGCGGTCCTCGTCGCGGATCGGTCGTGGGCCACGGAGGCGCGCGCGGCCGGCTGGACGATCGAGGCGGCCTTCGAACGCCGCGTCCACCGCTCGCTGACGCGGTACGTGCTGGTACTCGGCCCCGCAGACGCTCCCTCGTGAGAGTAAATGCCCGTTCTCGCGTTCCGGGGACCCGGTGTGGCTTTTTTTGGTTCGTTCGCCAATATGCGGACGCAATGGAAGCAGAAACACTACGCGAGCGACTCCAGGAGAACGGCGAGCTGATGGTCAACGTCTCGGACTTCGACGCCCAGATCGAACTGCACCTCCACGACACGGAGATCGAAGAAGACACGGTGACCCTCGAGCTCGTCGACGGCACGCTCGAGTTTGACACCGACGAGGTCATCGGCGCGTGGAAACACTACCACTCGCTCGAGGACTACAGCCTCGACTGACGAGGATCAGCGAACGCGACGAATTGGGCCCGGAGACCGAGATTCTGAGCGGAATCGATCCAAGAAAAGCGCGCGGTTCGAGACGACATTCGAGAACGACTGTTATCTCGAGCGCGCCCGCTCGCGTAGCGTTGCTCCCTCGTCGGTTTCGACGTCGAGATCGGGGACGGAGACGGTCTTCCCCGACTCGTCGATCGCGACGAACGTGAACGATGAGGCCGTCGTTCGTTCGGTGTCGCCCGTCCGCGGGTTCTCGCGCCAGGCCCGGAGTGCGACCTCGGCGCTCGTCTCGCCGGCGTCGAAGACGTAGGCCTCGATCAGGGCCGTGTCACCGACGTGAAGCGGGCGCTCGAAGGCGAGCTCGGTCACGCCAGCCGTGACGCAGGGCTCGCCGGCGAAGCGCGTCGCCGCCATCGTCCCCACCTCGTCGAGCCACCGCATCAAATTGCCGCCGTGGAGCGTCCCCAGGCTGTTCGCGTGGTGCGGTTCGACCCGAAATCGATTCCGAATGCGGGTCTCGAGAAGCGTCGGCATACCGGACCCACGTCCGGTCGGGGTAATAGAATGGCGCCGAACATGGCCAACCAGGACGATGCTGGCGCCGCACATGCCAGCGAGTGGCTGGTGTCCCGTCCGTACCGGTCGACGGTGGCACCGCTGTTCGCGATGTAAAACTCTACAACCCGCCTCCAGGATCGTCAGGCTTTCCGACCGAGTTCCGCCAGCAGGTGCGAGACGTGAATCCGATCGCTGGTTCCTTCCTGCATGTCGAACTCGATGTCTGCTACCAGGCGATGAAGTTCGGCGAGGCGCTCGCCCTGGTAGCGCTTGCGACCCTGTTCGAGGATCGCGTCGAGCACTTCCTGGCCGTCCAGCCCTTCGTCGACGAGGAGGTCGTCGAGCGTCTTCCGGGCGTCCGTGAACGCGCCGGCCTCGGCGTCGTCTAACATCCCGTCGATCTCGTCGTCGAGCCCGACCTCTCCGAGGACCTCGTAGGCCGCGCTCATCGTGATCTCGCCGGCGTCGACGGCGGTCGTCTGGGCCGCGAGGATCGCCTCGCGGAGGTTCCCGCCGGCGTAGCCGGCGACGAACTCCAGCCCGTCGGCGTCGTACTCGACGCCCTCGGCCTCGACGATCGGTTCGAGCACCGAGACGATCTCCTCGCTCGTCGGCGCCCGCATCGTCACGGGGAAACACCGCGAGCGGATCGGCGGGATCAGCTTCGTCGGCTGGCGTGTCGTGACGATGAAGCGAGTCGTCCGGTGATGTTGCTCCATGATCCGGCGCAGCGCCTGCTGGAAGTCCTCGCGGACGGCTTCGGCGTTGTCGAGCAAGAGCGTCTTGTGGTCGCCGGCGACGGGCGCGTAGCTCGCCGACTCCTTCAAGACGTGGTTGATCATATCCCGTTTGGACATGTCCGAGCGGCCGACGAGGAAACCCTCGAAGCGGGGATCGTTTTTGATCTCCGTCTTCGTCCGGCCGAAGAAGTCGGCGACGTTGATCTCGATCAGGTCCGAATCCGGGTTGTCGTGCGTTTCGCGGGCCAGCGCCCGGGCGGATGCGGTCTTGCCGCTTCCCGGCGGCCCCTGTAGAATCAGGTTCAGGGGTTCTTCGACGGTCTGACCCAGCGTTTCGCGAGCGTCGTCCTGCGGGAGCTCCGCGAGCGTGGGGGCGTACGCCTCGGTCCACAGCGGCGCGTCCATCGATGCGGGCTAGGGGAAGCCACCGTAAGAATCGGTCGGTTGGCGTCGCGTTCGGACCGCGATCGAGTGCTACCTCGGCGGTGAGCCAGGTCGACGAACTCAGTCCGTCTCGGCCTCCGGGACCTGTACCGTTGCCCGAACCGGATTGTCGCCGAGTTCGTACGGGGCCGGTTCCGCACCCGCGGCGGGGTCGTCGCGGTAGACGATCGCCGTCAGGTTCGAACCGGGTGTGACGTTGCCGACGTCGAGCTCGACGTCCGCGTGGACGCCTGGCGAGAGACGATCGCTGGTCGCCAGCCGCGTGCCGTTGTCGTCCTCGACGGCGACGTAGCCGCCCTCGGGGACGCCCGCCTCGACGACCAGTTCCGACGTCGAGACGTTCTCGACGGTGACGTGGGCCGGTCCGTCGTACTCGACGTCGATTTCGTCTAGCGTCCCGTTTCGTTCGGTGTAGACGCCGTAGGTGTGCGAGCCATTGCCGATGTCGGCCAGACCGACCTCGTAGGTGACCTCGCGCGTCTCGTCCGCAGCGAGTGAGAACACCTTTCGCTCGTAGAGATCGCCGTCGACGCGGAACTCGGCGTGCTGGCGGAGTTCGTTCGCCGTCGGATTACGGATCTCCGCGACGAACTCGACCGGTTCGCTGGTCCGGCCCTCCGACGGACCCGACAGTGACGTGACGACGAACGAGCGTTCGACGTCGTCGGGGCGCTCGACGGCCGTCACCGACGCCGTCTCGGAGACGGGATAGCCGTCGACGACGTAGGGGCGGTCACTCTCACCGTCCTCGTCTCGCGGGTCGAACTCGCCGTCGTCGCTACTGTCTATGTGCGCGGTTGCCGTCAGGCTCCCATAGAGAGAGCCGTCTGCCTCCGCAGTCGCCTCGACGGAGACGTTGTCGTGACTCCCCTCTGAGAGGTGCTCCGACACGCCCACGACGGTTCCCGATTCGTCGGTCACGACGACGAACCCACCCTCAGAGAGTGAGACGGACGAGACGACGACCGACTGGCCGTCGGATTCTTGCGAGTCGAACGTGAGTGAGGCTTCGGGCTCCTGCGCGACCTCGGCGCCGAAGAGTTCGGGAGCCTGTCCGACCACCAGCCCGGCCCCCACCACGATGGCGATGGCGATCAACACGGCGACAACCAGTTTGAGACGACCGAGCGAGGTGGACGGAGACATGTAGTGGTGTCGTACGGATTCCTACGTGCTGGACGTACTTTACTCATGCTTCGTCCCGAATTTCGATAGCTGTTTCCATCGTGGACGAATGGGGCGAAATCGACGGGCTGTGCCAAACGACGGGGCGGTTTCGAAGGGGGTTTAGGCGCCTGTATCCGACCACGTACTGATGTCGTTACGCGTGACGTTCCTCGGGACCAGCGGGGCGATACCGACGGTCGCCCGCAATCCGTGTTCGATCTTCGTCGCCCGGGAAGGGGATTCGCTGCTCTTCGACGCCGGCGAGGGAACCCAGCGCCAACTCATGCGCTATGGGACCGGCTTCGACATTTCCGAGCTGTTCGTCACGCACGTTCACGGCGATCACGTCCTCGGGATCCCGGGTCTCTTGCAGACGATGGACTTCAACGACCGCGAGCGGAAACTCCGGATTCACGTGCCACGAGGGACGCGCCGCCAGGTACGCGAACTGGCGTTTTCACTCGATGCGCACATCTCGTTTCCCGTCGAGATCGCGGACGTCGACGACGGCGACGTCGTCTCCCGCGGCGACGAGTACGAGGTCCGTGCCTTTCGGACGGATCACGACACCCGGTCGGTCGGCTACGCACTGGTCGAAGACGAGCGCAAGGGCCGATTCGACCGCGAGCGCGCGGAGGAACTCGGCGTGCCGGTCGGCCCGAAGTTCTCGCAGCTCCACGAGGGCGAGCCGGTCGAGCTCGACGACGGGACCGTGGTCAGACCGGAACAGGTCGTCGGCGAGCCGCGACCAGGGCGCAGTCTCGTCTACACCGGTGACACCCGCCCGACGGCGCGGACGGTCGAGATCGCCGACGAGCCGGACCTGCTGATCCACGACGCGACCTTCGCCGACGACCGCGCCGAGCGGGCCGCCGACACCGCCCACTCGACGGCCCGGCAGGCCGCCGAGATCGCCAACCGGGCCAGTGCGAAACGGCTGGCGCTGGTCCACCTCTCCTCGCGATACGCCGGCGATCCCGCCGCCCACCTCGCGGAGGCCCGCGAGACGTTCTCGGGCGACGCCGACGACGTCTCCCTGCCCGACGACGGGACCGAGATCGAGATTCCGTACCCGGACGCCTGAACGGGTCACCCAGACACGGACTGTCAGTTGCTCCCGGCAGATTTCCGCACCCGCGTCGGATTTATACGCGGTCCGGCCCTACCATCGGATGTGCACACGCGAACGAGTGCGCTCGATTCGGTCGTCTTCGGCGTCGACGTCCACCAGGGGGACGTCCGGGGTGACGCCTCCTACGCGCTCGTGGTGCTGACCGACGACGGCGTCGAGCGAGACGTGGTCTCACATCGGAAGCTACGGCGACTCATCGCCGGTCGGGAACCGGCGATCGTGGCTACCGACAACATGTACGAACTCGCCGCGGACAAGGACGCCCTCATCCACTTTCTGGGCTCGCTCCCGGCGGAGACCAGGCTCGTCCAGGTGACCGGCGACGAGCGCCCGGAGCCCCTCTCCCGGGTCGCCAGCCGCCACGGGATTCCGTACGGGTCCGATCCAATGCAGGAAGCCGAGGCCGCGGCCAGGCTCGCCGCGCACAACGTCGGCCAGGAGGTCTCCGCCTTTACGGACACGACCGAGGTGAAGGTCTCACGCGGGCGTTCGACCGGCAGCGGCGGCTGGAGCGAGGACCGCTATACGCGACGGATTCACGGCTCCGTCAAGAAGCGCGCTCGCGAGGTCGAATCCGAACTCGACGAGGCGAACATCGACTACGAGCGCGAGGTCCGCGAGGCCTACGGCGGCTTCGCCAACGCCGTCTTCACCGTCCAGGCCCGACCCGAGGACATTCCCGTCTCGGCGGCGCGTTCGGGCGACGTTCGCGTCGAGATCGAGCGTGAGCGCCGCGACGGCATCGAGTTCCGCCCGCTCGCCAAACGCCTAGAGTACGTCGTGGTGGGGATCGATCCCGGGACGACGACCGCGGTCGCCGTCGTCTCGCTCGACGGGCAGGTCCACGACGTCTGGAGTTCGCGAACGAGCGACACCGCCGACGTGATCGAGTGGATCGTCGAGCGCGGCCGGCCGGTCGTCGTCGCCGCAGACGTGACGCCGATCCCCGAGACGGTCGAGTCGTTCCGGCGGAGCTTCGACGCCGCCGCCTGGACGCCCGAACGCGATCTGGCGATCGACGAGAAGCAACACCGCACTCGCGAGCACCCCTACGACGACGATCACCAGCGCGACGCCCTGGCAGCCGCCCTCTTCGCCGCCGACGCCCACGAAGATCAGTTCGAGCGGATCGCCGCGAAGGTGCCACCGGGCGTCGATCGAGGCGTCGTCATCGACCGTGTCGTCGCCGGCGAGGAGTCCGTCGAGGCGGTCCTGGCGGACCTTCAGGACGACGCCGAACCCGAAGAGCCTGACGAGACCCACGAGCCGCGAGAACTCACGCCCGAGGAAAAACGGATCCGCCAGCTCGAAAACCAGGTCGATCGCCTCCAGGACCACGTCGCGGAGCTCGAAGGACAGGTAGCCGAGCGCGACGAACGCATCGACTCGCTCGAAGCCGACCTCGAGACGGCACGGAGCGAAGCCCGCAGAGAGGTCCGGACCGATCGCGAGGTCACCCGGCTGAAGCGGCGGGCGAATCAGCTCGAACGTGAGCGTGACGACGCCCGCGAAGAGGCCGCGGCGCTCGAAGACAAGGTCGATCGGATGAAGGCGCTCTGGAAACTCGATCACTCGAACTTCGCCGACGTCTCGGCGAAGAAGGCGGGGCTGGTCCCCGTCAAAGTGATCGAGAAATTCACTCGGGACGCGATCCGCGAGGCCGACGAAGCCTACGGACTGGCCCCCGACGACGTCGTCTTCCTCCGAGACGCGAGTGGCGCCGGTCGATCCACAGCGACCGCACTCGCCGAGTACGACCCGCGCGTCGTCTTGCGAGCCAAGGGCGGCCTCTCCGAGGTCGCCGATCGCATCCTCTTCGACGCCGAGATTCCGGTCGCCCCCGCGGACGACGTCGCCATGCAGGAAGTCGACGAACTCGCCGTCGCCCGCGAAGACGACGTCGAAGCGGCTATCGATGACTGGCGCACCAGAGCGCGTGAACGAAAGCGCGAACGCAAGGCGTCTATGGTCGATCGCGTCATCAGCGAGCATCGCGCGGGCGACAACGAGGCGTGAGCGACGCGAGCTCGCCGACCGAACGGCCGCGGTTCGCAAAACCGGTTTAGAACATTCCGAACGACTGCATCACGGAGGTGATGAGTCCCTTCGCGATCAGCGCGATGCCGACGAGTACCAGTGCGAGGCCCACCGCCACTTGCCAGTAGTACAGGCCGATGAAACCGAGACCAGCGAGTAGCAGCACGATTCCGGCCAGTCCGCTCATTCCGAGCTTATCGATCATACGCCGAGTGGCCGGGCCTGACGAATAAAGACGCTGATTCGATTCCGATCGGCAACGGCCCGGGCACAGAAAGGCGCCCACCACGCTCGGAACAACCGTTAACAGTTAAACGCCTCCGACACGAACCGCTGCCCATGAGTGACGAGGAGGGCGGTCGGAAGAACCTCCGAATGCCTGACGACGACGAGGTGTTCGCGACCGTCACGGACATGCTGGGGGCGAACCGGGTCAAAGTGCGCTGTGCCGACGGAACGGAACGAACGGCCCGCATTCCGGGCAAGATGCAAAAGCGCATCTGGATCCGCGAGGACGACGTCGTCCTCGTCTCGCCGTGGGACTGGCAGGACGAGAAGGCCGACATCACCTGGCGCTACGAGAAGGCCGACGCCGATCAACTCCGGCGCGAGGGCCATATTCAGTAACCCGAACTTTTTCTCTGTCGTTCGAGAGAGCGGAGCTCTCTCGTGATGACGAAAGGCGCAAAGCGCCTTTCGAACCACGGGCGCGGCGTAGCCGCGCTCTCGGAAAAATCCTCAAAAGAGCCGGAGGCTCTTTTGGACCTCGCGGAAGCGAAGCTTCCGCTTAGCTTCGATGAAAAGCACTCCTCCCTCCCCGCCAGCCGCGCTTCGCGCGGCTTCTCGGTCGGTCGTCGGCCCGCTCGCTCGGCTCACGGCCCTGCCGTTCGCCGTCCGTGGTTCTCGGCCTTCGACCTCCGAACCACGCTTCGCTCGCGGTGAGGATCACATGGCGCGTCAACCGGGCGCATCCGAATTCGCCGGTCCCATCAGTCATCGCTGGTTACCCGGGATTCGCCGCACTGGCGTCGGAGCGGCCTAAAACATCGATTCTGACAGAAAACCAGCACAGAATATATGTAGAACATGATCAATAGTCACGGTTGTGAGTCACGCGTGAGTGGTAATATGAGCGACAACGGGGGTGAATCGTTTCCGGACGAACTCTCCGACTCGGTCGGAGGTGAAGAGATCGAGTTCTACGGCGGTCGTGGGATGAGCGCGGTGCCGATCCTCTTCTTCATCGTGTGGGCGATCTTCCAGACCGCATTCTTACGGATCTCGAGCGAGCGTGGGCTCGTCCTCGGGATTCTCATCGGGCTGATCGCCGGGATGTTCTTCGTGAAAGGCTCCTGGCGCGGCTACGCGAGCACGATCTTCGAAGGGATGACCCAGCCGGTCGCGGTGACGGCGATCGTCGCCTGGGTCTGGGCGGGCATGTTCGCGGAGACGCTACAGGCAGGTCAGTTCGTGGGCGGCCTGCTCTGGTTCGCCGAGGCGGCCGGTGTGACGGGCACGCTCGTGCCCGCGATCACGTTCGTCCTTGCGGCGCTGCTCGCGACCGGTATCGGCACCGGCTACGGGACGACGATCGCGTTCGTCTCGCTGTTCTTCCCGGCGGGCCTCGTCCTCGGGGCGAACCCCGTCCTGCTGTTCGGCGCCATCCTCTCGGGGGCCATCTTCGGCGACAATCTGGCACCGGTCAGCGACACGACCATCGTCAGCGCCGTCACGCAGGATTCGGACATCGGCGGCGTCGTCGCCTCGCGGTTCAAGTACGCGATCGTCGCTGCGATCGTCGCGTTCATCGGGTACGTGGTCGCGGGGTCGATGATGAGCGGTGCGGACATCGCCGGAAACGCGGAGACGATTCTGGGAGATGCGACGAACGCGGTCGGGCTGGTCCACCTGCTCTCGATGGGGGTGGTGATCGTCACCGCGGTCGTGGGTCGCCACATCGTCGAGGCGATCTCCTGGGGGATCGTCGTCGCCGTCGTCGCGAACCTGACCCTCGGACTCGCGTCCGCAGGTACGATGCTCACCTTCGAGGCGCCCGACAATGCGCCCGGAGCCGAGCTCCTGGAACCACTCCCGATCGTCGAGACATTCGACCCCCAGCTGGACAGGAGCGCCGAGGTGACCGGCAGCCTCGTCGAGGGCGCGGCCGGCTTCTTCACGCTCTCGATCCTCGTCCTGTTCATCATCGCGGCGGCCCAGATCATGATCCGCGGCGGGGCGTTCCAGGCGGTCCTCGACTGGTCGCTCGACAGTCTGGCGACGAACGTGCGCAACGCGGAGCTGACGATGGTCGGCTCGGCGGCGCTCATCAACGCGACGATCACGATCAACACCGCCGCCGAGGTCGCCATCGGGCCGTACATCTCCAAAGTCGGCGAGCGGTTCAACATCAACGGCTACCGCCGGGCGAATATCTTGGACGCACAAACGTCCGCGCTCGGCTACATCTTCCCGTGGTCCGGCGGCGTCCTCGTCGGCTTCACGACGATGCAGGAGTTACCCGCCGACTTCGATTTCTTCACCGACGCGATGGTCATCAATCCGATCGACGTCGTCCCCTACGTCTTCCACGGCTGGCTGCTCGTGGCGGTGTTCGTCCTCGCGGCGATCACCGGCTTCGGTCGTGAGTACACTATCGACCGCGAGTCCACGGAGGTGTCGCGCGTATGAGCTTCCTCGAAAAGTACCTCGCCGGATGGACGTTCCGGACGTCGACGCCGTCGCTCACGGTGGGCTCGGAGGTAAACGTCTTCGTCCATCGCTACGACGAGCACGCCGGCGATGGCGATGGCTCGACCGCGGATACAGCCACGGCGACGGGAGCCGAGAACGACACGGAGACGCCCACCGAATCCACGGGCATGGGCGTCGCGGACATCGGCGACACCCGTCTCTACGTCGAGGGCGTCGGGCCGGAGCACGTCGACGTGCAGATTCGGGTGCGAATCACCGAATTCGACGAGTCGACCGCGACCGGCCGCGGCGAATTCGTCCAGGTCGTCGGCGAGAGTTCCTACGCCGGGTGATCTGACGACGGATTCAGTTCGACTATAGTTCAGCCACGTCCTCGATCGCATCGGTCAGCGCCCGGATGCTCTCGACATCGTGTTCGCCCATGTGGCCGATTCGAAACGTCTGCTCGCCGAGTTGCGACCCGTAGCCGTTGGAGAAGACCATGTCGTACTCCTCGGAGACGGTTTCGATCGTCTCGGCGACGTCGATTCCCCGGGTGTTCTCGATACAGGCCACCGTCTGGGATTCGTAGCCTTCCTCGGGGAACAGTGCGAAGTGCTCGCGGGCCCACTCGCGGGTGTACTCGGCCATCTCGCGGTGGCGCTGGTCGCGGGCGTCGTGGCCCTCGTCCAGCATGTGCTTCATCTGTGTGTGGTAGGCGAGCATGATCGGGATGGCCGGCGTCGAGTGGGTCTGGCCCTTGCGGTCGTAGTAGTCGATCGTGCGCTGGAAGCCACCGTACCACGCGGCCGAGTCGGATGCGACCTCGCGTTCGTAGGCGTCGTCGCTGACGACACAGACCGCGAGGCCGGGCGGCATGGCGAAAGCCTTCTGGACGGAGGTGAAGATGACGTCGATCCCGTGGGCGTCGATGTCGACGGCGTCGCCGCCCAGCGAGGAGACGGCGTCGACGACGAAGTACGTGTCCGGGTACTCGGACACGACGTCGCCGATCGCCTCCACCGGGTTCCGGACCCCGGTCGAACTCTCGTTCATCACGCAGGTGACGACGTCGTAGTCGGTGTCACTCACCTCGAGTCGGTCGCGAACGTCCTCGGGCTTGACCGCCTTGCCCCACTCGTATTCGAGGGTGTCGACCGATTTGCCGAGACGCTCGGCGACGTTCGCCTGTCGCTCCGAGAAACTCCCGCAGGTCGTACAGAGGACGTGTTCGTCGACGAGGTTCTGGATCGCACTCTCCATGAACGCCGTCCCGGACCCGGAGAGGACGATCACGTCGTTGTCGGTGTCGAGGAAGTCCTTCGTGTCCTCGACGATCGTCGTATAGAGGTCCGTCATGCGATCCATGCGGTGGCCGAACATGGGTTCGCACATCGACTCGGCGACGTCCTCGCGGACCTCGGTCGGGCCGGGAATGTACAGCGTCTTCTCGGGATAGTCGGCTCTGTATTCGCGTGTTTCGGTCACGGTATCACTGCCGTGGCCGAAACTGTGTGGGGAACAGGTATGATCCTTGTGATGAACGCGATTCTTGGTCCGAATCCGCGATCGCTGACGATGCGCTCTCGTTCGAGCCACGGCTCGGTACCTGTATCGATCGGCCTCGTCACGGACGGCTGGTCGGACTCACCGCCTTCGGAGCGTACGTGCTACCGCAGTGACGGAACGGAACAAAAGACGATCTATCGCAGTCGCTTACTCGACGACGATGGAGCCTTCCATGCCCGAGTGGGGCTGACAGCGGTAGGTCGTGATCTCGCTGGTCGCCTCGAACTCGAGGATCTGGTCGTCGCCCGGTTCCATCGCGAGATCCGTCTCCAGGCCGTCGACGACCGAGCCGCTGTCGTCGCGCAGTTCGATGTTGTGGCCCGCGCCGTTGCCCTCGTCCCACCCGATCGTGTACGTCTCGCCCTCGGTCAACACCAGCGTCGGGTTCTGCGTGCCCTCGATCTCCGGCGGCGCGTTACCCTCCCAGTGGCTCGTCAGCCCGGCGAACATGATCTCCGTCCCGGGCTCGATCTCGTACTCGTCGCCACCGCCGGTATTGTCGTCGCCACCCGAGCCGTCTCCGTTCCCGTTGTCGCTACTGCCACAGCCTGCCAGGGTCACAGCCGCGAGCGACGCACCAGTCGCCTTCAGCACCGTCCGTCGGTTTGTAGCATCGTGCATAGGTTCTCCAGTCACAGGTTGGTATCGAAACCCGTTCAAAAGCGGGGGCGATTCCCGGTCAGTGGGAGTGGGGCGAATATGTTCGATTTCGGGACCGTGTCGCCAGTTGGGTTGTGGATCACCCGGGACAGCTTATTGCTATTCGTCACCGGCCGAGACGGCTGCGGGCTGTCCGGACCCACTGTCCGGCTCTCCCGGGTCGTCGATGTACTTCTCTCGCCACGTGCCACGGCTGAACCAGGCGACCCCGACGAGTGCGCCGACGACGTTCCCGAGGGCCATCCCGATCCAGATGCCAGTCGCGCCGAGGCCGAACGCACTGATCGTGATCCCGACGACGGGAACCGTCACCGACCAGTTGAACGCGAGGACGAAGACGCTGACGACCCGACCAACCCAGAGGGTGAGCATCGAGATGACCATCGCGGTCCTCGTGTTCCCTGCCCCGCGGAACCCGCCGAGAACTACCTGTGAGACGCCGATAAACGCGAACTCGACGGTTCGGGTACGGACGTACTCGACACCCAGGGCCTCCACGATCGCGGCGTCTTGCACGTCGGGGCCGATGAACACCGAGACGATCGGTTCCGTAAACGCCAGCGCGACGACCGCGACGAGGAGCATCACGCCGGCACCGGTCGAGGCGGCGAGTGTGACGGCGCGTGCCGCTCGGTCGGCCCGATCTGCCCCCAGGTTCTGCCCGACCATCGTGTCGATGGCCCGGCCGAGCCCCATCGCCGGGAGGAAGACGAGTGAGATGAGCCGGTTCCCGAGCCCGAAGGCCGTCACGACCGGTGGGGCAAACGTCACGATCATCGCCGTCAGCGTGATCATCGCCATCGCCGACATGGCCTGCTCGACCATGCTGGGCGTCCCCAGTCGGACGATGTCACGAATCACGTCGAGATCGGGGACGAGGTGGCTCGTCTCGATATCGGGCCCGCGCGAGGTGGCAAAGAGGACGTAGACGCCGACCGCCGTCGCGACGGCACGCGCACCGATGGTCGCGAGCGCCGCCCCTTCGATCCCCCAGCCGGTGAAACCGGTCAGCTCGTACAGTGTCGCTTCCAGTGCGAGGAAGTCGATCGTCCCGAGCACCGGGACACCGGCGAGCATCCCGAACAGCGGGTTGTCGGCGAACCCGAAGATCAAGAACGGGTCGGCGACGACGTTGACGACGACCGAGACGACCATCACGAGCATCGGCGTCCGGGTGTCGCCGTACCCTCGCATGAGCGCGGAGAAGACGAAGAACCCACCGACGAGCGGAAGCCCGAGGAAGAAGACCTCCATGTAATCGGCGGCCAGTGGGATCACCGTCGCCTTGGTGTCCGGGTCGCTCGGCAGGATCGAAAGCGCCGGGCGCGTGTAGAAGTACCCGACGATCGCGATCACGACCGAGAGGAGCATGACGAACGACAGCGTCTGACCCGCGACGAGTCCCGACGATCGCTCCCCGCGGGCACCCGTGTACTGGGCGACCAGAATCGCCCCGGCCGTCGTGAAGCCGCCGGCGATCGCGATCATGAGGAAGATCAGCGGAAACGCCAGGCTGATCGCGCCGACGGACTCCGTCGAGAGCCGACCGAGCCACAGCGTGTCGGCGACGTTGTAGGTGACCTGCAACAGCTGGATGACGACGATCGGCCACGCGAGGTGAAAGAGCGGCTTGACGAGACTCCCCTCGGTGATCGACGACGAGGCCGGATCCGAACCCCCGGCTCCAGCGTCGGCGTCCGGGCCGGCAGTCTCACCGGCGGCCCCGTTTGCCGCGTCCGCCGGCGCTTCGCCGGACGGGCCAGTCTGTCGGCTGTCGGCTGGTGCCGGGCGACCGTCGTCCGAACTCGAGTCCGGAGACTCGGGACGGTCGGATGGAGCGTCAGTCGGGTCGGAGTCGTCTGAGTCGGTCATCGTCTCACGTGAGGGCAGTCGTCGATCGGCTCACAGGGGGTACCCACAGCGAGGCGGCGGTGGTGGTCGAGCCGGGTCCGGTGGCCGGCAGGCGATGCGATCGTCTCGACCAGGCGCAGTTGAGCGCAGACCGGGCGGCAGGAGACGGACTGGCTGTCGAGAGACCACCTGAAGGCGGGTACCGAACCCCCGATAGCGGGGGCGGGTCGTACGTACCGGACACTGCCGTCGCCCGCCCATCAATTTTGTGAAATACGAGCGTCCGCGAGTGACCGACCGGACGTAGCGTTCCGAACCGGTCGTTCGCGATTCAGGACAGTCTGCCGCAATTCAGGACCGACGCTGGACCTCGTGACGGCCGAACCCGTAGCGGAGCCGGTTCGCGAGTCTGCGGGAGAACCGACCGTCGTCCGCACGGGAACCGAACCGCTCGGCGAGCGCCGTGTAGATCAGCGGGACCGGAACCTCCTGCTCGAGGCCCTCCTGCACGGTCCACGTCCCCGTCGAACCACCCTCGATCCGATCGGCGACGTCACCGAGCGCGGCTCCCTCCTCGCGGAACGCCTCCTCACAGAGTTCGAGCAGCCACGAGCGGATGACCGCCCCGTTGTTCCAGACGCCGGCGACCGCTTCGAGGTCCAGGTCGTATCGCCCCTCGTGGAGCAGTTCGAATCCTTCGCCGTAGGCCTGCATGAGTGCGTACTCGACGCCGTTGTGGACCATCTTGACGTAGTGGCCCGCTCCCGACGGCCCCATCCGCGCGTGGCCGTCGGGTCCCGTCGCGACGGCGTCGAAGACGGGTTCGAGCGCCTCGTACGCCCACGCCGGCCCACCGACCATCAGCGAAAAGCCGAGTTCGGCGCCGGCAGGGCCACCGGACGTGCCACAGTCGAGGTAGGCCGCGGGGCAGGCCTCGGCTCGCCGGACGGAGTCTTCGTAGTACGAATTGCCACCGTCGACGACCACGTCGTCGCCGTCGAGGTGCGACTCCAGGTCGTCGAGCGCGGCGTCGACGGCTGGCCCTGCAGGCACCATCAACCAGACGCACGAGGGTCCGTCCGTCGCCGCGAGCTGCGTCGCCAGATCGGCCACCGAGTCGGCCGGCTCCGCACCGGCGTCGGCCGCCGCGGCGACGGCGTCTTCGTCCAGATCGAACGCGACCACGTCGTGACCGGCGTCGAGACAACGGTCCGCGACAATCTGGCCCATCCGTCCGAGCCCAATCAGTCCCAGTTGCATGGCGCTCACTCGATGCGCCGCTGTCGTGAGCGTTGCGGTTTCCCCAGTCGACGAGCGCCTCAGTAAGCGGCCTCTTCGAGGCGGGCCCAGCCGACCGCATCCAGCACGACGATTCGGTCACCCCACCGAACGTACACCCCATTGTACTCGCCGTCGTCACCGTCGTAGTACGGAACCGTCTCGCGAAGGGTGTCGACGACGCTCCAGGCGCTCTCGTCGGTGAACGTCACTTCCGCCCACGATGCGTCGTCGTCGCTGGCGACGGCACGCTCGATCGCATGGGTAGCGCCCGGAATCTCCTGGAGGCGACGGGACGTACTGTCGACGACCGTCGCTGCCTGCGGGACCTCCTCGACGATGCGTGCTCCGATACTGGCCTGGACGTGTGCTCGCTGGCGTCTTCGCCCAACTTGAAGCGCGAATCCGACGAGGGCTGCCGCGCCGACGACCAGCGCCGACAACCCGAGTGTCCTGCCACGGCCCATCATGCACCTACCTGAAATCGAACGGGTAAGTATCTTTCGCGGGAGATTTCAGAAGTGAGAACGGGTGCGTTGCGCCTCGAAAACGGGCGGGGCCGGCGGTATCTCGAATCAGGCCGGGAGAAAATATATTCCTATCATCAGGTTAAATTCCACCGGCTCACGATAGATCGACACTGGACTGGTGAGAGGATCAGTGGGAGGAAGGACACCGGCTCGACGGCAGTATTGGCGACACAACCGCGCACCTAGAGCAGCGTGGCAGCGTTCGCCGAGATCGCGCCGGCGACGAGTAACAGCGCAAGCGAGACGAGCGCTGCGGCGCGGAACAGGAAGAGGCTGTCACGCGCCGGTTCGCGAAGTTGCTTCGCGTCGAGGCCGGTCTCGAAGCGACTCGCGGCGATCTCGACGAGTGCGGTCAGGACGAGCCAGAGGAGCGTCATGAGCACCACGAGTTGACCGTTCGTCGTCGAGACCAGACTTTCACTCGTGTAGATCCGGCCGGCAAGGTGACCACCGGTCAGCAACAGAACGAGCGAACTTACCCGGGAGATGCGTTTGAGCGTGCGCAAGAGTGTGTAGAGCGGATCGGTCGTCGTGAACACGCCGTCGCGGGCGGCCGGGACGACCGACAGCGCGACGTAACAGACGCTGCCGGCCCAGATCGCCGCGACGAGAAGATGCGTCATCCGCGCGAGAACGAGGTCGATCATACTCGAACGACGTGACGACACGCAGTTGAACGTTCCGATGCATCCGACCGGTCGGGACAACTGGACGGCCCTCCCGAAACGCCCAACCCGCGATCCACCGGTCCGCTACTCGTCGATCCAGGACGGGAGTCGGCGTCTGACGAGCGCGTAGCCGACCGAGAAAAGCAGGCCGAGGGCGACCAGTGGACGAACGGGGCCGTCGAAGACGACGAGGGCAGGAATCGCGAGGAGGGCCCCGAGTGCGGCGTCTTCGGGCGCGCCATCGTAGCGAATCCACCGTCTGGGGCGGATCCACTGGCCGTGCCAGTGGTCGAAGACGGCGCGATCGATCGGGTTCGTCCAGGGGTCGAACCCGGCCCCGCCGCCGACGACGTCCGTCACCGCGTGGACCCAGGCGACGGTCAAAAACGCCGCGAGACCGACGGCTGCCGGAGTCGAGACGATCGTCGCCCCGATCATCGCCGCGGCGGCCGGGCCGGCTCCCAGGACAGGGAAGTGGAACGTTCGACGGTGTGTGAAGAGTAGATCGAGATCCGGCGCGATACCGCCGACGATCGCGCCTGCCGCCAGTGGCGCCGCGACGTCGGGGGCGACGACGGCGATCGGCGCCACGAGCGCGAGTCCGACGAGCGCGTGCGTCGTCGCCATCATGCGATGTACCCCATCATGCGACGGTTCGTGCGGTGTGCACCATCATGCAGCGTTTCCCTCGCGAGTCGTATTGTCGTGCAATGGTTCAGCCGTGAGTGGCGTCCGATCGATCCAGTTTCGAGGAACGGCTACTCGGGAGCGTGGCAATCGAGTGGGTAGTCAGGTCGCCGCGCGGGCGGGTTACAGATTTTCGCCCTGATACGTGCCGTCGTAGACGTCCTCGTGCTCGGCCTCGGCGAGGACGAACTGGGCGATTCGGGCGCCGCGTTCGAGTTCGATGTCGTGGTGGACCTGCAACAGTCCCTCGCCACGACCCTCGTACCCGGCGTCCCAGACGGCCGTGTTGAGCATGCAGGAATTGCGCATGAGCGACGAGCGCGGGTAGACGAAGCCGACGTGCCCTTCGGGGACGCTGATCTGCTCGGCGTAGCGCGCGACGTAGGTTCCCTCGGGGAGGTAAAACGTTGCGGGCGCCTTCTCGTCGAGTTCCTCGAGGGGGCGGGCGACCCGGTCACCGATTTCTTTGCCGTCGCGCGTGATGCGACCCGGTTCGAGCTGTTCGAAGACGACGTCGAGCGTGAGGTCGACCCCGTTCGGCTGTTCCTGTTCGTCCGTCGTCGGCGTGACGTGATCGGCCACGAACGCGCCCGAGCGGTACATGACAGGACCAGGCGCCGGTATCGCCAAAAGCGTATCGCGTTCGACCGAGGCTGTCGACGGTGTACACGCCCCACGAACACGACTCACAGGGACCAGCTTGTCGCATTGCTCACTGGTGAACACAGGCCACAGCGACAACTGGCGGCGGTCACGACCGACGGACCAGCCCAGCCATCACGGACCCACCTCGACTGTCGAACCAGCAGGAATCTAGTGACCGGTGGCTGCATCCGAGACAGGTGTTTGGCCGGCCTAAAACGGGAGAACACGCTGGTTTTATCAGTGCCGATAGCGGATTTGGAGACGCTATGGGACAAACACTTACCGAGAAGATTCTCGAGGATCACCTCGTCGAGGGCGACCTCGAAACCGGCGAGGAGATCGGCATCGAGATCGATCAGGTCCTCACCCAGGACACGACGGGAACGATGGTCTGGCTGCAGTTCGAGGCGATGGGGCTGGACGAAGTCCAGACCGAGATCGCCGCCCAGTACTGTGACCACCAGACCTACCAGTTCGACTTCAAGAATACGGACGACCACCGATTCCTGCGCTCTGCTGCCGGCACCTACGGCGCTCACTTCTCTCGCCCCGGCAACGGTATCTGTCACAACGTCCACCGCGAGAACTTTGCCGCCCCCGGCAAGACGCTGCTGGGTTCTGACTCGCACACGCCGACCCCTGGCGGTCTCGGCGAACTCGCCATCGGCGCCGGCGGGATCGACGTCACCGTCGCGATGGGCGGCGCGCCGTACTACATCGAGATGCCCGAAGTCGTCAACGTCCGCCTCGAGGGCGAACTGCCCGACTGGGCGACCGCGAAGGACGTCATCCTCGAACTCCTGCGACGCCTGACCGTCAAGGGTGGCGTCGGCAAGATTCTGGAGTACACGGGGCCGGGCGTCGAGACGCTCACCGCCCCCGAGCGGATGACGATCACGAACATGGGCACCGAACTCGGTGCGACCTCCTCGATCTTCCCGACCGACGAACAGACCGAGGACTACCTAGAACGCGTCGGCCGCGGCGGCGAGTACGTCCCGCTCCAGCCCGACGACGACGCCGAGTACGACGACGAGATCGTCGTCGACCTCTCGGATCTCGAACCGCTGATCGCACAGCCATCGATGCCGGACAAGGTCGTCCCCGTCAGCGAAGTCGCTGGCACCGACGTCGACCAGGTCATCGTCGGCTCCTGTACGAACGGCGCCTACGAGGACGTCCTTCCGGCCGCGAAGATGCTCGAGGGCCGCGAGGTCAACAAGAAGACCGAGATGATCGTCGCCCCCGGCTCGAAGCAGGCCTCCGAACTGCTCGCCCGACAGGGCTGGGTCGCCGAGATGATGGCCGCCGGCGTCAACTTCTCCGAGGCGACCTGTGGCGCTTGCATCGGCATCGGCCACGTCCCGGCTTCCAACTCCGTCTCGCTGCGTACCTTCAACCGCAACTTCGAGGGGCGCTCCGGCATCGAGGACGACAACGTCTATCTCTGCTCGCCGGAAGTCGCCGCCGCTGCCGCGCTCAAAGGCGAGATCGTCGATCCACGCGACCTGTCCGACGAACTCGGCGACCTCGAGGCGCCCGGCTTCGAACTCGCCGAGGAGTACAACGCCTCGAAAGCCGACCTTATCACCCCCGACGAGGCCGTCGACGACGAGCTCGTCAAGGGCCCGAACATCGGCGAGGTGCCCCTGCGTGAAGGGATCGACGAGGACATCGCGGGTGAGGTCCTGCTCAAGATGGACGACAACATCACGACGGACCACATCATCCCCGCGACGCAGGACATCCTGATGTACCGCTCGAACATCGACAAGCTCTCCGAGTTCACGCTCAGCCGCGTCGACGAGACCTTCGCCGACCGCGCGGCCGAAGCTGACGGCGGCGTCCTGCTCGCCGGCGAGAACTACGGTCAGGGCTCCTCGCGCGAACACGCCGCGATGTGTCCGATGCACCTGGGCGTCGAGGCCGTCCTCGCCCAGAGCTTCGCCCGGATCCACCGCGCGAACCTCTTTAACTTCGGCATCGTCCCGCTCGTCATCGACGAGGACGCCTACGACGGCATCGACCAGGGCGACGAGGTCGAGATCGTCGAGGACGTCGAGACCGGCGTCTCCGAAGGGCGCTCCGAGTTCACCGTGACGGTCAACGGCGACGAGGAGTACACCGCGACGCTCGACGCCTCCCAGCGCGAACGCGACATCCTCGCTGCTGGCGGCAAACTCTCCTGGACCAAGGCACAGGCGCAGTCGGGATCCGACGCACCGGCAGACGACTGACGCGATCGAACCGTCGATCCGCTCCTGTCGGATTTTGCCTCTCTCCGTTCTTCGGCCGTCCGTCGGTTCACAACCGCTCGGTTCGGCGTTCGAGACTCACTTCGAGCCCGTCGGGACCCGGATCGTGACGAGCGGCGGTGAGCCATCGCTGGTAGCCCCGGAATCTGTGAGGAGAACGTCGAATGCGGCGGTCAGCGAGGGTGAGCGGCTGGAAGTGTCGCGCTCGATGACGGTCACGGACACGCCTGCGCCCGTTCGAACGGTGGGTGGGCCGACCGAACGACCACGATCGGCTGATTTGGCCGGAATGGGAGCCTGATCGTTATCGGCAGCGACCGACACGGACGGCTGATCGATGGCTGACGACCGCTCGAACCGAACGAGAAGGCCCCCAGTCTGCCGAAATCCGGGAACGGCAACCTGCCTGCAGCGAACCCGCGCTCCCGATCGATCGTCGATCACCACGAGACCGATCGATCCCGGTCGTACCCGCCGAAGGAGGACGATTTCGTAGTCCGCAGCCGAGATCTCAGCGATCCCCGCAGCGTCGAGCGAGACCGATCGCCGGACGGTCGCCGTCGTCTCCCCCGTTTCCGATCGGGCCTGGAACGTCACGGCGTCGGTGGCGGATTCGAACGGGTCTGCTGGCGAGATGGCGACAGTGTGAGCAGTGCCTGGGTCGAGCGCTGGGAGCGTGAGTGGCCGGGTGCTACACTGGGTCGTTCCCCCTCCGAGACGACGAAATTGCAGCCCGTCGGCCGCAGACCGGAGGGTAACGGTCACCGACTCGGTCAGTCGGTTCGCGATCGAAACCGTCGCTGGTGCCGACTGCGAACCATCGGCATCGAAGAGGGTGCCAGCCGTCTCGACGCCGGCGTCTCCCTCCACGAGGCCGATATACGCGTCCGCGTCGTCGGCGGTGGCGACCGACACCCGCCTGTCGACCTCGGTGGTGGACGAACCGAGGGTTCCGGCCGCCAGTAGTGTCCCGGAACCCAGGATGGCGATCGCCGCTGCACGTCGCGTGTAGGTCATCGGTGCTCCCGATAGTCGAATTCGACGTCGAGTCGGTCTTCGTCGATTCCGAGGCGAGAGCGACGGGCGACGTACCGGTGTGCGAGTGCGAACACGCTGAACGAGACGACGACGAACACCGTGACGGCACGGGCTGGCAGGACGGTGAACGGAACCACCGAGACCGACGAGGCGACGAGGACGAGCACGGAGAGTGCCGCGAGTCCCAGATAGTAGTCGCTCCAGGGGAGTTCGCGGCCGCGAACGACGTCCATGTAGATCTCGACGTTCTCGAGCGCCGCTGTCGGCTCGACCGTGCCACGATCCCGATCGAAGTCGACGACACCCGACCGATCCAGCTTCGGCAAGTGTGATTGCTGCAGTGCCGTGTAGACCCGTTTCCGATCCTTGCTCGAGACCTCCTCGAAGGCGAGTCCGTCTTCCTGCGCAGCGATCTCCTGAGAGATGGTCCCGATATCCAGTGTCGTCCCTTCTCGCAAGAGTGCGTTGAGAATGTGTCGTCGCCGACCGTTCGCCAGCAACTCGAACAGTTCGTCTTCCGTCAGCCGGCGACTCTCCGACGGTGACGAACCGCTCCTGTCGACCGTCTCGTGTATGGTGCCCCCCATTCGGACAAAAACAACTATTGGGCGTAAAATAAAAGTAACTATTACTCTCATTCGAGTTTTTAAATCTCGGTATTATAGTAACAGTTGCACGAGCTGGTCGCCGACGACTCGAGGGCGACGGATGACGTCAGCAGCGTTCGGGAGAGACACGACCCGGGGTGTGGGAATGGCGTCGCCGAGAGACGGCAGCAAACCCGCTCAACGGCTCGTTGACCCCAGTCAATGTATCGTCTCGACTGACACTGACAGGAGAATCACCAGTTGACCGGCAGTCAACGACCTCCGTACCCGGGAGCACATCTCGTAGTCGAGGGGTTGAGAATTCTTTCGAGGAGTTGACCGTCGGTCAATGCCGTCCGGAGTCGAGTCCACGACCGTATTACAATACCCATCTCCCGACTGGGTCGATTCGTCCCGGAAGGGGCGAGACCAACTATGCAACGACGAAAATTCGTAATTGGGATGGGAGCGCTGGCATCGGGCGCCGCTGCGATGGTCGGAACCGGCGCCTTCACCTCTGTGACGGCCGCTCGAGATATCGACGTCGCGGTTGCTGACGACGCATCCGCCTATCTGCGACTGAAGGGCACTGATTCGCACTACGTCACCGACGACGGCGATGGTGGCACGCTCGCGCTCGACCTCAGCGGGGATAATGCAACGCCATCGGGCGGCTCGGGTGTGAACCCGAACGCCGTAACCGAGTTCGGATCCCTGTTCGAGGTTGCGAACCAGGGGACCCAGCCGGTCACCGTCGAGGTGACGAAATCCGGACAGCACCCGGGAGCGGTCGCGTTCGAGGACGGAAACGGCGACGAACTCGCCGACGGCATCGAACTCGACGTCGGTGAGAGCGCCGACATCAGCCTCGTCGTCGACACGACGGACGACGCGATCGACGTCGACGAACAACTGGTCGACTCGGTCGTCTTCCACGCGGTCGATACCTAGGACGATGGAACGCAGAACATTCGTCCTGAGTGCCGGTGCGATCGTCGCTGGTGGCGGCCTCGCACTCGGCACCGGGGCGTTCGACAGCGTCGAGGCCGAACGGGACGTCACCGTTGCGGTCGCGGACGACGCCGACGGCTACCTGAGCATCCGGCCGCACGACGGACCAAACGGCGCGTACGCGACGATGGACGGCGGCGAGCTGGCAGTGGAACTGACCGACGCCAACGGCGCTGTCGCCGGCGACGGCGTCAACGCGAACGCCCTGACGGGGGTCGCGAACCTGTTCACGATCCAGAATCAGGGAACGAACGAGGTCGAACTCGCCGTCTCGCCGCTCACGTTCCTCGACGTATCCGGGAGCATCTTCCCGCCGAGCATCGACGGCGTCCTGGGCGTCTTGCTCGTCCCACAGAGCGGCAACTGGAGCGTCGATCCCGAGCGCGGGGTGCTCTCGATCACCGACCTCACCCCGGGTGAGGAGACCGACTTCAGCCTCGCGGCCGTCGCGTTCCCGGAGAGCGCGATCGACGAAGTGGAGATCGACGACGAACTCCTGATCACTGCGGAGGCCTGACGATGGATACTGCACCGACACTCGCCGATTACGAGGAACTGGCCGACGTCGAGATCGACCTGAGCGACACCGATCTCGACAGGGAAACGATCGATGTGGAACTGGAGCGGCTCTTCGACGCCTAATCGAGGATAGTCGTCCACGGGCGGCTACCACCCCTTCGTCGATCCAACGGGCGTCTCAACCGGCCGCGATATTTCGTAAAAACGCCAACTCGACCGATCAGAGCCGGTTGGTGGAAAAACCGATCGCCGACGTGACCGTCCGGAACCGATCCCGCCGATTCCGGTCACGTTCGCTAGTCCGCCACCAGTGTTGGGATGGCAGGTCCCCAAGCACCATAAGTACAATATAGTTAAAATTAAATATTTTCAAAATAGAATGCGGTAATAGATGGGGCTAGCCCGAGCGGGACGGGGACTTGCGGTGGGAGCCGGAGTCGTCGTATGCCTCCTGGTAGTCGGCCAGATACTCGGGTACCCGATCCTGCTCGGGTTCGTCGAGACGGGGAGTATGGAGCCGGAGATTCCCGCTGGAGATGGGTTCGTCGCCATACCGACGCCCGTCAGTGACGACCCGGATCCGGGCGACGTCGTGGTCTTCGACGCACGCGATATCCAGGGCGGCGGACTGACCACCCACCGGATCGTCGACGAGACCGAGGCGGGTTACGTCACGCGCGGGGACGCGAATCCGTTTACCGATCAGGATGGTGGCGAACCACCGGTAACCGACGAGCAGATTCATGCGACGGCCTGGCAGGTCGACGGGCAGGTCGTGACGATTCCACACCTGGGTACGGTCAGCACGACGATCGGCCGGTGGGTCGACGGGGTGAACGGTGCCATCACGGGCGCGCTGGGTGTCCGAACCGGCGTGGGGTCGAGCGGCGCGGCGGCGGTACTGTTCGTCCTCTCGGTGCTGTGGTACGGCGTCGAGACCGTTCGTGACCGACGACACACGACCACACAGTCACGCTTCGCGTCCGACGTATCCGTCCCGATCGATCCGCGATATCTCTGTGCCGGGTTCGCGTTTCTCGTGGTCGTCGCGGGCGCGGGAGCCATGATCCTGCCCGGCGGGACACAGCACTACGACCTCGTCAGTGCCGAGTTCGATTCCGACGACCCGACGGTCGTCAGACAGGGAACGACCGCGGAGACGACCTACCGGGTCGAAAACGACGGGTTCGTCCCTGTCGTCGCGTACGTCGACGGCGGCGATCACGTACAGGTCGAATCGGATCGGGTGACGGTCGGCCCACGCTCTGGAACCGATGTGCTGCTCGCGATCAGCGCCCCCGACGAGACGGGGTACTACCCGACCGCGGTGACCGAACACCGGTATCTGCGCTTCCTCCCGAAGCCAGCCCTGGACGCCCTCAACGGGGTGCATCCTGCGGTCGCACAGCTTGCGATTCTCGCCGTGATCGGCGGTGGAACGTACGGAATCGCCCGCGTTCTCTGGCGACGGGTGGACGACGACCCACGTGCGAGACGACAGGCCCGAACCGCGCAATCGCGACGGCGACTGGACCGACGGTGACCACCATGGAACACGACCCGATCCCACACGAGAGCGATTCGAGCGACGACCGACGGCTTCGACTCCGTGCGGTCCTCGCCGAGTACCGACCGATACTGATCGTGGCGCTGCTCGCCACCGCTGCGATGGGTGGCTGGCTCTGCTACGGTGCCTACGCGGCCCAGCCGGAGACGACCGAGGTGCGAACGGACGAAGCCTGGTCACTCTCCGGCGAGCTCCACCACAGCGCCGAGGTTGTAGACTCCACGACGCTCTACGCGGCGGGAACGGTCCTGGAGGATCGACCGCGGTACTTCACCGCTGTGACGCCGACGGCCGACGGCGAGTACGCCGTCACGTACGAGGCACACGACGGGACGGCCGACGTCGACGTCTCGATCGATCGATACGTCCAGGCGGTCGAGGGGAATACGGTGTACTGGGAGTCGGCCGAACCGGTCGCGTCGACGACGCAGACCGACGTCGAACCGGGTGAGACGGTCACCGTCGACCTGGACGTGCCCGTCGCCGATGTCGTCGATCGCATCGAAACGATCCAGGCGGAACTCGGTGCGCGACCCGGCGAGACCAGCGTATTCCTGCAGGCCACCGTCTCGGTCGAAGGATCGATCGCGGGCGCCGAGCGCTCGACCAGTGAGACCCATCGGATCCCCGTCACCATCGACGGCGGAACGTACGGGTTCGACGACGAGACCATAACGGAACCGTATCGGGACGCCGAAACCGTCACGGTGAGCGATTCAGCCGGCCCAATCGAGTCGGTCGGTGGACCCCTCCTCCTGCTCGCCGGGCTGGGCGGACTCGGCGGGGTTGCCGTCGCGACCCGCCGGTATCACGCTCCCACGACCGCCGAACGCGAGTGGCTCGACTACTGCGCCGACGTCGACGAACACGGCGAGCTGGTCACTCCCGCGAGCCTTCCCGCCGCCGTCACCGATCGACCACGCGCGTCGGTCGAGTCACTCGCACACCTGGCCCAGCTGGCGATCGACCTCCGGACCGGGCTCCACTACGACCCACTCGAACGGACCTACCTCGTCGTCGACGACGAGATTCTCTACAGCTACGACCCACCGAGGCCGCCGCAGCGCCACTCGTCGCGGACTGTCGACGGGAGTCCCGCCGTTAGCCCCGATCGAGGGAGCAAGACAGGCGGGATCGTCCTCACGAGCGACGAATCGAGCGCCGGCGAATCAGCTCCTGACGAACCGGACGATGGCGTTCTCACGGCAAACAGCGATGGGGCCGGCTCGAACGATGACGGACCGGACGAGTCGTGAGGAGAGGCGGAGACGACGGGAGAGTGAACAAGGGTCGACACGGATCACCACTCCAGTCGAATGTGGCCACCCTCGCCGCCGACGGGCAGACCACCTGAAGCCACTCGTCAGGCCACCCGCAGGTGGATTCCGATTTCGTCAGGATCGGTCAACTCGATCCCGTCGTCGATTTCGGTCGCCGAAAGGACCTCTCTCAGGTCCACGATCGTCGACTCGTCCGGTACGACGAACTCGAACCACTCGAGGCCCTGGCCACCGGCAGGTTCGGACCGACCGTTCCACGCGTTCACCCCGACGTGGTGGTGATAGCCGCCGATCGAGGTGAAGAGGGCGCCCTGTCCGGCCATCTGGACGCGCAGGCCGAGAGTGTCGGCGTAGAACGAGCGCGCGGCGTCGAGGTCGGTCGTCTCGAGGTGGACGTGACCGACCGTCGTGTCCGCCGGTGCGTCGGCCGCCCCATCGAACGCCGCCGCGATGGTGTCGAGGTCGAGTGGGAGCGTTCGCATGCGGATCGAGCCGTCGTCGGCTCGCGGCCAGACGTCAGCCGGTTTGTCCCTGTAGATCTCCACACCGTTTCCCTCCGGATCGGTGAGGTAGAGTGCCTCGCTCACGTCGTGATCGGAGGCACCCTCGAGTGCCCCGGCCGCTCGCACGCGTTCGAGCGCTGCGCCGAGTGCGGCCCGGGAAGGAACGAGGAACGCGGTGTGGAACAGGCCCGCCTGCGCAGGATCTCTCGGCGTCGCATCGGTATCCGCCTGCAGAACGAGCAGGGGCGTTCCATCGACACCGAGCGTCGCCTCGGTCTCCGAACGCGACAGGACGGAGAGGCCGACGACGGTCCGGTAGAAGTCGGTGAGTTCGTCGAGGTCGGCGATGCGGAGTGCGACGCGTCCGATGCGTGCGGCAGCCGGAAGGGATGGCGTCTGTGTCATCTGGATTCGGAGGTGGGTCGAGTGCGGTTTGCTGCCCGGGGTGCTGACGCATCAACATCAGCGGGCTGCGTGGGTCGGGACGACCGCAGACGTGTGAGGGTGTCCGCGACGGCGTCCAACGAGCCTCTAGAAGGGCGCGACTGTGTAATATCTTCCCGGCCGCTGCCGTCACCAGGTCACACCGGTGTCACCGGCGGTCCGTCAGTGGCTGGCCGCAGCCGGGAGCCCTGCGAAACGGCCGCTCAGACCGTCGTGACGCTGCCGAGTTCCGGCGCCTGGGCCGCGTAGCCATCCTCGCGTAGGGCCGCGGCGAAGTGTTCACACCGGTCGCCGTGGTTGACGAGAATCTCGGCGTCGTCGTACGGGTCGAGAAAGGTACGGAGGCCGTCGCGGTCGGCGTGAGCCGAGAAGTCGTAGTGTTCGGCCTGTGCGCTGATCGGCATGAGTTGCCCGTCGATCTCGGCGCGACCGGTGTCGAGCAGTTCGCGGCCGGGCGTGCCCTCGACCTGATAGCCCGTGAATGCGATCGTGTTGACCGGGTGGTCCCGGATCTCGGGAACGTAGGTCATGGCCGGACCGCCGTGAAGCATCCCGCTCGTCGTGACGATCACGGTATTCTGGGCGGCGATCCGCGTTCGTTGGCCGTCCCGGCCGTCGACGAACCGGGCGTTCGCGGTCGCTCGACGGAGGACGTCCGGGTCGCGCAGGAAGTCCCGGTTTCGCTCGCGGCCGAGCAGGTCGGCGACGCGCGTGCCCATCCCGTCTGCGTAACAATCGATGTCGTGGTCGGCGCAGATGGCCAGTACCTCCTGTGTTCGCCCGATGGCGAAGGCCGGAACGACCACGGTGCCACCTTCCCACAGCGTCGTCCGGAGGCTCTCGACGAACGCGGCCTCGATGTCGGCCCGGGGCGGGCGGGTGGTGTCGGCGTAGGTGCTCTCGACGATCACCGCGTCGGCGTCCGGGCGGGCCGTCGAACCGGCGAGTAACTGCTGATCCTCGGTGTTGAAATCCCCGGAGTAGAGCAATCGGGTCTCGCCGTCGTCGACGAGCACGTGGGCGCTCCCGGGGACGTGCCCGGCGTCGTAGAACGTGACGTCGTACCCGCCGGCGTCGGCGCCACCGAGAACGGGGAACGGCTCGCGATAGCCGTGGGGTTCCGATACCTGCGTGAGACGAGCGACCTCGGCCGCCGTAAACGGACAGTCGTAGGTCCCGCCGTGGAGATTCAGGGTATCCCTCGCCAGCAAGAGCGCGAGATCGCGTGTCGGGGGCGTCCAGTGGACCGGTGGACGAGCGTCCCCCGAGAGCAGCGAGGGGAGCGACCCGACGTGGTCCAGATGGCCGTGGCTGACGACGACGGCCTCAGGATCGGGTTCACGGATCGGGAACTGTGGCGGGTCGCCGGAGTCCATCCCGTAGTCGAGCAACAGACGATCGTCGACGAGGATGGCGCTCCGTCCGATCTCGTGCGCCCCGCCGAGAAACTCGACGTCCATCTGGCCGGGGTAGGGGCGAGCGCCGTTTGGATCCGTCGGTTCGCGTATCGACACGGTGTGCGGAGTCGTCGATATGTTCGGATCACGCAAAATCGGATCCATCACCACGAAAGGAAGTTTTTTGACGGCTGTCACGAAGGTGATCGGTAATGGCGACACGGCGGAGCGGACGCGAGTGGTCAACCGACCGTGGACTACAGCTCCGAATGGCGCTCTCGCTGGGGCTCATCGTCGTCTTTCCGTTCGCGTTCGTCCTGATCCTGGAGTGGGCGCTCTCGACGATCGTTCCAGCAGTGACGGTTGCACTCACCGGCGTCGAGCTCGAAACCGAGGTGGTCGTCGACAGGCGGCTTCTCGTCGGAGCGGTTGTGGCCGGCTTCGTCGGGCAGTACCTCTTCGGCGACAGACTCGCACTGTGGTCACTCAGGGCGCGGCAGATTTCGGAAGAGGTGGGCCCCGAGTTGCACGGAGCCGTCCGTAGACTGGCCCAGCAGGCAGACCTGTCGCCGCCGGACATCGCGGTGATCGATTCGTCAGCGCCGAACGCGTTCGCGACCGGCCGGTCCCCCGATACGGCGACGATCGTCGTGACGACGGGGTTACTCGACCGTCTCGACGACGACGAATGCGAGGCCGTCCTCGCCCACGAGGTGGCACACGTCCTGAATCGCGACGCTGCCGTGATGACCGTCGCGTACCTCCTGCCGACGGTGACGTATTTCATCGCGACAGGTGCGTACACCGTCCTTCGGGTAGTTTCTGATCTGTTCACACCCGCTGACAGTTATCAATCGGTCAGGTTTCTCGATACCAGTCACGACGGGGACGATCCACGGGGCTTCGCGGCCGTGATCGTCGTGATCATCACTACGACGGTGGTCACTTTGGCCGTCTCGACGCTTTTCTGGATCGCGAGTTTCCTCCTCTATCGGCTCCTCAGTCGGTACCGAGAACACGCCGCCGACCGCGGTGCGGCCCAACTCACCGGCGATCCACTGGCCCTCGCGAGTGCGCTCCAGAAACTCGATTACGAACTTGCGCGGGCGCCAGACGACGACCTTCGAACGCTAGACGGTGGCGTCGAAGCATGCTACATCGCACCGCTGGACTTCGCCAAATACACCGAAGACGGCGACGACGGACTACTGAGTCAGGACCTCTTTCCGGACACCCATCCCGACACTGCAGAACGAATCGAGCGACTGCAAGCCCTTGCCACCGAATACGAGGTGGCAACCTGACTTACTCCGACCGATAGCGCCGAACCCCGAACTGGCCGTAGCCACCGTAGGCCACCTCCAGCGATCCGATCCACCAGTTCCAGCGGTCTGCGGGCGTCCCGTCGGGCGCGTCGGCAAGTTCGTCGAGCACCACCTCGTTCGAGAGCGGGGCGCCGACGTCGGCAGCGTACTGCCCGCTTGCGGCGAGGTCGACGGCCTGGCGAACGACGACTCTGGATTCGCCGACCGTGCCACCGTAGGCTGCGCGGAGCCGGACTTCGAGGCGGCCGGGATCGAGACTCACAGGGACAGTACGACCGCACGACACTTGGGTGGACCGGCGCGGCCGTGGCGACGCCGCGGCGGCGACAAACCCGTCGACGCCGGTCGACTCAGTCCTCTAAGTCCTCGGCGATCGAGGCGAGCGAGTCCGAAGGCGGTTCCTTGGCCGCGTACACCGTCGATTCACCGGGTGTTCGGAGCCCGTAGTAAAAGTCCGATTCGACGACGTCGAGCAACACGGACGAGCCGTCGTCGATACCGTTCTCGTCGAGCCACGCTTCGAGCAGGTCGGTTCCCTCGCCGGGCGTTCGAGCGAGGCTCGGCGACTCGTAGACGCCCGTGATCGACCGACTCTCACCGGTGAGTGCCGGCTCGATGCGAGCCGACCGTTCGTCACCGTCGACGACCAGCCGAACGACGTCGTCCGCCGGCACCAGGTCGACTGCGTCGGCCGGAATTTCGAGTCGGTGGCCGGTCGCCGTGGCCACGCACGACGTCCGAACCGTCTCGACCGACGGGTGGTCGCTGGCGATACGATCTGTCACGAAAACTCGCCTCCGAGTTACTCCGCTGCCTCGTCGTCGCCCTCGCCGAGCAGTTCGTCGATGGCGGTCGAACCGGACTCGGTGACGGTGGCGTTGATCTGGCTCACATCGTCTGCGATCTCGCGACCACGAACCGTCACACGGCGTCGCTCGCCGCCGCGACGCTGGTGGTAGCCGGTCCCGGATTCGCGCATCATGACCTCGGTGAGCGACGTGCCAGTCACGCCGGCGTGAAGCGGCCGGCCGGTCTCGTCGGACCCGCCCGTGATCTCGAGCGTGTAGCCGTCGAGGCCGAGTGCACCGCCGTCGACCTCGTCACCGATCGACTTGCCCATGAATCGATTCGCGTCCTGTCCGTCGGCTTCGAGCTGGTAGGCCAGCCCCGAATCCGGGTCGCCGACGACGACATTGAAGGTTGCCATGCGTGGGACAAGTCGGCGGTCGCTCAAAAGGACATCGAACCGAGCCGACGGCTCGGGGCATCGGTGACCCCAGTCTCTTGTGCAGGGCCCTCACATTTCGCCCGGCTACAGGCGTCGAACGCGGTCGCTATCGAACGTTCGAGCCGGAATCGAACCGGAAAACTACAGTCGGGGCAAGAATGCGTACAGCAACAGGCCGAACGCGAGGTGCTGGACCATCGTGCGCTCGACACGACCTCTGACGGCGTCTTCGTCGTCGATCGCGTACTCCTTGGTGCGAACTTTCGCGTGCATCGAGAGTACTTCCTCGTCCTCGAGTGCGTGCAGGCTCGGGTAGACGGTGCCAGGGCTGAGCTGCGTCCCGAAGAACTGGGAGAGGTCCGAGAGGAGCTCCTTGCCGTGGGTCTCGCCGTGGAGCGAGATGAGCATGAGCAGGACCTCCTCTAAGTTCTCCTTGACGATGGCCTCGTCGAACTGGACGTCGTCCGTCGGCAGCGCGCCGCGAACCTGCTTCATCAGTTCGTCGATGTCAGCTTCGATATCGTGCGTCGCATCCTCGACGGTGCCGATCGTGATATCGTACGATTCAGTCGAATCTGCGCCCTGAGTCGCCGTAGCGAGCTCCTCGAGCACTGAGTGCGTGTCGTTGGGGGTCGTATCGCGCATAGTCCGATCACCTGTCGGGGAACCATCGTTCGACGGAGTCGAAGCGACGGTTCGCTCCCGAAGTATCACAGCAGATGAACCCACGGGTTATAAAAAATATGGCCATTCCTAACCCCAGATGTCCAGCGAAATCCACGATCTAAGCACATTCATCACTTATCCGGACAGATCCAACAGAAGCGTGGGAAAGTTGGGCCGAAAATGCGTGGATCGGTCACGATTCAAGTGTGTTCAGGGAACATATAATATTTCGTTGACCGGCAGTCCGATTCCGGCAGTTGACGACGGAATGGGTGGAAGGAAGGCCGAAACATCGGTTTTAGTCACGCACCGGGAGTGCAACTCAGCCACTCGACCGACTGGTTCTAGCAGAGATACAGTCGGATCGAATACATGATGTGAACGTATACTGTCTCGGTTGGCTGGAGCGATCCGCCGATCGGATCCCGATCGAGTGCTCAGTCCGAAAGCGTCGAATCGTCACGAATGACGCTGACGAGCTGGCCGCCGCCGTCCTCGTTGTCGTCGGACTCGTCGTCGATGCGCCGGTCGACACGGCGTTCGGCCATTCGGGCCACCATGACGTGTTCTTCCAGATCGTCGCCGTTGATTCGAGAGATGTACTCGAGCGACTGGGCGTGCGCGCCAAAGAGCGTCCCGGAGAGCGATTCGAGCGGATACTCGAGCGTCGTCGGTTCGTCGTAGCGCTTGTTGTGGATCTCCCCCATCGACAGGCCTCGCAGGTACGAGATCATCTGCTCGCGCACGAGCGGGCTGATCCAGCCCAGATCCTCGTAGTACCGGAGACAGTTGAGCGCACCCGTCGTCCCGAACGTTTCTCCCAGAAAGCGCGCCCACTTGATCGTCGCATCGGTGCGACCGACCGACTGCTCTAAACTTTCGAGGAGTGGTGTCGATTCCGTCATAGTGGCGACCAGACTATCCAACTAGAGGACAAGGCGGTCAAAGTAAGTTCCCTCCGTATCGAGCCCTGAGTCGAGTCTCGACACTGGATCCCGTGACTGGCCACTGTGGGCGGACGATCAGACGCTGATAACCCCACTGACGACGTGGCCGGTGATAACCGCGATGATGGCTCCGAGCCAGGTGAGAAAGACGAAGTTCACGAGTCCGGAGATGAGGTGACCACGGTCGGTCAACCGGATCATGACCGCCGACAACGCCGCGTTGATCAGGATCGTCGCGATCAGCAGATACTCGATCATCATCAGGTTGTACTGGCCCGTCTGGAGGAGGTCACCGACCATTTGCTGGTCGAGGTCCATCTCGTTGGTGATGTCCATCATGACTTCGACGACTTCGAGTCCGATGAAGAAGGAGAACACGGACGAGGCCGTAATCCCATAGAGAACCCCAGTCAACGTCGTCGTCGCTTGCTGGCGCTTCTCTCTGACCTTGAGGACGTGGCTCTGGTTTGTGCTGATGAGCTGGCCCAGCAGTTGCGGATTGCCACCCATCTGTCGGCCCATCACGTACATGTCGCCGAACTTCTGGATCAGGTACGAACCAGTTTCGGCCGCGAAAAGCCGCCACGAACGGACGTTGTCGACGCGCATGTGGAGACGCTTGTACAGGGCGTCGACGTTCTTGGTGAGTGCCCCGAAGTCTTTTTTTCGCAGCGAGGAGAGAACACTCGACGTAGACGTCTGTTTGACGCTCTCGACCGACCCGAGCGCGCGGATGAACGAGGGGAACTCCTGATCGCGCTCTTTGACCTTCTTCTCCTCCTGGCGCATTCGCCAGCCGGGGAGCAACAGCGGCGTGACTGGAATCGCCGCCATGACCGGCGTCGGAATGCGATCCGGTGCGATCGGGGTGATCCCGAGGAGGACCGCGAGAACGACGACGCCAAGGAGGAGACAGGCGCCGAACCCGACGACGAGCGCCTGCGGGATACGCTCAGTCGGCCCGCCGCCCGCCGTCTTCTCGATGTACCAGACGGGGTCGTACGGCGAGACGACGTGGATCGCGTAGACGAACGCCGCCTGAACGATGGAGAACATCAGGATGGTCGCCCCGATCAGGAGTGTCGGACTCATTCCGATCAGGATCGGCAGCACGATGGCGAACACGAGGATGAACGCCATCGAGAGCATCATCGACATGTACAGCTCTTTCATCACGTCGAGTTTCGCCAGGTCCGACTCGTATCGGGTGGTAAACTGCTGAATCATCGAATCTTGCTCCTCGACGAGGAACTCGCTGATCTCCTGGCCGGCACCGACGGTGTAGGCGAGTCGTTCGAGGAAGTCCGAGAGGAGCGGACTCGACACCTGCTTCGCGCGCATTCGGCAGGCGTCGTCCAAGCTCTGATTCCAGGTGTCGACCAGCGCGACGAGGTAGCCCATCTCCTCGGCCAGCGCCTGGTACTCGTCCTCCTCGGCGAGGATCCGGAAGATTTCCACCCGGTTGATGTTCGCCATCGAGAGGACTGTGATGTGCGTCAGGAACAGGTGAAATCGCTGTCGAACCTGCTTCTTTCGGCGGTCCTGGGAGAGCTTCGGATAGATGATGGCAGTGGTCAGCGCGAGGAAGCCGAACGCCACGAGCGGTCCGGCGACGAACAGGGGGAGCCCGATCACGAACGGCGCGACGAGCGCGCCCACGAACAGTCCAACCGCGGGCGTGATGACGAGGAGAATGTACCGCTCGATCGACATCCCCATCGTCTCGTACGCGCGGTAGAGCGAGAACAGCAGCGACCGCGCACTCAGATCCGGCTGTGACTGGGTCTCCGTGGACATGGTCAGGCGAACTGGTGCATCCCGGTGGGCTGTATGGGCAGCCCTTCGATCCCGTCACGCTGGAAATCGGCGATCGCCTTGTTGACCTCGTGATAGCCGAGCACGTCCGCGTCGATGAGCTGGCGGATGATCTCCGCTCGCTTGTCGAGTTCGTCGTAGATCTCTCGCGTGTCCGCGTAGCCCAGCAGCGTCGCGATCTGTTCTTCCAGAACGAACGAGTTGTTCCGCCCGGTGAAGACGATCTCGTCGTCGCGGGGATCCCAGCGGAACGCCTGTCGGGTGACGACACCACCCTCGTAGTCGGAGTAGCCCTCGATCTCCTGGACGGAGGTGACCCGGCGTAGGACGTCGTCGCCCTGCTTGACGCGGTTCTGGAAGAGCGCGACGTCGCAGTTGTCCATGAACGTCTCGGGGACGTTGATCGGCGCCCCCGTAAAGCGCTGGATCATCGAGACGATGTCACTCGCGTGGAAGGTGAGCATCACTGGGTGGCCCGTCTGGGCAGCCTGGAACGCCATCTGCCCCTCCGCTCCCCGGACCTCACCCACGACGATGTAGTCGGGGCGCGATCGCAGTGCAGCGGCGACCAGATCGAACATGTCGACGTCGGCGCTTTCGTCGCCCGACCCTTCCCTGGTGAGCAGTTGCTGCCAGGTGTCGTGCGGCGGGACGACCTCCGCGGTGTCCTCCGCGGTGTAGATCTTCGAATCCCGCGGGATGAACGACAACGAGGCGTTGAGCGTCGTCGTCTTGCCCGACGCCGTCTCGCCGACGACGAAGACCGTCTGTTCGTTCTCCAGGCAGAGCCAGAGGTACGCAGCCAGCTCGGGGCTCAGGGTACCCCAGTTGGTGATCTGGAAGACCGACAGCGGGATCTCCTCGCCCTGTCGGATGGTCAGCGACGGCCCTTGCACCGAGACATCGTCGGAGTAGATGATGTTGATACGCGAGCCATCGGGCAGCGTGGAGTCGATGATCGGATCCGAGTCGCTGACCGGGTGGCTCATCCGTTCGCCCATGTTTCGTAGCCACTGTTCGAATTCTTCGGGCGACCCGAAGTCGACCGTGGCGCTGATCATCCCGTACGTGCCGTGATCGAGGTAGCACTGCTTCGGCCCGATCACGTGAATGTCCTCGTTGGCCGTGTCGGCCATGACCGGTTCGAGAGGGCCAAGTCCGACGATGTCGCGCTGGAGCTGGTAGCGCAATCGGTCGAACCGCTGCGGTGAGATCGATATCTTGGTCGTTCCGAGGGATTTGAGGCGGCCGATCGACTGACCGGTGATCCCGCTCGTTATCTCGACAACTTCGTCGAGAAGCGCATCCAGGTGTTCCTCGAACTCCTCGTCGTTCGTCGGTGCCGGCCGGGTGACGCTCTTGTCGAGGATTCGCTGGCGGATCCGGTCGTACAGCTCCTTGTCGGCCTCGTCGAGCGTCGGTTCGACGCAGTAGTAGGTCGTGTCGATGCCGAGGTCACCGTAGACGTGACAGAAGATGGGGGCCTCGGCCTCGTAGATGACGTTCGGCCGGTGTGACTCCCACTCCCCGCTCGGTTCGTCGATCAGCGCGGGATACTCGGTGTACTCCTCGTAAAACCACTCGAGGTGCTCCCTGAGGTGCGGGTATTCGGTCGCCAGGTCGTCGAGTTCGTTCGAGAGTCGTGTCGAGCCAAAGTCAGCCATATTAAGCCACCGTCCTGCTCACGATCGAGAGTCCACGGCCCTGTTGGACCGAGTAGCCGATCGAGTCGTCGACCGGATTTTTCATGTTCTGGAAGCGACGCACCCTGACGTTTCGCCTGATCTCCTGCCCGACCGAGTTCGTCTCGAGCTGGAAGTAGACGTCGACCACGTTCCGAAGCGGCCTGAGGGCGTCGTCGCCGACACTCGTCGGGTCGACGGTGAAGATCACCGTCTTGTCCTGCTCGGTCACCGACCGAAGGAAGGAGACCAGCCGTTGCAGGACGTGGTCCTCGTCGCCAGTGCCGGCGACGGACTCGTAGCGAGGATCGTTGCGAAGCAACGCCGAGAGGCTGTCGACGAAGACGACGTCGGCTTGCCACAGCGTCGTCGCCTCCGTAAAGCGCGTGAGGAGTTCCCGCTGCTGGCCATCGTTGTGAGTGTCGATGTCCGCGTGCAGGAACAGGAGCTGCTCGCCGAGCAGGTGGTCGACCACGTCGTACGACAGCGAGTGCATCTGCTGGACGAACTCCCAGGAGGCCAGTTCGGTCGAGATGTACGTCACGTAGACGTCCTCTTCGGCCATGCCGTAGGAGAAGCGCTGCGAGATGGCGCTCTTGCCCGCGCCGTCTTCTCCCTCGACGAGCACGATCGATCCCTGCGGGATTCCGCCGCCGAACGCACTCTCGACGCGATCACTCCCCGTCAATCCGAGCGGGTAGTGGTCCACCACGCTCAGGCACCCCCGTAGTAGAACTGGAACGTACTCTCGGCGCCCCTGACCGACAACTGGACCCGGTGCTCACCGGCGTCGAGTGGTGTTTCGAGCGTGATATCGACGGCTGCGACGACGCCGTCACGCCAGACTGGCTCCTCCTGTGGGGTGATAGAGATGTTGTGGGTCGGGATGTACTCTCCATCGACGAGCACGTCCAGTTCCGTTCCGTCTTGGGGAATCGTCCGGTCACCAGTGTTCTTGACGAGAAGTCTGAGTGTCTCGTTCGAGTCACCCACGATCGCACCGCTGCCGGGATCGCTGATGATCTCGAGATCGGTGTCGATGTCCGTACTGACGTCGTCGCTCGCGGAATCGACCGAGTTGGTGAGCCCGCCGACAGTCGTGACGAGGGTACCGGCGACGCTCGCGGCGACTAACATCGCCGCGATGAACAAAATAAGCGTCGAAATCGACTCGCCCGCCATCAGATCCCCTCCGTGACGGTCTCGGCGACACCGTTTCCGGTGATCACCTTGAGTCGATTCGGTTCCGTGTCCCGGTCGATGGTCAGCTCGAGCAACTCGCCGGGCTGGACGAGCGTTCGCGCCGAGTCACCCTCGACCGCGCGATCTGATTCGTTCCAGTCGGTGACGAGTCGCCCGTCGACGAGGAGATCGACGTGTTCGACCGAGAGCGTGGTCGAGCCGGTGTTCGTGACGTTCACGGTGAGCGTCTCGGTACCGGAGTCGTACAGTCCCTCGACCTGAATCGCCGTGTTTCTGACCTCGAGCGCGCGGTCGTCGCGCTGTTCCATCGCGGCCGACTGACGCTCGTAGGCCGTCTCCATCACCGGAAACACCATCCCGATCGCGACCAGTACCCCCAGAAAGAGGATGACGACGGCCGCACTGGAACTAAATCCCATTGGCTTCCCCCCAAACTGAACGGCGCCAGTCGGCCGAGGCGGACCGACACCGCTGGCGACGATCTCGACGCCGGCTCGAACGATATCCGACAGTGCCGACCGACATCAGAGTTCCACCTCCGCGCTGGCCTCGTGGACTTCCTGGAGCTTCATGATGTACTCGTAACTGTCGGCGTGGTCCTCCGCGGTCAGTTCCTCCGGCGTCCGTTCGGGATCGACGTGAATGTCGAGGTCCGGCCCGCTGAGGACGGCCTCGAGATGCTGGCGCACGTCGTCGTCGATCCAGCCGATCTCGTGGTAGTACGAAATCGCACGCAGTGTCGCAGACGGTCCACCGGTTCGGACCAGCTCGGTGAGCCACTCGAAGACGAGGAGATCTGCCGCATACGTGTCCGCGAGCGATGAGAGCGTGACGTCCGAGTCGTCGGCATCCGCATCGTCGTCCTCGGTTACGTCGGTAGCTTCTTCCCCAGCTACCTCGTCGGTCGCCTGCACTTCGACGGACGCGTCCGTCGACGTCTCGTCGGATTCGCGGTCTGCATCGGCCGGTTTCCCCGGCTCGTCGTCGAGTTCGTCTTCGAAGGGGATTCGCTGTGGCTCCCCGGCACCGTCCGCCTCCTCGACTGCCGATCGAAGGTCGTCGAAGGAAATCGAGGCTCCACCGGTTTCGGTGGTCTGCTGGTTCAATCCGAACCCTTCCTCGTGATTTTCGCCGAAGACGCCGAAGCCCTCGGCCTCCTCGCCCGCTCCGGTGAACGGGTTGACCTGTTCCGTCAGTCGATCGTAGACGCCGAGCAGGCGCCGGACGGTGTCGTTTACCTCCTCGATGTCGTCGCTGACGCTCTCCTGGGCGTCGCGAATCGAACCGAGTCGGGTGCCGTTTCGCTCGAGTTCCTCTTCGAGCGTCTCGATACGGTGGTAGAGATCGTCGACCACTTCGTCGTCGTCGAGTTCGTCCGAATCCGGCCGGTCCTGGTCGAACGAGGAAGTGGACTGATCGGTGCTCGATGTGTCGGTCGCGTCCGCTCCACCTCCCTGTGCGGCCTGGGCGTTCGCCGGATCACCGGTCTGGCCCGCTGGCTGCTGTTGGCCGGCCGCGGCGCCCGGCTGTTGGCTCGCCTCGGCGCTCGGTTCGCCGGGAAATCCCTGGCCCGCCGGATCCTCCGTGACGGCCCCCTGTGTGCCGTCCTGCTGCTGTCGCACCTGCTCTCGTTCGCGACCACGGCGGCCACCCGTGTTCCCGAGCAGGTTCTGAAAGAGCTCCCTGAGATTGGCTAACGTTAGATCCATAGGCGTGTGCGCAGCGAGCGAGCGTGAGCGTCGAAGTGGGGCGACGCCATCCCTGTCGCGCGAGACGAGTTCATCTACCCATCCCTACCGATACCATCCCTAAAGCCCTACGTGAAGAGTCGGCCGCCGATTCGGCCCGTGTTTCGAGCCGTGAGTCGAGGTTCGATTCGCCGAGTGAAGTGATACGGAGGTTAATAGAAGAACGAGAGAACGTCTTCGTCGGGGTACATCCCCAGATACTGTGATGCCATACGACGCAACCGCTCCCGGCGATCGACGGACCGACCGACGGCCCGTCGCCACTTCCGCGGGGTCGAACGCCGCGGACGCGACGGGGACTCCCCGTCGACGCGGGCTGCCCGCACGGGCGGCAGCGAGGCCGGCCCGACCGGCACTCGATCGGTCGCGTCACGCATGCAGGGTGTACATACAATGTTCGAAAAACTAACAGACGACGAACAGCGCGGTCAGGTCGGTATCGGTACCCTGATCGTGTTCATCGCGATGGTGCTGGTTGCGGCGATCGCAGCCGGCGTCCTGATCAACACGGCAGGAGTACTGCAGAGTCAAGCATCCGACACCGGGTCCGAGACCCAGGAGGCTGTCGCGAACCAGATCGAAGTTATTCACGCGAGCGGGAACGTGAGCGGTGGCAGTGCAGTCGACATGGTTAACATGACGGTCATGAAGTCCGCCGGATCGAACGCCATCGACCTTACGTCGATGACGCTCCAGTATACCAGTGATACCACTGACACGACGTTGACGCACGATAATACGAACGGACCGGATGCAGAGACGTTCACGACCGAGAATTTGGCCGGTGAGGACGGTGACGAGACGGAACTCATCAGCACCGACGATCGCGTCAAGCTCACGCTCAACGTAAGCGCGATCCAGGGTGACGACGGTCTTGATGGTGGCTCCAGCGCCACGGTCGCCCTCGTCGACCAGTCCGGTGCGCAGTTCACCTACGGCATCAGTGTGCCGTCGACCTTCGGCAACAAGGAAGTCGTGGAAGTCTAACCGAATAGTTTCCCAACCGACGACCGATCACCGATTCATTTTTCGGGAACTCGTGCGACGCGCCAGTGACGACGATGCTCGATTCCCCGACGACAGAGCGGAGCCGTCGAACCGCTCGTTTCCGTCCTCGGCCGATACCCCTACAACGATCGCCGCCCATCGAAGAGGTAGCCGACCCCCATGACCGCCGACCACTCCGACGACGGCGTGCTCGACCCCGACGATCTCCAGTTAGACCCGGACCACGTCGAGCGAATCGAAGACAATCGGTTCATCGTCAAACCCGGTGACTCGGACGATCGACCGGCCGCCGGTGATGCGTCGTCACCACTCGACACGGACAGCGCTGCTCGCGACCCCGATCCGGTTGAATCGCTCGACCCCGATCCGACCGGTGCACTCGCCGCCGATCCGGCACCCCACGGCGTCGATATCAGTCTGAAGACCGACGGCGAGGTGGCCCGCCACCGGAACACGTCGGCCGACATCCGTGAGGTGTTCGCCGACATGATGGCCTGGTACGCCACCCAGCTTGACGAGGACGTGACGCCGATGGAGGCCCTCGAAGTGCTGATTGCGACGACCGATCTCGACGAACGGATCTGAGTCGCTTTCGCAGCCCCGGTTCCGTGCCCGATACGGCGCTCGATATCGAACGGACCTATTTCCGTCCGAGAAACCGATCACTCCGTATGTCAGTAGACGGGTCCGATGCGACCGCCCACACCCGCCGGCACCTCCTCACAGGGATCGGTGGGCTCAGCGCCGCCGGGATCGCCGGCTGTCTCGGCGATTCTGCCTCCGAGACGAATCGCGAAGAAATTCGCCCGGCCGAACCGCCGATCGCCCGCGAAGGGACGCCGGCGGAGTTCTACTACTTCCTCGAAGAGAACGGAATCACCGTCGAGAAACTCACCAGGGGCGACGATATCCTCTACCTCACCTATCAGTCGGGAGCGGATACGATACCGGAATCGAACGACGAAATCGGAATCGTCTATCAGGTGTACAAAGGTGGGCTCGTCGATCGCGGCTCCGACATCAGCTTCCTCAATTGTGAGATAGCCGCTCCGTTCGACGACCAGGCACATGGCTGGGGCGTCAGAACCGAGTGGATACACGAGCACGACGGTGAGAGTGATAGCGGAGACGACGAGACCAACGCTACCAACGAGACCCAGTCATCAGGTGACCGGGATCTGCAAACGCTCTGGAACCTGATCCTTAACTCGAAGGTGTACGGTGACGAGGGGGACGACGGTTCGTAGGAACGTGACGGGGGCAGTCGTCGGCCGATCGGATCCTCGCAGGACCCAGCCTACACGCTGACGTTGCAGTGTCGAATAACGTCCTTTTTCCCCGTTCGGCACTCACGTCGTCGTATGCCGACCGACCGCGAGGCGTTTCTGGCCGGAGACCGGCCGGACGACGTCGCCATCTACATCGAAGACGACGCGATCGACGACGAGACGAAACTCGAAGACTACGGCGACCGGGTCGCCGACGGCACCCTCCTCGTCGTCGAGGGCGAGCAGGGCCGCAATGCCTTCCGTGCCGCGACCGGCCTCGACGCGATGGCCTTCGCGAAGGAGGCAATGGGGACCGAAGGCGAGATCGCCGAGACGTTGACCGACGCGACCTGTCCGGAGCACGGTGACGGGAACGATGACGACGATACACACGACCTCAAGTTCATCTTCGCCTTCAGTGAAGAGCAAAACGAGGACGTCGGCGGGCTCTACGCCGAAGGCGACGTCGTTCACGCCTATGCGCGATGTACGTGCGGCGAGGCGTACTCGGACAAGTGGGTCGTCGAAGAGTGAAATACACAGCTGGGCGAGAACACTTGGCGTGAGTGGGACTCCCGGCGGTCGTTCCCTCCCGTCGGCTGCGAGTTTCGCTACCCGGTCGCCTGTACAAGGTCGACGACGCCGAACGTGACGAATGCGACAAATCTATTTCCCAGTGCTTGCTGTAGCACGCACCCATGAACTCCGTCGGAACCGGCACGTCGACCGAGACCGGATTCGGCCTCTCCGGACGGGACGCCAGGGTTATCGGCGGTGCCACCGGCCTGCTGCTCGTGACGATCGCCGTCATGTACGTCCTCGCGATGACGCCGCTGGCCGCCCTCAATCGACAGCTGTTCGCGGCCCCGATCGTCGGCGTCCTCGTCTACGGGGTCGCGATCGGCGGCGGCGAGTACGTCGCCGAACGGGGCGTCGAACGCGGCAACCTCGGGATCGCCGCGCTCGGAACGGCGATACTGATCCTCGCGTTCGGTACCTTCGGCGCGGGCGTCCTGGCGATCGCCCCGCTCGACCTGCGCGTCGAGATCCTCGCCATCACGGCCCTCGTCACGGCAGTGCTCACCGCCCTCATCGCCGCGTACGTCTACGGACGGGCCAAGTCGTTCGCCGCCTGGGGCACCTACGCCACCTACGCGTTCCTCGGCGGTATCGGCGCCATCGCGATCGGTACCTTCGTCCTCTCGCAGCTCCTGCTCGTCGGCTTCGTCCTGCTCTTCCTCGGATTCTTGCTGCGACTCGGCTGGGAGATCTGGCGCGTCCGCGAGAACGCGGTCGCCTCGGCGACGATCCAGGCGATCGGCGTCTACGTGGCCATCGCTGGCGTCTTCGTCCACGTCCTGCAGCTGGTCCTGCGGTACGTGCTCTCGCGGGAGTGAGGAAGACCGGTAACCCAACTGTTATTTCGACCCGTGTGTACATCGGTGTATGCACACACCCGACACACAGTCCGTCGACCCCGAGACGCTCGCCCGCCTCCCCGAGTTCTACCACCCCGTCGTCTCACCGGACGGCAGTCAGGTGGCGTTCTACTACGACGAACACGGTCGGAACGACCTCTACCTGTTCGATCGAGAGCGTGGGAGCTACGAGCAGGTCACCGACGGGGAAGCACCGAGGAGCGCGCGCTGGCACGTCCAGTGGAGTCGGGACGGAAGCGGCGTCTACTTCCACCAGGACGACGCCGGCGACGAGCAGAACGACCTCGTTCGGGTGACGGCAGACGGAACCGTCGAGCCCATCGTGTCGGTGGACGGCCAGGCCATCTTCATGGACACGACGATGGACGGCCAGACGGTGCTGTACGGCAGCGACGAGGGAGAGCAGATGAACCTCTACCGGTACGACACGGCGCGTGACGAGCGCCAGCAACTCACCGCCTACGAGCATCCGGTCATGTACGGGGCGTTCAGTCCTGACGACGATCGGATCGCGTACGCCACCAACGAATCGGACGCCCTCGAGAACCGAGACGCGTACGTGATGGCCGCCGACGGGAGCGAGAAACGCCGCCTCGACATCGGCGAGGACGGTTCGGAATCGACGGTCAGTGGCTGGTTCCCCGACGGTGAACGGGTACTCGTCTCGGACAACGCCGCCGATCTCCGTCGCGTCGGGATCTACGCGCTCGCGACCGACGAGATCGAGTGGCTTGGCCTGCACGAGGCCGAAGAGGCCCCAGCGGCGATCTCGCCAGACGGCCGGTACGTCCTCGTCTCGCGACAGCGCCGCGGGGCGACGATGCCCGTCGTGTACGATCTCGAGACGGACGAGGCGACCGAACTGGCCGTCGCGGAGGGAGTCGCCTCGATCCCCGGCGGCCGGACGAGTGCGTTCGTCGACGACTCGACGCTCGTCTTCTCTCACTCCCGCCCGGACGCGCGCAAGGAGCTGTACGAGTACGACCTCGAAACGCACGAGTACGAGGTCCTGCTCGAAGCGACCTACGGCGACGTCGACCCCGACGCCTTCGTCGACGCCGAGTACGTCACCTACGAGAGCGAGGACGGCCTCGAGATCGGCGGGCTGCTGTACGATCCCCGAGACGGACCGGTCAGAGCAGGCGACGAGACGGCCGTTCCGGGCGTGGTCCACGTCCACGGCGGCCCGCACGCGCGGTCGTCGAAGGCGTTCGGCCTGATGGCCCAGTTCCTCGTCTCCCGCGGCTACGCGGTCTTCCAGCCCAACTACCGGGGGTCGACGGGGCGTGGTCGGGCGTTCAAGCAGGCGATCCTCGGCGACTGGGGCGGGATGGAGCAGGCCGATGTCGCCGCGGGCGGCCGGTGGCTGATGGACCAAGACTGGATCGACGCGGACCGGGTCGCCGTCTACGGCGGCAGTTACGGCGGCTACTCCGTCTACTCACAGCTGACGCGCTACCCGACGCTGTGGACGACCGGCATCGCCTCGGTCGGCATCACCGATCTCCACCGCCTCTACGAGGAGGACATGCCCCACTTCCAGTACATGCTCCGCCAGCAGATGGGCGATCCCGAGGAGAATCACGAACTGTGGCGCGACCGGAGCCCGATCGAACACGTCGACGAGATCGAACGGCCCATCTACATGATCCACGGCGTCAACGATCCCCGCTGTCCGATCGAACAGGCCCGAATCTTCCGTGACGCGCTCGAGGAACGCGGCTGGACCGAGGGTACGGACTACGAGTACACAGAACTCGGCGAGGAGGGCCACGGCTCGACGGACATCGAACAGAAGGTCCGCAAGTTCGACCTGCTCGGCGACTATCTGCATCGGCAGCTCTGACCTACGTCGCCACTATTGCTCCGCGACTCTGACCCACGTCGCTACTACTGTTCCGCGACTACCTGGAACGGTGGCTCTAGCCGGCGTCGACGCTACTCCTCATCAGGCCGATCGGTTTCTACCACGGCTTCGAACGCTCGAAGGATGACGCGTTTGGTGACCGCACCGCGGGTCGTCCAGTGGTTCGCGTAGTCGAGCATGTCGTCGTAGATGTCGGGTTTGCAGCCCGCGGCCTTCGGATGACCGCCGCCGTTGACGCGGTCGGCGACCTCGTGGCAGCGGTCGAACGTGTCCGTCCCGCGGATCGAGGCACTCCCTGCGGGTTTGACGACGACGGCGGCGTCGGCACCCTGTTCGCGAAGCGCCTCCGCGACCTCGTTCTGCGAGCAGCGGCCGTAGGTGACGCCGACGGTGTAGGGACCGACCGCGTGGAACTCCGCGCGGTCGACCGCGTACTCGATCAGGCGCTCTTTCTCGACGCGACGCTCGGCGAGGAACTCGCGCACCCACTCGGGCAGGTCGGCGCCGTGTTTGCGGACGACCTCGACGTACTCCTCGGGATCGGTCCAGTACGCGTAGTCCGCGAGATCGTCACTGCGGGAATCCTCGCGGATCCAGAGGTCGTGATCGCGCGTGACGGCGACGAGATCGGTGAGGCGATCGTCGAACGTGGTCTCGAGCGAACGTGCGACGACGTCGGCGCTGCACTCCTCGTCGGAGTCGCCGACGACGAGGTCCGCCCCCGCGTCCCGGACGGCGGCCGCCACGTCGTCGTCCCACTGGTGGTGGTCGTACCAGCGAACCGAGTCGGCGACGTTCACCGCTGCCTCGAGCTCGTCGGCGACGTACTCGTACCGGTCGGGTGCGAGATCACAGACGAAGAGGTCGACGCCGGATCTGGCGGCACCGGCGACGCGACCGAGGGCGTCCTCGACGTCGTGGGGACTCGCCGGCACCAGCACCACGTCGTGTGGACCCGGCTCGGGGGCGTCGATCGCCTCGCTCGGAGCGTCAGAATCGATCGCCTCGGCCGGGGTGTCGTGATCGGATGTCTCTGCCGAGGCGTCGGAAGCGGACGTCTCGACCGCCCCGGCGCTGCCGTCAGCGTCGTCGGTCTCGCCGTCGCTTTCGGCGTCGCTCTCGTCGTCTCTGGCATCCAGCTCCGGCAGTTTCAGCACGTCGTCGTAGGCCTCGCGGATCAGCGCGACGCAGGCCAGCCCATCGGCGTCGGGATCGGCGACGACGACACACTCGGCGTCGGCGACGGCGGCTTCGATGCGGTCGCTCTCGAGGTCGGCCTCGAGATCGTCGGGGAGGAAGAAGCCGGCTCCGGGGAGCAGACTCCGGCGCGCCGGGTCGAGATCTGTCGTGTCGAACAGGTCGTCCATGCGCTCCGTTCGCGGAGCGGGGAGAAGAACTCGGCGGTCTCCGGTCGGTCGGTAGTGTGATACTCAGAGTTCGGCTTCCTCGTCCGTGGCGAGCTGGCGCACCGTGAGGACCGGGACCGACGACGTCCTGACGAGGTGTTCGGCGACGCTCCCCAGGAGCTGGCGGTGCTCGCCGTGGCGACCGCGCGTGCCGGCGACGATCAGGTCGGCGTCGATCTCGTCGGCGTGGGCCCGGATTTCGGCTTCGGGTCGCCCGTCGCGGATGGCCGTCGAGACGGACTCGGTCGCCACCTGCTGCTCCAAGGAATCGAGCGCCGTCTCCGCCTGCGACTCCAGCGCGGCTCGATACTCCTCGCGGAGCGCCTCGGGAGTGGACGCGAGTTCACCCGTATCCAGCACCGTCACCGCGTGAAGGTCGGCGTCGAAGCGCGCTGCGACGTCGAGGCCGACGTCGATGGCGCGCCTGACGCTTTCGGACCCGTCCGTCGCGACGAGCACTCGCTCGAACATAGCCGTGGGTTCGGATCGCCCGCCCATAATTCCTCCCGTCCGCCTCGGCACTGCTCCCTGGCCGACAGTCCTCCGTCCCGGTATCTCCCACGCTGCTCGACTCGATCGCCGCCGAATCCCTCGGCCGAAGAGGGACCTTTTTGATCCCGGTCGACGCACCCTCCGGCATGGACGACACCGCTGCGCTTTCGGTCGAGACGGTGCTCGCTCCCGTCGACGGCAGCGACGCCTCGACGGCCGCGGTCGACGACGCCGTCGAACTCGCCGACCGCTACGACGCCACCGTCCACGTCCTCTTCGTCCTCGGTCGCGAGGTCGTCCTCGGGATGGACGCCGACGCCGTCGAGGAAGCCGACGTCGCCGAGAGCGTCAGGACCTACCTCGCGGACGTGCGGTCCCACGCCGACGACCGGGGCGTCCCGATCACCACGTCGACGGTCCACGGCTTCTCGCGCGAACGAAAGACGACCCACCCGGGAAGCGTCGTGCTGGACACGGCCGACGACGTCGACGCCGACCTCGTCGTCGTCCCGCGGCCCTCGACCGACGGCCCCGCCACCGTCCTGGAAACCGTCGCCGAGTACGTGCTGGGCTACGCGACCCAGCCGGTGCTCTCGGTTTGAGGAGCGGTGGAATCACCAGCACGCACACGGGTCACCGTCGCGAGGTGAGAATCGATACCGCCGCCGATCAGGCCGGATCGAGCTGGATCGACATCTCGATGTCGAATCGTTCCGTGCCAACGGATTCGAACCCGGTCGATTCGTACAGCGAGATCGCCGGGCTGTTCCAGCGTTCGACGGTGAGCCAGACGTGTTCGATCCCGACTGCGGTCGCTTCACCGAGGAGGTGTTCGAGCAGCGCGGTCCCGACGCCCGCTCCCTGATACTCCTGTAAGACGAAGATCGCGAGTTCCCACTCGTAGCGACCCGGGTCGTCGAGTGCGCCCGACTCGTCGGTGTCGGGGACGAGGACGGCGTGACCGACGTACTCGATCGACCCGGTGTCGGCGCTGGTGGCGTCTGCGTCCGCGTCGTCGTTCCGGTCGGCGTCGGTAGCAGCGTCGGGCGTGGACGCGTCCGGTGTCGTTTGGCCGGCTGTGGCCGAGGCGGTCGGCTCCAGCGGCCGAACCGCGACGTTGACACCGGTGTCGATCAGTGGGTCGAGCCAGTCGCGGATCTGTGCCTCGCCGGTCGGCGGGATGCCCTGGGCCCGATCGGCCGGGTTGAAGCGATCGTACATTCGCGTGAGCGAGTCGTGGACCGCCCCATCGGTGGCCACCCGTTCGATCGCGAGGTCGCGGCCCTCGGCGTCGGTGTGCGTCGCGGGCGGGGTCGGAAACGGCCCGGCGGGTTCGTCCGGGTACCGTCGCGAGCGTTCTACGTTCATCGGATGAGGGTGACCGGCATCGAGGCGTTCAACAGGACGAACTCCGTGATCGGGCCGAGGCGGATCTTGCCCATCGGCGTCTCGGTGCCGCCGCCGATGACGACGTGGTCGAACCCCTCCCGTTCGGCGAGCTCGACCAGCGCCGGGCCGGGATCGCCCTCGAGTTCGCGGATATCCGCGTCGAACCCGGCCGCTTCGAGGGTCGCTGCCGTCTCCGACCGCATCTCCGCCGGCGACCGCGGGGCGTCGGCTTTGTCCAGGATAGCCACGACCAGCTCGTCACCGACCGCGCTGGCGCGGTCGATGGTGGCCTCCAGGGCCTGGATCGATTCGTCGGTCCCGCCGAGGCCCAGCAACACGTTCATACTCCGCGTTTGCGGGGCCGGGGGAAAATAATTGCGGGGCTGCGAATGGAGCGTCGTTCACCGCGAGTGTGCGGTGGGCGGCGGACGGGCTGCCATCGGGCACAACGGGGTGCGCTCGGCTGGAAACGAGTACTCGGCGTCCGGCCGTCGCTCACCCAGACAGGAACGCGGCGGCGACGATCCCGATCGCCAGTCCGATCGAGAGGCCGAGCGCCGGGTCGTCCATCACGACGCCGAGGAGGAGGCCGATCCCCGCGCCGACGGCGATTCCCGCGCCGACCGTCTCGCCGTCGGGCCGATCGTCGGAGCGTGGCATGGCAAACTGGACACCGCAGCGGCGGAAAACCCCTCCGCTGCGTCTCAGCGCTCGTAGCAACTGAACGCTATCGAATCGCCTGAAGCTCGAGTTCGGTGGGCTGGTCACCGCGCCCGGAAACGGTCACCGACAGGGTGTTGGGGACAGTCCGCGCGAACGCGAGTCGGACGAGCACGGAGACGGGCGTGATCGCCTCGCCGCAGAGGTCCTCGGGTGGGGCGGTTCGCGTCACGGCGAGCGAGACCTGGGGACGCCCCGCCTCGTCGACGGTCGGCTCGTCGTCGAGTTCGAGGGCGTAACAGGTCTGGGGCGCCAGCGCCCGGACGAAGAGCAGTGTCTCGCCGTCGTCGAACGCCGTCTCCGAGACGAATGCGCGAACGGCGTCGGCGTCCGAGCCGGTGGCAGCCGTGAACGCCGCATCCGCGGCCGATCGTGAGGCCAAGTAGACTCCCCAGACGTCCGTCTCGTCCCCACTATCGACGGTCGGTTCGACGACGTAGTCGCTCACCGCGTAATCGGACAGTTCGATCGACGAGTCGTCGCCAGACGAGTCAGTTCCCGAAGAGCCGTCGTCGGACTCGTCGCCATCGGATTCGTTCGATTCGGTCGGGCTATCGCTGGAGTCGTTGCCACGTGGGTCGTCGGGCCCGGCCGGCCCACCGCCGGAACCGATGCGGTCCCGAAGACAGCCCCCGACCGTCGCCGCGAGGAGCGTTGCCACGCTGGCGAGTGTTCGACGGCGGTGCATACTCGGTCAGTGACCGCTATACTCGACAGCGATAAACCGCTTTGTGCGGGTCATCGAGTCTGTTCAGTTTGCGAGAGCGAGAGTCACGAGAGGCGTCGCCAGACTCGCTGGACTAATATAGCCACTCCGACAAGACAGCGTATGGAGTCGATCGGCAGCGACCTCGCTCCCGTGCGCGGCGCGGTTTCTCGACGCCGCGTGCTCGCGATGGGTACGGGCGCACTCGCCGTCGCGACCGCGGGCTGTACACGACTGAGCGAACTGGTCGTCGATCGTATCGTCGGCGACGTCAACGTGTTCAACACGACTGACGAACCCGTGACCGGCTCGCTCACGCTGACCGATCCGAGCGGCGAGACACTGCTCGATACGGAGCTTGACCTGACCCCGGACGGGGACGACGGGATCTACGAGGACACGCTGACGACCGCCGGCACGTACGCGATCTCCGTTCTGTTCGAGACGGATGACGGATCGGCGTCCGGTGGCGACTCCCGGACGATCGAGGTCAGTGACCCCGACGAAGAACACGTCGTCGTCTTTCTCGGCCAGACCTACACCGACCAGCCGGTCACGATCGAGGTCGTCGAGGACTTCGCCGAACTGGAGGGGACGATCGAGGGCGACGGTCGGTCCTGATCGGCGTCCACAGCCACCCGGCGCGACCTACCCCCCGCGCCGGTGACGCTCGGGACGCGTTTTCGCGTCCGGATCGTACAACCAGTAGAAGGCCGGCACGTAGGCGAGCCAGGCGAGAACGTACGCACCACCGAGCAGGAGGCTCCGGGTGTCGAACGCCTGGACGGCACCGTCGACCAGCCCGATGGCGAGGAGCATCGCGACGAGCGTCGGCGCCGAGGGATTCTCGAGCCAGTCGTAGACGACGCCGACGAGCGATCCAACCACGTACGCCAGTGCGTACCGGCCGACGGCCGCGCCCGCGGTGTAGAGCCAGAAGTAGACCGTCGCCGTCGCGCCGGGATCCAGCCCGACGAGACTCGGGCCGAGGCCGACGAGTTCGACCGACGTGAGCAGGCGCCCGACGAATACCTCGCGGACCGACAGCAGACTCACGACGGCCAGGATCCCCGTCAGGAGGCCGACGACGCGGCCCGCCTTGACGCCGGTCCGTGCCGGATCGACGCGATCGATCGAGACGTCGCTCATGCGTGGGGCGAACAGTGCCGGAGTGGCAAACGGGGTTGCAGCCGGGGTGGGTGCCTGCGCGATAGCGGCCGCGGCGGGTCGCGGCGCAGTACCGGCCACGGCGGGTGATGACGCGGTAGCGGACGCCGCAGGTGACAGCGCAACACCCGCCGAGGTTCGACGATGGTCACTGCAGCGTCACTGCGGTCCCGTAGGCGATGACCTCCGAACTGCCGCCGGCGATTTCCGAACTCTCCATACGGACGTTGACGACCGCGTCGGCGCCCATCGCCGCCGCGTCGTCGGTCATCCGGGCGATGGCCTCGTCGCGTGCATCGGTGAGCAGTTCGGAGTACGCCTTGAGCTCGCCGCCGGTGATGTTGCGGATGCTCTGGGTGATGTCGCGGCCGACGTTTCTCGCCTTGACGGTGTTCCCGCGGGCGATGCCGAGTGCTTCCTCGATCTCTTCGTCCGGGATCGTCTCGGTCGTGACTATCTCCATGTGAGAATAGTAGGAGAACCAAACAGTTTATCTTTGCTATGCCGTGCTAATCCGTTCGCCAACACGTTCGACGATCGCCCCTTCGGCCGACCCATCCGTCGAGGGGCAACGTGGCTGCCTGTGGCCGGTCGATTACGCGACACCGAGTTCGTCCAGCAGCGTCCGGGCCGCCGCGTGCGAGGATTCGGGACCGCGGCCAGTGACGAGGTCGCCGTCGACTTGCACCGAGGTGTCGGCGTCGAGTTCGGCGTCCCAGTTCGCGCCGACGGCGCGGACCTCGTCTTCGACCCAGTAGGGAAGTTTTCGCCCGTCCGGCAGCAGGTCTCGGTCGTCGACGATCCCCTCCTCCCAGGCGTTCGGAAAGCCGGTGACGGTTCTGTCCGCTGCGAGGAAGTCGCCGTCGGCGTCGCGCGTAAACGCCAGGAGCCCCACGGCGTGACAGACGACGAGCGCTTTGCCATCCTCGCCCGCGACGGTCTCACTGAGGAGCTCACGGGCGTGGTGATCCTGCGTCACGTCCCACTCGACTCCGTGGCCGCCGGGGAAGAAGACGGCGTCGTAGTCGTCGGCTACGGCGTCGGCCAGCGCGATGGGATCGGCGAGGCGCTCGTCGGAGTCGATCACGGTCCGGACGTGCTCGGCCGTCTCCTCGCCCACCTCGTCCGGGTCGAGCGACATGTCGTCGACGACCGGCGGCTCACCCGTGGGGGTGGCGACGGTGATCTCGACGCCCGCGTCGGATAGCGTCGTGAGCGGGTCGACGCACTCTTCTGCCCAATAGCCGTGCTCGCTGACGACGAACAGAATTGCAGTCACGCGAGTGACCACGTCGCGGAGCAACATAATACGTAGACAGCGTGACGACGAGAGCACTGGTATGGTGCCGGCAGCCGACGAGTTCGCGTTCCACGGCGGCGAGGGATCGAGCGGGCACTCACTCGAGGATCTCCACCCCGGTCACGTCGAATCGGGCGCCGCCGCCGGCGCTCTCGGTTACCTCGATGGACCACCCGTGGGCGTCGACGACCTGTCGAACGATTCCCATGCCGAAGCCGGTCCCGTCGCTCGAGGTGGTGTAGCCGGTCTCGAAGATTCGATCGCGATCGTCCGGCGGAATCCCCCGCCCGTCGTCTGCCACGAAGAATCCGTCCTCGGTGGCGCCAACCGTCACCGTGAGGGAGGCGTCTCCCTCGGAAGTCATCCAGCGAGTGTCCGACGGCTCGATCGGACGGCCGTGTTCGACGGCGTTGTGCAACAGATTTTCGAGCAACTGTCGAAGGCGGCTCCGGTCGGCGCGAACGACCAGGTCCGAATCACAGCGGATCGTCGCCGCCGGCGTATCGACGGTCCCCCAGCACTGTCGGGCGAGGTGGTCGAGGACCACCGGTTCCAGCGACCCGATCGTCTCACCCTGTCGTGAGAGGGTCAACAGGTCGTCGATGAGCGCGTCCATCCGGTCGAGGGCCGCGATCGCTTCGCCGAGGGCGTCACTGTCGGCCCCCGTCTCCCGTGCGAGTTCGACCTGTCCGCTGGCCACCTGCAACGGGTTGCGGAGATCGTGACTGACGACCGATGCGAACTCCTCGAGACGATCGTTCTGTGCCGTCAGTTGCCGCTGCCGGGCGGCGAGTTGCTCGGTCCGTTCGACCGCCTCGAGCGCCGCCTCGATCGAACCGGCGAGAATCTCGCCGAGGACGACGTCTTCGTCGTCGAACGCGTGTGGCGTTTCGGACGCTGCGATGAGGACGCCGTACTCGCCGAGGGGCAGAAAGACCTCGCTCTCGATCGAGGTCGCCGGGTTCAACACGTCCGGGTCGGCCCGGACGTCGTCGGAGGCGTAGGAGTCGCCCGATTCGAAGACACGCCCCGCGATACTCGAACCGGGTTCGAGCGTCGGCGGATCGGGGAGGAGTTCCCCGCCGCTCTCGGTCTGGGCAACCGGGACGAGACCGCCCGTCTCCTCGTCGTAGAGGTGGATAGCGTTTGCCCCCAGGCCGAGCACGTCGCGGGCGGCCTCGACGCCGATTTCGGCGACCGCCGCCTGCGTCTCCCCGCCCATCAGCTCCTGGCCCGTCTCGTTGAGCGCACGCAGTTTTCGTTCACGAGCACGGCGCGCCGAGATATCGCGGCCGACGCCGATCACGCCCACGAGGGTACCGTCGCCGTCGCGGAGTTGATCGCCCGTGAACTCGAACGGGACGCGTTCGTCGGCAGCGGTCTCGATGGCGGTTTCGACGACCACGCTGTCGCCAGCCAAGACGGCGTCGAGTGCCGCTTCGATCCGCCCTCGCTCGGTGTGTGGAAAGAACTCCTGGACGCTCATCTCGTCGATCGCCGACGGTTCGTATCCCGAGACCGCCGGGAGCCGCTCGTTGTACCACGCCAGGCGTCCCTCTTCGTCGACGACGTAGAGGACGTCGCTCAGGAGATCCGTGGCGCGATCGACGAAGAGGCGCTCTTCGATCTCGGCCGCCCGTGCGTCGCGGGCGTCGACGTCGTGGACCGTACAGACGAGTGTCCCGTCCGCGGTCAACGCGAGATTGTGATCTTCGACGAACGTCGACCCGTCGGCGCGGCGCCCGGTCGTGTATCCGCTCCAGCTCCCCGTTTCGTACACCTCTGGCAAAATCTCCTCGCGTACTTCCTCGACGTCAGCTGGGCGGTAGAGCCGCTCCCACGACTCGCCGAGGAGGTCGGCCCGGTCGTAGCCGTAGAGAGTGGCGTACGCCTCGTTGACGTAGAGAAACCGCCCATCTTCGTCCAGGTGACTGATCCCCTCCGTCGCCGTTTCGATCGCGGTGAGGTGGCGTTCTCGGTCGCGGTGTGCGCGACGACGGTCGACCGCGTCCCGAATGCGCTTTACCACCGTCCGAGGTTGGCGGGCCGTCTCCTGTTTCGACAGGTAATCGGTGACGCCAGCCGAGATCGCCTCACTCGCTATCGCCTCGGACCCGGCATCCGTCACCAGGATAACGGGCAATTCCGCGTCGATCGCCCGAACGTGCGATACCAGTTCGACCCCGGTCGTCCCGGGTAGGTCGTACCCGGTGACGACGCAATCGACGGCAGTCGAATCGGTTTCAAGCGCGTCGAGAACGTCGTTCGGATCGGTTTCGACCGACACGTGCAAGTCGGCCTCGCTCCGTAACGCGGTTTCGACTTCGGACGCGACTGCGGTATCGTCGACGATAGAGAGGGAAATCGGCTCATCGAGACCTACCCAGGCTCCAGCCTCGACGACCGAATCATCACGCATACTGGTTACAACGCACACCCGCGGTATTGTCCTTGCGATACGATCGCACCCACAACTGTCGAAAATAACCGAAAGAGAACGGCGTCACGAACCACGAATTCGCTTCACACAGGCGGCAGTGGCGAGCCGGGTAATCGACGATCAAAGCGGGTCGACAGACAGGACCCGGGCTGGACGGCCAGCGAATCAAACGAATAGACAGCGGACCCAGGGTACCTGGAGCGAACAGAGGCACAGACACACGGCAGCGGGTCAAACGGTTTCCGAATCGGTGTCGCTACCCCCAGTTAGACGACGGTTGCCGTGGCCGCGTTGTCTGCAACGTTTCCGATCGACACGAACGCGAGCGCCGGCTTCGGACTCGCCTCTACCCTCCGCGGAACGGCTAGCGCTGTGAGGACGAACCGTCGTGGGCCGATCATCGATGTCGGGGATGACGCCGAACGGGGTCTCGGCGACACAGTCGCCGAACTCACAGGTGACGCAATCGACTGGACCGACGAGATCGCCATTCCGACGACCGAGACCGCGCTTGGAGCCGGTCCAGCCAGCGCTCGAGACGGACGAGACGTTCGGACCGACCGCCAGGTACGGACGAAGCAAGGCGACAATCGCCACGTGCGCGAACGCGGACACGGGTGCTTCCGATGTGGGTTCGGCCGCTGCGCTCGAAGGCTCGATCGTCGACATCACGGACGGTGACGTCGCGGGCACCAACACGAGCGCCGAACGGTGAGGATGTCCGGATCGCCTGCGACGCCAACCAGAGTTGTCGGTGATGGACTTCCAGGGTGCTGTTTCAGCGCTGGTGGTGCGGAATTTCGCCCTGGCGCGGTGAAAGCGATTTCTCCTTCAACAGATTCTTGCATCCCACGCCGCTGGTCGCCGGGCACATGCAGGTACTCGGCGTACCGGCACGCGACGCGACGAGACGCGACAGTGGCAGACAATCGACGATGACGACGGCCCCCGCTTCGTCGACGGATATCGATTCGGCCCCGACGGGGGACGACCCGGCGCCGACGATGGATAACCCGGCGCCGACGAGGGACGAACCGGTGTCGGCGAGGGACGAGTCGCCGTTGGCGAGACACGAACCGGCGTCGACGGCGACGACACGAGCGGGCGAGGGTGCGGCGGCGGTCACACCGGCGGTCGGTGGACACAGTCGCAATACTGCCAACCCATGAGTGCGATCGAGTCGTTCAAACGGGAGACCGACCTGCCCGTGTTCGCGCTCGCAGTGGCTGCGCTGCTGGGACTCATCGTGGCCATCGTCGGCTGGCCGGACGCCGCGGCGGCGAAGCTGGCGACCGCGAACGAACTCATCGTCGCCAACCTGGGCTGGCTCTACCTCTGGGTCGTCTTCCTCTCGTTCGTCTTCGTGGTCTACATCATGATCGGCCCGTGGGGGAAGATCAAACTCGGCGATCCCGACGACGAACCCGAGTTCTCCTTCTGGCAGTACATCGTGTTGACGTTCACCGCCGGACTCTCCTCGGGCGGCCTCGAGTTCTGGGGACCGGCGGAACCGCTCGTCCACTACGACACGCGGCCGCCCTTCTTCAGCGGCGAGGCGGGGACGTGGGCCGGGATGGCCGACGCGCTCCAGTACGCCATCTTCCACTACGGCCTGTCGGCGTGGGCGACGTACCTCGTGTTCGCCGTGGCGATCTCGTACTACGTCTACCGGAAAGGAGCCGACTTCCGACCCGCCGTCGTCCTCGCGCCGTTCGTCGGCGTCGACAACCTGGACGGCTGGCTGGCGAAGGTAGTCGACGCGCTGATGATTATCGTGATCGTCAGCGGGATCACCGTCTCCTTCGGCCTCGGGATCAGCCAGTTCGCCTCGGGACTCGGATTCAAGTGGGGCGTCGCGCTCGGTGACGGCGGGAAAATCGGCCTCGCGCTGCTGGTCGGCGTCCTCTTCTTGCTCTCGGTCCTCGCCGGCATCCAGAAGGGGATCCAGCGCTTCGCCGACCTCAACGTCGTCCTGCTCATCGGGCTGATGGTCGCGACGTTCGCCTTCGGCCCGCTCTCGTCGCTGGTCGACCTCGGGACGCAGGCGGTCACCGGCTACGCGACCGACTTCGTCGGCATGAGTCTCTTCTTCGCGCCCGGTGCCGAGGGGGCCGACTGGCTGAGCAGCTGGACGCTGTTCTTCTGGCCCTGGTGGCTCACCTTCGCGCCGATGGTCGGCATCTTCATGGCCCGGATTTCGAAGGGGCGGACACTCCGCCAGCTCGTCGCCGCGGGGCTGTTCGGCTCCTTCGGCCTGACCGTCCCCTGGTACGTGGCGACCGGCGGCTCGGCACTCTTGCTCCAGACGTCCGGCACGGCCGACCTGCTGGGCGTCTACAACTCGGCTGGCCTGGAGGCCGTCGGCTTCGCCCTCTTCGAGGAGCTCCTGCCGTTCGCCGGCCTGTTCTCGGGGGTGCTGTTGTTGCTCGTCGTGAGTTTCCTCATCACCACCATGGACTCCTCGACGCTCAGCCTCGCCATGATCGTCGCCGACGGCGAGTCGCCCTCCTGGATCACGCGCGTCGTCTGGGGTGTCCTCATGGTGTTGTTGACCATCGCGCTGATGCTCGCCGGCGGCATGAGCGTCATGCAGTCGTTCACCATCCTCGTCGGGCTCCCAACGGCGATCCTCTGTGCCGTCGCGATGGTCGGGATGGTGCTGGAGTTCGAGCGAGAGGTGCCCGTCCTGGGTGCCGCGCTGGGTGGTGACGATGGCGGGGAACGGACGGATGACACACCGGAGTCGACATCGTCGGTGACCGTCCAGGGATCGACCGGACAGCCCGCCGACTCGGACTAGGTGGCCTGTGTTCGGCGCGATTGTGAAAATCGATTCACGGGATCATACGAACCGACTCGGTCACAGGCCGAGGGCACCTACAGATCGCGGCGATATTGCACGGTCGGGTACGGCTTCCCGTCGATCGGCGTCTCGTCCGTCCCGACTCGCTCGAACCCACGGGCCTCGAAGAACCCGGCGCCGATTTCGTTCCCGTCGAGCATTTCGAGCGTGATCGCGTCGAGGTCGTCCGGGAGTTCGTCGAGTCCGCGCTCTATCAGCGCTGTCCCTACACCCTCGCCCCAGACCTCCGGGTCGACGTAGAGCTCTTTCAGGCCTGCCTCGGTCTCGCCGACGAACGGCTGGGTGTCCTCGCCCCAGCGGAGGTGGGCGTAGCCCAGCACCTCGCCCTCGTCGTCTTCGGCGACGAGGAAGCCCGCCGGGTCGTCCAAGAGCTGGTCGAATCGGCGGTCCACGTGCTCGTCGACGGGATCGCTCGCGACCTGTTTGAGGACGTCCGCCGGGAGGACGTCGGCGTAGGCCGCCTCCCACGCCCGGCCGTTTATCTCGATCGCCGCGCGCACGTCCTCGCGACCGCGGAGCTGTCGAACGTTCATGGATGGTGGGTTGGGGTCGGGTCGACAAAAAACGGAGCGGTCGCGATAGACGGGTGAACCGTAGATTACAAGCGAATTTGGCGCAGCAGGACACGTCCCGATGCGGTGAAGCATCGGGTGCAGGTGCGTATTCGAGTTTAGCGTCGGTCGACCAATCCGACGGCACGCGGTCTGCAACGCCGATCGGAGGCTGATGCCTGTCGAGACGGAATGCACCGTTCTGGAGTTCGATTACGTATCCGGGCGCACTACCTCGTCACCTCGGTTCACCCGGTCGAATGCTGCGAGATACGTGACCCTGTCACGGACTACGTCTACGTCAATTCCGAGATCAGCGGCCAGTTCGTCGATGGTCATCGATTCGTCGAGTACCTGAAGCACTTCGAGGCCACGGTAGTACCGGTTCGTCAGTTCTTGGACGCGATCCTCGATCGGCGTGATCACGCCGTATCGCTCCTCGAGGTCGATCAGCGCCTCGTTCGCGAATGTGACGAACTGATCGTCGCCGAGACGGTCGATCTGAACCGCGAGTTCGTCGTCGACGGCATCGTAGTCGAGGCCGGCCTGTACCAGTGCGTTCATGTCCTCGATATCATCGTCGCGGCCGGCGATCGCCTTGAACAGGAAGATGTCTCCGTTGCTGACCAGTCGAACCGTCAGCGGGTCCGCCGCGAGAAACGACTCGCTGCGGTCCCGCATCCCATCGGTTAGCACGAGCTTGTTCGCCACCTGTCGGTTGAAGATGTCGAGACGGCATCCGTCGTCGTTCTCGACACAACAGGTCGCGCCCAGCGCTCGATAGTCCGCGTCCAGCGACTGTACTTCGGCATAGCCGAGATCCATCAAGACGGTCTACAGCTGGCCGTAGGCGTCGCCGTCGGCGACGACGAGGTCGATATCCTTCGTCGCGCCCTTGAGGTCTCGCAGCGACATCGCGCCGCCACCGATCAGGTAAACCGTGAGTGGTTCGGATAGCCCATCGGCGATCCGGCGGAACTCGCTCTCTATGTACTCCCGTCCGAACGTCGGTCTCATTCTGGTAGTTGCACCTCGTAATCGGCCGCAAGTTCCTGAAACTCGTCCCACTCGGGGAAGTGATCGTCGTCGATTTCGCCACGGGTGTCTAGATATCGGCGCAGGGCGTTGATTTCGGCTTCCAGTCCGTACTTGCTCGCGCACTCACAAAGTGCATCCTCGTCGACGTCGACGTGGCTGAGCAGGAGGAGGCAGTACGACCGATGGCGCGTGTCGTCGTCGATCAGCAGGGTGTGACAGCACAGCTCCGCCGGCGTGATCGAATCGAGCGTCTCGGAGTAGACGTAGTAGCGGTGGCTGGTCAGCAGGAACAGCAGGTCGAAGACTGCGAACCGAGCTAGCCCTGTCTCGTGGAACTCATCTGCGTCGATCTCGGTATCGGTTTGTGCGAGAAATGTGTCGGCGTCCTCCCAGAGGATCGTGCCGTTCGGGGCGACGGATTCGAGCCGCCGTCGATGGAGGTGGTGTACGAGTTCGCGGGCGAACACGTGAAGTCGGTCGAAGTCCCCGTTGAACCGATAGTGACCGTCGTCCGTGCCGACGAGACCGCGGTCGCGAAGCCGGACGAGCACCCGATTGACCGTGTTGCGGTAGTTATCGGATTGCGCGGCGAGGTCCGCGACGGTTCGCGGCTGGTCGAGATAATAGAGGACGTCGAGAGTTTTGCCCGTCAACAACTCCGGGAAATCGATGTGAGAGTGTTGCCGAACGAGATCTTGGTAGATTTCGACGGGCCGAGCGTACGAGGGAGTGACGTGCTTCTTTCGTCCATCTCGGTCCGCGTCGAGCAAGCCCTTCTCGACGAGGTCAGTGACGGCTCGCGAAAGGTAACTCTCGCTGTGGTCGAGTTTCGTCGCGAGTTCGGAGATCGTGTCGCCGCGTTCGACGGTCGCGAGGACCTCCAGTTCGATGCGTCGCAGCACGGTGTAACACAGTACGAAACAAATATATAAATCAGTTTCGAGTAGTGTTACAGTGAGCGGGTCGAGAATCGTCGCTTTCGTCCCTGCGAATTCACCGCCTTCTCATTCGTGGGGTGACCGAGTCGCATTCAGCGACGTGGCCGAACGATCTCCCACTAGAGAAAGAATTATATCTAATTATAATAAAATTATTGTCGATGGTCCGCTTTCCCTTCCGCGAATCTCGTTGTCGACAGTTGCCGGAGGGAGCCTTCGATGACTAGGCGCGCGAGACGTCGGTCACGACGTGCTTCGACGGACAAACGTGAGTCGACGGAACCGTCCCGATCCCAACGGGACACTCGGTCAGAGACCGCCGAACCACATTCTCTCGTACCTACGGGGATGTCCGAGATGGATGCGGCGATACCGACGGCCGGCGCGTCGGTCTCCCTCGGATCGACGGCGATAGCCCGCGCCGAAGAAGTCCGTGCTCGGTTCGAGAACAGACCCGACGAGATCCCGGACGACAACAACCGGCGAAATCTGGCGTCGCTCAAGCGGAACTGGGACGTCCACGAGGAGGCAGGGACTGCGGGTGACGCCGGTGTTCCCGAGAGCGTCCGTGAGGTCATCTCTTCGTCAGGGCGGTCGCTCGACGCATCGATCCAGCGCGCCGTCGAAGACCGTCTGGGTGATTCGTTCGGCGACGTGCGGATTCACACGGGTCCTGCGGCCGCAAATGCCTGCGAGGACATCAGTGCGCGGGCGTTTACCGTCGGGAACCACATCGCGTTCAATTCGGGTGAGTACGATCCCGAGAGTCAGGAGGGCCAACACCTGCTCGCACACGAATTAGCCCACGTTCGCCAGCAAACCGACGGTGCCCTCTCGATGATGCCCCAGGAGGGCGTCGAACTGGAAATCGATCCCGACCCACAGCTCGAGCGCGAAGCCGAGGAGACCGCCCAGCGCGTAATGGAAGGTGGCGAACTCGGGATACAACGGTTGGGACAGACGGAGGTCCACGTCCAGCGCGTCCCCAAAGACCAGATGTTCAGCGCGCTGGCGGTGTTCGGACTCGAAAACGAGGGCGGCGAGATTGGCGCCTTCCAGCGCGAGCAGAACGCGGACCGAATCGAACACGTTCGGAGTGCGATCGAACGCTTCAATGCGCAGACGAACGAGGTGGCGGAGCGGCGAAACGATCGCGCGTTACAGAAGCTGATCGAGAGCGAAGTGGCCGCGACGGATGCCAAGTTGACGACCGATGGGCGGATCGAGGGCCCCAAATCCGTGACCGAGGGTCACTTCGACCACCGGACGGCCAAGGCGATTCTGGCAAAGGATTTGCCGACGAAGTCGGAATTGCAACAGCGAAAGCAGGACATCGAAGACGAACTGTCCTCCGAGCTGGAGCAGGTAGCACTGACCGAACAGCAACGCGAGAAACTGGACGTGGGTGTCGAACACGGACTCGTCGGGAACCTCGCGGAGAAGACCGCGTTCGGGATTCTCAAACGGCTCGACACGGTGTTCGGAGCGTTCGGTTCGATGGCCTACAGGGTAGTCAAGGAGAACTGGGGAACTATCGACGGCGACATCGTCGAACGAGCGATCGAGCTTCGGGAAGAGTTGATCGACGAAGCAGTGCAAGATGTCAGGTTTGGCGGTGACTCACAGGGAGTCGGCGAAGGAGGTCATGTCTAACGATGAAGGCTATTATCACTGGAGAAAATGATGAGCGGGCTGGGGTCAACCTGCGGGACAATAATGGGATAGAGCACGTCATCGAACTGGAATTCGATGGTGAAATAAAATACCACGAAACAGACGGCTACACGCACGAATTTTCCAAACGTTCTAAAGAAGAAACCGAACATTGCCACCAGGCCCGTCGCCTCGCCAAGTGGCACGTTTATCGCGAGCAGGGCTACGATACGGTGATACCCTCCGCCAATCCTGACCGGATCGTCGCGGCGATCCTGGCAATTCTCGATATGCCGAGTGTCGAGGTCGAGCACTACTTCGGTAACCTGGAAGCCGAACTGCTCCGCTACCAGAATGGGTCCTACGAGCATCTGCCGTTCGAGGACGTCGATCCGTCGGAGCTCTACGTCTATCGCCAGGATATCTGGGTCACACCGGATCCAACCGAGGCAAATCCGCCGCTACTCGAGCAGTTCTGCGAGTACGTGGATTCGCCGCTGCAGACGCTCGGCGAAATTCTCGGGGACGGTCCCGATCCCCGGGATTCACTACCAGCGTACGAGATCGAAGCCGTCTCCGACGTTCACTATCTCTACAGCGACGGACGATCGCGGGAAGAACAGTGGACCGACCAGCCACTGGATCGAGAGCCCGACGCCCGGATCGAGTTGCTGGCGATCGATCCGGACGCGTTCGATTCGTTCGCACAACTACTCGCCTCACACCTCGGCAACCAGATTCGGGATCGATTCCTCGACATGGGGCTAGAGCCACCGAAACCGTTCCAGACGCCGGGGCTTGGCACGCACGACGCGATGATCAAACAGCAATTGATGCCGATGTACGACCGCCATTTCCTGGCCAGCGAGCACGACAACCCGTGGGACCAGACCGCTGGCTTCCTGTGAGGACGGGTGGCTTGCGGACGAATTGCGCGTGAATCTGAACTCGCCACGTGCCAACACTTCAGGGAGTTTGCTGATCGAGTCGGTTCTCGTTTGGGATCGTCACGAGGAGACCGATTCATTTGAGAGTGGTGGATTCTGCGTTGGATACAGCCAATTAGGGGTAGATATAAGTCGCTGTACAACGCACTGACGGGTGGAAGCGATCGTCTTCAGAAGGCCAGGGGACTGCCAATTGAATGTCCCGGGTGGTGGAGCACCCGAGACGATTGCTTCCACACCTATGGAGGGGTATGCAAGCATGACTGGATACAATTCAGACCGACATAAGCGTCCCGGGAGCGAATCGCGCGAAAACGACCGCCAGAGAACTACAGACGGCGGAAGTAGTGATGAGTCTGTAGAAACTGGTCAGGAATCAGAGGCAGACGGCTCGATGCCCGACACGGACGATTCTGACGACGACTGTGATCCCGATCCGCCAGCGACTGGTGGGGAGGCAGGCGGGGGCGAAGAGGATGTGCCGGCGTGGAAGGAGTACGGCTATCCGCGCAAGCCAAAGTGGGCGCCCGACTGTCCGCGCTGCGGTGGGCCAATTCTCGGGGTCACGATCGCCGGACCAGGAGTGAGTCAGGTCACGCCCTGTGGATGTAACGTGGCGCCATCGGACGTGGAAATTCTCTGATCGAAGGGACGAGTCGTGGATGCTGGATGGTAATTTTTGAAAGTGACTCTCCTGTCTGGAACTGCTAAGTAGTCAAAAGCCCCTGACGTTCTCGGGTCGGTGCGGTCGCTCACGGGTCGCTTCGCTCCCCCTTCGCGGATCCGAGGCCTCACTGCGGTCGGCCTCGCTCTCGCTGCGCGCTTCGCTCACTTCGTTCGCTGTAGTGCTTACGTCCCGCGCCTTCCCCGAGACCGCCAGCCCCTTTTATTCCCACCCAGGTAGTTGATCGGGAGCTGGAGCGGACGAATGGACGGGCGGGCAGCTACAGACCTCAAACCAACTCCCGAAGCGCCCAGATGTCCTCTGTCGGATCCAGTTTGTTCGGCTCCTTCCCACGCTCCGTCACGATTCCGGCGTGGTAGAGCATCGCCTTCAGTTGAAACACCGTCGGCGAGTGGTAGACGGTCCCGTCCGCTAATTCGGACGTCTGCAGTTCCCCCTCCTCGTCGAGCACCCGACTCCGTACGTCCTCGTCGCCTTTGATGAACAGTTCCACCGCGAAAGTCGAGTGCGTCCCGTGGAGGTACGTGACGAGATCCACCAGCGTTGGACGGGAGTTTCCGATCTCGTGCAGTTCCTGCAGCATCGAGACAAGTAACGTCGTGGCTTTGTAGTCGTAGACGATCCGACGAGCGAGCTGGCCCCACAGCGGTTCGTCGTCGATGAAGCGTTTCCGGCTGCGTTTCCAGTTTTCGAACTCACGAAGGGCAGCCTCGACGGTGCCGTAGTTGGACTTCGCGAAACGGACGACCTCCTGGCCCAGCGTGGTGAGTTCGGTGCGGCCGTTTCGTTCGTGGATCAGTCCGAGGAAGGCGGCTCCCTGTCGCGATCCGTCGACCTCGCCGACGACGTGTTCCGCTTGCAGTTCCGCCGTCTCCCTGTCGGCGTAGCACGACAGCGCGTACCCGAGGTAGTTCTTCGGGTGATTCAGCGAGAAGGACTTGTCGGCCACACCCTGCGCACTCGCCTGGAAGCGGATCGCCGTGGCGTCCGAAGTGGTCCGGTTGCCCACGACTCTGGGGCGCTCGATCGGCGTCACGGTCCCAGCCTCGGAGACGCCCAGGACGCCGACGTTCAATTCGCGGGCCAGCGTCCGATCTGTCTGCGTGATCGTCTTCGCCGGGGCCGCGAGGTAGGCCACGTTGGCCTCCGCGAGCCGATCGTACGCCTGCGTGATGCCCTTCTCAGTCGGCACGCCATCTTCCTTGCTGTCATAGCCCTTCGCCTCGATCACGATCAGCGGTGGCTCGTCGCCGAATCGCTCCACTGCGAGGAAGTCATTGTCCAAGTTTCGGACCCCGACGAGGTCGGGATAGCCACCACCGAGGCGAACGTGGTTGAACGGCGAGAGGCGATCGCGAATACGTTGATCGAGCGGCTGGCCGGACAGCCACTCGTTTTTCGCAAACTGCGTGTCCACGACCGCGTAGGTGTCCGAGGCCCCGTCCTCGGGAAAGAGCGCCTCTTTCGTCCGCGCGAGGACGTGGGGCTCGGAAAGTGAAACCGCCGAGCTGCTCATGCCCGGAAATCGAAGGCCGGCGACAAGAACGTTCGCACTCGATAAATGCCGAAACGGCAACGGACGGGTCTTGGAAATCGCAGACTCGCGATAAATCACTCTAATTTTCTCCCCCTAATCGGCCAGCTAGCTTTAGATAATAGAAGCGGTTGGTCCGCTGACCGAAGATGGGACGACGCGACGATCTCGATCGACTGTACGACCTGCTGGATCGACTCGACGACCGCGTCGGCGGCGCGAAGACGCTCACCGACTGCACCGGCTACATGGACTGGCCGGAGCGCGGCCTCTACGTGTTCTTCGCCGACGGCGAGACCCGAGACGGAACCGAGCAGCCGCGGCTCACCCGCGTTGGAACGCATGCCGTGTCGTCGGGAAGTGGAGCCTCACTTTGGGAGCGACTGAGGGCTCACCGAGGAGTGAACAGTGGGACATTTGGGGGAGGAGGCAACCATCGGATGTCAGTTTTCCGCAAACGGGTTGGTGAGGCAATGATTCACCATGATGGCATCCAGGAGGAGCTATCTAACTGGGGAGAGGGGAATAGCGCCAATCGCGACACACGTCACGACGAGCACGATCACGAAGTCCGTGTCAGCGAGTACATTCGCGACCTTCCGTTCCTCTGGATCGACGTCGACGACGAACCGGGACCGGACAGCGAACGCGCGTACCTCGAATCGAACCTGATCGCGCTCGTCAGCAACTACAAAACCGAACCGATCGACCCGAGAGCGAGTGATTGGCTCGGCGGCCACTGTCCCTCCGAACCGATTCGAAATTCGGGACTCTGGAACGTCAACCACGTTGACGAGGCGTACGATTCGAACTTCCTCACCCTGCTCGAAACCCGAATCGACGAGACGGAGCCGATCGACTGAGGGAGGCCGAACAACCGGTTTCTACAGCTCGCCGACCAGCAGCCCGGGTGGGACTGAAAGGGGCTGGCGGTCTCGGGGAAGGCGGGGGAAGCAAGCACTGCAGTGAACGGAGTGAGCGAAGCGCGCAGCGACCGCACCGACCCGAGAGCACCAGGGGCTTTCAAAATCTTCGACGCACCGTCACCTGGTTTCCATAATATTCAAGTATTCCTGTGATAATATCCAAACGCCGTCCCAGATGGCCTCTCCCCAATCCCCAATCCATGCCCTCAGACAACAGCCTCAGCCCTCCACTCTCCCGTGACACCCCGTTCCGCTGAGCGTGTTCCTCGCCCCCTCTCCCACCGCGCCATTTTTCGCACAACAAAGCTACCCGCCGAACTCGCCCTAACCCACGGGTTCCGATACACGCCGAGACTCCACGTCGACCTCTGGGACGACGCAGCGGGGCGATAACGATGACAGACACAGACCAGCCCTCCGGTCCCGGATCAGCCGTCGTGCTCGCCTCGGGCGGGATTGACAGCGCCACCACCGCGTACGAAGCCCGCGCCCGGGGCTACGACCTCCATTTCTTCCACACGTCCTACGGCCAGCACACCGAGTCGAAAGAGTACGAGTGTGCTCGCGCGCAGGCCGACGAACTCGACGCCGCGTTCCACCACGTCGAGACGGACCACCTCGCGCGGATCGACGGGTCGAGTCTCACCGGCGAGAGCGAAGCCGTCCCCGATGCTGCCGACGCGGACGAGCCCGTCCCGGACGCGGCAGACACTGACGAAACAGATCCCAACGAGACCCCCTCCACCTACGTCCCCTTCCGGAACGCGAACCTCCTCTCGATGGCCGTCGCCTACGCCGAAGCCAACGACTGCGATGCGGTCTTCGTCGGCGCCCACTCGGAAGATCACGGCGGCTATCCGGATTGCCGACCACGATTCTTCGAGGCGTTCCAGCGCGTCGTCGACACCGGCACGGCGGACGATACCCACATCCAAATCCAGGCGCCGTTCGTCGAGGCCAGCAAAACCGACATCGCGGTTCGCGGCCGCGAACTCGCGGTTCCCTACGAACTGACCTGGAGTTGCTACCGTGACGACGAACCCGCCTGTGGAACCTGCGATTCCTGCGCTCGTCGACTGAACGCCTTCCAGAATATCGGCGAGCGGGATCCGATCGAGTACACAGACCGGCCGTCCCACCCGTAACGATCCCGCCGCGTTCGTCGACACCTATATCCGAGTGGTTCGTATATACTGCAATATCGTATGAGTGCAACGATCGATCAACCACTCTCCCGAAAGCGGGTACAGAATATCGGTGAACAGCTGGCGAACGACCGAAAGCTGGAACTCATTTCCTTCGGCGCGAAGCGCGACCAATTCACCGTGAGTGAGTTGACCGACGCGCTCGAGTTGCCCCACACGACCGCCCACGAGTACTGTCGAGATCTCCATCAGGTGGGCCTCCTGGAACGGCTTCAGGAAAAGCCCGCCACCTACCGGGTGGTTCCGTTCGACATTCATCTCTCGCTCAACGCGGTCGTCGAGGCCGTCGAATCCGAGAATCAGACGCTCTCGTTCGCAACCGATCGGTACGGGGACGAGATCGTCGACGCCGTCATCGAGATCTGGGAGCGAGTCGAGTCGGGCGAGTACACGTATCGAGAGGCGAGCGCCACCCTCGAAATGCGACACGCCGACTTCCTCCGCGTCGCATCGGAGCTCGAACTACTTGAATGAGCGACGTGGTCCTCGACTCGAACGCGGTCATCATGCACGGGCGAGCGTTTGGCGAGCGCGTCCGGAATGCACCAGAAACGATGACCCTCGTCCTTCCACACGCCGTCAAACGGGAATTGGTGGACGACGTGCTGGCGAAAGAATCCGCACCGAACCATCGAGAGTCCGCGCGAACGATACAACGATGTATCGACGAAGGATACCTAGCCGTTCGCGAACCCGACTACGAGCGCTACAGCGCACTCATCGACGAAGCGAGTCGGCGCATCGCGGACGAATCGCTCCCGGAACACGAGGTCAAAGCTGATCGATACATCCCCGCACTCTGTTGTGATCTCGCAACGAAGAACACCGTCAGACTCGTCACAGCCGACCGGAAGCTACGACGAATCGTCCGCGATATGTTCGATCGCTACGATCCTCCGCACTCGCTCGAAATCGAGCAGCCCAGAACGGTGCTCACTGACACAGGATGAAATCGGCAAACAGTTCTCCAAACTCGACGTTCCCGACGAACCGACCGCAGCTACTACCGTGACGAGGAATCGGCCTGCGGGATCTGTGACACCTGTGCCTGCCAACTAAGCGCCTTCCGGGAGATCGAGGAACGAGATCCGATTGGGTATCGAGAGCGGCCGGATTGAACGAAGGTGATTGGTTCCACCCAGTATTGAGAGGACGACTACTGTGAGACGAGGACGGTATTCGCATACAGCACTGAGAGGCCCGATAAACAAACTATATCGCATTGGTACCAAACTATTAGTATAGACGCACCCAAGACGTGAGTGATGACCGAGACCGACCGCGAGTGGCCCGACTGGATGGACGCGTCGGAGCGAGTTCGCCACGTGGCGCTCACGAGGACGGAACCGCGGAACGCAGGATGGATCGCAGACGAGGCGAACGTCTCCCGGGATACGGCAGTGAAGTACCTGACGCGGCTGGTCGACCGCGGCGATCTCGAGGTCGAGGAGACCGGCCACGGTGACGCCTACAGACCGGATCGCGTCACGCAATTCCTCGACGAAGTCCGTCAGTTCGCAGAGACGTACTCGCGAGGCGAGCTCACCCAGGAACTGGACGAAATCGCCGACGAGATCGACGGCTGGAAAGTCGACTACGAGGTCGACTCGCTCGTCGAGCTCAGACAGAGTATCGGCCGTGACGACCTCGACGGCGACGAGCGACGGGACCGACTGGCGGTGATCGGGGAGTGGGAGTACGATATCGAGATGCGAGAAGCGATTCAACTCGCGATCAGCCTCAAACGGTCGCTGTCGAGAGTCGACGCCGACCCGATCGCCGAAACTGGAACGATCGCACAGGAAGGGTAGGAGATCGATGGTGCTATTTCTGGCAGGCGGTCGAGGATTCACGCGACGAGAAGGGCTGCGTCGGCTCAAAGAACGAATGGAAAACGTGCCCGGCTTCACTGCTGTCCGGTACGAACCATCCAGATTGCGTCCGCGTTCGGTCATCGCGGCTGTCGAGATCGAACTGTTCCTCGGAGCGGCCTTTCCCCGGGACGAAGGAAAAGTCGAAGTGCAGTGGCGGCCGAGAGATGGAATCGATGTCCAACGCGTCCACTGGGCGGACGAGGCAGTGAGTCTCGGCTGGCACAAAGACGATGATCACGCCGAGCTGGGGACGACACACTTTTCAACTCGAATCCGACGGTACCATCGTCCACGAACCGGCGTATATCGAAGCCGAGGCTCCGCTGAGCTTTCTCGAAATCTGTCTTTCACGTCTCCCGGAGAAACTCAGGGAGACGAACGCCGACTGAAACGTGTTCAGGCACGGACAGCAGAAATAGTTCGACCGCAGCTACTACCGTGACGACGAGCCGGCCTGTGGAACCTGTGACTCCTGCGTTCGCCGACTGAACGCCTTCCAAAATACGGGTGAGTGAGATCCGATCGCGTTCGAAGCGGACCCGTACGAGCGAAAACGAGAGACTCCCAAGGCGCTGTTGAAACCCGTTCTCCAGATATAACATGGGCTGAAACAGCCGATCGCTGAAGAGTGCGTGGTGACCACCGAGAATTCTACCAATTCGATGAGGGGATCCGATAGCCGTTCGAGAGATAGGGCGCGTCTTCATCAGTGAGGTTTCGCTCCACTCCACCGGATGGCGAAGAAAAGCAGACCCGAATTCAGGTATCGCTCGCTCCTTCTGACTCATTCCCATCGAGTCCGGGGCGATACCGATGCCGTGGATTAAATGGCTAGGCAGCGACCATATCGGTGTATGGGTGCTTCGAATCGATCTCCATCGGTCAAACCAGCACGTGGTTCCACCCTCACCCAGGTGATGAAATGAGCCGATCTGGAGGCTGGCGAGGGTGGATCCCGGATCCAACGGGGAGACGTGGCGTCCGCCTGGTGCAATGGATGCTCTTGGAGGGGAATCGGCATGCCGTCACCGGGGCGCTTCTCACGATAACGTTCGTCGCGCTCCTCGCAATTGGGACGGTTTGGCCGTTCGAAATGCAACTACTCCTCACCGAGACCGCTGCCGTCGAGACGGTCCTCAACACGTTCTTGGGAGGGATTATCCTGCTGGTCTCGATCGTCGTATCGATCAATTCGATCGTCCTCTCATACGATATTATTTCTATCGGTGCACAGGAGGATCGGCTTCGAGGCACGCTAGCGTTTCGCAGCGAAATAGGCCGTCTGACAGAGACCGAGGACACCACCGTGGACATGGACCCGGCTACGTTCCTCTCGCTGATGGTCGGAGTCATCGACCAGCGAACACACGAGTTAGAGACGGTTACAGAGGAGCTTGACGGGAGGGATGGTGAGGAAATCAGAGAACACATCGAGAGCATTCTCCAGACCATCGAACACATCGAGAGGACTGTTGAGTCGACGAACGGGGGCGAATTCAGCGCCCTATGGCTTGGACTTGATCTGAATCTTGGAGTGTTGATGGAACAGTCGCGTGCGATGCATCGGGGGTATGCCGATGTACTCTCTGAGGGTGGTGAAGAACGGTTCGAGAGGCTCATCCGTGCGTTCGAACTGATCACGACCGGCCGCCATTTTTTCAAGACGTTGTATTATAAACGGGAGTTCTCGATGTTGTCACGAACGCTCTTGATCGTCTCGCTTCCAGCCATCCTGGGAACTGCAACCACGATTCTGGCAATAAACGCGAGTATCCTCCCACAACTACGGATACTTGGCCTCTCACCGCTCCTGATTTTTGTGGCCGGCGCGTTCACGCTCGCCCTGGCACCATTTATTATCCTCACCGCCTATATGCTCAGAGTGGCGACCGTCACTCTGCGGGCCACCGATACCGAGCCGTTTGTTCTTTAGGCCTGACCAGTACCAGTCAGCTTTGCTAGACAGGGAGGGTCAAACACAGGGTTACGCCGCCCTTCCCAGATAGCAGACGCCTTCAAAAAAACGGATTGTGGCTGTCGTGTTGCGCGGCGATGCGTCCTACTGACCGAGTTCGTCGACGGTCAGCGTGTAGGAACCGCTGCCGGAGTAGGCGTCGACGAGCAGGCCGAGTTCCTCATCACCCGAGAGGTCGACCGTAATCTCCTCCTGGCTGTCCGGCGAGTACGACACCTCGTCGTAGTCGTAGGTCGTCGGCGTCCGACCGTCGTACGTGAGGTAGAGGTCGAAGTCGGCGCTGTACGGGCCCGACAGCGTCACCGTCGCCTGGCACGGGTTCGCCGTGTCCAGCGAGTAGGTGTAATTGTCGCTGCCGTTACCCCACCAGCCGCCGCTCAGGTAGCCCGAAACCGAATCGGAGCTCGTCTCGGCGCCACACTGACCGCCACCGCCGTCGCCACCGATGGCGACCGTCTGGGTCGACGTGTCCGTTTCGCCGTTGCCCGCGGTCACCGTTAACTGCACCGAGTAGTCACCCTCGGCACCGAAGCGGTGATCGATCGTCTCGCCGTTCTTCGTCGCACCGTCGCCGAGGTCCCACTCGTAGGACGTGATCGAGCCACCGTCCGGCGGCGTGGAGCCGCTGGCGTCGAACGCGACGGTCTCGTCGACCTCGGGGTCGGACGGGCTGAAGCCGAAGCTCGCGGTCGGGCTGCCCGGATCGCCGCCACCGCCGCCCTCGACGATGTTGGCCGCGTCGACACGACCCGAACCCTGCTGATCGGTCGGGAGCCCGATGTCGACGGCCGTGCTCTCGAGTCGGTCCCAGAGGTCCTGGACCGAGTCGTCCGGATGAGCCGATTTGCCGAGTGCGGCTACGCCGGAGGCGACCGGACACGCCATCGAAGTGCCCGAGAGGCCCTCGTAGCCGCCGCCTGGGACGGGTGCGAGCACGTCGACGCCGGGCGCGGCAACGTTGACGTTCGGCCCGTAGTTCGAGAAGTTCGCGATCTGCTCGTTCTGGTCGACGGCCGAGACCGCGACACAGTTGTCGTAGGCCGCGGGATAGCTCACGGGCGAGCCGTAGTCGTTGCCGGCCGCCGCGATCGGCAGCGTGCCGTTGTTGTACGCGTAGTCGATGGCGTTGCGACCGGTGTCGCTGGCGCCACCGCCACCGAGCGAGAGGTTGACGATGTCGGCGCCCTGGTCGGCCGCCCACTGGATCGCGTCGGCGATGTCGGCCATCGACCCACTGCCGCCCGAACCGAGCGCGCGCCCGGAGATGAGTCGACAGTTCGAGATCCCTGCAGTTCCCTCGTTGTTGTCCGTCGTCGCCGCCGCACAGCCGCCGACGTGCGTGCCGTGGTTCTCCGAGTTGACAACGGGCGCCGGATCGTCGTCGTTGTCGACGAAGTCGTAACCCTCGTCGCCCTGGAAGCGATCGGCGAGGTCGGGGTGCGTGTAGTCGACCCCCTGGTCGACGACCGCGATGGTGACGTCCATCGACCCCATCGTCGTGTCCCAGGCCTGGTCGGCGCGAACCTGCTGTGGCGCGTACTGCGACCCGAACTGCGGATCGTTCGGTTCGAGGAACGCCTCGACCGTGTAGTTCGGCTCGGCGTACTCGATGCCCGGCTGGCGTTCGAGGCGCTCGATCACCGAATCCTGTGTGCTCGGGCCGTCCTCGGGAACCTTGACCGCCATGTAGCCGAGCGCGTCGTTCTCGTGAACGACCGAGGCCTCGGCGGGAATCGCGGATTCGACTGTGGTACGCGCGCTCGCGATACCGACGGTGTCGCTCTTGCCCACCAGGATCTCGTCTTCCTTCGGGCCGGGCTCGCGACCGGGCGTCGCCGAAACGACGCCGCCCAGCCCCAGGAACGCTCCGGTTGCCCCGGCTGCTTTCAGTACTGATCGTCGACCGATGTCGTGGTTGCCATCACCTGACATAGGTACTGAATACCATCCTCCAGAGTAAGTAAAATCTTCGTGAACGTTGGTGAATTTATTATTAATCTCTAAGCAATAAGGAACCAACACATTATAATTGAAAATGGCAAACGGTGACTCCGTCAGAAATCGTGACGGCAGCTAGTGTTTTGTTCCTAATTTAAATTGTGGAGTTTATTATTAACTGCCTAGATAGTAACATTCGGAAATTGGCTGTGGTCAGACGGCCCGGTTCGGGACAGCGACAGAGCGAGTGGAAGTACCACGATAGGTGGTAGTGCCCGCTGCCCAGCTGGCCCCGTTACCACGGGACTGTGATTCGATTGTCCGCAATTCGATTCCCGTGTGCGAAACGAGACGATGAACGCGGGTGAACGAGACAGGTTCCGATCGGCCGCTGTGACCCCTGAGCACGGCAACAGCGACGATAGACAAACCGTTCGTACAAGTCGTCGATCCGTGCGAAGGGCCCAAAACGTGAATATGGCGTCTGTGTGGTCGAAACGAAGATCGACTGCGGGAACAGCCTCGGAGATCGGTGCTCCGTTACTCTCCGAGTTCCTCGACGGTCATCGTGTAGTCGCCGCTGCCGGAGTAGGCGTCGACGAGCAGGCCGAGCTCTTCGTCGCCCGAGAGATCGACGGTGATCTCTTCCTGGCTGTCCGGCGAGTACGACACCTCGTCGTAGTCCGAGGTCGTCGGCGTGCGGCCGTCGAGCGTGAGGTAGAGGTCGAAGTCGGCCGACGAGGGGCCCGACAGCGTCACCGTCGCCTGGCACGGGTTCGCCGTGTCCAGCGTGTAGGTGTAGCTGTCACTGCCGTTGCCCCACCAGCCGCCGCTGAGCGAGCCCGACACCGTGTCGGAGCTCGTCTCGGCGCCACACTGGCCGCCACCGCCGTCGCCGCCGACGGCGACCGTCTGCGTGGACGTGTCGGTCTCGCCGCTGTCGGCGGTCACCGTCAGTTCGACCGCGTAGTCGCCCTCGGAGGCGAAGCTGTGGTCCGCGGTCACACCGGAGGCGGTCGAGCCGTCGCCGAAGTCCCACTCGTAGCCGCTGATGCTCCCGCCATCGGGTGCCGTGGAACCGCTGGCGTCGAAGGAGACGGTCTCGCCCGACTCGGGATCTGACGGACTGAAGCCGAAGCTCGCGGTCGGACTGCCCGGATCGCCGCCACCGCCGCCATCGACGATGTTCGCCGCGTCGACGCGACCGGCGCCCTGTTCGTCGGACGAGAGCCCGACGTCGACGGCCGTGCTCTCGAGGCGGTCCCAGAGGTCCTGAACCGTGTCGTCAGGGTGAGCCGATTTGCCGAGTGCGGCCACGCCGGAGGCGACCGGACACGCCATCGAGGTGCCCGAGAGGCTCTCGTAACTGCCGCCCGGGACGGGAGCGAGGACGTTCGCTCCCGGTGCGGCGACGTTGATCTTCGGCCCGACGTTCGAGAAGTTCGCGATCTGCTCGTTCTCGTCAAGCGCGGAGACGGCCATACAGTTGTCGTAGGCCGCGGGGTAGCTCACGGGCGAACCGTAGTCGTTGCCGGCCGCCGCGATCGGGAGCGTGCCGTTGTCGTACGCGTAGTCGATCGCGTTGCGACCGGTGTCGCTGGCGCCGCCGCCACCGAGGGACATGTTGACGATGTCGGCGCCCTGGTCGGCCGCCCACTGGATCGCGTCGGCGATGTCCGACATCGAGCCACTGCCGTCGGCGCCGAGTGCGCGCCCGGAGATGAGCCGACAGTTCGAGACCCCGGCGGTCCCCTCGCCGTTGTCGGTCGTCGCGGCCGCACAGCCACCGACGTGCGTGCCGTGGTTTTCGTCGTTGTTCACCGGTGCCGGATCATCGTCGTCGTCGACGAAGTCGTAGCCCTCGTCGCCCTCGAATCGGTCGGCGAGGTCGGGGTGCGTGTAGTCGACGCCCTGGTCGACCACGGCGATGGTGACGTCCATCGATCCCATCGTCGTGTCCCAGGCCTGGTCGGCGCGCACCTGCTGGGGCGCGTACTGGTCGCCGAACTGCGGGTCGTTCGGTTCGAGGAACGCTTCGACCGTGTAGTTCGGCTCGGCGTACTCGATGCCCGGCTGGCGTTCGAGCTGCTCGATCACCGAATCCTGCGTGCTCGGGCCGTCGTCGGGAACCTTGACGGCCATGTAGCCGATCGAATCGTTCTCGTGGACGACCGATGCTTCGGCTGGAAGCGCCGACTCGACCGTCGACCGCGCGTTCGCGATGCCGACGGTGTCGCTCTTCCCGACCAAAATTTCGTCTTCCTTCGGGCCGGGCTCGCGACCGGGCGTCGCGGAGACGACGCCACCGAGACCGAGGAACGCCCCAGTCGCCGCGGCTGTCTGAAGGACGGTACGTCGATCGATATCATGAGTGCCATCACCTGACATGGCTACCGAATACCAGCTATCGAAGTAAGTAAAATATTCGTGAACAGCGCTGAATTCATTATCACTACCAATATTATAATCAAAATACAGTATTAGGAGAGAAACGCCAGACGGCAGTGGTACCTATGGTAATCTCATACGGTGGTGTCCATTACTTAATAAATTGGCCCTCAGTTTTTCATTTGATTGAAATGGTTGTCACCGTCGGTATCGACCAATGATCACCAGACACGCCGTGATTCACCGACAGCCAACGCTAGCATTGCAGTGAATCGCGAGACAGGAGTGTTGACACCCAGACGGTGCGATAGCGACGACTAGCGGGAAACGACCAACGGCAGTTGCGATGGCTATCGATGCACGAATTCTGCCGTCTATCTGACGCGCGCCTCGGCGTGCCACGCCCGGCTGGCGAGCCCGATCCAGGGTGGGTCGCCACCTACGTGTCGAAGTTCGCTCCCCGGTCCGCTTCACCCAAGCAAAAACAGCTTTGAGGCTCCCGCCAGTCACCGGTGACAATGACGACCCAGGCCGACGGGGAAGCCCACCCCGGCGCCGACGATCGGGTCTACTACGTCATCAGTGACCTCCACATCGGTGGGGACGAACAGCTAGAGGATATCGAGTTCCGCGAGGAACTGCTCACGTTCCTCGAATCACTCGAGGAGACGGACGAGGACACCGAGTTGGTGATAAACGGGGACGCGTTCGGTCTCTGGGAGCTGACCGAACTCGACGGGCCGGCGAAGTTCGACGCGCTGGTCGAGACGTATCCGACCGTGTTCGAGCAACTGCGCGCGACTGGCGAGACCGTCACGATCACACTGGTCCCCGGCAACCACGACCACGAACTGGCGGCCTACGACACCTACGTCGACCGATTCGCCGCGTACAACGTCGACCTCGTCCAGACGGAGTCGATCACCCGTCCACTCGCCGGTCGAGAAATTCACTTCGAGCACGGTCACCAGCGCGATCCGAACAACCGCATCGACGACTGGGGAAACCCCTACGACCGGCCACTCGGATACTACTACAACACGCACGTGACGAGCACGGCCGGGCAGCTGTCGGACCGCGGCCGGTTCAACTGGCTGAAGGACATCCAGGCGGTCACGCCGACCGAGTGGATGCCGCTGTGGGTCCTCTCGAAGTACGTCTATCGCGAGATGCACCCGCTCCTCCGATACGCGCTCGTGCCGTTCCTGTTGCTCTTCAACGTCACCGCCCTGCTGGCGATCCTCGTCGGGCTCGACGTCGCCGGCGTCTACGCGATGCCAACGGACGCCGTCCAGGGATTTCTCGGGCAGTTCGGTCGACCCGGAACGGTGGCCTACCTCGTCCTCGCGGTCAACGTGACGTTAGCTGGCATCCTGTTGCTGGTCGCCGTTCCGCTGTACTTCATCCAGCAGGATATCAAGCGGACGATCGACCGATTCGGGCTCTTCGACGGTGACGTGACCGTCGACGCGGCGAAACCGTACGAGACGGCCGCCCGCGAGCTCGCCGCCGAACGTCCGGAGACGGCCGTCTTCTGTTACGGACACACGCATCGCCCGGACGTCACCGAGGTCGACGGCGTCTGCCTCGTCAACAGCGGGACCTGGCTGAAGCGCCTGCACCGACGAGACGGTGTCACGGGGCTCCTCCCACCGGTCTTCTACCCGTCGTACCAGCTCGCCGCCGTCAGAATCGACGCCGACACCGACGGGATCGCCGTCGAGTTCCAGCCCATCGAGAAGCCGAACCCCGCACCCGAGGAGCTCACCCTCACCGAACGTCTCCTGACGCTCGGTCGGAAACCGGACCCCGATCTGCCGGACAGACACGTCGTCGACCTGGACCGTAGCGAGCCCAAATCGTCCGTTCCCGGGGAGACAACGGGGACAGGTCCGGAACCCGTGAGCGAACAGCAGGAATAACTACCGCCGGCAGAGAGTGGGTGACGAACATGAACACCCCACTACAGACGATAGCGGCGCTCGATACGTCGGCGATCGTCCCGGCCGTCGTCGACGCGACGGTCACGGCGCTCCTGTTCGTCGTCTCCTTCGTCGTGCTCTACGGCCTCGGAAAGCTGGTCGTACTCCGGATCGTCCGCGAGAGTCTCCAGCGACGGGGCGTCGAACGGGCGATCGTCAGAACCGCCGTTCGCGTAACCGGTCTCGTGATCGCGGTCGTGGCCGTCGCCCTCGCCGCGACGATCGCCGGGTTCGGCGTCGTTCTCTCGGCGTTCGCGATCCTCGGCGGCGCACTGGCGCTGGCGATCGGCTTCGCCACGCAGGACCTGATCGCCAACTTCGTCGCGGGCATCTTCATCCTGCAGGACAAGCCGTTCACCATCGGCGACTGGATCAAGTGGGACGACGAGGGCGGTATCGTCCGCGATATCGACCTCCGGGTGACCAAAGTCGAGACCTTCGACAACGAACTCGTCACCGTTCCCAACTCGGACCTGGCTAACGCCGCGGTGACCAACCCGACGGCGAACGACCGGGTCCGCATCGGCTACGACTTCGGCATCGGCTACGGCGACGACATCGACCGTGCCCGTGAGGCCATCATCGATGCCGCACACGAAATCGACGGCGTCCTCGACGAACCGGCCCCCGCCGCCCCGGTGACCGACCTTGGCGGTTCGGCGGTCGTCCTCACGGGCCGTATCTGGATCGATCCCAGCGATCAGGTTCCGAATGCGACGAAGGCCGCGTTCGTCGAGGCGGTGAAGAAACGACTCGACGAAGAAGACGACATCGACTTCCCCTACCCGACGACGGAACTCACCGGGTCCGTCACCGTCGACGAGCGAGGAGAGAAAGCGACACTCGATAGTTCTCCTCCCTGAAAGCCGACGTCCTCTCTTCGACCTGTCTCTCACTGTGCCCCGCCGACGTTACGCCGGATTCGGCACCGTCAGCACCGGAATCGTCGCGTGTTCTTGCACGTCCTCGGCGACGCTCGGCTTCAGTACCCGGTCCAATCCGCTTCGATTGTCCGTCCCCATCACGATCAGGTCGGCGTCCGCGGCGGCGACCTGGTCGCGAATCGCGTCCGCCGGCGCTCCCTCGCGAAGCGTCGTCGTCACGGAGACGCCCTCGGCCGTCGCCCCGCGTTCGACGGCCTCGACGGCATCCCGGGCCTCGCTCTCCGGATCGGTTCGTAACTGATCGCGCTGGCTCTGTCCGGTCCCCTTGATCACCGACAGCGCGTGGACGGTCGAGTCGAGCGCCGCCGCGAGCGAGATCGCGTGCTCGGCCGCGCGCGTCGAGGATTCGCTCCCGTCCGTCGGAACCAGCACGTGGTCGTACATACGGCCTCCTCGACGGCCCGTCGGATACGGGCGAAGCCTGCACTCGCAACCTCGTCGTCCCAGTCGACGCTCGCCGACGACCAGTGAGATTTTGTCACTCCGCGTCCGTCGTGTCAGTAATGCCCGACGACGAGCCCACGGTACCCATCGTCTGCCCGTCCTGTGAGACGTCCTCCCGCGTCTCGCTCGACGACGTCGCCGACGCGGTCGACGCCCACAACGACCGCCACCACGATGGCGACGCGGTCGCCGACGTGGATCCCGCGCTCAAAGACCAACTGGCGGACCTCGTCGTCGACGACCTCGGATTGCTCGACGAAGAAGGCGGCAACTAACAGCTCGTTCGGTTTGCACCGACCGGATTCGACGAGTTACCCCGACAGTCCACCGTCGTCGACCGAGCGGATCGTCAGGTCGTAGGACTGCGGAACTCCCGAGAGGTCGACGCGAACGAGGAGGACGTCGAGTTTGGTGTCGCGTTCGGCCAGCCGCACCATCCCGTCGCGCTGGTTGCGCTCGAAACTGGTCGAGCCGTGTTTCACCTCGGCGACGTAGCGTTTGAGGACGCGACCAGCGTCGTCGCCCTCGTCTCGATCGCGGACAGTGAAGGCCACGTCCGGATGCCACGCACCGTCCAGATCGGGGTCGAGTCCGCCGACCCGGTCGGGATCGTCGTCGACGCGCACGCGAAACGTATCGGGGTCGCGTTCGAGGTCGCGCGCGGCGTAGGCGACGATCGGCGGCGGATCGTAGCGATACGCGTCGAACAGTGCCTCCGCGAGCGCGCCGACCTGCTGGGCGCGCGTGTCGAACGTCCAGCCGGTCGCGGGGTCACCGCGTGCCGCGGCCGACGGACGGGGATCTCTGACCTTGACCAGATAGGCGTCGACGTCGGCGGGATCGTTCGGCGCCGGTTCCTGGAACCGAAGGCCCGGACAGTCGACCGCGTGGATCAGCTTCGCGACGGCGTCGGCTCGGCTGTCGTAGCTGAGCACCTCGCCGGCGCTCTGTCGAAGCGTCTCGATCTCCGCGGCCGCCGCACACGCCGACCGCTTCAACGCCACCCGGAACGGCGAGGCGTCCGGCACTCGCCCGGCCTCGGCGACCTGGTACGGCTCACCCGGCCACTGCTCCTCCCAGCTCATTGGTAAGTCCAGTGTCCGCCACTACTAAGAGTGTCCCGCCTCCGCGACCGCGCGGACCACGGGAGACGGCCAGCAATCGAGCGAGCCAATCGCCTCAGTCGATAATCTCCGCGTCGTCGGCGTCGGGTTCCGTCTCGACGGAGATCGTGAGGACGCCGTTGTTGTAGATCGCGTCGTGATCGTCGCCGAAGGCCCAGTCGGCCGACGGCGTCCGGAACGCTCGCTCGTCGGGTCCGTCGGGGCCATCGATCGTGAGTTCGAGACGATCGTCACCGACGAGGACGGTCAGGTCGTCGCGTTCGGCCGGCGAGACATCGACGACGACGTCGATCCGGTCGGTCGCTGAGTCGTAGTAGTACTGCGTCGGCCGATTTGCAACGCGGGGCGAAACGGTGGACACGAGAATCGCTCACGCCTGCGTGACCATCACTCCTCGCCTGAACGTGTGCAGGTGCGGGTAGAGCACCCGACTTAGCTATAGTACTCCCGATATGCGGCGACCTGCTCGTCGTCGGGCGCGCCGTCGGCCCTGACGGTGCCGTCGACGAGGACCGTGAGTCGGTCGTAGGCATCGGCGAACTCGTCGCCGTTGTGTGAGGAGATGAGAATCGTCCGATCGTCGGTCGCGTACGACGTGAGGAACGACCGGATCTTTCGGCGAGAGAACCGATCGACGTCGGCGAGGGGTTCGTCGAGCAACAGGAGCTGTGGCCGGTCGAGCAGCGCCAGGGCGAGGTCGAGCTTCTTGCGAAAACCGCCGGAGAGGTCACGAGCGCGCCTGGTCTCGACGGGTTCGAGCCGGAGGGCGGACAGCAGGGTTTCGACCCAGGAGACGGGTTCGGGGTCGTCCGCGAGCGAGCGGAAGACCGAGAGGTTCTCGCGGACCGTCAAATCGGGGAAGAAGCGCGGCTCCTGAAAGCTGTAGCCGGTGACCCCGGCGGGCCGCGAGATGCGACCCGTCGTCGGATTCGCGAGTCCCGCGATGAGGCGGAGCATCGTCGTCTTTCCCGAGCCGTTCGGCCCGACGAGCCCGTGAATCGTCCCGGGTTCGGTCGTGAAGATCACGTCCTCGAGTGCCGTCGTCGAACCGTAGCGTTTGGTCACACCGACGAGGAAGACGCGGGCCGCGGCGTCGTCGACCATCGGTTCGTGTGCCATCGGGATCGGTTCGTCGCGTGCAGTCGAGGGCGAATCGTGTACTCGCGAGGGCGAATCGTCACCTGTCGAGCGTGCGTTGTCGTGATCGCCCATCTCATTGCCTCCGTCGATAGTAGCTGAGCGCCAGTACCAGCCCACCCAGCGCGAGGACGGCCGCCCCGGCCACCCAGAGCAGGTAATCCGCGTACAGCGCCATCGGTGCGTCTCGTAACATCGCACTCCGGGTCGCCACCGTCGCGTAGTGGGTCGGGAGTGTTCGAGCGATCGCCTTGCGAGTGGGTGAGAAGAAGCCGACCGGATAGACGACACTCGAGAGCGAGAGGAGCGCGAAGAGTAGCCCGACGTTGGCGAACAACGCCAGCCGGCGCAATCGCATGGCGAACAGGATCGTCAGACCGACTGCGGCGACGAGAACGAACGTGAGTATGAGACTCACGGACGAGAAGACCGAGAGGGTCGCGATGTCGAACCCCATCCACGACGCCACCAGCGCGGCGACGGCGATCGGAACGATCGTCAGCGCGCCGTAGAACGCAATCTTCGTCGCGAGAACGGTCTCTAACCGGGACGTCGTCTGTAGCCGGTCGAGCACCAGTCGTTCCGAGCGAACCTGGTACGGGACGAACACCAGGCCGTAGACGAGGACGAACGCCACCAGACAGACCGGAATCAGGTACGCCGTGAGGACGCGCTGGTCGCCGAGCCGGTCGTGCGTGACGGTGACATCGGAGACGAGTGCGTCGTCGAGTCGACGATCGAGGGCGGCCACCGAGAGGTTGGCGGGTTCCTCGAACGGGACCATCGTCCGGTCGGTGACGACGGTGAATTCCACGTCGGCCCCCTCGGTGCCGAGGTCGGGCGGCACCGCCACGACGAGGTAGACCTCCTCACGGGCCAGCCCGTCTCTGGCAGCTGCGCGCGTGTCGTAGGTGACCGGCGTCGCGAAGGAGTCGACGCCCGTTCGCGTGACCGCGAGTTCGGTCTCGCTGGTGTTGTCGTCGGCCGGGACGACGCCCACGGGGACGTCTTCCGGAATCGATCGTTCGTAGACGCCGGTCACGCCGGTGAGCATCGCCGGCAGGAGAACGAGGACGACGACGAACAGGCCGGCGTTGCGTCGAACGGTGAGCGCTTCCTTCCGAAGGAGGGCACGGACGTCCACGACGCGTTACTGCTCGTTCGCCAGTTCGATCAGCGTGTCGACGCTCGCATCCCAGGTGACGACGAGCGTAGACCCGTCGGTTTCGGTGTCGAGGTTGGCGACAAGCTGTTGTTCCGTTTCAGTCATGTCGGACGTCGACTGCGAGAGCATGAAGTTAATAGTGCCTTCCAGGTTCTCGGCCTGCTCGGCGTCTCCGAACGCCATCCTGATCTCGATGGAGGCGTTTCCGTCGCTCGTCGTGTAGGCGCCCGTAATCGTCTCGACGCTCTCGGTCGGAGCGGCCCCGCCGAAGTCGTCGCCCTGGTCTGCGGTCTCAGGGACGTCCATCGCGAAGGTGACGAGTCCCTCGGTGGTGTCTTCGAACGTCTCGAGGAGCGTGCCGGAGACCGGTTCCGCACCCTCGTAGCTGACGTCGAGCGACGCCGTCACGGCGGCCTTCGTGCCGATCACGTACTGGCCGTCGTCGTGTTCGCCGACGTACACGGGATCGCTCGTTGCATCCGGATTCGCCGGCTTCCAGAGGACGTCTTCACCGGCGTATTCGGTCTGTTCGAGGGTCGTCTCGGCGTCCTCGTTCAGGGCGTCGATCAGCGTCTCGGTGTCCCAGTCGGCATCGATGAGGACGGCGAACTCGCTCTCGGAAGCAGCTTCGGTGTCCGTCATCCCGAACATCGTCGTCTGCTCGAGATCCGCGAGATCGAGTCCGGTTTCGTTCCTGAACTCGGTGTAGAGTTCTTCCATCTCTGCGGCGCTACTGTCGGTCTCCTCGCCGAGGCCGTCTAGCAACGCCGTCGTTTCCTCGTCCCCGAAGATGGCCATGTCGACGTTGACGAGCATGTCCGCCTCGGCCGGCACCTTCGCGGTCTGTTTCGACGAATCCGCACCCTCCTCGTCGGAGAGCATACTCAGACAGCCCGCGCTCGCGACGACCATCGCCACGACGGCAAGCACGAGGAGCACGCGGCGGCCCGCACCGTCCGCCCACGGCAAGCGTTTGGATAGGTTCATCTATCGGTTTGTTTGTCTGAATTCTAAATAAACATTCGGATCTTCGTGCCGGTTCTCCGCTCCCACTCAGTCGCCTCCGCCCCACCATCGTCAGCACGTCTCGGTCGCGGCCAATCCGAACGCAAGACGCATAGGGTGGCCGTCCCAAGATCCGATAATGACGGCGTTTGCAGCAGTCCTGGCAGCGATCGGGACGGGGCGTTCGACGGCGGCACTCGACGGGGTCGTCGCCATGGCCGGTCACGGGTCGGCGAGCGTCGGAGCCAACGTCGATCTCGCGGTCTTTCTCGTCGTCGGCGTTCTCGCCGGGGCGCACTGCCTCGGAATGTGTGGCCCGCTGGTGACGACGTACGGCGATCGGATGTCCGCGGGGTCGTCGACGCGACGAGACGACGACCTGTCGGTCTTCGAGGTGCGCCAGCACCTGCTTTTCAACCTGGGTCGGACGGCGAGTTACGCGCTGATCGGCGGACTCTTCGGCCTCCTGGGGGCGCTGGCCTTTGCCTCCCTCGACGCGACGATGGCCGTGGGTAACGGCGTTCGTGCCGCGACCGGCGTCCTCGTCGGCATCGCGATCATCGCGAGCGGACTCTACTACCTCCGCGGGCGTGCTGGCGTGCCCGGTCACGGCCTCCCAGTCGTCGGCCCGCTCTTCGCGACGGTGTCGGGCGCGCTCACGAGCCACGTCGATCGGCTGGCGAACGGCCCCGGGATCGTCCTCCTCGGGGGCCTACACGGCCTGTTGCCCTGTCCGATCATCTATCCCGCCTACCTCTACGCGTTCGCCCAGGGCACCCCGCTTCGGGGCGCGCTCTCGCTGGCCGTCCTCGGGCTGGGGACGATCCCGACGCTGTTCGTCTACGGCACGCTCGTGAGCGCGATCAGCCCCAGTACCAGAGTACACCTTCACCGCGTTCTGGGCGTCGCGTTCGTGGCGCTGGGGTACTTCCCGCTCAAGATGGGGCTGATGGCCTTCGGCGTCGACCTTCCCGGTCCGTCACTGCCGTTCTACAGCGGACTCTGACTCGATCGTCGATTCGATTCGTGTGAGCCTTCTACCCAAACCGGGCACCAGGTAGCGACCGCGTTCTCACGGCCGGGGGAACAGTATCGACCGCGTACCGACCCGCGCAGACGCGTCGTACCCGGCAACTGTCCGGAATGCCGTTCGTTACTATGGCCGTGGTTCTCCGATTCTCGGAACGGTTCACCAGCATGTACGAAGGGCAAACAGTCGGTGTCGTGATTCCCGCGTACAACGAGGCGGGATTCGTCGGTGAGGTGATCGAGACGCTCCCGGCGATCGTCGACCGGGCCTACGTGGTCGACGACTGCTCGACCGACGACACCTGGTCGGAGATCGAGGCGGCAGCCACGCGCGTCACCGCCGCGACGGAGCTGTCCGGCACGGCCGAGTCGGCTGCTGCACCCGAGTCGGTCGGTGCGGCGGAACCAGCCGGCACAGCGGAATCGGTCGGCACAGCGGAATCGGCCGGAGCAGCGGGGATGGTCGAGACGGCTGCCGAGAGAGGGGTGAGTGGACAGGCGGCTGTCTCGACAGCCGAGACGGCGACGTTGCACCCCGACGGCGGCCTCGACGGGCCACCGATCGTGACGGTCCGCCACGAACGGAATCGTGGCGTCGGCGGGGCGATCAAGACTGGTTACCGGCTGGCCCGCGAGGACGAACTGGACGTGGTCGCCGTGATGAACGGCGACGGGCAGATGGACCCGACGCTTCTCGAACGAATCGTCGACCCCGTGGTCCAGGGCCACGCCGCGTACGCGAAGGGTAACCGACTCGACAACCCCGACGATCGGGCGGGGATGCCATCCTGGCGGCTGTTCGGTAACGGCGTCCTGACCTACCTCACGAAACTGGTCAGCGGCTACTGGGGGATGAGTGACCCGCAGAACGGGTACACCGCCATCTCCCGGGAGGCGCTCGACGCGATCGACGTCGATCGGCTCTACGAGGGGTACGGCTTCTGTAACGACGTCCTCGTCCACCTGAACGTCAACGGTTTTCGCGTCGAGGACGTCCCGATGCCGGCCCGCTACGGCGACGAGCAGAGCCACATCCGCTACTCGCGGTTCGTCCCGTCGCTATCGTGGCTTCTCCTCCGGCGCGGCCTCTGGCGCTACCGGATGCAGTACGCCGAGGCAGGACCGCGCCGGCCGTACGTCCTGTTGCTCGCCGGCGGACTCGGTGGCGCCGTCGGCCTGGCGACGCTCGGGCTCGCCGCGCTGACGGTCGGAATCGGCTCGGCCCAGGCGGCCCTGTCGATTCTCACCGCCCTGCTCGGCGGGCTTTTCGTCACCCTCGCAGTGACGCTCGATCGCCTGCACAGCCGGACGGTCGACACCGACCGGTACGAGCCGGTCGGAGGTGACTGACCATGGGCGAATCCGACGAGAGCGTGCCAGCAGACGACAGCGTACCAGCCAACGAGCGCGCACCAGCCGACGAGCGACCGCACGTGCTCACCGTCGTCGGCGCCCGGCCACAGTTCGTCAAAGCGGCCGCCGTCTCGCGGGCCCTCCAGGGCCGGATCGACGAGACGGTCGTCCACACCGGTCAGCACTACGACGCCGAACTCTCGGCCGTCTTCTTCGACGAACTCTCGCTCGACGAACCCGACTACCGCCTCGACGTCGGTTCCGACACGCACGCGGCCCAGACCGCCGCGGTGATGGTCGAGATCGAACGCCTCGTCGACGCCGAGGAGCCGGACGCCGTCCTCGTCTACGGCGACACCAACTCCACGCTCGCCGGCGCGCTCGCCGCGGCCAAGCGCGAGCCGACGCTGGTCCACGTCGAGGCCGGCCTCCGCTCCGGCGATCGATCGATGCCCGAAGAGATCAACCGGATCTCCACCGACCACTGTGCGGACGTCCACTACGCACCCAGCGACCACGCAGTCGCCACACTCGAACGCGAGGGGATCACCGACGGCGTGGTCGACGTCGGCGACGTGATGTACGACACCCTCCTCCAGGTCCGTGACCGCCTCACAGACGGCGACGTCGCCGACGCACTCGTCCCTGCCGGGGAGACGCCGAACGACGGCCACCCCGCCGATCAACTCACCCCCGGAGACGACGCGTTCGTCCTCGCGACCGTCCACCGCGCGGCCAACACCGACGATCCCGACCGACTGGAATCGATCGTCGAGGGACTGTCGGCGCTCGCGCGCCCTGTCGTCCTGCCCGCCCACCCGCGGACCGTCGATGCGCTGCGCCGCGAGGGACTCTGGGCGCGAGCGAGCGACGGAATCGACCTCGTCGAACCGGTCGGCTACCTCGACTTCCTGCGGCTGCTCGTCGCGGCCGACTGCGTCGCCACGGACTCCGGCGGCGTCCAGAAGGAGGCGTTCTACCTCGACACCCCATGCGTGACGTTGCGCGAGACGACCGAGTGGGTCGAGACCGTCGAGGCGGGCTGGAATCACCTGGTCGGGGCGGACGCCGACCGCATCGTCGAGGCGGTCGAGTCGGCCGAGCGACCGGCCACGAAACCCGACCGCTACGGGAGCGGAACCGCTGCTGCACGCATCGCCGCCGATCTGCAGCGGCGTCTCGATCCCACCACCTGACCGCGGACCTGCTGCCCCCGACCACGAGCCTGCCGCACCCGGCCGCGGACCCGCGCCCCCGACACGGACCTGTCACCCCCGACCGCGGGCCCGTCGCTCTCGGCCGCGGGCCCACCGCTCACCAACCGCCCGACCATCCACCATGCCAGACGAAGCCGCCACCACAGACGCGCTCCGGCGGATCGAACGTCCGACCGAGACGCACGACCGCGAGGCACCGAAACTCCCGCCGACGGCGTGCTGGGACGAGTCATCGCTGCCCGCGGACGCGTCGTTCGCCCTCTGTCTCACCCACGACGTCGACCGCCCGTACAAGGGCCTCCGTTCGCTGTTCTACGCTGTCCAGGAACGGCCCGGCTACCACCTAAAGACGGCCGTCGCCGACGACAATCCGTACTGGCAGTTCGACGAGATCCGCGACCTCGAGGCCGACCTGGGCGTTCGCTCCGCGTTCTACTTCCTGAACGAGCAGCACCTGCTGACCGAGCGCCCCGGCCGCGACTGGCTCTCGCCGACGAACTGGATCCAGCACCTCGGGCGCTACGACGTTCGCTCGCCCGAGATCAGCGAGGAGATCGGCGAACTGGCCGCCGGCGGCTGGGAGGTCGGCCTCCACGGCTCCTTCCACTCCGCCGAGGATCGGGAGCGGCTTCGCGAGGAAAAGAACGTTCTCGAGGACGTCCTGATCGAAGAACGCGACGCGAATCGAACGGAATTCGGAGAAGGGGCGCCGACCACCGTCACCGGCGGGCGCCAGCACTATCTCCGGTGTTCGATCCCGGAGACCTGGCGTCACCACCGCACAATCGGCCTCGAGTACGACGCCAGTCTCGGTTCCGGTACTCGCGTCGGATTCCACCACGGCTACCGACCCATTCGCCCCTTCGGCGACGACTTCCGCGTCTTTCCGCTGACGGCCATGGAGCAGGCGTTACCCGATCCCGGGGCAGATCCGGAGGCCGCCCGGCTGACCTGTGAGGAACTGCTGCTCGAAGCCGCGGCGAACGAGGCCGTGATGACCGTCCTTTGGCACCCGCGGTACTTCAGCGAGCGCGAGTTCCCCGGCTACCGGTGGCTGTACCGTTGGCTCGTCGAGCGTGCGCAGGAACTGGGCGCCTGGATCGGGACGCCGCGAGCGCTGCTCGAGGCGTTCGATGGGAAGGATGACGGTACCGACCGCCAGCCGATGACAGTTGCGGAGCGACGCGCCGACCCCGATCAGATCGGGTAGCGTCCGCCCCCGAATATCGTTGCCACCTCGTTGCCACCTCGTGACCGCCGCTTCGTTCGTCACCGTTCGTTCCGGGCCGCTCTCTCCCTCACTCGTTCTGCGGAAGCGGCTCCGCCGGCACCGGCTCGGGGGTCGGCTCCGGTGCGTCGACGCCGTCGAACGGAACGAGCGCGTCGACCGATTCGGGATCGCCACGCGCCCTCGCGACGTCGACGATGACCCGCGTGAGGTTACAGCGATCGGCGAGGAACGCGTCCCGACGGCGCCGCCACGTCTCGTCGGTCCCCTCGGCGGCCAGAAGCGCCGGTGCGCGTTCGAGGACCGCGTCGAACTCCGCCTCGTTGAAGATCAGCCCCTGACGCTCTAATTCCCGGAAGTTACCCATGTCGTCTTCGCCGACGAAGGAGTTCGACCGGATCGCGGGCGTGCCGAGCAGGGCGGCCTCGGTGACCATCGTCTGCGTGTCGGCGACGAGGAGGGCGGCCTCGTCCAGCGCGTCGTGCAATCGCGCCGGGTGGAGCGAGAACGGGCGGGCCGGAAGGTCCGTGAACGCCAGGTCGCCGCCCTCGTCCGAGACGAGGACGGTCGCGTACTCGGCGAGCGTCTCGATCAACTGACGGCGGCGATCCGGTGTGAATCCCCCTTTCCCGACGTCGTGATGGGACCCGAACGCGTTCAGCCGGACGATGACGTAGGGTTCGTCGCGATCGAGGTCGAGTCGGGTGCGGACGGGCGGTCCCGTTCCGGTCTGTGCTCGGTGGTCGGTCCACTCCTCGGGGTGCAAGTACGCACACTCCTTCAGCCCCGGGAAGACGTAGTGCTCGTCGCAGAGCTGGGTCTGGAACGTATCCGGCGTGAGGACAGTCCGGGCGAAGGGCGTCGAAATGGTGTGGTCCAACCCGGTCACCTCGGAGTCGATGAGCAAGACTACCGGCGTCCGCGTGAGTGCGCCGGTATGAGCCGCGTACCCGCCCATGCCGAAGATCAGGTCCGGATCGAATCGGCGAGCCGCCCGGAGGGCGCGTGCGTACTGGGCCGGCAGGTTGGCCAGTAAGGACCACTTCGACGTCTCGCAGGCGCCGTATACCTCGTGGGGAAGGTCGTACCACTCAACGAGGTCGACCGTACAGCCGTAGTCCCTGGCGAGAACGAGCACGTCGTGACCCCGGGCTTCGAGTTCCGACACGGCGTTTCGATAGCAGTGGACGTGCGCCGGCGTATTGGTGAATATGAGATACCGCATTCGATGAGAGAGATGGAACCGGATCGCTTTGTTACGGTTGACGTAGTTGGGGAGTGGTGAAACGTACCGTCAGACTACAGCTCCGACTGGGGACGTGGCGCAAAACAGGCCCAGCAAAACCCAGACCCGCGCAACACGACATATCCCAGACGCGGCATCAGGCGGTGATTTACGGGCGAACTGACAGCTACACACGGACACGCTCAGCGAGGTCTGGCGGTGTCACGACTTCGAGACGGCCCGCCGACTCAAGCTGATGAAGATGCTCGATTGTCTGCCGAAAATCAGCGCGTTGCTGCCCGGCGAGTTCGTGGTAGAGAAGCCCGACGTGACCGCCCCACCGAGCGGCGTTGTCGAGCAGGCCGATAGCCGTTTCGGCAGTGGGTTCTCCGACGCGGGTGCACAGTAACGGGTTCGCCGGCACACCGTTGATTCCCATTCCGGACCAGAACGCCAGCTCGTGATGCTCGCCGACGATTTCGAGCGTGTGTTCGTCCCACTGCCCGAACGGGTACGCGAAGTACCGGGCACCGTCCTCGAAGCCGTGGTCGACGAGCCACTCGCGGGCGCCGACAATCTCCGCCGTCTGTTCGTCGGCGCTCAGATCCTCCAGCCGCCGGTGGGCGTGCGTATGGTTGCCAATCGTCCAGCCGGTGTCGGCCAACTGCGAGCACTGATCGAGGGTGAGCCGATCATCACTGCCGATGGTTATGGGGTTGACGAACGACGTAGCTTCGTATCCGTACTGATCGAGAAGGGGAAAGGCCTCGGTGTAATCGGTCGCATACCCATCGTCGAACTGGATCATGACGGTGCCGGGGGAGGATCTCGGGGTGAAGAATAGCTCGCCGATACGCATCGTCCGGGATCGATCACCGACCCAGAGGGCGATGCGGAGTTCGGTGATAGTGGACAGGTCGACAGGGCCCGAAACCGACACGAGACCGAACGAATAGCGAACTGGTCCCCGGTTGCTCTTGATCCCGCGACGGAAATCGGCCCGATTACCGACGTCGTCAATCAGCTGGATCCGCGGGACTATCGAGTCCGCCGCCGAGAGGGTAAGTCCGGGAACGACGCTCGAACAGTCGAGCGGGTCAGACAGTGAGCGACCGATCAAGACGCGCTCGTCTGTGGGTCGGGCCGCGAGGCGAACGCCGCTCTCAGACTGCTCCAGTGTACCGGCCAGCACCGACCACGACGATAGGTCGTCGAAATCGTCGAACGGATCTCCGTGGACGAAGGGGTGATTCTCATCGACGGGCTCGGCGTCGGTCCACGCGTCGATGGCTGACGATTCCGTCGTCGTGTTTCGATTCTGGTCACCCGATCGATCCGCTTCGTCACGTTGGAGGCAACCGACCAGACCGACCGTCGCTACTGAGAGGAACACCCGGCGTCTCATGTACGGCAGTGAAACTATCACGCATCTATATTGGTAAGCAGCCGATTATGCGGTAGACAGGAACGCGCTACTGAGAGGCGAACGGGCGTCCGAACGAGGGGGCCAGTTATTGAGGGGCGGGAACGGAAGTAATCGCCCACGTGTGCGGACCTACGTCACCACAGCGGAAACCCGTTCAATATCGAGAAGACCAGTGACGGTCGCGAGGAACGCCCACACGGCGACTCCAACCGAGACGACGGCCGCGAGCGAGAGGATGCTTGTGACGTGTGGAGAGAGGGTCAGTACCAGACCGCCCATGACGAGCGCGATCGCCGTCGCGATGGCACCGACGTGGGCAAGTCGCGTCCATCGGACGGTAAGCTCATGGTGCATGATGTATACGTTGGCGAGCGAGTAGACGCCGAACGTGAGGACCGTCGCGAGCGCCGCACCGGTGACGCCCATCACCGGAATCAATACGACGTTCAGCCCGAAGTTCCCCGCGGACGTAACGCCCTTGACGATCGCGCGGTGTCTGGCCCGCCCGAGATAGTCGAGCGCCTGCGTAGTCACGCTGTTTATCGCTTTGAACAGGACGAAGAGGCTCAGTACCTGGAGTACTGGTACCGCCGGCTCGTAAGCGTCGCCGAAGACGAGCCGGATTCCCGGTTCGGCGACGACGATCACGCCGGCGACCGCCGGAACGTACAGGAGGAGCACGTACCGCATCGACGACTCGTACAGGCGCGACGCACGGTCGATCCCACCGGCAGCTTTCTCCTCGCCGTAGACGGGAGAGAGCGCGAAACCGACGGCACCCGCCGGCGCCTCTACGAACTCCGAAATTTGTTTACCGAGCGTGTAGAATCCAACGGCCGCCGGATTCAGGAAGAATCCGACGAGGATGATGTCGACTCGCCTGTCTATCACGTTCGCACTCCGTGACGCGGTCAGTGGGACGCTGTATTCGAGGATGCGACGCCGAAGTCCGTGCTCGGGTCGATCGGCCCGGTCGTACGAACGGTAGACGCGCGCGAACAGGATGAAGAGGCCGACCGCCGTCGCGAGTATTGATCCGAGGACGTACCCGGCCAGTGCGCCGAGAACGCCACCACCGAGGAAGACGAACGCGACGACGAGCACGAACCGGCCGACGTTGTCGACGATCGAGACGAGCGCGCTGTCCTCGAGCCGGTTGAATCCCTGGAACAGGGTCACGTGATAGACCTTGATCGACTGGAACGCGAGAAACGCCGCGCCGACGACGAGCGTATCGATCAGTGCCGGTTCGTCGAGGACTGCCGCGAGGCGCTGGCGACCGAGAAGGATGGCGATGCAGACGACCGCAATGAGGACCAGCCGGTATCGAAGCGACGACGCGACGATGTACGGGACTTGACCGTCGTCCGTCTCCTTGTACTCCGAAACATACCGCGCCGCTGCACGGGCGATCCCGAGATCAGCGAAAAGCTGGGCGACGCCGACGACCGAGAGCACGAGGAACAGGAGACCATACTCGTCGGGCCCGAGCAACGTCCCCGCGAGGAGGACCACCAAGAGTCCGTTCGTGAGGATATGGACGGCTCGCGAGTAGAATGACACTTTGACGCCCCGAAGGATGTCTGCAGAGAGCGCAGTCATTCGTATCGGGCCACGAGGAACTCAGCCGGCTGGGCCACGGGGCACCTCGGCGTCGACGGATCGAGCGTGCCCGGCCGCCGGCAGCTGTAATTGATACCACCGTCCGGTTCGTGGATCGGGATCCGAGTGAAGAGAGTGAGAGGGAGCAGCATTCGTCTCGTGATTGTTCGTTCAAGGGTAGTATTGTTAGGTAGCCAGTGACCCCTCCGACACGGGTGTCGCATCGACAGTATGTCAGAACCTACCCTCCATCGACTACGACCCGGGAAAAGTGCGACGCCAATCACCTCGGAAGTTGGGTTTTCTGTAGTTGAAACTCTTGTAATCACTAGTTCCTGAAAGTACAACCCTCACGGATACACCACCCAGATAGTACGGATCCGATAGCAATCACCGAATCCAGACCAACAGGGTCCCTAATATATCGTGAACGCCTGAAGGTGAAGCGATTAGATTGATCTGTTTTACTTGACTAACGAATGAGTGCAGACGATACGAACGCTGACGAATCAATCGAAACGAGTCGTCGACAGTACCTGTTCGGCGCCGGTGCGGCGCTCGGGGCTCTCGGGCTCCTCGGAACGGCCGGCCGATCGGCCGCCGCGGAGGACTACGAGACGATCACCGTGGGGGCGGGCGAGACGTTCACGAAGAACGTCGGGAGCGGTGAGATCTGGGAGAACAAACTGATCGATATCTCCGCGTCCGGAGCGACATACCAAATTCAGGCTGACGGGAGCGACTGGACGATTCGAAACATCGGCATCATCGGTCACTACGAGGGCGGGCACACCGAACCGTTCCGCGCTCGCGTCACAGATCCAAACGGCACAGGAATCATCGAGAACGTCTACGTTGCACCCACTGTCGGCGACGGCAACGCGACGGGGCTGTACGTTTACTGGAACCACGCGGGCCACATAGAGATCGAACGGTTCAACGTTCAGAACTGGACGGACAATGGCATCTACGCCTCTGGGCCAGGTAACTCCGGTTCACACTCGGTTCCCGGTGCGGGCGGTACCGTCACGATCAGAAACTCCTACTCGAAAAACAACGACACGTCGAACTTCCGGCTCGGCACGCACGGGTCGAAACTCGTCAATTGCTGTGCGGCCGGTGGATCCTCTCGCGGCCACTGGCAGTTCTACGAGTCGGCGGAGATCGTCGACTGTGATCTCGGCGGCCACACGTCTGACCTCGCGCTCGGCGACGCAGTCTGGGAGAAGTCGAACCACGCGTCGCTGACGATGTCGAACTCGCGGTGGGAGACAGCTCACGCCCACGGCGGGGCGAGTACCGCGAACATCGACGGAACTCCGCAAGGATCGCCGGTCGACCGCGTTCCAGACGGCTGCCCGACCAGCGCCGAAGAGGCAGCCAGCGGCTCGGGTTCCGTTCAGGAGCCAGCACCGAAGCCGCCAACGGATAAGAATCTCGTCGCATTCGTAACCAAGCCCGACGCCCGGTTCGCCGCCTACGAATTCCGCGCGAACGGAGCCGTCGAATTCACCGAGGCACCGTACGAGAGCCCGTCGGGAGGGCAGATCGAGGGTGGAACCTACAAAGCCGAGGACTTCGTCGAGCAGATCGACGGCGCCTGGCACGCCGGCGGAGTCACTGGTGGCGGTGCAGGCGACGCATTCCTGGTCGACGGCCCGGTCACCTCCGTCTCGGTCGACCAGCCCGATGCCATGTGGATCGAACTCGACGGCGAGCGGGTGAGCGCGGACGAACTCGTTGAACGGACGGGCGGCTCCGACGAGGACGGCACCGTTACCGACGAGTTCCGGACGCTCGAAATCGCCGGCCAGTGCGAGTACCGCGTCGAAGTCTCCGGCGAAATCCGGCCCGCCGAGGCCCATGCGAAGTGGCTTACCGAGGGCGAGGCCTATGGTGACGACTGGGCAGAATGGTGGCTCTCTGGTTCAGACAGCGCTCGCACCGTCTGGGAGTTCACCGGCGAGATCATGAGTTTGGAGATCGACGACCGCGACGGCGACACCGAACTTCGTACACTCGCCGTCGACGGCGAGGAACTGGACCACAGCGAGTACGTCGACATCGGCCCCCACCGTCTCGAGGTCGCTGGCCAGTACGAGTACCGCATCGAAGTATCCGGCGAGATCCGGCCCGCCGAGGCCCATGCGAAGTGGCTTACCGAGGGCGAGGCCTATGGTGACGACTGGGCCGAGTGGTGGCTCTCGGGCTCCGACGAAGCCCGTACCGTGTGGATATACACGGGCGAAATCACGAACCTCGACGTGACCGACTACGGCGGCGTCACGGATGTCCGGACGCTCACCGTCGACGGAAAATCGGTCGAACCCTCGCAATTATAGCGCCGGATCGGGTACGGCGTCGAGCGATTCGGTCGGTATCGTACTCGTTTAGCTCCGTTTACGTCGCGTCGACGTAGTATAGAGAGAATTCGTTGCTTGAGTGAACCCGATTCACGCCCGACAGTGCGGAGACCGACGCCAGTTGTGCGTCGGTGTATCGGAGTTCGCGGTACGTAGTCGTCTCGCGCTCGCGATCCATCTCCGTAACGACCAGGTATCGATCCGATTCGAACGTCGTCAATCCGTCGTCCAACTCGTCGCTGGTGACGCCATCGTACGAACTAGTTCGATCAAGCGGGGAGTAGTAAGCGTCGGCGTACCGGTTCGGACCGCTTCGAATGCCGACGAAGCCGAGATCATCGTCCGCCGCCTCGAACGCATCCGCGTGCTCGATCATCGACTGCTCGGTGACGTGCGGGGCGGGTTTGTATACGTACGGGGAGGCGAACACGCCGACCAGCGACGCGACAAGGAGTACCCCGATCGCGACCGCGGCGCCAGCCTGGGCTAGCTGTCGGGTCTGCGCTCGCGTGATCGATTCCATCCCGTATGCAAGCGCCACGGCGCCGGCGATGGTGAAAAACAGCATCATGAAGCCGAAGACGCGGAAGTACATCATCCCGGACGAACCGAAGAAGTACAGGAAGAAGAGGACGGTCAACCCGGTGAGACCGACAGCAAGGTACGCGACGACGGCACGCAACTGCTCACGCGTCCGACGGCCCGCGCCGAGGAACACGGCCAGAACGAGAAGGGCTGTCAGGAGCCCGAAGACGAGGTTCGGACCCAGGAGCTTGAGGACGACGATCGCGAGGCTTCCGCCCACGGCCGCGAGCGAGTCGGCCTGCGAGTCTACCGATGCCCCGGCGGTATCGTTGGCCCCGAGGAGAAACTCGACAGTGCTGACGAGATGGAACCTGATCACGCGCTGGATGAGTTCGTGGTTCGCACTCCAGACGAGGAAGACAACGACGAGCACGGCCGTCAGCCGATATATCGGCGCGTGTCGAGCGATCGAATCGAACCCGTGGGATCGACGAGCGACCACCTGAATCGCACAGATGCAGAGCAGCACTACCAGTAGATGCGCAGCGAGCTGGGGGTGATAGAGAACAATGGCGACGAGCAGTAATGTCGCGAGTAAGCCGTAACTGCGTCGGGAGAGGCCGTCCGATCCCTGCCTGACGTACGCGACGAGTACGAAGACGAACGCCGCGGAGAAGAGGATCGCCTGCGACATCGCGTGTGGGGTGATGAACGTGCTGAGCGACGTGATCGGTAACAGTAGGAACGCGGAGAACGCGCCGAAGACGGGGCTATATCGACTGTCGAACGTACGAGCCGCCGTCATCGCAATGAACCCAAAAAAGAGCCCACACAACACGACGATGATCAACATCATCGCGTGCGCGAGTTCGACGCCGAGCACGTTGCCAGTCACCGTCGTCACCGTGTGCAAGCCGGGGTACCGGAGATCGATCGGCTCGTACGCCCCGGAGGCTAGTCCGCGCGCCCAGCCCAGGTGGGTAAGTGCGTCACCGCCGGAGATGAACCAGTACCCGCGAAGGACGGGCATCCCGACGACGGCGAGCGCTGCACCGCCACCGAGACAGAGCGCTAATCTCCGAACCCACGTAGACGCCGTTCCCAGCGCGAGCGAGAGCGACAGGGCGAACACGATACCGAGCAGTCCCCAGATCGCGACTGGCGTCGCCGCGTAGATCGAGAGTTCGTAGCCGGTCGCCGGCGAGTCGTGTGCCAGTGCTACCGCACCAGCGAGGGCGAAAAAGCCGATCGCGAGGAGGCTTCGCTCTCCCGGCGTCGCCAGTTGCGAACGCTGCGTCTTCATTCTCTCGATTCGTCGACCGTCTCGGCCCTTGTAATGGAGCGTGTGGATGAACGTAGCTGGGAGCTACCTGTCTGTGAAAATTACGATAAAATATCAATAAATAAAATTTGGTCTGACGTACATAGCTCCCAATAGATCACGAAGCCTGAGATTGTTTAACCGAAATGGTCTACTCGTAGGCCGAAGACGGGCGGAAATCGAAAAATACGTATCATCCTCCAATTCTTTAGGCGTGCTTTGAGTGAGGGATTTCACCGAAGGGTGTGATAGGTATCCTGTAAAACAGAATCGAGAGAGATTCATGCAGCAACTTATATTCTGTCTGTTTGAACGTCAACCGCTATTGATAATCAGTTGCTCCTACCCGAAAGATGAGTGATCAGCATACGAAGTCACAGGAGAGCGAAAAAGAGCAGATCTCCAGGCGAAAATATCTGATGGGAACTGGTGCAGCCATCGGGTCAACAAGCTTTCTTGCGCTTGGAAGTCGCAGTGTCGTAGCCGCCGAGTACGATCTGATCGAGGTAAATAGCGGAGAAACGTTCGAGTACAGACTCGACAACGGAGAAACGTTTGAAAACGTCCTCTTCGACGTCTCTGCCACCGGTGCGTCGGTCGATCTTCGCGCAACCGGAAGCGACTGGACAATACGAAACGTCGGCATTAGGGGCGAAGATGGGACCGGAAATCAGGACGCAACTATAATCTGCGCAGTGGACGGCACCTCAACTGGGATCATCGAGAACGTGTACCTCGGTGATGGCGACGAAGGAAGGGCTCACACGGAGGGACGCTCTGCGATATTCGTAGTGCCGAGTCACAGCGGGACGCTTGAGTTGCGGAACGTCTACATCGAAGGACACACTGATAACGGCCTCTACGCCTCAGACCCCGGCCATACGGCCGTTCCGTCGAACGGAGGGGAAGTCCATGTCATCGATAGCTACTCCGGGAACAATACCGCCAGCAACATTCGGCTAGGGACGGACGGTTCGTACGCCGAGAATTGTTGCATCTGGGGCGGCCCTCACCGCGGGTTCTGGGGATATTTTGAACACACCGAAGTGCGCAACTGTCACGTCGGCGGAATGGACAACCCCGATCGGGCTATCGAGGTCGGAGAACCTGCCTACAGCAAGTCAGGGCAGGCGGTGGTGAAGGCGACGGAGTCGTCCTTCAGCGGTGCGAGGGTACGCGAGAGCACGAACGAGTTTATCGGCGACTCGAACGGGACTCCCGAACGATACGTTCCTGACGGGTGCCCGACGAGCGCCGAAGCGGCGGCGCGCGCGGACGGAACCGGCGATGACGAACCCAGCCTCCCCGACGGGTCTTCCCTGCTGGCGTTCGTCACCGAACCCGACGCGAGCCTGGCTGGCTACGAATTCTACGCTGACGGCCCCGTCGAGTTTACGGAAGCGCCCTACGACAGCCCGTCGGGCGACTCCATCGAGGGCGGGACCTTCGTGGCTGAAGACTTCATCGAGGAGGTGGACGGTGCCTGGCACGCCGGGGGCGTTACCGGCGGTGGTTTTGGCGACGCCTTCCTCGTCGACGGAGCGATCACCGACATACAAATAGACCAGCCGGACATGATGTGGGTAGAGCTAGACGGCCAAGCGCGGTCCCCCGAGGAGATCATCCGCGAGACCGGCGACGAAGACGACGATCCCAACCCGGTCGAAGGAAGTCACCAAGTTTCCATCGCAGAGGTGACTGAACCCCGCGGTGGTGAACGACTCGACGTAACGGTACGCATCGAAAATCCCGGGGACGAAACCGCCGAGGGCGACGTTAGTCTGCTTGTGGGGGAGGACTCACAAGAAGTCGGTGGTGACGTGGTGGCCGTTGAACCCGGCACCGCGAAGACACTCACACTAGGATACGAAACGTATCCGGTCAAACAGGACGTCGAGTTTCCCGTCCGCGTCGAATCGGCTGACGACGCTGATGAGCGAACGGTGGCCGTCGCTGCCGCCGGCGAGGAGCGTCTCGAACCCGCTATCGTCGACTCGAACGCTCCCGTCGATGCCGGCGCGGCGCTCGAGGTGGCCGTCCGAGCCGAAAACACGGGCACCGTCGAAACCACCGATACGGTTCGCTTACTCGTCGGAAGCGACGCACAGGAAGTCGATTCGGCGACGGTTACCGTCGCGCCCGACGACGCAGCGACGCTCACCCTCGGGTACGCCACGTACCCGGTCCGCCAGGACGTCGAGTTCCCCGTCAGCGTCGAGACGAGCGATGGCGCCGCTTCGATCGACGTGACGGTGTACGGACGCAACTGAGGCGGCGTCGCAAGTCGGGACTGACTTGTGGCTTCCCGTCCGAGCGGGAATGGTGGCTCAAGTGCGGCTACCAGGCACCGGGCGGATGCGGCGTATCGCGGTACTGGTGGTTGCTGAATTCGGACGCCGGCGGAAAGCAAATCATACCGGCCAAGAGAGTCGAGAAGTCGATCAGTAACTATACAGCGAACGCACATTCAGGCGGATGAATGTATTGGAGAACGCGGAATTTCATCGATTCTCCAGATTTCGTCATCGCGGTGTCGTTCGCCGCAGGTATCGCCGGATACGCCATTTCCTACGTCGTTTCGAACCCGGTCACGAGAGTGCTACCGCCCCTGATACTCCTCGGAACGGGACTTGGCTACGTCGTGCGCGGTGAGCGAATCGATCTCGTGGAATCGCTCTTCGATACGCGACTCGTGGCGACGGTGTACGGCATCGTGACTGCGGTTACACTTTACCTGTACGCAGCGAACCACTTCACCAGAACGTCGTCGATCTTCGTCCTCACAGTTTGTCTGTTTTTACTCTCGCTCATCCTGATATTCACGCGCCAGTCCTTCGAGTTCAGGTTTGCCGGAATCGTTCTAACCGGGCTGTTCCACCGGTGGATGGTCTATTACGCAAGTGCGGTTCAGATGGGGAACGACGGGCTCTTCCATAATCGCGCGGCCGAATCGATCGCCGCAAGCGGGTCGTTGGCACCGCTGGCGGCGGATAAGTACTGGTACGCCCCCGTGTACCACCTGCTGACGGCGAGCGGCGTGTCCGTCTTCGGCGTCTCCGGGAGGCACGCGGCGTTTTTGCTGATAACCGCCGCATCCACGTTTCTCGTCGTCGGCGCCGTCAGCCTCTTCCTCAAGCGGTGCTGGGACGAAACCATCGCGCTCGTCGGTGCGTGGTTACTCGTCGTCGCGGATCAGGTCGTCGTCAACGCGATTCACACCACGACGACCGCGCTCGGCGTCGTGTTCGTTGCATTGGTGCTACTGTACGCAGAGCGGTTTCTCGAAACTGGGCACCGATTGTACGCCGCCCTATTCGGCGTCTTTCTCGTCGCATTGACGTTCACCCATCAACTAAGCCTGTTCGTCGCGCTCGTTTGTATCGGCGGGTACCTCTGTGCGACCCTATTCTGGCTGGGTAACTGCGATCGACGAGTGGTGTCGATCCTCTCCGCTCTCGTCACCGCCTTCGTCTTCCAGACGACTATCACTGACTACAACGGCCCCCAAGGAGAGTCGGACAGTTTCCTGTCCGTGGTCGGGCAGGTCGTGGGCGAGAACATCGCGTCGATGATAACAGGCTCGGGCGGTCGCGCCGATTCGTATCTTCCGCCGGGGGATTACGTGGCGGTCGCGGGCGCCGATGCGATGTCACTATTTCAGGTCATCAGTGCCGGCGTCCTGTTCGCACTCGCGTTGATTGGCGCAATCAACTGGATGAACCGCGAAAACGTCCCGCCGACACGCATTTCACTCGGAGCGGGTGTCGGGGTCGCTCTTGCGAGTATGTTCATCTACGTGCTCCCGACGCTCGGAGTGAGTACGTTCCTTCCAAAGCGCTGGCTCGTATTCCTTTACATCTTCCTCGTGCTGCTGGCGGCACCAGGACTCGCAGCCATCTTCTCGGCGGTGCAATCGCGCACAGGGAGCATCTTTGCAATCATACTAGTCGTTGAGCTCGTCTGCGCGCCATACGCCATCGTGGCGCTCGGAAACGGGGTCGGCGCGATTGACGGCCCCGTGGTCGGCGACTCGCCGGCGTCCGACCGGCTTTCAACAACGCCAGAGGAGCGAGCGGCGTACGAGTTCGCGGAACGCACCACCGGAGACGAGGTAATCATCGTCTCTGACCACGTGGCTACTCAGCTCCTCTCTCGCCACTACGATCAGGACGCGGTAGTCTACCGAACGGACCACGACGGATCCGGTACCGTCTTCGCCGATGAACGGCTCATCTTGTATCGCGATTACGGCGAGACGCATCACGTTTCCTACCAGATCGAATACGAGAATTCCCGGTATCACGTATTCGGGCCACTACCCGAGTCCCGCGAGCGACGGGGAGTGGTCTATACGAACGGGAAGGACGAGTTCGTGTGGCGTAGTGGATCCTAATTGCAGTCGGAACGAAGGGAACCTTCGGACGGCGCAAATCTGACCGCGTGTAGACAGCCGACCGACAATCCGGACGATCCTTGCGAGTACGCCGCTGTCGGGTAGCCCGTTCGACCCTGCGATGGAGACGGTTCGAGGGCGCGTTGCACGACTCAGGAAACGGTGGGACGAACCTCTAGACCGACGAACGCTCGTCGGTACGCATCCGCTTCAGTCGGGGTGGCCGGAATGTCGTCTGCATCGGTTCTGAAAAGAAGATACACGATTTCGACCGACCCGTCTTCAGTTGACGGTTCGACGGTGTGGGCCGTGACATCCGTTTCGCCGTCCTGTAACCGGAAACTGAACCGATCGAGTTCGCTTCGTTCGGCGACATCCCCGCCGTCTAGGCGCTGTTCCTGGGCGATGACGGTATACTCCTGCGCGGCGCCTTCGTGGTTTTCGACGCCGACCGAGAGGGTGAGTTCTTCGCCCGACTCGATCTCCGTCGGGTACCCGCCGACCACGTATTCAGCTGTATCATTCTCGGCGAGAACGTACAGTTCGGTGTAGTCGCTCTGATGGGGCTCGACGCTCAGTGCGTAGAATCCACTCGCCGCTAACAGAAGCAACGAGGCGAAGAGGGCGACGCTCAACACGACGTCTACGCGGGAGTTCGTTCGAAACGCGCCTCGAATCGGAGCAACGAGCGAAGAATCAGATTCGTGGCGGTCCCCCACGTGAACCCGTTTGCGACGTCTCGCCGCGACGACCATGGCAACCCCTGAGACGATACCCAGGAGCGAAGCCACGGCAACGGGGCCGAATTCTAGCGGGGCCAGCACGACCAAGATGGCTACGATCGAAACGACGACCAAACTGAGTGAAACCGACAGGAGCCACCACTCAAGCCGGAAGATCCGGGTCATCAAGGGTGAAACGGTACGCTCCGACGAGGGTAGCAGAGCAGCGAGCACAGCGTACCCGGGGACGAAGAGCAGAAGCGGTATCGCGATGAGAACGGAGACCGGCGTGCCGGAACCTACCCCCGATACGATGACAACGACTGCAACAACTGTGAGTGCAGCTAGCAACTTCAGATCCGCGATCTGATCGCTCATACCTGCCCCTCCCTACTGACGCCGCTTCTTCCGGTCGAGCGTTCCCATCGGCGCACTCGACAGAGTTGTATCGGCCCGATCATGGGACACCACTACCCACACCAGGACCGTTGTTATGGAACGGATACTCTGAATGTCTCCGTGTCGTTAATGTCGAATAGCGTATCAACGGGCAGAGACTGCGGCTCACCGGTGGAACTGCGCTCCCACGCGGCCCCTGACGTTCTTCAGTTCGATACGGGCCGTCTCTATCGGGCCCGGGCACGTGTACAGCGGGCCCAGCTCATCGACGGTCGTCGCCGCGAATGCGGGATCGGTGAGTCGGTCGCAGGCCGTCGCCAGCATGTCCGTCGAGCACTCGAAGAGGCGCCGCTCGACCGCCTGCCAGGTCCCCAGGTCGTCGATGGAGACGGACTTCTCGACGACGATCTCGCCGCCGTCCAGCGTCGAGGTGAGCCGCTGGAGCGTGATCCCGGCGGTCCGCTCGCCATTCGCGAACTCCCAGACGCCGGGCGGGCGGCCGCGATACTCCCTGACGTCGCCATGGTGGTAACTCAGCACGCCGTGGGTCGGCGTCGTGAGGACGTCGCCCTGCAAGATGCCGAAGCCCCGCCGGAACAGTAGGTCAAGGTCCGCCGCCTCGATGCGGTCGATGGCCGCCCCGGGAAGTCGTTGGCCCAGTTCGTCGGCGGGTTCGGGCTGCACCTGAAGGGATTCGGCGTCGTTGAGCCAGTCGAGTTCGTCGAGCGGGACCGTCTCGAGGTGCGCGGGCGGGTTCACAACCTGGTGCAGGCCAAGCACCGGCGCCCACGCGCCCGTGTCGAGGGCCGAGGACGCGTACCGTCGGACCAGCCTGGTCGAATCGGGTTTCTCGTCCGCCGCCAGGATCACCTGTTCGACGCGCACGTTCGACCGGTCTATCGCCCGTTCGACGGCCTCTACCGCCCAGCGTCGCATCAACGGTCCATCGAGCAAAAGGCCGACAGAGAGTCCGTCCGTAGTCATCGGTGGTCACTCGATCACGATTCCCGGTTGCTCCGCCGGGTCGGCTTCGTTCAGAGTCGGCTGCCCACAGATCGCTGGGAGGTCACGCATCGGGCGAATCTCCACGTCACCTCGATCGCGTCGTTTCGCCAGGTAACCGAGAAAGTCGTCGATCTGGGGCCACTGCTGCTCGTTCGCGAGGTCGTAGAGATGACACCAGTAGTGGACGTCACCGCCCTGGACGGCCGCATCGACGCCACGGCGAAGGTTCCAGGCGTGCAACCGCTGGCGGAAGGTGTGGGGAATCGGCCGATAAACCGGATGAGGCGAGTACTGCCCGGTCTGGAGGTATGGCACGGCGAGCGTCGTGTACTCAGGGCTGTACGTTTCGATGATACCGTCCATTTCGCGGGGAGATACAGTCGGATGCCGCTCTAACAGGATCTCGTAGAGTTTTCGAACGTCCGACGACGGTCGGCGCTCCCCCGGCGCCCGGTAATGCGGTGATCGCTTGACGCGAATCCCGCCCTCTGCGAGTGTCTCTGACGGCGGGGTGCCATGACGCGGTGGGACGATCGACGTCGCAGCTGGTACCCCGTTTCGCTCGTGAACGCGTCGGGAACGATCCACCTCCCACTCGACGACAGTGGGATCCACCGCGTCACACTCGATGTGTGAGTACGTGTGCGTACAGATCTCGTGAGTCGTACGGCGAGAACGAATGTCCTCGACCAAGTCCGGCGCGTAAAACGCTGGATCCTCATCGACCGACGTCCCCGGATCGATGTCCCACCAGTCGTCCGGGTGCGGGCCACCGTGGTGCCCGGCACAATTTTCGTGAAACAGGTGGCCAACGACGTCGAAGGTGATTGGAACGTCGTGGTCGTCGCAGCGTTCAAGCAACCGAGAGAGGTATTGCGTCTCCGCCATCCGGCCGTCGCTCAGTTTGTCCAACTTTCCGTATTTTGCGACGCCCCACCCAAGTTCGAGTTCGATGCTGATTGTGACAGTCCCCGGCATGAATGTGACCCACATGAAAGGTGGTAAAGTCCTTTTGCGTGAGTGTCACGAACTGCAAGCGGTCGAGCGTTGCGATCAGGTGGACGATACCAACTCACTCCAGCCGGTCGCTCAGACCATAACTACGCCCCGAACCACAGCAGTCACTATCGGAGTGTAGTGGGTGAAAGAATCGAAGTGGTGCTATCGCCGGTCGCGATAGTTCTCGGGCGGCTTACAGCCGTTCGAGGTTCGTCGCACGCGGTCCCTTGGGGGATGATTCGATGTCGAACTCGACGTCCTGCCCCTCTTCGAGGTCTGGACCGCCGACGTCTTCCATGTGGAAGAAAACGTCCTCGTCATCGTCGACTGCGTCGTCGTCTGTCGAAATGAAGCCGTACCCGCCCGTGTCGTTGAAGAAGTCAACCGTACCGTTTGCCATTACACCCAGACAGAGCCCCCACACAGTGATAACACTTTCGAGGGTGCCAGTACCACGATTGGACGGTGTCAAAGGCGGGGAAATCCGGGCTATCGACGGCAGAGAAGCGTTGAAACCGACGAGAGCGCGTGACCCTGCACCGCAGTTGCCATCGAGCGATCGCAAAACGCGACGCGGCCCGGGGGTACTTATAGGACGGTCACATGGTAGCAACTTGCATCGTCATGAAATCGTGCCAACGCTGCCAGGCGGTCATCGACGAGTATACTTTGGACAAACAACTCGAACCCCTGCGCGACCTCACAGTCGACGACTTCAACGTCTGTGCGGACTGTGCGACCATCGTTCCCGATGCGTGCGTGGAGTGTGGCAGCGCGGTATACGTCCCCCGAAGCGAATCCAGCGTCCCCGACTACTGCCCGGCGTGTCGATCCGACGTGCTTGTCCGCACGGGGCAGGATCCAGGCTGGAATCAGGACTCGGTCTCCACCTGAACCGGCCCCGGCACTTCCGTTTTGGCGAACCAATCGGCGAGCGGTGCCACTGGGCGGAGCCCAGCGCCACCGAAGAGTGACTCAGTGCCACCGGACGGGTGTCCAGTGACGCGTGCAGCCGAACGGCAGTCCGCCTCGCGCACGGCGACAGGTGATCGGGCGCGTGCCGCGCAAGTCAACCCGCGAGATACCAGCCGAACAGTAGCGGCGACACGAGTAGCGTGAGCGGCACCAGGATCCAGACCTGGCCCGCCAGCACGTTGTACTGGCCCAGTGTCGTCGAGACCGGCGTGCCCTCGAGATAGCCCACGAGGAACTCGAACCCGGTCGTCAGGAGGACCCACACGACGCCGATCAGCACGAGCTCCGCCCGGGTGAACGAGATCGCAGAGCGAGAAAAGTAGAGGAAGGAGATGAGGGCGATCGCGACGACGAGCACGAGCGTACTCAGAACGTGGGCAGGGTACGAGCCGAGACGGGGAACGAGGACGATTTCCCGGAACCCGCCGTTCACGACCGCAGCGACGGCCATGAGAACCCATGGGACGAGCGAATATGGGAGGACGAATGGGCGAATCGACTGCGCCGTTGTGGTAGCCGCGAGAAGTCCCATCACGTTGTTCGATCTCACAACGGTGCCGGAGAAATAACTAGGGCAAGACGGCGACGTGATGACGGGTTCGAGGCAGTCGGCTGATTAGATGGATCGACTCAGACGGGGACGCTCGGCACCGTAGACGTGACCAGGACGAACAGGGCGATCGCGTACACGAGGTCGAGCCAGAGGGCCCGAAGCAGGTTCACGACGTGGATCAGGGCGATCACCGGGAGGCCGAGCAGGACCGTCGGCGAGGCGCGCCACTTCGACTTCGTCTGCCCCCACAGCGAGGAGGCGTCGCCGGCGCTCGGGAACGCGTGCATCCCGAAACTGAGCCCCAGCCAGAACAGGATGCCCCCGACGATACCCACGTCGGTGACAGCGCCGCCGGCCGGGGTCGACAGCACGGCACCGCTGAAGGCGACGAGTGCGAGGACGGTGTTCAGCAGGAACGGTGCGACCGTGATCATCGTCGCGTGGCGATACCGACGAGGTTCGGCGTGGCGAACGTAGCCGGCGGGATTGCCGAGCCGGAAGTAACACACCTCGAGGACGGGAATCCCGAACAGGTCGCAGACCCGCTTGTGTGCCAGTTCGTGAACGACCACGCCGGGAAACGTCACGAGCGTCAGTAGAAAGCCGAGCGACCCCATGCCCCCGAGTTCGACCGTTCCATCTTGAATGTTCGCGAGCGTGACTGGTGACCCGATGGTTACGATCGAGTCGGACGGCGGTTCGACTCGGCGTTCGCACAGGGGATGCTGTCCCGCCTACTCACAGCCGTGCGAGGGTACGGTCACGGCCGCTCATAGCCGGTCGAGAAACGTTCGAAGTTCGGCGGTCGCCGCGTCTGGTGCGTCGCGAAACACGTAGTGACCGGCGTCAGGAACGTGGACGAGTCGACCGTCAGCCAGGCGCTCCGCCGCGTTCAGATCCGTCACCCGGTCGTCGATGTCGGCGTCGTGGCGCAACACGAGCGTCGGACACTCGATGTCGTCGAACGCCCGCGCGACGGGTTCGTGATCCTGTGCGGTCTTCACGACGTGGGGACTACACTCGTCGGCCGCTGCCGCGAGGCGCCGGTGATGGTCGGCGTCGGCCTCGACGTCGTCGTAGTACTCGTCGATGCGTTCCTCGATGGACAGTTCCTTCGATTCGCGGAGTCGTTCGCGCCCCATCCGCCGTGCCTCTTCGACATCGATGTCCGGGTACCCGTGGAATCGCGACGGGTCCGCGAGAACTAGTCCGGCGGGCAGATCGGGGCGGGCTGCGGCCGCCCACGCAGCCGTCGCGCCACCCATCGAGTGGCCGACGAGAATCGGGTTTCGAAGCTCGAGCCCAGTCACGATCCCGACGAGATCCGCGACCCGGTCGTCGATCTCGTATCCCGTCTCCGGAGCCGACGACCGACCGTGGCCGCGAGCGTCGTACGCGATCACCCGATAGTCCGCGGCGAGGTCGGATCCCAGCGGCACCCAGCGTCGACCGTTGTCGAACAGTCCGTGGGCGAAGACGATCGGCGGCCCGCTCCCGGTTGCGTAGTACTGGAGTTCGATATCGTCGGTGGAGACCGAGCCAGTGTCCCATCCGGCCGGAAGTGTCATACCACCCGTTAGGTCCGGTCGGAGAAAAAGATCGGGACAACGACCTCACAACGGGTGCCGACCACAACCGGCCGATCAACGTGCGGAAAGAACGACGTCATCTCCCGACCGGGAACACCTATCGTCGGTGGACGGCGATCACTGCGACGCCGATCCCAGCGAGCACGAGTACCACGCCAAAACCGGGGAGGAACGAACCGAGGGCCCCGTCAGCGACGTCGATCGTTGCCTCGCTATCCCCCACCGAAACCGTCCGCGTCCCCGGTTCGTTGAGCGTCACCGACGTCGAGAGGGTCCGGGTCTCGCCGGCGGCGAGCGTCACGGTTCGCTCGTCGACGACGGCACCGTCGACGACGAACGGGACGGTCAATGTCTCCGGCCCCTCGCCGTCGTTCGTCACCGTCGCGCCAAGGTCGATCGGTTCCTCCGCGTCCGCCGTCTCGGCAACGTCGAGTCCGGTTACCCTCGAGCACGCGCCCGAGTGCACGGTGATCGGCTCCTCCATCGCGAGCGACGTCCGCGTGGCGGTCCCGTCGTTCGAAACGACCTGCCAGTCGGTGATTTGGCCGTCGTAGCCATCGTCGGTATAGCGGACGTCTGCCGCCTCGTTGAACGCCGGCGTCAGCGTTACAGCGAACGGCTCGTCGAGGCCGGTGAACGCCGCGCCGTCGGACCGGCCCTCGGTCCAGACCCACGAGATACGGCTCGACGTCTCGCGGTGCGTAAAGACGTCGTCTCGCCCCTCGTAGTCGTCGTCTTCGACAGTCCACTCGCCGCCGGCCGGCAGCCCGTCGAACTGCATCGTGGCGGATCCGCCGTCAGTGTCGCCATCCAGGCGATCGTGGAGCACGACGAGGGAGCGCCCGTCGGTGCCGTCGTAGAAGAAGAGGGTGCTCGTGTCGTCTGCCTGGAGGTGCGTCGTTCCGTACGAGCTGTACGTGTACGATGACGGCGTCGTGTTGGGCGTTCGGTAGTCGTAGTAGTCAGAGACGGACTCGGTCCCGTTGCCGAACGGAGCGACGGGGAGACAGCGGTCGCCCTGCTCGACGGTGACGCCCGCAGATTCGATCGAAGTCGGTCTTTCGCTGGCCAATTCCTGGTCGGTGACCTGACCAGCGACGATCGATCCGCCGGTCGCCAGCCCGACCGTTACGGCGACGAGTGCCAGCACCGTTAGCAACCGCAGCGCGTCGGCACCGAACCCGTCCGTTTTCCTGTCAGTCATGGAGGTTCGTACGTTGGGGACCCGAACCCCGCCAGTAGTTATCTCGAACGTTATTCAGCAGTAGCCGGTCGCTACTTTTCGGTGAATCGGTCGTTGGTGAGACGAGCGAACACGCACGAATGATTGACGTTCACCGATTACCTGCCGACGACGAGTGGAACACGTACGTCGATAGATCGACACAGAGTACAGCCTTCCATCGGGCCGAGTTCCTTCATGCCATTGCCGATGAGACAGACACGGAGCTCACGCGTCTCGTCGGGAAGAACGGCGACCATCCGATCGGCGTTCTCCCGTTGTTCGTCGACTCGAAAGGGCCGCTCCGGCTCCTCTTCTCGCCGCCACCGCACGCTGGTATCCCGCACCTCGGCCCGGCGATGATGCTCGATCCGAACATCAAGTACCGGAAGGCGACGCTCCGGACGAAGGAGTTCGTCGAAACCTGCCTGGAGTGGATCGACGACGAGATCGATCCCCACTACGTCCGGATCGTCACGAATCCGACCTACGACGAAGTTCGGCCCTTCAGCTGGCGCGGCTTCGACGTGACGCCCCGGTTCACCTACGAACTGGATATCGGGCGAGACGAGTCCGAGTTGCTCCGATCGTTCTCGCGTGACGCCCGAACCTCCATTCAGGACGCGTACGAGCCACACGCCGTCGCCGACGGCGGCGAGGTGGTCCACGCCGACGAGGGTCGCGGTAGCGACGAAGCCGACGAAGGCGACGGTACTGACCCAGGATACCACCTCGAGCGTGGTGGCGAGGCGACAGTCGAGCGACTAGCGGGCCAGCTCGATCGGCGCTTCGCCGAGCAGGGCGAGACGTTCCCGCTCTCGACGAACTTTCTGACGCGGATCTACCGGGAGCTGCCAGCGGGTGCGATCGAGGTCTACGAACTCTCCGTAGACGGTGAGCCAGTCTCCGGTCGGCTCTCACTCACGTACGGCGACCGACTCACGTTCTGGCAGGGTGTGCCGAAACCGCGAGCGGAGGTCGACCTGCCAATCAACGATCTGCTGAACTGGCACTCGATGCGTCGAGCCCGTGACGACGGCTGTGTGGTCGCCGAACTCTCCGGCGCCAACGTCGAACGGCTCTGGGACTACAAGGCGAAGTTCAATCCAGATCTCGCCACGTACGCCATCCTCGAACGGACTGCGACGGGCGTGCAGCCGCTACTATCGCTGTACAAGTGGTGGAACGCGTGATCGAACTGACCACACGCCACTGTTTCGGAGGCGACTGCCAGTGCGTGTCCTCCAGTTGACCACCAACGCCGAGGCCACCTACCTGACCAATCAGGTCGCGGCGCTGGCCGATCGTGGCGTCGAGAGTGACGTCCTCGAAGTCCCGCGATCCGGTCCGGACGGGCGGCGTGTCACGGATTACCTCCGATTCTGCCCGACAGTCCGTGCACAGGGCCTGAACACGTACGATCTCGTTCACGCCAACTTCGGGTTGACGATCCCGGCGGCCATGGCACAGCGACGCGTCCCCGTCGTGACGAGTCTGGTCGGGTCCGACCTGATGGGGCGGTTCGGTGGCCTGACGAAACAGTTCGCCCGGTTCTGCGACGACGTCATCGTGGTGAGCGCAGAGATGGCCGAACTCCTGTCGCGGGACGCCCACGTCATCCCCTACGGCATCGATCTCGACAAGTTCCGGCCGATCGAGACCGAACGCGCTCGCGACGTCGTCGACTGGCCGACCGACGGCCGGCACGTGCTGTTTCCCTATCACCCGGATCGGCCCGTCAAAAACTATCCACTCGCCGAGCGCGTCGTCGAGCGGGCGGCGGACCGGGCGCCGTTCGACATCGAACTGCACACGGTCTCAGGCGTCGAGTACGACCTGATACCGTACTACATGAACGCCGCCGACACCCTCCTGCTCACCTCTCACCGGGAAGGCTCACCAAGCACGATCAAGGAAGCGCTCGCGTGCAACACCCCGGTCGTCTCGACCCCGGTCGGCGACGTTCCGGAACGCGTCGGCTCCCTCGGTGTCAGTGGCGTGGGATCATCGGTCGACGAACTGGCGATGAGACTCCGGCAAACACTGGACGCCGCGGAAGAACCCGGTGGTCGCGACGCCGTCAAGCCGTTCGGATTGGATCGAATGGGCGAGCGCATTCTCTCCGTCTACAGACAAACGGTCCCCTGACAGCACTGGTCGCGTCCCGGCCGATACGTCACGCATTGCTACTCGAATCGACGCTCGACAGCGAGCGGGCTACGGTCAACCCTGGGCCATCACTGGCCAGTGGAAGCGCCGACTGCAAGTCAAAAAAGACGAGCTCAGCGCCGTCGCCTCGCACCCAGCGCCAGCACGAAGACGAGGGCAGTGAGCGCGACCGGCACCCCGAATCCGGGTAGTCGACTGGCGAATCCACCATCGTCAGGTTCGATGCTCGCCGACGCGCCACCGACGGAGACCGTCTCCGCACCGTCAGTCGCGACGCTCGCGTTGAACGTTACGACGCCGTTCGGTGCGACCGTCAGCTCGTGTTCGTCGACGACCTCGCCGTCGAGTGCGAGCGGGACGGTGACGGTCTCTTCGGCGTCCCCCTGGTTCGTCACGGTCGCGTTGATCGTCACGGAGTCGCTGGTGGCGTCCTCGACGTCGAGTGCAGTGACGGCCGTACAGCCGCCAGACCGAAGTTCGATCGACTCTGTCATATCGAGCGATGCCGTCTGCGGATCGCGATCGTCGCCGGAGACGACCTGCCAGTCAGTTATCTCGCCGTCGTTCAGTTGCAGATCCGCCGCGTCGTTGAACGAGGGCGAGATCTCGATCGAGAAGTCGTCACCGAGGCCGGTGTACATGCCGCCGTCGGTTCGCCCATCGGCCCAGGTCCAGCTGACGCGACTCGCGTCGTTGCGGCTGTCCCAGACGTCGTCGTTGGTTCCGGAGCCGTTCACGAGGTCTAAGTCGTACTGGTCGTCCTTGACGGCCCACTCGCCGTCCGGGAGACCGGTGAACACGAACGTCACTCCCCCGCCGTCGCCGGTGCCTTCGAGTTCGCCGTGAACGATACCGAGGTTGAGGCCGTCACCGCCGTCGTGGAGGAAGAGGCGGCTCGTATCACCCTCCTGGAGGTTCGTCGTTCCGTGGGAACTGTACATATACGAACTCGGGTTCGTCTCGGGATGTCGGTAGTCGTAGTACTCCTCGGCGGTCTGGTAGCCGTCCCCGAGCGGCGTGATCGGGATACAGCGGTCACCCTGTTTCACCGAGTACGTGCCGTCGTTGTACGCGGCCAGTGAGAGATTGTCCGAAACCTGTGGCTGGACCCCGGCCGCGTCGGCCGTCGGTGCCGGCGGCTCTGTCGCTGCGTCGGCGATCGGCGTTCCGACTGCGAAAACGCTCAGTCCGATCGTGACGAGGGCGAGCCCCACCACGGCGAGGGTCGTTCGATTGATGCGGATCATACCTTGCCTTCGGACGGAGACCGAGACGGTGATTTGTTATGGCGCCGTTGCACAGCAGTACGACCGTATTACGTTTTTTCACGAAACGTGCTGCAGCCTACCGAGGTCACGAGTTACGGACATACCGTCGCGAGCGGGAAACCGAGGGAGAACAGGTGAGAAACGAGCGCGTGAGAGTGAGTGAGAAAGGGAGCGGGAGGGAGAGCAAGAGGGAGAGAGGACGAGAGATCATCGCCCGAGTAGTCTGAGCCCGATATCCCCGTCGAACCCGGCTTCGTCGTCCTCGTCGTCAGCACCTGAGTCGAGACCGCTGTCGTCTGTTCCGGACTCGTTCCCGGTATCGCCGTCTCCGTCACCCGATCCGTCGTCTGGTGGAGCGGGGGAACCGTCGTCTGACTCGTTTCCGCCATCGTCGGAGTCGTCGTCACCGTCGTCCGACTCGTCGTCATCGTCACTGAGTCCATCGTCACTGTCGTCCGACTCGTTGTCGCCGTCATCATCGTCCGACTCGTTGTCGTCAGGCGGGTCTTCGTCTCCGTCACCGGGCTCGCCCGCCCCGGGCGGCGAGGTGGTCCCGTCTGAACCGTCACCGGCCGACGTGTCGCCGACGTCGATCCAGAGGTGCGTGTACCGGTATGCATTCTCGGGTGTCGGGTCCGACGGGACGTCGTCCGCGTAGAGGAGGTAGACCAGTCGGAGCTGGCCGGAGTCGGCCGTCGGCGTCACGGCGACGTCGCGATGGACGGTCTCGCCGTCGGACACCGAGAGCGTCGATTCGTGGATCACCTCGCTGTCGCGGTGGTCGCCGTCGACGTAGCGCTCCTGGCGGACGACGAGGTCGTAGGTTACGTCGCGGTGTTCCTGGTTGTCGACGGCGACGGTGAGCGGGACTGACTCCCCAGGTTCGATCTCCGTGGGATAGCCGGCGGCGACCAGCTCGCCGCTCTCGTCCTCGGCGAGCAGTTGCATCCCCGTGTAGCGCTCCCCGTCCTGCGGCGAGAGGAGTGCGTAGCCACCGGTCGTGATCGCGACGACGACGCTGACCGCGAGAACGATGTTCGTCGCGGCGAGCAGTGGCGAACCCGTGGGCAACAGAGCCGATCGCAGCGTCGACCACCGGCGGGCGAGAGCGGGACGATATCGCCGTGCGGGCGCCAGTCGCAATCGACGGAGCCACGCCCCGACGGCCGTCAGGACGGTGACCGCGGCGATACTGCCGACGACCGGGGCCATCTCGAAGGAGGCCACCGACGGGATCACCAGTCCGAGGATCGGCAAGATCGCCAGGCTCGACCCGAACGAAAGGGCGAGCCGCTCGCCGTCGGACGGCGTCCTGGTCCCGAGTGCACCGCGAGCCGTCTCGGCCCCGGCCGTCGACGACCCAGCGGGAAAGCAAAGCGAGACGAACGCGTAGCCGGGTGCCAGAAACAACAGCGGGAGGCCGACGATCGCCCGGATCGGCGGCGAAGCGGGGTTCCAGCCGACGAGGACGACGACGGCGACGAGGGCGAACCCACAGAGCGTCGCGAGGTCGGCCGGGCCGGTGGGCCGGGATCGGTCGGTCGACTGGGCGTGGCTCGACCGCGATCGTTCGAACGGCTCCTTCATCGGTCGAGGAACCGACCCATACGGGGTTTGTTACGACTCGAATACCGGGTAGTCGTCTGGCCGTGGTAGTCAGGTCCGGAAAACAGTCGGCTTGCAACCTCGCGACGGCCGGTCTCCGGACGGAAGCGTGTGACTACTCGGGAGACGACACTCCCCGACACCGTGCGTGGTTCGGGGCAGTGACCCGACGGATCGCAGCGGAACGAGCCGGACACCGCGGGAAGGCGGTCGATTACAAAACCGACTCGTCACGAGCCCTGACGTATGCTCACCAGTGCGAGCGCACAGCCAGAAATCGATGCTGTCGTCGCGGGCGGAAGCGCGGCCGCGCGTCGGCTGACCGACGCCGACAGCGGGAGCGGAGGTGACGACCGGTGGTAGACGTCCGCGTCGCGACCGACGAGGACGTCTCACGGTGGAACGACTACGTCTCGCGGTCGCCGCAGGGGACGCTATTCCACGAGTACGACGCCCTGCGAACGCTGGCCGAGTACGCCGGCGCTCGACTCCACCCGCTCGTCGGCTTCAAGGGGCAGGAACCGGTCGGCGTCTTCCCCGTCTTCGCGCTCCGGAAGGGGCCCGTGATGACGGCGTTCTCGCCGCCCCCGAACCTTCGCGTGCCCGCGCTCGGCCCCGCCACGCTGAACCTCGGCAAGTTGAAACAGCGAAAACGCGAGAAGCGCCGCGAGCGATTCGTCGACGGCTGTCTCGAGTGGATCGACGACGAACTCGGACCGCGCTACACGCACGTCCGGACGGGACCGACCTATTCCGACGTGCGCTCGTTCAAATGGGCCGAGTACGACGTGACCCCCGAGTTCACCTACCACGTCGACCTCTCGGCGGACGAGGAAACCCTGCTGGATCGGTTCAGCAGCGACGCCCGCCGGAACGTGACCAACACGCCGGCGGACGCCTACGAGATCGTCGACTGCGGGAGTGCTGAGGAGGGGTGCGACGCCTCTGCCGCGATCCGGCGAATCGTCACCCAGGTTCGCGAGCGGTATCACTCCCAGGGCGTCGACTTCGACGTCCCTGCCGACTTCGTCGTCGCCCTCCACGAACGTGCCGATCGGGGGACGATCCGGCCCTACATCTGTCGCGTCGACGGCGAATTCGTCGGCGGCATCCTAGCCGTCGAGTACGGCGACACGATCGGCCGGTGGATGGGCGGCGTCCGGACGGACCGCGACGTCGACGTGCCGGTGAACGACCTGCTCGACTGGGCGGTCATGCGCGACGCTCGCGAGCGCGGCCTCGCCACCTACGACCTCGTCGGCGGCGAGACGCGTCGGATCAATCGCTACAAGGCGAAGTTCGCCCCGTCGCTGCGAACCGCCTACAGCATGGAGCGAGGGTCCTGGGGCATGCAGACGCTCGCGCACCTCTACCAGTCGGTGAAGTGATGGTGGTGACCGAACGCTCGACGGTCGATGGTGTGACGGGCCCGACTGAACCCACGACAGCACGATCCGTCGGGTATCGTGACCGTACCCGACCGAAGTACGTCACTACCCAAACGACGTCGAGTGGTCGTCGGGGCCGATGACAGCCGACACCGAGCTCCGGACGCTGCTTGTCGGAATCGACGCGGCCTGCGAGCGGGTCCTGGAGCCGCTGTTCGCCGAGGGGGAGTTGCCGACGCTCGCCTCGATCGTCTCGACGGGCGCGAGCGGGCCGCTGCAGTCGCAGGTCCCGCCGTGGACCGCGAGCGCGTGGCCCTCGCTCTATACCGGGATGAACCCCGGCAAACACGGCGTCTTCAGCTTTCTCACGTTCGAGGGCTACGACTGGGACGTCGTCAACGCGACCGACGTCCGCGAGCGAACCCTCTGGGAACTCCTCGACCGCCACGGCTTCCGCAGCGTCGTGGTGAACGCGCCGGTAACCCACCCGCCCAGATCCTTCGACGGCGCCCTGATACCGGGCTACACCGCCCCCGAGGACCCGACGTGTCACCCCGAGGGGCTGCTGGACGACGTGCGCGACGCGATCGGGAATTACACCGTCTACCCCGACGACGACTCGACCGACGCCTATTGCCGGGCCATCCGCTCGCGTGGCGAGGCGTTTCGCTACCTCGCCGACCGGTTCGACCCGGACTTCGGCTTTCTGCAGTTCCAGGCCACCGACTCGATCTTTCATCGCCGGCCCGACGACGAAGCGGGCATCCGCGCGCTCTATCGCGAGGTCGACCGCCAGCTCGCGGCGACGATAGAAACCTGCCACCCGGAGACGATCGTCGTCGCGAGCGACCACGGGATGGGACCCTACGAGGGCGTCGAGTTCCGCGTCAACGACTTCCTCCGGGAACTGGGCACCGTCGAGACGGTCCGCGGCGGTCGCGGCATGCCGACCTGGTCCCGTGCGCGTGAGCGGAGTCTAAAAGCGGGTGAGGAGACGACGAGAGCGGGCGACGACGCAACGAGCGACGGGACCGGGCCCGGCCCCCTCCAGCGATCGATGGCCGCGCTCGCGTCGGTGGGACTGACGAGCCAGCGGGTCGGCGCCGCCCTCGACCGGGTGGGTCTCGCCGACGCGGTCGCGAGTCGCGTGCCCGACGCCCTCGTCAGTGCCGGCACGGAGCAGGTCGACTTTCGGCACTCGGCTGCCTACATGCGTTCGCGGATCGAGTGCGGGATCCGGCTCAATCTGCAAGGTCGCGATCCGAACGGCGTCGTCCACGAGTCCGCCTACGACGACGTCCGCGCCGACCTGATGAACGAGCTCCGGGCACTCACCACACCGGACGGTGAGCCGGTCTTCGAGGCCGTCGCGCCGCGAGAGGCCTACTTCCACGGGCCGGAGAGCCACCGAGCGGTCGACATCGTGACGATCCCGGTCGGCTACGACCACTTCCTCTCGACGACGCTGCACGGCGAGCGCTTCGGCCAGCCGACCGAACCCTGGAACCACAAACTCGAGGGATTCGTCGCTGTCGCCGGTGAGACGGTCGACCTCCGCGAAGGGATCGGGCACGCCCATCTCTGTGACGTCGCGCCGACCGTCCTCTCGACGTTCGACGTCCCCGCGGACGAGCGCATGGACGGGACCGTCCTCCCATGTGTCTCCTACACTGGCGAGCAATCGTATCCCCGGTTCGAGAACGACGAGTCGGCCGCGACCGACGACGCCGTCGTCGAACAGCGCCTGGCCGATCTGGGATACATCGAGTAGCTCTCTCGATCGGGTTCGTTCGACGCGCCTGACAGCAGTCGAGTTCTAGCCACGCGCGACCCACGTGCACACCGATCGGAAACCCGCCGTTCTGACGTGAGCCGCCGGCATCAGTTGAGGGGGCGAACACGTGACCGACGCAGCATCCGTTCACGACAGTCGAACACTCGTCACCCTGTCGTAGTCAGTCGATTCCGATCGTCATCGATCCCGAAACGATCGGTTTCTCGCCGGTACGGCTGTCATATCAATAGCCGTGATCGATGCCGACTGGGTTACACATGCAACGGAGCGGACTTGCACTCGGCGGACTCGCAGCAGTCGCAGGCATCGTCATCGGCGTCGTCGTCCTCTCGTCGGTGTTCGGCATCGGCTTCGGGGGCGATCTCCTCGCCGACGACGAACCGGGCGACGCACCGACGGACGTCGACGCCACCGACCCGGGCGCGTCCCCGGATGATGACTCCTCGAACGAATCGGACGGCACGACCAACGAATCGGACGGCACCCCCGCGGTCTCCGAAGCCGCGGCGAACATCGCCGCTCCCGAAGAGGGTGACCCCTACTTCGAGGCTCGCGATCCCGACGGCGAGTGGGTGAGCTACGTCAACCCGCGCGACGAGTACCGCGAACCGTACCTGGGTGCCGGCTCCGGGAAGCTCTGCGTGACGCTGCTCAACGCGGACGGCGAACCGATCGTTGGGGAGTCGGTGCCGAACACGACCGTCACGGTTCCGACCGGCGAGAGCCTCTCCTGGCACTCCCTGGCGGATCCGTTCGCGGTCGAGTTCCCGGTCAGTGACGAGCGCCAGCCACTCGACGCCGATCAGTTCGGGACGTCGTCGTCCCTCGCACAGGGTGACGGGGTCATGGACAGCCACTGCATCGAGTTCCACGGCCTCCCCGAGGATGGCACGATCTCCTACGGCGAGGCGGAAGTGACGGGCGACTACGCGGACGCCATCGACGTCGTCGGCTACATCCAGCAGGCCAACGACAACTGGGACACCGACGTCGATCCGATCGAGGACGCCGTCTCCTACGAGGAGGCCGGTGGTGCCTGGACGTACGAACCCGGTGGCTCCCACGGACAGGCCGTCGTCGTCCTCCAGCTTTCGCCCGACGGCGCCGAGGCGAGCGAGTAGACCGATCGCCAGCGTTATTGACGCAAGCACCCAATCACCGCCGTGAACTCCGGCGACGCCGGACCGAGCCGGCGGTGTTCGTTCTGTGGCACGGCCCTCACGGACGATAGCACCGACGACTCACACGGACCGACTCAGCACCACACCGACGAGGGTGTGGCCGAGGAGTCGTTTTGCTCGCCCGGCTGTCGACGCCTCGCCGACGCGCTCGACCCAGCACCTGCGGAACACGCTGGTACCGATTCCGGACAGCCGGCCGCCGGATCTGGACCGGACGCCGGTCCCGTGTCCGAGGCGACGCCTGACAACGCCGCGGCATCGTCGGGCGAACCAGCGGGCGATCTCGTCCGGACGCACTTCCGGATGGACGGTATGCACGCCGCCCACGACGAGCGATACCTCGAATCGGTCGCGACGGGGATCGACGGCGTCGACGACGCCTCGGCCAGTTACGTGACCGAGAGCGTCAGCGTCGATCACGACCCTGCGCAGGTCTCGGCCGAAACGCTCGCAGAGCGACTCACGGGACTCGGATTCACCGCGTTCCGGCGGGATCGCCAGGGCGACCAGCCCGAGCGTAACGACCGGTACGAGCGGAACGACCGGCACGAGGCCGCTGACACAGGCGCGGGCTCGGAGGGCGGATCGATCGGTGCGGACGTCACCGGACGGACCCATCGCGATCGCGAGGTCTCCGGCTTCCGGAAGCGCCGAGCCGACGACTTTCTGGAGATGCGCTACGTCGTCGGCGTCGTCTTCGGCTCCTTCCTGCTGGTTCCGTACGCCGTCCTGTTCTACCCCGCCGCGCTCGCCGATCTCACCGGCTGGGCGGCGCTCTCGATCTTCGGCGGGTCGATGGAACTCGACTGGGGCGTCCTGCCGCTGTTTCTCGGCCTGACCGGCGCCATCCTGTACCTGACCGGGCGGCCGTTGCTGCGCGGCGCCTTTCTCGCCCTCTCGCTCCGCCGAGCGAACGCCCACCTGCTCGCGACGCTGCCGATCGTCGCCGCCTACCTCTACGGCGCGATCGCGGTGCTCACCGGCCGGTTCGACCTCTACTTCGATCTCACGATCGTCGTCGCCGCGACGGTCATGGGCGCGATCTACTGGGAGTCGACCGTCAAACGCGACGCCGTCTCGCGGCTCACCGCACTCACCCGGGCTTCCGTCGCCGAGGCGCGCCGGCTCACCCCGGACGGCTCGTCGCAGGTCGTCCCCACGGGTGACCTGTCGGCGGGCGACCGGATCCTCGTCCGACAGGGCGAACGCATCCCGGTCGACGGCACCCTCGCCGACGGCAGCTGTACCGTCGCGGAGGCGCTTCTTACCGGTGAATCGCTCCCACAGGAGCGCACCGCCGGCGACGAGGTCGTGGGCGGGTCGACCGTCACGACCGGCAGCGCCGTCGTCACCGTCGGGGATCGGTCGACGAGCCGACTCGACGGGCTCACCCGCCGTGTCTGGAACCTCCAGAGTGCCACGCACGCGGCGTCCGATCGGACGGACGACCTCGCCGGCCGCCTCCTCCCGCTCGTCGTCGGCGCCGCCCTCCTCGCCGCCGCAGGAACGCTGCTCGTCGGCGATGGCCCGATCGCAGCCCTCAGACACCTCCTGCTCGCCCTGCTCGTCGGGAGTCCGTGGGCGCTCGCGTTCGCCACCCCCGTCTCCGTCGCCACCAGCCTGCAGGAGGCGGCCAGGAAGGGGGTCGTCGTCTTCGACGAAACTGTCTTCGGCCGACTCAGGGACGTCGACACCGTCGTCTTCGACAAGACGGGCACGCTCACGACCGGCGAGATGACGGTCCGCGACGCGACGGGGCCGGATCGGGTCCTCCGGGCCGCCGCGGCGCTCGAACGCCGTGCCGCACACCCTGCTGCCGACGCCATCGTCGAAGCGTTCCTGCCGGACGCGGCCAGTGGCTCCGGCGGAGGTGCTGGGACGGACGGAGCGGGTGACCATCTCGTCCCGCAGGCCGACGGCGCGACTGACGAGTCGGTGCCCACGGACGGTGCAGTCGCCGGCGGCGTGCCGACGGTCGACGCGTTCGAGACCGCCCCGACCGGTGTCGCCGGCGAGGTCGACGGTGAGCCGACCCTCGTCGGGCATCCGTCGCTGTTCGCCGTCCGGGGCTGGTCCATCGACGAGGCGATCGAAACGCGGGTCGAGGCGATCCGGGAGGCAGGCCACCTGCCGGTCGTCGTGGGTCAGCACGGACGGGCCGAGGGCGTCGTCGCGGTCGGCGACCAGCCACGCGACGCGTGGACCGGGACGGTCGAGTCGCTCGCTGATCGCGACGTCGACGTCGTCGTCCTCACCGGCGACGACGCGGCTGGGGCCGACTTTCTGACCGGGCGTGACGGCATCACGGCGATCTACGCCGACGTGCCGCCGACGGGGAAGGTCGAGGCGGTGCGGCGACTCGCCGCCGAGGGACGCGTCGCGATGGTCGGCGACGGGACGAACGATGCACCGGCGCTCGCGGCGGCCGATCTCGGGATCGCCCTAGGCGGCGGGACTGCGCTGGCGGCCGACGCCGCTGCCCTCGCGATCGCGGACGACGACCTCGCCGGCGTCGAGCGAGCGTTCGCGCTCGCTGCACGCGCACGAAGACGTCGTCGCGGGACGCGCTGGCTGGCGTTCTCGTACAACGCGATCGCCATCCCCGCCGTCCTCGTCGGTCTGGCGAGCCCGCTGGTGACGATGGCCGGTGCCGTCGTCGCCACTGGATCTATTCTCGCGTACGCGACGTATCCGATCAGGTTTGGACGGGACTGAGACGTTCGGCCTCGGTTGCGACTGAGTACCCCGAAGATCGACCGGCGGAGCGGTGCAGTCCGAGGAGTTGGCGAGACGCGACGGGTCGGAGGGCTGTCGGACGAGTCGAGGGTCTGTCGGGCAGGGCGGGGCGGAGCGCCGTCCGAGACGAACAGGATTATGCCTCCCTCGTGAGTGGCGGGTCGTATGAGCACGATCGTCACCGAGCGCCTCGACGACGACCCACTGGCACGCGTCGTTATCTCGAAACCCGAACGCCGAAACGCCGTCTCGCGCGCAGAGACACAGGAACTGGCCGCGACGATCCGCGACCTCGACGCGGACGACGGTATCCGTGCGGTCGTCCTCACCGGCGAGGGTGACGCCTTCTGCGCGGGACTGGACCTGACGACCGTCGGTGAGGAACCCTCGACTGGGCTGGTCAACCGCAGCTTCCACGCGGCGGTGCGCGAAATCGCGACGGCGTCGATGCCCGTGATCGCCCGCGTCGACGGCCCAGCAGTCGGCGCCGGCGCAGCGCTCGCGATCGCCTGCGACCTCGTCTACGCCGCCGAAGACGCCAGCATCGGGTTCTCCTTCGCGAAGATCGGCCTCTCGGCCGACACCGGCGCGACCTGGACGCTCCCCCGACTCGTCGGCGTCCAGACCGCCTTCGAACTGCTCTCGACCGGCCGAATGGTCGACGCCACCGAGGCGGCGTCGCTGGGACTCGTTACCGAAACCGCGAGCGGCGACGCGCTCGACGAACTCGTCACGACGCGCGCGGTCGAACTGGCCAACGGTCCGACGCGTGCGTTCGCTGCCATCCGCAGACTCCTCCTCCGGGCCAACGCGAACACGTTAGAGGAGCATCTAGAACGCGAGGCCACGGCCCAGATCGAAGCCTACCACACCGACGACTCGTCGGAGGGGATCGAGGCGTTCGTCGCCGACCGCGACCCGGACTTTCAGGGGCAGTAGCACGCCTGCACGGCGAGCCCAACCACACGGCACGTTCGGCCACCCCTCCCGAAGCCGGTTCGGCCGCTACATCGGTCGGCTCCCGTCGCGACTGTCATCCGTGCTCGACAATCACGGTTTGAAGGCGGTCCCAAGAGTCATTGCACCGCTCGAAGTAGACCGGTGCCATGCTGGAACGGGCGCTGCACTGGTTCGGCTACGGGTTCGCCCACCTCCTGTTCGTTCGAGCGCACTCGCCCGAAGCGGTCGTCCGCCGATTGCGCCTGGCCTACCGACTGGTTGGTGTACGGATCGTCGAGACGCCGCGGGTTGACGGCACCGAGCGGACGATCTTCCGCTGTCCGTACCGAAACCTGGCCGCGGGCCGGTGGGGGCCGACGTGGCTCTGTCACGAAAAACTCGATCGCGTCGACGACGGCTACGTCACGTTCCTCCGGCGACACCGCGATATCGAGTACGATCGCCCGCGGAGCTGTACGAATCTGGCGTACTGCGAGGCGTCCGCACACTGTTACTCGGACGTCTCCGCCGCGGGGAGTGCCGACACATCCAGCGCGAGGAACACCGGCACCGACAACCCGAACGCGAGGAACACCGGCACCGACAACCCGAACGCGAGGAACACCGGGACTGACACCCCGATCGCGGGGGACACCGGGACTGACACCCCGAACGCAGGGGACGTCATCACTGGCGGTTCCACCCCGGAGCAGACCGGCTCGACCGTCGACACCACCGAGGCGGTGACCGGAGGGCGAGACGAGTGACGGGCCGCCCGTTCGTCCCCGACGGTGCGTCGCGAGGGAGCGATCATCGCGATCGGGCAGACCGGCTGTCGGCACAGTTCGGAAACAGCGAGCAGCGCAACGATGTCTGGCGAGCGCTCGACCTCGTGTTGCCCACTGACGCGTACCTCAACATGGGCTATTCCCGGGCGTGGCAGACGCACCTGATCGGCGCACCGCAGCGACGCCTCGTCGAGCGAGCCCTCTCGGAACTGTCCTCGCTCGATCCGCACTGGCACGAGCGGCGCGTCCTCGATCTCGGATGCGGCCGCGGCGGCGCCACGCGGGACGTCGCAGCGCGCTACGCCGCCGACATCGTCGGCGTCGACCTCGTTCCCGACAACGTGGCCATCGCGCGGCGACACTCGACGTCCGACGACGCCGAACCGACGGCCGTCCCGTCGTTCGTCGCGGGCGACGCGACCCACCTGCCGTTCGATCGCGATGCGTTCGGCGCCTGCCTGTCGCTCGACGCCATCGTCTACGAACCCGAAAAGGAGCGCCTGTTCGGCGAACTCGCCCGTGTGATCGCGCCGCGCGGTGTCTGTGTCGTCTCCGACCTCCTCGCCGTCCCCGGCGTCGTCGACGAACGGGCACTCGCGCGCTTCCAGGACGCCTGGGACATGCCACCGCTGTGGACGCGCCACGCCTACCGGGAAGCGATCGAGTCGGCCGATCTCTCCGTGCCACTCATCACTGACATCTCCGCCTACAGCGTTCGTCGTTTTCGGGCGTGGACGCGACGGTTTCTCGTAGTCGCCGACGGGCCGCTCGGTCGACTCCTGAAACGCACGCTCGTTCACCTGGGTACCGACGCCGAGACGGTGGTCGAGCAGGTCCGCGCGGCCCACGACGCGCTCCCCGCGCTCCGACACGTACTCGTGCCGATATACGGGTCGGAGAAGTGAGTAGCGGACCGGATCGATCGTCGAGGCACCGCCAATCAGCCGACGAGCGGAGTTCGACGATTGGGCCGTCGTCCGATGTCACGGTCCCCATTACAGGCGTTCGAGAAACGTATCGAACGCGCCGCTCTCGGGGTGGACGTGGGCGTAGGTGCCGAGTGTCTGATGCTCGGTCAATCCGTCGTGGGTCCCGTCGATCCCCGTTCCCCGGACGGTCTCGAACGCGAACCGAGCGTCATCGTCGACGGTCGCCTCCGAGTAGTGGAACTCGTGGCCGCGAAGTCGTGCCCCGTTTCGTGCCGTCAGCGTCTCGTCGGTGGCGACGAGTTCGACGTGATCGAGCGCCTGGTACCGCTCCTGCATGGTCACGTCGGCGGGGAGAAGGTCGGCCATCGTGTGCGTGTCGCCCTCGGTAGTGGTCAGTGATTGCGACAGCGCCATCAGTCCGCCACACTCGCCCAGGATCGGGAGGCTGTCACTCGCGAGTCGCCCGAGTTCGGTGAGCGTCCCCGTTGATTCGAGTGCCTCGGCGTGCAGTTCCGGATAGCCGCCGGGGAGATAGACGCCATCGCACTCGGGAACGGGGTCGCCGGCGACCGGTGAGAACGTCACCAGGGTGGCTCGCTCGCGAACGCGCTCGATCGTCGCGAGATAGCGAAAGCAAAAGGCCGCATCGTCGGCGACCGCGACCGTGGGACCGCCCGGGGACGGCCCTGCCTCACAGGCTGCCGACGGCGGTGCCGGATCTCGCGCGACGTCGACGAGTTGCTCGACGTCGATCGGCTCCGCGGCCTCGGCGAGCGCGTCTTCCGGGACCGGCGCCTCGTCGGCCAGCTCGAGCCCGAGGTGGCGATCGGGAATTTCCAGGGCGGGAGTCGGCGGAATCCGGCCGAAATACGTGAGACTGTCCGGCAACGCCTCCCGGATACCCGTCTCGTGGCGACCGCCGTGGGCCCGCTGGGCGACGATCCCGGCGACATCGATCTCCCGCCCGATATCGTCGGCGTAGGTCTGGAACCCACGGGCCGTCGCCGCGACACTTTCCATGCCCGCACTCGCGTCGACGACGAGGACGACCGGCAGGCCGAGGGCCTCGGCCACCATCGCTGTACTCGATCCGTCACCGTCGTACAGTCCCATGACGCCCTCGACGACGCAGACGTCACCCTCGCCGCGGTGGTAGTTGCGCCGGAGGCCGTCTTCCCCGCAGAGCCACAGATCGAGCGTCCGGGATGGACGACCCGCGACCGCCTCGTGGTGACTTGGATCGATGAAATCCGGGCCCGTCTTCGCAGGTTGAACGTCGTAGCTGGCGCCTTCGAGGGCCGTCGTGATTACGAGCGTCGCGACGGTCTTGCCGACTCCTGAGCTGACGCCGCCGAGGACGAACCCGGGCGGTCCGGCCTCCCGTTCGGATCCGGCTGCCGCTCGGTCGCTCATCCGGTCGTCACCTCCCGCCAGCCGGGTTGTTCCAACAGATCAGCGACCATCGATGTCCCCGTTGGCCCCACCGTTACCGGCCGCGGAATGCCATTGGACCGATCGAGGACTCGACGCAACGGTGAGAGACTCCCGCGTCGTGGCGCTCGAACTCGCAGCTGCAGTCTCGGTACTATCGCCGCTTCCCGCCCGATTCTCGTCGTGGTGACTCCCCCGCTCGCCGACATCGGTGACGAAAGTGTGTTTGTGCAGCCACAAATACGATTGCATCTCGGTAGAGATCGTCTTTGGACGTCGTTTTCGATGTACAACGAAATGGTGACCGGAGCCGATACTGGTTTATTCGTCGACACCGAACGGTTCGATAAAATGGGCTCCGGGAGTCATCGATCGCCGGTGTCCTTCGACCGGGACGGGGCGATCGTTCGCGTGGGGGACGATATCGAACGAGCGGAAGTGCGTATCGAGGTCGACGGAGCGTCGGGACTCGAGCCGGCGCTCCCCGACGTATTCTTGTTTCCCGTCGACGAGGCAGTTTCGGTCACGGTCACCCAGCTGCGCTTCGCCGAGACGTTCGGCCAGACGCTCTGGGATGCGAACGGAAATCAGGTCGGAACGATCGCGGACGGGATCAGCGAGATGGCGCGGGGGACGTACTACGCTTCGCTCACCGGCGCAGTGAAGCTTCACCTCCGGATCGAGGACGCCACCTTCTGGGCCGAGGAGCATCTGGACGACGCGGGGCGATCGATCGTCGAGATGCGCTTCGACGAGCCGACGTCGGTGGCCATCGGCGCCCGCTCCCTTCGCTCGCATCCGACGGCGACGATCACGGTTCCCGACGATCCCGGAGCGCTCCTCGACGCGCTCCCGTACCTGGCCGCCTCGGTCAAGGAACACACCTGTGAACGGTCCTGGCCGACGATCCGACAGCACCCACCAGCACTCGAGCGGGGCGAGCAGTTGGACGTGCCAGCCGAACTCCGAGCGCCGGAGACGGGTGTCGAAATCCGAGTACCGTCGACGTACGAGCACTGCTACCGGGTGGCGCCGCTCGCGTTCTACCTCGGGGCAGACGTAAGCGCCGGCGAGTCACCGGCACTGATCCTCGAGAACGGCCACGTCGAACCGCTCGAGACGCGCCGGGCGACCCTGGCCGAACGCGTCGGAGACCTCCTCGACCGGTGTCTGTTGCTCGACTCGCTGGTGAGAGAAGCGGGTTACCAGCCGATGGGGAACGCCGAGTACGAGCGGCTGGCCCCGCAACTGCCGTTCTACCCGCCGAATCTCTACGACCTGCCCCCGGCCGACCAGTTGCTCGAGTACCTGGAGGTGCCACGTGAGGTACTCGAGCCCTTTACCCCGTGCTGGCCGAAGCGCGCCGTGTTGCGCCCGGCTCCCGAAGACGTCTCTGTGCTCCCCTCGTTACTCCACGAACTCGCGCGGATCGACGTCGCCCGCTCACCCGACGCGATCCCACCGACGGTCCCGTCCGACTCGACGGCTGGCGAGGGCCGCGATCGAGGGGGTGAAAAGCGTCGGTCGGATGCGCTACTGACCGCCCACACGTTCCCAGCGCAGGTACCGGGAACTTGCCGGTTGCACCCGGAGGCGATGGAACGGGCACGGACCGTCGAACGTCCCACGCCGGACGGAGCATCGCTGACGCTCGCGACGGCCGACTCGGCGCGGGCCCGGTCGTTCCGACAATTCGCCGACCAGGCTCGTAACGAGACAGCGATCACGGTCCTCGAACAGCCCACGGCGGCCGCCCTCCGCGACGCGGTCGAGGCGGATCGAACCGCCCTGTACTGTGAGATCCCGACTACCGAAGCGGGAATTCGCTGTGCCGACCGGACGCTCTCGTTCGACGAGCTGGGGCCCGTCGGCTCGCCGGTCGTCTGGCTCTCAGACGTCGCGCCCGGCGTGACGGGCGAACCGCTCGTTTCTGCTGGGGCGATCGCCATCGTGCTCACGGACGACGAACCGGACCTGGGGGCGGTCTGGGGTGCGCTCGACCAGCTGTGCGCCGGGTTCTCGGTCGCCGACGCGGTGTACACGGCCGACGTCGATCACGGAGTCGACGTCAGGTTCGTCGGTGACGCGTCCGTGACGGTCGTCCGCCGCGTGAGCAAAACGCCGACGGTCGTCGACGTCCGCCCGCTCGACGAGGACCGCTACGCCTTCACGATCAGAAGTTACCCCACTGACGTCGTCCGGCAGGGGACGGCCGTCAAACCCGTCAGCGCGGAAGACGTCGTGGGTCGCGTCCTGGAGGAGTGCAATCACGACGGCTACTGGCTGGTCGGCGCGGACGCGAGGCAAGCCCTGCCCATCACGTCGGCGGAGGTCGCCTCGCTCGTCGAGAACGACGGGTTCGCCGTCCGTCTCGACGGTCGTCTTCTGACCACCGCCGACGCCGACGACTGCCCGCTCCAGGAAGTCGTACAGGGTGGTCCCTGACAGCTCCACGGCGAGCACGTGGACGGTCGTCGCTACTGCTGTCACCGCGAGCGATCACACCAGTCGGTCCACGTGCAACACGCACGACCCGAGCGTCTTCGGATCGTCGTGGCTACCACGCCAGCAGCTCGACGACCCAACTGTGACAGAACGGCACGATCGTCGCACAGACCGGAGACGGCAAAAATATATCCTGCATAGACGAACAGCCAGAAGACGTGATGGATCGCAGTCCCAGCTCACCTGTTACCATCGAACGGGACGGCTCGACTGTTCGCGTGGGGGACGACATCGAACGTGCCGAAGTGCGGATCGAGGTCGACGGGGAGCCGGGCCTCGAGCCAGCGATGCCCGACCTGTTCTTGTTCCCCATCGACGATGCAGTCTCCGTCACCGTCTCCCGGATGCGGTTGCAGGGAACGGTCGGCCGAACGCTCTGGGACGGAAACGGGACACCGGTGGCCGAACTCTCCGACGGCCGAAACGAGGTTCCGAACGGGACGTACTACGCCTCGATCACCGGAACGGTGAAGATTCACCTCCGGATCGAGAACGCGGCGGTCAGCGCCGAACAGCACATCGACGACGATCAGGCGATCGTCGACCTGCGCTTCGACGAGCCGACGTCGGTGGCCATCGGCGCCCGCTCGCTCCGCTCACACCCGTCTGCGACCATCACCGTCCCCGACGATCCCGGAACCCTCCTCGAGGCCCTCCCCTACCTGGCGTCCTCGATCAAGGAGTTCACCTGCGAGCGCTCCTGGCCCACGCTCAGACAGCACCCGCCAGCGATCGAGCGTGGGAACGAACTGCACGTGCCGCCGGAGCTCCGAATCCCGGAGACCGGCGTGGAGATCCGCATTCCCCCGACGTACGAACACTGCTATCGGGTGGCGCCGCTCGCGTTCTACCTCGGCGCCGAGCTTACCCCAGCGGACGCCCCCGAACTCGTCCTCGAGAACGGCCACGTCGAACCGCTCGTCACCGAGCGCGCCAGCCTCGACGAGCGCGTTGCCGACATCCTCTCCCGGTGTCTGCTGCTCGACTCGCTCGTGAGAGCGGACGGTTACCAGTCGCTGAAGAAGGCCGAGTACGACCAGCTGGCACCGCAACTGCCGTTCTACCCGCCGAACCTCTACGACCTGCCCCTCGCCGATCAGTTGCTCGAGTACCTCGACGTGCCGCGCGACGTGCTCTCACCGTTTCTGGCGCGCTGGCCGAAGCGCGCCGTGTTGCGCCCGGAGCCCGAAGACGTCTCTGTGCTCCCCTCGTTGCTTCACGAACTCGCGCGGATCGATGTCGCCCGATCCGTCGAGCACGTTCCGCCGACAGTTCCGGCCGGCGAGAGCACAGCCGCCGACGGCGACCCGGCCAGCGGCGTGAGACGACCGGGCGCACTGCTGAGCGCTCACACGTTCCCCGACGACACGCCGGGAACCTGCCGCCTGCGCCCGGACGCAATGGAGCACGGACAGTTCCTCGAACGCACCACGACCGACTCGGCCCACCTCACGCTCGTAACGGCCGACCCGGACCGGGCGCGAGCGTTCAGTCGGTTCGCCGAGCGTACCGACGACGAGGCAGTGGTCTCGGTCCTCGAACAGCCCACGGCGGCCGCCCTCCACGACGCGCTCGAAGCCGATCGAACCGCCTGCTACTGCGAGTTGCCGGCGACAGAGGACGGCATCCGTTGTGCCGACCGTCCCCTACTGTTCGATGCGATCGACGACGTATCGACGCCGGTCGTCTGGCTCGCCGAAACCCCACCCGAGCCGATCGGCGACGCGCTCGTCGCCGCCGGATCGGTTGCGGTCGTACTCACCGACGGGGCGCCGTCTCCAGCCGCGATTCGGGCCACCCTCACCCAGTTGCTCGATGGCTACTCGGTCGCGGACGCAGCGTACACGGCCAGTCTCGACCGTGAAGTCGATCTCCGGTTCGTCGGTGACGCGTCCGTGACGGTCGTCCGCCAAGTGAGCAATTCGCCGACGATCGTCGATCTCACCGCGACCGGAACCGACCGGTATGCCGCCACAATCCGCTATTACCCCACAGACGTTATACGACAGGGATCAGTCGCGAAGAGAATCGGCGGAGCTGACGCCCTTAGCCGACCCCTGGAGGAGTCCGCCCGTGATGGGTACTGGCTGGTCGGCGCCGATGCGGAGCAAGGACTTTCGGTCACGCCGGCGGAAGTCTCGGCGTTCGTCGACGACGTCGGAGTCACCGTCCGGCTCGACAACCGCTTGCTGACCACGACGGACGACGAAGCACTCCAGACGCCGACGCTCACTCGAGGCGCGAACGAGGACAGCGGCTGACACGCTCGATCCAGCGACGGATAGCGATACGACTCCCTGGCCAACGGGCGTACGAGACTTATTGTTTCGATAGTGTGTTTCGGAACATGGCTGACAAATCCCGTGTGGGGATTTGGAAGCCACGTCCCGGGTATCATCACCACCCGGGGCACTTTCGTACCCATATGGACGCGGCTTCAGTGCGGATAATTGACGTGATGGGTGCTATGGGTACTGGTTAGCGTATGGAATACAGCGGGGGTAGGAGCATAGAATATCCGGATAACCATCTCGCTAGCCCAGTCACACTGACGCGGACGGAGATCGTTCGGCGGCCCCGACGAGTCGCTGTCCGGCGTTGCCGGCGGCCAGGATGGACCGGCTGAAATCGGTGTGGCGGCTCAGTCCCACGTCATCGAGATGTAAACCAGCGCGATCATGCACACGATCGCGACGAGAAAGATGGCGATCGTCGCGATCTCGGGGTAGAGCTGATCGATCAGCGCCGGGGTCGCGAACGCGCCGGCGATGGCGTCTCCGGTCATTATCGGGCGTTGGCGTTCCGATAGCAAAGCGTTGCTGATTCGACGGCAATCGAGGTCGCCGCTCACTCGTCGAGTTCGTCGACCAGCTCCGCCGCGACGCCGGTGTAGCCGGCCGGAGTCAGTGCCAGCAGTTCTTCGCGGACGCCTTCGTCGACGTCCAAGTCGGCGAAGAGGTCGCGGAAGTCATCGATGGTGACGCGCTTCCCGCGAGTGAGTGCCTTGACCTGTTCGTAGGCGTCGTCGCGGCCCTCGCGGCGGAGGATGGTCTGGACGGCCTCGCCGATGACTTCGGGCGTGGCCGCGAGCTCGTCGTCCATCACCTGCTCGGTGGGGGTGACCTTCGCGAGGCCGTCTTCGACCTTGGTGTAGCCGATCAGGCAGTGGGCGAAGGCGGCCCCGATATTGCGCTTGACCGTCGAGTCCGAGAGGTCGCGCTGGAGGCGGGAGGTAGTGACGTACTCGCCGAGGAACTGCAGGTCCGAGTTGGCCTTCGAGAGGTTGCCCTCCGAGTTTTCGAAGTCGATCGGGTTCACCTTGTGGGGCATCGTCGAGGAGCCCGTCTCGCCGGCGGCGGCCTCCTGGCCGAGGTAGCGATCGGAGACGTAGAGCCAGTCGTCGAGATCGAGGTCGAGGACGATCTGGTTCGCACCACGGAACGCGTCGAAGAGGGCTGCGAGGTCGTCGCAGGGGTTGACCTGGGTGGTCAGGGGTTCGAAGTCGAGGCCGAGATCCGTGACGAACGCCCGGGCAAAGACGGGCCAGTCGACGTCCGGGTAGGCAGCGTGGTGGGCGGCATAGGTGCCAGACGCCCCGCCGAGTTTCCCGCGCAGGCGATCGGTCGCGTCCGAAATGCGGTCGATCGCGGTGTCGAGCCGGCTCGCGTAGACGGCCATCTCCTTGCCGAACGTGGTCGGCGTGGCGGGCTGACCGTGGGTGCGCGCGAGCATCGGGCGATCGCGGTACTCGCGGGCCTGGTCGGCGAGGGCTTTGCGAACGTCTTCGAGGGCGGGCAGCAGGACCTCGCGCACGGCGTCGCGCACGTTCAGTCGGTGAGCGAGGTTGTTGACGTCCTCGCTGGTCAGGCCGAAGTGGATCCACGGAACGGCGTCGTGTTCGTCGGGGAGCTGGAGCCGGAGGAAGTACTCGACGGCCTTGACGTCGTGGTTGGTCGCCTCGAACGGGCCGTGCCCGGTCGTCTCGATCGCCTTGACGACGGCAGCGTCCTCGGCGTCGAACTCCTCGTAGGCCGCTCGGAGGGTAGCTCGGGTCTCTTCGTCTATGGAAAGCGGCGTCGCCTCGAGGTCGGCGAGCGCGAGGAGGTACTCGACCTCCACGCGAACGCGCGCCTGCATCAGGCCCGCCTCGCTCGCGTAGGGTCGGAGGGGCTCGGTTCGCCCGGCATACCGCCCGTCGAGCGGCGAGACGGCGTACAGCGAATCCACAGTTGTCATACCCGCGACTCGCCCGCGAACCCGAAAAAGCGTATCGTTTGGGCGACCAGTCGGGCCGACTGGCAGCAGCGACCGATCGACGCGCAGTCGGTGATGGGCAGTCGCCCAGTGGTGACTCGTGTCAGTCCATCCGCTGAATCAGAACCCCTTTGATTCGGGTGGCCGGAGTATCGAGCATGACGCGCATCGCCGGCATGGCGGGCAATCGGGGGCGAAACCTGTTGAACATCGCAGATCGGCAACCGGGCGGCGCCGAGGTCGCGGTTATCCTCACGAACGCCGCGGACGCGCCGGTGCTGGAGGCGGCAGCCGACCGCGGGATCCCGACCGAGGTCGTTCCGCAGGCGGACGGAATGGATCGACAGGAGCACGAGGAGGCGGTCCTCGACGCACTCGCGGACCACGACGTTGACCTCGTCTGTCTCGACGGCTACATGCGCATCCTCTCGGAGACTTTCCTCGACGCGATGCCGACGACGCTCAACGTTCACCCCTCGCTGCTGCCGGCGTTCCCCGGCATGGACGCCTGGGGTGACGCGCTCGACGCCGGCGTCTCGGTGACGGGCTGTACCGTCCACGTTGTCACCGACGCGACGGACGACGACGGCGACGTGATCGAGGAAGAAATCGACGCCGGCCCGATCGTGACGCAGGAGCCGGTGCCGATCTACGAGGGCGACGACGAGGAGACGCTGAAAGAGCGCGTTCTCTACGAGGGCGAGTTCAGGGCGTACCCGCGCACCGTCGAGTGGTTCGCGGAAGGCGCTGTAACCGTTGATATCGAACGGGGCGAGGTGAACGTGGCCGACGACGTTGCGAGCGTTGCGGACGCGGACCACGATGGGCTACCCACCCGTCGCCTCGTCTCGAACGACCGGGTCGACACCCTCCGCTACGGCGAGAACCCCCACCAGGACGCGGCCGTCTACGCCGACCGGACCTGCGACGAGGCGAGCGTGGTCCACGCCGACCAGTTGAACGAGGGCGCGAAGGCGCTGTCGTACAACAACTACAACGACGCCGACGGCGCGCTGAACCTGATCAAGGAGTTCGACGAGCCCGCCGCCGCGGTCATCAAGCACACCAACCCGGCCGGCTGCGCCACGGCCGACACCCTCGCCGGAGCCTACGAGAACGCCCTCTCCACGGACCCGATGAGCGCCTTCGGCGGGATCGTCGCGCTCAACCGCGAGTGCGACGCCGCCACCGCCGAACAGATCATCGACTCCTTCAAGGAAGTCGTCGTCGCGCCGGGCTACACCGACGACGCGCTCGACGTCCTCTTCGAGAAGGACAACCTGCGCGTCCTCGACGTTGGGTCGTTCGGGGACGAACCGTCGGAGCGATTTACCGAAAAATCCCTCGTCGGCGGCCGCCTCGTCCAGGAGCGCGACCTCCAGTCGGTCACCGTCGACGACCTCGAGGTCGTCACCGAGCGCGAGCCGACCGACGCGGAACTCGAGACGATGGTCTTCGCCTGGCAGACCCTGAAACACGTCAAGTCCAACGGCATCCTCTTCGCCGACGGCACCGAGACCGTCGGCGTCGGGATGGGACAGGTCTCCCGCGTCGACGCCGTCCGCCTCGCTGCGATGAAGGCCGACGAACACGCCGAGGGCAAGGACGCCGAGGGCGCCGTGATGGCCTCGGACGCCTTCTTCCCGTTCCCGGACGGGATCGAGGAGGCCGCGAAGGCGGGCATCGAGGCCGTCGTTCAGCCCGGCGGATCGGTCAACGACGAGGACGTGATCCAGGCCGCCGACGAGCATGGGATGGCGATGGCCTTTACGGGACAACGGTCGTTCAAGCACGATTAGCGCGATTCGGAGCGAACGAAGTGAGCGAGAATCGCGTAATTGCGAGCGGCGAACGAACGTGAGCCGCGAGGAGCGCGATTCGGAGCGTGCGAGGAACCGAGCGAAGCGAGGTTCCTCGGAAGCGCGAACGGGGAACGCACGTGACCCGTGAGCGAGCAAAGCGCGTGAGAACCGCGGGAAAGGCGAACGCCAAAGCCGTGAGCGGGCGGAACGAGTTGGAACCGAACGAAGCGAGGAACCGAGTTCGGACGAGACTTTTCCGAGGCAGGCCAGCCCCGTCTCGGCGAATCTTTTTCCCCTCGCGTGATAGTTCGAGGGTCGAATGGGCCTTTCCGGGAACCCGTCGCGACGCGGACTGCTCGTCGCTGGGGTGACGGCCACAGTCGGGCTTGCGGGGTGCATCGGCGGACCGGAGCCGTTTACGAGCCTGGAAGTCGACGTTTCTGCGCCGTTCGCGTCGGAACCGCCGGTGTCGGTTCCCCTGCGAGTCACCGTGCACGTCCAGAACGTCGACTCGCCGGACGTCGCGCTTCGGACCGTCGAACTGGTCGCGTACGACGCCGACCTGACCGAACTCGCGGCCGAACCGCTCGGCGATTTCGACTGGGCTGGGGCCGACGAGGCGAATAGAACCCGCGACGAACGCGGCGGACAGTTCGTCTCGACGACGGTCTACAGTGCCGATTGGGACGTTGAAACGAGCCTCGCGGTCGACGCGGTGCCGGAGTGGGTGACGGTTCGGGTCGGTGCGGTCTGGTTCGGCGACGAGCCGGCAGACGAAGCGTCCGCTCCAGCTGGTATCGTGAGTGCGTCGACACCGCCGCCGCTGTTCTCGGCGCACGTGGCGCGGTACGCGGGATCGCGACCGCCGCCCGAAACCGTCGAACCCGGTGACTTCACGCGGGACCGCGTCGAGACGGGCCGCGACGTCGAGGAACCGGTCCTCCCACCCGCCTCCGCGGGAGCGACGAACGGGTCGGCGTCGGACGGGTGATCCCGACTCACCGGCCGATACCGCGGAGTCCATCTTGGAGTCGGTACAAGAGGGTCTTCGCTGGGCGGTCACGTTGCCGACATAGCAGGACGTCGCTGTCGGCCTGCCGGGCGACCGACTCGGCGACGTCGTCGGCGACGATCCGGTGGAGAAGGCCGCTGCCGCCGGCGCCGAGTATCGTGAGGCCGTGTTCCGCGGTGTGATCGACGATCCCCACCGACACTTCGTTGCTTCGAAGCACGGTCGTCGCCACCGAGTCGACGGCGCCGAGGGCGGGCGACGTCTGCGCCAGAAGTGCCTGCGCCTCTTCGACGGTCTCCTCGTCAGCCCCGACGGCGACCACGGTGGCGAGCTCGACGCTCGCGTCGCGTTCGCGGGCGATCGAACCCGCTATTTCGGCGGCGTACTCGGTGTGCGGGCCGCCGGCGACGGGGACGAACACCGATTCGATCGGTCCTCTGTCGCGGTCGACGCGTTCGACGAGAACGTCGCAGGCCGCCTCGCGAAGCACCGTGTCGATGTAGCTCCCGAGGACGATGTCGCGCCGACGCGGTCGGCCGTGCCAGCCGAGTAGCATCGCCTCGACGTCGGCGCCACTCGCCAGATCGACCAGACTTCCCGCGACGTCGTGGCCGTATCGGACCAATCCCGTCGCCTCGACGCCAGCGGCGCGGGCGCGCTCGACGGTCTGCGAGACGACGGACTCGCCGGGTTCCCTGTCCATCGACGCGCGTGCCTGTTCGAGACTGGTCTGCGACGGGACGTCGATCACGTGCACGACGAGCAATTCGAGGCCACGATCCTGCGCGACGTCGACAGCCGTCTCGAGGAGCCGGTCGGCCGTCTCGGGATTGGCGACGGGCACGAGCAGGCGGTCCGCGGTCATCGTCTCACCTGCCACGGACCGGCACGTAAGCGTTGGCCCCGTTTCGCCGATAGGTGTGGGGAGTGACTGTCTGCTGTGGGTGGCCTCTGGGCCGACGACGCGAAAGCGTACTTACGTGGGAGTGTGTAGCTCGCGGTGACGGCCGATGAATACGCTCCGAGACTTCGTCGATACGGCGGCCAGTACTATCGATTCTCTCGATTGCTTGTCCTGGGTATCGACCACGCCGGGTGCCGGAGACGGCGTCTTTCTCGTCGACGAGGGCGATTCGGTTCGATTCTATACGCTGGAACGCGGGCACCGGTACTTCGACGTCGAAACGTCGTCGGCCGACGCGGCGATCCGCTACCTGCTCGCGTCGACGCCGGGCGTGTTGACCGAGCACCTGCCGTCGTCGGCGTCGGCGGCGGACGCGCGGGACCTGGTTTCCCATCGCGCGACGCTGGACAGCGCCAGGGTGGCGTGGGAACTCGGAGACGAGTCGTTGATCGTTCCCGACCCTCCTGGCTCGACGGCCCGCGACGCGATCGCGAACGCGCTCGACATTGAACCGGCGGCGATCACTCCCGTCGAGGGCCCCGCCGAACAGGTCGTGTGTCGCTGTCCGGCCGACACCGAGTCGACGACGATGGCGGTGCGGTTGCGCGACGCGTTCGTCCTCCCGGTCGCCGTCCTGATCGACGGAGACGAGACGCGGCGGGTCACGGCGCCGGACGTTCGGTAGCCACGACGCTCGCTTTGCTGGAGCGCTCGAAGGTACCTCGATACGACAAGCGAAGAAGAAACCTGCTGTGCGTGTTGCGTTCAGTCGTCGCAGGGGATCGCGCGCGATGAGGGTGCGTCGGTCATCGTGAGGACCTCGTCGAAGAAGTCGAGGGTGTCTTCGGGGCCGGGGTTGGCTTCGGGGTGGTACTGGCGGGTGATCACGTCGCAGTCGACGCCGGTGAGACCTTCGGGCGTCTCGTCGTTGACGTTGCGCTGGGCGACCTCGAGGCGCGGACCGGGGTCGTCGACCGTGTAGCCGTGGTTCTGCGTGGTCATGACGACGCGTCCCGATTCGAGGTCGATGACGGGCTGGTTGACGCCGCGATGGCCGAACGCCATCTTTTCGGTCGTGCCGCCCAGCGCGAGGGAGACGATCTGCTGGCCGAGACAGATGCCGGCGACGGGGTACTCGTCGACGAGGTCCTGCACGAGCGAGACGGCCTCGCCGTAGTTTTCGGGATCGCCGGGACCGTTGGAGATGAACAGGATATCGGGGTCGACGTCGCGAACGTCGGCCGGCGTCGCGTCGTGAGGAAGGACGTGGACGGTCGCGCCGCGCTCGACGAACGACTCGATCATCGAGAACTTGACGCCGCAGTCGACGAGGGCGATCGTCTCGCCGTCGTTTTCGGCGCCGTAGGTCTCCGTCGACTCGACGCTGACCTGGGCGCCGATCTCGGTGTGGTCGCTCATGCCCACGCAGCGATCGAGTTCGGCCAGGGCGTCCTCGGGTGTCGCGGCTTTCCCGACGGCGATCCCGCACTTCATGGCGCCGCCGTCGCGGATGTCCGTGACGACATCGCGGGTGTCGAGGTGGTCGACGGCCGGCACGCCTTCCTCGGTGAGCCAGTCGGCGACGTCGTCGGTCAACTCGCGTGCGAGGACGGCCCGCGGGTGGACGCGCTCGGATTCGAGGCGCTCCTCGCGGACGCCGTAGTTCCCGATGAGCGGGTAGGAGAACGTCAGGATCTGTTCTTCGTACGACGGATCCGTCAGACTCTCCTCGTATCCTGTGTAGGCTGTCGTGAAAACCAGTTCCCCGCGAGCCGTACCCGGTGAACGTCCACGCCCCTCGATCACGTGGCCGCCCTCCAGTGCGACGTAGGCCGGTGGCATTACGAGATACGAACTCGTGCCAGGGCTATAAATGTTGTCTTCGAAGCTGAATTACGATTTTCGTAATCATCAAGTGCGACCCCACCCTATCGTCGCATCTCAATGGACGACCTCGACCGAGAAATCCTCGCCGTCTTGCGACGAGACGCGCGGACGCCCTACACCGAGATCGCCGAGACGGTGGGGACCAGCGAAGGAACGGTCCGAAACCGCGTCGATCGGATGACCGAAGACGGCGTCATCGAGCGCTTTACCGTCGCCACGCGCACGGGAAACGTAAAGGCGATGCTCGAGATCGGTGTCGCCGTCGACGTCGACGCCCGCGAGACGACCGCACGGATGGCCGAGTGGGACGAGGTCGACTACGCCTGGCAGGTCTCCGGCGAGGACGACATCGTTCTCGTCGTCGACGCCGCCGACACGCGTGGCATCAATAGTCTCATCACGCGCGCACGGGAGCAAGACGAGGTCGTCGACACGAAGACCCGCCTGATTCTCGACGAACAGCGCGGCTGAGCACGCTGTTCTCGACTGGGGCAGGTGCGTTTCCGCCAACTGGCGGTGATCGGTCGCTCACTGGGACCGATCCTCGCCGTTGGGGGACGATCCTGCGTCATCGTCTCTATCCGCCGACGCTGTTGTCGATTCGGTCGTCGGTTCTTCCGGCGGCGTCCCCACGCCTGGCGTCGGTCCGGTGTCGAGGCGCTCGAACGCACGGGTGACGCCTTTTCGCTCGTGGACGCGCCGGTAGAGTCGACGGACGAACCGGTCCAGTGGGCCGCGGTCGATCCGATACTCGACGCGGCCGTCCCGGATCGCCTCGACCACCGCGTTCGGGCTGAGTTCCGGGGCGTCGATCCGCGTGTACGCGCGACCGACTTCGAACGGATAGTGGGCGTCGCTCCCGCCGACGAGCGGGAGGTCCCACGTCTCGGCCAGTTTCTCGACCAGCGGGAGCGATCGCGGGTGCTTCCCGTTGACCTCGATGGCGTCGAAGGCCACGTCGTCGACCTCGCGGACGGTGCTGTTGCGAAACGGGTGAGCGACGATCGCGGCACAATCGCGGTCGTGGGCCAACTCCACTGCCTCGGTGGGCGTCAGTTCGCCGGGGGTGACCTCCGACGGCGGGTCCGGCCCCACGACGAGGACGTGGCCCCGATCGGTCGAGATCTCGATCCCCGGGATGGTCACGACCCGGCCCGCCGAAAACGGCGTGTAGTAGTCGTGGTTGGTCGTCGCGAGTCCGTCGAGTCCCCGTCTGGCGGCGCTCCAGGTGAGCAAGCGGTGACCGACGGGGTCGAATCGGTCGCCGAGCGCTCGGCGCCCGTGAAAGAATCGCGTGTGCGTGTGGAGGTCGACGGTGTACACGTCAAGGTAGTATGCTGGCCAGGGACTTTTGCACTTTCTCCGCGTGAGTGACACTCATGACAGCTCCCGGGTTCGAGCGAGGGGTCGTCGTGGTGAATCCCGAAAGTGGAGGCGGCGACCACGTCGATTCTGTCGTCGAACGCGCGGGTGAGCGTGGCTTCGAGACGCGATTGACCGAGCAAGCGGGCGACGCGCGCCGAGTGGCGCGCGAGGAAGCCGCCGACGCGGACCTGCTCGTCGCCGCCGGGGGCGACGGGACGGTGAACGAGGTGGCGAACGGGATCGTGGAAGCGTCGGCACTGGATTCGACGACGCTCGCCGTCGTCCCGGCCGGCACTGGGAACAACTTCGCGGCGAACATCGGCGTCGCGGGGATCGCGGACGCGTTCGACGTCGTCGACGGTGGTCGTCGACGAGCCCTGGATCTCGGCCTCGCGAACGACCGGGTGTTCGTCAACTCCTGTGTGGGCGGCGTCACCGCCCAGGCGAGTACCGAGACGTCCTCCGATCAGAAGGCCTCGCTCGGCGTCCTCGCCTACGTCGTCAACACGCTCGAACAGGTCGCCTCGTTCGACGCCCCGCCGCTGTCCGTCGACGTTGGCGGTGAGGTCACCGACGGTCCCGACTGGCACGGCGAGGCGCTGTTCGTGTTCGTCGGCAACGCACGCCGGTTCTCGGGCACGCGGACGGCCCAGGCGAACGTCGAGGACGGCCTGTTCGAGGTGGTGGTCATCGAGCGGGCGCCGCCGTCCGAACTCGTCGGCGAGGCGGCACTCGGCCGCCTGTTCGATCGCGATGGCGAGTCGATCGTCCGCCATCGGACGCCCTCCGTCCGCATCGCCTGTGACGAACGACCGGTCGAGTACAGTCTCGACGGCGAACTGCTCGAAGCCACGCACCTGGAACTGGACGTCGCGTCCGACTCGTTCTCGGTCCTGGTTGGCGACGGCTATCGACCCGATCCGGACGCAGGCTGAGCCCCACCAGTGACGCGACGATCCACTTTTGACCCGCTCCTGTCACGGTGACCCCGTCTCGCGTCGGACCGAGTCGATACTGGTTTGGGCTCCCTTCGCCACGTTGGGCGTATGAGTACCGATCCTGACGCGGCCGAATCGCATCCGAACGCCGGCCAGGACGTCATCGCCGTCGACGAGAACGACACCGAGCAGGGACTGGTCAACCGACTCGAGGCGCACACCGGTGACGGCATCCGCCACCGAGCCTTCACCGCGCTCGTCTTCGACGGGGACGGGAACATCCTGTTGGCCCAGCGCGCCCCCGAGAAGCGTCTCTGGGGGACCTACTGGGACGGCACGGTCGCCTCACACCCCGTCGAGGGCCAGAGCCAGGAGGCCGCCACGCGAGAGCGCCTGGAGGAGGAACTGGGAATCACGCCCGACCAGTACGACGACGTCGAACTCACCGACCGCTTCGAGTACCGGCGCCACTTCGAGAACGCGGGCCTCGAACACGAGGTCTGTGCCGTCCTGCAACTCACGCTCGACGACTGCGAACTCGACCCCGACGAGTCGGAGGTCGCCGGACTCATGTGGCTACCCTACGACCGACTGCAGGACCATCCGGAGTGGTATCGACAACTCCGGCTCTGCCCCTGGTTCGAGATCGCGATGCAACGCGACGACTGAGGCGAACTGGGACGGGAGCAGTTACTGGTCTCGCAGGTCGATCGAACGCCGTCGCGCTGACTTATCATGTGTTTCTCCAGTCTGACCGACGCCGGTCAACGAGATAGGAACTCATACACTCTACTTACTCACTCACGCACGCACTCACTCAATCACACACTTGACTCACACACTCATCTCTCTCTCTCTCTCTCTCTCTCTCTCTCTCTCTCTCTCGATCCCCAGTTTGGTGGTGCGGGCTGTCTAGGCGTCCTCGCGGTCCCGAGTGTTCACTCACTGCGCCACCGAGGGTTCCATGGTAACAAGCAACAAGGTTTATGAGGTCCACTTTCGTACCAACGACGTGTGAGCCGGTGTCCGGCTCCGTTCCCACATGAGTTCCAGTCCGAGTAAAGCGAAGACGTACGACGTTGATTTCACCAGGGAGCAGGCGTGGATCGCCCATCACCGGGTCGTCACACAGGTCGACGAGTCGCTCGCCGCGGGATCGCAACCGCCGGCGTGGCTCGTCGACCTCTTCGAACGGCTCGAGACCGGTGCGGATTCGATTACAGGTCGACAGGCAGCGGAACTCCAGCGACTCCTCGCTGACTACGTCGAGGACACCGAGACGCCGGCCGACGACGAACGCGTCGCGACGGCGCTCATCGACGAACTGCCGACTATTTATCCGTAGAGAGGCGGCGCGACGCCCTCACGGGCGCGTCGTCGCCCACACGGCACCCGCTGCGAGCAACAGCGCCGGGAAGAGTGGAAAGAGGATGAGCGCGAATCGGTAGCCCTCGGCACCGGGCGGAAGTAGGTAGATGCCGGCGGGGGCGACGATGAACGCCAGTACGATGATCCCGACGAGCACCCAGCCGCGCCAGCCGAACGTCCGGTCGACTGACGTGGGGTGGACGCCGGTGAGTGTACTGTCCGACTCGTCGTCGGTTCGCTCGCCCGCCTCGTCGAACGTCGCCGGATCGTGGACGTAGCCCTCGTCGTCGCTCACACGAGCAAATTTCGTCCCATCGGATAAGTGCGCACCGTTTTCGTGGCGAACCCGGTTGGTACCGGGTAATCAACAGTTCGGAACGGGTACGACCGGCTGTCGGTGCCGACGGCTACAGTTCGCTGTCGGGGACGACTACGACCTTGCCGAACCCCTCTCGTTCTTCGAGCAGTTCGTGCGCGCGGGCGGTCTCGCTCATCGGGAGCACCTCGCGGATCGCCGGCTCGAAGGTGCCGTCCCAGACGAGTTCCATGACGTCGTCGACCTGCCCGGGTGTGGCCATCGTCGACCCGATGATCTGGAGCTGGTTCCAGAAGATCCGTGGAATGTCCGTCTCGGGATTCGGTCCACTCGTCCCGCCGCAGGTGACCAGCCGGCCACCCTTCGCCAGGCTCTTGATCGAGTCGCGCCACGTGGCCGCGCCGACGTGGTCGACGACGACGTCGACGCCGCGCTTACCCGTCTCCGCGCGGATCCACTCGGCGAAGTTTGCGTCCTCGTAGTTGCAGACGTGATCGGCGCCATAGTCGCGAGCGGCCTCGAGTTTCGCCTCCGTCGAGCCGGTCGCGTAGACCTCGGCGCCGACGTAGTCGGCGATCTGCACTGCCGCGTGGCCGACGCCGCCGCTCGCACCGAGGACCAGGATCGATTCCGAGGGCCCCAGGTCCGCCCGATCGACGAGCATGCGCCAGGCCGTCTGGAAGACGAGGCTCGTCGAACCGGCGACGGTCCAGTCGACGCCGTCGGGGACGGGGATCAGGTTGTCCTCGGGGACCGCCGCCTGCTCCGCGTGGACGCCGGGGACGTGCTCGCCGAGGATGTGATAGGAGACACAGCGCGTCGGATCGCCGTCGCGACAGAACTCACACTCGCCGCAACTGACGCCCGCCGTGACCGCCACCCGGTCGCCGACGTCGAACCGTGTGACGTCGTCGCCGACAGCCTCGACGACGCCCGCGCCGTCGCTGCCCGGCACGTGCGGTAATTCGAGATCGATCGTCGGGAGGCCGCCCCGCGTCCACACGTCGAGGTGGTTGAGCGCACCAGCCTTCACGTCGACGAGCACCTCGTCGTCGCCGACCGTCGGGTCGGGGTACTCGCCGTACTCGATGACGTCCCGGTCGCCGTGTGCGCTGAAGGTGACTGCGTCCATGTCTGCCCGATGGACGAGAATCGGGATAACGATTGGTATGTCAGATCTCGCCAGCGGATCGAAGCGTCCGGCTACGCCAATTCCATCAGTTCGTCGACGAATCGATTCCGGCTTCGGAGCAGTCGACGGGGGTTTGCATCACAAAGTACAATTCAAAGGAAAGTATTTTGTATTCGCTGACTGCAGTGTATGCCGAGTGACAATGGGACGACGTACTCCCCACGATCAGGGACCGTCCAGGGGGCAAGAAGCGACCATCCGGGCCGAACGCACCGATTCTCGCCCGATCCTGACCGACGGTGGTGTCGGGACGACGGACGCCGACTCCACGGCCAGAACCGGTACGTCCGCGCAGTCGAACGGAGCCGCACCGTCAGAGACGGGGGTGTCGGCACCGGCGCCCGACGCCGGGATGGCCGTCTGGACGAGTCAGGTCCGTGCGTTCGCCGAACGCTGTCTCCGGGAGCTCTCGACGGGTACGACCATGCTTCTGACCCTCGTCGGCACGGCTGCCGGGATGCAACTCTTCTACGGTTCGCTCTGGGAGGAGATGTCGGCCGCGATGATCGCCAGCGCCGCCATCGGAACGGGGATGTTCGGAGCCATCTACGTCTGTCTGTACGCTTTCGGTTACCTGCTCGCCGGCGACCTGGAGGATCGACGATACGAAGCCTATCGGTCCATGCCGATCGCGGCCTCGGCCGATCTGACCGGACGGATGGTCGCCGCCGGAGCACTCGCCGCCGTCGCCTTCGGCCTGACACTCGTCGCCGGCGTCGTGACCGGGGGAACCTTCGCCCTCCGGAGCCTCGCATCGATTCCCGTCGTGGTGCTCGCGTTCGTCGTCACCTGCCTCTTCTGGATGCTCGTGGCCCTCCCCGTTATCGCGACAGCAGCGAACGAGCGCCTCGCGGAGTACGGGGTGCCGATGATCGCCGTCCTCGGCTACATGCTCACCGGATTCAACGGCGCGAACGTCGCGATCTCGCCGCTGCAGGGCGAGGTGTTGAACTACCTGCCGAACACGCTCTCGACACGCCTGTTGATCTACCACCTCGTTCCGACGGGCGAGTGGGCCGACGCGGGGCTGGGGCCGCCGGGGCCGCCCGTGGGGCCGGAGTACGTCCTCCTGCTGGTCGCGTACGCGGTCGTCGTCCTCGTCGCGGGGACGGTCGTCACGAACCGCGTCCTCTACGAACGAGGGTGGTGGCCGTGAGCTGTATCGAGGTGACGAACCTGTCGAAGTCCTTCGACGACGGGCCCGTTCTCTCGGGCGTCGATCTGACCGTCGGCGAGGGCGAGGTGCTCGCCGTGATGGGCCCGAACGGCGTCGGTAAGTCGGTGCTGTTCACCTGTCTCGCCGGGAGCACGCACCCGTCGGGTGGTGACGTGACGGTCTTCGGGGTGGACCCGACAGACCGCTCCGACACGACTAGCTTCCTCTTGCAGGACGCGCTGTGTTCGGAGCGACTCACCGGTCGGGAGAACGTCCGCTACTTCGAGCGACTCCATCCGGCGTTCACCGACGACTGGCAACGCTATGCCGACCGACTCGGCCTGGACGCGCTCGACAAGCGCGTCGAGGACTACTCCGGCGGGATGACACGCAAGCTCGAACTCACGATCGCACTCGCCATCGACGTCCCGCTGTATCTGCTCGACGAGCCGACGGCGGCGCTCGATCTCTCGACGATCCAGGTGGTCCATCAACTCTTGCGGGAAAAACGCGACGCGGGACGGACGATCGTGCTCTCGAGTCACCAACCGATGGACGCCGACCTCGCCGACCGAATTGCGTTCGTCGCCGACGGGCGCGTCGTCGCGACCGGCACGCCCGAGACGCTCTTCGACGACGTTCCGACGGTCGTCGAGACGCGCCTCTCGAACGCCGACGCGCTGGACGACATCGCGCTCGCCGACGAGGTATACCCAGCCGACGGCGCGGTTCGCGCTTTCTCCCCGGACGTGGACGGCGAGTCGGCACCTGCCGGTGACGAACCGTCGCTGCCGTCGGCTGTCTCACTGGTCGATCGACCGACCTACACCGATCTCTTTACGTATTACACGCGAGTGGTTCCGGCACTGAGGTGACCGACGCTGACGAACACAGATCACGGCTCCGATTCGACGGAATCCGCCCTATCGACCGCCGAGAGCGGGGCCGGGCGGCCCGACGGTGATACCGGACGGCCCGATAGCGAACAGCTACGCGAGGAGCTCGGCCACATCAAACGCGCCGTGGGACTCTCGGAGTCACACCCGTACTGGTGGCGGTGGTGGCTCGTCGAGGGCCTCGGCGTCGCGCTCGGATTCACGCTGTTCAACGTTGGTTTCGTGTACGGCTTTTCGATACCCGTCATCGTCGGGCTGGTCGCCGTCTTCGGTGGCCACCAGTACGTCCTCTCCCGTGTCCAGCGTTCCTACGAGGAACCCACGACCGGCGTGCCCGGCTGGGGACGCTGGCACGTCGGCGTCTACGCCGGCCTCCTGGCCTGGATCGTCGGATTCTGGCCGGTTCAAAGCAGCGTCGAGGGTGTCGCCGAGACGCCGCTGATCTGGGTCGGTGCCGGTATCGTGATGGGCGTCGCCTTCGTCTACATGGGCCAGCTGCTGGGCGCCTACGACATCAGGTCGGCCGACCAGTACGCGTTCTACGTCGGCGGGTTCTGGCTGCTGGCCGTCTCGGCCGCACTGCCATGGATTCCGGCCGTCGAAAACTGGTCGTTTGCCACCCTCGGCCTCGCCTATGGCCTGTACTGCGTCGTCGCGTACGTCGTCCTCGCCCGTCGCTAACGATGGAACTCGACAAACTCGTCCACCAGCCGACCCGGTTGCAAATCTTCACCCACCTCTACGCGAACGGCGAGACGACGTTCTCCGCGCTGGCGTCCGCGCTCGACCTCACGGAGGGAAACCTCGCCAGCCACATCGAGCGGATGGAAGACGCCGATTGCGTGACCGTCGAAAAAACGTTCGTCGATCGAAAACCCCGGACGACGTACGAACTGACCGACCGTGGGGAAGCCCTGTTCGAATCCCACATCGAGTCGCTCGAGTCGCTCATCGACCGGATCGATTCCGACGACGGCTCGGCGTGATCTGGCCCGCGACCAAGCGATAAAGGTCCCACCGGTCTAGTCGGACGTATGGACGACGACGAGGCCGGACCTGGGACAGATGGGTCCGTGTCGGAGTCTGACGGAACCGCATCGGAAGCCGATGGGACCGAACCGGGGACTGATGGGAACGAGTCTGGAACCGACGGTCAGCCCAGCGTCGCGGACGACGGATCGGTGCTCGGCGTCGCCGTCGTTTCGATCGGTGTCGGTCTGACGGGCGAAGAGGCGACCGAGAAATCGGACGGGGAGACGGACTCGGAGCAGAACACGGAGACGGACGATGACGTGAACGAGGTGACGGAGAAGGACGTAAACGAGGTGACGGACGAGGAGCCGACCGAAGCGACGGACGTGCTGGCTGCACTCGCGGCCTCGATCGACGGGATCGAGCACGAGATCGCAATACGGGAACGGGTCGCAGCGGACTTCGATACCGTGCAGGCGACGGTATCGCGGCTGGCCGACCGCGACGACGTCGACGTCGTCCTCACGGCCGGTGGGGTCGGCATCGAGCCCGACGACGCGACCGTCGGGGCCGTTGGCCAGTTGCTAGACGCCGAACTGCCCGCGTTCGAGACGCTGTTTACGACCCGAGTCGCCGAGCGTGTCGGCACGGACGTCCTGTGTGTGCGTCCACTCGCCGGTGTCATCGCGGGCGTTCCGGTCTTCTGTCTCCCCGCCGACGTGGAAACGGCGACGTTCGCCATGTCGGAGCTCGTCGTTCCCCAGCTACCACGTGTGGTTTCGCTTGCGAGTCTACCAGCTGCGGGGCCCGACGACGAGGCGGAACACACGTAGTCTCGGCCGGTGACCGTTCGAGACGAATGCCATCCGACACGACCGATTCGGCGGCCGACGATGGTGACGAGCCCTCGGAGCTGCCGGATGCCGTCGACGGGGAACGGGCACCGGCGAAAGACGCCATCCGCGAGTACGTCTGGGACGACCTCGAGGCCGAGGGAGTGGCGCGCTTTCCGTTTCCGCCTCACGGCCGGATCCCGAACGTCGCCGGCGCGTCGGAGGCGGCGGCGCGACTGGCCGACCAGCCGGAGTGGCGAGACGCGGCGACGATCAAGGCCAATCCCGACGCGCCGCAATTACCCGTCCGTAGGCAGGCCCTACGGGACGGGAAACGCCTCCTCGTGGCCGTCCCGCGGCTGCGATCCGACGCGCCGTTCCTCGAACTCGATCCGGCGGTAATCGACGACTACGATGCAGCGACGACCGTTTCGGGTATCTCCGGGTACGGAACCCCGGTAACGATAGACTCGCTCCCCGAGATCGACCTCATCGTCTCCGGCAGCGTCGCCGTCACGACGGCCGGCGACCGGATCGGCAAGGGCGAGGGCTACAGCGATCTCGAGTACGCCATCCTCGCCGAACACGACTGCGTCGACGCCGACACGCCCGTCGCGACCACCGTCCACGAGCGGCAACTGGTCGACGCGATCGACGCAGCTCCCCACGACGTCGGTCTCTCCCTGCTCGTCACCCCGGACCGGACCGTTCGACCGGAGACGGTCTCCCGTCCCGACGGCCTCGACTGGGATCGCCTCCCCGCCAACCGGATCGAGGAGATTCCCGTTCTCTCGCAACTACAGCCGTGACGGCCCGACTCAGAGGTGACTCTGTACAACGTGGCGGGTTCCTATGAAAAACGAGTCCGGAGCCGGGAGGTGCTAGGCCCGGCCCGGACGACGTGGCACTGCTGAACGGTGCTGTGGTGGATGCTGGAAGCCACGGGTATCGAACGTGGATATTCGTTGTCGGTGCCCGCTGCCTCCACTCGGTTCGTTGGTCGGCGCCCCCTTCAAGGGGACCGACCGTCCAGCGCGATTGCGGATACTCAACCGGGATTGAACTGGATTTAATTCGGTTAAATCGGCCCCCTCGCCGGGGAGAACGGTCGATTACTGTGGTCGGTGTCGAACGGGGGCGGACCGGTCAGTCGTCGGTCGTCGTCAGTTCGTCGGCGACGATCGTGGCGTCCAGCAGCTGCGGATCGACGGCCAGATCGAGCTGGCCGCTGACGAACTCGGGAAGCGAATCGCGTGTGTAGCCGACGATCCGAATCTCGTCGGTCAGGTCGCGAACGATTGGTACGGCGGTCGCGTCGGCGGCATCCGTGAGGACGAACAGCGACGCCTCGTGCACGCCGGCCGACTCGAGCGCCGGCCGGGTCGAGACGTCGTCGATCCGTCGCACCGACTGCCCTTCGGCTTCCAGTGCGGTGGCAATGTCGTCCTCGTCGGGGCCGGAAACGATTGCGACCGGCGCCTCGCGGTCTGCGCTCATTCGTACTCGATCGTCGCCGGTGGTTTGTGCGTGACGTCGTAGACGACGCGGGCGACGTTCTCGTTCGCGCCGGTGATTCGTGACTGGATGCGCTGGAGTGTCTCCCAGTCGATCTCCTGGGCGCGGGCGGTCATGCCGTCGCGAGAGTCGACCGATCGAACCGAGACGACCCAGCCGTGGACGCGGTTGTCTCCCTTTACGCCGGTCGCCTTGCCGATGACGGCGGCCAGGGCCTGCCAGGGGTCGTACTCCTCGAGTTCGTCCTCGACGACGTGACAGGCCTCGCGGGCCACGTCGAGTTTCTCTTCGGTGACCTCGCCGATCACCCGGACGGCGAGTCCGGGCCCGGGGAACGGCATCCGCTCGGCGACGAGTTCGTCGAGATCGAGGTGGCGAGCCACCTCACGCACCTCGTCCTTGTAGAGGTCGCGCACCGGTTCGACGATGCCGTCGAAGTCGACGACGTCCGGGAGACCGCCGACGTTGTGGTGGGACTTGATTCCACCCTCGCTCTCGATGCGGTCGGGGTAGATCGTCCCCTGGACGAGGTAGTCTGCGTCGGCCGATTTCGCCTCGCGCTCGAACTCGCGGATGAACTGCTCGCCGATCACGGCTCGCTTTGCCTCGGGGTCGGTGACGCCGGACAGTTTCGAGAGGAAGCGGTCTTTGGCGTCGACGATCCGGAGGCTCTCCATGTAGTCGAAGGTCTCGCGGATCTGGTCGGTCTCGCCCTTGCGCATCAGGCCGGTGTCGACGTAGACGGGCGTGAGCTGTTCGCCGACGGCCTCGTAGGCGAGCGCCGCGGCGACCGAGGAGTCGACGCCGCCAGAGAGGGCGATGACGGCGTTCGCGTCGCCGATCTCGTCGCCGATCTCGTCGATCGCCTCCGGAACGAAGGAGTCGACGTCGACCATCAGGCGGTCACCTCCGTGTCGGGGGCGTCGTCTCGATCGTCTGTATCGTCGTCCGTCGAACCGGCTGTCCGGTCGTCGACGTCGGTCTCCTCGAGAATCGCCTCGACGAGGCCGACGAACGGCGGGCTCGGGTCGTCGGGTCGTGAACTGTACTCGGGGTGGAACTGCGTCCCGAAGAAGAACGGGTGATCGTCGAGTTCGAGGATCTCCATCCGGTTGCCAGCGGTGCCGGAGAAGACCATCGGTTCGTCCGCGAAGTCCTCGAAGTACTCGGGGTTGACCTCGTAGCGGTGGCGGTGGCGTTCGGAGCAGGAGGTGTCGCCGTAGAGGTCGTAGGCGAGCGTTTCGGGTTCGATAACCGTCGTGTGCTCGCCCAGGCGCATCGTGCCGCCCATGTTCTCGACCTCGTACTGCTCGGGCAGGATGTCGATGACCGGGTGTGGCGTGTCTTCGTTCATCTCCGCGGAGTGGGCGTCCTCGTAGCCCAGGACGTTGCGCGCGTACTCGACGACGGCCATCTGGAAGCCCAGACAGAGTCCGAGGAACGGGACGTCGTTCTCGCGGGCGTACCTGACGGCCTCGATCTTGCCCTCGGTGCCGCGCATGCCGAAGCCGCCGGGGACGATGACGCCGTCGGCCTCGCGCAGTCGATCGCGGTGTTTGTCGGCCATCTCGTCGGCGTCGACCCAGTGGGTCTCGATGTCGACGCCGAGTTCGAAGCCGGCGTGTTTCAGCGACTCGTGGATCGACATGTAGGCGTCTTCGAGGTCGTACTTGCCGACGAGCGCGATGTCGATCGTGCCGGTCTTCTCCGTGGTGACGATGTCGCGCCACTCGTTCGCGCGCTCGCCCTGCGGGAGCGCTTCGTCCGCGATGTCGAGTCGCTCGAGGACGTACTGGTCGAGTCCTTCCTCCTCGACGACGAGGGGGACGTGGTAGACGTCCTCGACATCGGGGTTCGAGAAGACGGCCTCGGTTGGGATGTCACAGAACAGGGCGATCTTCTCCTTCACCGACGGCTGGAGCGGATCCTCGCTCCGGCCGACGATGATGTCGGGCTGGAGGCCGATCGAGCGGACCTCCTTGACTGAGTGCTGGGTCGGCTTGGTCTTTTGCTCGCCGTTCTTCGAGTAGGGGACGAGGGTGACGTGCGTAAAGAGGACGTTCTCCTCGGGTTCCTCGTGGGCGAACTGGCGCAGCGCCTCGAGGTAGGGCATCCCCTCGATGTCGCCGACCGTGCCGCCGACCTCGACGAGACAGACGTCGGTGCCTTCGGCGGCCTCGCGGATGCGGCGCTTGATATCGTTCGTAATGTGGGGGATGATCTGGACCGTCTTGCCCAGGTAGTCGCCCGCGCGTTCCTTCTCGATGACGTGCTGGTAGGTCTTGCCCGTCGTGACGTTGTGGTCCGAGGTCATCTGCGTCCCGAGGAACCGCTCGTAGTTCCCCAGATCGAGGTCGACCTCGCCCCCGTCCTCCAGGACGTACACTTCCCCGTGCTGGAAGGGGTTCATCGTCCCCGCGTCCACGTTCAGATACGGGTCGATCTTCACGGCGGTGACGTCGAATCCGGCGTTCTTGAGCAGGCGGCCGGTGCTCGCGGCCGTGATACCCTTCCCAAGTCCGGACATCACGCCGCCCGTGACGAAAATGAACTTCCGGCCCAGCGTGGGATCGTACTCGGTTTCCGATTCCGTCGGCATACCGACTCTGCGCGGGTCCGGGTGAAAACGATTTCGGGACCACGTCGTGCGTGACAGGCGGTGACGCTCAACCCTGCTCGTGCGGATCGGTTGCCCGGGTCGACGCGCCCTCTCCTATGCGTCGACCCGGCGCTCCACCGGCTCGTCGAACGCCAGCCCCACCGCTTCGTGCGGTTCGTCGTGGCGAATGAAACAGTCGCCCGTCAGTGCTCCACGTACCGTTCGACCCACTCCTGGCGATGCTCGAGTTCACGTTTTCCTTTCGGTGTCAACGCGTAGTAGTTCGTCCGTCGGTCTAACTGTCCCTTCTCGACGAGGTCCTCTTCCACGAGGGCGTCCAAGTTCGGGTACAGTCGGCCGTGAGTGACTGGCTGTTCGACGTAGTCGTTGATGTCGTCCAGGATGTCCTGCCCGGACGGTCGGTCCATCCCCGTAATGACGTACAGGAGGTCTCGCTGGAAGCCGGTGAGCTGATCCATGGTTCCCTCTGAGAGTGACTGTATCGGAATCTGGGGCTTTGTTATGTGACTGGTACGTCCTGATAACGGGTCCGAACCGGCTACGTCGCCGGGTTTCCCGTTCTCGGCGGCCGTCGGCGTCGTTCGACGGCGAATCGGCCGTCGGTCGCGACCGACCGTCCCCGCCGGACGCGGCGCTTTTGTGGGGGCCTATCGTACCGCCTGCCATGCCCGAGCCGCCGCGTCGGTGGGAAACTCGCGACGAATCGGTAGCGTACTCCTGTCCCGGCTTCGACGTGATTACGCAGACCGTTCGCCTGCCCGACGGCACCGAAACCGACTTCGACTACCTCTCGGAGCCGCCCAGTGTGGCGATTTTGCCGTTCACTCCCGACGGCGCCGTGGTGACGACCCAGGAGTGGCGCCAGGCCGTCGAGCGGTGGGTCACCGGCGTGCCGGTCGGTGGCGTCGAATCGAGCGACGCCGATCTGTCTGCGGCCGCCCACCGCGAACTCGCCGAGGAGACCGGGTACGAGGCCGAGACGATCGACCCGCTCTGTACCGTCGAACCGGCGAACGGCCTCGCCGACAGCCTCCTGCACCTGTTCGTCGCCCGGGACTGTCGACAGACCGGCGACCAGTCCCTCGATCACGACGAGACGATCCGCGTCCGTGAGCGCCCGTACGACGACCTCAAACGGGCCGTCCTCGACGGCGAGATTCGCGACGGGCGCCCGGTTCTCGCCGTTTCGTACTACGAACTGGCGGGGCCTGCAGACTGACGCCCGTCGTGGGGCTGGTTTCCCGGCCGCCGGAACGCAACGTTTACCGACGCGGCCACGAAGCCCAACGCGATGGGTGAGCGCTTCGAACTTCAGACTGCGGACGCCGCCGGCCGGATCGGCGAACTCACGGTACCCCGGGCCGGGGTCACGGTCGAGACGCCGACGCTGTTGCCGGTGATCAACCCGCACCTGGACACGATCGCGCCGCGTCGGCTCGCCGACGAGTTCGGTGCCGAGGCGCTCATCACGAACGCCTACATCTTCCACGGCTCCGAGGACTACCGCGAGCGCGCGTTAGACGAGGGGCTCCACGACCTGCTCGACTTCCCGGGGGCGATCATGACCGACTCCGGCTCGTTCCAGCTGGCGGAGTACGGTGAGATCGACGTCACTACCGAGGAGATCCTCGACTTCCAGTTCGACATCGGCTCGGACATCGCGACGCCGGTCGACATCCCGACCGAGCCCGGCGTCTCCCGCGAGACGGCCGAAACCGAACTCGAGACCACGCAGGAGCGCCTCGAACTCGCGGCCTCGATCGACACCGGCGACATGCTCGTCTCCGCCCCGGTTCAGGGGTCGACCCACCCCGACCTCCGGGAGCGGGCGGGCGCACACGCCGCCGAAACCGGCCTCGACGTCTTCCCGATCGGTGCGGTCGTCCCGTTGCTGAACGAGTACCGCTACGCCGACGTCGTCGACGCGGTCGCGGCGGCGAAACGCGGCCTCGGCCCCGCCGCGCCGGTCCACCTCTTCGGCGCCGGCCATCCGATGATGTTCGCCCTCGCCGCGGCGCTCGGTTGCGACCTGTTCGATTCGGCGGCCTACGCGATCTACGCGCGCGACGACCGCTACCTCACCGTCCGCGGCACCCGCCATCTCGACGATCTCGACCACCTGCCCTGTTCCTGTCCGATCTGCGTCGATCACGGCGCCGCGGGCCTGCGTGATCTGCCAGACGACCGCCGCGAGACGGCGCTCGCGGCGCACAACCTCCACGTCAGCTTCGCCGAGATCAGACGCATCAAGGCGGCGATCCGCGAGGGGTCGCTGCTCGAACTCGTCGACGAGCGCGCCCGCAGCCACCCGGCCATGCTCGACGGCTACCGTGCCCTGTTAGACCACGCCGATCAGCTCGAACGCGAGGATCCGTCCTCGAAGGGCACGTTCTTCGCCACCTCCGCCGAGAGCGCTCGCCGGCCGGAGGTCGTCCGTCACCACGACCGGCTCGATCGGCTGTCGGTCCCGGACGCACTGTTCCTCACGGAGGGCCCCGATCCGCCGTCGGACGAGTACGACGACGTCTGGCGCGTCGTCCCGCCGTTCGGCCCGGTACCGAGTGCGCTCTCGCGGACCTATCCGCTCACCGCGGAGGTACCGACGCGACCCGATCGCGCGGCGCTCGAAGCGGCAGCGAGGGGCGTCTCTCGACTCGTCTGTGCCCACCCAGAGACGACGTTCGGCCTCGCCCACCGTGGTTGGCCGCCGGCGATCCTCGAATCGCTGCCCGACGAACTGGCCCTGTTCGACGGCGAGTCTTGACATCCTCCCCGCGCTGAAGCGCGAGGATTCCTCTCGTGGGAGTCTCAGTCGTCTGAGTCCCCGAGAGCGATATTCCCACCGTGAACAGTGGTACTCTGGTTTGTGTACGCCTCGTTGGCTGTTGTCTCCACGAGGGAGGGCGGGCTGTGGTGTTCCCGCCAATCGTGATTGTTCCACTTGAGGTACACGGGCCGTGCCATCGACCCGACTGCAGTGGTCTGCCGTCTCAAGAACGATTTGGACGCTACCAAATCAGCGTGCCCCTCGAACCCACACGGACACGTCAGCGTATCCTCATGACGAACCGTGTCATCACGTTCACCGCATTCAGGACATTCCTGACTCGTCCACACCTCGGATTCCTCCTCAACCGTGATACCATATTCTTCGCACACGCATTCGAGGCGGTTGATGAACCGTCGATACGCCCAGAAGTTATGCGTCTTCTCGTTCACACGAGCCGACCAATGCGTCGATAAGACACCTTTGATATCACCTACGTACAGCGTGGAGACACCCTCGTCGTAGAGTCGCTCCACGAGGTCTCGGACAAGGCTGTCCTGCGCGTGGTTTCGACGACTCGTGCGCTTACGGTACAAACAGTCGATACGCTTACTGGTCTTCCGTTGGCCTTCGAGGCGTGATTGCAGTTCTGCGATTCGGTGCGTCGTTTCGCGGAACCGCTCGAATTGCCCGCGCCCTTTGTATAGGTATTGAGACCCTGTCGAAACCGTGCAGGCGACGAGGTTGTTCGCACCTACGTCCAGAGCGGCTTCGTGGGAAGCCAGTGGTGAATCCAGTTGAGAATCATCAACAGTGACTGGTTGAAAAGCCCTGAATGTATCTGCGAGTTCGTCGTACACGAGTTCTAATCGGCCCTGCTCGCCGCTCCACTTCGGGTCACCCGACACCTCAACACGGAGACGCTGATTCCGGTTCAAGCCGAGTTCGTCTTTGAGTTCGGAGCCAATCGGGACTTCGAGTCGGGACCGTTCCCCGAGTTCGATGGTGTACTGGTCGTTGCGGACGTACGTGCGAAGTACCCGTCCGTCGTCTTCGTTGCCCCAGTATCCTGGTGGGCTGGGTTTCTCATCGAGTTTCCCAGCGTGGTACTTCTCGTTGAGGCTGAGGAACGACCGCCACGATTCCGAGTTCTTGCGGATGATTTGCTGGGCGACGGAGCTGCTGAGGGCGGCTTTGTATTTGCCTCCGAGTGCGCCTGTCTCAGCGTCCCAGACGCTCTCATTGCTGCCTGAGAGGAAGGCTTGGCGGCGAGCGTAGTTGGTCTCGTTCCAGAGACTGGCAGAAGCGTCCAACCAGCGTTTGAACACCTCACGCTCTTCCGTGAAGCGGGGGCGAACGTTGAACTGGTTGGCTCGCTTCATCCTCGATTTATTTCAATTGGGTGCTTGTAAAACTATGGGTTTTCGTTGGAGACTCGGGCTTTCTATCGAACGTGGATTGTTCAATCGTTGTCGGATTCATCCTCGCCCTAAAGGGCGAGGCTTTCTCCTCGCACTTCCGTAATCTCCGTCCAAGGGGTTGCTACACGACCCGCCGATGGTAACGCCGTAACTCCTCACGTCGCGACTCCACTCGAAGTGGAAACACCGAAGAGGGAGCGCTCGATTTCTCGGAACGATGGACGAAGGGGTCGCAACGGTTCGCGAGGTCGTCGGGGCCGGTATCGAGGCCGCGCTCGAGAAACCGATGGTAGCCGGTGGCGCGATCGGCGCGGTCGTACTGGTGATCGTCGGGTTCGTGGCCATCCGCCGCCTTCGACGTTGGTGGCGCGTCCGGCGCGACGTCCGCCGTTCTCGGACGAGTCACGAGCGTGCGCAGGACCGCGAGCCACCGGTGTCGGTCGGCGATGAGTACACCGTCGGCGTTCAGGAGTTCTCCCACCACCACTCTGGCGAGCGCCACGCGGTCGCGAAAGTCGAGGGGTTCGTCGTGTTCGTCACGGACGTCCCGTCGGACGTCGATCCGGCGGACACGATTCGCATCTCGATTCTCTCGTTCAATCGTGGGAAGACCTCTGCGACGGCCGCGTTTCAGGGCCGGGCGTAGTGGCCGATGGTGACGGACGATCGGCCACGTGTCGCTGTTGGTCGCCCGTACTCGTCGGACGTGCCGTCACTACCGCTCACGGTGGCTGTTAAACAGGCATTGATGCGCCCGAGGCGACCGAGACCTCCTCGACAACACTCCCTCACGTCCCGACTACAAAACCCGGTAATTTTTGAAGGTCCGCTGAATTGGTGGCCCCATGAACCGAGGGTTAGTGGCCGTCAGCGACACGGACCGGCACCGGGAACTGCTCCGATCGGCGGGTGAGTTCGCCGCCGGCGCGGACGCGGAACTGATTCTGTTCTCGACGCTCAGCTACGACGAGTACGAGGACGGGAAAGACGCGATGAAAGGCTTCGAACAGATCGAAGGGACGGATTACGGGATCGATACGTTCCGTAACCAGCTCGAACAGCGGATCGAATCGCTGGCGAACCAGGTCCTCGACGATCTCGACGTCGAGTACCGCATCGTCCCCCGTATCGTCGACGATCGGTCGGAGGCCGACGAGATCTTAGACGCCGCCGAGGAGACCGAGTCGGACCACATCTTCATCGTCGGACAGAAACGGTCGCCGACTGGCAAAGCACTGTTCGGCGACGTCGCACAGTCGGTGATCCTCGGCTTCGACGGCCGGGTCACCGTCGATCTGGAGTAAGTTCGACTCGTCCTCGCCAGGCGTCTCGTCGTTGCCAGCGTCTCGTCGTCGCCGGCCTTCGATCCACTGTCGGGTTTCGATACTCTCTTTCGCTTCCCGCTCGCAGTAGCGCTATGACCGAGTACTTCGAGATTCACGAGCGCGACGGGCCGGCGCGCCTCGGCGAGTTTCGCCTCGCCGACCCGCGTCAGACCCCGGCGCTCGTCGACGATATCCTGGTCGACGGCGGCTCCGAGTGGGTCGCCGACCGCGACCGGCCCGACGGCGATCCGTCGGCGCTCACCGTCCTTCCGCACCGGGCGTTCCCGGGCGGCACCGCAGCCGAGGTCCGCGATTCGTTCGCGCCAGCGACTTCTGCCGTCGACTATCCGAGCGCGGCCGTGATCTCGAGCGAGTCGCCCGTCGACTACGGCGCCGACGCGTACGTCCTCTCCGACGCCCAGTCGATCCGGGGTCACGGCGCCGCGTTCGCCGATGCCGTCGTCGACGTCCGTGAGACGGTCGCGACGGACGCGGCCGTGATCCTCTCCGGTGTCGCGACGCCGCGAAACGTCGCCGTGCTCGCCTCCGCCGGCGTCGACGGGGTCGATGCGGCACGTGCGACCGCCGAGGGAACTCGTGGGCGCTACCTGACGACCGAGGGCGACTACCCGCTCGACGAACTCGACGAACTCCCCTGTGCCTGTCCGGCCTGCCAGGGGCCGCGAGACGCGTTCACGCGTGCGGACTGTGTCGACCACAACCGGAACGCCCTCGCCGCGGAACTCGCGACCGTTCGCCAGCGCATCCGATCGGGCCGGCTGCGGGACTACATCGAGGGGCAAGCCCGCCACGATCAGTGGCTCACGGCCGCGATGCGCGAGCTCGACGACCAGTGGGCCTACGTCGAGGAGCGCGCGCCGATCCTCCGGGAGGCCGAGATCGCGGCAACGACGAGCGACACGCTCCGACGTACCGAGATCCAGCGCTACGCCGACCGGGTGACGAGCCGATACCGGAACCGATTCAAGAATCCGCTCGTCCTCGTCCCCTGCTCGGCCAGAAAGCCCTACAGCGAATCACAGAGCCACGGCCAGTTCCACGACGTCATCCGGTGGCGCGCCCACCTCGTCTCGATGACGAGTCCGATCGGCGTCGTCCCGCAGGAACTCGAGACGACCTATCCGGCCCAACACTACGACACCGTCGTCACCGGCCGCTGGAGCGCCGAGGAGATCGACTTCGTCGCCAGCATCCTCCGTCGCTATCTGGAACGCAACGAGTACTCGAAGATCGTTGCCCACGTCCCCGACGAGGGCTATCGCGACGTCGTCGAGCGCGTCGAGACCGAACTCGACCTCGGCGATCGCGTCACCTACACCGTCCCCGAGGGCGGCCATCCGACGGACGACGAATCACTTTCGAATCTCGCCGATGCGCTCGACGGCGAGCTCAAATACTCGAAGCGCGAGCGCGAACACAACACCGTTCGCGCCATCGCCGACTACCTGCTCGGTGACGGGGCCGGCGACGCCCTCTTCGCGGACGTCGACCTGCAGACGACGAGCCGCTACCCCAAGATCCAGGTGCGCGACGGCGAGGAGACGCAACTCGCGACGATGGTTCCCCAGTACGGGACGCTCTCCTTCACGCTCGACGGCGCTCGCCTGTGGGCCGACAGCGACGCACCCACGAAGCGGGTCGAGATCGACGGCTTCGTTCCGCACGGCAGCGTCCTCGCGCCGGGCATCGTCGACGCCGACGAGGAGATCCGTGTCGGTGACGAGGTGATCGTCGAAGGTCCGAAGGCGTTCGCCGTCGGTCGCGCGGAGATGTTTGGCCGCGAGATGGCCGAGAGTACGCGCGGCGAAGCCGTGGCGGTCCGTCACGTCGAGGAGTTGTAACTGCCGCTGCCAGCCGCTGTACTCTCTCGCGGAATCTATATAGATATACGTTACTCACCGATTCTCTCACGTCGCTTTTGATATACCCCCGGAATTTCTCCTATCCTCGATCACCGCATATTGACGTTCCGTTCTCGAGGAGGCGTTCTGGGCTGGATACTGGGCCTGTGGGCCGGGTATCGGTCCGATCCCCCCCGTTGTACTGGCTGCTACGGACGGCTCTATAGCACTTCGGATTCGGATATATAGATATTAGCATTCTACTTAACCCATCCCGGGAGACGCACAGGTGATGTCCGACGACAGATTCGGGCGGTTCACTGGTGGTGTATCGCGGCGGAACTTCATCGCGGCAGCAGGTGCGGTCGGCGCCGTGTCGGTTGCAGGCTGTTCGGAAACCGAGGGGGACGAAGGCGAGGGCGACCTTTCCGGCAACATCCGAATCTCCGGAAGCAGTACGGTCTATCCCGTGGCGACGGCAGTTGGCGAGCTGTTCAAAGAAGAGCAGCCGGAGGTCACGATTGACCTCAGCAAGGACGGGAGTTCCGGCGGCTTCGAGAACGTGTTCATCCCCGGCGACGCGGACATAAACAATGCGAGTCGAGCCATTAAAGAGGAAGAGATCCAGGCGTGTCAGGACAACGGTTTCGAACCCGTCGAGTTCGAAGTCGCCAAGGACGCCCTGACCGTCGTCGTCAATAACGACAACGAGTTCATCGACTCACTGACCTACGACGAACTCGAGGCCATCTGGACGCCCGACGACACACCCGAGACGTGGGCCGACGTCAACGCCGACTGGCCCGACGAGGAAATCGAACTGTTCGGCCCGGCATCGACGTCGGGGACGTTCGACTACTTCACCGAGACGATTCTCGGCGAAGCCGGCCGGATTCGCTCCGACTTTACCGGCACCGAGGAGGACGACCAGATTGCGGAGGGCGTCCAGGGCAACGAGTTCGCACTTGGCTATCTGCCGTTCGCCTACTACATGAACAACCCCGACGAGACGGTCGCCGTGCCGCTGGCCGCCACCGAGAGCGAGGACCCCGTCGAGCCGAGCCTCGATGCGGCGTCGACCGGCGAGTACGCGCTCGCCCGCCCGCTGTTCTTCTACGCTAACAGCGAGAAGGTCGCCGAGAAGGAGCACCTTCAGGAGTTCATCCGGTTCTACATCGACAAGACGACGGACAAGAAACTGATGGCGGAACGCATCGGCTACGTCCAATCCTCCGAAGATCGCGCCACGGAGAACATCGAGAAACTGGAAGAGTATCTCTGAGGAACGCGATCCGCATGACTTCGGTTTCCAATCCGATTGTAAATTAATTATTGAGAAATAAGATGGGTAACGAAATACACGTTCTACAGCGCGAGGGGATTGCGGTCCAGAAGGAGCGCCTCTACCGATACCTTTTGACCGGGTGTGCGCTCTTGACGCTGGGGGTGACACTGGGTATCGTCCTCGCGCTGTTGTTCGAGACGATTACGTTCTTTACGGAGGTATCGCTGATCGAGTATCTGACCGGCACTGACTGGAGCCCCATGATCGGGGAGCAGTCCTACGGTGTGTTGCCGCTGATCAGCGGCACGCTCACGGTGACGATCGTCTCCGCGATGATCGCGCTGCCGATCGGGCTCGCCATCGCCATCTACCTCAGCGAGTACGCGACACAGCGCGTTAGATCGGTGTTGAAACCGGCACTCGAAATCCTGGCCGGGATTCCGACCGTCATCTACGGCTACTTCGCGCTCGTGTACCTGACCCCGATCCTGGACAAACCGTTGCCGCTGACGATCCCGATACTACCATCGTGGCTTCCGGTAGTACCGGAGTTCTCGGTCACCATGCCGTCACTAGGGACGTTCAACGCGTTGTCGGCGTCGGTGGTCGTCGGTGTCATGATCATCCCGATGGTCTCCTCGATCAGCGAGGATGCACTGAGCGCAGTCCCGGATAGCCTCCGGAACGCAGCCTACGGGCTCGGGTCGACGAAGTTCGACGTTTCGACGAAAGTGGTCGTGCCCGCAGCCACGTCGGGGATCATCTCATCGTACGTGCTCGCCATCTCGCGGGCCATCGGTGAGACGATGGCGGTCACCATCGCCATGGGAACGAGTCCGCGCATGCCGTCGTTCCCGAACCTCCTCGACAACCTCGCACAGGGCGGCCAGCCGATCACGGCGGCAATGGTCGAGATCGCGAACGCCGAGAATCGCGGCGGCGTCCTGTTCGAGTCGATGTTCGCGCTCGGGCTGACGCTGTTCGTGATGACGCTCGTGATGAACGTCCTCGCCGAGTTCGTGCGGCGACGCTATCGGGAGGTGTACGACTGATGGCGGCCGAAACTGGCTCCCCGCCGACCTTCGAGGCCGACAGGGAACTCTGGTGGCGCCGCGTCAAGGGGCGACTCTTCGAGGGGGCGCTCGTCGTCGCGACACTGTTCGGGCTGCTAGCGCTCGTCGCGCTGTTCGTCCTCATCGGCGCCGATGCGTTCGGCGTCGACGCGGCCTCGCCGGAGTGGTATCTCGTCTACCTCGGCACGCTTGTCGGGCCGATCGGCGCGTACACGCTGTACGTCCGTCGACGGCCGGCGATGGCGGAGGTTAATGCGCGGTCGTACGTCGTCGTCTTCGGCTGTCTCGCGTTCAGCCTGGTCGCCTTCGCCGTTCCGGACGCGCTCGGCCCCCGCGACGTCGGCATTCACACGGTCTTCACGCTCGGTCCGCCCGCATTCGTCCTCGCGTACGCGCGTCTCGTCGGCGAGAACCAGTACACGGGGCCGGCTATTCCGATATCGACGTTACTCGGCCTGCTCGCGGGCTTTCTCCTTTACGACCTCGTCGCTCCGGTCGTCGCACTGGCCGCTGACTGGGTCCTATACGCGATTTTCGTGCCGATCTCCGTCGCGTTGATACTCGGCGAGATCGCTCGCCGGCGCCGGTCGCAGCGAGCAGCCGTCGTGACCGTGTCGGCCGTGCTCGGAGCCGTCGGTCTCACCGTCGTCGTCGCGTTGGTGCGTGGCGTCGACCCGTCGCTGTGGCTCGTCCTCGTCGGCGGGTTCGTGGCACCGGTCGCCTTCTTCACCGTCGACACGCTCCACCACAACCGTAACGGAGCAGCCGGGCTGCTCGGCCCGTACGTTCTCGTCGGCGGCATGCTCGCCGGGGCGTGGCTCGTGAGCTTCTTCGATGTCTCCTCGATTGAGACGTGGTTGACGCCGACACTGCTGCTGGATAGCTGGTCGGACTTTCGGCCCAGACAGGCCGGAATCTACCCGCAGTTGATCGGATCCATCGTGTTGGTGGGGCTGATGGCGCTGCTGGCGTTCCCCGTCGGCGTCGGGGCAGCGATCTATCTAGAGGAGTACGCCGCTTCTACCGGGTGGCGTGGCCGACTCGCGAGCGTGTTGGACGTCAATATCTCGAACCTTGCCGGCGTCCCGTCGGTCGTCTATGGCCTGCTCGGCCTCGCGCTATTCCGCCAGGGATTCGGCCTGACGCCGGGCATTCTCATCGCCGGCGCGGTGACGCTCGGCCTCCTGATTTTGCCGATCGTCATCGTCGCCGCACAGGAAGCGCTCCGATCCGTCCCCGACGAGTACCGCAACGCATCGTACGGGCTCGGCGCGAGCCGCTGGCAGACGGTGCGGAACGTCGTCCTCCCCGAGGCGGTTCCCGGTATCCTGACCGGGACGATTCTCGCGCTGGGACGCGCGATCGGGGAGACGGCGCCGCTCGTGATGCTCGCCATCGCGACCACGCGCTTCTCGCCCCCGGACGGTATCTTCTCCGGCGCGACCGCACTGCCACTTCAGATCTTCGCCGCGAAGGGCAACAACATCCCCGAGTACCGGACGGGCGTCGTCGCTGCGGCTGCCGTCGTCCTGCTTGCGTTGATGTTGCTGATGAACGCGGCGGCGATCCTGATCAGGAACCGGTACCAGAAGCGAGACAAATCATGAGCAAGAACGACATTGACGACGCGACAGTACAGCCAGTCGACGACGGCGGAACCGTCGGTGATGGACAGCAGTCGACAGGGGAGGGTCAACGGCCGACCGGCGACGGAGCACCCCAGTTCGACACGAACGTCTCGTACCGCGAGCGCAGGTCGACCCCTTCGGTCGTCGAGGTGCGAGACCTGAATGTCTACTACGGCGACGAGCAGGCGCTCGAGAACGTTGAGATGACGATCCCACGCCAGCAGGTGACCGCGATGATCGGTCCGTCGGGTTGTGGGAAGTCGACGTTCCTCCGCTGTCTCAACCGGATGAACGACCTCGTCGAGGCCGCCCGTATTGAGGGTGAGGTCCTGCTGGAGGGAACGAACCTCTACGGCGACGACGTCGACCCCGTCGTGTTGCGTCGCCGAATCGGCATGGTGTTCCAGCAACCGAACCCGTTCCCGAAGAGCATCTACGACAACGTCGCGTTCGGCCTCCGCGTCCAGAACAAGACGGTCACTGACGAAATCATCGAGCGGGCGTTGAAGCGGGCCGCGCTCTGGGACGAAGTAAAGGACAAGCTCCACCGGAGCGCACTCGATCTCTCGGGCGGCCAGCAACAGCGCCTCTGCATCGCCCGCGCTATCGCGGTCGACCCCGACGTCATCCTCATGGACGAGCCTGCGAGTGCGCTCGACCCGGTTGCCACCTCGAAGATCGAGGACCTGATCGAGGCACTCGCCGAGGACTACACCGTCGTCATCGTCACCCACAACATGCAGCAGGCTGCCCGGATCTCCGACAAGACGGCCGTCTTCCTCACCGGTGGCGAGCTCGTCGAGTTCGACGACACCAACAAAATCTTCGAGAACCCCGAACACGACCGCGTCGAGGATTACATCTCCGGGAAGTTTGGGTGATCTCAGTGTCACGAAACTCCTACCAGGACGACCTCGATCGGCTTCGGTCGGACGTCCTCACGATGAGCGATCTCGTCTGTGACCGACTGCGACTCGCGCTCGACGCGTTCGAATCCCGCGACGGCGAACTTGCCCAGCGCGTGGTCACGGGCGATCACGAGATCAACGACCAGTACCTCGATATCGAGGGCGACTGTATCGACCTGCTGGCGCTCCAGCAACCGGTCGCGAGCGACCTGCGGTTCGTCGTTGCATCGTTCAAGATCATCACCGACCTCGAACGGATCGCCGATCTGGCGACCAACCTCGCACAGTACACCCTCGATGCCGACCGCGTGCGGTTTCCCGAGATCGACGCCGTCCGGATCGGCGAGGCGACGGTCGAGATGGTCGAAGACGCGGCGGTGGCCTACGCCGAGGGTGACGGGGCCACGCCCCGTGAAATCGCCGCCCGCGACGACGAGATCGACGACCGGTGTCGACGGGCGAACGAGGTCGTGGTCCGCAACCTGTTGTCCGCCGGCGTGGCCGTCGACGCGCCGGAATCCGTCGAACCCGTTCTGGCGGACGTCTCGCGGGTCCTGCTGACGATTCGCGACCTCGAACGGGTGGGTGACCACGCGGTCAACATCGCGGCCCGGACCCTGTACATGGTCGAAAATGACGACGAACTGCTGTACTGATCAACCGAATCAATGAGCACCGAGATGTCAGACGCCGTCGAGCGGACCGTTCAGCTGGCCGGGAACTCGACCTTCGTCGTTTCCCTCCCGAAGACGTGGGCGCTCGAACAGGGGATCGAACGCGGCGCGTCGATCCGCCTCTACCCGCACGACGACCGGCTCGTCCTCGCGCCGGAGGCGCTCGAACCGGCGGCGCGTTCGACCCGCATCGACGCCGAGTCGGCGGACGCCTCGCTGGTACTCTCTCGCGTTCGGGACGCCTACGCTGCGGGGTGCGGGCGGATCGCGGTCGTCGACGCTGCGGCCATCGACCCGCCACTCCGGCGCGATCTGTCGACTCTGGTCGCCGAACTGATCGGTCTCGAGATCCACCGGGAATCCGAAACCGAACTCGTCGCGACGGACCTCCTCGACGCGGCCGATGTCTCGCTCGCCCAGACGGTGTCCCAGATCCGCCACCGCACGAACTCGGCGTACGACGCGGCGATCGAGGCCCTGGTTGCAGACGATGCTGCGTTCACGACTCGCGCCCTGGATTTGTCCGACGATGTCGATCGACTGGTTGCGTTCGTGTGCCGCGGCTTCCGCCGTGGCCTGGCCGACGTGACGGAACTCGACCGGCTCGGCGCCGATCGGACCGCCGCGTTCACGCACTACCGGACGGCCCGATCTCTCTCCCGGCTCGTCGACGAGGTCAAACGGATCGCGACCGCCGCCGCTCGCCAGTCGAGTCCACCGGAACCGCCGATACGGGAGGCCTTCGAGCCGGCCGACGAAGCGGTTCGGGCCGTCCTGGATCCGGCACTCGCCGGCCGGCCCGAACCCGTCCTGGATCGGTACGCTCGCGCCACGACCGAGGTAGCGGCGCTGTCGGAAGTGGCACGCGCGTCGGACGCCGTCCGCTACGAACTCGTCGCCGACTCCCTTCACCGGATCGCCGCCGCCGCTCGTTCGGCCTCGGAGGCGATCGACGCGGCCGACGGTGATTGTTGCTGAGACATTCGGCGGGCCGTGCCGCGATGGTCCGATCGTCGCCTGTTGACACCGTAACAGGATTCGCGAGCGCGTCTTCGCGCCACGGCGCATCGAGGTACCCGCGTCGGATCGTCGGCGGATCGAGTACCCCGGCGAACGTATCCCTACATAGTCTCCCGTACGCCTCATATAACGGCTTAACAAGCCCCAGAAAGCCGGTACAGATGTGAATGAATCGACCCGCTCGCCGGCGAACCCCGTCGACCGAATGGTGGCGGCGAAACGAGCACTCAGGGGAGAGCGGCGCCGTCTTTTGGCGGAAGCCCGCGCGTTCGAGACGTTCCTGGACGCGGTCGACGATGTCCCGGTCGCGACGTCGCCGACGACTGGTGGCGGGCAGTTCCTCGTTGGATCGGGCGCGGATCGATCCGGCGCCGCGGCGGTCAGGCGGGCCTACGAAGATACTGTCATGGATGTCTTTCACTACGCAGCCGACTACGACGACACGTATCCCGACAGCATCGCGGCCGAGTTCGGTCCGGACGTGGCGTCCGCGCTGCTAGCGGGCCCCTTCACCGACCTGTGCAAACGCGCGGTCCGCACGGCGGCGAGCGATGCGCGAGACCGTCGAACCCGATTTCTGGCCACTCTCGACGACGAACGGCACTCTCTCGAGGTGGCCGAACGGCCGATTCGTCAACTCTCGACGGGCCTCGAATCGCTCGCCGCGTCGTCCTCGTCACGTGACCCGTTCGACGACCGCGACGCGGTTCGCTCGACGCTCGTCACGATGGAGCGACGCTGCAAGTCCGTCGCGGCCGATCGACAGGAAGCGATCCAGGAGCACGCGCTCACCGGTAGCTGGCGGGTAGACACCAGCCACGTTCAGGAGTACCTCTACGCCGATCTCGAGTCGACATATCCGGTTCTCGCGACTGTCGCCGACATACTCTCCCGAATCGAGCGGCGCTACGAGTGCGACGAACGCCCCCTCGCCCGTGCCTGAGACGTCCCCGCTTGGCCGCTCACCCTCGCGTTCCGGTGGGCCGTCCACCTGGTAACCGTTTGGCCGCCGATTTCTCCCTGTCGACCGCTCGATTTCCGTTTGTCCGGTCCGACGACGTTCGTCCGCCTGGTTCGCCGCCGTCGATTCCGCACTCGCGTCGTTGCCACCCGAGCTGCGTCGGCTGCGCGCTCTGATCGGTCCGGATCACTCAATAGTCCTCTTAGCAGTCGTTTTTACCCCGCTCCCGATACCCGAAATCGGAGTGGTCGCACGCCCCGGAGTTCCATGACAGCCGACAGCCACACGCGGGGAAACCCGACCGACCAGATAGTGGACGATGGCCCAGCCCACGCCCCGGTCGATCTCGTCTCGACGGTCGTCCGGAACGACGCCGCCCCGGACCGACGCACCGTGTACCCGCGTCAGTGTTACGAGTGGGCGCGCCTGACGGCGTGGCTCTCCGCGGACGACGAGGTGTTTCTGGCCCTCGACGAGTGCCGGTGAGCGGCTTCCTACTGGGTCTGCACGTCACCGGCGCACATCGACCCGAACATCTATATGAGGGCCTGTTCAGATATTCAGATACTGATGCCCCAGTCATCCTCGCTCCGTCGATTGCTCGAAACACAACTCGACGAGTGCTGTGACGCGGACGTCGCCGACCGCGTGCGCGAACTCGAGTCGCTCGACGAGGCGGTTCCGACCGACCCGTCGGCCGATCTCGACGCACTCTCGACGCTCGGCAACGAGACCCGCTACCGACTCGTCTCGTTGCTCGTCGCAGCGGCGGACGAACTCTGTGTCTGTGAACTGTCACCGCTGGTCGACGTCAGCGACAGCGCGATCAGCCACGCGCTGTCGGACCTGACCGACGCGGGGCTCGTCACCCGACGGAAGGAGGGTACCTGGCGGTACTACCGTTCGACCGAACGTGCCGAAGTACTCGTCGCCGCGCTCGATGCGACGCGGGGTGAAGGGAGTGACTGACGCCCGCGACGTGGCGGTGGACGCGGACGCTTCCACCCTTCGGCTCGCGTTCGTCTGCGTCCAGAACGCCGGGCGCAGTCAACTGGCGACGGCGCTCGCCGAACGTGAACGCGACCGCCGTGGCCTGGAGGCCGTCGAAATCGTGACCGGCGGCACCGATCCCGCCGACGCGGTTCACCCGGTCGTCGCCGACGCGATGGCCGAGGCCGGACTCGACCCCGTGGACCGCGAGCCCCGGGCGATCACGCCCGACGAGTTGGCCGCTTGCGACGTGGTCTGTACGATGGGCTGTTCGATCGACGGCATCTGTCCAGCCACCTGGCGCGGTGACGCCCGGGACTGGGATCTGCCCGACCCCCACGGCGCGGATATCGAAACTGTCCGCGAGATTCGGGCTACGATCGCGGACCGGGTTCGGAACCTGTTCGACGAACTGGAGGGAAGCCACGATGAGTGATGGAACGTCCACGGCCGGCACCGATTCGGACCCGGTCGCTCAGCACGACCAGCGGTCCGACCCGGCCGTCCAGCACGACCACGGCCCGGACTGTGGCTGTCCGGATTGCGGCGACCCCCGGACAATGGATTTTCTCGATAAGTACCTCTCCGTCTGGATCGTCGCCGCGATGGTGGTCGGCGTGGGACTCGGCTCCGTCGCACCCGGCGTGGTCGACCCCATTCAGGACCTCCACCTCGTCGAGATCGGGTTGATCGCGATGATGTACCCGCCGCTCGCGAAGGTCGACTACGCGCGCCTCCCGCGCGTGTTCAGCCAGTGGCGAATCCTCTCGCTTTCCCTCGTGCAGAACTGGCTCATCGGGCCGACGCTGATGTTCGCCCTCGCCGTGGTCTTCTTCAGCGGCGTCGTCCCCTGGTTCCCCGCCCGCCCCGAGTACTTCCTCGGCCTGCTCTTCATCGGGATGGCGCGCTGTATCGCGATGGTGCTCGTCTGGAACGACCTCGCCGACGGCTCGAGCGAGTACGCCGCCGGCCTCGTCGCGTTCAACAGCGTCTTCCAGATCCTCACCTACGGCGTCTACGTCTGGTTCTTCGCCCTCTTCCTGCCGGGCCAGCTCGGCCTCGACGCGATGGCCACCGGCATCGAGACGTTCGACATCGGTCCGTGGGACGTCTTCGGAGCGATCGCCGTCTTCCTCGGGGTTCCCTTTGCCGCAGGTATCGGCTCGCGGTACGTCGGAACCCGCGCGAAGGGCGAGCGGTGGTACGACGAGACGTTCGCGCCGTCGATCAGCCCCCTCACGCTCGTCGCACTCCTGTTCACTATCGTCGTGATGTTCGCTACGCAGGGCGATCGGATCGTCGCCCAGCCGACGGACGTCCTGTGGATCGCCGTCCCGCTGACGATCTACTTCGTCGTCATGTTCCTCGTCAGCTTCGGGATGGGCCACGGGATCGGCGCGGACTACTCGACGACGACCGCGATCGGCTTCACCGCGGCGTCGAACAACTTCGAACTCGCGATCGCCGTCGCGGTCGCCATCTTCGGCGTCAGTTCCGGCGTCGCCTTCGCGACTGTCGTCGGCCCGCTGATCGAGGTACCCGTCTTACTCGCGCTCGTCCACGTCGCGATCCGCTTTCAACGCCGGTTCGATTGGACCGGTCACGAGACCGGTCGGCTGGACCGTGCGCCATCGGCCGACGGCTCCCCGGTCGATACTGGCGGTGATGAGTGAGTTGCCGTCGCTATCGCCGCCGTGGCGCACCAGACTCGTACTCGTGGGCCGAACACGCGACCGAGTACCGAACCCGTCATCACGCGCCGAACGCCGACAACGAGACCGGTTGGCTCTCCGCGAGAGAGGCACGGATCCGGTCGCGATCCCAGCCGAGCGGCGAGACGACGCTCTCGGCCGCCCGGATCAATAGGGTGGTGTAATACTCGACGTCGTAGTCCGGGCCCGAGCCGGTCTCGAGTTCGCCGTCGAGTTCGAGTCGCAATCGGACGCGCTCGCTCGTCCGACTCGCACCGTCGTCGACCACGACGTACTCGACCGACTGGCCCGGCTGGCGGGGCACGCCGACCGCCTCGTGGCGCTCCAGTGCGGCTACGGTGTGGGTCGCCTGCGTGTACGCCTCGAGCGACTTCGAGACACGCTTCGTCGCAACGAGATCGGCCGGTTCTACGGCGCCGCGCTCGAGCATGGAGACGTGGCGTCGGAGTCGATCACAGACGGCCGCTGGCTCGCGCTCACCGTCTATGACGTCCACGTACTCATGCTGGCAGTCGGCCACGAACGCCGGCGTCGAGCGCTGGCGAAGCTCGATCCCGCGGAACTTGTACTCGCCGGACGCGCGCTTGCCGAAGTAGCGGGTGAGAGCGCCCGGCGCCGTGGACGGCCCCCGCTCGGTCCCAGAGCCGCTCACCGTCCGCCCGCCCGTTCCGCGCGTCTCGCCACCACCGACCGAGTCGCGCAGCGGCACGAAACACACCCACTCGTAGGTCCCGTCGTGTTCGAGCGGGATGCCGACGTCGTCACTCACGTCGGCGATCACGTCCGCGAGCGGTTCCGGATCGTCGACGGCCGGCGTCACCCAGAGGCTGTCGACGATGCCGTGGACGATTCGCCAGCCGCCGGTCTCCAGGCGCTGTTTGGCCGAGAGGGCGATCTCTCGCGCGTACGCGTTGATCGCCTCGTGGCACTCGATGCGGCCGAACTTGGCGTTGCGATAGCCCTGATAGCCGAAACACGAGACGAGGACCCACTTGATCGCGCCCGACTGGCCGCGCAGCCGTCGACGCTCGCCCGCATCGAGGTCGTCTTCGGCTAGCCGTCGCTTGATCCCGGCGCGGTCTGTCAGCAGGTCTGCCAGTACGTCGGGGAGAAACCCTCGGTCCTGGCAGACGTGGGAGGCGAGTCCGGGAACCTCGTCACGCGGTTGCCGGTCGCCGTCCGGCCCGCAGCACGCACAGTCGACGGTGTCCGGACTCACGTTTCGCTCGCAGATGATCCGGGGATACAGCGACGCGAAGTCGATCTCGTGGACGTTCTCGTGGAGGCCCACCTCCGGGGCGAAGGTAAAGCCCCCACGGTCGGCCGCGTGCAGCGTCCGGACGTCTTTGAACGCTTCGGGCTCCCACTTGTTCCAGGGGGCGGGGACGTCTCGTGCCCGTGCCAGTCGAATCTGTCGCGAGGTGAGGAGCGTCCCGATACTCCCCCACGCCGCCTCCTGGAGTGGTCGACCGCTCGCTTCGACCATGTACAGCAGTCCCGAGAGCCCCGACTGATGCCAGAGAAAGCTGTTCGACTCGTCGACGATCGCCCGGCCGGGAACGCGGTATCGAGCCGGCGAGTGGCCGACCTGCCCGTAACTGGCGTACGTGTTCTCGCCCGCGATACGCGTCCAGCCCGGCAGCCGGCCCAGTTGGAAGTCGGCGATCCCTTCCTCGGCCGCCGTCTCGCAGAGCAGCGGGACCAGTTCGGCGTGACTCAGCACGAGCACGTCGGGATCCACCTGCGCCAGCCGATCCGATAGCGCCCGGAGGACCGCAACTGGCCCCCCATCGAGGCGCTCGGACTCGATCGACCCGTCGTCGGCCGTCCCACGTCCGACTCGCAGGGACGAGACGTCGCCGGCTGCGAGCGCTCGCTCGTCGACGGCGATGTGGAATCGCCGAAGCGCCCGGCCGGGGGCCGACGACGCTGGCGACTCGCCCCGATCCAGACAGTACCGGAATCCCGGGGCGAGATCCACGTCGAACAGGCGGAACGTCCCGGGAGCGAACTGTGGCTCACAATCGCGCCGTCCCCGGTCCCGGCTGGCGGTCGACCGACCGCCGTGCTCGCCCGATCGATCCGATACCGGTCCCTCGTACCGGTGGACGAGTTCCCGTGCGAGCGTCCGAACCTCGCCCATTCGGTCGAGCGAGACCGAAAGCATCGGGTCAGTCGCCGACCCTCGTTTCGTATCGCGTAATGTGGTATATTTCTCGACGAGCCGGGCGCTCGATACCTTCGGATCGGTCGCGAGATCGTCCCGAACGGTCGCCAACGCGTCCGGCGGTCCGTGGAGATACGTGGTCGGCTCGTACGACTCGTCGACGACTGCCTCCGCGCCGGTTTCGGTCAGGTACCAGGCACGGACCTCGTCGCCCTCGCACTCGATGGTGAACGGCCCCGTCTCTCTCGTCACTCCGCACCCACCCCCGTATCGGCATCGTGGGTACAGTCACAGGCCGTTCCCGTGTCCGCTCCCATCGACGTCTCCTTCGTCTCGGAGGTGCCTGATTGGTGCGACCGTTCGAGCTCGTCGAGTCGGTCGTTGAGGCGGCGAATCTCGGCTTCGTGAGCGAGCAAGAGTGAGAGGACGAGTGCACGTTCGGGATCCGGCGGGTTCGCGTAGCCCGCTGCATCGGCGTACCCGCGCGCCCGATCGAACAGCCGGTCGAAGTCGTGCTGGTACTCGCGACGGAGCGCGCGTCGCATCGGTTTCCACTCCGCCTCGAGTTGTGCGAGGGCGTCGCGATAGGTCGGGTTGGTTCGTCCCATCAGGCCTCACCACCGTCGATGGCTGGCGTCGAGCGCGTCAGTGGACCGCTCGCTCGATCCGTCGTCGGTGGTTCCCACTCCCGGGTGAGGTCGGGTGCGAGCAGTCCTCGGTCGTGGGCTGCGATCGCGGGATCGAGCGCGTCGGTGGTCCCGTAGCGGTCCGCCCAGTAGGGGATCGTCGTCTGCCAGCCGTGGCGGTCCCAGTAGCCGACCGATTCGACGCCGTCACCGTCCAGGCGCGTGCCCACGCGCGTGGTGACGGATTCGAGTGTGTGATCGGCGTACTCGTCGAGTCGCGGCGAAACAGTGTCACCGGTGGTCGTCACGAGCACCGGGACGTCGAGCGAGTGGCCGAGTTCCCGGAGCGTCGAGAGCGATGCCGCGAGCAATCGCTCTCGTTCCCACTCGTCGAGATCGTCGTCGTGGTACAGCGAGTCGACGTTCGGCGCCACGAGCATCGACGAACGCGCCGAGGCCTGGCGTGCCAGCGCCTGGACCAGTGAGTGGTGCTGATACGCGGTGAACGCTCTGGCGATGCGGAGCGGGGCCAGCGTCGTCGCGCTCGGCGCCTGGTCGTACAGGACGTGCGTACTCGCGGTGTTTCTCGCGTCGACCCAGTGGATCGGACCCGATTCGTCGACCAGTCTGGTACAGACGAGCTCGGGGACGACCGTCGACCGCGGCGACGTCACCCGGAGCACCGTCAGGCCGGTGTCGAACTCGACGTGATGCATACCGGCACGTCACTGGCCCGGGAGTTAAGGGTCGGAATACCGTTTCCGGAATTTCCGATACCGGCGTTCCTCATCGTGTTATCGGCGCGTATCGGACTCCGTGGGTGTCCGCCCGGTCGTGGTGGTGTCGGTGTACCAGGCGACGTCGGTGGCCGCTGCCTCGCGGACGCACGCGAGGTACGGTTCGAGCCGGTCGCCGCGATCGGCGAGCGTCACCGCGTCCGTTTCGCGGTCGTACGTGACGAGTCCAGTATCGGCAAGTGTCGGAAGGATGGCGTGGCGGAGTCGTTTTTGGGCGTGTCTGTTGGTGGGTGCGTCGGCGTCGCCCTGTTCCCCCGCGGTGAGCTCGTCGGCGAGTTCGCCGACCGGGACGGTTCCCCCACGATCGTACAGCGTCGTCAGCAGCCGTCGCCCACCGTCGCTCGCGAGCAGTGCGAAGACGTGCGCCGGTGAGTGACCGCTCTCGTCCCGCACCACTGGCTCGTCGCCCTCGCCAGATGCGCCCATACCCGTCAGTCACTCCCTGCCACGAAAACACTCCGGCGTGCACGTCCCACCACCTTTAGTCAGTCGTCCGGCCGGCGTCGCTCGGCGTGTCCATTCGATCGTTCGATAGTGCTCGTTCGCTCGCCCGATATCGCCCGGTTGTGCCGTAGATCGGATGGCTCGTCCGATAGTGGGTGCGGTGTACCGCCGCGGCTCCTTAGGGCGTGTCTACGACGGTCGACTCGACGATCCGGTACGTCCGTCCGCGGTTCTCTCCGGTGGCCTCGACGAGGTCGTAGTGGGCCATCTTCGTGAGGTAGTTGCGGACGGTCCGGCGCGTCTTCGGCTCGTCGGCGCGGTCCTCGTAGGCTTCGTAGAGGTCGCTGGGTTCGATCTCGCCGTGTTCGTCGATCACGTCGTAGAGCGTCCGCTGGTGGGTGGGGAGGTTCTCGATGGTCTTCTGGCGGATCGCGTTCCGGGCGTCCGGAATGGCATCTTCGAGCAGCGAGTCGGTGAGGCGATCGTCGCCGCGTCCCTGGGCACGCGTCGCGGCCGATCGAAGGATCCCGATCGCGACCCGGGCGTCGCCCGCCGCCGCGTCGGCGATCCGGCGGAGCTGCTCGTCGGTCACACTCTCGGGTTCGAGCCCCTGTCGGACCCGTTCTGCGAGGATGGCGACGAGCTCGTCCACGCCGTAGCGGTCCAGCGTGACGCGTGTGCCAGCTCGAAACCGCGACCGAACCCGGTCGTCGAAGCGAGCGAACAGCTCTTCTTCGCGATTGGCGACGAGGACGACCGAGACGTGCGGTAACCGGTGGACGTCGTAGAGCACCTCGCTCTCTTCTAGCTGGTCGACCTCGTCGAGAATGACCACGATCGGCGCCTCGTCGGCCGATCGGAGTCGACCGTACAACTCGTCCTGGGCGGTCGAGCGGTGGACGTCGTACGCCTGATCGACCGCTTCGAGGAGGCTGTAGAGGACGCGAAACCGGGTGTACTCCTGCCAGCAGTTGACGTACGCGACGCGAATGGAGGGCCGTCGCTCGGCCAGTTGATCCAGGGTGTACCGGGCGATGCACGTCTTCCCGACGCCCGTGGGACCGAAGAGGAACGCGGGATCGGCCCGTCCGCCGGAGAGCAGCGGTTCGACGGCCTCGGAGAGGCGTGAGATCTCCTCGTGCCGGTGAACCACTTCGCTCGGGACGAACGCTTCGGTCAGGACACGGTCGTCGACGATCACGGTCGTCTGTACCCGTTGGAGAATCTTAAGCGACGGTGACCGTCTTCCAATTTTCCGATTCCGCCGCCGAACGGGAAACGATTACGCCTGGAGCCGGCCCCCTCGCGACTACTTTATATGGTATATTGCATAGTGCGATACGAAATTTTGGTGACGGAGCGTCCCTCGAACGGTCGCAGTATCGGCCGAAATAGCTGTGTATCGGGCCTGAATGTGGAATTTGCACGTATGGTTTATATGGTTTAATTGATTGTCGGAGAGAACTAGCCGGGACGATATCGGAGTCCGCCGGTGGATTGGCCGATGTGCCGGTCGAACGCGGAGTGAGATCAGTGACCGCTCCCAGCTCGTTCCACGTACACCAGTTCGTCGGCCCGTTCTAACATCCGGACGCCCCAGGTGACCGTCACGGGGACGAGCGCGGTCGTGAAGATAGCGATGAAGACCAGAATCGAGAACAGCTCGGTGTCGATGACGCCGGCCGACAGCGCGACCGAGGCGATGATGATCTCGACGGTGCCGCGGCCGTTCATGCCGAAACCGATGACGAGGCCCTCACGCGACGTCAGCGAGGTGGGCAGGGCGAACAGCCACGAGCCGAGGATCTTGCCGAGGAAGGCGATCGCGACGAGGACGACCAGGATGCCGAACGAGTCGGCGAAGACGTCGAACGTGATGTCGAACCCGACGGTGACGAAGAACACGGGGGCGAACACGCCCATCGCGAGGGTGTAGATCACCGTGTGGATGTGCTCGTGCAGGCCCGGTTCGACGTCTGACTGGCGGAGGAACATCCCGGCGACGAAGCCGCCGATGATCATGTGCAACTCGGCGAGCGTCGCGAGCTGGGCGAACAGGAGCGAGACCAGCAGGGCGAACGTCAATCCGGTCGTCTGATCGACGAAGCCGTATCGCTCGCGTAACGTCTCGATGAGCGCCCACGCCCGCGGCAGGAAGAGGTAGCCGAGCAGGAGTGTGACGACGAAGAAGCCGAGTGCCTTCCCGAGGATCGTCACGACCTCGACGGGGTCGAGCGTCCCGGCCGTGACGTAGCTGTCGACGCCGGCGAAGACGACCAGCACGCCGACGTCGGAGGCGAGCGCGCCGCCGAGGAGGACGTTCGCGATTCGGGTGTCGAGCAGGTCGAGATCGGCGAGGATGCGCGATTTCGTCGCTAGCGAGGTCGCCGCCATCGCGAGCCCGAGAAAGAGCGCCGCGCCGGTCGACACGCCCAGCCAGACGCCGGCTCCGTACCCGAGTCCGAAGGGGACGACGAACGCGCCGAAGGCGATCAGCAGCGACGGCGGGCCGAGTTTGAACAGCTCCCGGAGGTCGACCTCCATGCCGACGTAGACCATCAGGAGGAAGATACCGAACTCCGCGAACACGGAGAGCAGGGTCGACGGTTCGAGCAGGCCCAGCAGCGGCGGGCCGAAGGCGATGCCGGCGAACAGCTCGCCCATCATCGTCGGGTAGCCGAACCGCTCGGCGACCGCCCCGAAGACCCACGCGACGGTGAGGACCAGCAGAAGACTGAGAATGTCGATGCTGACGGTTTCGACCATTGTCGAGGACCTCGATCGTTCGTCTGGGGACTGTCCACCCGTACGCTCTGACCAGAACCGTCCGAACCCGGTGACCGTCCGAACCCGTGCCGTGTCGCCGTCGATTCACTCGTATCGCGTCGGTACCCGAGCGAGTACGTTCCGGCGGCTGGTCTTCCTGTACCCGTCGTATGCCGGTGCCGACTGTGGACCCTCGAACACGGTGTCGAAGCGAAAGACGGAGGGCTGACTAATTGGATAGTTAGTTCATGCAGAACCGCGTCGATCGCGCTCGGTCGAGCTGGGTCGCGACGGCGGGACACTCGACGGTGCGACTCGAAACGGTAGGGTTCGCTACGGGGAACGTCCGGGTTGGTGTGTGGTCCGTGGCGCCGACCGCGATCGAACCACGTACATGCGTTCGGCCCCCAGCTGGGGCCGAGACCGATGACCGATCGATCGCGCCTCGCGCTCGTCGTCTGGAGCGTCCTCGTCTCGCAGGTGTTCCTCTACCCGGGGCTCTCGGAGACGGTCGTCGCGCTGGGCGGCGGCGACGACATCCTCGCCGGCACGTGGTTCCTCGTCGCGGAGTTCGGTGCGTTCGTCGGCTGTGCCGTGCTGTGGGGGGTGGCGAGCGACGCGCTCGGTCGGCGGACGCCGCTGGTCGTGCTCGGCGCCGTCGGCGGCGCGGCGAGCTACCTCGCGGTCGCGCTGTCACCGACGCTGGGCCTTGGGTTCGGTGTCGTGCTGGCGCTTCGTGTCGTCGGCGGGGCGTTCACGATCGGCGCCTTCTCGCTGGCGATCACCATGCTGATGGATCTCTCGGGCGGCCACGGCCGTAACATGGGTGCGGCGGGGACGGCGATCGGCCTCGGAGCGGCGCTCGGCTCGGTCGTCGGCGGGCAGTTCGCGACGATCGATCCACTGGCCCCACTGTACGCCGGCGCCGCGCTGCTCGCCGGCGCTGCAGCCCTCGCGGCGACCGTCCCCGACCGTGGACCCGGGGACGGCCTCCCCGTCGGGACCCTCGTCGCGCGCGTTCGCGACCGACCGACCCTCCTCGTCCCCTACGCGTTCGGCTACGTCGACCGGTTGACGGCCGGGTTCTTCGCACTGACTGGCGTCGCGTACTTCCGGGACGCGTTCGGCATCGACGCGGGGCAGGCGGGACTGACGCTGGCGCTCTTCTTCGTCCCGTTCGCCGTCTTGCAGTACCCGGTCGGCTCGCTCTCGGATCGTGTCGGCCGATTCCTCCCGGTCGTCGTCGGCTCGATGCTCTACGGTGTGGCGATCATTGCGGTCGGGCTCGCCCCGACCTACCTCCTCGCTGCCGGGCTGATGGTCGTCGTCGGGATCTGCGGCGCACTCGTCTCGCCGACGACGATGGCGCTGGTCACCGACATCGTCCCGTCGTCGGGCCGCGGTGCGGCGATGGGTGGGTTCAACGTCTTCGGCAGTCTCGGGATGTTCTCTGGCTTCCTCGTCGGAGGACTCGTCACGGACGCGTACGGCTACCTGGCGGCGTTCCTCGTCGCGGGTGGGCTCGAAATCGCGATCGCCACCATCGCGTCGGGAGCCGTCAGACGAATCACGTGGGAGTCGGCGACGGCGACGGGAAGCTAGCGGACTCGCGAACGTCCGCCCCACGTGACCGGTGTGAAAGGCTTATTGCTTACTATCCGGTTAGTTCTCGTATGGGCCACTCGATCTCGCAGAAACGGCCGTGGCTCGCCGCGGTGCTCGCGACGCTCGTGACCGGGCTCGGCCACCTGTACCTCAGGCGGTGGCGGCGTGCACTCGGCTGGCTGCTCGTCGTCTTCGTGACCGGTGCGCTGTTCGTCCCGCCGGAAGCGATGGAGGCGCTCGTCAACGAGGGTGCGATCGACCCTGTCGCCCTCGCCCCGTCGCTCCTCGTCGGTGCGTTCAGCGTCGTCGACGCCTATCTCGTCGCCCGCGCCCTGAACAGACGAAACCAGGCGGCTGCGGCGGCGATGGACGAAGCCGAGTCGGCGGTCAGTACCTGCCCGAATTGCGGGAAGGAACTCGACCCGGACCTCGACTTCTGTCAGTGGTGTACGACGTCGATCGACGACGCCGAACGGTGATGCCCACGCCGAACGGTACACATGTCGAACGGTGACACACACCAAGCGGTGACGCACACGTCGGCGTGTTCGCGCGGGAAAATTGTCCTCTCTATCGTCCCAGTTCTATCGCCCGGTCGATCACGCCGGTCGGTGATCGAGCGTCCCCGCGAGGTACTCGGCGGCGGCCCTCCTCGCGGTCGCTAACGCCGTCTCCTCGTCGAGCACGACCGCCCGGGTGCGCGCCCCGTCGACGATCGTCATGAGCGCCCGGGCGACGTGTTCGGCGTCCGCGTCGGCGAAGACGTCCGCGTCGATCCCCTGGTCGATCACGGTCTCGAGCAGGTACCGCACGTAGGCGTCGTTCTGTCGAAATCGCTCGCTGAACGGTTCGTTGTACGGTGCCTGACTTCGCATCTCGAGCATCGCGACCAGGAGATCGCTGTGGTCGCCCGCGCTCACCAGTAACTGATCGAGCAGTAACTCCAGGCGCTCCTCAGGGTCGGTCGTCTCGACCTCGTGGACGGCGTCCTTGAATCGCCCGAGAACGAAGTCGAGAAACGCGGCGAGCAGGTCGTCTTTCGTGTCGTAGTGGTAGTGGATCGCCGCCGTGGACTTGCCGTACTCCGCGGCGATCCGTTTCATCGTGAGATCCGCGTACCCGTGTGCAGAAAGCGCGCGATAGGTCGCACGCATAATCGCCTCGTCAGGGTCCGCGCTCGATCGATCCGGATCGTCGACCATCGAATACAGCATACACGGTCGGAGGGATAACGGTTTTGTACGCCAGTTATCGCCGTTCTCCCGATCGTGAGGGGCCTGTCGGGTTTCGGGCCCGGCTGGGATTCGCCGTCGGAATCGGTCGTCGGTCCGGCTGGCCACCCGGCTCGGCGACACACGCGGCCGCGTTCCCAAGGTTTTTGACTAACTGGTTAGTAAGCACTGCTACTCAATGGACGACTCGGGACGGACGATCCTCGACGCGGCCTATCGCGCTCTCTGCGAACGCGGTGACGCGGATCTGCCGATACAGCGTATCGCGGGCGGGGTCGACGCGTCTCTCGTCGGTGAGGACGCCGCAGAGGTGTGCGCCTGATGGGGCTCCGGGAGTCCGTCGACTCGCTGTTCAGAGGGCCCGAGGGAATGGACCTCACATCGGGTGGCATCGGCTGGCCGCTCTTTTACCTCTCGTTGCCGATCATCGTCCAGAACCTCTTTCAGGTGCTGTACAACCTGGCCGACACCTTCTGGCTCGGCCGTCACAGCACCGAGGCGCTGTCGGCAATCACGTTCGCGTTTCCGATCGTCTTCCTGATGATCTCGCTCGCGCTGGGCGTCTCGGTCGCGGGGAGCGTCCTCGTCGCCCAGCACGTTGGGGCCGGCAACGAGGGGCGCGCCGCGTACGCCGCCTCGCAGACGATGGCCTACGCGGCTGTCATCTCCATCGTGCTGGGGGTCCTGGGCTACGCCTTCGTCGACGACGTCACCGCGCTCATGGGCGTGAACGCCTCCGTCGAACCGCTCGTCGTGGAGTACATGCGCGTCTACGCGATCGGCCTGTTCGCGGTCTTCGGCTTCGCCGTCTTCATGGCGCTCATGCGCGGCTACGGCGACACCGTGACGCCGATGTACGTCATGGCCGGCTCCGTGGTACTCAACATCGTCTTCGACCCGATCCTCATCTTCGGTTTCGAGGCGAACCCGCTGTTCGGGGCGTTCGGACTCGACGGCCTCGAAGCCGCGGCGCTTGCCGCGACGGGCTTTACCGGCTGGGGGATCGGCGGCGCCGCCATCGCGACGGTCGGCTCCCGGGCGCTCGCACTCGTCGTCGGGCTCGTGATCATGTTCCGCGGGAATCACGGCGTGCAGATCCGCCTCTCGGAGATGCTGCCCGACCGCTCGTTCGGGCGGACCATCGTCGAGATCGGCCTGCCAGCCTCCGTCGAGGGGGCGGCTCGGTCGCTCTCGATCACGCTCTTGCTGGTCGTCGTGGCGACCTTCCCGAACGCCGTCAGCGGGGCGTACGGCATCGGAACGCGAGTGTTCTCGGTGATCTTCCTGCCGGCGCTCGCCGTCTCGCAGGGGATCGAGACGATGACCGGCCAGAACATCGGCGCCGACGCGGTGGAACGCGCCGCCGAGACGAACCATTTCGGCGCACGCGCCATGCTCGTGCTCCTCACGGTGGGCGGCGGCCTCATCATGCTCGCTGCGGGACCGATCGCCAGCATCTTCTCACCCGATCCCGCGGTGGTCGACCACTCCACGACCTTCCTCCGCGTGACCGGGCTCACCTTCGGCTTCATCGGCGTCATGCGCGCCTACACCGGTGGGTTCCGCGGTGCCGGGCACACGATGGTCGCGGCCGTCATCTCGCTCGTGACGCTCGGCTTCGTCCGCCTTCCGGTCGCCTGGATCGCGTCGGGCCCGCTCGGTGTAATGGGCCTGTGGATCGCGTTCCCGATCTCGAATATCGTCGGCGGCGTCGTCGCGTACTGCTGGTTCAAACGCGGGACCTGGCGCGACGGTACCCTGACGCAGAGCGGCCCGACGCCCGACGTGCCGGCACCCGACGCCCAACCGACAGACGACGACTGACGATGATGCACCTCACCGACCACACGGACCGACGCGCAGCGATCGACCAGTCAATCGAACATGCACTCCCGTCCGACCCGACCGGCTGTCTGGCGCCTGCCGACGCGCAGATGGACGCGTTCGAGGACCGGTGGTACGGCCGGCTCGTCTTCGTATCAGCCGCGGCGGGACAGGCCGGTGACGCACCGGCAGGCGATGTACCCGACTCGACGACCGGGGCGGCGTTCGGTGACGAAACAGGGTCAACAGCCGGCGCCGCGGCTGCCATCGAGTTACTTCGTGGCTACTGTTCGCTCCGGTACGCGCTTCTGTGCGATGGCGACGATCGCTCCCTCGAGTCGGTGACGCCGGAACTCCTCTCGAGTGACTATCTCTTCGCCGCAGCGTTCGAGCGCCTGGGGGATTCCGTGACCAGCGACGACGATACCGCCCGGCTCGAGTCGTGCTTCGAGACCCTCGCCGGGACCGCCGAGCGGAGTATCGAGGCGATGGCCACCGACGTACGCCGGTCGCCATCTCCCGACGCCTACGCGGATGTGATCGGGGAGACGGCGGGAGCACTCGGCTGGTGGGCGGCACGAACCGGGGCGGTGCTGGCTGGTTCCTCCACCGGTCACCGCCAGACGATCGCGTCGATCGGTCGTCTGGCGAGTGTCCACCGGCAACTTCGCCACGTCCTCGATCCGTCGACCGTTCCCGGGCCCGTGACGCCGTTTCCTGGCGTCGAGTGCGACGGTTCGGCGCCCGGAGACGCCGATCTCCGTCGCCTGGCGGGAAAGCGGCGTGACGAGGTGCTAACGGCGATCGAATCCTTGCCGGCGACCATCGACGCGACTGCACTGCGCTCACTCGTCCGGGCCGACTCTCGGAGATAGACGCTGATTTGTGATCGATCAACTGGGGTCCCGATCCGGAGTCAAGCGACGTGAGTATCGTCCGTCCTCCAGAATTGGATAGTATCGCGGCTTCAGCCCATCTCGGTCGGTACTCTTGTCGAGGGCGGAATCCCAGCTTGGAAGTCGACGACCGCAGGAGTGTTGTCACGCCGGGGTCCTCGGCTGGCTGTCGACCGAACCGTCCGTTCGATGGGTCCAGATTGGCCCTCAAAGCAAGAGCGCGACGATGGCGAGGACGATGAACAGCAGGACGAAGATTCGAGCGATCTCCATCGAAATGCCGGCGACACCGCGGGCGCCGATCGCAGCGGCCACGAGCGCCAGCACGAAGAAGATGATTGCCCAGTACAGGAACCCGCCGTTGCCGAGCTGGAGTGAGATGGCGTCGACCATAGCCTGTGTCGCCACGGAGTCGTACTTAAGTGATGCACACTGTTCGGTTTACAAATTGGTCAGATGACACGAGTAGTGAGTGCGTACCTCTCGTATTCAGCGATCTGGTCGGCCCATCTCTGCCGTCCCCTTTCCCACAGTGTGTGTCAGTACGAGCGTGCTCGGGGCGTGCCGGCGGTAGCGTTATCAGCTCCTGTGTGGTATGATAGCACATGACTGTGTTCGCCGTCGTCAGTCCGTTCGATCGGCTGCGTCGAACGTACGAAGCCGACGCTCGATGTACGTCCTGCGGGAGTGAGGATGCGAGCGAGTGGACCGTGCGCGCCAGCGGTCGCTCGGTCCGGTACGAGCGCGAGTGTCGCAGCTGCGGCGCTCGTGAGCGTCGCGAAATTCGCCTCCCGGCGTAGCAAACCGCGTGGATGGTGACCGGCTGCGGTCGAGCAGAGCGATCCGGGACGATTGTGCGACGAGCACCCGCCCGGTGAGACGAAGCGGCTATACGCGTCGGGGCGCTTTGCCCGGCAATGAGTACTCCCACGCCCGAGGTCTACGAGCAGGGCAAGGGCATGGACGCCCACAACCAGGTGATGCGGGAGATCCGCTCGCGCAAGGAGGCGAGCTACGACCCCCACGAGCCGACGCGCGTCTGGCTGGACGAAGACAACACGCCCGACGGCGTCAAACGGAGTCTGACGATCATCCTCAACACGGGCGGCTGTCGCTGGGCCCGTGCCGGCGGCTGTACGATGTGTGGCTACGTCGCCGAGAGCGTCGACGGCGGCAGTGTCTCTCACGACGCGCTGATGGACCAGATCGACGTCTGCCTGGCACACGAGGACGACAATGCCGAGGCGCCCGCCGAACTCATCAAGATCTACACCTCCGGCTCCTTCTTAGACGAGCGCGAGGTTGGTGCCGAGACTCGCCGGGCCATCGCCGAGACGTTCGCCGACCGCGAGCGAATCGTCGTCGAATCGCTCCCCGATTTCGTCGACCGCGAGAAAATCGCTGATTTCACCCAGCACGGCATCGACACGGACGTCGCTATCGGCCTGGAGACGGCCACGGACCGTGTGCGCCACGACTGCGTGAACAAGTACTTCGACTTCGCCGACTTCGAGGCCGCCTGCGCGGAGGCAGCCGTGGCGAACGCCGATGCGGATGGCGATACCGAAGCCGGCATCAAGGCCTACCTCCTGATGAAGCCGCCGTTTCTCGCGGAATCGGAGGCCGTCGAGGACATGATCTCGTCGATCGAACGCTGTGCCGACGTCGAGGGCTGTCACACCGTCTCGATGAACCCGTGTAACGTCCAGCGCTACACGATGGTCGACGACCTCTACTTCAACGACGGCTACCGCCCGCCGTGGCTCTGGTCGGTCGCCCACGTTCTCGAAGAGACCGCCGACGTCGACGCCATCGTCGTTTCCGACCCCGTCGGCCACGGCTCAGATCGTGGGCCACACAACTGCACGGAGTGCGACGATCTCGTCCAGAAGGCGATCAAGGACTTCGACCTCCGGCAGGATCCCACCGTCTTCGAGCAGGTCTCCTGTGAGTGCGAGACGACCTGGGAGACGGTGATGGAACAGGAGACGAGTTACAACATGCCGCTGGTTCGGTGAAGATCTGTGATGATGTGAACTCTCTGTCTCTAATTTAGACTAGAATCATATATGTAAAAATTATGCTAAAACGAATATCGCCAGTAGCCATAGGATGGCGGCAGTGCTTGAAAGATACTTCGCTAACAGTTCTCGCTCAGCCGGGAGCAATGATGCAAGCCCTAAAACAACCAACGGAGGAATGGAGAGGAGGCTAATAAGTTCGTTTTTGTGGGTGTAGAGTGCCCCATTAGACATGGCAAGAAAAAAACATATTAATGCCCAAAGAATGCTTATCGGTTGATAGTCCTCAGAATGCGCCATTTGTAGAGTTTCCTATACGGCCTTTATTTCAATATTTGTGAAATCCAGACCCCATACGCCTACAATATCCTTCATATCTACTTTGGCCTTTGATAGCCCTGTTGCACTAATTGCACATCCGCCCATAAGAATTAACCTATATGTGTAGTCACTATCTAAATTGCCAACTGTTATGGTCTCTGAATAGTTGTTTGTGTTACTATGGCTGAAGGTCCCGGAGTCATTAAAGTCATATAAGTCACCATAATCTATGATCCGAGAGTTTGGATCGTTTGTGCTTTGGTCTATCCGGTCAATTGCATAGCCAATCGAGTAACTCCCACCCGAGTTAGTTAGTGCTGCCAATAAGCTAACAGTTCCGACTCCCAAAGCAGCAATCGGAAGTATAAGTGGGGCTCCTTTCGGTTCATATTCCTCCCCATTAACGAACGTTGTGTTTTCGCTGATAGCCTCCCCTTCAACATTATTAGTGAGATCCGCATTTGAGAGGAGGGACCACCCTTCTGCCTCTACGTTTAGATCATAGTCAATGGTCAATTCCAATTCTTCTACGTCGTTGGAGATGTCGAAATAACACCAACCTGCTCCTGCGCGAAGAGTTTGTGAACGAATCACCTGCCCACCTGTATATAGGTCCATTGCTTGGCCTACTTCACCAACGACTGCTTTCGTGTTGCCGCCACCTTCACGCGCTACTGCGGTTCCGTGGAATTTCCAAGGGCTGATGGAGCGTCCTTCCTTTACTTTTCGAACCGTTGATCCGCCCGTTTCAACTCCACTTGGTAATTCAAATTCGGAGATCCCTTCACTACTCTGAGATTGTTCGGCTGCCACTCCTCTCATTAAACCTATGGCACCAACTGTTCCAGCCGATCCTCCGACCACGCTCTTCACAAATTTTCTTCTTTGCATGCTCAAGCAAATATTCGATAAATGGGTATATAATAATTTGCATTCTTGAATAGTTATAAATAATTTATATTCCAGGACGAGACCCATTAAAAATTCGGAATTAGTAAACCGAGGGCCGATATATGTTATTATTGAATTTCATATTCAAATATATTCTCACCCCTCTCCACCCTCGATTCTATTTGTGTATGTGTTTAATCACGACGGATGCTGATGCTTGAGACGCTCGCCGATCTTTCCCGGGACTGGCATCAGGCAATCCTTACACTTCCAGGTGGGATAGACGCCGCTATCCTCTTTCTTCAGGTCCTGCCGAAAGCGGAGTTCGGCACCACAGACACAGCGGTGAGTCGTCGATGCCATGACCGGGTTTCGACGTACGAGGGGATAATCGCCACGGCGAGCCGGACCCGATGAGACGAACGTCGTGGGCCACCGGTCGCAACGACACACTGGATGCGGCGAACCACCGTTCCCGACGACACCTGCGCACGATCTGGTATCGGACGCAGAAAGTATTTATCCGTGACACGAATTTGTCGAGTGATGCCCTCCCGACGTCGCGTTCTCGGAACCGTGGCGGCCGGTCTCTGCGCCACGCTCGCGGGCTGTATCGACGCGACCGGCGTCCTGCAGATGGACGAGGCCACGACGGACGAACTCCTCGACCCGGCGACGGTCGAGGTCGGTCGGACCGGTGAGGAGCGCGACATCGTCGTCGACGTTCTCGACACGGGTTCGGCGACCGTCTCCGGTGAGCGACCACCGCTCGGGGTCGATCAGCCGGTTACCTACGACGGAGCCGTCTACGAGCTGGCTCGTACCGAGACGGGCGACCGAACTCGCACCGACTACCGAGTCGTTCTCGAGACCGATCCCGGGGCGGCCGACACTGCCGACCGCCAGTTCGACACGCTCCCGGGCGTAGACGCCGAGCGGCTCGAACCACTGCTCGCCGAGCGCACGTCGGGCGACGATGCCGTCGGCGCCGACCTGTCCTACACTGAATCGGAGCGGGCGGAATCCGCCATCGTCCCCGACCCGGACTTCGACGTCCTCGCGGTCGACGGCGACCGATTCGGCGTCGCGGTCGAGCCGATCGAGACGACGGTGACGACCTACGAGTACACGCTGGTCGACGAACTGGGGAGCGAGGGACGCTACGCCGACGAGCTGGCGGCCGACCATCGATTCGACCTCGCCGGCCTCTCCGACGCTGAACGCGACGTCGTCGAGGAGGCCATCGACGAGGGCGGTTACTACGCCGACTCGACCGACGACGAAGCGTTCGAAGGCGTCGCGCGAACGTTCTTCGATCACGACCCCTTCGCGAGCGACGACGATCGGGCCTACTGGATCGCGACCTACGAGGGGACGACGTACGTCGCGATGGTGGACCCGATCCGGTGGCGCGACCTCCGGCGCGACGTGCCGGCCGCCGAGTAAGTGCGTGACGGATCGACCGGCGACCGGGTGCGTGACGACCGACCACCGACCGGGTGCGCAACGGGTCGACCGCCAATTGATTTCCCCGGCCTGACCTGGCTCGAACGACCCGCCTTCGGCACGGACCATCAGAGATAAATACGCGTCTGTAGCACCACTCAAACAGATGATTCCGATCGACGACTCCCCGATCGTCCGCGACGGAAAGGTACTGATTCTCGCGATGGACCACGGCCTGGAGCACGGCCCCGTCGACTTCGAGGACGTCCCGGAGAAGTTAGACCCCTCGACGGTCTTCGAGACGGCGACCCACGACGCCGTCACCGCGATGGCCGTCCAGAAGGGCATCGCCGAGGGCTACTACCCCAGCTACGAGGACGACGTCAACCTCCTGCTGAAGATCAACGGGACCTCCAACCTCTGGATGGGCGAACCCGACTCGGCGGTCAACTGCTCGGTCGACTACGCCGCGGAACTCGGCGCCGACGCGCTCGGCTTCACTGTCTACGGCGGCTCGAACAACGAGATCGAGATGGTCGAGGAGTTCCGCGACGTGCAAGAGGCCGGACGGGAACACGATCTCCCGACCGTCATGTGGTCGTACCCGCGCGGGCAGGGACTCAAGAACGACACCAAGCCGTCGACGATCTCGTACGCGACCCGTCTGGCGCTCGAACTCGGTGCCGACGTCGCGAAGGTCAAGTACCCCGGTAGCAAGGAGGCGATGGCCCACGCCGTCGACTGTGCCGGCGACATGAAGGTCGTCATGTCCGGCGGCTCGAAGACCTCCGACTACGAGTTCCTCTCGACCGTCGAGGCCGTCATGGACGCCGGCGCGAAAGGCCTGGCCGTCGGCCGCAACGTCTGGCAGCGTGAGGACCCGACCCACCTGCTCGACGCCCTCGAGAAGGTCATCTACGAGGGCGAGACCGCCGACGCCGCGCTCGACGAATGAGCGAGCGCGACGGCGACGGAGCGGACGCCGAACGAGACCGCGCCGCGACGGTCGATGCGATCGTCGACGTCGTCGCGGATTCGGCCGAGGACATCCGCAGCGGACTCGTCGGCCGCCGCGGGAAGGCCGGCCGTGAGAACCCGAGCGGTGAGGTGCAGGCCGAGGCCGACGTCTACGCCGACGACCTGCTCGAAGAACGCCTGTCGGCGATCGATGGCGTCGCCGAGTACGCGAGTGAAGAGCGCGCCGACGTGATCGACTGCGGCGGGTCGGCCGCCGACCCCGACGCTGTCGCCGTCGCCGTCGACCCGCTCGACGGCTCGTCGAACCTCGAACCGAACAACACGATGGGGACGGTCTTCGCCGTCTACGACGAGCCGCTTCCCGCGCCCGGAACGTCGATCGTCGTCTCGGGCTGGGTGCTGTACGGCCCGATCACGACGATGGCACTCGCTCGCGACGGCACCGTCACGAAGTACGAACTCTCGGGCGACGAACCGACCGTCGTCGAGGAGGACGTCACCATTCCCGACGATCCGCTCGTCTACGGCTTCGGCGGTCGCGTCCCCGACTGGCCCGACGACTTCGCGGACTTCGCCCGGGCGGTCGAATCCGATCCCTCGCACAAACTCCGCTACGGCGGCGCGATGATCGGCGACGTCAACCAGGTCCTGACCTACGGCGGCATCTTCGCCTACCCGGCGCTCGACGGCAGTCCCCGCGGTAAACTTCGCCTCCAGTTCGAGGGCAACCCGATCGGCCACCTCGTCGAGACGGCCGGCGGCCGATCGTCGGACGGCTCCCGGTCACTGCTCTCTGTCGAGCCGAACGAGCTGCACGATCGGGTCCCGCTCCACGTGGGCACCGCCGAGTTGATCGACCGTCTCGAGGCCACCCTCGAGTAGCCGGCCGGGACGCGCCGCTCGTTCTGCGATCCAGCATCGTCTCGCGGTGACCGTCAGAATCGTCTCGTAGTGACCGCCAGAATCGTCTCGTGGTGACCGCCGGAATTGGCTCGCCGTGACGGTTAGAATCACTCACTATGGCCGTCGGGCCGTCTCGACGGCGATGGCAGGTGACGCCGATACCGGACTCAGCAAACCGGCGACCCTGTACCGGATCCGGTGTGGGCCGACGGTACCGGCTCGCCTCACTCCGTCACGACGACGTAGCGTCTCCCCCACAACTGATACCAGCGTCGTCGTGGTACGACGTCACCGATGCATCAGCCCACGCTCCCGGCGCGGTCGATCGACGCCTACGCCGCCGTAACCGATCGGGAGCGACTCGATCGGCTTCGGTCGCTGGCTGGGGCGCTGTCGGACGTTCGGGTCCTCCACGTCAACTCGACGGCGGTCGGCGGCGGCGTCGCCGAACTGCTCCGGTCGATCGTCCCGGTGAGTAACGACCTCGGTGTCGACGCTGACTGGTTGGTCATGGACGCCGACGACGAGTTCTTCGAGGTGACCAAGGCGATGCACAACGGGCTCCAGGGAGCCGACACCTCGTTGACCGAGGAGATGAAGGCGACGTACCGTGCGGTGAACGAGCGGAACGCGGCCGAAATCGAAGGCGAGTACGACCTCGTCGTGATTCACGACCCGCAGCCGCTCGGATCGATCGATCGACTCCGTGAACGGCTGCCGGATGCGCCGATCGTCTGGCGGTGTCACATCGACCTGACCGATCCGGCGCCCGCGCATCTCGCGTTCGTCTCCGACTACGTCGCGCGGGTCGACCACGCGATCTTCAGTCGGTCGGCGTACGGGGCGCCGATCGAGATGCCGGCGGCGAGCGTCGTCTACCCCTCGATCGACCCGCTCGCGGCGAAGAACCGCGCTCTCGACGACGATACCGTCGCTGCGGCGTGCGACCGACTCGACCCCCTCTCTTTCGACGCGCCGGTCGTGACCCAGGTGTCGCGCTTCGATCCGTGGAAGGACCAGTTCGGCACCCTGGAGATCTTCCGTCGTGCCCGAGAGCAGGTTCCGTCCCTCCAGCTCGCGCTGGTCGGCAGCATGGCGGGCGACGACCCGGAAGGGCTCGCGATCTACGAGCGCGTCGCCAGGGAGGCCGTCGCCGAGCCGGACGTATACGTCCTGACCGACCTCCCGGACGCGACGGTGAACGTCTTGCAGCGTCGATCCGACGTCGTCGTCCAGAAGTCCATCCGCGAGGGCTTCGGACTGGTGGTCTCGGAGGCGCTCTGGAAGCGCACCCCGGTTGTCGGCTCGAACGTCGGCGGTATTCCCCTCCAGATCGAGGACGGACACACCGGGTACCTCGTCGAACCCGACGACGTCGCCCGCGCCGGGGACCACGTCGTCGAGCTGCTGCAGGACGAGGAACGCCTGGCGTCGTTCGGGACGAACGCACGCGAACGCGTTCGTGAGCGGTTCCTCTTGCCTCGACAGCTCGCCGACCAACTCGCGATATACGTCGAGGTGCTGGATCGCGACGAGTCCGTGTCCTGACGGAGTAGGTAACCGTCTCGACGGGGAGCCGAACGGTCCGATCCATATCGAGCCCCCTGCACCATTATCCGGTGAGGCGGTGAGTACCAACGCATGGCCCGGTTCATCGAGCGAGTCCTGCTCCCGACCGACGGCAGCGATGGGGCGCTCTCCGGGGCGAGACGCGGGATCGCGCTCGCCTCGCAGACCGCCGCGTCCGTGTCCGTCCTCTCCGTCGTCGACGCGCCCGTGGTGGGCGACGACGCCGCGATCGCGTCGCTCGAGTCGCGGGCGGAGGAAGCGGTCGAGACGGTCGCGAACATGGCGAGAGACTACGACGACGGGATCGACGTCACCACCGCGGTCGAACGAGGGACACCGTTCCAGGCGGTCAGGGAGTATGCCCACCGACACGAAATCGACGTCATCGCGATGGGCACGAAGGGTCGGACGGGACTCGACAGATTCTTGCTGGGCAGCGTCACCGAGAACGTCCTCCGAACGGCCAGGGTGCCCGTGCTCGCTGTCCCGCCGGACGCCGACGAACCCGGGATCGCGGACGTGGCGTTCGATCGACTGCTCCTGCCGACCGACGGCAGTGAGGGGGCCGAGATCGCCGCCGAGTGGGGGGTCGCCCTCGCCGATCACCTCGGGTCCGACGTGCACTCGCTGTACGCGGTCGATCCGGCCCCTCCGCACCACGAACCGGACGCGGTGATCGAGGCACTGGAACGGCGGGCGGAGGCGGCGATCGAAGCGACGAGCGAGCGGGCCGACGCCGTCGACGTGGCGGTGACCGAATCGATCGAGACGGGATCACCCGCGAACGCGATCCTCGCGTACGCGAGCGACCACGAGGTCGACCTGATCGTCATGGGGACACACGGACGGACGGGCGTCGGCCAGTGGTTTCTCGGCAGCGTCACCGAGAACGTCGTGAGAGGGGCCGACGTCCCGGTACTTTGCGTCCCGGTCACTGCCCCGTCGCCATAGCCGATCGAATCGGGTCGGTCGCCTCGTCACGCTCCCGCGCCCTCGCCCGGAATCTGCGTGTACGCTCCGACCATCGCGTCGACGACCTCGAGGTCGCCGAGCGACGCCCCTTCGTCGACGATCGACCGCCGGACAGTCGTCGCGGAGAGCGTCGCGTCCGGGAAGATCACCGCCCGTTCGACGTCGGCGTCGACGAGGGTCGCGTTCGGCATGACGTGAACGCCGCGGCCGACCGACGAGTGCTCGACGGACGCCGAGTCGGCAATCAGTGATCCCCCGTCGAGATACCAGTCGACGGCGTCGAGGTAACTCGCCCGCGTACCGACGTCGAACCAGTGTCCCGCGAACGAGTACGCGTACGTCGGTTCGCGAGTGTGGAGCCACTCGACGAACCAGCCGGGCTCGTCCGGATCGTTCCCGCCGTCGAGGTAGGTCCGAAGCGACGGCAGCGTCTCCCGGGGAAAGGCGTAGCACCCGATCGAAACGAGCGTCCCCGGGGGCTCGTCGGGTTTCTCCACGAACTCGATCACGCGTTCGTCGTCGACCGCGAGGACGCCGTAGTCGGTGGCCCGATCCGTCGAGCCGACGTCGTAGGCGGCGACGGTCGGCGCTCGCCGCCGATCGAAGTACTCGATGAAGTCGTCGATCGCGAAGTCGAAGACGTTGTCCGCGGCGACAACGAGCACGTCGTCGTCGATCGATTCGCGCTCGACGAGGGGCGCGAGGCCGCCGACGACGCCGTGCTTCTCGGCTTCCGCTCGCGTCGACTCGATCGACAGGCGGGGTTTGTCGTAGGCCGCCTCGGCCAGGTGCGCCTCGAAGTCGCCGGCGAATCGCTCGTTCGTACTGACGTACACCGTCTCGATCCGATTGCTCCGTTCGAGTTCGGCGTAGAGCCGGTCGATGACGGTTGTCTCCCCGAGCGGCAGGAACATCTTCGGCCGATGTTTCGTGATCGGCCACAGTCGGGACGCGTAGCCGCCGGCGAGCACGATCGCGTTCATCGACTCGTCCTCCGCGGTGACCACCGTCGGCCGGTCACGCACGTCGTCTTGACCGGTCCGAACTGCTCGTTGGTGCTGTCGGGGAACATGGCTAACTCGGCTGGGTCGACTCCCACGACGCCAGTGGTAAACCTTACACCGTGTCGACTCGTCTCGGGGTAGCGCGATCGACGCACGCCAGTACCACGATGACGGATCGATGCACACCAGTTCCCTGGTGAGTGCTGACGCACACCATTAACCTACTGGGGCGTGGAGGTGTCCGCGAGATGGCCGACGCTCGCGCCCAGCTGGACGCCGACATCGATGCGCTCGAGGGCTTGCCGGTGTTCGTGGCGTACAACGCCAACGTCGACGCGATCGTTCGCGTCGGCGAGGCACTGGCGTCGTTCTTGCCGCGCCCGGCCGACCCGGGAACCGAGGCCCCTCCGACCCCACTCGCGTCGACGCGCGATCTCGCGACCGCGATCACGCACACGATGGCGACGGGCGTGGGAGACGAGGTCGCCATGACAGATCCCCTCGCCGCGACGCTCGAAGCCGAGTTGTCCCCCGATTCGCAGCAGATGGGTGGACAGACCGGGATCATGACGAATCTCCTCACCGCGCTGGGTGCGGCACCAGTCGCGTACACCTACCTGCTCTCGGAGCGACAGCTGTCTCAGTTCGACCACCCCGGGGCAGTCCGGTATCCACGCGTCGAGGACGGCCGCGTCCGCCTGATTCCGTTGGCCGAGGCCGTCGACGCGGACCGGACGAAGATCAACTGGGTGTTCGAGTTCGGGGCCGGCGACGAACTCTTCGGGGTGCGTGCGACCGAGGACACGCGCTTCATCGCCGCCTCGCGACCGCCGGAGTTCGATCTCGTGACGGGCGATCTGGACGCCGAGATCGATCAGGTCGGTGCCGCCGTCGAGGGGGCGCTGCTTGCCGGGTACCACAACCTGACGCCCGACCACGTCGAGAGCGGCTACGACGAGGCACTTCGTCACGCCCGGGACGTCGTTCGCCGCCTCCGCGCCGGTGGCGACGTCGACGTCCACGTCGAGTACGCAGTGACCCACGACGACGCGCTCAGGGCGGGCATCTACGAGCGGATCCTTCCCGAGGCGGACGTCGTCGGCGTCGACGCCCACGAACTGTCGATGCTCGCCGACGACGCCGGACTCGACGTGGTCGAGGACCGTCCGAGCGAGGAGCCACCGTTCGAGGCGACCGAGATCGTCGCCCACTACCGCATGTGTTCGGCCCTGCTCGACGAACTCGACGTCGCCTGCCTGCGGCTCCACGCGATGCAGTACCACCTCGCCGTGATTGACGACTATCTGTCGCCCGACGCCGTCCGCCGGGGACTCGCGTTCGCCGCGGTCAACGCGGCGAGCAAAGCGGCACGAGGCCACATCGATTCGTCCAGTGATCTCGAGACCGGGCTCACCTACGAGCGATCGGCAGTGGGCCGCGAGGCGATCGACCGACTCGCCGCGCACGTCGGCGAACCGACCGACGACGGTGCGCTCTGCTCGCCGACCGTCGTCGCGTGTCCGAACCGCGTCGTCGCGGACCCGGCCGGCACGGTCGGCATCGGTGACATCGTCTCGTCGTCGAGCTTCGCGCTGGAGCAGGCCGTCGCCAGCGAGCGCGACGACGCGTGACGTACCTGTCCGTCGACTCCCTCTGTTCCTCGATTCGATCAGCGGACCACGGTCACCGGAACGGTCGCCCGCTCGACGACCGCCTTCGCGACGCTGCCGAGCATGGCCTCGGCGCGACGTGACCGTCCCTGGTGGCCGACGAAGATGGCGTCGAACCCCTGTTGGTCGGCGAAGTCGGTGATCGCCACGTCGGGATCGCCGTAGAGGAGTTCCCCCTCGGCGTCGACCCCGTCTATCGTTTCGAGCGCCGACTCGAGGACGGCCTGTCCGCGGGTCTCCGTGTCCGCGATGTTCTCGACGATCAGTCGCTGGTCGGCGTCGGAGCGCGACGAGATCGGTTCGCTGCCGCCAACGTCGTAGACGGCCGGATCGACCGCGTGGACGACGGTGAGTGAGGCGTCCATCGCTGCGGTAATCTCGGCGGCGTACGACAGGGCACGGTCGGCGGGGTCGGAGTCGTCGATTGCCACGAGGGACCTCATAGCACACGATACACCACCTGTGCCGATAAAGCGCTACCCGCCCTCGAAATCCGGGTCGATCAGCTGTCGGCGGGTCCGGGGCCACTCCCCGTCGCCGCTCCGAAGCTCGCGAAGGCGATGGCCCCGCCGATCACCGCGACGTAGAACGCCCAGCGGGGCCAGCCGGTCGAGACGAAAAGCAGCGTGAGCCCGACCACCCAGCCGGTCACCGTCAGTGCGAGCCACGCGAGTCGCCACAAGGCGGCACCGACTTGTTGGAGTGACAGGGTGTCGTACATTGTCTCAGAAGTGATAGCCGTGGGCGCTGGTGAGTGCGTGGGCCGCGATTCCCCAGCAGTGGTTCTGTCCCGGCCACCAGGTTCGGGCGCTGTTGACCGAGGCGACGAGCGCCCCGTCGACACCGGCCGGATCCGGATCGACGGTGACGGAGCCGCTGTCGCCATTTCCGAGGGTGGATTCGTTCCCCCAGGTCACCTGTCCCAGTCGGCAGCCGTCGGCCGTCACACAGGTGGCGGCGTCGATGCCGTGAATCGGGCCCATCGTGTAGCCGGTCGAGCCGCCGACTTTCGCGAGGGAGACACCACGGGCGACGCGATCCGCCAGCCCCCAGCGCGTGAGTTGACCGCGGATCGTCAGCTGGCCTCGATTCCCCAGCACGCTTCCCGGCGTGTGGCCGTTCGCGGGTGTCCCGATCGCGACGTCGCTGTCTGCGAGCGCCGCCGACGCGTGGCCGACGGTCTCCGTCTCCGGGGGCCCGTCGATCGGCACCGAGATCGCCGTCCCGTGAAATCGATCCTGGTCTCGAAAGGCGTGGAGCGCTGTCCCGAAGGTCGGGTGTCCGTCCGCATCGTACAGCGCTGGCGTAAGCGTCGCCGCGTGGCCCCCGGTCTGGCAGCGGACGCCGCCGGGAACCGGATCTATCGACCAGCCGAGCGCGAGGTGGTCCTCGCGTTCGACGTTGGCGTCTCGAATGTCGTCGATCACCTCCGTCCGCGTGACTCGCACGCCGATTCCCTCGAAGAGCCCGTGCCACTCGATGTCGAGCGTCGACACCAGCTCACCGATCGTCCGCGGAATCGCGCCGAGTTCATCGGGGCTGGCGTGGATCGAGATCCGGGCGGTTCCGTCCTCGTAGGGACCGGGGACGACGGCACTGTTCAGGTAACCGGGGAGGCGCGTCGCGAGCAGCCGTTCGTGGAGGTCGAAGGCGGCCTCGACTCGCGCTCGCCAGTCGGCGGGCACCGTCCGGGTCCGGGACTGGATCGCCGACGGGTCGATCCCGCCGTCTCCGGGGCCCGGGTGGACGAGAGCGGTCTCGACCGAGACGGTTCCCTCTGGCGGATCGAGGACTCGGTCCACGCCGAGGACTCGCGTCAGGCCGAGCGCACCGGCGACGCTCCCCACGGACGCGAGGACCGAGCGCCGGGAGGCGAACCGACCTGCGGCGCGTGCCGTCGACTCACTCGACGGATCGCCGTCGCGATCGGTCGCGGTAGTCGGTTCGTCGGGTGGCTCTCGGTCGGTCATCGGTCCCAACCCGGGTTATCGGGTCGGCGGAGAAAGGATGGCCGACTCGGTGGCAGTTGTGCTTGCGAGGTGCGGGCCACTGGGCTGCAGCGCGGGTGGTGAAATCCCTCCAGCCGTGACCAGCACGAATGGAAAACGGTTTGGCGTCGACCGCCGCAGATGGCGACATGAAAGTACGCATCGGGGCGGACGCGTCGGCTGACGAGGCCGAAGCAATCGCGTCGGCGATGGCCGAGCACGTCGGCGGAGAGGTTTCGGTCTACGTCGGTGACGACGCCGAGCCGGCCGCAGTCGAGGACGCCGCTGGTGACACCGACTCGCCATCTGGGACAGGCGGGACGACCGGTACGGTCACCCCACCGGCGGACGATCTGGGACCGACCGACCGCGAAGCAACGCTTCGCGAGGAGATCGCCGAGATCCTCGCGGGCGGCCCGGAGAAGTACAAGGAACAACTCCCCGAGGAGGACAAACTCTTCGTCCGCGACCGGATCGATCTCTGGTTTTCCGGGGACGGGAACGACTTTCTCTTCGAGGATGGCCGGTTCGCGGAGTTCGACGCCGACGACCAGCTCCCCGCCGACGGCCTCATCACCGGCGCCGCGACGTTCGAGGACCGGGACGTCCACTTCATGGCCAACGACTACACGGTCAAGCGCGGGTCGATGGCCGCCAAGGGTGTCGAGAAGTTCCTCCGGATGCAACAGCGCGCGCTGAAGACCGGCCAGCCGGTGGTGTACCTGATGGACTCCTCCGGCGGCCGGATCGACCAGCAGACGGGCTTTTTCGCCAACCGGGAGGGCATCGGCAAGTACTACTACAACCACTCGATGCTCTCGGGGCGCGTCCCGCAGATCTGTGTGCTCTATGGCCCCTGTATCGCCGGTGCCGCGTACACGCCGGTCTTCGCCGACTTCACGATCATGGTCGAGGGGATGTCCGCGATGGCGATCGCCTCGCCGCGGATGGTCCAGATGGTCACCGGCGAGGAGATCAGCATGCAGGAACTGGGCGGTGCGTCGATGCACGCCCGCCAGTCGGGCAGCGCCGACCTCGTGGCCCGCGACGAGGAACACGCCCGCGAACTCGTCTCCCAGCTGATCACCTACCTGCCGGACAACGCCGACGAGCAGCCGCCCAAGACGCCCGGTCGGCAGCCGGTCGCGTCGCCGGCGGGGATCGACTCGATCGTCCCGCAGGAACCGAATCGTGGCTACGACATGGTCGACCTGATCGACCGCGTCGTCGACCAGGGATCGTACTTCGAACTCAGCCCGGACTACGGCAAGGAGATCATCACGGCCTACGCCCGGATCGACGGCCGGCCGGTCGGCATCGTGGCCAACCAGCCGAATCACCGCGCGGGCGCGATCTTCCCCGACGCCGCCGAGAAGGCCGCCGAGTTCATCTGGAAGTCGGACGCGTTCAACGTCCCGATCCTCTATCTCTGCGATACGCCCGGCTTCATGGCCGGCTCGCAGGTCGAGAAGGACGCGATCCTGGAGAAGGGCAAGAAGTTCATCTACGCCACCTCCTCGGCGACGGTGCCCCAGCAGACGGTCGTCGTCCGCAAGGCCTACGGCGCCGGTATCTACGCCATGGGTGGGCCCGCCTACGAACCCGAGAGCGTCATCGGCCTTCCCTCCGGCGAGATCGCGATCATGGGTCCCGAGGCTGCGATCAACGCCGTTTACGCCCGCAAGCTCTCCGAGATCGACGACGAGGACGAACGCGCCGAGATGGAGGCCGAACTTCGCGAGGAGTACCGCGAGGACATCGACATCCACCGGATGGCCAGCGAGGTCGTCATCGACGAGATCGTCCCGCCGAGCGAGCTCCGCACCGAACTCGCGAACCGCTTCGCCTTCTACGAAGGCGTCGAGAAGGACCTCCCGAGCAAGAAACACGGGACGGTCCTGTAGCCGGTAGCTCACTCCGTCCGACTCGCCTCACTGTCTCGCCCCGATCCTTCTTCGCGACGTCGTTTCCCACGTCTCTCTGGAGCAACTCCGTAGCGGGTGACTCCACTCCCGGTCGCACGACGGGCGACTCCTCGTCCGGTTGCACGACGGGTAACTCCCTCCTACCGAGTACTCGCGGTACGGCACTCGCCCCGTAAGCACCGACTAGCGCCCCCACTATCGCCGTATCCCTGGGATAACTATTCGTCGAGCTGTGGCCCGCCTGGACGAGTCACTTCGGGGTAGCGGTGGACCCAGTTCGGGTTTCGTGGCGTACGTGTGGTCCCGTGGACCCGGCGATCGGTTCGAGTCCGGCGAAGTGGCCTCCATGAGCAGCCGTACGCAGCACGCCCTCGACTGGTCGCCGATGCCGACCCCGTCCGACACCGAACGCGTCCTGTGGGGCCTGGTCGCTATCGTGCTGATCGGCGACGTCGTGACGACGATCGTCGGCCTCCACCTCGGCCTCTCCGAGTCGAACCCCATCGCTAGATCGGCCATCGACGGCTGGGGCGTCGTCGGCATGCTGGCGCTGAAAGCCGGAGCGGTGGCCATCGCCGTCGCCTGTCGGGGGCTCGTTGCGCCGGCGTATCGATCGATCGTCCCCGCTGCGCTCGCGATTCCGTGGGGCGCGGCGACGATCGTCAATCTCTACATGCTGTCGCTGGTCGTCTAGGTTCGCCCTCGCGTATACCGCCGCGACTCCATCTCGATATTCTATTCGTTCCCTGAAATCGTGTCGAGAAAGTATGAATGCGAGCGGCCGGGAGTCCAGTCTCGATAGATCGAACGCGACCGTTAGAGTCGCGTCGCCGCGTCAAGACTGATGTCGATCGCGCGCGCGACGTTGTTCTTCGCCTTCTCCGGGAGCTCTTCGTCTTCGGTGTCCGTGCCCTTCTGGGTTCCCTCGACGAGGTTGCCGTCGACGGTGCAGATGGCGCCGGCGCGCAGGCCTTTCCGGCGGGCGAGCGTGAAGATGGCCGCCGCTTCCATCTCGACGGCGAGCATGCCCGCCTCTTCCCAGGCGGTGACGTACTCGTCCGTCTCGGCGTAAAACGCGTCGTCGGTCGCGACGGGACCGACGTGGACGTCCGCGGATTCGGCCTCGGCGGCGTCGACGAGCGCCGAGAGCACCTCGTAGTCTGGAACGGCCGGGATCGTCTGTTCTTCGTAGCGCTTGGTCGTTCCCTCGTCCTTCGCCGCACCGGTCGCGACGATCATGTCGCCGATCTCGAGGTCCGCCTGGAGGGCACCCGTCGTTCCGACCCGGACGACCGTCTCGACGCCGACCGCGGCGAGTTCTTCGATCGCAATTGCTGCCGACGGCGAGCCGATCCCTGTCGAACAGATGGTGAGGTCGCGACCCTCGTAGGTCGCGTTGACGACCCGGTACTCGCGGTTCTCCGCGATCGTCTCGGCCTCGTCGCAGTGGCTCGCGATGCGGTCGACCCGTCCCGGATCGCCCGGAACGAGCGCGAGATCGTGGACGTCTCCCTCGTCGACCAGCAGGTGTGGCTGGGTCATAGCCGCGGATTCGTCGCCCACCACAAAAAGGCGGCCGTCTCGCGTCGCCACCTCGTCGTGATCGAAATGCGACTCCGTTCGGTGACCGACTGAGAGAGAAATCGCCACCCGAGAGCGGTAGCTACTTTTCTTCCCGACCGAAACGGAGTCGTATGGAGTGGAAGCTGTTCGCCGACCTGGCCGAACGCGCCGGCGACAGACACGTGGCCGTCGATGTCGAACCCGGGGCAACCGTCGATGACGCCCTGCACGCCCTCCTCGACGGCCGGGGCGACCTTCGCGATCGCGTCCTCGACGAGGATGGTACCCTCAGCGATGGGATCAACGTCCTCCGCAACGGCAGCGAGATCCATACCCAGCAGGAGGGATTGGAGACGACGCTCGAAGCCGGCGACGAGCTCGCGATGTTTCCGCCGGTCAGCGGCGGGTAGTTCGTTCGGCGGACGGGTTCTGAATCGGTTGAGCCGTGATCCGCTGGATGCTGAGTCTCGAATGGCTGCGAATTCGCGATGCGCCTAGTTTCTGTGTGCGGTATTGTCACCCGTTCCGCGAGCGAACGCAGTGAGCGAGCGGGCCGACGACCCCACCGTAGGTGGGGGAGGAGTGCTTTTCATCAAAGCTAAGCGGAAGCTTCGCTTCCGCGAGGTCCAAAAGAGCCTCCGGCTCTTTTGAAGATTTTGCCGAGGGCCGGCTCCGCCGGCCCGCAGCGCAAAAGTTTGTAGTGGGAAAAGTTCGTTAGTAGTTCGTCAGGTCGATCCCGAGGACGAAGTCTGGTTCGTCGGAGAGGTCGGCGCCGGCGTAGGAGGCGTCGCTGACGGCGGTGACGGTTTCGGGGATCAGCACGCGCGTCTCGTCGGCGCCGAGTTCGGCGGCGTCGCGGGCGATGGCGGCGAAGAGGGATTTCGCGGCGGGCACGTCGGCCCAGGCGCCGACGCCGTATTCGGCCCAGTGGACCGTCTCGCCGTCGTCGTTTTCACGTTCGTAGTCGCGGCATCGGTAGGCCATTCCCGAGACGCCGGTGTCGCCGTCGACGGCGAAGACGGCGGTGTCGTCGGCGAGGGTGGCGAGGTCGTCGCGGGTGAGGTCGCGCATGGCCCAGGACTCGTCGGCGTCGAGTGTGAGTCCACGGAGGTGAGTACGGGCGTCGCTCGTCGTCCAGAAGCGCCAGGCTGCGTCCGGGTCGGCCGAGACGGTGTGGGGGCCGTCGGCGTCGGGATCCGGGTCGGGCTGGGCGAAGCGGAACTCGGTTTCGGGGGCGAAGCCACCGGCGCGGGCGGCACCGAGGGCGGCGACGTTCCAGGAGAACGTCATCAAGCGCCCGACGGTCGCGCCCTGTTCGATCGCCCAGTCGAAGCCGGCTTCGTTGAGCCGGCGACTGACACCCTGTCGGCGGTACTCGGGGTTGACCCGCATGCCCTGGAACCAGGCTTCGTCGGACGAGAGCATGACCGCCTGGACGATTCCCGCCACGTCGTCGCCGACGGTCGCGAGGAACGTTCGTTTGTGGTCGTCGGTCTCGTCTTCCAGCCAGTCGTGGTAGACGTGGTGGAGGTAGTCGCCGCCGCGGTCGTCCCAGAGATCGCGGGTGAAGGCGGCGACACCCTCGTAGTCGTCGTGCGTTGCGCGTCGGATCTCGATGTCGGTCGCGTGTGTCATTGGGTCAGTTGTAATCGGGTGTGGGTGGGCTCGCGTGTCCCCGCTGGTGACTAGTCCGTTCGGCACCCGTAGTGCGCGGATTGTCGACGGGTCAGGTCCACGGCACGGATCGTTCCTGCAGTTCGCCGGCGATCGACCGGCTCATAATCTCGTCGACGGCCTCGCCGTCGGCGTTTTCGAGCGCCCACATGAGTTTCACGAGGGCGGTTTCCGGGAGGGTGTCGCCGGCTTCGACCACGCCGGCGTCCAACAGGTCGCGGCCGGTGTCGTAGACGCGATCGCAGACACGCCCCTCGAGACACTGGCTGGTCACGACGACGGTGGTTCCGTCCTCGATCAGTGCTTCGATGCGTGGGATGAAGTCGGTGTGGACGTGCCCGAGGCCGGTCCCCTCGACGACGAGTCCGTCTTTCCCCTCGACCACGTCGAGGAACGCCGGGTCCATCCCGGGCGTGAACTTGACGAGTTCGACGTCGGATTCGAGGTCGTCGGCGAGGGTGAGCTCGGTAGCACCACGCTCGCGGTAGTCGCCGTGGAACGTGACGGCGTCCGTCTCGGGGGAATCGATCGCCTGGCCGTCTTCGTCCCGCCGGAGGTCGGCAGCCCGGTAGTCGACGGTGCCGAGCGGTTCGGCGCCGACGGTCTCGAAGGCGTCCCGTCGCGAGGTGTGGTTCTTCCGGACGCGGGTGCCCCGGTGGAGCGCACAGGTGTCGTCCGACTCGCTTCCGTGCATACAGACGAGGACCTCGGCACAGTCGGCTTTGGCCGCTTCGACCGCGCAGACGGCGTTCATGACGTTGTCCGAGGAGGGTCGGTCGGCCGAGCGCTGCGAGCCGGTGAAGACGATCGGAACCGGCGTTTCGAGCATGAACGAGAGTGCGGCGGCGGTGAACTGCATGGTGTCGGTGCCGTGCATGATAACGACGCCGTCGGCGCCGGCGTCGATCTCCTCGTGGACGGCCCGAGCGAGATCCTGCCAGATCGCCGGTTCCATGTTCTCTGAGAGGATGTTCGAGACGACGCGCCCGCGGTAGTTCGCTCGCCCGGCGAGTTCGGGCACGGCGCGAAGCACGTCCTCGGCGTCGAACTGGGCGGTCACGGCACCCGTCCGGTAGTCCACGGTCGAGGCGATGGTGCCACCGGTCGAGAGCAGTGCGATCGTCGGGAGCGAGTCGTCGAACGCGATCTCGGACGTCGCGTCGTCGGCTCCGTCACCGGCCCCGACGTCGTGGACGTCCGACTCGAGGACTTCGACGCTGGCCTCGTCGCGCTCGATGCCGACGTTGTAGCCGCCATCGAGCTTGACGACGAGGTGGTCCGGCGTACTCGAGGGAAGACAGACCCCTTCGACGGTTCGATCCGCCCGTTCGACGCGGATCCGGTCGCCTGGATTCATACCTGGCGATTGTCTGCGCGACGACTTGAACCCACCTTTTCGACAGTGAGTGGGCCTTCACACGAGGGCGAGCAGTCCGTGGCCGACGAGGAGCGTGGCGAAAACCACCGCGAGCCCGGCGATGACGAGACCGATCACTCGGACGGCGCCGAACAGCGGCCCCACGGTTTCGGGCTGGCGTTCCATGGTCAGTGCCAGCCCGCCGGCGATCCCGGCGGCCGCGTAGCCGCCGAGTCCGATCACGATCGCCACCACCCACTCCATGGCCTCGGTTCGGACGCGCAGTCTCCTATACGCTGGGGCCGCCAGTCTGACCGGGAACGACGGCGACGGGAGCCGTCACCCAGCCTGATGGGACGTCACTCGGCTCGGGAGCGACACAGATCCCTCGCGTGGTGGGAAAAACCCATCCCGGTCGACGCCGAAGGAGTGGTATGGCCGGCGAGTCAGAGGACACCGTCTCGGAGACGCGTTCGACGGAAGAGATTCTGGCGGAGACCGAGCAGTTGCTCTCGGAGACGGGCGCTGTCGGCGACGCCGGACTCGATTCCGCGGAAACGGACTCTGCAGCACCAGCCCACTCCGAAACGGACGCTGCCGACGCCGGACTGAATGGGGCGTTCCCCAGTGAGACCGAAGCTGACCAGTCGGACGAGCGTACGGGCGCGGGCCGCTCGTGGCGAACGCGGCTCACGCCATCGCTGCCGTCGCTCAGTCTGTCGTCGGTCTTCTCGGTTCGAGCGTTCCTCGGACTCGTCGCCGCGCTCGGTGTCGGCTACGTCGGCGGCGGCCTGACGATTCCCATCGCTGGCTCGCTCATTGGGCTGTTCGCCGTCGCGTTCTTGATCGGCGCCGTGACGTCGAAGCGACGCTACACGGAGATGGTCGCTGCTGGAAGCGCCGTCGGCGGCGTGACGGCGCTGTTCGATTACTTCGTCGTGATCGTCGGCGGGTTCAGCAGTCGACTCGTGCTGGTCGGGCTCGCGACTGGCCTGCTCGCCTGTCTCTTTGGCTATTACTTCGGCCGAGACCTCCGTGCTGGGCTGACGCGGGAACCCTAACACGACGACTGCTGCGAGCGCAAATCCGTCGATTGTAGCGGGGAGTAACAACACGGCAACCGTGAAGAGTACGGGTCGATCGCCAGATCGGGCGGTCTATCTACTATCGTCCGTTCGACGATCGCGTTACGCCACCGTCGATTGCTGAGTGAGTTCCCAGCCGCGCTCGGTCCGGCGGACGATGCCCCGATCGGCCATCGCCTCCAGGAGTTCTGCGACGACCTCGCGCGGGGCGTCTAGGTCTGCGCTGATGGCGCTGACGCTCTTTGGTTCGCGGCGGATACTCGCGAGGAGGTCCGCGTAGACCCGACTGTCACCGTTCGAGCCGACCGACTCTGAGATTTCGTCGAGTACCTCACAGAGCTGTCCCTGTACCCACCGCTGAGCCAGCGAGAGCTCGTTCTCGAGGCGTTCGAGGCGTTCGAGCTGGCCGAGGAGCCCCGAGAGCGCGTCGTCGTCTTCGCGGCCGACGTCGAGGCTGAGGTGACGACAGCTCGTGATGTCGACGTTCGTCCCTTCGGGGTAGGCGCTCTTACTGGCGAAGCCGTACGGCGAGAGGTTCACCTCGAGGCGGACGTTACGGGCGATGTGGAAGTACTTGCGTCGCTGGTCGTCGGTTCGACTCTCGACGAGGCCGGCTTCTTCTAGTTTCCGGAGGTGTTCGATGACGGCCTTGGGGCTCACGCCCAGGTACTCGGAAATCTCGGTCACGTAGCAGGGCTTCCGCGAGAGAAGCCGGAGAATCCGCCGGCGATTCTCGTTCCCGAGCAGGTTGAGCAGAGCCGCGGAATCCATCTGCCCACGGGTAAGCGATGGACGCTGAAAAGCGTGTCTGCTCGACGGTCTCGGCGTGTCGTCGTTCGCCGAGTCGTCGGGACCGTCTGCTCGATTCGCTTCGTCGATATCGTTCCGGCGTTCCCTCGGGCTCACTCACCCGGGAACCCCGAGGACGGTGATCTCGTAGCGATCGAGCACTGCTGGATTCTCGAGGATGATGACGGTGAACGCCCAACTGTCGCCACCGGCGAGGTCTCCGGTTCTGGCCATGTACTGCCCGAGCTGGGCCCCGGATTCGTCGTACACTCTGGTGCGGACCTCGACGAGTTGTGCCTGGCTGTCTCCGCTGTTCCTGACGGTTCCCTGAATCGTCGATCCCTGATAGCCGCCCTCGTAGACGAACGAGTGCTCGGCAAGCGAGAGCGATTCCACCGGTGAGACGCCGCTTGCGGTGCTCGTGGTCGCGCTCGCAGTCGCCGCGACCTGTTGCTGGGCGGTTCGATTACTGCCGTTGACTGCCGGGATCGAGCCGGATTCGTACGATGGCCCACCGCCCCCGAGGCAGCCGGCGAGTGTGGCCCCGACGATGCTGGCGCCGACGACGGATAGCCAGCGACGCCTCCCGGGTCGTGGTGATTCCCCCGCGGACATCGACGGCTCCCCGTCGGGTATCGACGACTCCTCTGCGGACATCGACGACTCCCCGTTGGGCATACCCCTTCGACACCGCGATTCCATTTCAGTCTACAGCCTGCCCCCGCCGGATTACCCGGCTTACGGGCTGCTGGCCCATCAGACCGGAGCCGGTACGCAGCGCATGCGCACGTCGCAACGCCGAGCCTTTTGCGGCCGCCCACCGAAACTTTCCCCCGATGGCCGCAGACGCCGACGACAGCGGGGCGCCCGGTCGGACGACCGGCGCGGAGTCGTCGCTCGACGACGCGTCCCCGCTCGGTCGGGTGCTGGAGTGGTTCCTGCTCGATGGCGACCGCCTCGTGGTCGCGACGGTGCTCGTTCTCGTCGTCTTGCTGGCGACGCTCGTTCTCGAGGCGATCGGGGCGATATCGTTCACCAACCCGGGCGCGATGACGCGGGTGGCGAGCGGGTTGATCGCCGGCTCGTTCTCCCTGGTGACGGTCGTCGTCTCGATCAACCAGTTGATTCTCTCGAGTGAGTTCGTCGCCGCAGGGACGGCCGAAGATCGCCTCGAGGGCGTCGAGTCTGTCCGCGACGATATCGCCGAACTCGCCGGCGTCCCCGCGGCCCCGGCGGCACCAGCGGCCTTGCTCGAGCTGCTGGTCGAGACGGTGAACCGGCGAGCGGGTGCGCTCGAATCGGCCGTCGAGTCGACGGACGCTCACGAACCGGCCGATGGATCGACGGAGGCACACGAATCTACTGCCGGGTCGGCGGGTGCGTCGACCGACCTATCGGTGCAGCGCTACGCCGCCGAGTTGCGCCACGATACGGATCGAATCGACGACGCGCTGGATTCGACCTCGTTCGACGCGTTCGACACGCTGTCGCTCGCCGCCCGGTTCGACGACGGCTGGTACCGGTACGCCGGTGAGCACCTGCGGGCCGCACGCGAGGACACTCTCAACCCCGAGGCGACGGACGCCTTCGACGACATCCGCTCCGGGTTGCGGTTATTCGCCGTCGCCAGAGAACACGTCAAGACGACGTATCTCCAGCGGGAACTGACGCGATTCTCCCAGTTGACGATCGGCTTCGGCGTCCCGTCGATCCTCGCCGCCGTGTTACTCGGCGTCACCTACGCCGACGCGGCGGGGCCGACACTCTCCTACACCGCGCTGCCGGCGGTCGTGAGCGTCATCGTGACGATCGCCATCGCGCCGGTGGCGCTGCTGGCCGCCTACATCCTGCGGACGGCGACGATCACGCGCCGAACCGCTTCGACCGGGCCAATGCTGCCAGCGAAGGCGGCGGACGAGGGCCCTTTCGACGTGACCGATTCGGACGACGAGGGGACCTGATCTTCTCGCGTATCGACCTCCTACTTATCCTGCCGCGAGTCGTCGACGCGCCGGATGGGGCTCAGAGACGACGTCAGTGCCGGGATCAACGTTGCCCTGCACGTTACGATGCTCGGCGGGTTGGCCTGGGTGACCGGTCAGCCGATCCTCTTTCCGAGTCTGGGTCCGTCGGCGTACCTGCTCGCGACGGGCGAGAACCCGCGAGCGGAGGGTGCCTATCACGTCGTCGGCGGCCACGCCATCGCGGCGGTCGCCGGCCTGGCCACGTACGTCGTCTTCGCCGACGGCCTCGTCTCCGTGGACGCGTTCGAAGCGGGGACGCCGTTCTCACCAGCCGTGGGGCGCCTGGTCCTCTCGGGGCTCGTCGCGATGGTACTGACGACGATCGGCATGCTCTGGTCGAACACCAACCACCCGGCCGCCTGCGCGACGACGCTCATCGTCGCCCTGGGGCTCATGTCGACACCGCTCGCGGTCGTCCTCATCGTCGTCTCGGTCGCGCTCTTGGTCGCCTTCCACGGAGTCGTCGTCGAACGAGTGCAAGCGCGCTACGGTGTCGAACCGACGGATCCACGGTAGGTGTGTGACCCGCAGTTGTGAAATCCGCAGTCCGGTGCCCAGTTCGTCGGGCGAGGTATTTTGACGACGCCGGTCGTATCCGGTGACAGACCGGCCGGCAGGCCGGTATCCTCGAATTGACTATGGTCTCGACTGCCGAGGGCCGGAACGGCGGCCGCCTGCGTGGTCTCCGAGAGTACCTGTTGCTTCGGATGAATCGCTGGCTCCTCTCCGCCGTTATTCTGCTCGTCGTCTACGCCGCGCTCGTCCTGGCGAGTCGCCTCGGGCTCACGCCGCTCCGGCAGATCAACGAGGCCCAGGGTGGGATGGGTTTCTTCTTCACCGCGTTCATCGGGGCGATCATCACCGGCACGTCCATCGTCGTCACGATCAATCAACTGGTCCTCTCGCAGGAACTCGGCGCGGTCGGCGATCAGCGCGACCGGATGGACGCGGCGATGACGTTTCAGCGCGACGTCGAGGAGTCGATCGGAATCGATATCACCGAACCGGAGCCGTCGGTCTTCGTCAGGGAACTGCTCGCCGGGATCAGCGACCAGGCCGGGACGCTTCAGGCGGTCGGTTCGAGTGCAGACGCGGACGCCCGTGACGATATCGACGCGTACGCGACGACGCTGGGCGACGTGGCCGACCAGGTGCACGAGATGCTCGCGTCCGCACAGTTCGGTACGTTCGACGTCATCTGGGTGATGATGCACTTCGAGTACTCGCGGCTGATCCACCAGGGGCGGTCGCTCCGGGACGAACACGAACTGCCCGACGACGTCGACGCCGAGATCGATACCGCCGTCGACCTGTTGACGTTCTTCGGGCCGACCCGCGAGCACTTCAAGACGCTTTACTTCCAGTGGGAGTTGATCAACCTCTCGCGCGCGCTGTTGTACGCCTCGATTCCGGCGCTCACGGTGATGGCGATGTTCATCATGTACGTCGACGCGGGCACGTTCGTCGGGTCGACGCTGGGCGTTTCCCACCTGGTCTGGGTCGTCAGCGCCGGGGTCGTCGTCGGGTTCTCGCCGTTCGTCATCTTCATTACGTTCATCGTTCGCATCGTCACGGTGGCCAAGCGAACACTCGCGATGGGACCGTTCATCCTCCGCGAGACGGAACAGACCAACTGATCGGCGGACGACGCCCTACCGGTCCCGGAACGAGACGACCGTCGACACGCCGTCCTGGCCGTCGACGGCCTCCGTGGCGACGTCGACGCCGAATCGTGGTTCCTCGTCGAGTGTCTCCGCGACGATCGACCGAACCGCCTCGGCGCCCGCGTCCTCGGCGAGGACGATCCTGACGAGGTCGCGGTTCGTCGTTACCTCGCTGACGTCGTAGCCGGCGGCTTCGTACGCGGATTGCAGGTCGGCTGTGAGATCACTCATCAGCGACCAGGTTCCGTCCGTGTCGGCATAAAATGCGGTGTCGCTCTGTAGTGGCTCCGTGTGGTTTCGCTCTGCGGTGACACCGTGTTGTGTCGCACTGCGCGGTCGCAGTTTGAAGATCGGCTCCGACACTGGCCTACTGCGTCCCGGCGCCGGTTCCCGGTCGATCCATCGCTTCGAGGTCGATCCGGCCACCGGGCAGCGGGACGCCATCGTACGGGTCGTCGTCGAGCAGGAGCGAGCCGTCCAGGTCGGCGTAGTCGAGCAGCGGTGCGAGGTGACAGGCCGCGGCGATCGAGGCGTTGGACTCCGACATGCAGCCGCACATCACCTGGAGCCCGTGGGCGCGGGCGGCGTGGACGATCCGTTTCGCCTCCCGGAGGCCGCCGCACTTCATCAGCTTCAGGTTCGCGACGTCACAGCGATCGGCGACCCGGGGGACGTCGTCGACCGTGATGAGCGACTCGTCGGCTGCGATCGGGAGCGGGCTGTGTTCGGAGACGTATCGAAGCCCCTCCGGGTTCTCGGCAGGCACGGGTTGTTCGACGAATTCCAGGTCGTAGGCGGCGAGCCGTTCGATCGTGCGGACGGCCTCCTTCGGCGTCCAGGCCTCGTTCGCGTCGACGTAGAGACGGACGTCCGGCGCGACGTCGCGGATGGTCTCGACGATCTCGACGTCTCTGTCGGTCCCGAGCTTGACCTTCAGCGTGTCGTGGCCGCGATCGAGCGCGATCTCGGTCTTCTCGCGCATCCGCTCGGTATCGTCGATGCCGATGGTGTACGATGAGGTGACGGTCTCGGTCGGATCGAGTCCCCAGTAGCGATAGAGCGGGACGTCGAGGCGCTTGCAAACGAGATCGTGCAGGGCGATACTCACCGCACAGCGTGCCGCCGGATTGTCCGCAATTGCCGCACGCATCCGGCGCTCGATCCGGCCGAGCTGGTGGGGGTCGCCGACGGTTTCGACGACTTCGAGCAGCGAGGGAAGCACCGCCTCGACGGTCGCCGCCGTCTCGCCGTAGTGTGGCGACGGTGCGGCGCCGCCGATCCCGACGCGCCCATCGTCGTCCTCGACCTGGACGATCACGTTCTCGGCCGCCGTCTGCGTCCCTCGCGCGATGGTAAAGGGGAACTCGAGGGGCAGCGAAACCCGTTCGAAACTCGTCTCGAGGCTCATACGATCGCCTCCAGGACCTCGGCCGCGTCGAAGCGGATGGGGTCGGTCGCGGGTCCACCCAGTTCGTCGGCGAAGGCGTCGACCGCCTCCCGAGCCGCGTCGTCGCCGTCGACGTTCCGCGTGTTGAGCATCCCCGCGACCACCTCGGCCTCGTTCACCGGTGCGGCGAGCGACTCGTAGAGGTCGACGTACGTCGGGATCGGCTGGAGGGCGAAGGATTCGTAGCCGTGGATCCGCTCGCGGCCGGCCTCGTGACAGAGGACGAGCCGGTCGGCCATCGCGCCGTGGAGGATGCCGCAGGTGACCGCGGAGTACGCCGGGTGGACGATGCTGCCCTGCCCCTCGACCACGAGGAGGTCGTGTTCGTCGCCCTTCTCGACGATCATCTGCTCGACGGAACCGGCGGTGAAGTCGCTGATCACGCGATCGACGGGATTACCCCAGCCTTCGACCACGATACCGGTCTGGCCCGTCGGGATGACGGCCGCGTCGTGGCCCGCCTCGCGGGCGGCCTCGACGAGTTCCATCGTGGCCGTCATCTTGCCGACCGAGCAGTCGGTGCCGACCGTACAGACGATTTCGGCGTCGACGTCGGCCGCGACACCCTCGCTGACCGTGAGGTCTTCGGGCGGCTTCCTGACGTCCCAGATCTCGCCGCCGTGCTCGTCGGCGAGGGCGGCGAACGCCTCGTCCTCGGCGAGGAAGTAGTGGAGTCCGGAGACGACGTCGCAGCCGCGTTCGAGGGCGGCGCGGACGTCCGGTCGCCAGGACTCCTCGAAGCCGCCGCCGATCGGGGCGATGCCGATCACCAGCGCGTCGATCGACTCGTCCACGTCGTCCATCCCCGCGACGATCGGGGCGTCCTGGACGTCCGGGACGTGCTCGGCGACGCGGTCGCCGGCCGTGTCGCGGTCGAGGACGGCGACCACGTCGTAGTCTGCGTACCTGAGAATGCCCTGGGCGGTCTTGGCCCGGTCGGGAAACTGCTCGTGGGCGAGGAGTGCGACGCGCATACCGTCACATTGTCGACCCGGTACTTAGACGTTCGAGATGCGGTGACCTGTGTCACCCGTCGAAAGCCACGACGGATCTCCAATCTGCCAGTGGGCTAGATGACGAGCAACTCCGTCGACCAGAACGAGCGGTGGGCGTCGTCGAGGGCACGTTCCGTGTCGCCGGTCGCGTCGACCGCCGCGAGGGCGTCGGGGCCCGGATCCAGCTGGTCTGCGAGTTCGTCGAGGACGTCGCGCTGGCCGGCCAGGTAGAGGGGCAGGTCGGCCGCCTCGTCGCGAACGTCTTCGATCGCCGCCCTCGCCTGGGCGACGTGGTCGTCGATCTGTTCGTCTCGAATCCGTTCGAATCGTGCCTGGGAGAAACCGCCCTTCGAGTGGGCGCCCTTGACGTCGCTCTCGAACCCGGCGTACTCGACTCGCTCGGTACCGTCGTAGCGCCCGATCGCGAACCGGTCGGCCCGGACGAGCGCCAGGAGATGTGGTCCCGTCGGCCGGAAGCGAGCCGTGTCGAGCTCGACGCGGTCGCTCCAGGTCGGTTCCACGTCGACGGGAAGCGGGCCGTCGAGAGCGACCGAGACGAGGCCGGCATCGTCGGCGACGACGAGGCAGGGCGCGGCGTCGGCCGCGAGGCGGGCTCGATCGCCCAGCGCGGACGCCACCGACTCCGGAACGGCGTCCGGTTCGACCGACGCCGTCAGGACGGATTCCGGCGCTGCACGAAGCGATTCGAGCCGGGCAAGGACGTCCGCAAGCCGGCTATCGTGGAGTGTCTCACGACGTCGGTACGTCAGGTCGTCGCCGCTGTCGTCGCGCCGCTCGAGCTCGCCCTCGAGCTGTGCGATCCGGTCTTCGAGGCGGTTTTCCCGTTCCTCGGCGGTTTGGCGTTCCCGAACCGCCTCGCGACGACGATCCGATTCGGCCTCGTAGCGCTCACGCAGGCGTTCACACTCGGTTTCGAGCTCGTCGATGCGGTCCCTGAGCGACGCCCGGCCCAGCCACTCGTCGAGCTTCGACATCGATCGAATCCGGGCGGCGCTGGTACTTCTAGGTTCCGACGGGCGGCGTGGCGCCGTGCGTCTCGGCGAACGTGGTGGCCTTACATTCCCGCCGGCGGGGTTCCGTCGGGCTCGTCCCCGCGCACTGGGGTGTCGGGATCCCAGCCCGCGAACTGGAGGAGCTGGCGAGCCCGGTCGCGACTGGCGAGAAAGACCGACGAGAGCGCTGGCGGGTTGTCGATCTCCGTCTGTTCGAGGACGGCTGTCGGGACGGCGAGCGTATTCGCCGGGAGTGATTCGGTTCCGTGAACCGGGAAGTGCTGTGTCTCGAGTTTCATCACCAGCGGCGTATCGAGTCGTTCGACGCCGTCACCGCTCGCGTACAATTGTTCGTTGACGCGCTCGTGCTGGGTTCGTTCCATGGTGACCCGGTCGGTTTCGGTCGGCGTCACGTAGAGACGACCCAGGTAGTAGTGTTGCGAAAACCGCTCGAACATGCCATATGGTAACAGGGGTCGGTCACAGATAACCGTTGTGCGGGAACCTTTACGTCGAAGGGCTTTCAGGCACTTCTTTCGCGTCCGTGAGACGAGTGAACTGCTCGATCGTCGTTCCGGACCGAGGCGACACACCCCACTCCAAATCACCGAAACCAACAGGCAGCCGGGAACGGAATCGTCGCCAGTAAACGGTGGTTCGAACGGTCTGAACGCTTCGAACGAAGATTTATCCTTTTATGGACGACCAGTAGAATGGACACTCGATGACGACACATCGGATCGCGCTCGTCGCTGCACTCGTCGTCGGTGCGCTTGCGCTCACGTCAGTGGGGGTCGTCGGGGTGGGGAGTGACGCGCCCGCATCGTCCGCCGACAACGAGTCGACGATGGGTGACAGTATCGGCGCGTTCATGCAGGCAAGTTCGGCGTCCGCCGACGGGAGTATCGACCGTGGGATGTTCGACCAATCGCTCAACGAATCGGCCGACAAGGAGGCACTCGTCCGTGAGCGTATCGAAGCGCTCGAAGCGGAGTACGAGGAAGCCAGAAAGCTGTCGGCGTCGGTCGACACGAACTCGTCGTTACCGGCCCCGGCCCGCCGGGCGACGCTGGTTCGCCTGACGATGCAACTCGATTCGCTCAACGCGTCGATCGAGGAAACTAGTGACCACGCTCGAGCTGTCGGGGTGGACACCGAGCGTCTGGAGACACTACGGGCGAACGCCTCCGAACTGACTGGCCCGGAAGTGGCCGAAATCGCGACCGAGATGGCCGGTGTCGACCCGCCAGGGTTGCGAGACGGCCAACCGGGAAACGGTAATTCGGGGGCCGGCGCCCCCGGGAACAGTAGCGGATCGTCGACACCGGGTGGTTCGGGAAACGGTAATTCGGGGGCTGGCGTCCCCGGAAACAGTACCGATTCACCGGGTACTGGTGGTCAGGGAAACGGTAACGGGGGAGCTGGTGCTCCCGGGAACGACTCATCAGGAGACGCCGGCGATTCACCAGGAAACGCCGATTCGGGATCGACTGATTCGGCGAACGGAACTGGTGCGGACGGAGGAGCGGACACGGATCTCCTCCGGTCGGTCGTCGTGCCGGTTGGCTTCCCGCTTTGGTGACGAAGGCGGTCAGCAGAGCTCGGGCAGCGCCACGTCGACGTGAAACAGTGGTTCCGTCGTCCCAGTCTGCAACCGATTCTTCTCCGCTGGTCACGGTTCATGTCTTGTACGGCCCTGTCTATTTCCGCCGAGACGGATCTCGTCGGTCTTGACAGGGACCTCGTCCTAGATTCCCTGTCCCATCAGGTGACTGCGCAGGACGTCGGCGTTCTTGTTCCCGGCGCCGGTGTTGACGATGGCAACCGTGTCGTCGGCGTCGAACTCACCCCGTTCGGCGAGGGCCCACGCCCCGCTCGCCGCGGCAGCACAGGTTGGCGCCATCTCGAGACCCTCGTTCTGGGCGACGGCAACCGCGGCGTCTAAGATCTCGTGGTCGTCGGTGGCGACGGCTCCGCCTCCGCTCTCGCGAAGGGCGTCCAGAATCCACCGGCTCGCACCCGGATCCGGAATTTCGATACCGCCGCAGATGGTATCCGGATTTTCGATCGGCTCGTGTTCGTCTCGGCCGGCGTCGAACGCCTCGACGATCGGCGCACAGCCCGACGCCTGCGCGGCGTAGAACGCGGGTATCTCGTCGATCAGGCCGAGTTCGCGCCACTCGCGGGCCGCCTTGTACATGCCGACGAGGCCCACGCCGCCACCGGTCGGATAGACGATCGCATCCGGCACCTGCCAGTCGCGCTGTTCGACCAGCTCGTAGAGCATGGTCTTCTTTCCCTCGTGGCGATAGGGTGTGACGAACGACGACAGCGAATACCAGTCGTCGTGCTCGGCCATCGCGTCCGTCGCTGCAGCGCCGGCGTCGCCGATGCGGCCACCACTGACCGTCAGATCACCGCCGTGGACGTTCACCATCGCCTTCGTCGTGAAACTCGAGCGCGACGGGAGGAAGACGTGCGCGTCCAGGCCCGCGCGAGCGGCGTACGCCGAGGCGGCTTGCCCCGCGTTCCCGGCCGACGGAAGGACGACGTCGGTCGCCCCGTGGGCCACCGCCGCCGTCACGGCCATCGAGGCGCCCCGATCCTTGAACGTGCCAGTCGGGTTTCGCCCCTCGTCCTTTATCAGCACCTCCCCGACGCCGAGTTCGTCCGCGAGCGTCTCGCACTCGACCGCCGGTGTCGCACCCTCGTCCATCGACACGGCTACGTCACGCTCGAACGGCAGGAGTTCGGCGTAGCGCCACAGCGAGTCGAACGGGCGATCAGCCAACGATTCTCGCGTGACGTCGATCGCGTCGTAGTCGTAGGTCGGATCCAGGATCCCGCCGCAGTCCGCACAGCGGTGCGTTCCCGCCTCCGGAGCGTACGACCGATCACAGTCATGGCACTCGAGTCCGGTGAACGCCTCGGTGGTCTCCATACCGTGGTGTTCGGTTCCGCGGCCAAATTCCTATCCATTGCTGTCGTCGTGAGCGTCCGGCGTCGAACACCGCTCGATCGACGGTTCGCCCACCTGCGCTTTATTTCACTGGCCGGTGAATCGCTCTCCCGAGAAACGATGGGACACGATCGCAGGAAGCGCGGTCGGTGAGCGATGACGTTCGAAGACGTGGCGATCGTCGGCATCGGCGAGACGGCAAAGCGCCGGCCGGACGATCCCGCCGAACTGCGGAGTCTCGAACGGCTGTACGCGGACGCGACCGCGAGCACGCTCGCCTCCGCCGGCCTCCCGCACGCGGCGATCGACGGCGTCGGCGTCATTCGGCCGGGGGTCGAAACCCCGGCTAACTTCGTCGGCCACCTCGTCGAGACGCTCGGCTTCGAGAACGTTCGCTGGGCGACCACGGCCGACACCGGCGGCTCGAACGCGGTCTCCCTGGTGCTACAAGGGGCGCTGGCGATCGACGCCGGTATCGTCGACACGTTCCTGTGTCTCGGCGCCGACGCACCCGTCGATCCGACGGACTCCTCGGCGGGACTGTTCGGGCGCGATCCCCGGGGATACGTGCGAAACTACATGGACCCGTTCGGCACCCAGGGGCCGAACTCTCGCCTTGCCCACGTCCAGACCGTCCATGCCGACGAGTACGGCACGACGCGGGAACAGCTGGGCCATATCGCCGTCGTCCAGCGACGCCACGCGACGCTGAATCCGCGTGCGTGGTTCGACGACCCGATCGATCTGGCGGCGTACCTGGACGCGACACCGATCGCCGATCCGATCGGCCTGCTCGACTGCGTGATCCCGGTCAACGCGGGATTCGGCGTGGTCCTCGTGTCGGCCGAGCGGGCGTCGACGCTCGACGTCGACCCGGTCGAGATCGCCGGCTTCGGCGAGTGCTCGAACTACGGCGACTCGCGATCGCCGGACGTGACGACGACGGGCGTTACCGTCGCCGGTCGAGCGGCCTACGACCGCGCTGGCGTCGGCCCGGACGCGATCGACTGCTGGCAGGTGTACGACGATTACCCGATCGTCGTCGCGATGCAACTGGAGGACCTCGGACTCTGTGACAAAGGCGATGGCGGGCCGTTCGTCGCCGGCACCGACCTCGGGTTCGACGGCGACGTCCCCCTGAACACGTCCGGCGGGCAACTCTCGGCCGGCCAGCCGGGGATGGCGGCCGGCTTCGTCCAGCTCGTAGAGGGAATCCGACAGCTCCGCCGCGACGCCGACGACCGACAGGTTCGGGGGGCGACCCGTGGCGTCGTCACCGGGGCTGGCGGCGTGGCGTACGGGAAAAATCTTCGGCACTGCTCCGTGCTCGTGCTCGAGCGAGGTGATCGGTCGTGACCGACTCGCGACCGCTCCCGTCGCTCGCGGAGGCGTCGTACGCGCGCGAATTCTGGGACGCCGCCAACGAGGGGCGACTGGTCGTTCAGCGGTGTGAGACGTGTGCCACGACGCAGTACTTCCCGCGACCGCGGTGTGGGACGTGTGGGGGATCGGTCGATTGGGTCGAGGCGTCCGGGCTCGGAACGGTGTCCAGTCACGCGGTGATCCGCCGACCGGTTTCGAATCCCGCGTTCCGCGACGAGATTCCCTACGTCACCGCGTACGTCGAACTCGAGGAGGGGCCGCGGCTGTTCACGCGGATCGTCGATTGCGAGCCCGAAACGGTCGAACGGGGGTTACCGGTGTCGGTCACGTTCGAACGGGTGTCCGAGACGGTGACGCTGCCGACGTTCGAACCACGATAGCTTGGCGGTAGACGGATTCGCGTCGTCGGACGGATCGATTCTCACCGGATCGGCCGCGTCGGGGGGCCTATGTGACCTGATCGCAAACAGCTCCGGTATGACCGATCGCCCGTCGGTGATCGTCGTCGGTGGCGGACTCGCCGGGCTGGTGGCCGCTCGTCACCTCGCTGCGGGCGGTGCGGACGTGACACTCGTAGAGCGGCGCGATCGCGTCGGCGGTCGCGTGGCCACCCGCGAACGGGACGGCTACCGGTTCGACCGCGGATTCCAGGTGCTGTTTACCGCCTATCCGGCCGTCCGCCGCGAGCTCGACCTGGACGGGCTCGATCTCCGGCGGTTCGCGCCGGGAGCCTGCCTCGCGCGCCCGAGCGGCCGCTCGACCCTCGCCGATCCGCTCCGGGAGCCGAGGGCGCTTCCGGCGACGCTGCGCAACACGGACGTCACGGTCGGGGACAAACTCCGCGTTCTGCGACTCCGGCTCGCGCTCGGGCGGACCGATTTCGCGGACATCTTCGAGGGTCCCGATGGCGATATCGAGGCGTTCCTCGCCAAGCGCGGCTTCTCGGCCCGCTTCAGGAATCGGTTCGCGGCACCCTTTCTCGGCGGGATCACGCTCGACCGCTCGCTTTCGACCTCTGCACGGGTGTTTCGCTACGTCTACAAGGCCCTCGCCGAGGGTCACACCGCCGTCCCCGCGTCGGGAATGGGCGCGATCCCCGCGCAGTTGGCCCGAGGCGCACGGCGCGCGGGGGCGACGATCGAGACCGACACGGCGGTCGACCGCCTGGAGCCCGCCGCAGAGACGGTCGACGGCGCCGGCGGGACTGGCGGCGTCGAACTGTCGATCGGCGGCGAGACCCGCCTCGCTGACGCGGCGGTAGTCGCGACCGAACCGCCCACCGCCCGCGAGCTGACCGCCGTCGACGCCATCCCGACCGACGGACGGGGCTGTGTCACCCAGTACTACGCGCTCCCGGGCGGCGAACTGGACGTCGGCCGTCGGTTGGTGCTGAACGCCGACCCGCCCTCGGAGCGCGGGGAGGGCGAAGCGTGGCCCAACCACGTCGTCCCACACAGCGCCGTGGCGCCGTCGTATTCGCCGGATGACGTCGCGCTGGTCAGCGCGACGTACCTGGGTGTTCCCAACGCGACCGACGCGGCCCTCGCCGAGCGGAGCCGCCGCGCGCTCGAATCGTGGTTCCCGGCACGTCGGTTCGACGGCCTCGAACGCCTGCACACCGACCGGATCCCGTTCGCCCAGTTCGACCAGCCGCCGGGGATCCACGACCGGTTGCCCGACGTTCGCGCCCCCGACGGCCCCGTCTACCTCGCCGGTGAGTACACGCGCTGGTCGTCGATCCAGGGGGCGATGGCAAGCGGACGGGACGCGGCGGCTACGCTGCTGGCGGATCTCGGCTCGGGGTGATAGACGGCGCCCGCGGCGGTCAGAGGGCGTGTCGACACTCGTCGAGTGGCGGGAACCAGAGCGTCTCCTCACCGTCGACGTCCCTGACGGCCGGTGAGGCCCCGCCGACGCCGGTCACCAGCGGCGACTGGAAGTCCCGGGCGCGGCGCGTGTTGATCGTCGTTCCGCGTGCGAGTTGCGAGAACGCCGGGAGAACGAGTAGATCGCCGCTTACCGCGGCTTCTTCCGAGGGAACGGACAGAAAGCAGGGATACTTTCGCCCGTCGATCGAGAGCGCGGGGTGGTCGTGGCCGATCACGTACAGCGACGGCGGTGAGCTGCCGGTGGACACGCACTCGGTGGGCGGTCGTTCGTGACCGTGACAGACGACGGTTTCCCCGTCGTCGAGCTGGAACGCGGCCGCGGTCTCGCCGTCGAACGCTTCGTCGAGGACGCTATCGTGATTGCCCGGCGTACAGACGAGCGACGCCTCGGCGCCAGCGACGACTCGTTCGATCTCGGCGACCGTCTCGCGAACGCCGTCCGGGATCCACGAGAACGAGTGGAGCAGATCACCGGCGACCACGACCGTCTGCGGGTCGAACCGACCCAGGAGGTCCTCCAGGCGTCCGACGGGGTCGTCGGCGGCGTCGATCGGTGCGTCGACGGCTGACGACGCCCCCCGACCGAGGTGAACGTCTGCGAGGACGAGCGTCTCGGCGGGCTGGACGTAGACGGCACGTTCGGCGAACGACAGGGGGTGTCCCCCCGCTTGCATCATCACCAGCCGTCAGTCACCTGCGGCCTTGCCCGTTTCGGATTCGGGTCCGAACACCTCGGCCAGGTCGTACTCGGTCCCGGTGAGGACGAACAGCACCTCCTCTAACGGCTCGACGACCTCCGGGACGATCCTGATGACGATGTAGGCGATCCCGACGAGCGCGATCACCGCGCCCGGCTGGAAGATGACGTTGTGCGAGATCAGAAACGAGGTGCGCTCGGGAACGGCCCCCATCCACTCGGTCGCGAGGTAGACGAAGAAGTCCTGCTGGAACCAGCCGTACGGCGTGGCGAGCGAGATGAAGACGTTGCGGACGAGGTTCAGGAACCAGATGATCCCGACGGCGACGACGAAGCCTGCCGCTTTGCGACGTAGCGGCGCGCGGACGGCGGCGATGAGGCCGCCGAAGATGGCCATGCTCCCGATGCCGGTACACGCGAGCACGATGTAGGTCGTCCGTCCGGTGGGGACGGTGTCGGTGTCGAAGGCGAACCGGCTGTGGTAGCCGTTGCCGCCGGTTTCGAGGCCCGGACTCTCCGCGACGATGTCCATCGCGAGGTGGGTCTGGTACGCGGTCGTCTCGATGAGCCACTGGCGGGCGAGCGGGATCGTCTCGACTGGCAGGTAGATGATCCCCATGACGGCGACGGCACGGACGAGGATGAGCATCGACTCCCGGCCCTGGAACAGGAGGTACGTGGCGTACAGACACAGCGGGAACGCTGCGAGGGCGAGCATCGTCTCGAGCGGACTCTGCATCTCCGTCCAGTAGTAGGGGACCATCGCCAGCCAGAAACTCCCGAAGAGGACGCTGGCGACGGCGCCGACGTAGCGGGCGGCGTCGATCTCGTCTCGCCACTCCAGCGCGATCGCGACGAGGAACGCGGCGATCGAGATCCACGCGAGGTAGTCGACGGCGCCCATCGTCGCGTTCGCGGCCGACAGCGGCAGCCGCGGGATCGACTCGGCCACCCCGGTGACTGCGGTCACGCTGTGTCGGCCGGCCTGAAGTATCGCGTCCGGGTCACTCACGGGTACTGATGAATAGCTAGGACGGTCGCACTATCAACTTGACGCACTGGATCGGGCGGGGCCGCTTTCGTGGCCGGCCGCCTACATTTTTGTGGGTTCGGGCGAACAGTCGGCCGTGACGACCCTGTTCCCGGACCAACTCGAGACCGACCGCCTCCGACTCGACGTCGTGGACCCGGCGTCGACGGACGCGTTCGAGCACTACGAGGCGTTCGCGGACGATCCAGACCCGGAGACGGTCTACGAGTACGTGCCGGTCTCGGAGCCGGCCACACCCGACGAATCCCGCGCCTTCGTCGAAAATGCCGGCTCGAACCGGGACGACGCCGACGCGGTCACCTACGCGATCTACCCGACGGGTGACGAACCGATGGCAGGCACCCTCGCCGGCACGACGACTCTGTTCGTCGAGTGGGACCGCGAGGCGGCTTCCTCCGCGATCGTCCTGCGAAAACCGTTCTGGGGACGGGGCTACTCCGGCGAGCGGGCGGGTGCACTGCTCGAGCTGGCGTTCGGTCGACTCGACCTGGCTCACTTCGGGGTGTCTTGCGTCGCCGGGAACGACCGGTCGAAACGCGCGATCGAGAAATACGTCGAGGCACACGGTGGGCGGTACGACGGCCGATTGCGTCACGCCCACGCGATCGACGGGGAGCCGGTCGATCTCCACTGGTTCTCGATCTCCCGGAGCGAGTACCGGGCTGCAACTGACGACGCCGACTAACCGATCATCGACACCAGGGTTTATTCTGTCCGCCGAGAACGACGTGGGTACGTGTTCGACCGATGACCGACCTCTTCCCCGATACGATTCGCACCGATCGGCTCCGGCTGGACGTCGTCACCCCGGAGACGGTCGACCTCTTCGAGTTCTACGACCACGCCGGTACCGATCCCGATATCGAGGAAATCACGCGGTATCTCACCTGGGAGCCCCACGAGACGCCGAAGGCGACGCTCGAGTTCGTCGAGCACGTCGGCGAGCAGTACGGGTCCGGTGAGGGCGCGACATACGTGATCCGGCCGCGCGATGGAGAGGACGGTGCCGGCGAGTTCGCCGGCGTCGCCGGGTTCGACGTCGACTGGGACCGCAAGACGATGACCCTCGGCACCTGGCTCCGGAAGCCGTTCTGGGGCCGGGGCTACTCCGGCGAGCGCGCCGCGGCGATGATGCAACTGGCGTTCGACTGCCTCGATCTCGACATGGTCGCTGTCACCGCCCACGTCGACAACGAGAAGTCGAACCGGGCGATCGAGAGATACGTCACGGCTCACGGCGGGCGGAAAGAGGGAACGCTTCGCAACTGGGACACCTTTGGTGACGAACTCGTCGACGTGGTTCGGTACACCGTTTCGAGTGACGAGTGGGTGGCCAATCGCGACGACGCAGTTGCCGAATTCGACGGTTTCTGAGGCGGCCGGTCCGATTCGTTCGGTTTCTGAGACGACCGGTCCGACCCGTTACTCGGCGAGTGATGCAATCGCCGAGAGCGACCGCTCTCTGTCCGCTTCGTCCATCCCGTCGACGAACGTGACCTGGACCGCGTCCACGCCGTCGATGGCCGCGTAGTCGGCGACCCACTCGCGAACCTCGTCCGGCGTCCCCGTCGCGGCGAGTTCGTCGAGCAAGTCGTCCGGCAACGCGTTCGCCATCGCGTCGGTGTCCCGTTCGGCCCAGGCGTCTCTGATCGCCTCGACGACGTCCGGATAGCCCTGTTCGGCGACGGACTTGCCGTAGAATGGGCCGTACGCGCCGAGCATGAACGCGACGGCGGATCGGGCGAGCGATCGGGCCCGGTCGGGATCGTCGTCGACGACGCACCTGACGATCGGCGCGACGCGGACGTCGTCGATCGTTCGATCACCCAGGTTCGCGCCCCGGCGAAGATCCTCGAGGCGGGTCTCCAGTCCGTCGCGGGTGAACAGCTGGGGCAGCCACCCGTCGCCGAACCGGCCGGCAAGCTCGGTCGCCGTCGGCCCGAGCGTGGCCAGGTCGATCGGTGGCGGCGATTCGGGCAGTGGTCGCTCGAACGCGAGGCCGTCGACGTCGATCACGTCGCCGTGGTAGGCCGAGGTTCCCTCGGTCGAAATCGTCCGGACGAGCTCGACGGTCTCGCGGAGCCGGCGCAGCGGGCGATCGAACGAGCGGCCGTGCCAGCGCTCGGTGATCGCGGGCGAACTTGGCCCGAGACCGAGTCGGAATCGCCCGTCCGACGCGTCGGCGAGCGTCAGTGCGGTCTGGGCCAACAACGCCGGCGACCGTCCGTACGGCGACAGCACCGCTGTCCCGATGTCGATCTCGTCGGTTCGGTCGGCGATCAGCGAGAGCGCCGGGACGACGTTCCAGCCGGTCGTCTCGCCCACCGTGACCGTCCGGTAGCCGAGTTCTTCCGCGCGGGCGGCGCGCTCGGCGACAGCCTGTGGCCGATCGTACTGAGAGACGTCGAGAAACCAGTCCAGCTCGGGCATCGACCGTGAACGGAACGGCGAGGATAATAACGATGGCTGTTCGAACCCCGCAGGCGGCGGCTGGTCGTTACCGACGAGCACTCCGGTCGATCAGAACGGGAGGCTCACGACGAGCAGCAGGCCCGCCAGGACGACGAGGCCGAGCCAGCCGAAGAAGATCGCAACCGCCTGTTTTCCAGTCAGTGCTTCTCCATCCAGTACTTCCCCGAGTGACATTACGGAATCGAAGGGCCCGACGAGGCGTGCTGCTTTCGCCGATTCTCGCACTGTGGGAATCGGCGACCCACCTGCAGGGTCCCTTGACGAGGCGAAGTCACTGTTCTGGGCGGACGAACGGGTGGGCGGGTAGAATGGACGTTACGATCGGGGATCGTCGGGCGGACTGGTATCACGGACGAGCAGTGCGACCCCGACGGCGATACCGGAACAAACCATGACGATTCCGAGAATCGCGAACGGTCCCTCGACGACGGCTGCCGTGGCGAGTCCCACGAGGAGTGCGAGGGTGGCGAGTCCACCCAGCGCGATCGTTTCGGGTCCGATCGCGTCACCTATCCGATCGAGCGGGTGGTCGGTAGACCGGTCGTCGGTCGCGGGCGTCGCGAGCCGTTCGTCGACGTCGACGCGGCGGTCGTCACCGACGCCACCGGTCAGCGTGACGTCGATCGCCGTCGAGTTGGCGCCGAATCGCGTTTCGAGCGAGAGCGTTCCGGACAGCGGTCCGTCGTGCCCGTGGACCGAAATCGGCACAGTGACGGTTTCGTCGGCGTCGACGTACGTGTTCGGACGCTGGACGGTGAGTGTGTCGGCGAGTGTCGACCCTGGACTGACGTAGAGGTGGACCGGATCGCCGTGGTTTTCGACGCTCAGCTCGAACGCACGGTCGGTCGAGAGTGTCGACTGGCCGACGTCGATCGTCCCGTGGCCGGACCGGTTGACGTAAACGCTGATCGACTCGGGCACGTGTGTGACACCTCAGGCGGGTGTCTCTTCTCGCATGTCCGGGGGCAGGAGGTTCGGAATCCCGTCCTCGATCGGATATCGTTCGCCGCACTCGGTGCAGACGAGCGTCCCGGATTCGACGTCGTCGTCACCGACTGCGTCCTCGAGTTCGAGGTCGTGTTTGTCGAGCGGACAGCAGAGAACGTCGAGCAGTGACTCCTTCATGGCTGATATCCGGTTGGGGGAGGCCAAAAGGTTTCGGGAACGCCACGTGTCTCAGCTCACCAATCGGGCCCCAATCGCCGGTCGACTCACGAACCATCGGCATTCAATTCGGATACAACGGTAGTCCGTTCGGCAGCCGGCACGGGTGATATTTATCACACATCCCCGATAATACAGTTGCAGATGGCGGACGGAACTGCGGCGGACGTGATCGAGGACGTCTCTCACCCTGGACTGGCCGACCGAGTGACACGACTGCGTACGCTCGCGGACTCGATCGAGGCCTGTGAGTCCGCAGACGAGCTCTACGAGCGGTGTGTCACTCCTGATGGGCACGTCCTCGACTTCGACGCGGCGATCGTTGCGACCGCCCAAGCGGACGTCTTCGTTCCACGGGCCGCGTACGCGGCGCAACTCCGGCCAACGGAGCCGCTGGCCGACGATAGTGGTATTGCCGGTACCACGCTTGCGTCCGGAACGACGACCGTCGTCGACGACGTTCGAACCGAGGCCGCCGCCAGCCCGACCGGCCCGTACCGGTCTGTCCTCTCGATTCCGTTCGGCGAGGCCGTCTTACAATTTCACCACCACGAGCCCGGCGCGTTCTCCCAGGTCGATCGGGAGTTCGGTGAACTCTTCGTCTCGATCGCGACCAGCGCCCTCGATCGGATCAGGTACGAACGAGCGCGCGATCGGGAACGCGACCAGTTCGCCGCGCTCTTCGAGAACGTTCCCGACGCGGCGCTGTCCTACCGCGTCGAAGACGGCGTCAAGACGATCCAGGCCGTCAACTCCGCGTTCGTCAGCGTCTTCGACGTTACCGGCGCAGACGTCGTCGACGAACCCGTCTCGTCGGTCGTCTGCCCGTCGGCGACAGACTCGATTTCGGAGCCGCACTCGACTGACGAGATCGGCCGTCGGACCGACGTCGAAGTGACCAGGCAGACCGTGGATGGGCCGCGACCGTTTCTGCTCCGTAACGTCCCGATGCGGTCGGACGACGAGGTGACCCGCGGCTACCTGATCTACACCGATCTCGAGGCGCTCAAAGCCCGCGAACGAGAACTCGAACGAAAGAACGAGCGCCTCGATCAGTTCGCCAGCATGGTGAGCCACGACCTGCGAAACCCGCTCAACGTCGCCGCTGGCTACCTCGATCTCGCGCGGGAGCAACACGACTGTGCAGAGCTCCGCTCGATCGAACAGGCACACCGCCGGATGGAGCGACTCATCGAGGACCTGCTGTCACTCGCGCGGGCCGGTGACACCGTCGACGAGGTCCAGCCCGTCCACCTCGGAACCGTCGCCAGGGAGGCCTGGGACAACGTCTCGACGACCGACGCCGAAATCGAGATCGACGGCGACGCCATCGTCGAGGCCGACCCCGGACAACTGCTGGGGCTTCTCGAGAACCTCTTTCGAAACAGCGTGGAACATGGTTCCACGAGCAGTCGGCCGAAGGCCGACGACAGTGTCGAGCACGGCTCGACAAGCAGTCAGGGCGGTTCCCGCCCTGACGACAGCGTGGAACATGGTTCCACGAGCAGTCGGCCGAAGGCCGACGACAGTGTCGAGCGCGACTCGACGTACCAGTCGACGACTAGCGAATCCCCGGGGACGGACGACCACCCGGGGACGGACGACCACCCGGGGACGGACGACCACCCGGGGACGGACGATCATCCATCGACGGACGATGGGGTGGATACTACCGTTTCGGTCCGACTCGGTTCCACACCGGACGGCTTCTTCGTCGCGGACGACGGACCGGGTATTCCACCCGAAGACCGTGAGCGGATCTTCGAATCCGGATACACGACGGCCGAGGAGAACACCGGACTCGGCCTCGCGATCGTCGACCAGATCCGCGAGGCACACGACTGGGACGCGACCGTCGGCGTCGGGGTCGATGGCGGGGCCCGATTCGACTTCGTCACCGGTGAGCCGTCGTTCGACCTGACCGACACCGAAACAGGCGAGTCATCGTCCGATTCGATCGATACCGACGAGTCGCCGTTCGATTCGACCGACACCGAAGTCGGTGAGTCGCCATGACCGAGACGGCGGCCAGCGATCGACTGATCGACGAGTCCGACAGCCCCGTCGACATCGAACTGCAGGGGACGAGCCTTCGAGCGACGGATAGCGCCGGAAACGTCTTTACCTGTGACCTCACCGGCTTCAGTGAACTCTCGTGGACCCACTCGTTCGAGGAACCGATCGACGCGACGCTCTCCGGGCGCGTCTCCGAGTTGCGATGTGACCTCAGGAACGTGATCGCGCTCGAACGTCGTGACGCCCCGCTCCGCTTCGTCGATCGGGACGAACCGATCGAGGGCGAACACTTCGACATCGGATTCGAGGACGACGTCACCGTCCGACTGCCGGCCGGTGAGTACTACTGCCAGTACGACTGCGAAATATTCGCACGGATCCGGTTCGACGGTGAGGCGCGGATCCGAAATCGGTCCCAGGGCGAACTCTCGATCACCTTTCCACACCCGACCCCACTGACGATCGGATTCAAGTCGACGGTCGAGGTCCCGCGAGACCGGCTCACGATCGAACCGACGACGACCGGTCTCGCGACGGCGATCACGAATCTGTCCGCTGCGCTCCGGACCACGGGGCCCTCGCGCGTCCACCGGAGTCACCGGGGGTACCCACCGCTGGTAGGCGTCGGCGACGAGACGGTCGTCCCCGAGTCGGTGCGTGAGAACCGGCCGGAGACGGGACTCGACCTGTTCGTTCCCGACACGATCGACGCGATCTACACCGCCGCCCCGGTCGCGTACTTCCTGGGTGCACGAGTCGTCCCGACGTCGGATCGGTCCCCGCGGCTCGTCGCCGAGGCGGCTGACTTCTCGTACCAGATCCCGACCGACCCGTCGCTCGCTACCGGGATCTCCACGGTACTCAGACGGACGTTCTTCCTCGACCTGCTGGTCGACTGGATTCAACCCGACGCCCCGACGCTCGCCGAACACACCCAGCTGGCGGAGGCTGGTATCGACCTCGAACCCTGTCGGGATCGATCGCTCGCCGACCGCGTCGCCACCTATCTCGACCTCCCCGCGGATCCCGTCGACGAGATCCTCCCCGGCTGGCCGTACCGGATGACGATGGCCCCCGACCCGTCGTACGCGCCCGCACTACCGCACCTGTGTTACGATCTGGCGGCAATCGACACGCCCCAGACGAGTCAGGGTCACGGGACCTCGGCCCCCGTCGAGTCGAAGCCACCGCAGCAGGCGCTGCTCGACACGCAGCCACTGCACGGAACTGTCGGCAGCGTCGATCGGGAGGCCGACTTCGAGGCCAGGCTTGCGGCCTACGAGAACCGGATCCGCTCGCTCGAACGCGGAACCGAACGAAGGTCGATCGTGGTCGCGACCGGTCCATCGGTCGACCCCGCGCTCGGTGCGGAACTCGCGGCGGCCTACACCGATCGCGAGGAGACCGTCCCGACGACGGTCGAGACACTCGCCCAACCGACGCGGGACACGCTTCGTCGAGCGCTCACCGGCGGCGCCGACTTCTTCCACTACGTCGGCACGTGTACGGACGGTCTCGGCTGTCTGGACGGGCCCCTCGACCCGGAATCACTCTCCGAGATCGATCCCACGGTCGTTCAACTGGACGGTCCCGGTGCGCGATCGGTGGCGGACGCGTTCGTGACCGCCGGCGCCGTCGCCGTCGCCAGCCGTGACCGGGTGCACGAGGGCCGGGCGGGATCGCGGCTCGGGACGCTCCTCCTGTACGGTCAGAGCGTCGCGACGGCCGCTCAGTGTAGCCAACTCGTCGACTTCGATCCGACGCTTTCGGTCGTCGGTGACGGAGCCCACCGCTACGTGGCGAAGTGGAAACCGACCGCCATCCAGACCGTCTCGGCAGACGCTGCGGACTCCCTCGAAGTGACCGTCGTCCCGTTCTCCGTCGATCCCGTGGGGGCCCACTGGCGACCTGACTACGACTCCCGCATCCACCTCATGCCGGCGGCCTACTCGTACGACGTCGAGGCCAGCGCGTACAGCCAGCACTTCCTCCACAACAATCAGCCAGTCCTGCTCGACGACGGGCTGTATTTGCCGGACGAACAACGCCGGTTGCTGTATCCGATCGCGTGAGTTCGGCCCGTCAGTTGGTATTCCGACGTCTCGAGAGGGCACTCGATGGGGAGCGTGTCGTGGTGAATTTCGGTCGATCGGATCGATACCTCTCTCGGCGACGGATGGGTCGGTGCTGTCGGACTGATCGGATCGGTCCGGAAAAACGAGGGCGTGGCTCAGGCGAACGGATCAGACCGAACGACGGTCTGGTCGCGGCCGGGGCCGACGCCGACGGCGTAGATCGGGACGTCGAGTTCGTCTTCGATGTAGGTGAGGTACGTCCGCGCAGCCGCCGGCAGGCCCTCCCAGCCCTCGGTTGCGACGGCGTCCCAGTCGACGTCCGGCCAGCCCTCGAACGTCCTGAGGGTGGCTTCACACCGGCCCCACTGCTCCGTCGTGGGCGGCATCACGTCGCGTTCGACGGTGTCGCCGTCGCGGGTCGTCATCGTGTACGTGTGACCGACCGCGACCTCGTCGAGGCCGGCGAGCGTGTCGACGTGGTTGACGACGAGCCCGGTGAACCCGCTCGTCCGGGCTGCGTGGCGCAACATCGGCATATCGAGCCAGCCGACGCGTCGAGGTCGGCCGGTTACGGTGCCGTACTCGCCGCCCTCGTCGCGGATCCAGGTCGCCAGTTCTTCCTCGTCGTCGGGTGCGGAGCCGGGTTCGTACGCCGGCGTCTGTCCCTCGACGCCGCCCAGTTCGGTTGGTAGTGGACCGGTCCCGACTCGTGAGAGGTAGGCCTTCACGATCCCGATGACCTCGCCGTCGCCGACGACCGAGGGGGCCACGCCGGCGCCGACGGCGACGCCGCCGGCGGTCGGGTTCGAGGACGTGACGTACGGGTAGACGCCGTAATCGATGTCGAGGGCCGTCCCCTGCGCGCCTTCGAACATGATCTCCTCGTCGTTGTCGAGGCGATCGGCGAGGAAAGCGCCGCAGTCGACGACCATCTCCTCGGTGTCGAGTCGGTCGCCGTATTCACGACAGGTCTCGTAGAGTTCCTCGATGTCGAACGCGTCGTCGAGTTCGGCGCCGTAGACGTCGCGCGCCAGCGCTCGCTTCTGCGGGACGACGTACTCGAGACGCGATCGAAGCACCTCCGGATCGAGGAGGTCGCCGACGCGGATGCCGCGCCGGCCGGCCTTGTCCTCGTAGGTCGGACCGATCCCGCGCTTGGTCGTTCCGGCCGCGAGATCTGCCTTCTCGGCTTCTTCGATTCCATCGAGAACGCGGTGGTACGGGAGGATCACGTGCGCCCGGGCGGCGACGCGCACGTCCGGATCGAGCCCACGCGATCTGAGCTCGTCCAGTTCCTCGAACAGTGTCTCGGGGTTTACCACGCAGCCGTTGCCGAGGACCCCGACCTTGCCCCGGACGGCACCGGAGGGAACGAGCGAGAGCTTGTACGTATCGCCGTCGGAGACGACGGTGTGGCCCGCGTTGTCTCCGCCCTGATACCGGACGACGACGTCTGCTGCCTCACCGTAGATATCGACGACGCCGCCCTTCCCTTCGTCGCCGAGCTGTGACCCGACGATAGTGACGGTCATGACAGCGACGGCTTCTTTCCCGGTCGATAAACCGATTACGATCCCTCCGCCGACGCACCGTCGACGAGCAGTTCTGTTCTGTGGCGATTTCGTACCACCGAGCAACTACAGACTCTCTCTTCGTGGTGTTGTCACGGCTTGAGGGAACCACCGCCCTGGTACACGATCCGATGGCTCGCCGTCGCCGACTCCAGTCCCGTCACGACCAGAAGTGTTAACCCCTGCCACGTCGAAGTATTTCCTATCGTCTCGCGACCGCCCCGACGAAAAGCTTTAAAAGGGGCAACGACAAGTTAACAAATGCCATGATAGACCGACTGGAGAAGGAGGTAGACATGCTGGAACGACATTTGCAGGTCCTGAAAATGGTTCTCGAGAACGAACCCATCGGGATCGTCAAGATGTCGAACGAGACCGGCTACCCCCACCACAAAGTTCGCTACTCGCTGCGCGTCCTCGAAGAGGAGAATCTCATCGAGCCGTCGAGCCAGGGAGCGATCAAGACCGAGGAGACCGAAGACTTCGTCGCCGACCTCGACGACAAGATCGACAGCATCTCGGAGACCCTAGAACGGATGAAGATCGAGAACACCGCCGAAGCCGAGAACTGATATTCTCCTGGCCGCCGACGGCCGCTTTGCTCTCACCGATTTTGCGTCCCGATTGGGGCAGCCGTACTCCCGAGTCTCGGAAACGACTCTGCGCGAACGATCGGTGTCGTCGGAGACGGTTCGAGGAGCGGCTGGCAGCCGAGTGAACCCCGTTACAGTTCGGGGACGGTCATGTGGAAGCCACCACTGCGAGATTCGACGAGACAGCAGTGATAGCCCTGTTTTCGCGAGAGATTGACGTAGCTGACCTTCGAACTGCGGCTGAGGAAGCCGCTCGTCGTCACCTCTTCGGCGAGTTCGAGCGCGCCGGGGTCGAAGAAACTGGACGTAACGACGACCGCCGCGCCGAGGTCGGGATAGTTCGCACACACAGCCGAGGCGTCGGCCTCGAGCCCTTCGAGCATCCCCTTCGTCGCCGGGTCGCGCGAATCGTTACAGTTCGCGACGACGAGGGGCGTCCCGCGCTTGTCGAACGCGGCGACGTCGAACGTCACCTGATCGGGGACGTCCGCTCTGTCGTCCTCTTCGAGCGAGACGGTCGCTGCGAGTTCGATGCGGTCGATACGCGGGATGACGTCGTAGAGGTCGGCGAGATCGGCGGCGTTGCCGGTCTCCCTGATCTCGAAGAGACAGGTTCCGACGAGCCACTCGACGAAGCGGTACTGCATGGACGCCTCGACGAACGAGTCGTAGGGCTGTCCGTCGACGGCCGTCGTCTCGGCGTCGAACTGTGTGTGTCGTTCGAGCTGCAGGTTGCGGTCGAGATCGCCACGCGAGCCCTCGCCTTCGTGGGCCGATTCGAGCGTCGGCTGACTCTTCGAGCCGTACCGAACGAAGACGTTCGTCTGTTCGAGCGCCTGTTGCGGTGTGAGCGTGAGCTCCGGCTCACTGGACGGCGATTCGGTCGGTGTCGCCGGAGCGTCCCCACCAGTCGGTGCCGGTTGCGACCGGACTCGCTTGAGTTCAGCCTCGAGCTCCTCGATCGTCGACTGAAGCTTGGAGACCTGTGCTGTGAGGTCTTCGTTCTCGCTCTGCAGCTGGTCGCGCTCGCGCACGAGTTGCTTGCGTGTTTCCTCCAGCTCGGTCACCCGCTGGGTCAGGTGATCGATCTTGTCCTCGCGTTCGAGCATATCCGACCGGAGCGCCTGTTCGGTCGAGGCGACGTCCGCCGGTGTCGGCCCGTCTCGTGTGCGCGAGCTATCGGCCTGTGACTGCGAGCGACTCGTGTCCGACTCGGACTGGCTACGCTGCGAGCGGGCGCTGCCACGACCGGCCGAACTCTGTTTGGTCGCGTTCTCACTCGACGATTCGGGATCGATCGAGGGGATCTGTCGGGTTTCGCGCCAACGCTCTTCTTCTTTGAGGCGTTCGTCGTGCTCGTCCGTCTCGGCGTCGTCGGTCGGCGTCGTCTCGGCCGATCCGGTATCAGACGGCGATCCGGAGACCGTTGTCCGATCGCTTCCGGCCGAATCCTCGCCGGTCGTGATGCCTGTTTCGGAGGATTCGGTGGGTTCCCGTTCGGTGGTGATCCCCGGCCGGTCGGCCGCCGGTTCGGTCGTCGACGACTCCGCCGCTGGCTGTCCACCGGCGCTCGTCGATTCGGCGGCTGCCGTCGAGTCGGCCGTCCCGGTTTCGGTGTCGCTGTAGGACACTTCGGTGTCGTCGGTCACCGACTCGTCGCCCGCCACCTTCTCGGACCGGGTCTCTTCCTGGGTCTCGGACGGTTCGGTGTCGGTTCCGGTCGCTCTCACCGTCGTCTCGTCGCTCGGCGTTCGCCCGGCGGACGACTCGTTCCGCCCGACTGGTCCGTCTGTGTCGGTCACAGCCGTCGAGGGATCGGTCGACTCGCCTGTGGAGCGCCGGTCACCGGAGCCGGTGCCCGCAACGGTGGAATCTGTCCCGGCCGCGGAATCGGCTGTGCCCGCCGCTGGGTCGGCTGCAGTGTCGTTCGTCCGCGCGTCGTCCTCGCGATTCGCGGTGGCAGTTTCGTTCGCCGACGCGTGACCGGGGACGTCGGTCACGGAGATGTCGACGTCGATGACCGAGTAGATGCCAATCTCGTCGTCGGCGCGTTCGAACGCCTCGTCGCCGGTGAGCAGGCGCTCGGCGTTTCCGATGTAGGCGGCGGCCATGCGCTTGCCGCCGTAGTAGACGAGGTAGTAGTCGCCCGAGAGCACCTGTTCGCTCAGTTCGACGTAGCCGGTGAACGACCCCTGCTGCAGTTTGCGATCGACCGATGCGAGAGCGGTATCGTTGGTGTAGTACTGTGCTCGTGGATCGCCCCCCTGCGTTTGCATCGCAGCGAGCAGGGGAAGCGCGTCGGCGGGGGCCTCGTAGATGGTTCCGGAGGCGTCCACGAGCGTCTCGATCGAACCGTCGGCGACGCCGACGATCCGGCCGTTCAGCATGAACGCCCAGACGCCGGCCGCTGTTACGGCTCCGGAAAACGTGTCGTCGGCGAGGGTCGTGAGCGCGTCTTCTCCGCCGGAAAACGGCCGCGACTCCCACCGCTCGACGCGCTCTTTCGTGCGCGGGTCCATACGCAAACAAACGGTAACCCGACCATAACCGTTTCGCCTGTCGAAGGGAAATGGGGGCGACGAACCGGCGGTCGTCCCATGTGGGCCAGTTGCCGGCCAGAAGCCAACTCGTCAGTTACCGGTTACGGGCCAGCTCGTCAGTTACTGGTGAGGGCCCCCAATCAGTTGCCGGTCAGGAGCCAGTTCGTCCGATCAGATCTTCGACTCGGCGTCCTCGGCGAGTTCTTTCATCCGCTTGCCGATCCGACCCGCACTCGAGAACTCGTCTTCGCTCATCGCGTTCGCCAGCGAGTTTCCGAGGACGAACACGGCGTGTTTGTGTTCGCTCTTGGATTTGTGGGCGTCGTCCGGATCTACGTCGATCTGGTGGTAGGCGTCGAAGAGCCCCTCGTCGACGCTTTCCTGTTCCGAGAAGTACTCCATGATGACCACCAGTTCGGCGTGCAATTCGAGAAGCTCGTCTTTGTGCATACGCTCGCTACGGACGGTTCCATGTTAAGCGTTTTGCGCCGTGGGGGCGTCTCCCTACTCAATCGGCCGAATCGGCGCTCTCTCGCTGGTCGGCGGGGAACCAGGCGAGTTCGTGATCGGCCGTCACCCGGACGCCGACGCGCTCGCCCAACTGGATGCGATCCGAGTGGTTGTGCATACACTCGATCGTCTCCCCATCGTCGAGTTCGACGCGATACAGGACTGTCGGGCCGAGGTAGCGACGATAGATCACCTCTCCGTCGGTTTCGGCGCCGGTCGCCGGGTAGGCCGTCACGTCGTCCGGCCGAACGAGGAGATCGACCTCCGTGCTGTCGTACGCTTCGACGAGGCCACCGACGTCGTCACGGAGAACGCGACCGAGTGCGGTGTCGACGTGATCGCCGGTGACGGTCCCCGAGAGGAAGCTCGCGTGACCGAGAAAGCCCGCGACGAATCGGGAGGTCGGCTGCTGGAAGACCGTCTCGGGGATGCCGACCTGCTCTAACTGCCCGTCGTACATGACGGCGACCCGATCGGAGATCGAGAGCGCCTCCTCCTGGTCGTGTGTGACCGAGATCGCCGTGACGCCGGTCTCTTTGATGATGCGCCGGACCTCTTCACGCATCTCCACGCGGAGATCGACGTCCAGGTTCGAGAAGGGTTCGTCGAGCAAGAGCAGGTCGGGTTCCGGGGCGATCGACCTGGCGAGGGCGATCCGCTGTTGCTGGCCGCCCGAGAGCTCCCCGGGATAGGCGTCGGCCTGATCGGCGAGCCCGACGAGGTCCAGCAGTTCGGCGACGCGTTCGTCTCGTTCGTCCGTCGGCCAGTCGTCGATACCGAATCGCACGTTCTCGGCGGCGGTGAGGTGGGGGAATAGCGCGAAATCCTGGAAGACAACGCCGACGTTGCGATCTTCGGGTGGCTCCGATCGGTCGCTGTCGGCGACGACCGTCCCGTGGAGCTGGATCTCGCCCGCGTCGGGTGACTCGAGCCCGGCGATGAGCCGGAGCGTCGTCGTTTTTCCACAGCCGGATGGACCGAGCAGCGTGAGGATCTCGCCGTCGTATACCTCGAGCGAGTACGACTCGACGACGCACTCGCTTCCATAGCTGTGTTCGATTCCCTCGAGCGAGAGGACGGGCTCGTCCTGGCGCTCATCGGATATTTCCTGCGATGACGCCGTCTCCGTCGTGATCGTCTCCGTACGTCCCGTACTCTGAGCCATGGGTGTCTCGAACTGTCCGGTCGGGTCCGGCACTCGTCTATTTAGGTGGCCCTAAACAACTTATAGTTGCCGGTTGCGACGAACCTGCTCAGAGTTCGACGCCGCCGGGAATGAGGCTTCGCTGGCGGAGGAGGCTTCCCTCGTCGTCGTAGACGAGGAACGTCTGTTTCTCGTAACTGATCAGATGTTCGCCGTCGATCTCGATGGTGACGTCGTACCGGCCGTCGTCGTCGCTGGTGTGTTCGCCGTAGCGCCGCGCGGCCGTGATGAAGGTGAGCACGTCGTCGGCGTCCACGTTCAACTCGAGGACGAAGTCGCCGGTCAGACGATCGGTCACGCTGACCACGCCCGTCGCGTCGGTGTCGACGGGCCCCTGCAGGCGGAGGGCGACGTCCGTCTCGTCGGCGGCGAGCAACTCGTCGCCGGGGCCTGTGAGGCGGTCACGCAGATCCGGCCCGTCTTCGGCACAGTCGATGGTGACCGACGGTTTTCGGGGGTCGCCGTCGGCGTCGACCCACTCGACGTCGTCGACGGAGAGCGTGATGTGTTCGCGCCTCATTCGATACCCGATGTTGGGTCCCCGGCGGTATGAACGTAACGCCCACGGCCACCGAAACGAATCGGACTGCTCGCTGATCGGTTCCGTTTCGGACCAGTCCGTTTCGTGGGGTATCGGCCAGGACACTGCGGCCTCCTCGCCACCACGATCGAACGCACCTCACTTGCTGCCCTCGAACGCACCTCACTTGCTGACGTCGGGCGATCGAAGTTGCTATCGCCTCTCGACGTACGCTGATTCCCGGCCACCCGATTTAAGAGGTCACCACCCCCATATCGGAGACAGTCACCCGAGACGTCCCGTGACCCCCGATGGACCAACACGATCCCAGTCAGCACGCCGACGATCCGGCGTCCGACCCGTCGTCGATCCGAGCGACACTCAGCGACCGCTTCGACGACGTTCGACGCTCACTGTCGGCGCTGGGCGACGTGATCCGGGGCACGCGAATCGACGTGGGCCGATACGATCCGACCGTCCACGAACCGCTCGTCGCCTTCGACGGCGTCGAGGGAACGATCGAACGCGAACGCTACTGGGTGAACGCGCCCTTCGCGTTCGTCGCGATCCTCGAGGATCCGGCGCGGAACGCCTTCCAGTACCACGTCGTCGAACCGTCGCTCTCGACGGACGAGCGCGCCCTCCTCGATACCGTCCTCGACGACATCCGCGATCCGCTCATCTATCGCGACGGCGGCGACGTCGACCCCGAAACGCGGCTTCGAGAGGCCCTGCTGGAACTCCTCGAACGCTACGGCGTCGACGTCTCCGTCGAGCGCTTCTACCGCCTCTTTTACTACGCTCACCGGAACTTCCTCGGCTACGGGCGGCTCGACCCGATCATGCACGACCCGCACGTCGAGGACATCTCTTGCGACGGCTACGACCTCCCGATCTTCGTCTATCACGACGACTACACGGACATCGAGACCAACGTCTCGTTCGACGCCGACACGCTGGATCAGTTCGTCGTCCGCCTCGCCCAGCGCTCCGGTCGTCACATCTCGATCGGCGACCCGATGGTCGAGACGACCCTGCCCGACGGCTCGCGCGCGGAACTGGCGCTCGGCCAGGAGGTCACGCCGCGGGGGTCGGCCTTCACCATCCGGAAGTACTCCGACGAACCGTTCACGCCGGTCGACCTGATCGAGTACGGAACGTTCGACGTCGCCCAGCTCGCGTACCTGTGGCTGGCGATCGAGCACAACAAGAGCCTCATCTTCGCCGGCGGCACCGCGTCGGGGAAGACGACGAGCATGAACGCCGTCTCGATGTTCATCCCGCCCCGCTCGAAGATCCTCACGATCGAGGACACCCAGGAGCTCCAGCTCTATCACGACAACTGGCTCTCGTCGGTCACCCGGGAACGCATCCACGAGGGGACCGACGTGACTATGTACGACCTCCTGCGCTCGGCGCTGCGCCACCGCCCCGAGTACATCGCCGTCGGGGAGGTCCGCGGCGAGGAGGCGATCACGCTCTTCCAGGCGATGAACACCGGCCACACGACCTACTCGACGATGCACGCGGACTCCGTGCAGACAGTCATCAATCGCTTAGAGAACGAGCCGATCAACGTCCCGCGGGCTATGGTCCAGAGCCTCGACATTCTCGCCGTCCAGACCCTCACGCGCCTCGAGAACGGAGAACGCGTCCGCCGAAACGACACGCTGGCCGAGATCGAAGGCATCGACCAGCGGACCGGCGAACTCGACTACTCCACCGCGTACACCTGGGACGGCGAGACCGACACCTTCTCCGAATCGGGCAGCTCGATCCTGGGGGACATCCGCGAGCAACGCGGCTGGACCGAACGCGAGCTGCGAGTCGAACGAAAGAATCGCGAAGCCTTCCTCGAGTACGTCCACGACCGCGGCCTCTCGGACTACCGGCGCTTTACCGCCCTCGTCAACGAGTACTACGCGGACAAACCCGCCGTCCTCGAGCGCATCGGTCGTGACGACGCGATCGAGGCGAGTCCGGCCGGCCGAACGGATGTTGGCGACGAATCTGACGACGATGGAACCGACGCAGCCGCGATCGAGGCCGACGACGATTCGAACGACGACCGCACCGACGTACCCGCTGCCCTCGCCCAATCGAGTGACGATCTGACCGACGGCGCGTCGTCGTGGGACCTGGCGGAATCGTCCCCACTCGCCGGCGATTCAGCGCGTTCCGGCTCCGGATCCGATGGGGTCCCCGCCGATGAATCGATTGACGCCTCAACTGACGAATCAACCAACGTTTCCATCGACGAACAGACCGTCCACTCCATCGACGAACAGACCGACCCCTCCATCGACGAAGCGACGGATACACCGGATGATGCGTCGGCGGAGTCCGACCGATGAATCCCGTGACTCTGCTGCCGCTCACCGTTGCCGTGCTGTGTACGCTCCCGTTCGCCCTGGCGCAGGTGTTGCCCCCGGTAGATCGGGTTCTGACCCGACTGTCGATACACGCCTTCGGCGGCTACGTCGACGAGTTCCGGAGCGAGCACCCGCAGCGCCAGGCGGCGCTCCGGGCGGCACACGCGCCAGCGAGTTATCGTGAATACGGGGCTCGGTCGTTCGTCTACGCGCTTCTCGGTGGGTTCGTCGGCAGCGTCACTGGCGTCTACCTGATCTGGGCGGTTCTGACCGTCCTCTCGATCGATGCGGCGACGCTCAGCAGTTCGTTGCCCGATCTTCTCGCCCCGCTGTCGGCGATCGCGGCTGTGGGGAGCGCCGCGCCGACCACGCTGCTCGGACTCCTCCTCGTCTCTGGCCTCACGCTCGGCGTCGTCTTCGGGGGCGTCACCTACTGGTTGCGCTGGTGGTATCCGGGCTACGTGGCCTCCCGGCGGGCGCGCGCCATCGAGGCGTCGTTGCCGTCGACGGTCGCCTTTTGCTACGCGCTCTCGCGAAGCGGGATGGAGTTCACCGAGGCGATCCGAATCGTCGCTCGGAACGGTGACGCTTACGGACAGGCGGCCGCGGAGTTCGACGTCGCCGTCACGAACATGGACGCCTTCGGGATGGACGTCACCGCGGCGTTGCAGTTGATGGGGCGGCGAACGGCCAGCGACCAGTTCCGCGAATTCACCGAGAATCTCGTGAGCGTCCTCCAGAGCGGCCACAGCCTCTCCGACTTTCTGGAACGGCAGTACCACGACTTCCAGGAGGAGGCCGAATCACAACAAGAGAGCATTCTCAACATGCTCGCGACGCTGGCCGAGGCCTACGTCACCGTGCTGGTCGCCGGCCCGCTCTTTCTCATCACGATCCTCGTGGTGATCGGCTTCTCCGTCGGCGACACGGTCGACTCGCTCCGGGCGGTCATCTACGTCATCCTTCCGTTCGGCAACCTCGCGTTCGTGGTCTACCTGAGTACCGTCACCGATTCGATCAACCCCGGTCGGTCGAATCAGCCGAGCGAGGGGGCACTCGGCCCCGGTTCCCGTGCGACCCTCCCGGACGGTGGGTCCGTCGTGACGGGCGCGTCGGCGCTGGGCGATGGCGACGTCGATCCCACAGACGGACACCTCTCACCGACGCGACATCGGCTGGCGATCTACGAGCGCTTGCGCTGGGTTCGAGGGGTGCTCGCCAGCCCGTTCCGAACGCTGCTCGACCGGCCGGACCGCCTCCTGTGGGTGACGCTTCCGCTGGCGGCCGTGATCGTCCTCCTGTTGATTCCGCGAGCGCTCGAGGCGGGCATCACGGCGATCGAAGACGCGCTGGTCGTGCTCGCACTCGTCGTGATGGGCTCGTACGCGGTGGTCTACGAACGCCATCGGTACCGGATCAGCGCGATCGAACGGGCCGTCCCGGACCTGCTCGATCGTCTCTCCAGCGTGAACGAGGCCGGGATGTCGGTCATCGCCTCCGTCGATCGCGTTCGTCAGTCCGACCTCGGCGTGCTGGACGACGAACTTGATCGCGTCTGGGCGGACGTCCGCTGGGGTGCCGACCTCCAGACGTCGCTGTGGCGATTCGAGCATCGCGTTCGCACCCGCGCCGTCTCCCGTATGGTGACGCTCCTGACCGAGGCGATGAACGCCAGCGGCGACCTCGCGACGGTACTGCGGATCGCCTCCCGACAGGCCTCGGCCGATCTGCGCCTCGATCGCGAGCGCAAGCAGGTGATGACCGAGTACATGGTCGTCGTCTACGTCTCCTTCCTCGTCTTCATCTTCATCATCGCCGTCCTCTCGGCGTACCTGCTCCCGAGTCTCCCCACGGAGTCGGTGACGGAAGCGACCGGTCAGCAGCTCGACGGGCCGATCGCCGCGCTCGGGACGACCGACACCGACGTCTACATGACGCTGTTTTACCACGCGACGGTGATCCAGGGGGCTACCTCCGGCTTCGTCGCCGGCCAGCTCGCCTCCGGTGACCTTCGCTCCGGGGCGAAGCACGCGACGCTGATGACGCTCATCGCGTTCGTCCTCTTCACCTTGGTCCTCTAGTCGGGCGCCGAACGGGCGTCGTTGCGGATCGAATCCGTTATCGGTCCGTCCGCCCCACGCGGAGACATGTCCCGCCGGCGCGACGTCCGCGACACGTACGAGCGCATCGGGCGTCACTTCGCGACGACGCGCGAGTACGCCTGGCCCGAGGTGGAGGACTTCGTCGCCCGGGTCACCGCCGACCGGTCGTTCGACCGCGGCCTGGACCTCGGCTGTGGCAACTGCCGGCACGCGGAGGTCCTCGCCGACCACGTCGAACACGTCGTCGGCCTCGACGCGAGCCGTGCGCTCCTCGATACCGGTCGCGACCGCGCCGCCGAGCGCGACTTCGAAGCCCCCCTCGCTCTCATCCAGGGCGACGCCGCGAACCTCCCCCTCCGCGACGACTCGGTCGACTTGGCCGTCTACGTCGCCACGCTGCACCACCTGCCGACCGAGGCCGATCGCCGCCACAGTCTCGACGAACTCGGGCGCGTTCTCACACCCGACGGCCGGGCACTCGTCAGCGCCTGGAGCACGGCCCACGACCGCTTCGACGACGCCACCGAGGCGGACCAGACCGGCTTCGACAGGACGGTCGAGTGGACCCTCCCCGGCGGCGAGCCTGTGGACCGGTTCTACCACATCTACGCCCCCGACGAGTTCGAACGAGATCTCGAAGCGAGCGCCCTTGAGCTGCTGGAGTGGGAGGTTTCGAGCGGGAACTGCTACGCGACGGTCGCAGGAAGCCAGTAGGTCATTCACCAATCCGCCCCGGTCAACCCCCTTCCGAGAAAAGAGAACTCTCTTAACCGAGCACCAACAACCGGGGGATGGAGCGCGGATGGTCTAGTGGTAGGACCTGAGCCTTCCAAGCTCATGGCGGGGGTTCAAATCCCCCTCCGCGCATTGCTGCTGCGAGCAAATCCGCGAGCAGCAGCAATCGTCCGAGGGATTTGAATGAGAGAAGTCGCAGCCCGCGCAACGAAGTGAGCAGGACCGTCTTCGCGTGGTTCAAATCCCCCTCCGCGCATCAACCTTTTGCGCTGCGCTATTTCCGCGCCGGGAGCGCTATCGCGCTCCACGGCGCGTAGACGCTCGGCAAAATGTTGATCAAAAGCACTCCTCCTTCCTCGCCGCTCGCTTCGCTCGCTTTGAGTCAGTCGTCGGCCCACTCACTCGGCCTTCGGCCTCGCTCGTGGTAGAGTACAGTACAGGGTCAGCCACCGGAATTCAGGTCCGTAATTCCGTAGCGGCGCAATCGCTTGGGTTCACTCCCTCCTTCATACTAACCGTTGTGTGGGTAGTCGTATCAGCGAAATCCTTTTCCGAATTGTAGCCGCTTGCACTGTGGATCTTGTTCGCTGGATGTCCATCATGTTCTGTACTTTGTGTTCAACCAACGAACGCTCACCTCGCTTCATTCTACTTATTCCGGACAAAACTAGTTAGTTATTTATCCTATCAGATAGAACCCTCCCACCGGAAGCCACGCTGTCCATCTCGTGCGGGGACATGCCTCAGAAATGTCCCGGGTGCTGGAACCACCCGAGACGTGGCTTCCAAGCGAGCGCTTGGTCACCATGATTCGAAATACACCACCGAGACAAAAACGTCTCGCCAGCGGGTTGCATAATCAGCGACTGCACTGCTCGATTACGCTCTCCGGTCTCAGTGAGGTGGGGAGTATCGACGCTGTCTATTCGGAGGGCCGGTGATGGGTCGCTACGACTACGACGAACCCACGCCGAACCCGGCGTGTGAGCGCTGTGAGGTGGGTCTCACGGCGGATCACTGGGTCCGGCTCGAGGCGCTCCATCAGGGGACGCTGTCGGACCAGTACCAGGATTCGGAGAAGCTGATCTGCGTGGATTGCGTGGCCGCGCTCGGGATGCTGGAGTTTTCCACGGCGAACACGTCCGAAGGTCGGTCTACGTAGGTAGTGAACCTTCCAATTCTCTTTCCTTTATGGTAGGAAAACAATTATGATAGAGAAAATTGAACTACATAGATATGAAAAGTACGACTGACCTGGCTCGGTCAGTAACCCTTTCTCAGCCAACGGAGGATGGCTAGATGGGTCGGAAGAAGGATCGCCGACGGAACCGCAGAAGCGGCGAGCGACGGGAGCGTGGGCGGGACGACCGTCGCGAAGAAAGCCGTGAAGACGACCAGCAGGCGTTCGCTCCCATGGGAATGCCCGATGCGCCGATTCCCGACGCGCCAGTCCCGGACGCGACACCACCCGATGCCACGCCGTCGGTCGGCCTGCCAGCAATGGAGAACGTGGATCCGGTTCCGCGGACAGACCGGGTGCCGATGGCCAGTCGCGGCTACGGGCACGAGGCGCAGGAACACATCATGCGCGCGACGGAGGGGACGGAGACGGATCCGCACGACATCCCCGATCCGGTGCTCGACGTACTCGAAACTGGTTCTGGGAAATCGCTCGACGCCTCGATTCAGCGCGCGTTAGAAGAGCGGATGGACGCCGACTTCTCTACTGTGGAAATCCACACGGGTCCAGAAGCGGCGACGGCTGCCGACGCCATCGACGCACGAGCGTTCACCTGCGGTAACGCCATCGTGTTCAACGACGGCGAGTACGACCCGGAGAGCGCAGAGGGGCAGCATCTGCTGGCGCACGAGTTGGCGCACGTGAAACAACAGACCGGGGCGGTGATTTCGATGATGCCGCAGCCGGACGCCGACCTGGAGATCGATCCCGATCCGCAGTTAGAGCGGGAAGCGGAGCAGGCGGCCGAGGAGGCGCTGTCGGGCGAGGAACCGCTGATCGTCAACCGGCTGGGCACGAACGTTCACATCCAGCGGGCCGAGAAAACACGTCGAGAAGTCCTCAACGGCGACTTTTCGACGACTGAAATCGCCGCAGGTATCGAAGAAGCTTCCCTGTTGAGCGTTGATCCCGGCCAATTCCGCGACGCGTACAAGTTCGCGGAGCACGCAGCTACGCTCAGTGGGACCAATGCAATTGTCCAACCGCTAGTCTCTGAATTCGGACTCAGTCGGCCGGAGGCGTTGGCAGTGACGTTCGCGGTCGGCGGATCAATCCATGTTGGAAAGGATCGACTCCACCGCGAAGACATCTATCTGACGCTCGAAATCGCCCGGCTGTTGGGCGTTGAGGAGCGGGCTATTACGCTCTTCGAGAGGTTAGATATCGAGATACCAGAGGACAAGGAGCGTCCGGAAAGTGTTCCAGCGCCCAACGAGGTGTGACAATGGAGGCCAGAATTGGTGACGAAGACGAAGAGGGAGTGGGTTTGAGAATAATTGATAACAACGGTGTTAGTCACGGAATCCACGTGAGTTTTGACGGGGAAATCACCTACCACGAGCAGGACGCGTACCCTACTAGCGCGACGAAGCAGACAGCCGACGAGTCGGTCCGCCTGCGACAGGCGCAAGAATATGCCAGGTACATGGTCCAGCGCGAATTGGGGTATCAGACGCTCCAACCACGGTTAACGCCGGAATGGCTACCGTACGCACTGGGTTCGGTGTTCGGACTGTCGTTCGACGCGTTCGAAGACCGTTTCGGACACTACGCCCAGCAGTACCACAGCGCGCTTCGGCCAACGATCGATCCGGTTATTGAGTTGCCTGACGAAGATGCCCCGGTCGGAGGGATCACCTACCGTGCGGATGTGTTTCTCGGGCTGGACTTCGAGGCCTACCTCGACGATCCGGCAGCGGCGTCACCAGTGGACGCAGTTGCGGGGATCACAGACGCATACGCTTTGTACGAGGTTCTGAGCGAGGAACTGTCCGACCGGATCACCGACGACGCTGCAGCGATCAAAGAGGTGTCGGCGCTGGATCTACAATACCAGCGACGGGCCAGCGACGGACGCGTCGAGGAACCCGTCGTGGGCGAACGGAGCTACACCAGCGAGGGGCCGCCCGACGCCCAGTTGCAAATGACGCCGCCCCAAACTAGCATCGAGTCTACCCTTACGACCGAAATCATCCAGGGACTGGTCTGTCACCATCTCCAGTGCCAGGTCCGTGACGCCTACCTCCGCCTGGGGCTCGAACCGCCGGAACCGTTCCGGGTACTCGGCCAGGGTCTGGCCGAGCAGACAATGCACTACCAGCACGCCGACTGCTACCCGGAGTACCACCTGACTGACGCCGATATCGAGGGGTACCGCCAGCCAGGCGTCGAAACCGGTGCACTTGGAGTCGGGGAGATCGAGCCCGGTTCTGAGCTGTCGTCGTTGTCGACCCGCCTCAAGCGTGCACTGTTCGGCGGGTGACCGTGGCCGATCCCTGCTGGCATCTCTGCGAGAGGAACGACACCCGGGCGTTCACCTGCGGCAACGCGATCGTCTTCAACGATGGGGAGTACGACCCCGAGAGCGCGGAGGGACAGTACCTGCTCGCTCACGAGTTGGCCCACGTGAAGCAGCAGACGGGCGGCGCGAACGGAGTGAGGGCCGCCGGAGTAGCGAGCGGGAGCGAAGCGACACACGAGACGGGCGCGGCGATCTCGATGATGCCGCAGGGGGACGCGGATTTAGAGATCGATCCGGATCCGCAGTTGGAGCGCGAGGCTGATCAGGCGGCCGAAGACGCGCTGTCCGGGGAGGAACCGCTGGTCGTGGACCGGCTCGGTACGGACGTTCACATCCAGCGGGTACCGGAAAACAAGGTGTTCGAGGCGATGGCGCTGTTCGAGGCCGAGAACGAGAGCGGCGAGATCAGCGACTTCCGTGAGGACCAGAACGAAAATCGGCTTGCGTATCTGCACGGAGTGGCTCAAGACGTTATCGAGAAGCAGCAGAAGGAATCCGAGCTAGCCTCGAAACAGGAGTTACAGAATTCGCCGTCGAAGGCTGCACAGGAGGTGGCCAAACGCGGCCCGTCGCAGGCGGATATCAAGACGCAAATCGAGAACCTCAAATCGGACATCGATGTCGACCTGAGCGACGTGGCGCTGACGGAGGATCAGCGAGAGTTGCTCGACGGTAACGTCGAGATCAGCAAGTGGGACAAAGCGTCGTGGGGGTTGATCAAGAAGATCCTGTCGGCGACGACGATTCCTGCGCTCATTTCGTTAGCTAACCTGGGTTCGAGTGCCGCCGATTACGACATCGACAAACGTGGGTCACAGACGATCGGCCAATTTCGACAAGGCAAGATAACGAGTCTCGACGATCTGAAGGATATCTGGCGACAGACGAATGGGTCGTTGGAGGAGCGTGCAAAACAGATCGAACAGGAGATTCGGGAGGGCACGTGGCTCGAGGATCAATCACGTGGCCTGTCACACAGCACACAAGAATAATTATGGATGCAACTATCACAGGAGAGAAGGACGATGCAGTTGGGTTAAGCGTTATTGACAATGCTGATGTGGAGCATTTGGTCGAGATGGAGGCTGATGGGGAGATTTATCATCACACTTGCGACGAAATAGCGAACAACCCGGCTAAACGGACACGAGAAGAGTGTGAGCGCGTCGATCAGGCCCGTCGATTCGCCCGCTGGCACGTCTACCGCGAACGCGGATACGACACGGTTCCACCAACCGAAAACCCCGACCGCCTCGTGGCTGGCCTGCTGGCCATCACCATGCTCTCCGAAGGCGAGTTCGACGACTATTTCGGCGATCTCCACGCCAAACTTCGTCGCCACTACGACGGATTCGGCGTCGAATTGCCGTTCGACGACGCAGATCCCGACGACGCCATCGTCTACCAGAAGGACGTCTACCTGCAACCCGATCCGGTCGATTTCGACCCGCCGGTCCTCGAGCAATTCCTCGGTCGGTTCGACGGGGATGCCGATTCACCGGCCGTCGGCGACGGCGACATCCCGTTCGACGAGATGGACGAACTCGATTTCGAGCTCGAAGCCGTCTCGGGGATGCACGTGTTGCACAACGACGGGCAGGGGAACGAGCAGGTATCCCACGGCGAACACCCACTCGATCGCGACCCGGACGTTCGCGTCGAACTGATGGCGTTCGATCCTGCGTCGGTTGACTCGTTCCAGCACTACGTCGTCTCGAATCTCGCCTGCCAGATTCGCGACCGGTTCCTGCTGATGGGCGTGAAACCACCGGTTCCGTTTCGCGCACAAGGGTGGGGAACCTACGAGGGCTTCCAGAGCCAGAAGTTCTGCTCGTTGTACGACGAGTACTGGTCGAGCGAAGCGGCTGTCTCGTCCTGGGAACCCTGGTAACGCCCCATACGATTCTCGGTGTTTGCGTCGACATCACTGGTCCGTTCCCGTGTCTGACGACGGCCCGTGAACGCGAACTTCCTTATGGAGGGGTTGCGAACCGTCGGCCAGATCACACGTCGCCATGGCGGGGTCCAAGCTCGAGCGGATGGCCGGCACGATTGGCGATGATACGACGGCAGCCACGGCGCTCGCTCGACTCCGCACGCGGCTCGGAATGGACGTGCGGGCGATCGCCTCGTTTCGCATCGGCCTCGGGCTGGTGGCGCTCTTCGATCTGCTCGCCCTCCGACTCCCGGGTCTGGTGACGTTCTACACCGATCGCGGCGTTCTCTCGCGCGCCGCGCTTGCGGAGGTGTCCCCGACGCTCGCGCAGTGGTCCCTCCACGCCCAGAGCGGGGCAGCGTGGTTTCAGGGACTCCTGCTCGGCGTGACGGTACTCGCCGCCGTCTGCGTGCTCGTCGGCTACCGATCCCGGGTGGCGGCCGTCCTCCTCGCCGGATTGCTGGCATCGATGCACGCGCGAAACCCGTACCTCGTCAACGGCGGCGACACGATCCTCATCTCGCTGTGTCTCTTCGGTGCGGCACTGCCACTCGACGCACGCTGGGCGATCCGCCCCCGCGGGAACTGGACGACCGAGCGGATCGTCTCTACGGGAACGGCGGTACTCAGTTTGCACGTCGTCAGCATCTACGCCATCAACGCGCTCCTCAAACTCCAGAGCGACGCCTGGATGCGCGGTGACGCCGTCCCGCGCATCTTCCAGCTCGAGGACTTCACCTTCCTGCTCGGCCCGACGCTCTCGGCTCACCCGTCCGTGCTCACGGGGGTCAACTGGCTCTGGGTGGTCACGATCTCGGTAGCGGTCGGGCTCGTGGTCCTCACCGGCTGGGCACGTCTCGCCGTCGTCGCCGCCTTCGTCTGCGCCCACCTCGGCATGGCGATGACACTCCGACTGGGCGCCTTTCCGTTCATCATGTGCGTCGCGCTCGTGCCCTTCCTCCCACCGCTCGCCTGGAATCGGGTCGAGCGCACCCTCGCAGTGCAGCACCTTCCCTCCCGCCTGTCCGCCTTCGCGAGGGCCACCGGATTCGAACCGCGGGGAACGAACATGCGCCCTGTCGTTCCAGCGTCCATCCAACGGCGCCTCGAGGTCGCAGGTACCCTGGCTCTCGTCGGTGCGTTCGTCGCCGTCTTCGGCTGGCAAGTCGCTGCGGCGGATCTGACCGACCCGTCTGCAGTGGACGACGGCCCCTTCGAGGGGGCGAGCTGGGAATTCTTCGCACCCGACCCACCTTCGTCGTACAGCTGGTACGTCGCCGAGGCCGACCGCGACGGCGGGGAGTCGATCGATCTCGTCGACGGCGGCCCCGCGGCGTTCGACCGGCCACCTGACGCTATGGACCGCTATCCCTCGACGCTCTGGAAACGATACGGATCCAAAGGGAAAGGATCGGGTCCCGCGGTCGCCGAATCGGCGGCGCGGTACGCCTGCGGCCAGGCACCGGCGACCGTCGAGTCCGTCACGCTCTATCGTGTCGATCAGCCGGTCGACGAGTCGGGACCAGTCGGAGAACCGGTCGTCGATCGGCTCGCGTCGTACACCTGTGACTGAGCACTCACTGTGTGGGGAGAAAACCGAAGAAACCGCGATCGCGACGCCGACGACGCCAGGGCGTTTTCGGCGGCCGAGTCGATCCGTCGCCTCGCTCGGGACCGATCAGGCGTTGTTCATGCGCTGGCTGTCGCGGTGGCCACAGCGCTGGCACTCGGTGACGCGGTAGGGTTCGCGAGAGAACGCCGCGTTCTCGGCTTTCGAGCTTTCGGTTCGAAGCTGTACCGAAACTTCGTGCAGCGTATCCAGGTCGCATTCCTGACAGTGTTCCGTAAGTCCGTCAAAGGCGTCGTCGGTGGTTGCCATGGCGGATAATTGGAATCTCACCATGTTATACCTTTCTATTGGAGAAATTCACTCCGGGAAGAAGGCCGCGACGGTGATTCCCAAAACGAATAAACGCGATGGGAAGCCGATCAGTCGAGCACATGATTCACGACAGCCCGATGAGCGAACGTTTTCCGTCGGGCGACCGTCCGTCGAGTCGTGGAGGCCGAACTACTCGGGTGGCCGGCCGACGGACCGACGCTCAGACTCGACTACGAGCGCTTCGCCTACGCGGGCAAGTTCGTCATGTCCTCGACCGGAAAGGCCGTCGCCCGCGAGGACGGCGAACTCGTCGGAGCGGTCGCGTTCAACGCCGATCGGACCGACGAGACCGTCTGCTGGCTCCGCTACGTGACGGTTCGCCAGGATCGGAAGGGCGAGGGGATCGGGCCGCGTCTCTGCAGATTCGTGCGAGATCGGGCGCTGGAACGAGGCTACGAGGAGTTGCGGATCGCGGTCAACAATCCCTACGCGTACGAAGCGTTGCATCGCGCCGGCTTCGGATTCACCGGCGAGACGACCGGGATCGCCGAACTCGTCCTCACGTTCCCATCGGAGGATGCCGTCGACGAGCGCTATCGCGAGGGACTCGAACGCTTCCGCGACCGCGAGCTCACCGACGCGGAACGATCCTTCGTCTCGGAGTGCCTCGAGCGTGGTCAACCGGCCGAGTCAGACGATCGCGCCCGCCGGACGGATCGAACTGGAGTGGCCGATCGGGCCGCCCGAGACGATCGAACGGGCGGGTAACGAAACTCGGTGGCCGTCGAAGAGGCCAACGCTCAAATCCCAGCCGTTCGAAGGGTGTGTCGATGGGAAACGCAGCACTTCGGGACATCGCGTCGATCGAGTCGATCCCCTTCGACGAGCTCGAGGGGTCGGTCGTCGCGGTCGACGCCCACAACTGGCTCTACCGATACCTGACGACGACGGTGAAGTGGACCAATTCGTCGATCTACACCACTGCGGACGGGACGGAGGTCGCGAACCTCGTCGGTATGGTGCAGGGCCTACCGAAATTCTTCGAGCACGATATCGTGCCGGTGATGGTCTTCGACGGCGGTCCGTCGGAGCTCAAAACGGACGAGATCGAATCCCGTCGCGAGCAACGCGAATCCTACGAGGAGCAACTCGAAGTTGCCCGTGAGGAAGGCGATCAGGTCGCCATCGCACAGCTCGAGTCCTACACGCAGCGGCTCACCCCGACGATTCAGGAGACGAGCCGCGAACTCCTCAGATTGCTGGACGTCCCGGTAGTCGAGGCGCCGGCCGAAGGCGAGGCCCAGGCGGCGAACATCGTCCGGAACGGCGACGCCGACTACGTCGGATCGGAAGACTACGACGCGTTGCTCTTTGGCTCGCCTCGAACGCTGCGCCAGCTCACCAGCAAAGGTGATCCGGAACTGATGGATCTCCAGGCGACCCTCGACGATCACGACCTCACGCTCGAACAACTGATCGACGTGGCGATCATGATCGGGACGGACTTCAACGACGGCGTCGACGGGATCGGTCCGAAGACGGCGCTCTCGCTCATTCACGAACACGGCGACCTCTGGAGCGCACTGGAATCCCGTGGCGACCACGTCGAGTACGGCGACCGGGTTCGCCAGCTGTTTCGTGATCCGAACGTTACCGACGACTACGAGTTCACCACCGATCTCGACCCGGACGTCGCGGCGGCCCGCGACTACGTCTGCGAGGAGTGGGCGGTCGACGCCGACGAAGTCGCCCGTGGATTCGAACGCATCGAGGAGTCGCTCGTCCAGTCCGGACTCGATCGCTGGACGTAGGTGCCGTCCGCATTGCTCGCACGCCGATCGGATTGCCTCAGCCGGCGGGCGTCTCCGGCTGTTTCGACTGTTCGGTTACCCACCGACTTCCAACCGCGCCAGCCGCGCGGCTGCTCGTCGTTCACCCAGTTCCAGCAGGTACCTCGCGCTGACGGCCGCCTTCGCAGTCTTCGCCGGATTGCCGGTGAGGATCCGTGACCCGATCGTCGCCACCGCGTCGTCGCCGACGCTGACGACCCACCCCGGCGAAGTGAAGTGAAACTGTGCCAGTTCAGCCGTATCGGTGGGCGTCCCCGTCCGGTCACGCTCGATCAGTCTCGCGACGTTGGTCGCGGCCGTTCGAGCCGCTCGTCGGGCCGATTGGGCGCTGGCAGGGACGAGCTGACCGGTCGTATCCTCGATCTGTGCGGCGTCCCCGCAGACGAATGTGTGCTCGTCGAGGCGGAGGTCCGGGCCGACACGCGGCCGATCGGCGGCCATCGTGTCGGTCCCCCGGATGCCACCCGTCCAGACGAGTTGCTCGTACGGGATGGCGCCGTCTCCCTCGAGTTCGACGGCTGTATCGTCGGCACCCGTCACTGTCGCCTCCGTCCGTACGTCGATCCCCGTCTCCGCGAGGGTGCTGGCGATCGCTTCCCCGAACCGGGCTGGGAGGTTGGGGGCAACGCGCGATCGCTGCTCCAGTAGCGTGACGGTCGTTCGCTCGCCGGCGTCCCACGCGTTGGCGAGTGCCGCGAGCTCGCCGGCGACCTGCACGCCGGAGAGGCCGGCGCCGCCGACCACGATCCGGACGGAGCCGGTCGTCGCGTCGAGCACGGTTCGAAACTCGTCGCGGATCGCCAGTGCGTGGCGAATACGTTTCACCGGTGTGGCCCGCTCACGGACAGATTCGAGGCCGTGGAACGCTGTCTGTGTACCGAGACAGACGACGCAGTAGTCGTAGGCGAGCGTCCCGCTCGACAGAGAGACGGTTCTGTTCTCACGATCGAGGCCGTCGACGGTCGCGACGCGAATGCGAGTCCGATCTGTCGCCTGCGTGAGCGGAACGACGAGGTCGTTCGCCACGGCGGGCCGTCGGAGCACTCGGTGGAGTTCGTGCTGCAGCACGTGATCGGGTGTGTCGGTGGCGAGCGTGAGATCGACGTCGGCGGGAAGCAGGTGCTCGAGCCGTCGAACGGCTGCGACACCGGCGTAGCCACCGCCGAGGACGACGACGTGCATACGGCGTCCTATGGTGGCGACGGTAATAGCAGTACACGTCATCGCCGGGCCAGTAGCTGGCGATCCTGTGCATCGAGAGTGTCCTATCCAAAGTCGTGTCTGTAACCGAATCTGACACGAGCCTATAAGCGTTGTATCGTGGTGAGTTGCCGTATGGAACCCGCGGTCGAGCGTCGATGTCACTTGCTGGTTTTGCTCTCGTTGATACTCCTGACGATCGGAATCGGCTACTGTGTCGTCTTCGAAACCTGCCTGGCCGACTTTCTCGTGGTGATCGTGGGACTCGTCGTCGGGTGGGTCGCGATCATCTACTGCCTCGCGAACGCCCGGTGGCGGTAGTCGCTGGTGGACCGCCGCTTGATCGATCGCTGATTATTCGTTCGATGCGTACTCGAGATCCGGTTGCTCCTCGGAGTCGTCGCCACCTGGTTGGGCCGCAGCGTCGTCGCCGGCGTCAGGGTCGTCGTCCGACCCACTGTCTCCCTCGCACGCGGCCTGTTCTCGGTGTGCGAGTTCGAACAGCTCTCTGGCTTCCTCGTCCGTCGCCTCGACGATCTCGACCGGGTGAGCGTCGAGTCCGACGCGGCGACACGCCTCGATCCGTTTGTGGCCGTTGAGCAGCTCGTAGGGGGCGCGGTCGGGGTCGTCGATCGGGCGGACGACGGGGTAGCCGCCGGCGAACTGGTCACGTGAGGCGGCGCGCATGTCCTCGTCGGAGGCCTCGAAGGCCTGGTCGTGAAGCGGGGAGGGTTCGACGTCGTCGAGCGCCACGAGTTCGATCGTTTTCGAGGGAGAGAGGACCTCGATCGTCTCCACGACGCGGACGTAGACCGACCCGAGGTCCCGTTCCCGGTCGCCGGTGACGTCGGTCGCGTCGTGAAGGACCACGCTCGATCGCTTGTGGTGAATACGGTCGACCCACCCCTCGTAGACGCGATTCGTCCCGTGGACGCGGGCGTACTTCCCGCGAAAACTCCAGTCCAGGGTGTTGTTGAATGGGTTCATTGGTATTAGCGGAGGGTGCGTGTAAATCAGTATTCGTCCCGGCGGATCTTATGAGTGCCGATACCGACAACGGACTGATGGGTTCGGTGGTCGTGGTCGGTGACGAGAGGGTCTCGGACACCAGCGAGGAACTGATTCCCGGGCGATATCCGTGTTTGCCAGTTCCGGAGACGGGGTGGCCTGGCGCGCAGTCGCGCGAGCGATCTGCGCGCCAACGGGGAAGGGCTGGCATGCTCTAGCGCACTCACCGCGAACGAGGCGTCAGCCGAGTGAGCGGGCCGACGACCGACCCGGAAAGCGCGGCTCCGCCGCGCTGAAGGGGAGGGAGGAGTGCTTTTCATCGAAGTTTTCCCGAGGGCCGGCGCAGCCGTCCCGCAGCGGAAAAGTTCGTTTAAAAGAGGTGATCGTCTTCGTCGTCCAAGAGCTTGGCGGGGCCGCCGACGCTCCAGGTGGTGGTCGAGACGCCGGTGTCGGCGACGGCTTCTTCGACGCGGTCGACGTGTTCCTCGGTGGTGTTGACGTAGACGCTGGCGCCGGTGTCCGTCGAGAAGTAGACGGGGACGTCCTCCTCTTCGCGGAGTTCACGGACCGTGTTGAAGACGGCGAGGGTGGCCGGTTGCCAGTAGACCCAGCCCTCGGGGCCGGTCATGGTGGTCGCGGCGAGGCTGAGGGAGTCTTTCTCGGCGATGTCGAAGGTGCGCTCGAAGTCGTCGTCGCGGAGCGCGGCTTTCATCTCGGCGAGCTGGTCGTCGACGAAGGCTCTGCGGGCGTCGAACATGTGACTGTCCGCGGCCTCTTTGTGCGCGTCGTCGGTGTCCTTGTGGTACGGCACCAGCGCGACGACGGTTCGGAGGTCCTCGTGCAGCGAGGTCTGGAGCCGGCGGGCGTGGCAGTCCTCGTCGGTGAGCCCCTGGGTGAGGATGGAGAAGGCGCCGGTGACCGAGCGGGCGGCCGAGGAGGAGCCGACGCGGGCGATGGTCGAGATCTCGGCGCGGGAGGCGTCGATTTCGGCCGCCTCGGAGAGCGCCATCGCGGCGGCGGCGAAGCCCGAGGAAGAGGAGCCGAGACCGACGTTCGAGGGGAAGGAGTTCTCCGATTCGATCCGGCAGGGGTAGACGGTGTGGGCGGCGTCGGACATGCCGCGGGCCTTCTCGACGACGCGTTCGAGGCGGTCGAAGCCGGTGCCTGTGAGCTCCTCGCCGTCGACGACGTAGGTGTCCTCGTCGTAGTCCATGGAGAACTCGACGGTCGTCCGTGTGTGGCTGGGCGCGGTACAGACGCTGATACTGTCGTGATACGGGTATCGCTCCAGATCGTCCCGCAGCCCGTGATACTTGACGAGTCCCTGGATGGGATGGGCCATTGCCGTCGCTTTCATACCGTGACACGGGAGAGAAGGTCGCATAAAGGTCACGGCTCGCCGCTCGACCGACGCGTCGGCAGGCGATCCAACCCAGCCGCGTTCGGGAACGAGTTTACGTGGAATTCTTCCTGTCTTCGCCGTCTGCGTCGGGAACCGACTCCTCGTAGGATTTGCGCCACTGAATCATGTCGACGGCGTGCCATTCGAGCGTATCGACGTCGTCTTCCAGCGAGTCGACCGCCGACTCGAACTCCGATTCGAGTGCGTCGATCCGTTCTTCGAGCTCTGCTCGGACGGATTCGAGTTCGTCTCTGGTTTCGGACTGGAGCATCGTGGCGGCCTCTTCGAGCGTCTCGTTGACGGCGTCGAGGTCGTCTTCCAGGGCGTTCGTCCGTTCGTCGAGCGAGGATTCGAGGTCGTCGAGCCGGGTTTCGACCGTCTCGATCCGCCTTGCTTTCGAGGCGAGGGCGGTCGTTCGCGTGTCGAGGATCCGTTCTAAGTGATCGATTCGTTCGGTCACGTCGGCCTGGTCTCCTGGCGGCTCGGACGGCGACGCGTCGCCGTCTGCGTCTGGCTGTGTCTCGGTGGTCTCGTCTCCGTCAAGGTCCGAACGCAGCTCACGAGCCGCGGTTTCGAGGGCCGCCTGGCGTTCGGCGAGGTCAGAGAGCCCGCCTTCGATCGTCTCGATTCTGTCCTGAACGTCGGTGGCCGTCCGGAGTTCGTCGACGGCTGCCCGGAGCGCCTCTCGCTCGTCGGCAGCCGCGTCGAGCTCGGCGCGAACGTCGTCGGACTCCCCGTCGTCGGTCGATTCCGACAGGGCCTGGACGTCGGCTTCGAGCTGCTGGACGGCCGCCGCGAGCTCGGTGCGTCGCCGATCCTGGGTGTCGTCGGGCTCTGGGCGGTGGTCGATCGCCCGTTTGAGCGCTTCGGTCCGTGCACCGCCCTGGTCGTCCCTGAGGGCCTCGAGAAGCGCGTCGAGTGCGTCGGCTCCCGATCCGTCGAACGATTCCCCGCGGGTGTCGTGCTGTCCGTTTGTCACTGTCATGCTCGCTCACTGCCAGACGTCGGCCGGTCCGGCGGGTGTTCGGCGCGGGTAGGGCTGTCTCCCCGACCGATCCGCTCCTGTCGCGCCGAGTGCCTGCCCTGGGTCGCGTCTTGGTGACCAAGCGAACCAGAATATAATAAGGATGTGTGATAGTTCGAATAAACTATAACTTATTTGAACCGATTTGCCCGGTCCGTTGAGCCATCGTCGATCGGTGGATTTCGGTCGGTCGAGCAACCGCGCGGAGGCGACTCCCACGAGTAGCCATTGTTGCGCCGGGTGTGCAATCTGCCGTCCTGCACGTGCTGGCAGTAACGGGAAAACTCGACGGCATTGGCCATCCCGTACTCGCCGGCAGCGGCGCCTGGTCTGTGGTGCTGGCCGCAACCGAATTCCTGAAATGATCGCTCTCGGAAGGAGGTCCATGGGCACGCCACGCGAGACTCGCGACGACCAGACGGTCGAGGTCATCGATCGGCTGGAGGCCGAGTATCCCGACTCGACGATTTCGCTTCGCTACTCGAACCGGCTGGAACTGCTGATCGCCGTGATCCTCTCCGCGCAGTGTACCGACGAGCGGGTCAACGCGGAGACCGAACACCTCTTCGAGACCTACCAGTCCCCCGAGGACTACGCGAATGCCCCACAGGAGGAACTCGCGGAGGCGCTCAACTCGATCAACTTCTACAACAACAAGGCGGGGTACATCCGGGAGGCCTGCGAACTCATCGTCGAGGAACACGATGGCGAGGTCCCCGACACGATGGACGAGTTGACCGAGCTGCCCGGTGTCGGCCGCAAGACGGCGAACGTCGTCCTTCAGCACGGCCACGACGTCGTGGAGGGCATCGTCGTCGACACGCACGTCCAGCGCCTGACCCGACGGCTCGGGATCACCGAGGAGGAGCGACCGGAGGCCATCGAACAGGACCTGCTCGATATCGTCCCCGAAGGCTACTGGGTGCAGTTCACGCACCTGCTGATCGACCACGGGCGAGCGACCTGTACGGCACGCAATCCCGACTGCGAGTCGTGCGTGCTGGCGGACATCTGTCCGTCGGAGAAGGGTGACGGCGACATCGATCTCGCTTCAGGTGACCCCTGGTAGGCGCCGAAATCTGTCAGCACAGGTTCGGCCGTCCTCCTGACAGACGACGCGCATGCAAGCCCAACCCACTTTTTCGCACCGGCGGTACCGCCGCGCCGGTGACTGCCACATGGTGAACGAAACGGACGACCACGGACTCGACGACCACCCGGCCGCGGCCGACGAGGAGGCAGAAGAGGCCGACGAAAACGACGGCCTGCCGGCCCAACAGCAAGAAGCCAGGGAAGCCGCACAGGAATCGGACCGACGGCAGAACGTCGAATACGACTCCCAGGAGCGTGAAGGCGACGCGCTTGAGCAGGAGAACCCCGATTATCACCGTGACGAGGCACCCGAGAACAGCTGATCCCGGGGACCGGTGGGACGCGTTCGTCGCGTTCACCCGATGACCTAGTCCAGGTCGGCCGGCGTCACGATCGAGAGGTCGGGTCCGGGGGCGATGGCCATCGTCGATCCGGCCGGGATCGTCCGACGCACGTGTCCATCACACTGGAGCTGGGCGTCCGGGCCGTCGCTCGCGATGGACAGTTCGAGCCCGTCGGGTGAGCCGACCCACGGGGCGATATCGGTGGTAAACGGGGACAGAGCGACGACGGTGACGGCGTCTAGTTCCCACTCGAGGGTCGGACCGCCGGCAGCGTGGGCGAACCCGCGGCTGCCCGCTGGCGTAGCCACGACGAGGCCGTCGGCGCGAACTTCGGTGATCGGATCGCCGCGGGACGTGGCGGTGAACGTCGCGATCGCGCCCGGCTCGGTGGTGACGAGGGCAAGGTCGCGCACGGCGAGCTCCGACGTCGTGTCGGTCTCGATCGAGAGCGTCGCGAGTCGGCGGGTGTCGCCGCCAATCTCGAACAGCGTCCGAATGGCGTCGGCCGTTTCCGCCGGAGCGACGCCGAACGGCGGGGTGTGGTCGCTATCCCACTCGACAGTGGCGTCGGTCGAGTCCGACGTCGTTCGTGGTGGTTCGATGGGGAGGATTGGCGCGTCGAGTTCACGACGGGCGATCGATCGAAGCCCGTCGTTGCCGTCACAGAGGACGAGTGACGGGTCCGTCGCCTCGAGATCGAGTTCGCCACCGTGACGGAATTCGATCCCCAGCTCCGCGCCGACTCCCTGGAGGCCCGGGATCGCGTCGACCGCCGTCCCGACGAGATTGACGGTGAGGGATTCTGCGGTTCCCTCGAGTGGATCCATGCGTGCTCATCGGTCCCGTCGGCAAAAGAAATCGGGGTCGATCGGCGGTCACGAACCAGGAACTGAAACTTTTTCACCCCGGTCTGTGACCGCAGACCTATGCAAGAGACGCTTCTCGAGTGGCGGCCCGCCATCGACGAGGCCATCGCCGACGTTCTTCCCCGGGAGGTCGACGCGGCGTACCTCGAGTCGTACTTCGGCGAGCCGACCTTCGAGTACGACCCCGAGAGCATTCAACGGGCGCTCGCCGACCCGATCTGGGACTTGCTTGACCGCGGCGGTAAACGCTGGCGTGCCGTCCTCTTTCTGGTGTTCGTCGAGGCATTTGGCGAAGCGCCCGAGGACTACCTTCCCTACGCGACGATTCCCGAGATCTTGCACAACGGGACGATCATCGTCGACGACGTCGAGGACGAGGCGGAATCGCGGCGTGGGGAACCCGCCTTGCACCACCGTTTCGGTCAGGACGTCGCGCTCAACGCTGGCAACGCGATGTACTTTCTGCCGCTGAAGATCATCACGAACAACCCGGGAGGCCTCCCGGAGTCACAGCGTCTGGCCGCCTACGAGATGCTGATGCACGAACTCAATCGCACCCACCTCGGCCAGGGGATGGACATCTGCTGGCACAACGAACGTGAGGTCCGGGCGACTCGGGAGCAGTACCTCGAGATGTGTGCGTGCAAGACGGGCTGTCTGGGCCGCATCGTCGCCCGTCTGGCTGCCATCGTAACGGACCAGTCCGCCGAGGTCGAGCGTCACGCGGCCGAGTACGCCGAGACGGTCGCGGTCGCCTTCCAGATCGGCGACGACGTGCTCGACGTCGAGCACTCACTGGGCCGCGCGGGCGACTTCGGGAAGGCCTTCGGCAACGACATCCGTGAGGGCAAAAAGACCCTGCTCGTCCTCCACGCGATCGAGGAGAGCGACCCCGCGGACGCCGAGCGCCTGGCTGACATCATCGCCGCCGAGGAGAACACCGACGAGGAGATCACCGAGGCGCTGCGCATCATCGAGGCCTCCGGGAGCATCGAGTACGCGAAGGACCGCGCACGAGCACTCTCGGAGGAAGCACTCGCCCACGTCGACGCCCTCGACATCGATCGCGACGCGGCCGAGCAGTTGCGTTCGTTCGCCGAATTCGTCGTCGAGCGGGACGTCTAGATTGAATAGGAGGTGTCAACTACGCCAATTTGAAGAATAACGGCCTATTGGCAACTTTTAATAATACATCCTTATTATTTTTTGATTCTATGGGATATTTTCAGCCCCTCCCTTCGAAATTCCTCTTTAACCTCAAACCATGTTTAATATTTTAAATTAGAAAAATACTTATATCTATAGGTGGAATTATGGGGTGTAATGTCTGGTGAAGAACCCAAAAACTCCAGGCGACAAATCCTCAGGGGGATAACTGGATCGCTCGCATCGTTGCCAGTTGTCGTTTCAGGCGCCAGTGCAGACGATCAGGAGCAAACCATTGACGTCACGTTCGACCCAACTGATAGGAAGCAAACTCTCGAGTTTATCACGACTACATTCGAAGAAAGCGAACGAATCCATACACAGGCAAACTCAAACAAGTTAGCTCGTGATCGAATTCAGTCTGTTCGTCAAAGAACACTAGACCAACTAAGCGACGAGCAGATCGAAGCAATCGGTGCAGAACTTGCAGACATAAACCTGAAAATCGAGGGCCGCCCGGTTATCCGTGGTGGAGGAACTGAACAAAAGGCGGAAGAGCCGTGGGACTACGCGGACTTTTCCACTACCGTCACAGCGAAGATTGAACTCCGCGCCATCGGTAGGACCGAATATGAGGCGTTTGATTTCACGCACGAAATTGAGTGGGAGCACAAGCCACTGGAAGGCGTGCGGGCGATCGACGCGACAGGATCGGGAACCGGGAAACACTACGTACTGGCGTACTGGGATTATAAGGGTACTGACGATAAGGATATCACCATCAGACAGGACGGAAACTTCTTCACCTCAGATATGACTGGTGTTTTCGAGGGTTGCCTTTTCATCGGAGGTTGGACCTGCCAGCGTGACGATCGAATGTACACGCGAACAGCTGGTAACTGGAACGGAACAGGAACTCTCCTTGAAAGTGAACTTCAATAATCCGTTTTGGCGAAGTCAAAACCGTGCTGTAGCACGCTAATATGACCGGTTCGTCGAACTATTATCGGGACCCGCCACGAGGTCCAGTCGAGATTCCGGCTGCGGTTCTTGGCTGTGGCATTTTACTCGCACCGCTGGTCGTGTACACGAACGCGGTGCTCGGTTCCCCTCTCGAACAGGACACAGTTAAAACGATACTACTCGCGGTTTGTGGGGTCGGGACGGTACTTCTCGTGGTGGGGGTCTGGTCCCTCGACCGACTCTGGACCTATGTCCTCGTCCTGATCACCACGGCTATCGGCGTCGCTGCACTTGGTGCCGGTATCGTACTCGTGATCGACAGTGAGATTCCCGGAAGCGATCCAGCGCCCATCGCCATCGTCTGGGCGATCGCGTATCCGATTACGTTCGTACTGGTGAACCGAATCGGGATACGCCTGTAAGTACCGCTGGCATTCAGTTCTCGTCCTGGGACGACGATCTCTTGCCAGTCGGTTTGCCTTGCCGTACTTCGGCGCGAACTAGTGCCTTCTCAGCGTGCAACTCTGCTCTTGGATCCGATGACGTGGGCCAAAACGAGTCGAGAATCTGCGATCGTTCGTCGAATTCGTGTTCGGACGTGAGGTAAGAGACGGTGTTCGCGAGCAGCGCCGTCAGGACTCGCGCCACTTGTGGCCGCACTCGACACAGGTGAACAGCCGAACCTCGTAGGAGCCGCCCGGCTTCGGCATCAGCTCGGAGTGGGCCCGGTCGCTGTCGCAGTCGGCCGCCGGACAGGGCTCCTGCGTCGTCTCGGTGGCGCCCTGGGTCGCGTCGGCCACGGCGGGTGCCCCGTCGTCCCGCTGTCCATCCTGGGTCGCCATCGCCGCTTCAGCTTGCGAGTCCCGCGGCTCCTCGTTCTCACAGGAGCGACACACCCACGTGTCGCCCTCCGTGTGCATCATCGACCCGCACTCGTCGCAGAATTGCATATAGGGGAGGTAGAGACGGGTGTTGGATTTATGTGTTTACTTCCGGTCCAGTGTGGGTTTCGGCTGCTCGTGGCGACCGTAGTGCGGTTTCGAAGAGGAACGATCGACTCGCCCGACACATAGCAACCGGCGGGTGTGGGAGAGGTAGCACAGCATCTCGAACCGAACGGGACGTCGGTTCTCCGTCGACTGCTCCACGAGCCGTTGTGGTATTCGAGGTGACAAACGTGGGTGATCGTCGTCGAAACTCGGCGCGGGTTTCGTGGCAACCGCATTCGACGTGATGGAGCGGAAAGAACCGTGACTGCATCGGCTACCGCACGCCGATCTAGGTGAACCCGGCGAAGGCGTCTTTACCCGATCTGTCGGGTAAATAGCCGTCTGTGTATCACGAGGTACGTCCCCGCCGCACTGGCGAACACGAGCGTGGCCACGAGGGCAGTCGCGGACCGCTGCCACGTCGCCGTCCGGACGGTGAGACCGAGCAGGACCGCGATCGCGACAAGTACCCCGAGAGGTACCAGTGAGCGCTCTATGGTCAGTGCGAGTATGGTGAGCAATGGAATGAGCCAGAGCTGTGGGCCGACAGCCATTCCAAGTCCACCGAGGGTGGCGATCACAAGTGCAAGGAAGAGTGCGGCCCGGTCATGAAACTCGATGAGGGCGAATGCGGTCCCGATCGTTAGGGCAACAACTCCGAGTGCGAACGTAATCGCCGGTAGTGTCGCTGATCCGGCTGGCGACATTGTTATATATGAAAAAGCACCAATAGAAATAATTACGATATTGATCGCAGACACGATCCGCAATTGCCGTTGTTTCTTGATCTTTTCCATAGCAACATGAACCTTGGGAGAATATGTAAACGTTTCATATTGGTCCTTTGTCCTGTGGCCAATTTCTGATAAGTAATAGGAGAGTAGCCATACCACTATCTCTTATATGCTGGTGGGGTGGTCGACGCCAATGCCCCACATCTCTCCTACTTTCATATTATGAGATAGAAACTAGATTAATATATGCGTGCGGCATAGCTGTTGTATGGTGCGGAAATTCACAGGCAGACGGGAAATGATTCGAGGTCTCGTTGCCGGAAGTGGATTCGCTGGTCTGTCATCGGGTGTATCAGCGGTAACCCGGTCAAATAATATTGACTGGCTGAATATTGAAGCTACATACCGAATCACTTCAAACAACCGTAATACTGAACGGGGGCGTGTGGAAGAAATAATTAAAGCGGAGGTTATCCACAATGGCAACAATTCAATTGTTATTGAAGTGATGGATGAATCGGGTAACCACACAGCACGTTATGATATTCCTAAATCAAGCACTCGGCCACAGCTACGTGGTGATCGAGTAGAAAGAGGAAATGGAGAGGCCTATGTAGAGGCTGAAACTGGTATGGCACCACGCGTGGTTAGAAAGGTGCGAGATGGCTGGTATACCAGATTTACGGTACACAATTCCTCAATAAATGAACATCGTCCAGGACAACAGACTGATCCAAATCACTCGCTCGACATTGAACTTCTTGAATGGTCTGGTGGTAGTATTGGAGACATGAATTCACCTCTCGTAATTCTTCCACATGCTATCCCTCCGAACCGACGCGGTCGAGCTGATGCGCGAACTACCGTTGAAAAGTCTGTATCTGTAGGCGAAACCGATCCCACCTCCACAACCCAATATGCATATTCTGACCTTACTACAACCGACAATCCTGTAGCAGGAATTGACACTTCGAAAACAGATATAACTTGCTATGCTACATTTGACGATGGGTCTTATACTAATATAGATATGATTTGGAATATGACACTAGCGTCAACTGGTTCAGGGATGAGGTAACGATTGTTCCTGACGTTGAGGATGATCAAGCAAGATTATCTATTGGTGTACAGTTCCAGGGATACTTCCCTGGTGGTCCTTCTTTAACGTGGCGTGCAATTCATGCAAATGATTTCCGGTTTCAAACAGATGAAGTGATACAGAGCCTCACAGGACAAATTCAAAGAAATATGGCGGGAGAATGGGGCAATTGGAAATTAAAAAATTTCTACCTTATGGAACCGTTCCCAATTGGTGGAAGAACAAGTGGAGATTGGTATATATTGGATAACCCATTATAGCGTAACTAATCGTTTTCTCTCGCTCAGTCCTCGTTCACTTGCGCCTGAATCTCCGCGACGATCTCGGGGTTGCGAAGCGTCGAGGTGTCGCCCAGCTCTGCGCCGGAGGCGACGTCTTCGAGCAGGCGACGCATGATCTTACCAGAGCGGGTCTTCGGGAGTTCGGGCGTGAAGATGACTTCTTCGGGCCGGGCGATCGGGCCGATGGCGTCCTCGACGCCTTCGACGACGCGCTCGCGCATCTTCTCGGTCGGTTCCTGGCCGTCTTCGAGGATGACGTAGGTGTAGACGGCTTCACCCTTGACGTCGTGCGTGCCGCCGACGACGGCGGCCTCGGCGACGCCGCTGACGCCGACGATCGCGCTTTCGATCTCCATCGTTCCCAGGCGGTGACCGGAGACGTTGATCACGTCGTCGACGCGGCCGAGGACCGTGATGTAGCCGTCATCGTCGAGTTTAGCGCCGTCTTCCGGGAAGTAGACCCACTCGTCCGTGTCGGGGTCGGAGTACTCGCGCCAGTATTCGTCGATGAAGCGCTCGTCGTTTTTGTAGAGCGTGCGGAGCATTCCGGGCCAGGGCTTCTGGACGGTGAGGTAGCCCGCCTCACCGGCTTCGACCGGGTCGTCGTTCGCGTCGACAACTTGCGCGTCGACGCCGGGCAACGGCGGGCCCGCGGAGCCGGGTTTCATCGTGTCGATGCCCGGGAGGGTAGTGACCATCATGCCGCCAGTTTCGGTCTGCCACCAGGTGTCGACGATGGGGCACTTCTCGTTCCCGATGTGTTTGTAGTACCACTTCCAGGCACGCGGGTTGATCGGTTCGCCGACGGTGCCGAGCAGGCGGAGGCTCGAGAGGTCGTGGCGCTCGGGGTACTCCGTGCCCCACTTCATGAACGAGCGGATGGCGGTCGGGGCGGTGTAGAAGGTGTCGACTCGGTTTTTCTCGATCAGCTTCCAGAGTCGGTCGCGTTCCGGATAGTCAGGCGTCCCCTCGTACATCATCGTCGTGGTCCCGAGCGCGAGCGGCCCGTAGACGATGTAGGAGTGGCCGGTGATCCAGCCGATGTCCGCAGCACACCAGTAGGTGTCCTCGGGCTTGACGTCGAGGACTGCCTGACTCGTCCAGGCGGTGTAGGCCAGGTAGCCTCCCGTCGTGTGCTTGACGCCCTTGGGTTCGCCGGTGGTCCCGGACGTGTACATCAGGAAGAGCATGTCCTCGGCGTCCCGAGAGACGGGTTCGACCGACGCGCCCTCGTGGGCCTCGACGAGTTCTCCGTAGTCGTGGGCGTGCTCGCCGAGGAAGTGAGTGAGTTCGTCGCCGAGTCGGTCGACGACGACCGTCTCGACGTCGCCCTCGACCCCGCGGAGCCCGTTGTCCGTCTTTTCCTTGTGATTCAGTGCGTCGCCCCGGCGATAGTAGCCGTCGCAGGTGACGAGGTACTCGCTCTCGGCCGAATTCATCCGGGTCGCGAGTGCGTCGGCGGAGAAGCCAGCGAAGACGACCGAGTGCGGCGCGCCGATGCGCGCACAGGCGAGCATCGCGATCGGCAGCTCTGGGATCATCGGCATGTAGAGCGTGACCACGTCGTCCTCCTCGACGCCGAGGTCCCGGAGGCTCGCGGCGAACGCCTCGACCTCGTTCAGCAGATCGCCGTAGGTGTAGGTGCGCGTCTCACCGAGTTCGCCCTCCCACTTGATGGCCGCACGGTTCTTGGCCCCGTTCGCGACGTGGCGATCGAGGCAGTTGGCCGAGGCGTTGAGCGAGCCGCCGGTGAACCACTCGTAGTGTGGCGCGTCGCTGTCGTCTAACACCTCGTCGTAGGTCTCGTCCCAGGTGAGGAGGTCGGCCGCCTCCGTCCAGCACTCGGGCCACTCCTCGGCGAACCGCTCGCGGATGCCCTCGTCACTGACGTTCGCCTGCTCGACGAACGACGCCGGCGGCTCGAAGGATTCCTGTTCCTCGAGGCGGGCCTCGAGTTCGACCGCGGGATCGTCACTCATAGTCACGAACTCCTTCACCCATGAGCCCGATAAACATTCTCCCTCTCATCGAATTCTGGATCGCGTCGAACTCCACCGTCGCGCGGGGGCGCGGACTGGAATACCCAATGGGGGATGTACACCCCACGGGAGATGCTTACGCCCTTGCCGACCGAAGGACGCCTGTGACTCGCGATCAGACCGGCTGCCCTGGAGAGACAGCTGAGGCGGCTCCGAGCGAGGCGGCTCCGTCACCCCTTCTCAGCGACGTGATCGGGTCGCTGTCGCCCGGCCGCGCACTCGACGTGGCGACCGGTCACGGACGCAACGCGATCTCCCTCGCCGAGCACGGGTGGACGGTCGACGCGATCGACATCTCGCGAGCGATGCTGGATCCAGCTCGACGGCGGGCGAACGAGCGGGATGTGTCGGTGAACTGGCTCCTCGCTGACGTCGACGACTACTGTTTTCCATCGGGCGCGTACGATCTGGTGACGATCAGTTTCTTCGACGCCCGCCACCGACTGGATGCGATTCGGGACACACTCTCCCCGGGCGGCGTCCTCTACTACGAGCACCACCTCGTCAGGGACACCGAAGCGGCGGCACGCGTCGACGCGCGATACCGGTTCGAACCGGGTGAGCTGCGAGCGGCGGTGGCGGGGTTGGCCATCGACCACTACGTGGAGGAACTGGATGCCCGCCGCGTCGAACTCGTCGCACGAAATCCGCCTGAGTGAGCGACGATGACGGCGAGCGATCATCCGTTCTATCGCACCACCACCGGCCGAACGCGAACGACTAATCCCCTCCGGCCCAGACGATCCCGTAATGGCCACGCTCGACCGCCTGCGCGTCTACCCGGTGAAAGCGCTCGATGGGATCGACGTCGAGTCGTCGGCGTTCACCGCCGGTGGGACCCTTGCCCACGACCGTGAGTTCGCGCTGTCCGACGACGAGGGCGCAGTGATAAACGGCAAGCGGACGGCCGCCGTCCACACCCTCGAGACGTCGTTCGATCCGGATTCGTACACGCTCACCGTCGAGACGCCGGACGGGACGCGACGGCGATTCGACCTCGACGCCGAATCGGATCGACGGGATGCGGCGTCGTGGTTCGGCGAGTACTTCGACTGCGACGTGACCATCGAACGCGACCGCTCGCTCGGCTACGTCGACCGGCGGTCGATGGGCCCGTCGGTGATCAGTACGGCGACGATCGAGACCGTCGCGGACTGGTTCGCGGACCTCTCCGTCGAGAGCGTCCGACGGCGACTCCGAGCGAACGTCGAGATCGGCGGCGTCGATCCCTTCTGGGAGGATCGATTCGTCGGCGCGGACGCACCCGCCTTCGAGATCGACGGCGTGCGGTTCGAAGGCGTGACGCCGTGCGGTCGCTGTATCGTCCCGGCGAGAGACCCGGACTCTGGCGAGGAGACGCCCGAGTTCCGCGAGCGGTTCGCCCGCAAACGCCGAGAGACGTTCCCCGACTGGGCGGACGAGAGCGCGTTCGATCACTTCTACAGCCTGATGACGATCACACGCGTTCCCGAGGCGGATCGCTCCGGGACGCTCCGTGTCGGTGACGAGGTCACGTTCGTCGAGTAGGAATTGCGTATGGTCGTCGCTGCTACCCCAGCAATCGGCTCACGCCAGGCCGATCTGTTCGGTGTAGGCGCCGTGGACGGCTTCGAAGACGTCCATGATCTCGCCCATCGTTGCGTAGGCCTTCACGGCGTCGACGATGTAGGGCATCGTGTTCTCGCCGGCCTCGGTGGCCTCACGGAGGGCATCGAGCGAGTCCGCGACGGCCTCGTCGTCGCGTTCGTCCTTGACCGCTTCCAGGCGCTGGAGCTGGCGTTCCTTCGTGGCTTCCTCGTCGACGTGGAGCAGGTCCGGACTGGTGTCTTCCTCCAGGGTGTACTCGTTGACACCGACGACGACCTCCTCCTCGCGTTCGACGCGTTCCTGGTACTCGTAGGAGGCTTCCTGGATCTCTCGGAGGAAGAACCCGTCGTCGATGCCCTGCAGGATGCCGTCACGAACGGAGCCGTCGCCGAGGTCTTTGATCTCCTCGATGTAGGCCATCGCCTTCTCCTCGACCTCGTTCGTCAGACTCTCGACGGCGAACGAGCCGCCGAGCGGGTCGACGATGTCCGCGGCGCCGGACTCCTCGGCGATGATCTGCTGGGTGCGCAGCGAGACGCGGACGGCGTCCTCGCTCGGGAGTGCCAGCGCCTCGTCGAAGCTGTTGGTGTGGAGGCTCTGTGTGCCACCCATGACACCCGCGAGCGCCTGGATCGTCACGCGGACGACGTTGTTGAGCGGCTGCTGGGCGGTCAGCGACTGGCCGGCGGTCTGGGTGTGGAATTTCAGCCGTTTCGACTCCGCCTGCTCGGCGTCGTACCACTCGTCCATCACGCGGGCGTAGATGCGCCGGGCGGCGCGGAACTTCGCGACCTCCTCGAAGAAGGAGTTGTGGCAGTTGAAAAAGAAAGACAGGCGCGGGGCGAAGTCGTCCACGTCGAGCCCGCGGTCCATCGCGTCTTCGACGTAGCCGAAGCCGTCCGCGAGCGTGAAGGCCAGTTCCTGCACCGCGGTCGAACCGGCCTCGCGGATGTGATAGCCCGAGACCGAGATCGGGTGGAACTGTGGCGTCTCCTGGGCGCTGAACTCGACGACGTCGGTGACGAGATCGAGTGAGGGCTCCGGGGGGATGGTCCACTCCTTCTGGGCGATGAACTCCTTGAACATGTCGTTCTGGAGGGTGCCGCGGATCTCCTCGCGGGGAACGCCCTGTTTGTCGGCCAGGGCGACGTACATCGCGTAGATGACTGGTGCGGAGGGGTTGATCGTGAAACTCGTCGAGACCTCGTCCAGGTCGATCCCATCGAAGAGGATCTCCATGTCCCGCAGGGTGTCGACGGCGACGCCTTCCTTGCCGACCTCTCCCTGGCTCATCCGGTGATCGGAGTCCAGCCCCATCAGCGAGGGCATGTCGAACGCCGTCGAGAGCCCGGTCTGGCCCTGGTCGATGAGGTAGTGAAAGCGCTCGTTGGTCTCCTCGGCGGTACCGAAACCGGCGAACTGCCGCATCGTCCACGTGCGCCCGCGATACATCGTCGGATATGGGCCGCGCGTGTAGGGTTCCTCGCCCGGGAAGCCCAGATCCGCGTCGTAGTCGAGGTCGGCCACGTCGTCGGGCGTGTAGAGCCGATCGACCTCGAGGTTCGAGACCGACGCGAAGCGATCCTTGCGTTCGCCGAAGCGGTCGAGTACCGGATCCAGTGTCTCCGATTCCCACCGGGACTCGGCCTCCCGGATCTCGGAGAGCTCCTCCTCGTCGTACATGACCCGAGGTTACACAGGTATCGACATTAGCCTTCGGGAACGGTGTGGCGGTGCGGTTCGGACCAGCGATTCCGCGTCGTCCCGGGAGCAAAGACAGCGGTGCCGACGCGTCAGTAGTGGCCCATCACACCCAGCCGCCGTGCCCGACGAACGCACAGGCGGAAGACGAGGTAGCCCACGAGCGGGTACGCCACGGCCGTGACGACGAGCAGCGCGAGATCGGCGAGCGGGAACGTCCAGAGGACCTGCCCATCGCTCATCGAGGCCTGTAACATGGCGCTCCCCATCGAGAGCGGGAGCAGGCCGACGGCCCAGTGGGCGTTCGTCACGGGCGCGACGATGAGCCCGATGAAGGCGAACTGCATGAGTTGCTGGACGTTCTCGATGCGCTTGTAGAGCAGCGAGAGTCCGGCGAAGACGAAGCCGACGCCGAGGACCGAACAGACCGCAAGCACCGTCACGACCGAGATGGTCAGGACGTCGACGGTCAGCGTCCGCCCCGTCGTAACGAGCATGACCACGAGCAGGATCAGGGCGATGGCAACGCTCAGGGCGACGTTCCAGACGGACTTGACCGCCATCACGCGGCCGATACCGTGTGGCGACATGAACAGCTGTTCGAGCGTGCCCCACTGGGCCTCGCTCTGGATGTTCGCCGCCGTCCCGAAGAACGCCGAGAGCGTCGCCGTAAAGAGGAAGAAGCCGACGACGATCCCGTCGAGCGAATCCTCGATGGCCGGGCCGGCGACGGCCTGTCCGCCGTAGAAGATCATCGCGAAGAAGATGTAGGTGGTGACGAGCATCGCCGCCGTGTTGATCCAGTAACGCCTGAGGAGGACGAGTTGCTTCTCGAAGATAGCTGCCGTGAGTCGGCGAAGTGACGCGACGCTCGATCGGCGGTACTCGTGTCCGTCTGTCGGTCGACGCTGCTCGTCTTCGGCAGTCTCCCCTGGAGTGCGTTCCGCTCCGCCAGTGCCGTGACTCATTCGTCGTCCTCCGAGTCGGTCACGTCGAGGAAGATCTCCTCCAGGTCCGGTTCCAGCAGGTCCACGGACCGGAACGCTGCTTGCGACGTGCGGATCGTCGCCAGCATCTCGTGAAACGCGTCACCCTGGACCGCCGGGGCGTCGAACTGCGTCGTCTCCCCCTGTTCGACCCAGTCGGTTGCGTTGACGGTCGACTCGAGCGTCGCTTTCGTCTCGGCGGTGAGCGTCCCGTCGAGACGGACGCGGTAGGACTGCGTTCGGAACACCGAGAGGAGGTCGTCGATCGTCTCGTCGGCCACGACGCGGCCCTCGTTCATGATCACGACGCGGTCGCAGACGGCCTCGATGACGTCCATGTCGTGGCTCGAGAGGATCACGGTTCGCTCTTCCTCGTCGACGAGCGTCCGGAGTTCACGACGCAGATCGAGCGAACTCTCGACGTCGAGTCCGAGCGTCGGCTCGTCGAGAAAAACCACTGGCGTCTCCCGGACGAGCGTACACGCCAGCGAGGTCTTCTGTTTCATCCCTCGGGAGAGTTCGTTGACCGTGGTGTCGGCCTTCTCGGCCAGGCCGACCTGCTCGATCAGCGCGTCGATTCTGTCCGGATCGGCCGGCCGATCACCGAGTCGTGCGAAGTACCGGACGTTCTCTCTGACGGTGAGACGCCAGTAGACGTTGCGTGCGCCCTCTAACATTGCGCCGACCGCACGATAGCCCACTCTGGGCGAGTCGATAACGTCGACACCATCGATCAGCGCCTCGCCAGCGTCCGGCAGGATCAACCCGAGCAGGAGTTTGATCGTCGTGGTCTTGCCCGCCCCGTTCGGTCCGAGGATGCCGACGACCGTCCCCCGCTCGATCGCGAGGTCGACGTCGTCGACTGCCGTGACCGCGTCGTCGCCGCTGCCGTACGTTTTCGTGAGTCCGCGAGCCTCGACGATGGGGTCGGTCGAGGAGGACGCCGGTGGCGCCGACTCCGAAGATGTCGATTCGCCGTCGCTACCGGTTCGGTCACCCGAAGGGACCGTCTCCACGGCCGCTCGGTCGGCCGAGTCGATGGCCGTGTCCGCGTTGGTCATTCACTCGCGCCAACGAGTGGTTGGTGTATAAACATTTCCGTCGAACGGGTGCCCGACGATCGGTCGCTCCACAGGCGACGCTCGCTGCCTCACTCGCTTTCGGACTGTAATCGCTTCGTCGTCTCGACGAGCGGATGGCGGGCGTAGTCGACGACCTCGATGTCGTCGATCGAGGACAGGTTCTCCTTCTGGGCGGTCCGGGCCATGCCCAGATCGAGCGGCTCGCCCGTCTCGATGATGTAGGCGTCCATTTCGTCGATATCGAGGCGATCCGCGGCGAGGACGCGGTGGTGGCCGTCTGCGAGCAGCGTCGCGCCGGCGTTGTCGATGACCACGAGGGGTTCGGCGAGGCCGTGTTCGAGCTCGTAGCGCCGGCCCTCTAACTCGTCGGCGTAGACCCGTCCCTGGGTGGGGACGAGGTCGTCGAGCGGGACCGTCCGTCGCGTGCGCTCGAAGTTGACGCCGTGGATATTCTGCAGCGTCCGGATGAGTTTCCCGACCTTCTCGGGCGTGGCGCGCTCGATCTGGCTGCGGATCACGTCCGCGTTCGAGATGATGCCGACGAGGTTGCCCGCGTCGTCGACCACCGGGAGCTTCTGGATTCCCGAGCGCAGAATCACGCGGGCGGCGTCGGTCACCTTCATCTCGGGGTGGGCGACGATGAGGTTCGTCGACATCACCTTCCAGATCGGCTCGCCGTCGTCGGCGAGCAACAGATCGCGTGCGCTGACGAACCCTTCGACGCGCCGGCGATCGCAGACGGGATAGCCGCTGTGATTGTCGCTCTCGGCGATGCGAACCGCGACCTCCTCGACCGTCGCCTCCGGGGCGACCGTCGCGACGTCCTGGGTCATATACTCGCCAACCTGGGGCTTGCTCCCGCGCCACGCCTCCTCCATACGTCGCCGAACACGTCGCGTGCGCAAAAACCTGCTCCTCTCTCGATCACACGCACCGTCGCTCCGGATCTTGTTCGACACCTCTCGGGCCGGTCGTCTCCCACCGGGATGGCCCCGCCTTTCAACCCGGCGACGCACTCGCTAGGTCGAGCGTTCGCCCTCGTCCCGGGAGACGACGCCGGTACGTGTCGGGTCGAACAGCAACTCACTCTCGCGCGTGTAGCCGCCTTTCGGGACGTCGGGGATCGAGTCGATCGCCTCGATAAAGCGGTGTTCGACGACGTCCTCGACCGCCGAGACGATGACGGCGGCGTGGTCCGGTTCGTCACCGTCGGTCCCGTCGGTGTCTCTACTCCCGAGGACGCCGATTTCGAGCTGGGCGCCGGCCATGTCGCTGTGGCCGCCCGCACTGCCGATCGGTTCGAAGGCGTCACGAATCACTTCGCCGACGTCCTGCTCGTCGTCGCGAGATCGGGCCGAGAGGTAGACCATGTCGTCGATGAACCCGTAGACCAGCGTCGTGTCGACACCGTCCATCGAGAGCAATCGGTCGGCGGCCTGGGGAAGGGCGTCACGGCTCGCGATCTGCCCACAGCTCGAGACCACGACGTCGTCGTATCGCTTCCGATTTTTGATCGCGCGGGCGATCGTGTCGACCGTCTCTCCGTCGACCGTCGGCCGTTCGATACGGTCGAGTGCCGTCTGGTCGACGTGGGGGCTGAGCGCTGCGGCCGCACGGAAGTCGAGCGCCGTCGTCTCGCGCGTGAAGTCGTTCGTGTCGATGCGAATCCCGAAGAGGAGCGCCGTCGCCGTCTGCCGATCGAAGTCGACACCGAAGCGGTCGACGTACTCCGTCATGACCGTACTCGTCGCGCCGGCCAGGTGCCGGATGTCGACGAACGAGCCCGCTACCGGGCCGCGAGGTGGGTGGTGGTCGATGACGATATCGACGTCGGCGTCCGTCGCCAGTCCGTCGTTGATCCCGGGCCGGGAGTGATCGACGAGGGCGACGCCGTCGTAGGCATCGATCGCGCTGGCCGCCTCGAGGTGGCGGACCTCGAGGTCGAGGACGTTGAGCATCGCCCGATTCTCCTGATGTGAAATCTCCCCGTAGTAGCAGGCGTCGGCGTCGATGCCGACCGATTCGGCCAGCACGACGAGTGCGATTGCGCTGGCGATGGCGTCCGGGTCCGGATTGTCGTGTGTGACGACGGCGAGTCGACCGTCGATCGCCGAGAGCGCCGACCGGAGCCGTCTCGCCCGTTCGGCCGCCGGACTCGCTCCCTCTTCGAGGACGCGATCGGCGAGCGCCCGTGCGCCCTCGACCACGTCGTCGGCGACCGCCTGGAGCTGCTCGACGACCGTCTGTGTGGGATCGGCGCCGGCGTAGACGACGAGTCGGGCCTCGGGAAACCGGTCACGGGCCAGGGTCGCCGCCGCCAGATTCTCGTCGCCCCGATCGCCGGCGACGAGGATCGTCCCTGGCGAGTCGAGGTCGGCGAGCGTCGCGGGTTCCGTCGGATCCCCTCGCCTGGCCGGGACACCACGGTCGCGCAGTCGATCCACGACGGTTCGATCGTCGTCGATACCGAGGACTGACGTCGGCTCCGCCCCCAGTGACTCGGCGAGTCGCTCACCGACGTCGCCACACCCGAGGATCAGCCGACGGACCATGGGCGGAGTTCGGCCGACGCGTGTAAAAGCTACCCGGGTTCAGTGCTCGAGCGCCGATCAGGAGGTGAGCACTGCCGTCGCCGCGTCGAGTGCCGAGTCGGCGATCGGCCCGAAGCCGGGGAGGACGACGACGGTCATCACGGCGGCCGCGATGAGTGCCGCGTAGAGGCCCACCGGCTGGGCGAGCGACCCGTGGTCGGTCACCGGCTCTTCGAACCAGACTGCCTTCACCAGTCGCGAGTAGTAGTACAGCGAGAGCGCGCTGTTTACCACGAGCGCACCGGCGACGAACAGCATGCCGGCCTGGAGCGACCCCCAGAAGAGGAGGTACTTGCTCAGGAATCCGCCCAGTGGCGGAATCCCCGCCAGGCTGAACATGAACACCGTCAGCGCGACGCAGGCGATCGGGGCGCGTCGACCGAGTCCGTTGTAGTCGGCGAACGTACGGCCGACACCCCAGTACTCGGCGAGTGCGACGAAGAGGAACGCGCCGGTGTTCATGAACGCGTAGACGAACAGGTGCATGAGCGCGGCGCCGAGGACGAGTTCGTTCGCCCCGGCTCCGACACCGGCGAGGCCGATCAGCGCGTAGCCGGCGTGACCGACCGAGGAGTACGCGAGCATGCGCTTGACGTTCTCCTGGACGGCCGCGGCGAAGTTGCCGATCGTCATCGTCGCGACCGCGAGGACGGCGAAGGCGACCGACCAGTCGAACCCGACCAGTCCCGCGGTCGCCTCGACGGGGAACGCGGTCGTGAACACGCGAATCGCGATCACGAAGCCGGCAGCCTTCGAGGCCGACGAGAGGAACGCCGCGATCGGCGCGGGCGCGCCCTCGTAGGCTTCCGGTGCCCAGAAGTGAAGTGGGACGCTCGCGGTCTTGAACGCGATTCCGACGAGGAGCAACACGATCCCGACGCCGAGCAATCCGTCGTGGCCCGCGACGTCGTGGGCGTTGCCGGTGAGGACGTGCTGGCCCGTCTCACCCGTGATCGCCTCGGCGACGAGGTCGAGCTGGAGGACGCCCGTCGCCCCGTAGACCAGGCTGATCCCGTAGACGAAGATGGCCGACGAGAGCGCGCCGAGCAGGAAGTACTTCAGTCCCGCCTCGACGCTCCCGCGATTGTCCTTCAGGATGGCCACGAGCGCGTACGACGGCAGACTCGCCAGTTCGAGCGCGAGGAAGACGGTGACGAGGCTGTTGGCCGCGGCCATCGTCGCCATGCCGGTCGCCGCGAGCAGGACGAGCGAGTAGTACTCGCCCTGGTGGGCGTGTCCGTCCATGTAGTCGTAGCTCGCGATCGCGACCAGCGCCGTGACGATCGCCGTCACGAGCATGAAGAACAGCGCGAGCTGGTCGACGACGAGCTGGCCGTCGAAGAGGGAGATGACGCCGGCCCCGTCGGGCTCGGGGACGCCGACGCCGGCGATCATGTACCAGACGCCGACGCCGAGTGCGAGGAGCGAGCCCGTGGCGGTCGTCCCCGCGAGCAGCCCTCGGTCCGGTTCGTGCGGTCTGACACTGTCGAACACGAAGACGATGAGCGCCGTCAGTCCCAGGACGAGCGCCGGACCGAGCGCCGCGGCGTCGGGGAGCTGGACGGGTTCGATCACGCCGCCTCACCTCCGTAGGCCGCGACGATCGGCTCGGTCGCGTCGGTGATCATCCCGAAGATGGTGTCGGGGGCGACCCCGAGGACGACGATCAGCGCGAGCAGGACGAGCATCGGCGCGACGTCGTGAAGCGGCGCGCGATCTAACTCGTAGTCCGTCTCCAGGGCGAACGGCCCGAAGAACGTCCGCTGCATCGCGTACAGCAGGTAGCCGGCGACGATGACGATGCCGAACATCGCCACACCGGTAAAGAGCGGCGCATTGGAGAGCAGTTCCGAGCCGAAGGCGCCGTAGAAGATGGCGAACTCGGCGTAGAAGCCGGACATGAGCGGCAGGCCCATGTAGCCGAACGCGCCGGCAACGAAGATCCAGCTCGCGACCGGCATCTTCGCCGTGATCCCGGACATGTCCGTCACCATCCGGGTGTGGGTCGCGTTGTAGACGACGCCGACGGCCATGAACATGAGCCCGGAGATCAGCCCGTGGCTCACCATCTGGAAGGTCGCGCCGCCGATGCCGAACTGCGTGTACGCGACGAGTCCCAGGATGACGTAGCCCATTGACGAGACGGACGAATACGCAACGATTCGTTTGAGGTCCGTCTGGGCGAGTGCGAGCATCGCGCCGTAGATCACGCTGATCACGGCGATCGCGGCGATCGGGATCGCGAACGTCTCGACCTGTTCTGGGAACATGGTGAAGTTGAATCGCAACAGGGCGTAGGTCCCCATCTTCAGCAGGACGCCGGCCAGCAGCACCGACGCGGGCGTCGGCGCCTCGACGTGGGCGTCTGGGAGCCAGGTGTGGAACGGGACGATGGGCACCTTCACCGCGAAGCCGAGGAAGAGCGCGACGAAGATCGCGGCCGACAGCTCGGCGGCGCCCAGCCCGAACAGCGAAGTTCCCTCCGGAATGCCGCCCGCGTGCATCGCTTGCGCGATCTCCGGCAACGCGAAACTCGAGACGCCACCGTCACCCCCGAGGGCGAAGACGAGCGTCACGAACGCCCCGAACAGCACGAGCGAGGCGACGTTCGTGTAGACGAAGAACTTGATCGCGGCGTACTTGCGTCGCGGCCCGCCCCAGACCCCGATCAGGAAGTACATCGGGATGAGGACGGCCTCCCAGAAGACGAACCACAGGAGGAAGTCGAGCGCGACGAAGACGCCGAGCAGGTTGGCCTCGATGAACAGCACGAGGCCGTAGAACTGCGACTGGCGCTCGTCGATGGGCGTCCACGACGAGAGGATCGCGAGCGAGGTCAGGATCGTCGTCAGGACGACCAGCGGCAGGCTGATACCATCCAGTCCGACGAACCAGCTCACGGCGTACTCGCCGACCTGGAACCACTCGGCCTGTGACTCGAACGCCAGCTGCCCGCCGGAGAGCAACGCGTTGCCGCTCCCGTCGAACGCCGTCAGCATCCACAGCGAGATGCCGGCGGGCAGCAGGCTGATGGCGAACGCGAGTTTGCCGGCGATTCGATTCGGTGCGAGGAACGTGACGGCCGCGCCAACGAACACGACCGCGAGTAACAGCTCGATCATCACAGGAACCACCCTCCGTTGATACCCAGAACGACCAGTAACGCGAGCACACCGAGTATCACGAGCGCCGCGTAGTCGGTCACCTGCCCCGTCTGGAGCCGTCTGAGTCGCTCGCCGCCGAAGCGGCTGACGCTACCGACACCGTCGACGACGCCGTCGATAGCCGTCTGGTCGAACCGGTCGCTCGCCCGGGCCAGCGGCAGCGTGAGGCCACGTGCCAGCCAGACCTGGTACTCGTCCTGGTAGTAGTTGGCGACGGCGAGGTCGCGAAGCGCGCCGAGGCGCTCGGTGTGACGCGTCGGCTCCGGGCCGCCGTACAGTGTCCAGGCGAGCCCGGCGCCAGCCAGCGCCAGGCCGAGCGAGAGGACTGCAGAGAGGACCACCGTCCCCTCGGGACCGCCGATGTACTCGTGACCGTAGTGGACCGTCTCGCTGTAGGCGTGGTAGGTCAGCCCGTCGACCGAGCCGACACCCTGCCCGTCGAGCCATCGTTCGAGGAACGCAACCTCGAGGCCGGCGAGTTCTTCGAGCGGCTTCAGGTTCATCGCCCCACCGACGAGTGCCAGGACGCCGAGTACGGCCAGCGGAATCTTCGCCGGCAGGCCGATCGCGTGGGGTGATTCGGCCGCCTCCGACCGGGGCTCGCCGTGGAACGTCAGCCGGACCATCCGGATCGTGTAGAATCCGGTGAAGAACACGGCCAGTAGCGCCATCGCGTACGCGGCGAGGATGAGCGGTTCGTCCAGGCCGACGATGAGCGCGTCGTAGAGCACCTCGTCTTTCGACCAGAAGCCGGAAAACGGGATGATGCCCGCGAGCGCGAGCGAGCCCGCGAGGAACGTGTAGTAGGTAACGGGCATCCGGTCTTTGAGCCCGCCCATCTTCCACATGTCCTGCTCGTGGTGCATGGCGATGATGACTGCGCCGGCCCCGAGGAACAGCAGCGCCTTGAAGACGGCGTGGTTGAGCAGGTGGAAGACGCCGGCGACGTAGCCGCCGACGCCCATCGCGAGCATCATGTAGCCGTACTGGCTGATGGTGGAGTACGCGAGCACCTGTTTCACGTCGTCTTTGACACAGCCCATCGTCGCCGCGAACAGTGCCGTGAAGCCGCCGACGAACGCGATGACAGCGAGCGCCGTGGGCGACAGCGCGTAGTAGCCGAACATCCGGGCGACGAGGTAGACGCCGGCGGCGACCATCGTCGCCGCGTGGATGAGCGCCGACACCGGCGTCGGACCCTCCATCGCGTCGGGCAACCACGTGTGCAGCGGGAACTGGGCGGACTTGCCGATTACGCCGCCCAGGACGAGGAGTCCGGTGATCGTCACCCAGGTGTCGGCGTCGAAGCCGAAGAAGGTCTCCGAGTCGATCGCCGACTCGGCCGCGGTGACGAACGACGCGTCACCGGCGAAGCTGAGTGTGCCGTAGGACGCGGCGATGGCGACGACACCCACGAGGAAGAAGAAGTCCCCGAAGCGCGTGACGAGGAACGCCTTCTTCGCCGCGGAGGGCGCCGATTTCGTCCGGTACCAGAAGCCGATGAGGAGGAACGAACACAGTCCCACCAGCTCGAAGAAGACGAACGACATCAGCAGGTTGTCCGCGACCACGAACGCGAGCATGCTGAACGTAAAGAGGCCGAGTCCGGCGTAGTACCGCGGCAGGCCGGTCTCGCCCTCGCCGTTCATGTAGCTCAGGCTGAAGATGTGGACGAGGAAGGCGATCAGCGAGACCACGACCAGCATGGCCGCCGACAGCGGGTCGATCAGCAGGCCGAAGTGGAACGTGATCTCGGGTGTCTCGAACCACGTGTACACCAGTTCGTTCGTCGTCTCGCCGCCGGCGACGGCCGCGGCCATCACCAGCGAGAGCGCGAGCGATCCGCCAGTCGCGACGATACCCGGGATCGCACCGCCGAGGGGCAGGTAGCGGCCCACGAGCAGCGTGATCGCGAACGCCACCAGCGGGAACAGCACGATTGCGGGCGCGAATGTAAACAATCCTTCCATGTTACCACCTCATCGTCGTCGGTACCGAGACGTCGATCGTCCCGAAGTTTCGATACAGTACCAGGATGATCCCGAGGCCGATCGCGACCTCCGCGGCCGCGAGTCCGAGGACGAACAGCCCGAACACCTGTCCGGACAGCGTGCCGTGGTACAGCGCGAACGCGATCAGGTTGATCACGGCTGCGTTGACCATCAGCTCGATGGCCATCAGGAACATGAGTGCGTTGCGCCGGGTCAGGATGCCGAACAGTCCGATGCAGAACAGCCCGGCCGAGAGGAGGACGTAGCCCTCGATGGCCATCATGCCTCGTCACCTCCCTCGTCTGCGTCGTCCTCGTCGCCTTCCATCTCGGCGACGAGCTCCTCGGCCTCGGATGCCGGTTTGCCGTCGGTCTCCGTCGTTCCGTCAACCGCACCACCGTCGGTCGCGGCCGTCCCGTCTGCCTCGGTGTCGCCGGTCGAACCGGTCGACGGGCCGTCGAACGCGCTCGGGCGAACCGACTCGTCGGGGCCTTCGCGCGTCGCGAGCACGAGCGAGGCGTCGAGCGCCGCGTCGAGGACGATCGCGATCAGGATGAACGAGACCAGGAACGACTCCGTGTTCGTCTCCTGCAGTTCGGTGAAGTCGAACAGTGCGTAGCCGATCTCGGCGGTGACCGAGAGGTCCTCGGGGAAGCCGACGTAGCCGGTAAAGTCGGTGCCGACGACGACGGCGGCGAACACGCCGAACAGGGCGAACGCGAGGAGCCCGGGCACGAGCCGTGAACTCAGCGAGACGAGTCGTGGTCGGCTCATCGGCCGGTCACCTCCCCGTCTCCCGTCGCCGTCTCCGGCGGTGTTTCACCGGCCTGGGTCAGCATGACGGCGAAGGAGATCAGCACGAGGACGCCACCGACGTAGACGAGCACCTGGATCACCGCGAGGAACTCGGCGGTGAGCATCACGTAGTGGACGGCCACCGAGAGCAGCGAGACGCCGAGCATGAGCGCTGAGTGCCAGGGGTCCCGGAACAGGACGACGCCGGCCGCACTGGTCAGCGTGACGGCGGCGAACAGGGCGAAGGCGGCGGTCTCCATCATTGGTAGTCCACCTCCCCGTCGCCCTCACCGACCCAGCCGCCACGGTCGGGTTCGCGCACCTCCAGCGGGTCGATGTCCTTGTACCAGGGGACGGCCTTGAGCTGTTCTTTGTTGTAGACGAGTTCGGACTTCGTATCTCCGGTGAACTCGAAGTTCTGGGTCAGCAGGATGGCGTCGGTCGGACAGACCTCCTCGCACAGCCGGCAGTAGACACACTGGCCGATGTGGAGGTTGTACTGCTCGCCGTTTCGCTTGTCGTCCATCACGATCTGGATGGTGTCGTTCGGACAGACCTTCTCGCACTGACGACACCAGATACAGCGTTCCTGGCTGAACTTGTGGACGCCGCGAAAGCGCGGCGAGACCTTCGGCACCTCGTCGGGGTAGGCCACGGTGTACACTTCGCCGTCCAGTGCGTGCTTCATCGTCGTCGCCAGTGATTTGAGTAGTCCGATCATGCGAAGAACACCCCCACGATTCCTGCCGTCAGCAGCAGGTTCGCGAACGAAAGCACCAGCAGTCCCTTCCAGCCGATCTCGATCAGCTGGTCGATCCGGACGCGGGGCATCGCCGTCCGGAACCACTGGGTCAGCAGGAAGAACGCCACGACCTTCGCCAGGAACCAGACGATTCCCAGCGCGGCCGGACCGGGCCCTGCCGGGCCGCCGAGGAAGAGCGTCGCCATAATCGCGCCGGCGAGGAAGATGTGCAGGAACTCAGAGAGGTAGACGAGCACGAAGTAGATGCTCGAGTACTCGGTCTGGTAACCGGCGACGATCTCGGTCGGGGCCTCCGGGACGTCGAACGGGTTCCGGCCGACCTCGGCCATCCCCGCCGCGAGGAACAGGACGAACGCGAACGGGTTGACGAACGCGAACCAGGCCGGGATCGAGACCGGCCCGAGCTGGACGAGCGTCTCGGCCTGTACCGCGACGATCTCGCTCATCTGCAACGACCCGGTGTAGAGGATCACCGACGCGCCGGTGACGATCAGCGGAATCTCGTAGGCGATGTTCTGTGCGGTCGCACGCAGGCCGCCCATCAGCGCGTACTTGTTGTCGGAGGCGTAGCCCGCGATCATCATGCCGAGCGTCGACAGCGAGGCGATCGCGAACGCAAAGAGCAGGCCGACTTCGGGGTCGGCGAGGTGAATTCCGCTGCCCATCGGGATCACGGCGAACCCGAAGAGCGCGGAGAACACCATGATGATCGGTGCAATGTCCCAGGCGGGCCGGTCGACTCCCTTCGGCACGATCAGCTCTTTCGACATGAGTTGGACCGCAGCCGCCGGGATGATGAACAGGCCCCAGGGCCCGTGTTCGGTGATCGCGTAGCGATCCGAGAAGTCCGCGAAGATCTTTCGCTTGCCCCACGGGCCGGCGAACGCCGCCATCACGAGCAACACGTTCGCGATGAGGAACGCGGCGACGAACGCGGTGATCGCCTGGCCGATCAAGCCGAAATCGCCGAGTCCGACCAGGTCGCTGATCGCGTCGGGGAGCGGCATGGCCGTCGCCACTGTCTGGGGCGACATTACCGGTCCACCTCCCCGAGGATGACGTCGATACTGCCGAGCGTGGCGATCAGGTCGGCGACGTACTCGCCGTTGGCCGCCTCGCCCAGCACCTGCAGGTTACTGAAACACGGGCTTCGGATCTTGAAGCGCGCCGGTTTGTCGGAACCGTCGGAGCGAATGTAGATGCCGAGTTCGCCCTTGGCTCCCTCGACGGCCCGGTAGACCTCCGCGTCGGCGTCAGGCTTCAAGGTTCGGGGAACGTTCGACTGGATCTCCCGGTCGTCTTCGTCCCAGTCTTCCAGGATGTCGACGCACTGGTCGACGATCTTCGCCGACTCCTCGAGTTCTTGCATGCGAACGAGCATGCGCGCGTAGTTGTCGCCTTCGTCCTGGACGGCGACGTCCCAGTCGAGTTCCTCGTAGTAGCCGTAGGGGTCGTCGCGGCGCAGGTCGTAGTCGATGCCGGAGCCACGGGCGACGGGGCCGGTGACGCCGTAACTCTTCGCGGTTTCCGCGTCGAGATGGCCGGTGCCGATACACCGACGCTGGAAGATCTCGTTGTTCGTCAGCAGGTCGTGGTACTCGTCGACCGAGCCCTCGAAGCTGTCGAGGAACGTCCGGATGGACTCGAAGAAGTCCTCGCGCGGTTCCGGCAGGTCCCAGACGACCCCGCCGAGACGGAAGTAGTTGAACATCATCCGCTGGCCGGTGAGGTCCTCGAGAATGTTGAGGACGTCCTCTCGATCCTGCCAGGCGTACTGGAAGGTGACGGTGAAGTCGCCGACGACGTCCAGTGCGAACGCGCCGATCGAGATGAGGTGGGCGGCGATCCGGCAGAGTTCCGCCCCCATCGTTCGGATGACCTGTGCGTACTCCGGTACCTCGATGTCGGCCATGTCCTCGATCGCCCGGGCGTAGGACCACTCGTTGATGAGGCCGGCGGAGACGTAGTCCCAGCGGTCGGGGTAGGGCATGATCTGGTGGCGATAGGTCCCCTGCTGGCACATCTGCTCCTCGCAGCGGTGGAGGTAGCCGATGTCGGGGTCGACGTCGACGACCGTCTCGCCGTCCAGCACCGTCTTCAGGTGGAGCACACCGTGGGTCGCCGGGTGGTGGGGACCGATGTTGAGAAACATCGTCTCTCCCTCCTCGTCGTGGTGGTGCTCGGCGATCGGGTTGGCGTGTTCAGAGAGGCTGACGAGCTGGGGTTTGTCCTGATCGTAGTCGAGCCCCAGCGGGTGGCCCTGCCAGGTCTCCGGCAGGAGGATCCGTCGGAGGTCGGGGTGATCTTCGTACTCGATCCCGACGAGGTCGTAGGCCTCGCGCTCGTGCCAGTCGGCGGTGCGGTAGACGGCGTCCGCACTCTGGCTGACCGGCTCCTCTTTGGTCGTCGGCACGACGACGCTGACCTCCTGTGTCCGGTCGTCGTACTTCGACAGGTGGTAGATACTCTCGTAGCGGTCGGCGTACTCCTGAGCGGTGACGGCCGAGAGGTGGTCGAAGCCGCCCTCGTCGCGTAGTGCTCGCAGCGCCGACTGCACCTCGTCCGGTCGGATCACGACACCCTGGGCGTTGACGTGTTCTTCCCAGCCGATGGCGTGATCGCCGAGGATCGATTCGAGCGACTCCCGGTCGTCCGTTCGTGCGAGCGGATCCTCGTGCCGGGACGCTTCCAGACTCACGGTGAGTCACCCCAGTTGTACCGCATGACGAGGGTCTCCTCGTCGATATCGTTCGCGAGCTCGCGGACGACCTCGTCGCGATCGAGGTCGCCGAACTCCTCTAGCTCGTAGGGTTTGACGGTGACCGGGGCGGATTCACCGTGCTGGACGCGATCCTGGAGTTTCCGGATGCCGTAGATCAGCGCCTCGGGTCGTGGCGGGCAGCCGGGGACGTGGATGTCCACCGGAATGATCTCCTCGGCGCCCTTCACGACGTTGTAGCCTTCCTGGAAGGGACCGCCGGAGATCGTACACGAGCCCATCCCGACGACGAACTTGGGTTCGGGCATCTGGTCGTAGAGGCGTTTCATCCGCGGGCCGAACTTCGAGACGATCGTTCCCGGGACGATCAGCAGGTCCGCCTGTCGGGGCGAAGCACGGGGAACGCCCGTTCCGAAGCGGTCCAGGTCGTGTCCCGGCATGTACGTCCCCATCATCTCGATCGAACAGCAGGCGATACCGAACTGGAGGACGAACATGGAGGAACTGCGCGCCCAGTTCAGGAACGCGTCGAACTTGGTCAGGATGAAGGGGGTCGACCCGAACAGCTCCCGAAGGCGGGAGTTGAACCGGTCGTCGGTGTCTCCCATTCGGGCCTGCTGTGTCTTCGACGCGACGTCTCGCGGCCCTGTCGTGTCGTAGGTGTCGTGTGAACTCATTGGTTCTGTGTCGATCGCCAGTCGGTTGACTCACTACGCGCCCAGCTGACGGCGCCGTTACGCCAGGCCCAGATCAGCCCGACGACTAAAATGGCGAGGAATGCGAGCATCGGGGCCAGTACGGCGACCACCGTCGGCTCGCCTTCGAGGGCGTCACGGTAGGTGACGACCCAGGGGAAGATGAACGCGGTTTCAACGTCGAAAATAACGAACAAAAGAGCAACCATGTAGTACTGGACGTTGAAGCGAAATCGCGTTCCGCCGGTCGGGATCTCCCCGCTCTCGTAGGTCTGGCGTTTGCCGTCTTCGGGGACGCTCGGCCGGAGCAGGCTCGACAACGTGATCATGCCGATCGGCAAGCCGACCCCGATGAGGGCCATCGCACTAATCGCTATCCACGCGGTACTCATCTCGCGTTTGGCTTGGGTACAACCCTATATAAGGATTCTCAAACCCTGAGACGGTCGTGTGTGACTGATTCGGTCCCGTTCGGCACGCTCCGTCGATCCTATCGGCGGGACGGGTTCACGTCGCGGTTGTGGGACCTACTCCTCGCGATCGGCGGCGAACGCCTCGGTGCCGTGGTCGTGGAGGTCGCGGGAGACGGTTCCCACTCCCGAGCGGAGCTCGTCGTGGTACGCCACGAGCCGGTCGCGGATCTCGTCGTGCTGGCGGGCGAGAATCTGTGCCGCGGAGAGCGCCGCGTTGAACGACTTGCCGGCGTCGACGGCGACCAGCGGCGCGCCCGTCGGCATCCCGATGACCGAATCGACTGACTTCTCCTGAACGGGGACGCCGATCACCGGCAGCGGGTAGGCGATCGAGGCGGTCATGTTGGGCAGATCGGCCGACTTGCCACCTGCGCCCGCGATGATTACTTCGAGGCCCCTGTCTTCGGCCGTTTCGGCGTAGGCCGTCATCAGGTCGGGCGTGCGATGGGCCGAGGTGACGTACGTCTCGAAGGTGAAGCGCTCCCCCGGTGGCGCTTCGAAATCCGTCTGTTCGGCGAAGCCGAGTTCGTCGACGAACGCGTCGTAGGCGCCGCGGCGACGGCCACCCTTCAGCATCGTCTCGAGGTCTGAGTCGCTCCCCATGACGATCCCCACGTCTGGTGTTTCGGCGGCCGGACGATCCTGCGTGGCTTCGTCGTGGAGCCGGTCGATCAACTCGGAGACGGCACTCTCGCTCATACGAACGGTTCGACAGGGAAAGGCAATGAAAGGTACGGGTTCCGCGTTGGGACGGATTTACGGCGAACGCGAGAGCAGAGAACGATTACTCGAACGTCACGGTATCCCGAAGCTCGGTTGCTCGCGAGAGCAGCGTCTCGACGTCGTCGCCATCGGTCCCGGTCACCGTCACGTGCCCCATTTTTCGGAGTGGCCGCGTCTCGGCCTTCCCGTACCAGTGGAGGTGGGCGCCGTCGGTTTCGTGAATGCGGTCGACGTTAGCGAGTGCGGCGGGTTTCGCCTCCTCGACGTCGCCGAGCAGGTTGGCCATCACGGTGGGGGATCGCAGCGTCGTGGAGCCCAACGCCCACCCCAGCACGGCGCGAACGTGCTGTTCGAACTGTGAGGTCTCGGCACCCTCGATGGTCCAGTGGCCGGAGTTGTGCGGGCGTGGAGCGATCTCGTTCAGGAGTATCTCCCCATCTTGCGTTTCAAAGAATTCGATCCCGTAGACACCGCGGCCGTCCATCACGTCGAGGACGTCCAGCGCGACCTCTCGGGCCCGCTCCCGTGCCGCGTCGCTCGATCGCGTCGGGACGATCGTCTCGCGGAGGATCTCCTCGCGGTGGACGTTCTCGCCAACGGGGAAGGTCGCCACCTCGGTTGCGCCAGATCCGCTCGCACCGTCGTCGGTCTCGCCAGCCGATTCGTCGGTCGCACCCTTCACGGCGATGACGCTCACTTCGCGCGTGTAGTCGACGAAGGACTCGACCATGGCGGGACCGGCGACGGCGTCCAGGGCGTCCTCGGCGTCGGCTTTCGACTCGACGGGGACGTTGCCGCGACCGTCGTAGCCGCCGGTGCGGGCCTTCAGCATGACCGGGGCACCGTAGTCGTCGATCGCCTCGCGAATGTCCGCGGCGTCCTCGACCGCACGGAACGGCGGGACGGGGATCCCCGCGTCCTCGAGTTCGCGTTTCTGGACGAGTTTGTCGTGGATCGTTCGCAGCGTGGACGGCTTCGGGTGGATCGGCACGCCCGTCTCGGCGCTCACCCGTTCCAGCGCGTCCTGATCGGCCAGTTCGATCTCGAACGTGAGGACGTCCGAGCGTTCGGCGAGTCGGCGGATGGCCGCTTCGTCGTCGAAATCGGCGATCAGCTGGTCCCGGGCGACGGGGGCGGCCGGGCAGTCGGGCGTCGGATCGAGCACGACCAACTCGACGCCGAGCGGCGCCGCCGCCTCGCCGAGCATCCGTCCGAGTTGTCCCCCACCGACGACCCCGAGCGTGGGTCCTGGCGTCCGTAGCGTCGTCATTGGATGGCCGTTTCGGCGGTTGGCGCTTAAGAATTCTCACTCGGTTCGGACCGGGGCGTTCCCGTGGCGACCGTCCGACGCCTCTCACCGCCTGCCACGCGTCGGACGGTGTGTACGGAACGATGGACGAATGGTAGATGTATTCAAACGGCCTCCTGAATCGTCCGTCTGGCATTCCCGTTACATCTGTTTCGACGCTCTCACGTCTCGATGTGTCTGTGGATTATCGGGAGCGAAATATCCACGTAATGCTGTATCCGCTCTGACTACATGCTGGTTCGGCCGTTTCGTGTGGCGGACTATTGTTGACAGTTGAATTCGAAGAATGACTAGGCAAATTATGACGTCGCTCGAGTGGGTCCAACTCAGCATTAACAATATGATACACTAATGGCCACCAGATATGGGTTTTACCCCCTCCAGAAGACGTGTGGTCATATCGAGTGGGCTGCTCACAGCTGGTCTCGCCGGTAGTCTGGGTGCCGCTCAGGAAGGGAGCGATCTAGGCGACACGCCCCCGACCCAGGTTCAAATCCAACAAGACGGTCCGGCACCGGTCGATCTCGGGACGGCCTGTGACTTTTCGATCCTGGCCAAATCCGGGATATCGAGCGTTCCTAATTCCGACGTGGCGGGGGATATCGGCGTGAGTCCGATTGCGTCGACCGCCATAACTGGGTTTTCGTTGACGCTGGACGGGTCCGGCGTTTACTCGACGTCGACGCAGGTGGACGGACGGGTGTACGCGGCCGATTATTCGGAGCCGACCCCATCCAGGTTAACGACTGCGGTGAGCGATATGGAAACCGCATTTACTGATGCATACGGCCGCGTCCCACCGGACTTTACAAATTTAGGCGGCGGCAATCTTGACGGAGAAACACTGACTCCAGGCGTGTACAATTGGGATACCGGCCTCTCGATTGACGGAGATATCACCCTCGACGGTGGTCCGGACGACACCTGGATCTTCCAGGTCGCGGGCGGTCTCAGCGTGGCGAGCGGGGTGACCGTCAATCTGGAAGGGGGCGCGCAGCCCGAAAACATCGTCTGGGTGGTCGCCGGCGGTCCCGGCGTCGAGATCGGCACGGACGCGGACTTCGCGGGGATCGTGCTGGCCCAGACGGCGATCGACGTGCTCACCGATGCGACGGTGGACGGCTGCTTGTACGCCCAGACCGATGTCAACCTTCAGATGGCGACGGTTACCGGGTGCGATTGCGATCTCGTCGACCTGCAGGTGGACTCGGCGTGCGTCGACGAGGACGGGGAGATCACGGTAACGAACCCCAACGACGTCTCGGTGATGGTGACCGTCACCGGTCCCGATGCGTACGAGGAGACGATGGAGGTTCCCGCCGGCGGGTCGGCGACGTGGGGGGATCTCGCGGACGGAACGTACACGCTCGAGACCGACAACGTCGCGATCGGGCTCGATATCACGACGCTCGCCATCAGTTGTGACTCGGACGTCCCCGACGTCGTCACGACGCCGGCGACGGACGTTAACGGCTCGACGGCGACGCTCAACGGTGAGTTGACCGACCTCGGCGACTACGACGACGTCGACGTCTTCTTCGAGTGGCGCGAACTCGGCGCTGACGACTGGATCTCTACCACGCCTCAGACGCTCGACGGGCCCGGCGACTTCGACGCCGAAATCGCGGGCCTCGAACCCGGTAGTACGTACGAGTTCCGGACGGTCGGGCTGGCCAACGGCGAACGGGTCGAAGGGGCCACGCTTCGCATTATCAAGACGGTGCCGGGCGTCCCGGAGGTCATTACGTCACCGGCAACCGAGGTGAACGGCTCGACCGCCACGCTCAACGGCGAACTGCTCGATCTCGGTGACTACGACGACGTCGATGTCTTCTTCGAGTGGCGCGAACTCGGCGCGGACGAGTGGACCGCGACCGAGACGCAGATGCTCGACTCACCTGGCGAGTTCGACGCCGAGATTGCGGGTCTCGAACCCGGAAGCACCTACGAATTCCGGGCGGTCGCAGTGACCGACGACACACGCGACGAGGGGGCCGTTCTCTCGTTCACCAAAGCCGAACCCGGCGCACCCATCGTCGAAACCCAGCTGGCGACCGAGGTCAACGGCTCGACGGCCACGATCAACGGTGAGTTACTCGATCTCGGCGACTACGATGCGGTCGACGTCTTCTTCGAGTGGCGTGAACTCGGAACGGACGACTGGATCGCCACAGAGATGCAGACGCTCGACGCGCCTGGCGACTTCAGTGCCGAAATCGCGGGCCTCGAGCCCGGCAGCACCTACGAATTCCGGGCGGTCGTCGTGGCCAACGGCGAGCGCGATGAAGGAACGATCGTCGAATTCACCAAAGCTGAGGCCGGCGTCCCCAGCGTCGAGACACAGCCAGCGACGGAGATCAACGGCTCGACGGCCGTGCTCAACGGCAACTTGCTCGATCTCGGGGACTACGAAGCGGTGGACGTCTTCTTCGAGTGGCGCGAACTCGGTGCGGACGAGTGGATGGCTACCGAGTCCCAGACACCCGACGCGCCCGGCGACTTCAGCGCCGAAATCGCCGGCCTCGAACTCGGAGCCACGTACGAGTTCCGGGCGGTCATGGTCGCGAACGGCGACCGGTTCCTCGGAGCGACCCTCTCGTTCACCAAACTGGCGCCGGAAGATCTAGCGGTCGAGACGAAGCCAGCGACTGAGGTCAACGGCTCGACGGCCACGCTCAACGGCAAACTGCTCGAACTCGAGGGTGCGGAGGAAGTGACCGTCTACTTCCTGTATCGCGTCGAGGGAACTGAGGTGTGGACGTTTACCGGCGAGCAGGTCCTCACCGAACCCGGGCCGTTCAGCGCGACGGCGACGAACCTCGAGACGGGAACGACCTACGAGTTCCGAGCGGTCGCTCAGGTGGGCGATACGGTCGTCTACGGCGATGTCCTGATGTTCACGAAGCAACCCGACGATGGGGGGAAGGGAGAGGATGGGAAGCACAAGAAGCAGAAAAAGCGCGAATACAAGCGCGCAAAACGCGAGTACGAGAAGTACAAGAAGCAATACGAGAAGGGCAAGGTGAGCAAAAAGCAACTGAAAAAGAAGCGACACGCCTACGAGCGTGCGAAGCGCGAATACGAGAAGTCACGGACGTGTAAGAACCCAGCCTGATTCGGTCGACACCGAACCGGGGCTGCCGACGGCGATCGTGAGCGACGAGATCGAACGAGAACGGTACCTCTTTTACCAGTCCACGTGACTCCTCGCGTATGCCCACGCTCGGACTTGTGGTCGCGCAGTTCAACCGGCCGATCACCGAGGAGATGGAGGCGGCGGCCCGCGAGGCCGCCGACGACGCCGGTGCCACGGTCGGTTCGGCCGTCTCGGTGCCTGGCGTCTACGACGCGCCGCTCGCGGCAGACCGACTTGCGCGTCGCGACGAGATCGACGCTGTCGCCGTCATCGGGGCGGTCATCACCGGCGATACGGACCACGATCAGGTGATCACGGACGCCACTGCCCAGCACCTGTCCGACGTGAGTCTCGAACGGGACACGCCGGTCACGTTCGGCGTCACCGGACCGGGGATGTCCGCCGCCGAAGCCAGAGAACGCGTCGAGAACGCACGGAGCGCAGTCGACGGCGCACTCGACCTGCTCGCCGAACTACCCGATCCTTGACTACCGAACGCCACCCACCACACCAGCTCCATGCCCATGCACTACGCAGATCGCGTCACGAGAGTCGAACCGTCCGCAACGCTCGCCATCTCGGCGCTCGCCTCAGAACTCGAGGCCGAGGGCGCCGACGTCGTCGACCTGAGCGTCGGCGAACCCGACTTCCCCACGCCCGAGAACGTCGTCGACGCCGGGCAGACGGCCATGGACGCCGGCCACACCGGCTACACCACCTCGAACGGGATTCCCGAGCTCCGTGAAGCGATCGCTGAAAAACTGCAGGCCGACGGATTGAATCACGGGCCCGAGAACGTGATCGTCACCCCCGGTGCCAAGCAGTCGCTGTACGAGATCACCCAGACGCTCGTCGACGACGGCGACGAGGTCGTCCTGCTCGACCCCGCCTGGGTCTCCTACGAGGCGATGGTGAAACTCGCCGGCGGCTCACTCGTCCGCGTCGATCTCTCGCCGTACGACTTCCGCCTCGAACCGGCCCTTCCCGACCTCGAGAACGTGATCAGCGACTCGACGGAGCTGCTGATCGTCAACTCCCCGTCGAACCCGACGGGCGCCGTCTACACCGACGATGCGCTGGCGGGCGTTCGCGACCTCGCCGTCGAGCACGACGTCACCGTCGTCGCCGACGAGATCTACGGCGAGATCACCTACGACACCGACCCGACCAGCCTCGGCTCGCTCGACGGGATGGCCGAGCGCACCGTGACGGTCAACGGTTTCTCGAAGGCCTACTCGATGACCGGCTGGCGGCTGGGTTACTTCGCCGGGCCGGAGGAACTCGTCGACCAGGCGGGCAAACTCCACAGCCACTCGGTCTCCTGTGCCACCAACTTCGTCCAGCACGCCGGCGTCGAGGCGCTCGAGCAAACCGAGGCGGCCGTCGACGAGATGGTCGACGCCTTCGAGCAGCGTCGCGACCTCCTGCTCGACCTGTTCGCCGACGCGGGTGTCGACGTGCCGACGCCGGACGGTGCGTTCTACATGATGCTACCTGTGGAGTCACCGGATACCGAGTGGTGTGAAGGCGCACTCGAAGACGCCCACGTCGCGACCGTCCCCGGCAGCGCCTTCGGCGCACCCGGCTACGCTCGTCTCTCCTACGCCGCCAGCGAGGAGCGCCTCCGCGAGGGCGTCGAGCGACTCGTCGACGCCGGCTCCCTCTGAAGCCCTGACCGTTTTCACACGTAAAATCGAGTCGAGTCCCGTTCTCCGCCGTCTTCCGTCGACGCCGACTCAGTACCTGCGAACTCCCCCTGCCTTCTACCTTGCTCGACGGTGAAGGACGGACAATGAGCTATCGAACGACTATCGGCTGGTCCCTCGTCTCCTCGGGACTCGTCACCCTCGCACTGATCGGCCTGCCAGGCGACTCGCTGTGGTGGGGGATCGGGTTGCTCGTCGTCGGCGTGATCGTGCTGGTCGTACGAAGAACGTGACAGTCTCGGCTCCCTGGCGGTGTTCGCCGACGGTTCACCCGCGTCGCTCGAGAATCCGTTCGACGATCTGCCGGCTGGAGTAGAGTTCGTCGTCCGCCGGTTCGACCCCGCTGGCCCGGCGGACCTCACACTCGATGTTCCGTCCGGCGAGTTCCTCGGCGAGGGCGTCCTCGTCGTGGTGCTGGTCGTGGCCGAGGGCGATCACGTCCGGATCGAGTTCCTCGATGGGCACGAAGATGTCCGACTCGTGGCCGAGGATGGCCCGATCGACCGGTGCCAGTGCGTCGACGACGTCCCGTCGCTGTGTCGCCGGGCAGATCGGTTGGGCCTTGTGATCGACGTTCGAGCGCCGCGCGACGATGACGACCAGTTCGTCGCCCATCGAGGCTGCGTCGCGCAGGTAGTGGGCGTGCCCGGGGTGGAGAATGTCGAAGGTTCCCTGGGCGACGACGAGCGTTCCGTCGGGGTCGCCGTCGCCGCCCCGATCCGCTGTCTGGTCGTCGTCCCGATCCGCTGCCCGGGAGGTGTCCCGGCTGCCTGCCGACGTTCCGTCGATACTGCCGTCCGTCTCGTCGCCGTCGCTCAGTTCCATTTGAGTTCCTCGTCGATGTCTTCCTGGGTGAAGTGAAAGAAGTCGTCCTCGTCGGGGACTTCGACGTCGATGACGTGCAACGTCGTCGGCTTCCCGTCCGAGTCGAACGCCTGCCAGTCGTGGCGCCCGTACGGCGCACCGATGATGACGTGGACCGATCCGCGCGTAAACGTGCCCAGATCGGCCTGGCTCGGTCGCAAGACGCCGTTCGGGTGCGAGTGGACGCTCCCGAGCGCTTTCGTGTCGTTCGGGATCGAGTTCGTCTTGACGGTCGCGCTCACGCTGTTCTGGCTGGTCCCGGGGATCACGAGCACGTCGGTGATGACGAGCCCGTCCCGGTCGAGCCCCAGTCGGCTCGCCTCGGTCCCTCTGAGAAAGCCCATGTACTCGTTCGGGTGCGTCGCTTCGGAGGACTCGAGGACGAACTCGAGGGTCTCCTCGGCGATCCCGAGAATCTCGCTCGAGCGGAAGAGCCCGGAGAGCAGCCCCATGCCCGTCCCTCCGTGCTTGCCGTTGCTAAACGTTCCGGATGCGGACGCCACTGGTGGCCCGGCCGGGAGGCGGTTCACTCCAGCCGGGGGAGCGTCAGCGTGACGACGTTGCCGCCGTCTGCCGTCTCGTCGAAGGCCAGCGAGCCGCCGGAGCGCCGGACGATCAGTTCGACGAGCCAGAGGCCGAGCCCGGTTCCGTGAAACAGCGGTTCGGGCGTCCGCTCGCCGGTGAGGACGTCGCGTTCCATGTCCGGGATCACGGGCCCTTCGTCGGCGATCGCGACGTCGACCGTCTCGTCGGTCACCGTGGTCCGGATGGCGATCCAGGGCGCTTCGTCACCAGTGTGAATTGCGGCGTTCTCGAGCACCTCGACGAACGCGCGTTCGAGTTCGGGAATCGCCGCGACCGTCGCCGACTCGATCGTGACTGCCGTGGGCGTGACGTCGTGTCTCGATTCGACGATCGCGATGGCTCGTTCGATCGCACTGTCGATCGCAACGTACTCCCGGTCGTGCGGCGTCGTTAGCACGTCCACGATCGGTTGTGTCTTGTCGACGGTCGTCAGCAGGCCGTCGATCCGATCGAGCATCGCCATCGTCTCCTCTTCGAACCCCACGCTCTCCTCGGCGATCATACTGGTATAGCCGCGGACGACAGTCATGTCGTTACGGAGGTTGTGGCGGAGCAGATGGCTGATGACCTGTAACTGGTCGGCTCGCTCGCGCCTGTCGGTGACGTCGATGATGAATCCCTGAAGTCGCGGTGTGGCGTCGGGGGCGGGCTCGATCTGGCGGCCGCGCTCCCAGACCCACTTCGTCGTCCCGTCTGCGGTCGTGATCCGATAGGTGAACTCGAAGGTACCCGTCGATTCGAGTTCCTCGAAGATCACGTCGGCGACGCGTTCGCGGTCGTCAGGATAGATGACGTCACTCCCCCAGCTGACGGCACCCGAAACGAGTTCGGCTGTGGTGTAGCCGGTGAGCCGTTCGGCTTCGCCGGTGACGTACTCCATCGGCCACTCGGTCGTCGCCCGACATCTGTAGACGATACCAGGAAATCGCGCGGCGATCGATTCGAGCCGATCGCGCTCGTCGACCGTCGTCGCGACCTGCTGACGATGCTCGAGGTGTGACGCGATCCGACTGGCGAGTTCGCCGATGGGTGTGACCTCGTCGGCGGCCGTGTCCTCGCCGTCGTGCAAGAACCGATCGGCCGACTCGCCCGCCGGGACGCGCTGGACGTCGGTCACCCCGTTCTCGATGGCGGTGGCCGCAACGCCACTCGATATCGCTCGACCGTACAGGACGACCGGGACGGCCGGTCGATCCTCGCTCGCAGCTTCGAGGACGGTCGACGAAACGAGGTCGTCAGTCGACGTCGACGCACTCGCGTCTGTCTGCTCGGATCCGTCGAAAACGAGGACGATGCACCCGACGGATTCGGATCGGAGTCGTTCGCACACGGTTTCCGGGCTAGCCTCGAAGTCGACGGACAGGTCCGGTCGCTGCTCCTCGAGCGCTGCCGCGAGGTCGTCTCCCGCTCCCGGCTCGCGGTCGTGTACGATGACCCTGGTGACCGGGTCGTCGTCCGATATCGGGTCCGACTCGGTGGCTGGCCCCGTGAGACGACTCATGGCCCGGATTCGATGCAGTGGTCCAAAAGTGTAGTGGCGACCCTATCGGCCGTGAGCCTGAATAGCCGGGCTGTCAGCCCGATTGGCCCGATCTCTTGGTCCGGCCGGGCCGGTCTCTCGCCGTGGTAGTGATTCGTGAGGCTGGGTGGAGATGGGGTGCCCAGGTCGAGGCCGGCGAGCTGTGGCGCTCCGGAAAGGCGCTTGATAAGGGTTATACGCGACGGTCGCAAACGACCGGCAACGATGACACGCGAGACCGCCGGCGACGCCGGCGAGCCACGCGAGTCGGTCGTCTACGAGCTCGACCCGGAGTGTACTGCCGAGGAGGTCGAGCCCGAGACGCCGTATCTCGCGGAGATAAACGGTATCGTCGACTACGGTATCTTCGTCGATCTCTCGGAGCACGTTTCCGGACTGATCCACGAATCCGTTCTCGAAGGAACGTACCGCGTCGACGACGAATTGGTCGTCGAACTGGAGACGGTCAGAGACAACGGCGACCTCTCGTTCGCCCCCGCCGACGTCGATGAGTACGAACTCGTCGCCGTCGAACACGACGTCTCACTGACCGGGACGAATCGACTCGACGCGAACCTCGGTGAGCAGATCCACGTCGAGGGCGAGATCGTCCAGATCAAACAGACGGGCGGACCGACGATCTTCCACGTCGCGGACGAACACGGCGTCGTCCCGGCCGCAGCCTTCGAAGAAGCCGGCGTTCGGGCCTTCCCCGCCGTCGACGTCGGCGACGTCGCCCGCATCAACGCGACGGTCGAACGCCGAAACGACGCGATCCAGCTCGAGGTCGACGGACTCACCGTTCTCGACGGCGAGGACGCGACGGACGCCAGAGACCGACTGCAGCGTGCCCGGGACGAACGGGCTGCGCCACACGAGGTCGACCCGCTCATCGACTGGCCCGCACTCGAGCCGCTCCGCGAAGAACTGGCCGAGGTCGCCCGAACCCTGCGCCGGACCGTCCTGGAAGGGCGCCCGATCCGCGTGCGTCACCACGCCGACGGCGACGGAATGTGCGCCGCAGTGCCGCTCCAGCTCGCCCTCGAGCGCTTCATCGCCGACGTCCACGAGTCGCCCGAGGCCCCGCGTCACCTCTTCAAACGCCTGCCGTCGAAGGCGCCGTACTACGAACTCGAAGATTCGACGCGCGACCTCACGTTCGCGCTGGAGGACCGGGACAAACACGGCCAGCAACTCCCCATGTTGTTGATGCTGGACAACGGGTCGACCGCCGAGGACGTCCCCTCCTACGAGACGCTCGCTCACTACGACATCCCGATCCTGGCGATCGATCACCACCACCCTGACCCCGACGCCGTCGAGGACCTGCTCGACGCCCACGTGAACCCGTACCTCCACGACGAGGACTATCGGATCACGACCGGGATGCTCTGTGTCGAACTCGCCCGGATGATCTACCCCGACCTGTCCGACGAGATCGAGCACCTGCCTGCGGTCGCCGGGCTCGCCGACCGTTCGAAAGCCGACGCCATGGGCGAGTACATCGACCTGGCGGTCGAGGCGGGCTACGACGAGGACCACCTCCGCGACGTCAGCGAGGCGCTTGACTACGCGGCCCACTGGCTCCGCTACAGCGCCGGGACACCGCTGATCACCGACGTCCTCGGGATCGACACCGACCCCGACCATCACCAGGCCGTGGTCTCGTCGCTCGAGTCGAACGCCACCGAGGCGATTCAGACACAGCTCGACGACGCGACGCCCCACCTCGAACACGAGTCACTCGACAACGGTGCCCACCTCTACCGAATCGACGTCGAGAACTACACCCATCGCTTTACCTACCCTGCCCCGGGCAAGACGACCGGCGAGATCCACGACGTGCAGGTCGAGGAGACCGGCGATCCGGTCATCACGGTGGGCTACGGTCCAGACTTCGCCGTCCTCCGCAGTGACGGCGTCCGACTGGACATTCCCGAGATGGTCGCCGAACTCAAAGCCGAGGTTCCGGGCGCCGGTATCTCCGGTGGCGGGCACCTCGTCGTCGGCTCGATCAAGTTCGTCCGCGGCAAGCGCGAGGAGGTCATCGACGCGCTCGTCGAGAAGATGGCCGATGCCCCGATCGACGAAGCCCTCTCGAGTGCGGCCCCGCTCGACGACTGATCACCTGCTGTCCGTTTTTCTCGTCCGTTTTCCCCGAGTACGGCCACTAGGCTTCCGACGGTGCGCCGTCGACGATCGCGACGCCGCTCGAGGCCCCGATCCGTTCGGCACCGGCCTCGATCATCGCCATCGCATCGTCGTAGGAGCCGATCCCGCCGCTGGCCTTGACCGGGAGGTATTCGGCCATGAGACGGACGTCCTCGACGGTCGCACCACCGTCGGCGAATCCGGTCGCCGTTTTGACCATCGCGGCGTCGGCCTCGACGGCGGCCTCACAGGCGGTACGTAGCTGGTCGGGCGTGAGCCGCGGCGCCTGAACGATCACCTTCACCGGGATCGGGACGGCGGCGACGACCTCGGCGAGTTCGTCCGTGACCGATTCGGTGTCTCCCGACAGGAGTCGGCCCACGTTACAGACGACGTCCAGTTCGTCGGCGCCGGCACGCCAGGCGGCGACGGCCTCCTCGACTTTCACGGCCGGCGCTTGCTGTCCGTGCGGAAAGCCGACGACCGTCGCAATCGTGAGGTCGGGGAACGTTTCACGAACGTCCGGGAGGTAACACGGTGGGAGACAGGCATTCATGCCGTAGTCGACTGCCTCCTGACAGATGCGTCGTGCCTCGGACGCCGTCGTTTCCGGTCCGAGAACGGTGTGGTCGATCCGTGGGGCGAGCGTCGTGCGGTCCATGGTCGGGGCCTCTCCCCGAGCCACCAAAAGCCGAGGGGATCGTCCGCGAAGGCCGGTGAAAACTCACCACTGGTCGGATGGGGATGGACTCTTCGTAGCCGGTTCGACGGAGTGGGACGCGACGATCGACGGTCATCGACACCGATCGGTCGTAACCGCAACTTGTTTGACCCTGCTATGTACCTGTTAGTGCATGGTACTGCCGGAGGGATTCGCGATACCACCGTGGTATTTCACCGTGGTGTTACTGCTCGGGGTTGCGGGCGTCGGCGCGCTGCTGTGGGCGATCGACCCGCCCGTGACCGACCGCACGGTCCTCGCCTTCACCCCGTGGATGATGTTCGGGTCGACGCTGTACGTGCTGGGACGTGACCCGATCAGTGCGTTCCCGGAGCCGATCGCGCCGCTGTTCGAGGCGCCAAGTGTCTACGTCACGACGGCGATCCTTGCGGGATTCATCTGGATCGTGGCGAATATCCTCCACGCGGGCGGGCTCTACCGGTCGATTCCCCGGTTCGTCGGCATCTGTGGAACGGCGTTCCTGTCGGTCTTCGCGACCGCCGCGATCATGACCGGAATCGAGAGCGGGACGTTCGCCCCGTTCTGGCCGGTCGTCGCCGTCGTGATCACCGGCATCGTCACGGCGATCGGCTGGCTCGCACTGAGTCTCTGGGCGACGGAGGTCGCCGCCATCACCGGTCTCACTGGCGCCCTGGTCTGCTTTGCCCAGGTGTTAGACGGGACGTCCACGGCGATCGGCTACGACGTGCTGGGTGCCGGTGAACAGGTTCCACTCTCGACGGCCGTCCTCGAACTGGCCGGGAGTCTCCCCACGGCCGAGTATATCGGCGCCGGCTGGTTGTTCGTCCTGGTGAAACTGACGCTCGCACTCGTCGTCGTCTGGCTGTTCGCCGACCTGGTCCGGGATCGTCCACGCGCCGGTCGCATCGCGCTCGGCTTCGTCGCTGCCGTGGGGCTCGGCCCTGGCGTTCACAATCTGCTCTTGTTCACGATCTCCGGCTGAGGCGGTCGCGCTCTTCGTTTCCAGTCAGCCACCGTTTTCATCCCCTCTGATCCAGCCAGCGCCCGTTCCCACCCAGTGTGAGTGGGCGGGACACCTAAGACCGGAGCGGCCGTCCTCCGTGGTGAATGGGCCGTTGTCTCGTCGCTGGCCACGTCAACTGGGACGTTACCCTCCGCGTCGATTCGCTTCCTCCCGTCGACGGTGAGGCGACGATTCGTGACCGACACTGTGGATGCGGTGGGAGCGCTGCGAACGTCGCGGTCGGGCTCGCCGGACTCGGCGTCGACGTCGACCTGATCGGGAGCGTCGGTGACGACGAGTGCGGCCGTGACGCCGTAGCGACCCTCGAGGGGGCTGGCGTGGACTGTACGGGAATTCGACGGATTCCCGACGCGACGACCGCTCGCAAGTACCTCGTGGTCGACGAATCTGGCGCCGTCTCCGTCCTCGGTGACGACGGCGCGAACGAAGCTGTCGGCCCGTCGGACGTCGATCCTGTCCTCGTTCGGCGGGCAGACCACGTTCACCTCACGGGCAATCGCCCGGAGACGACGGGGGCCATCGCGTCGCTGGCTGCCGAGGCGGGCGTGTCCGTCAGCTACGATCCCGGTCGGCAACTCACCGAGCGCTCGATCGAGGCTCCCATCGACCTGGTCGACGTGCTCTTTCTCTCGAGCCGGGAGGCCGACGCCGTCCGTGCCACTGCGGCCGGTGAACGGGCGTTCGGCGAACGGACTGTCGTCGTCACGGACGGCGACGACGGCGCGGTCGTCCACGCCCCCGACGCAACCTATCGTCACGCCGGATTCGACGTCGATACGACGGATACGTCGGGTGCAGGCGATGCGTTCGTCGCCGGCTTTCTCACGAACTGGTTACAGGACGGTGACGTGGAACGGGCGCTCCGGGTCGGAAACGCCTGCGGTGCGCTCGCCACCAGGACGGTCGGTGCCCAGTCGTCACTCTCTCCACAGCGGCTCGAGTCGCTGCTTGCCGACTGTGAGATGTAAACTGTCGCGAAGGGCAGAGAGACGGCTACCCACGTGGATGGGTGATATACTCACGCACGGGGTTCTCACCCCTCGGTGTCTGACGGAAGCGATAAGGGGGCGGTCGTTGGCGGTGTATCTAGCCCGTCGGACAGACGGCAGAGAGACATGAGAGAGGCCAATACTACTGACTGCGGCCCGAAGCTGGGGATGCGCCGTGGGTGGGTGGAGTACAGTCGATCGACCGACGAACCACCGAGCGTCGCCGTCGCGAAAGCCCTCGCCCAGTTCGAGGGCTGCTCGCCGACGTCGATGGAGACGCCGCTGTACGAGTTCATCGATCCGGACGCCCTCGATGCGCTGTTCGCGACCCGTCCAGACGAGACGTCGCGCGATCCAGGCGAGGTTCGCTTCGCGACCGAGACGGCGACGATCGTGATCAGACCGGAGATGGTCCGCGTGTTCGAGCGGGTGACCTGCTGAGCTAGCTCTCCCGACCGCGAGTGTCGTTGCAACCGAATTCGCAACTGCGACTACGATCGTATTACGTTCGGCGAATCGACCGGCATCGGCTGGATTTATCAGCGTCCCCGTCCCAGCAGTGGCTATGCGCGACGAGACCGACGGGCCGCCCGCTCCGACGGATTGGCGGTACCTGTTGACGACGCGTGGCACTGTCGGACTCGCGCTGGCGGTCGCGGTGTTGTCGATCGCGACCGCGTTCTTCAACATCGGTACCGGGGCGGTCACGGCCCAGGGCGCCCCGTACGTTCCGGAGGCCGTCCAGGAGGCTGCCGGCTTCACCGGCGCGCTCACCGGGTTCGTGATCGTCGCCAGCGTGCTCGCTCTCCGTCGCGGCCTGCGCGCCGGCTGGTGGGCGACGCTGTTGCTCATGCCGTTGACGGCCGCCCAGGGCTTCTTGCAGTCGAGTCCGTACTCCGCTCCCCTGATCGTCCTCTCACTGTGTACGATTCCGGTGCTACTCCTCACCCGCGAGCGATTCGACGCTAGCCTGTCGCTGGCGACCACCCAGCTCGCGGCCGGCGCCGCACTCGTCGCCGTCCAGGCCTACGGCACGATCGGGAGCTACCACCTCCGGGAACACTTCGACGGCATCGACACGATCCTCGACGCCTTCTACTTCACCTTGATCACGTCGAGCACCGTCGGCTACGGTGACATTACGCCGAATAGCGCTTCGACTCAGGGGCTGCTCTTTACCATGTCCGTCCTCGTTCTCGGTGTCGCCAGTTTCGGTATCGCGATCGGCGCCCTCGTCGGGCCCGCGATCCAGGCCCGCATCTCGAAAACCCTCGGAAAGATGACCGACTCACAACTGCAGACGTTAGACGACCACGTCCTCGTGCTCGGCCACGGGGACCTGACCGAATCGATCATCGACGAACTCGCCGACGCTGGGACGCCGTTCGCCGTCGTCTCTCGCGACCCGGACGTTGGTGAGTCACTCTCGCTGGACGAGAGCGTGCCGGTCCTGTCCGCCAATCCAAGCGACGAAGCACCACTCGAACGCGCTCGCGTCGATCGGGCACTGGCGATCGTCGTCGCAACGGACGACGATGCCACCGATGCGCTGGCGATCCTGACCGCCCGCGAACTCCGTCCCGACGCCCGGATCGTCGCCGCAGCCACGGACCGTGAAAATGTGAAGAAACTGAAGCGTGCGGGTGCAGACTCGGTTATCAGCCCCTCACAACTCGGTGGCCACCTCCTCGTCAAGTCGGCACTCGACGGCGATTCGACCGCGATCGTCGACCATATTCTTCGAGATGAATAATCTGCCTGTTTCCCCTCCGGCTGGCGACGTCCTCACGACCTGAGTGGCTCAGCCGGTGACGGTCGCAGTCCCGTCGGTGACTTCCCGAAACCACGACGTCGCGAGCGTGTCGAGCCGGTCCTCGGCGTCGGCGGCCGGAAGCACGTCCGTCGTCCCACGCCACTCGATCGCGACCTTCGACACCGGCGCGAGGGCGAGTCCGGAGATGGTCACCGGGCCAGCGGCGGTCCTGACGACCCAGGTCGTTCGTGTTCGGCCAGCCGCGAGTTCGACCGCCTCGACGCCGGTTCCGTCCTCGTCCCACCGCTCGGCGAGTCCGCTCGTGATCCGGTGGAGGCGGTGGCGCCCGCGAAGGTGTGCGAGAACGCCACCGGTCGCGAGCATTCCGAAGGCGACCACGGCGAGTGGGAGGCCACCGAACGGAACGTTGACCGATGCAGCGAGCGCGGCGAGTCCTCCGACGACCGCGAGCAAGCGGAGATCTACGGGGCGTGGGACGGAGCCATCCCAGCGGTCAGTCGACTGATCGTGCATGGGATCGATTCGATCGGCCAGGTGGTAGGCGGCGGGCTGTCTCACTGTAGCAGTTAAGGGGCAGGTGGGGGCCGATCGTCGGGTGGCGTATCGCCCTCTCGGTCGTTGTCGGTCCGGTCCCGACGCTCGATCGTCACTGGCGTCGCGGCCTGCGGTGGCGTCTCACGGGCCGGTCCAGTCGCCGCCGGTCCGTCGTCGAACCGAATGTAGCGCCGACCGAGCAGCAGCGCCCCGGCGAGTCCGGCCAGGACGGCCAGGGCGAGCGAAACCGGGAGTGACCACGCCGACCCGTCGCTCCAGTCTCTCTCGAAGACCGACGCGTAGTACGCTGCGGGTTCCGTCCCGTGGAGGACCAGCGCCACCTCGCGATTCTCGGTGAGCGAATTGTCGTTCCAGTTGACACTCCCGAGGACGGTGGTTTCGCCATCGATGATCACTCCTTTCGCGTGAATCTTCTCGAACCGGTCGCCCCCGTCTGCGAGACGCACGTCGAGCGGAATGTCTTCGTTCGCCGCGGCGGCGTCGAGGCGGTCGGCGAGCGCGCGATTCTCCTCGGCGACGTACCAGGACCCGTCGAGCAGCAGGTCGACGTCGACGCCGTCGTGAGCCGCAGCGAGCGCCGCCTCGAGCAACACGAAGTCGGGTTCGCCGACGTCAACCTGGACGATCTGGATGGATTCGTCGGCGCCGTCGATCAGTTCTCGGAGCCGTGTGCCGGCGTTGTCGGGGGCGAGGAGGAGTTCGACCTCGTCGACGTCGGCGACTGCGGGCTTATGTCTCTCCGGAAACGACTGACTGGTATCCGTCTCGGCGTATTCTGGCGCCCCGTCGTCGACGAACTCTAGCGACGGGAGTCGCTCCGCCCAGGTGGCTGTGTCGCGTCCGCTCGCGTCGGCGTCGAACACGTCGCCGAGCGCGTCGGCCAGCTCGGGGTCGGACACGACGACGCCCCAGCCACGACTCGACTCGCCGCCGACGCCGGCCGGTTTCCAGTTCTCCGTCGTCACGAGGACGGTGTCGTCGACCACGGCGTACTTCGGATGATGGAAGCCGTACCGATCGCCGTCCTCGCCGATCGTGCGGACGGTCGCGCCAGCTTGCTCGAGTTCCGTCAACAGGGGACGCGTCGCCTCGGGAAGGCCGCCGACTGGGCTCGTCTCGACGAGAATCTCGACGTCGACGCCCCGATCGATCGCGTCGTGGAGTGCCTGCTGGACGTCGCTGTCCGTGAAGGTGTAGCCAGCCAGTCGGATCCGCTCGTTCGCACCTGCGAGGGTCCCGGTGACGGCCGTCGGCGAGTCGGGGAGGACGAACGTCGTCGCGTCGTCGACGTCGAACGCGGAAACAGGGTAGCACGTTCGTCCCTGTGACCACCACTCGCCGCGGCGAATCGCCTGCGACGAGGTCGACGTCGTGGCGCCGTCAGGCGTTCCTGTTCGGTACCAGATTGCTCCCTCGGGTGCGTCGTCGTAGATGACTCGGTCGACTGTCCCGTTCGGGCCAGACAGGGTGAGCGTCTCTCCATCTGCAGCAAGTCTGAGATGGTCCTGTAGCTCGACGACTGGGTAGTCGGTGAGCTTCCGGGTCACGTTCGGATCGAGGCTGACGGCGACGCGCCCGGCCGGTCGATCGGTCGGTACTCGCGCGGTGGTGTACCCGTCGGAGAGGGTGAGCGGCGTGCTTCCGTTCGGACGGTGAATGACGACGTACTCGCCGACGTTACCGTCCGTCGGTGGGTTCGGGTAGAGTTCGACGATCCGGGGTGACGAAGCGCGGTGGCGGTGGCTGTTCGTCACGACGCTGCAGTTCGGTCCACCGGTCGATGCGACGCTGGCCCGAAGCGATCGCTCGACGATCGGACTCGAGTCAGCTAGCCCGGGTATACTCACTGTCTGAACGGCTCCATGACCACCACCGTCGGTTGCGGTCCCGATGGGTGCGCCGGTGATGCAGGCCGCGAGACAGACGAGCACACCGAGGCTCGCCTGGAGGATACACACCGCTCGCCGTGCGTGGTTCGGCTCCGTAGCGGGGACCGATGCGGCCCGTCGGGTCACGGTCTCGGGTGGCCGCGTCTTCCGACTTAAACTAGTGGATCGAAATAGTGACGACTTGCGGGTCGTAGTGGCGTCGGCGACTGGATCGAAGCGGAGGAGTGGACCGTCTCGACACGGTGCGACGAATCGGGCGCCTTACTGTGCTCGCTGGGCTTCGGCCTGGACGAGGTAGACCCGATCGTCTGCGTAGGGTGTGACCGCGTCCAGTGCGTCTTCGGTGCCGATCTGTCGGAGCGCCCACGCGGCGCTGGCGCGGACGGTGTCGCTGTCGTCGTCGGCGAGGACGTCAGCGAGTGGGGCAATGGCTCGCGTATCGCCGATGAGTCCGAGCGAGCGAGCGGCGCGACTGCGGATCGTCTCGTCGTCGTCTGCGAGCTGGTTCGCGATCGGCTGGACGGCCTCGTCGGTCCCCAGCTGACCGAGGGCACGCATCGTGGTCGTCCGCATCGCGACGTCGCCGGTGTCGACGTAGTCGAGCAGGGTGTCGACCGCCGCGTCGTCTGGTTCGCCGATCGCGCCGAGGACAGCGATCGCGTTCTCGTCACGACGATTTGCTTTCTGGACCATGACGTCGATCGCGGCCGGGTCGGCCAACCGTTCCAGTGCCTCGAAGCAGTGTTTCTCCATGTAATCCGAGTCGAGCGACTCGAGCGCGAGCAGGATCATCTCGACGTTGCCCTGGCGCTGGTGGACCTTGAGCGCGTGCCACTCCGGCGGGAAGTCCTTGACGTGATCGAGGACGTCGTAGAACCCCTCCCGACGGAGCTGTTCGCGCACTTCGAGGTCGTCCCAGGCGGTCGCGTCGTCGACGCCGGACTGGAGGTCGTCCGCGATCTCGAGGAGCGTCGCGATCGTCGCCGCGTCGTCGTCCGCATCGAGTCCGGCGGCCTCGACCGCTTCGTCCGCATCGTCGAGCGTCGCCACGAGTTCGTCGATCGCCTCGCCGATTCGGTCGTCGATGGCGGTCCGCCTCGCACCCGGATCGTCCGCTGTCGGGCGATCGGCCTCGGCAGCGTCGTCGGACGCTAGCTCGACGTTTGACGCGTCGAACGCCGATTCGTCGACGGGCTCGATTGCGGCATCGTCGGCGCCGAGCGCGTCGACGATATCCCCACGGGCGGTGGCGACGACGGCGCGGAGGTCGTCGACCCCTTCTGCGGTCCAGCGCGTCGAGTCGATATCGTTTCGCGCGCTCGTAAGCTCGTCGCGGACGTCTTCGCCGTAGGGTCCACGCTGGTCTTCGATCCCCGAGTCGACGTCGTCGAGCGCGTCACCGAGTTCGTCGTGGTCGTCTCTGACGTCCTCGTAGGGATCTTCCGGTGGCTCTTGGTCCTCGTCGTCCGGTTCCTCCGGTGGCTCTGGGATCTCGTCGATCGCCTCGTACTGATCCCGAACGTCGGCGAGATCGGCTTCGACCGCGTCGAGGTCCGGCTCGGTCTCGGCCGCCTCGAGGGCGGCTTCGAGGTCGTCGATCCGCTCGCGGACGGCTGCGAGTGCCGACTCGAGCTCGCCGACGGGGGCTGGGTCGTCCGCCGATTCGTCGTCGGCGTCGTCCTCGTCGCTCATGCCCGCACCTCCGCGCGGTCGGGTGACCGCCGATAGCTGGGCGTCTTCATACCCGCCGTTCTGGTACAAATCCCCCTAAGCGTTTCCATACACCCGGGCGGCGAACGCACCGCCGCGCCAGTAGAGCCAGGGGCCGAAGACGAGGTAGGCGACGCCGAGGGTCAAGAGGCCGTAGGGGAACGTCCGGCCGGCGAACGAGGGGATCGCGACGGCGAGGACGTGGACGACGCCCATCAAGAGTGCATCCCGGGCGAGTAGCTCCGGGTAACGAATCGTCGACACCATCAGGTAGGAGAAGGCGACGGTGAGTCCGAGGACGACGGCGGGTTCGTCGACGCCCGCGAGGATGGCCGCGCCGAGGATCGTCGCGGCGAGTGTCGTCTGGACGCCCTCCGTACACTCCGAGGTGGTATCGTAGGCGGTGTAGAGCCCGAGTCTGGCGACGGCCATCGCGACGAACGTGGCACAGACGACGGCGATCCCTGCCAGTTCGACGCTCGGACTCGCCTGGCTGACGTCGAAGCCGCGCGTGAGGACCACGTACGCGAGCGTCGCGGGCGCGACGGCGAAGGATGCCACGTCGGCCAGTGAGTCGAGGTAGGGGCCGGCCGCCGTCCCGCCGTAGCGGCGGGCGAGGACGCCGTCGAGCCCGTCGAGGACGGCTGCGAGCAGGACGAGCCGGGCGGCGAGCCGAACGTCGACGAACGCGAAGACGACGGCCAGAAAGCCGAGCACCGCGTTCCCGATCGTGACGACGTCGGCGACGCCCAGCCGACCGACGAACCGGGGTCGCATATACGTCTCCGTGGCGCGGCACCGACCTTACGTGTTCCGTCTCGGCGTGAGTGGGTGAGTGTGTGACTCCTCCATCGTCGTCCATTCCCAGCGCGTGGGTGCGAACCGCGCGGGTTAAACGCCCACCGTCCGAACTCGACGGTATGCGACGGCGCGCGTACCTCGCGGGTGCGGGATCGGTCGGCCTCGTCTCGCTATCGGGCTGTGCGGCGATCGGTGACGCCGCGAGCGCCCTGTTCGGCGACGAGTACGACATCGGAATGGACCGCAACGCGTTCACGCCCAAGACCTACGAGACGACCGTCGGCGAGCCGATCCGCTGGAAGAACACGAGCGGGTCCGTCCACACCGTCACGGCGTACGGCGGCGTTTTCGAGACCAGCGAGGCGGACTACTTCGCCTCCGGTGGCTACGAATCCGAGTCGGCCGCTCGCGACGCCTGGTTCGACGACCAGGGCGGCGCCATCGGTGTCGGCGAGACGTTCGAGCACACGATTTCTGTCCCCGGCGAGTACCAGTACTTTTGCGTGCCACACGAGACCGACGGCAACGGTCGCGTCCGGATGGTCGGGACGATCGTCGTCACTGAGTAAGTGTCTCGGTGGTTCCTGGCGCTACGTCGCGATGGCCGAATCGGGTCTCGTCCGTTGTGTGCGTAGCGGACGTCGTTCGATGACTCGCCGAGTCGGACTGATTTGGGCGATGCAATCGCTCGTTGGTGCAACGCACTCGAAAACGAAACGCTCCGCACGAACGGCTCAGTCGTCGGTTTCGACGTCGCTCTCGTCGAGGTCGACGGACGTCGCTTCCTCTTCGGCGACCTCTTCGGGGTGTGCGACGAGCGTCGTCTTCTGGACCTCGACGCGTCGAAGCGGGTAGATCGTCTTGGCCTCGCCGTAGATCGCCGACGAGAGGCGACCGTGGACGATGCTGTCGACGAGCTCTTCGAAGGTTCGGTCGGCGGCGGCCGACTCGACCATCTCGACCATCTGTTCGCGGATGGCCTGCTCCTGGCTCGCGTCGGCGCTCTTGGTCGTGAACGCGACGGGCTGGATCTGGACGCGGTAGTCGTCGGTCGTCAGCACGGTCACGTAGGCCTCGATCTTGGAGGCGCCGCGCCGGACGAGCGAGCGCAGGTAGTCCCGTGTGAGCGAGTGTTCGACGAACTCGGTGTACGCCGAGTCGCTGCCGACGTCCGTGATGCGGAACGTGAGCTTGATGTTGTTCTCGCTGGCGTTGTTCGTCAAGTCGCCGAGCGTCGTGTCGATGGTTCGGTCGTATACCTGTTCGGCTTCGTCCGCGGGGGTCTCGCCGAGCTCCGTCCGGTCGAACATCTCCGGAGCGAGCACGGTGTACCACCGCTTCTCTTGCTTCGTGCGTGAAACTGATCGTTCACTCATAGTGTATCGTTGGTGTCTGTCGTTGGTTGGTCGGCTGTCGATGCGGCTTCGGTCGACGTCTCGGCGCCCGATGCCGGTCTGGTGTCCGGCTCGTCGTGGGCGAGGGACGCGACCTGATCGGCGACGGCGAGATTGACGAGCGTGTCGTCCACGGTGGCCTGGAGGCCACTGGTCGCGTCGCGCTCGATCGTCGTGACGACGACCCGGTCGCCAGCGTCGGTCGCTGCCGTGTCGTCGCCGGCGGGTTCGACGCGCGTCGCCATCTCGTCGGTGTTGTCGGGCGCGAGCGCGGCGGCGATCGTCTCCGGCTCGGCGTGGGCCGTCCGGATCGTCGCGCGCCGCGTCATGGTCGCCCCCGTGCGGTCTCGACGATCGCGTCGACGTCCGTGTCGGTCGCGCGTTCGTCGGTCTCACTCGTCGCTTCGGTGTCGTCGTCGAGGTGGACCGTTGCGGTACGGTGTCCGGCGTCCCACGGGAGTCCGTGGGCGCCGGCGATGGCCTCGGCGTGCGGGACGACCGATTCGTCCGTGGTCGCGAGGCCGAGGCGGTCGTCGCCGACGACGCACACCAGCGGTTCCGGCGTGCTCGTCGCGGCGACCAGCCCGGCGACGGATTCGATCGCGTCCGTGCGAGCGAGGTCGGGCGTCTCCTCGTCCAGCCGCAGGACGTAGACGCCGTCGTGGCGTTCGGCGTCCGCGGTGTCGATCGCGGCGTGGACTGCCTCGCCGTGGGTCCGCCAGGCGTCGAGCGCGGCGTCGGTGCCGCCGTGGCCGATCGCGAGGGCGATGGCTGCAGCGGGCGACGTGTGCGCCGTCGCCGTGAGGACGTCGGCCAGGCCACCAGCGGTCGCGAGCGGGCCGTCGGGCGTGCCGTCCGGCCGGACGAACCGATCGATCGTGGTCGCGGCGCGCTCCGTGGCCTGCTCGTGTCCGACGGCGTCGATCGCGACGATCGAGGCCAGCTGGCGCCCTTCGGTGTCGCCGATCGCCTCTGCGACGGCGGCCTCGTCGCCGGACCACGCGGCGCGAACCAGCGTCGAGTGGGCGAGCCCGTCGACGGGATCGGTTGTCGGAATCGCGACGCCGGGTTGCCGGTCGAGCCGGCCCGCCTCGCGGGCGATCTCGACGACGGTCGCGACGGCTTCCGCGTCGGCTTCGGCGTGGCCGGCCGCGATGGTCCCCGCGAGTGCGAGGGCCGGATCCGGTCCGGCGGTGGCCGTGCCGTCACGGTCGTCTGCACCCTCGGTGTCGGCGTCGAGTTCGTCGACGAGTGCGACGGCCTGTCCCGTCAGTGACCCCGCTTCGGGGTCAAGGATACGAACGTCCGGGTCGTCCCCAACGTCCGTCCCGTCGTCTGTCGAGTCGCCTTTGTCGGCCAGTGGGCCGAGGGCCACCGTCACCGCATCGTCGTCCGTCGCGACGCGTGTCGCGCGTTCGGACCGTTCACCGAGGCTCACCTGGTACGGCGTCTCGCGGGCGGCGAGCGCCCGTGCGAGGACGCCAGCCGCGGCGAGGGCGTCGCCGTCGGGGCGAGCGAGCAGTGTGACGAAGCCGGCGCTCTCGATGGCGGCCGGCTGCGCCTCGGTGGTGCGGCCCGTTGCAGTCATTTACTCCTCGAGGAGTTCGACGGCGACGTCGTAGCTGTAGGTGAACTCGGCCGCGATCTCGTCACCGCTGTAGTACTGGACGAGTCGGCGGACTTTCGACTCCGTGTTCTGCAGTGCGCGCTTGTTCTGGTGGTCCTGCGGGTTCTCCTGCATGTGTTCGCGCAGGCGGATGGCGCGCTTCATCAGGTTGCGCAGGTCCTCCGGAAGCTCCGGGCCGGCGTCGTTCTCGTCGAGAATGTCCGTGATGGACTTGCCCGTCGCGAGCGAGACGTCCGGGACCGGCGTCCCGGTGACGCCCTCGTCGCGCAGCTTCATGCCGATCTGGCTGGGGTCGTGGCCCTGCTCGGCCAGTTCGACGACGCGCGCTTCGATCGCGTCTTCGTCTACGTCACTCCACTCCGGTGGGTCGTCTGCCGTCGGCTTGTCCGAACCGGACGAGCCGCGACGGCGGGTGTGCATTCGTGCCATTGGCTGAGGATAGGAACCACACTGACCGCGAAGATCCGGCTCCGTGCCGGGCGCACTTCCGCAATCTCGAGTCGCGCGAGATAGATCACGTCCGAGGTGGACGCGAGGCGCGACGGGTCAGATTTGCGGCCGTGCGATTCCCAACGCGTCGTTGTTCACTGGCGGGGAAAAGGGTTTCTAACGACGGGAGATCGGGTGGCAGGATGGTCGAGGCCGTGTCACGGACTGGCGCCCGCCTCGCGCTTTCGAGGGGTTTATCTACACCCGCGGGAAATTTCCTGCTGCGCAGGAGGGCTCGTAGATCAGTGGTAGATCACTCCCTTGGCATGGGAGAGGCCCCGGGTTCAAATCCCGGCGAGTCCATCGGAGCGACCGAGTTTTACGAGGGAGCGAGAATGGACGAGCCGAGCGTCGCGTGGATTTGAAGCCCTATTAGTCGCAGCCCGCACAGCGAGCGAAACGAGCGAGCAGGAACGTCTAATTCCGGGTTCAATTCCCGGCGGATCCAATTCTGCCGCACTCTGTTCGCAAGGAGCCGACGGCTGTCGATTTTGGCTACATATTGGTCTCAACCCGAATAGTGTCGGAGTGGCTTCCATTCTCACTCTGCCGAGTGTAGCACTCTTACTCTTATTAGCGGACATGTCAACAAATACAGTGCATTGCAATAGATCTTGTGTGTTTACACCTTCAACGAGAGCTCCGTTCTTCACACCCTCCACCACAGCAATTCATCGGTTGAGATGATTAGAAGGTTTTTATATGCGGGATTTGAATTGGGTGCAATGACGGATTATGTGTTCCCTTTCTATAACTTGACTCTTCCTGGACAGAGTGATTACACTAATGATGCACACAATGTGCGAATAGAATTACTTGAGGGAGCAGAGGAGTTCGAAAATGATCGAAGAAAAACCGATAGTGACTATAGAACAGGATATTGGCATACAGCTAATATTCATATTGAACAATCAAAAGAGGATGCAATAAGGACAGCAAACCATATTTCTCAGATATTGTCATTTGCACTTCATCGAGATGTGCGATTTAATGGATATTACAAAGGTACTGAACAGAACAATCCATTCCACACTATCTCAACAAGGACCTTTGATATAGATAATACAAATCTCAAGATTGTTAATGGCGTTGTGACCGGTCCCCCAAACCCAGGAATTGAACTCGGTCCATTTATTGATGTGGTTCTTGACACAGTTATACCTGCTTCAGAAGCCGAGCAGAATCGAAAACTAAAACCGATAAGCCAGTTCTTAGAGGCCAGTGCCGCCAATTTTGTGTCTAACAAATTTACCATCCTTTGGATAGCCCTTGAATCAAGTGCGAACCGAAATTACGAGTCATATCAAGAAGAGGTGGGGGATTTATTTACAAAAGAAGAAAGAGAACAGGTCCAATCAATTCTATTAGAAAATGTGGAAGACCAGTTCAGACAAAAACAGCTGGAATTTTTAGAATACAGGTTTGGGCAGAAATATCTATATGAGCACAGTATAGATGTGAAGATAAAAATATTCCTTGAGTATCTTGACATTGGGTTCGATATGGACGAAATTGAAGAGATTATCCAGGAATCCCGGGAAATCAGGAATTTAGTGGTGCATGAAGGTGACTCGGAACGCTTAATCGACAATACAAACCGTTGGACTGATTTACGTAAAATAGTAATATATGTGATTCTACGCAATCTGGGAGTAGATAATGAATTCCAAGAACGTCTTATTATGCCTATGATAGTCGGGCCGGACGTTTCCTAAATTCACTTCGACTTCTCTCCAGTTGATGTAGCGCTACTATCAGGACCATGACCAACCGGGGTCGTGTCCAACCACATTAAATTCCAAAAATCTCCAGATGGCGTTTGGTTGTAGAACATCTTCACTTTGGATTTGTGCCTGAAGAATATCCCCCGGACTTACCTTCTCAATCCTGGAGGTCATTTCATCATTATAATCACGATGTTTAGTTTCAACTGAAACTCCGCCCATAAAAGCGAGGTCTATTAAATCAATGTCCTCCTTATTAACTCTCATGACTGCATATTGACTCTCTTGAATTTGTGCCATTCGTGAATAATCATGCACTAAGAATTATAACTGTTTGGGACAATGGCTTACCATGGTCGTACGTCCCAGAGAGCTCCCAGGTAGAGATGTTATTTATTCTTTGCAACAGTTTGAATGGAGGTTTCAGACGCTAAAACGAGATGGGGAACAATTAAATCAGATTGAGGACCCGGGACTAGATAAGTCTGCAACTCAGCATCGATTCACTAATCGAGAGCACCTTCATGAAGCTGAAAGGCGATTACATCACTTTTTGTCTGGGTACTACACATTCAAATGTTTAGTCACGACACTTGCACAATCTGTACCAGACCCTGTGTGTACTGACCGTCTCAAGTATCGGAGAGACAACTTCGCAGACAAGTCCAGCTCCCGTGTAATCCTTGGTATGAGGCATTATGTTCAACACCATAATGTCCTCCCAGTGCTGGTAAAAAACTCAACGTTCTCTAAGAGTTTTCCTAGGTATGCCATCAACGTAGATGACCTTCATATGGATGGGAACAGCTATCGTCTTCCTCAAATGGTTATTGATATTGGAGAGCACAACGATGGTTACGACTATTTCTATGAGAGTGTGGACGACATCTGCATCTATCCTTTTGAAATAATAGCTGAGAACTGGGATGATGTAGTTGATCTAAGAGATGACGTATATGCCATTGTCAGAATGACATTGCAAGAGGAGTTGGACGAATATGTCGAACAAATTCGAGAGCTGAAAAGGGTTCGCGAAGAGTTGCGAGACGAACATGAAATTTTTGATGATATGTTACAGGAATTGGAGAACGAAGGTGTCCTTCCGAGCATGAGGGAGCTACTAACGCCTGAAATACACGACCGGATTACGGAAGATGACTGCTCTTAAATTAGTACGAATTATAGTCCGTTAAGATATTTTGTTCTGTTTTGCCGCTTTTGCTCCTTGTCTCGTGCATCATAGTGATGGTCAAGCACTTTCTCAGAGACGTTCATCCGCTCAGAAACGATGGCCTTTGGAACATCAGAGTAGAGATGATGTGTTATTGCGCTCCGACGAATCGGATGACTGCTCACCGAATCAGGATACTTTGAGTAGCCCCGATAGGAGGTTCCCTCACATTTTTCTATGTCTCGGTCATGTGGGCAACTCTTAGCGAAGTAACACGGTCGAGTGACTTTGTAGCAGATTTCAGATGTAGTCTTGTAATGGAAACGTCCTTGCTTCGAGGCCAGGAGCGGCTCCCTCTCGTTATCATCTGTCACGTCTGGGCGCTGCCGATTCACCCATTCATTGAAAGCCTCGACCAGCCGAGAATCGGTGACACTGACGTTCCGGTCACCTTCTGATTTGAGCTTCAGAGCAGTTCCCTGCTCCGGCCTGTGACGGACAGCCAGATACTGCTCGTCAGTGTACCAATCATCCACGTCAAGCGAGTAGAGCGACGAACGACGCATCCCCGTATGATAGAGGGTGTGGAAGGCGATGTTGGCGGTTGATGCCCACTCGTACTGGCAGAGATAGTCAATAATCTGCATTGCCCTGTCGTGTGAGATATGGACGTCACGGGCCTTCTTCGAGTCGGATACCTGTGGTACGATAATGTTCTCTGCGACGCCCTCATCGACTGCTCCGACGCTCTCACACTTTGGGAACTCCTGTGTATGAGACAAGCGAATAAACAGAGTGGGACCCGCTAAACGAAATTATTGGATGGCCGCAATAGGCTATCAGTGAGTTTGAATACGAATTTTCCCCTGAGTGAAGAAGTACGCGAGTCCTCCTAGCCCGCCAAAGAATAATGGATAAATGATGCCTGAAACGATAAGTGCCATCCAGATATCGGGCCGCATTGTTCCCGAGATGCCCCAATCAGTCATCGAGGCCGAGAAGATGACAACGCCAGCTCCGACAGCGATGAGATACCCGAAAAAGACAGATGCTCCATTGATGACTGAAGAAGAGATACGCTGCGTGCTTCTTGCACTCGCAGCTGCGAGAATTCCAGAGACGAATAGTGCGAGTGGTGGAATCACATAGAGGAATTCTAAATATCTGGATGTATCTTCCAATTTGATTAGGTTGTACCCTGAGGCAGTTGCTGTTTCGCCGAACGCTGTAACCTCTTCAGCAATCGGTACCGTGTGGGCGTTGTAATGGAACCAACCGGTGATCGTTGTTTCGCTGGCCTCCACACCGCTATCAGGCAGCGGGCCCATGAGTACCATATGCCGGGTCAGCAGATAGCCCAAGACGAAAGCGAATGCTCCGGCGATGATTCCGTTCCACCAACTAATTCTATTTATGTTGAACTGTCTCATGGTCTGCTAATGAGCGTTCTACTACAAGTAAATATCCGCCGCATCCCCTCACTCTCGAAAACGGGTAACTTCAGACGCGCTTACATACAATCTTCATCCGCCGTATCAGCCGAACTTCTCAACAGAATAGATTGATAGAATCGGTGGTTCAGCATCCGTATGAACGAGACGATTGGCCAGTGAATCTGTCTGCCTATCCTAACCCGGCTTGTTCCTTCCACTCCTCGGTAAACTCCAGCATTCCCATCGCAGCGACGCAATCCTGACAGCAGAACCGGACCGAGTGGGCGTAGTCCGCCAGCGTGTCCGGCGGCGCCACGTCGATCCGGAAGAGCAGCGCTGGTGCCACGTCCCGATTACACCGATAGCACTCGCGGTCACGAGTCCCATCGCCAGCTCCGTCGCTCGTTCGCTCGACGGATTTCATCCGAGCACCTCGCAGCGTTGGCGATCGAAGTGACTCGGCCCCCAATCCCCGAAAACGAAGCTCTGCGACGGATAGCGATACGACTCTCTAAACCAGCGGCGTGCGAGACCTTTTTGTCTCGGAGGTGTCTTCCGGAACATGGCAACCAAATCGCGCAGCGGTTTGGAAGCCAAGCGTCTCGGGTGGTGCAACACCCGGGACATTTCTAACGCAGTCCCCTGCGACGGATGGAGACGCTGGCTTCCAGCGTGGGCTACGTGCTGCTGGCAAATATAATTGTTGGAGGGGATAGAAATCTAATAACTTGGTGCTGGAGTGGAATCCTCTCTGTGACTTTGGATCTTCGCCCCATTACCATTTTAGATAGTTGTGCAAAACGCCACATGGCCCTTCGATGCCCTTCATCGAGCCTCTATCGGAACGACCCCAAACACTCTTTACTGTTTCTCTGTAAACTGTAATCAGACACAACGCCATGTCGCGCACCTCGAACCGGACCGACGGCGATATCGTCCGCGACTTCCTCTCGGTCGCGGACCTCCTCGAAGAGCCGCCGCTGGCTCGGCTGTACGCGTACTTCGCTCGTGAGGGTGAAGCAACCGTCCAGGACGCACTGACGGCGCTCGATCTCGCACAGGGGACGGCCTACACCTACGTCAATCGGCTCGTCGACGCCGGTGTGGTCGAGGTGGCTGACGACGAACAGCCACGTCACTATGCGGCCCGCGAGATCGACCTGACCGTGACGGCGGCCGACGATCGCACGTACACGATCACGCCGTCGCTGGTCGACGCCGTCGGTCGCCGCGAGACCGACGACGATATCGACGTCTACATCGACCGCCACGGGGTCGCCGGCCTCGCGACGGCGCTGTCCTACGCCGTCGCACGCGAACGCGGGAACGTGACTCACCGGCTGATGGCCCAGGATCTCGACATCTCGCCGCTGGCCGCCGAGCTCGTTCTGCAGGCCCTCCGGCCCATCGTCCACGAGCACTACGGGATCGAGGACTCGGGGGCGTCGATAGACGCACTCGACGTCGACGACCGCGACGCGGCTGACCACGCGTGACTTCCCTCCACATCGCCGACAGCGGCCTGTTCATCGCGATGGGTCAGCCGTCGAACGACCGATACAGGGCCGTCCGGTGATCATGACCCCTTGCGGAACTCATCGAAGCGGGTGCGTGGAGCGACGCACAGGCTGACCGGGCGAAGGAGTCGATCAGGCAGTCGCGGGAGAACTGGCGATGACGTTTCTGGGCGGTGGGTCAATAGCCACTCACACTTCTCCCCAACAAGTATACCACAAAGCCGTCGAATCTGGTAGCCGTGTTCGTCCGCGATGCGCTCTCCGCGGCCGTCGAGACCGCCTGCGACCCGGACCCCGCCATCGACACCATCTCCACTATCGAGGCGGGGAACAATCACGCGTATCGCGTCACCCTGGCGGACGACACCGATCTTCTCCTCAAAGTCGGGACGCGGTTTCCCGACGCGTTTCCGGCCGAACCGGCGACGATGCGACGTGTTCGCGCCGAAACGGACCTTCCCGTCCCGCGCGTTCACGGCACCGGGACGGACCCGCTGGAGTACCCCTACGCCGTCTACGAGTACGTCCCCGACTGCGAGGCCGAGTGGGTCGGCGACCTCTCCCACGAGGCTGCCCAGCACCTCTGTCGGGAGGCCGGTCGGCACCTGCGCGAACTCCACCGGATCACGTTCCCCGAGTTCGGCCGAATCGGCCTCGATACAGACGCTTCCGCTGACGATACTCCCGTCGCCGACGTTCTCGACGCTGACGCCCTCACTGTCGTCGATCCGACGCCGCTCGACGACCTCCTTCGCCAGTCGCTCGACCGGCAGCTCGGTGACCTGGCGGACACCCCATTCGACACACGACGCGACTCGCTCGAAGCGCTTGGAACGGACCTCGTCGAGCGAATCGATTACGACGACGTGACTCCAGCGCTCGTCCACGGCGACTATCGACTCGACAACCTCTGCGTCGATCCGAGTGCCGACCGGGTCACTGCCGCCGTCCTCGACTGGGAGCTGCCGACGGCGCTCGACCCGCTCTGGGATGCGGTGATGGCCCAGTCGCTCCTCACAGCGGGCCACCGACTCGATCCGGACTCCCGCCGGTCGCTCCGGCGTGCGTTCTGGGACGCCTACGGCAACGGCGTGGTCGACACGCCCCGGCGGCGATGTTACGAACTCCTCGCACGAATTCGACTGGCGCGCCATCTCGACACGGAGTGTCGGGGACTGTCGGATGCAGCGCGTCGCGCCCGCATCACCGACCATCACGAAGCGTTCGACGAACTGCTGGCGGATCGGTGACGAGCGAGGAGGTCAAACTAGCCTCTCGTCGGTCCCGGAACAGCTAAAACATCGGCGTATAGACACCTTTCCATGACCGACACACGAGCGGAAAATCGGAAGCTCTGGGAGGAGTGGAGCGAGGACTTCCAGGCGCTCTGGAACGCGAACACGGCCGAGGGCGAGGCCCCGCCGGCGCCGTGTCCGTTCACCGACGACCCGCCCGGCGGGAGTCAGCCCGACCTCCTCCCGACGGTCGAGGGAATCGACTTCGTCGAACTGGGTTGTGGCGGCGGCCAGGGCAGCGTCGGGACGGCGCTGGAAGGTGCGGACACGGTCGTCGGTGTGGACTTCTCTGCGGCCCAGCTCGACCACGCGCGCCACCTGCGGGACCACTACGGCGTCGACGCGCGGTTCGTCCGCGGCGACGTCACGAATCTGCCCCTCCCGGACGCGTCCTTCGACGTGGCCTTTTCCGGCTGGGTCTACCAGATGGTGCCGGACCTCGAGGCCTGTCTGGCGGAAGCCCGCCGCGTCCTCAGGGACGACGGCCTCCTGGTGTTCGACGTGCCGCACCCGATGTACGAACGCATGGATCCGGAGACGAACACGCTGACCCGGAGTTACCACGCCGACCCGCGGCGCGAGATCGTCATCGACGAGGACTACGAGGCGGACATGGTCGCGTTCGACCGGAAGGTCAGTACGCTCCACAACGCGGCGGTTGCGGCCGGTTTCGACGTGCAGCGACTCCTCGAGCCAGGGACCGCCGACCCGGACGACTACGAGGACAAGCCACTCGAAAGCGATCGACCGGACCTGAAGGCGATGGTCCCGCGAACCGTCCGCTTCTGGGCGACGGCACGGTGACCGACGGGGACACCCGTACTGGACGTGACGAGCACCACCGCCATCTCAACGCTTTTCGCGATCCGCGGCGAACCCGTGGAGGATGACCGAACCAGTCGAAGGGGAGACCCGATCGTTCGAGCGGACGTTCACCGTCGACGACGTCCGGCAGTTCGGCACCGTCTCGGGCGACGATCAGGCCCGCCACACGGAGCCAAACGAGGACGGCGAGGTGATGGTTCAGGGGCTGTTGACGGCGACGTTACCCACGAAGCTGGGGAGTGAGGACGAGGTACTGGCCAGTTCGATGGATATCGATTTTCACCGGCCCGTCTACACCGGCGACCCGATCACGTGCCGGTCGACGTACGAAACCGTAGTCGAACGCGACGATCGCTACGAGTTCACCTCCGACGTGGTCTGCGAGAACGGTGACGGCGATGTCGTGCTGACCGCGGCGGTCGAGGGCATGATCTGGAAGGATCGGTGATCGAAGCGCTACCGACGTGGTTCGTTGCGTACCGAGGGTTCTCCGTATCACGACGCGCCCGTCGCGAACCCCCTACGGTCGCCACGCATCGTTCGGACGCCGTGCGGTACGCGACGCGGCGCTGGCCCGCCGGACCGACGACGCGGCAGTCGGAGATCGTCGCCCCGAGCGACTCGGCGTCGCGGTGTTGTGCGGGTGGACCGTCCTTCCCACTCGGCCGAGTCGACGCGTCACGCTACACCGAACTCAACACGGCAACGGGGCACGCCGCCGTCGTTGCCACGCGTTCGACGGTGGGGCCGAAAAACGCCCGTCGGGAGATCCGTCGCGTGCTCGACCCCATCACGATCGCGTCGGCCCCCGTTTCGTCGGCCAGGTCCACGATCGCCTCGCCAGGATCGCTCGCTTGCGTGACTGTCGTCGTCACCTTCGCGTCGAGTTTTCGTCCGAGTTCGGCCTCGCGATCGACGATTTGTCGCCCGATTTCCCGCTCTCGGGAGACGTCGGGGGGACCGGCGAACTGGTCGCTCGGATCCGGACGGCTGATCACGTGAACGATCTCGACCAGCGCCCGTTCGGCCGTGGCGATCGCGAACGCCACTTCGGCGGCGTGACGGCTGGATTGCGTGCCGACCGTCGGCAGCAGGATCCGTCGGATCGGTTCGTCGATCAGCGCCGGGTCGCGCTTTACTCGATCGGACGTGCTGACGACCATCGTCGGACAGGGGATCTCCTGGACGACGCGATCGATCGACTTGCTGAATAGTGGCTCGTCGAGCCCCCGTCCGAGCGTTCGTTCGCCGAAGACGACCAGGTCGTAGTCGGTGCGCGCGGTCTCGAGGATGGCGTCCGAGACGTTGCCGTCGGCATCGCGTGTGAGTCGCCGCCCGGGTCGATTCCACCGGGCGAGCTGGGCGTCGATATCGTCGAAGGCGTCAGCGGGAGGGGGCTCTGCACTTCGTTCCCCGCGCTCCGGGTGGTCGCCTCGGCGAACGATGGTCTTCCATGCGGAGCGTCCTCCCGGGCGGAGCCAGCGTCGGAGCCGCCCGCCTCCGCCGTTCCGGTCCGACCGCAGCGTCACGGACAACACGTCGAGGTCGGCTTCCGTCTCTCGAAGCAGTGGCCCGAGTAGTCGGGCGGCGTAGCGGGCGTCGACGGTGCCTCGCGTCGACAATAACACTCGAGTCAGGCTCCCTACGAAGCTCTCCCTGGCGTATTGCTCCCGCTCGATCCTCGCCCGTTCGGCCTCGCTCATCTCGATCTTCGGAATCGACCAGCGCATGATCGCGGGAGCCATGAGGGAGGTGACGATGGCGACGGCGACGATGATGCTGAACGTACTGGTCGTGAGGATCCCGAGTCCGAGGCCGATCGTCGCCACGATTATCTCCATCGCTCCGCGGGCGTTCATCCCACCGCCGATCGTAATGGCCTCCCACCAGGAGAGACCTGCGGGACGTGCGACGCCGACGACCCCGCCGAACTTCCCGATGCAGGCGACGCCGAGCACGATGAGCCCGACGCCGAAGACCGTCGGATCGGCCAGCGCGACGAGATCCGTCCGCAGCCCCGCGATCGCGAAGAACAACGGTGCGAAGACGGCGAGCGTAACCGTCTCGAAGCTGCGTCGAACGCGGCGCTCGAACCGGTTGACTCGGCCGACCAGTACGCCGACGACGAACGCGCCGAGAATCGCTTCGAGTCCCAGAAACTGGGTGACCGCGCCCGCGGCGAGCGCGAAGAGCATCAGTGTCGAACACAGCGCGATGTCGCCGCCGACAGCGTTGTCCACCCATCTGATCGTCGTCGCGACGACGCGCCGACCGACCGTGATCGCGAGTCCCAGAAAGACGAGGACGGAGAGCACGGTCGTCGCGGCCGTGCCGAGGTCCACGCCACCCGTCCGGGCGAGTCCGGCGACGGTGGCGAGCAGGATCCATCCGATCGTATCGTCGATCATGCCGGCCGCGAGGATCAGCTGTCCGACGTCGCGGCGGATGACGTCGAGTTCGAGGAGGACCTTCGCGATGACCGGAATCGCGGAGATACTCATCGCCGTCGCGATGAAGAGGCTGAACACCAGCCGCTGTCCGGGCGCGGCGATGAACGCGACCGGCATGACCCACCCGAGCGCGAAGCCGGTGGTGAACGGCACGACGATGCCGCCGAGTGAGAGGACGAGCGCGGTTCGGCCGTTGGCGAGGATCAGGTCGAGGTCGGTTTCGAGACCGGTGACGATCAGCAGCATGATGAGCCCGAGCCAGGAGACGACTTCGAGCAGGTGGAACTGGGCCTCGGACACGGCGAACAGCGATCGGTAGACCCCCGGCGCGATCAGTCCGAGAACGGATGGGCCGAGGAGGACGCCCGCGAGCAACTCTCCCACCACCGCCGGCTGGCCGATCGACGCGAACGCCTCGCCGAGAACCCTCGCGACGAGGAGCAACACCGTCAGCTGGACGATGACGACGAGTAGTTCGTGGTGATCGAGCGGAGCGATGACTTCCATTGTTCCACCGGTGGGACGGGCTGCTACACCGTCGAGGTATTTCGTTCCGCACCCCGCACGACAACTGCTTCGGCGCCGTCGACGCCGAAGTCCCGGTGGCGGCTCCGGAATGGGCCACCTCCGTAGCCCGTTCGAGACCGGGGCGTTTCGCTGAAGGAGATCCGGATCGTCGAACACCTCCCTCCCCGTCTCGACTGGTACCGGCTATCTCGAGGTATTCTCGCCATCTGCCGACCGCCTCGGCTACCGCGGCTGCGAACGCCAGCGACCGATCGGTTCGATCGACTCGTCGTCCCAGCGATCACTCACCCGAACCGCGCTCGCTCCTGTTCTCGCAGTTCGATCCGTCGGATCTTCCCACTAGAGGTCTTGGGGAGTTCGTCGACGAACTCGATCCGACGCGGATACTTGTACGGTGCCGTCTCCGCTTCCATGAACTCCTGTAGCTCCGTTTTTAGCTCCTCACTCGCCGTGGCTCCCGCCGCCAGGACGATGTAGGCTTTGACGACGCTGCCCCGTTCATCGTGCGGGCTGTCGACCGCGGCGGCCTCGGCGACGGCGTCGTGACTGACGAGTGCGTCTTCGACCTCGAAGGGGCCGATGCGGTAGCCCGCCGAGATGATGATGTCGTCGGCCCGACCCTCGAAGAAGAAGAAGGAGCCGTCCTCGTCCATCGACGCGAGGTCGCCGGTCCGGTAGTACTCGCCCGAGAACGTCCGATCGTCGAGGTGGGGCTTCTCGTAGTAGCCGTCGAAGATGGCGGGCGAGTCGATCGGGACCGCGATCTCGCCGATCTCGCCCGGCTCGACGGGTACCTCGTCGTCCACGTCGAGGATGGTGGTCTCGATGCCCGGCGACGGTTTTCCCATGCTACCGGGTTTGACCGCCATCTCGGGCGTGTTCAGCACCAGCGCGACGGTCTCGGTCTGGCCGTAGCCGTCTCGCGGCGTCACGCCCCAGGCGGCTTCGATCTGTTCGATCTGTTCGATCGGTTCGCGGTTGAGCGGCTCGCCGGCCGAGAGTGCGTCGGTCAACTGGACGTCGTAGGCCGCGAGGTCGGCGCTAGCGAACATCCGGTACTGGGTCGGCACTGCACAGAGTTTGGTGACACCCTCGGCTTCGAGCACCTCGAGGAAGCGCTCGGGTTCGAAGTCGCCGTCGTAGATGAACTGCGACGCGCCGGTCGTGGGGCCGACGCCGACCGGGCTCCAGAACCACTTCGCCCAGCCGGTGCCCGTCGTCGCCCACAGGAGTTCGTCGTCGAGATCCGTCTCTTCGTCGATCCCCCACCAGTGGCGGGCGTTCACCCGGTTGAAGCAGTACTGCCAGCGGTGTTTGTGCAGGACGGGTTTGGGCTTGCCCGTCGTTCCGCTCGTGTAGTTGATCGACATCGGGTCCTCGGCGCCGACGTCGGGACCGTCGTACGCTGTCGACTGGCCGTCCATCACGGCCTCGACCGTCGTCCACCGGTCGTCTGCGACCGCGCCTGTCCCGTCGAGGACGATCACCCGTTCGATCGGGCTCTCGGTCAGGACGGGCTCGACCATGTCGGTGAGCGACTCGTGGACGACGATGGTCTCGGCCGCACAGTCGTTCGCGCGGAATTCGATGTCCGCGGGCTGCAACATCGCCGAACTGGGAACGAGCAAGGCCCCGACCGAGAGGGCGCCGAGTTGTACCGCGAACGCGTCGGGGTGGCGGGGAAAGAGGTGCATCACCCGGTCGCCCTGACCGACGCCTAGCTGTTCGAGCCCGTTCGCGAAGCGATGCATGTCGTCCCGAAGGTCGGCGTACGTCCGCTCCGCTCGATCACCGGTCTCGCTCAGAAACGAGAGGGCGACTCGATCCCCGACTGCCGCTGCGTGTTCCTCGACGGCCGACGCGACCGTGTACTCCGGCGGGATCTCCCAGTCGATCGTCTCGGGTCCGCCTGTGTCATCCGCTTCCATGGGGGTCGAGACAATTGCTCGCCATTTACCAGTTTCCCTCGGAAACAGCGACTGGCGACGCCATCGATGATCGCCACACTAGCGGTGTCGTCCACGCTTGCCAGGTCGTCGTTTGACGGCCGTTGTGAGTCGCATATTCTTGCTTTCGTCTGCCGCCTAGCCGGACTCGTTTCCACCCGTGCTCGAGTCGGTTCCCGTTGCATCGTCCTCATCGACACCCGTGTCACTACTGCTGGAGCCGGTTTCGCCACCCTCGTCGGTCGATCCGCCGTTCGCTCCACTGGTGTCCCCCGAACCGCTTTCGCCGTCTCCGTCGTCGGTGCCGTCGCTCGCTCCATCGTCCGCACCCTGTGACGATCCACTGTCACTGTCGTCGCTCGTTCCACCGCCGTCTCCGCTATCGGTAGACCCGCCGTTGGCCGGGTCCGTTCCGTCACTCTCGCCACCGGATGATCCACTTGCGTTGCCATCGCTCGTGCCGTCGGTCGCTCCAGCGCTCTCGCCGGTCGTTCCGTCACTCCCACCGTCCGTCGACCCGCTGTCGGCGCTGTCATCCGACCCTTCGCCGTTTTCGGCGTCGGACTCACTCCCACTCACCCCGCGGACGGACACCGACGTGGACGCGCTCGCGCCGTCGACGCGCACCGTCACGGGGAAGGTCACGTCCTGTTGGACCGGGTAGGTCGAATAGCCAAGCGTCACCGGTTGTGACCCGCCCGCGGGGACCGACACACCCCGCGAAGCGACCGTCTCGCCACCGACGACCAGCGAGGCGGTCGCCGACCCGTCGGCATCGCCCGCGTTGGTGATCGTCGTCGAGATGTCCAGCCGGTCACCACCGTCGACCGGCGCGTTGGTGCCGTCGATCGACACGCCGAACGAGGCGGACCCACCGTCACTGTCGTCACCGTCGTCCGACCCGCCGTCTTCACTACCGGACTCGTCACCCGATTTCGACGACTCGTCAGCGCCGTCGCCCTCCGTGCCGTACACCGTCACCGGCGTCGCGACGCTCCCGTCCGCCGTGCGCACCGTCACTTCGAACGTGGAGTCGTTCTTGACCGGATAGGTGTCGTACCCCAGCGTGATCGACTGGGACGACCCGGCACCCAGCGATACCGTCTTCGCGTCCACTACCTCGCCCCCGACGACCAGTTCGACGACCGCGTCGGTGGTGGCCGTCCCGTCGTTGGTCACCGTCGCGGAGACGTCCAGGCGCTCGCCACCGGTCACCGGCGCGGTCGTGCCCGTAATCGACGCGGTGACCGGGCCTTCGTGGTCGGTGCCGAAGACTTCGACCTGCGTGGTCGCCGAGTCGTCGGGCGTGCGTACCGTCACGGGGAAGGTCACGTCGTTCGTCACCGGGTAGGTGTCGTATCCCAGTGTGCGGATGACCGTCGACTGGCCCGCCATCTCGATCTCGCGCGTGTCGACCACTTCGTCACCGACGACCAGCTCGGCGGTGAACGACCCGCGGTCGTCACCGCTGTTGACGAACGAGGCGGCCACCTCGAGACGGTCGCCACCCGCGACGGGGTCGTTCACCTGGAAGATGGCGACGCCGAACGGCCCGTCGCGGTCCGGGTCGGACCCGGCGGCGGCGACCGACACCGTCACGGTATCCGACCCGTAGGGCGTACACACCGCCATTTCGAACTCGACGTCGGTTTTCACCGGGTAGGTCTTGTACGCGAAGACGAGTTCCTGCGTCTCGCCCGGGTCCAGGACCACCTGCGCTTCGTTGACGACTGCCCCTTTGCCGACCGAGACGAGTTGCGCGACCGTGTTGATGCGCGTGTCGCCCGTGTTCTCGAACTCGGCGGTGATTTCGAGCGTCTCGCCGCCGCGGACGCCATCGTCGTCGACGTCGGTGATCGAGACCCGAAGGTCCTGCTCGGGTGGCGTCGTGTCCGCCGCCGGGCCAACTCGGATGTCGATCTCGTCGGCGTCGTCGGGCCCTTCTGCACGAACGGGAAACTCGACGGCCTGCTGGACGGGGTACGTGTCGTAGCCGAGGACGATCGTCGTCGATTGTCCGTAGCCGAGATCCACCGTCGTTCGGTCGACCGTGGTGCGGTCGCCACCGACGCGCAGGCGAATCTCCTGTTCGGACGGCCCGACGTGCTGGAGATCGCCGACGTCCTCGACGCTGATCGTCGCGTCGAAGCGGTCGCCGCCCGACAGCGGCATGGTCGTGTCCACGATATCGACCGCGTACGGGCGACGCACTGCTGGGCCCTCGATATCGACGCGGGCGGTCTCGCGCCCGTCCGTCGTCGTCGCGCGGACCATCGTGGGGTAGCCGGCCCGGAGCCACTTGGGGACTTCGTCGAACGAGACGGTGCTGGTAGCCTCTGTGCCCGAAACGTCGTCCGTCTGGAAGACCAGCACGTTACGCCCGTCGATCCACTCGATCGTGTCGAGTCGTCCCTCGGGATCGACAGCCGTCGCCGTCGCGGTAATCGAGTCGTTCACGCCGACGACCGCGTCGGGTCCCGGGTCGTGGGACCCACTGGTGATCCTGAGGCCGGTCTGGTCCGTTGCCAGTTCCGACTGCGCTCCGCGAGGGGTGGCGATGCACCCAGCCACGCCGAAACTGGCGGCGCCAGCGAGGAGCGTTCTCCTGTCCATGTGTGTAACTCACAAACACGGGGTCGAAAACCTACGCGCGGCGTGGGACGGGGACTTATGGGACGTCGTTCACGCACTCTCGAGAACCACATCCGTGATTCACGACCGTCGGGAGACGATACCTTCTGCAACCGGGATCCGTACCGATCGCTCAGACGAACGCGCCGACGAAATACAGCGGGACGTAACTCGCGAGTGCCCACCACGGTTCGTGGCGAACCGTCCGCAGGCCGATCGAGCGGGGGTACTCGACGTGGTCGTGGGGCAGCGAGTGAAACCGTGGGCGCCCCAGGATTGCGTACAGCGGCAGGAGCGGCCCGAGGACCGGGACGCTGTAGCCGACCAACAGCCCCACTGTCCCGAGGAGCGCGGCGTGGACTTCGTTGATCGTGATCGGGTGTCCGAGTGGGCGAGCGAGGGCCTCGTCACCTTCGTCCAGTCGTGTTCGCGCCTTCGACGGTTGACTCACGGTCGATCTGAACGTACTCGTGGGCATCATCATATAATTTGGCGTGGAAGTCACCAAAAGCTATGCGCGTTCCAACAGATCTCGACCAGACGCGAATCGGGTTTCTTACTCTTCGGCGGAGACGGCGTCGCCGTCCTCCATGGGCCACGCCAGTTCGACCTCGAGTTCCGCTTCGTCGGCCGCTACCTCGTACTCCACCTCGAGTTCGAACTGTTCCGGAATTTCCGCCGTGAACCCGTTCTCACCCTCGATCTCGATTCGCCCGTCCTCGACCCCGTCGGCGACCTCGCGAAGGATCGCCGCACCGTCAGCCCGGTCCATGACGCGCTCGCCTTCGTGTTCGGTCTCGTCGGACTCGTTTTCAGTTTCATCGGCTGCCATACCGTGCTCTTCGACCCGCCGATTCAAAGTACCACACCCATGGGGCCCGCCGTTCGTCTCCCGGCGTCGCGACTCGTCGGTGCTATCTCGACAACTGTGACTGACGATCGACCGGGGCACACTCGTTCCTCCGTACGCGCTTCGAGTCTCGGGTCGCCCCTCGTCTTCGTCGGTCCCGAGCCCTGAAGCCGTCTCAACGTGGTACTAACCGTCGCTTCGTGGTTAGTCGAGACGATGCGATACGTCGAAATCGCGATCCCCGAGGGGCGGCGCGGGGCCGTCCTCGGCGTCCTCGACGACGCGGGAATCAACTACGTCATGAGCGACGAGACCAGCGGGGCCCGGTACAGTTCCGTCGTCCGGTTCCCGGTCCCGACGAACGCGGTCGAACCGGTGCTGGACGACCTGGCGCGGGTGGACCTCGAAGACGCCCACGTCGTCGTGGTCAACGCCGAGACGGTCGTCTCCGAGGCGTTCGACGAGGTCCGCGACCAGTACAGCGCGAGCGGTGCGGGCGGGGCCCGCACGTCCCGCCAGGTGCTGCGGACGAAGGCCGACGAGTTCACGCCCGCGCTGTCGATCTACCTCGTCATGCTGTTGATCAGCGCCGTGGTCGCGACGGCTGGCCTCCTCGCGGACTCCCCGGCGGTCGTCGTCGGCTCGATGGTCATCGCGCCCCTACTCGGTCCGGCGCTCGCGGCCAGCGTCGGTATCGTCACGGGCGACGACGCCCTCCGGCGCGGGGGCTTTCGGTACCAGGTCCTCGGCGTGAGCGTCGTCGTCCTCGCCTCGATCGGCCTCGCGACGCTCGCTCGCCTGGCCGGCCTCGAACCCGCCGGTGTGGACATCGTACTCGTCGCAGAGTTGGAAGAGCGCGTCTCGCCGAACCTGTTCTCGGTGCTGGTCGCCCTGGGAGCCGGCGTCGCCGGCATCCTGAGTCTCACCCGCGGGTTCTCCGAGGCCATCGTCGGCGTGATGATCGCCGCCGCGCTCATCCCACCCGCAGCGGCCGTCGGTATCACGACCGCCTGGGGGATGAACGGCGCCGCGCTCGGCGCCCTGATCCTCGTCACGGTGAACCTGCTCTCGATCAACCTGGCGGCGCTGGTGACCCTCTGGATTGCCGGCTACCGGCCCCAGGGTCTCTTCGAGGTGTCGCCGACCCGACGGGCGACGATGCGGTACATCGCCGTCTTCGGAGTCGGTCTGCTGGTGCTGGCGGTGCCCCTCGCCGGATTGACGCTGAACGACTTCCAGACGACGGAACTCGAGGCGACCGCCCAGGACGAAGTCGAGCGAATCCTCGACGATCCGCAGTACAACGAGGTGACAAACGACGACGTCACGGTCGTGCTCGACGACGACTACCCGGCACGGTCGGTCGAGCGCGTGATCGTCGTCGTCAAGGGGTTCGATCCAGGGCCGGACCCGGAACTCAGTGACCGGATCTACCAGGCCATCAGCGAGGAGACGGACGCGTCGTTCCTCGTGGAAGTGCAGTACGTCGTCGCCGAGGAACGCGGTGAGACGGGTGAAGAGCGAATCGTTCGGACAGCGGGAGCCGACGGGTGAGGTCGGAGATCCCGTGGGATCTGCTACTGCGGTGAAAGACAGCAGCCGGTGCATTGCCCTCTCTCGAAAGTGTCCAGCGATGGGCGGAGAAAGCCCACGGCGCAAGCTGTGGGATGAATCCGGTTCAGTCGTCGCTTTCACTACCGATAGCTCGTCGCGGCCGGGTCCGGTCGGATCGCGTGTTCCCCGGCCGATCTCGAGCGAGCGGTTCCACCGGCTACTCGATTACTCGTCGGATTCGTTCCCCACTGACGCGTTGCCATCGTCGATCGATTCGTTGTCCGCACCGTCGTCCACGGATTCGTTCCCGACGTCTCCACTCTCGTTTCCGGCACCGTCGACGGATTCGTTATCGGTTTCGTTGTCCATTCCATCGTCGCCGGCTGCGTCGTCGTCTATCTCGTCGTCTTCCCCGTCTTCGGTGTCTGCTTCCTCTTCGTCTTCCTCCTCACTGCCGACGGCGTTCTCGTGCGGTTCGATGGTCTCACCTTCGCCCTCGGGGACGATGCGCCAGACTTCGCCGGTTTCGCCGTCGGTGTAGCGCGCGGTGGTCAGGACGTAGAGTTCGTCGTCGTGGTCGCGACCGAACGCGAGGACGAAGCGATTGATCCGATCGTTCGGCGCGTCAGAGACCGAGAGCTCTTGAATGTCCCAGAGATCGTCCTCGGAGCGGTCGGCGGACGGTTCGTAGTCCTGTACGGGCGAGGCGAACAGCGACCCGTCGGGCGACCCGAACCCACGGCTCCAGTCACCGTAGACGTACATGTCCTGCAATTCCGAGGCGGCCTCGCCCTCGTAGACGTAGCCGCCGGTGATCGAGATCCCGAGCGTCTCGCCGTCGACGATGTGTGGGTACTGGATCACCGGGTCGAGCAGGTCCTCGCCGCCGCGAACGTCTTCGGGGGTCGAACTCGGACACTCGTCGCCGGGTTCGCCCGGGTCCTCGGTGCTGAAGCACTCGATCCCCTCCTTGACGTTCCACCCGTAGTTGCCGCCGTTCTCGACGATGTTGACTTCCTCGAAGAGATTCTGCCCCACGTCGGCGACGTAGAAGTTCCCCTCGCTGTCGAAGGAGACGCGCCATGGGTTGCGCAGCCCCCACGCGTAGTACTCGTCGAACCCCTCGTCGCTATCGACGAACGGGTTGTCGTCGGGGATGCCGTAGGGCCGGTCACCGTCGCCATCGGCGTCGACGTCGATCCGGTGGATCCCGCCGAGGAGGGTGTCCGTCGTGTTCTGGCCGTTGCCGCCTTCGTTCTCGTCGTACCAGTCCTCAACGTGGCCGAGACCGGTGTCGTCGGCGTCTCCACCGTCTCCGAGGGGGACGTAGAGGTATCCGTCCGGCCCGAAGACCACGGCGCCGGCGTTGTGGTTGAACTGCGGTTCCGGCACTTCGAGCAGTATCTCTTCGGACTCGGGGTCAGCGGTCGAGTGTTCGTCGTCAGCGGTGGTGAACTCCGAGAGGACGGCCGTGTGGTCGTAGTCGTCCGGCGTGTCCTCACTCGGTGGTGCGCTGTAGCGGACGAAGAATCGCCCGTTCTCCTGGAAGTCCGGGTGGAACGCGAGTCCGAGCAACCCCCGCTCGTCGAACTCGCCCGTCCCGCCGCTCACCTCCACCATCCGATCGCTCACGTCGAGGAACGGTTCGTCCCGAAGCTGGAGCGGACCGCCATCGCCGTTCGAGGCCCCTTCCAGTACGTGGATCTGGCCGAGTTGATCGACGACGAAGTATCGGTCCTCGTCGTCCGGTGCGACCTCGAATCCGACCGGCGAGGTGAAGCCCTCGCCGACGAGTTCGAGGCCGATCGTCGGTCCGTCGGTCACGACCTCGTCGGCCTGCGAATCGCTCGCGTCGCTGTCGTCCGTCTCGTTGTCCTCGTCGTCTTGCGCGACGCTGACGCCTGAGATACTCGCGACCGCACCGGTTGCGGCAGTCACTTGCAGGAAGCGCCGTCGCGACGAATTCCTGCGCCTTTGCTGTCCGTCTCGCCCGGGTGGTGAGTGGGTCATGTCTCCCTCACTTCCCGGGTGAGATGTGTCTATAAATGGACGATATCGTTCCACGCGAAACCCAGGTTTTCCGCTCGCCCGCCGCCAGTAATGACGGTTTCGTCCGGTCGAAAATCGGTTGGATTCCGTCGCTGACGGGAGAGATTGTCGTTGAGGGATCGCCGAACCGCGCCGGCCGATCGTCCGCGCCCGTATCGGATGCCTACCGTCGGGATATCTGGTCCACACCTTCGCTGGATCGCAGGACAGTAGTGCGAGAACCGACCCGGCCGGGAGGTGCGGCAAGCCTGGGAGAGCGGCCACTGGATCGTTACGCGTGAAGACACGTGGTGAGCGCAACGTCAGTGGCGAGGGGAACGTCATCGATCGGAGCCGTCAGTGGTGAGGGGAACAATCGGAGCCCCGCGCACGGGTCGGGTTCGGTGACAGTCGTGCACCCAAACTGTTTTGGGGGCCCGCGAGCACCGTCCCCTGTGCGTTCGTTCGCTCGTCACGCCGAATCGCTGCGCCCGCAACCCCGTCCGCTCCCGACGCCGTTTCGGGCTGGGCAGCGGTGTCGATGGCCGGGTTCGGATCGATGACCGATCCCGTTCTCTCGACTGGTGCCCTCGTCGTCTTTGCCCTGATCGCTGTCACGCTGGTTCTGTTCGTCACGGAGGCCATCCCGACCGACGTGACTGCGATCGGCGTGCTGGTCTCACTCGCCGTCCTCGAACCGCTGACCGGTGTGTCGGCTGGCGACGCCATCTCCGGCTTCGCCAGCACGGCGACGATCACCATCGTCGCGATGTACATGCTGAGTGCGGGCATCCAGCAAACTGGTCTCGTCCAGCGACTGGGTCTCTCGCTCGCACGCTTCGCCCGCGGCAGCGAGACACGTGCGCTCGCGGCCACGATCGTGACCACCGGTCCTCTCGCAGGGTTCGTCAACAACACGCCGATCGTGGCCGTCTTCATCCCGATGATCTCGGAACTCGCCCAGAAGACGGGGATGTCGCCCTCGAAACTCCTGTTGCCGCTTTCGTACGCGGCCATCCTCGGGGGCACGCTGACGCTCATCGGGACGTCGACGAACCTGCTCGCGAGCGAGTTCGCCGTGGAGCTCGTCGGCCGCGACCCCATCGGGTTGTTCGAGTTCAGCGCACTGGGCGTCGTGATCCTCGTGGTCGGACTCGCGTACCTCATGACGGTCGGTCGCTGGTTGACACCCGGACGAGCGCCCATCGAGGGGGACCTCGTCGACGAGTTCGACCTCCAGGACCACCTCACCCAGGTTCGGGTGCGCCCGGACGCATCGGCCATCGGGTCGACCGTGGGCGAGCTCGAATCGCGATCGACGGCGAAGATACGCATCCTCCAGTTGCGACGCGAGGACGCCCCCGAACTGACGTACGACGAGTCAGTGTCGAGCGGGACGACCGCCAGCGAGCCACCGACCGAACACCCACCGACGGCGGCCGATGCAACCGGTGACACCCACACGATCGACCACCGCGGACACGACGGGCCCGTTGCGGAACGCTCCGATTCACCGTCGGTTTCGGCGGGTGCGGGTGTCGACGAGACGATCTCGTTCGCATCGGTCAGCCCGGACACACGGATCGAGGCGGACGACGTCCTCACCGTCCACGGTACGCTGCAGGCGGTCAATCGCTTCGTCGGTAATCAGGGACTATCGCAACTGGTCCGCCGATCGGTCACGGAAGAGACGTTCGAGGCGGCCGCGAGCGACGACGTACTCGCGAAGGCCGTCGTCCCGCCGGAATCGTCGTTCGCCGGCGAGCGCCTGGCCGATTCACACCTCCGAGAGGTCTACCGGACGACAGTACTCGCGATCCGTCGCGACGGCGAGTTGCTCCGCACTGACCTGGGCGAACAGCGGCTGCAGCCCGGTGATCTACTCCTGATCCAGACCGTTCCCGAGACCGTCGATTACTTCGGCGACGGGACGGACCTGGTCGTCGTCGACGAGGACGTCCTCGACCGATTGCTCGAAGACGACTCGACCGAACGGGCGTCCCTCTCGCCGAAGACGCCGGTCGCGGTGGCGATCATGGCGGGCGTGATCGGCGCGGCTGCACTGGGACTGGTCCCGATCGTGATCTCGGCGCTGGCCGGCGTCTTCTGCATGGTCGTCACCGGCTGTCTCTCGACGAGCGACGCCTACGACGCGGTCTCCTGGAACGTGGTGTTCCTCCTCGCCGGCGTCTTACCGCTGGGGATCGCACTCGAGGCGACGGGCGGGTCGGCGGTCATCGCAGGTGCGCTCGGCGGGACGGCGTCGTACCTTCCGCACGCGGGGATCCTGTTCCTCTGTTACCTCGCGACGGGAGTGCTCGCGAACGTCATCACGCCCGTGGCGACGATCGTTTTGATGGCGCCGATCGCCGTGGATACCGCGACGAGCCTCGGCGCCGCACCGTACCCGTTCTTGCTCGCGGTGACGTTCGCCGCGGCGACGTCGTTCTCGACGCCGGTCGGCTACCAGACCAACCTGATGGTGTACGGTCCTGGGCAGTACGAGTTCACCGACTTCCTTCGGGTCGGCGGCCCGCTCCAGCTGTTGCTCTCGGTCGTCACGTCGATCGGTATCGTCGCCATCTGGGGCGTGTGACGTCGTCGCGACGGTCGGAAGCGGGTCCCGGTAGGTGCCGCTTGCGTCGGTGACTGCCATCACTCGATGCACTTTCGATCGCTCTTCCACCCGCGGCAACTCTCTCGGCAGGGTGCCCGCTGGAGGGACGCGTGACCACCCCGATAACTCACAGCGGCAAGAACGAGACCCCGATCGTGTAACTGGCGACGATGTCGAGGGCGAAGAGGAGGAAGATTCCGGCTGCGATCCGGTGGAGCCACGTCCGATCGACCCGGTGGGCGCTCCGATCGATGAGCAGCGCCGTCGCCAGGCTCACCGGGACGATCGCGAGCATTTCGCCGATCCAGATCGCGGACGTCACGCCGTACTGGGCGGCCAGCCCGATGGTGACGAGCTGGGTCTTGTCGCCGAACTCGCCGACGACCATCAGGGAGAACGCCGGACCGAACCCGCGATACCCCTCGGGGACGACCGATTCGAGCCGCGAACCGGTGTGGCCACCGTCAGTGTGTGGACTCGCACTGGCCTGGACGCCACCATCGGTCGTGGCGATGTCGCCGGCTGTGTCTGCCCCGTTGGTTTCCGCGTCGCTGGTCTCGTTTCCACTCGAGGCGTACAGGATCCAGACGGCGAAGACGACGAATAAGCCAGCGGTGATGGCGTCGAGATAGCCGGCGGGAAGGGCTCCTTCGAGGGCACTCCCGAGGAGGATCTCGATCACGGTCCAGCCGCCGAACGCCGTCGCCGCGCCGGCGACGACCATGTACGGATTGTACCTGGTCGCGAGACTGGCGATGACGAGCTGGCCCTTCTCACCGGGGAGCGCGAGGAGCTGGGCGATGAACGCAATCCAGACGATGTCGACGAAGTCGCTCATCGTCGACACCACCTCGGTCGACCCGGCTGGGTCCGGTGCTGGACACCAGCCCACGTTCGTCGCGTCGCTATCCCTGTCTCGTCCATTCGAACGTGACCGAATTAGACTGGGCTAACAAAGAGGCTTGTGGTAACTAACGTCGATTGCTGCCGGTTTCGCGGTGCGTCGATGTACTGCTCGCTGTGACGACGTGTGCTCACTTCGATCGAAAACTCAGTGTTGTCTCGAGAATCGAGCGCTCAGATCGTCGAACCGCTCGTCGTCTCGGCTTCCTCGCGTCCCTCGTCGGGGACGGTCGTATCGAACTCCTCGTCGATATCGTCGATCTGCATCTCGAAGGTGTACTCGACGGCCTGGTCGCCCTGGACCATCTCTGCCGTCATCTCGGTCGATCGAAGGTGGTTACTCTCGGCGTCGAAGCGCTCGACGATCTCGACGTCTCGCCACTCGACGGACCCGGCGTCGGCGACGGTCGGGTCGGCCGATTCGGCCTCGTCGATGAACGCGGCCATCTCGTCGCTGTCGAGCGTCGTCGTGACCTCGATGATGTCCGATCCTGCATCGACGTGCACGTCGCCGTGTTCGTACTGGGCGTCGGCGATAGCGAGCTGCCCCTCGACGTCCCAGACGTTCTGGTTCGCCTGATCGGCTGGCATCTGCACCCACTCGCCGTCTACGTTCATGAAGGCATCCTGTCCGTCGATGTACATGACGAAGTCGCTGGGGCCGACCATCCCCATCCCACTCATATCGAAGTCCATCTTCATCTCTTCGGCGGCGAGGTCGGTGACGCCGGATGCATCCATCGTGATCTGCTCACCCGCACCGCTCATCTCCATCGACATGTCGAACGAGAACGAGTCCAGTTCCTCGTTCGCCGTCGTCGCCCCCGAGAGGAGGGTATCGAACTCGTCCGCCGAGTAATCGCCGGTCAGTTCTGACTCCGCCTCTTCGGGGTTCGTGTCGCTTAGCGGACCGAGACAGCCAGCTGTGAGCAGGCACAGTGCGAGTACACCGACCACTGCACGAACGCGAACCCCTCCCATAGTGATAGTTGCGTTAAAGGTGAATAATAAGTCTATCGACACTGACTACAGAACCGACACGGCGCCGTCCGTTTCTGTCGTCCGAAGCTGTGGCGATCCGTTCGAGTACGCCGTTCGACCCGCCGATGGGAAACAGGTCACCTAACGGGTCACCTACTCGTTCAGATGCGAGCGATAGCCTTTGGGTTCGAAACCGCGTCTGCAGATGATGCGCTGTCGACCGACGGTGATCGCACTGACTTGGTCGTCGTCTTCCATCTCGGAGACGACGCTCTCGAGTCGCTCCGACGTCCACCCGGTCTGCTCGATGACGGTCTCGCGATCGACGCGCCCGCCGCGCTTGACCAGGAGCCGCAGGACGCGATCCTCGTCGGCGAGGTCGTTCTCGTCGACGCCGTACTCGACCTGTTCGGCGTAGCTCAACGTCTCCTCGTCGTCCGCCTCGCGATTCGCCGGTCGCGACTCGCTCTCGTCGATGGAGTCGCCGGCGAATCGGGCGGACAACTGTGACCAGATGTTCTTGAGTCCCATGTGTGAGATCACCGTTCGCAATTGGTCGTCCTTCGACGCCCTCCTACCTTTCCCTTGTGTCCGGACTCACATATCGGTGGCGGGTGTCACCAGTCGATATACACGACGCCGGTGGCCGGATTCAACGCCCTGCTTGCGGGGGCAGGGCGGTGCCACGCGGTTTCCCAGTCCCGGATTCTGCCGCCAGACCACGTCGCGACCACTGGTGACGGTCGAACGTGCGTTTCCCGCCACCTGATTCACGGATACGCGGCGGCGATCGACTCCAGCGCGTCGACCGATCCCGACGTGTGGGGCGCGACGAGTGGGGAGACGCTGATTCGTCCCTCCGCGACTGCGCGCCGATCGGTTCCCGGCGGGTCCGGAATGGTCTCCGGATCCATCGACTCCCAGACGCGATCCTCGACCGTGATCGTCGTCCCGTCGCGCTCGGCGGTCATCTCGTAGCGCGTCGAGGGGATCGTGACGTCCATCGGGAGGTTCGCGCCGGCGTCCATCGGGACGTTGACGTTCAGATACGAGGCCTCCTCGAAGACGCCGCCCTCGATCGACTGCTCGACCAGGTGTCGCGTCGCTCGCACCGGTTCGGCGAAGTCGTCTGGCGTCGTCTGAACGTCGGCGAGCGTCCCCTCGCCCACGGGAACGTACATCGAGGTGGCGATCGCCGGCGCGCCGAAGAAGGCGGCTTCGACGGCGGCGCTGATCGTCCCGGAGCGCCCGAGGACGTATGCACCCAGGTTCGCCCCTTCGTTGCAGCCCGCGACCACCAGGTCCGGATCCGGGACCAGTTCCGAGAAGCCGGCGACGACGCAGTCGGCGGGCGTCCCGCTCACGGCGTAGCCGTCCGACCGTTCTTCGACCGTCACCTCTTCCGAGAGGCGCCGCCCCACGGCACTCTGGTCGTCTGCCGGCGCCACGACCGTGACGTCGCCGACGGCCGCGAGCCCGTCCGCCATGGCCTGGATTCCCGGCGCGTCGATACCGTCGTCGTTCGTCACCAGGATCTCCAGCTCGTCGTCCATACAGGTGTCGTTCACGCGAACTGCGAAAAGCGCGTCGGAGTCTCGACTCGCCTGGCGCTGGCTGGTCACCCAACCGGTCCACCGATTGGTAGCGGACTCATGTCGACGGCCGATCGCTGGCAGGCCCGAGTCGGTGACCGGTCGCTGGTGGGCCCGAGGTAGTCGGCCGGTCGCCGGACGGCTGATCGGCCGCTCGATCCGGTCACGCGAGCGGGTCGACGATCGTCTCTTCGTCGACGACGAGGTTGTACGCCGCTTCGTCGTCGTTCCACAGCGCCAGGACGGACTCGAACGCGAGCAGGTCGCCGTAGTCGGCTTCGATAAGGGGTCGGTTGAGCGCCGTCTCTTTCGTCACGACGGCGTAGTGGTCGCGCGACTCACTGCCGTCCGTGATCTTGAAGAGCGGATTCGGGTCGTCGGCCTGACCACCGCGCTGGGTCGCGTTTTCCTCCGACAACGCCCCGCCCTCGCTCAGTGACCGACTCACCTTGGCCGCGACGAGGTCGATGCGGTTCGAGACGTGGCGGTCCATCTCGGCCATCTTCGCCCACTGACTCGTATCGAGCGAGACGTTGGTGTGTCGCGTCCCGTCCGTCCGCAGGATGCTGTAGGCAAACTGCACGTCGACGTTCTCGAACTCACCGGGTGCGTGGTCGGGGTCGTCGGCGTCGTCGTCCAGACGAGATTGCACCGACGGGACGGCGAGGTCGGGCCGGACGTCGAACGACCAGCCGCGATCGGTCGGGCGCTCACCCGGCCAGAGTCGGACCATGGGGCCGTAGACGCTGACGCTTCGGTGTTCGTCGGCGTCGATGTCGTCGTCGGCGCTCCCTCCCGAACTTCCGTCTTCCAGGGCGCGCTCGATCTCGCGCAGGCCGATGGCCGTCTCGCGGTCGGCGGGTGCCATCGCGAGTAGCGAGCCGTCCTCGGCGAGGGCGTCTATGTACCGCCGGGCGACCGCGACCGGTTCGTCGAGTTCGCTGAGAACGTTACACGCCAGGATCAGGTCGTAGGTCCCATCGTCGGTGCCGTCGGTCGGCTCGAAGGCCTCCGCCGTCGTCCGGTGGACCGTCGCGTGGACGTTGCGGCCGGTCTCCTCGAGCATCGCTTCGAGGACGTCTGCGGCGGCGCTGGGCTCGACGGCGTGGTACTCGATCAGGGCGTCGTCCGGGAGATAGTCGAACAGGCCGAGGGCGGGCCCGCCGACGCCGGCGCCCACGTCGAGCACCCGGAGGTGGCGGTCTAACAGGCGCCGCTCGGCGAGGTCGTCGAGCGCGTACTGGATCGCCGCGTAGTAGCCCGGGAGGTGGTAGATCGCGTAGCTCGCTGCGACGTCCTCGTCGTAAGTGACGGGGCCACCCTCCAGGTACTGCGCCTTCGTCCGGCGGAGCGTCGAGCGTAGAAGGTCGCCCGAGGCCCCCTCGTGCCAGTTCGGCCCGTAGCGATCGGCCAGCCAGTCGTCCAGCCGCCGGACGTATCGAGCGGGGAACTCGTGAATCGGGTCCGTGCGCTGGGGTACCGGCTCGTCGGAGACGGGGACGAAGGTGCCGTCGTCGCGCTCGATCAGGCCGAGATCTGGCGCCTCCTCGCGAAGGAGCTGGCGGACCACGGCCGGGTGCGCCTGCCCCTCGACGTACTCGGCGATCTCCTCGGGGTCGATCGGCCGGACGTGCTGGAGGTACAACGCGTTCTGCCGGACCGCTTCGCGCTGATCCGTCACGCGCCGTCACCTCCACCGTCGGCCCACCGATCACCGAGTTCGGCGACGATCGCTTCGAGTTCGTCGTGATCGGCGCTCGCCACCCGCTCGGCGGCCGCGGCCACGTCGGTCGAGCCGTCGAATCGCGCCTGAATGTCCGCGTAGACGCGCGGTGTCCCGCCGGCCAGCCGCTCGACCTGCTCACGAAGGGCGGCGTACACAGGTGTCTCGAACGTCGACGGGACGCGTTCAGCGGCCAGTCCGAACGAGAGGACGGCCGCGTGCGTCGCGGCCTGAACGGATCCCATCGCCGCGTCGTGCTCGGCGGCCGTCGTCTCGACGAGGTCGTTGCCGGCGGCTTCGAGGTCAGCCAGAATCGCGGCGGTCAACGGCCCCCGGTTTTCGGCGACGACGGCGATGGAACCCGGCGCTCGCTCGGGTGCGAACAGCGGGTGGAGGCTGCAGTGTTCCAGGTCGGGGGCGTGGCCGGCCATCGCCTCGAGCGCGGGTTCCATCACGCCAGTGACGTCGACGAGTACACCGCGAGCACGGTCCGCGTGAGCCGCGACCGCCTCCTCGACGAGTGCCATCGGGACGGCGAGACAGACCACGTCGAATTCGGCCGACGCCCCATCCGCATCACCGTCGGCCTCGCCGTCGGCAGCGGGTCCGGTGACCGGGTCGAGCGGTGCGACTCTTCCCCCGACGGCCGCGGCCGTCTCCCGTGCCACGGCCTCGTCGACGTCGGCGACGGCCACCTCCGCGTCGAGTACGTCGGCGATCCAGCGCCCCATCGCGCCGGCGCCGACGACGAGTACGTCCATTGGCGGGTGGTATCCGGCGCCCCCGCAAAAGGAGTTCGGTCGGTGCAGGGTGTCGGCATGCTGCTGCGCTGAAGCACGAACCGTGACGCAGCTCAACGAGTCCCTTCTCGCAGGCCCTGTCGATCAGGGCCCGATCTGGCCCACAGGAGGAACGAAGCGACGTACACCGTAACTCCGAGGAGCCCACCGAGCAACACGTTTGCAACCGCCGCGAAGGGAACGGGAACGAACACCACGATCAGAACCATCACACAGCAATACAGCGCGGTGACTGTCAGCCGACCGCCCAGCCCGATCGCCCGGAACCAGTGACCGATGGTGTCCCCAAGCGCTGTATTGGCAACCGGACCGAGCGCGAGAACGGCCGTGACGAATCCGGCGCCGATGCCCGGCCACCACGGTGACGCAAGCATCGATCCGATCAGGAGGACGAGCGCGACGCCGCTCCCTGCGGAGAGGGACTCGCTCCGTTTCGGCGGCCGTTCGGGGAACCACAGTGCTGGACCGATTCGATCACGCATACGCACATTCGATTGGCAACCGCTATTACTGTTTGTGAGGTGGCCGGGTGGGCGTCGCCGTGACTGGACTGTCGGTCGCGGGTCCGATCAGCGTCGATCTTCGGGCTCGATAGCGATCGGGTAGTCCGTGAGGTTCTCGTAGCCGTCCTCGGTGACGACGACGAGGTCCTCGATCCGGACGCCGCCGACCGCGGGGTCGTAGATTCCGGGTTCGACGGTGACCACGTGGCCGGGTTCGAGCTCCTCGCCGCCGAACGAGAGGCGCGGTCCCTCGTGGATGTCGAGGCCGACGCCGTGGCCGGTGCCGTGGATGTAGCCGGTGTCGGTCTCCGGGTCGCTCCGCAGGGTCGCGTAGCCCGCGTCTTCGATCACGTCACAGACGATCCCGTGGACCTCGTCACCGGTGACGCCCGGCTCGATGGCGTCGAGAGCGGCCTCGAACGCCTCGTCGGTCGCGTCGTAGCGGCGCTTCAGTTCGTCACTCGGCTGCCCGCGGACGAACGTTCGGGTCATGTCGCCGAAGTAGCCCGTCTCCTTGTCGCGCGGGAAGATGTCGATCACGATCGACTCGCCGGCTTCGAGCGGGCCGCTCCCGCGGTCGTGGGGATCGGCGGCGTCGGCGCCGCAGGCGACGATCGTCTCGTCTAACGCACAGCCCTCGCGCAGGAGCGCGATCTCGATCTCGGTCGTGACGCGCTCGCTCGTCAGTGGCTCGCCCTCGTGGTAGAGGACGCCGTCGCGAACCTCGGCGGCTGCGATCAGCCCCTCGGCGACGGCCATCGCCCGCTGGTTCGCCGCCTGCGTCTCGTGGATGGCATCGATTTCGGCGCCGGACTTCGTCGCGCGGATCTCGCCCACGACGTCGTCGGCCTCGACCGTGACGTCGACGCCGAGGTCGCGCAATCCGTCGGCCGTTCCGATGGGGCAGTGCTGAGGGACCGCGATCGACGAGACGTCGTGGTCGGCGAGAAAGGCCTCGATCGTCCGGAGCCGTCCCTCGCGAGGCCCGTACTCGTCCCGCAGGTCCTGTGCATCGTACGCCGCCGTGTTGGTGACGGAGTCGGCGTCGGCCTCGCTTCGAGCGCGGCCGTACTCGAGCCCGGAGACGAGGAGGTGGACGCCGTCGTCGGTGACGAGCGTCTGGAACGGGTCAGGTGCACTGAATCCGGAGACGTAGCGCTGTTCGGGTTCGTCGCCAGCCGCGTCGATCAGGTAGCCGTCGACGTCGGTCGTCGTGAGCGCCGATCGCAGGGCAGCAAGCTCGCCAGTCATACCCGTCCGTTTCGCGGGATCGACCTTAATCCCCCGCTTCCCGGCGGAATCGTGCCGGTTCGTGGGGCGATCTGGTCTACTCGGACGGAACCCGTCCTCGTTCGTAGTGTACTGGGTCTATCGAGCCGGCCCGACGTCGGACCCGTCCTTCACGACCGCTCGGCTCTGGCGACCCGCCCCGTTGTCGCGACCGGTACCGTGATAGGCGAACCGGCCGACACCGTCTGTATGGACGTCACGATCTCGCCAGGTCCCGTCGGTGGCACGGTTTCCGCTCCGCCGTCGAAGAGCTACACGCACCGGGCGATCCTCGCTGCGGGCTGTGGCCAGCGCGCCGTCGTCGCGGACCCGCTCTGGAGCGCCGACACCCGGGCCACCGCCCGCGCCGTCGAGGCGTTCGGCGGATCCATCGAGCGACGGACGGACGGTGCGCTCGAGATTCAGGGCTTCGACGGGGGCCCCACAATTCCCGGGGATGTGATCGACTGTACGAACTCGGGCACGACGATGCGTCTGGTCACGGCGATTGCCGCCCTCGCCGACGGGACGACGGTCCTGACGGGCGACGCGTCGCTCCGATCCCGGCCGCAGGGTCCGCTTCTCGACGCGCTCTCGGAACTCGGTGCGACGGCCCGTAGCACCCGCGGAAACGGCCAGGCACCGCTGATCGTCGACGGACCGATGGCGGGCGGGACGGTCTCGATCCCGGGCGACGTCTCCTCGCAGTACGTGACGGCGCTGCTCTTCGCCGGCGCGCTCACCGACGCTGGCGTCGACCTTCGCCTCGAAACCGAACTGAAGTCCGCACCGTACGTCGAGGTGACGCGCGAACTCCTCGCGGACTTCGGCGTCGAGACCCGGGAAACGACCGACGGTTTCGCGGTCGAAGGTGGACAGTCGTACCGCCCGGCCGATGGCACGTACGCCGTCCCCGGCGACTTCTCCTCGATCTCGTACCTCCTCGCGGCGGGTGCCGTGGCCGACGGGGACGTGGGCGGTGCTACTGCGGGAACTGGGGAGGGGACGCTCGAAATAACGGGCGCCCGACCGAGCGCCCAGGGCGATAGCGCCATCGTCGAACACGTCACCGAGTTCGGCGCGCCAGTCGAGTGGGATCGCGACGACGGCACGCTGACGATCGAACCCGCGCCGCTGTCCGGCATCGAGGTCTCGGTCGCCGACACGCCGGACTTGCTCCCGACGCTCGCCGTCCTCGGTGCGGTCGCCGACGGCGAGACCAGCATCGTCGATGCCGAGCACGTCCGGTACAAGGAGACAGATCGGATCGACGCGATGGCGAGCGAACTCGCGAAACTCGGCGTCGAGACGACCGAGGAGCGCGACTCGCTGACCGTCCACGGCGACGAGTCGACGCTCACCGGGGCGACGGTCGACGGCCACGGCGATCACCGGATCGTCATGGCGCTTGCCGTCGCCGCGCTGGTTGCCGACGGTGAGACGACGATCCGGGGCGCCGAGCACGTCGACGTCTCCTTTCCAAACTTCTTCGATGCGTTCGAATCGCTCGGCGTCGTGATCGATCGCCACGAATGACGGCCTCACGAACCGGATAGTGGTTGCGGAACCGGCTGGCCAGCGTCGCCGAAAGTGTTAGGACGTCGGACCGGTTCGACTGTGGCATGCGTCGGCACGAACTGGTCGACGAGTTGTGTGCCAGGGGCGAGGAGGGCGTCGTCGAACCGGCCTACGGCGGCGACTGCGTGACGAACGCTGCCGAGTCGGCGCTCGCTCTCCTGAACCCGGCGTTCGAGCGTACTTTGCCGGACGAAGCGTTTCGCGGCGTCGAGACCGACGTCGAGACGGTGGTCTTCGTCTTGCTCGACGGGTTCGGCTACGACGAGTGGACGCGGTTCGAATCGCGCCGGACGCTCGCCCGCCGATTCGCCGAGTCGGGAGCGGTCCGTCCACTCACGTCGATCTATCCCTCCGAGACGGCGGCGGCCTTCACCTCGATCACGACCGGCACGAACCCCGTCGAACACGGACTCCTCGGCTGGTTCCAGTATCTGGAGCCGATCGATCGCGACGTCGTCACCTTACCGTTTACCACGCTCGACGGGACGCCCATCGACGAGGTCGACCCGTCGCTAGACGGGACGGCCCTCTTCGACGCCGACCCGCTCTCGGCCCGCGCGGCCGAGACCGACGTCTCGTTCGAGACGGTCCTCCCGGCGTCGATCGCCGACTCGCCGTACAGCCGGGCGATCTTCGACGGCGCGAGACGGACCGGATACGAGGAACGGGAGACGTTCGCGACCCAGCTTCGCGACCGCGTCGAGGCGGCGTCCGGGCCGACGTTCGTCTTCGGCTACGAGCCGTCGATCGACGCGGTCGCCCACGAGGAAGGGTTGACGAGCCGGTCGGCCCGACAGACGATGGCGGACGTCCTCACCGGATTGCAGGCCGATCTCGTCGATGCGCTCTCGCCGTCGATCGCCGCGGACACGCTCCTCGTCGTCTCGGCCGACCACGGCCTCGTCGACACGCCGCCCGCCGAAAATATTGACGTGACCGAGTGGTCACACTGGGATACCCTTCAGGGCCGATTCCGTCGTGACGCGGCCGGAGGACCCCGACGCCCGACGGGCAGTCCACGGAACGCGCACTTCCACGTCGAACCCGAGGAACTCGATGCGGCCCACGCCGAACTAGAAGACGCCGTCGAGGGACGAGTGTACACGCGCACCGAGGCCGTCGATTCGGGCCTGTTCGGCGAGGGAGAGCCCACCGAACGCTTCGAACGCCGGTGCGGTGACCTGGTCGCGATCCATCGCGAGCGCGGCCTGTGCTGGCGGGCCGACGATCGCTCGAATCGCGGGATGCACGGCGGGCTCACCCGGGCCGAGATGCTCGTCCCGTTCGCCGCGGCACGCGTCGACGCGTTGCAGAACTGAGCCGCCAGCGGTCGGCGGGCAGCCCGCGAGTGGGCCGGGTGGATCGAACGGCCCTGCACTGCTGCGTCGCCGGCGACTGCCCGTCACACTCACCCTGTACCATTTTACCCGAGAAGCCCGTTTAAGGGGCTATGGTCGTACGAACCGACGACAGCCGGGAACTCGGGCGCACGGACGTGGCGGCGCTCTTTCGCGAACTCGCGGACGAGTTCGAGCGGGGCGGCGAGACGGTGTCGATCCCCGTCGGAAACAAGACCGTCGCCTTGCGTCCGCCCGACGACGTAACGACGGAGGTCGAAGTGTTAGAACGGTCGGGGATGGTCCGCGGGGATCAGGAGCGCCTCCGAATCGACGTTCGATGGGCGCCAGCCGCGAAGGAAGAGCCACGGCCGGTCGGCGAGGCGGACGACGGCGGGACGGAGCAAGAGCGTCTCGATCGACAGCCCGCGAGTGACCGCCAGGAGTCGTGATCGGCGAATGTCGTCCTGGCCACGGACGACGCCGTTCCCGGCGGGCACCCACCGACCAGTAGCCTTTTTGGGTCGCCGACCCGAGGTCCCGCCAATGTCCCCCGAGGCGGCCGGAGCGAGCACGCGCGCCCAGCAGCCGGCGCCAGCGCAGTCGCCCGGCGTTCCGAAATCGTCCGTCTGCATTCTTCTCCCGACGCTGAACGAAGCGGCGACCATCGGCGACATCGTGAGCGACTTTCGAGCGCGCGGGTACGACAACGTCCTCGTGATGGACGGTGGATCGACCGACCAGACGAGAGATATTGCCCGCGAGGCGGGCGCTCGCGTCGTCGAACAATCGGGTGAGGGAAAGGGCCAGGCGATTCGCGAGGCGATGGCGTACGTCGACGTCCCGTACGTTCTCATGCTGGACGGCGACGGCACGTACGACCCCGCGGACGCCGAACGGATGCTCGAGCCGCTCGCCGACGGCTACGAACACGTCATCGGCGATCGGTTCGCCGACATCGATCCGGACGCGATGACTCGTCTCAATCGCGTCGGCAACCGACTCATCAACCGCTCGTTCACGACGATCCACGGCGCCGAGTACGCCGACATCCTCTCGGGCTACCGGGCCTTCACCGTCGACTCGTTCGAGCGCTGTTCGCCGTCGGCGGATGGCTTTACGATCGAGACCGAACTGGCCGTCGAGTGTGTCAAGCAGGGAATCGACACGACGGTCGTCCCGATCAGCTACGGCGCTCGGCCGGACGACTCGGAGACGAACTTACGCCCCGTCCGCGACGGCGGGCGGATCATCGTCTCGCTGTACTCGCTGGCCCGGACCAACAACCCGCTCTTTTTCTTCGGGAGTCTCGGGCTCGCGAGCATCGTCGTCGGCGCGGCCGTCGCGCTGTTCGTCCTCACGCAGTGGCTCGTCCACGACATCGGCCACAACATCCTCGCGCTCGTCGGTGCGGCCGCAATCTTGCTCGGCGTCCAGCTGCTCATGTTCGGTGTCCTCTCCGATATGATCGTCTCGTTGCATCGCGATCAGCGTCGGCAACTCCAGCGTCTCAGCCACGTCGAACGGACGCACTCGGCCGATCGACCGGCCCACCGTGAGCACGATCCCGACGACGAGTAATCGAATCGACGACGCAACTCCCGATCCGGCGACGCAGTTTCCTCATACGTCAACGCGGCACCCGGTCCTTCACTCAAAACGGCAAGAGCCCACGAAGCCGGCCGATCAGCGACGCGCCACGATTGGCTCGATACGCTTCGAACACGGGGTGCAGTTCGTTCAATAGTTCCTGTCGGGAGTCGAACGAGCTCGTGTCCACCTCGGCGAGCGCCTCCGAGAGCGACACCGTCGAACCAGCCGGGTCGTACGGGACCGGCCGGTCGCCGAGTGCACTGTCGACGGCGTCGGCCGAGGCCGGAAAGTCGAGATCGGCGTCGCGCAATCGAGCGTCGACTGCGGCGATGCCGAATTCGATCGTTTCGGGCTCCGTATCGTCGCCTCCCTGTGGCGGCCGAACTCCCATGGCCGGAGGTAGGGGACTCCCCACAAAAAACCGCTACGCTGCGCGACGCCGGTCGACGGCGAGCCGTCGGTCGGCAGACGGGATGGATGACGCGGCGGTCAGTGAACGCCGGTTGTCGACATCCCTTTGGGAATCCACGGCGATATCCCGCCATGACCGAGTACACGACGGTCTCGATTCCGAAGGAGCTCGCCGAACGCGTCGACGAGACGATCGAGGGAACGAGTTTCACGTCGACGAGCGATCTGGTCCGCTTCTTGCTTCGGAGCATCGTCATCCAGCACCAGCGCTCTGGCAAACTCACCGAATCCGAGTTCGAAGAGATCGCCGAACAGCTCCGCGGCCTGGGCTATCTCGAGTGAAGCGGGGTTCGCGGCCGGCGGCGGTCGACTCAGTCCTCGAACGGCCGTTCCGGTGGTTCGGCGTCGAGTAACTTGAGCGCCAGTCGATCACCCGACCGATCGAAGGCACGAAGGGACGTTTCGTTGGGTTCCCACGGCGGGACGGCCACGAGAACGACCGCGCCGAGATCGTCGCGGAGCGTCACGTCCAGGACGCCGTCGGGATGGGAGACGAACCGGCCCTGCGTACTCCGGTTCGGCGTCGAGAGTTCGACGCCGAAGACGTGCGTGAGCGAGTTCCCCGGATCGGGGAGCAGATACTCGGCGAAGACGGACTGTGCCGGGTCGAGCGATTCGACACCGTCGCCGTCGAGCTCGCCGGCCGGGACGGTCGAGATACCGGTCGAGACTGGGTCGGGATCGTTGGCACTCGCCAGTTCGAGCAACGCTTCGACCATCCCGTTCGTGATATAGACGGTTCGAGGCCCAGAACCCGGGTCTGCGCTGGCGGTCACGACTCGGTCACCGGGAGTTGCATGTGTGCCCTTCGTCCGCGATGGCCGTAACCGTTCGGGCGTGTCGAAGACTCTCGGCAAATCGGGCGACCCGACGAGGCGCTGATCCGGGGCGGTTCACCCGCTCCACTCCTCGAACGAGCCGTAGATCCCCTTCGAGAGGTAGCGTTCGCTGGAGTCCGGAAAGACCGTGACGACGGAGTCGTGCGGGGCATCGATCTCGCCGTCGGCGATCTGGGTCGCGACGTGTCGGGCCGCGACGCTCGCCGCACCGGCGCTCGAGCCGACCAGGTGGCCCTCCTCGGCGGCGAGTCGCGCGAGTTCTTCGTGTGCGTGCTCGTCCGGGATCGGATAGATGTCGTCGACGAGTTCCGGTTCGAACAGCTCGTTCGTGTCGGTGTTGTGGGTACCGATCCCCTCGATCTTGTACTCGCCTTCCGATCGATCTTCGCCGAGGAACTCGCCGTAGAGCGAGCCCTCGGGTTCGACCGCCGCGACGTAGGTGTCGGGATTCTGCTCGCGTGCGTAGCGGGCGATTCCCATGAGCGTCCCCGCCGTTCCACAGCCGGCGACGACGGCGCCGACCTCGTCCAGCGCGTCGTAGATCTCCGGGCCGGTCGTCTCGTAGTGGGCCTCCGTGTTGAGCGGGTTCGAGAACTGCTGGGGGACGACCGCGTCGTCCAGCTCGTCGGCGAGTTCGTGGGCACGATCAATCGCGCCACCCATGCCGTCGTCGGTGGGCGTGTTGATGACCTCGGCACCCAGCGCCCGCATGAGTTGCTGTTTTTCGAGACTGAATCGCTCGGGGACCACGAAGACGGCGTCGAGGCCCAGCTGTTGGGCGGCGACGGCGAACCCGATCCCCGTGTTCCCCGCGGTGGGCTCGACGACGGTCCCGCCTTCGCCGACGTCGCCCCGTTCGAGCAGCCGCTCTAACATGTAGGCGCCGATTCGATCCTTGACGCTCGCGCCAGGGTTGAACGATTCGAGTTTCGCGTAGATGGAGACGTCGGCCGGCCCGGCCTGCACACAGACCAGCGGCGTGTTCCCCACGGTGTCGAGCACCGACGACAGCGCTCGGTCGTGTTCGGTCATGTTCGAGGCAACGTTTGCCCCGGGTGATAGCTGTTATTATCGAGCGGAACCCGCCCGCCGGTCGATCAGGCGTTGGGCTCGGACGCGGCCGTGGCGTCGGCCCCGTCTTCCGCCGTTCCGTCGCCGTCGGTCGCCGCCGTCTCCGTTTCGTCTTCATCCGCTGGTTCCGTTCCATCGTCGGTCGCGGCCTCGGCCAGAATCGCCTCGACGTCGAGGCCGCGGTCCTCCGCGATCGCTTCGAGGAGCGCGTGCTGTTCGGCGACGTCGGCTTCGAGATCGGTGACCGTGTCGTGTGTCTCGTCGACTTCGCCCTCGAGGTTGATGATTCGCTGCTGGAGCTGCTGGACCTGTGTGTACATCTGCTCGGCCTTTTCGGAGACGAGCTGGATCTTCTTCGCCGTCGAGCCTAATCCCATACATCCTCCTGTGTGATCCAGCCAGTTGGTTCTTTCCACTCGAATTTCCGATGGTACCAGCGCTGGGTCGGTTGCGTGTCACCGCCGGTGTGTGTGTGTGTGTGACACGCCCACCTTTCTTGCGTGGACACCACCGATCGGGAGTGGAAACGTCGCCGCAGTCTGGTGATCGTGGAGGCGAAAGGTCCTTAAGTCGGACCTGCCTAGTAGCACCCGGACTAGGTCGGGCAGTTAGGCCCTGCTCGCCACCCGCGATATGGCCTTTAGCGGGGACCGAACACCGCGGGCGTCCGGTCTGCCCGACCGGGGCCCCGGGAGCCAACGTGGAAGCCTCGTCCGTCGGGGACAGCGGTCCGCGATGATCGTCCGCAGGGACGTCCCATCGCGGTTAGCCGGCGACAGCCCATCAGGCGCGGAAGCGAGCAGTGGACCGTCGGACACCTGTCGCTCGTCGGGTTGCGGGGTGGAGGAGGCAACCGGGATTCCCCCGGCCGGAACGCCGGGCAAGCGTGGCCGTCCACTTCCGAAATTTTACACTGCGGAGCAGCGGCGCTGTGCGCCGCGCTCCTCGGCAAAATCTTCAAAAGAGCGCAAAGCGCTCTTTTGGACCTCGCGGGATCTTCGATCCCGCTCAGTTTCGATAAAAAGCACTCCTCCCTTCCCTCCAGCGACGCTTCGCGTCGCTTCCGGGTCGGTCGTCGGCCCGCTCGCTCGGGCACACGGCGCCCTCGCTAGCGGTGATGATCCCTTCGAGAGGCCTGCCCTTCCCCGTCGTTGCGCGGATCGCTGGCGCGATCACGCGCTCCGGGCCACCGACGCCCTCGCAGGAACGTACGGATGAAAAAAACCTGAACGGTCGGTCCGTCGCGTCGTCAGCTATCGCCGTGGCCGCAACAGGGTCTGGGTGTGCTTTTTCCGTCGCCGGACCCGTGTAACGTGCGCTCCTATCGGTACAACACGGCCGTGTGGCCGCGCGTATCGTGAATCTTTGCGTTGACCTCCTCGGCCAGATCAGTCGCGAGTGCTTCGGTGTCGGTTCCCCCGCGAGCGGCGCGCAAGAACTTCACTTTCACGAGGTCGTTATCTGCCAGCTGGTCGTTCAGTTCGTCGACGACTGATTCGATGCCGTGCTTGCCGACCCAGACGGTCACGTCGAGATCGTGTGCGCGCGACGTCCGCTCTGTTTCGTCCATGAGCGGACGAACGGTCGGCCGGGGTTTGAATGGCCCGTCTCGCGACGGCGCGGATGTCTGGCGTCGTGTGTCGTCACTCGTACGGATATCTGGCCTGTTCGCCACAGTCGCAGGTGACGACGACGTGGCCGTCTCGGAGCCGGACGCGGGCGTTGGCGCCCGGTCGGAGGTAGGCGTCGCAAGCGTCGCAGGTAAACCGTGTGAACGATCGTGGCAGCGCGAGCCGGTTGCGCTCTGCGATCCGCCTCGCCAGCCGGACGTACGAGCGGGCCCGATCGTCGTTCCCTTCGGCTGCGGCCGCGGCTGCGAGTGCTTCGAGCCGCTCTACGCGTTCCGCAGCGATACTCACACGTACATCGCGACGGGCCACGTAAATCGGTGTTTCGTTCTCCGGGATCCGTGCCGACCCCGCTAGACTGGGGCTGCAAGTCGAACCACAAGACTGGTAGGGACGACACGAGTACGGGGATGATAGTATGCAGTTCGGTCGCCATCGCCAACGTCTCTCCCCGCGCACACCTCGGCCTGTAGCCGGTCGCAGGCGGCGACCGACCAACGCGTTCGGTCGCATCTCTCCGTGTGAGCGAATCGGAGCGAGCCACTCCTGGGTGAGCGGCCCACATGGCCGTTCCGGGTGGGTTACCCGACTGAATGGGCGCTCACGGGCCGCAAAATGGCAGTCGTTCACATGGCAGCTTGTCTGTCGTAATGTAGTTATAGGCCGAGAGACACAACCGAGGTAAGACAGCATGACCGGAACCGGACCGCGCTCGAGCGGTCGACACTCCCGTCGGACGTTTCTCGCAACCGTCGGGACTGGTGTCACCCTTTCGACCAGCGGTTGCACCGAACTGTTCACCGAGGTCTCGTCGTGGGGCGATCAACTTTCGGTGACGATTACGACGGTTCCGGACGACGACGATCGACAGAGCAACGGGATCTTCAAACACCTCGAATCGTCGCTTCGGGCGGCCGGTATCGACGTCACACCGGAGCTCAGGACGACTGCCCAGTTCGAGAAGAAGGTCCTGATAGACCAAGATTTCGACATTTTTGTCGGTCGGTATCCCGGAACACCACGGCCCGACGGGCTGTACGAACTCCTCCACTCGACGTTCGCCTACGAGCCCGGGTGGCAGAACCCCTACGGGATGACGGACATCGATCTCGACGACCGGCTCGAACGGCTCCGTCACGCGACCGGAACCGACCGATCCGCCGCGATCGAGTCCGTCTTCGATAGCTTCCTCGATACGAAGCCGTTCGTCCCGATCTGTGCCCCCTCGATCTACTACGCCGTCAACGACCAGCAGTTCACCGGGTGGGACCGCCAGTCGTTTCGGACCCGACTCGGCTACGTCGACCTCGATCCGGCCGCCGCCGTCGACCAGTTCGACGGCCTCGTCACGGATGCCCGTCCGATGCAGAACCTGAACCCCCTCGCCACTCACTACCGCCACACGGGTGCCATTACCTCGCTCCTGTACGACTCGCTGGCAACCCGGTCGGGTGCCGGATTGTCTCCCTGGATGGCCCACGACTGGGAGTGGCGAGACGGACGCCTCACAGCGACGATGCGGCCCGACCTGACGAGTCACGACGAGGAACCGGTCACTGCCGAAGACGTCGCGTTCACGTTCGAGTTCCTCGCCGACCTCTCGCTCGGGCGAGCGGACTCCCCGATCCCGGCGCCTCGGTTTCGCCGGGAGACGTCGGCAGTCACCTCGGCGACGGCAACCGACGACGAGACGGTCGAATTTACCGTCGACGCCTCCCGAGAGGTGGCGACGTCCGTCCTCACCGTTCCGATCCTTCCGGAGCACGTCTGGCGTCCGATCGTCGACGAACTCGACGAGGAGACGGCCTCGACGGCCACCTGGCTCCGTGAGGAACTCATGAACGAGGAGATTAGCCGCGTCGGCAGCGGTCCGTACCGGTTCGGGAGCTGGGTACAGGGCGACCTGCTCACGCTCGATCGATTCGACGGGCACTTCTCGGTGGAGGATCCGGACCTTCCGGGCGTTCCGGTCGAGTCGCTCGTCCTTCGAAACGCCTCCAACGGGTCGGTCGCGATCGAGATGGTCGACGCCGGTGACGCCTCGGCTCTCGTTACACCGATCGAAGCCGACGTCATCGGCGAGACCCAGGAGATGGAGACGGCCGCCCGAATCCACGATCCGGGATGGGCGTATTACCAGATCGGGTTCAACACCCAGAAACACCCGTTCAGCAACCACCGATTCCGCCGGGCCGTCGCCTCCCTGATCGATCGCCAGTGGCTCGCGGAGACCGTCTTCCACGGCCACGCACAACCACTCTCGGTCCCAAAAGTCGACTCGTCGGCGATGGATGACTACGCGTGGACGGGTGCCGATCCGGAGACGCCGTTCGTCGGCACAGACGGTGAGATCGACGTCGAGGCCGCCCGGGACCTGTTCCGGAAGGCGAGTTTCGAGTACAACGACTCGGGCGAACTGGTGGTGGACGACTGATGCTCGTCGGCCTCCTCAGCCGGGCGACCGTCATCGTGGCGCTCTTGCTCGTGATCGCGATCTGGCAGGTTATCGGGTTCGATACGCTCTTCCGGGCGCTTCGCAACTGGCGACCGCGTGTCCGTGCTGCGTTGCCCGTGACGCTCGCGCTCGTCCCCGTGTTGATCGTGAACAAACTCGCCAGACAGGACCTCGTCACCATTTCACAGGAGTACGGCTTCCGGGTCGGCGACCTCTTCTGGGTCATCGAGGGCGAGTTTATCCTCCTCTTCGAGTCGGTCGCTTCGACACCACTCACGCAGTACTTCTCGTTCATCTACATCTACGGATACGCGTTCTTGCTGATCTTCCCGGTCGTGATGTACTTCACGCTGCGGGACTCGACGAGATTGCGGCGTCTGCTCGGTGCGTACGCGCTCAACTATACCATCGGCGTCACGCTGTACGTACTGTTTCACGCCTTCGGCCCACGACAGTACTTCGGGAGCGACGTCGAGACGATGCTCTATACGTTCGAACCCTCCTATCAACTGCTCACCAGAGAGATCAACCACTACACGAACGTGTTTCCGTCGCTTCACACGTCGCTCTCTGCGACCGTCATGATCTTCGCGATCAGGTCCAGATCGCAGTTCCCTGCGTGGACACCGACGGCAAGTGTTCTGGCCGTAAGCGTCTGGCTCTCGACGATGTATCTGGGCATTCACTGGGCGATCGACGTCCTGGGGGGACTGCTCCTGGCGGGGACGTGTGTGTGGCTCTCGTGTCGCTTGATCGGCCGATACGACGTCGACAGCCACCTCCAGCCCGCCTACGATCGACTGGCTGCGGTCGTCGATCGGGTCAAGACGACCGGCGACAGTGCGGACGAACGAGGGCACCGGTAACGCATCGAGCAGTGAAGAGACGTCCGCCCAGCCTGCACCAGTCCACTCGCTGTTGGGGGATTGCCCGCACGTCGTGCTCGGGCGTAATACTGTTATAGTCAGCCCGTCGAACGGTGAACGAACTGAATGGATTCGACTACCCGCGAGTCTCCCCTCTCTCGGCGAACGGTGCTCGGGACGGCGACGGCTGGTGCCGTTCTCGGCCTCTCCGGCTGTCTGCGCGGAATCAGGAACCTCTTTCGCGACGAACCGGCCGACGGGTTCTCGCTCTCAGTCGCGAGTGTCAGCCCCGCCGACGATCCCCAGGCTGCCGCCGTGGCGGACCGGCTCGAGTCGGCACTCGAGACCGCCGGGATCGACGTCGAGCGAGAAACACTTCCCCAATCGCGCTTTCTCCGCCGGATTCTGATCGATCACGAGTTCGATCTCTTCGTCGATCGAACGCCGCGACTTGCCGATCCGTCGGCGCTGTACGGACTGTTGCACACCCGGTTCGACGCGGAGTGGGGCTGGCAGAATCCCTACGGCTACTCGAACGTGACGATCGATTCGGCCCTCGACCGGCAGCGAGGCCGAACGGGAGCCGCCCGCGACCGGGCCGTCGAGCAGACACTCGAATCGTTCGCCAACGACCAGCCGTTTACCCCGCTGTGTCGGCCGACCGCGAAACACGTCTGGAACGGCGATCGATTCGTCGGCTTCGACCGCCATCCACTCTCCGAACGATACGCGTTCGTGGACATCGAGTCGATCGCCCCCGACGGGACGCTTCGGGCCGTCGTGACCGACGAGCGCGTGACGCGTCACTTCAATCCGCTCGGAATCGGGGGTCGCCACTCGTGTTCGCCGATCGACGACCTCCTCTACGACTCGCTCGCGACGACCGTCGACGGCGACGTGCACCCGTGGCTGGCCGACTCCTGGGCGTGGGAGGACGGCACCGCGACGCTGACACTCCGCGAGACGTCGTGGCACGACGGTGAGCCGGTCTCCGCCGAGGATGTCGTGTTTACGTACGACTTTCTGGCGGACACGTCGATGGATTCCGCCGAGGCGCCGATTCCCGCACCACTCTACCGTGGCCTGGCGACGGCGATTGCGGACGTCACCCGTCTCGACGACCACCGGGTTCGGATCACGGCCGAAGCCGGGAGGGCCGCCGCAGAACAGGCGTTCACGATCCCGATCTTGCCAGCCCACATCTGGCGGGACCGGACCGAGTCGGCCGAGTTCGTCGACGTGGAGACGCCCAGTGGTGCGACGGTCGCCGTCGTCACGGATAACGTTCCGCCGATCGGGAGCGGACTCTTCACGTTCGACGACCGGGAGGAAGGCGAGCGCCTCACCCTCTCTCGAAACGGTGACCACTTTACGACGACCGCCGATCTTCCGGAGACGCCGATCACCACGCTCGAAGTGACCGTTACGGAAGACACCGAGGCGGCGGTCGCGGCGATCGAAGACAGTGAGGCCGACCTGACGCTGTCGGCACTCGATCCCGAGACGGCGAGTTCGTACACCGCGGCGCCACCCCTGGTCACGCACGAACGCCCCAGCCAGTCGCTTTACTACATCGGATACAACGTCCGCAACGCCCCGTTGTTGAACCCGAACTTCCGCCGGACGATCGCCAGTCTCCTCGACAAGGCATCGATCGCCGAGTCGATTTTCGCCGGTGCGGCCACGCCGGTGGCCTCGCCGCTCGGCAATCCATGGCAACCTGCCTCGCTCGAGTGGGACGGGGCCGACCCGGTGACGCCGTTCCTCGGCGAAGACGGCGAACTCGATGTGGACGCCGTACGCAGCGAGTTCAGGTCGATCGGCCACCGGTACGACGACGACGGAAACCTGCTCGTCCGCTCGTAGCCATTGTGGCGGCTAGAATCCGTCAGTTACCGGTTTTCGATCGTCGCGAGAACGTGCTTGGAGCCGATCAGTACACGGCATCGGTCCCACACGTCGTTCGACGACGAGAGTACACAGCAGTCGCTCACTCGTCGTTCGACGGCGAGCACTGGCGATTCAGGATCGACTGGAAAATCTCGAAACGGCAGCGAGCGCGTCAGTCGTCTTCGAGGGCGTCAGCGATCCGCTGGAGCTGTCGCGTCGCGTCGCGAACCTCGTCGCGGAGCTGGCGGACTTCGCGGGTGAGTTCCTCGTTGCCGGCCTCGCCGCCTGGGCCACCGCCGCCCGGGCCGCCTCCCATCATGCCGCCCATCATCTGTGCGAAGGGATTGCCACCACCCATGCCACCGCCGCCCATTCCGCCACCGCCGCCGAACGGACTCTCGGGGGCGTCGTCGCCGCCTTCCTGTTCGCGCTTCTCTCGGATCTCCTCGACGCGCTCGCGGAACGACTTTTCTTCGCCGTCGTCCTCGCCCGTTCCCTCGTCCGTCGCATCCTCGGTAGGATCGTCCGACATGCCCGCGAATTCACCTGCGGGTCGGAAAAACGTTGTCATGGCTATGGAGTGGGTCGGTGGACGCGGGTCGAACTCAGTCACCGGCAAAGGCGCCGAGTGACGACTGTCGGTCGGCCGTCGCATCGTCCGCGTCGAGTTCGTGTCCGACCAGTTCCCGGAGGTCGACCGCGTAGGTCGTTCCACGCCGTTCGAGGACGAGCAGGCGCCCCTTCAGGCCGACGACGGTACCCGTTCCCACGAGTTCGGTGACCGGCCGTGTCGCAAGCGAGAGGCCGTAGTCGAACGAGAAGCGCTCGATCGGGTCGAACGTCGCGAGCACGGATTCCCAGGCGTCGTCGTCGACGTCGGCGGCGAGTCCTTCGATCTTGCGCTCGATCCGGACCCGGTCGGTGAGATCGGTCGCGATCTCGGCCTCGAGCTCCCGGGCGATCCGGCCGTTGGTGACCGTGTGGATGTGGGCTGCCCGATCTGCGCCCTGTTCTCTGAGACGGGTTTCGAGCCGTTCCAGCTGGGTGACGCCGACCTTGAACGTGGTCGGTGCGAACGCGGCGAGATAGACGGCGTGGTCCGTGTAACAGTCCATCTCGTCTTTGAGACAGGTCCCGGTGCAGCGCGCACAGACCCACGTCGACGTGTGCGCGTCGCAGTACGGCGCCGCGTCGCGATCGCACGGGACGTGTTCGCCGGTTTCGTAATCGATGGCCCCCGCGCAGTGGCGATCCCCGAGCCCGAACGCGATGGTCTCGTCGCGGCTGAGCGGTGTGAGAGAGAGGTCGCCGTCGTCACTCACCAACAGCGAAGATCCTCGTCCCGACCGCTCGTAGCCGACGATCTGCACACCATCGACTACGCGATGGCTTCCTATAGGCGTGACGTTACCTCGGACCCGTCGGTCGATACCCTGCCAGGCCGGTCGTAACTTCGGACCGCCGATCCGTACCCGGACCCGCCGATCACGTGACCCGCCTGTCCCGGCGCTCACCGTCGCCACCAACTACCGAGTCCGGTCCCGATCGCTGACGGTTCGGCCCCACTGTGGCAAAGATTTACGATCGCTCATCGGAAATCCACCGGTATGTCACTCGAAGGGACCCTCGACGCGACGTCGGCCGATGGGACCGTCCAGTTCACACTCTCCGTCGAAAACACGGGCGACGATCCCGTCACGGCACAGTTTAGTAACGGGTGCCGGGCAGATGTGGCCGTCGTGGACGACGGGACGGAGATCTGGCGCTACACCGACGGGCGAATGTTCACACAGGTGCTCGGCAGCGAGGAGTTCGACCCGGGCGAGACCCGAACGTTCGACGTCGAGTGGGACGATCCCACGCCAGGGTCGTACACCGCCGTCGGTGAACTCACGGCGGCAAACTGTTCGTGCGAGGCGGAGACGACGCTCTCGATCTGAGGGACGTCGGTCCTGTCCTGCCGAGAGCCTGCTGCGTGGCGCCTGCCCACCCGCGACTTCGAAGAGAAAGCATATGGGCCAGGCGTTCCTGGAACTGGTGAAATGGCGAATGGACGGACGGTTGGTGAGGTGCTAGAACGGGTTCGCGACCGACGACGGTCGCAGCGCTGCCCGACGTGTGATTCGACCGTGACGATTCGGGGCTATCACGGCGAGTACCGGTGGTCCTGTCTCGACTGTGACGCCGTGGGCTTCGGCTATCGGTCGCGATCGGAAGCCATCGACGGGGCTCGATCGCGATGATCGGCTAACGCTGGTCGGGATGACCAGCCGGGTCCGATCGCAGTGATCGTCGTGGTCCGCCGCAGTCCTCCCCAGGATACCCTTTCTGCCGGCCGAAGCACGGTCGAGCGGTCGCTTCGTGTATCGCCGCCGGTGGAAACACCTTTCTCGGCTGGCCCGCGAGACACGCTCGATGCGGGGCACATCTACGGACGTGGAATCGTCGGCCGATCGGTCGCGCAGGCGGCTGGTCGGGTGGGGACTGGGGATCGTCGTTTTCGTAGTGGGAATCGGCCACCTCTTCGTCGTGCAATCGGTGACGGGGCTGTACTGGGGGATTCCGGGCTGGTTGTGGGTCCAGCTCGCCGTCTTGGGTGGGTTGCTCGTCCTGGCCTGGCTCGCGATTTCCGCGGTCGCCGGTGGCGAGGCGTCCACGGCGTCGACGCCGATGGATGGTGACTCGTCCAGGTCGGTTGGTAACTCGCCCGAGTCGGAAGGTGGCTCGGCCACGACGGGTGGTGACTCGTGACGGCGTCGATCGCGCAGGTGACCTTCGCCGGCTACCTCGCGCTGATGCTGGTGATCGGCGTCTACGCCGGCCGGTTTACCGAGCGAACGCCCGCCGATTTCTACGTCGCGGGTCGGACGGTCGGCCCGCTCGCACTGGCGTTGACGCTCGTCGCGACCGTCCTGAGTGCGTTTACCGTCTTCGGCATCGGTGCGCAGACAGTCGGGACCGGGCTCGGCGCGTTCTCGTTTCTCGGCCTCGCGGCCGTCTTCTACACGTTCGTCTTCGCGTCGGTCGGCGTGACACTCTATCGCATCGGCCGGCAACGCGACGTGCTCACGCCCGCGGAGTACATCAGGGAGCGATACGAGAGTCCGACCCTGGGCATCGTCTACCTCGCCGTCACGGGCATCTTCATGATCGCGATGCTCGCCGGCCAGCTCATCGGCGGCGGCGTCGCGCTCGATACACTGGTCGACATTCCGTACACGGCCGCTATCCTGGTCATGGCCGCGTTCATGATCGTCTACGTCCACCTGGCCGGCTACCGCGGCGTCGTCTGGTCCGACGTCGTTCAGTCGACGGTCCTGTTCGTCGTCCTGGCCGGCGTCGTCGGCTACGTGATGATCGGTCTCGACAGCGCGTCCATCGCGGCCGAGGCGGCGACGGTCGAACCGTCGCTCTTCACTCTCCCTGGGCCGAAGGGGACCTGGACACCGCTCGCGATCGCGACCGCTGCCCTCGCCTTCACGGTCGGCGTCCCCGGCTACCCGCACACGATACAGCGGTACTTCTCGGCCGCCGACGAGACGACGCTTCGCCGGTCGGGCGTGCTGTTCGCGCTGGTCGCGATCCCGATCTATCTGTTCGGCACGCTACTCGGGGCGTGGGCGCTCGGCGTCGTCTCGGTCCCAGACCCGTCGGATCACGTTATCCCGGTGTTCATCGAGTCGATCTCGCACCCGGTCGTGTTCGGGATCGCGATGGCGGCGGCGACGGCGGCGATCATGTCGACGGCCGACTCCGTCGCGCTCACGATGAGTTCGATGCTAAGCCGGGACGTCTACCGGGTCGTCGTCGATCCGGCCGCGAGTGACGAGCGCGAGGTAGTGATGACGCAGGCCTTCCTGATCGCCACCGTGGTCCTGTCGGTCCTGCTCGCCCTCGCCCAACCGGCGGGGATCTTCGACCTGATCGCGTTCGCCGTCGTCGGCTTCGCGACGACGACCGCCCCCGTCTTCCTCGGTGCCTACTGGCGTGGTGCGACGGTCGCCGGTGGCGTCGCGTCGCTCGTGCTCGGGCCGGGCGTGACGATCCTGTTCTTCCTCGAGGTCATCCCACCGACGTACACCTTCGGGATGCACTACGGATTTGTCGGTGTCCTCGTCGCCTACGGTATCTTCGTCGGCGTGAGTCTGCTCACCTCGGCGCCGGATGCTCACTCGATTAGCGCGTACAGCCGATCGATCGTCCTCGATCGAGAGTGATCGCACGGTTGGCCGCACGACTGGTTGGCCGGACACGGCAACGCTTTCCGGAAGGCCGGACGTCTCCGAATCGGTGCTGACGGAGCGTGCAGTCCGGTCTGCACCTGTCCGTCCGGCATCTCGCTCTCGCCGGCGTCAGCGCCCGCGGTGAATCCGGACCCCACTGACAGCACTATTTGACTGGCTTCCGTAGGTCCGGCTGCATGACGGACCACGATACGACCGCACTCGTGACGGCGGACTGGGTCGAGAATCATCTCGATGACTTTCAGTCGGACGATCCCGCGTACCGACTGCTCGAAGTCAACAATCCGACGGTAACGGCGGATTCGGACTACACACCCTACGAGGAGGGCCACATTCCGGGGGCGACCTTCTTCGACTGGGACGAGGACCTGAGCGATCCGGTCCAGCGAGACCTCCTGGGGAAGGAGGCGTTCGAGGACCTGAACGCCCAGGCGGGGATCACCGAGGACTCGACGGTCGTCATCTACGGCGGCGGGCGTGTCCCCAACTGGTTCGCGCTCTTCGCCTACTGGGAGTACAAGTACTACGGCCACGACGACGTTCGCGTGATCGACGGGGGCAAGCCCTACTGGGTCGCGAACGACTACCCGCTGACCACGGACGTCCCCGAGTTCTCACCCCAGGCGTACACTGCGTCCGGCCCGTTCGAGGACATCCGCGCCTACCGGGACGACGTCGAGCAGGCGGTCGACACCGGCGTCCCGCTGGTCGACGTTCGCTCGCCCGAGGAGTTCACCGGTGAGGTCATCGCGCCTGAGGGCCTGCAGGAGACGGCCCAGCGCGGTGGGCACATTCCCGGCGCGCAGAACGTCCCAACGACCTCGGTGCTGAACGAGGACGGCACGTTCAAAGACCCCGACGAACTGCGCGAACTGTATCGTGACGTGGGGATCGAGGACGATCAGGAGGTCGTCACCTACTGCCGCGTCGGTGAGCGCTCGTCGATCGAGTGGTACGTCCTCGCCGAACTGCTCGGCTTCGACGACGTGCAGAACTACGACGGCTCCTGGACGGAGTGGGGGAACATCATCCGGGCACCGATCGAGACCGGCGAGGCCGAGTGACGCCCAGTCGGGTCCGGTGAGTGGCCAGCCTCGCCGATCGGGTGGCCCGCGTTCGATCGTGTGCCGTGGGCACACGACACGATGGTGTTTCGAGCCGAAAGGGGTATACCGCCCCCTGACCAACCAGTCAGTCAGTGACTGACGACGCACGCGACGCGATCATGCAGGCGACGTACGAGGCGCTCTGTGCGGACGGCTACAGTGACCTCACTGCCCAGCGCATCGCCGATCGAACCGAGATGAGCAAGGGGTCGCTGTTCTACCACTACGACTCCGTCGACGACTTGCTCGCATCGTTTATCGAGTATCTACTCGCCGGCTACGGGCACCGTGCCGAGGCACTCGATGGCTTCCCGCCGGAAGAGCGCCTCGCCGCGTACGTCGAGTGGTGGTTCGACATCTCGACGGCCGAGGGAACCGGCCACCACACGGCGATGCTGGAACTGCGCGCGCAGGCACCGTACAACGAACTGTTTCAGGAGAAGCTACGGGAGAGCGACGAGGCGCTGCGCGACACGCTGGTCGATATCCTGACGGCGGGCATCGAGACCGGGGCATTCGTCGATCACGACCCGGCGATCGCGGCCGATTTCCTCCTGGGCGCGTTCGTTGGGGCGCGAGTTCGTCACTTCACGCTTGGGCGAGCGACCTACAGTGAACACGCCTACGAGGCGACCAGGGAGTACATCGAGACCGAAATCCTGACACCTGAGACGACGTATCCCGACGAACCGGCCGTCACGTTTCCGCCGGACGAGCGGTTCGCGGATACTGGCGACGAACACGCTGTCCCCAGTGGCGCTGAACAGGACGATCGAACCGAGGCCGCGACGGCCGACGCGGCGAGCGAGCACGAGGACACCGAATGAGCTCGGAGACGGATCGGTCAGTCAACGTCACCGACGGTGACCTGTTCAAGCCCCTGATGGTGCTGTCGGCGCCCATCGTCGGTTCACAGGTCCTGAACGTCGGCTACAACATGGCCGACACGTTCTGGGTCGGCCGGCTCGGCGGCGACGCCATCGCGGCGCTGTCGTACTCCTGGGCGGTCGTCTTCCTGATGATCAGCGTCGGTGGCGGACTCACCGTCGCGGGGACGGTTCTCATCGCCCAGAACAAGGGTGCGGGCAAGACGGCTCGCGCGAGTCACATCGCCGGCCAGACGCTCGCGTTCGTGACGGTCGTCGCGCTGGCCCTCGCCACGGTGGGCTATCTCCTCACGCCGTGGCTCATGCGGATGGTCGGTGCCGATCCGGGCGGCGATGCCTACGCCTTCGCGGTCGGCTACACCCGGATCATGTTCGTCGGGATCGCCTTCATGTTCTGGTTCTTCATCTTCGACGCGCTCTCGCGCGGCTGGGGTGACACCCGAACGCCGCTGTACCTGATGGCGATCAGCGTCGGCCTGAACGTCGTGATCGATCCCGTTTTGATCCTCGGATTCGACGGCAATCCGCTGTTCGCCTGGCTCGGGCTGACCGATCTCGAGTCGTCGCTGTACGCCGCGACTGGCTTCACCGGCTGGGGCGTCGACGGGGCGGCGATCGCGACGATCTTCTCGCGGGCAGTCGCGGCGATAATCGGGCTCTTCTTGCTCTTTTCGGGGCGCGTCGGGCTCGAACCCTCGCTGTCCGATCTGTGGCTCGAACGCGAGACCGTCCGGAAGATACTCGATATCGGCGCGCCGATCGCCACCGAGCAGGGCTTTCGGGCGTTCGGCATCACTGTCCTGACGGCCATCATCGCGCTGGCCGGGACCGAGGCGGTCGCCGCGTACGGGATCGTCACGCGACTGTCGTCGCTGCTTTACATGCCTGCACTGGGGCTCGCGCGCGGCACCGAGACCGTCGTCGGGCAGAACCTCGGCGCCGATCAGGTCGACCGGGCGAAACGAGCCGTCAAGTTGAGTTCGATGGTCATCGTCGGCGTCTTCGTCGTGGTCATCGCGATCGCCTATCCCTACGCCGAGGCCATCGCAGGCGTCTTCATCACGCCCGACGCCGAGAACGCCGACGTGGTGATCGAGTACGCCGCCGCCTACGTCTTCATCGCCGGCCCGTCGTACGTCTTCCTCGGCGTCTTCCAGATCCTCCTGGGCGGACTCCGGGGGAGCGGGTCGACGAAAGCCGCGATGGTCCTCTCCGTACAGGAGCTGTGGGTCTGGCGGATCCCAATCGCCATCGTCGCCGTCGTCGCCTTCGAGATGGGCGTCGTCGGCGTTTGGTACGCCGTCGCCATCTCGTTCGTCGCCTCGGCGATCGTCACGGGACTGTGGTTCCTCCGCGGAACCTGGACGGACAACGTCGTCGAGGAGGACGTCGCGACGCCTGTCGCGGGAGACTGATTTCTTCGGCTGCTGATCCGTTCCCCCTACCACGCTGTCAGCGCCCGGGGCCCGTGGAGCCAGACGAGGACGGCGAGGAAGGCCCCTGCGCCGGTCAGTGCGAACGCGCCGCCGACGTAGAAGACCGAGGCCATACTCACTTCGTACATGAGCCAGCCACCGAGCAGCGGCGCGATCACGCTGCCGGGGCGCCAGACGAGTTCGCGAATCCCGAAACTGGAGGCGACGCCGCCGTCCTCGGTGCCTTCGTCGGCGAACAGCGCCATACTGGCGGGTTCGCGGAAACTGTCCGCGACGCCGAGGAGGGCAGAGAGGGTGACGAGTGGAACGAACGCCGGCGAGACGTCGCCGACGAGGGGTAACGCGGTCGGCAGGCCCACCGCGGAGCCGATCGCCGGCGCGAAGGGGACGACGAGTGCGACGAGTCCGTACGCCGCCCCGCCGGCGAAGACGAACAGCGCACGTCCGTGTATGTCCGAGAGCCGGCCGGTGAACGTCTGGCCCACCATATTGGTGAATTTCTCACTCGTGACGGCGACGGCCACCGCTAACCCGCCGTAGGCGAGGCCGCCGTCCGCCGCTTCGACGCCGGCGAAGATGGGCACCCACGTCCGAACGAGCGTCACGGCGAAGGCGTACTGGAAGCGAAAGGTCGAGAGCGTGATGATCCGTCGGTTCAGCGCGAGATCGCTGAAGGGAAATCCCTCGATTCGAGTCTCGTCGGGATCGAGATACCGATAGGTCACTGCCCAGGCGACGAGCATGGTCACAACGATGATCGCGAAAATCGGGCCGAAACCGACAGCGTCGTAGATCGCTCCGGCGCTGAGTCCACCGATGATCGACGCGGCGAAGCTTGCGGCGTTCGCCTTCCCGATGTGGGTGGCACGCGTCTCTTCGCGTGCGAGCTGGCCGACGAGCGAGAGCGTCATGAGTCCGGCACCGGTGACGATGACTCCATGGAGTGCCCTGACCGCGATGAACGATGCACTGGAGTCGACGAACGGGAACGCCGCGTAGACGAATACCCCGCAGCCGAAGACGACGAGCAGTACCGACCGCTTGTCGAACCGGTCGCCGGCCCAGGCCAGTGGGACCACGGCGACGGTCTGTGCAAACGTAAAGCCAGTCGTGTACAAACCGACAATCAGGCCAGCACTGATTGTCAACCCAAAGATGGACACACCGCTTGGGTCCAGGACGTTGATGTATTCCGGCAACAGCGTGATCAGCGTGATAAAGCCGAAGCCCTCGGCGAATCGGGCGAGATACAGTGCGCGGAACTGGGTGCTGGACTCGGCCACGCTGGGAGGTTCGACCGGTTCGGCGTATATGTTTCGAACCGTAACGAATTGACGATACCACACCGTCAGACATCCGTCTGCCGAACCTTTTTCAGGAATTACCACCGACTATAGTCTGGCCGCAACGCTCCAGGTTCGCATCCCATTCCCGTGTCCCCCCTGGGCGTCGGCCCTTTTGAGACGGCGAGCGACGAGCCGCGTATGCCGGCTTCGACACACCCGCTCGCCTTCGACACACCCATCGATTTTCTCTGACTCCCGTCTCTCGGCCAGCGGCAGCTGTCCGTCGGCGTCCGTCGTTCGAGCAGGCGACCGACGGCACGAGGCTTCCGTCACTGGGGACGTACGGGCCTCATGAACGATTCCGAAGCCGAAACCGTTCGCCAGTTGTACGCGTGTGAAACGTGTGGCCTGGTGTACGCCAGATTGGAAGAACCACAGACCTGCCGACTGTGTGAGACCGCGCTGTTCGTCGCTGTCTACCCGGCGCCGGTCGACCAGTGAGGAACGGCGATTATTAGCCGACGCGTTTCTCCATGACGATCTCGTCGTAGTCGCGTTCGTCTAACGGATACTCGTCGATTCGTTCGTACCCTCGATCGCGATAGAAGTCGGGAAGGAACGGATGTTCTGGCGGTGTCGTCAGCCAGATCGTGTCCGCGTTTCCGGCGTCGACGGCGGCCTCTGCCGCCGCCAGCAGTTTCGATCCAACGCCCTGCGCTTTCCAGTCGGCGTGAACACCGAGTCGACTCACTTTGACCCGATCCGGTGCGGTCGCCTCGAGTCGGACGCCCCCGACGACGGTGTCTTCGACCGTCGCGACGATGACGCCGTTCTCGTCGATCCACGCGCGGAGCATCGCCGGCGTCACCGACTCGGCTTTCGCCGGGAAGCCGAGTTCGCGGTTCTGCGCGTACGCACTCCGGTACACGGCCGCGAGCCGGTCCGCATCGTCCGGCCGCGCCTGCCGGATCCGGACACTCGCCTCACGAACGCCCGTCTCGCCTCGGTCGGTCGGTTCCGTGTCTTCGTTCCCACCTGTCTCGGCGGGTGGGTCAGTACGCGCTGGATCGTTGGGTGCCTCGTGCTCGTCGGCCGTCGGGTCGGCGGCCTGGTCGCTCGTCGTCTCCTCGGTGTCGGGACGATCTGTGACGTCTTCGGTGTCGTTCGACTCGTTGCTATCGCTGTCGTCGGACCCGCTCCCGCCGCGTCGACTCTCATCGCGTTCGGCGCCTGCATTCGGTGCCCCCTCGTCGTGACCAGTGGTCGCTTCGCCCGTTCCGCCCTGGGATGCCTGTCCGGCTGGGGCGGGCCCGTCGGCGATGGCCCTGTCTGTCGTGACTGACCCGTCTTCTTCGGCGTGCGTGGGAGACGGTGTGTGATCCGGCGCGGTGTCGGTGTCCTCGCCACCAGCACCAGACTCGGTATCGACGGTCGGCGACGATGGTGCTGCGCCGGGGTCTGCCGACGGGGATACGCTGTCAGTCCCGGTCGCCGACTCGGGCTCGTCGGCTTCCTGGGTGTCGTTTGACTCCTCATCTCGATCGCCAGCAGTTCTGTCGTCCCGGCTGTCGTCAGCCCGTTCGTCCTGCTTCTCGTCCGCCTCGTCGGTATGGCTGTCGTCGTCCGCAGCGTCCCGGCGGAACCGGTAGGTGAACCCGTCCAGGACCTCCCAGAGGTGTTCGTCGTCGACGATCTCCCAGCCGTGGTCGGCGAGGCGCTCGCCGTGTTCGGTGTCCACGGTAAATCGCCACGTCACAGCGCCGCTGGCGCGTTCACCCTCGTCCGGCGGTGTCTCCTCGCGCACGGCCCTCAGGACGAGGCCGTCCTCACGCCGGAGGGTGACCGCCTCGTCTCCCAGCTCCTCCAGATCCCAGTTCATTGGATGGTCATTCTTACTCACCATTGAAAACGGTCGCGGTGATCGGATTGTCCGTTCAAACGGAGTCGCGTCCGCGATCGTGGGGGAGATCTGCCTCGATCCCCGGCGAGGGTCCGGCTGGGGCTCCGTTCTACCCACTGGCAGTCTTCGTCCTCTTCGCTCCCAATGGAGTTGTCCCGTTTTCGAAACGAGTTCGACTGCTTGCGCCACTGGTCACCCGCACAAACGCTTTTAGTATTACACTTCGAGTGAGAGAATGTGTCGCACGAATCGGGACAGGAGACGGGTAACGTCGGACTCTTCGATGCGGTCGCCATCGAGGTCGGCCTCATCGTCGGGGGTGCGCTGTTCAGTTTGACCGGCGTCGCGGTGGCCCTCACGGGTCCGGGGGTGGTGATCGCCTTCGCTATCGCGTTCTCGATCGCCATCCTCGGACTCGTCCCGACAGCGATGCTCGGCTCCGCCTACCCGACGACGGGCGGCAACTACCGCTACCCCGCCCGGTTCGTCTCCCCGGCGCTGGCCTTCCTGGCCGCCTGGGGGCTGGCGATCAGCATGTTCGGCGGCGGTCTCCCGCTGTACGCCTTGACGGCCGGACAGTACGTCGACGCCATCGTCGCGGTCGAACCGACTCTGGTCGGCCTGGCGCTATTGACCGGCTTCTTCCTCGTGAACCTGCGTGGCATCCGACCCGCGGCCCAGGTCCAGTCGATCCTGTTCGTCGCGCTCGTCGCCGCGCTCGGGGCGTTCGTCGTCTTCGGCGTCCCCGCCGTCGAGGCGGCGAACCTGCGGCCCACGTTCACGGGTGGTCCCGTCGGCCTCGTGACGGCCGCCGGCGTGCTGTACTTCGTCTGTCTCGGGGCCAACTTCGTCGTCGACATCGGCGGCGAGGTCCGCGACGCGACGCTGACCATCCCGCGCTCGTTCGCCGTCAGCGTGCCGCTCGTCCTCGGGCTGTACGCGCTGCTCGGATTCGTCGCGGTGGGGTCGGTCGGGGCCGAGGCGATGGCCGGCGAGACGCTCGCGGTCGCGGCCGAGGCGTTCCTTCCGGCGTCGCTCCGGGCCGCGTTCGTCGTCGGCGGCGCCCTGTTCGCGATCGCCACGAGCGTGAACGCCGTCTTCATCATCGCGCCGAAGTACTTGGAGGTGCTCGCGGCCGACGGTCTGATTCCGTCCGTCTTCGCCCGTCGTAACGAGCGGTTCGGCACGAACCACTGGGGGCTGGCGCTGGTCTACGTGCTCTCGGCCGCAGCGCTGGTCTCGCCGATCCCCATCGACCAGTTGGGCTCCCTGCTCGGCTTCGGCGGGGCGTTCCTCGTCGTGCCGGTGATGCTCGCCGCGATTCACGTCGTCCGCCACCGCCCGCCGGACTTCGACTCGACCGCGTTCCCGCTCTCGCCGCGGCTCGTCGCGGGAATGGCCGTCCTCGCGATTCCGCTCAACCTCTGCTTGCTCGTCCTGCTGGCCACGACCGCGCCGCGTGTGTTCGCCGGATGGCTCGGTCTCCTCGTGATCGGCGGTGTTTACTACTTCGCCCGGTCACGGTATCGGCCTCAGCAGGAGTCGCCACCGACCCTTCGACCAGAACCATGACACCACACAGTACTCGTTCCGATACTCGGCCCGACAATCGTTCCGACACCGCGTTCGATATCGACCGCACCGGCGTCGTCGGTGCGGGCGTGATGGGCCGCGACATCGCGGCGTTGCTCGCGACGGCGGGCTATCGCGTCACGCTCGTCGACGTCGACGCCGACGCACTGACTGACGCACAATCCTACCACCGCAGCAACGTCGCTGACTCACTCGCCGACGCGGGATACGAACCACCGGACGACCTCGCCGCCCGGATCAGCTACGACACGGAACTCGACGCGCTCGCGGACGCAACGTTCGTCGTCGAGGCCGTCCCGGAGGACCTCGGGCTGAAACGCGACCTCGTCGGCTCCCTCGCCGACGTACTCGACGACGACGCGATCGTGGCGACCAACACCTCGTCGCTCACCCCGGGCGATATCGCAGCTGACGTCGTCGATCCCTCCCGCGTCGTCCTCTTTCACTTCGCGAACCCGGCGATTCCGCGCGACCTGGTCGAGATCGCCGGCGATGACGCCGCCGACCGGGCGCTAGAGACGGCCGCGGCGGTGGCGACCGCGATCGGCAAGCGTCCGATCCGCCTGGAACGAGAGTACCGGGCGAACGGCCTCTCGCGGCTGTCGGCGAGCATCAAGTGTGCGGCGACGTGGGAGCTGCGGGACGCGTCGCCGGCGGCCATCGACACCGCCGCGACGGCGGTCGGCTTCGCACAGGGTCCGCTGGAACTGATCGACCGAATCGGACTCGACGTCCACCTCGCGACGGTCGAGAACCTCGAGGACGCGTACGGTGATCGGTACGCCCCACCGCCAGCCGCCCGGGAGCGCATGGCGTCGATGATCGAGGACGGGCGACTCGGCAAGAAGACTGGCGAGGGCTTCTTCGAGTGGGTCGACGGCCAGGCGGTCGTTCCCGACCCCGAGGAGTCACACGACGTCGCGCCGATCCTCGCCGCCCTCGTCAACGAGGGACACCGGCTGGTCGACGACGGCGTCGCCGACGCCGACGCGATCGACGAGATCCTCAGGCGCGGCTCGGCCGGCGACGTCGGTCCGTTCGACGTGGAGTCGATGCTCGGTCGCGACTTCCTGCGTGACACCCTGTCCGAGCGCTACGCGGAGACAGGCGCGGGCGTCTACGAACCGGTATTCTGAGAGATAGGAGGGTTGCGAACCGCTGTTGAATCTCTCAGAAGGTGATAAATCCTGACCCTGATGTGTTCTATACAGGTTAGACACCTACTGTTCAACAGATGTCGGTTTGGGTTCGAAGTATTGGCTTATAACTCCAAAAATGACACCCATAACCACTCCAATCTGAATTCCCCTGTTCAGATCTCCTTCAGTGAGTAAACCCAAGAGAATTGGAACACTGAATGCGACAACGAAGAACACACCTGCTCTGGTAAACTTGTTTTCAAGCATAAGAGTATCCTCAACATCAGTTGACAAATTTCTTTTGAGATTCTATCTATTCCGTAGTGAGTACCATCCCGACCCGCTCAGTACGCAACTCTCATTGATCGGCTGTTTCACTCGAAAATATGTCTGATGAATAGGTGTTCAACAGAGCCGGTCGCGAACGCTTTGCTGCCCGTCTCGATCACACGAGCAGCGGTGGCGCGGCGTAGGGATCCACCTGCACGTCGAGCAGTGTGGGTTCGTCGCTCGCGATCGCCGATTCGATAGCGTCCGGCAGCGCGGCCGCGTCCTCGATCACCGTCCCGGCACAGCCGAAGCCGCGGGCGACCTGCGCGTAGTCGACGCCGGGTTCGAAGTCCGTCGACTGGTCGACGTTGTAACTCCCCATCTGACTCATCTTCGAGGAGCCCAGCGAGTCGTTGTTCGTCACGATCACGGTGAGCGGGAGGTCCTCGCGGGCGGCCGTCTCCAGGTCAGCGATGTGGTAGCCGATGCCGCCGTCGCCCGAGAGCGCGACCACCGACGCGTCGGGGCGGGCGAGTTGCACACCGATCGCCTGGGGCAGACAGGCGTTGATGCCGTCGCTGCCGCGGGCCTGCAGGTATCGGAGGCCGGGTTCGGCCGGTTCGTAGAATGCGCCGGAGAAGAAGCCGGGGAAGCTCGTCGCGCTCACCAGCACGCCGTCCGCCGGGATCGTCCGGTTCAGTTCCGCGATCACTCGCTGGGGTGTGATCGGGGACGCGTCGCTTTCGAACTCGTCGGCGTGGGACTCGCGCCACGCGTCGCGAGCGGCGGCCAGCTCGTCGATCCGGTCGGCGCGGTCGGCGACCGCCGCCTCGTCGGTGCGCCCTGCGTCGCCGGCGGCCCCGACCAGCGCGTCGAGCGTCGCCCGGAGGTCGGCCTCGATCGGGACGTCGGCCTCGTAGTTCCGGCCCAGCCACGCGGGGTCGCGGTCGACGTGGACGACGGCGGCGTCGTCGGGGACCAGCGACCAGCCGACGGTCGTGAGATCGCCGAAGCGGGTCCCGAGGCCGATCACGAGGTCGGCGTCCGCGACGGCGTCGTTCGCGACCTGACAGAACCCCCAGCGCCCGACCACGCCCAGGGCGTACGGGGCGGTCTCGGCGACGGCGCCTTTCCCGTTCATCGACGTGACGACCGGCGTGTTCGTCCGTTCGGCGAACGCGCTCAGTTCCGCGCACGCGTCGGCGCGGACGATCCCTTCGCCGGCGAGTATCACCGGCCGGTCGGCGTCGGAGAGCTTCTCGAGGACGGCGTCGACGTCGGCCGCCGACGGTCGCGGACGCGCCGAGGGAAACGTCGCGTCGAGGTCGTCGCGGGGTTCGCGATCGGTCGCCGCCCGGACGACGTCCTCCGGGAGGTTGACGTGGGCCGGCCCGGGAACGCCGCCCGTGGCCTCGCGCACGGCCGCTTCGACGGCCTCGACGGCGCGGCCCGGCGTCTCGGCGTCGGCCGTGGTCTTCGTGAACGGGTCGAGGATGGCCTCGTTGTCGGCGTCCTGGATGACGCCCTTGCCGCGCGTCTCGCGGTCGTTCCCGCCAGTGAGCGCCAGGACGGGACTCGAGGCGCCCGCCGCCTCGCAGAGCCCGGCGCCGAGGTAGGCAGCGCCGGGCCCGCTGACGCCGTCGACGATGCCGAGGGAGCCGCTCGCTCGTGCGTAGCCGTCGGCCATCAGTGCCGCGCTCGCCTCGCTTCGCGCGAGCACGTGTCGAAGGTCCGAGTCGGCCAGACTCGCGTAGTAGGGATCCAGCTGTTCGCAGGGAAAGCCGAACACGGTCTCCACGCCGGCGCGTTCGAAGAGGGAGACGATGCGGTCGGTGACGCGCGTCATTGCACCACCGCCCGTTGCAGCGACGCACTCGTCGTCGCGCCAGTCGACGGCCAGCCTATGGTATCGAGTAACACTCGTCGCATACGATGACACGTCGGTTATGGCGCAAAAAGCTTGCGCAGCCTGTCGGACGGCGTCGATTCGGTCAGAATCCGGATCCGTTGGTTACACGTGCTCGTCGAGGAAGTCGACGATGCGCTCGAACTGCTCGATGCGGTTCTCACGGGAGGTCGTGTGGTGGCCTTCGTCGTCGAAGATGCAGGTTTCGACGGGGATCCCCTGCGATTCGACGGCGTCGGCGATCTGGCGCGCCTCGTCGACCGGGACCCGCGGGTCGTTCTCGCCGTGCTGGACGAAGAGCGGACACTCGATCCGATCGACCGCGTGGATCGGTGAGATGGATTCGAGGAATTCGCGGTCCTCGGCGAGCGACCCGTACTCGGCTTCGCGGTGCGAGCGGCGGTAGTCCCCGGTGTTCTCGAGGAAGGTGACCCAGTTGGCGATGCCGACGAAGTCGACGGCGGCCGCCCAGTGGTCGGGGTACTCGGTGATACAGGACAGGACCATGAACCCGCCGTATGAGCGGCCGTAGCAGACGATCCGGTCGGAATCGATCGCGGGGTGATCGGCAAGCCACTCGACCGCAGCGTCGATATCCCGAACCGAGTCCATTCGCTTTTCGACGTCGTCGAGTGCTGCGTAGGTCGCGCCGTACCCCGTCGAGCCGCGGACGTTCGGCTCGAAGAGCGCGTAGCCGGCGTCGAGGAAGTACTGCCGGATCGGCCGGTTGCGCCAGGATGGGCGACGCTGGGCGCTCGGCCCGCCGTGGATGTCGACGATGACGGGCGTCTCGCCGGGTTCGTAGTCGTCCGGGAGCGTGACGAATGCGGGGATCTCCCGGCCAACGCGAGACTCCGTCTCGCGAGCAGACGCGCGTCGCCCGTCGACGTCGAACGTCTCGTACCGGATCAGTTCGGGTTCGTGGTACCGATCGAGCGTGACGCCGCCGGGCGAGGGCGTCGTCCACCGGGTGGCCTCGGGTCCGGCGACGCCGCCATCCGCGAGGTCGATCCCGAAGATCGAGTAGTTCAGGTTCGTCGCCGAGACCGTCATCGCGGCGCGTTCGCCGTCGGCGCCGATCGTTAGTTCGGAGACGACACCGGCGGGGTGGTCGACCGGGACGGCGGCCACGTCGGTCGCGCTGGCCAATCGGCCGGCGGCCGTCACGGAGTAGCCCTCGACGTTCCAAGTGTAGACGAGCCGGCCCGAGTCGGCGTCGAGGGCGAACCCGTCGATACTCCAGTCACGGTCGTGCGCGCTGGCCGTGACGGTATCGTCGTCCGGGAGTGCGGCATCTCCAGCTGCGGCGGCGTCGAGAATGTCGTCGTCGCTCCCAACGACGGTCGTGACGTCGCCGCCCGCTTCGTCGATGCGGACGAGTTCCATCGTGTCGGCGTTCGCATCGCTCAGGCAGTAGACGTCGTCGTTCGGGCCGAACGTCGCGTGCGTGTACCGAACGTCGCCATCGTGGGGCGTGACGTGCTCACGCTCGCCCGTCTCGACGTCGACGACGAAGAGGTCCGTGTCCGAACTGGCGTTGGCGGTACTCACGAGGAGTCGCTCCCCGTCCGGACTCCAGTCGTCGACGCTGTAGAACCCCTCGCCCTCGCAGACGAGTCGGGGTTCCGGGCCGTCGGCCGCGGTCTCCTCGTCGGCATCCGTTGCTCCCGGCTCGATGCCGTCGACAGCCATCACGTAGACGTCGAAGGCGGCGCTGTCTCGACGATTCGCGGTGAACGCGATCCGATCGCCCGCGGGACTCCAGCCGCCCCACAGGTGGATCGCGTCGGGTCTGTCGGTCAGTCGGGAGATCTCGTTCGTCTCGGGATCGAGCGCGAAGAGTTGATCGTGTTCGTCGGCGCCGCTGTCCTTCCCGAACGCGATCGCGCCGCCGTCCGGCGACCAGTCAGCGATTGAGATCCGGTCCTCGTAGAACGTTCGCTGTGTGGGCCAGGTATCCGGTTCCTCGCTCGTCCAGACCTGCATCGTCCCGGTCGTGTCGGCGAGGAAGGCGAGGCGGCCGTCGGGCGCGACGGTCGGGGCCTTCGTCTCCCGCGCGGAGAGGTAGTCTCGAAGCTCGCGTGGCATGGATCGAGTGGCGGACCGGGGCCTGTTTACCCTTTGGGTCTCGGCACCGTCTCACCTTGGCGCCTCTCCAGACACGTGAGGGAGTTCACCGGCGATACCTCGGGGGCAACAGGGAATCCAACAGAGCCGACGATGGACAACCGCGTCTCTGCACTGGTCGTGCGTGCGAAACGGATCGTTGGGGGCGGCGAACCGCTGTGGCCGTCGATGACACCGAACTACTGTCGCGGTCCGTCTCGTCGAGGAGTCCGTTCCGGCCGTCCTCAGTGAGCCATATCGAGGAGGAAGATGAGGAGAAACCCGACGAAAAACAGCGTCGTCGATGTCGGCGTTTCTGGCACCTTCTGGGCCTTCACGAGGAGTTCCTCCGTCACCAGATAGAGGAGGGCGGCAGACCCGAACGCGAGCACGAGTGCGATCGGCGTTCCCGACACGCCGCTGAGTGCGAACACGCCGACGAGCACGCCGAGGAGCAACAACACGCCGAAACTTCCTGGCACGGCGAGCTTCCTGAAGGTCCCCATCTCCTCGGGCAACGCGATGACGCCGGTGACGCCGAGGAACAGGACCTCGATGGCGAGTGCGACCGCGATGAGGACGCCGGTGGCCGGTTCCGTCAGGAACGCCACCCCGATAAGCACGCCGTCGATCACCATGTCGATGCCGACGGTGACGAGCAGGCTGGCCGCGCCCGCGATCTTCCCGCCGATACCTCGCCTCTCGACGTACGTTCCGAGACGGGGGACGCCGAGCATCGTCACGACGCCGATCGCGAAGCCGATAACGACCACGCTCGGGGCGCGAGTGTGGACGTCAGGCAGGAGTTCGGCGGCGACGGCGGCGAACACGACGCCGGCCGCGAAGTGCTGAACGTTGCTCTCCATCTGCGCCGACGGCTGCCGGTAGATCGCGATCACGCCACCGACGAGTGCGGCGACGACCGCCAGCATCGTGTACGAAACCGCCTGGACCAGTACTTCGGTCATCCTTCTCTCCTCCCTCGTCCAGCTAGTTGAGTGCTGTCAGTTTGGCGATCAGGTCGACGAAGGGGAATGCGTCCAGGGTGAGAACGTAGACGCCGACGGCGGGGAGCAGCAGGCGGCCGGGGCTGTGGCGGGAGGACGTTCGGCCCGTCGCGTTCACGTCGTCGTTCGACCTCGACAGTCGTGAGTCCCGCTCGGCGACGGACCGATCGTGCGTCGACGGCGTCTCCGGTCATTTGTGGGCCTCAGGGCACTACGGCGAAAACCCACCGTTCGCGTTCACTCACTGCCGCTCCGGCTGTGGCCCGCCGCCCGTCTGAGCCTCCTGTGCGTCGCTCCATCCGCCGGCGTCGACGACCTCGAACAGCTTTCGCCAGTTCTGCGTGTCCTCGCTCTCGGGAAGCTGGTTTCGAAGCTGTTCGAAGTCCGACCCGGGCACCTGCTCGCGGACCAGATCGATGATCACCCGGGTGTGGTAGGCGACGGTGGCCTTGTCGCGTCCCTCGATCTCGCTGGCCCGGTCCAGAAACTCCGCCCAGTCGAATCGCTGGCCGTGTTCGTCGACGGCACCGGTCAGGTACCACTTGATCTCCATCGGGAGCGACGCCGCCAGATCGGCTGCGTTCTCGGCGGGAATACGCTGACCGAGCGGGTACAGCGTCGCCCGGATCGCTCGCACGGTTTCTCCGGTTCCCGGGAGTTCGAGTCGGTGCTGTACCTCACCTGTGAACTCGTTGAAGTTCATACCCAAACCGCCCACGACCACCCTCATCACTGCTAGTGGTACGTGTTAGGCCGAACGAACGTCTCGCGATCGGGTCTTTGCACCGATTCCTGCTGACACCGGTCTGCTCACAACGGGTCGAAACCCGCGCTCGCATTCGGGGTTGCACCGCCCAGGCGGGACAGTCGGGGTCGTGTTATATACTCCTCGACACCGTTCGATCAGTCCGACGGCGGACGGGAGAACCCGCTTGCGCCGGGTATCGGACCGTCGATCGTTGTCGAAGCCCGCACACTGAGACAAACTCGCTCGCACGGTCTGCCCGATCGTCGGGAGCGACTGGCAGCTGGCGTGGGCGGCGCGATCGAACACGAACGGTACGGGCCGGCGCGACTCAACGCAACGGTCCGCTCGCGGCTGTCCGAGTACCCGTCCACGATGTGACCGTCGGCGCGTCGCACGTGGACCGACGGTGGACGAGCGGTGGACCGTCTTCCGAACGACCCGCTTACAGATCCATGGACATCGAAGATATCGTTTCGACCGAGTATGTCGAGTTCGACCCCAAGACACCCGTCTCGAAGCTCGCCGGGGCGTTCGCGGACTCCGAGGTCACCGGGGTCGTCGTGCACGGCGACGAGTTCGACGGCGTCGTCACCAGGCGCCAACTCGCTCGCTCGCACGTACAGCCCGGACAGACGATCGGATCGCTCGTCTGGCACGTCCCGCGACTCACACCGGACGAGGACGTCCGCCACGTGGCGCAGTTGATGATCGACAGCGACTCGCAGTTGCTCCCCGTGTTCGACGGTCAGCACCTGGCCGGCGTCGTCACCGCCGACGACATCCTGCGGGCGGTCCAGCCGTTTCTCGACGCGGCGACGGTCGCGGAGGCGCACACGGCGGACCTCGTGACGCTCGACCCGGACTCGACGCTGGGCGACGCGCTCTCCCTGTTTCGCGAGGAGCACATCACACACCTTCCAGTGGTCGAGGACGACGCCGCTGTCGGCGTGTTGAGCCTCTACGACGTGACCGACCTGACGGTCAGGGCCGAAGTACAGAGCCAGGGTGGCGACGCTGGTGGTGTCGACCCGTTCGGCGGCGAACTCGCGGACAGCACCGGTCGGACCCACGGTGGATTCGGCGCCCGTGAGGGAGAGAGCGATCGGATGCTCGATTTGCCCGTCCGAGACGTGATGGCGTCGCCGGTCCGGACGATTCACCCCGACGAGACGCTCGAGGTTGCCGTCGACGAGATGTTCGACGTCGGCGGCTCGTCGCTCGTCGTCACGACCGACGGGTCGCCTCACGGCATCGTCACGACGACGGACGTGCTCGACTCGTTGACGTGGGAAGCCGAGGGCAATCGGGCGGTCCAGGTCTACGGGACGGATCTGATCGACGACACGACTTACGAGGACATCGTTCAGATGGTCGATGGGTTCGACGATCGAGACCACGGCATGTCGATCCTGGACGCGAAGGTCCACCTGCACGAACACGACGAGCGCCGTCGCGGCGTGCCGCTCTTGCTCGCGCGGATCAGGCTGCACACCGACCGCGGACTCTACATCGCCTCCGGTGAGGGCTACGGGGCGACGCAGGCGCTGAACGAGGTGCGGGACGTCCTCGAACGACAGATCCGCGATCGGAAGACCCGCGGCCGATCGAAGAAGCCGCCGGACGAGGCGTTCTGGGAGAAGCGCTTCGGCTGGTTGCTAGAGGAGTGAGGCACGCCGAGAACACCATCACTCCGAGTATCCCTCCTGAAGAAAGGTTCCTTCCGTCTCGTAGATCGACACCAGCTCGGCGATGAACTCCTCGTAGGTCTCGTCCGTCTCGGTGTGCTCGTCGAGTCGTTCTCTGAGGTCGTCGCTGATCGTTATCGTGTGGGGCATGGATGGAGCGCTCTGGTGGTGGGAGTCATGCGGCCGACCGACAAAATACCCTGCCGCCGATGGGGGCCGATACGATCCTCGGCTCGCTCGCCGCAGGGTTGTTTCGGCCCGCGTCGGAACCTGCCCAAAACGACGGTACCTGGTTACGACTCGGGCCGTCGACGACGCCGGGCGAGCCAGTAGCCGATCCCCGCGAGTCCGATCGCTCCGGCTATCGTCGCGATCCGTCGAGCCCGTCCGGCCGCCGCCTCGCCGACCACGGGTTCGACGGGGGTGCCGTCGCGGGTCGGCGTTCCGATCGTGACGGTTCGCGACCCGCCGCCCGCCGCCGTCTCGACGACAACTGCGTCGCTCTCGGTCGCCTGGGTGTCTGCGCCGGATTCGACGAACGCGGCGAAGTCCGCCGTGAAGGCCTCGACCTCGTCCCAGTCTGTGTACTCGTAATTGCGCGAGGTGTCCGTGTCGCCGGTCGTCACGGCCGAGACGAGCCTGAAGGCCGCGCGGGTCGGCCAGTCGTACTCGGTGTAGGTGACGGCGCCGGGAAACAGCCCGATCCGGTCGGGGACCCAGTCCGTCGCCTCGGCGAGGGCGTCCACCCACTCGATCGCCCCGCTCTGGGCCCACTCCGAGGGGAGGATCGAGGCGAACGAGAGCTGGACGAACGCGGTCGGCTTCTCGCGGAGCGTCTTCGCGTGTTCACCGACGAAGGAGACGATCTCCGGGACGTGGGCGCGGTTGACGACCGGCGAGGCGACCACGATCCCGTCGTAGTCGATTTCCGGCAGGGTCGTCGCGTCCCGGACGTCGGTTCTGGTGACGCTGTGGCCCCGTTCTGCGAGGACGCGCTCGACGAACCGCGCGACCTTCGCGGTCTGTCCCGTTTCACTGCCGTAGACGATGAGGAACGACGCCATGGGAGATCGTCGGCGACTACGTCGGCCACCGTCCTAAAGCCGCCACCGGCGATGGGCCCGTTTGGCCGCGCCCCGACCGGTCAGAAACTATTCAACGGGCGGACCACTCGTTCGGCGTGCATGTCGCTCGTCGTTCCGTTCGACGGTTCGGACCTCGCCTCGGCCGCGCTCGCTCGGGCCGTCCAGTTCGATTCGATCCTGGACGAGGGCGTACTCGTGATCAGTATCGTTCCCGTCGGAAACGTCGACTACGCTGTCGCCCGGGGCTGGATCGACGAGTCGGACGCGTTCGACCGCGACCGGATCCTCGCAGCGCTTCGCGACCGCGCCACCCAGATAGCACCGGATGCGGCGTTTCACTACCGACTGACGGACCGCTACGCCCCGATCGGGACCATCGCCAACCAAATCCGTCAGTTCGCCCGGTCGAACGACGCGTCGATACTGTTCGTCGGGAGCGAGAACGCTGGCCGCATCGTCCGCGCCGTGTCGGTCGGTCAGAGCGTCTCTGCGGATCGAGCGTACGACACGATGATCGTGTCGCATCCGGAACCGGAACTGGTCGACCGATTGCGCGCCGGCCACGACCCGTCGCGGCCGTTCGAGTGACCGACCGTCGGCGATCGGTCACTAGCGATCCGACGGCGACCCGGCGCCGGCTCGATCGGTACCGATCCGACTGGCTTCTTCCGTTTTCGACTCCGTCACCGCCTCCTGTCGAAGCACTTCCGACAGCGTGCTCGGGAACAACCGCTCGAGGAAGCCGGCGCCGAACGCCAGGAGCAGGACGAGCGGATAGTCGGCTTCGGCCATCCCGGCCGGCACGACCAGCCCGCCGAGGAGCGCGACGTAGAACGTGAGGGCAGCGACGGCGCCGATCAGGAGCCTGCTGACGGCGAGTTGCACGAGGATGGTCTCCGGCGGGAGGAGTTGCGAGACGCCGCCACTGGCTTCCGATTCGGTCCGTTCCGAGACCGACCGCCAGTTCTGGAGGCTGCTCACGGCGGCGCCGAGCATCCCCGAGACGGCTACCGTCACCACGACGAGTGCGCTGGCCGGTTCGGTGCCCCCGGGCTGCTGGAACGGACCCAGTCCGACCGCAATCACGATCCCCAGTACGAGCGTCAGTCCCGCCACGAACCCGTTCCAGAGCGTCAGCTGTTGTTCGATACTGGTCTCGCGTTCTATCGACGCGAGTTCCTCGTTCTGTAGCTGGATGAACGCGCGTCTGACGTTCCGAAGGCTGGGCCGTGGCGGACCCGGCGTCGTGACGTCGAGGAGCGATTCCACGTTGGCCTGCGTCCCTCGCGGCAGCGATTGGGCCTCGAGTTCGAGCAACCGAACGAACCCCACGAGCTCCGAGTCGTCGGGAGAGACCTGATCGCCGGCCGTCTCTCCGAGGTGGGGCGAGTCGATCCCGTCGGTCGTCTCTGTTCCGGAGGCGGCGGAACTGTCTGGTGCTACCGCTGTCTCGTCGGAGGCTGCATCGGTCGCCTGGTCGTCGGCCGTTGCCTCCGTCTCGTCTCCGCCCGGTGAACCCGTCTCGGCACTCCCTGCCCGCTTCGGTCCGCCCTCGCCCGTCACCGCGACCCGATCGAGACAGTCGTAGATGTCGGCCATGTTCCGTCGCGCGTTGGCGTAATAGAGCAGGAATCCTCGTTCGTCGCCGGCTCGAATGCGGTCGTCAGCCCGCGTCAGAAACGCCATCGCCTCGTCGATCGCAGCCGACCCTCGTTCCGCAGCGTGCGAGCCGTCGTGGAACCACTTCCGCTGGTTTTCGAGCCAGATTCGGTAGGCGTCACTGGAGACGAGGTACGCCTCCCGTTCGCGCGTCGTGACCGTCGACCACCCGATCCCGGGCCGATCGACGATACTCGCGAGGAGGACGATCGCCCCGATCACGGCAGCGACGACGGCGACCGTCGGATCGGCGCCGCCAGCGTCGGGCCCGGCCAGTGGTCGGAGCGCCCACTGCGAGCCGACGGTCGTCCCCGCGACCAGGACGCCGAGTCCGACGATCTCTCGGATTCGAAGCCGCATAGGCTGGGGCGCCGACCGCCGGCCGGATCGGTCGTACAGCAACGTGCAGCCGACGGCCAGCGCGACGAGCGTCCCGCCGAGGGTGAGCCACCCGCCGATCGTCTCCGGGGCGAGCGTGGTTCCGAGTCGAGCGGCGAGACCGACGTAGAGCCCAGCCACGAGAAGCCCCGAGAACAGGGGCCGCCAGACACTGTTCAGGTCGGGCGCCGGTCGCGAGTCGGTGCCCGCAAGCGGTGGGCTGGGCTCGCCGCTCAGGTCGGCATCGTCGGCGTCCGCCGGTCTCTCGCGAGTCATCTCGATCCGATCGTGATGTCGGCGTCACTCTGTCGCCGGCCACTGCCAGTCCCGACGAGTTACGGCGCGTAGGTCCCCGTCACCTGGGTTTGCGCGACGACGTGGTCCTCGATCGCGTTCCCGAGGGCCTCGGCCGACGCGCCCGTGGGCAGGCCGAGGTCGGTGTCGAGTGCGTACAGCTTGAACCGGTAGGTGTGTTCGCCGTCCGGTGGCTTCGGGCCGCCGTAGCCAACCTCGCCGAAGTCGTTCTCGCCCTCGACGGCGTCGGTCGGATCCCACGCTCGCGGGACCCCATCCCGCTCGGGGTCGAGGTTCCAGACGAGCCAGTGGACCCAGATCTTGCCGGCGGGGTCGACGGCGTCGGGATCGTCGACGACGAGGGCGAGCGACGTGGCGTCCTCGGGGACGCCGGCGATCTCGAGCGGCGGGTTGACGTTCCCGCCCTCGTAGGCGTGGGCGTCCGGAATCGGGTCGCCGTCGTCGAAGGCGGGACTCGACACCCGCAGCTCGCCCCGCTGGTCGGCGACCGACAGCGCGTGATTGTACGCGTCGCTCACGTCACGCTCCCTCCTGAAGGAATCGCCCCTCCTGCTCGTAGATCGCCACCAGTTCTGTGAGGAACTCCTCGATCGTCTCGTCCTCCTCTAAGTGACCCTCGATCCGCGCGGTGAGGTCGTCGTCGAGTTCGATCGTCGTGGGCATCCGGAACCCGTACACCGACCAGATGAATAAAGGCGCGGCCGTCGCCGCACGATACCTCGACAAGAGTGAAGGGTTGAGTCGTGAACGATATTCACACATTGAAGCCGGTGAACTCGGTGATATCGCAACTGAAGCGCTTGAAGCGGTAGACGGTGAACTTGATCTACTGGTGAGTAGAGTCGCTTAGGTCCAAAAACGACCGGATAATGGCCAAGGTCGTGACTGCTTCTCCTGTGGGTATAGCAGCCCGTATGAGCCTGTGTGAAGGCCGGCGAAACCTCATCAGATCCTTCATGACGTTATTAAATTGTATGTTCTAAAACTATATTTCATTGCCTGTTGGCTGATTTAGAACGTCCGCTTCTTTGTCTTGTACTAATCAACGTAATTGTCCAAAGACACGGGTAAGCAAATGCGGCGATCAATTCAATCCCGTGCATAGTTGGTTAACTAACTACTACTGCCCACTTGTTTTGAATATATTTATTGGAATAAATCTTCCAAACATAAACTTGAATATCAAAAGCAACCACACAGCATAGAACACGCTAACGGCTAAGAACCTCTCTGGAGTTTTGGGGGTGTAATCACTATACGGGAGAATCACCGTCAGAAGACCGGTCAGGAGCATCGCTCCAGCTAATGCTCCAAGAATTTTTCCCATAACTATCGCAAAGTCTTTCGGGTCTCTCCAACGCATAGATTATCTCCAATCTCCATCCTCTTAGTGATTGTGGATGATTATTAAAACGGAGTTAGAGTTATTTTTCACCTTGAATTTAGCATTACCACTTGCCATTAGGGTTTTTCGTTGGGGAATTGATGGTAATCAAAATCAGTTGGTACCTGTCATCGCTACAGGTTCGCCCGTAATACCCGGCGCTGTTCAGATTAGAGAGTAAAGGAGCGAGGCGGTGGCAGTTTTAGTGGACTTGCCGAAAACCACTCGTCTCACAGGCTACAGCCAGACGTTCAGTTAGGTTTTGTGGAGCGCGAAGCGGCACCGGGCGAGCTGATACGCCTCCGTATTCACCTGCATCTGCGTTGGGTGCCGCTTGCAGATATTGTTCCCATCCTGGAGAAATCCGGTGTCAAACGCGCCCGGTCAACGATCAACAACTGTGTGCAAAAGGCCGACTTACAGCCCAAAAGCCGGAAATAGCCGAATCACGTCGCTCTCGACAAGACCGTGAGCCACCTCATTGATCAGCGTACTGGCTGTACGCCGCGGTCGATTCTGAGACGAACGAATTCTTGAACGTCAGGCTTCTTTCCGACGCGAAATACTGCTGTCACGGAGTTTTTCTCTACGAATTTAGCGAGAAACACGACATCGATGACGTCCTGAGAACTGCGGTGCAGCTCTTGTGGGCTCACAAGCCGCATGAGTCTTGCGAACACCGCGTTTTTCATTGACTCTGGACCCTGTCTTCTCGCCAAATTACACCGCCGAGGCTTCCGATTTCGACACGAACGACACGGTATTCGAAACGCTATCGAGCGTGACTTTCAGGAGATCAAACGCCGCACCTACCAGTTCAGCAATTGCTTCAGAAAGGCCGATCCGAAGACCGCCGGAAACTGACTCCAGAACTATGCATACCTATCGAATTACTCGAACTGAACAATACTGTATCTCTCTGGCACACTTTGTATGGGTTTAGTATATTGAAAATCACAGTCTCAAGTATGATCTTGTAATTTTAGATAGGTACTTGGTCAGCGAATTCATCAATTATGTCCGTTACAATATCTACAACCGCTTCCCCCGTACACTGGCCCACATTGAAACAGCCGATATCTGCCAAAATAGTTGCAACCGGTACGGCAGGAAATCCGAGGCACACTAGGAAGGCACAAGCGACAAAAACCGGTGGTGCACTTACAGTGAGGCCACAGGGTACGCATCCGACTGCTTCAACGATACAAAAGATAATGTCATCTTGATCACAAGATGATTGCACCCCCGTGCCGTTCGAACTACCTGAGAAGTGAGTAGTTTCACGGTCGGTTATCTCTAATCCAGATTTAGCGGCAGCCAATCCCTTCTGTTTCGTTGCAAGCTGTGCCTTAGCAGGTTCCGCTTGGACGCGGTCAAATCGACGATTTTCGGTGTCGATATGGCTAATCGAAACCTTTCCAGTCTCCGGTTGAACGGCTACAGTTGTGTTCCCTCGATCCAACGCTCTTGTATCAATGGAGTTGAGGAATACCTCAGTCTCTTCATCGGTTGCAGTCCGCGTCAGAACCGTTTTATCGTCCGTTACCCTCAACTGTGCTTGAGTTCCTTCAACCCAGTCATCGTCCACGCCGGGAACCCAGTTGTTGAAATAGAATCTTGCGGCATCTGTCTCTTCTGGTGGGCGGGTAAGAACTGTACCGTGATTTGCAGGAATAACGACAACGCTTCGATCTCCCCCAACCACACGGGCGCTCTCTGCACTTAATTTAAGACTCGGTACCTCTCTTTTGAGTCTTTTTATATGTTGTGATTGTAGCAACTGATCAATATCAACGGATGCCTCTTTTGGAGATGCACCGACTGCGGCAGTCATTCCAATGAGTGATGCCCCACCAGAGGCCGCAATATTCCTTAGAACTTTTCGTCGATGTGGGTTGTTGTTTCCTCCCATCGCGTCAGTATGTATTTCTTCCCTGTATATAAATTTTTAATTTCTAACGGCAGTGCTAGCCATTGAATAGCTAATCCATTTAATGGCCACGTGTACTCGAAGAACCGATTCGGCCAAGACCAACTTCCCAGTTATCTCGTAGATCTCCTGGGCGAGAGTGGTTAGGGTCGCGAGCAATTTGGCGAACACCGCCTTGCACTCTTGGACGTCACCAAGATCATCGTGAACACATTCTGTTTAGTCCGTCGTCAGTTGACATCGTCGACACGACTGGCTCACAACTGGGTGTATATGGTGGAAATACAGCCAAAACCGGGACAAAATCCGGATCACGTTGCGGTCAACTATACGGTGAGCGGTACTGGCTGTACGCCACAGTCGATACGGACATGAACGAATTGCACCATACATAGCTTGTACCAACCAGAAACAAGGCAATACCGAGCGCGTTCTTCGCTGAAGTGCGGGACAAACACGATGTCGACGATGCAAACTACCTTATCGATGGCGATCAGTCGCTGCAGCACGCCTGTCAGCGTCCAATTTTCAGATACGAGAGACGCGCCGAACGAAATAGCGTCGAACGAGTCTTTCGAGAAATCAAACGATGGATGTCTTCGTTTTCCAACCCGTTCAGTCAGGCGCGACGAGGAACCTCTGACCAGTGGATACGATCGCTAGCATTTGTATGGAATCAGCTTATCTGAAAATGACCCCCTATACTGACAGATGAATAAAGGCGCGGCCATCGCGTCCCGTGGTGTGTTGGGTGGCGATGGTGGGGTTCACGGAACAGTCACCTCACAGGACCGGCCGACGCCGAAAACACATCCTTTCCTACTAGTCGTCGATAATTATATTATGCTTCGCTTCGATGTGCTGAACGGAAGCCACGCTCTCCATCACCTGCGCGGGGACATGCGTCTCAGAAATGTCCCGGGTGCTACTACCACCCGAGACGTGGTTTCCGAAAACCCTGCGGGGTTTTCAGTCACCATGATACGAAACTCACCATCGAGACAAAAAGGTCTCGCACAGCAGTGGCATCGACAGCCGAAGCGCTACCCCGAATTCGTCTGGGATTCGAAACTCGGCGGGGATCTGCTTCTCAGCCTCGGCAATCTGAAGGTGAATTGAGATGGGTCGCTACGAGTACGACGAGCCGTTGCCGGATGAGCCGTGCGAGCGCTGTCGCACCGATCTGACGGAGACGCACTGGGCCAAACTCCGGGCTGTCCACGACGGGCCATCCGCCAGCGGGTATCGAGATTCGGAGAAGCGGGTTTGCGTGGATTGTCTCGCGGCGCTCGGGATGCTGGAGTTCGAGATGAACGGTGCAGCTGGGGGTGGACAGAGATCGGTGTGAGGTGACCGCCGACGGTTAGGTTGGGGGACTTACCTAGTACCGTTCCATCGATGGTCGTGAACACGACCGGTTGAGTTGGGTTTTCTGTTGTTGCCGGTTGGTCTGTTACTTTTGAGCCGTCTCTATGATTAGAGGGGTTACGCGATTTTATCTCGGGAAGTCGCGTGTTCTGCTATCTTCCGTGAACACGATGAATTTGGTTGCGTGTGCATAATTGGGACCCGGATTTTCTTAGCGTGTGACCCTTGGGTGACTATTGAGAAGCTACTGGACTATTGTTACTCTGGTCTCCAAATTAGAATCCTCTTCGCTAAGACTCATTTTGAATTCCGGGGCATTTTCGATCCTCCTTTCTGGATCGTATATGAATATTAATAGCTTCTCACAGCTGGAGTCCTTTCGATACAACTCTTTATCTTCAGCCAAGGCTATCCGTATCGACTCCATTGTCCTATTTTCAGAGGGCCGCTTAACCTCAATTCCAATACCGTACTCCTCTAGGAGGAAATCAATACGGGGATTCTTTCCCGCATGCCGTTTGAAGTACTCTTCGGCCCTAACATCATCGAAGTATAGCTTCAGAAGGCCATGTAGTAAGTATTGAACATCGTATTCATCCTGCATTGAGACTGGATCCCTTTCTCGACTCCGGTTTTGTAGTGGTGTTGCAATTTGGTCAAATCTCTCAAAAAGAAATTCCACTTTATCCACTGCTGAGCGCTGAATTGCTGTAGGATCATCTTGGTCTGCCCAATCGACTTCTTGGGAATATTCAGTTTTAAGGAAATCTACAAAGGTGTAGTATAGTTCAATGAGATTGTTGTGATTCTCCATTTGGCCTTCCGAAATTTTGTCAGATGGTGGAATTCTAAATTTCCAATCCCTACCTTCTGACGGCCAAAAATCAAAATAAAATTCTCCAATGGTCATTCCAAGAGATTCAAAACCATAATTCGAGGATTGTTCTCTTTCTGATTGAAATGATGTGCTCACTTTCTCCTTCTCAGAGAAGGTTCCGTCGAAGGAAGTAAGTTCCTTTGAAAAAATCGGCTTTGATTTAGATTCAAGGAACTCAAATAGTACCTCCACAAGCCCCTCAAAATCATCATAGTTTATATTGTCCATTTCGAGGGTTTTAGAAGATATTTCCTTTGGTTCTTGGCTACTTCCTTTCAAAACAGCTACTGTCTTTTTGAAGCGCAAGTAAACCCCGTCACCTATATCTTCTATTGCGACCTCCACGACTATTGACTGATTAGGGTCAGGATTAGACGTATAATCGATTGAAGAAATGTACTGGCGCATTACACCACAGTTGGGGAGCAGGAATATCAATGTTTTTTGAAGGTGCAGAGCTATCCCACTGGAAATAATCATAGTATTCGATAATTTCGCGCCCCTTTCGAACCTGCGGGGACGTGGTGCGACCCCTTTTTCTGCTGGGGCGGCCAGCGGCGCGGCGGTTAGTTTGGGACCTTGGCCGTAGCCACACGCTGTGCTGTAGGTTCACGGCCCATTCCAGTCCTTTCCAAAAGTCCACCGTCTCTCCTGAGCTTTCCCTGCTGTCTACTATAGATCCGCAACAACATCCAGACACCCGCGCCACCTCCAACATTCATCCCTCAAACCTGTAGCGAAAACAATTATAATGGGCTAAATTAAATATGTGGGCATCGATGGCTTTTAGGAACTCTCCCCTTCCCAAAATCCGCACTGTCCCCGCGGAGGGCAGATAGATGGGCCGGAAGAAGCGCCGGAAGCGCGCCGACCGGGAGCGCTCAACCGAGCGCGACAGCGCCGGCGACGAGGAGCGCGACGCAGCGTCGGCCCTCGGTACCCCGCTGGGCATGCCGGATGCGCCAATCCCGGATTCCCCGATGCCCGACGCGCCCATTCCGGACGCGGGCGTTCCCGACATGGGGATGCCAGGAGCGTCGATGGCAGACTGCAATGGAGCGACGGGTGACGCGTCGCTGGCACAGAATCAAGCAGGGCCGGACCTGCGAATTCAGCGGACTCCACGTGATACAGAGCCTGATGGCTTCGAGCCATCGATCTCTGACTACCAGGGGCAGCACGTCGACATCGGTGACAAGGTTCGCCGGATCGCCCACGAGAAGGATGACTGGGATCACAACCAGCTTGGGGAATCAGTCGGAGACGTCCGCGAAACGCTCCAGAAAGTCATCACAGACCCTGATGAAGTGTACGGTGGAACCAGAGCGAGCGATGACGCGACAGTTCGGGTCTACGTCTCCGAAGTGGCCGGTGGCGATGGTCCCGTCGTCGTATTCGCGCTCGTCGTCGACGGTCGACTCATCACGTCGTTCGTCCCGGCAGGTGAAGCACATCCCGGAGCGCCGTACGAAGACGTGTACGATCGCGACAAGGCAACCACGTACATTATCAGGGAAGTGCTACAGAAGGCAAGTGGTCACTCGCCGATGACGAAAGTAGACGAATTCGACCAACTGATTACCCAGATCGAGGAGGGCGAATCCATATGATCGAGTTCACGCTTCGGGAACTGTCCCCGAGTACAGACTGGTACGAGGTGTCCGGCGGGATGGCTCCCGACGAGATCCAGTACACCATCAGGACCGACGAGCAGAAGATCCAGCAACAGGACTCACTGACGGCACTGCTCGGTCTCTATCTCGCTGCAGAAGACGGGTCCGACGCTGACGTTGGGGAACTCGCGGCGTACGAGTTGCAGGAATCGGACGACACCGTCCAGCTCGGTGGTCGCGTCTTCTCCGACGTCATCACAATCGTTGGTGACACCGAAACCCTACACCGGGCGATGCGGCCGTTCCTTTCGACGCTCTTCGAACGGCTAGACGAACAGAGTACGTCTTCGCAACGGAACGAGGCCTTCGCGTACCTCTCGTCGACCTTCGGCGTCGATATGGACACGATCTATACCGACCTGGTTTGAGGCAACCGGGAGGTGTCGGTTGTCTCTCCACACCGAGGCTGAAACCGTGACCTGACACTGACCCGGAATCCGGAAGCACAGATTCGCAGCTACGGCCCTCCTCTGGCCGGCGCGTTCACCCCGCTCGTTTAATCCGGCAGACGGTGTAAGACGGGCGATGGACGACTCGAATCCGTCGACGACCGGTTCGGACTCGTTCCGGACGATCGACGTCGGCGACGTCGAACTGGAGGGCGACCTCCGTGTGCCCGAGGGGGCGAGCGGCCTCGTGCTGTTCGCCCACGGCAGCGGCAGCAGTCGGCACAGCCCGCGGAACAACTTCGTCGCCGAGCGCCTGCGCGATCGCGGCGTCGGCACGCTCCTGTTCGACCTGCTGACGGAGGCGGAGGATCGCGACCCCGACGCGCGGTTCGACATCGACCTCCTCACGGAACGGCTGGTCGGCGCGACCGAGTGGGTTCGCGAGCGCTCGGACGTCGGCGACCTCGCCGTCGGCTACTTCGGGTCGAGCACCGGGGCGGCGGCCGCTCTCCGTGCGGCGGCCCGGCCGGAGACGGACGTCGGCGCCGTCGTCTCGCGCGGCGGTCGCGTCGACATGGCCGAGGCCGTCCTCGGGGACGTCACGGCGGCGACGCTGTTCGTTGTCGGCGGGGCCGACCACCCCGTCCGCGAGTGGAACGAGGCGGCCTTCGAGCAACTCGGCGGCGACCGCTCACTCGAGGTCGTCCCCGGCGCGGGACACCTCTTCGAGGGGGAAGGGCAACTCGAGACGGTCGCAGACCACGCCGCCGACTGGTTCGCCGAGCACCTCGCCTGAGGCGACCGTGACCCGAGACGACGGCGGCCCGGCGGACGAAGACGACGGGAGGGAGGCGGGAGACGATTCCGCGACGGACAGGGACGAACCCGACCCGGATACCGACGACTATCTCCTCGACGAGTCCGGTGCGAGCACCGACGAGCGCGACGTGGACGACGGCTCTGCGAACGGCGTGACCGGCGGGTTCGGCGAACGGGCGGCCGAACTGGGCGTCTCGCGGGAGCAACTGGGTGAGCGAGCGACCGAGTTGGGCGTCACCCCCGAGGAGCTCGGCGTCGAGACGTACGAACCGGACACGGGGCCCCGCGCCGAAGAGCTTCCCTCGGACGAACCGCCTCGGCGGATCGGCGTGGAGGCCGAGGCGCTGGACCGGACCCGAACGCCGGCGGAGCGGCTCCGCCTGCCGCGGGCCACTCTGGTTCGCCTCACGGTCCTCGTCACCGTCTACGTGGCCGTTCTCGCCGTCCTCGTTGCGCCCGGCGGCCCGTTCGCCTTTCCGATCGTGCCGGTCGTCGTGGTCGTCGCCTTCGTCTTCGAGACGACCGATTCCGCGGCGGGGATGGGATTCGGGACGGGCCTGGCGCCGTTGTTGTTCGTCCTCGGGTACGACCCGTTGCAGATCGTGCCTGTGCTACTGGTTTCCGAGACGGTCACGGGCCTCGTCGCCGGTCTCGTTCACAACGACCTCGAAAACGTGACCCTCTCCGTGCGTCCGCTCTCCGAGGAGACGAAGCTGCTCGGGCTGCTCGTCGTTACCGGGTCGGCCGCCGTCGTGGCGTCGGTCGTCCTGGCCCACGACGCGATCGGGCTCTCGAGGGACACGATTCGGACCTACGTCTCGATCCTCGTTTTGGTCATGGGTGCGACCGGCCTGGCCAGAGCGAAATTGCGGACGCGCATCGAGTACCGCCCTGCCAGGCTCGCGGCGTTCGCGCTACTCGCCGGGACGAACAAGGGCATTGGTGGGGGCGGTTACGGTCCCGTCGTCACGCTCGGCCAGATCCTCTCCGGTGTATACGAGAAGAGCGCCGTCGCCATCACCACGCTCGCGGAGGGTATCGTTTCGTTCGTCGGCGTCGTCGCGTTCTTCGTTCTGCTGTACCGTGGCACCGACGTCGATCTGATCCTGCTGCCGTCGATCTTTGCCGGTGGATTCCTTGCGGCGATCGTCGGTCCCTACCTCGTCCGCGTCGTTCCGAACACCGTCTGGCGCTACGTGATCCCGTTGTACGCGTTCGGAATCGGGATCCTGGGGCTGGCGTTCGGTCTGGGGGTTTGAGGGACGACGAGCGTAGGGGGGCCACTGGACGTCTGCCGTCACGAAAGAACAGGGTTTCACACGCCGCGAGATTTCTCTCCCGGCTCTGGGACGTGTCTCTCCATCCTGCGGGTACCGTACGCGACGGCGATCATCGAGACCCCGGTCACGAACAGGCTCGCGCCCACAAGCACGCCGACGACCCAGACAGCGTCGACGGGGAACCCTGCCCACAGGAGTCCGGCCAGGACGAGCGAGAGTACGCCGCTGGCCGCGACCCAGCCACGGCCCGAGCCGCTTCCCATGCGGAGGCTCGCCACGACCTCGGTCAGTCCGTCGACCAGTAGGTAGGCGATAGCCAGCAGCGTCAAGCTCGCGAGACCGATCAGCGGGTTGGCCAGGATGAGGAGGCCGGCGACGATCGTGACCCCGGCGAGTGCCGCTTGCCAGAGCGACCCTGCCCACCCGTCGGTCGTGAACGCGTGTCCGGCGTGAACGACGCCGCCGACGAGGAGCGCGGCGCCAAGGACGTACGCGAGCGCGATGCCGGTACCGAACGGGAGCGCGGCCGCGATCAGTCCCAGTACGGCGATCAGTCCGCCCGCAATCGCGAGCGGGCGCCAGTTCGTCTCGATCGATTCTTCGGTGCCTGGTGTGATGGTGCTCATGACTCTCAGTAGTGAGCACGCGTCGGAGGGACGTAATACCCTATACAATCTTACAATATTTGTGAGTTGACAACAACCGGTTGGATCGGACCGACGATCGGTATCTGGCCCGACGGTGGCAGCCGGCCCGACGGCGGCTACACCCGTTCGATCAGCGTCGCGATGCCCTGTCCGAAGCCGATGCACATCGTCGAGAGTCCGTACCGACCGTCGCAGGCCTCGAGCTGGTAGGGAAGCTTGCCGACCAGCGCCGCCCCGGTCGCGCCGAGCGGGTGGCCGTGGGCGATGGCGCCGCCCCAGACGTTCGTCCGCTCCCAGTCGGCGCCCGTCTCGTCGAGCCACGCGGCGACGACGGAGGCGAAGGCCTCGTTGACCTCGAAGCGGTCGATGTCGTCGACGGTGAGATCGTTGCGTTCGAGGAGTTCTGCCGTCGCCGGGATCGGCCCCGTGAGCATGGTGATCGGATCGACGCCGACGACCTGCGTGTCGACGATGCGCGCGAGGGGGTCCCAGCCGTAGCGCTCGCAGGCCTCACCGGAGGCGATCAGCGTAGCCGCAGCGCCGTCGACGATCCCGGAGGCGTTGCCGGCGTGGACGACGCCTTCGCCCTCCTCGCGGAAGGCCAGTGGGAGCTCGCCCAGCGTCTCGCGGTCGGTCTCCGGGCGCGGGTGTTCGTCGCGTTCGACGATGCGCTCCTCGCCGTCGACCGTGACCTCGACTGCAATCAGCTGCTCGTCGTAGTGGCCCGCCTCGTCCGCCTGGCCCCATCGGCGCTGGGAGTCGACGGCGAGCCCGTCGAGTTCGTCGCGTGTACAGTCCCACTGCTCGGCGATGCGTTCGGCTCCCTCGCCCTGCGTCGTTAGTTCGTCGACGTGCTCGAAGTACGTCTCCGTCACGCCCGTCTCGGCGGCGTAGGTGTCCGCGTCGGCCGCCGAATCGGCCCCCATCGGAACGCGAGTCATGTGTTCGACGCCGCCGGCGACGAGGACGTCGGCCAATCCGCCGCGAATCTGGCCCGCGGCGAAGTTGATCGCCTGCTGGCCGGAGCCACACATCCGATTCAGCTGGACGCCGGGGATCTCCTCGCCCCACCCGGCAACGAGTGGGGCTAGCCGACCAACGTTCATCCCCTGCTCGCCGATCGGCGTCACGCAGCCGTAGACGACGTCCTCGGGGTACCCGCTCTGGGAGAAGTCGTTTCGATCCTCGAGGGCTTCGAGCGGCGTCGCCGCGAGATCCTGGGCGTGGAAGTCTCGAAACGATCCGCCCCGCTTACCGAAGGGGGTGCGAACGGCGTCGACGATGTAGGCGTCTTGCATGGTCGAGCGTAGGCGTGACCCGAGTTTACGCTTTGGGTCGCGGTGGTGGTGGTGTCTTCCGACCGTTCAGTGTGAAAACCGGAGGCGGTGCCGTACTGGCGATCCTCGGTCAGGCAGCTGGAATCGCCGAACGCAGGTCGAACACGGTCCGATCAGTCGAGGATGGTGATATTCGTGCGCGCAGGGAATACGCCTTTGCGCCTCGATACCGTGGGGCGTGACATGGAATGGCACCGGTTCGAAACGACGCTCGCGAGGCAACAATTCGCCGGAGACGAGTCGATTCCGAGTGACGTGTTCGACATTCTCTCCAGCGAAGATGCCCGGTACACCGTTTACGCGCTCGCACACGACCCGGACCAGACACTCTCACAGCTCGCGGACTTCGTCGTCGGGTTCACCGCGATGCGTTCAGGAACGATCACGACACCCGCGGATCACGAAAACGTCCGCATTCGCCTTCACCACGCCGTGTTACCCAAACTTGACGCGGCCGGGTACGTCACCTACGATCGGTCGAGCCGGACGATCGAGGCTGCACCCCGTCACGATACGGTGAACGCGGCGCTTGGACTCGCGAGGTGAGCTAGCGTGGACTCGCTCAGTGACGCCGTGGCATCCGTCGAAGCCCGCCGGCGCACGCTCTGGGTCTACGCGGCATCAGAATCGACCGCGACGGCGCTGTCGGCGCAGTTTTCGACCCGGAACGTCCAGGTCAGACACCGGCCGATTCCGGCGAGCGACGAACCGGGATTCCTGCTCGTGCGGGACGCGGCCGGCGACTTCCGTGGCGCGATCGGACTCGACCGGCTGGATGCGCTCCTCTCGCCCGAACTCCACCCGCCGTGGGAACTCGACGAATCCGTCGACACCGCGGCTATCTTCTCGTTTCTCGACAACACGCTCTTTACGTCTGCAAGTCGACGACAGCTCCTCGCGGTGACCCGCGAGATCGAGGAGCGGGCGTGGCGGACTGCCACTGGTCGGCTCGTCGCCGGCTTCCAGACGGCAGCGGCGTTCGCCGACCAACTGGCCATCTACGATCGGTTCGCGACCGAGACGGACCTGACCGTGCGCGTCCTCGTCGCCGACGAGTGGGACGACGACTTGCCGCCGGGTATCGACGTCGTCGACGAGGTCGGTGGCGAGGTCGACGCGTTCTGGTTCGTCTGTTTCGACGGCGACGAGACCGGTCGAAACGCCTCCGCGATCGTCGCCGAGGAGCGCGATCCCGGCCGGTACCGGGGGTTCTGGACGGACGACCCGGATCGTATCACTGAATTCGCGGCGTACCTCGAGGCGACGTACGGTCGGCGGTGAGGCTGACTCGAGGTGCAGTCGATCACGGTTTCGCCTGCGACCGAACCCGGTCTGACGGCTCGGTTAGTGCAAATCCAGTATGTGGTCAGCAAGCCGATACCGCCCCGAGCTGGCGAGCCCGACGAATCGTCCTGCCCGTCCCCGCCCTTCATCGGGCTGGGTCGCGAACGAACACTATGCGATCGCTTTCGAAAGCCGCTCTCGTTGGTGCCGCCGCGCTCACCGGCTGGATCGCCTGGGGCGTCTACACCACCCGGTCGACCGAGGCGATCCCGTACGCACGCCGGCGATCCGTGGACGGACTGGAGATCCGAACTTATCCGCAAACGGTTCGTGTCGAGACGACGGCGTCGAACCAGCGGGAGGCGTTCCGTCGACTCTACCGGTACATAACTGGGGCGAACGAGGGTTCCTCGACGCTTTCGATGACCCGCCCCGTCGAATCCCGGCGCGGCGATTCGATTGCGATGACTGCGCCCGTTCGAACGGAGACGAGGGAGGGCGCCGAGATGCAGACGCACGGACCGTCCCCGCCTGGCGACGACAAGGTGCGACTGTCGTTTTACCTTCCCCCGTCGATCGACCCGGAGTCGGCGCCGAAACCAACCGATCTTGCCGTCTCGCTCGCGATCGACCAGCCGAGGACGGTTGCCGTGAAACGGTTCTCCTGGTACACACCGGCCTGGCGTGTCGATAGTCTGGGACGAACGCTGTTGCGAGCGGTCGAACGAGCAGGTTACGAACCCGTCGACGCCCCGTTCCTGTTGCGCTACGACGATCCGTGGACCCCGCCGTTCATGCGTCGTAACGAAGTCGCGGTCGAGGTCGACGCGAGTCCGTGAGCAACGGGGGCGTGTACTCCGCTTGTCTGGGTGGCCCGGGCCGAGACCGCGCCCCTGACCGGCCGGTTGAGCCACCGCGTCGTCCATCGCCCTCGATCGGACTATTTGTTTCTTTAACTCAATGAATCTTCTCGGCCGGCTATTTTAACTTGGCTGCCTTAGGTCGCCTTCCCGTTGAAATATCTCTGCTATCTGAATTAAAAACTAAAAAAATGAGAAAGTCAGGTAATTTTTTACGTTCCCTTGCGCTATCTCATCACGCAATGTCCGATGACAATAACGTCCTCCGGAGAACGGTCTTGAAATCGACTGGTGCAGTGGTCGCTGGCGGCGGCCTCGTCGGAGCCTCCCAGGCCGCTGCTGCCTCGCCCGACTCGAAAGCATCCGATGACGAGGCCCACGTCGTGGAGGTAGGGCCGGCCCGAACGGAGTGTGAGTCGATTCCGCTCCTCCCTATTTCGGTCGAGGTCTGTGTGACGTTCGAGGACGACAATATCGAGGTCTGCGGCATCCTCAACGACGGGACGGTCAAAGAGTGTGTGTCGCTGACCGACGGTAACTTGTGTCGGAACTGGAAACTCAGTCTCTTCGGTAACTCCGTCAGTATGGAGGCGTGCGCCGCCACCGATCTGTCGGAAGTGACGGTTACCGTCGAAGGGTGCACGTGGAGCGGGTGCGAGTCGCACACCGTCACGTTCAAGCGATAACAACCCACCTTCGCACCATCGGGTATTTTTTTGCAACTCTCGTCGACACGTATCGATCCGGGTCACCTATCTCTCGACGAGTGGCGGCTCTCTCGGTGAATCTTGCATTCTCACTAATGGTTGATTCGCGCTTTCCGTTCTCGTCTCACGGCTACCGTACTTGCCGCCGGTCCGTGATTTCGTCTCCGTCAAATATCGGAACGCCCTCGCCCTCGCGCGGCGATCGGTCCCGTCGAATCGGATCGGAAGGTCCGCGGATCTATTCGGAGCGACGGTCGCGTCACGGATCTCAGAGTGGCGCGGTTGTCGCTCCGGTTCCGCTCAGGCCGTCTGTAAGTACTCCGAGCGAAGTTCGTCGTCCGAGTACTCCGATCCGTGGACCGTTTTCATGTGGTTTCGTGCCAGTTCCAGCGCCTCGTCCTCGTCTTCCGATTGGACGACGAAGTGGCAGTCGTTGACCGCTGATTCGCAGTCGAGTTTGTGTACTTGTGCCATGATCTTATTCTCTCTCTCTCTCTCTCGTTTCCGTTCTCTTCACGCTCTATCTCTGCTTCTCCCTTAGTCACCCGCGGCCGCGCCGGCCTGGACGTGGGTCGCGATCTGTTCGGCCTCCTCGTAGAACGTGTCGACGTCGTAATCTTGCGCCTGGATCATCGCGCTGTATCGCGGCGTGTAGCTCGCGAGGAACGCGAGTTCCGATAGTTCCGCCTCGGAGGCGCCGTGGAGCTGTGCGACGCCCTTGTGGAAGTGTCTGCAGTACTCGCAGCCGATCGCGGCGGCGACCGCGAGCCCGACGAACTCGCGGACCTTCGGGTCGATCGCACTCTCGCCGAAGAGGAATCGCTTCATCGTCGGCCACTCGTTTACGAGCGCCTGCTCCGGAAGTCCGTCGAGGAAGCCGGGAACGAATCCCAACGATTCCTCGATATCCGCTCTCGTCTCGCCGTACGGTGTCGTGTTGGTCGCCATCGTCTTCTCCCCCAGTGGTGACCGGTTCACATGCATGTCATATGGTACCGTCCACCACTGACCCTACACGAATAGTCTACTTAGAACTAACCGACAACGAGAACGAGTAACGTCGCTGTCCAGTTCTGGGGGCGTCGCCAATTCGTGTGATCACTGGAGGCGCGTTCGGGTCTCTTCGACGCCGCAATACGACGCACTCAGCTCGAAGCCATCTTTCCTACTCAAATCAGGATGACCGTCTCGCGGGTGGTCGGTGCCCGTCAATCGCGGAGTCGGTTGAGCGTCGTAGCCGCCTGCGGAAACACGGACTATTCAGGCGTCAGGACAGTCGCGTCGAAGCCGAAAAACGTTCTTCACCCGGACGCGCCAACGCTCGGTTACGATCCAGTAATGTTGGACGACCGCTCCACGCTCGAGGCGATGTTTCGAACTCACCCGATCGAAAGCACACTGTACACCGTGTTACCGGCGGCCCTTGCAGTCGTCCAACTGTTAAGCAGTGTCGTGACGGAACTGTCCCACACGGTTGCGCTCGCGTTCGCCGTCGTGCTGGTCGGCTACGCCTGGCTGGTCACGAGCTACAGTGTGGCGCGGTTTCGACGGCGGCGGCTCGATGGACTGGTCTGACGCGGCGAGTACAGTCGATCCGGTTTGCAGAACGCCCGGCCCGTGCCGGTTTACAGAACGTCCGACTCGTGGCGCTTATTCAGAACGACCGAGTCGGGCTTGCCTGCACCGATCAGATTTTCGGACGTGCTCTGTCTGCCAGTATCTCTTCCCGCCCCAGCACCATCAGGGTCTGCTTGCCAGGACCCAGGACGTCGTAAGGCGACGTTTCAGGATGACGCAAGCAACGCGACTTTCGCCAGCCGACGGGTTTGGACATCTGTTATGGGAGACACTGACACGCTACGGGCGGACGGCGGCGCGGAGCGAGCGGGTGGCGACACGGGATACGGTGGCGACGCGGAACGCAACGTCCTCAACACGGACGTACTGCAGTGGGTGAGCGCGCTCGCCGCGATCGTGGGCCTGTGGCTCGTCGCCTCGCCCTTCCTGTACGAGGCGACGGATGCGGCGTACTGGAACAACACCCTCGTCGGAACCGGTATCTTCGCGCTCGCGGGGTACAACTTCTACCGCCTCTCGAAAGACCACCTGGCGAGCGTCGGCGTGGCATCGCTGGCCATCCTGCTCGGCCTGTGGGCGGTCGTCTCGCCGTACCTGATCGACATGGGTAGCTCGGTACTCTCGACGAGTACGATCGTCTCCGGTCTCGCTGTCGCGGCGCTTTCGGCCTACAGCGCCTACGCGAACAGCCGGGCCGACGTGCCCGACAGAGCGGGCGCGCGGGTCTGACGGTCGATCGGTGGACGGACCGGCCGGGGGAGCGGTCTCCCCCGATCGAATCGGTCGCGACTGTCTGGGGGAGTTACAGCCCGATTGAGCTGTTGGTTGGTGTGGACAGTTTCGTTTTTACGTGGAGTGGTACTGGTACACCGAGTCGTCGCGCCAGCAGTGTCTGCTGGAGTTTAGGCTAACCTAAATTATATGGTCGGGCCGTGCGAACGACCGCTCGATGAGGCCAGAGACCGATTGTCCGGACGGCTCTAGTCGGGGGCGGTAGTCGTGGTTGGAACGACGCTCGTCGAGTTGCGGCAGTACATCGAGTCGCTCGCGAGCGAGGCTGGTGACTTTTCACTCGTCTGTTGCCGAACTGGCGACCGACCGGTCCCGGCGGTCGGTCATCGGTTCGACAGTCGAGCGATCGCCCGACGGGCGGCGCGTGCAACCGACTGCTACCGATCGGCGCTTCGACGGTACGATCCGCGGCTTCCGTACTACGATATTATCGTCTGTCAGGGTCCGTTGGTCGACTCGCCACAGCCGGCACAGTCGGACGCCATCGTCGCTGAAGCGGACTCGGACACCGGGGCGTGGTCGCTTTCGGAACCGGTGATCAATCGCACCCACTCGGGGATCGACCACCGGGCCCTCGCGGAGTTCTGTCATCGGGTTGCAGGGACCGTGTTCGAGGCGCTCAGCGACAGCGGGTTCGATTCCGTCGAGACGGCCGTCATGGATGAGTACGTTCGACTCGCCGAGACCGTCGTCGATCCGGACGAGCTGTGCCTCCGCTTGCTCGAGAGTATGGCGACCGAACTCGACGAGCGGCTGTCGGCCGAGGAAACGCGGACCGTACTCGCGTGCGCTGCGACTCGATTACCGGAACCCGAGACGACCGGTGATCCACTGCGGTGTACGTTCGACTCGTTGCGCGAGTGCGGGCTGTTCGGTCGGTACGTTCGGTCACTCGGGACAGCCGATGCCGGTACCCGGACGCGATCGGTCGTCGTCCGAATCGCCGAGTACGCCCTCTCACCACGGCGTGGTGTCCTTCCAACGCTTCCGATCGCCCTCGAACTGTATCGCCACGGTGGAGAGTCGGTCCCTTCGTCGATCCGTGTACAGCCAGTCGACGACGACTGGGAGTTCACGTTCGAGTTGCGGACGGCTGGAGTGGACGTGGACGATTCGGGTGGTCTTCTCAGTGCGCCGATCTCTCGCTGAGGGCTCTCTGTGCTCGCATGCGGTCGACTGGGTGCCTGGGATCCGTCGTGCAATCGGCTTATCCAAGGGGTCCGGGCCGGGAAATGTGTCCGGATCGTGTTATTGCGGACGTATACGTTGCATAGCGGTGTCGACAGGCCCGAATCGGAACGCCTTTAGGGATTTTAGGCTATCCTAAATGATAATGGCAGCGGCACGGTCGGTCGGGGAACGCGACACGATGCCTGACCGCGACGGCTGGCTGACGCGCACACTCGTCACGTTCTGTCTGGCGAGTGCGGCAGTCACGCTGGTAGCCGGATACGTCCAGACGACGTACGGCGACTATCCGATGACTCGCCTCGAAGTGTTGTCGGCGGTGTTCGATCCGGCCATCTGGTTCGACGTCGACGTCTGGCAGGCGTTTCTGTTGGGATCCGAGCTTCCAGCTCACATGGACGACGTCGGCACCCTGGTCGTCTGGGATCAGCGGGTACCGCGCGTCCTCGTCGGGATCATCACCGGTGCGACGCTCGCAGTTTCCGGGGCGATCTTCCAGGCGGTGACGCGCAACGAACTGGCGAGTCCGTTCGTCCTGGGTGTGAGCTCGGGTGCCGGGTTCGCCGTCCTCGCGACGCTGATCGTCTTCAGCGGGCTGGCGACCTTGCTCCCACTGTTCGCGACGATCGGCGGGGCCGTCGCCTTCCTGACGGTCTACGCGATCGCCTGGAAGGGCGGTACCAGTCCCGTCCGGCTCGTCCTGGCCGGCGTGATCGTCAACATGGTCTTTCAGTCGCTTCAGCAGGGGCTGTTCTTCTTCGCCGACGACCTTGGCGTCGTCCAGACGGCGGTCTCGTGGCTGACTGGCTCGCTCACGGCGACCGGCTGGGAGGAAGTCAGGATCGCGTTGATTCCTGGGATCGTGGCGATCGCACTCGCCCTCGCGGGTGCGCGCCAGCTCAACGTGCTGGTGCTCGGCGAGCGAACTGCGCAGTCGCTTGGCATGAACGTCGAACGGACGCGATTTCTGCTGTCGGTGGTCGCGATCGTGGCGGCGAGTGTCGCCATCGCCGTCGCAGGTATCGTCAGCTTCTTCGGCCTCGTCGTTCCCCACATCGTCCGAAACACGGTCGGGGGCGACTACCGCCGCGTGATCCTCGGATGTGTCTTCGCGGGCCCAGCGCTGATGGTCGTCGCCGACGTCGGCGCGCGACTCGCCCTGTCCGGCACGCAACTCCCGGTCGGCGTCGTCACGGGCGTCGTCGGCGGGCCGTACTTCCTCTACCTGATGCGCCGGAACCAGTCGATGGGTGAACTCTGATGACAGGAACTGACTCCGACGTGGTCGACCCGGACGAGGCATCGATCGGGCTCACCGACGAGGACGGCGTCGCCGTCCAGAGCGCACTCGTCGGCGACGATCTCGACCTTCGATACCCGACGAGCGACGAATCGGTCGTCGAGTGTGCCCGTCTCGACGTACCCGAGGGGGCGATCACCGCGCTGGTCGGCCCGAACGGGAGCGGCAAGTCGACGCTGCTGAAGGCGCTCTCCGCCCATCTCGAACCGGTGGCCGGGTCTGTCAGGATCCACGGCGAGGACCTCGACTCGTTCGGTGGCAAGGAACTGGCCCGCGAACTCGGTGTCCTCTCCCAGGAGAATGACTCGGTCGGCTCCATCTCGGTCGAGGACCTCGTCTACCACGGTCGGTATCCGTACCGCGGGTTCTTCGAGGGTGTGAGTGCGGCCGACCACGAGGCGGTCGACCGGGCGTTCGAACTCGCTGGGATCGACCACCTCCGGGAGACGGAACTGGGCCAACTGAGCGGCGGCCAGAAACAACTGGCCTGGATCGCGATGGTCCTCGCCCAGGAGACCGACGTCCTCCTGCTCGACGAGCCGACCACGTTCCTGGACGTCCACCACCAGTTTCGCGTCCTCGAAACGATTCGCCAGCTGAACGAACAGCAGGGCGTCACCGTCGCCGTCATCCTCCACGACATCTCGCAGGCGGCCCGCTTCGCCGACTACCTGATCGCGATGTGCGACGGCGAACTGTACGACTGGGGCCCGCCAGAAGAGGTCGTCACCGAGTCGCTACTCGCCGACGTCTTCGGCGTCGAAGCGACGGTCAGAACGGAGCCCGACCTGCAGGTGTTGCCGAGACGGGCGCTGCCAGAGCGGTAAGTTGTGTTCGGATATCGTTTCGTATCCAGGTGATCGGCACGAATCTGCCCCGAACCGGCCACTTTCGGAACGCTTTTGTAAATTTAGGCCAACCTAAAATCGATGACCGACGATTCGCGGATGACCAGACGAACCGTCCTTCGAACGGGAGTGGCCGCGGCAGGGGTAAGCGCATTGGCCGGGTGTCTCTCCGAGTTTGGTGACGAGGGTGACGAGGGTGACGGGAGTAACGGCGACGAGACGTACACCGTCTCGATGCCGCCGGTGGGTGCGGTCGAGTTCGACACCGTCCCCGAGTCGTGGGCGGCGAACAACGGGAGCTGGGCGGACATGGGGATCGCGCTGGGGCAGTCGCCACCCGAAGCACTGTATCTCGCCTCGCGCTATCACACCCAGTACTACGACGAGATTCCCGGTGTGAGCGTCGACAAGGGCGACATGACGTCTCTCTGGGAGGGCGAACTGACACCGGAGAAGTTCATGGGGCTCGCCGAGGACGTCGACGTGTTCGTCAACGATCCGAACTTCATTCTCGGCCGGACCTCGGGCTGGGAGCAGAGCGATATCGACCTGATCGAGCAGACGGGCACACCCTTCTTCGCCAACAGTATCTTCTCGAGAGGCTACGACTGGCACGACTACGAGTACCTCTCGCTGTACGAGGCGTTCGAGAATCTCGCCGAACTGTTTCAGGAGACCGAACGCTACGAGGCGTTCGCGGCCCTTCACGACGAGTTCCAGGAGACGCTCTCGGAGATCGTTCCACCCGAGGGAGAGCGCCCGAGCGTCGCGATCATGTGGGCGACCGAGGCGAGTCTGGGCGAGTTCTCGCCGTACCTCATCGACGAGGGGACGAGTTTCAAGCAGTGGCGAGAGCTGGGTGTCGTCGACGCATTCGCCGAGACGGACGTTCGGGACTTCCACAACTCACGCGGTGCGGTCGGCTACGAGACGCTCCTCGACATCGATCCCGACGTGATTCTCTTCCGTGGGCAAGAGGCGAAGACGGCCGCCGAGTTCCAGGACACGATCGTCTCCGCCCTGGAATCTGACAACACGGCGCGGAAGCTCTCTGCGGTCGAAAGCGGCGACGTCTACCGCGGCGGGCCGCTCTATCAGGGGCCGATCACGAACCTCGTGGTGACCGAGCGCGCGGCGAGACAACTCTACGACGTCGAGGAGGACCTGTTCGATCGGCAGCGAGTTGCCGAGATCGTCGACGGAGAGTTATAGCGCCCCTGCAAGAATCGAGCGAATCGGATCCAACCCGACCGGCCTGCCGGGTTCTGGCGCTGCGTTCTGTCCGGTACGGGACGGGTGTGGAGCGATCCTCGCGTAACGGCTGAATGTGACGGCCTCAGGACGTATCGTCACCTTCTTCGATGCGACGATCGAGGAGTCCTGCCACGCCGTCGAAGTACCCGGTGGCCCACAAAGCGACGAGTACCGCCCCGACGGCGTTGTAAATCAGATCGAAGACGATGTCGTCGGTCCCGTATTGCGCCAGGACGGGTTCGCCGCCGAGCATGCTCGCGAAGCCGGCCGAGGCAAATTCTGCGATCTCCCAGAGGACGCCGAACGCCAGGACGAAGACGAGGATGAACACGAACCGGAACTCGCCGGGGAGGTCGACTGCTTCGCTCGAGCGATCGATCGCGTCGACGATGGCGTACCCCGCTCCGGCGACGAGTGTCGCCGAAACCGTGTGCGTGACCGAATCGTACCAGCCGAACATCGTGTACGGACCGAGTGCACCCACCGCGTGGAGGACGGCGGCGATCGAAATCCACGCAGCCAATCCGACGTCCATCTGGTGATCGTAGAGACGACCGAGCACCCACGGCAGAGTCGTGATGGCCAGCGGAATGCCGGCGTTGATGAGGAGCGTGAGGTTTACCGTCACGACCGCGTAGCCGACGATCAATCCGAGCAGGAGCTGTATCCCGTGGACGAACTGCCACCCTCGTCGGGACGAAACTGGTCCCTCGCTCGTACCCTCGTCTGCGACCGTCACGCGCTCTCACCCGACCCGTCGAGCGCGACGTCGTCCCGTCGAACGACGTACGTCACGAAGAAGACGCCGCCGAGCCCGCCGAACGCCGTCGCGAGAATCAGGTCCCACATGACTTCCCCCGTCGACGTGAGGAAGGTGGTTCCGACGAGCGTATCCGAGAGCCACTGGCCGATCACCCAGACGGCGGCGACGGCCATCGTCGCGATCACGACGAACGCCGCCGCGAACCGCGGCGTCATCTCGACGGGCGTGTACGCGTCGAGCTCGACGGTGACCAGCAGGGCGATCGCGGCGACGGTGAGAAATCCCGCGGCCGGGAACGCGCCGACGAGGCGAACCCAGATCGGAACGGCAGCGACGAGCAACACGACCCACGGCGCCACCACGAGCGGGGTCCCCCTCGCGACAGCTGGGAGGACGGCGAGTGCGACGATCGTCCCCGAGAGCCCGGCCCAGAGATACGCACCCTGCACGAGCGTGGCGATCGTGGCCGCGATCAGACCGACCACGACTGCCCAGCTGCGGAGGGCGGTCCCGCGCTCGGTCGTCAGCAACTCGTTTCCGTCGGTCATTCGGCTCCGCGTGTCTTCCGAAATGCCGTTGGACGGCCGTGTCTTCGACGGGACGGCGTTCGACGGGCACGGATCGGCCACCATCGCCGCGTCGGTCGTCGGTGGACGCCGGGTCGCCGGTACATGAATAGGTACCTGCCTACCGCCCGACGGAAATCACTCCGGCTTTCACGGGCCGTGTCTGCAAGGCAAACGTGACTCGCAACCCGGAATATGCGGGCCTCCGGTGTGGAGACGCGCGTTTCGATTTCGTGTTACCTCACCGGCCATTCACGCCACGTTTATTGTTGTTACGGCCAGAATTCCGTGCATGATTGACGGATCTTCCATCGCGGACACCGCCACTCCGATCGCACTGGCCGTTCTTGCGGGCGGTCTGCTCGTCGGAGGGTACGGCCTCGTCGCTGGCCCGGGTGGGACCGGACTGTCGTTCGTCTGGGGCGGGCTGGTGGTACTCTCCGCACTCGGTATCGGCGCTCTCGGCTGGCGATCCCTTCGCGAACGTGATACTGACGAACCCGAACAGCCGATTCCCACGCCGCCACTGCCAGACCCACTCCGCCGCGAAGTCCGGGACGAGCGTGCGGACGGCAACTGTGAGTTCTGCCGGACCGAGTCCGACTCGCTGTCGGTCGAACACGTCACGCCGCGGGCCGACGGGGGTGCGAACGTTCGAACGAATCTCGTCGCACTCTGCCCCACGTGTGTCGAAAAAGTCGACGACGGAGTGTACGCCCGCTCCGAACTCCGGGATTCGGTTCGACGCCAGGAACACCCCGAGAAGACGATGCTGTAGTCGAAATTCCGCTGTCTCGCCGAACGAGACTGCTGTTGGGTCGATCCCCGAGCTATCGGACGACCGGCCCGCGCAGTCGGATCGGCTCGTCGTGCGGTCGGCCCGAGACGGCGACGGCCCGGAGCGTCTCGTCGCTCGTCACCTCCACCTGGCGGCCGTTCGTGATCGGGAGGACGTCGCCCTCGCCGAACGAGTGGCCGTCGACGGCGCCCGTCCCGTCGGTGCCGAACAGGAAGCCGGCCCACTCCTCGTCGGGCGTCCAGGTCCAGGCGTCGGTGACGTGGACGTCTACGTACTCCATCGGGGTGTGCAGGTCGAACGGCGAACCGTCGCCGACGACGGTCGTCACGGTCGCTCCGGGTTTCACGTCTGTCGGTAACTCGGCTGCGGTCGCGTCCGCGTACCCCGGCTCGGCGTCTTTCGCCTCGGGTGGGAGGTTGATCCAGAGCTGGAGGCCGGAACAGGCCGCGTCGTCGGCCGGAAACTCCGAGTGACTGATTCCCCGCCCGGCGGTGATGTACATTGCCTCGTTCTCGCTGGCCGTGTGTTCGACGCCGAGGGAATCTTCGTGCTCCATCCCACCCTCGAGCATGTACGAGACGATCTCGAATCCCTCGTGGCGATGCATCGGAAAGCCACGATCTGGGTCGATGAAAAAGCGTTCGAAGAGGACGAACGGGTCCAGACTCGACTGATAGGCGTTCGTCGGGAAGGCGCGAGTGGCGGTGACGCCGGGCCCGTGCTGGACGCGCTGGCCAGCGATCGGGCTCGGTCGGTCGCCCGCAGCTGTCGGTGGTGTCATACCCGGACAGACGTGGCTAACGGGGAAAAGCACGCGCCTCGGGTGAGCGATTGCTGGTTCCGCTCGATGCTGGCCCGCCACCTCGACCAATCTAACTGGAGCGCAGGCGGCTCAGGTTTCCGGATCGTACTGCTCGCGGTGGATAACAACCTGCCCGTCCGCTTCGAGGAGCAGTGTGACGACGATCTCGTCCCCGTCGGGATCGAACGGGGTCGTCGCTTCGGTGACCGGCGGGAGGGTATCGCCGTCTTGTTGCCAGTAGCTGCTGTCGTCCCCGACGCTTTCGGCATAGACCCGGAGTTCCTCGGCAGCGACCTCGCCAGCGCCGTCCAGGGAAACCGTTGCTCGCTCGCGCTCCTCGTCGAACGTGACGTCGGTGACGATGTCGTAGGCTTCGTCCTCGACGGGTTCGGCGTCGATTTCCATCGACTGGCCGTACGGGAAGAAGACGGTCCACTCGCCGTCTTCCGTGAGGAGGACTATCTCTTCCGTCCGTTCGACCGGGAGGCCATCTTCGGTGGTTTCGACCGTCGAACTGGCGAGCACCGCCGACTCTCCCTCGATAGCCGCCTCGAGCGAGGTGTCCTCACCCTCGAACCAGAACGCGACCGACTGCCGGTCGCTCAGGGTTTCCGGATCGAACGACTCGTCGACGATCTCGTGTTCGGCGTCAGCCTCCGGCGCCGGTTCGTAGCTAAATCCACTCTCGTCGCTCTCGACGCGGTTGTACGGGTGTGCCGAGTGCAGGTACTCGCGGATCGCGTCCGGATCGTCCGACTGCGCTGCCTCGTAGTACGATTCGAGGACGGAGAGTGCCGGGTGGTCGTCGGACGAACTCGTCTCGCTCGTAGGCGAGTCATCGTCGTCCGGTGCCGTGAACTGCTCGAGACAGCCACTCAGGGAGAGGCTTCCAACTGTCGCCACCGAGAGGAGAACGCGTCGTCGATCCATACCGATTCTATATATGTTCCGAAGGTAAAAATTACGATAGTGAGCGTCTTTTGAACCTGTTCACTTCGAGCTGCACGCGATCCTGTCCCAATCCGTCATTGTGCCTGTTGGACCTGGAAAGATTTTGCCGACAGCGCTCTTGCGAGTCACTCCGAAATCGCTACTCGCTGGCGCTGCAAGCGATCGGTTGAAACACGACACTCACGTCTGTTGTATTCGAATCAACCGGAAAACGAATGGGCGCTGCAGGATTTGAACCCGCGACAGCTTGGTCCGAAGCCAAGTACTCTGTCCAGACTGAGCTAAGCGCCCTCGGTCTGTTTTGGGTCGCAAACGTACGTTTTCGCCGCACCTTTAAGACGGTTTCTCTTTCGAGCCTCTGATTCGGTTGTGAGTGCCCGTCCAGACGGTTTCGCTGCGACCTCTCGTCCGTCGGGTCGCTCACTCTCCAGTCACGCTGATGACGGCCGAAGTGGGCCCCTTCGGAGGCAAACGATCATGGTGCTCTGCGACCAATTCTCGCCTATATCATGTTCGATCGAATTCTTCTCGCCGTCGACGGCAGTGACGAGGCGCGCCACGCCGCGGCACGTGGGCTGGATCTCGCCGAGGCGTTCGAGGCGACAGTCGACGCGCTGTTTGTCGTGGACGACTCGGCGCTTCGTCTCACGCGCTCGTCGGGTGAACGGGAACGGCTTCGAGAACGGGGCGACGAAGTTCTCGCGGACGTCGAGTCACTCGCTGCCGAGCGCGATCGCTCGATCACCACCACGGTGGTCGAGGGCGCTCCCGCGACGGCGATCGGCGAGTACGCGACCGAGAACGCGGCGGATGCGATCGTCGTCGGGCGCCAGGGGATGACGGGGCTGGGGAAACGACTGCTGGGCGGCGTGACCGAACGACTGCTTCGCGGGTGCAACGTCCCGGTGTTCGTCGTCCCGGCGGACGACGATCTGACGACGGGCGAGGAGGACTACGAAACCGTTCTCGTGCCGACCGACGGCAGCGACCCGGCCGCAGCGGCGGCCGACTACGGCAGTGCGATCGCAGGGCGAACAGGCGCCGCGTTACACGTGCTCAACGTCGTCGACGTCCAGGCGGCCGGCGGTCTGTTCAGTGCAGGTGGCCTCGAGTCGGAATTCCTCGAACGGCTCGAAGCGCGTGGCCACGAAATCGTCGACGACGCGGTCGCGGATCTCGACGCCGAGCAGTCGACCCTCGACGTCACGACGGCCGTCGAACGGATCTCGTCTCACCAGGGCGTCGCTCCGGGAATCCGCGAGTACGCCGAGGAAAACGCGGTCGATCTCGTCGTCATGGGTTCTCGGGGTCGCTCCACCGTCGGTCGGCAGTTATTGGGCAGTGTCGCTTCGACGGTGTTGCGCACGGTTTCTGTCCCGGTACTCGTCGTCTCTCGGGCGCCCTAGTTTCCATCGACTGTTTACGGTTCCAGCGCATCCGCGTCCGACCCGATTGGTGTAATCCGAATCGATCGACCGATCCCAGACGGCCGATCCAGCCCTGGTACTTGAGGGTGTGGTGGGTTCCGGTAACTGTGGGAAAGGCCGTGACCCTTACGTACTCCCGTCGTCTGGTACTAGGTACCATGTCCGCGAAGGACGCAGCAGTCGATCCGTCGATGGCTGCACCGGGCGACGACCTCGAACTCCTCTCCGACGAGGACGGTCGGTGGACCATCGTCCCGGTAGCGGCCGAGGGAGACGAGCGGCTCACCCAGTGGCTCACCGTCGACGCGGACACACTTTTCGAACTCGACGACTGGCGGTAACGGGACCGCCTCTGCGGTCGGGGCCAACCCCCGAATTTGTCGTCCACCCGTCGGTTCGACCGCCACGGCATCGGACCCTTTTTAGCGGTTCGCTCGCCAGACTGACCCATGACGGCGGTCGAGACCGGACGGGGACTGTGGGAGCTGTTACGTCCAGTGAACGCTATCGCCGCTGCCGTCCTCACGGCGATCGGCGCGTTTGTCGCGGGTGGACTCGTCGAGGCACCACTGGCCGTCGGCGCGGCCGCGGCGGCGACGTTCTTCGGGACGGGCGCGGGGAACGCGATCAACGACTACTTCGATCGGGAGATCGACGCCCACAACAAGCCAGACCGCCCCATTCCACGGGGTGCCGTCTCGCCACGTCAGGCACTCTGGTACGCGATGGCGTGCTTCGCCGCGGCCGTCGTACTCGCGTTGACGCTCCCGGTACTCGCGATCGGAATCGCCCTGTTCAATCTGCTCGCCCTGATCAGTTACACGCAGGTGTTCAAGGGCCTGCCCGGAGCGGGCAACGTCGTCGTCGCCTACCTGGGCGGCAGTACGTTCCTCTTCGGTGCGGCAGCCGCGGGACGGATCGGGCCAGCGGTGGTCCTCTTCGCGCTCGCGGCGCTCTCGACACTCAGCCGAGAAATCGTCAAGGACGTTGAAGACATCGCGGGCGACCGTGCCGAGGGGCTCAACACGCTCCCGATCGCGATCGGCGAGCGACGTGCCCTCTGGATCGCCGTCGGCGTGCTCGCGATTGCGATTCTCGCGAGCCCGATCCCGTACCTGACCGAGGCGTTCGGGCTGGCCTACCTGCTCGTGCTCGTCCCGGCGATCGCGTACATGGCCTACGCAGCGTGGACGAGCCTCACGGACCCGGCTCGCGGCCAGCACCACCTGAAGTACGGCATGTTCCTGGCGGCGCTCGCGTTCGTGATCGGGCGACTGAGTGTGTCGGTTCCGGCACTGGCATGATGACTGCCGGCTGGACACTGCTCGATGGCCGATCGTAACTGGTAGTCCAGTCGTTGGAGGTCGCCAGCGCGATCTCTGGGCGGGAATCGCCCGGCCCTCACCATCAGACGTCGACCGGCCTGCGATACGATGTCTCACGAGGCAGTGGAGCTGCCGCTGGCGCCCTCTCACGGTGATTAACGATAGAAACCATCTTCCGTGCCTCTGTGTTATCAAAAGGAATATAACCTGTTCACTGTATCACTCTGGATAGGTACCAGTGGAATCACGCGCTCGCTGTGGTGGACGCCGAGAGGAAGTGTAATCTGCCATGTATGACCTCCCTGACGTCCCGTCGGCCGACGATCTCGACGCTGGAACGAACGTTCTCGTCGCGGGGCCGCCGCTGACCGGCAAACGCGATCTCGCGATCGAGGCGTTGGCGAGCGGCGCGAACCGTGGAGATGGGTCGATCATCGTCACGACGAAAGACAGTGCGGACAAGGTGCTCGACGATTTCACCGAGGCCGTGGGTGTCACAGACCCCGACGTCGGCATCGTCGATTGCGTGACGAAACAGCGCGGGATCGGGACCGTCGACGACGATCCGCGCATCAAGTACGCCTCGTCGCCGGTCGACATGACCGGCATCGGGATCAAACTCTCCGAGTTCCTCCAGGAGTTCTACGAGAACCGCTCGCTCACGGAGAATCGCATCCTCTTGCACTCGATCTCCACGCTGCTCATGTACTCGGATCTCCAGACCGTCTTCCGATTCCTCCACGTCTTCACCGGCCGCATCCAGAGTGCCGACGCCCTCGGGCTCTGTGTGATCGACTCGACCGCCCACGACGACCAGACGATGAACACGCTCAAACAGCTCTTCGACGTCGTCGTCGAGATCGAAGACGGCGAGGGCGACCAGCCGAAGATTCGAACGGCAGGTCTCTCCTGATCGCCGACCGGCGCAGTGGCCCGCCGTATCGCGTATCGTTCTCTCTCTCTCTCTCTCGTACTCACACTCTCTCGCACGTCGCGCTCTGTCCCCGAACGTTTTCACGCTCCCGCGCGAGCCTCTGGGTATGCCTGTCGAGACTGACGCGGCCCTCAGGGAGATTCTCGGCCACAAGCGCGTCGGGGTGGTCGGCTGTTCGACCACGCCCGGGAAAGCAGCCCACGACGTGCCCGCCTACTTGCAGCGACACGGGTACGAGATCGTTCCGATCAATCCGACCGCGCAGGAAGTTCTCGGACGCGACGCCGCCGACTCGCTCACGGCGGTCGACACCGAACTTCCGCTCGTCTGCATCTTTCGGCCGAGCGACGAGGTCGCGGGAATCGTCGACGAGGCGATCGATCGCGGCGACGTTCGCGTGGTGTGGACCCAGCTGGGCATACGCGATCCAGAGGCTGCCAAACGGGCCGAAGACGCGGGGCTCTCCGTCGTCCAGGATCGGTGCATGAAAGTCGAGCACGGCCGCCTCTGTGGGTGACTGAATGCAAAATCCCGTTGTGTCGGTTCCTTACAGCGGGAGGGCGGCCCGGAGGATTGAGGCGTACAGCGTCGGACTTCGTCGTCGCGACCCCGTCAGCGCCGTTTCGAGCGCGTCCCCGGCGTCCGTCTCGATCCCGGCGCCGTGGCCGACGAGGACCCGCTGTGGATCGAACCCGGACAGCCGCTTCCGTGGCGGCCAGAGTCGCCGTGCCGGGTGGACGCCGAGCCGTTCCCCGTCCGTTCGAAAGTACGACACGGTCCCGACGCTCTCCGGGACGACCAGCGTCTCCGTCGCCGGATCGAAGAGCGCGACCTCCTGCCAGAACCGGCTGCGCGTGACCACCTGACTCCGAATCCCGGTGTCGGCCAGTTCCGCGCCGAAGCGTCTGACCGGGGCATCGAGTTCCGACTCGACGCCGTCGAACCAGTCGGGCAGCCAGACCGCGACGTCGTGGCGCGTCGCGATCGCCGCGGCGTCGCGTTTGTGCCGGTCGAGCCCGACGACGACGCCCGCGACGGACCCGCGCTCGGCGAGCAATTCGTCGAGCCCCTCTCCGTCGACCGGATCGATCACCCAGACCGCGTCGTCGACGACGAGTGCGTGACTCGCTCGCTGCATCCGCTCGTCGGGGTGGGCGATCCAGCTGAAGCCGCCGTCGAAGTCGGCGACCACTTGCAACTCGGTCGTGGCGTCGTCAGTCCGGATCGTCATACCGTTCGTACGAGACGGACGATACAAAGATGGCTCGCCGTCGGAGGGGGCAGGTAGCTGTCCTGATACCGGGTCGCTCTCCTGGCACCGAGTCGACTACCTGGGTCCGGGTGGTCCCTGGGTTGGCTCGTTTCCGTGGATCCAAGCCGTTTTCCTGGGTTCCGGTTTCGCTACTGCTTCTCATGGCTCCCGCTGGCGATTCCTTCGCCAGATCCGGCGGACCGGCCTATTCATTTCACCGCTCCACAGGTATTATGACTTAGTAGTACTACCTAGTGATCATGCCGCGTACCCAACGCCAGGCAGCCAGGGACGGAACGATTACACCGGAAATGGAACGCGTCGCCGAGCGGGAAGGGTGTGAGCCCGATCGCGTGCGAGAGGCGGTCGCCACGGGCCGGGCAGTGATCCCGGCGAATCACGCCCATACCGCGCTCGATCCGATGATCATCGGCGAGGCGTTCGCGACGAAGGTGAACGCGAACATCGGGAACAGCGAGACGACCAGCGACATCGAGGCGGAGCGCGAGAAACTACACACGGCGGTTCACTACGGTGCGGACACAGTGATGGATCTCGGGACGGGAGCCGACCTCGACACGATCCGCGAGGATCACCTCGATCGATCACCGGTTCCGCTGGGAACCGTTCCACTTTACGAGGCGGTCAAGCAGGCCGGCGATCCGGCAGCCCTCACGCCCGAGCTACTCCTGTCGGTCATCGAGAAGCAGGCCCGACAGGGCGTCGACTACATGACGATCCACGCGGGCATTCTCGCCGAGCACCTGCCGCTCACCGAGGGGCGCAAGACGGGGATCGTCTCGCGCGGCGGTTCGATCGTGGCGAAGTGGATGGAAGCGCACGGCGAACAGAATCCGCTGTTTTCCGTCTACGACGACATCTGCGAGCTCTTCGCGACCCACGACGTCACCATCAGTCTCGGCGATAGTTTGCGACCCGGTTGTCTGGCCGACGCCTGTGACGAGGCCCAGTACGCCGAACTCGACACGCTGGGTGAACTCACCCGACGGGCCTGGGATCACGGTGTACAGGTCATGATCGAGGGGCCCGGCCACGTGCCGATGGACCGCATCGCGGAGAACGTCGAGCGCCAGCGACGCGTCTGCGACGGCGCGCCGTTCTACGTGCTCGGCCCCCTCGTCACGGACGTCGCCCCCGGCTACGACCACATCACGAGCGCCATCGGCGCCGCCATGGCTGCACAGGAAGGCGCTGCGATGCTCTGTTACGTGACCCCGAAAGAACACCTCGGGCTCCCCGACCGGGAGGACGTTCGCGAGGGACTCGCGGCCTACCGGATCGCCGCCCACGCCGGCGACGTCGCGAACGGTCGCCCCGGCGCCCGCGACTGGGACGACGCCCTTTCGGAGGCGCGCTACGCCTTCGACTGGACTGAACAGTTCGCGCTCGCCCTCGATCCCGAACGCGCTCGGGAGTACCACGACCAGACCCTCCCCGGCGACAACTACACCGACGCCCGCTTCTGCTCGATGTGTGGCGTCGAGTTCTGTTCGATGCGCATCGACCAGGACGCCCGAGAGGATGGCGATCTCGCCGCACTGACCGCTGACACGGACCTCGACGACTCCCCTGCGTCGGCGGTCAATCGACCGCCCGTCGGCACGCACGATGGCGAGCTCGGTCGCACGGCCGACGACCGGTCGGCGCCCGACACGCCTGCGGCCAACGAGTGATCGTCTCGGTGCGTCGCTGGCCACTCCACTCGCCGTACTGGGTGAGCGAATTGGTGGGCCGTTGTCGCCACGACTAAACCATCCCCCGCCGTTCGGGCGTGCATGAACAACGGAACACTCACGGCGTCGGTCAGGCTCGTCGATGCCTTCACCGACGAGCCACTCGCCGGCAACCCCGCCGGCGTCGTCTTCGAGGCCGACGAACTCGTCGACGAACAGCGCCAGGCGATCGCGAACGAACTCTCGGTCAGCGAGACGGCGTTCGCGAGTGAGAGTGACGACGCCGACTATCGCCTTCAGTACTTCACGCCGACCCAGGAGGTCGACCTCTGCGGGCACGCGACGATCGGGACGCTGGTCGCGGCGCACGAAACCGGCCGATTGGAACCGGGGACGGCGACCATCGAGACCAACGTCGGGGTGCTTGACGTCGATATCGAACCCGACGGAACCGCGTGGATGACCCAGGACGCTCCCACGATCCGTGAGGTCGATCTCGGCTACGACCGCGTCGCCGAGGCGCTCGGGGTCGAGGTCGCTGCCCTCGAAGGTGTTGGCGCCGACCTTCCCCTGGCCGTCTCGTCGACGGGATTGCCCTTCCTGATGGTCCCCATCACCTACCTGCAGGACGTCGGCGGGGCCGACCCCGACATGGCAGAGATCGAGACGCTGGCGGACGAGTTCGACGCGACCGGCATCTACCTCTTCACGTTCGACGCCCTCGAGGCCGACTCGACGGTACACGGGCGGATGTTCGCGCCAGGTGCAGGGGTTCCCGAAGATCCCGTCACCGGGACTGCGAGCGGCGCGGTGGGGGCGTACCTGCGTCGATTCGGGGCCTTCTCCGGCGACACCGGCGGGACGGTCACGGCGGGCACCGGCGGCGACACGAGCGTCGCCGTCTCGATCGACGAGTCGGCCCCGACGGAACTCGTGATGGAACAGGGCCACTACGTCGATCGTCCCGGTCGCGTCCGGGTCCGCGTCGACGGTGACGTTCGCGTCGGTGGGCACGGAATCGTCTCGATGACCGGTGAGCTGGCGGTTCCGTCAGTCGCCGAGGACGACATTATCGAACCCTGAGAACCACTTTCGGCCGCCCGACACGCCTACAGCAGTCGATACCGCCCGCGACTCTCACTGGCGTCGCCCGTTCTGACGAGCTTCTCGAGCGCCCGTTCGGTGTACGACGAGGGAACGCCGCGCTCCTCGGCGTAGGCGATCGCCTCGTCGGCGGTCGGCCGGTCGAGTTCCTCGATCGCCCGTTCGACGATCTCCTTGCGACTTCCACTGCTGGTCGACCCACGGGGGTCGCGCTCGCCAGCCGCTGTCACTTCGTCGACGTCGAGCCCGGATTCTGCGAGGAACGTCTCGTCGTCGACGACGCCGTCTTCGACCTGTGATTCGAGCTCCGAGACCGAGTCCACGCTCGCGAACGCCTCGCCCTCGTCCTGGCGATTCGCGAGCATCGACGCGCGCACCTCGCGTGCGTGATCGGCGTCTTCGGTCTCGACGAACTTCTTTCGGGCATCGAACGGCCGGCGAGAGCCACAGCGCGGACACTGACTCGTCTCCGATCGCCCCTCGACGATCCAGAGGGTGGAACACTCGCTACAGCCGACCACCGCGTACATATCTGGTCGTTCTCCCGGATGCCTGTTGAATATCTCGGTCACGGTTCCGATTTTCCGAACGCGTGTCGCGTCCGTGGTGCGGCAATTCGTTATCTTCCGTCTGGTGCGGCAATGCGTCGTCTCCCTCCGGCTGTGTCGCCGGTCGCACAGCCGTGATCGGTTAGAAACAAGTGACTGACGAGGGCGTCAGCGAAATGACAACCTATTTGGAGCCACCGTTGTGACACTCACGAGAACTGTGGGCGAGGCTCAACGATAGCTATGACTGCAATACGAACCGACGGACTGACGAAACGATTCGGCGATCTCACGGCCGTCTCCGGGCTCGACCTCGAGATCGAGGAGGGGGAAGTCTTCGGCTTTCTGGGACCCAATGGCGCAGGGAAGTCGACGACGATCAACATGTTGCTCGATTTCACCCGGCCGACGGCGGGCTCGGCGACGGTTCTGGGATACGACGCCCAGGCGGCGTCTGACGAGATCAGCCAGCGGGTCGGTATCCTTCCCGAGGGGTTCTCGGTGTACGACCGTCTCACGGGACGAAAACACATCGAGTTCGCGATCGAGACGAAAGGTGCCGATCAGTCGCCGGACGACCTCCTGGCGCGCGTCGGTCTCTCGCCCGAGGACGGCGACCGCGCTGCGGGCGGCTACTCCAAGGGGATGCGCCAGCGCCTCGCGACCGGCATGGCCCTCGCGGGGGATCCGGATCTGCTCATCATGGACGAACCCTCGACCGGGCTCGACCCGACGGGGATCAACGAGATGCAGGATCTCGTCCGGGCGGAGGCCGAACGCGGGACGACCGTGTTCTTCTCGAGTCACATCTTAGAACACGTCGAGGCGGTCTGCGACCGCGTTGGGATCCTCCGCGCGGGCGAACTCATCGCGCTCGATACGATCGAGGGGTTACGCGCATCCGTCGGCGGCGGCGCGACGATGACGGTCACGGCCGCGAACACGCTCGACGGTGTCGTCGACGCTGTCGCCGCGATCGATGGCGTCTCGAACGTCACGGCGACCGGCCATCGACTCGAGGCGTTCGTCGAGCGACCCGCGGCGAAACCGCTCGTCGTCACGACCGTCGCCGACGCCGGCGTCGAGCTGACGGACCTCCGTATCGAGGAGACGTCACTCGAGTCGATGTTCACCACGCTGATCGAAGGTGACGATGCCCCGGCCACGACGCTCGCCGGTGACGTCGAGTCGGCGCCGGATCGAAGGGTGGCGAACGCCGGAGGTGACGAATGACGGGTCACACGCTCACCGTGGCGAAGAAGGACTTCGCCGACGCGGGCCGTTCGAAACTGCTGTGGTCGATCATCGGCCTACTCGTTGGCCTTTCAGCGCTCGGCTACATCATCGTCTGGGCGACCGGCGAGGACATCGCGGCCGGCGAAATGCTCGGCTTCCTCGCGATCCCGCTCGGTGTCCTCGTCCCCATCGCCGCCCTCATCGGCGGCTACATGGCCATCGTCGGCGAACGCCGGTCGGGGAGCCTGAAACTCTTGCTCGGTCTTCCGCCGAACCGCGCCGACGTGGTCTTCGGCAAGCTCCTCGGTCGTGCCGCGGTGATCGGTCTCGCAGTCGTCCTCTCGTTCGCGGTCGCGCTGGTCCTGAGCGTCGTGCTGTTCGGTGGCGCACCGATCGTCGATCTGGCGTCGCTGGGAGCGTTGTCGGTCCTCTACGGCTTCGCGTTCGTCGGCCTCGCGGTCGGCGTCTCCGCCGGCGTCGCCTCGCGCGGCCGTGCGATGGCGCTCACCGTCGGCACGTTCATGATCTTCTTCGCGTTCTGGGAACTGCTCACCGCCGGCGTCTACTACTTCGCGCACGACGGATTCCCGCCCGCACAGCCGGAGACCTGGTACCTCTTCGCCCAGCAGCTGAACCCGCTTCAGTCCTTCGCGTACGCCGCCTCGACGCTGGTCGAGAGCCAGGTGTTCCCGGTCATGTTCCGGTTCAACCTCGATCAGACGTTCGCGGCGCCGGCCGACCGCGTCGCCGGCGACACCCCGTTCTTCCTGCAGGAGTGGTTTGGCGCCCTGCTACTGCTGGTCTGGGTCGTCGTCCCGGTCGCCATCGGCTACTATCGGTTCGAGAAGGCCGACCTGTAGGCCCGACGGCTGTCTGATTCGTCCCGGTCGTCACTCGGTCCAGCGAATCTCGTACTCCAGTTCGTAGCGCTGTTCGCCGGTTTCTGAATCGGTGAGCCGCTCGAGTTCAACCTCGAACCGAGCCTCGTCTGGCACACCGGTCCGGTAATCGTCGGTCGGACTGTCGAGTGCGACCGTCCCGTCTTCGATCTGTTCGGCGGCCGCGACGAGTGCGTCGGCGATTTCGGTTCGTGACCGGACTTCTTCCGTCTTGAACAGTACTTCTTCGGGCATGGTGGAACCGACGTCGAACAATGCCAAATGAGTAGGAGGTCGTTCCCACTGCGTGACACTCGATTGGTGGCGGTCGCGACCCGATCGATCGGCCATCGGGAGGTGGGTGACACCAGTAGTTGCGCCGGCGACGAGGGTAGCGACCCACCGCTATCCATGCTCGTGCTGGGCTTTCTCTGTACAATCTGTGTTCGTCGTCCTGGCCACGACGGCGATGACTGACTGACTCCTCCCGTGATGGCGATGGTCGAGTGACGACTCCGATTCCCGTCGGCACGAACGCACCTGTCGCCGTGTCGAGTCGGTATGCCGGCCACAGAAAAATTTCCCGTCGGCGTCGAATCGCGGGTACGCGAGCGTCTCGATATCGTCAGAACGCCAGGCGTTCTGACTGCGTGAGTGGCTCTCTACGAGAGTCGCTCGATGTTCTGGCGGCTCCGCCGCCAGAGGACGAGAAGCGTTCTACGAAAGCTTCTCGATGTTCGCGACGACTTCCTCGGCGAACTCGCTGGTGGCGAGCTTCTCGGCGTCGTCGAGGTTACGTTCCAGGTCGTAGGTGACCTTGCCCGAGGAGATGGTCTCCTCGACGGCGTCACGGACGAGGTCTGCGGCGTCGGTCCAGCCGATGTACTCGAGCATCATGCGGCCCGAGAGGATGATGGCGGTCGGGTTGACCTTGTCCTGGCCCTCGTACTTGGGCGCGGAGCCGTGGACGGGTTCGGCGAGCAGGCGGCCGTCGCCGAAGTTGGCGCCGGGCGCGATGCCGAGTCCACCGATCTGGGCGCCGGCGGCGTCGGACATGTAGTCACCGTTTAAGTTCATCGTCGCGACGACGTCGTAGTTGTCCGTGCGGGTCAGGAGCTGCTGGAGCATGTTGTCGGCGATGCGGTCGTTGACGACGACGGCGTCGTCGGGCTGCTCGCCGTCGCGCTCCTCCCAGAGGGTGTCCTCGGTGATGACCTCGTCGCCGTACTCCTCCTCGGCGACCTCGTAGCCCCAGTCGCGGAACTGGCCCTCGGTGAACTTCATGATGTTGCCCTTGTGGACCAGCGTGACCGAATCGCGGTCGTGTTCTAAGGCGTAGTCGATCGCACGGCGAACGAGCCGCTTCGTCCCGAACTCCGTGATCGGCTTGACGCCGATACCGACGGGGCCGTCGTGGATGACGCCCGTGGCGCCCATTTCGTCCTCGACGAACTCCTTGACCTGTTCGACTTCGTCGGTGCCTTCCTCCCACTCGATGCCCGCGTAGACGTCCTCCGTGTTCTCACGGAAGGTGATCATGTCCATCTGCTCGGGCTCGGAGACGGGCGAGGGGACGCCGTCCATGTAGTAGGTCGGGCGGACGTTCGCGTAGAGGTCGAGCTTCTTGCGCAGTGCGACGTTCAGCGAGCGGAAGCCGGCGCCGACGGGTGTCGTGAGTGGTCCTTTGATCGCGACGCGGTGGTCCTTGATGGCCTGGACGGTCTCCTCGGGGAGATTCTCGTCGTAGCGCTCGCGGGCGGATTCGCCGGCGAAGAGGCGCATCCAGTTGATCTCGCGGCCGGTCGCCTCCGCGGCGGCCTCTAACACCTGCTGGGCGGCCGGGCCGACGTCCTTGCCGACGCCGTCGCCGTAGATGATCGGGATGATCGGGTCGTCGGGTACCTCGAGTTCGTTCTCGGTCCCTTCTTTCAGCGTGATCTTCGTCCCATCCTCTGGGACCTCGATCTTGTCGTAGCTCATCTCGTCTGTAACTCCCGTTACCGCGCCTAAAAGCGCATCCATTTCCGCGCGAGATCCCGCAAGTGTTGCCCGTTCAGGCGGCCAGCCCCGTGGAGACGACCCCGACGTTCCAGCCGGTGACGGCCGTCCCGACGACCGCCAGCGCGAACGGAATAGCGACCCGTTTGGGCGTCGAGATCGCTCGCCAGAGGCCGTAGAACGCCGCCAGCGTCGCTCCCTTCGCGGCGAGCAAGCCGACCGGCCCGTACCGCTCGACGAGCGGGGCCACGACGGGGCCGACCTCGACGGCCTCTACACCCCAGAGCCCGATACCCGTCGTGATGGCGTCGCCGACGCCGTAGAAGCAGAGCGCGATCACCCAGAGCGTGCGCTCGTGACCGCGGAGCCACGCGACCCAACTGCTCGCCGGCCCGTCGTCGTGATGCACTGGTCGCCTCACCATTTCGAGACGAGCGGCAAAGTCCCACCGGTTAGCCGCTGATTCCCGTCGCCAGCGCGATCCACCGTCGGGAATAGCGGCCACGCTGTGGGGAGACCGCCGCGCTGTAGGGAGACCGGGACGATTATTCCATCGCGGTGGTAGTCTCCGTGCATGCAGGTCATCGTCCACGGGGGCGCAGGGAGCCAGCCCGAAGAACCGGAACCGAGACAGGCGGTCCTCGACGACGCTGCCGAGACCGGGACGGCAGCCGAGGCACCGCTCGACGCGGTCGAGGCGGCCATCAGCGTGCTCGAATCGTCACCGCGGTTCAACGCTGGAGTCGGCGGTGCCGTCCAGTCGGATGGCGTCGTCAGAACAGACGCGGGCGTCATGACCGACGACCGGGCCGTTGGCGCTGCGTGTTCCATGCCAGGCGTCGAACACGCTGTCAGCGTCGCCAGACTCGTCATGGAAGAGACGCCACACGGGTTCGTCGCCGGTGAGCACGCCGTCTCGCTGGCCGAGGCGTTCGACGTCGAGACCGGCGTCGACCTCTGGTCCGAACGCACCCGCGAGAAGTGGGCGGAACTCGACCCACCGGCCGGCGGTCCGCGCGAGCACCTGGACTGGATCGCGGACAAGTACGGCCGGTCGGATCCGGACGGCCGCGACGCCGAGGCGGACGGCTCGACCACGGCGAACGCGTCGGCCTCACCGACCGACTCGTCCACGACGGCCGACGGCTCCCGGACACCGGGTGTCGACGACGAGCACGACCACGACACCGTCGGTGCCGTCGCCCGCGACGGCGACCGGATCGCGGCGGCGACCTCGACGGGTGGGCGATGGCTCGCGTTCGCGGGCCGCGTCGGCGACGTTCCGCAGGTCGGCTCCGGCTTCTACTGCTGTCCGGCGGCAGGAGTCAGCGCCACGGGCGCCGGGGAGGACATCGCCCGGGTCACGCTCTCGCGACGGGTTGCCCGCCACATCGAGCGCGGGCTCGACGCCGACGCGGCGACGACGCTCGCGATGGAGGAGTTCGGCGAACTCACCGGCGCAAACGCCGGCGTCATCGCCATCGACGCGGACGGGACCGTCGGATCGGCGTTCAACAGCGAGGGGATGCAGACGGCTGTGGCCTGGGACTGAGGGGACGGGCTGCAGGCCCTGCTTTCTAAACTAATCAGCTGTCGAAGTGATTAGCTGTCGGCCGAGTTTTCGTTGAGTATTCGGGCGTCTCGCCTTGCACGATCCATGAATATCGTGTGTGCGTCGACGGGGTCGTCGCCTGCAGGAACGGGTTCGTACGAGCCGTCGCTTCGCATCACCCACCGGTTGCGTTCGTCTGCGAGCAGCGTCTCGAGGATCGCGTCGAGTCGGTCACGCAACGGGCGAGCCTCGACCGGGACGAGCGTCTCGATGCGGTCGTCGAGATTCCGTTGCATCCAGTCGGCCGAGCCGACGTAGTACCGCTCAGAGCCACCGTCGCGTGCGTAGACGATCCGCGAGTGTTCGAGGAATCGACCGACGATGCTGTGGACGGTGATCGTCTCGCTGATCCCGCCGATTCCAGGGCGGAGTCGGCAGATTCCCCGAACCAGGCAATCGATCTCGACGCCGGCCATCGACGCCCGGTACAGTTCGCGAATCAACGCCGGATCTTCGAGTCGGTTCACCTTAACGATTAGTCGCGCATCGTCGCCGGCTCGCGCGCGTTCGGCCTCCGCTCGAATCACCGCTCGCAGTCGCTCTCGTAATTCGACCGGAGCGACCAGCAACGCCTCGTAGTCGCCGTGTAAGGTCTGTCCGGTGTAGTAGTTGAAGAGTCGGACTAGGTCACGACCGATCGCTGGATCGGCGGTCAACAATCCGAGATCCTCGTACCCCTTCGCGGTTTCGGAGTGGTAGTTGCCGGTCCCGATGTGGGAGTAGAGTCCGACGCCGTCGGCTTCGTCGCGAACGACGAGTGCGGCCTTGCTGTGGGTCTTGTACCCGATGGTGCCGTAGGCGACGTGGATCCCCTCCGCCTCGAGCCGTTCGACCCACTCGAGATTGTTTTGCTCGTCGAATCTGGCAGCGAGTTCGACCATCACCGCGACCTGTTTCCCGTTTCGTGCGGCTGTGAGGAGACTCTCGATGACCCGTGAATCGCTCGCCGTTCGATAGATAGCGGCCTTGATCGCGAGCACGTCGGGGTCTCTCGCCGCCTTCTCGAGGAACCGACAGACCGTCTTCTCGAACGAGTGATAGGGATGGTGGAGGAGGACGTCGTTCGCCCGGATCGCGTCGAAGATGGTCCGTTTCTCGTCGCGAGCGGCGGCCGCCAGACGAGGGTGGGGCTGGGGCGTCCACTCCGGCCCGGAGAGGTCGGGCCGGTCGAGCGACGCGATCCGGTTGAAGTCGCGGTACTCGAGGGGGCCGGGGAGTGAGAACACCTGTCGATCGGTCAGGTCGAGCTCCCGCGCGAGGATGTCGACGATCGCCTCGGGCGCATCGGGTTCGATCTCGAGGCGGACGACGTTCCCGAACCGTCGCCGGTCGAGGATCGACTCGGTCGCCTCGATCATGTCGTCGGCCTCCTCCGCGCGACTCACTTCGGCGTTTCTCGTCACGCGGAACAGCGCGGTGTCGACGATCTCGACGTCGGGGAACAACAGGTCGAGGTTCGATCGGACGACGTCTTCGAGGAGCACGAACTGCGATCCGGGCTCGAACGACACGAAGCGCTCGCGGTTGCGCGGGATCTTGATGCGCGAGAACGTGACGCCGTCGTCACAATCACGTCTCGTGAGGACAGCCAGCGAGAGGCTCTGGTTCGAGATGAACGGGAACGGGTGGGCCGGGTCGAAGGTCAGCGGGGTCAGGGTCGGGAGGATCGACTCTTCGAACGTCGATCGAGCCGCGTTCGCCGCGGCCGGTGAGAGGGCGTCGTAGTCGACGATGTCGATCCCGTTGGCCGCCAGGGCTGGACGAATTTCCTCACTGTAACAGCGTGCCTGGGCGGCCAGAATGGCGCCTGCTTCGGAGAGTGCGTCCGTCAATCGCTGGTCCGTCGTTCGGCCGGCTGGGGAGCGCTCGTCCGATCCTGATCGGAGCCGACGATCGAGACCGCCGATCCGTTTCCGGACGAACTCGTCGAGGTTGGCCGTCAGTATGGCCAGGAACCGAACTCGTTCGAGCAGTGGATTCGTCTCGTCGCGTGCTTCGGCGAGGACGCGACGCTGGAAGGCGAGTTCGCTTTGCTCGCGGTCGAGATAGAACACGGGATCGGTCAGGTCGCCGTCGTCGAGTCGCTCGTCCGTCGCTCGCTCGGCGCTGTCGGGACGGGCAGGCTCGTCTTCGACCATGGATCGGAACGTGATCGCGTTCCCGTCGCCCTCGGTAGCGTCGGATACGTCCGCGGACGAGTCGGCTGTCTCATTGTGTCCGGAGCCGGCGGCCGTCGATCGACCGTGACTCGATTCTCCATCCTGTACAGGCTCTGCCTGGTCACCACCCTCCATTCCCCTCACCTCACCTCGACCCCCAGTGAGACACGATCTTCGCCGACGCTCGCTCCTGGTGGGGCTGACCATCGACCGTGACGAACCGCTCGTTCGTGAGGTCGTAGGCGGCGAGTTGCCCACCGTAGACACACCCGGTATCGAGCCCGACGATCCACTCGTCCTCGATTGGGTCGGAGAGCACGGTGTGGCCGAAGAAGACGCGCGGTGGGCCCTCGTAGCGCTCGAACCAGAACGGACCATCGTAGCCGTCGCCAGTCGGCGAGCGCATCGTCTGTAGCTCGTCGCGCGTGTGTGCGTGCACCTCACGTTCGGGATCGAGGCCGCCGTGAACGACCAATCCACCGTCCCATCGGATCGCATCGGGGAGCGTGCGCAGGTACGCCCGCTCCGATGGCCCCACGGAGGGACAGGTGATCTCCTCGTCGAGGAGTTTCTGCTCGTTGTTCCCTCTGACGGCAAGCATGTTCTCGTGTCGTCGGACGAATCGAACGACGCTCCCGCCGTCGGGTCCTTTCCGAACGAGGTCACCGACGAACAGGACGAGGTCATCATCGTCGACGCCGATCGTGGTGACCAAATCGTCGAGCGCGCCTCGACAGCCGTGGACGTCTCCGATCACGTACACGTTGTCCCAGGTTGTAGGCTCGATCCAGTGTTCAACGAACGGGACGGCTGTGTCTCCGTACGAAGCGGTGCGCAGCACGAGGGAATTTCCGACACATACCTGTATTACGCTTTATATGATTGGTACTGAGGAGTTGGGTGGCATCAGTATCGCTCAGTGGTCTCTATACCAGTACATATCTGGTCGCGGCAGATCGGACGGTGTTGCGACGCCAGGTTCGACTGGCGGAGACGCAATCTCTTTTTGTCGACCCACCAAACCCCACCCATGGCTGATTCCGAAGTCGATCTCGAGACCGAGCAGTACGCAAAGCATCGCGAGGCGGGCGAGATCCTGGCGCAGGTGCGCGAGGAGACGGCCGATCGCGTCGAGGTAGACGTCTCGCACCTGGAGGTCGCCGAGTACGCCGAGGACAGGATTCGAGAACTCGGTGGGAAACCCGCGTTCCCGGTCAACATCTCGATCGACGAGGAGGCCGCGCACGCGACGCCGAGCATCGACGACGAGACCACGTTCGGGGAGGAGATGATCAATCTGGACATCGGCGTTCACGTCGACGGCTGGCTGGCCGACACGGCGATCACGGTCGATCTCTCCGGCCACGACGACCTGGCCGAGGCACCGGCTGCGGCGCTCGAGGCCGCGCTCGACATGATCGAACCCGGTGTGGAGACGGGCGAGATCGGCGCCGAGATCGAGTCGGTCATCGACGACTACGGGTTCAACCCGGTCGTCAATCTGACCGGTCACGGCCTCGGACACTGGGAACAACACACCAGTCCGACGATTCCCAACCGGGCAGTCTCGCAGGGGACGACCCTCGAAGTTGGTGACGTCGTCGCGATCGAACCGTTCGCGACCGACGGCGGCGGCAAGGTCACCGAGGGCGCCTCCGAGGAGATCTTCTCGCTCGAACGGGAGGGGACGATCCGGAACCGGCAGGCCAGACAGGCGTTAGACCAGATCACCGAGGAGTTTCGGACGCTGCCGTTCGCGACTCGGTGGCTCGAGACCGGCCGGGCCGAGATGGCACTCCGGCGGCTGAAGCGAAACGACATCGTCCACGGCTATCCCGTCCTCAAAGAGGACGACGGCTGTCTCGTCAGCCAGAAAGAACACACGATCATCGTGACGCCGGACGGCTGTGAAGTGACGACAGCGTAACCGCGCTCGTCGCTCGTTCGGGTGCGTCCCTGCCCGTTTTCCCGATCGTGGCGTTGCTCGCCTGTCCACCCTCGGTCGTGCGGTTGCTCGGTTCCCCCGTTCACCGTAGTTTGGTACGAGGGGGAGGCTACCGACACCCAGCCGATGGGCGGTCGCGATCGTCCAGGCCTCGTTGGGTTTCGTCCGGTCGGGTCAGGCGTTGTTCATACGCTGGCTCCTGCGAGCGCCACAGCGTTGGCACTCCGTGACCCGGTAGGGCTCACGCGAGAACTGCGCGTTCTCCTCCTTTCTGCTCTCGGTACGAATCTGGACCGAGACATCGTGGAGGGTATCGAGGTCGCAGTCCTCGCAGTGCTCGGTAAGCCCGCTGAAATTGTTGTCAGTCGTTGCCATCACGATGATACTCTTCGTACATAGTGTATAAATCCGCGTTTGATTTCGAGGACTGATTCGCAAAACCACGAGACTGCGACGGCATCGATCGAATAACTGCTCAGGAAGTCCAATATCGTTTACCAACTGATCTAAGACCGTAAAATCCGCTTGGTGTGGGCGTAATTACAGTTTCCTCAGTTGGTATTATCGTCGGGTGCCAGTGGCCGACCTTCGCCTGGTACGACGTGGCAGTGGTGGCCCACATAGAGGCGTGCGGCCCGACGGTGGACAGGGGAACTTTAGCCCCGGGTCGCCGAGAGAGCGGTATGGAGCAGGTGTTCGCGCCGTGGCGCATCGAGTGGGTCGATCGCGACCGAAGCGAGGACGACGAGGGGTGTATCTTCTGTCGACTGCCGGAAGAGACGGCCGACCGCGACAACTACGTCGTGGCTCGAAGCCCACGCAGTTTCGTCCTCATGAACAACTATCCGTACAACCCGGGTCACGTGATGGTCATTCCGCGGACGCACACGGGTGAATACGCGGCGCTCGACGAGGAAACGTTGCTCGATCACGCGCGATTGAAACAGCGAACCTTCGAGGCGCTCGACGCGGCACTTGGGGTCGACGGGTACAATGCGGGGTTGAACCTGGGAAACGCAGCTGGCGGTTCCATCGACGATCACGTGCACACGCACGTCGTCCCGCGCTGGGGCGGCGACACCAACTTCATGCCCGTCATCAGTGACACCAAGGTCATCGTCCAGGCGATCGAAGACACCTACGACGCACTTCACGAAGCCTTCGCGAATTTCGACGACGCGACGGTCCCGGGGGAAGGTCGGGCGGTCGAGTTCGAGTGGTAGTCGCCGGTGGCGCCACTCGGTGAACAGCGTCACTCGGTGAAACCGGTGTTTCAGCGGGTCGGCCGAGTCGGCCAGGCAGAAATTGGAAGCGGGCGTCGCTACAGTGGCTCGGCGAACGCATACATCGTCTCGTTTGCCGTCACTTCGAGATCGACGAAGTCGCCGGGTTCGAGGCCGTACTCGCTCGCCGACTGGACGATGAGTTGCCGATAGGCCGAGTCACGACACTTCACCGAGTCGCCGGTTCCCTCCTCGACGACGAGGACGTCCTCGCGTGTCTCGCCCACCATATCGGCGTATGCCTCGCGGACGAGCTCGCGCTTGACCTCGCTCATCTCGGACGAGCGTTCCTTCTTGATGGTCCCGCCGAGGCCCTTCATGTCGGCGGCGTCGGTTCCCGGGCGCTTCGAGAAGCGCGTGACGTTGATCTTCTCCGGACGGGTCTCCCGAAGCAGGGCCATCGACTGGGCGTGGTCGTGGTCGGTCTCGGTGGGGAAGCCGACGATGAAGTCCGTCGAGAGCGTCCAGTACTCGAGCGCGTCGTCGAACGTTTCCACGACCTCGACGTATTCTTCGACCTGGTGCTGTCGGCGCATGTCGCCGAGGACGTCGTCCGAGCCCGACTGCACGGGTGCGTGCAGGAAGTCGTACAGTTCCTCGTTGTCGGCGAAGACGCTGGCGAGTTTTTCCCGGATGCCGTGGACGCCCTTCGGGTTGGCCATCCCGATCCGGACCCGGAAGTCGCCCTCGATCGCACAGATACGTTCGAGGAGGCGGTGGAGCTTGCGCTCGCCGTCGTCCCAGCCGTAGACACCGGTGTCCTGGCCGGTGATGCGCAGTTCCTTCGCGCCAGCGTGGACCAGTGCGCGGGCTTTCTCGACGTTTTCCTCGATCGACGGCGAGTCGATCTTGCCGGTGGCGTGCTTGGTGATGCAGTACGAGCAGTCTGACATACAGCCGCGCGCGATCGGCAGAATGCCGACGACACCGTCCAGGATGGGCTCGGCGTCTGGCGTCGTCGTCGGGCATTCACCGTTCGTGACGGCCTCGGGGACCTCGTCCCAGTGGAGGACGTCGGCATCCACGCCGGCGTTTACGAACTCCTCGCCCTGGGCGAGGGCCATGCAGCCGGTGACGTAGAGGTCGGCCGTCTCGTCGGCCAGTTCCTCGGCTCGGCGGAGCATGTTCCGCTCGGTCTTCTCGACGACCGTGCAGGTGTTGAGGATGGCTACGTCTGCCTCGTCGACCCCGTCGACCCGGTGGTGGCCCGCGTCGCGGAGTCGCCGCTCGATCTGGCGGCTCTCCCCACGATTGGACGTACAGCCGTACGTCTCGATGTGGTACCGGGCCATGTTCGTGGGGTACTGGGGGCCGGCGGGCCAAAAGCCCGACGTTTCCGCTTGCTCGCACAGCGCACCTCGCGGCTGGGTCCGCGAGAGCGGGTCCACCTCACGACGTCTCGAACGGGCTCGCCTGCCGATCCCAGTACTCGTCTAACACCTCGACGGCGGCGAGCAGCGCACCCAGCACGACGGGGCCGTAAAACAGCCCCATGATCCCGAACGCGTAGGCGCCGCCGAGCACGCCGAGGATGATGACCGCCGGATTGATGCGCGCGTAGCGGTCGACGACGACCGGCCTGAGGTAGTCGTCGGAGATACTCACGATGATGGCACTGTAGAGGAAGAGCGCCCCCGCGAGGTAGGTGTCGCCGATGGCGTACAGGTAGACCACGGCCGGCCCCCAGATCATGAAGGCACCGACGAGCGGAACCAGTGCGAGGATCATCATGACGACCGTCCAGAAGGCGGCGTTCGGGACGCCGGTCAGGATGAGCCCGAGGCCGGCGAGGAGTCCCTGGACGAACGCGATGAAGACGTGGCCCACCAGCACGGCCCGCATCACGGCGTCGATCCGTTCGAAGAACCGATCCTGCAGGTCGGGTGGCAGTGGGGTCATCTCTCGAAGCCAGGCGACGAGTCGGTGCCCGTCTTTGAGGAAGTAGTACAGCACGAACAGCGCCGTGCCGAGGCCGATCAGGGTGTGGGTAATCTGGGCAAATATCTGGGTCGTCTGTCCGAGGAGGACGTCGCCGATCCGTTCGGCAATTTCGCCGGCCAGCGCAGCGAGGTCCACCTGGTACCCCGTCCAGTCGGCGATCAGCCGTTCGACCTCCTGTAACTGGTCGGCGCTCGGATCGACGTCGCCCGCGAACGCGACGGCATCCTCCGCGACGAGGGCGGCGATCACTGAAATCGGGACGACGAACACCGCGACGGCGAGGATCGTCAGAGCGAATGCCGCGACACCGGGTGTGGTTCGCCGTTCCAGTGGTCCCTGAAGTGGTCTGAGGACGTACGCGAGCAAAATCGCCAGCAGTACGTACTGGACGAACGGCAGGAGGAGCAACACGGAGAGGAAGGCGAGCACGGCGATGATCGTGACGAGCGTCCCGGTCGCTCTGTCCACTCGTGTAACACCCGGGTGATCGACACCGCCGAACCGCGTAAACCCATGGCACCGACGATCGTCGTCACCGCCCGTACGCAGACCCTGGCCGTCCGCCGACACGAGCGGTGGGCACGGTGCGGTGAATGGGGTAGCTCGCTGAGCCGCCCGCGTGAATTGATCACGATGCCTGTCCGCTCGCGTGAACTGGGCACGATGCGTGCCCGCCCACGTGACCCGGTCACGATGCTCTCTGCCCGTGTGAACTGATCACGATGCGTGCCGCCCGCGTGAATCGATCGGCGAGCCGAACCGTCCGCATGGACTGATCGAGTAGGGTGCCCATACACCTGTCCCGGTCCAGTAGCCGACCCGTTATCTTGGGTCGGTCGCGAGAGTCAGGATTGGTCACAGACCTCTTTCAATAGGGCTGGCATCGAACACCGACCGAATGTCGACCCAGCTCGATCCGCTCTCCGTCTCCGCTGACCTGCTGTACTCGGTGAAGACGGATCGCGAATCGACTTCGCTTCGGTCCCAGCTCGCCGGCCTCGATCCCGACCGGCTAGAGCGGTCGCTCTCGACCCGGCCACGACGGCTCGCGTTCTGGCTCAACGTCTTCAACGCGTTCGTCCAGCTCCTCATCGAAGACCACGGTGCGCGACTGAGCGACTCCCGGTTCGATCGCTGGGCGTTCTTCTCCCGCGATCGATTCGAGATTGCGGGGACCAGTCTGAGTCTCAACGACGTTCGCGACGGGATACTTCGTCACTCCCGGGCGCGATGGGGTTGGGGGTACGTGCCGCGATTGTTTCCCTCGTCCTTCGAACGGCGGTTTCGACTGGCCGCGTGTGATCCGCGCGTTCACTTCGCCCTCTCTGGGGCTGGCGAGCACTCTCCACCGGTGACGATTTATTCACCGCCGGACGTCGACGACGAACTCGACGTCGCCACCGAGTGGTTCCTGGCGGAGACCGTGACGTACGACCGCGAGCGTGACCTCGTCGCTATCCCTCACCTCTTCCGACGGTATCGCGGGGACTTCGGCGGCCTCGACGGCATCCGGGACTTTCTCGCCCGGTACGATGCGCTTCCCAACCCATCGACCGCGATCGAGTACGCCCAGCACGACTGGACGGTCGACGCGCGCCGCTGTTGAGGAGGACGTCCCTGCCACCGATTTCACGACTCCTCCCCCTCGACTGCCGGTGACTCCGATCCGAACGTTTTTCGCGACTGCCCGTATCGAGTCGGTCGTGACTGACTCGATCGACGTCCTCGATCGTGACGGGCGCCGGTGCGTCAACTGCGACACGGCCCTGACGGCCGATCGCGATCCCGACGCGTCCGTCTGGGATCCCGGCGAACGCCACAGTGGGGCCGAAATGGTGACTGTCTGTGCCGACTGTGCGGCGCTTCTCGACGGAGCGACCCCGGCGTGGCGAGATCGCCTGGCCGGCGACCCGGCCGCTGGTGGGATGGGGTTCCTTCGAACCGTGACGAAGACCCAGGGGAGCGTGGTCGCGGATATCGCGGCGCTCGCGACCGAGACGACCGGCGGGCTGGACGACGACGATGGTCGCCGCGAGTACCGCGACGGGCGGCGACGGAGCGCTCTCGGCCTGGCTGTCGTCGATCGACACCTGGCGGCTGCCGGCGTCGACCGGTCCGCGCTCGACCCGCTGGGCACCGATCCGTCGGCAGACGAATACGCCGTCTCCGAGCCCGTGCTGGCCGACACGGACCTCGACCGGGCCACCGTGGAGGCGTTCGAGACGGTCCTGAACACTGCGACGGCCCTCCAGCGCCAGCTTCGAACGGTTCTCGGTCTCGTCGAGACCGCCGTCTCCGTGGAGGGACGCTGCCACGTCTGTCTTGAGTCGATCCTCGGGACCGAGGCCTGTCCATCGTGCGGAACGGCCGTGCGAGACGCCGATCAGTGGCGGGACGACACCGGTGAACTCGACACCGCCGGCCTGTATCGCGCGATCACGTCCCACCTCGAAACGGCGTCGGAGACGACGACGCAACTCACCGACCAGGCTGCGTCGCTCGCCGACCGCCTCGCGGTGTGACGTCTCGCTAGCTAGTGTGCCACCCTGTTCGTCACTGAGCCCGTGGTAGCCCGCACGAACCTGATTCAATTTCGGCGAGGCGAGCCAACCGTTTTGCCGGCAGTCGTGGTTCGCCGCGTATGGCCACGGCGACGCCGAACGTCCTCTTGATCCACTGCCACGATCTCGGTCAGTATCTCGGTTGCTACGGGGCTCCGATCGAGACGCCGAACGTCGACGCGCTTGCGGCGGAGGGCGTTCGATTCGAGAATCACTTCGGGACGGCACCGCAGTGTTCGCCCAGTCGCGGCAGTCTCATGACCGGGTGCTACCCGCACGTCAACGGACTCATGGGGCTCGCTCACGGGGAGTGGGAGCTAAATGACGACGAACGCATTCTGCCGCACTACCTCGCCGAGGCTGGCTACGAAACGCACCTCTTCGGGCTCCAGCACATCACGCAGGACACCGACCGGCTGGGATACGAGTACGTCCACTCCGAAGGGAATCTGTATCCGGGGGTCTCGCCTGCCGTCCACCAGGTCAACCGGGCGACGAACGTGACCGACGTCGTGACGACGTTCCTCGAGAAGCGTGCGTTCGACGCGCCGTTTTTCGCGTCGGTGGGCTTCTTCGAACTGCACCGGGTCGAAGAGTCCAACGGCCGATACGGGTTCCAGCGCGGTCGCTACGATGCCGACGATCCGGACGACGTCGGGCCCCTCTCGTACCTTCCAGATCGCCGCGGGATCAGGCAGGACCTTTCGGAGATGCACGGCATGGTCTACGCGATCGACGACGCCGTCGGCCGCATTCGGACGTGCCTCGCAGAGACTGGCCTCGACGAGGAGACGCTCGTCGTCTTCACGACCGAGCACGGCATCGCGTTCCCCCGCGCGAAAGGGACGTGCTACGACCCCGGGGTCGAAGCCGCGCTGATCATGTCCCACCCCGAACTCGCGAGCGGTGGCCGCGAGTTCGACGCTCTCGTCAGTAACGTCGACGTCACCCCGACGCTGCTCGATCTGCTCGACGTCCCATTGCCGACTGCGGTCAACGGTCGGAGCTTTCGACCGCTACTCAGTGGTGCGGATGACGAACACCGCGACGAACTCTTCCTCGAGATGACCTGGCACGACATGTACAACCCGATTCGTGCCATTCGAACTGACCGATTCAAGTACATCCGCAACTTCTGGTACCTCCCGCGGGTGTACCTGCCGAGAGACGTCTTTGCGAGCGAGTCCGGGCGCGAAGTTCGCGAGGCCTACGCCGTCCCGACTCGTCCGTTCGAAGAACTCTACGACCTTTACGAGGGTCCTACCGAAGTGGACAACGTGGCGAACGAGCCCCGATACGAGGATCGCCGGCGCGACCTCGCCGAGCGACTTCACACCTGGATGGTCGAGACCGACGACCCCCTCCTCGACGGGCCGATACCGCCCGGTGACTTCGATACCATCATGGCGTGGCCGACCGACGCCGGGTAACGGGCTGCCGGTCGCCACACTCCCGCTGGAACGCCGTCACGTTGCTGACCGGCGGCTCACTCGTCTCGAACGATCGCGACGCTCGCCAGTTTGTCGCCAGCCATGACGGTCGCCTCCCGGGTGAGCGCGTACAGGATCCCCGCGCGATCGGTGGCGACGTTCTGGAGTGTCTCGTACGTCGTCGGATCGTAGACCGTCCCGACGGCGGCGCCGGCCGGGATCGAGTCGCCGAGTTCGAGCGTCTCCTTCGGGCGGAACAGCCCCGACGCCGACGCGGTGACCTGCCCGAGATGGTTTCTGGCGACGGTCTGGTCTCGTGCTGGGACGGAACCATCGAGCATCCCGAGGTGTCGGCAGACGTCGAGCAGGCCGTCGACACCCGCCTCGACGACGTCGTCGACGATCTCGCGATTGTGGGCGAGTTCGGGAGTGATAGCCGGGATCCCCTCGCGGTCGGCGACCACGCGGAGCTTGCCGGCGAAGCCGCGACGATGCCACTCGTCGGTGGCGTCCTCACCGGCTTCCTCGCCCAGCAAGAGGTCGGTGCCAAACGCGTTGGCGAGTGCGCGCGACCGATCACTTCCGTCGAGATAGACGACGTGCGGGTACATGTCGGGACTGCCGGTGTGGAGGTCGACGACGGCGTCCGCGCGCTCGACGTACTCCCAGAGCGTGGCCGCCATGCGCTGGTGGAGCGATCCCTCGTCGTCACCCGGCCAGACCCGGTTCATGTTCGGGTTGACGCTGTCGATGATCTCGGGCGTGGTGTAGGAGACGCGATCGAACGTGAGCGGATTCGCGACGGGGACGGCCACGATTCGCCCGGCGAGGCCGTTTCGCGGGAGCCGATCGTGAAACCGGCGGAGGACGGCCGTTCCGTTGACCTCTCGTCCGTGCTGGGCGGCCTGAACGTATAGCGTGGGGCCGTCAGTTGCCCCATCGTAGGTGTGAATCGTCGTCGCAACCTCGACGCCGGAGGGGAGCGTCGCCAGCGAGATGCGCGCTGCAGTGTGGGTGCCTGCGGCCATGCCAGGGTCTTCCACGGACGGCGGTATGTACGTATGGGGAACTGGTCACGTCGAAGAGAGGTATCGGTCCGGGAGTCCGTCTGGCGGAACTGAGCGAGCGTGAACGCCTTCCGTATCAACTTCCCCGGCCTGAAGGCCGGCGTTTGTCGGTGAACTCCCGGTTTGGCCTATGGAGAGGCAGGCGTAAATTCGCCGTTCCCGTTCAGCGTTCCCGACTTCAGGGCGAGTTGATTGGTCGCCCCTCCGGACGGAGACTTCTGCTCCGACCGGAGTAGTTTCGTTGCAACGTTTTTCGCGGCGTTGTAGTCTGCGTGAACCTCGTAGCCACACTTCTGACAGCAGAACTCGGCTTGTGACGTTCGGTTCTCGCGGAGTGTCGTCCCGCACTTTGAACAGCGTTGAGACGTGTATGCCGGATCGACCTGTTTAGTTCGGATGCCGAACTCGGCGGCTTTGTACTCGACATACTCGTACAGTTGACGGAACGCCCAACTGTGAAACTTCTTCGCACCGAGCATTCGGTCCCGAATATCGGTCAGGTCCTCGAAGGCGATGTGAGAACAGTCGTGCGTGATCGCCTCTTGAACCAACGCTTTCGAGATTCGGTGCAGTACGTCGTTGTTCCACCGCCGCTCTCGGTTCCCGATCTGGTCGATGGTTCTGTGTGCCGACTCCGTGCCGGTCTGTTGCAACGATCCACGGATCCGTTCGTACTCGTCTCGGCGGTGATTGAACAGCCCACCGGAGTAGAACGTTCCCGTGCTTGTGACGGCGATATTCTCCACGCCTAAATCTACGCCGAGAACCGTTCCGTTCTCGGCCTCTCCCAACTCCGTTTCCGGTTCGTCGCGTTCTACCGTGACGTGAAGGTAGTAGTCGCCACCGTCGCGGTCGTAGTGCAGTGTCGCGCCTTTCGCTTCCCACCCGTCCCCGCTAAGATACTGCCGTTGCGGGCAGTCTTCGTCCGGTGGGTAAACGAATTCGGCACGAACCCGGCCACCGTAGGCTGCGAGCGTGCAGTAACCCGACTCGTCGCCATCCGTGAAGTACGACACCGCGTTGGTGTTGTACGTCATCGTCGGAGCGGTGAACGTCGGTTTGCCTGCCCGCTTGCCGGCCTTCATACGTTCGACCGCACTCCGAAGGCTGTCTGCCGCGAGATTGACTGCACCGATGCATAGATCCGAGTGTAGACCGGTGTCTTCGCGGATTTGTTTGTAGACGAGTGACTGAAGGTGCGACCTTGCTGTGATAACGTAGCCGTCCTCGTTGCGTTCCCAGCCCCGGTCTACGAACTGCTGGGCGACCTCCCGAAACGTTAGCATCGTTCGCTTGAGATCGTCTCGCCGGTCGTCCGGGATGGTGAGTTTGACGCGGGCGGTACGCTTCAATGCCACATACCACAAGTGGTTGTGTAGTGTTATAATCGTCGGGGGGTTGGCCAGGTGTTGAACGGCGGTTATGGAACAGAGCGTACGCGATTCCCGCCCACCGTGAACGGCGGTATTCCCTCGCTGTTAAAAGGTGGCGACCGATAGTCGACTACTGTGACGGCTGTTTCCCTGGACAACTTCGACCACGACTCCCACATGCGTCGGACGTTCGCGCTCGCCAACGAGGCCGCCGAGCGAGGTGACGAGCCCTTCGGGAGCGTCCTCGTTCGAGACGACGAGATCGTCCGTGAGGCGTCGAACCGGATCGTCACCGAGGACGACATCCGCCGGCACCCGGAACTACACCTCGCCCACCTGGCAGTCCGCGAGATGACTCCCGGGGAACGCGCGGAGACGGTGATGTACACCAGCACGGAACCGTGTCCGATGTGCGCCGGCGGGATGGCCACGGCCGGGTTCGCTCGGGTCGTCTACAGCGTCGGTGCCGAGGATCTCGCCGCCCTCACCGGTGGGACACCCTCCGTCCGTGCGGCAGACGTCCTGGGTGACCGAACCGACGTCGTCGGTCCCGTCCTGCTCGAGGAAGGACTCGCCGTCCACGAGTCGTACGGCTGGTGACCACGTTCGACGCCGCGGGTGGGCGACTCGCGGGTTCGTCGAATCACCACCGTTTTCACCGCCCGTCCCGTCGGCGCGGACATGGGAAACCCAACGGCAACCCTGCACACGAGTGAGGGCGACATCGAGATCGAACTGTACGAAGAGCGGGCTCCGCGAACCGTGGAGAACTTCCTGAACCTGGCCGAGCACGATCCGGCGGCCGACGACGAACCCGCTCCCGACACGACGACCTGGACCGACCCCGAGTCCGGCGAGACACGCGGTGACTCGCTGTACGCCGGCGTCCCCTTCCACCGCGTCATCGAGGGCTTCATGATCCAGGGCGGTGACCCGACGGGAACTGGCCGCGGCGGCCCCGGCTACGAGTTCGACGACGAGTTCCACGACGAACTCCGCCACGACGGCCCCGGCAAACTCTCGATGGCCAACTCCGGCCCCAACACGAACGGCTCGCAGTTCTTCATCACCCTCGACGCCCAGCCCCACCTCGACGACCGACACGCGGTCTTCGGCGAGGTCACCGACGGCATGGACGTCGTTAGCGACATCGGCTCGACCGACGTCGACGCCAACGACAAACCGACCGACCCGATCACGATCGACTCCGTCACCCTCGACGACGAGTAAGTCCCACTCCCTGCATTCCGCTTCGGAGTGAATAGAAATATTAATGGTTCTTGATCCCAACCGTCGAAGTACCTGACGAGAGTCAGGGATGGGGGGTCGGTGAAGCTGATGGGGGTCCGCTTCGCCGACGTTTTTCTCTTTCGGACAGGTACCTTGCCTTCCAGTCGCTTCGCTCCTACCACTGGCAAACTCTCACCAAAAACCGCACCAGCAATGCGCCGCCCAACCGAACACCGAAACACCCATCCACACCCCCAAGCAATGGGCAGATGCATTCCCGCGAGGGTAGCCAAGCAAGGCCAACGGCGGTGGGCTTAAGACCCGCTCCCGTAGGGGTCCTTGGGTTCAAATCCCAACCCTCGCATTTGTGCTGCGAGCAATTCGCGAGCAGCGGCAATCGAGAAGGGATTTGAACCACGCGAGTCGCAGCGACCGAGCGAAGCGAGGGCGACCGTCTCGCCATCGGGTTCAAATCCCAACCCTCGCATGCGAGAGACGAACGTCAGTGAGTCTCTCGGTTTTGCGAACGGCGAGCGGAGCGATCCGTGAGCGTCTCGAACGAACGTGAGAGACGTGTCTGCGTAACGCGGGATTTGAGGACGTCAGTCGTAGCCCGCGCAGGGAACGTGGTGGGTAAGCAGGACGGTTTGGGCGTAGCTTGAACCTCATCAGTCACCGGCGTGATCCGACATCACATTCGAGTTGGAGGGTGTGATGAATTTGAAGAAGTTAGGAAAATTAGAACAATCTTCTATATGTTACATGCTGCAGCGATCGAATGCTGTGTTTCCTTCTTGGGCGTAATATTCGGCGTCGTTCCAGTTCCTACGATTCGCCGCGGCGGCGGACTTTGCCCAGTAATCTGTACCTTCTCGTAGTGCATCCACATAACAACGCGTCTCCACAACATCAGATTCAAATGACGCTGGCAGATCTGGGTCGTTTTCCAATTCGGAGAGTCGTCCCTCACTTTGTGCAAACGTATCTCTCGCTTCTTCAAACTTCTCTTGGGAACTATGCCAATTTTCGGCTTCATAATCCTCGAACCCACCCATGAGAACTGGCATTCCCTCGGCGAAGAGATCAAAACTGTTTATCAATTCTCCTACAACATTCAACGTTTCTTCTTCAAATTGCAGCTCATCGCCAAGATCTTCTACCTCCAATCGGCCCTCTTCGTCCAATAGTTCCTGATCTATGTCATTATACGCTGATTGGGTTTCAGTCAGCGCTTTTTCGGTTTCGTCAAATCCCGACACGCACTCCTTAATTTTCTTGTTTGCATCTTCCCACCTTTCGGCCGAAGATAGTGAACCGAAACTGTCCATGCAATGCTTCTGATCAACTAATAATGCGTTATAACTCGCTGCTTTGCGCTGGTATTTTGCAATGGCCTCTGCATTGTCTATTTTTGCCGACAGTTCATCATCCGCACCGCTTTTCGCCTCATCTAAATGCTGCTCGGCAGAATTGACACGGCGGTGAATCTCTTCCTTGTTAAATGAATCCGGCAACTCTTCCTGCGAACCGTATTCGTTGAAAACTTCACTATTTTGCTTGAGTAAGTCAACCGCACTATTGTACTCCTCGGCAGAATTATTGGCTTGCTCCCCGTCAGTGAGACATCCAGCTGCTGACGCAGTTACTCCAGCTACAATCGTGGCGCACCCACCACGAAGCATTGTCCGTCTAGTGTACATCAATTACAAATAGAAATGATATGTTGCTAAATAGTTGTTGCGAAAGGTTCGGACACCCATTCACAAATGAATACTATGTGGTAGCCCACGGCATGTTTTATAAACCATGTGAATTTGGCATCTTATATTTCCTAACCCCGACGAGCGTGTGCTTTCAATCGCTCCGAGAACTCGGAGAGGTTCATCGCGGCGGCACAGTCCGGACAACAGAACCGCTCCGCGGTCTGGTAGTCGTGTGAGAGCGCGGCCGGCGGCTCGGAGACGAGCCGAAAGAGCCGCGCCGGTGCCACGTCCCGATCACACCGATAGCACTCCTGATCGTGAGCCGTATCGCCGGTCCCGTCACGCTCTCGCTCGACGGATTTCATCCGAGCACCTCGCAGTTCTGTCGGTCGAACTGCTCGAAGCGACTCGGCCCCCAATCCCGGAAAACGAAGCTTCGAGACGGGTAGCGATACGACTCTCTAGGCAACGGCCGTGCGAGACCTTTTTGTCTCGATGGTGTGTTGCGGAACATGGCTGACAAAATCCCGTGAAGGATTTGGAAGCCACGTCTCGGGTGCTCTAACACCCGGGGCACTTTCGTACCCGTGCGGACGCGGCTTCCGTGCGAATGGTCGACGTAATGGATAATATAGCTACTGGTTAGCGGATAGGATCAAGCGAACAGTGACCCAAATAGAATGGCTGGTCGTGCTCTCGAACCTGGTCACTCCAGCTTGCAGAACTGGTGCATTCGCTACCGATGCGCCGATCGCTCGACGTACGCGTCGATCACTTTCTGCTCGGCACGTCGGAGGTGTTCGGCCGCCGTTCGGCGGGTGACGTCCAGCTCCGTCCCGATGGCCTCGGCGGTCACCTCGCGCGGTCGCTCGTAGTAGCCGCGTTCGTGGGCGGTCGTGAGCGCTTCCCGTTGCCGTGGTGACAGCGTCGGCGCCGTGTCGAACGGGGACCGCCCCCGGTTTTCACCCGCGTCCGGCTGGTCGAACGAGCGCTTGGATTCGACGGTGACCGAACTCTCGTCGACGAGATCGCGGTACAGCGCTGTGAGGTCGTCCGGGTCGAGTGCGAGCACCTGGACGAGCTTGGTACCGCGTTCGTACCGTAGCGGCGGGACGAGGAGACACCCGTGTCGCCGGAGGGAGCGATCCACAGTGCCGCCCTCCTCGCCGAGGCAGTCCGCGGTGACGGCCAGGGTTCGATCGCCGCGGTCGATTCGGTCACCGACGCCGACACGTTCGTCGACAGCCGCGAGGACGGCGGTCGGGTCGCCGCGGATCGAGAGCAGGTCCGCGTGGTCGTTACACCAGAGTGCGACGGTGGTGTCGGTCCCGGCCGTCGGCTCGCCGTACGGACCGGCGGGTTCGAGGCGGAACGTCGCTTCGTGCATGCAGGCGACTCGTCCCGGACGTACTTCAACCCACCTCCATGCGGTGGGGTGAGACGTTTTGACGGACGCGGTCGAGAGACAGGTATGCAGGACACTTCCGAGCCGTTCGACCGTGGTGAGCCCAGCGACACCTGGCGGGCGTACCAGGGTGCGTCGACTGGCACCGAGATCGAGTGCGAGGGGTGGCGTCAGGAGGCCGCCCTCCGGATGCTCAACAACAACCTCGATCCCGAGGTGGCCGAGAAACCCGAGGAGCTCGTCGTCTACGGCGGGACCGGGAGCGCGGCCCGGAGCTGGGATGCCTACGACGCCATCGTCGAGGAGTTGCGGGATCTCGCGGACGACGAGACGCTGCTCGTCCAGAGCGGCAAGCCAGTCGGGCGCTTTCGGACGCACGAGCGGGCCCCGCGGGTGCTGATCGCCAATTCGAATCTCGTGGGGAAGTGGGACGACTGGGAGCACTTCCACGAGCTCGAAGCCGAGGGCAAGATCATGTACGGCCAGATGACCGCGGGGTCGTGGGCGTACATCGGCACGCAGGGGATCATCCAGGGAACCTACGAGACGCTCGCCGCGCTCGCACGCGCAGAGTACGACGAGACGGACCTCGAGGGTCGCATCGTCGTCACCGGTGGGCTCGGCGGAATGGGCGGCGCCCAGCCGCTGGCCGTCACCATGAACGGCGGCGTCTGCATCGCGGCGGAGGTCGACGAGGAGCGCATCGACCGCCGGATCGAGACGGGCTACTGTCAGGAGAAGACCGACGACCTCGACGAAGCCATCGAGCGCGCCGAGGCGGCCGCCGCGGCGGGTGAATCGTACAGCGTCGGCGTGCACATGAACGCCGCGGACATGCTCGAAGCGATGCTCGAACGCGAGTTCGTGCCCGACATCGTCACCGACCAGACGAGCGCCCACGACGCCCTCGAGGGCTACTATCCGTCGGGGTACACCGTCGCCGAGGCCGACTCGCTCCGCGACGAGGATCCGGATCGCTACGTCGAAGAGAGCATCGACACGATGGAACGCCACGTCCAGGGTATCCTCGACCTGCAGGAATGCGGCGCGATCGCCTTCGAGTACGGGAACAACATTCGTGGCCAGGTACAGGACGAGCGCGGGATGGAAACGGCGTTCGACTTCCCCGGCTTCGTCCCAGCGTACATCCGCCCGCAGTTCTGCGAGGGCCGTGGCCCCTTCCGCTGGGCCGCGCTCTCCGGCGATCCCGAGGACATCTACCGCACGGACGAGGCCGTCCTCGACCTGTTCCCCGAGAAGGAGTCGTTAGGGCGCTGGATCGAACTCGCCCAGGAGCAGGTACAGTTCCAGGGACTGCCGTCGCGGGTGTGCTGGCTGGGGTATCACACTGGTGAAGATGGGCTTACCGAGCGCGCCCGCTTCGCCCTGCGGATCAACGACCTCGTCCGCGAGGGTGAGATCACGGCGCCGATCGTCGTCACCCGCGATCACCTGGACGCCGGTTCCGTCGCGAGCCCCAACCGCGAGACCGAGGCCATGCGCGACGGCACCGACGCCGTGGCCGACTGGCCGATCCTGAACGCCCTGCTCAACTGCGCGGCGGGCGCGGACATCGTCTCGGTTCACGACGGTGGCGGCGTCGGCATCGGCAACGCCCTGCACACGAACAACCACGTCGTCCTCGACGGGACGGAGCAGGCGGCCGAGACCGCGAAGCGCGTGTTCACGACGGATCCCGGGATGGGCGTGATTCGCCACGCCGACGCGGGCTACGAGGAGGCCCTCGACACCGCTCGCGAGTCGGACGTCGCGATCCCCATGCGCGATCGAGGTGGTGACTGATGGCCGAAGCCACGATTTCGAACCCACCGGCCTGGGAGTCGTCGGCGACCGACCCGAACGACGAGACGTTCGGCGACGTGATCGAGTCCGCGACCCTGGACGCGGCGGGCACACCGGCGGACGTGACGACCGCAGGCGAGTTCGACGCCGTCCTCCTCGGCGAACCGTACGACGGCGCCGTCATCGGCCGGCGCGGAGCTCGTGAGGGGCCCGGTGCGATTCGCGAGGCGCTGGCCGGCGTCAAGACGCATCACGTCGACGCGGGTCCCGTCGGGCGCGTGGGGGACCTGGGCGACGTGGCATGGCCGACGGACGCCGTGGATCTCGACGAGCAGGCCGACGTCGCCGCCGTCCAGGCACTCACCGAGTCGGTGACCGCCGACCTCCACGCGACCGACGCCCTGCCCGTCTTCCTCGGTGGCGACAACTCGCTCACCGTCCCGAACGTCGCGCCCCTCCTCGAGTCGGGGTCGGTCGGCGTCCTCAACTTCGACGCCCACCTCGACGTGCGCGAGCCCGCGGATGGGCCGTCTTCCGGGACGCCCTACCGGCAGTTGCACGACCGCGGCCTCGACGCCTACGCCGTCGTCGGTGCGCGCCACTTCGAGACGTCGACGACGTACGTCGAGTGGCTCCAGGGCGAAGGCGGTGCGGTGGTGACCGCGGAGGCCGTCGGCGAGGATCGCGACGCGGCGCTCGACCGGGCGTTGCGGACGGTCTCCGGCGTGGACTACCTCTACGTCAGCGTCGACCTGGACGTCCTCGATGCGCCGGCGGCGCCGGGGGTCAGCGCGCCGACGCCCGGTGGCCTCACCGCACGGGAACTCTTCGCGTGTGTGCGAGAAGCCTGCGCCGACGATCGCCTCGCCGGGTTCGAGGTTGTCGAGTGCGCGCCCGGCCTGGACGACGGCGATCGAACGGCGCGGGCCGCCGCCCGGACGGTCGTGCATGGCCTCGCCGGCTACGGTGCCGGGGGTGAGGCCAGTGTCTGAACTCGACGCGGTCGTCCACGACGCCGCGGAGGTCGTCGTCGGTCCGGACTCGGACGCCACCGGCACGGACGTGACCCTCGAACGGTACGAGGACGCCGCCGTCGCGATCGTCGACGGGTCAGTGGCTGCCGTCGGGCCCACGGACGAGGTGACGCGCGAGTACCCGCCGGCGAACGCCGAGACGGCCGTCGACGCCACTGGCCGGAGCGTGATCCCCGGCTTCGTCGACTCACACACCCACAGCGTCTTCGCTGGCGATCGCTCCGACGAGTTCGCCGCCCGGCTTCGGGGGGCGGACTACCAGGAGATCCTGGCCGAGGGTGGCGGCATCCTCCGGACTGTTCGCGCCGTTCGCGAAGCGAGCGACGACGAACTCGTCGCGAACCTGACGGCCCAGCTCGATGCGGCTCTCGAACACGGGACGACGACGATCGAGGTCAAGTCCGGTTACGGGCTCGACCGCGAGACGGAGCTTCGCCTGCTCGCGGCCATCGACCGGGCGGGCGAGTCGCATCCGGTCGACGTGGTTCCGACGTTCATGGGCGCCCACGCCGTCCCCGAAGACGAGGACGCAGCGGGGTACACCCAGCGGGTGATCGACGAGCAACTCCCGGCCGTCGCCGACCAGGGCATCGCGACCTTCTGCGACGTCTTCTGCGAGGAGGACGTCTTCACGCCCGAGCAGAGCCGCCGGATTCTGGAAGCGGGTCGCGAACACGGACTCACCCCGAAGATTCACGCAGAGGAGTTCGCCCGCACCGGCGGCGCCCAGATTGGGGCGGACGTCGGGGCCGTCAGCGCCGATCACCTCCTGCGTGCGACGGACGAGGACGCCGCGGCGCTCGCCGAGGCCGACGTGGTTGCGACCCTGCTTCCCGCGGCGGCGTTCTCGCTCGACACGGAGTACGCCGATCCGACGCAGTTCCGCGAGGCGGGTGCGACCGTCGCGCTGGCCTCCGACTTCAACCCAAACTGTCACGCACAGTCGATGGGGTTTACCGTCGCGCTGGCCTGTGCGAAGATGAAGATGACCCCCGAAGCCGCGCTTACAGCGGCCACCCGCGGCGGCGCGCGAGCACTCGACGCCGGCGACGGCGGAGCGAGCGGTGTTCCCACGGCCGCCGGTACGATTCGCCCCGGCGCTCCCGGTGATCTGCTCGTACTCGACGCACCGAGTTACGTCCACGTTCCCTACAGCTTCGGCGTGAATCGCGTCGACACCGTCCTCAAGGGAGGCGAGCGCGTCCATGGGTGAGCCGACCGACCGCGCCCGGCGACCGACGGGGGACGACCCCGTTCGTGTCGACGGCGAGACGCTCACGCCTGCCGACGTCGAACGCGTCGCCAGACTCGGCGCGCCGGTCGAACTGACGGACGAGGCGATGGCGAACGTCCAGACCGCGCGAGAGCGAATCGAAGACGTCGTCGCCTCGGGCGAGCCAGTCTACGGCGTCAACACCGGGTTCGGCGAACTCGTCGACGAGCGGATCGAACCCGACGAACTCGAGCGACTCCAGCACAACCTGCTGCGGAGCCACGCCTCTGGCGCCGGCGACGAACTCGGTCGCGAGGCCGTGCGCGCGATGTTGGTCACCCGGCTGAACGCCCTCGCGAAGGGCCACTCCGGCGTCCGCCCGATCCTCGTCGACCATCTCGTGACGATGCTGAACGAGGGGATTCACCCGGTCGTCCGGTCCCGGGGCAGCCTCGGCGCCAGTGGCGACCTCGCGCCCCTCTCGCACATGGCGCTGGTCCTGATCGGTGAGGGCGAAGCAATCGTCGACCGGAGCGATGGGGCGACCGATGGCCGCGATTCGGGTGCGGCCACCGACCGAGCCGACGAACCGATGACAGGCCGGCGACTTCCGGGCGACGAGGCGCTCGCGACCGCGGGGCTCGACCCGCTGTCGCTCGCCCCGAAGGAGGGGCTGGCGCTGATCAACGGCACGCAACTCACCGTCGGCCTGGCGGCGCTGCTCGTCGTCGACGCCGAACGCGTCGTCGAGGCGGCCGACGCGGCCGGCGCACTCACGACGGAGGTGACGATGGGTTCCACGGTTCCTTCCCACCCCGTGCTGTCCGAGGTTCGTCCTCATTCGGGCCACCGCGAGAGCGCCAAGCGAATCCGGTCGTTGACGGCCGACTCGGAGATCGTCGAGTCCCATCGGAACTGTGATCGGGTGCAGGACGCCTACTCGCTGCGGTGTCTCCCGCAGGTCCACGGCGCGGTTCGCGAGGCCGTGGCCCACCTCCGCGAAGCCGTCGCGATCGAACTCAACAGCGCGACGGACAACCCGCTCGTCTTCGACGCCGACGATGCCGATCCGCGTGCGAGCGGGACGGATCGAGCGGCGGTCCTCTCCGGCGGCAACTTCCACGGCGAACCGCTCGCGCTCCGACTCGACTACATCACGGCGGCGCTGACCGAACTCGCCGCCATCAGCGAACGACGGGTCGACCGCCTCCTGAACCCGAACCTCCAGGAGGATCACCTCCCACCGTTCCTGGCGACCGAGAGTGGCGTCGAGTCGGGCTACATGATCGCCCAGTACACCGCCGCGTCGCTGGTCAATGAGAACCGCTCGCTGGGTCGCGCCGCGACGGACAACACACCCGTCTCCGGCGGTCAGGAGGATCACGTCAGCATGAGCGCCCAGGCCGCCGATCACGCTCGGACAGCACTCGCGAACGCACGCCACGTCGTCGCGACGGAGCTCTGCGCGGCCGCCGAGGCGGCCGAGTACGTCGACGACGACCTGACTCACGGCGTCGGCACCAGCGTCGTCTACGACCTGGTACGCGAGCGCGTCCCGCCGCTCGACGGCGACCGCCCGCTCACCGACGATATCGAGGCGGCGGCCGACGTGGTGGCGGACGGGACGCTCACTCGTGAACTCTGGTCGGTCGTGGAGTCGTAGCCGAGCGACCCGACCGACTGCGCAACGCACTTTTCCCGTCGTCCCGTCTCCCTGCCAATGGCAGACGAGACACTACCGGAACCGGTGGACGCCGCACTCGCGGCCCACGATGCGTTCGAGCCGACCGACGACGGCTACGCCCTGACGACGACGGTCTTCGACGCGCGAGTGACCGCGTCCGCGGCCGAGGCTGACCGCGATGGTGAATTTTCCGTCGTCGCCACGGTCCCGACGCTCTCGGCGGCGACCGTCGACGAAGTCGCCCGTGTGGTCGAAGACGACTGGTTCGAGACGTTCGATCGCCGTCTCGCGGACGTCTTCGGCGTCGCGACCACCAGCACGCACGACGAGCCGATCGTCGAGCGTGACGTTCCGGCTGGCGAGGTGACCGTGACGCTGAAGTACGTCTCGTGGGACGCCGCCGAGGGCGTTGCGGACGCGAAAGCGATGGTCGAGTTCGTCGAGGGGACGTACGCGCAGGGGCTCATACCCGGCTACGAGTATCGCGGCGAGGCGGCGACGCTCCGTACGAATGCACAGCAACGAGGTCAGGAGGCGGTCGACGACGGTGGATCGCCATTGTAAGGAACCGGGGGCGGCCGGGCGGAAGCCGACGTGGTCGACGAGTCTGTGCCGTACTTGCGAGCAACGTGTCGGTCGCGATCAGTCCATGGCGATGTAGGTTTGCGTGCCTTCGACGCCGTCGATCCCCTGGATCGCGGTCGCCGCGACGTCCTTGATGGCGGCCGGGGAGTCGACCGACGCCTTCGCGATGAGATCGACGTCGCCGGCGACAATATGGACGTCCGTGACGCCGTCGATGGCGTCGATCTCCCGGCGGAGTCGGTCGGCGTCGCCGGTGTTGGCCTTGACCATGACGTAGGCGGTCACCATCACTGGACACCTCCGAGGTCGACCGTCTGTTCGCCGTCGGCCTCGCCGACGACGATCTGGCGGACGTCGCTCAGGACCGTGAAGTCTGCAAGCACGACGAGTCGGTCACCGGCGGCGAGCGACTCGTCCGGGTGTGGGATCTCGAACGGTCCGTCCTCGGGGCCGTGTGCGAGGACCCGTGCGTCGGCGGGGAGTTCGAGTTCGCTGACGAGGTATCCCGCGACCGGGGACTCGGGCGTGACGGTGAGTTCGACGAGCTGGAGGTTCTGGGCGATGTCGGCAATTGCGCGGATCGTTCCGCCAAGCAGGGCGTTCTTCGCGCCGATCGCGCCGAGGCGTTCGGGGTAGATCACTTCGTCGACCTCGTCTGCGTACTTCCGGTAGATCTCTTCGCGATAGTCGTCGTCGATCCGCATCACCGTCCGACAACCCGCGTGTGAGGCGATCATACAGGCCGCGAAGTTCGCGTTGAGGTCGCTGGTGAGTGCTCCGACGGCGTCGGCGTCGTCGAGTCCAGCTGTCTCTAGGACTTCCGTTCGAGAGCCGTCCCCGGCGATTACGTCGAGTCCAGCGTCCTCGGCGCGCCTGATTGTCGACTCGTCGCGCTCGATGACCGTGACGTCGTGGCCCTCCTCACGCAGGACCCGCGCGGTACGTAAGCCGACCCGGCCGGCACCAACGATAACAAACCGCATGGGTATGGGGTACGCGTGCACCCGTGAATAATGTTGCCCTCAGTCACACCTGTCTCGGGAAGTCCCGATGGTAATACCGGCATCTCAGGTGCTGAATTGTCCCAAACGCTTTAGTCGTGACAAATGGTACCACGGGCCTAATGGTCCACGCGTACGTGCTTGTGAAGACTTCGGCGGGCAAGTCGGCGGGACTGCTCGCGACGATCCGTTCGATCGAACTGATCTCCGACGCCCACATCGTCGCCGGAAACTACGACGTGATCGCTGAAGTCGAGGCGGAGGCGGTACACGACGTGCTCGAGACCGTCTCGTCGGAGCTACAGTCGCTCGACGGGATTCTCGACACGAAGTCCTACGTCGCGATGGACTGAGAAGGGCGGCCAGCGGCAGGTCTGGTGTCGACGATCAGGATCGATCGGCTGCGAGTCGCTCGTCGAGGACGTCGAGTACGCGCTCGATGACGTCTTCGGGCGAGCGCGTCGCGTCGATGCGGACGAACCGATTCGGTTCCGTCTCGATGAGTCGCTCGTAGTTCTCCTGGACGGCGGCGAGCATGGCTGCCCGCTCGAATTTGTTGGTCGCGCCGGCGCGGCTGGCGCCAGTCTCGGGATCGACGTCGAAGTACAGCGTGAGGTCAGGTTCGACAGTAAAGGCCGTGTGGATCCCGCGGACGTACTCCACCGGGCGCGTGACGACACCGGCGAGGGTCGCGCCCTGGTAGGCGTAGCGCGAATCTGCGTACCGATCGGAGATGACGAGGTCGTCCCGTTCGAGCGCCGGCTCGATTACGCGCGAGAGGTGATCGGCGTGATCGGCGGTGTAGAGGAAGAGTTCGGCGAGCGGGTCGGCGTCGTCGTCGCCGATCGACCGTGAGACGGCCTCGCCGTACCACGAGTCCGTCGGCTCCCGGGTGTACGTCGCGTCGGGGTACTCCGCCTGCAGCGCCTCCCACACCGTCGTCTTGCCGCTCCCGTCGATGCCCTCGAGCGTAACCAGCATGTGCGCGACTCACGGCGGCGGCTACATGATTCTGTCGAGTGGGCTACCGGGATGTAACAGGGACTCCTCGTCTCCCGTCTCACGTGTCTGCAGTGAAGTATATCCGGCTGGCCCGCCTTTATTCGGTATGGACGTCCTCGTCGCCGGCGGCACCGGCTTCATCGGAACGGCGTTGTGTGAGCACCTCGCCGAACGCGGTCACGACGTGACGGCGATGGCCCGATCGCCAGAGCCGTCGTCGCTGCCGGCTGGCGTGGAGGGCGTTGCCGGTGACGTCACTGACCCCGAATCGGTCGAGGCTGCCGTAGCGGGCCAGGACGCGGTGTACAACCTCGTCGCACTGTCGCCGCTGTTTCAGACACCGAGCGGGTTGTCGCACGAGGCCATCCACCTCGGCGGAACCGAAAACCTGCTCGCGGCCGCCGAGTCTGCGGGTGTCGACCGCTTCTGCCAGCTGAGCGGTCTCGGAGCGGCGCCCGACGCGCCGACAGAACACCTGCGAGTCAAGCACCGGGCCGAGGTCGCCGTCGAGGCGGCCCCGCTCGAGACGGTGATCGTCAGGCCGTCGGTCGTCTTCGGCGAGAATAGCGAGTTCCTTTCGTTCGTCGACGCGACGACGACGGCGTACGTCACGCCGTTGCCGGCCGGCGGCCGCATGCGCTTTCAGCCGATCTGGATCGGGGATCTGGCGCCGATGCTCGCCGATTGTGTCGACGGCCCGCACGCCGGCGAAACGTACGAGCTCGGTGGCCCCGAGCGCCTCACGTTGGCCGACGTGACGCGACTGTTCTACGCATCCCGCGACCAGTCGGTTCAGATCGTCCCGATTCCGCTCGCGCTCTCAGAACTCGGCCTCACGCTCGCGGGCCCGGTCCCGTTCGTCCCGTTCGGGCCCGAGCAGGCGAAGGCACTCTCGGTGGACAACACCGTCGACCGGAACGCCATCGATGCGTTTGGCGTCGAGGCGAGTGATCTCAGGTCACTCGCGGACTACCTCGGCGTCGATACGCCCGCGGCCCGCGACTCACTGCGGCCCGATGCAGACGGCTGACTCGCCGTTTTACATATCCCTTCTGCCACTAGGTTGCCGAGACGAATAACTACCCCTCATTTCAAGCGTGAACTGGTGGGCCAGAACACGATAATACCGCGCCTCGATTCGGAGATATATTCTGGGAACGATGGGTGAGTAATTCGATAAAAGTCCGCGACTGCTTGCGATTTGGGGAGATACTGTAGCGAACGTGAAAGTCAGGCAGACACAAGGTTTATATCCTTCTTGCTACTGTTCACTGCCAACGGAGCCCCCAGAATCAATGAAACTGGCGATGATCGGATTCGGGCAGGCCGGAGGGAAGGTCGTCGATCGATTCCTCGATTACGACGATCGAACGAACAGCGGCATCGTCCGCTCTGCGATCGCCGTGAACACGGCGAAGGCGGACCTCATGGGCCTCGACCGAATTCCACAGGAAAACCGTGTCCTCATCGGACAGGCACGGGTGAAAGGTCACGGCGTAGGTGCGGACAACGAGCTCGGCGCGGAAGTCGCCGAGGAGGACATCGACGAGGTCCAGAACGCGGTCGACTCGATTCCGACCCACGAGGTCGACGCCTTCCTCGTCGTGGCCGGCATGGGTGGCGGGACGGGATCCGGTGGCGCACCGGTTCTCGCGAAACACCTGAAGCGGATCTATACGATCCCCGTCTACGGACTCGGGATCTTACCCGGCACCGACGAAGGCGGCATCTACACCTTAAACGCCGCCCGCTCGTTCCAGACGTTCGTTCGTGAGGTCGACAACCTGCTCGTCTTCGACAACGACTCCTGGCGCTCGGCCGGCGAGTCCGTCGAGGGTGGCTACAGCCAGATCAACGAGGAGATCGTCCGTCGCTTCGGCGTCCTCTTCGGCGCCGGCGAAGTGCAGGCCGGCCAGGAGGTCGCAGAGAGCGTCGTCGACTCCTCGGAGATCATCAACACGCTCTCCGGCGGTGGTGTCTCGACCGTCGGGTACGCATCCGAAGAGGTCGATCTGACCGCCTCGTCGGGCGGCCTCCTCTCGAAGTTCACCGGCGGGAGCGGCGGTGGCGGTGACGACGGCCTCGACGCGGCAAACACGACCAACCGCATCACGAGTCTCGTTCGCAAAGCCGCACTCGGCCGCCTCACGCTCCCCTGTGAGATCGACGGCGCCGAGCGCGCGCTGCTCGTCCTCTCGGGGCCCTCGGATCACTTAAACCGGAAGGGCATCGAGCGCGGTCGCAAGTGGCTCGAAGAGGAGACCGGCAGTATGGAAGTCCGCGGCGGTGACTACCCGCGAGAGATCCCGGAGGTCTCCGCCTCGATCCTCCTCTCCGGCGTGACGAACGTCCCGCGGATCAAGCGCCTCCAGCAGGTCGCCATCGAGGCCCAGGACAACATGGAGGACATCCAGGCGGAAAGCGAGGACAACCTGGAGGATCTCGTCCAGGACGACACCGAAGATCTGGAGCCGCTGTTCTAACTGGGGGCTCGTTCGAGCGATCTCCGTTTTGCGTGATTTCCCGCCGACTCCAGCCGTGAGTGACCGCCGTGGCGACGTGTTTTTGGGTGCCGACCGCCGACGCCTTCTCATGCAGGTGATCGTCCCGTTCGCGGCCGACGCGCCCAAGACGCGTCTCTCGTCGACGTTCTCGGCGGCCGAGCGCCGGCAGTTTGCCGGGGCGATGGTACGAGACGTCGTTGATGCCGTCGCCAAGACAGGGCACGACCCCCACGTTCTCGCGACGGGGCCGGTGTCGGTCGACGTGCCGGTGACGGTCGACGAGCGGTCGCTCGATGCTGCTGTCAACGAGTTGCTCGAGAGTCACTTCGACGCGGCTGGGGACGACGAGCCGATCGCGGTCGTCATGGCCGATCTGGCACTGGCGACGGCCCCTTCCCTCGATCGGCTGTTCGAGACGAACGGCGACGTCGTCTTCGCGCCGGGACGCGGCGGTGGCACGAACGCGTTCGTCACTCGTCATCCCGACTTCCGGGTCGACTACCACGGGACGTCGTACCTCGATCATCGGGCGATCGCCTCGTCAGTCGGAGCGTCGGTCGGTGTCGTCGATTCGTTCCGGCTCGCGACGGACGTCGACGAACCGGCCGACCTCGTCGAGGTTCTCTGTCACGGCGACGGTCGAACTCGCGAGTTCCTGGTCGAGGCGGGGTTCGAACTCGTCACGGCCGACGAGGGACGGGTGACGGTCACGAGGACCGATCGAGTCGGGTGACGCTGGCCCCGTCACAGTCGGCCGGAACGAGACGATTTATCCCGTCAGGCTCGAACCCTTTGGTGAATGATTCCGGGAGCAGCCCGTTACGATGTCGACGTGGCGATCGACGAGGCCGACGTCGAGCGACTGCTCGCGGTGATGCCCGAGGACGTCGCGGCCCCGACGGAACTCACCTACGCCCGGAACGTGTTCGTCCCGCTGACGACGGCCTGCCGATACACGTGCACGTACTGCACCTACTTCGACCCGCCAGGCGCGGCGTCGCTCCTCTCGCTTGCCGAGGTGCGCGACATCTGCCGACGCGGCGCCGAGGCGGGCTGTACGGAGGCGTTGTTCACCTTCGGTGACGACCCGGACGACCGCTACACCGAGGTTCACGGCCAGCTTGAGGAGTGGGGATACGGCTCGATCCACGACTACCTCCGGGCTGCGTGCGAGGTCGCGCTGGAGGAAGGGCTCCTCCCACATTCGAACCCCGGCGACCAGACGCGCGAACAGATGGAACGCGTCGCGGACGTCAACGCGAGCATGGGCGTGATGCTCGAGACGACGGCGGACGTTGACGCTCACGCTGGACCGCGGCGAAAGGAACCCGGTCAGCGTTTGGCGACGATCCGGACGGCCGGCGAACTCGCCGTCCCCTTTACGACAGGGATTCTCGTCGGTATCGGTGACGGGTGGCGAGACCGTGCGGAGAGTTTGCTCGCCATTCGCGAGTTACACGAACGCTATGGTCACATCCAGGAGGTCATCATCCAGCCGGTTCGGAACAACGAGCGCTGGAACGGTGGGACGCCGGACCTCGCGACCATGCGCCGGGTGACGGCGATGGCTCGCGTCGCGCTCCCCGACGAGGTGTCCGTCCAGGCGCCGCCGAACCTGGCCCCCGTCAGGGAACTGATCGACTGCGGTGTCGACGATCTGGGTGGCGTCTCTCCGGTGACCGACGACCACGTCAATCCCGAATACGCCTGGCCGGCGCTGGAGGAACTGCGCTCGATCGCCGACGACGTCGGCTTGCCCCTCACCGAGCGATTGCCGGTCTACGAGCAGTTCCTGTCGACGTCTTCCCGGGACGGCGTTACCGAATCGGAATCGAACTGGGTTTCGCCGCGAATTCGGGCGGCGATTCGGGCGGAGACGGATCCCGGCGAACGCTTCCGGGGCGTGCTGGAGTCCCGTCCGTAGGTCGCGGTCGCGCGAGCAGCGCGCCTGTCCTCTCGGATGGCCGCACCAATCGCCTGCACGTACGGACCGAATCTCCTCACTTGCCGGCACCGCTGGCTGTCGGGACGTCACCCGTTCCAGCCCCATTGCCATCGTCCGTGAGTCCGCGGATGTAGCGGATTCGCTCGGGGATCGGCGGGTGATCGTAGTGGAACGTGGCGTACAGGGGGTGTGGGAACGGATTGGAGAGGTTCTCACCGGTCAGACTCGCGAGCGCACCGACGAGCGGCTCGCCGTCACCCATGACGTCGGTGGCGAACGCGTCGGCTTCCCGTTCGTGGGCGAGCGAGAGGCGATTGACGAGCGGGCTCGTCAGATCGAGCAGGGGCGAGACCAAGAGCGCTCCGAGGGCGAGCCCGACGTACGGCGTCTGTGGCAGGTCGAACATGGCGTAGAGCCAGGTCGCGTCCAGGAGTACCCAGAGGACGGCCAGGGCGACCCCGATGTGGGCGAGACTGGCGACGAACTGCTTCCAGATGTGTGCGCGCTTCCAGTGGGCGAGTTCGTGGGCAAGGACGCTCTCTAACTGCCGTAGTTTCATCTGCTCGACGAGCGTGTCGTAGAGGACGACGCGTTTCGTCCGCCCGAAGCCGACGAAGTACGCGTTCGAGTGGCCGGAGCGTCGGCTCGCGTCCATGACGTAGACGTCGTCGCAGGTGAAGCCGGCGCGGTCGAAGACGCGCTCGACGCCGTCACGGAGCTCACCCGCCTCGACGGGTTCGAAGTCGTTGAACAGCGGGGCGATCACCCGTGGGTAGACGACGAGCATCGCGAGGGAGAACCCGGCGAAGATGGCGAGCGCGGCGACTGGCCACAGGGTCGGGAGTGTTTCGACCGTGGCGAGGACGGCGGCGGACAGTGCCCCGACGAGCACCGCACTGATGAGCAACTGGATCAGGAGATCCCGAACGAAGAGGCCCGGTGTCTGGTTGTTGAACCCGAAGCGTTCCTCGACGACGAACGTGTCGTAGAGGTCACCCGGGAGCGAGAGTACCTGCGCCCCGATCAGCATTGCGACGAAGAACGCACTTCCAGTGAGGACTGGTCCGTAGTCGAGACCCTGAAACCACGCGACGACGTCCCCGGCGACGCCGGTGTAGAGCGTGACGAGCACGACGGCGAGTGTGAACCAGGACTGAAACTGGCCGATCGTCGTCTTCGCTCGGTGGTAGGCGCTGACCTGAGTTGGGTCGTCGACGTCGAACATCGACTGGACCCACTCGCGTTCCCGCTCGAGTGTCGCCCGGCCGTGTCGGACGTTCATCAGGGCGAGATAACTAAAGAATGCGGAGGATCCGACGACCAGTATCAGAAACACTGCGTGGGCGAATGGATACTCGCCGATCGGCACGAGATCGATCATGACGTGCTGTTGGTGTCGACGTGGGTAACGGTTTCGTCTAGCATTCACACCGACGTCGTCGACGGCTGGTGTGACTGTCGGACGTAGTGTGGCCGCTGGGCCGGTGCTGACACGATCGGCGGTCAGCCATCACGTCTCACCTGAACGGGTTCGTGGCCGTCTCCAGTCGCGTCAGGCCCGAAACCGCATCGAAGTCGCTATCGAAGGAGTAGAGGTACTCTCTCCCATCTCGTTCCATATACGCTGCAATGGTTGCGTCGACGAACGAGAGTTCATCGTATCGCCGAAAAAGTGCCTGTGCGGCGGTGAAGTCAACCTTGGGAGCGTGAATAATTTCGAAGTGTTCGCCCTCGATTAGCCGATCCAACAGCCCATTAGCCGCTTGTGAACCAAGTTTCTCGCGAGCAAGGTTCAATATCACCGCAGCGACGTAATTCGTGATGATGGCATTCGGCAGTTCCCCGTGGTCGATTCCGCGGACGATCTGTCGAGCCCGATCGTGGTACACATCGCGGGTACTGGCACTGGCAAAGAGCACGTTCGTGTCTAGTAGGGCGGCTGCCATCACTCGGACCCGAATTCGCCTTCAGCTTCGACTGCGTTGGTTTGCCCCACGTCTACGGGCTCAAAGTCGTCGAAGACTCCTTCTCGCTGGTGAACGACTTCGACCGAAAGGGCCCCGCTTTCATTCGTGTTCCACCGAAGTTTGTCACCGGGTTCGATGTCCAGTCGCTGGCGGAGGGTGGCTGGGATTGTAACCATCCCCCGGTCACTGACTTTCGTTTCCTCGGGCCCTGTTTCGGTCGACATACGTGGATCTACTCGTCCACAGCCTATACATGTTACTCCACATGTGGCGGATGACGTCACGTCCAGAGACGGGTTTTCACTCCGTCCGTGCTACTGTTCAGGCGACAGCTGGTGCCGACCAGGTGTTCTCTCGTCGAATGGATATCACGAGGGGTACTGACAAAATTGGTGATGGTACCCGGTGCAATCACGTGTCCCTGACACACTCAGTGAGCAACTTTATTTAGCAATCGTGAAAATTTGTTGGGAATCAAAAAAGGAGTCCTTTCCGAAGTAGACACTCTTATTATGCGAACGTGGCAATAGCAAGGTGATGCCAAACGCAGACCGAGACTGGTGGCCAGATGCGCTCAATCTGGACATCCTCGATCAGAACGCACAGCAGACGGACCCGATGGGCGAGGAGTTCGACTACGCGGAGGCGTTCGAGTCGCTCGATTACGAGGCCGTCAAGGCGGATCTTATGAAACTGATGACAAACTCGCAGGAGTGGTGGCCCGCCGATTACGGCCACTACGGGCCGCTGTTCATCCGGATGGCCTGGCACAGTGCTGGCACCTACCGGACGAGCGACGGTCGGGGCGGTGCCTCCGGCGGTCGCCAGCGCCTGGCTCCGCTCAACAGCTGGCCGGACAACGCGAACCTCGACAAGGCCCGTCGCCTGCTCTGGCCCGTCAAGCAGAAGTACGGACAGAAGCTCTCGTGGGCGGATCTGCTCGTGCTGGCGGGCAACGTTGCACTCGAGTCGATGGGCTTCGAGACCTACGGCTTCGCCGGCGGTCGTGAGGACGAGTACGCCCCCGACGACGCCGTCGACTGGGGCCCGGAAGACGAGATGGAGGGTGCGTCCCCCGAGCGCTTCGACGAAGACGGTACCCTCCAGGACCCGCTCGGGAACACGGTTATGGGCCTCATCTACGTGAACCCCGAAGGGCCGAACGGCGAACCTGATCCCGAAGCGTCCGCGACAAACATCCGCCAGACGTTCAGCCACATGGCGATGGACGACGCAGAGACGGTCGCGCTCATCGCCGGCGGACACACGTTCGGAAAGGTCCACGGCGCCGACGAGGCGACCCCCAACGTCGGTCCGGAGCCCGAGGCGGCACCGATCGAGGAGCAGGGACTCGGCTGGAAGAGCGAGCACGGCTCTGGGATGGGCGCGGACACGATCACGAGCGGTATCGAGGGACCCTGGAACACCACGCCGACCCAGTGGGACATGGGCTACGTGGACTCGCTGCTCGACCACAAGTGGTGGCCCGAGAAGGGTCCCGGCGGCGCCTGGCAGTGGACCACGCAGAACGGCGAACTCGACGAGTCTGCCCCCGGCGTCGAAGCGACGTCGGAAAAGGAGGACGTGATGATGCTCACGACGGACATCGCGCTGAAGCGCGATCCCGACTTCCGCGAGGTCCTAGAGCGCTTCCAAGAGGATCCCGCGCTGTTCCAGGAGACCTTCGCGAAGGCGTGGTACAAGCTGATCCACCGCGACATGGGTCCCGCCGAGCGCTTCCTCGGTCCCGAGGTCCCCGACGAGGAACTCATCTGGCAGGACCCACTCCCCGACGCCGACTACGACCTGATCGGCGAGGCCGAGATCGACGAACTCAAAGAGCGCGTCCTCGCCTCCGATCTCACCCGAACGCAACTCGTCAAGACCGCCTGGGCGGCGGCCTCGACCTACCGCGACAGCGACAAGCGCGGCGGCGCGAACGGTGCACGCATCCGCCTCGAACCGCAGCGTAGCTGGGAGGTCAACGAGCCCGACGAACTCGAGACGGTCCTCTCTACGCTCGAGGCAATCCAGGCCGAGTTCAACGACTCGCGATCGGACGACGTGCGCGTCTCGCTGGCCGACCTGCTCGTCCTCGGCGGGAACGCCGCCGTCGAGCAGGCCGCGAGCGACGCCGGCTACGACGTCGAGGTGCCGTTCGAACCCGGTCGCACCGACGCGACGGAAGCCCAGACCGACGTCGAGTCCTTCGAGGCGCTGAAACCGACGGCGGACGGCTTCCGAAACTACCTGAGCGACGAGGCACGGAACTCGGCCGAAGCGGAACTGGTCGACAAGGCGGACCTGCTCGACCTGACGCCCGACGAGATGACCGCGCTGGTCGGCGGGATGCGTGCCCTCGGCGCCACGTACTCCGATCACGGCGTCTTCACCGACGAGCCAGGGACGCTGACCAACGACTTCTTCGAGACCGTCTGCTCGATGGACTACGAGTGGGAGCCGGTCTCCGAGGACCGCGAGGTCTTCGAACTGCGCGACCGCGAGACCGGCGAGGTCGCGTGGACGGGCACACGCGTCGACCTGGTCTTCGGTTCGAACTCCCGCCTGCGCGCCATCGCGGAGGTCTACGGTGCGGAAGACGGCGAGGAAAAACTCGTCTCCGACTTCGTCGACGCGTGGCACAGCGTGATGGCGGCCGACCGGTTCGACCTCGAGTGAGGACCGGCAGACCGGCCGGCTACCGATCGTTCTTTTTTGGCCGACGCCTCGCCGTCAGTACCGAGCGGAGACGTGCGACTGTGGGTGGTACTCGTGACCGATTACCAGGATACCGGCAGTTCAGGGCATAAGGTAGCCGATCAACTGTGAGAGGACGTCTTCGGTGCGCGAATCGACAAGAGAAGTGAGACGGTATTCTACTTCCGCAGCGTTGTTGAGGGTTGCAAGTGACCACGGAAGGACGTGGCTTCGGGTTCCAAGCGGGTCGCCCTCGTAGTCACCGTCTCGGAGTGTCAGTGATTCTTCGTGGTAGGTCTTCGTCGTTAGTAGCGCGGTGATGAGTTGGACACCGTGGGTGGGGAACTGTGGTGTCCCGAGTACGAGCAGCGGACGCCCTTTCTCTGAGAGCGGATCGGTCCCCCAGACGATGTCTCCGCGCGCTAGTTCATAGAACGAGGTCACTGCACGTGCTCCATTTCGTCGGTTCGGAGTGCTTCGAGCCGTTCCCCCCCGTACTGCTCATCAGCGGTCTCGTAGTGTCGATGAAGCCGATAGGCTGATCTGAGCCGGTCCCGGTCGTCTGTGATCGCCCAGTAGGGGCGCTTGTGTCTCACGAGTCCTCGCTCTTTCAGCCGTGAGAGGATCGCACTGACTGCGTCCGTCTGTAGTTCGAGTTGTGCTGCAATCGTGGCTGCCTTCCACGCCCGATCGTCGTTCACGTCGAGGAACTGCACGATCCGTGCGGTGTCGTTTCCCTCTTCGAATTCGCCGTCTTCGGCTTTCTCGAACTCGTCGATATCGATGGCACCGCTCGACATACAGGGTTGTTGGTGCCGGTGTGCCTTAGCCATTTGGTATGTTTGGGCTGCTTGTTTCGGGGATTTGTACCATCGTGAGAAGGTCGGTCGGAATCCGTGAGTGGAGTTAGCCGAGAACGATTTTGTCTGTGTGTAGTTACACTACCCGGCTATGGGACCGACGGTCGGGACCCATCGGCTCGGGATCGGGGATGGTACTCGTGACCGACCACCAGACAGCCGGCGTGGACGGCAAGAACGACGAAAAGGGTTGTCGTCGGCGCCACACCCAGCAGTGGCGGCACGTACGCGAATGGGAGGGCCACGGCGAGCCAGAAGGCGATCGCTCGGAGGAGGGGCGCGGCGTGGTGGAGGGGACTGCGGATCGGGGAGCGTGCGGCGATGGACATGTTCGTCAGGCGTCGTCGGGCTGGCAGCCGAGGTCTGTCGACTCCGTCGACGTCTCGAGTGTCCCGTCGTCGGTTAGCTGGACCGTTGTCGTCGCTACGTTGCACGCTCCGATATCCTTCTTCTCGAGATCAACTGCTGCACTCGCGCCAGTGTCGAGCACGCGCGTCGCGATGGTTTCCGAACCGTTTCGATCGAAGCGGACGTCGGCCGTCGCGTCCGGCTCGACCGTGAAGAGGCCGTCGAACCGTGTGATCTCTTCGTCTTCGAGCAGTACGCGGGCCGTCCACGTCCGATCAGTTGGGTTGGACACGCTGATCGTGTGTTCTCCCTGCATCTCGTCGGACTCCTCGATCGTTCCGACGGTGTGCGCGACGGTCTCGCCCGACGCGACGCGTTCGGTGACGACGTTCCCGCATGCCATCATCGTCGACAGTGTGGACGACGAAAGCGTGCCGTCGGCTTGCAGTTCCAGCTGGACGCTGGTCGCGTTACAGTCGAATTGCGTACGCTCGACGGTTTCCGTCGCCGACTCGCTCGATCCGTCGACGGCCGCCTCGACGGTGTAGGCGGCGAACCGACTGATCGCGACCTTGGCGGCCCCTTCGGGTTGAACGGTGAACGACTCGTCGAGTATCGTCTCCCCACCCTGCTCGATCGCGAGCGCGACCGTTCGCTCGGTCTTCGTGGGGTTCGTCAGAAAGACGGCGTGCGGGGAGCGACGCCCACCGAGCTGCCCGTCCGTCGGATCGCGTTCGACTGTTTCGCCGGCCGGAACGGGTGTGGGCGAGTCGTCGGCGGGTGTCGATCCTCGCTCCTGCGTGTCACCACGATCGTCCTCGTCGCGGGCGGGTCTGAATTCCTGGAGGCAGCCTGCCATCATCGAGGTCACTCCCAGACCGGTCGCCGCGAGTAGCTGTCGACGCTTCATACTCTGACATTCGCCCCAGGTGATAAACCTCTCTCCCTGGGTCAAACTCGTCTTTCAGTTTCACCAGTGCCCGTTCACCGGGTCGTTCCGGTTCAAACCGCCTTCTCCTCCGTCCGGTAGTACCGAGGTAATGGTCGAGGGTGACCTGGGAAGCTGTTATTAGCCGACGCCACCAGGTCACTCGCGTGACCATTGGCCGATACGTAGAACGCCTCGGCGTTTCGGAGGCGACGCTGTCTGCGAACGGAACCGACGCGCTGGCCGAACTCCAGCGCCGGCACCTCCTCGAAGTCTCGTTTACCAACGCCTTCATCGACGCCGGAGCCGGGACGTCGCTCGACCCCGCGACGGCCGTCCCGCGCACCGTCTCCGGCGGCGGTGGACTCTGTTACGACTGCAACGGCGCGTTTGCGTGGTTGCTTCAGGAACTAGAGTACGACGTCTCGCTTCTCTCGGCCAGGCCACGATACGACGACGGTTCGCACGGCCCCGAGTACGATCACCTCGCCCTTCTCGTCGACGAACACCTCGTCGACGTCGGATTCGGCGACTTCGCTCGACAGCCGCTCCCGCTCGACGGACGGCTCCGGAGCGACGTCTCTGGCACGTACCGCGTGATCGAGGTGGCTGACCATGGCGGGACGTCTGGTGGCAATCACGCCCAAGCGGACGACGAGCCCGACGGGGACGGCGACGCGCCGTCGGACGAGTGTACACACGTCGCCCAGCGGCGGTCGGACGATGGGTGGGAGACGCTGTACCGCTTCGACGTGACGCCACGAGCCGGCGACGAGTTCGCCGACCTGGTCCGGTTCCACGCCACGTCGTCGGAATCCCCGTTCGCGGGCGCGAGGATGGCGACCCTCGCGACGGCGGACGGCCGTCTCACGCTTTCCGGAACGTCGATGACCGTCACGGAGGCCGGCGAAAAGCGTAAGGAATCGGTCTCCGCGTCCCGAACCGACGCGGTACTGGCCGACCGGTTCGGCCTCGATCTGTGAGCGTCGCGAGTTGCCGGTGCACCACATCATCACCCACGGGGACGTCGCGTCCGCTACCGGTTCGGTGACGGACGAGGACGGGACGGAGCACTCGATCTGCGACGTGTTCTCCTTCGACGGCTACTCGGGTGACGACCCGATCGCGTCGATCGAATCGTCCGTGATCGCGACGGATTGACCGGAGTGGCGTGTCGTTTCCCGAACGTATCGGCCCGTCGGCCTCGACGGGTGACTGTCAGTCGAGCGAGCCGCGAAATCGGAGCTATCGTCAAAATGATCGATTCACATCTCGAAATGCGTTCACTGGATGATCGTGGAATTGCAACTCTGCTGTCAGTCCCCGACAATCGGATCGCGCGCCCAAAACGCGCTGTCCTTCTGCAGTTTCGGTACCCAGGTGTCCTCGTTACGGGCCAGTAGCGCCACCCGGGAGGCTGGCACCTCCTTCAAGACCGGGTGATCGGGCATGTGCTCACCAATTTGCTCCGCGAAGTCGACGACGTCCTCGTGGTCGGGCATCGTCGAGCGGTCGAGTCGGCCCTGCGAGTGGCCGACGTGCATGTAGGCTTTGAGCTCGACGAAGTCGGGGTCCGCGCGCTGGAAGAGGCCGGCGTACCAGTCGGGACTGTGCATGTTCTCACCCTGGAGGAGCGTCGTCCGCAAGACGGTGCGGGTCTCGTCCTTCTCGGCCAGCACGTCGAGCGTCTCTATGAGCGTCTCCCAGGCGTCGTCCTCCATCGCGCGGACGACCTGGTCGAACGTGTGGCGTTCCGGTGCGTCGACGCTGACGTAGAGTTGTGTCGGATCACACTCGGCGAGGACCTCGGGGCGCGTGCCGTTCGAGACGAGGAACGTCGTGATGTCTCGCTCGTGGAAGGCGTCGATCAGTTCCGGCAAGTACGGGTAGAGGCTGGGTTCGCCGTCCAGCGAGATGGCAACGTGGCGCGGCTCCATGGCCTCGTCGAACGCCTCGCGCGGGACCTCGTCGTTGCCACCGAAGCCCGAGAGGAGTTTTCGCTGGAGGGTGAGTGAGGCGTCGACGACGGCCTCGGGATCGTCCCACTCGACGTCGTCGAGCTCGTAGGCGTGGCCCTGGTGGTCGCGCCAGCAGAAGACACAGCGCTCGTTACACCGGACGACTGGCGTCATCTGGATACAGCGGTGTGACTCGATACCGTAGAAAATGTTTTTGTAACACTTCCCCTCGCCGCGAAGGGCGTTTGCCGTCCAGCCGCAGGTCTGGGCCGCCGTGTGGTTCTCGCTGTGGTAGTCAGGACTAGACACCTGCTTCGGCCCGCCGTCACCCGTATCGGTGTCCGCTTCGCCCCCGGACCCGGCCGCGTCGGCGTTACTCATAGAGCGTCGTTCGACGGCACTCTCCAAAAGCCGTGCGGTGTGGCACCCGGACGGCGGTGTCACCCGGTCCCGCTACTAGGTCCGGACCACGGTTATCGCGGATCGGCCACGTCCTCTGCATCGGTCGGTTCGGCTGGTCGCCCGTCAGCGGATTGGGACCTTGCTGTTGGATCGTCTCCCGAGACCGGCCCGGCGTCACCCGAGGCCAGTCTGTCGTCTACTGATTCGCTCTCGCCTGGGCCGAACGGAAGCTGGCCAGGTTCGGCTGGCTGCTCGTCGCGACGAGTAAGTTCCCGTTCGAAGCCGTACAGGACGGTGCCAGTGTTTGCCGTCATGATCACGCCGGGCAGCGGCGCCGAGGTGAACAGGTACATGACGACGCCGGCGACGAGCGTTCCCGACGTCGCGAGCGACCACAGGAGTGGGCGGGAGACACCGACGCGGTCGGCGTCGTAGCGCGTGTAGACGAACAGGACGACGGACACGAGCGTGCCGACGATCCCGACGGGTAGCGCGTACGGAGCCATAGTGTTTCTCGGGCCGAGACGGATACGTATCTTGCGACTGGCGATGGTTCCGTCGTGGGCTCAATCCGTTCGTCGAGAGGGACTCGCTCACCCAACTCGCGCGAGCACGGCGAGCGTCCCGTCGGCGTGTGCGCCGTCGAGCACTTCGTCCGCCGCGGCGCGTGCCGCGTCGTCTGCGTTCGCGACGGCGAAACTTCGACCGACGCGTTCGAAGGTGGAGACGTCGTTCTCCGAGTCGCCGATGGCCACACACTCGTCGAGTTCGATTTCGAGGTCCGCTGCAATTCCTTCGAGTGCTCGGCCCTTCGACCGCTCGGTGTCGGTCACGTGGTAGGCGTAGCCGGTGTCGACGACCTGCAGATCGTGTTCGGTGGCGATGGCTTCGAGCGGATCGAGCGGTTGTTCGGGCGCGACTGCGAGTTCCGTCTCGCGCCACCGATTGATCGTGTCGAGCCCGTCCCATCCGAGATCGTATCCGGCGTCTTCGTACCCCCGAGCGACCGCCTCGGCTCCATCTCGGCTACCCGAGATGGTGAGCTTGTCTTCCGTGACCGTCACACCGCCGTTTTCGGCGATCACTCGTTCGGGGAGGCCGATGAAGTGACAGAGTGCGACGGGAAACGGCGTCGCCTTTCCAGTGGCGAGTACGACCGGCGCGTCCCACTCCCGCAGCGGATCGAACACATGGGGGTCAAGTCCCCGCCCCTGTGGCCGCGTCAGCGTTCCGTCGATGTCCAGGATCAGTGGCGGCGTCACAGTCGTGACTTCGTTGGGGCGGGCAAAAGCGTGCCGACAGTGACGTTGGTTCAGTGCCTGCGACGGGTGATGACCGATCGGCGTCGACTCCGTCTGGAGGAAGGAGAATGTCCGTTGGCCATCATCGTTCATAAGAAACTGCTAGTTTTTTGCGTGTTCGGACATTCGGAAGAGGTACTGACGAATGGTGATCGAGATATCTCCCCTCACAGATCCCCACGGGCTGCGGCTGTTCGACTCGAACGAACAGCGCCAGCTATCGATCAAAACGAGCGGCGAAATAACTCCGAAGGCGGTATCGACTGAGGAATTCTGCTTTCCTGTCGATACGGCGTGTCGGGTCGAGACATCGTCCCTCGTGTTTGACCAGCGGTATCTCGTCAACGTTCACGACCAAACCGGGAGATCGATCGCAAAACTGAACGACAACGCCTCCTACCAACTGGCAGATGATGTTCAGTTCGTCGGACTCGATGGCCCGATGAAACTGTACTGTCGCATTCCGACGTCGGGCCGAATCGAAATCGGAATCAAATCTGTCCAGTTCACATTCGACGAGTGTGTCGAGATCGATATCGGCGCTCGGTCCCTTCACGAACGGCCCGCAGGGCGAATCGAAACGCCAGCCGAGCCGCGGACGATGATGCGGGCAATTTCATCTCTGACCTCAGCACTAAAGACAGAGAGCCCGGAACGATCGTGGCCGACCTTGCGGGGCCATCCTCCGCGTATCGAGCTCGCGTCCGAATTCTCGGTACAGACGGAGAACGACCCGCTCAGAACCAATGTCCGAATAGAAATACCGGCCGATTATGAGCATCTGTATCCGATCGCACCGCTTTCGTTCTATCTCGGTGCAACCGTCGTAGCGGGTGATACCCCCACGGTTCGGGTAGGCGACCGATCATTCGAGCTCGGCGCCTCGCGCACGTTCGAGGACGACGTCTCACGGACATTACAGCAACTCTTCTTCCTCGATTGTATCGTTCGGACCGAAGGGATCTATCCGTATCAGCTACACGAACGTAATCAGTTAGAATCGGCCCTCCCGTGGGACCTCGCCGAACTATACAACCGCTCTCTCACCGAACGCATCAAGGCTTATCTCGCTATCGAGTACGAACTCGTCGAACCGCACCTCCCACGGTGGCCGCTCACCGCCCACGTCCCTCCGGAACCCGAGAGTGTCGAACTTCTTCCGTACATCGTGAACGAACTCGGTATCGTTCGAACTACCGCAGGGACCCGTACGTCGATCGAAACGTCAATTCCGGAGCCGAAGTCAGCCAGGACACCGGTCTCGATGGGCGACACCAGCGTCCGGGCCGCATCCACTTCGTCAGTCGACACAGGGCCGTTTACTCGGTCGAGGACGAGATCGCAGGTTTCTCGCTCGAATTCGTCGTCGACGTTTCCGGTCGTCGAACCCGCCGTGACGGACGAGTCGATCGAACATGCGTGGTTCGGGGACCTTGCACCCAAATCCGGCTCGAAGGCGACCATCGAAGCGTACCGAAATCAACTCGACCGGGAGTCGCGAACGGAACACATCGATATTCTCGTCGTCTGTAACGATGCACGGATGCTGGACGAACACGACCTGCTCGACGACACGTACGGGTCGCGTGAACTCCTCCCGTTCGACGTGACTTCCAGGTTCGGCGTAACGACGGACGAACTCGCCGACTTGCTCGAATCCGGTGGATTCGACTTTCTCCACTACATCGGTCACGCCACGGAAGACGGGCTCGAGTGCACGGATGGCGATCTGGACGTTCGATCACTCGAAACGGTCGATCTGGGCGTGTTCTTCCTGAACGCCTGTCACTCCTACGAGCAAGGGCTCGCACTCTCTCGACGTGGTGCGTTCGGGGGCGTTGCGACGATCGGTGACATTATCAACGAACACGCGGTCGAGTCGGGCGCGTCACTTGCCAAATTGCTAAACCTAGGGTTCCCCCTCCGCGGAGCACTCGAAATGCTCTCCGAATGGACGATCCTCGGCGATCAGTACCTCATCGTCGGCGACGGCTCGACCGATATTGCGCAGTCGGATGGGGGAGCGCCAACGGTTGTGACAGTCGAATCTGATGTCATATCAGACACGTTCGATGTCTCTTTCCGTCATTATCCAGCAAAAGAGTTCCAAATCGGCTCGGTCACGTCGCCAACAATTGAGTCAATTAACGAGGTGTTCCTCCTTCCTATGACAGACTATCGAACGGAGGTGACGGCTGACCAACTTCGTGAATACGTTACGTGGACAGAAACTCCTGTTTTGACTGACACTGGATTGGAATGGAATACCGATCTCGGTTTTCCACGATTCCTAGAAAACTGACGGTCTAACGTCCCCGAATCTTTGTCTGGTGAACAAAACCTACTGGATACGTTCTCCGTCAGGGGCCGACACCTACTTCCGAAGCCGTGGCTGCTACTGAGCCCGCCTGGCTCATCAGGACCATCGCGGCGAACAGGAATCCGACTAGTCGTGGGTGCGCTTCGACGGCTTCTTTGACCGAATCGGTTGCGGACATTGTACTCGAAAGGATGTCACCAATGGTAATAAAATTTACGTAAGGTTACAGATAAGTTCTCGGGGTAATATATTTTGCGTACTCGTAGCTGCCGGATGTTATGATGTGGATATAGCGAAATAAATACAATTACCCACAGTGGCCGGACCTGGCGGACGCCCGTTGTCAGATTGCGGACGGCGACTCGCCGGTAGCGACCGCGTACCGGTCCACGGCGAGGACGAGTACCGCCCCGACGACGAGTGTCAGCGCTGCGGCGATGGGCGCCGCTGTCGCTGACTCACCGAGGTTCGCCCCGATCTCTCCGAGGGGAATTCCCAGCGAGCCGACCATCAAACTCACCAGAAACGTCATCGTCGCCTCGCGGTAGTGGGTCAGCGCCCGCTCGACGAGGTGTGCCATCGAGAACAGTCCGACGACCGCTCCAGTCACGAACACGGCGACGACCGTCAGCGTCTCCGCCAGACTCACGCCGCTTCCGGTGCCGGTGAGGGCGTCGATCGCATCGCTCAACGTCCCGGTCATGAACTCGTACTGGCCCAGCAAGAGCAAGAGGAAGGATCCGGAGACCCCCGGAAGTACCATCGCACAGATGGCGATCGCGCCCGTCACGAAGACGATCGGCAGCGTGTGTGGCATGCCCGCCCCGGAGAGCGCCGTAATTGCCACCGCCAGTCCGATCCCGAGTCCCGCGACGGCGAATCGCCTCGGCGTTCGGACGTCGACTTCTCCGTAGAGGACGATCGCACTCGCGGCGATCAATCCCGTGAAGAAGCCGTACGTCGGGACCGGATAGGTCGCCGTCAGAAAGTGCATCGCGTTCGCGAGGAGCAAGACGGCCAGGATCGCGCCACTCCCGAGTGTGAGGAGGAAGGGCAGATCCATCGCGAGCAGTTCGATCCGTAGTTTGTGTCGCGTCTCCGCGCGATGGATCGTTCGCACCCGGTGGAGCACCCGTGGGTCGATCGCCGTAATGGCGGCGATCATCCGGTCGTAGACGCCCGCGATCAGGGCGATCGTCCCACCCGAGACGCCTGGGACGGCGTCTGCCATCCCCATCGCGAACCCGGTGAGAAACGTCCGCAGTCGTGTCGCCATTGCCGTGATGGTACAGGTGATGGCCGGAAAAGCGTTCGCTTCGGCCGCGTCGGCTGCGGCCGATCAGGCGCCCGCGACGCGTGCGTCGCCGACGTGTGTGGTCGTGTCGTCGCTCGTCGACGTGCTATCGTCGTCGCTTCCGTCGTTCGCGGGGGCGGTATCGGTGTCGCTGCCGTCACTCCCGCCGTCGTCGCTCTCGTTCCCGCCGTCAGTTTCGTTCCCGCCGCCGATATCAACCTCCTCGAAGCCGCTGACGGAAACCGTCTCGCCCTCGTAGATCGATGGTTCGTCCACGGTCGCGTTCGCCTGATAGAAGTCCTGGCCGGAGCCGACGAAGACTTCGTAGGAGCCGTTCGCTTCCACGGCACTGTCGGTGTAGCCGTCGTCCGGACCGAGTGATTCTTCGGTCGCATACGGGACGGTAACCTCGAAGCTGCCGTCGTCAGCGACCTCCGCGGTCTGGCTGTAGGTGAACGTCCGGCCGGTGTTCGTCTCGAGATCCAGCGTGACGATGGCGCTCGCGTTCGCGGCGTCGACCTGATCGGCCGTGCCCGAGAGCGTTGCTCCCTCGACGCGCTCGAAGCTCTTGACCGTCGATTCCAGCTGGCCTTCGTAGGCGTTGCCAAAGAGCGAGTTTTGCATGTTCGCCTGCTGGATCCGGGCAGCTTGTGACCGGCTCTGGTTCCAGTTGGTTCCCTGATCCAGTCCGGCGAACGGGTTGGGCTGCTGGCCCTGCACGAAGCCGCCGACGTAGGCGTACCGGTCGGACTCGTGGATCAGCCGGTAGTGCTCCAGGCCGTTCGTGTCCTGGAGGTACAGTTTGGCCAGCTGGGTGTTCTCGTACGCCTCACCGGGGACGGGCACCTGCTGGGACTGATTTTGTCCCAGATTGAGTTCCGTCTGGCCGACGTACTCCCCGAGACCCGGACCAGTCCACTGACTGATGGCGTTGAACTTCGTCGAGGCCATCTGGTAGTCGATCATCACGTACGGCATGTCGTTGTCGACGTCGTCCGGTGCGTCGACAGTGACGTTGCCGTTCGCGTCGAGGCGCGGGTCCATCCCCGCGTTGATCGCGTCCAGGACCTCGTTCGCCTTCTCTTCGCTCGGTGCCTGGAGGTACGCCGAGGCGCTTCGGGCGTGTTGCTGGAACGGATTGGCGTGCGGGATGCGTTCACCCTGTGTCGTTATCAGGTGGCCGTAGTCCCACCAGGACATCACGCCGTAAGCGCCGTCTGGGTAGTCGTAGTCCTGATTCGGTGGGATATCGTAGCTCCCGAAGTACTCGAGTTCGTCGTCGTGGCCGGCCCCGTAGAGGTTGCCTGGTTCGGGCGTGTTCTCCTGCATGTACGCGTTCGGCTCCTCCCAGATTGCCGAGTTGTAGTCCTGTCCGGCGTCCTTGCCGACGTCGACGGCCGTCGCGCCCGATATCGCCGGTGCGAACGGGACGAGCACGATCATCAGGACGAGCAGGATCGACAGCACCTGATAGCCCTCGAGCTCGCGGATCGAGTCGACCGGCCGCAGATCGATCAGGTCGATCAGCTGCCCGATGGTGTAGCCCGAGAGGATCGCGACTGGCAGGACGAAGTAGTACCAGAAGCGAACCTGGGTGGCGGCCATACTCGCCAGGAACAGCCCCCACACGATCACGAGGGTGTGCTCGGCGCGGTAGCGCTTGCCGGTGAGCGAACGGGCCGCGACCATGATGAGGCCCAGGATGAAGAGGTACAGCCCCATCCGGAACTCGCTCCACGCCTGGTCGACGAACGAGCCCGGTGGCTGGACCTCCTGCACGGTGAGTCCCGTGTCGGACGTGTTGAGCGGCATCAGCCGGGAGGTGAGGTTGGTGACGAGCGAGTTGTACAGTTCCGGTAGAACGATCGAGAGGACAGCCAGTCCGGCCAGTAGCAGGCCGAGGATCGCGACCGGGTAGAACACGCGGTCGATATCGCGTGCGTCCCACTCACGGGCGAGCCAGGCCATGAAGACACAGCCGACCGCGACGAGGAACGCAACCGATGGCTGGAGCAGTCCAAAGGCAGTGACGCTGCTGAACGAGTAGACGTCGGCCATCACGACCCCGAAGACCGCCGGAACCGCCATACTGATCGCACCGACGAACGCGACGTGATCGGGTGAGACGCCGCGGACGAAATCCAGTGCGAGCTGGACGGCGAAGAAGACGCCGAGGATTCCGAGGAAGACGACGCCCGGCGGCCAGGTCCACAGATAGAGGCTGATCGCGACCCCGGCGAGGGCGGCGTACGTCGCACTCGGTTTGAGCGGGTCGTACTCCTTCGCTTTGACGAGTTCCCAGATCGGCTTGTCGCGCTCGGCCGTCCGCAGGGCGACGATCAGCGCGAGGACGGCCACCGCCATGAACAGCACCTCGGCGACGGTGTGATCGAAGGAGCCAGTCGTCGTCCGACTCGTGAACGAACCCGGCGAGAGCGCCAGAATAGTGACGGCGACGAGGCCGGCGAGGCGGTTGCCGTCAGCCACTTTCGTCGCGATCACGTAGACCGGAATCGCGACGAGCGCGGCGAGGACGGGAACCACGATCAGGGCGGCGAGGTAGATGTCGGACTGGGTGGGGCTGCCGAGGCCGATGATCATCGCGACGGCCGCGACGAGCTGATCGAACAGCGTCCCGAACTGCCCGACGTAGTTCCCGTCGGGGAAGCCGGTGTACACCTCGTACGGCATCGTCCACGGGAAGTTCTCCGTCGTCCATTCCGTCGTTCGCCAGTGATACCAGGAGTCGACACCCGAAAACGCGACTCCCTCTTGATCTCTGAACGCGCCGAAGTTGAGCAGGCGCGTCCACAGCATGAAGACCATGAGGAGGCCAACTGCGGCGAGGTGACCGTAGCGTTCGACGAACGCGACGACGTCCTCGGCCTGGAGGGCTCGGGCGTCTGCAGTCTCGCTACTCATTGGCGTTACGATTCGCTATCGGGTCAATAAGCCTTCTCATACGGAGGCGAACAGCCACAGATTGGCCCCGGTTCGGTCCCGAGGACCGTCTGAGGGAGTCACTAACTACAGTGGACGCCATCGTCGTCGGCGGCGATGCAGGTCTCGGTCGTCGTCTGTACGTACGCGCTCGATAGCTACGAGCACCTTCGGGAGACAGTCGAAAGTATCTTCGACCAGACGTACGACGACGTCGAACTCGTCATCGTCGTCGACGGTGCACCGGCCGTCTACGACCGAATTCTCGCGGAGTCGGGTGAGTGGGACGACGCCGTCGTCCACTGCACGGACGAAAACCGGGGCCTGATCCAAAGCCGGAATCTGGGGGCCGAACTCGCGACCGGTGACGTCGTCGCGTTCATCGACGACGACGCCGTGGCCGACCCCCACTGGGTCGAGCGGTTAGTCGCGGCCTACGAGGACCACGACGCGATCGCCGCGGGCGGACGGATGGCACCGCGCTGGGAGGTCGGGAAGCCAACTGCGCTTCCGCCCGAGTTCTACTGGCTCGTCGGGGTAACCCACGACGGCTTCGCCGACGGCCCTGGCGAGGTTCGGAATACGTTCGGCTCTAATATCTCCTTTCGCCGGGACGTCTTTCTGGCCCTCGGGGGGTTCGACCCGGCTATCGGCGGGCGGAAGGGCGATTCGAACCTACAGGGCGAAGAGGCGGAACTCTGTGCGCGCATGCGCCGACGATACGGCCGTGGCATCTGGTACGATCCCGACGCCGTCGTCGAGCACAAGGTGTTCGAGTACCGAACCGATCCTCGCTGGCTGCTCGGCCGGGCCTTCTGGCAGGGGTACTCGAAACGTGCGATGGCCGTCCTGGTGTCGGACTCGAACGACGAAGAGAGTGAATTCCTCCGGCGCCTCGTCGTCGAATCGATCCCCGACCGAGTTCGGGGAATCGTGGGCGGGCGCGTTCGGCGAAACGCACTGCAGTTGCTCTCACTCTTCGTACTCACGGTCGCCGTCGGTCTCGGCTACCTCTACGGGTTCACGCGCTGGCGGCCACAGTTGTCGGCTTCTGATCGGCGGCAACCTTCGACGCCCGAGCAGCGACAGTCATCGGTGCCCGATCGACGACGGTCGTCGACGTCCGATCGAGGCCAGTCGTCGACATCTGACCGGCAGCGATCAGCGGTATCGGACCGGCGACAGTCAGCGGCTCCCGATCGGCGACAAACGGCGAACACGGCTCACGGTGATACCGGGGAGCAACTTGGCGTGTGTGTCGTAACTCATCCGTTGAGTGATCCGGGCGAAACCGCGACGCGCACGTTACTCGACGTGCTCTCGGTCCACGCGACGGTGTCGTTGATCACTGCGGATCTGCCGGCCGAGTCGACGATGCGGGACCGATACGACGTCGTCGAACTCACCGAGAAAGGGGCCGGCCAGTCGAACGCGGCTGTCGCCGCGGTTCGATTTGTGGCCAACCAACTTCGCATGTGTCGGGAACTCGCCCTGGCCGACGAGGACATCGTCCTGTTCTTCGGCGCGACGTCGTACCTCCTGCCGATCCTCTTTGCCCGTGCGATCGGGAAAACCGTCGCCCTGGAACCCCGGGGCGACGTCCCGCGTTCACTCAGACTGAACTGGGAACGCCAGCTGCCCGCACCCCTGGCTCGCGCGCTCGCGTTGCCGGTACGCGTACTGGAACGGATCGGTTATTCCGCCGCCGACGCTGTCATCGCCTACACGCCCGGTATGGCGCGGGAGTTAGGACTCGAGCGAGACAGCGACACGCTGTTCACGAACGGTGCTCGCTACGTCGACACCGACCGGTTCCGGCCGACGATTCCGTTCGACGAGCGTGATCGAACCGTCGGCTTCGTCGGCCGGCTCGATCAGGAGAAAGGGATTCACACGCTGGTTCAGGTCGCCAGGGAACTCCCTGACGACGTGACGTTTCGGTTCGTCGGCGACGGGGCACTGCGCGAGCAGGTCGAGACGGCGCTGGCCGACGAGATCGAGCGCGGTTCGGTCGTCGTCACCGGGTGGGTCGACCACGACGAGGTTCCGCGGGAGCTGAACGCCCTCCGACTGCTCGTGATGCCGTCGGAACCGACCGAGGGGTTGCCAACGACGATCCTCGAGTCACTCGCGTGTGGGACGCCCGTGTACGCGTCGCCGGTCTCCGGCGTTCCGGACGTCGTCCGCCATGGCGAGACTGGATTGCACATGGACGACCGTGAGAGCCACGTGATCGCGGACACGATCGTCAGTGCGCTCGACGGTGGGCGTCTCCCCCGAATGAGCCAAGACGGGCGGTCGTTGATCGTACGAGAATACGATTTCGACGCAGCCGTCCACCGGTATGGGCAGATCCTGCGTGCACTCGGCGAGGGTGCTGTGAAGAAGCGTGCCGATGGGGACGAACCGTCCCTCGTCGATCGGCAGTGACGCTGGGACACACTGCGACGAACGCGAGCCACTCACGTCAGTGCGAATCGATCCGAGAGCGGGACCAACGCGACTGCCTTTTTTCTCACCCGTGGAGACAGCCCGACGAGGAGCGCGACGTACGTGACGGCACCGGCGACGACGAGTCCGACTGTCGCGTAGTGAGTGGCCGGAGCGACCGACTGCAGGCCGTAAATGACCAGTGCCATCGCGAGTGCGGCGACGAACTGGAGCCCGATTTCGCGGGCTGGAATCGACGGCCGACCGATCAGTCCCGACAGGCCGTAGTACGAGAGAACGGTCAACAGGCAGGCCGAGAGGCCGGTCGCGACCGCGGCGCCGTGCCAGCCGAACGCCCGGATCAGCACGACGTTGAGCGAGAGGTTCGTCAGGACGAAGGCGCCGTTGATCGTGAAGGCGACGTCCGGCCGATCGAGCGCGTTGATGCCGGAGACGAACTGCGAGCCGAACGCGGCGACGCCGCGCGCGGCGATCAGGATTACCAGAATCGTCGCTCCCTGGCTAAACTCGGGACGATAGATGCGCAATAGTCGTGGTCCGAGGATGAGCGCGCCGACGAGGCCAGGAATCACGAAGATACCGGTGAACACCAGCCCCTCGTTCAGGAAGTGATGGATCCGCTCGTGTCGGTCGTCGGTCCCGAGGTCGCTCAGTTCGGGAAAGAGCGTCTGCTGGACGGCGGTACTGATCAGGGTGAGCGTCGACGCCAGCGTCCAGGCGACCTCGTAGATACCGATCAGCGACGAGGCGACGAAGAAGGCGAGCACCGTCGTGTCCATCCAGCCGAACATCTGGGATTGCAAGCTGCCGAGCCACGAGTACCGGCCGTAATCGAACAGGCTGGCCAGCTGGGCTCGTGTCGGCAGCCGCGGCCGGACGTCGAAGAGGGCGAGGCCGAGCATCGCGGCGACGAACAGCGAGATGGCGTGACCGACGACCAGCCCGGCGACCTCGTAGCCGAGCAGGATCACGCCGACCTGTGCGAGCAGCCGCCCCACTCGTTCGACGACGCTCACCCCGCCCGCGAGGGCGACCTTCTTCTGTCCCTTCAGGCTGGCGCTGACCCCGTCGAAGAGGACGTTCGCACTGTAGAGCACGACGATCAAGCCGCTCACCCCGGCTCCCACGTACCGATCGACGTACCCGCCGAACGCGAGCACGAATACCGAGATCGCTCCGGCGACGGCTATCGACAGCCCGAGGCCGCCCCCGACGTAGGCGCCGCGATCGACCCCTTCGCTCACCCGTTTGTTGATCGCGGCCGTGATGCCATTCGTCGGCACCTTTAGCCAGAAGAGGACGGCGACGGCGACCGTGTAGGTGCCGAGTGCCGCGGCACCGAGCAGGCGGGCGATGAAGAACGTCGCCAGAAAGCCCGCGAGCGAGAGGGCGACCTGCGAGGCGAAGTACGCCGCGGCTGTGCGCCCGAAACGCATTTACCACCAGTTATTGACGCTGGCACCTAAAGCATGCCCGACCAACGCGGCGGAAGTGAGAGGATACCCCGATGATCGAGGGCGCCACGGCACTGGCACGACGCCTCTACGACGCGACGCTTCGTCGACGGCTCCCGCGAATACCAGGTGTGTACAACGGCGTCGTTACGCGACGATACTACCTGCTCGACCTGCAGGCTCGACTGTCCGAACCAGACTACAAGGCGACGCTCGTCGACAGCCTGGTGTCGGCGATTGCACCCGGCGATACCGTCGTCGAGATCGGCGGCGGCTACGGCGTCTGTACCGCCAGGGCGGCGATCGCGGTCGGCGACGAGGGCCGCGTCGTGAGTTACGAGGCGAACGCCGCACAGGTGTCCGCCATCGAGGAGGCACTCGAACTGACGGGCGAGGTCCGTGGGGATCGACTGGGCACCCGGGTCGACGTTCGCCAGGCCGTCGTCGGGTCCGACGTGAAGATCTACGGATCGATGGCCGGTGCGTCCCGGATCGATGCGTCCGACCTGCCCACCTGCGACGTCCTCGTGATGGACTGTGAAGGGGCGGAGCGAGCCGTCGTCAGCGATATGGAGATCGACCCCTGGGCCATCGTCGTCGAGTCACACCCTCAGCAGGGCTCCCCGACGGACGTTCTCATACAGACGCTCTCCGACCGCGGATACGCCATCGAGACGAGCCGCGTCACGGTGACCGACGACGGGCCGAAGGACATCGTCTCGGCGACACACGAACCCACATAGTCGTCACGGTGGCACTCATGGCCAGGTAATCGTCACGGCAACGTCACGGCGACGTCCGCGGTTACGGCAACGCCACAGCGATGTCTGCGGTCACGGCATCGTCACGGAGATGCTCACGGTCACGGCATATTCACGGTGACGCCCGCGGTCCTTTGGCACGCACCTCGTCGGAGTCGCTGTCCACGACGAGGCGTTCGTAGATCCTGCGGTGGGTGTCCACTGCGTCGTCGAGCGACAGCGCCATGTCGTCGAACGTCTCGAGGCCACGCGTGACCTGCGCCCGGTATCGGTCGTCGTCGGCGAGGAGCGCGTCGACGGTCTCGCGGATGGCGGCGACGTTCCTGTCCGCCCACACGTACGTTCCGCGGGCCTCGAACAGGTCCCGGACGATCCCGTCGGCGGTCGTCACGACGGGCGTTCCACAGGCGATCGATTCGAGACCGACGTTGGAGGTTACGTCCTCTTTTCGGGGGATGACCGTCACGTACGCGGCGTTGTAGTAGTCGGGAAGCGCGTCGTTCGAAACGAAGCCGTCGTACCGGAGGTCCTCACGCCCTTCGAACGTGGATCGGAGCGGGCCGTCGCCCGCGACGACGACCGTCTTCTCGGTATCGGTATCGCTTCCGTATTCGCGAGCCAGTTCGGACACGAGGTGGGCGCCCTGGGGTTCGCTCAGTTCCCCGACGTAGAGGAGGACGTTCGTCTCCGGATCGAGCCCGAGGTTGCGTCTGGTCGTTCGAATGCTGTCGTCATCGTACGGCCGAAAGACGTCGCGGTCGATCGTCGCCGTACACACCGCGGTTTCGTAGCCGTACCGATCCCAACGGCGCATCGATTCGTGGGTCTTGATCTTCAGGTCGATCCCGATCGCTCGGCCGAGCAAGCCGTGTCTGAGCGTCGACTGGATCCCCGGTCCAACACCCCCGACCAGCGGCCCGCGGTAGCCGAGTCGGACGAACGCCGCCTGGTAGACGTTGATCGGCACGTGAACGAGATCCATGTCGGCGAAGTGGTGGCGAACCTTTTGGGCGGCGTCGAGTGGGTGACGAACGTCGACGGGGACGACCGTGGCGGCGCTATCGACCTTTTCCGGTTCGCCCGTGAGAACGACGACGTCGACCGGCGTCTCGGCGGCGATCGCGTTGATCACGTCGCGGGCACGCGTCGCCGGGCCGGTCCCGGAGAGGTGATAGCAGAAGTACCCCACTCGCATACGACGACACTCCACGGATCGGCGGAAAAAGTACGGCGTCCGTTTGCCAGCTACGCTTCGTGCTGGCTTCCTGCGACGAGAATTCGCGTGCCGAAAGGCGTCGTTACCACTCCTGACCGCGGCGACGAACCCGGTACGAGATCCCTAATTATGCGGCTCGGTCCCCTGGATCCGAGGGATGCTCTCCGACGGGATCGAGGTCGCGATGCCGACGGCTGAATCGGCCGGCGTCCTCGGCGGGACGCTTCGCGCACTGGCGACGAGCAGCGACACCTCGAACGTCCCGATAACGCGGCTCGTGATCGTCGACGACGAAAGCGACGACGAGACAGCAGAGATCGCCGCAGCCAGGGCGGACGAGTACGGCTGGGACCTCCGGTTTATCGCGCGACCGACCACACTCCCCGAGGCCCGCGAACTCGCGGTCGCCACTGTCGAGTCCGACTGGTTCCTGTTTCTCGACGACGACGTCCGGCTGTCGGCGACGTATCTCGCCCGGCTTCGGGACGCGGTCAGTCCGGCCGTCGGCGCCGTCCAGGGGCGGAAGCTGTCGCGAGACGAACGTAATTCAGACTGGGTCAGACGGCGGGCCCGCCGCGGGGGGACCCACGCCACGCTGTGTCGCCACGCTGCCGTCGCGGGCGTCTCGTTCCCGCCGGATCTCGTGGTCCTCGAAGACGAGTACCTCCGTCGCCACGTTGAAGACGGCGGCTATCTCTGGGTGTTCAACCACCAGGCGCGATTCGACCACGCCGCACAGGATCGCCATCCGATCGGGTGGCGAGAGGGCGTCCTCGCCGGCAAGTACGGACTCAAACCGTTCCACGAGTGTGCGCTGAACGTTCCCTTCGCAGCCGTCTCTGGACGCGATCCGATTCCACACGCGAAGCGAGCGGCCGGCTGGGTCGCGGGGCGACTGCGCGACAGCGGTGAGCCTCGCAGTCCGGGCGATCGATCGACGACCGAACCGACGTCTATCGAGGTGACGCATGAGAAGTAGCGATGGTGTGGCGGTCGTCGTGGCCGGTGTTCGGTGGGGTGTGAAGTCGTTCGTAACTACAATCGCTCGCGATATCCACGTCGGCCCGGCGGTGATCCACCGTGGCTGCTGAGACCGCGCCGACGGTGCTCGACGTGGGCTGCGGGGCGAACAAACGCGACCCGGGCGCGATCGGTCTCGACCTGCGGGCGTATGCGGACGTGGACGTAGTGGCCGACCTGGACTCCGCGACCGGATTGCCCTTCGAGGCGAACCGATTCGACGAGGTGCTGGCCTACTCCGTCCTCGAACACGTTCGCGACCTGCCGCAGACGATGGCGGAGTTACACCGAATCGCGACCCCAGGCGGGACGATTCGAGGGAAGGTTCCCCACTGGCGCGACCGGAACGCCTACGTCGACCCGACGCACGAACAGCTGTTCGACGAACGAACGTTCGACTTCTGGGATCCGACGACGGAACACGGGGCGATGGAGTACTTCGACGTCGAGTTTCGCGTGCGTCGCGCCCGACGAATCCGTCGGGTCCAGTTCTGGAAATCCCGGCCGATCGCGTTCGAACTCGAGGTGGTGAAGTGACGGGCACGGCGATGATGTGGGACGAGACGCTACCCTTGTGCGGCGAGGTGTCCGTGACAGCGAGGCGGTGTGGAGAGACGATCAGGACGGCGAAGCAGAACTGTGAGGCGATCGTGACACCGAGGCGGTGTGGCGAGGTGAGGCCACGATGACGACCGTCGTCCTCGGGTGGGACGGACTGGACCACCAACTCGCGACCGCGTGGGAACTGGCCGAGGCCTTCGGGCCACACCACCGGTCGATCGAGACGTTCGACAATCCCGTGCTCGAGAAGCCCCACACCTACGAGCTGTGGCCGTCGATCGTCACCGGCGTCGGGCCTGACGAACACGGGGTTCACGCCGCGACTGCCGAGGGCGGGACTGATTGGGAGAGCGACTGGGTCTCGCTCGCGGCCCGCTTCTCGGCCGGCCTCGTTCCCGAACGGATCCGGACCGAGGTCGGGCGACGACTTCGCAATCGCGGCGCGACGCTCGATTTCAAACCGGCGTCGTACTACCGCGACCGCGGGATCGAGACGATTTTCGACGGTCGTCGCTCGTTGGCGCTCGCGGTGCCGAACTACCGCACGGCGGCGGACGACCGCCTCGACGTCGTCTTCGATCGCGGCGCGCAGTTAGGCGAGTTCCTGCACATCGAAGAAGGTGCAGACGGTGGGAGTCGGCATCGGCCCAAAATTCCGGTGGCGTCGCTCGAAGAGCGCCTCGCGGCGGAGACGACGAAGAAACTCGGGGCGATCGAGGCCGCGATGCAGCGCGAGTACGATCTCGTCTTCGTCTGGCTGGGCTTTCTGGATACGATCGGCCACCTCGCGCCTGCCGTCGACGAGACGGGCTGGCAGCATCGCTGGTATCGGCAGGCCGCCCGGTGGACGAACGGGGTTCGTGAACAGCTGGGGGCGGACGACGTCCTCGTGTGTGTCTCGGATCACGGGTTGCGGTCCGGCCAGCACACCCACGACGCGTTCCTCGGAGCCACAGACGAACGAGTCCTGGAGGGGACCGATTCGGTGCTGGACGTCGCCGACGCGATCGATCGTGTGACGCCGCGGCGAGAGGCGACGACGTCACCGCCAGTAGCGGATCGGTGGCGGGTCGAGGGGGACGGGGACGTCGAATCGGCCGCGGCGATTCGGGATCGACTGGAGGATCTGGGATATCTGTGACGTGATCGCATCATTCCGCAACGTGCTGCGGACAGTAGTGCTCCCTCTCCCTGAGATACCGCCGGAGTGCCTCGACAGTGGGTGTGGGTCTCACTCTCACGTACGCCGATCCAACGCTCCGAAGCTCTTCGATTCACCAAAGCCGGCGATCAGGAATACGTGGCTGGTCGGTTTTCCAGGAGACGGCGTCGACGAGTTCCACGAGGCGATCGATTCGCTGGTCAAACACGTTCAACGGGTGTGTATCGAGAAACGCCGCTGGCGCTCGCTGTACTGTCTCTCCCTGATAATCGAGTTGGAGATGACATTCGCCGAGATCCATATGGGTGTCATCTTGATGCCAACCCAGCATGAACTCGCGTTCCGCCTCAACCCACTGTATCTTGTAGAAATCGTACGGACGACTCGACGGAAAATCAAACGAGATCTGGAGTTCGGCTTCCGCAACTGGGTACGCGGTTTCGAGGAACCGTGGTGCGCTGATCGTTGCTCTGACGCCGACCTTGTTTCCGGCGGACGTGTGATACCAGACCTGCTCGATGGGCGCGTCTTCCGTCGTGACCTGTGTCTGGAGCCAGTTGTGAAGGCGGGTGAGGAGTTGGCGCGTATCGAGATTTGCTCGGTTTGCGAGGAAAATCATCGACAAATCTACTGCGAGACCGGCATCGAGGAGTTCGACGAGCCGTTCCGCCCGGGGTACAGTGACCGGGCGTCGTCGTACAGCTCTAATGCGTGCTTGAGCAGTCGTTTGTTGTCCTCGTAGCGCTCCCATTTTCGAAGGGTCGTGTTGCGCTCCCGAACGTCCGCTCCGGACAGGCCATCATCGGTGAGCGATGATTCGAGCGCGTCTCGTGATTCGACATCGAAATCAGCTTTCCACTCGTCGATTCGCTCTTGAATGATGGCGATCTCCTCGCGGAGTTCTTCACGCGTGTGGTCGTTGATTAGCTCGGTGACCTCGTTGAAGTACCGGAGTTGGTAGTTTGGTGCGTACTTCGTGTTCCCGTCGTCGCCTTCGATGGCGTGGACCTGCCCGAATTCGGCCAGCATCTCCAACTCGTCTTTCGCGGTTTGCCACGCGGAAATCTGCGCTTGCGCTCGCACCCACTCGACGGAACGAGGCTGGGTGAGCGTCGTCGCGATTTCTCTGACGCACTCACGAGCAGATAAGTCGTCAGTCCACGATTCGAGGCCGTGGTCGGTCATACGCGATAGTACCCGTCCCGATCTATTATATCTTGGGACAGATCTCACCCATACGAGATATAACTTATATGATGGTATTGTGCGTCCCACCCAGCGCCGCCACGTATGTGAACAGCATCCGCTAAACGGTCCCAAAGCTATTCGAGTTCGGTCGTTGGAGCGGTCGTATGACGTTCGACGACTGGGTCGGGAGTACCCGCCGTCGCGCGCGGACGGACGGCGTCCGACCGGCCCTCCGCGAGGCGGCGGCCGAACTATATTGGGGTGGTCTTCGGCGGCTCGACCGACTCTGGACCGTGGCGCCGACAGTGTACGAGCGGGACTGGGCCGTCCTGATCGTGCTCGACGGCTGTCGGTACGACCTTATGGCCGAGATCGCGGACGAGTACGCGTTTCTTGACGCGCCCGGTCGAATCGCTTCGCCGGCGAGTCAGTCGCGCGAGTGGATCGCACAGACGTTTACGGCCGATCACCGGGCTGCGATGGCCGGGACGGCGTACGTCTCGGCCAACCCCTACACCGACGCGCTCTCTCCGGCGGATTTCCTGTTGCTCGACGAGGTCTGGCGCTCCGTGTGGGACGACGAACTGGGTACCGTCCCCGCCCGTCCGGTGACCGATCGGGCGATCGACGCGGCGCGGAGGCACGACCCCGATCGTTTGCTCGTTCACTACATGCAACCGCACTTTCCCTCCGTTCCCGATCCCGCGATCGAATCGCCGTATCGTCGTGGTGATCCGGGGTGGCAACCCGGCCACGTCTGGAGTCAACTCGAAGCGGGTGCGGTCACTCGAGAGCGCGTGTGGCGGGCGTACCGCGAGAACCTCCGGTACGTCCTGGACGAGGTGGCCCTCCTGCTCGAAAACGTCGACGGTACGCGCGTCGCGATCACGGCGGACCACGGCAACGCCGTCGGCGAGTGGGGCGCCTACGGGCACCCACCGCGCATGCCGCTGCCGAGTCTGCACCTCGTCCCCTGGTACGAGACGATGGCGATCGATCGAGGGACACACGAACCCGCCCAGTACACGGATCGCGAGACGGACCTCGCGGTGACCGAAAAGCTCCGTGAGTTGGGTTACCTCGGCGAGTGACCCACCGGTGTCTCGATGCGTTCGACGCGCGTTTGGCTGGGTTCTGTGGCGTACCTTCGGACGCGTTCTGCGGCGTGACCGTCGGCGTGGTCGAACACGAGATTGCGGATCCGCTCGCGCTCGTCGGCGTCCGCGTCCGGGTTCGTTCGGAGTGAGTCGAGCGCGTCGAGTAGTTCGTCGAACGTCGCCGCCACGGGGCCGGGCGTGACGTCGTCGTAATCGAGGTAAAAGCCGCTCTCGTCGGCGTACCTGTCGCGATCGAAGGCGTAGAAGGCGACCGGGCGATCAGTGAGCAGGTAGTCGACGTAGATCGACGAGTAGCCCGTCACCAGTGTGTCGACGTGTCGGAGCGCGGGATAGAGGTCGAATTCGGGCGGGAGGACGTGGATGCGGTCGAATGCATCCGGGTCGAGGGCTGGCTCGTCGAACGGGTGGAACTTCATCAGCATTGCCGCATCGCGTTCGGCGAGGAACGCGTCCAGGGCCGCGAAGTCGATGTGGCCGGCGGGCGACCGTCCGTTCTCGCGGTACGTCGGGACGTAGGCGTACGTCCACGCGGCGTCCAGTTCGGCGACCTCGTCGTGGACGTCGGCGGGCTGGCAGATTCGCTCGCCCGGAATTTGGCGGAAGAGTGCGTCGTTCCGCGGGTAACCCGTCACGGGACAGTCGGCGTCCGTCCGAAAGGCGTCCGCGACGTACGATTGCAATCGGGCGGCCGTGACGGTGATAGCGTCGAACTGTCGGTACGTGTACAGCGTCGCGAGTCGATCGACGAGCGAGCGGTCGGCGAACCGCGGCGCGTCGGCACCGATCCGTTTCAGCGGGACGCCGTGCCAGAGCTGGATCACTCGCGCGCCGCCGGTCGGCCACAGGGGAACGCCCGTCAGGCTCCCGGTGATGAAGACGGTCCCCGCGCGAAGGAGGGTGTTCGTCCCCTGGCGAGTACCGACCTGGTGGGCATCGAATCCGTATTTGCGCAGTTCGCGGACGGTCTCCTCGTTCTTCGAGAGCCAGACCGCCCGAACGTCTTTCCGGGTCGCGACGTGCAAGAAGAGGTACTTGGCGTTCCCCTCGAATCCCTCACCGCCGCGACAGCCGAATGCCCACAGCGAGTCGTCGCGCGGGACGGCATGTGCGAGCCGGTGGGCCGCCAGCGACAGCGCACTCCGGGCGAGTCGCTGGAGGACCACTCAGGCCTCCCCCCAGAGCTGGCGGCCGGCACGTAGATCCTCCCGGTCGTCGATCTCGATCCAGCGGTCCCGGACGGTGACGACGCCGAGCGGTCGGTCGGCGACCAGGCGATCGAAGGCGGCCTCGTACCACTCGTCGGTTCGGCCGGTCTCGACGAGGTCGTCCAGCTGGCGAACCAGTGCGTCGGCGTCTTCGGGCCCGAACTTGCAGAGGCCGATGTACTCGCCGTCTGCGTCGGGGAGATCCTTTCCCACGGCGGTGACGCGCCCGTCTTCGATCGCGACCTTCATCTCTTCGCCGTTCAGCGAATCTTTCGCATCGACGACCAGTACCGAGTCGTCTACGTCGCGGAGTCGCTCGAGGCAGTCTGCAGGAAACAGCGTATCGCCGTTGACGAGCGTGAATCCCTCTCGAATGCGGTCGCGAGCCAGCCACAGCGAGTAGCTGTTGTTGGTCTCGCGGTAGGCGTCGCTGTGGACGCACTCGACGTCGAGGCCGTTCGTCTCCTCGCAATACGCCCGGATCTGCGCGGCCTCGTGGCCGGTGACGATCGTGACTCGCTCGTAGTTCGCGGCCGTGAATCGATCGAGAATGTGACCCAGGATTGGCTGCCCGTCGACCTCGAGGAGGGCCTTGGGTGTGTCGTCGGTCAGCGGCTGCAACCGCCGGCCCATCCCCGCGGCGAGGACGACTGCGTGGTCGTCGCCGGTCTCGGTCTCGCTCATTCTCGGAGCCGTCCACGACGGCGCTCAAAAGCGTACTGGCGCGTTTCGGAGTAAGGGGCGCTTACGCGTGAGATTTGGGTCTTTTGGTGGGCAGTCTGACGTGGTAGTCTGTGGTCGCTGTTTCGTTATTTGTATCCGAGCTGGGCGAGTCGATCATCGACGACGTCAGAGACGTCGGTCGCCTCGTCCGTTCCGCCAGGCCATGGCGGCAGTGCGTCCCGGATCGACGTGAGTTGTTCGTGGGACGTCGGCCGAATGTGAACGCTTTTCCAGTCCCACTTCGATGATCCGCTCGATGGATGTCTCGGTCGTCGTCTGTACGTACTCGCTCGATCGGTACGCGGATTTTCGCGAGTGCGTCGAGAGTATTCGTTCGCAGACGTACGATCCGATCGAGGTCGTCCTCGTTGTCGACGGGAACGAGCGAACGTTCGATCGCCTCCGGGACGAGTTCGGTGGTCTGGAGGAAACGATCCTGCACTGTAACGAGACGAATCTCGGGGTGTCCGCCAGTCGGACCGAGGGTGCCAGGCTGGCTTCGGGTGATATCGTCGCGTTCATCGACGACGACGCGGTCGCCGATCCCGAGTGGGTCGAGACGCTCGTCGAAACGTACGAGGCGACCGACGCCCTCGCCGTCGGCGGTCGGATGACGGGTCGGTGGCTCGCCGGCCGGCCGTGGTACCTCCCCGAGGAATTCGACTGGATCGTCGGGGTTACCCACCGCGGCTTTGCCGAGGCTGGTGAGGAGGTTCGCAACACGTTCGAGTCGAACATCTCGTTTACCCGTGACGTCTTTCTCGAACTCGGAGGATTCAATCCGGAACTGGGTCCGGACGCAGAGTCCTATGGCCACGGTGAGGGTGCCGAAATCGGGCTCCGACTGCAACGGCGGTTCGATCGGGGAATCGTCTACGAGCCGGATGCCGTCGTCGAGCACAAGGTGTTCGAGCACCGGACGGCGTTGCGATGGATCCTCGCACGCGCCTTCGAACAGGGGCGGTCGAAACGGATGTTGGCAGCCGAAGGGGAATCGACGGCGACGGAAGTGGGATTTCTCCGTGAGCTGTTCTTCCAGCACGTCCCACGAAGAGTCTCGGAGCTGTTTCGATCGCCCTCGCTCTCGACGTTCGGTGAAACGCTTATGCTCTTCGTCCTCACCGCCGCCGTTGGGCTGGGATACGGATTACCGGCCCCGTCGTTCGGGTGGCGGTAGACTGGAATAAGTAAAATCTCCGGCTGAACCGTCACCAGATCGCCGCAAACGAATTTTGGAACTGTTCGTAGAGATTGTCCGAGTGGATTACTCCCCGAGGTGAGGTCAAATGTGTTAGAAATCCCACGCTCTGTTCGTCGATTCTATCTTGGCATTCAAGATTCACTAATTGGGTTGCCCATCCAGACATGGGATACGTGAATCAACAAGGTAAGGTGTCTCGACTTCAGAGGCGGCAGTAATGAACGAGCTGGATGCAGAGTCTGAGACGACGAAACCCAGTGGTTTCCTCCCCTCCTGTTCGGGCTCAAGCCTTGCCAGCCATTGCATCCTCGTCGATTTGAAGTACCCGTATGCAGATATGCCATCCGGACATACAATTCACATCCACTAATTTCCATGAATGACGATATTCGCAACTCCATACTGTATATCACTCATCATTACCCTCCCGAAACTGGTGCTGGTGCCACCCGAGCCGATGAACTCTCGAAGCGGTGGGCTACCTCCGGTGACGATGTTACTATTCTCACTTCTGTCCCTCACTATCCAGAGGGCACTGTCGACTCAGCATATACAAACGGATGGATTCAGCGAGAAAACCGAGGGGATGTCTCTGCCGTTTATTTAAAGACGTTCGGAGTTTCGCCGGACGATTCCTTCATCAAGCGGGGGTTGGAGGCCATTTGGTTCGCCGTATTCAGCACACTCGTAGGACTCTGGTTAGGTCGATTTGACACCGTACTGGCGACCTGCCCGCAACCCCTAACCGGACTTAGTGGATGGGTCATATCGAGTGTTCGTCGTTCGACGTTCATTTACGAAGTCCGAGACTTGTGGCCTGAATCTCTCGTTGCGACAGGTTCTGATCCAGGTCATCCTGCAATACGGACTCTCGATGCTACTACCAATTTCATCTATAGACGGGCTGATGCGATAGTGGTCGTTGCTGAAGGAATGACCGACGTGGTCGTCTCAGCTGGCGCGCACCATGACGACGTGTACGTCCATCGGAACGGGATCGATCCATCCTTTTTCGAGGGCCAACAGTCTGATGTTGCGGTATGTGAAGGAGATGTTGAACTTTCTGAGGCATTTGTTGTTTCGTATATCGGAACTGTTGGAGCAGCCCAGGGAATCGATGTCCTGCTAGACGTCGCTGAGCAACTCGAGTCAGCCGAAGAACACGACGATATCGTTTTTGCACTCGTCGGGTTTGGCGATCAATACGACACATTACGACGTGAGGCCACTGAGAGGAATCTTGCCAATATGATTTTCTACGGCAAGCGGCCCAAAGCAGAGGTACCTGCCTTTTTGGAGGTGACAGATGTCTCCTTCGTTCATCTTCTAAAACGTGACCTCTTTGAGTATGCAATTCCCTCGAAAATATTTGAGGCGATGGTCGCCGGAAATCCGATTGTTCTGGGTGTCCAGGGGGAAGCTGCACGGATTGTTAGTGATGCGGAGGCAGGCATTCCAGTAACTCCGGAAGATCCGGATGCCATCCGGGAAGCAATACTCGAACTGTACGAAGATCAAGATGAAAGAGAGGCTCGCGGGTCGAACGGTGCCAGCTATGTTCTGAACCACTTCACATGGGATGCTATCAGCGATGCATACAGAGAGACGATCAATACTGTGATGGTAAATAACCGTAGATGAGATCGGTAACTTGTGGTTTGCTCTACCTGATTCTACGGGACTTTTGAACCCTGCTAGCTTCTCACGTCCGTGTGTAACGAGTGATTGATTGACCTGGAGTTCAAAATACGGGTAATTGATGGTAAGGACTGAACAAGGCGACAATTGTCACGTAGACGCTGACGTTACTCTGGGTTACGAATACGACGACAACACTGGTGCGACAACACTTGGTGATGACGTCGTTGTCCGTGCTGGAAGTATCGTCTACGGTGACGTCGCGCTCGGAGACGGCGTTCAGACCGGTCACGATGTTCTGATTCGTGAGCAAACGACGGTGGGTGCGGAAACTATCGTTGGAACGAAAACAGTCATCGATGGGCGATCTTCGATCGGGTCGAATGTGAGTCTTCAAACTGGTGTCTACGTTCCGTCGGAGACGTCGATTGGGGATAATGTCTTCGTCGGGCCTCGGGCGGTTTTGACGAATGACCCTTATCCCGTTAGGAAGGATGTCTCCCTCGAAGGCCCGACTTTGGAATCATCTGTCTCCGTCGGAGCGAACGCAACAATTCTGCCTGGCGTAACAATCGGTGAACGATCGTTCGTGGCAGCAGGTGCGGTCGTGACGGAAGATGTTCCACCGGACACCCTGGCGATCGGGGCCCCTGCCCAGTTCGAATCGCTCCCAGAACAACTCGTCGGAACGAACAATTTAGTATGATACCGATCGCAAATCCGGATGTCGGACGCGAGGAACTGGACCTGGTAGAATCAGTCTTCGAAAGCGGGATGCTCGCCGACGGTCCTGAGGTACGCCGCTTCGAAACTGAATTTGCAGAACTCTGTGACTCGACGCATGCGGTTGCCACCTCGAATGGGACGACTGCACTACACACGGCGATGGTTGCGCTTGGCCTCGGTCCTGGTGACACTGTTCTTACGACTCCGTTCTCTTTCGTAGCAAGCGCGAATGCGATTCGGCTCGCTGGTGCCACACCGATCTTTGCAGATATCGATCCGGAGACCTATACGTTGGATCCCGATTCCGTCCGGTCAGTACTCGCAGATCGCGATGTCGACGCCATTCTTGCCGTTCACCTCTATGGTCTCCCGGCAAAAATCGACGAACTCGCTACTATCGCGGACGAACACGATATCACCTTGATCGAGGATGCTGCGCAGGCTCATGGTGCCTCGTACAATGGCCGTCCGGTTGGTACATTTGGTGATGCCGCGTGTTTCTCTTTCTACCCGACGAAAAATATGACGACCGGAGAAGGCGGAATTATCGTTACGGACCTCGAAGAGGTCGCCGAACAGGCTGCTACCTTCATCAACCACGGACGTTCTGACACGTATGCCCACGATCAACTCGGCCATAACTTCCGTATGACGAGTGTTGCGGCGGCGATCGGTCGAGCCCAACTCGAAAAGCTGGCTGAGTTTACGGACCGTCGTCGACAGAACGCGGCGGAGTTGACGGAAGCGCTTTCAGACTCTGCTGTGGTTACGCCGGTTGAACCCTCCGGAACGAAGCACGTCTACCATCAGTATACGATTCGGTACGAAGACAGGGACGGGTTGCAGGATCATTTAGACGACGTGGGTGTTGGAACCGGAGTATACTATCCGACCTGTATCCACAACCAGCCAGTATACGATGCAGTTACTCACTCTGCGCCAGTTGCAGAAAAAGCTGCATCGGAGGTTCTTTCGTTGCCAGTTCATCCAGGTCTCTCTGCCGATGATCTATCGACCATTAGCGATGCCGTCTTGGACTATGTGCGAGGTGATTGTTGATGACGGTCCGAACGGGTGTCATCGGTGTTGGGAGCATGGGTCGCCACCATGCACGCATCTACGACCAAATGCTGAATGTCGAATTAATCGGTGTTACAGATGTCGATACCGAGGCGGCCAAGGAGGTTGCTGACCAGCGTGATACGGCTGTTTTCGACCGGGGCGAGTTACTCGATCGGGTTGACGCTGTCTCGATTGCGGTCCCGACGCCTTTTCATTACGAGATTGCGCGTGAGTGTATCGACGCTGGTGTCGATGTACTTGTCGAAAAACCATTCGTGGCGGAGCCAGAACGAGGAGAATTACTGGTTGAGCGTGCTGCGGCCAATGACGTCCTCCTTCAGGTCGGCCACGTAGAGCGATTCAACCCCGCCGTCGTCGCTCTCCGCGAGGTTATACAGGATCTTGACGTTATTTCGCTCGACGCTCGACGGCTCGGTCCGACTCCTGACCGTCAGATTGACGATTCGGTTGTCATGGATCTCATGATTCACGATCTTGACATCGTGAACTCGATCGTTGGAGGGGAACCCGGTGACGTATCTGTTGCGGGATCTCGGGCGGGCAAGCACGCGACGACAACGATCACATTTCCTGACGAAACGATCGCTACTCTTACAGCCAGTCGCGTCACCCAGGAGAAAATCCGCCAGCTCACGATTACCGCCGAGGAGTGCTACGTGAAGGTAGATTACCTCGATCAAAGTATCGATATTCACCGCCAGTCCGTTCCGGAGTACGTCGTTACGAATGGGGATGTTAGGTTCCGTCATGAGAGCATCGTGGAACGGCCAGTTGTCGACAACACTGAACCATTGAAAAACGAACTCTCCTCGTTTACCGATGCGGTTCGAACTCGATCCCAACCAGTCGTCACTGGAGAAGACGGATTACGAGCGGTATTCCTCGCACGAAACGTAGATGAACGAGCGTTCCCAGACCGTTATGCATGAAACTGTATGATATCTCCCGGCCCTTTGAGGATCGAGTCGAGGCGTTCCGTAGCGGCAGTGTACCAGTTGCCGTGTACGGTCTTGGAAAGATGGGGCTTCCGCTTGCTGCAGTGTATGCGGACACCTGTCACAACGTGATTGGAGCAGATGTGGATGAGTCGGTCGTTGAAACGATCAACGAAGGAAGATCTCATGTCAAACGCGAGCCTGGACTCTCCGACCTCGTTTCTGCGGTAGTCACGGACGGTTCGCTACGAGCGACGTCTGATCCCCAATCTGCAGCGGCAGACGCCACCGTCCACGTCGTTATTGTTCCGACGCTGGTCGACGCACAGAACGAGCCAGATCTTTCTGTACTCCAATCAGTTGCAAGAGATATAGCAAGTGGATTAGAAGCCGGGGATATTGTAATCCTTGAGTCGACGGTTCCACCGCGCACATGTGCTGACGTTCTTGAACCGTTGCTCGTCGAGGCAAGTGGACTCGACGCACAGGAGTTCGGCCTTGCGTTCTGCCCGGAACGGACGGCAAGCGGGCGAGCACTCGAAGACATCCGGGGTGCCTATCAGAAAATAGTTGGAGGTATCGACCGAGAAAGTACTGACTTGGCTCGAATGATTTACGAGGAAATAAACGACGCGGGGGTTATCGCTGTTTCCGACACGACGACTGCAGAAGCGGTCAAAGTCTTCGAAGGAGTCTACCGGGACGTCAATATTGCACTGGCTAACGAACTGGGGACCTTCGCCGATGATCTCGACATCGACGTAACAGAGGCGATCGAGGCGGCTAACACGTTGCCATACTGTAATCTACACACTCCCGGGGCCGGTGTGGGCGGTCACTGCATCCCGTACTATCCACACTTCATGATCGGACAGTTCGAATCGTCCTCGCCGCTGATGGAGACGGCCCGTTCGGTAAACGACAGTATGCCCGCCTTCACCGTTGACAAACTCCTTAAGGGCCTCAACGAACAGGGGACGACCCTATCGGATGCGACGGTCGTCGTCCTCGGTCTCACGTACCGCGCAGGCGTAGAGGAGATTCGCCACGCCCCCTCGCTTCCGATCGTCGATCGACTGGTAGATCAATGTGCGTCCGTCTACGTCGTCGATCCAATACTGGAAGACTTTTCGGCCTTTGATGGCTCGAAGCCAATCTCTCGGGACGAGATCTACGATGTCGATCCTGATGCTGCCGTTCTCGTCACTGCCCACGAAGAGTTCGATGGAATCGACTGGGAACAGTTCCAAGATCAGCTCGTCGTCGTCGATGGTCGTCAGGCCCTGGATATCGATGGGACGGATCACTGGGTCTATACTATCGGAGCCGGTTGGATAGAACAAGAATGAAAGTGCTTACCGTCGTCGGGGCACGCCCACAGTTCATCAAGGCCTTCGTGGTTTCACGTGCTCTCAAGCCCGAGCACGAGGAAGTGCTTGTACATACAGGACAACACTACGACGAAGAACTTTCAGATGTCTTTTTCGACGAACTGGGAATGGACGAGCCGGCGTACAACCTCGGAGTTGGATCCGGATCACACGGCCAACAGACGGGAGAGATGACGGCCGAACTCGAATCAGTGATGATACAAGAGTCACCTGACGTGGTTTTGCTCTACGGCGATACGAATTCGACACTGGCCGGTGCGATCGCCGCATCCAAACTCGACGTCCGGGTGGCCCACGTCGAGGCAGGACTCCGGAGTCACAATCGGGATATGCCGGAGGAAACGAATCGAATTCTGACGGACCACGCATCTGATGTGCTCTTTGCACCGAGCGAATCTGCCGTCGATCAGCTCGAGTCAGAAGGAATCACTGACTCGGTCTACAATGTGGGTGACGTCATGTACGATTCACTCCTGTGGGCACGTGATCGGGCTCGTGACATGTCTGACGTCCTCTCGCGACTCGACCTTATCGAGGGCAAATACGTACTCAGTACTGTCCACCGGGCTGGGAACACCGACGACCCTGGTCGGTTAGAATCGATCGTTCGCGGACTCGCGGCGGCCCCATATCCGGTCGTTTTGCCGGCCCACCCTCGGACAGTGGATCGACTGAAAGCACACAGTCTCTGGGAGTTAGCAACGAGTGAGTTACAGGTCGTAGATCCCGTTGGCTACCTCGACTTCGTTCGCCTCATGGACGGATCTGTACAGATTGCAACCGACTCGGGAGGCATTCAAAAAGAGGCCTTCTATCTGGATACGCCCTGTGTCACACTCCGTGACGATACGGAATGGACCGAAACGGTGGAAGCTGGTTGGAACGTTCTCGTCGGGGCGGATCAATCGCTCATTGCTGAAACGCTTCAGACACCTGATTCACCAGAATCGAAGCCAAATCCATACGGAGATGGGGAAGCGGGTACACATATCGTCGATGTCCTGGAGACGTTGATCGTCGATAATAGAGCTCAGGTCTAATATTGTTCCTTCATCTTTCGATGCACGAATTCGGTTACTGATGTCAACTTTGACCCGTCCCCTGGCCGTTCGTAACTTCGGATTCTTTATCTTGGTTGGTCGTACAGCACTTTCTATCGAGAATGTACTCGCTATCCCAGATTTGGAAAGGACTCCGAAACCCGCATTACATCGTTTCTGAGTGGAATCGCCTACTCAATATTGCACGAAATCGGAAACGCTACAACCCGGACGGAATAGATATATTTTCCGAAGATTGGGACAATCTCCTCATCCTCGATGCCTGTAGATACGATGAATTTGCGAGGATTAACACGATACCCGGTGAACTCGAAGCTCGGATTTCTCGTGGATCGAATAGCCGAGAATTCGTGAGGGGGAATTTCTCCGATTCACGTTTGCACGACGTAGTCTACGTCTCTGCAAACAGATATTATGCTCACATGCACGACCGGATTGGTGCCGAGGTACACGAGTATATCCCAACCGAACTTGACGCGCCTGATGTCTCGAGCTCGTTACCGGAGACGGTAACGGAAGCAGCGATCGAAGCGGCTGAGCGATATCCGAACAAACGGCTTCTCGTCCACTATCTCCAGCCTCATCAACCGTATTTCGGTCCCGAGAACGACCATCTCGAGAACCGCAAGGATATTCATGGAACCATCGAGGCGAACGACCTCTCTGACACGGAACTCCGCGAGGCCTATCGAAAAAACCTCAGGTACGTTCTTACACACGTTGAGCAATTGCTGGAGCACTTGGAGGGAAAGACTGTCATCTCAGCGGACCATGGAGAGTTACTGGGGGAACGAGAGCGTCCGATCCCAATGAAGAGCTATGGCCACCCGTCCGGCGTTTATGTCGACGAACTCGTGAAGGTCCCGTGGCACGTTCACGAGGGAGGGAGTCGAAAACGGCTCGTTGCGGAAGAACCTTCGGAGACGATGGCGATCTCAGAAAACGTCGATCAAACGCTACGCGATTTAGGATATCGGGTGTAACTCGGTCGAAGTAATCGAACTCCCGGATCTACTTGGTGTCCACATCGAACGAATCGTATAGTTCGAGTAGTTGGTCCTGTTCTACTTCCCACGAATATTGGGTTTCAACCATCTCTTTCCCCTGTTTTCCCATCTGTTCAACCCGCTCGTGATCGTCGAGGAGCCGCCCGACTGCTTTCGCTTGTGCTTCTGTCTCGTCAAACGGGACTATGACGCCCCAGTCTTCATCGACGTATTTCGAACTGACGCCGATCGGTGTCGTGACGATCGGGAGTCCGGCATACATATACTCGAATAATTTGATAGGAATGTCTTGTTCGAACCGCTCCGGGTCAAGGAGGGCCAGCCCAATGTCTCCACTAGCGAGGTACGAATATACTTGCTCATGTGGAACTCGACCGGTAAATGTAACGCTGTCAGCAAGCTTGAGTTGGCTGGTAAGCTTCTGAATCCGTTCCTCTTGCCCCGCAGTTGACCCTAAGAACCAGGCTTCTACATCGTAGTCACGTTCTCGAAGCGCTGATACTAATCGGAGCATTGGCTCAAGTCCTCGTGTCTCGTTCAGTCCGCCTACGTAGACGAGGACGTGTTCTGACGCCCGTTCGATCGGGCTATCGACAGCCATGCCGTGGCCGGTGAGTGGAAAGTTCTTCACAGTTACAACGTTCTGCTGACCACGTCGTCGAAAGTCCTCAGCTGCTGTTTCAGTTGTTGTAATCACTGCGTCAAGCCTGTTCGCGACGAATGACTGAAACGCTGGGAAGAGACTGACAAGTGGATTTAGATAATCTGGGGGGAAGTCATAACGTCGAAACGCCTTTTCATACTGTTCATGACAGTCGTAGATGACTCGCGCATCAGTCCGTTTCGCTAGCAAAAGTCCGAAGGGTAGGAGCCCTGGATCGTGAAAGTGATAGACATCTGCATCCATTGAACGGGCTTTCCGGTAGATTGCCCGTGCGTGTTCGAGTCCAGCACTTCCGATATCTTCGTCACCGACAGCACATATGGAAACACCATCACGAACGGTATCGGACTCGTGTGGCGTGACGATAGAAACGTCATGGCCTGCGTTGGTCAGACTCCGGGCCTGTTTGTGGAAGATCCGTGTGTCGAATGTCGAGTGTGACGACGTCAATATGCAGATTTTCATGATGTCAATCAGGTCTCTGTAATGCTCGAAGGTGCTTTTCCAATGCCGTAGTGTCGACTTTCAGCCCTTCTGTAGACGCTGTGGTGACAAACGGTTCGTACTGGAAATTCATGCTCTTGGCGATATGATGAAAGTGGGGCTTCATGATTTTGTCCGGCAACAGTTCGACGATCAATGGATCGTTTGCAGCAATCATATTGGTGAGTCCTGCCCCGTGTGGACCAATGATAACCTCCGCGTTGCTGAACAGACGCATCTGCTCTTCGAACGAAAGATCCTCGAGAACGTACGGTTCAATATCGAATTGCTCCAGAAGGCGCGTTAGCTCTCCGTAATTTTTCACTCGTCTGCAGTTTGCCTTCTGACGAGAGACGTAAATTCGATTCCCGCTGTTCTCGGTGTAACCGAATCTTTGCCGTACTTGGTTTCGCACCCAAAGCAAGTCGTCGCGGGAAAGGGCGAAGGTCGATTGCTGGGGGTTAATGTAGTCGAATTTGTGAGGTCTGTGTTGTGTGAGAAGGAGTGAACCAACGCGAGTGTCCGATCCGCTCCACTCCTCCAGTTGCGCTGGATCGACGCCGACGAACTCGAGCGACTCCCTGACATAGGACCCTGCGTCCGATCGGATGAGTACTGTTGGTTTGACTCCGCTTTCTCGATCGTATCGCTGTAATGCTCCAACTTTCGGTAGGTACTCAGTCATCCAGTGGTAGTAGCCGCGTCCGTTGTCGACGAGAGGAAATACACATTCAAGCTCATGGTCAACGTTTCGGCCGGAATCGAACCCGAATACGCGGAGGTAGCTCCCGTATGAACTGATCTGGGACTCGATCTTCTTGCTCAATTCCGTCGTGTCGTACGGCGTCGTTTCGCTCAAAATGCCCTCCGAAGACACGCCCAACGCGTACCGCCCGATAAGGAGGCAATCTGGGACGTCACAGAGGAATCTGGCGTCCGGATCGAACTCGGAGGGATACGGTTCGAATTCACGACGGATCTCGGGCTGTGTTGGATTCGAAACGGTGAATCGTGATTCGTCGTCGCCGTGGCGGATATGGCTCGGCGACTTCGTACTGTTGAGAAGTTCGGATCGGGGAAGGTAGTTTCGTCGGATCAGTACCTCTGTCCATCCGTCTTTCGTCACGAATTCGATACCTTCGGCGAGAACTGAGCGAAGTCCGTTTGTCGCGTATTGTCGACGAGCCCGTGCAGCGAGATCGGCTAGCGGACTCATGTCTCACTCACGCAGTATCCGCTCGAAGTGCGCCACCGTCTCCTGCAAGCCTGCTGATAGCGGTACGGTCGGTTCCCAGCCCAGATCCTCTTGAATGCGTGAAATATCCGGCTTCCGTTGACCGGGGTCGTCTTCGGGTAGCGGTTCGTATGTAATATCTGATTCAGTATTCGTTGCTTCAAGGATTTCTTTGGCCAGGTCACGAATGGTTCGTTCGTTCTGATTCCCCAGGTTGTACACGTCGTACGTTGGCTCGTCAACTTGCATCACCGCTCGAATTCCGTCGACCAGATCGTCCACGTAGCAGAAACTACGAGTCTGAGTTCCGTCGCCATAAATCGTGAGATCGTCGCCACGCAGCGCCTGTGTGACGAACGTTGGAACGACGCGACCGTCGTCGGGGCGCATTCGCGGACCGTACGTATTGAAGATCCGGATCGTCCGGACATCGACATTGTACTTCCGTTTGTAAGCCGCGGTGAGCGTTTCACCGAATCGTTTCGATTCGTCGTAGCACCCTCGCGGCCCTCGGATGTTCACGCTACCGTTGTACGACTCCTCTTGTGGATGGACCTCGGGATCACCGTATACCTCGCTCGTACTGGCATAGATCATCTTAGCATCGTAATCCCGGGCGTAATCGAGGAGATGTCGCGTTCCTTCAGTGTTCGTGAGTGCAATCTGGACCGGATATTCGGTGAAGTCCTTGGGGGACGCTCGTGAGGCGAAGTGGTAGACTTCGTCTGTTGGTGGAAGGCCTGGATCCTTCCGGATGTCGACTTCTTTCAGTTGAAAATCGTCGTTCTGAAGAAATTGCTTGATATTTTCGCGACGGCCGCTCCCTAGATTGTCAACACAAATGACGCGATACCCATCCGCGAGGAGACGTTCGGTTAGGTGGCTCCCAAGAAATCCAGCTCCCCCTGTCACGAGTGCTCGCTTTGTCATACTTGTGTAAGGTATTTCAACCCACATCAATTAACCGGAGTTAGAACTAGTCTCTTGCAAACCCCCCATACTAAAAATTTCGAGCAATTATGGCCATAGAAGTAAAGTAAATGTTTGACAGGCGGGCTTCCTGGTCAAAATATTCAAAGGCCTCGTCACCGACAAACAGGACAACTTTCTTGCGTGGTCCCCCATCTCGTCAAACGAAACGATCTCGTTGTCCTTGAGAATCGTTCGTAGGGGTAATTATGGGTGAAGCTAGCCCTGCTGATAAAAATAGCACTATCCTACACATTATTCTCCGGTGGTATCGAACAATCAATGTATAACAGATGAGAGACAGTTGGCTTTACGAGATGCCCCGGTAAACCTCGAGCAATTTAGAACACAGATTCTCGAATGAGTGTTTTTTATAGAATCGAAACATATCCTCGGTTGAGTACCACTGTTCTGGGTTCTCAACAAACCTTTGTATCGCCCTGTTTAGTCCTTCTGCGGTGTTGGGGCTGTATAAAACACCTAGATTGTAGCTATTCAACCGAGACTCGAAAGATCCAAAAGCAGGGCAAATTACTGGACGTCGCAATCTGAGTGCCTCTTGAAACACGTGACTGGTTCTCTCTTCCCCGAACTCATCCAGATACGGACAAAGTACACCATCAGATGCGATGAAGTACTGTTCGCTGTCATAAATGTATCTGATATTCAACGAAAGTGTTGGATCAATAGATTTTTCGATTTCTCGGATTTCTTTTTGAGTCGCACTTGCTTCAGGACCAGCAATAAGCAATGTGAATTTTGGTCCATTGTAGAGTTGTAGTGATTCGAGCAGTTGATATATCCCTTTTTCTTTTCTGAGTCCGCCGAAAAAGAGTAGAACTGTTTCTGTGGGGTCCAACCCGATCCTCTGTCGAGCATATTCCTGTGAAAACCCTGGAGGTTCGACCGTTGAAGGCTCTGGAACAACAGTAATCGGTGTCGTACATTCACACAAGTCTAAAACGTACTCTTTCGCAGCACTTGTGTGTACTAGTATCTGGTCAAACACGTCGCCATGAATACATCGATACAGACAAATATCACCGACCAATGCACTTGATTTGTTCCAAACGAGTCCAGTTTCGACGGCCTGGTTGAGTGGTGACGCCAACAGCCTATTAGTATATTTGTTGACTAATGGCCTCTGTTTGTTCTGATTCCCTCCAAAAAATGCGCCGTTTATTTGTGCGACGATCGGCGGTAGCCTGCTGACATCTGGAAGTACAATGGCGGATTCGACGAGCAGGTTGTCGACTTGTAGGAGGTGTACCACGGTATATGATCGCTGTTGAATAAAGTCGACCATCTTAGAAAATGAATTTACGACAGGGTCATTGTATCCTGCGCCATTGTAGCCTTCGAGAAAATACACGTCTTCGATCGAGTCAAAATAATTGTCCAATCGATCGTCTGGTTCCAAAGTGAGGAAATCAACATTTGAGACGCCTCCTTTCCTCTCCAATTCTTTTTTTATATTACTGGCGAAGGGGACGCTGTGGTCTCCGAGTATCAGATCGACGAGTAGTACGTCCACGCTGTTTCCGGCCTTCAGTAAAATCCGAGATTATTTGAACCTGGCGAGATTCGCTTGCGTTGAGACTGCGATACACCGACGCCGATAAACACAATCTGTGATATAATGACGGAGACAATACTGGTAACTGGTGGAGCAGGACTGATTGGCTCGATGTGCTGCGAGGAACTCATCGAGAACGGTTATAATGTTGTAAGCGTAGATAATTATGGACGCGGGGATATCTTCGGGGATGAAGGGAATACTGAGTCCAATGTAACCGAGTATCTCGATGATGATCGGATTGACCATCATCAAATGGATATCCGTGATGACGACTTTGACGAGATTGTTGCCAGTGTTGATGGGATCATTCACACAGCTGCCCAACCGTCCCATCCACGATCAATCGAAATCCCGTACGAAGATTTCGATATCAACGTACGCGGCACACTGAAGCTACTCGAAGCAGTTCGGACACAGAACCCAGACATTCCACTAGTGTTCACATCGACGAACAAGGTATACGGCGAAATGCCGAACTACTTTTCATACGAGAAAGTCGGTGACCGGTTTGAGCCAGTTGACGATACACTATGGAACGGATTCGATGAATCGTTGCGAATCGACCAAAACAAACACACTCCGTTTGGAGTTTCGAAGGCCTCTGCGGATCTGTACGTTCAAGAGTACGCGCGAATGTACGATATCAAAGCAGGAATATTCCGACTGGGATGTGTTACTGGGGGCGCTGCCCACGCCGTCGAACTTCACAACTGGGAACCGTATTTCGTAAAGCTTGCTCTCACGGGAGAGGAACTGAGTATATACGGGTACGAGGGGTATCAGGTCCGGGATGTGATTCACGCCAAGGATCTTGCGAATCTCTTTCGCCGGTACTTGGAGTCACCTTCACCAGGTCAGGTGTATAATGTTGGCGGCGGACGCAAGAACTCAATCTCACTGCGGGAATCATTCGACCTAATCGAAGAGGTTACTGGAAATACACTCGAGTATTCACACGCTGAACAGCGTGAAGCCGACCACCAGTGGTGGATTTCAGACCTCTCAAAAGTTCATAGACATTATCCTGATTGGGAAATTACGCACGGACTGCGCGAGATCTTCGAGGATATCACCAAGGCTCTCAGAAAAAACCTCGACGAAGTATCGTGAGATCACTTGTACCCTAAGGCCTCTAGTTGCTCTTGCAACGCGTTTTCCCCGATATCTACTGCTCCGTCTCCTTCGCCTGATTGAATCACTCGCCGTTCACTTTCCGGCTTAATTTCTAACCATGGGACTTTACAGAGCTCAATAGTTTTTGGGTTGTGATAATGTTCGTATAGCTTTGGGAGAAACCGATACGGTTTTTCACCGAACATTTCCCCATGGTCTGAACTAACAACCACCTTTCCATCTATTCTTTCAACCAGGTTACGAACCTCCTGTAACACGATACTGAGGTTCTCTCTATATGCACATCTTGCATCTTCTTCACTTATTATCCCGTCTATAAGAGCACCGATATACCGATCATCTACGTCAGATCTCATGCCAGAGATGTTGTTCTCCGTGAGTAGCTTTCTACCAGTTGGTCCGATCGGCGGGTCGTGAGGTTGCATATAGTGGACAATGATTCGCTTGTTTTCGTTGTGATTGTGTGCCTCTATTGCAGCCTTCGTAACTTCTTCAGGCATAACACACTCCATAGTTGAGTCCCACTTTTCGATAGGAGTTGCATCCACCTTATAGAAATTATCTTCTTCAATCATATGGGCGTGGGGATTGGCCGTTACGTATACTGTATCTTCGAACCTGTTCCCCGAAAAGTTCTTCTTAATGAATGTAGGTGAGTCAACTCCATGGGATATTCGATGACTAAGATCTCCTGAAATATCGCACACACTATCGAAATCATCGTAACGGCATGCATCTAAGAGAATGAGTGTGTCCCAGTCGTCGTCCATTATATCTGATCCGTTTCCGTATTTCAATCTAAATAATATATTGTATATTGGCTTTAAGTACCAGACGATAGGGAACTGCGAAGCATCGGCTGATGGTCTGAGATTTTTGCTGGAGAGGGGAATGATGCGCGAGGAAAGATAAGAAGACACACTAGAGAGGAAGGCCACTAATCCTTCTTCTCTCAAAATTTTCTTACTCTTTTGCAGTTTGTCACGCATACTGCGTATTTGCAATCACTGGTTAAAAGATTCTCGGAGAGGGTGTTCGGTACGGACCAAATTGATTGCATCCATACAGTACTATTTGAACTTTTTAATTAGATACTCCACCTCGTTTAGCATCTTGGGTTACTAATCGGTCGGCGCAAAATGTCTGGCAATTTACCGCGGTGGCCGCTGCAGAAACAGCAGCGTTGACCAATCCGAAGGCGACTTGCAAGTCTCCATTGTGATTTATGCCTGCTTCAGCGATGAAGTAAGTGGTGAGTCGGGCCCGATTTCAGCACCAGGGATCTCCATATCAGGGGTCCTATCGAAGAACGAAAAATGACACTGTACGTTGCTTTTGACTACCGAGCTGACTGAATGGCGTACAGATTAGCGTATTCGCTGTCGTTATCCAGTAATTCACCGTGCGTCCCTCGCTCGATGATCTCCCCCTCATCCACTGTGTAGATCCGGTCGGCGTTCTCTACGGTTGATAGTCGGTGCGCAATCGCGATCATCCCATACTCCCGATCCATCGCCTCGATCTCGGCCTGGACATCCTGTTCGAGATTTGAGTCAAGGTCACTTGTTGCCTCGTCAAGGATCAGGAAGTCAGCGTCTTTCAACAGCGCTCTCGCAAGAGCCACACGCTGGCGCTGCCCTCCTGACAACCGCACTCCATCGTCACCGAGCTGGGAGTCGTACCCGTTTGGCAGTTCGTCGACGAACTGGTCGACCTTCGCGATCTCGCAAACCCGCTTCACATCTTCACGCGTCGCGTCTCGATTGCCGATCGTGACGTTTCGCTCCAAGGTTTCGTTGAAGATGTAGGGCTTCTGGCGCACGTAGGCGATCTGCGAGCGCCACTCGTCCAGGTCGAACTCCTCGATCGGTGTTCCGTCAGATCGAATTCCCCCTGCATCGGCGTCGTACATTCGTGCGATGAGCGAAACGATGGTCGACTTGCCCGCACCGGACTGGCCCACGAACGCGATGAACTCGCCCTTTTCGACGTCGAACGAGATGTTTCGGAGGACTTGCTCGTTTTCGTTATAGGCGAACTTCACGTTCTCGAACGTGACGTCGGGGATCTCGTCGACTGACTCGTCCCCCTCCTGTTCTCGCTCCTTCTCGAGTTCGTCAAGGAAGTCGAAGGTACGGACGAGGTGGCCGAGATGGCCTTCAACCTTGTACACCTGACTATTCAACCGGCTCACCAGCGGCGAAAGTCGGAACATGGCGAAGAGAAAGATGCCCAGCGCTCCCAGTGAGAGGCCTGAGTACGTGAACCCAACGTAGATGAGAACGAAGAGCGAGAGTGCAGCAGCCAGATCGTAGAAGTTCATCAGTGCTGCCTCGTTCCGCTTAAGATCGATGGAAGATGCGGTATACTGTCGAATCGACTTGTGGAACCGGTTATAAACCTCGTCAGCGAGTCCGAACAGTTTAACGTCGCGAATCCCCTGGGTCCCTGCCTGCACCGATTGTTGTACCTCCTGATTTGCCTCTGCTACCCGAGAGCCGACAGTGAACGCTGGTTCGAGAATCTTCCGAAGCAACGCCGTAATCCCGCCGAGCAGGGCCAGCGCGAAGATGGTCATCCGCGGGGCGATGTACGCCATGATGGAGAGGTACATCCCGACTAGTGCGAACGTCTGCATCGAGAGGACACCGCTGTCGATCACCTTCCCGGAATACCGAGTTTCGGTGATAATAGCGTTTAGCACGTCGTCTGATCCCTCCTCATCGAAGTACCCTATTTCCGCGTCGAGCGCCGCATCGAAGGCTTCAGCGCGAAGCTCCTGTTCGTACCGCTTCCCTAGGATCGCCTTGAGCCAGGAGACGACGAACGAGGAGGTGAACCGAACCGTCATGATCAGACTGATTCCGATGATCAGCGGCCCTAGTTCGAACGGAATATTGAGGACGTCGTAGGCCGTCAGGAACGCTTCCATGATGGCGTCCTGGGCTTCGGGCTCCCCGTCGCTCTGTGCGACGGTCATGATTGGGTAGATGAAACTCAGTCCGATCCCTTCGAGGAAAGCGACGAAGGCACCGAGGATCGTCAGGGCGGCGGTAAACATCGGGCGATACTTGGCGACGCGGACGAGCGCGTCGACCTTCTCGCGCCAGGTAATATCGGCGGAGTCTGCCATGGTCGAGTTGGCGGGGCTTTCCGTTCCCGCTCAATAAGCATGCTGTTTCGCCGGGTGGGACTGTAGCTGGGAAATCGTGCTCACTACACCGCGACGCTGCAGGCACGTTCACGTTCACCTCACCTTGCGATTTTCGGAACCTCTGGGGTGATGGTCAGGAAATAATTGAATATTGGACTCAGGCCGGTCATCTACCTTCGTCCTAAAAACGCGAAGCTGATGCTTCTTAAACTAGTAAATAATTTATAGATATAAGTGGGTGTACGCCGTTCAACAGACTGGAAGCGAACGTCTCCACGCTATCTCGGGGGCAGAGAGAAATGCCCCGGGTGCTGGTACCACCCGAGACGCGCTTCCGAACCATCCGGTTCCGAAGCATGACTCGATACACTACACACCGACATAAGCGTCCCGGGAGCGAATCGTCCGAATCAGCCCGCCAGCTGGCCACAGATGGCGGAACGAGCGATAGCGTCGACCAGTCTACTTCGAATTCTGACCAATCAGGTGCCGACCCAAACTCCGAGTCGGACGAACAGACCGCCGATCCGTCACCGCGCGCGGACGGCGATCCTGACGACGATCCGGATCCGCCAGCGACGGCCGACCACGAACCTTCTGACGAGGCCGACAACCCGACACCAGTCGACGATCCGTCCGAAGCCTGGAAGGAGACGAACTACCCACGCAAACCGACGTGGGCGCCTGACTGTCCGAGCTGCGGCGGCCCGGTGATCAACGTCACCATCGCGGGACCGGGCGTCAGTCAGGTAAGCCCGTGTGGCTGTAACGTCGCGCCGTCGGACCTGGAGATTCTCTGACCCGCGCTTGCGTTCGAATCAGTCCTCGCAAACTCGCCTGACACCCACATCCGGCACTCGTTTCGTCCCTGCAATCCATCCACTACAGAACCGACTCACGATTCCCAGACCGCTCGCTGGCGTGTTTCGATTGCCCAACGGACCATCGTGAGCACGTCCCATCAGTCGGTCTGGTGGGTCGATGCCCCCACTGTGGAGTAGCCTGCAACACACGAACGGTCTCGGAACGGTCACTCGCTCACACATCGAATCCGTTGTGCGAAATCCGAGAGAGATTACTCCGAAAACGAATCCAGTTTCTGTAGTATCTTCGCGTAGACGGTGGGCGCGCAGTACCACCCTTCGTCGATCATCGCGTCGATCGTGGCTCGGGCGTCGTCCACGTCGAGCCGTCCGTCTTTCGCGGACTTCAAGACCAGATACGCCGTTCCACGGGTCGTGATTCCCTCGGAAGCGGCGACGTCGCGGCCGTACGTTTCGTCCATTACGGCGACGCCGTTGCGCTCGCCGGCGCACGCGAGGACGGCCGCGTCGGCGTCACTGAGGGAGTTGTTCGTCTGCAGCCGCGAGAGGAGTGAGGTTGACTCGACCGTGACGACGGAGAACCGACCGGCTTCGACGGACCGCTCGATGCGACGCGCATCCGGATATCCTGCCTCGAGACCGGTTTCGACGACCTCCTCGTAGACGCGCTCTGGGATGACACACGGCGGTTCGTGGTGATCAACGAGCGTCAGTTGGTCGACTTTGGCGAGATAGATCAGCGGCGTCGCATCGAACACCCACATTCACAGCGCCTCGAGGTCGTCGTCGACGTGATCGTCCGCCACCCAGGTCACGTCACGTTCGCTGGCGAGTTGCGCGAAGTCCCAGACGGACAGCTCCGCCACCTCGGCCGCCCTGCTGAACGTGATGGTTCCGTCCGCGAGTTGCTCGAGTGCTCGTTCGTGACGCCATTCCTCGAGTCGCTCGGAGAGAAGCTTCCGAACGGCAGTGCTCCGGTCTATGTTCTCGTCCTCGAGATACGTCTCGAGTTCGTCTTCCAGCTCGTCGGGGACGCGCGCCGAGATCGTTCCCATGGTGTTTACATCGTGCACAATGTATACAAACGCTTCGGTGCCTCGATCGAGCGTTCTGTCGGTCACGGGAACGGATCCGACGAGAGAACGTATTGTACAGCTGCCGGCCAAACCGCTGGTGAGTGTCTTTAGTGGGTTCCCAGTTTCACAGACGTAATTCACGCTTCCCAGAAGGCTCGCTGGCGACTTTCGATCGCCGAAAGCACCATCGTGAGCACGTCCCGCCAGTCAGCTGGGTGCGTATCGTCGTCGCCGGGAGTCGGTGCGTCCGGCCCCGGGTGGACGTGATCGCGGGCGTTGTGGTCAGAGGGATGACGATCCCACCGATGATCGAACGTTCCGCGTTCGTGTTCTTCGTGGTACTGGAGCGAGAAATCGCCATTTTCGAACCACACAATCTCCAGCCTCGCAGTGTGAACGTGTGCGGGGTAGAACCGTCGATCGTACACGCAGACGAGCCGGTCCGGCGCGAACGCTGGCTGTTCGGTAACCTCGGCAAAGCGATCGTCAGTTGCGAGTCGCTCACCGACGAGGGTGAGCCGGTCGAAATCGACCGGAGCCCCGGTGTACTGAGAGCCGTCGTCCCCTTCGCCCGTCATACAGCGGACTGCAGATTCACTCCATCACTGGATCCGGTGTTGAGTGCCCGCTCGAGCAGGGCCACTCGACGACGCGCCGTTTTCCACGACGTCAACCGGTCCCAGACATCCTCGATCGAGCGGTCGGTCTCGGCCGCATACTGTGAAATAGAAATCTCCGCAGGAGCGTCGACGCCGAATTCGTCCCCAAGTGCCACCATCCGCTCCGACTCCGACTGCAGCATGTCGACGAGTTCCTCCGTCGCGTACTCTTGGCGCAGCGTCTGGACACGTCGCCAGTTCAGGTACGACTGGTTCCGTTCGTAGGTTGCTGGTGAATCCGTGACCTGCCTCACGATTCCCATCCGCTCGAACCACGCTAAGTACTCACGCGCCGCATCCACCCCGTGGTCCGCCCGATCGGCCACGTCGCTCGCCGTCGCTGGCTCGTCGAGCGTGAGGACCGCATCGAAGAAGTCGTCCCGCGTTCGATCGCCGCTGACGACCGTCGCTGGTGGCCTCAATGCGTCGAAGTTGGGCGCCTCGGTCCGCTCATCAGCACCGATCTTCAGTTCTGAGCGCGGTTCGTCCATATCGCTATGTGGGGGCAAAAGGGGATAAATCTTTTCTGCACTGAATAGTCCACCACATATTCGTCGTGTCAGTTCGAACGATCGGACTGTCTGCGGCGTAGGCAACCAGTACCACCACAACGCTTTCTACCCCAGTGGTGGTGCGACCGGTGAACCGGGTGTCGCTTACTGTATGAACGTCCTCGTCACCGGCGGTGCGGGATTCATCGGCTCGCACGTAGCGGCGGCGCTCCTCGAACAGGGTCACCACGTCGTGGTGCTCGATTCGATGGATCCGTACTACGAGCCCACGATCAAGCGGGCGAACGTCGACCGCTGTACCGAACTTGCCGAACACCACTACTACTTCGTCGAGGGATCGATCACCGACGAGGACACCGTCGAGGCCGTCTTCGACGACTACAACGTCGAGTACGTCTACCACCAGGCTGCCCAGGCCGGTGTCAGAACCAGCGTCGAGAACCCGCACAAACCCCACGAAATCAACACGACGGGCCTCCTGAACCTCCTCGAAGCCGCCACGAAGCACGACGTCCAGCGATTCGTCAACGCCTCGTCGTCGTCGGTCTACGGCCACGACGAGTATCTGCCCTACGACGAGGACCACCCCACCACTCCGCGAAGCCCCTACGGCGTCACCAAGCGCACCGCCGAGCACTACTGCCGGGTCTACACCGAGATCCACGACCTTCCCACGGTCTCGCTGCGCTACTTCACCGTCTACGGCCCGCGAATGCGCCCCAACATGGCGATCACGAACTTCACCTCCAGATGCCTCACCGGGGACCCGCCGGTCATCTACGGCGACGGCCAGCAGACGCGCGACTTCACGTACATCGACGATGTCGTCCGCGCGAACCTCGCCCTTCTCGAGACCGACGCAGCGGACGGCGAGGCCATGAACATCGGCTCCACGGGCACCATCACCATCGAAGCACTCGCCGAGCACGTCATCGCCGAGACGGGCGCCGACGTCGAACCCGTCTACGACGACGCAAAAGAGGCCGACGCGCGCCACACCCACGCGGACGTCTCGAAAGCCCGCGAGCTGATCGACTACGACCCGACCACCAGCATCCGCGAGGGCGTCTCGCAGTTCGTCGAGTGGTACGAGGACAACCGCGAGTGGTACGAGCCACTCGTCCGGGCGTCGTGAACACTTCGTGTTCCATCCCGTGGCGAAATTCTCCGACGAATCCTAGCGTGTAGCGACTGTCGCTGGGTCGAATCGCTCGACCAGTCCGTCGAAGTCGGTATCGAACGAGAGGACGCCGTCGAGACTCCGTCGCCTGACCTGCGCGACGATCGTCGCGTCCGTGAAACTGAGGCCCTGGTCCGTATACTGTTCGAACGCAGTAACCGCATCGTCGAACTCCGCGTCGGTGACCGAGCACAGTTCGAATGCCGACGGGAACGACCCTGCCCCACGAAGTCGCTTTCCGAGTGCGATCGCAGCCGCCGATCGGGAGGATCGAGCATCGGTGAGCGTCACCGCTTCGTCGTAGATATACGTCGAAACGATCGGCTGACCGAGTGCACCGTCGTACACGCGATCGAGTGCATCGCTGGCGACGTCGTGTCGAGTAGCGTCTCGATCGTGGTCAGCATAGATAACGCCGGTATCGACGATGATACTCATCCGTACAGAATTTCGTCGATGTCTTCCTCGTCGGTTTCGGCCCCGGAACTGAATCGTCCCTCGCGCATGGCCGCTTTCTCGTCATCGGTGAGGGGAACAGTCGTGGTTCGGAACGAATCGATGACGTCCTCGCGAGACGAGTACGCGTCGTCGATAAGCCGTGAGAGCAATTCCTGTTGCGTGACGTTGGTTCCGGTCTCCAGGCGTATCTCCGCTTGCAATTCTTCGAGACGCGATTTCGAATCGTCGTCGACCTTCACGGCCGTGGTCATACGGATAGTAGCGGGCGAAACCTGGTAAACGTTTCCACCAATCTGTGGCTGCCGACGTGGCAATCACGTTGCCGAGAATTGCTCTCACTGCACCGGTGAGACAACCCTAACAATTCGGACGAGGTCATACGGACCGTCCTGTTCGCCCTGAAGAAGCTGTTTCGTCCCCTGCAGCCCTCACTCCACCGTGACGCTCTTCGCCAAATTCCGTGGCTTGTCGATCGACCGTCCCTTCGCGTTCGCGACGTGGTAGGCGAACAGTTGGAAGTAGACGTTGGCCACGAGCGGTTCGAAGATGCCGGCGTCGGGCACGTCGAACGTCTCGGTGAGCGAGCTGGCCGCGACGTCGTCGCTCGTCACGCCGATGGTGGGGGCGCCGCGGGCCTGCACTTCGGCGACGTTGTTCAGCGTCTCCTGCGGGCGCGATCCCTCGGTCAGCACGGCCAGGACGGGCGTCTCCTCGGTAACCAGTGCCAACGGGCCGTGTTTTAGCTCGCCCGCGGCGAACCCCTCGGCGTGGTCGTAGGAGATCTCCTTCAGCTTCAACGCGCCCTCCAGCGCGACCGGGTGACCGTACTCCCGGCCGACGAAGAAGAATGCGTCCGAGTCGGCGTACTCGTGGGCCGTCTCGCGAATCTGTGCTTCCTCGTCCAGGACCTGCTGAATCGCACCGGGCAAACCGGTCAGGTCCTCCAGATGCTCGCGAGCCTCGGCAGCGGACAGATCACCGCGCTCCCGGCCGATAGCGATAGCCAGGAGCGCGAGCGTGCTCACCTGGGAGGCGAAGGTCTTCGTCGCGGCGACGCCGATCTCGGGGCCGGCCCGGATGAACAGCGCGTCGTCGGCCTCGCGGGTCACGGAACTGCCGAGCGTGTTCGTCACCCCGAGCGTTCGTGCCCCGGCCGCTCCGGCCTCCCGCAGCGCCCCCAGTGTGTCGGCTGTCTCCCCGCTCTGAGTCACCGCCACGGACAACGTCCGCCACGGATCTCGGCCACCCGTGTAGGAGTACTCGCTAGCCATGACTGGCGTCGCCCGAACACCCGCCAGCGATTCGAACAGCGTCGCGGCGTACTGGCCGGCGTAGTAGGACGTCCCCATCGCGAGCAACTGAATCTCCTCGAGCGACTCCAGATACCCCGTCGGGAAGTCCACATCCAGCGAAGCCGTCCCCGCGTTCACGTCCACGCGGCTTCCGAGCGTCTGGCGCAGCGCCGTCGGTTGCTCGTGGATCTCCTTTCGCATGTAGTGTTCGTAGCCACCCTTCTGGGCCGCGTCGGCGTCCCAGTCGATCGTCGAACGCGCTGGTTCGACCTGCGCTCCGTCGCGATAGATCGTGATCTCGCCCGCCTGCAGGACCGCAACGTCGCCGTCTTCCAGATACGTCACCTCGCGCGTGTGCTCGACCAGCGCTGGCACGTCACTCGCCAGATACGACGCATCCTCGCCGTGACCGACGACGAGGGGACTCTCCTGGCGCGTCGCGACGATGCAATCCGCTCCGGTGTGAACTGCCGCGACGGCGTAACTTCCCTCCAGTCGGTCCGTCACCGACTCGACGCCACGTCGCAACTCCGTCGCGACGCGGCTTGATACGCCGTCGGTCGCGATCCCGCCGTCGGCACGCGATGCACTCTCGCCGAGGGACTCTTCGTTCAGGTTCTCGTCTATGACCTCCTCGCTCGGGTTTCCGTCGAACGCCGCTTCGAGCAGGTGCGGGATCACTTCGGTGTCGGTCTCGCTCGTGAACGTGTGATCGGCGAGTTCTTCGGCGAGTTCCTCGTGGTTCTCGACGATGCCGTTGTGAACGACAGCGACCGAGTCCGCACAATCGGTGTGTGGGTGTGCGTTCGCGTCCGTCGGCGGGCCGTGAGTCGACCAGCGTGTGTGGCCGATGGCGCAGGTCGATGCCGACTCGTCCGGGACCGACAGCGCCGACACCTCGCCCGCGCGCTTCGCGACGGACAGTGCATCCGCATCGTCCTCGCGAAGCGCGATCCCGGCGGAGTCGTAGCCCCGGTACTCGAGCGTCTCGAGGCCGCGATAGACGATCGGACCGGCCGATTCCGTACCGACGTAGCCGAAGATTCCACACATGATTAGCCCCTCCTGACGACGGCGTCCGTCTCGAAGCGACCGCGGACGCTCGCCCCGCCGGCGATGTCGACGCCGTCTCCAACGATCGTTCCAGGCTCGACGGTCGCGCCACCGCCGACGCGGGCGGTGTCGCCGATCACGCCGCCAAACTCGACGTCGTCGTATACTTCGTTCTCGACGACGACCGAGGCCGGACCGCCGGCGATCGTTGCGTTGGCTCCTACGTGGGCGTTCTCGCCGACGACCGCGTCACGGACGACTGCGCCCGATTCGATCACTGCGTCGGGCAGCACGACGGCGTTGGCGACGACGGCGTTCGACTCGACCGTCGCGTTGGCGCCCAGTGCCGTCGCGCCGCCGACCGTTGCATTGGGCCCGATACGTGCGTTGTCTCCGAGGACGACGTCGGCGGCGAGCACCGCAGTCTCGTGGACGCCGGTGCTGTCGGTCCCGTCGTCCCCTTCGATCGTGGCCGCGGTCACGTACAGCAGGTCCCAGAGATGGGAGACGTCGAGCCAGGTCCCGCGGTAGCGCACGGCCGAGATCGATCCCGTCTCGACGGCCCTCGCGAGCGTCGTCGGAATGCCGAGCTCTCCGGCCTCCTGTGGTGTCTCGCGAATGGCGTCGAAAATCGCGGGCGGGAAGCCGTAGACGCCGGCGTTGATGAGCGACGAGGACGCGGCGGCGTGGGGCTTCTCCTCGATGGAGGCGACGCGATCGCCATCCAGTGTCACGACGCCGTAGTCACTCGGGCGATCGGAGGGGGTGACGCTCACGACCGGACCGCCCTCAGCCAGGAGTCGCTCTCGAACCTGTCGAATCAGGTCCGCGTCGACGATCCGATCGCCGTTGAGAACCAGGAAGGGACCGTCGACGGCTCCTTCGGCCTGTGCGACGGCGTGGGCAGTGCCGAGTCGCGTGGGCTGTTCGACGTACTCGATCGCGACGTTCCAGGCGTCGCCGTCACCGAAGTGCGTCCGGATGCGTTCCTGTCGGTGGCCGACGACGAGGACGATCCGATCGACGTCCGCTTCGGCGATAGCCGAAACGACGTGTTCGAGGAGGGGCCGATTCGCCACGGGGACCATCGGTTTCGGCCGCCGGTGGGTCAGCGGCGCCAGCCGCCGCCCTTCGCCGGCAGCGAGAACGACTGCAGGGACCGAAGAATCGCGCATATTGCTGATTTACCGGTGAGACACTTGAATACATCGGGCACGGAAGCGTGGACAGCGGACACCCGCAATAGCTGTTTCGAGAGCCGTTCCTCCGCGTTAATGGCGCCACGCTGAGCCACTGAGAACGAGTCCGATGTGGCCTGATCGATTGCCACCGCTGTGTCTGAGAGTGAACCCCTCCATCGTTCCGCTCACGATTCCGTTCCAGTGTGGAACCGGTGATACCCGATGTTGTCCGTTCCCTACCCGATCGAATCGTCCTGTGCTGTCCACACGAAACCCATCGAATCGTCCCGGTTCGGCCCTGAAATACCGATTGAACCACCGCCAAAAGTCGACTTTTACCGCCGTCTGGTCGGTGCGCGTATCCAGTGCTTACGCTACTGCCGGAGATTTCGTTTCCCGAGTGAGGGCGCAACGACTATTTACGTGCCGGATCCAGGGTGGAATATGCAAACTGTCGTCCTCGCGGCCGGGAAAGGAACGCGGATGCGTCCCCTCACGGATCGCCGCCCGAAACCGATGGTTCCGGTCGCGAACCGACCGCTCGTGGCCCACACCGTCGACGCCGCCGTCGAGGCGGGTGCCTCCTGGATTTTCCTCGTCGTGGGCTACGAAGCCGAGCCGATTCGCGAGTACTTCGGCGAGACGTACGCTGGCGTCCCGATCACGTACGTTCGGCAGACGGAACGGCTCGGGACGGCCGACGCGGTTCGAGCCGCCAGCGCGTCACTCGACGACGCTCCGTTCGTCGTCCTGAACGGCGACGCGCTGTTCGACCAGGACGGTCTCGACGAGCTCTTCGACGGCGGCCCGGCCATCGCGAGTGTCCGGGTCGACGACCCCACCCAGTACGGCGTCCTCGACGTCGACGACGATACCGTCACCGGCATCGTCGAAAAGCCAGCCGACCCGCCGTCGAATCTGATCAACGCCGGCGCGTATCACTTCCCGGCGGCGGCACGCGAGTGGCTCGACGTTCCGAAGAGCGAGCGGGGCGAACACGAACTCACCGACGTCGTCGAGCACACGATCGACCGGGTGGACGTCCGCCCGGTCCCCCTCTCCCGCTGGCTCGACGTGGGTCGGCCGTGGGAACTCCTCGAAGCGAACGAGTGGAAGATCGCCGAACTCGCCGACAGGCACGGATCGACCACCGACGCCGCGAGCGCAGAATCGTTCGACGGGACGGTCAGCGACGACGCGACGATCCGCGGCCCGGTCGTCGTCGAATCCGGCGCGACAGTCCGCGAGGGCGTCACCATCGAGGGGCCCGCGCTGATCCGGTCGGGCGCGACCGTCGGCCCGAACGCCTACATTCGGGGAACGACGCTGGTCGGCCAGGACGCCAGTGTCGGCCACGCTGTCGAGGTGAAGAACTCGGTCTTGATGGCCGGTGCCGCGATCAACCACCTCTCCTACGTCGGTGACTCGATCCTCGGCCGCGACGTCAACTTCGGTGCGGGCTCCGTCGTCGCCAACCTCCGACACGACGACGACCCGGTCGAACTCACCGTCAAGGGCGAGCGGGTCTCGACCGGCCGGCGGAAGTTCGGCGTCGTCCTCGGCGACGACGCCAAGACGGGGATCGACACCAACCTCAACGCGGGTGTCACGCTCTCGACGGGTGCGACGACGAAGCCGGGCGAATCCGTCACGCGCGATCGGTAACGGCGGCAGCGGTGGCGCCGTCAAACGATTGCGCCGCCACGAACCGGCCGATCGCCGTCCCGACGCCGGTTCGTCTCACGTGGTGGAACGGACCCCAACGTTTTCGAGCGGGCCACCCGGAGTCACCCGCATGTCACTGTTCGGAACGAGCGGCGTCCGCGGACCCGTAGGCGACGTCGTCACTGCGGAGCTGGCACTGTCTGTGGGGCGTGCGGTCGGCGTCGATGCCGATCGCGTCGTGGTCGGGCGGGACGTGCGCGAAACGGGCGACCTGCTCGTCGACGCTGTCGCTGCCGGACTTCGCGAGTCCGGAACCGACGTCGTGGACGTCGGGGTCGCGACCACGCCGACGATCGCCCGCTCGGTCGGCTGGCGCGACGCGGACTTCGGGATCGCCGTCACCGCCTCGCACAACCCACCCGCGGACAACGGGCTCAAACTCTGGGACGAGACCGGCAAGGCCCTGGATCGCGATTCGCTCTCGACGATCGAGGACCGAATCGAGGAGAACGAAACCGACCTCGTCGCCTGGGACGGCGTCGGCGTACGAACGTCGTGGCCCGAGGCGACCGATCGCCACGTCGACGCACTCGTCGATGCCGTCTCGATGCCGGACGAGCCGGCACTCGAGCGCCAGCCGTCGGTCGTCGTCGACGTCGGCTCGGGAACGGGGTCGATCACCGCCGCCGCGCTCCGGGAACTGGGCTGTCACGTCGAGACCCTGAACGCGCTATCGGACGGCCGATTCCCGGCCCGTCCGAGCGAGCCGACGCCGGCGAACTGCGAGACACTGTCGCGCGTCGTCGCGACGACCGACGCCGACCTCGGCGTGGCACACGACGGGGACGCCGACCGGCTGGTGGCCGTCACCGAGGACGGGACGATTCTCGACGGTGACGTCCTGCTTGCGCTGTTCGGGCGCGATGCCGTCGAGCGGACGGATCCCATCGAGCGTGCAGGTGCGGAGTCGACCGAACCCGACACGTCCAGCGACGAGCCCCTCGTCGCGGCGCCGGTCAACACGAGCCTCGCGGTGGACGACGCCCTCGCCGACGTCGGCGCCTCCCTCACGCGAACGCGTGTCGGTGACGGCTACGTCGCCGAGCGAGCCACCGACCCGGCCGTCGTCTTCGGTGGCGAACCCTCCGGCGCGTGGATCTGGCCGGACGAGACGCCGTGTCCGGACGGCCCGCTCGCGGCCTGCCGACTCGCCGCGCTCGTCGCGCGCGATGGGCCACTTTCTGCCCTCGCAGCCGACGTTCCGTCGTATCCGATCCACCGCGAGTCGGTCGAAACGTCCGAGAAGGATGCCGTCATGGGAACGCTCGCCGCATCGATCGCCGACGGGGCCGGCCCCGAACCGATCGAGGCCACGGACGATCGCGACGGGCTTCGCGTCGATCTGGGCGACGCCTGGTACCTCCTCCGAGCGAGCGGCACCCAGCCGCTCGTCCGGATCACGGCACAGGCCAGGGACGACGATCGCGCCCAGGAGGTGTTCGAGGCCGCTCGGCAGTTGGTCGACGAGACCGTCGAGAGTGGGTCTGCCTGACGGTGGCTCGTCGTCTGGAATTGTCCGGCGTCCGTATTGCGTTGCCGGCGGTCCATCCCCGAAAAGATATGGCGGTGGGCGGGCGAACGTATCGGTATGCAAGCTGTCGTACTCGCAGCCGGGAAGGGTACCCGGCTCGAGCCGCTCACCGAGGACACCCCCAAGGCACTGGTCGAGGTCGACGGAACCCCGCTCGTCGAAGACGTCTTCGACAACCTGATCGAGATCGGCGCGACGGAACTCATCGTCGTCGTCGGGCACCTGAAGGAACAGATCATCGAACGCTACGACGACGAGTACCGTGGCGTCCCGATCACCTACGCCCACCAGCGCGAACAGGCCGGGCTCGCACACGCGATTTTACAGGCCGAACCGCACATCGACGACGACTTCATGCTGATGCTGGGCGACAACATCTTCCGCGGTAACCTCGGGGACGTCGTCAATCGTCAGCAGGAGGACCGCGCCGACGCAGCCTTCCTCGTCGAGGAGGTGCCCTGGGAGGAAGCCTCTCGATACGGCGTGCTCGATACGAACGAGTACGGCGAGGTCGTCGAGGTCATGGAGAAGCCCGACGACCCGCCGTCGAATCTCGTGATGACCGGCTTCTACACGTTTACGCCGGCGATCTTCCACGCCTGCCACCTCGTTCAGCCTTCCGACCGCGGCGAGTACGAACTCCCGGACGCGATCGATCTCCTCATCCAGTCCGGCCGCACCATCGACGCCATCCGGATGGACGGCTGGCGCGTCGACGTCGGCTACCCCGAGGACCGCGACCGCGCCGAGGAACTCGTCCAGGAGGCACAGGCGCCGGAAGTGACGGAGTGAGAATGGCAATCACTGCGACCGATCACGACCAGCCTTCGCGACCCGTCGGCGGTGTTCGACGTCGATGTCGGATTCTCGTGCGGACTTGAGCTGCGAATCGATCAGCCTGTTTTGCTGCTCACCCCACACCTCCGGGTCGTGCGTTTCGATGTACTCGACCCAGCGTTTGATGGCCGTGAGGCGCTGCTGTCGATTCCGGTCGCGCTTTTCGTCGAGTGATTCTTGTTCCGTTGCTTTGGCCACACTCGTCCTTGAACTACCGTCTCCAAATTTCTTCGCCCAGACCCACAAACCACTAAGCCCCACGCGACATCCCCACGCGTATGCACGTCTCCATCGTCGGCAGCGGCTACGTCGGGACGACCGTCGCGGCCTGCCTCGCCGATATGGGCCACGAGGTCGTCAACGTCGACATCGACGAGGATATCGTCGACGCGATCAACGCTGGCGAGTCGCCGATCCACGAGCCCGGACTGGCGCCCCTGATCGACGAGCACGCCGGCGTTCGCCTGCGTGCGACGACCGACTACGACGAGATCGTCGACACCGATCTCACGATGCTCTGTCTACCGACGCCCCAACAGGAAGACGGGAGTCTCGAGCTCGGTCCGATGCGCGCGGCGAGCGAGTCTCTCGGTGAGGCCCTGGCCGACGCCGGTGAAGCGGTCACCGGGGCACTCGACGATGCAGACTCCGGCACCGATTCCCACCTCGTCGTCGTCAAGAGCACCGTCCTCCCCGGGACCACCGAGGACGTCGTGGGTCCGATCGTCGCCCAGGCTGCCGGGATGACGGTCGGCGACGACCTCGATCTCGCGATGAATCCGGAGTTCCTCCGGATGGGGACGGCCGTGCCGGACTTTCAGGAGCCCGACAAGGTCGTCGTCGGTGCGACGAGCGAAGACGCAGCCGCGACTCTCCGTGACCTCTACGCACCGATTCTCGAACGGGAGGGAACGGATTACGTCGAGACGGACGTCCGCTCGGCCGAACTCATCAAGTACGCGAACAACGCATTCCTCGCCTCGAAGGTCTCGCTGGTCAACGAACTCGGCAATATCGCGAAAGCGTACGGCGCGGACGCCTACGAAGTGCTCGACGCCGTCGGGCTCGACGACAGAATCTCGGAGCGATTCATGCGCTCCGGACTCGGCTGGGGCGGCTCGTGCTTTCCGAAGGACGTCAACGCGCTGCGAGCCGGAGCCCGCGACCAGGGCTACGAGCCGGGCCTGCTCGATGCGGTCGTCGCCGTCAACGACGGCCAGCCCGATCGCCTCGTCTCGTTGCTGGCCGATCACGTCGACATCGAGGACGCCAGGATCGCCGTCCTCGGACTCTCGTTCAAGCCCCACACCGACGACATCCGGAAGTCCCGCTCGCTGCTGGTGATCGACCGGCTTCGCGAGCGCGGTGCCGACGTGGTCGCCCACGACCCGGTGGCGATCGAGAACGTGCGCGAATATTACGCCGAACGGAACGGCGGTTCGGCCGACTCGGCTCCCGACGGCGAAACGGGATCGCTCACCTTCGAAGCATCCATCGCGGATGCACTCGCGGGCGTCGACGGTGCCGTCCTGGCCACCGACTGGCCCGAGTACGACGATCTGCCTGTCAGGGGTATGGACCAACGGATTCTCGTCGACGGGCGTCGGATCGACGTCGACCGGGATCGATTGGACACCTACGACGGATTGACGTGGTGACCGAACGCCAGCGCACCGTCTCAGACACGGAGACTGTCCAATGCACGTAGATATCCTCGACGCGACGATCGAACTCGACGAGTCGCTCGTCGACGACGCCACGCCGGCCGAAATTCGCCGACAAGTAGTCGCGTACGGACGTGGGGAGCGGACAGCATTCGACCTCGAGCTTTCCCTCCCCGACGGGTTTCTCGGCGACGTGATGGGTGCGATGATGCAGATTCCGTACGGCGAGACCCGTACCTACGGCGAACTAGCCACTGCCCTCGATACTGCGCCGGTCGCGGTCGGCCAGGCCTGCGGTCGAAATCCGATCCCCTTGCTCGTTCCGTGCCACCGCGTCGTCGCGACCGACGGTGGCCTGGGTGGCTACTCGGCGACTGGGGGCGTAGCGACGAAACGGCGATTGCTGGCACTCGAGGAGAAGTAGGCGTCCGTCGGATCGTGAGCAGAACAGCAGAGCGAGTGGCCCCTCTCCTAACGCTTCTCACGGCGGATTTTCTCCCGCATTCAACGGTGCGTACGACCCTTCGTGGTAGGCGACGCGCCAGAGTTTGCAAACGGCCCGCGTGACCAGCGCTTCGGGCGTCTGTGTGATGCAAGAGCGCTGCACGTCGTCAGGATCGGAGCTCGCGTCGGGCGGTGGATGGTAGTGTTCGAGCCCTGGGACGTGAATGTAGTCACCTCCATGTGGGTGTCTTCCCCAGCGGACGTTCACTTCCGCAGAGTCGGTGTAGTGGAATTTGTACTCACCCCGTGTCGTCCACTGGATGTCGAGTCTGGCGGTGTCGGCCTCGCAGAGCCCGTCGTCGAACGTCACTTCGAGGACCGTCGGATCGAGATAGTCGTCGAGGCGGGCAGTGGCCAGTGGCTCCATTTCCTCGATGATCTCGCGGATCGTAAGTAGTGCCGGACGATCTGCCGTCCCACGGAGGTGATGCACTTCGGTTGGAGCTGACGGTTCCGGCATTTGTTAGGCGGGAAGGCTATCGTCAGCCACGTTGTGGTCTCCGTCGACGAATCGCTCGGCGTTTTCGATCGAGAGGGCAGCGTTCGCGAATGCGAGATTGCGCCGGAGTCGCTTCCACTTGCGAACCGTCTCCGGATCGATCTCGTCTCGCGTCGACGTGTCTGGCGATAGCGTTTGATTGGTCTGTTCGACGGCCAACTCTTCAGGAGAATCGACGCCGAACTCACCCTGTAAGTCGGTGAGTCGGTCGCGCAACTCCGTGACTCGTGTGACGAGTTCGTCGGACGAGTAGTGGTCGAGAATGTCCGCGGCCTGTTCGACAACGAGTGACTCGGGCGACCGACGGAACACTGCCCCGCCGTGTTCGCCGGAAGTCGTCGTGACGAACCCCTCGTCGACGAGCGTGTTCAGGTGCTTCCGTGCCGTTTTCGGCGCCGTTCGTGCATCTTCGGCGACCGTCGCGGCAGTGACGAAATCGTACGTATGAGCGATGACGTGCCGAATTCGTTCGTATGGAGTCGTTTCGGCCTCCCACTCGGCGCCGACGGCTTCGTTTACGTCGTCGAAGGCGTCCGGTGGTGATCGATCGTTCATGGGGTCATATCCGAGATACAGTAATATATTACTTTGGTGCGGTCATATTCTACACTCGCGGATCGGCCGAGAACACGGGTGTCCACACCGTGGCTGTTGACGTCCTCCCGTCCTGAAGGGCGAGGATTCCCGACCGCAGTTGGGATATTAAGGTCTACGACACAACCTGTTCTTGTGGGTGGAATCCACCCGTTGACTTGTCGAACAGGTGAGTCGATGGCTGCGCCAACCAGCCGTTACTCCTATCCGCGGACGTATCGTCCGACGGACTCAGAGGTACTTGTCGAATATTCTCCGCGCCGTTCACGTCCGCATTCGCAACCAACTCACACCCATCACACACGTAGAGACCACGCTCTACACGGTTCGACTCTTTCTCCTGCCCACAGCACGAACACGTCTTTGACGTACCTCGCTCGTTGACAGGCTCCACATCGATACCTTGCATCTCGGCCTTGTACGTGAGGATGTTGGTGAAGCGGTCGAACGCCCAGCCGTGCAGGTCAAGATTACCATGTGGCCCCCAATCCTTCACTTCACCATCCTCATCCCCGCGGATACCGTTCAAGTCGCCGATGGCTATGAGCCCGACGTTCTTTTCAACACAGCGCTCGGCGATGTGCTTAGCAAGCGTGTGGAAGTAGTGCGTGCGGCGATTCGACCATTTTTGGTGCAATCGTTCGACCTGCGCTGACGATGAATCATTACAGCGAGCGATACGCTTGCCGAAGTAGTAGCCGTCCTCTTTCAGGCAGCCAAGCGGATACAGCTCGCAGGTTTCGTCTTCAAACGCGAGCGCGGCGAACGTGCAGATGCCAAGGTCGATACCCACGGTCTTGTCGCCGGGGGAGTCAGCCACTGTGATGGCTTGTTTGCAGACGAAGTGGAGTTCCCACTCGTCGCCCGTCCAGACGGCTCGTACTTGCTGGATGCTCTCCACAGCAGAGAGGTCAACGTCGGGCCGTGTTTGGTATTCGCAGAGCGCGAAGTCTGTCCAGTAGTCTTTGGTGTTGTCGCCTTTGGAGAGGCGGATCCGATTGTTCTTCGCGTCGTGCTTGAAGCCAGCGGCTTTGAATGTAACTGAACTACGCGGATGGTCATCGCCGTGTTTGCGATATCCGGGTGGGTTGGCTCGGTCATCACCGTTCTTGCGTTTACCGTACCACGAGTGGAACGCTTCAGCGAGTTCTTGCAGAACGCGCTGACTTGACTGAGAGTGTAGGTCATCGTAGCGTTCGTGAGTTTTTAGGTACGACGTGAGTTCCTCTGCTTCTGGAATGTAGCCGATTTCGTCCCAGACGCGGGAGACTGTCCACCGGCCGACGTTCCAGAGTTTTGAGGCAGCGTGACCCAGGGCGTCGAGGTCGTCTTTGACTTGCGAGTGGTTGCAGATACTCGCTTTGTAAGTGCGGGTGACGACCTTTTTCGCCATGCGTAACCTATGTCGAGCAGCATACTTGAAGATGTCGAGCGGGGAATCATGGAACATCCAGACGGGGTATTTCATATTGTTTTTGTCACTAGTTGTCGGATTCATCCCCTCCCTGAAGGGCGGGGCTTTCTCCTTCCTCTCGCGTAACCGGTTTCGATCGCCAGAAACCCCACCGCTAAGTGCCGTGGTCGCACACCCTCTGGCAATGAACGGCAATCGCTTCGGCCGACTCTTTCAGGTGACGACGTACGGGGAGAGCCACGGTCCCTCGATGGGATGTACCGTCTCGGGCTGTCCCGCGGGCCTCGAACTCTCCGAAGAAGACCTCCAGCGCGAACTCGACCGGCGAAAGCCGGGCCAATCGAAGATCACGACGAGTCGCGGCGAACCGGACGCCGTCTCCATCGAGTCGGGGATCCAGGACGGCTACACCACGGGGACGCCGATCGGGCTCACGATCGAGAACAAGGACGCCCGTTCGGGCAAGTACGAACCGTTCATCACCGCGCCGCGACCCTCCCACGGCGACTTCACCTACTCCGCGAAGTTCGGCACGCGCAACTGGGGCGGTGGCGGGCGCTCGTCGGCCCGCGAGACGGTCAACTGGGTCGCGGCGGGCGCTATCGCGAAGAAACTGCTCTCGCAGGAAGGGATCGAGATCGCCGCCCACGTCTGCCAGATCGGTGATATCGAGGCCCCCGAGGTTCCGTTCGACGAGATTCGCGAGCGCGTGGACGAGACGGACGTTCGCTGTGCGGATCTCGATACCGCCGAGCGAATGCAAGAACGTATCGAGGAGTACCAGCGGGAAGGCGACTCGATCGGCGGCGGGATCTACTTCGAAGCCCGCGGCGTCCCCGTCGGGTTGGGTGCCCCACGATTCGACTCGCTGTCGGCTCGCCTCGGTCAGGCGATGATGGCCGTCCCCGCCGCGACGGCCTTCGAGTTCGGCCTCGGCCGCGAAGCCAGGGAGTACGCGGGGACGGATCGAAACGACGAGTGGGAATTCAGCGAGGCCCAGCGTCCCTCCGACGCGAGCGGCGACAAACGGGAGTCGGGTGCCGGTGGCACGCCGACCCCCACGCCCGCCGACAACGACCACGGGGGTATCCAGGGCGGCATCTCCTCGGGCGAACCGATCTACGGCGAGGTTTCCCTGCACGCGCCGACGTCGATCCCCGCCGAACAGCAGACCGTCGACTGGGAGACTGGCGAGGTGATCGACGATGCCCAGGTGATCGGCCGGCACGATCCGGTCCTTCCCCCGCGGGGCGTTCCAGTCGTGGAGGCGATGCTCGCGCTCACGCTGGTCGATTTCATGTTGTTGTCCGGCAGACTGAACCCCGACCGAGTCGACGACGACCCGGGCGAGTACGATACCGACTATCATCCGTCCAACCCGCGAACCGAGTAGCGACGATCGCCGCCGATTTCGCCTGCCCGGTCGTGGGGTTCACGCCTGATGGCACGATGCCTCCCCGCGCTACAGGTGCTTCCGTTACGTCTGTTATGTGGCAGCCCGCTCCGGTGGTTTCCCGGCCGTTTGTTCCGTAACGCCCGTGATCTCGAATCGGGCACCTCCCTCCTGGCTCTCCGTCACGTCGATCGACCAGCCGTGGGCGGCTACGATCTCGGCGACGATCGCGAGGCCGAAGCCCGTCCCATCGGGATCGGACGTGTAGCCCTGTTCGAAGACGTCGTCGCGCTCGGCCGGGGCGATCCCGGGGCCGTCGTCTTCGACGAAGAAACCCGACCGGTCTGGGAGGGCGCCGACGGTGATAGCGACATCGTCACCCGCGTGATCGAGGGCATTGCGAAAGAGGTTCTCGAAGAGGCGGGTGAGCCGATCGGAGTCGCCGGTGAAGTTCAGATCGGTCTCGATCGTACACTCGGCGTCGGGACCGTCGACCATCTCCCAGGAGTCGGCAGTGATCGTCGAGAGGGTGAGCGGTTCGCGGTTTTCGACTGTTTGGCCCTCTCTGGCGAGGACGAGGACGTCGTCGATCAACGTCCCCATTCGATCGAGGGCGGCCTCGATTTCGGCGAGGTTTTCGTCGTCTGGATCCGTTTCCCGTGCGATTTCGAGACGACCCGTCGCCACGTTCAGGGGGTTTCGCAGGTCGTGGCTCACCACGCTGGCGAAGCGATCGAGTCGGTCGTTTTGCCGCTCGAGTTCACGTCGGTACGCCTCGCGTTCGGTCACGTCGGTGAGGACGATCGTTCGGCCGAGGTCGGCCGTTCCGCTGGCGAACGGACTTTCGGTTACCCGGAGGTACTGCGTGTCTCCGCCCCGTTCGATCGGGATGATCGGATCGTCCCCGTGTATCCGTTCGGTCACCGTCGGCAGGATGGCTTCGAGCGACTCGCCGTGTGATCCATCGAGTGCCGGGAAGACGGTCCGCGCTGCGCGATTCGTGTCTCGGATCCGCCCATCACTATCGAGCGAGATGAGTGGTGTCTCTCGTTCGCCGGCGACTCTGACCGCTTCGAACTGCTCGAGCGAGACGAACGCGACGCCGACGGCGAAGACAGCCACGCCGAGTGGCTCGTAGGTCATGTCCACGAGGTGAGGCGTCGTGGCGCCGACGATATCGCCGACCACCGGGAGTCCGGTCAACCCGACCAGAACGAAGAGCGGGCGAGTGTCGTGGTCGACGGCGGTGAAGAGTTCGAACAGCATGAAAAAGCCCACGAACGTCAGTGCGTAGGCCAGTCCCATCGCGGTCCAGTGGAGCGGCCCGGTCTGGATCGCGAGATGGGGAAAGGGTGTCGTCGCCTCCACGGTCGAAAAGTACCCCTGGTGGAGTGGATTCGTGACCTTCAGGGCGATGACGGGGAGCAAGACGGCCAGCCCGAGGCGCCGGTACGTCGGATTCCGGTGGTAGCCACGTCCCGTGTAAGCCGAACAGAAGTACAGCCAGGCCCCGACCGCGGCGAAGCCGAGAACGAGCCCGCTCACGTAGCTCGCGAGGGTGAGTGCTCGCGTCGGGGCGACGAGGTACCCAACCTGGGAACCGGCCCAGCCACCGCTCGTCACCAGCAGCGCACCGAGACCACGTCGGGTGTCGGCGTCGGCGATCGCCGACAGTCGGCTGAGGCTGACGAAACAGGCGAGTGCGGCGAGGGAGAAGGCCGTCACGTACAGCCAGTAGCGCGAGTCGATTCCGGCGAGCGTCGCTGGGTCGAACCCGGAACCGGGGGTGTAGCGCGTGGTGGTGACCTGGCCGACGAAACCCTCCATCGAAAGGCCGACCACGTGATCGGACAGCAAATCCGCAATCGCAACTGAGACTCTACTCACGATACGAACGAGTGACGGTCGGGACATATGACTCTTCTAGCCGATAGCCAACAGGAGCCCGTCACCTCGAATTGGGCGCCACCGTCGCCGTCCGTATCTTTCCCCGTCCCCCACGATCGCTGAAAGTTCGTGGTGATTCTACATTCTTCACGATAAATGCATGGCAATCGATAGCAAAGGCTTTAGGCGGTCTGCGGCAAAATTCGCGCACGGACCAGCGGGGCTATCGGTCCCAGTTTCATACACATGACTACCGACGAACTCATCTGGCGGATCGCAGGCGGTTCCGGCGACGGGATCGACTCGACGAGCCAGAACTTTGCGAAGGCCCTGATGCGCTCGGGCCTCGACGTCTTCACGCACCGCCACTATCCGTCGCGGATTCGTGGTGGCCACACGTACGTCGAGATCCGGGCGGCGGGCCACGACGTACAGTCACGTGGCGACGGCTACAACTTCCTGCTCGCGCTGGGCGACTCGTTCGCGCGCAACCCGCAGGACGAGGCCTACTACGGCAACGAGGAACTGAAGCCACTGTCGGAGAACTTGGACGACTTGAACGAAGGCGGGATCATCGTCTACGACGAGGGGCTGCTCGACGAGGACGATGTCGCCGAACTCGACCTGGAGGCGCGGGCCGAGGAGAACGGCTGGCACGTCTACCCCGTCGACCTTCGCGACCTCGCGAAAGAACACGGTCGCGAGGTCATGCGCAACACCGCGGGTGTCGGCGTCACTGCCGGCCTGATCGGGATGGACCTCGCCCACATCGAGGACCTGATGGAAGACGCCATGTCCGGCGACGTGCTGGAGGCCAACCTCCAGATCCTGCAGGAAGCCTACGAGATGGTCGACGAGTTCGACACGTCCCACGACCTCACGGTCCCCGAAGGGAGCCACGAGACCGAACAGGCGCTCCTCTCGGGCTCGAACGCCATCGCCTACGGTGCCATCGACGCCGGCTGTCGCTTCATCTCCGGCTACCCGATGACGCCGTGGACGGACGTCTTCACTATTCTCAGCCAGAACTTCCCCGACATGGGCGGCGTCGCCGAACAGGTCGAAGACGAGATCGCGGCGGCTGCACTCGCCGTCGGTGCGAGCCACGCGGGCGCGAAAGCGATGTCCGGCTCCTCGGGCGGCGGTTTCGCGCTGATGTCCGAACCGCTCGGGCTCGCGGAGATGACCGAGACGCCGATCGTCCTGCTCGAAGCGATGCGAGCGGGCCCCTCGACGGGGATGCCGACGAAACCCGAACAGGGCGACTTAGAGCACGTGCTCTACACGAGCCAGGGCGACTCCTCGCGCGTCGTCTTCGCCCCCGGCAACGTCGAGGAGGCCTACGAGCAGACCCGCACCGCCTTCGAGATCGCCTACGACTACCAGATCCCGACGATCATCGTTTACGACCAGAAGCTCTCGGGCGAAAACACCAACGTCGACGTCGAGTTCTTCGATCGCGAACCCGCGCCGGACCTCGGGTCGACGCTGACCGAGGACGAACTCAAAGAGGCCGCCCACGACGCCTCCGGCAAGTTCGAGCGCTTCGGCTACGACGACAACGAGCGCGGTGTCAGTCAGCGTTCGATCCCCGGCCAGCAGGGCGGACGCTACCTGGCGACGGGTAACGAGCACTCGCCGGTCGGTCACATCAGCGAGGACCCTGACAACCGCGTGCTCCAGATGGAGCGCCGCCTCGAGAAACTCGAGTACATCCGCGAGGACCTGGACGACGGCGAGACGAACCAGACGTCCGTCGGTCCCGACGAGGCCGACTACGGTCTCATCACCTGGGGCTCGAGCCAGGGTGCCGTCTTCGAGGCCGTCTCCCGACTGAACGACGAGGGCCACTCGGTCAAGGCGATCGGTGTCTCCGACATGATGCCGCTGGCCGAGAACGAACTCGTCGAGTTCATCGAGAGCGTCGACGAGGCGATGGTCGTCGAGATGAACGCGACCGCACAGTTCCGCGGGCTGATCCAGAAGGAGCTCGGCCGCTACGGCGAGAAGCTCACCAGCCTGCTGAAGTACAACGGGAACCCGTTCGAGCCCGCCGAGATCGTCGAGAGCTACGAGATCCGCCTCGACGGCGGCGCGGCAGAACCCAGTGCACAGGTCCGGATCGAACCGGCCGCAGGTGACTAACAATGAGTGCGTTCAACGCAATCGGCGACGACCGCGAGATCGACCGTGACGAGTACACCCCGAGCGTCGAACCCCAGCCCACGTGGTGTCCCGGCTGTGGTGACTTCAGCGTCCTGAAGGCGCTGAAGCAGGCGCTCCCGGAGGTCGGCAGAAACCCTGAGGAAGTCCTCTGTGTGACGGGGATCGGCTGTTCGGGCAAGCTGAACAGCTACCTCGACTCCTACGGCTTCCACACGATTCACGGCCGCTCGCTGCCGGTCGCTCGCGCGGCGAAGCTGGCCAACCCCGGCCTCGAAGTGATCGCCGCCGGCGGTGACGGTGACGGCTACGGAATCGGGGGCAACCACTTCATCCACTCTGCCCGCGAGAACCACGACATGACCTACATCGTGTTCAACAACGAGGTCTTCGGCCTGACGAAGGGCCAGACTTCGCCCACGAGCCCGAAAGGTCACAAGTCGAAGACCCAGCCCTCGGGCAGCGCCAAGGATCCGCTCCGACCGCTCTCGATGAGTCTCACCGCGGGTTCGAGCTACGTCGCCCGCACCGCCGCAGTGAACCCGAACCAGGCCAAGGAGATCCTCGTCGAGGCCATGGAACACGACGGCTTTGCCCACGTGGACTTCCTCACCCAGTGTCCGACCTGGAACAAGGACGCCCGTCAGTACGTGCCCTACGTCGACGTCCAGGAATCCGACGACTACGACTTCGACATCACCGACCGGCGCGAGGCCGCCGAGATGATGTACGAGACCGAGAGCGCCCTCTACGAGGGTGAGGTGCTCACCGGTCGCTACTACGTCGACGAGGACCGCCCGTCCTACCAGGAAGAAAAGCACGCACTCGGCGAACTCCCCGACGAACCGGTCGCCGAACGCTACTTCGACGACGACGCCGAGTGGGAGCGCAGCTACGACCTGCTCGAGCGACACACGTAACCTCGCCCGTTTTTCTTCGTCGCCGTGTTCACTCGTGGGATTGCGTCGGCGACCAGCCCCTGGCGAAGAGCCTGGTGAACCAGCTCCCGACCAGCAAGAGTACGAGTAGTAGTCCGAGAGCCGTCGGGTCGAACCCGGCGATCATCTCGCGGAGCCCGTGCCCGACGGTCACGCTGCCCATGAGCAGGGCCACCGCACCGACGCGTCTCCCGGCGACGGCTCGATCGACGGTGCCCGATTCCTCAAAATCGGCGTGGAGGTCGACGCGGTCTCGGAACGCGATGAGATAGCCGAGGCCGAGCATGCAGACCCCGCCCAGGGCCCAGACGCCGCCACTCAGCCAGTGAAACTCGACCATTGTGGTGACTCCGTGGGTGCGAGAAATACGTCTTGCGTTGCTCCCCGGATGGGTCGATTTCGTTCGTGCCCCGACCCCGACTGGAAGTCACGGGGGTGAACCGTCAGGATCACGAACGTGTGCACGACGGTTTTCGATACAAAAGATATTTTTCCGCTGGCGCAAATTTTCCTCCTATGAGTACCCAGTCGACCCGGGACCGTATCCTCTCCGTCCTGGAGTCGGACGCGCAAGCTTCCTACGCCGATATCGCGGAGCAGGCCGACGTCTCGAAACCCACAGTCAGAAAGTACATCGACGAACTGGAATCCGAAGGGGTGATCGTCGGTTACTCGGCCGATCTCGATCCGAAGAAACTCTCGAACCAGCTCATCTCGCTCGTGGGAATGGACGTCGAGAGCGAATCGTACATCGAGGCGACGCAGGCGCTGAAGGAGATGGACGTCGTCGAGAGTCTCTACAGCTGTACGGGCGATCACATGCTCCTCGCGGAGGTCCGTGCTCCAGACGGTGACGAACTCGGCTCGATCATCAACGAGCAGCTCCTCGCGGTCGACGGCATCTCGGCAGCCCACCCGTGCTTCCTGCAGGAGCGACTGAAATGAACGCGCGTGACGGGGACCGCCGCAGTGGAGCCAGTCGGCCGGTCGCCCGTTCGACGACGCGTCGACGTGTTCTCGCGGCTGCGGGTGTCGGTGGTGTCTCGCTCGTCGCCGGGTGTATGGGGGACGAAGAAGAGCCAGACGGACCCGACGACCCGTCGTCCGACGGGTCGGACGTCCCCTACAGCGCAGCCGCGAACGCCATCGACGACCACCCGGTCGACGAACCGGTCATGTTCACCCGATCACACCAGTGTCCCGTCTGTGGGATGGGACCGGCAGATTACGCCGGATGGGCCTGTCAACTCGCTCACGCTGACGGAACCGGCCTGTTCTTCGAGTCGCCGGGGTGTCTCCTCGCGTACGTCGTCGTTCCGCGTGCCCATCCGACCGACGCACCGATCGAGCGCACCTGGTTCGTCGATTACGCCGAAACCGAACTGTTCGATGCCGCCGACGGCTACCTCGTCGCGGAGACCGAACTGGAGAATCAGCACGGGCCGATGAGCGGGAGCCCGGTTCCGTTCGCGACGCGTGAGCGCGCGGTCGCGTACGTCGATGACGCGGATCACCTGGGCGAGGACGCGATCATCACCATGGACGACGTGGATTTCGAACTCGCCGACTTCTATCGGGGCAATCGGATGCCCGACACCCCGACCGCTACGGACGACTGAACTTGCTCACGAAGCGACTGCCGCGGTCGAAAGGAATTGGGTCCTGGCCCGGCTGGGAACGAACGTGCTCTCGTCGACGGACCGTTGCGTCACGCCGCTGGCTGCCCTCGCGGTCGCCGTGTTCGCGGCGAGTACGAGCGCGATTCTCGTTCGCTGGAGTGGCGCTCCGTCGACGGTCGCCGCGTTCTACCGCGTGCTCTTTACGACACTGCTAGTGGCGCCGATCGCCGTCTGGTTCCATCGCGAAGAGTTCGCCCTCCTCTCACGGCGCGACCTCGGCTTCGCCACGCTTGCCGGTGTCGCGCTTGCGATTCACTTCGGAACGTGGTTCGAGAGTCTGAATCACACGAGTGTGGCGGCGAGCGTGACGCTCGTTCAGTTGCAACCGGTCTTCGTGGCCATCGGCGCGGGGCTCGTCCTCGGCGAGCGGATCACCCGGCGGACGGTCGGGGCTATCGGCGTGGCGATCGCCGGGGCCGCGGTCATGTCGTTCGGCGACGCCGGGCGGGCGCCGCTCGCTGATTCGTCAGCGTTCGGTAACGCCCTCGCACTCGTCGGGGCGATGACGCTGGCCGGGTACGTCCTCGCCGGGCGGTCGATCCGTCAGCGCGTCTCGCTCTTTCCGTACGTCACCGTGGTCTACGCCGCGTGTGCGATCACCCTGTTCGCCGTCGTCGGCGTCCAGGGCCACGACTACGTGGCCTATTCACCCACCGAGTGGCTGCTCTTTCTCGCGATGGCGCTCGTCCCGGGTATTCTGGGTCACACGCTGATCAACTGGACGCTCGAACACGTCGAATCGGTCGTCGTCAGCGTCGCCTGGCTGGGCGAACCGCTCGGCGCGACGCTGCTCGCCCTCGGTCTCCTTGGCGAGGTACCGGACGCGATCACGCTCGTCGGCGGGGTGATCGTCCTCGGGGGTATTTTCGCCACTACTCGGACTCGGGGACGCGGTTCGTAACGTGTTCGCTTTTGTGGACGTGTCCAGACCGTTGCTGTATCTTACCCCTGAACTGGTCGACAACTCCGTTGCGTAGTCCGAGTCGGTAGCACTCGAACCGTCGTCTGGATAGGAAACCCGTCTCCGTTTCCCGAATTGCGTTTAATCCGCCAGGGAAGGCAATACCAATCACGAAAGCAGTCCATGGAAACAACTATATTATACAAAATTGAAGTGACCACATATGATGGCTCTAAGCGATCGTCGTCGATCGAGAAGCCCCCAGAGGCGGACGGAGGACGGCTAAATGGGACGGAAGAGAAAACGTCGAAGACAGCACAAGGACGGCGAGCGGCGGTCACGTGAGCGGGACGATCGCCGCAAAGAAAGTGGTGAGGACGACCAGCAAGTGTTCACTCCCATGGGAATGCCCGATGCGCCGATTCCCGACGCGCCCATTCCGGACGCGACGCCGCCCGATGCCACGCCGTCGGTCGGCTTGCCGGCGATGGAGAACGTGAATCCGATCCCGCAGACAGACCGGGTGTCGATGGCCAGTCGCGGCTACGGCCACGAGGCACAGGAGCACATCATGCGCGCGACGGAGGGGACGGAGACGAATCCGCACGACGTCCCCGATCCGGTGCTGGACGTGCTCGCAATTGGCACTGGGAAGTCGCTCGACGCTTCGCTCCAGCGGGCGCTCGAAGCGCGGATGGATGCCGACTTCTCGAACGTCCAGGTTCACACCGGGCCGGAGGCGGCGAAAGCTACAGATGCGATTGACGCGCGGGCGTTCACTTGCGGCAACGCGATCGTGTTCAACGATGGCGAGTACGATCCCGAGAGCGCGGAGGGACAGTATCTCTTAGCGCACGAGTTGGCTCACGTCAAACAGCAGACGGGCGCGGCGATCTCGATGATGCCGCAGTCGGACGCCGATCTTGAGATCGATCCGGATCCGCAGCTAGAGCGTGAAGCGGATCGGGCGGCCGAAGAAGCGCTGTCCGGAGAGGAACCGCTGATCGTGAACCGGCTGGGAACCGACGTCCATATCCAGCGGAAGGACTGGAACGCCGGTCTCGCGAACGCCGAGCGACTCTCGACGGCCGAGGGCCCTGGCCCCGTCGGCGGGACAGTCGACGATCTGACCACCAAGACCTACCGGCTGACGCAGGACGAGCTCGTCGACCTCGTCGAATCGGTCGACGCACCTGACGAACTCCCGGCCTACGTCGAGGCGAACGATATCGACGTCTCCAGCCGCCTGCAGGACACGATGGGCGGCGGCTTCAAGGGCGCGACGTCGGGTTGGAAGGCCGGTTCGATGGCGGGCTCGCTCGCCGGTCCCGCCGGGGCACTGGCGGGTGGCCTCGCGGCGATGCCGGTCGGCTACTTCATCGCCCAGCAGTACGGGAACGGAACGGCCGACACAATACAGAAGCGCCTTCGGTCACTACTCGGACTCACTACCGAACAGGAGTTCGAGAACGAGCAGGAGAAACAGGACAAGAGTGTTTGGTTCAGCAGCCTGAGGGGATAATGAACGCGAATATCATTGGTCAGGACGATACTGGAGTAGGACTTGTTCTCTCCGATAATGAGAACAGAGAGCATGAACTAGGGATCGATGGTGAAGGAGACATCATTCACCATCAGGTGGATGGGATACCTAATGACCCGTCTACTAGAACACAAACTGAAAAGGAGCAGTTCTCCCAAGCCCGTCGCTACGCGAAATACTACGTGGCTCAGGAGACCGAGTACGACACGATCCCGTGGAACCTGAACCCCAAGCGGTTCGAGACCGTCCGCGAGGCACTGGCCGACCTCACCGTCGACGAACTTGACGACTCCTTCGGCGACCTGTTCGCCCAGAGTCTGAGTCACTACGCGGACGATCCCGACGTCGACACGGGTGGCATCGAGCGCCCCTACGAGCTTCCAGCGGACAAGATCGGTCCCGAGGGCGCCGTACTGTACGAACAGGAGCTCTACCTCGACGATGAAGGTGCAATCGAAGGGGTCTCGGGCGTCATCGTCGAGTACTACGTCGCGAAGGGCGAGCGGACGACCGTTCGTCACGACGAAGCGCCGGTTCCTGATCGCGACCCGGACGCCCGCGTCGAGATTTCCCCCGCCCCGTTCGTCGACCTGAAACCCTTCCGGGACTATCTCGTCTACAATCTGCGCTGTCAGATCCGCGATTGCTACGTCGGGATGGGCCTCGAACCGCCGGCCGAGTACAAAGTCCTCGGTCCTGGTCAGTATCGCTTCACGGGCAAGTACCAGCACTTCGAGTGCTACCTGGCGTACTTCGACGTCGACGCGGACATTCCCGGCTACAGCCACGAGTTCGCGCCGGAGCTGCCGATTTCGGACGCCGAACTCGGTGGGTTGGTGGACCCGGGAAGCGAGCGTTCGCTGTACAGTCAGCTCAAAGGCGCGCTGTTCAGCCGGTAGGGCTCGAACGGGGTTCAGCTGGCGAATTGCGGTGTTGATCGAGGGATCGGTCGCCGTTTCCGTCTCCGCATCTGATTCCGTCGGCGACTCACTCCAGCCGCTGGTCCTGGAGCCGATTCTTCGCTTCCGTGCGTCGTTTCTCCGTAAATCTGGGGGAGTCGTCGCTGAAGTCGATCTCGACTTCGTCGATCGTCCGGCGGTAGATGTTCGTCCGCCGGCCCTCCTCGGAGAGCTGACGGCCCTCGCGTTCTAACAGCCCGGCCTCGACGAGGTCCTCGATGCGTCGATAACAGGTCGCGATCGGTATCTCGATGTCGTCGCTGAGTGTCTGTGCAGATTTCGGTGTTCCCGCCGCACACAAGATTTCCGCGCTATATTTGCTCCCGAGGGCGCCGAGAACCGTCCCGGGGTCCGGCTTCCCTGCCTGGGGACTCTGTGACATCCTACTGCACGATAGCAAATTATCAGAGTTGAATCTTGTGGTTGTCGATACTATCACCGATTACTGATAGTCTGGATTGGGTGAAATGGGAGGAGTACCTCAGTTTCTGAACAGGGGGAGGCGGATTCGTCGGTACGTCTCGAAGCGATCGGCGCCCGGGTGCGGATTCGCTGTCCCGACTATCTGGAGGATTCACCAATCCCCGTCCGCACGACACATCACCCAACGCGCCTACGGGGACAGCCCGCCGTCCACGGGTCCCGTCGTCGCCCGTCACCAGTTCGTCCTGTTGGTGTCGCTCACCGGTAGACGTAGGCGAGCCAGATCCCTGTCACGACCAGACTGAGTGCGAGGACGCCCCAGCCCACGGCGTCGATCGGGAGGTCGGATCCGGTCTCGAGGACGATCTGCGAGTGTTCGAACATACCCGGTACTGTTGGTGCCGGCCCCTTAACCGTTCAGATCTTCGCGACGGTCGGTCTTCGTCGCGCCGATGTGGCGTCCCGTCTCCGCTGATCGCCGCCGGAGCCGCGTGTCTTTTGCCGATGCCGGTCCAACCCAGTTGCATGACAACACTGGGGTTCGTCGCGAACCCGATCGCGGGGATGGGTGGGCGAGTCGGGTTGAAGGGGACCGACGGGATGCTCGCGGAGGCTCGCGACCGAGGAGCCGAGCCGCGGGCACCCGAGCGGGCCCGCGAGGCCATCGAGGCGTACGTTCAGCGCGACCCGGACGCGGCGATTTTCACTGCGGGGTCACCGATGGGTGCGGACGCCGTTCGTGACGCCGGTGTCGAACCGACCGTCGTGTACGAACCGCCGGAGACACTGTCCGAGACGAGTGCCAGCGATACCCGCGAGACGGTCAGTGCACTTCTCGACCACGACGTGGACCTCGTTCTGTTCGTCGGCGGCGACGGGACTGCCGTCGACGTCGCTTCCGTCCTCGAAGAGCGAGACGCCGAAACCCCGATGCTGGGTGTCCCAGCCGGCGTGAAGATCTACTCCGCGGTGTTCGGGGTCACGCCGGCGGACGCTGGCCGCGTCGCCGCGACGTACGACGACGTCGCGGCTCGCGAGGTGAACGACATCGACGAAGCCGCCTATCGGGAGGGAACGGTCCAGACCGAACTCAAGGCCGTCGTTCCCGTGCCCGTGACGCGAGGGGTCCAGTCTGGCAAACAACTCGCGAGCGGGAGCACCGAGACGCTCGCCGCCGGATTCGCCCGCGAGATCGATCCGGAGCGGACGTACGTCTTCGGCCCTGGCGGTACCGTCGGCGCGATTCAGGAGGAGCTGGGTGCTGACGCCTCTCCACTCGGGGTCGACGTCTGGCGCGACGGGGAGATCCTCGCACGCGACGCCGCCGAAGCGGACATCCTCGAGACGATGACCGATCCGACGACCGTCGTCGTCTCGCCGATCGGCGGTCAAGGCTTCGTCTTCGGGCGCGGCAATCACCAGCTCTCGCCCGCCGTCCTGCGGCGGGCCGACGACATCGAGGTGGTCGCGTCGGGGGCGAAACTCGACGGGATCGACGTCCTCCGGGTCGACACGGACGATGCGACGCTCGACGAGTCGCTCCGCGGCTGGATGGACGTTCGAACCGGACGGTTCACCACGCGAATGGTCAAAGTGGTCTGAGCGGTCGGTTTCCTGGATCGATCGATAGCTGTCTCTCGCCGATTCCGCGGTACGCTGGGGAGCGCGTCGGGTCCGATGGAACACCCCTAGGGATGCAGTACTTTTCGCTCGTGTTTGACATCCTCCTCCGGCTTCAGCCGGAGGAATCCCGAGCGTTGGGATATTAGGGTTTACAGTCTCCCTATTCTCTCGGTGTGAACCGTCCGCTCTCGCGGTCGAACAGGAAGCCTCCGGGCTGTGCCAACCAGCCGTTACTCATATCTCCCGTCGGGGGACTCTGAGTTATCCTTCTGCGAATGTTCACCGCACCGTTCACATCTGCGTTCATCGTCGTTTCGCACGAAGAACAGACGTACAGACCACGCTCCACACGGTTGCTATCACGAACCTGTCCACAACACGAACACGTCTTGCTCGTGTTCTCTTCGTCCATACGGTAAACAAGGATACCGTGTTCTTCGGCCTTGTATTCGAGCAAATTTGTGAAGCGGTTAAACTCCCACCCGTGGAGTTTCTTGTTCCCCGACGCACCCCAGTTCCGAGGCTCGCCGTCTTTGTCTTCACGGATGTCGCTGAGGTCGCCAACCGCTATCTTTCCCACACCTTCCTTGACACACCGTTGCACGATGTGATTGCTGAGGGTATGGAGGAAATGGTTTTTACGTCGGGAAAGTTTCTGTCGAGCCTTCAACGCACGCTTGGACGGCCCGTTTTCACCTTCGGTCTGGTACTCGTCGCGGGTGAAGTAGTGCTTGTCCTCTTTCAACACGTTTCCCGGATACAGCTCACTCGCACCATCTTCGTAGTCGATGGCGAGATAGTTACTGATCCCGAGATCGATACCCGCCGTCTTATCGCCGGGTGCGTCTTCGACTGGAATTCCTTTCTTGCAGACGATGTGGAGTTCCCACTCGTCGCCATTCCAGACGGCACGCACCTGCTGGATGTTCTCGACGTCTACGTCGGGGCGGGTTTCGTACTCCGCGAGGATGAAGTCTGACCGACCTTCTTTCAGGTTGAAGCCTTTCGAGAGGCGGAGTTGGCCGTGTTTGTCGTCGTGTTTGATGCCTTTCTGTTTCCACGTGACGGTGGAGCGCGGGTGTCGGTCGCCACGTTTCCTGTAGCCCGGTGGGTTGTTGCCGTCGTCGGAGTTGTACCAACCAGTGAACGCTTCAGCAAGTTCTTCGAGAACTCGCTGACTTGACTGAGAATGTAAGTCATTGTAGCATTCGTGGTCTTTCAACGCTGATTTCAGCTCGGCTTCATCGGGTATCTCACCGTCTTCATCCCACCGGTCTTGGATGTAGTAGCGTCCGACGTTCCACAGTTTCGAGGCGGAGAACCCACACTGGTCGAGGTCGTCACGAACCTGTCCGTGGTTCGTGATGCAGGCGACGTAGGTGCGGGTTGTATCCAGCATTAACTGTGTTAATAACTCGTAATGGAATTTTGAGTATTAAAGGCTATGTTTGGCGTGAAATATCTGGGCCAGTCGGTATCGGTTGAACGGGTCACTGAGTGGTGGCGCGTATTCACGGCCTAAAGGCCGTGGTATTGCGCCCGTCCAGTGTATAAGGCACTATAGATAGGATTAAACACACCCTCGTGCAACCCCCTCCTATGAAGACGCGAAAGGTCCAGCGACTCGGACCGTCCACGCTCGCGATGACGCTGCCCGCGGAGTGGGCGAGCGCACAGGACGTCGAGAAGGGTGACGAGGTGTCGCTGCGGATGGGGTCGAATGGAACGCTGACGGTACTACCGGAGTCGGCCCACGCCGAGGAGACGGAAGCGGTAGTTCACTCCGACGAACTCGATGCCAACGCCGTCGAGCGGGCCATCGTCGCACAGTACGCCCTCGGTCGGCGTGTGATCCACGTCGAACGCGAGGACGGGGCGCTCGACTCGGACATCATCAACGCGGTCTATCGCGCGGAGACGCAACTGATGGGGCTCGGGGTCATCGAAGAGACGCCCGAGAGCATCGCCATCCGGTGTTCCGTCGATCCGGCGGATTTCACGCTCGATAACTTGCTCACCCGGCTCGAACGCACCGGCCGGACGATGCGTGGCGAGGCGATCAAAGCACTCGCCCACGGGAACCCGGATCTCGCAGAGCGTGCGCTCAACCGCGAACGCCAGGCGAACAAGATCTTCGTGCTCATTCTCCGGCTCATCTTCAGCGCACACGGCAACCCGGCGGTCGCACAGGCCGTCGGCCTCGACGGCGGCGTCTCGTTGATCGGCTACCGATCCATCGCGAAGAACCTCGAACTCACGGCCGACAACGCAGAAGACATCGCCGACATCGTCATGGAAACCGACGGCCACACGTTGGACGTCGAAAACGCCGTCATGGCCGACGTCCGAGCGTTGAACGACGAGGTCGACGAGATCACGACCCTGGCCGTGGAAGCTGCCGTGAATCGCGAGTACGATCTCGCGATCGACGCCCGGACGAGTTTTGGCGAGATCTCCGCCCACGAACGCGAGATCCTGACGTCGTTACCCGAGATGCCGAACGAGGACCTCCTCCAGATCAGGGAAGTCCTCGTCAGTCTGGAGCAGACGGCCCAGTACGCCGTCAGAAATGCAGAAATCGCGGCGAACCTGTCCCTGAACGAGGAATCGGCCCATACGACGATCTCCTGAGGCCTTCCGGCGATCGACGCCGCTCTTTCGGTCGGCCCGTCGGCGGTCGACTCGGATGCGATGACCACAGTTAAGACCGTGCCGTCACGAGGGCGTAACATGGCTACGTCAACGAATTCGACGGATCGCGGCATCGGACTTTCGGTGCTCTTCGGCGCGCTGGCCGTGCTGGGTGCGATCGTGATGGCAGTCGGTGCGCCGGAGCAGCTGGCGGCCTGGGGATTCGCCGCAGCCGTCATCTTCGGCTGTCTGGCAGTCGTCGCCGCCCACAAGCTCTGGTGAGCGCCCTCCCTCCTGCCAACAGTTAAGGCCCGCGAGTGCGTACTTTCGGTGAACGAATGAGCGACTACTCCGACGAAGACCGGCGGATTCTCTCGTATCTTCGTGAGAGTGCAGCCCGGGGTGAACAGTACTTCCGGGCGAAGAACATCGCCAGTGCGATCGGCCTCTCTTCGAAGCAGGTCGGTGCCCGACTTCCGGAACTCTCCGAGAAGTCAGAGGATGTCGACATCGAGAAGTGGGGACGTGCGCGCTCGACCACCTGGCGCGTCACGATCAGTTGATCGACCTGACTGCCCTGCAGTTGCCGGTCGCCGACTTTTTAGCTACCGCGTGCCCAGTGAGGCCATGACCGTACGGGTCGAACGGACCGACGAGTTCGACGTCGAACCCGCACAGCTCTGGGCGTTCATCGCCGATCCGGCGAACCGGGCTCGGGCGATCAGCGTCGTCGAATCGTTTTCGGTCGATTCCGCGGACGGCCGGCGCTGTACCTGGGAGGTCGCACTGCCGATTCCGTTTCTCGATCGGACGACCACCGTGGAGACGTACGATCGGGTTCGTGACCCGCCGACGAACGTGGAGTTTGTCGGCCAGTCCTCGGTCCTAGACGTCACCGGCCGCCACGAAATTGGCGACCGAAACGGTGGATCACAGCTTCGAAGCGAGTTCGTCGTCGAGGGGCGGCTCCCCGGCGTCGAACGCTACTTCACTCGAAAGCTAGACGACGAACTCGAGAACCTTCGCCAGGCGGCCGACCGGGCGTTCGAACGGGAGTCGACGGAGGGATCGGCGTGACCGACGGCTCGTTCCGGCTCGCGCTGGCACAGACACACCCCGACGCGGGGGCCGTCGCCGACAATCGAGCGCAAGCGATCGAACTGATCGAGCAGGCAGCGGCTCGCGGTGCCGACCTCGTCGCGCTCCCCGAACTGTTCTCGGTCGGCTACTTCGCCTTCGACGCCTACGAGCGGGCGAGCGAGCCGGTGGAGGGCGAAACGGCCCGACTCGTCGCCGACGCTGCAGCCACCAACGACGTCGCCGTCCTGGCAGGAACGATCGTCGAGGATCTCGCGGCGACAGAGAGCGTGCAGACGCCTGCACCGTCGGGTCTGGCAAACACGGCGATGCTGTTCGATGCCGACGGCCAGCGTCGTCTCGTCTACCGAAAGCACCACCTCTTCGGATACGAGTCGGCGGAGAGCGACCTGCTCGTTCCCGGCGATGCCGTCGATGTCGCCGAGATCGGCCCGTTTACCATCGGCGTGACCACGTGCTACGACCTCAGATTTCCCGAACTCTACCGCCAACTGGTCGATCAGGGGGCGACGCTCGTCCTCGTTCCCAGTGCCTGGCCGTATCCCCGCGTCGAACACTGGCAGACGCTCACTCGATCACGTGCCATCGAGAACCAGCTGTACCTCGGTGCGGTCAACGGCGCCGGGTCGATCGAGGGATCGACGTTACTCGGCCGGTCGACGGTCTACGACCCCTGGGGGACACCGATCGCGTCGACCGGGGACGATTCCGGACTCGTCGTCGCCGACCTCGATCCGACTGCGGTTTCTACCGTTCGTGAGAACTTCCCGGCGCTCGCTGATCGACGGGACACGGTGTGAATCGACGACTACGAATCGGTGAGGCGCGTAGTGGTCCGCGCCCAAGGCGAGACCTCTTCTCTGGTCGTTTGTCAGATTCCCTGTGTACCGTCATCCAACGACACAGGCGGTGATATCGCCGAACGGGTACCGACCGGGACACTTTTGGTGATAGCTAACGTTGGGTTACCTGCCGGTATCCGGCGCTTTTCACGTCGATATCGGTACATCCGCTCGGTCGCCACCGCCAGGACCCACGCCTGCCCCACGACCCGGCCACGCCGGCAGCCGGGTCGTCTCTCCGGCGTGGCGTGGTTCGTGAGGTCGGGTACACCCGCTCGTTCGTCGACGTAATTCTCGATTATCTAGTGACGTCCAGGGTTGCTTGTGCCGCACTCTTCTTGGACACCGGCGCTCACCGAGGCGAGAAAACGCACGACGAGTCGAAAAAACGCGTGAAAACGGCGTGTTCGTGAGTTAGTCGTCTTCGGTCTTGATGTCCGCGGAGAGACCTTGGGCCATCTCGATCTCCTTCGAGTTGTTCAGCGTCCAGGCGGTGCGCTCCGTGACGGCCTCGATGGCCTCGCGGGCGCTCGGGTAGCCGTTTCCGGACTTCTTGACGCCGCCGAAAGGCAACTGGATCTCGGCACCGATACACGGCAGGTTGGCGTAGGCGAGGCCGAGGTCGGCGTGGTCGCGGAAGTAGTTGATTTGGCGGTAGTCCTCGGAGATGATGGCGCCGGCCAGGCCGTAGGGCGTGTCGTTGTGGATCTCGAGGGCACGCTCGATATCACCCGAGTACTTCATCAGGGCGACGTGCGGGCCGAAACACTCCTCTTTGATGCAGCGAAGGTCGGGATCGTAGTCGATCTCGTAGACGAACGGGCCGACCCAGTTGCCGTCCTCGTGACCCTCGGGAATCTCGTCGTCCTCGAGTTCGAAGCGGTCGACGAGCACTTCGGCGCCTTCCTCGACGGCGAGTTCGTTGTGGCGCTGAATCTTCTCGACGTGTCCCGGCTCGATCGCCGGGCCCATGAAGGTGTTCTCGTCGAGCGGGTCGTCGACGGAGACCTGCTTCGCCGTCTCGACGTAGCGTTCCTTGAACTCGTCGTAGACGTCCTCGTGGACGATGAGGCGCTCGGATGAGACACAGCGCTGGCCGGTCGTCTTGAACGAGGACATGATCGCGGCGTGAACGGCGATGTCGAGATCGGCCTCTTCGGTGATCACGATGCCGTTCTTTCCGCCCATCTCACAGGCAGCGAGCTTGCCGGGTTCGCCGCCGACCTTGCCGGCGATCTCGTGGCCGACCTCGGCGGAGCCGGTGAAGAGCACGGTGTCGACGCGCTCGTCGTCGGTGATCGCCGCGCCGGCGTCGCCGTAGCCCTGGACCATGTTGAAGACGCCCTCGGGGAGGCCGGCGTCTTCCATCATCTCGGCGATGACCTGGCCGCACCACGGGGTCTGCTCGGCGGGCTTCCAGACGACGGTGTTACCCTCGACCAGCGCGAGGGCCATGTGCCAGAACGGGATGGCGACCGGGAAGTTCCACGGGGTGATGCAGCCGATCACGCCGCGGGGCTTGCGGCGCATGTAGGCGTCCTTCGCGCCGACCTCCGAGGGGACGACGTCGCCGTGTGGGTGGCGGGCGTTCGCGGCGGCCCACTCGACCATGTGGTAGGCCTCGACGACGTCGGCTTTGCCCTCGCTGATCTCCTTGCCACACTCTTTGGTGACGATCTCTCCGAGTTCGTCGGTTCGATCGCGCATCTCGTGGTAGATGTCCCAGAGGTACTCGGCGCGGTCGATGTAGGAGAGTTCGCGCCACTCGTCGAACGCGTCGTCGGCCGCGGCGAGCGCGGCGTCGACGTCGTCCTCGGTCCCGCGGTGGAACGTGGCGATCGATTCGCCTGTCGCCGGGTTCTGACTGTCGAACGTTTCACTGCCTGTGCCTTCGGTCCACTCGCCACCGATGTAGTGGCCGTAGGCGTCTGTATCGGCCTGTTGACTCATGTTCAGGCAAAATTTCGCCAAGCGGCATGAAAAACCCTGCTATCCGGCCGGCGGACCGAGGCCGAGGTCGAAGTCGGCTCGCCCGTCGACACGGGCCGTCACGTTCCGTCCAGGTCGGCGACTTTCTCGAGTTCACCGCGAAGGACCGTGCTGTCGAATTCGTGGTCGGGACGCAGCCGGACGAAATCGAGGAACTCACGTGCGGCAAGCAGGTCTTCGCCACCGTAGTGACTGGCCGCGATTGCCACGGCGTCACGGGCCCCGAGTCGAGGTTCGAGGACGGCGAGGGCACAGGCGAGATCGTAGCCGCGGGTCACCCGCTCGCGCCCCTCCCTGACGCGCGTCGCATCGATGACGTAGAGGTCGCCGTCGGCCACGAGGAGGTTCTCCGCGCGGAGGTCGCCGTGGGCGAGTCCGTGCTGGTGCATCGTCGCGAGCGTCTCGAACAGGTCGGGAGCGATATCGCGAACGGACTCGTCCGTGAGCTCGTCGAGTGATTCGAACGACGGGAGATACTCGAGGACGAGCACGCCGAGCCCGTTCACCTCGAACGCGTCCATCGGTTCCGGCGCGTGACAGCCGATCTCTCGGATACGATTTGTCGCCTCGTACTCGTGTTCGACCATCTCGAGCGGCGAGTCGAACCGGTCGAAGAAGCCGCTGGTTCCGGTGGTGATCGCCCCGGCGTTTCGCCCGGCCGTCAGTAGCGAGTGGACCCGCGTGTTCTGGGTGGAGACGATCTTCACGAACCACTCGTCGTCGATCACGCACGGGGTCGAGAGCCAGTTGTCGGCCGCCAGAAACTCGACGCGAACTTCCTCGCGGCCGTATCGCTCGGCGATGGAACTGGCGACGCGCTCCAGTCGATCCCAGGCGACAGTGCCACGAGCCAGCTGGCGGATGTCCATCCGCTGGCACGTTGGCGCTCCGATGGTATAATCGTCCCGGCGCGACGCTGCTGCATAGGTGAGTGGCCATCCGAAGGCATGCAATGGTCCTCATGCCGACAAAATATACTCGCTACGCGTTTCGGTCGATCCACGAACAGAACGCGTCGAACTCATTGGCGCCGGCACTGTCCGCGATCTCTCTGAGTGTCCCGGTGCGAAGTTCGTCGTGTAGCGGAACCGTTACCCACCGTCGGTCAGCGTCGTTGGTCGGATGCTCGTAGTACAATTGCGCATGGTCGCCCGTCGTCCGGCGCCACTCGAATCCACCGGTATTGACCAGGACTGTCACAACTTCTCGACCGGAAAACGTGCGACGGCCCATCCTACTCGAGGACGTCTGGCGGTGTCTGGTTGCCAGTTTCGTTCGCTGTGGGATCGATTCCGAGTTCCCGCAGCTCGTCATCGGTCGGTTTTCGGCCGCGATCCCCGTCGTGGAGTGCAACCGCATCGTCTAAGTTATCGAGTGCAATCCGGCGGGACGAACCCTGTGTCGTGACGCCCGTTTCGACGTCCTTTGCTATCCACCACTCCTCTTCGGGCCACAACCTGATTTCTGCCTCGTGGACGGGTCCATTACTCGAGGAACTCGCCATTTCACCTGCTACTATGGGCACTGTTCGTATAAGGATTCGGCCGCGATCGAATCGGGTACGAGTGGTTGCAGTTGCGACGACTCAACGTTGTCGCGTGATCGCCCGGGTGTGGGGCCCAAAGCAGCGTCTTATCATGCAAATATTCGGACTGTGTTCGAACGTATTTACAAAGGTGACGTGACAACCGCCGCGATGGTTTTCGACCATCTCACACTTCCTGGGAGGTCGGTGGCTCAACTTTCGCGGCCACGTTCGAGACTGGTTTGACTTGTACCCGAACGGGAGACCAGATGCTGACGCATGGGTTACCGTTGCGAGTCTTTTAGGTCTCCGGGATGAAACGATCGGGTACATGCACGCTGTATCGGCTCTCGGCGACGCGATCGCCGTGACGCGAGACTATCTCACACCTGTCGACGCCAGACAGTGGCTCAAACTCGCCGTCGTGGTCGTGTTCGTCTCGGGTCTGATGGTGACGCCGCCGACGACGCCGGCCGCCGAACCGTCACCGGCGCCAGTCGTGGACGGGTCGACCGAGCCGATGCCGTTCGAGAACCCGTTTTCCGACGGTGAACTGGTTACGCTCGCCATCGCTGTGGCGGCGCTGCTCCTCGGTGTGTGGCTGGTCTTCACGCTGATCGGGTCGTTGCTGGAATTCGTGTTGATCGAGGCACTCCGATCGGGCCCCGTCGAGATCCGGGCTGGCGTTCGGGCACACGGGAGGAAAGGCCTCTCGCTGTTCGCGTTCAGGATCGCGCTGACTGTACTGGCGCTTGCGATTGTTGCGATCCCTGCTGCCCTCCAGTTGCGTCCCATCGACCCGAGTCAGCCGATCGACCCGATCCAGCGAGCGTCGCTTTCGACGCTCGGTGGCCTGATCGTACTGGCGCTCGTCGTCGGGCTCGTCTACTGGATCGTGATGCGGCTGACGACGGAGTTCGTCGTCCCGGTCATGCTGCGGACTGACAGCGGTGTTCGGGCCGGGTGGGGCCGGTTCTTGCAACCGCTTCGTTCGAACGTCGGCGAGTACGTCGTCTACCTCGTCCTGGTGACGCTGGTGGACTTCGTCGGCGCGATCGCCGTGGGGATCGTCACTGCCGCCGTCGGGTTCGTCGTCGCGATCCCGTTCGTGGTTCTCGTCGTCGTCGCGTTCTTCCTCGGCCCGCTCGCGATCCCGTCGTTGATCGTCCTCGCTATCGTGGGCCTCGTCACGTTTTTACTCCTCACTGCCGCGATTCGGATGCCGCTCGTCGTCTACGTCCGCTACTACGCCCTCCTCGTACTGGGGGCGACGGACTCGACGCTGGATCTGATCCCGGACCGGCGCGACACCACTCGATCAGACTCCGGATGGGAGGAGTGGGACGACGGCGAGGACTGGGCTGGGCCGTCGTCCCGCGACTCGTCCGACTCGTGGTCGGCTACAAGCGACGAAACCGAGCCGGATCGAACTGACGAGTCCGACGAGAGCTGGGACACGTCCGACGACTGGGGGTATCGCGGCGACGAATCGGGCCGCACCGACGAACGGGATCGCGACGACGGATGGGGCTATCGTGACGACGACCGAGAGCGGGACGACGGTTAGTGATCTGTGCCCGAACCGGACTGCGACGACGAGTGTTGATTTCGTAACGACGGACCGCACTCGGCTCGTCCCAATCACAGTTAGTGAGTCACGAACCTGGTCCGTCGTCGATACAACGCCCAGCCGCGTTCGGAGCGTTTATCTCAGGGGTCGGCAATTGTTGCAATATGAACTTCGAGCTGCCCGAGGAGCACCGGATGATCCGCAAGACGGTGCGGGACTTCTGTGAGGCCGAACTCGAACCGATCGCCCAGGAGATCGAGGACGAACACCGTTTCCCCGCCGAAATCTTCGACCAGCTGGCAGACCTGGACGTGATGGGCGTGCCGATCACCGACGAGTACGGCGGACTCGGCGGCGATACGCTCATGTACGCCGTCGTCGCGGAGGAACTCGGCCGCGTCTCGGGCTCGGTGGGACTCTCATACGTCGCACACACCTCGCTGGCCTCCAAGCCGCTCGAACTCTTCGGTACCGCCGAACAGAAAGAACGCTGGCTCCGTCCGCTCGCGGAGGGCGAGTACCTCGGGGGCTGGGCACTGACCGAACCCGGCAGCGGCTCCGACGCCTCCGACATGAACACGACCGCCGAGAAGGACGGTGACGAGTGGGTCATCGACGGCACGAAGCAGTTCATCACGAACGCCTCCGAGGCGGGCTCCGTCCTCGTGAAAGCAGTCACTGACCCTGGCGCCGGCTACGACGGCATCTCGACGTTCATCGTCGACCCTGAGGCGGACGACGGTTTCGAAGTGACCACCGTCTGGGACAAGATGGGCCTGAACGCCTCGCCGACGTGTGAACTTTCACTGGACTCGGTCCGCGTCCCGGAGGACCGCCTGCTCGGGGAGGAAGGCGACGGCTGGGACCAGACGAAGAAGACCTTAGACGGCGGCCGGATCTCCATCGCCGCCCTCTCGACCGGCCTCGCACAGGGCGCGTACGGACACGCGAAGGAGTACGCCGGCCAGCGCGAGCAGTTCGGGCAGCCGATCAGCGATTTCGACGCGATTCGCGACAAGTTAGTCGATATGTACCGAAAGACCGAGCGAGCCCGCTTGCTGACCCACAAGGCGGCTCACCGCTACGACGAGGGCAAACCGGTCACCAAAGCGTCCGCACTCGCGAAGCTCGACGCCTCGGAGGCGGCCCGCGAGGTCGCCGAGGAGGCCGTCCAGGTGCTCGGCGGCTACGGCTACACCACCGACTTCGCCCCACAGCGGTTCTACCGCGACGCCAAGCTCATGGAGATCGGCGAGGGAACGAGCGAGATCCAGCATCTGGTCATCGGCCGCGAACTCGGCCTGTAAGCAGTCCATCTCCGTCGGCTGTCGACCGACGATCGCAGTTCTGTATTGGGGCGGTATGGCGCGACACTCGTCGTGATCGGTGTGGCGACCTCTGTATTTTCGGCCGGGTAGCTCGCCGGCAAGGTATCACCACCCGCGCTGTTCGGCCGCGGTGGCGACGCGTTCGAGCGCGACGACGTACGCGGCCGTCCGCGGATCGTCGAGCTCGTGTTCCGCCATCGTCGCGGTGAGTTCGTCGAAGGCGTCGACGATATGCGTTTCGAGCGATTCGTTCACCCGCGACTCGCTCCAGGAAGTGCGCTGTCGGTTCTGGACCCACTCGTAGTACGAGACGACGACCCCGCCCGCGTTGGCGAGGATGTCCGGCACGACAAAGACGTCGTTTTCGACCAGCACGTCGTTGGCCGCCGGCGTGATCGGCCCGTTCGCTGCCTCGGAAATGACGTCGGCCGCGACGTCGCCGGCCAGGTCCGCGTCGATGGCGTTTTCGAGCCCGGCGGGGATCAGGAGATCGACGTCGAGGGTGAGCAGCTCGTCGTTCGTTCGCGTATCTGCACCGGGGTAGTGACAGACGCTACCGGTCTCGTCTTTGTGCCGTTTTACGTCGATTGGATCGAGGCCGTCACGGTCGACGACCGCCCCGTCGGAGTCGCTCACGGCCACGACGGTTGCGCCGCGTTCGTCGAGTAGCCGGGCCGCGATCCAGCCAGCGTTGCCGTAGCCCTGCACTGCGACGGTCGCGTCGGCGAGCGATCGCCCGAGGTGAGAAAATGCCTCGCGCGCGGCCAGCACCGTCGAGCGGCCGGTCGCCGCAACCCGGCCGGCGCTGCCGCCGCTCTCGATCGATTTGCCAGTGACGACGCCGGGTGCGGTCGTGCCCTCGAGCGTCTCGTAAGTGTCTTTGAACCAGTTCATCTCGCGCGGGCCGGTGTTGACGTCCGGTGCCGGGACGTCTCGATCTTCACCGACGAGCGGGCGCAGTTCCGTCGCATACGCTCGGGTCAGGCGTTCGCGTTCGGCCGTCGAGTAGTCGGCCGGGTCGAGCTCGATCCCACCTTTACCGCCGCCGAACGGAATGTCGACGATCGCGCACTTGTAGGTCATCCAGCCCGAGAGCGCGATCACCTCGTCGCGATCCACGTCCGGGTGGTATCTGATCCCGCCCTTGTACGGGCCGCGGTCGCCGTTGAACTGCGAGCGATACGCCCGGAATCGATCGAGCGTCCCGTCGTCGCGTTCGATCGTCAGGTTCGTCTCGAGGACGCGCTCCGGGTGTGACAGCCGATCGAACAACCCGTCGTCGACCTCGACGTGGGCCACAGCGCTCCGAAGCTGGGATCGGAAGTTCTCGTACGGCGTGGTCGGGCTCATACTGGCACTACTGTGCCAACGAGTATCAAACGAAGCAACGGCGTAATTCTTGCACAGTCACGGAACACGGCTCGACCGATCAGGAGCGGATGTAGGTGGCTGTCGTCGAACTGCCCATCGTCGGCGTCTGCCTGCGAACTCAGTCCCAGACTCCGGCTGCGTTCGACTGGTCGGCGATGCGCTCTGCCTTCGCGATCAGCGGCGCGTCGATCATTTCGCCGTCGACCTCGAACACCCCGCGTCCCGCCGCCTCGGCCTCGACTTTCGCGTCGAGAACGGCTCGCGCCCACTCCCGCTGGGCCTCGTCCGGGGTGAACGCCTCGTTGATGGGGTCGACCTGCGACGGGTGTATGGCCAGTTTTCCGTCGAAGCCGTACTGGACGGCCGTTTCCGCCGACGCGATCAGTTGCTCCTCGTCGGAAAAGTCGGTCACCATCGTGTCGATGGCGTCTGTCTGGTGGGCTGCAGCGGCGAGGACCACACGCTGGCGGGCGTACGTGAGTTCCGAGAGCGACGGGGTCGTCGTCGCGCCCAGGTCGGCCGCGAGGTCTTCCGACCCGAATACCAGTGCGTCGACGGTCTCGACGCCGGCAATCTCGGCCGCGTTGAGGATGCCCCGTGCGCTTTCGAGCAGCGCGAGTAGCGGGAGTGACTCGCCGTACTCCGAGATCGCTCCCGCGATCGAGCGAAGCGTTGCCGGCGAGTCGGCCTTGGGAACCATGATGGAATCCGGTGTGTCGGCGTCCCCGTCGAGGAGGGCCTCCAGATCGGCCTGCCACGCCGTCTGTGTGCTGTTTACCCGGACGCACACTTCGGCGTCGGGGTCGAACGACGGGTCGTCGAGGACGGCTGCGATCGCGTCGCGCGCCTCGGCTTTCCGGGCCGGGGCGACCGCGTCCTCGAGATCGAAGACGATCACGTCGGCGCCCGCGTCGGGCGCCTTGCGCAGCATTTCAGGGCGGTCTCCCGGGGTGAACATGATCGAACGTCGAACCATGTCCGGTCGTTGTCCGACCGTGGTGTTGAACGTGTGGATTCGTCCAGTGGATCACCCGCCGACATCCGTGGCGAGTCGGTCACCAATCGATCGAGGCGACAAGTCGTTTTCGTGTGATCGCGCTTTAGCTCCCGGTCGTCGGCGGTCGTGATGCGTTCCGCGAGGCGAACGGGAACTGACGCGACGGCGCTTCGGTTCGTTTTTGCCCCGGCGGAAACGATCGATCACGTATGACAGGTCTGTACTACGAGGAGTTCGAGGAGGGTGAGACCATCGAACACGAGCGTCGTCGGACGATCTCGGAAAGTGACAACCAGCGCTTTTGCGATATGACGATGAATCAGCAACCGTTGCACCTGGACGCCGAGTTTGCCGCCGAGACGGATTTCGGCGAGCGACTCGTCAACGGACTCTACACGATGGCGCTCGCCGTCGGCATCACGATTCCGGAGACCACCGACGGGACGATCGTCGCGAACCTCTCCTACGACAACGTCGAACATCCGAAGCCGGTGTTCCACGGCGATACGATCTCCGTCTCGTCGACGGTGACCGACAAACGAGAGACGTCCGATGGTGAGCGCGGCGTCGTTACGATGCACGTCACCGTCTCCAATCAGGACGACGAGGTCGTCTGCGAGTTCGATCGGACGGTCCTCTCTCGCAAGCGACCGACCGAGTGATCCGTGAGTGAGACGCATTCGCCGGATCGACTGACCGCCTTCCCGTCGAATCTGCGTCTCTCCGGTGGATCACCGATCTTTTTGCGTCTCCCCTCGCATGGGCTGGTATGGTCGACGTCCTCGACAACAAACGGGTCGCCACCCGCCTTCGTATCCTCGTCGAGATCGCCGAGCGCCAGCCGGCCGTGAGCCAGAGCGAGATCGCCGACGAGGTGGGTGTGACGAGCCAGGCCGTCAGCGAGTACATCCGTGAACTCGTCGACGAGGGCTTCGTCGAGAAGGAAGCGCGATCGCGCTATCGCGTGACGAACGAAGGCGTCGACTGGCTCTTCCGGACGGCAGAAGGCGTCCGCCGATTCGCCGACCACGTCACCGAGGATCTTCTTGGGGCGATGAACGAAGCGGCGGCGATCGCGACTGACGACGTCACGGAAGGCGAGACCGTCTCACTCACGATGCGTGAGGGCTACATTCACGCAACTCCGACCGACGATGGCGACGCGACTGCCGTCGCGACGACCGACGCCGCTGCCGGTGGCGATGTCGGCGTCGCCGAGTGGGAGGGCGTCATCGATCTCGAACCCGGCACGGTGACAGTCATCCAGATCCCGCCTGTCCGTGCTGGCGGCGCTGACGCGGCCGATCTCTCGTCGAGGGAGGCCGCCATCGAAGCCGCAGATCTCGTCGTCGCCAGCGGTGTCGAGGCAGTGGTCGCACTGGAATCGAACGGGGTCGAACCTGCCGTCTCCGTCGGTGCCGGCTCGGTCGCGAGTGCGGGGGCAGAGCGCGGCCTCGACGTGATCGTGGCGGCGACGACGGACGTGGTCGGGCGCGTCACCGACGAACTTCGTGATGGCGACGTCCCGTACGAAGTGAAAGAAGCGTAGGTGGCGAGCGAATCGGTGCGCCGGAGTATAGTGGTTCTTTGCTCGACTAGCCGATGTATCGCAGGTCGTCGTCGCTCGGGACGTCCATCGACGCCTGTGACTCCATCTCCCGAATCTTGCCCATGACGGCTTCCATCTCCTCGGCACGCTCGTCGAGCGAGTCGTACTCGACGTCGAATCCGAGGCGGGTTTCGAGCACCGATAGGACGGCTCTTGCACTCTTCGGATCGACGAGGTAGCCACTCGTCTCTCCCATCAGACACGCTGCATCGACCCCGCGTCGGACACCCAACCCGAGAAGCAGGCCGGACACGCCGACGATGCCGCCGGCGGGCTCGTCCTCGCGGAACTCGACGCCGGCGTCTTCGAGGTCGTCGATCATCGACTCGTCCGTGACTGCACCGATGACGTCGTACGATTCGATGAGTTCGCCGGTCGGAACGCCGCCGAGGGCGTAGCACTGGCTCACGTCGAACGACTCAGCGACGTCGAGGAACGCTTCGGCGAGCGCGTAGTGACCGTCACCGTGTTGCGCCTGGTGGTCGCCGGTGAACACGAGCAGATCTTCGCCGCCGGTTCCCGTGACGGCGTAGACTTCCGTGCAGGTAAGCGAGGCGACACCGTCCTCGACGGCAACCTGCGGTGGAAACGCCGTGGAGTAGATGCGACGGACGAGTGTCGATTCGGCCTCGAACTCTTCGAGCAGATGTTCGGCAACGAGGGATCCGACGTGGCCGACGCCGGGAAGCCCTTCGATCAGTACCGGGTCGTCGAGTTCGACGTCTGCGACGACGTCGATATCGAGTTCGTCCATACCCTACGACCGGTGGCGCCGCTTAAGTGCGCGTCGGTACTTGCCGGATGGATCGTCGGGGGAGAAGGGTGCTGGGGCGGAGTTGACGGTGTCGGCACCACAACTGGGACACGTCTCTGTCAGTGAGTAGACTGGCCGATCGTGCGTCGAGCGATGACAGATACGGATGTCGGATTTCACGGGTAAAAGGGGGCGATTTCGGGGGTTATTCGTCGTCGGTGTGACGCTCTCGGTGGAACGATCCGGTGCCGCCTTCGTTCTCGATGGCGGTGATCGCTCGCTGGGCGCTCGCTTCGAGCTCTGCTTCGGCGGTCTTGTAGTTCGGCGCCTGCACCTGAATCCGGTACTCGGGCGCACCGACGTAGGTGACGTCGAGGTCGACTTCGTCCGGTACCTCGCCGTTTCCTTCGCCGGCGGAAAGCGCCGACCTGACGCCGTCGACGCCGGAGGCGGTTGGGTTCTCGAGGTCGACGTAGCCGGTGACGTTGACGTAGGGGACGGAGACGTTCTCGCGTGCGGTGTCGACGATCGCTTCGATATCGTCGTCGTTCAGCCCGCTGCCGTCGATCGCCTCGGCGCCGTGGATCGCCGACTCCTTGAACGCCTCGTAGAGCGTCGGGTGGACCGACAGGAGGTCGTTCGCGATGGCGGTGTAGGCGTCGCCGTCGATGTCCTCACCGAAGGCGAGTTCCATCCAGTTGTCCGCCTTCTGTTCGTTCTTCCACTCTTGGATCTTCTCGGAGCGCTGGTGGTCGTTGACGTCCTTGATCGAGAGGTCGATCTGCTGGGCGTCTTCGTCGACGTCGAGTACCTTACAGACGGCGATCTGGCCTTCGCTGACGTGGTCGCGGACGTTCTTGATCCAGCCGCTCGCGACCTCGGAGATGTGAGCGAGGCCACGTTTGTCCTCGTACTCCTGCAGGTCGACGAACACGCCGAAGTCTTCGATCTCGTCGATCTTCCCGACGACGAGCTCTCCCGATTCGGGCCAGCCGCTGTACTTCATCGTGACTCGACTGGTTCGACGATCTCGTGGTCGATCGAGGCCTTGCCCCCGGTCGGCCGAGCGAGCGTCGTTCCGCAGACGGCGCAGGCGACGTCGGTCGAGGCCTTGCCGAAGACGATCTGTTCGTTCTCACAATCCTCACATCGGACACGGTAGAATGTTCCTGCCATGGAAATCACTCCTGGAATTCGAGTCGGCCGGCGCGCCATCCCTCTCGGAGGTGGGCCTTGCCGCACTCGCCACAGCGGTATTTGAGGTCGGTCTTCTTCGTGGGCTTGTTCCCACTGGGGACCTTCGAGAACTTCCCGGAGTTCCCGATCGTGGAGGTCTGGCGACGACGCTGTCGGTCGGCGACCTTCTTCATTCCCGTCGAGCGGCCGGTCCGGACCTTCTCGACTTCGTGTTCGTGGTGTTCGTTGCAGTGCGGACAATAGGTGTTGAATCTGCGTGGCATCTGCATAGCGGTCTCACTTACCGGCAGTTGGACACCCCCGCTTAAAACCCGTTTGGTTCGCCGTGCGACTCGCGACGCCATCGGGGGACCGGTGCTCCCTCACTCCGAAGCGCTTACGGTTTGTCACTGTGACGGATCGACTATGAAGCAACTCATCATCCACGGCGACCCCGAGATCAGGAAGGACGCCGTGCTCTCGATCGACGGCGAGGAGGTGGTCTGTTTCGGGATCAACCGCATGGGTGAGTGGCACGGCCCCGACCGCGTCCAGCTCTGGTGTACTGTCGGGACCGAAGACGAGCGCGAGGCGTACGAACTGAGATCGTACATTCCGCACTTTCTGGACGTCGAACACTACGACGCCGACGAGATTGCGGTCGTCGAAGCTGCTGCCTGACCCGCCGTTCTCTTCAGCCAACGATCGAGTCGTTTTCCTTGCTGGGTGTGAGCAGTCGTCGAGGCTCTGTGCAATTCACCGTGAGTATCTGTTAGTACTTTCTCAAACAGCCCTGCTCCACTTTTATTGACGGCCCGTCCGTACACGCGGAGCGATCGAGACACAAACCCACATACGGCACCCGAATCACAACCCTTAACTGTCGTACTCGGGTACCATGAGTCAGCGGGATGGGATAGCCAGGAGATTCCGGCGGGCTCATAACCCGCAGATCGGTAGTTCAAATCTACCTCCCGCTACTTCTTGACTGCGAGCAAACTCGCGAGCAGTCAGATTCAGCCGTGGTAGTTTGAACGATATCGAGGTTCTGCGAGCGAAGCGAGCGGGCTTTTGGGGGTGTTCAATTCGATCGTGACATTCCGGCGAGATACTGCTGAAAGTCGAACGGTGGCGCAGTTTTACCCACGAGATGGTGTTGCATAGCGACGACCGAACGCAATGGGGAAAAGTGATTGCCAGACTGGTATGGTGACGTATTTTGTCGTAACCCTTAGTTAGCAGGCTCGACACGATCCATTACTGGTCGTTCGGCTGTTACATTTGTGCCGTCCTCGACAGCTATAGGAATGTTGATGAATTCGCCGATAATCGACGAGTGAGGGTTTAAACGGGTGATTCGGCCGGGGGTTGTGCAATGTGGCTATGTATCGTGTCTTCGTCCCACAAGGTTTAAGACGTGTCATTGAATCTGGTAGGCCATGCCACGAGGAAGTATGGCAAGCAATGGTGCTAATCCACGAATTAATCGACGGCAATGGCTCGCTGCACTCGGCGTTGGTGGCGCCGCAGCGTTGGCCGGCTGTTCGATGGGTGGTGGAGGGGACGGTGATGGCGACAAAAGTTCGAACCTGGGTGACCTCGAGGAACCGCCCGAGGTTTCGGGGACGTACTCGGCCATCAACGCCTCATCGTTTACGACGCTAAACCCGATCTACAACACTGAGTCAAACGCCGGGACGGCGATCGGCTACGCGCTCGATCAGGGATACACGTTCGATCACAACAACGAACTGGTTCCACTGCTGTACGACATGTCGTCGGAAGACGGTGAGGTGTGGACCTTCGACGTCCGTGAGGACCTCGAATTCAGTGATCCGTACGGATCGGTTACGGCCGAAGATTTCGTCTACCTCATTCAGGAGATTCACCAGAGTAGCTGGGCGAACTCGGCCGCCGCGACGTCCTGGACTGGCGTCGAGGTCGAACAGACCGGCGAGTACCAGTTCCAGGCGACGCTCGAAACCTCCCAGATCCTTTGGCCAGAGTCCTACGACCCGCTGCTGTATCCGATTCCCAAGGATCTCCTCCAGCCGTACGTCGAGGAGGAGGACACGGAGGGACTCCAGCAGGACGAGGAACTCATCGAGTTGCAATTTACGGGTAACCTCGGTGCGTTCACCATGGACGAGTGGGAACGCAGCGCGGGGACGCGGTACAGTCGCAACGAGGACTACTATCTCCAGAACGTCGAGTTCGAAAACAGGTTGATGGAAAACGCGCCGTACTTCGAGGGCGCCGAAATCGACATCATCGAGGAGGAGTCGTCGCGCCTCAATGCACTCGAGACCGGAGAGTCGGACGTCGCCGCGATTCCCCCGACCCGCGTACAGAAGTTCCGGAGTGAGGTGGACAACGTTACCGTCTACGAAGTGCCGACCCCGTACAACAGTATCATCTCGGTGAACATGCGGGACAACGGCTGGCAGACCGGCCCTGGCAATCTCTTCCGGTACAAAGAGTTCCGCCAGGCGCTCACCACCGCACTCAACAAGAACGAACTCATCGAGGGCGTCTACCGCGGCTTCGCCGAACCCCACTACACCTGGCAGCCAGAATGGTCGAACTTCTACCCGGGTGAGGAGGGCATCACGAAGCTTGGAACCGAGGACACATCGACGGCGGAGTACGCGCGTGGTCTCATCGAGGAGGCGCTCCCGCAGTCGGAGTACGACTACGCCTATCAGGACGACAGACTCGTCGACCCGGACGGTAATCAGGTCGTCATCGAACTCTGTATCAACGCCTCCAGTGAGACCCAACAGGTCCTGGGCGAGTACATGCAGGGCGAATACGACGAGAAACTCGGGATCGACCTCGAACTGAACCCGATGGACGCGATGCGGTTCGACACGGACCTCTGGAGCGCCGAACCGCCGGCGGACCCGAGCGAGGAGGAGATGACCGACACCGTCAACGGCGAGGAGGTTACGTGGGAGAACCAGTTCCCGACTAACCCCGGGCCGCGTTCGTTCACGAGTTCGGAGAGCTGGGACATGTCGTCGATCTACGGCCTCAACACCTATCCGATGAACCCGCTCACCAACCAGGTCTTCTTCGATGGGGCTGACACCATGTACAACCCGGTTGGGTACTACCCCGAGTTCGACGTCGAGTCGATCTTCGAGCAGGCCCGGCAGGCTACGAGCACTGAAGAGATTCAGGAGGCGATGAACGAACTGTTCGTCAACCTCGCCGAGGAACAGCCCTACCTAATGCTGACGTTCGGGGACGACACGATGGGGTACAACGCCTCGCTCGAGGGGCCGGCCGAGAACTTCATGAATGGGTGGGACTTCCCCGCCTGGTACTTCGACGAGTAACGGTCACGGAGACACACAGCATATTTGAGTAATTTATGGGACTTGGGTCATACATAACCGCGCGTGTGTTCTGGGCGGGCATCGTTTCGTGGATCATCGTGACGATTACGTTTCTGTTGCTATCCGCATCGCCGGACCCGACGGTTCAACAGGCTGCCACGCAAGCAGCGCTCGAGGGTGGCAATCCGGCGGAAGCGGCGGAACGAGCACGGGAACTACGAGGACTCGATCAGCCGTTGCACGTCCGGTACATGGACTTCGTGGAGAACGTCTTTACGCTGGATTGGGGTTGGTCCGACTCGCGGAGCCAGCCAGTGACGGAGGCCGTCATGGATTCGCTGTACTACACAGCGCAGTACTCGATTCCGTGGACGATCCTGACGCTGGTGCTGGGGCCGCTCGTCGGCGTCTACTCGGCGGCGAACATGTACAGCTGGAAGGACCACTTAGCAACCGGCTTCGCCTTCTTCGGGTACGCGATCCCGAACTTCTTCTTCGGGATCGTGCTGCTCCTGATCTTCGGGGTGTGGTTCCGGGTCGTCCCCGTCACCTACGACACGACGGTGGCTGTCTTCAGCTTAGAGAACGCAAGACAGCTCATCTTACCTGTGTTCGTGCTCGTGACGGGCTCCATCGGGGGAATCATGCGCGTCTCGAGAAACGAATCCGCAGAGTTCCAGAATTCGGACTTCATGAAGACCGCGAAGGCGAAGGGCGTCTCGCCGTTTCGGGCGTACGCCTATCACGTCATGCGGCCGACGCTCGTGCCGCTCTCGACGACGGTCGTCGGGCAGTTGCTGGCACTGTTCCTGGGCGCGTCGCTACTCGTCGAGGTCGTGTTCTCCATCCCAGGGCTCGGGAGGCTGACCTGGCAGGCGCTCATCGCCCAGGACACGAACCTCCTGCTCGGGACCACGTTGATCTTCACGTTCATCGCCGTGGTTGGGAACCTGCTCGAGGACCTCGTCTTCACCATCGTCGATCCGCGAATCAGCTTCGATGACAGATAACAAGACAATATTACAGAGATACTATGGAACTAGAACGTAACGAACGATTCGATCAGGTCGACTGGGATGCCGTCTCCGACTCGGAGAGCATCGTTCCGTCGATCAATACGATCGGGATGGTCATCTCGTCGATTGTGTTGACCATGCTCTACGTGTACGATATGGAGATCCAGCCCGAACGAACGCCAACGTTCGATGCGATTGGATGGGACGTGACGTTCGAGATGATCGATTACTTCTTCATCTTCACGATCCTCCTCTTTCTGTTCTACATCGTCCTGCCGCTGTTTCAGAACCTGCGCATGACGATGTACTACTGGCGCGAATTCAGGCGAAACCGGCCGGCCGTGGTCAGCCTGATCTGGCTCGGGATCGTCTTCCTCGGGGGGATATTTGGTCCGCTCCTCATGAAAGCACCCGAGGCCAGTATTATGCACGGCCACCAGCCGCCGGTCTTCGCCACGATGGCCGAGGGAAACGTCCCGAGCTGTGTCGGCGAGGTCTCCGGGGGGATGTGTCACGGTACCTGGGAGTATCCGCTCGGAACGACTCGCAGCGGCAAGGGCGTGTTCACCATGATCGTCTACGGGATGACGATCAGTATGAAGATCGCGTTCATCACGACGACGATCGTCGCCGCGATCGGTATCTCGGTCGGCACCGTCAGCGCCTACGCGGGTGGCTGGGTCGACGAGATCCTCATGCGTGTCGTCGATATCGTCCTGTCGTTCCCGACGCTGTTATTCTTCTTGTTGATCTTGTACGCGTTCGGCGCAAACCTGACGACATTCATCATCGTCTTCTCGATCTTCGCCTGGGGCGGAACGGCCCGGTACGTGCGGAGTAAGGCGTTGTCGATCTCCGAAGAGGAGTACATCGACGCTGTCAGGATCAGCGGGGCGAACACGTTTCAGGTGGTCAGGCGACACGTCGTCCCGAATACGGCGAGCAGCATCATCACCAACCTGACGCTGCTCATCCCCGGTTTCCTCCTCGCGGAAGCCCAGTTGTCGTACCTGGGTCTCGGCGATCCGAGTATTGCCTCCTGGGGGCAACTCATCGCGTCCGGCCGATCGGAACTGGACTTCGCGCCGTGGATCGTCCTCGCGCCAGGTATCGTCCTCTTCCTGACGATATTGGCGTTCAACTTCCTCGGTGACGCACTGCTAGACGCACTCAATCCGCAGGCGGAGGCCGAGTCAGAATAATGACGGCAGAGACGCCACTTCTCGAGGTCGAAGGCCTCGAAACGACGTTCAGCACAGAACAAGGCGAAGTCGTCGCCGTCGACGGAATCGACTTCAGCGTCGACGCGGGTGAAACCGTCTGTATCGTCGGCGAGTCGGGGTCCGGAAAGACGGTCGCCACCGAATCGGTCACCCGCCTCATCAGTACGCCGCCCGGCCACGTCGACGGCTCGGTGCGGTTCCAGGGTGAGGAACTGCTCGAAATGACCGAAGAGCAGCTGCGCTCGATCAGAGGAAACAACATCTCGCACATCTTCCAGAACCCGCAGGATGCGATGAACCATTGTTACACGGTGGGCTGGCAGATCGTCGAGGCGTTGCAGGTTCACACGGACCTTTCGAAGGCAGACGCTCGATCGAAGGCTGTCGACCTCCTCGATCGCGTCGGGATCGCGAACGCCAGTTCGCGGTTCGACGACTATCCCCACGAGTTCTCGGGCGGACAGAAACAGCGCGTCATGATCGCCATGGCACTGGTCGCGGATCCGGATCTCTTGATCGCTGACGAGCCGACGACGGCATTAGACGTCACCGTCCAGAGTGAGATCCTCAACCTGCTGGACGAACTCCAGGACGAGTTCGGCATGGGGATTCTGTTCGTGACGCACGACCTCGGCGTCGTCGCCCAGATCGCCGATCGGGTCGTCGTGATGTACGCGGGAAAGGTAATGGAGCGCGGCGATGTTTACGACATCTTCGACAATCCATCACACCCGTACACGCAGAAACTACTCGATTGTCTCCCGGGACGAAACGCGACTGGGGGTGGGATTCCCGGCTCACTCCCGTCGGTCATCGACCCACCGAACGGCTGTCGGTTCGCCGACCGGTGCGAGCACGCCATGGACGCCTGTCGCGTTGGTGAGCAGCCGAGAGAGGTCGACATCGGTTCCGGTCACGCCGTCTCGTGTCTTTACTATCAGGAGGGGTACGATCGAGCGGTGGTCGAGTACGACATACCGGAGACTGGTACTTCTTCAGGCGAGGTGAGTCCAAGCGATGACTGAGCAACCACTGCTGTCCGTCAAGAATCTCAAAAAGCACTACCCGATCCGAAAGGGTTTCTTCAACCGGCAAGTCGGTGCCGCGCGGGCTGTCGACGGGATTAGCTTCGATATCCGACGTGGGGAGACCGTCGGTCTCGTCGGAGAATCGGGCTGTGGGAAGTCGACTGCTGCACGGTCGATTATCCGGCTCGAAGAGCCGACCGACGGTGAGGTCATTTACAACGGCTCACTCGGGGCGGGCCACGATGGGTCTGCCTCTAGAACGACCGACGTCACCGAGTTCGATCGTGGCGAACTGAAGTCGTTCCGGCGGAAGGCCCAGATGATCTTCCAGGACCCGTCGTCGAGTTTCGATCCGCGGATGCCAGTCGGCGACGCCATCGGTGAGATGTTGCAGGTTCACGGGATGGCTGATCGCGAACGTCGTCGTCGCATCGTCGAGAACTTGATCGATCGAGTCGGCCTCGAACGAGACGATTACGATCGCTATCCGCACGAGTTTTCGGGCGGCCAGAAGCAGCGTTTGGGGCTCGCTCGCGCGCTCGTGTTGAATCCGGACCTGATCATCGCAGACGAACCTGTCTCGGCGCTCGACGTGTCGATCAAAGCGGAGATTCTGTCGTTGCTCGACGAACTGCAGACGGAGTTCGACCTTTCGCTCCTGTTCATCAGCCACGACATGTCTGTCATCCAGGAGGTGAGTGACCGCGTCGCGGTCATGTACCTCGGCGAGATCGTCGAGCTGGGACCGACCGAGACGGTGTTCGAGAATCCGCAACATCCCTACACCGAGGCGTTGCTCTCGTCGATTCCGCAGCCGGATCCCCGAGCGGCGATGGACAAGATCGAGCTACACGGGACGGTCCCGGATCCGTCGAATCCCCCATCCGGCTGTCGATTCCACACGCGGTGTCATCGCGTGCTACAGCCGGCGGACCTCGACCTGGAGCAATCGAGCTGGCGGAACCTAATTACCTTCCGTGAGCAGGTGCTGTCGGACGCGATCGATATAGAGACGGTTCGAAAACAACTCGCTGCCGAGGGTGAGACGGAGGCAGTGGCAGACGCCGACCTGAAGGCTCGTCTCCGAACCGAGTTCGATCTCGATGCACCGCTGGCATCCGAACGGGCCGAAGAACAGTTCGAGACGGTCCTCTCACACCTCGTCTCGGAAGAGCCGGAGGCGGCGCGCGAGTTGCTCGAGACGACGTTTATCTCGCCGTGTGCAAAGAAGCAACCGGCAACGACCGAGCATGCTGGGGACCATCAGTCCGCGTGCCATCTCCACGAAGAACGTGACGCCGCGACCGAGTCGACCGAACTGCTGCAGTGACTCCTTCCCGCCGTAACTGGCGGGATAGTCCCCTCGCGGAACAGGGTGTCAGTCGTCGCCGTTCGCGTCGACGATGACGACTTCGCCGTCGACCACGTCGACGTTGACGAGCGTCTTGACGTGGTGGCCGCTGTCTTCGACCTCGTTCGCTCCGCCGACTTTCTTGATGACGGCGACGGAGTCGACGACCTCGGCGCCGATTTCGTTCAGCGCGTCGATGACGGACGCCAGCGTCCCGCCGGTCGAAAGGACGTCGTCCAGAACGAGGACTCGCTCGCCTTCGTGGACGTCGTTGATGTACATCTCGTTCTCGGAGTACCCAGTCTGTTGGGCGATGGCGACCTCTCCTTCGAGGCCGTACTCACGCTTTCTGATGACCGTGAGTGGTATGTCCGTCATGAGTGAGACGGCGGTCGAGATGTGGATTCCCATCGCAGCGGGGGTGACGATGCGGTCGACTTCTTCGAGATGTGCTTTCCGGATGATCCTGATGACGATCTCTCGAAGGAGTCCGGGGTCGAGTTTTGGGACGCCGTCACTGATCGGGTGGACGAAGTACTGGTAGCCGTCGTCTTTCTCGACGATCGGCGCCTCACGAAGCGACCGTTCCAGTTGATCCATGTCGCTGGTGGGGCCGACGCGGAGTAAAACCTGACGAATGTCGAATGCCTCGGATAGAGTGAATATACATCAAAATATTGTTGGGAATTCTCTCGGCTCAAAGGATTGGCTTCCCGGTCGACCGTCCGTCGGATCGCTTATCGGCTCGCGCTCACGTCTCGTCCCGATAGGAGAGCTCGGGCGGGTGGTTCCCGTAGCCCAGGCGCATCGTCCGTTCGTGGTAGATGTGGACGGCTGCAGTCGCCGTAAAGACGAGCGCGAGTAATGCTGTCCAGCCCAGTGTCGGGACGATCGTGAAGGGGTAGACGCCACCCCACAGCGCCGCGACCAGTGCGCAACTGATGGCTCCGAGTGAGAGGTACAGTTCTCGCCAGGCGAACTCGTGTCCCGGGACGATTTCCAGATAGACGCTGATATCTCGGGTTCGATCGGTGGCCTCGATCACCCCCGCGTCGGAGTCGAATAGGAGAATTCCCGACTCGTCCATCTTCGGCAAGTGCGTCTGCTGGAGCGTGGTGTAGACGCGCTTTCGTTGTTCGGGCGTGACGCCGTCGAGCGTCGTTTCGTACTCCCAGGCGGCAACCTGCTGAGCCAGGTCTCCGAGTTCGACCGGTCGGTCGTCCTGTTTTAAATACTGGAGGACGAATCGCCGTCGCTGGTTACGCAACACCTCGAATACCTCGCCTTTCGATAGATGGTCTGTGGGTGCGTGATCGGGCAGCATACTGGAATTGGTAGGCGTACTGGATCCCTGTCGGCCATGGATCCGGTCACTCGTTGGCACGAACGCGTTCTATTTAACCTTCCTGACTGATCGCTGGCGCCGGCGCAGTTTAGACGACTTGCCCGAGTGAGCGTGCAATCTCCTCGGCCAGATCGGCCTTCGTTCCGGTAAACGAGGCGACGTCGCCTGCGTGAACGAGCAACGCGCTGGTTTCGTCTTCGCCCATCACGCTGGCGTCGTTCGCGACGACGAAGGCGAGGCCGACCCGGTCGAGCACGTCTCGCGCGGCGTCGATCATGGCTTGCTCGTCGCCACTCGTCTCGGTCTTGAAGCCGACGATGGGCAGATCCGGCCGATCTGCCCTGACTGTATCGATGAGTTTGGCCGTCGGTTCGAGCGTCAGTTCGCGCTCGGTGCCCGATCGGATCTTCCCGTCCCGTTCGTCGGTCGTGTAATCTGCCAGCGCCGCTGCGGAGACGAGGACGCTCGCCGTCTCGCAGGCCGATCGGGTTGCCTCGATCATCTCGGCAGTCGTTTCGACACTGATCACGTCGGCGTCGGGTAGCGTCTCGTCGTGCGAGTTCGCTGGCTTTTCGACCGAGTGGGGGCCGATCGGTCCGTGGATCAGCGTGACGTCCGCGCCGCGAACGTAACAGGCGCGAGCGACAGCCCGCCCCATCCGTCCGGACGAGCGGTTCGTGAGAACTCTGACGGGGTCGATCGCCTCGGCAGTCGCCCCGGCCGTGACGACGACGTGCTCCCCTGCGAGCGGTGTCTCGCCCGTCGCCCGTGCGACGGCCGTACAGATCGCGTCCTCGGTCGCGATCTTCGCTTTCTCCTCCTCGATCCGGGGATCGACGAGATCGACGCCCCACGATTCGATCCGCTCTAAGGACGCGAGCACGCCCGGGTGGTCGTACATCGGTTCGTGCATCGCCGGTGCGACGACGACCGGAACGTCGGCGCCGAGCGCCGTCGTCGCCGTCGTCGTGACGGGTGTGTCGTCGATGGCGGCGGCAAGCTTCCCGACGGTGTTGGCCGTCGCCGGGGCAATCAGGAGGACGTCGGCCCACCCGTCGCGACCGCACAGTTCGACGTGCTCGACCCGCCAGGAAAGCTCGGTGACAGCCTCGTTTCCGGTTGCGTAGCCGACAGCGTTGGGATGGACGATCCCACTCGCACTCTCGCTCATCACTGCCTTGACAGAAGCGCCACGGCGGCGTAGCTCGTGGGCCAGTTCGACCGTCTTCACGGCCGCGATCGACCCAGTCACCCCGAGTACGACGTTCACGTCTTCGAGCTGCGGCATGTGGTATCCGACGAATGCGGCCGTGGCGGGTTAAACGTTGACCACTGACTCCCGTGTCGTGGCCTCCTGGGATCTACTCCTGTTCAGTCGATGTCCCACTGTCGAGAACCTGCCTTGCATTGTCCCGCGGTCGATAGCCGAGCTCCGTCTGGGCCTCGACGATCGAGAAGTATCGTTCGTCGTTCGCGGAGACGACGTGACAGGTCAGCGGCGACTCCTCGATGCTGTGAGTGACGGATTTACGAAGGGCATCGCGGCAGTCTCGCGGACTGAGGTACATCGCGCGGGCGAACCTGGCGTGGTCGTCGTCCTCGGACTGGGTCTCACGAAGCGACTCGTCGTTCAGCAACCAGCCGATGCGCAGGTTGACGACCGTCAGGCCGTGGCGATCCGCGAAGTACGTCCCGATGGCTTCGCCCGCGACCTTGCTGATGCCGTACGGTGAGTCGGGGCGTGGGGGGTCGTCGGGAAACACGGGGCGAGGCTGTTCGACGAGCGACTCGGGCTCGGCCGTGTCGGCGGCGTTGTACATGTGCATCGTGTGGTTCGTACTCGCGAAGACGACGCGGTCGAGGTCGTTCTCGACGGCGGCGTGATAGGCGTTGTACGTTCCGTCGACGTTCGCGTCGAGCACCTCGTCCCACGAGGCCCACGGTGACGGGTTCGCCGCCAGATGTACGAGCGTGTCGTGCCCGTCGAGGACGTCGACGAACCGGTCCCGATCGGTTACGTCGAGGGTGACGACGTCGATGTCGTCGGCATCGCTGCGGGCCAGTATCGTCGTCTCGTGCTCGTCGAGTGCACCGAGTGCCTGTCGCCCGACGTTGCCGGTGCCACCGGTGATCGCAACGATTGCCATGCACCGTAGACGGCGCCCGGCAGGAAGAAACGCCACCCGTCGTGTGCGCTTCGCGACTGGCAACGAAACGGTGACCATCACACGTCGACGGAGCGTGAGTGATTGGCCAGGTATTCGCCCACGACGCGTGCGGGTTTTACTCAGTTATTCGTCGGCGACGCGTGGATGTTGTGTCGGTTCGTCGTCGAACGGTTCCTCGAGATCCTGGGCTAACCGTGTCCGCGCTCGCTCGTCGTGAGCCAGCCGTTCGTCGGCCTCGATCTCGTCACAGGCGGGCGGCACGTTGCGGTCCCGTCCGGTAAAGTATCCCTGTGGTGCGACCCAGTCGTGATAGAACGGTGTGTCGCTGTCCTGGACCACCGCCAGGCCGACTGTGGCGCCGTGGCCGGCGGCGACGATCGCCTGATGGGGCGTGTCGGCGATTCGGCCCGCCGCGTAGATTCCGTCGACGGCCGTCCGCCCGGCTCGACCGACCGACACGACGTACTTGCTCCCGCGCTGGATTCGCTCGACCTCGGTCCCGACGAGGTACTCGCTGTCTGGCCAGGAAGCCGCGACGACCCGACGGGCTTCGTAGTCGTCGTCGACCCCCGCGAGCCGAACGACTCGATCCTGGTCGCCGGCGGTTTCGCCTGTGAGGCCCACACTCTCGATCCGATCGTCGACGACTGTACAGCCCGTCGCTTCTGCCTGGTCGCGAACGATCGACAGGTAGCGTCGCGCGTCGAACCCGGCCGGCAGTCCGGGGTAGTTCTCCAGACTCGCGTTCCGGGCGAGGATCGACTCTCCGGCCGAGACGACGAGCGTATCGAGCTCGGCGCGGGCGGTGAACAGGCCGGCCGACAACCCGGCGACGCCGCCACCGACGACGATGCAATCGTACATGGGTGTCACTCCGTCGGTGACCCCACAACGGTTCCGATTCGACTCGAGGCGGATCCGCGTCCGCGCGGACGAGTAACGCTTACCCTCCCCGCCCGCGATGAGCGAGTGTGGATCGGATCGTCCTCAGCACGCTCGTTCACCGGGAGCCGGAAACCGTCTTCGAGACGGTCAGGGACTTTCGGACGTACCCGAACTACGCCTCCGTCCTCGATGCGGTCTCGGCCGACGGCGACGGCGGGGTCGGGACGCGCTACGATCTCGACTTCTCGTGGTGGAAACTCACCTACACCGCTCGCTCCGAAGTGACCGCGATCGACGCACCCGAACGGCTCGCGTGGCGCCTCCGCGAAGACGTCGACGCTGCCGGCGAGTGGCGGATCGAACCGGCCCCCGACGCTGCCCCACCCGACGTGGAGACGGCGAGTCGCCTGTTCTTCGACGTCGCGTACGACCCGCACACGGCCGATTCGAACGCGATCAGCCTGCCCCGATTCGTCTCGCTCGACCGGGTCATCGGACTCGTCCGGCCGCGGCTGTACGACGAGGCCGAGAAGGTCGTCCGTCGACTGGTCGCGGATATCGAGGGTGAGACTCGCGACGTCGAACTCACGGTTCACGAACAGCCCGGGTCGTCGGTGTTGTGAGGCGCCCGTGGGGGGAGACGGTTCGTGACTACGAAGTGAAGGACGGCACTACAGTTCGTCGACGACCTCGATCTCGCCTTCCATCCCCGAGTGGGGCACGCACCGGTAGGTAGCCAGTTCGTCTGTCGCGGTGACGGTGAGAATCTGGCTCTCGTCTGGTTCCATCGTCACCTCGGTCGCGTAGTCGTCGACGACCTCGTCGTCGGCGTTTCGCAGTTCCAGATTGTGCCCCGCCCCATTCCCCTCGTCCCAGCCGATGCGATACTCGCGGCCCCGTTCGAGGATCAAGGTCGGATTGTCCACGCCTGCGATGTGGGCAGGTTGTTTGCCAACCCACGACGTCGTCATCGCCCGGAAGACGATTTCCTCGACGTCGGCCCAACTTTCCCGCCTTCCGAGCGAGAACTGGGAGACGACTTCCGTCTGGCCGTTCCATCCCTCCCCAACCACGTCGAATCGCCCTGCTCCAACTTCGTCGGTAGAGAGGGTCAGCGACTCTTCCTCGCGTATCAACTGGTAATCGGTCGGTGATTCGATCGACTCTCCCTGGACGTAGATTCGCTTGGCAGCGCCTCGGTCGGCAAACGTGATCGTCACAGCGTTGGTTCCGTTACCCTCGGTGCGGACGTCGGGATTCACCTGCGTCACCAGCCCATCGGAAATCCAGGTGTACCACTCGCCGTCGATTTCGATGGCCGTTACCTCGACGGTGAGGTCGACGGATTCGTCGGCAATCGATGTCGTGAGCGCGTACTCGACGGAGGCAGCGTCTGCTACGTCGGCATCGAGCTCCCGATCGTACTCTCTGATTGTCTCGTCTGTCGTCCCCGCGCACTCGATCTGCTCGATCGATGGCAACTCCGCCCGCTTGTACAGTTCTCCAATGGCCGACAGCCGTTGGGAGGAATCGAACTCGATCGGTGCGTATTCTGCTGCCTGCTCGTACTCCTCGTCCGCGATCGCTTCGATGAGCTTCCGTCCGCTCTCGCACGGGTCCGATTCCGTCGAACCGTCCGTCTCGGGCTCTGTGTCGTCGCCAATGTCGGTCAGACAGCCTGCCAGACCGACGCCGATGGCACCGGTGACGCCAGTGAGGGCCGTTCTCCGTTTCATACTAACACGTCTCCAAAGGAAGTTAATATGGGTTGTGGTTCCGAAAAATAGCGTTTCGTCCAGACCGTCACCCGAGCGCGTCTGGGTGGCTGTTGGCGCCTACAACGTGTAGTCGACCGTTCCGTCCTCGCGTTCGAGGAAGGCCGTCAGCAGGTCGACCGTCGCTGCCACGTCGTCGCGGTGGACGGCTTCGGTGACGGTGTGCATGTACCGGTTCGGAATCGAGAGCGCGCCAACCGGTTTTGCGCCGTGGGTGTGCTGGAAGCCGGCCGTGTCCGTCCCGCCGGCGGGAAGCACTTCGAGCTGGTAGTCGATCTCCTCGTCCTCGGCGATGGATTTGAATCGCCGGTGTACTTTCGGGCTGGTGATGACGCTGCCGTCCTTGAGCTTGATCGCGGTTCCGTCGCCGAGTCGGGTGACGTGCTCGCCCTCGTCGAACTCCGGAACGTCGTTCGCGACCGTCACGTCCATCGCGATCGCCAGGTCCGGATCGACGTCGACACCGAGTGCCCGTGCGCCGCGGAGGCCGACCTCCTCCTGGACGGTCGCACAGAAGTGGATCGTGGCGTCGGGGTCTTCGATCGCTGCGGCCGTCTGAAGCATGGCGTAGAGACAGATCCGGTCGTCCATCGCCTTCCCGGTGAGCAACTCGCCGACGGTCTCCGTCGATTGATCCATCGTGACGAGGTCGCCGACTGCGACGCGATCTTCGACGTCTTCGGCGGGGAGTCCGAGATCGATGTAGACGTCGTCGACGTCCGGGGTGGCCTCGCGCTCCTCGGCGTCCATCGTGTGCGGTGGTGGTGAGCCGATGACGCCCGGAAGGTCGCCGTCTTCGGTGTGGACCGTCACGCGCTGGGCTTTGAGAACACGAGGGTCCCAGCCGCCCAGGGGATCGAGTTCGAGAAATCCACTGCCATCCTCGTCACTCTCGATGTGGCTGACCATGAACCCGATCTCGTCCATGTGGGCCGCGACGGCGACCTCGTGGTCGCCCGAACCGTCGATCGTGCCGACGACGTTTCCCATCGCGTCCGTTCGGACCCGGTCGACCGACTCGTCGAACGCATCCTGGACGAGTGTCCGTACGCGATCTTCGTAGCCAGGGACGCCGCTGGTCTCGGTGAGCTCGGTGATCATCGCCTCGTCGAGAGAATGCGTTGGCATGTACTCGCTAGTCGGCTGCCCGGGTAAAAAGACGCGGTGTACCGGCAGTTCGGGCGGTCCGGGAGCCGATTACTCGGCTACGCCGGGCTCTTCCGGCTCGCCGATCAGGGGGCCGTACGTCTCGTGCTCGAAGCTTCCAACGACAGTTCCGTTAATCTTCTGCACGTGTGTGTAGAGGACACCTTCTTCGTTGGCATCGCTAATCATCCCGTCTGCGTACATTCTGTTGTATCGGCCAGCGATGAGGACTGCGCGCTCGTTCACTGGATCGATCAACTCGGTAACGAGGTACAGGTACGCTTCGATCGGACGCCCGTACACGAGATACTCGGTGAACGATTCCTCGTCGTAAAACTCCGCAAACGCGTCGGCATCACTATCTGGGACGATATGACAAATGCCGAATTGCTCGTCCGCGTCACCGTCTCGGCTGACTGTATTCGTATGCCCTGCGCTCATAGTCAGGACCTCCCAGCCGTCGTCTCGGCGCTCTTGGGCGATTTGTTCCATCTCTTCGAGTTCCTGTTTCCAGGCTTCGGTCTCTGCAGCGGTTGCATCTTTCACCCGCTCGCTGTGTGGGTCTGCAGGTTGATTCTCGCTCATGAAACCCACTGGGAAGAGCATCCGGATAACTCTTTTCGAGAGAGCCCACGTCGACCTGTCCTGTTGAACGGAGTTTCCCGGTAATTAGGCCACTCCGAGTGCCGTTTCTATGAAGAAGGAGACAGCCAGGGTTGCGACGGCGGCGAGAAACTGCTTTCCAGCCATCGAGACGCGCTCCGGTGGCGGTGGTCGTCTGACCCACCGTGCTGGCGGGATGGCGTTGGCGATTCGTTGCATTCGACCATCTGGCGCCACCGTTTCGACCGCTTCGTCGTACGAGTCAACCGGTTCGTCCTCCGATCCCCGCTGTGGCCAGAGTTGGGCCGTGGCAATGGCCAGCAAAATCCATCCTCCGAAAAAGAGGAAGAGTTTGGCTCTGACCAGGTCACCGCCGGTCAGGAGGGTGAACAAGAGCGCCACACAGGTGAGTGCCACTACGACGACGAACGCGTACGTACACGCGTAAATCCAGGCAGGGACGTGCTGGCGCAGCCATTCTGCAACTGTATCCCGGGCTCCCATATCAGACGTCGCGGGCCTTGATCACTGCCTCGGGATCGTCGAACTCGGCTTTGTGTCTGTGACAGTAGCTCTGATGGTTCGGGCCGGATATCTCGGAGCCGGCCGTTCTTTCTCCCTGCGTCCCCTCGTCAGCGGCATCTTCCTCCTCGACGAAGTGCGGATCCTGCTGATCACAGATGCTGCCGAAGACGGTCCCGTATCGCTCTAGTGCAGCGGCCTCTCCATCGGACTGGGCGAGATGCGCGATCTGATGGATCTCGGTCTCGACATCTGTTGGAAGGTCGAACTCGCCAAACAGCTCGTTCACCGTCTCTTCCATCGTTCCGAATCGCGTCTCCTTGCCGAGTCGCTCACGAATTCGCTCACGGACGGATCGGTCAGCCCGCAGTCTCTCGCCGAGTACCTCTCGGAGTTGGACGATGCGGGTCCACAGGTTGGGGTCGAGATCGCTGAACTCCTCTGGTTTGATGGCCACCGGACAGCGGGTGCTGAATGGACAGCCAGACGGGGGATATCGCGGGTTCGGCGGGGTCCCGTGGAGCGTGATCCGGTCTCTCTCTGCGGTCGGATCGGGTTCAGGGATTGCCGACAACAGCGAGTGTGTGTATGGATTCGCCGGATCGGTGAACAACTCCTCCGTCGGCCCGATCTCCATGATGTTCCCGAGGTACATCACCGCGACGCGGTCGCAGATGTGGCGGACGACGGAGAGGTCGTGAGCGATGAAGAGATAGGTGAGTCCAAACTCCTCCTGGAGATCTTCGAGGAGGTTGATAATCTCGGCCTGGACGGAGACGTCGAGTGCCGAGACGGGTTCGTCGAGGACGATGAAGTCCGGTTCGAGTGCGAGTGTTCGCGCGATCCCGATCCGCTGGCGCTGCCCGCCCGAGAACTGGTGCGGGTATCGGAAGTAGTGCTCGCGCTGGAGCCCGACGGTGTCGAGCAACTCTTTCACCTTCTGTCGACGTTCACGCGGTGTCCCGATCTCGTGAACGTCGAGTGGCTCCCGGACGATCTCTCCGATCGTCATCCGATCGTTGAGGCTGGAGTCCGGGTCCTGAAACACCATCTGGGCGTTCTTCCGCCACTGGTGGAGTTCGTCGCGGCTGAGCGTCGTGATGTCCTTTCCATCGAAGCGGATCTCTCCACCGGTTGCCTCTTCGAGCTGGATCAGTGTCCGACCGAGTGTCGTCTTTCCACACCCGGACTCACCGACCAGGCCGAGCGTCTCACCTTGCTGGATGTCGAACGTGACACCGTCGACGGCTTTGACGGGCGTCCCACCGAACAGACTGTTGCCCTCGTAGTAGGTCTTCAGCTCGTCGACTTCGATCATCGTCTCTGCTGTCTGGGGCGTCCGAGTGGAATCAGACGATACGACGTTTTGACTCATTCGTCACCACCTGTTGACTGTGATTTTGGAACCTGTGTGGCATATCCTTGCTCTTGATGCTGCTCAACGGCGGCCACCGTCGACTTGTCTTCGGGATACAGCAGGCACGCGGCTTTGTGGTCGTCCGCGTTCGCGTTCACCGGGACTGGCTCCGGGTGGACTGCCGAGCACTCGTCGAACGATTTGGGGCAACGTGGTTCGAACCGGCAGTACGTCGCCTTCTCGTTCGGTGTCGGAACAGTGCCATCGATCGTCGCCAGTCGATCTCCTTGCTGTTGGCCAGGGATCGACCGAAGGAGCCCATTCGTGTATGGATGCTTCGGGTTCTTGAAGAGTTCTGTGACAGTAGCCGATTCGACAACTTCACCGGCGTACATGACGTTGACTCGATCCGTGATCTCCGCGATCACGCCCATGTCGTGGGTGATGAACATGATCCCGACGTCCCGTTCGTTCTGAATCTCTTCCAGTAACTCGAGAATCTGCGCCTGGATCGTGACGTCGAGCGCCGTCGTTGGCTCGTCACAGATGAGCATGTCGGGCTCGCAGGCCAGCGCCATGGCGATCACCGCACGCTGGCGCATCCCACCGGAGAACTGGTGTGGGTACTCGGTTACGCGTCGGCGCGCGTCGGGAATTCCGACAGCCTCGAGCAGATCGGCTGCCTCCTGAGTCGCTTCTTCGCCTTTCAGGCCCTGGTGGAGTGCCAGTGCTTCCTTGATCTGGTTGCCGACCGTGTAAACAGGGTTGAGGCTGGTCAGGGGGTCCTGGAATATCATGGCGATACGCCCACCGCGAATGAGGCGCTGGGACTCCCCCGAGAGGTTGGTGAGTTCGATGAAGCCGTCGGTGATCTGTTCGGGGACGGCTGGATCACCGCCGGTCACGAACACGAAGTCGTCGTCGGATACTCGGTCGAACGGCTCCGTAAAGCCGGCTGCAACGATCACTTCGATGGGAACGTCTTCGGCCTGATCGTACCCCAGCTCTGCCGGTCCGACATCGACCGAGGGGTGATCGAGAATCTCTCCCGAATCGTACTGTGACTCGTATGCCCCGATGTCGACGGTATGTTCGGGGAACCGTTCTGCATACTCCTGAACGGCATCCAGGTGATTGAATCTGATCGAACTCCCCGGGAGGACACGACCCGGTGAGTCGACGAGCCCCATGATCGAGCGTGCCGTCACACTTTTTCCTGAGCCCGACTCGCCGACGATACCAACCGTTTCCCCCGGGTGGATGTCGAACGAGATGCCGTCGACCGCGCGAATCGTCTCTTTCTCGGTGAAAAACGCCGTCTGCAGGTTACTCACCGAGATGATCGGTTCCGCCCTGGTTTTCGATTTGCCGACTGTAGATTGCATAGACATTATCCACCACCTCCTGCAGCCGCACCACCATCACCGCCAACGTCTGCTTCGGGATCGATTGCATCCCGAATCCCGTCGCCCAGTGCGTTGAACGCGGTGACGACGAGGACGATCATGATCCCCGAAACCGTCGCGATGTGCCACGACGGTCCCGAGACGTACTGACGTCCGTCTGCGATGAGTCGCCCCCACTCGGGGGTCGGTGGATTGATCCCGAGACCGAGGAACGAGAGAGCCGACGTGGCGATGATGACGCCACCGACGATCAGCGACGCGTAGATCATGATATAGCCGGCGATGTAGGGTGCCATGTGCTTTCGCATGGTTTTCAACGGCGTCTGGCCGTAACTCTTCGCGGCGTCGACCCACTCCTCTTCGGACACCTGTAGCGACGGGCCACGAATCGAGCGCCAGAGTCCTGGCCAGTACGCGAAGGCGAAGATGAGGGCCAGTAACAGCCCACCGTCCATCGGTTCCGCCAACCAGTGATCACCCTCGTTGAAGATCACCGAGAGCATCATCACGAGCAGGAACAACGGGATGGAGATGATCGTGTCGCTGGCGATCACCGTGATGACGTCGGCGACTCCCTTGTAGTAGGCCGTTACGAGGGAGAGTAGCACCGCGATCAAGCCACCGAGGCCAATCGCGAGGACCCCGATGATGAGGGAGGTTTGCGCGCCATACGCGAGGTGTGTCATGAGATTCTGGCCGTGTGGTGTCGTTCCGAATGGTTGCCAGCGACCGTAATCGTCGTAACTCCAGATTCCGACGTTCTCGTTCCCGCGGGACTGACTGTCCAGATTTGCCACCCCATGGGTAACCGTCTCGAGTGTCCCGTCGTCTCCCAAGTAGGTTACCTCGTGTTCGTACGTCGAGTAGATGTTCGCCTCGGCGGTGACGGGACTGATTGTGGGTGCCCAGACCGCGAGCACCAGGAACATGATGACGACCACGAGTCCGAAGAGTCCCCACGTGTGGTTACGGAATCGTCGGAGGGTGTCGTCACGGGGGGTCCAATCTGCCGCACGGTAGTGGTCGCGGAAGACGTTGTACCCCTTCCAGAGCCACCCCAAGAAGGCAAACGCATAGGCGTATACGACGCCGACCCGAATCATCCAGGCCAGCTTGGGTTCGAGTCCGAGGAATGTCCCTTCCCATCCGCTCCCATCGGGTGATCGATAGCCCTGATTGGAGATGAGTTCTCGGTCCGTGAGTGAGGGGAGTTCCGTAAGCGAATCAAGAATGGAGCTCCAGAGGCTGAGTTCGTTCGAGAGGAGCGCGCCGATCGGGGTGAACGCGAGAATGCCCGCGATGGCGGCGAGGATGCCGGTGGCGACGGCCCGATCGAGATAGATGCTTCCACGTCGTGTGACGTCGAGGTCGAATCGCTCTGCGACGTGCCAGGGGAGAATGTACCCACTGACGAATATCGAGGCGACGAACAACAACCCGATAGCCACCAGGTCGTGGACCACAAACGAGATAGCGCCGCCGCCAACGTTCCCCCCGATCCAGTCGGGGACCATCAGGGCGATATCCAGAACGAATGCGAAGACGCCGCCGATCGCAGAAATCCCCGCGATAACCTTCGGGAACTCGAGCAGGATCAGGAGCGCCAGCCCGGCGAACCAGATGGTCGCGGGTCGTGGGTTTTGGCGTATCCGCTCTCGAAGCGTCGTATCCTCTTCCCTCGTCGATGCGTTTGCGGCCGTATTGTCAGTTTGTACACTCATCGTTCGTACCCCACGCGCGGATCAATGATCGTGTAGAGGAAGTCCTGGAACACGTTTAGTCCGATGATGATCACCGTGTAGAAGAACAACAGCCCGCCCGCAAGCGGGAGGTCTCCCTGTGTCATCGCACGGAAGAAGATGTTACCCAGTCCGTTGATGTTGAAGATATACTCGATGATGACTGATCCACCGATCAACACGTATGCTTCGCTCGTGATGACTGGGACGAGTGGAATCAGTGCGTTTCTGAAGATGTGTTTCCAGACGATTGTCCGTTCCTTGAGCCCCTTGGCGCGGGCTGTTTCGACGTAGTTCGAGTTGATGTTCTCGAGGACGGCCGTCCGGCCAATTCGTGCCTCAGCCGCCATCGAAGCGGACCCGAGGACGAGCGCGGCCGGAAGGATGAACTTGATATCGACCATTATCGCCCCCCAGTTGATTGCCATTGGAGAGGGGAGCACGCCGAATATCTGTGCCCCACCTTCCGCGATGAAATTGAGGTCGGGCGTTCCCGTCATACTCTGCAGTTCTGGGCCGAACGTATACCAGTCGAAGCCCAGCCACCCACCACCGTGTGTCTGCCGGAGGACCGCGACGATCATGATTGCGAGCCAGAAGTTTGGCATCGACTGCCAGAGGATCGCGCTGATCGTCGCGAAGTAGTCACCTTTCGTGTTCGGGTTGAGTCCGGAATAGAGTCCGAGCGGAATCCCGATGAAGAGCGGCAGGAGGACCGCCCAGAATCCGAGCCAGAGCGTCGGTGGGCCCGACACGACGATAATGTCCGTGACGGTTTGCCCTGGCCTGACGACCCACGATTGGCCGAGGTCCATCGACAGGAAGCTACCGATGAATTCGGTATATTGCTCCCAGAGTGGGTCAGTGAGCCCGAGATTTTCTCGCATTCGTTGGGCGTCTGCGCCGGTTGCTTCCGGTCCGAGTCGAGCGGCAACGGGGTCGATCGGTCCCATTCGAAGCATGACGAAGATGAACGTCAACACGAGGAATACGACCGGAACTGACAACAGTAACCGCTTGAGGAAGTAGCTCCAGCGGCTCATCGTTGCTCACCTGGTAATCGGAGAGGCGTGCCCTGTCCTTTGTACATTCGTCTCACTTCGCTACTTCGATGCAATCGTTGTAAACGTTCTGTTATCGCTTCCCACAACCCGCGGTTGGCTGGTGATATGACGCCGAACTCCTGATCTCTTTTAGAGATTACTGTATGCTATTTCATTTTCGTCGCTTGGTCAGTTCGCGGTGACGAGGTCGGAGAAGTAGACGATTGTAGTAGCTACCGCTCAGCGCAGTTCGCCACAAATACTGCAAAAAACGGGTCGTCGACGATGCGACTGTCGTTACGCTTCGTCCTCGAGGTTGGTCTGCCAGTCGAGGTAGTATCCGTTGTTGTCACCGGGCATGCCGGAGGTGTCGGTGTTCTTCGGCTCGAATCCGAAGTGACCGTACGACGCGGACGGCCAACTCCAGGCCCAGCCGAGCGAGTACATCTGCAGGTCGCCGTCCTCACCCCGCGACTGAAGCGTACTGAACTGGGTCTCTTCGAGGGTCATCTCGACGCCCAGTCCAGAGAGCTTCTCGTTGATGTTCTGTGCCATGTCCTGGAAGAGCTGGCTCTCGTAGGTCGTGCAGGTGACCTGGAACGGATCGTCTTCGGTGAAGCCTGCCGCTTCGAGTACCGAACCCGCACTGTCTCGGTCGGTCTCGTTGGGACCAAAGGCCCAACCAGAGACGTAGTCTTCGTAGCCGTCCGCTCCCGTCGGCCAGATGCTGGGTGGTGTAAAGCTGAAGGCTTCGAAGCCACGCCCGTCGAGGAAGTTGTTGACGAGTTCTTCGTGATCCGTCACGTAGGCGATCGCCTGTCGGACTTCCACAGGGACGTTCTGGGCGTTGTACGCGAAGTAGTATACGCCCAGTCCGGCGAAACTGAGGTAATTAACTTCTTCGCCGTTTTCGACCGGGCCGTACGTACCGACTTCACGACCTCTGTCGTCCGTCCCCTCGACGTCGATGAGTGACGGATCGTACTGCGCCTGTGGGACGCCGATAATGTCGGCGTTCTGCTCCATCGAGTACGTCCAGATCGCCGTATCGTCTTCGATGATCTCCCAGTGGACGGAATCGAGTGCCGGGGCACCGTCGTGATAGTTGTCGAACGCCGTCAGACGGACGTCCTCCCCAACGGTGAAGTAATCGAGCTCGAAGGGGCCGGTCCCGTTCGCGTACGATTGGGTGAATTCTTCGTGACTGACTTCGCCGTCGTAGCCCTCGATGTCACCAACGGTCCCTTCGGGAACGATCCCGAAGCCACCGTACGAGAGGATGTCGAGGACGGCCGGGTTCGGTTCGCGGATGGTGAACTCGAACGTGTAGTCGTCGACGACTTCCATCTCGAGTCCGTCGGGAACCGGATCGTACGCTCCCTCTTCCTCTTCGTCGGAGGCTTCGTATGCCATCCCGAGGCCGGCTGGAGCGTCGAGCACGAAGCTCGCCCGGACGCTGTTACCGGACTCGGCAAGCCGACGCATCGAGTAGTAGACGTCGTCCGCTGTCAGTTCCGTTCCGTCGTGGAACTGAACCCCCTGTTTGAGGGTGAACGTCCAGGTCAGGTCGTCCTCGGAGGTTTCGTAGCCCTCGACGAGTTTGTCTTCGAGTTCTGGGACGCCGTCTGGGAAGTGCGTCAGTGTCTCGTAAATATTGACCTGAACCTCACTCGAGGCCGTATCGTCCGACATCACTGGGTCGAGCGTGTCGAACGTCGCATTGATCAGGGAGAGTTCGGTATCGCCTTCGACGTTCGTATTGTGGTGTTGCTGGAAGTGGCCACCGAGGGGACCGATCTTTGGCACGTCGACGTAGTCGTACCAGAACCGCTCTTCCTTGGGGTGGAAGAGCGGGATCATGATCTGCGAATCCCGCACGGCCTCTTCGATCTCGACGTAGGATTCGTTCCGGATGTCGGCTCCCTCAGGTCCGGCGTTGTCGACGACCGTGTTCCATGCGGCCTGTGCTTTGTCTGCGTGGGTGGCGTAATCGTCCGGCGCGCCGACGAAGGCGTCACTGTCGCCGTCGTTGCCATCGTTACCGCCGTCTTCGTCGTCCTCTTCGTCGTCTCCCAACAGCGCAGAACAGCCGGCCAGGCCGACTGTTGCACTCCCTCCCATGAGGGCGAGCATCTTCCGTCGCTTGCTATCCACGTTCTGCCGATCAGCAGTATCGGGCATGAGAGTGGCATTGTCACACGGTTCGTATATATCTACCGAACACTTTTGGACAGGGGTTATAGTCATTTGTAATGGAAATCGATGTAGTTAGCCTCGATGGGCCCGGTTGCAGGCAGCGGTAGTGAGACTCTTTCATGCCTGAAAGCGCGTCACGGTAAGTACCCAACGTGGGTCGCTGGCACCCTGTGGCAGGGTGTCGACGGATACATGCGGTGCATAAACCACGAGGTATTAACCGGACCGTCTCGTAGATGGCTACATATGAGTGAGGTGCGCGTCGCGGGTGTCGGACTGACGTCGTTCGGAGCCAGCCCGAACCGAACGGGTCGCGACCTGTTCGCGGAGGCTGCCGATATTGCGTTCGACGACGCCGACGTTTCGCGATCGGACGTCGAGATGGTGAGGTACGGAAATTTCATGGGCGAACTCGCCGAGCACCAGGGCCACCAGGGACCGCTGATGGCCGAAGCGGCGGGGGTCTCTGCTCCGGCAACCCGGTACGAGTCCGCCTGTGCCTCGAGTGCAACGGCGATTCGAGACGCCGTCGTCAGCATCCGGAACGGTGAATCGGACGTCTGTCTGGTCGGTGGGGCCGAACGGATGACGCACCTCGGGACGGCAGGAGCGACAGAGGCTCTCGCGATCGCTGCAGACGACCTCTGGGAGGTCCGTGCCGGCGTGACGTTCCCCGGTGCGTACGGCCTGATGGCCACGGCTTACTTCGATCAGTACGGGGGTGGGAAGGAGGACCTCGCCCACGTCGCCGTGAAGAACCACGAGAACGCCCTCGATAACGAGAAGGCCCAGTACCAACGGGAGATTTCGGTCGAGGAGGTCCTCGAGGCACCCGCCGTCTCCGAACCGCTCGGGCTCTACGACTCCTGTCCGATCTCCGACGGCGCCGCGGCCCTCGTCCTCGTCAGCGACGAGTACGCCGAGACACACGACCTCGCTGCCCCCGTCGCCATCACTGGTTCCGGGCAGGGAGGCGATCGGATGGCACTTCACGACCGTGAGCACCTCGCACGTTCGCCCGCTGCCGACGAGGCCGCGGTCCAGGCGTACGAAGACGCCGGTGTCACGGCCGACGACGTCGCTGCGGCCGAAGTCCACGACTGCTTCACTATCGCCGAAGTGCTGGCGATCGAGTCGCTCGGCATCGTCGACCGTGGTGAGGGAATCACCGCGGCTCGGGACGGGTACACGACCGTCGACGGCCCCGTTCCGGTGAACCTCTCCGGCGGACTGAAGGCCAAGGGCCATCCGGTCGGCGCGACTGGCGCGTCCCAGCTCGTCGAACTGACTCACCTGCTCGAGGGTCATCACCCACATAGTGACGCGATCGACGGCGACACCGTCGTCGCCCACAACGCCGGTGGCACGGTGGCCTCCTGTGTGGTCCACGTTCTGGAGGTGGTCGCATGAACGAGCGCAGTGAGTTCCTGCGAGGACGCCAGCGCGACGCGCTGGAGGTGGTCGCATGAGCGACGACGTTCGCCACGACGGCTACGACGACTGGCTCGACCCCCTGGAGACCGACCAGGCGTTCTATCTCGAGTGTTCGGCGGGACACGGCTCACTTCCACCGCGACGGGTCTGTCCCGAGTGTGGGTCCGGGGACCTTTCGAAGACGGCGCTCCCCACGGCCGGGGAACTCGACACGTTCACGGTCACTCACGTTCCGACCCCGGCGTTCGCGGACGACGCACCCTACGCCACCGGGATCGTCGACTTCGGCCCCATCCGAGTAACCGGTCGCGTCCTCGAACTCGATCCGGACGAGATCGAACCCGGACTCACCGTCGAGGCGACGGTCATCGAGACGGACACGACTGGCGAACGGCTCGTTGGGTTTCGGCCGCGGTAGAAATGGAAACGCAGCGGTTGGAACCTCGGTTGCTACCCGCTCGGTGCTATCCTCACTCGACGTCGAGCTCCTCGAGACAGCCTTCGACGGGATCGAGTACGTCGCTGGCGATGGTGTACGGATCGGTCTCGCCGCGCTGGACGGCCTCGGCGAGTCCGTCGACACCGCCGTGGCGCTCCAGTTCGGTTTCGAGCATCTCGTGGACATCCTCGCGGAGGAGCGTCCGAATCTCTTCGGCGTGGCGACGGTGGCTCCGAGCGGCGAGTTCGCCCGACTCGGTCAGGTACTGTCGGTGATCGGCGAAGGCGTCGAGCAGCGCGTCGATTCCGTCTCCGTCGGTCGCGATCGTTTCGACGATCGGTGGCTGCCAGGAGGCGCCGACGTCGCCTCCGTCGGTCTCCTCGTGGTCGCCCTGTGTTTCGTTCTCGGCATCCCCGTCGTGGGTGGCCCCCGGACCGTGGTGGCCGGCGCTTGCCCCGAAACGCGGGCCGTCGCCGAGTTCGATCATCTCCATGAGTTCCTGGACGGTGCGGTCGGCGCCGTCGCGGTCGGCCTTGTTGACGACGAAGACGTCGGCGATTTCGAGAATCCCGGCTTTGAGCGTCTGCACGGAGTCGCCCGATCCCGGTGGGACGAGGACGGCGACGGTGTCCGCGGTGCGGACGATGTCGATCTCGTTCTGGCCGGCACCGACGGTCTCGATGATGATCTTGTCCTTGCCGAAGGCGTCCATGGCGGTGACGGCGTCCGTCGTCGCCGTCGAGAGGCCGCCGAGGGTGCCACGGGCGCTCATCGAGCGGACGAAGACGTCCATGTCGCCGATCGTCGAGGCCATTCGGATACGGTCGCCGAGGACGGCCCCGCCGGTAAAGGGCGAGGAGGGATCGATCGCGATGATGCCGACTGTCTCGCCGCGCTCGCGGTAGGTCTCGGCCAATTTGTCGACGAGCGTCGACTTACCGGCACCGGGAGAGCCGGTCACCCCGATGACGTCTGCGGTTCCGGTGTGATCGTAGAGGTCCGAGACCAGTTCGCGGTAGCCGGGCTGGCGGTTCTCGATCGTCGAGATGGTGCGAGCCAGCGCCCGGTGGTCGCCCGCGAGCAATCGGTCGACGAGCGACGGTTCGTGAGCGGCCTCACCGCCATCGGGGAGCCTGTCTTCGGGAGCGGCGTTCCCGCCTGCGTGCTCGTCGCTCATCGCTCGGGGGCGTTCTCGCGGACGAACTCGATCGTCTCCTCGATCGAGGTGCCGGGGCCGAAGATCGCGGAGACGCCTTCGTCGGCGAGTCCCTCGCGGTCTTCTTCGGGAATGACGCCCCCGACGAGTACGAGCGTATCCTCGGCGGCCCCGTACTCTTCGAGGCCGTCCATGACCTTGGGGACGAGCGTGTTGTGTGCGCCGGAGAGGATCGAGATCCCGAGCACGTCGACGTCCTCCTGGACGGCCGCCTGAACGATTTCTTCGGGCGCCTTGTGCAGACCCGAGTAGATGACTTCGAAGCCAGCGTCGCGGAAGGCCCGGGCGATGACGTGGGCCCCACGATCGTGTCCGTCGAGGCCGACCTTCGCGACGAGACAGCGAATCGATCGACCCGCCTGTTCGGTACTCATGGGCGGGGATTCGACCCCGGCGCGTTTGACTCTAACGGACTTTCGCCGCTGACGGTCGGAACGACACCGTCTGCGGCCACATGCGGACACCGATTCGTCAGCCGATTACAGATTTGCACCCGAACCAAAGGCTAAAGACCCAATCTGCCCAATATCCACGTAATGAACGACGGACGTGTCTACTATCGGAGGGATCTATCGTGGGCGTCGAAATAACCGAACCGGACGTCAGCGACGCGGAGTACGAGGCTATGAAGCGATTCGTCTTCGAGTACCTCGCCGCGAGCGTCGAGAAAGAGGACGATGGCGGCCGTATGCGCTGGTATCCGTGGCACTCCGCGGAGTACCGCCACAATCACATTCTGAACGTGACCGATCTCGCCGCCGACATCGCCGAGGCGGAGGGGGCAGCGGTCGACGTGACGAAGACTGCGGCGGTCTTTCACGACGTTGCGAAGCTGGAGACTGCCCAGGATCGCCACGCCGAAGCGGGTGCCCGGATCGCACGCGAGTACCTGCAGTCACAGGGAGAATACCCCGAGTCGTTCGTCGATCAGGTCGCTCGTGCCGTGGAGAACCACTCCTATCAGGGATCGGTGAGCGATCTGCCACTCGAGACGCAGTGTCTCATCGAGGCCGACCTGCTCGATAAGGTCGGTGCGAACGGGACGGCACTGATGCTCCTCAGGATGGGATACGAGTCTCGCGTGCACATGGACGCCGACGAGATGGTCGAACGCGTCCTCGAACGAGGCGTCGATGCCGTCAGCCGGGTCGAGAGCGAGACGGCCCAGAGTCTGGCACACCAGCGACTCAAACGAGTCAAGTGGTTCCGGGAGTGGCTCGAAGACGAGATTGCCGGGATGGGCGAGTAACTCCGGAGCGGGATCACGTACTACGCTCAGGTGTTTTCCGGTGCGATGACTCCCGCCTGCTGAGAGCCGTTCTTCGGCGGTGGGAACGGCCGTCCTCTTATAGGTGATGTTGGCACCTTGGTGTATCTGTAGAGGTGACCGACGATGTCAACGACCAACGCAAACCGGCTCGAGGCCCAGTACGGAGGAATTTCCCTTTCGGGATCACCCCACGCACTCAGCGCGTGGACGGTAGTCGCGTTACGAATCGTGATGGGTGGTGTGATGCTGTTCGCCGGCCTCGGTAAGGTGAGCGAGTGGCCGTTCGACGCGAGCGGCTTCCTCGTCCACGGTGTCGATGCCGCGAGTCCCGTGAGTGGACTCTACGCGGCGATGGCCGAGACGCCGATCGTCCTGGAGACGATCAACGTGGTCGTCCCGGCGACCCAACTCCTGATCGGGATCGCCCTGATTACGGGTGCGTTCGTTCGACTGGCGGCGCTCGGCGGGGCGATGCAGATGACCCTGTTCTACCTCGGCGGCTGGGCGGGGGACTGGCTGGCCCTGTTCGACTCGACGCTGGTCTACGCGTTCGTCTTCCTCGCGATCGGGGCGTTCGCGGCGGGACGGATGGCCGGCCTCGACAGCCGCATCGAACGGCTCCGCGTGGGCGGTCGACCACTCCTCGAGCGCTACCCACGGCTCAGGTACGTCCTGGGCTAAAATGGTGAGCGCCGAACGCCCTCGTTTTTCGACGCCGTTCTTCTAGAGCAGTCCCGTCGCGCCCATCGTCAGGAAGAGCACGCCGAATCCGGCGAGGACGAGGCCACTCGCACTGGCGATGACGGGCGCGAGTTCGTCGACCCGGTTTTCCGCCTCGACGAGCGTCGCCGGGAACGTGACGACCCAGAGTCCGATCCCGGCGAAGAAGCCGAGCAAGAGCGTCGGTGACCCGGTCTCGACGACGAGCGACCCGGCGAGGTCGGCGCCGACGTACGGGACGTGCGAGAAGACGTCGAGCGTCCCCTCCTCGAGGAGGCCGACGCCTACCGTGAGCCAGAACCCGATCTGGTAGGGGTTCGTGGCGGCCAGGACGAACGTCTTCCGGAATCCGGCGGCCGGATCGTCGCTATCGACGCGCGAGGCGAAGGCGTCTTTCGCACTTCGGAACGCGTCGACGGCGAAGTAACACATCAGGACACCGCCGAACAGGTAGAGGAGGGGTCGAATCGCCGGCTGGGCGTCGATCACCGCGACGACGCCGACCAGCGTGAGGACGAAGAAGAGTGCGTCTGCCGTGAACGCGCCGAGCCCTGCTTTGACTCCCGGATACCAGCCCCGGAGCACACTCTCTTCGGCGATGATGGCGTTCATGGGGCCGGGCGGCGCGGCGAGAGCCAGGCCGAAGACGGCGCCAACAGCGAGCGTTCCGACGGATTCGAACACGCTCACACATCGGCGCGAATCTCACAAAAGCTTCCCGGTGGCGGCTATCGCAACAGAACGTGTTCCAGCCGGATCATCTCGGAGTGGATCCGCCGTTCAGGCCTTTGCTTGCCAGCTTCGGACTCGGTCCGCACTGACGCCGTCGACGTCGCTGGCGATCGCGTCGGGATCGGCGTCCGAGAGATCGTCGACGCTCTCGATGCCGGCCGCCGCGAGTTTCTCCGCGGTCTTCGCCCCGATGCCGTCGAGGGCCTCTAGGTCGGAGCCGCTCTCGGCCTCGCGTGCCTGGTACTCCCGATAGTTGCAGATGGGACAGCCGAGTTCCCAGGGTTCGTCGTCATCGTCGCCGTGCACCCGTAACTCGGGCAGGTCGTGTTCGTCACAGCGCTCGTCGGTCACCTCGATCTCGCCGCGACGTGGCAGCGGGAGCGAGTACTCGCAGTCGGGGTAGCGCGTACACCCGACGAGCCGTGAGCCGCTCTGGAGGGTCTTGATCGCGAGCTCGCCGCCGTGCTCAGCACCGCATTCCGGACAGTCGCCGATCACCGGCCCCTCGCCCGCGTCGTCGGCCGCACACTGTGGACAGCCGTGGACGAACGTCTGGCGCCCGGCGAGCATCTTGATCTCTTTCAGGTCGTGTTCGTCACAGGTGTCGTCCAGAATGTGTGGTTTCCCCGTCGAGGGGAGCTGGAGGGTGTACTCGCAGTCTGGATAGCCGTCACAGCCGACGAAGTACGAGCCGTAGCGGCTGCGTCGAACGAGGAGGTCCTCGCCGCACTCGGGGCAGGGGCCGAGGCGCTTGTCGTCCTTGAGCGACTTGCGGAGGTGGTCGCCGATCTCGTCGCGCGAGTCGGCGAGTTCGTCGAAGATCTCGTCTAACATCTCGCGGGACTCCGCCGTGACGTCGTCGAGACTGGCTTCGCCGGAGGCGATGGCGTCCATGTCGGCCTCTAACTGGGCGGTCATCTCTTCGCTGACCACTTCGTCGGCGAACTGCTCGGCGGCATCGACGACGGCCATCGCGAGCCGCGTCGGCCGTGGCGGATCGTCTTCGACGTAACCCCGGTCGTAGAGCTTCTCGATGATGTTGTGTCGGGTCGACTTCGTCCCGACACCCATCTCCTCCATGGTCTCGATCAGGCGGGACTGGCCGTACCGCCGTGGCGGCTGGGTCTGCTTTTCCTCGATCTCGGCATCGGACAGCGCGAGCGTCTCGCCCTCGGTGACGTCGGGGACGAAGTTCTCGCTCGTGTTGAAGTACGGATAGACGGCGTGGTAGCCCGGTTCGACGAGTCGTTTACCGTTCGCCTTGAGCGAGTGGTCGGCGACGTCGGCGACGACCTTGAGGTGTTCCCAGCGAGCGGCATCGGCGAGCGTCGCGTAGAATCGGCGGACGACGAGCTCGAAGATCTCCCACTCGTCGTCGCTCACCTCGCCGCGGGCGGGGATCTCGCCCGTCGGGTGGATCGGCGGGTGGTCGGTCGTCTCCTCGTCGCCCTCGGTGGCGACAAGGTCGTCGTCGGTCTCGAGTAAGTCCTCAGCGCTCTCGCCGAGCGTCGGATGGCCGACGAAGTCGTCGAGCAGCGCCTCCGGATCCAGATCGTCCGGGTAGACCGTGTTGTCCGTTCGCGGGTAGGTCATGTACCCCGCAGTGTAGAGATCCTCGGCGATCGACATCGCGCGCTTGGCCGAGTAACCGATCGCGCTGGCCGCCCGAATGAATTGCGTGGTGTTGAACGGGGCGGGCGGCGTGTCCGTGCGCGTTCGTCGGTTGACGTCGACGACCGTCGCCTCGCTCGCCGACGAGAGCGTCTCGAAGACCGACTCGGCAATCGACTCGTCCCAGACCCGCTCGGCCTCGTTGTCGTCCTCGTCGCGATAGAAGTACTGGGCTTCGAACGCGTCTCCCTCGTCTTCGTCTTTTGCGAGCTCTGCGAACAGCTCCCAGTAGTCGTCCGGATCGAACGCTTCGATCTCGCGTTCGCGATCGACCAGGAGTTTCAGCGTGGGGCTCTGGACTCTCCCGACCGAAATGAAGTCGTTGCCGAGCTGGCCGGCCGACAGCGAGAGGAATCGGGTCAGCGACGCGCCCCAGACGAGGTCGATGATCTGGCGGGCCTCGCCCGCGGCCGCCAGGTCGAAGTCGAGCGATTCGGGCTGGTCGAACGCCCGCGTGACCTCGTTCTCCGTGATCGAGGAGAATCGCACGCGGCGGATTGGCACGTCTTCGTCGACGTCGCGGACGATCTCGTAGGCCTCCTTCCCGATGAGTTCCCCTTCGCGATCGTAGTCGGTCGCGATCGTGACCTGTTCGGCTCGCCGGGAGAGGAGTCGGAGCGTGGCGACGATATTCTCCTTCGTCGGCCGTTTCTCGACGCTAGCGTCGATCAACTCGACCGGTTCGACGTCGCGCCAGTCGCCGTACTCCGGCGGGAAGTCGACGCCGACGACGTGACCGGAGAGCCCGACGCAGCGTGTGCCGCCCCACTCGTAGACGTTGACGCCGTTCTCGCGCGTCGACTGCATGGACTCGCCGCTCAGGATGTCGGCGATCCGTCTCGCCGCGTTGTCCTTCTCCGTAATTATCAGTTCCACGCTGGCGCACCTCCCACGGGGTTCGTGCCGGTCGTCATTGGGGGCGGCTACGCCGGTTGCCCCCATAACCGTTTCGGCGCTAATCGCAAGACAGCGCGGGTGTGCGCGTCGTACGCGGGCGTTGCGCGCACGTGAGGTCCACGCGGATAGGCTGACGTCGCGGAGAGAGTCTGACGTGACGGTGTTCGGCTCCGTCGGCTGTCAAACCGAGGTCGGTGCGACGGTATCGAATCGATCGCGACTCGCCTCGCCTCAGCACTGGTGGAGACGCCAGCGATCGATGAAGCAACTCAGGTCTCCGCCTTTGCGAACGAACCGGACGGGTATCCGGTCACCGGCTGCCGAGACCGCGTCGAACCGGCCGGCCTCGACGTCGGTCGGAACGAGCGGTTGCCACTCCCCATCGCCGTCGATCGGCCCACCGATCCTGAGTCGGAGGGTTCCACCCGCCGGTTCCACTGCGGCTCGCTTGATTCCGCGGTAGGACTCGTACTCGCCACTGAGCTCCTCGAATCGGGCTCGTCGGCTGAAGAACGGTAGCGTCTCCGGGTCAGTTCCGGTCAGAGCCGCGAAGACCCCTTTCCCGAGCTCGGCGAGGCCGTAGCCTGGCGACGTGTTGGCCAGGAGGGCAATCGCGACGTCGTGGTCTGGACTGAATCCCGCGTAGGCCGTAGAGATGGCTATCGAGCCGCCGTGACCGATCAGCGACTCGCCGCCGACGTCGCGGGTTCGCCAGCCGTAGCCGTACGGCCCGGCCGGTGTTTCGGCGTGCGCCTCGTACGCTCGTTGCAGCGTCTCCTCGTCGCAGAGTCGTGTGCCGTCGAGCTCCCCGCCTCGCAGGTGCATCCGAAGGTATCGGACGAGGTCCGTCACCGGTGCGAGCAGTCCGCCCGCGGCCGCGCTGTGTTCGCGGATGGGAAGCGGATACGGCGTTAGCTCGTCGTCCTCGGCGAAGTAGGGCGTCATCCGATCCTCGAACGAGTCGAACCGGTCGCCGTCGAACGTGGAGCGGTCCATCGCTAACGGGCCGAGAATTTTCCGACTGACGTGGTCGGTGTAGGCGGTTCCGGTGACTGTTTCGATGACTTCGCCGACGAGTGTGTACCCCGAATTGTAGTACTGCCAGTGTTCGCCGGGGTCGTCCGTGATTTCGTCCGTTGCGCTCTCGACGTGTGCGAGGACGTCTTCACGCGATCCGAGTGGGACGCCGGCTTCGCCGATTCCCAGTTGCCTGCCAAGGAGCGCTTCGCTCACGGCGAGCGAGGGAAAGCCAGACGTGTGCGAGAGGAGGTGGTGGAGCGTGATTTCGTCCGGAATATCGACGTCGAGGTAGTGGGTGACCGGATCGTCGAGCGCCAGCTCGTCCGACGCGACGAGCTGGAGCGTCGCGAGCGAGGCGAACGACTTCGAGACGGAGCCGATGCCGTAGACGGTCTCGGACGTCGCCGGGTCGTTGGACTCTATGTCTCGCGACCCGTATCCCGTCGCGTACAGGACGCCGTCCCGGTCGGAGATCGCGAGGCTCAGGCCGGGGATGTCGTCCTCGGCCAGTCGGTTCCGGAGCAGTTCGTCGATCGTATCGACGGTTTCTGGGTCGAGCGATGCGTGCTCCCGCGCTCGAGACCGTTCCCGATCGTGTGACATACCCACACCGTCTCGGTCGGCCGCCATCAACGTTCAGATGCCGGCACGGCCGTCGTCTACGCCGCTGATTGCAACTCTTGACGCCGAGCGCGGATCCGTACCGGCAACGGCACCGTGGAGTGCCACCATTTAACTACCGACTCCACGAGTCCCCACGCGAGAGTTACTCGTGTCACAGCCAGACCGCAAGGGGATCGACATGACGACGGGCGCGATCACGCCCAAACTCTTTCACCTCTCCTGGCCGCTCGTCCTCGGAAACCTGCTGCAGACGGTCTACAACCTCGCGGATATGTTCTGGGTCGGGCAGATTCCGGGCGATCAGGACGTCGGCGTCGCCGCGGTCTCGCTCATGTTTCCGCTCTCGTGGATGTTCGTCTCGACGGCGATGGGGCTGACCGCGGCGACGATCTCGCTGGTCTCCCAGTACGTCGGCGCCGATCGGCGACGGACGGCCGATCACGCTGTCGCGCAGTCGATCCTACTGGCGATCGCCGCGTCGAGCGTGCTCGCGGCGGTCGGCCTGTACTTCAGACGACCGATCCTTCGGTTGATGGGCGCACAGGGGCCGGTGTTTGCCGATTCGCTCGCCTACATCGAGGTGATCTTCCTCACGCTCCCGCTCACGTTCTGTTTCTTCGTGTTTCGATCGGCCCTCCAGGGCGCTGGCGACACCCGAACCGCGATGTGGCTGGTGCTCATCTCGGCCGGGATCAACGTCGTCATCGACCCGTTCTTCATTCTTGGGTGGGGTCCGTTCCCCGCGCTGGGGACGCGCGGGGCCGGGATCGCCACGTTCATCTCACGCGGCGTGGCGACGGCGGCCGGCATCTACATTTTACTCCAGGGGACGTACGGCGTCGAACTCCATCTCGGGGATCTCCGACCCGATCCGGCCATGCTCTACCGGTTGCTCGACGTCGGATACCCGGCGACGCTCGATGGCTGGGTTCGCAGTTTTGCGTCGGTGGCCATGGCGGGCTTCGTCGCCCGGTTCGGTGGCGCGGCGATCGCGGCGTACGGCATCGGTGTTCGACTGATGTCGGTGACGTGGTCGGTCTCGGGGGCGGTCGGCCAGGCGACCGCGTCCGGAGTCGGGCAGAACCTGGGTGCCGGCTTGCCCGAGCGAGCGCGGACAGTGGCCCGAACCGCGACGCTGGGAACGATGGGATTCATCGCCGTCTGTGCGGCGCTGGCGTTCGGCTTCCCCCACGAGGCAATGGGCGTGTTCGTCGACAGACGGGCGACGATCCGAGAGGGGGTTGTCTTCCTCCGGATCGTCGCCCCCTTCTGGGCGCTCTTCTCGGCCGTGATGGTCATCCAGGGCGCGTTCCGCGGGGCGGGCAACACTCGCGAAGCGATGGTCCTCTCCCTCCTGTCACGCTGGGTGTTTCGCGTGCCTGTCGCGCTCGTCCTCGCGTTCACGGCCGTGACGGTTCCATACACGTCGATTACGATCCCAACCGTCCCCTCGATCGACTACGGCGTTGCGGGTATCTGGATCGCCTACGCCGTCGGCATGGCCGCCACGTTCGTCGTCGCCGTCGTCTGGTTCCGCGTCGGGAACTGGACGGAGGCTGTCATCGAAGACGAGGGCCCACCCGGTCACGCGGCCCCCGGTGAGCCGATCGAGGAGGGCGACGAAGCGCCCGAGTATACTGACGACTGACCGAACGATCCTCGGCCGGGATGCCAACCGACGCCGGTTGGGACCGGTGCGGCCCTCTCTCGACTGCAGTTGAACCCGTGTCGATACGACCATGCTATCGGCATCCGGTGCTGGGCGACCCGGAGGTACCCGATACAGACGCCGGAACAAGTGTAACCTGTGTTACTGCAATCGAGTGTGGTCGCCGACGCTACAATAATCAATTTTCGGACACGTTTACGGGTCTTGCGGCCGGTTCACTCGATACGATGAGCGAGACGACGAACGAGACGAATGCAACGGTGTGGCGATTCTACGCCTACCGGATCACCGTCTCGAACGGCTTCTATCTCCCGGTGAGCGTCGTGTATTTACAGCAGGTTCGCGGCTTCGGACTCGACGAAATCGGCCTCGTTCTGGGGGCGTTCTCCGTCGCGATGGTCCTCGCGGAGATTCCGACGGGGTACGTCGGTGATCGGCTCAGTCGACCGAATAGCCTCCTGCTCGGAAACGTGATTATCGCGACGTTCATGGTCGGCTACACCGTCGTCGAGACGCCGCTCGGCTACGTCGCGCTCCACGCGTTCTGGGCGATCGGCTGGGCGTTTCGTTCGGGCACGGCGGACGCCTGGCTCTACGAACTCCTCGCGAGAGAGGGCGAGGCGGACGAGTTCACTCGCGTTCGCGGTCGAGCGACGACGGTCAAACTGGGATTCGAGGCGGTGATGGCCGCGTCGGCGGGTTTCCTCGTCGGATACGGCTGGGAGGTTCCCTTTCTCGCTAATGCACTCGTCGCGGTGGTCGGGATTCCGCTATTGATCACCGCGCCGCGGTCGCGACCGACGTCGCCTGCGGCGGCGGACCGGGATGCGCCCGACGCGGAGCCGTTCACCGTTCACGAGGCTATCCGTTCACTGCGAGTGTCGTTCGCCCGGACGGATATCAGATGGTTCGTCGCGTACGTGACGCTGATTTCGATGCTGTATCAGGTCATCAGGGTGTTCGAGCAACCCGGACTCGAATCGGTCGGGCTCCCGGTCGCCGGTTTCGGATTGCTCTACGCCGCGTTCAAACTCGTCTCCGGGGGTGCGGCGGCGACCGCCGGCTGGGTTCGAGACCGGCTTGGCGTTCGCCTGACCTACACGCTGGTTCTTCCGGTTTACGGCGTCGCCTCGATCGCCATCGCGCTGGTTCCGTTCGCACTCGTCCCACTGTTCTTCACCAACCGGGGGATCAGAACCATCCTCAACCCGATTCGGAATCAGTACCTGAACGATCGGATCGACGACGTCGGCCGGGCGACGGTTCTCTCGGGGGTCTCGATGAGCAGTATGCTGGCCGGTGCCGGTGGGAAATTCGTCGTCGGCGCGCTGGCCGACGTGATGGGGCTGGTCACCGTGCTCTCTGCGACCGGCCTGATCATCGTCGTCGCGGCCGCCGGACTGGTCTTCGTCACCACGCCATTCGGCGACCGTGAACCGAACCGTGCAGGGACTGCGGTCGATGTCGATCCGGGCGACTGACCCGGCTTCGGTCCGGGTTGATCGAACCGAATAGGCGGTTCCGTTCCAGCGCCCGAATCGATGCCGCAACGATTAGGGTGCCGTCCGACGACGTCTCTGGCGTGACTCGCGAGGATTCGTCCAACCCGGGCCCGGCGCCCTCGGATCCGTTCGCGCTCGTCGGCAACGAAATCAGAGCCGCTATCGTTCGAGCCCTCGGCGATCCCGACGTCCGCGGCGGGCCGCCAGTCGCGTTCTCCGCCCTCCGGGATCGAGTCGATGTCGACGTCCGGAGTAGCCAGTTCAACTATCACCTCGGCCAGCTCGTCGGCCACTTCGTCGAGCGAACCGACGACGGCTATCGTATCCGTCCCGAGGGACGCGTCCTCTACCAGGCGCTCTCTGCCGGCTCGTTCGACCGCCGGGTCACCGAATCGACGACGCCCGCCGGCTTCGCCTGCCACTACTGCGAGGCGCCCGTCGATGCCGTCGTTCACGAGGGTGAACTCCGGATCCAGTGTCCCGACTGCGACTATCGGTACGACGTCACGACCGTTCCACCGGGAATCGACGCGGCGGCGGACCTCGATCTCGACGGAATCGCCCGCTTCACCCACCAGAACCACCTCGCGTTCGCCCGCCGCGTCTGTCCCACCTGCGGACAGGAGCCGACCGCGACGGTGCTCGAACCCGACGAGACGCCGTTTCCCACCGACGATCGCCGGGTCGTCTCCGCGTTCGTTCACTGTCGAAACTGCAACGACGCGCGCTACCTGTCGATCGGTGAGGCCGTCCTTGCCGACCCGGCGCTACGCGCGTTCTGTCACGACCACGGCCTCGACCTCCTGACGACACCGCTGTGGGAACTGGAGTTCGCCGCGACCGACCGAACCGTCACGGTCGAATCACGCGACCCGTGGCGGATTTCACTCGTGGTCTCACTGGAGGGGGAGCGCCTCGAACTGATCGTCGACGGTGACCTGACGGTGCTGGACCGTCACTGCGAAGGGATCGAGGACGCGTAATTACGTCTCCACCCGGGACCGTTTTGGGCATCCGATCCGATTTACGGACGTGAAACGCGCCTCGTTGGCGGACGAATTCGAATCGACAAACGACCCTGGCTCTCCTGCGGACTCGTTGACGGGAAGCCCGTCGTTCGTGCGGCGTTCGCTCTCGTCCTCGCTCGAGACGTCGGCCCTCGCGATAAACCACTACCGGATAGCTCCCGGTGAACGCTTCCCCGCCGGGTTACACGCCCACCGCGATCAGGCGGAGGTCTTCGTCGTCCTGTCCGGAGAAGCGGCCTTCGCGACGCTCGATGGCCAGGTCGCTGTCGGCTCGCACGAAGCGATACGCTTCGCTCCGGGCGAGTACCAGGCCGGCCGGAACGACGGCGAAGACTCGCTGTCAGTACTGGCGCTCGGCGCCCCGCGGGATAGCGACGACGTGCGCATCCCGATCGCGTGTCCGCCCTGTCGCGGCGACGACCTCCGTCTGGATTTGGCTGGTAATTCGCTCACGTTCGCGTGTACCGAGTGCGACGATCACTGGGAACCTGCAGCGTGTCCCGCCTGTGGAGGCGAGGATCTGCGAGTCGTTCTCGGACAGTCGGACGAACCGGTCGTCGCCTGTCAGACCTGCACCGCGACGTTCGAGCGGCCGCCGATCGAGGGCGAGTGGGAGGCGCGTGGACGGGGAGGAAAGCGGATCGACTGAGTCTCGAGTTCGTTGGCGTCCGAGCGCGTCTGAATGGGTGTGGTGCGTTGGCGGATGGCGTGAAAAACGAAGGAACGCCGTGGTGTCCGAGTGGACGTCTCGGTCCGGTCCTACTCTTCGAGTTCGGCACGCAGGAGCTGGTTGACGGTCCCCGGATCGGCGCTGCCGCCGGTGGCCTGCATGACCTGGCCGACGAGGAAGTTGATCGCGCCGTCGTCACCCTCGGCGTAGTCGGCGACTGCATCGGGGTTGTCGGCGATCGCGGCTTCGACGGCGGCCTCGACTTCACCCTCGTCGGTCTTGCCGAGCCCTTCGGCTTCGACGATCGCGTCCGGAGCTGCTCCCTCGTCGAGCATCGTCCGCAGGACGATCTCCTTCGCGTTCTTGGCGGTGATCTCGTCGGTGGCGACGAGTTCGACCAGCCGGGCGACCTCGTCGAGGCGATCCTCGAGTTCCGTGATCGCCATGTCGCGGTAGTTGAGTTCACCGAGCAGTTCGTCGGCGACCCAGGTCGCGGCGAGGTCGGGATCGAACTCGCTCGCCAGATCCTCGTAGAAGTCGGCGACCTGCTTGGTCGAGGTGAGTTTCGAGGCGGCTTCCTCGCCGAGGGCGTACTCCTCGCGGAAGCGCTCGCGGCGGGCCCGTGGGAGCTCCGGAATCTCGATCTCCTCGCGCCAGTGGGCGACCTGCAGCGGCGGAATGTCGGCTTCTTCGAAGTAGCGGTAGTCCTTCTCCTCGGCTTTCGATCGCATCGAGACCGTAATGCCGCGACTCTCGTCCCAGTGGCGCGTCTCCTGTTCGACGACGCGCCCGCGCTGGATGGCGTTTTTCTGCCGCGTCTCCTCGTAGGCCAGCGCCTTTTCTGCACCCTTGTGACTCGAGATGTTCTTGACTTCGGTCCGGTTCGCCGATTCGAGCGCCTCCGTCGAGAGTTCGCCGTTCTCGTCGGCTTCCGCGGCCTCGACGATCGAGAGGTTTGCGTCGACGCGGAGACTCCCGTCGCGTTCGGCGTCGAAGACACCCAGGTACTCGAGTACCTCCTCGAGTTCGGCCAGGAAGGCCCGGACTTCGGCTGGGCTGCGGAAGTCGGGCGCCGTCACGATCTCCATCAGCGGCGTCCCGGCGCGATTGTAGTCGATCAGGGTGTACTCCGCGGAGTCGATGCCTCCGCCGCCTCCGACGTGCTGGAGGCTGCCCGGATCCTCTTCAAGGTGGGCGCGTTCGATCTCGATGGGGCGTCGCTCGCCCTCGACGCGCACCTCGAGTTCGCCCGACTGGCAGATCGGCTCGTCGTACTGGGTGATCTGGAAGTTCTTCGGCAGGTCGGGGTAGTAGTAGTTCTTCCGGTGAAAACGGGTCTCCTGGGGGATCTCCGCGTCGATCGCCTTCCCGATCTTCACTGCAGCTTCGACGGCGGCCTCGTTGACGACCGGCAACGCTCCCGGCAGGCCGAGGCAGACGGGACAGACGTGTTCGTTCGGTTCGTCCGCGTCGCCCGTCGAACACCCACAGAAGATCTTCGTCTCGGTCTCCAGCTGGACGTGGACCTCGAGCCCGATGACGGTCACGAGCTCACCCTGCTGGACGGTCTGGGCGGTCATTGGACGCGTTTCGGACCCTGTGGCTTAAAGGATAACGGAGCGACGCTCGCGGGCCGGTGAAGCGACTGCCGGTCTCCCGCCCAGCACCATCGTCTCGGTGTCTCTGGACGCTTTCGAGGTAGTGTCAAAATCAAAGACTGTGTCTGACACACGTTTATGTGGCCCGAGCAACCCCTAGCTGGTATGCCGAGAAATCGCGTCGAGGAACTCGAGTCGACGGTTCGTGAACTCGAGTCGACGGTCGAGGGCCTCACCGAAGAACTGGTCGAATCGAAGGAGCGAATTCGCGTCCTCGAGGATCTGCTCGATGCCGAACAGCAGACGCGAGTGCCGGAGCGACGGGCGACCGAGGCTCGCGAAGCCGGCCCCGACGACGTCGCGGCCGCGACCGCCGAAGCCGACGCCGACCCGGCCGACCTCGGACTCGAGGCGGACCCCGAAGCCGAGGCGGTCGAGGAACAGGACGAACCACAAGAGTCAGGTACCGACGAAATCATCGTCGCGTAAAGGATCCGCGCTTGCGGGTGCGCGGAGGTTCGTACGGAAATGCACATCAAAGCCCTCGTCCTCGACAACTTCAAGAGCTTCGGACGCAAGACTCGAATCCCCTTCTACGAGGACTTCACCGTCATCACGGGGCCGAACGGCTCCGGCAAGTCGAACATCATCGACGCCGTCCTGTTCGCCCTGGGGCTCGCCCGGACGCGGGGCATTCGCGCGGAGAAACTCACCGATCTCATCTACAACCCCGGGTACGACGACGGTGAGCGCCCCGCGAGCACACGCGAGGCCGAGGTCGAAGTCATCCTCGACAACGCCGACCGCACGCTGGAGCGCTCCCAGGTGGCCACAGCCGCTGGCTCCGACGACGTCGGCGACTGCGACGAGATACGCATTCGCCGCCGGGTCAAACAGACCGAGGACAACTACTACTCCTACTACTACCTGAACGGTCGCTCGGTCAACCTCACGGACATCAAGGACCTGCTCGCTCAGGCCGGCGTTACGCCGGAGGGGTACAACGTCGTCATGCAGGGCGACGTCACCGAGATCATCAACACGACGCCCCACAGTCGTCGTGAGATCATCGACGAGATCGCCGGCGTCGCGGAGTTCGACGCGAAAAAGGAAGATGCGTTCGAGGAACTAGAGGTCGTCGAAGAGCGGATCGACGAAGCCCAACTGCGCATCGAGGAGAAACAGACCCGGCTCGACCAGTTAGAAGACGAGCGCCAGACGGCGCTTCGCTATCGCCGCCTCCGTCGCGAAAAGGCCGAGTACGAGGGGTATCTCAAGGCCAGTGAACTCGAGGACAAGCGCGAAGAACGCGACGACGTCGAAGCTCGCGTGGACGATCTCGAGGACGAACTCGAATCGTTACAGCGAAGCCTCGACGAGAAGCAGGGCGCCGTCGTTCGTCTTCAGGAAGATCTCGAGGACTTAAACGACGAGATCGAGCAGAAAGGCGAAGACGAGCAGTTGAAGATCAAAGGCGAGATCGAGGAGGTCAAAGGCGAGATCGCTCGGCTCGAAGACAAGATCGAGACCGCCGAGGAGCGTATCGAGGCAGCCGAAGCCGATCGGCGGGATGCGTTCGTCCAGATCGACCGCAAACAGGAGCGCGTCGACGACCTCGCCGACGAGATGCGCGAGTGCAAACTCGAGAAGGCCTCCGTCACCTCGGAGATCCAAGAGCGCGAAGCCGAGATCGAGTCGCTGGAGACGGAACTCGAGAACGTCGACACCGAGTACGACGAGGTGAAAGCCGAACTCGCCGAGTGCAAGGACGCCGTCGAAGAGGCAAAGACCGAGAAGAACGACCTCCAGCGCGAGCAGGACCGATTGCTCGACGAGGCCAGGCGACGCTCGAACCAGATCGCCGAACTCGAATCCTCGATCGAGGAGACCGAGGAACTGCTCCCCGAACTCGAAGACGAACGATCGGAACTCGAACGCGAACTCGACAAGGCCGAGACCAACCGCGAGAACATCGACTCGGTCGTCACCGACCTCAAACGCGAACGCTTCTCGCTGCAGGACGACGTCGACGAACTCGAGGACGAACTCCAGGCCAAACAGCAGGAGTACGCAGAGCTCGAGGCGAAGGCCGGCGAGAGTGGGGACTCCTCGTTCGGTCGTGCGGTGACGACGATTCTCAATACCGGGTTCGACGGCGTCCACGGCGCGGTCGCCCAGCTCGGGAGCGTCGACGGTGCGTACGCCACGGCGTGTGAAACTGCGGCGGGTGGGCGACTCGCGAACGTCGTCGTCGACGACGACGGTGTCGGCCAGCGCTGTATCGATCACCTCAAATCGAAGAACGCCGGGCGGGCCACGTTCCTCCCGATGACGGAGATGTACTCCCGGAGTCTCCCCTCCGCGCCGTCGGATCCGGGTGTCGTCGACTTCGCGTACAACCTCGTCGACTTCGACGACCAATACGACGGGATCTTCTCGTACGTCCTCGGGGATACCCTCGTCGTCGAGGATATCGAGACGGCCCGGTCGTACATGGGCGACTACCGGATGGTGACGCTGGACGGCGACCTCGTCGAGAAGAGCGGTGCGATGACCGGTGGGTCGCGAAAGGGCTCGCGCTATTCGTTCTCGACGGACGGCCGCGGCAAACTCGAACGCGTCGCGACCCAGATCACCGAGTTGCAAGACCAGCGCGACGACCTGCGTGACGAACTCCGCGACGTCGAATCCAGGCTCGACGACGCGCGTGATCGCCAGACCGATGCAGCCGACGAGGTCCGTTCGATCGAGAACGAGATCGAGAAGCTAGACGAACAGCGCGATCGACTCGAGGCGGAGATCGAATCCGACGAGGCCGAACTGGAAGACCTCGAAGCCGAACGTGAAGAGGTCGACGAGGAGATGACGGACATCTCCGCCCAGATCGAGGCCAAACAGGACGAGATCGACGAGATCGAGGGGACGATCGCCGATCTCGAGGCGGAACTGGCCGACTCGAAGATCCCCGAACTCACGGGCCAGATCGAAGACTTAGAAGCCGAGATCGACGAGCGAACCGAGCGGATCGACGAACTCGACTCGAAACTCAACGAACTCGAACTCGAGAAATCCTACGCCGAGGAGGCGATCGACGACCTCCACGACGAGATCGAAGCGGCCCAGAATCAAAAGGCCGACTACGAGGAACGAATCGAGACCTTCGAGGACGAGATCGAGTCCCAGGAAGCGGTTCTAGAAGAAAAGCGGGCCGCGGTCGCCCAACTCGAAGACGAACTCGCGGAACTCAAAGAGGAACGGACTGGTCTCAGGGACGACCTCGACGAGGCCCGTCAGGAACGCGACGAGGTCCAGGACGAGGTCAACGACGTCGAAGCGGACCTCTCGAACGCTCGGGAGCGCCTCGACGCGCTGGAGTGGGAGATCGACTCCTTAGAGGAGGAAGTCGGCGAGTACGATCCCGAGGAGGTGCCGGACCACGACACCGTCGTGGAGATGGTCGACCTCCTCGAAACGGACATGCAAGCCCTCGAACCGGTCAACATGCTCGCCATCGACGAGTACGCCGAGGTTCGAGACGAACTCGACGAACTCGAAGCGAACCGCGAGACGCTCGTCGAGGAGGCCGAGGGCATTCGTGAGCGCATCGAACGCTACGAGAGCCTGAAGAAAGAGACGTTCATGGAGGCCTACGAGGCCATCAACGAACAATTCACGGAGATCTTCGAACAGCTCTCGGAGGGAACCGGGTCGCTCCACCTGGAGAACGAGGAGGACCCGTTCGATGGCGGCCTCACGATGAAGGCCCAGCCGGGCGACAAGCCCATCCAGCGTCTCGACGCGATGTCGGGCGGCGAGAAGTCCCTGACTGCACTCGCCTTTATTTTCGCTATCCAGCGGCACAACCCCGCACCGTTCTACGCACTCGACGAGGTCGACGCCTTCCTCGACGCGGTCAACGCCGAACGCGTCGGTCGGATGGTCGACCAACTGGCGGGCGACGCGCAGTTCGTCGTCGTCTCGCACCGCCAGGCCATGCTCGACCGGTCCGAGCGGGCGATCGGTGTGACGATGCAACAGGACAACGTGAGTGCGGTGACCGGCATCGACCTGAGTGAAGAGGGGGTTGTGGCTGATGACTAGCGATGCTCCCGAGGAACCGCAGGTGACGACGGAACCCTCGGAAGATGCGAACGGGGAGCGTGAGCGACCCGTGAGTGAGGATGGCGAGGAGCCGCAGGCGACGAATGCAGCCGATGGGACGGCCGCAGGAACGGACACCGAGACAGAAACGGACGAAGCGGCCGACGACGAGATCCCGCTGTCGATCGCTGGGCACGAAGACCGCGACCCGCCGGACGGCGCGTCGTCGATGCTCGACTTCGGTGACGAGTCGGCAGTTTCGGACGATCCGTTTCCGGCGGAGGTTCCCGAGGCGGCGGACGATGACGACGAGGACGTTCAGCCGGTCGAGTTGCTGGTACAACTCGCGAAGGACGGCGAGATCGATCCCTGGGACATCGACATCGTCCACGTGACGGATACGTTTCTCGACGCCCTCGACGAGGCGGATCTGCGGACCTCCGGCCGGGCATTGTTCTACGCGAGTGTCCTCTTGCGGATGAAGAGTGACGTGCTCTTCAGCCCCGACGAGCCTGACGAGGAGGAGTTACCGCCCTGGGAAGCGGCGTTCGTCGACGACGAGGGGCCGGTCGACGATGGCGGTGACGCACCCGGGTTCGATCCCGTCGAGCGGCTCGAAGCCGAGATGGATCGGCGGCTCGAACGCCAGCACGCCCGCGGCAAACCCGAGACGCTCGACGAACTCGTTCGCGAACTTCGCGACGCCGAACGCGGGTCCTGGTGGAAGCGCTCCAGAGAGTACGACACCTCGAACTCGCCGTCGGGGTTCAATCGTGGTGTCCAGGAACTCAGCTACCACTCCGAGGACGCCTATCGTGGCGTGGACGAACCGACGGCGGACGACGTCACCCACACCCAGCACGACGAAGAGATCGACGCCGTCATCGCCGACGTCGAGGCGGCACTCGCGCCACACTACGAAGGTGGTCGTGAGGAGGTACTCTTCGCCGAGATCGAGGACGCCGGTGGGTCACGCGTGATGACCTATCTCGCCTTGCTGTTTCTGGCACACCGAGGGCAACTCCGCCTCGAACAGGACGAGCTGTTCGGCGATCTCTGGATACAGCAGGTGCCAGTCGAAGTCGAAGCGAGCGAAGCGGTGGCGGATTGACGGCGGAGGAGACGCGCGATTACGGCCGTGGCGCGGTCGGACTTCGGTAGTTATTGCTTGTTAGTCCGTGAGGCGCCACTCGTCGCCGCGGACGGTTTCGATGACGTCGCGTCGTTCCATCTCGGAGAGGACCTCTTGCAGTCGATCGGGCTGGGCGATCTCCATCTCGATGCGCTGGATGTCGTGCGTATTCGCGAGGAAGTGACGGATCTCCTCTTCGGTAAACGTCTCCTGGTCGGTCGACTCCATGACGCCCGAGATCAGGTCGATCATATCCTCGATGAAGTTCCACGGATAGACGATCCAGGCCCACTCTTCTAGGCGTTCGCCGACGTACTCGGGTTCGAACTCGCTGGTTCCGAGCAACTGGAGGGTGGCGGTGCGGACGGTTCCCGCGCCGCGGTCGGTGACGTACTCGTGGGCGTGTTCGATCGACCCGCCGGTGTCGGCGATGTCGTCGATGATCAGGACGTCCTTGCCCTCGACGCTTCCTTCGGGCATCGGGTACCTGACCGTGGGCTCGTCGGCCTTCTCGGCGGCGCCGACGTAGTGTTCCATCTTCAGGCTCGTCAGGTCGTCGAGGCCGAGGAAGTCACAGAGACATCGGCCGGCGAACCAGCCGCCGCGCGCGAGCGCGACGATCACGTCCGGTTCGAACGTGTCTCGTCTAACTTGCTCGCTCACGTCCCGACAGAGGCTGTAGATGTACTCCCAGTTGGTGATCGTACAGCTGAAGTCCTCCGGTAGCTCGGACATCGTGTGCTCTGCCGGGAGATGGGCGTACCACCGGTTAAGTCATCCGTTGTCGGTTCGCGTGACCGACGGTACAACTGGCCTACTCATAAACGGCTGTGCCTCGAACGACCCGTATGCTCGACGAACTCGCCTGGCTCGGTCTGGAGGTGAAGTACCTCGACGCGGCGCGATCGTTCTACGAGGAGACGTTTTCCCTGTCGATCGTGACTGCAACCGAGACGGAGATCCGGTTCGAGACCGGTCCGTCGGAACTCGTGATTCGACGGCCGATCGATCTCCCGCGTGGCGGTCTCCACACGCACTTCGCCTGTTCGATCCCAGCAGCGGAGTTCGACGCGTGGTGGGACCACCTCGAACCGGCGTTCGACCTCGAGGAGGTCCAGTTCGGTGACGCCAGATCGCTCTACTGTTACGATCCCGACGGCAACTGCGTCGAACTCGGGCAGCGCGATGTCGACGGTCCGGGTATCGACGGCATCTTCGAGGTGGCACTCGAGGTGGCGTCGATCGATCGGTCGCGATCGTTCTACGAACGGCTCGGTTTCGAGACGGTCGATACCGGGGCCGACCGCCGACGAATCAGGATGGACGGCCCCGTCGCACTGGAGCTCTGGGAGCCCCAACTCGGTATCGCCGACGCCCGGGGCGGCGTCCACGTCGACCTCGGATTTTCCTGTGCCGATCCAGGGACAGTGGTGGAGCTGGTCGAAGACGATGCGTGCGAGACGACGGCGCGTGGCTCCGACCGGGTAGTCATCGATCCAGACGGCCACGTGCTGACGTTCACCGACTCGGCTGCCTAACGGCTTGTGGACCGGGCGGCGCTCGTCGGTTCCTTACAGTCGGCTGTTGTCGACGGAGACGCCGGGCGGTGTGACGACGAGGAACCCGCGGAAGTGAACCAGGTTGCCACCGGCTTCCGAAACCTCACGAGCGAATCCGGACGCGAGTTCGTTGACGTCACCGTCGACGTCGAGCAAGAGGACGCTGCCGTCGCTCACGGTTTCGATCCGTTCTTCGTCCGGTGTCGTCCCGTCGAGCACGTCGAGAACCACGTCGGCATCGACGACGTCGGTGTCACCGTCCTCGATGTGTTCTTCCATCGCCCGCAGGTCGAGGTCGAAGTCGCTCATGTACCCGCAGTTCGCGTGTGACGGCAAAAGCGTTCCCCACCCGTGGGCACAGACCGGTGCGATCAGCCGTCGTACACGAGAAGTTGATCGGCCTTGTCGGCGAGCGAGACGGCGTCGGAGCCGAAGGATTCGGCGTGGCTGACGACCAGAAGCAGCACGGTTTCTGGTCGGACGAGCGAGTAGCCGTCCTCGCGCGAAAGTAATCCGTGGGTCTCGAGTTCGCCAGCATACTTGCTGATCGTCGGTGGGGAGACGTCCAGTGCGGTTGCGAGGTCGTTCGCACCCGCATCCGGCGATCGGAGCAGTTCGAGTATCATGCCACGAGGGGTCTCCCGACGGAGGTACCCGAGCGCTCGTTTCTCGAACTCGTCGAAGCGCCCTGTCTGGACGTACCGGCGGTAGTCCCCGTCGCGGAACTGCTCGATCGATCCGGCCGATTCGAGCGTTCGCAGGTGGTGCTGGGTCTCGCCGGTGCCGAGTTTGAGGTCGTCCCGGATCTTCGAAAAGTGTGCGCCCGGTGTCGTCGACAGGTAGCCGGTGATCGCGTCACGTGGCTCGCTGTCGCCGGTCGCGGTCGCGGTGCTCGCCGATCCGACGAGCGATGCGCTGGCGCCAACGGTGGCGAACCGGCGTAACGTGGCCCGTTTGTCTTCGTCGACGCGATCGTCACCGGTCATGCGACTCTACTGTCTCCTCGGTCTCCTCCGTAAAACCGGTTTCGTTCGATTTTCGTTTCGCGAACAGAACGTTCACGGCAACTGACCGGTCCGATTACTGCCCGGAGCCGCCGTCGATCTCCTGGTCCATCTCCTCGATGACCTCGTCTGGGTCCGTAATCGTCGCCGGGTCTTTGCCCTCTTTGATCGCCTGGGCCTCTTGCTCCATGGCTTCGACGTCCATGTCGGCTTCCTTGTCGATCTCGCCGATGATCTCGGCGATGTCGTCGAGGCCGATCAGTTCACGGGTCTCCTCGTCGAACTCGAGACTCTCCAGGGATTCCTCTCCCTCGGAGACGTCGCTCCCGCTTAGGTGCTTGCCGTAGCGACCGACGAGCGAGGACAGTTCCTGCGGGAGGACGAACGTCGTGGACTCGCCCTGGCCGATCTCCGAGAGCGTCTCCATCCCCTTGTCGATGACCGCGCGTTCGCCCATCGATTCGGCGGACTTGGCCCGAAGGACCGTCGAAATCGAGTCACCCTGTGCCTCCAGGATCTGGCTCTGTTTTTCACCCTGTGCGCGGATGATGTCGCTTTGCTTGTCACCTTCGGCCTTTTCGACGGCGCTGCGGCGTTCACCCTGGGCCTCCAGGATCATGGCACGGCGTTTTCGCTCGGCGGAGGTCTGCTGTTCCATCGCCTGCTGGACGTCCTTCGAGGGGTTGACCTCGCGGACCTCGACGCTCTCGACGCGGATCCCCCACTCGTCGGTGGGTTCGTCGAGTTCTTCGCGAATGTGGGCGTTGATCTGCTGGCGTTTGTTGAGCGTATCGTCGAGCTCCATGTCGCCGAGCACCGCCCGCAGTGTCGTCTGGGCGAGGTTCGAGACGGCCTTCTTGTAGTTGTCGACCTCGAGGAAGGCCTTCTTCGCGTCCATGACCTTGATGTAGACGACCGCGTCGGCGGTCACGGGCGAGTTGTCCCGGGTGATCGCTTCCTGCCGCGGGACGTCGAGCGTCTGTGTTCGCATGTCGAACGTGTACGTCTTCGAGACGAACGGCGGAACGATGTTGATGCCCGGCTCCAGGAGTTTGCGGTACTCACCGAAGACGGTCAGCGCACGCTTTTCGTACGCGTTGACGATCTCGATGGCACTGAGTAGCGACGCGACGACGACGACCAGTGCGAGTGCACCGATGATCAATAGCGAGGTAGTTGCCATACCGGATTGTACAAGCGGCCGTCTCAAAAGTGTTGCCGTTCGTGAATGTGACTGATCGGAATAATGGGATGTGCGGTTCGGGGAGAACTGCTGCCCCCTGACCTGGGTGAACGCGGCCGATTACCCGGAACGTTCGGTTTCGACGTCTGTATCCACCGAGTCCGCTGCGTCGTCGTCTGCTTCCAGCTCTCCCGTGTCGACTGTCTCCCCATTCGATTCGGCCTCGCGGCCCCGTTCGAGCGCACGATCGATCTCGTCACGCTCCACCGACTCGAGCGGCTCGACGGTGAGGACGTTGCCGCCGCCGGGATCCAGGACGATGACCTCGGTCCCCTCCTCGATGTCGCCGGTTCTCGACCGGGCGCTGTAGAAGGGGGCAAACCCACCGCTCTCGAGTTTCACCTCGCCCTGACGTGACGTGACGGTGTCGGTGACGTAGCCGGTCGCCCCCGCGAGACTGCTCGAACTACTCGTCTGGGCGCGTCCCTTGCCACCGTAGAAGTCGAACTCGCGGTAGACCCACGTCGCCGCGACGCCCACCACGAGCGTCAGCGCGGCGAGTGCGAAGATACCCAGGCCGCCGAATACGACGCCGATCAACCCGGCGCCGGCGAGCGCGACGCCGATGACGATCAGGTACGCCCCTGGAGACATCGCCTCCAGCACCATCAGTACGAGGCCAGTGGCGAGCAACACGAGCGCAGTGTTCGACGCCAGCGTCTCGAGCATACGAGGTCCTAGGGCGTCACCGTAATTAACTGTTTACGAGGTGATTTTTCGTCAGCGCCTCGCCTAGAGGGCGACGCCGGCCAGGCGGACGAAGAGCGCGACGGTCGCCAACGCACCGAGAACGACGAACGCGGCGTTTTCGGCGTCGATCGACCCGGACCGGACGGGCGTCGAGAGCGGTTCGGGAACGCCCGGCTTCGACCGGGCGGCTTCGTCGTCCGAATCCGTCTCTTCGAACTCGCTCGTCGATCCGCCGGGTGTCGTCGGCCGCAACTCGTCCCGGGCATTCGCGGATTCGTCTTCCGGCTCCTCGGTTCCTGGGGCGTCTGGTTCGTTTGCTTCGTCGACGGCTCCTGAGTCCGTCCGTCGCTCGGTCATTGCTCCGTATACGGGAGCCCGCTTCAAAAGTGCGCGGGCGGCTTATCGCTCCGATCCGTCGGTGCCCACGTCACCGTCGTAGACGACGCCCCGATCGCCGTCGATGGTGACGATCCGGCCAGCCTCGACGGTGGTACAGTCCGCGTCGCTGAGCATCGGGATCCCCAGTTCGCGAGCGACGAGTGCGGCGTATCCGGTCATCCCGGGCCGAGTGTCGACGATTCCAGCCAGTTTGGAGACGTCGCCGGTAAACTCGTCGATGGCGTCGATCGCGACGATGGCGCCGTCCGGAACGTCGGTCAGGTCGCCTTCGGGTGCGTGGGCGATCGGCCCGGATGCGCGCCCTTCGACGACGACGCGGCCGGTCTCGATCGTGTCGGCGGCGACGTGTACCTTCAGCATGTTCGTCGTGTTCGCCCCTTCCAGTTCGGTCATCATGCCACAGAGGACGACGACGGTGTCCCCGGATTCGGCGACCCCGGCGTCGAGCGCCGACTGGACGGCCCGCTCGATGACGGCGTCGACACCCTGGTTGCCGACCGGTGCGTATACCGGCGTGACGCCCCAGCTGAGGGCGAGCTCACGCCGGACGTCCTCGTGCGGGGTCGAGGCGACGATGGGGATCGCGGGACGATACTTGGCCGCTTTCCGGGCGGTGTAGCCCGACTCGGTCGCGGCCACGATGGCGTCTGCGTCGACGTCGCGGGCCAGATACCGGGCCGCCCTCGCGAGCGCGTCGGTCCGCGTCGAGCCGGATTTCGGCACGCGTCCCTCGAGGACGGTGTCGTACTCGCCGGAGCGCTCGACCTCGCGGACGATCCGGTCCATCGTCTCGACGACGCGCACCGGGTGGTCGCCGACGGCCGTCTCCGCCGAGAGCATGACGGCGTCGGTCCCGTCGAGGACGGCGTTCGCCACGTCCGAGGCCTCCGCGCGGGTTGGTCGCCGCGAATGGACCATCGAGTCGAGCATCTCGGTGGCCGTGATCACCGGCACGCCGCCCTCGTGTCCGCGGCGGATGATCCGTTTCTGAATCATCGGGACGTCTTCCATGGGGAGCTCGACGCCCAGATCCCCGCGGGCGACCATGATGCCCGCAGACGCGTCGACCAGTTCGTCCAGATTGTCCACCGCGTCGGCGCGCTCGATCTTCGAGATGATCGGCACGTCGGCGTCCAGTCCCTCGAGGACCTCGTTGACCGCGTAGACGTCGTCGGCGTCGCGAACGAAGCTCGCGGCCACGAAGTCGACGTCGTACTCGGCGGCCAGCTCAAGTTCGGCGCGGTCGCCGGCCGTGATCGTCTCGAGGTCGAGGTCGACGCCCGGGACGTTTACGCCCTTTCGACTCCCGAGTTCGCCGCCACTCTCGACTCGCGTCTCGACGCCCTCGCCTGCGACGTCGATCACGTCGAGCTCGATCAACCCGTCGTCGAGCAGGATCCGGTCGCCGGCCGAGACGCCGTCGAGCGGTTCCGAAACCCCGATCCGATCCGTCGTCACGGCGGTTCCTTCCGCCAGCTGAACCGTCTGTCCCGTCTCGAGGGTGATCGTCTCGCCCTCGTCGAGCGGCGCCGTCCGAATCTCCGGTCCTTGCAGGTCGAGCATGATCGCGATCGGGCGGTCGCGTTCCTCGTCGACCGTCCGGAGTCGCTCGATCAGTGCGGCCCGATCCTCGGTGTCGCCGTGACTCGCGTTCAATCGGGCGACGGACATCCCCGCCTCGGCGAGCCGATGGATCGTCTCGCGGTCGCTCGAGGCCGGTCCGAGCGTACAGACGATTTTGGCGTTTCTCATGTGCCCCGCTACGCGTGAGTCAGGGAAAAATCTGCGCAGTTACGACGGGTGCGATCGAGATGGCTGATAGAATTGGTGTGTGTGTGTGTGTGTGTGTGTGTGTGTGTGACTTCGCCGACTACCGAGGGGCGACGGTCACTTGATCTTCTCGCCCAGCGCGGCGTCACCGTGCGTGGTGAGCAGGTCCGCTTCCTCGCCCGCGGCCAGGATCATGCCGTTGGATTCGACACCGAAGAGTTCGGCGGGTTCCATGTTCGCCAGCAGGATACACCGCGTGCCGGGAAGCTCGTCGAGGTCGTGGAGCTGTTTGATCCCGGCGACGACCTGACGCGTCTCGAAGCCGATATCGACTTCGAGTCGGGCGAGGTCGTCGGCACCGTCGATGCCCTCGGCCGTTTCGATCCGGCCGACGCGGATGTCCACGTCCTGGAAGTCTTCGAAGCCGATGCGATCCTCCGTCAACGGTTCGAGGTCGTCTGTGTCGGTCATGCTCGTGGATTGCTCGCCGGCAGTGTCGTCGCTTTCGGTTTCGCCGTCTGCTGGCGCTCCGTCGCCGTCTTCCGTCTCGTCGTCGCTCGCCGCTTCCTCGATTCGTGCTTCGAGTTTCTCGTTCAGTTCGGCGACGCGGTCGTCTTCGATTTTGGCGAATAGTTCGCCGGGTTCGTCGAACGTGTCTTGCGGAGCCGCCAGTGCGTCCTCGAGGTGTGCGTCCGCGATCTCGCCGTCTTCACCGATCTGCTCCCAGAGCGCCTGAGCCTTGCCGGGGGCGATCGGGGAGAGCAGGACGGCGGTGGCCTTCGCGAGCTGGACGCAGTCGCGGATGACCTGTGCCGCCCGGTCGGGCTCCTCGTCGGTGAGCTTCCAGGGTTCGTTGCGCTGGATGTACTCGTTGCCGAACTGGGCGAGTCGCGTCGCGGCGTGGCCGACGTCGCGCAGCGAGTAGTCGTTCACACCGTCGGTGAACGCGTCGATCGCCTCCTCGATGCGCGCTTCGACCTCGTCGGAGACGGCCGAATCGGGCGTTCCGTCGTAGTTCCGGTAGGCAAAGAGCAGGCTGCGGTACCAGAAGTTACCGACGGTACCGACGAGCTCGCCGTTTACCTTCTCCTGGAAGGCGTCCCAGGAGAAGTCGACGTCCTGCTGGAAGCCGCCGGTCGTCGTCAGGTAGTACCGCAGGAGGTCCGGGTGGAACCCTTCGTCGAGGTACTCCCTGGCCCAGATGGCCCGGTTGCGACTGGTCGAGAGCCCCTTGCCGTTGATGGTGATGAAGCCGGTGGCAGCCACTGCACGCGGCGCGTTGTACGCCGCGGCCTCGAGCATCGCCGGCCAGAAGATCGTGTGGTGCTGGATGATGTCCCGGCCGATCACGTGGACGATCTCGCCTTCGTCCGTCCAGACCTGTTCCCAGTCGTATTCGTCGGGGCCGACCCGCTCGGTGTACTGTTTGGTACTCGAGATGTACTCGATCGGTGCGTCGACCCAGACGTAGAGGACGACGTCTTCGGCGGCGCCGTCGTCCCCGGGGTAGTCGATCCCCCAGTCCATATCGCGGGTGAGACACCAGTCCTGGAGTCCCTCTTCGATCCACTGCCGTGGCTGGTTCCGGGCGTTCGACGTGCCTTCGAGGCCGTCCAGGAACTCCGTCAGGTAGTCGGCGAACTCGGAGACGCGGAAGAACTTGTGTGTCCGTTCTCGGTACTCCGCCGGGTTGCCGGTCCGGACGCTCCGTGGGTCCTCGATCTCGCCGGGCTCCAGGTGGCGCTGACAGCCCTCGTCGCACTCGTCGCCGCGGGCCTTCGCACCGCAGTACGGACAGGTCCCCTCGACGTATCGGTCGGGCAGGTAGTCGTCGGCCTTCGGGTCGTAGGCGACGAGGATCTCGTCCTCGTAGACGTAGCCTTCCTCGTCTAACGTCCGGACGATCTCCTGGGTCAGTTCGGTGTTCGTCTCGTCGTGCGTGTGCCCGTAGTTGTCGAAATCGACGTCGAACTTCGGGAACGTTTCCTGATACTGTTCGTGCCAGCGCAGTGCGAATTCCTCGGGGTCGATACCTTCCTGCTCGGCGTTGACGGCGACGGGCGTCCCGTGCATGTCCGAACCCGAGACGTACGCCGTTTCCTGGCCGAGCGTTTCGAGCGCGCGGGCGAACGCGTCCGCGCCGATGTAGCCGCGGAGGTGGCCGATGTGGAGGTCTCCGTTTGCGTACGGGAGCCCACAGGTCACCACCGCCGGTCGGTCCGTCGGAAAGTCTTCGGTACTCATTGTATTTTCTTAGCGTGTCGTTGTCGCGGCGGGCGTAAAACCCGCCGGTTTTCGGTCGTGCGTCGCGCTACTCGTCCACAGGTGGGGTAGAAATCGGGTTTCCCCGCCGCGGGTGCGTGCCGTATGACCGGCGCCGCGACGATCCACCCGTTCGCTATCGTCGCTGACGCATCGTCGCGATCGCCGTGCGTCCAGCGCCCATGATGGCCTCACGTTACCTACCCTCGTACAAAACGTTTCTGAACGGAGTCGTCCGATTTCTGCGCTCCTCGTCGAATCTCCCTCTCCCGGTCGCGAACTCCACCCCGTCGTGATCTCTCCGGTCAATCGTCGGTCGTCGCCGCCGTCGGTGTACACTCGTCGATCGCGGCGAGGTCGTCGACGAACGATTCGAGCATCGATCGGCTCACGTGGGGCATACAGACGACTCGAAGTTCGCCCGTCCCGGTTCGCGAGATTCGCCAGCCGTCTGCACGCAGCGCCTCGAACGTGGGCGTCGGGACGTCCGCGGCAACCAGCGGGAGCGTCGGCCTGACGACGTCGTAGCCGAGTTCGGCGAGCTGCGTCGCCAGCCAGTCGGCGTTTGCCTGTGAGCGATCTGCCTGTGCGGCGTAGCCCTCCGGCCACAGTTCTTCCATCGCGGCGACGGCACTCGCCACGCCGGCACCGGAGCGCGTCCCCGTCAGTGTCGCCTGCGAGGTCGTCTCCAGGTAGGGCGTATCGACGGCCAGTTCGTCGAGTAACGCCTCGTCCCGAACGAGCAAGCCACCGGCGGGGATCGCGGCTTGCCCCATCTTGTGTGGGTCGATGGTCATCGTGTCGACCGGGACGTCGGCGAAGGTCCACTCGGTGTCGGTGAACGGGAGGACGAACCCACCCCAGGCGGCGTCGACGTGGAACAGCGCGCCGACGTCGTGCGCGATCTCACCGAGTGGCCCGAGCGGATCGACTCGGCCGTACTCGGTACTTCCAGCGACGCCGACGATCAGCGCCGTCTCCTCGTTCGCCCGGTCGCGAACCGCGTCGAGACGCACCCGGTGGTCGTCGTCCGTTGGAACGATCGTGAGGTCGACGTCGAGAACGTCCGCGGCCTTCCTGAAACTGAAGTGGCCCGATTCGGGCATGATGACGGACGGTGACTCGATGTCGTTCTTCCGTGCGCGCTCGCGTGCGATTCGAACTGCCTGAATGTTCGCCTCCGTGCCACCGCTGGCGACGTACCCTGCTGGGTCGTCCAGGGCGGCGATGTCGCCGAGCATCGAGATCGCCCGACCCTCGAGATCGGCGACGGTCGGATACGTCCCCGGATCGCCGGGGTTCGTCGCGAGAAACCGTTCGGCGGCCTCCCGGGCGACCGGATGCGGCTCCGTACACATCGAGGAGAGAACCCGGTCGAACCCTTGTGGCTCGGCCTGCATGCGTCAGAACAGGAGAGTGACGGCTTTATCTGTTGTGTTCTCGGGCAGGGTATAACTGCCTTCAGGGGACGAACGCACAAACGTTGGCATCATTGACAGCTGGATACATCGGTTACATAGGTTACGTCGGAAACGCTTACGACAGTCGCTCCCGTATAGCCATCATGGTCATCGATATCGATACGTTCGAAGAAACTCCGGAGCCGGAACTGGGGGACCTGAGCAATCCGGAAAAAGTCCTCCAGTTTCTCCTCTCGAACGACGACAAAGCGTTCAAAGCCGCCGAAATTGCAGACGAAACTGGCATCCCGCAGAACTCGATTGCGACCGTTCTCGGCCGCCTCGAAGACCGAGGGCTCGTTCGCCACAAGGCGGCGTACTGGGCGATCGGAGAACCGGAGCGCATCGCGTCGTTCGGTCGATACCGCCGCGTCACCGAGCGTTTGAACGAGCGATTCGGGACAGAGGATCGAGAGGCCTGGCAAGAACATGCAGCCGGGACACCATCGACCGACGAAGACGAATGACGCGGGAACGAACTGACGTCGTGTACGGTGCGGACCCGTTCAAAGGTGACCAGTATTCGAGACCGTGGTGTATTCTGAACGACGAACAGTATCCGTTCCACGGCGACCAGTTTCTCGTCGTGCCATTGACGACGAAGAACTGGTACGACGGGCTCGTCCCGATCCCTGAACGCGCGTGGATCAACGGTGGGACGCCAGAACCGAGCAATCTCGTTCCGTGGACCGTCCACACGCTCGACGAGGCCGATATCGAGTTCTGGCAGGGAACGCTCGAAGCGTCACTCGTCGACCAGGTAACGTCGACGCTCACGTCGTATCTCGCCGGTCGGTCGGACTGAGAGCAACGATCCGACGAGCGCGGAAATAGGACGAACCCGAGCGCTCTCTCTTACCGAACCGAATCGAGCAGCAACTTCTGTTCGACGCGCTTGACCTCGTGCTGGACGTCGCGGACGGCGTCGATGTTCGCCGAGATGGAGCTGATTCCCTCGTTGACGAGGAAGCGGACCATTTCGGGTTTCGAGCCGGCCTGCCCGCAGATTGAGGTGTCGACGCCGTGTTCGCGACAGCGCTCGATGACGTCGCCGATCAGTCTGAGGACCGCTGGGTGGAGCTCGTCGAAGCGGTCGGCGACGTGCTCGTTGTTCCGGTCGACGGCGAGGGTGTACTGGGTGAGGTCGTTCGTCCCGAAGGAGGCGAAGTCGATGCCCGCGTCGGCCATCTCCTCGACGCCGAGCGCCGAGGCCGGCGTCTCGATCATCACGCCCCAGGTTCGTTTCTCGGGATCGATCCCGGCCTCTTCCATGAGCCGCTTCGATCGGTAGACGTCCTCGGCGTCGTTGACCAGCGGCAGCATGATCTCGACGTTGTCGTAGCCGAGGTCGTAGAGTCGCCGGAACGCCTCGAGTTCGTGGGCGAAGACGTCGGGCCGGTCGAGGCTCCGACGAATCCCGCGGTAGCCGAGCATCGGATTGTGCTCGCTCGGCTCGTCCTCGCCGCCCTCGAGCTGGCGGAACTCGTCGGTCGGCGCGTCGAGCGTTCGGACGCGGACCGGGCGCGGGTAGAACTCGTCCGCGACGCCGCGGATGCCCTGGACGAGTTCGTCGACGTAGGCGTCGACGCCCTCGTCTTCGATGAACTTCGCCGGTGTCCGGTTCAGCGAGAGGATCATGTGCTCGGTGCGCAGGAGGCCGACGCCGTCGGCCCCAGTCGCGGCGGCGCGCTCGGCCGCCTCCGGGATGGAGACGTTGACTTTGACCTCCGTGGCCGTCATCGGCTTGACCGGCGACTGCGGCCGGACGTCTTCGACCGGCTCGGTCTCCTCTTCCGTCTCGACCGTCTTCCCGGCGAGTACCTGCCCTCTGTCGCCGTCCAAAGTGATCTGCTGGTCGTCATCGAGGACAGTCGTCGCGTTCGTCGTGCCGACGATCGCCGGGACGCCGAGTTCACGTGAGACGATCGCGGCGTGACTGGTCATGCCGCCTTCGTCGGTGACGATGCCAGCGGCCCGCTTCATCGCGGGGACCATGTCCGGCGTGGTCATCTCGGTGACGATGATATCGCCCTGGCGGACCTTGTCGAGGTCGTCGAGTTTCGTCACGAGTCGGGCCGGGCCGGCGACGCGGCCCGGGCTCGACCCGAGCCCGTCGACGAGCAACTCTCCTTCGGGGGCGACGGTTTCGCCTGAGAGTTCGCCACCGGCGGACTCCACCCCGCCGCTGCCGTCGGTGACACTCGTGACGCCCTCGGATCCGGTGGCGTCGGTGATATCGTCCGGACCCGAGATCGTGGTGATCGGTCGGGACTGGAGCATGTAGTCCTCCCCGTCGGCCATCGCCCACTCGACGTCCTGTGGGGTGTCGTAGTGGGATTCGACCCGTTCGCCGAGTTCGACGAGTCGTTCGACGTCGGCGTCCGACAGGACGCGCTTTTCGCGGTCCTCGGGATCGACGTCGACTTCGACGGTTTCGCCTGTCTCGGGGTCTTTGACGTGTTTGACCTTCTTGTCGGCGATCGTCACGTCGATCTCGCCGTCAGCACGATCGACGACGTAGTTGTCCGGTGAGACCGCACCCGAGACGACGGCTTCGCCCAGGCCCCAGGCTGCCTCGACGATCATGGTCGGGTCGCCGGTCGAGGGGTGGCTGGTGAACATGACGCCGGACTTCTCGGCGTCGACCATCTGCTGGACGACCACGGCGATGTTGACTGCCGAGTGATCGAAGCCCTGTTCCTGTCGATAGTAGATCGCCCGCTGGGTAAATAGCGAGGCCCAGCACCGGCGGACGCGGTCGAGCAAATCGTCCTCTGTGACGTTCAGGAACGTCTCCTGCTGACCGGCGAACGAGGCGTCGGGCAGGTCCTCCGCGGTGGCCGACGAGCGGACCGCGACGAACGCCTCCTCGTCGGCCGTCCCGACGTCGTGGTAGGCGGCGAGTATCTCTTCGCGCAACTCCTCGGGGAACGGCGTCTCCTCGATGAGTTCCTGTGCGTGGTCGGCAGCGTCGGCGAGGGCGGCCGAATCCTCGACGTCGACCTCGACGGCATCGAACAACTCCTCGTCGATGCCGGCGTTCTCGATGAACTCCCGGTAGGTGCCAGCGGTGACGACGAAGCCAGGCGGGACCGGCAGCCCTGCTCCCGTAAGCTCGCCCAGGGACGCGCCTTTGCCCCCGACGGACTCCAGGTCGTCGGCGCCGATCTCGTCCAGCCAGAGTACAGCCATCTGTGTCTGTGTGCTTGACGGACTGGATAAAGAAGCTTCCGAAGCCATCACCCCGGTGAGTCATTCACGCGCCTGAGTCTCCCGAATAGCGCAATATTTGCGCCAGTGGCTGGTGAATTATTCTGCGGATACCGGGTCGTACCGAGGCGGTCGTTTGCCTTCGTTCGTCCACGTTGAGCGGCCCACCTCGTGATGTGATCGTTTCCACATTCCCACTCGGATGTACGCGACCGCCCTCGTCAGCTGTGAAGCACCCACCGCCGTCCTCCTCCTATCGTCCAACCCTCCTCCTATCGTCCAGTCCAACCCCTCCTATCTTCCGAGGTCTTCGTGCGCGCTTGCGAGGTGCCGCGAGGAGAGGGCGGCGAGCAGGGAGAGTTCGCCCGCCAGCGCGCCGACGGCGATGACCTCGGCCAGCGCGTTCGCATTCTCACCGGCGGGCTCTCCACTGCCACGCAGGTCGAGGACGTCGAGCGCTTCGGCCTGGGTCGGCAGTTTCGTGCCGCCGCCGACGGTGCCGACCTGGAGGGAGGCCAGCGAGATGCTGGCGTAGAGGTCTTCGGACCCGTCTTCGTCACGCTCACGGGTCTCCATCGTCGTGATCGCGTTCGAGCCCTCGACCACGTGAGCCTCGTCCTGGCCCGTCGCGAGGAAGGCCGCGGCGACGACGTTCGCCGCGTGTGCGTTGAACCCGAGGCTGCCGGCCTTCGCGCTACCGATCAGGTTCTTGCGAGTGTTGGCCTCGACGATCCCCTCGGCCGTGGTTCCCAGCCGATCCTCGACGAGTTCTCCGGGGATGACGACGTCTGCGGTGACCGACCGGCCGCGTCCTTCCACCGCGTTGATCGCTGCAGGCTTCTTGTCCGAACAGAGGTTGCCCGACACCGCGACGAGCGAGGCTGGCGTCTCGGCCTCCACGACGTCGCAGGCTTCGCGGGTCGCGATCGTGACCATGTTCATCCCCATCGCGTCTTTCGTGTCGTAGGCGAAGCGGAGGTAGACGGAGTCGCCGACGACGTAGGGCTCGACGCCGAGCAGTTCGCCGTGGCTGGTCGTCGACTCGGCCGCCTCGCGGAGGTCGGCTTCGTGCGACTCGACCCACTCGACGGTCTCGGCCGCTTCGGCGACGCCGTCGACCCGGAAAACCGGCGCGCGCGTCATTCCGTTCTTCGTCACGCGGGCGGTCGAGCCACCTGCGTCGTCGATGACGGAGAGGCCGCGGTTGACGGAGGCGACTAGCGCGCCCTCGGTCGTCGCGAGCGGGAGATAGTACTCGCCGCTGGCCGCCCCACCGTCGACGGCGACCGGACCGGCGACGCCCATGGGGATCTGGGCAGCACCGATCATGTTCTCGATGGCCGTGTCGGCTGCCTCGGCGGCCGGGAACGAGTAGTCGCCGATCGTCTCGAGGGTCGTGTCGGTTTCGGCCTCCAGCAATCGGCGACGGGCCTCGGCTGCGGTGTCTGAGTCCGCGTGGTCGTCCAGTTCGTACAGTCGAAGCTCGCCGTCGCGGACGCGGTCGGCCAGGGTCTCGGCGTCGCTCATGCGTCAGTCGAGACGGGGCCCGGTCCTAACAGTTGCTGATTCCGTTCGATCCTGTGCTCCCCGCGACGCCACGGATAACCATCGGCGATCGTGACGCGGTGGCGATCCCCGCCGCGATTCGCCGGAGGCGCAATCGTTTTGGGACTGCCACGCACCGGTCAGGTCATGACCGAGGCTGCAGATCTCGTCTTGCTCGACGGGGACGTCCACACCCTGGCGGGGGCGACCGACGGCACTGGCACAGTCACGATAGCCGACGAAGGGGAGTCAGCGGACGTTCAGGAGGCGATCGCGATTCGCGACGGCGAGATCGTCCGCGTCGGACGAACCGTCGAGATCGAACACCTCAAGGGCGTCGAGACGACCGTGATCGATTGTGCGGGACGAACGGTCGTACCGGGATTTATCGACGCACACACGCACATGGAAACGCAGGGCCTGTACCTTGTCCACGCGGATCTCTCCGACGCCGCGAGTCTCGACGACGCGCTCGACGAACTAGACCGTCAGGCCGAGACCGGCCGTGAGTGGATCCTCGGATTCGGCTACGACGAGAGCGAGTGGCCCGAATCGCGCTACCCGACACGGGAGGATCTGGACGCGATCAGCGAGGAACGGCCCGTCGTCGCGATGCGCGTCGATATGCACACCGCGTCGCTCAACTCCGTCGCGCTCGACCGATTGCTCCCCGACCTCCCGGCCGACGACGTCCGGACGGCAGACGGTGAGCCGACCGGTGTGGTCGTCGAGGACGCCGCAACTCAGGTCTGGGGTGGCTCGGACGACTCTGACGCGGAGACGCGTGAACTCGTGACGGCGGCGATCGACCACGCCACCTCGCTCGGGGTCACCGGCGTCCACGAGAAAGTTCGCCACTCCCGCGCGCCGCGAATCTACCGCGAACTGGATCGCGACGGCGACCTCGACTGTCGGGTCCGGCTCGATTACTGGAGCGATCATCTGGAGACGGCGATCGACGTCGGCCTCGCGACGAACGCGGGGAGTGACTTCGTCCGAACCGGCGGGATCAAGTCCTTCACCGACGGGAGTATCGGCGCCCGGACGGCGAAGCTCTTCGAACCGTACGAGGACCTCGACGGCACGGGATCCGACGCCAGCGAGGAGGGCCCCGACGACGGCCGCGGCCAGTGGGTCGTCGAGCCCGACGAACTCCGCGAGGTCGCTACCCGGGCCGTCGACTACGACTTCCAGCTGACCGTCCACGCGATCGGCGACGAGGCGATCGGGGCGGCGGTCGACGTCCTCGCCGACACGGAGACCGCACCGACCGCTCGTCACCGCATCGAACACGTCGAACTCGCGACCGACGAACAACTCGCCTCGATGGCCGACGCGGGGATCGTCGCGTCGATGCAGCCGAACTTCCACCAGTGGGCCCAGCCGGGCGGGCTGTACGACCAGCGCCTCGGCGAAGGGCGGCGAAAACGATCCAATCGGCTCCGAGCAGTCCTCGACGCGGGTGCCCCGCTCGCGTTCGGCTCCGATAGCATGCCGCTCGACCCGCTGCTCGGGATCCACCACGCCGTCAACGCACCGACGGCGTCCCAGCGACTCTCGGTGACTGAAGCCATTCGCGCGTACACCATCGGTGCGGCGTATGCCGGATTCGACGAGGACCGACTCGGGACGATCGAGGTGGGGAAGCGAGCCGATCTCGCCGTGCTCTCGGAGTCGCCCTGGGACGAACCGGATGGGATCGACGAGATCGATGTCGTGGCGACGCTCGTCGACGGCTCACTCGTCTTCGACGATCGCTGAATCGGGTGCCGGCTCGACTCGCCTGTGGCGATCGCACGGACTGGGACGAATCCTTCGCTTTTAACTGCTCGCCCGGACGAATTCGTCTCGATGAGTACTCGTTCCTCTGGCCACGTCGGTCTCAGTCTGTTACTCGCCGGCTTCGGTCTCTATCTCCCGCTCAGCTACGGCTACTCGCTGTGGGTGGCGCCGACCGGGAAAGCGGGGGCCGCCGGTCGCCTGTGGCTGGGTGCGTTCGTCGTTCTCGTGGTGCTCGCTTCTGTGCTCGGGATCGTTTCGGGTCTGCTTGTGTGGGCTCGCTCGCAGCGGGGGCGCACGCTCGGCTATCTGTTCGTTCTCACCTGGGTCCTTCTCGAAGCGCTCGCACTCTGGGGTTGGATCGAGGGCCCGCTGATCGCACCCGTCGTCGTCCGTGACCCGATGGCTCCCGCGGTTCGACTCTGGGTCGCCCTCTCGATCGGCCTCTTCATCTGGGGGTGGGCTAGCGAGTACCTTACCAGCCCCTCCACGCAGGACCCGGCGTAGTCGTCGTGTCGCGTCGGCCCGATTTCAGCCGGTTCCGACTCCGGCATCGTTATTGTCCGCAGGGGTGATCCGATTCGTATGGACCATGCGCTCGTTATCGGCGGCACGCGCTTTATCGGTCGCCACCTGGTCGAGGAGTTGCTCGAACACGACTACGACGTGACGCTGTTCAACCGTGGGAATCACGAGAACCCGTTCGCCGACACCGACGGCGTCGACCACGTGCAGGGGGACCGGACCGACGACGGCGACCTCGTCGAGGCCGCTGCGGTCGAGCCGGACGCCGTCTTCGATTGCGTCGCGTACTTCCCGCGGGACGTCCGCCAGGCGACGACGGTGTTCGACGACGTCGACGCCTACGTCTACATCTCGAGCGGCGCTGCCTACGGCCGGGAGGACCTTCCGAAGCGCGAGGGGTTCACGCCACTTTGTGAGTGCACCGACGAGCAGGCCATCGCTGACGAGTCGGACACCTACGGACCGCGAAAGGCCGAGGGTGATCGCGCGGTCTTCGAGGCGGCCGCCGACGGCGTCAACGCGATGAGCGTTCGCCCGCCGATCGTCTACGGCCCCCACGACTACACCGAACGCCTCGACTACTGGATCGACCGCATTCACCGCTTCGACCGCGTGGTCCTCCCCGGCGACGGGACGAACCTCTGGCACCGCGTCTACGTCGAAGACGTCGCGAGCGGGATGCGGATCGTCGCCGAGGAGGGCGAACCCGGCGAGTCGTACAACGTCGGCGACCAGCGCGCCGTAACCCTACGTGGCATGCTCGAACTGATCGACGAGTCGCTCGCCGCCGTCGACCCCGACCACGAAGCGGGGGTCGAACTCGTCACCGCGGGCGCCCGCGAACTCGCTGCAGCCGACCTCGCGCTCGAGGACTTCGTCCTCTACCGAGACCCGCCCCACATGCTCACCACGGAGAAGGTCGCCCAGCTCGGCTGGGAGTCGACACCACTGTCTGAGGCGATGGAGCGAACGGTCGACGACCACCTCGCGTCGGATCGAACCGGCCGGGAAAACGGTCCCGACCGAGCTGACGAAGAGCGAATTCTCGGCGTCCTCGATACGCTGACGGAGTAAGCCGACACCCGTCCGCGTCCGTCAGCGTCGCCGGACGATCCCTCTTGCCAGATCCTCTAGCACCCACAGTAACACGATAGCCGTGAGTGGGAATATCCACCAGTATACGTAGATCGCGTCCAACCGAATCGTCAACAGGGGTTCCACTCCCGAATCGAGGGCGCTTTGAATGTCTCTCCAGCTCGTATACGTCGCACCGACGTAGAACGTCACAGCCGCGAGCAACGGTGTGTATCGCCGGTGGGCGACGGCTACGTGAACCATCACGTAACCGATCGTGAACAGTCCGATCGCGACGTATACACTTTCCGCGACGGTGCCGACGGAAATCGGGGTAAGCAGATCGGTGACTGGCTGTCGGCGGATGGCATGATAGAGGTAGAGAACGGCCGCAGCGTGGCACACGCCACCGATTGTAGGCAAGTGTTTGGCCTCCGGAACCTTACCCACTGGCCGAGCCATGTGTTTGTCGTAGCTACGATCGGCATTGTTTTTACCGATTTCACTGTCCTTCCCAGGTGCTGCGTCTGTCCGGTGGACCGTACCGCGTCGTCGGGTGAGAACGCCTTTAGTCCGTCCTGCGCGTGTACCGACTATGTGCACGTTCATCCTCGCGTGGCAGGTGTTCGCGGAGGCACCCGTCGTCGCGGCTGCCACGCGCGACGAAGCGCTCGATCGACCCGCCGAGCCGCCGGGTCGGTATCGTGGGGATCCGGTCGTCGTCGCGCCGCGCGACGCCGAGGCCGGTGGCACCTGGATCGGCGTCAACGAACACGGGGTACTCGTCGCGCTCACGAACCGCTGGACCGACGCTGAACTGGCAGGTGAGCGATCACGCGGGAAGCTGGTCGCGGATGCACTCGCGAGCGAGTCGGCGACGGCGGCCGGCCGCCTCGTCGAGGAATCCGTCGCAGACGCCGAGTACGATGGGTTCTACCTGGCGATTGCGGACGCCGAGACGGCGACGATACACGCCTGGGACGGGACGCTCGATCGAGTCGAGCTCGACCCTGGTGTACACGTGCTGGTCAACGTCGGACGGTCGGTCGAGCCCCAGATCCCGTCGGCCCGTGAGGAACTGGGGCGGGAACAGGCGGAGAGCGCCGTCGCCGTCCGGACCGCACTCGCGCCAGCCACCGACGAGACTGCCGAAGCGTGGCTCGATCGTGCCAGCGGCGTGATGGCCGATCACGACTACGGCGTCTGCAAACACGGCGACTCCTACGGCACGCGTTCGGCCTCACTCGTCTCGATCGGGCGGTCCATTACGTACGAATACGCCGATGGCCCGCCCTGCGAGACGCCATTCGAGTCGATCGACGTCGAAAGCCACATTTAAGCGGATTGGAACCCGTTGTTGGGGTATGGAGACAGGGTTCCGGGTACGACGTCACTGCGCCGAGGTGGTATCGTGAGTCTCGCCGAGGTCGAAGCCGACCTGTCGGAGGACGAACGGGCCGGCCTCGAACTCGTCCGCCAGTCCGGCGGCATCCACCAGAGCGACTTCTGGAAAGAACTCGGCGTCTCCTCGCGCAAGGGGAGTCGGATCGTCGAGAACCTCGTCGAGAAGGAACTCGTCGACCGTGAGGACGCGGTCTACGATGGACACAACACCTACTACATCACGCCGACCGCGCGGGACCTCGACTTCCGCCTGCTGATGGCCGGCGACATGCTCTCGCCGTTCATCGGCGAGGAGGAAGTCGACGCTAACAGCGACGCCTTCTCGCAGTGGATCATGAACCTCGCGTACGAGGATTGAGGCGCCGATCGGTGGTCCGGTGACGATCGCTTTCTTTCGTCGAACGCTCGACGGCCTCCTCGTCGCACTCGACTGGGAACCGTTCGGTACACCCGTGGATGATCTACACGTTCGTGCCGGAGATTCTCGCACGTTGAGGACTACTGGGACCGGTCAGGACGTGAACGAGACGATAGCAACTCTGTCTCAGGCCCGGGACAGTTGCCGTTCGATGAGGACGTACGGGTCACGTTCGCGGTTGTAGTAGGGGACGTCGCCCGCGATCGCTTCGACGATCCGTCGGTGGACTTCCCGTGCCGCGCGAGATTCGTCGGGGGTGAGGTTGTGGCGGCCGCGAATGTCGTCCCAGAAGCCGTCGTCGAGCCAGTAGACGCCCTCGTCGTTCGACTGGTGAACCGCCCGCTCGACGGTGAGCGGTTCGGTGCCGGCGAGCTCGCGTCCGACGAGCTGTGCCCGCGCGAGGATGGCCACGAGCTGTCGGCGGGAGACGGGAGCGTGCAGGGCGACGTCGTCGATCGTCGTTCCGAAGTACTCCTCGACGATATCGCAGGCTCGGGAGAACTCGTCGAACGCGACGTCGGTAGTAGCGTCGTGAATCATCGGCGACTGGTTCGTCTTGGTGACAGTGTACATGGACGGCCGATAAAAACTTATCCCTCGACTGTCCCGGTTCGGTACTCCCCCTCGTCTCGACGCGCTTATTCGAGGGCGCTGGCGACCGAGATGATCGTTCGTTCGCCGAACGCGGGGCCGACGAACTGGATGCCGACGGGGAGGCCGTCCGTCTCACCGGCGGGGACAGAGATGGCCGGCAGGTCGGCCAGATTGACCGGGACCGTGTTCGCGTCGGCGAGGTAGAGCGCGAGCGGATCGTCGAGGCTCTCGCCGAGTTCGAACGGCGGGACCGGCATCGTCGGCGAGGCGAGGACGTCGACGTCGTCTAGCACGCGATCGAAATCCTGTTTGATCCAGTCACGTGCCTGCTGGGCTTTCGCGTAGTACTTGTCGTGGTAGCCTGCCGAGAGGGCGTACGTACCCAGCAGGATTCGTCGTTTCACCTCTTCGCCGAAGCCTTCCGATCGCGTCTGGGCGAACGACTCGTTCCAGTTGCCGTCGGTGTCGCTCTTGTGGCCGTATCTGACGCCGTCGTATCGAGCCAGGTTCGACGAGGCTTCGGACATGGCGATCACGTAGTAGGCCTCGACGGCCTGTTCGACCGAGGGGAGGTCGACTTCGGTCGTCGTCGCCCCCTGTGCTTCGAGGGATTCGAGGGCGCTCTCGAACGTCTCCCGGACCCCCTCGTCGGCCCCTTCGACGAGCTGCGTCGGGACGCCGATCGTCATCCCGTCGACCGACCCGTCAGCCGCGTCGGCGTAGGAACCCTCACCCGGATCCGATCGCGTGGTCGCGTCGCAGTCGTCGGGACCGGCGATCACGTCGAGCAGCGACGCCGCCTCGGAGACGGTCGGTGCCAGCGGCCCGATCTGTTCTAAGCTGTTCGCGTACGCGATCAACCCGTAGCGAGAGACGAGGCCGTAGGTCGGCTTGATGCCGACGACGCCGCAGAACGCCGCCGGACACCGGATCGATCCGCCGGTGTCACTCCCGAGTGCGAGATCGGCGTCGCCGGCCGCGACGGCGGCCGCGGAGCCACCGGAGGAGCCGCCGGGGACGTGTCCCGGTGCGGCCGGGTTGTCGGTCGGTCCGACGAACGAGGTCTCGGTCGTCGTCCCCATCCCGAACTCGTCCATGTTGGCTTTCCCGACGATCGTCGCCCCCGCATCGTGGACGCGTTCGACCACGGTCGCGTCGTACGGTGGCACGTAGTCTTCGAGCATGGCCGACCCGCAGGTCGTTCTGACGCCCTCCGTGGAGATGTTGTCCTTGATTGCGATCGTCTTCCCTGCGAGCACACCGTCTTCGGCGCCGCCGAGTTCGGTTTCGGTGATGAATGCGTCGGACATGATCAGGAGACGTTCGGCCCTTTGAAGCGGCCATCTTCGGTTTCCGGGGCGTTCTCGAGTGCTTGTGCCGACGAGAGCGAGTCACGTCTCTCGTCCGGCCGCAGGACGTTCGTTAGTTCGGCCGACCGTTCGACCGAGGGGACGTCTTCGAGCGTCTCGAAGGCGTCGAGGATCTCCTCGAACTGCGTGGTGAACCGATCGACTTCGTCGTCCGCGAGTGCGACCCGTGCCAGGGACGCGACGTGGCGGACGTCCTTTTCGGTGACGGCGTCCTCGCTCATGCGCGATGTGACTCCCCTGCCGGGAGTAAGGGTTTCGATACGTGGGTACAGACCGCGGGTACAGACACCTGGTATTGGTGGGAGAGTGCCACAAGTACACGCCTCGCGATTCGTCGGTCAGTGTCGATGGCCAGCTGCGCCACGCCCCCGGGCCGAGCGAATACGATACGGCTGCAAACCGAAACTCGTGACAGATCCGACAGTGGTCTGAGCCGGATTGTGTGCGTTGCCATTCCCAGCCGGTGGGAATGGGGGAAGGATTAACCGAGACGGAGTGGGGTCGTCTGAACCAATGTGCGGGAATAGAGACGACGGACTGTGGCGGAATGGACCGATTTCGGACCGGGGGACTGGGGACAAGGGGGCCAGCGGCGGACGCCGAAGCCGAGTCAGTTCGGCCCGATCTAGTGCCGCCCGGAAGTCGACACCTTTTCAATGGCACCACGACGAGCCTAGTCCAGTGAGGCCGGCACAATGAGCACGAATACAGAGGACGAATCGTTCCATCCACTCGGTGCTGAGTGGGAGTCAGAGCTCACGTCGATGCTCGACGATACCGAGCACGACACGGAGCTCGGACTCGCCATGGCCGAAGATGCCCAGCGACTCGTCGCTGGTGAACTGACGGAAGCCGAGTTTCAGGAAAAGTACCACGAACAGGTACTCGACGAGTTCGGCGAAGACGAGCGTCCGACGGCGGACGCGATCGAGGAGCTCGAAGACGAGGACGGCGGGCTCGTCGACGCTCTCACGTCGCTCGCTGATGGCGACCAGAGCCGACGTGACGTGATGAAGAAGATGGGCGTCGGCGGTGCCGCACTCGGCGTGGGTGCACTCGCTGACGGCCGAGACCGAGACGCCAACGCTCCCTCCTCCGGCGGTGACACCTCCGGAACGCAGTGGGGCATGACGATCGACCTCGAGGTCTGTGACGGCTGTCTCTCCTGCATGCAGGCGTGCGGCGAGGAGAACAACCTCGACGAGGGCGTCAACTGGATGTACGTCATGGCCTACGAGGACGACACCGTCGGGGCGCCGGAGAATCCCGACGAGGCCAGCGTCAAGGACTGGCCGTATCTCGTCCGGCCGTGTCAGCACTGTACTGACGCACCGTGTGAGAAGGTCTGCCCGACGACGGCTCGCCACACTCGAAGTAAGGACGGCATCGTCCTGACCGACTACGACGTCTGTATCGGCTGTCGCTACTGTCAGGTCGCCTGCCCGTACGGGGTCAATTACTTCCAGTGGGACGAACCCGACGTTAGTCAGGATGCGATCGCGGAACAGCACTCAGACATGACGGGCGATCACATCCACGACTACCGCGACCGACCGGTCGACAGCCGGTCCCCACGTGGCGTCATGAGCAAGTGTACGTTCTGCCCGAGTCGCCAGGACGGCTACGGTGGCGAAGACAAGGTCGGGACGACAGCCTGTATGGACGCCTGTCCGCCAGGCGCGATCCAGTTCGGTGACGTCAACGAGGACGGAAGCGATCCGAGCGTCTACGCCGACTACCCCGCGTTCGGTCGTGCCGTCGAGAACTTCTTCAACGGTCCGGGCGGCGCTGCACCAGCATCGCCCCTCCCGTCGATCGACGAGATCGAGTCGGAACTTGGAACGACCGGGGAGGCGACGCTCGACGAGGCGTTCGATCTCTTCCAGATCGACTTCGTCCAGTCGTCGTACTTCTCGGTGAACGGCTACGAACTGATCGGGACGATTCGAGCGATCACCATCATCGCCGACGACATCGAACTCTCCAACGATCTCGACCGGAATCGGTCGATGGCGGCTGCAGTCGAGGAAGCCCGCGCCTACAACGATGCGCTCGTCGCGGCCGGCATCGACTTCGAGTCGACCGAGGTCAGGCGTACGCTCAACCTCGGCGAGGAGACGTTCGGCGACGCTCGTAGCACCCTCAAATCCGTCTTTGGCGACGAGGCCTCGGCGTTCAACCTCCTGGAGGAGGTCGGAACGAGTCCGAACGTCACATACATCGGTAACGAACCGGGTCCACACGCCCAGCAGATCCCGGCGGAAGAGATCCCCGAGGGCAAAAACGTGACACAGTACTCGGACATTACGTACTCCCGGGCCGACGGCTCGGATGCTTCGGTCGTCGACAATCGTATGGACGTGATCGAAGAAGAAACCGTCCGGGGGCTCTAAATGAGCGCCGAAACCCCATCCGAGGCGGACATCCTCCGCCCGGTCAACACGCTGACGAAGAAGTGGGTCGCTCTCGTTGCCATCGCTGGGCTGGCGTTCGCTCTCTTCCTGGTTGGCTGGGCCTACCAGCTGCAGAAGGGGCTCGTCGTCACCGGTCTCGGCGACTGGGGCAGCGGTGGCGGTGTCACCTGGGGCGTCTACATCGGCGCCTTCATCTGGTGGGTCGGGATCGCCCACGGCGGGATCATCCTCTCCGCAGCCGTCCGACTGCTCGGCATGGAGCGATACATGCCGGTCGCGCGGATGGCCGAACTCCTGACCCTCGGTGGCCTCTCCGCAGCCGGATTCTACATCCTCGTGCACATGGGACGTCCGGACCGCATGGTCACGAGTGTCATCAGCCACTATCACATCACGGTCCACAACTCACCGCTTGTGTGGGACGTGACGGTCATCACGGCGTACTTCGTCCTGACGGCGACGTACCTCGGGCTGACGATTCGCTACGACATCGTCCGTCTCCGTGATGACCTCCCGGACATCCTAGAACCCGTCTACAAGATTCTGACCTTCGGCTACTCGGAAGCCGAGGACGAGATCATCGAGCGGATGGTCTGGTGGATCGCCGCGGCGATCATCATCATGGCTCCGCTCTTGCTCCACGGCGGCGTTATCCCGTGGCTGTTCTCGCTCCTCGCGACCTACCCGATCTGGGACGGCGGCATTCAGGGGCCGATGTTCCTCGCGATCGCCCTCACGTCGGCGATCAGCGGTGTGACCATCGCCGCTGCCGCGTTCACGCGCGCGTACGATTGGCATCACATCATCACCCGTGACATCTTCCGCGGGCTCTTGCTCTGGCTCGGGTTCTTCAGCCTGATGCTGCTGTGGTTCCAGCTCCAGACGATCATCAACGGCGTCTACTTCCCTGGCGTGGCGGCACTCGAAGCCGCCCACGGCAAACTTCACGCGCCGCTGTACATGGTCTCGATGGGGCTGGTGGCCGGCAGTCTGATGTACATCTTCGCCCAGGCGCTTCGACCCGAACTCTTCACCAAGACGCGAGCGATCATCACCGCGTTCGCCGTGCTGTCGGCGACGCTGATCGAGAAGGTCCTGTTCGTCGTCGAGGGATTCCTCTACGTGCAGTTCAGTATGTACAGCGGGGTCCCCGGGACGTACGTGCCGAGCCTGATCGAGATCGCGTCGATCCTCGGCACGATCGGGATGGTCGCACTGATCTTCCTGTTCGTCTCGAAGATGATTCCGATCGTCGAACTCCACTCGATCGAGCACCTTCGTGGCGATCACGATGAGCACGGCTCGACGGAGGTGGAAGCATGAGCCTCCTCGCTGGTGCACTCGATGTGACGGCGTCCGCGGTCGCGAACCTGCCGCTGTACCACGGCTACGAGCCCACGAGCGGGACGACCGGGTTCTCCGGACCGGGGACGTGGATCATCTTCGGACTGATCCTGATGCCGGTCTACGTAATGACCATCTCGTGGTTCGTCGGGAACCCGAGCGACGAGAAGACGGGCCTGCTCGGCGTCGTCTACCTCGTCGGGATCACCGCGAACATGTGGGTCGGGATGTTGATCCTCACCGTCCTGATCGGCCTGGTCTTCTACGGCGGCGCACCGTCGCCGCTCGGCTGAACCCACTCGCCGAATTCGCCACCGGCGGCGTCCGTTTCGACACGCCGGCCGTTCGATCGGTCTCGCGAATCGTTGATTCTCCGCTCTGTGCGTTCGTACACACTGCCTTCTCGCGGTTCGGATCACCCGATTAGCAAACATACAAGAGTCGTGACGGCCTAGTTCGGTCACGACGACTTTATGAGTTCACCAACCACCGAAGACGTCTACGACGCGTTAGCTACCGTCGAGGATCCCACGCTCGGCGACGACGTCGTCTCACTCGGCCTCATCAACGATATCGAGATCGACGACGAGACGGTGACCGTCTCACTCGCGCTCAACACGCCGTACGACGAGGCGGAAGCGCACGTCGGTACCGCCATCCGCGACGCGATCGAGGAGCTTGGTGCCGAACCGGATATCAGGGCGCGCGTCGGGGCGGACATCGGATTCGACGCCGAAGTGCTCCCCCGCGTGAAGAACGTCATCGCCGTCTCCTCGGGCAAAGGCGGCGTCGGCAAGACCACCGTCGCGGCCAACCTCGCTGCCGGCCTCGAAAAGCGTGGCGCGATGGTCGGACTGCTCGACGCAGACATCCACGGCCCCAACGTCCCGCGAATCCTCCCGGTCGAGAGCGAACCTGGAGTCACTCCGGACGACGAACTCGTCCCGCCTCGGTCCGACGGCGTTCGTGTCATCAGTACCGGCTTCTTGCTCGAGAACGACGACGATCCGGCCATGCTCCGTGGCCCGATGGTCAACAAGTTCATGATGAAATTCTTCGAGGGTGTCGAGTGGGGTCGCCTCGACTACCTCGTCGTCGACCTGCCGCCAGGCACCGGTGACGCCACGCTCAACCTCCTGCAGGCGATGCCCGTCACGGGGACGGTTATCGTCACGACGCCCCAGGACATGGCACTCGACGACACCCGAAAGGGGATCGAGATGTACAACGAACACGACACGCCGGTCATCGGCGTCGTCGAGAACATGAGTTCGTTCGTCTGTCCGAGTTGTGGTGACGAACACCGGTTGCTCGGTGACCGACAGGGTGTCGAACAGACGCTCTCTGATTACGAGATCCCACTCGTCGGGTCCTTCCCAATGCATCCGGACTTCGGAAAGACCGATGGTCACGGGCCGATCGTCAAAAACGACGACAGCGAGGTCCAATCGCGTGTCGACGAGACGGTCGAGTCGATCCTCGGCCGGATCGGCGAGATCAACCGACAGCGGGTGGCCGACCATCGCGGCGAGGGCGAAAACGCCGACGAAGACGCCGAGTCCAGCCCGGTAAAGAGCGAGTACGACGTGTTCGACTGATCGACGGGCCCTCACTCACCTACTCTCTTCGGCGTTCTCACTTCCTGGATTCGTTGTGCAACCTGTCTGGCCGCCTGGGTCATCGCTGAGAACGTTCTCACAGCTATAGTGGCGTGGCTGAACGTCAAAATCGCTCTCAAACAGTCTAGTTCTCACTGGTACCGTCGATCCGCGAGTCGATGTACTGTCCGACGTGGTCGTCCATCCGTCGCTTGAACCCGGCCTGCCGGGCGAGGCGGTCGAGTTCCCGTGAGACGAGGCTGCCGTACTGGAATGCCTTCTTCTCACGGGTGGCGATCGACTCGGGAAGGGACTCGTGAGCGAGCCGTCTGAGTGCCTGCTTTCTGGCGGATTCCGTGCCGTACAGGTCCGTCGGCATGGAGAGTGCTGGGCCGACGACCTCGTCTGAGAGGTACGGGACGACCGGATCGACGCCGGCGGCAGTTACCGCGAGGACGTCACGGGCCAGCTGGTCGGGGAGCGACGAGAGCAGTTCTCGGACGGCCCCGGCCACCGTGTTCGCCTCGACGCGATGGTCGAGTCGGTGTACCTTCTCGTAGCCGCCGAACAGTTCGTCTGCGCCCTGACCGAGCACGAGCGACTGGACGCCCTCGGCCGCGGCGGCGCTGGCGACGAGGTAGACGGCCGTCGCGATCGAGACGTCCATCGCGTTCGTGCGCCCGATCGCGGCTGCGACCGTGGGGACCGCCCGTTCGACGTCGTCGAGCGTGAGCTCGGTCACGTGGAGGTCGTCGGTGCGGCCGAGTGCCTCGGCCGCGGCTTCGGCCGCCTCGATGTCGTGGCTGTCGGGGAAGCCGACGACGTACAGTGGCGCGTCGACGTGTGCGGCCAGCAGTGCGGAGTCGACGCCGCCAGAGAACGCCACGCCCACGTTGTCGCCACTGTGTTGGCGCGTTCGCTGACGGATGGCGCAGTCGAGCTCCGTCAGGACCTGATCGGCGTCGGCAACAGGGTCGGGATCGGGAAGCGACCAGGTCGGTCGCCCGTCCACGGTGCCGGCCGGGACGGGGACCGGTTCCGAGAGCGAGGCTGGACGGTGACTCCAATCGGACTGTTCGACGGGGTGCTCGGACAGGTGCCACGAGCGCTCGCCCGCGTCGCTCGTGTCGTCGGACTCGACTGCACTCGACTCGACGAAGAGAGGTACCCGACCGAGCACGTCGCGGACGAGTCGCCCGTCGACGACGCCGGCAAAGCCGCCGGTTCCCGGGAGCGCCTCGCCGGTTTCGATGGCCCGTCGGACGACCTGTGACGTCCCGTGGTCGGAGCCGAACGTGAGGTCGGTCGGGCCCGTCATGGACCGAGCTGCGTGAGCATCGCGATGATTCGGCGTTTGACTGCCCCCGCAGCCTGTTGAAAGCTGATCCGCCAGGGGGTGCGCTTGCCCTCGACGGCGGTTCGGCCGTCGGCGATCGCCTGGACGATTGCCTCGGCCGAGTGTTCGTCGGCGTCGACGTGCGTGACCGCCTGGCCGACCATCTCGCTGATGTGGGCGTCGCTCCCGGCTGTCATCGGGAGGCCGCGTTCGATAGCGAAGCGCTCGGCCTGTCGGTTCGCCCGACCGGTGAGCAGTCGCGAGTTGTACACTTCGATCGCGTCGGCCGCGGCGAGTTCGTCGCGCGTGATCCTGGCCATGACGCCGTGGCGCGACTCCTGATAGGGGTGCGGAACGATGGCGATCCCGCCGCGGTCGTGGATGCGGTCGAGCGTCTCGCCGAACGAGAGTCCGGGTGGCACGGCGCGCTCGATGCCGATGCCGAGGACGTGGCCCGCTTTGCTCGAAATCTCGATGCCGGGGATGGCGACGAGCCCGTACTCCGGCGCGAGCTCGACGGCTTCGAGGCTGGCGTCGATCTCGTCGTGGTCCGTGATCGCAATGGCGTCGAGGCCGATCGCTGCGGCCTGCTCGAGAATGAGTTCCACCGGATCGCGACCGTCGTACGAGCGCGACGAGTGGGTGTGAAGCTCGACCGTCTGCACACCAGCCCTTTCGAGCGGGTGAAGAAAAGTACCCCGATCCACCCGCCACGCCGTCGGCGAGGGAGAGTCCACTGTGCCGGCAGCTCTCGCCGAATATCGGGCGCCCGAGGCCGCAGTTCGTGACTCTCAGTACGCCTGTGGTCTCTCGAGAACGGTGCCCCGTACGCCCGTGATCTGTGAACGGTTCCCCGTACGCCGGTGATCTGAGAACGGTGCCAGTTTCGAGCGTCGCGGTGATTTGATTGTCGACCGGCGTTTAGAAACCCCTTTACTCCGTCACTCGCACCACTCGGGTAATGAGTCTTCCCGAGTCCGATCGCGAACTCATCGTCGACGCGCTTGGGCGCGAGCCCACGGCGGCGGAGTCCGCGCTGTTCGAAAACCTCTGGAGCGAACACTGTGCGTACCGCTCGTCCCGGCCACTGTTGTCCGCGTTCGAGAGCGAGGGCGAGTCGGTCGTGGTCGGCCCGGGAGACGACGCGGCGGTCGTCGAGGTGCCGACGGCCGACGAGAGTGACGATCTGTACCTCACGCTGGGGATCGAGAGCCACAATCACCCCTCGTACGTCGACCCGTTCGACGGTGCGGCGACCGGGGTCGGTGGCATCGTTCGGGACACGCTCTCGATGGGCGCCTATCCCATCGCACTCGCCGACAGCCTCTACTTCGGCTCGTTCGAGGACGAACACTCGAAGTACCTCATGGATGGCGTCGTCGAGGGCATCAGTCACTACGGCAACTGCATCGGCGTCCCGACGGTCACCGGCAGCGCCGACTTCCACGCCGACTACGAGGGTAACCCGCTCGTCAACGTCGCCTGTGTCGGCCGCCTCCCGCCGGAAAACCTGATCACGGCTGTGGCACAGGAGCCGGGTAACAAGCTCGTGCTCGTCGGCAACGCGACCGGGCGCGACGGACTCGGGGGCGCCAGTTTCGCGAGCGAGGATCTGGACGAGGACGCAGAGACCGAAGATCGCCCGGCCGTCCAGGTCGGCGACCCCTACGCCGAAAAGCTCCTCATCGAGGCGAACGAGGTCCTCGTCGACGAGGACCTCGTCGAATCCGCCCGCGACCTGGGTGCGGCGGGCCTCGGCGGCGCCTCCAGTGAACTCGTCGCGAAGGGTGGACTCGGTGCAGCGATCGACCTGGATCGCGTCCACCAGCGCGAACCCAACATGTCGCCGCTCGAGATCCTCCTGGCCGAATCTCAGGAGCGGATGTGCTACGAGGTCCGCCCCGAACACGTCGACCGGGTAGCCGAGGTCGCCGACCGGTTCGATCTGGGCTGTTCGGTCATCGGCGAGGTGACCGAGGGGAACTACGTCTGTACGTACACCGACGACGCAGGCGAGCGAGAGATCGTCGTGGACGTCGACGCGGAGTTCCTGGGCGAGGGCGCCCCGATGAACGATCTCGAGTCGGTCACGCCGGAGACGCCATCCACCACGTTGCCAGATCCAGCTCCGGCCCTCTCCGAGGCGTTCGAGGCCGTCGTCGCGAGCCCCAACACCGCGTCGAAGCGGTGGATCTATCGCCAGTACGATCACGAAGTCGGCGTTCGAACGAGTCTGGGTCCCGGCGACGACGCGGCGGTCCTCGCGCTCCCCGAGGTCAGCCCGCCCGGGGTGGACGCGGCGGGCGACGTCGCTGACGAGCCGGTGGGCCTCGCCATCTCCGCCGGTGCCGCGCCACACTGGACGGCGTCGGACCCGGTGGCCGGCGCGAAAGCCGTCGCCCTGGAGAACGCGACGAACCTCGCAGCGAAGGGGGCGACCCCGATCGCGGCTGTCGACTGTCTGAACGGTGGAAACCCGGAGAAACCCGACGTCTACGGCGGCTTCTCCGGTATCGTCGACGGGCTGGCCTCGATGTGTGAGACGCTCTCGGTGCCGGTCGTCGGCGGGAACGTCTCCCTCTACAACGATTCGGTGAGTGGTCCGATCCCGCCGACGCCGACGCTCGCGATGATCGGCTCACGCCCGGGCGTCGACGTGCCGACGGCGTCGGTCGACACCGAGGGCGAACTCCTGTTGATCGATGCGGACGACTCCGGGCCAGCCGAGTCACTCGGCGGCTCCGAATACCTGGCGCAGTTCGGTGGAACGGCTCCCGGCCCGGATCTGCCCACGGATCCGAGCGCGCGCCTCGACGCCATTACGGCGGTCGCCCGAGAGCCGACCACGCGTGCCGTTCACGATATCAGTCAGGGTGGCCTGGCGGTGGCGCTTGCAGAACTGTGTACGCCTCATGTGGGACTGTCAGTCTCGCTGCCGGAGCCAACGACGGACGCGGGTGCCGCCGGCGTCCTGTTCGCCGAGGGGCCGGGTCGCGTTCTGGTACAGACGACAGATCCGACCGCGGTCCGCAAGATCGTCGGTGACGCCGGACGTGTCCGGTCGCTCGGACACCCGACCGACGACGGGACCCTCTCGATCACGGTCGACGACACGTCGTTCGAGTACACGATGGCCGAGATTCGGTCGCTACGGTCCACGATTGTCGACGCACTCGAGTAGCACTCGCGCCAGTTCCTCCGGTGGGCCGACAGTCGTCCGGAGGACCTCCAGTGGGCCAACAGTCGTCCGGCGGACCTCTCGTCTGTTACGGCGTGTCACGATCGAACGCCCCACAGCCGGCTGTTGCCCGATATCTTCTTGGTGGTTCGACGTGACGTCTCTGCTATCTGTGGGGAACACGGACATGCCACGTAATCCGCACGTACTGGTCGTCGAAGACGAGCCGGACCTCGCGGATCTGTACGGCGCCTGGCTCGACGACGACTACTCCGTCGAGACGGTCTACGACGGCGCCGACGGACTCGAGGCGATCGACGAATCGGTCGACGTCGTCTTGCTCGACCGACGGATGCCAGGGCTCTCCGGTGATACGGTTCTCGACACGATCAGAGAGCGCTCGCTCGATTGCCGGGTTGCGATGGTCACCGCCGTCGAACCCGACTTCGACATCATCGAGATGGGGTTCGACGATTACCTCGTCAAACCAGTCTCAAGCGGCGATCTGACGTCGGTCGTCGACCAACTCCTGCTTCGGTCGACCTACGACGATCAGTTACAGGAGTACTTCTCGCTCGCGGCGAAGAAAGCGTTACTCGACGCTCAGAAGACCGAGGCCGAACGGTCGGCGAGTCAGGAGTACGACCAGTTGACCGACGAACTCGCAGTCGTTCGGACGAAAGTCGACGATACGATGGAAGCGCTGTTCGATCAGGACGTCTACCACCGCCTCTGCCAGGATATTTCACGAAACGCGACCTGAAGGTCGCCCCTGACCACCGCTGTCGGCTTTCTTCTCACACCCAGTTGCTGGGGTATCAGTCTGTTCGGGCTCGGCTCCACTCCTCCCGAGGTCCGGCGAACGCTGCGTCGAGAGGTCGGTGTCGGAAGCTCAGTTTACGTGTCTAGGCCGGATCGAGCGTCGTCACGTCGCGGACCTCGAACCGGGTGCCGCCGTTCTCCCCAACGCCGATCGAGACCGACCAGTCGTGGGCCTCGGCGATGGCCTGTGCGACCGCCAGTCCGAGTCCGTCGCTGGTCTCGTCGCCGTCGATCGAGAAGTCCGGGAGTCCGTCGGTGGCCGTCGGTGGGTTCTTCGAGGCGTCGTCGAGAATGTAGAATCCGCGGGGCCCGTCGGTTCGCGTCTCGACGCCGACCGTGCCGATCTGTATCGTGACGTCCCCGCTCGACCGGGCGGCGGCGTCGTCGAACACCGTTTCTAGCAGGTACCTGAACCGGTCCGGATCCGCACGGAGCGTCGCACCGTCGTCGATGACGATCGCCGCACTCTCGAGTCGTGACTGCTCGACGGCGTCCTCGATCGCCGATTCCAGGTCGACCGGGGCGCGCCGGCCCACGGACGTCGTGTTTCGGGCGTACTCGCGGATGTCGTCGACGAGGCGCTCGGTCCGATCGAGGGTGACGGCGACGTCGTCCTCGGCGAAGGGAAACTCCCAGTCCGACTGGGTGGCCCCGCCCGAGTCCAGTGCGTCGCCTACGGCCGTGAGTTGCTCCTTCAGGTCCTCCGAGAGCACCGTGGCGACGGCTTCGAGCCGTTCGGACTGTCGCTCGAGGCGCTCGGTTCGGTCGCGGAGCGTCCGTTCGCGATCGGATCGGTCGAGGGCCGCGCTCGTGTTCTCGGTGAGCGTCGAGAGCAACTGGAGGTCGGTTTCGTCGAATCGATTCGCTTCGAGCGAGCCCGTCATCAACACGCCGTGGGTCCCGATCGGTGCGATAATCTCGCTTTCGAGCGGCGTGTCCGGGTTGTAGAGTCCCGATACCTGTTGTAGATCGTCGAAGAGGGCCGGTTCACCCGATTCGAAGATGTCCCAGACGAGTCCCTCGCCGGGGTAGAACGTCGGCAACCCGCCGAACTGCTCGTGCGCACCAGCCGTGCCCGCGATCGGATCCAGATACCCCTGCTCGTCGTCGAGCAACCAGACGCCGCTGATCGGCAAGTCGAGCAGGTCGCTCCCCGCGTGAACGGCGATCGCACAGATCTCTTCCGGATCGGTCGCCTCTAACAGCCACCGGGTGAGCTCGTGCAGCGAGTGGACGAGTTGTTCGTAGTCGTGCTGATCCGTGACGTCGCGAAAGACGAGCGCGAGGCTCGCAGCTGCCGTGTCGACGGTCGCGATCCTGACCTCACAGCGGCGATCGAGACCGGCTCCCGATCGATACGGGATCTCGAGCGTTCGCCGGCCGGCAATGCCGGTCGAAACTTCGTCTATCGCGCGTCCGATGCGGACGACGTGGTCGTCGGGAATCGACGCCAGGTCGGTTAGTCGTTCGAGATGGTTGTCGACGATGACGTCGGTGTCGACGTCGAGCGTGTTCGTCACCGCGTCGTTGACGGAGACAGCACGGTAGTTCTCGTCGAGCAGGACGACGCCGTCGTCCATCGCCTCGACGGCGGCGGCCTTCTGGGCGAGCTCGTTCGTTCGACGCTTCCTCGCGGTCACGTCGATCATGTAAACCGAGAGCCCATCCGGCGTGGGGTACGCGCGTGTCTCGAACCAGACGTCGCTCCCGTCGTGGTACCACTCGGAGACGGCCCGACTCTCCGTCTGTCGGGCTTCGTACAGCGTTTCAGCGACGGACTCGTCGATCGACTGGGGGAAGACGTCCCAGCACACTCTGCCGACGAGTTCGTCCCGCGATCCCTCGAACAGCCACTCGGTCGATCGGTTGAGATAGGTCAGACACCAGTCGCTGTCGACGGCGAAGAAGAGGTCCGTTACTCGATCCAGGATCGGGCCGGTTCGGTCACCCACTGTCTGCCCCCTCCGCCCGATTTCGACGCCGGATCGGGCCCCACGTCCCACGACGGAAACTCTGGCTCATCGGCTCGGTATCGTGATATTCGCCCGGAGCTATTTGAGTGTCGTGGCCAGTCGATCCGACGCGCGTCGACGGGGCAAGTCGTGTCACGCCCGATGGGTTCGCCCGCTCACCGATACTGCTTGAAGAGAATCGCCCGGACGTCGTCTTTCGTCTGCGCACTCTTCGTCCCGCCGTCCGGGAGGTCGACCTGGTATCGGTAATCTCCCGAGGAGGATTCGTCCCACTTGTCGTCGTGGGTATCGAGCAGGTTCATCATCTCGTTTAACATGTCGTCATCGTCGGCCGCGTCGGTTCCACTGGTGTCGTCCGATTCACTGGAGCTGTTGTCACCCTCGTCGTCGCTGTCGTCGTCTGTTGCAGCGCGGTCCGTATCCGCGTCGTCGGATGGCGAATCGGCATCGTCCGTGTCGGCTTCGTCAGCCAGGTCCTCGTCGTAGTGTAGTTCGTCACCGCCGGGGAGTGCGTCGGTGTCGAACGTATCCGAGAGGTCGAGATCGTCGTCGATGTTGTCGATGAGAAACTGCACTGCATCACAGTCTCGACAGGTCCCGTAGCGCCCGACCACCTGTTCCTGTAACTCCGACCGGAGTTGCTCGATGTAGGCGTACTGACTGTCCGTCACTTCGATCGTGTGCATAGCCGACCGAAGACACGGGAGCTACATAATAGTTCGATTCAGCGATGGCTCGACGCGAGCGATTCGGAGCAGTTTGCGGGCGAACGTCTGTTCGGGGTCGGTGGTTCTCCGACCGTCGGTTCTATAGAACGCGAGGCGAATGGAGTACCATGGTCGAGATGGAATCGTCGCCCGAACTCGAGGCGGGCGATACGATCCCCTGGTTCGAACTGCCCGGAACGGACGGCGAGACGTACACGCCGGATTCGTTCGCGGATGCACGAGCGCTCGTCGTCGTCTTCACGTGTAACCACTGCCCGTACGCGAAAGCGAAGTTCGAGCTGTTGAACGAGCTTTCGGCGGAGTACGACGACGCGGCGATCGTCGGTATCAATCCGAACGACGCGGCTGCCTATCCGGACGACTCTCACGAACGCATGGTCGAACTCGTCGAGGCGGGAACGATCGACTGGGACGCGTACCTGAGAGACGAGCCCCAGTCGGTGGCCGCGTCGTTCGGTGCGGTCTGTACGCCCGACCCGTTCCTGTTCGCGCGTCGCGACGACGAGTGGCGGCTAGTGTACCAGGGTCGACTCGACGACGCCCTCGACCCCGACGCGACGCCAGAGCGGTACCACAGTCGCGAGGCGATCGAAGCGATTCTCGCAGACGACCCGATCGATCTCGAGTGGCGCCCCTCTCGCGGGTGTTCGATAAAGTGGAAAGACGAGGCCTAACGCCGGTCAGTCTACAGGTCTCCCTCGACGACAGACTCCGTCCCGAGCGTGTGATGGGCGGCCCCGTACTCCCGGAATCCGAGATACAGCGACGTCACCGCAGCGAGTAGTGAGACCGTCCACAGAACGGTCCGTTCGCCGCCAACGAATCGAGCCACGTCTGCGCCCGCGGGAACGAATACGAGTCCTGCGACGACGAGGACGAGGCCCCACAGCCCGAGTCCGGTTCCGGCGTGTGTCCGACGCCCGACGCGCCGTGCCCACAGTCCGGTGAGGCCTCCGCCAAGCACGGCCAGTCCCGTCCCAGCGACGAGGTGGCCGAGTGACGCTGGGTCGGTCGAGACGAGGCTGCCCGCGTGAAAGCAGATCGCTGCGCCGCCCAGCGCGATCCAGGGCCGCTGCGTCGCGTGTCGCGGATCGATTCGCACGATTGTGCGGTGAGGGGGTCCGGCCGGTGAAAAACCTGTTGGCTTCTTCGGGTGTGCCTGTTCACCGGACGGGCTGTCCGTGTCTGTGTCTGTATCGGTCTCTGTATGTCTGTCTGTAAGTGTCTGTATGCGTACGAGCGTATCCGCGGAGACGGAGTCGGCGCCGTCGGTCGCGCTAGCGGAGTGTCTCCACGGCGTCGGCGAGCGACGTGCGCGTATCGACGAGTTTTGCTGGCTCGCCCGCTCGTTCGAGCGTGACAGTCGTCGGCAGGTCGAGTTCTCGCCGATCGGTTCCATCCGCGATCACGAGTGCCGTCTCGGGGCCGTCTATGCTGACGGTGATCGTGGCCTCGTCCCTGACGACGATGGCCGGGGTACGGCGTCGGTCGCTCATCGGCGTGAGGCAGATTGCATCGACGACCGGGTCGACGATCGGCCCGCCGTCGCTCAGGTTGTAGGCGGTCGATCCGGTCGGTGTCGCGACGATGACTCCCTCGGCGGTCGTCTCCGTACACGTGGCCCCGTCGACGTCGACGGCCAGTTCGACCCCTCCCGCTGGGCCGCGTCGCGGACCCTGCAGGAGGACCTCGTTCAGTGCCGGGCCGAGCGCCCAGCCCTCGCCACGCGCGACGAGTCGACTTCGGGTCGTCGGTTCGAGTGTGCCGCGCCGACACTGGCGAACCAGGCGCTGGATCGTCGATCGCGCGTCGATCGGTTCGACGGCTGCGAGGTGACCGACGGCTCCGAAGTCGACGCCGACGACGGGCGTCGAGCCCACGGCGCCGACGACGTGGAGGACCGTGCCGTCACCGCCGAGGCAGACCACGAGGTCGCACTCGTCGAGTTGCTCGATCGGTCGACCCGATCGGTCGATCGCCGCCGCCGTCCGCTCGTCGAACGAGACGACCGCCTCCCCGTCGATGTCGCTCGCGAGATCGACAGCGAGGGCGTGGGCACGCTCCGAATCTGGTCTGGCGACGATGCCGACGGCGACCGGCGGTGTCATACCCGTCGACTCTCCCGGAACGGCCAAAAAGCCGGGTGCCTCGAGGCAGCGGCAACAACGTATAACTTCGTCGGCCCCTTCGGATGGCGTGAACGACCCCCGATCGCCCCTGGCCTCGATTCGTTCGAGTGCCGGTGACGCACTGCCGATCGCCCTGCTAGCACGATGACCGAGGAGGAACTCGACGACGACTGGTTCGAACGCGCGCTCGAAGAGCGGGATGCGTCGGCAGCATCGGACGCTGCGGACGCACCGAGTGACGAGTCGGCGGGCACCGACCCGACAGTTGACGAGGCGAAAGCGGAGGGCGGTGTCGATGAATCGGCCGACTCCGCGGTCTCCCAGTCCGACTCCGCAGTCTCCCAGCCCGACTCCGCTGGGTCCTCGTCCGACTCGCTCTTCGATCAGGGGTTCGGAGATGCGCTCGAAGACGTTCCCACTCCCGACGTCGGGGCCGGCGACGGCGGCCCCGCCGGTTTTACGGACGTCGACTTCGACCTCGGTCCAGAGGAACCGGATTTCGACGAGGAGGTCGACTCGGCGCTCCCACGGCTCGAACTCGGAATCGACGGCCTCGATCGGATGATTCAGGGCGGGATTCCCGAGCGGTCGCTGATGGTCGCGATCGGCAGCGCCGGGACGGGGAAAACGACGCTCGGGTTACAGTTCCTGAATCATGGGCTCGAAAACGGCGAACGTGCCGTCTACATCACGCTCGAAGAGACCCGTGAGCGCGTCATAAACAGCGCGACCGAGAAGGGCTGGCGATTCGACGAGTTCGCCGATCGCGGCGACCTCGCCGTCGTCGACGTCGATCCGATCGAGATGGCAACCCACCTCGAAGCGATTCAGGACGAACTCCCGTCGCTGATCGAGGACTTTGGCGCGAGTCGCCTCGTACTCGACTCGGTCTCGTTGCTCGAGATGATGTACGACGAAAAGGCGAAGCGCCGCAACGAAATCTACGAGTTCACCGCCAGCCTCAAAGACGCAGGCGTGACGGCGTTGCTCACCAGTGAAGCGGCACAGAACACGGCGTACGCCTCCCGACACGGCATCGTCGAGTACCTCACCGACGCGGTCTTCGTCCTCCAGTACGTCCGCCCGGACGACTTCAGGGAGACGCGGCTGGCCGTCGAAATACAGAAGATTCGTGACGCCAATCACTCACGGGAGAAAAAGCCCTACGAGATTACGAACGCCGGCATCTCCGTCCACCAGCAGGCGAACCTCTTCTGAGTCCTCGGCCTGCTGCTGACCGATCTGTGAGCGCTGGCGGTGGTGTGTTCGCCGTCGCTCACCGATAGCGCGCAGCGTGTTCCGAACAGAATTGCGTTCCCTGTAGCTGTGCGGTGACGAGTTCCTCGTGTTGGTGGGCGTTGTAGAGTCGACAGCCATCGTCGTCACAGAACGCCGACCCAGTTTCGAGGTAGTGGAGCGCTTGCAGGACGTACCCTTTGAGAGCGTCCGTCGTCCGCGGGTCGTTTTCGACCAGAAAGTCACCCTCAACCTGATTCTCGAGGACTTCTCGGGGTGGCGCGTCGCCGGCGAGCATAGCGTGTTTTTGCTTGGCTTTGTAGTAGGCTTCGGGCTTGGCCGGCGCTTCGTACAGTCCCGGCACCGAAATTAGGGCGGGCTGGCCGAGTACGTTCACGCGTTTGTGCCAGCGACCGTCGTGGCGTCCCCACGTCCCCAGCGCGCGATCGAGCACGATTACGTGCGCCGTCGAGAGGTCGGTCTCCTCGGTGGGGAGTGCAGCGTTCAGGGCTCGCTGGATCTTCTCGCCGTCGTAGAGCACGCCGCCTTCGCGTTCGGGTTCCTCGAGTGCCCGCTCCTCGTATCTGACGGTCCCCACCATCGTATTGCCTGTCTCTCTGTCGTACGGTGAACGGACGCGAGCAGCGGCGAATCGTTCGGCGAGGGCTGGCGTTCGGTGGGTCTCGAGAAACCGCGTTTCGACGGTGACCTCCGGTGTCCGGTCGTCGCTCGTGCTGGCGAGTCGTTCTGTGACCCAGTCGGCAATCTCGTCGACGTCGGCGACGGTCGACGGAGCCCGGTAGAGCCGGACGCGTTCGAGCATACCGACCGTTCGTGAACTGTCATCGAAACCGTTGCGATTTATAGACAGGATATGGTCGGTGCCATCCCGGCGTTGGTGGGTCGTCCACCGTGATCACCGCTGGTGCCTTCACGAGAGTCTGATTCTCGGCTCGGTCGTTCTGCCCCGTCGAAACCCTTCACGCATTCGAGACCGCAAGACGCAGCCACCGATGTCTCTATTGGAACTCTCTATTGGTTACTATATTTGTATATTTGTGTTTAAAATAGATTAATGACTGTCTATGAAATAACGTGGGATGCATGTCTTATGAAGGCTGTTCACCGAACAGACGAACCGTGCTACGAACCGCTGGGAGCCTGGCTGGCGCCGGGGTGATCGGATCGACGGGCACACTCGCCGACCGTGGTGGCGCAACTACAACCGACGCCGACGCGGCGGCCGACCCGATCGGGTACGTCGACATCCCCGGGACGGTCGCCGAAGGTGTCGTCGGCGATAGCGGTGACGTTGCGTACGTCGCTATCGATCAGGGATTCGTCAGCGTGGACATCTCGGATCCACAAAACCCGACAGAGATCGCACGCCGGACAGATACCGGTATGAGCGAAATTCTCGACGTCAAGGAGGCGGGTGACCGCCTTATCGCCGTCGGGCCTGGCAACGTGGGCAGTCCGAGCGGGATGGGCTACTACGACGTGTCTGACCCCGCGAACCCCGAACTGATCGAGTGGTACGAGACCAGCTATACGATCCACAACTCCTTCCTGACCGAGGATATCGCGTTCCTCATCAACAACGGAACGGCAGATATCCACCTCATCGACGTCTCGACGGATAGCCCGTCGGAGATCACCAGCTGGGGAATTCAGGCGTCGATCCTCCACGACATCTGGTATCAGGACGATATCCTCTACATGTCGTACTGGGACGACGGGACGGTGATGCTAGACGTCTCGTCTCCCTCGAGCCCGTCGATGATCGGGAAGGTACGTGACGGCAGCTCCCGCTCACCGAACAACGACCACTACGTCACGCTCAACGACGACGCGACGATTCTCGCGATCGGTAAAGAACAGTTGAACTACAACCCACTCGGTGTCGAACTCTGGGACGTCTCCGACAAGACTGACACGCAGTTCCTGGCGGAGATCGAACCGCCATCGGTCGGAAACGAGCGAACATCGCACAACCTCGACATCCAGAACGGACACATGTACACGTCGTTCTACGACGCGGGCGTGTACGTCCACGACATCAGCGACCCGTCGTCGCCGGAGGAGGTCTACTCCTGGCGCGGTGACGGTGCTTCCTTCTGGACCGCGGAAGTCGCCGTTCCCGGCGAGTTCTTCATCGGTACCGACGAGGCTGTCTCGGGCGGGAACGGCCGACTGTACACGTTCCCCGATCCAGCGGACGGCGGTGGAAACGAATCGCCGAGTGCCGATTTCGACGTCTCACCCTCGGCGCCCGCCGTCGGCGAAACCGTCTCGTTCGACGGGAGCGCGTCGACCGATCCGGACGGGTCGATCACCGGATACGAGTGGAACCTCGGCGATGGCACGACGATGTCCGGTGAAACTGTCGAACACAGCTACGACACCGCAGGCGAGTATACGGTCGAACTCACGGTCACCGACGACAGTGGCAGTTCGGACTCGACGGCTGACACTGTCACCGTCGGCGATGCCGGTGGCGGTGAGTGTGTCGACGCCTCGAACTGGCCGGCCGGCAGCGGCTACAGTGGCTACGAGTACATCGAGGAAATCGACGTCGACGGTCAGGTCGTCGAATCCTCCGACACCGACGGCTACTACGATTTCACCTGTCCGGACGTGGTGACCGTCCAGTCGGGCGGCTCGTTCGAACTCACCCTGGCGTGGAACGACAACGGCTACGACGGCCACTACGCCAACGTCTACGTCGACTGGGAGCAGAACCAGGACTTCTCGAGTGCCGAGGAGACGGTCATCTTCGAGAACGTCGACGACGACAGTAGCGCCGCGACGGCGACGGTGTCCGTTCCCGACGATGCACCGACGGGCTCGACGCTCGCTCGGATCCGTTTGAGTTTCAATGGCTTCAACGGACCGACCGCGACCGGCGAGTACGGCGAAGTCAACGACGTCACGATCGTCGTCGAGTGATCCCGTCGACGCCGGGGTGAGTACTGACTCGCAGACATCCGTTTTTGGGTCGATTCGGACGTGGGACGACGGCGACCCTCGTCGGTTCGCTTCGCTTCGATAGCTCTCGAAAAACCAGTCGTTTGCGTCTCGCTCCGTCAGTCGTCGGCGGGCGTCGCGCGGCTAGTGATGTCGACGGGGTCGGCGTCGACGCCGAGTTCGTCGAGGGCTTCCTGGGCGGCGCGTTTGCCGGAGACGAGCATGGCGCCGAACGTCGGCCCCATCCGTGGGAGGCCGTAGGTCGTCGCGACGGCCATGCCGGTGGCGATCAGGCCGTCGTGGACGAGGCCGGTGTGTTCGACGACGGCGTCCTCGCTCTTGCCGACCCACATCGAGTCGTGTCCGGGCGAGTCGTGACCGGGGGCACCGTAGGACTCGGAGCCAGTCTGGTCCATGACCTGGCCGCGGTCTCGTGCATCTTGCACGCCAGGGGCGTCGAGGACACCACGTTCGTCGAGTTTCGTGATGGCCATCGCGTCGTGGCCCGTCGCGTCGATGACCAGATCGGCTTCGACGGCGATTGGGTCGACGCAGGTGATCTCGCGCGGGAGTGCGTGGACGGGCGTCCAGTTCATGACGATCCCGCCGACGCGGTGGTCCTCGCGGATGACGATGTCGGTGAACTCCGTCATGTTCTGCATCTTCGCGCCCGCGTCACAGGCGGCCTTGATGAGGCCGGAACACGCCTCGGGCCCGTTGGCGACGTAGAGGTCCTTGCTGTCCTGGGACTCCTTGTGGTCGACGTCGAGCTCGGTGAGGATTCGCTGGGCGGGGTCACGAACGGTGACCTTGTTCATGAGGAAGCCGCCGAGCCAGAAGCCACCGCCGAGGTAGTTGTTCTTCTCGACGACCATCGTCTTCACGCCACGTTCCGACAGCTCCTTCGCGGCCATCAGTCCCGACGGCCCGCCGCCGATGATGATCACGTCCGAGTCCGAGAAGTCCATGAACTCCTCGGTCCACTCCTGCCCGATTGCGCGTGTTACGTCCGCCTCGCCAACGTCACTGAACTGTTCGAAGTCGCTCATACAACTCGGTGTTATTCGTTGGTGGTGAAAAAGGTGTCGTGACGACGATTCCTCGCTTTCCGGGACCGATCGGCCAATACAGGGCCTCTACGTGGAATCGACCCACCATCGTCTCGGCCAGTCAAACCGGCCTCTGCCGCAGTCACTCCTCCGCGGTGGCAGCGATCGCCTCGGCGCGAGCGAGCGCTTTCGCGATCACCGATGGTCGCCCGTCGACCGTTATCACGACCGTCTTGCCCGTGTACTCGACGGAGTCGACTGTCACGTGGTCGTACAGCCACGACAGCAGGCTCATCGCTTCGTCCCCGTTCGGCAGGGTGATCGTCTCGCGACGGGACGGGAGCCGGGCAGCAATCGCGTCCACCAGTCGATCGAAATTCGTCCCCTCGCTGGCGCTCATCGTGACGACGGAATCGGCGCGTTCGGCGGCGATCCGGCGACGGCGCTCCACGTCGGCCGACGATTGGCAGTCGATCTTGTTCACGGTCACCACGACGTCGTCACGGGCCACGTCCTGTTCGTCGAGGACCGACAGCGAGACGTCGAGTTTCGCTTCGAACTCCCCGACTGGATCGGCCCCATCTGCGACGAGCACGACGACGTCGGCGCTCGCCGCCTCGGAGAGCGTCTCACTGAACGACTGGACGAGCCAGTGTGGCAGGTCCTGGACGAACCCGACCGTATCGGTGACCAGCGTCGGTCTCTCGTCGAGCGTCGCGCGGCGAGTCGTCGTTTCGAGGGTCTTGAACAGCCGATCCTCGATCTCGGCGACGCCCGTCTCGTCAGGGTGCGCCGGCGATGCGTCCGTCACCGACAGGTCGTCAGCCAGTCGGTGCAGCAGCGTCGATTTCCCCGCGTTCGTATAGCCTGCGAGCGTCACGAGGTCGAATCCCTCCTGCCGTCGACGCTCGCGAAACTGTTCGGCCGGGGTGGGCAACTCCTCGAGTTTCCGTTCGAGCCGATCGATGCGGTCTCGAACGTCGTAGTACGGCGTTCCCCGCTCGGTTCGGCGATTCAGGAGTCCCTCGTCGGCCGCCTCCTTGATCCGCGGCAGGTCGTAGCGCAGCCGAGCGAGTTCGACCTGCAGTTGAGCTCGCCGGTGTCGTGCCTGTTCGGCGAAGATGGCGAGGATCAATCGGTATCGGTCGAACACGCGGGTTTCGTCCGGCATGCGTGCTGCCAGTGTCGTCGTCTGTGTGGGCGTCAACTCGCCGTCGACGACGAGGGCCATGGCCTCAGTCACCTCCGCGCGACGAGCGATCTCGGCTACCTTCCCGTCGCCGAGGTTCGTCCCGGGATCGCGCGGCCGGACCTGCGTGAATTCGTCGACGACCCTGTATCCGGCTGCCTCGGTCAACTGGCGGATTTCCGTCGTCTCGACGGGCGCCTGGTTGCCCCTGGCGGCCACGATCGCCGTCCCCTTCTTGGCGATTGAGCCAGAGTCGTCCCTGTTCGTCGTCTCTTCTCCCGTGGCGCTGCCCGAGGTGGCCGCTTCGTCCGTCTGGCTCCCCGTCGTGGGTTCTTCACTCGTCGATGCCGTCTGCCGATCTGCGTTCCGTTGCATGTGTCTGTCGGAGTCTCGTCGTTCGTCGTCCGGTACGGGCCGCGAGCGAGTGCTGCGGCTCGGGGGTTCGGTGAGAGAATCGAGCCTCCTCACCCGTCGGCGTTGGTGTCGAGTACCGGTCTCGCTGCGTGGACTATCGGCTAGCTGACGCGAGCGTCACGATATCGACTCCTAGGCCGACCGGAGGCGTCGATTCCGACTCAGGGAAGAAGTGAGGTCTCCATCGTCCTCTCTCGAAACTGTCGAGTACCAGTGATAAAAGGGTTCGGGTGAGGGGTGTAGGTATCGGCCGATTCTGGCCGGCTTACGTGATCAGTTCACTCGCCGGCGAGGTCGCCAGAGCGAATCCGATCTTCCGCCGCTGCCAGCGCCTCCGCTCGATCGAACGAGTCGACGATCTCGCGCAGCGTCGCGTCGTCCGCATCGGCGAGCGCCCGGGCGTGCTCGGTCGTGTTCGGAAATGCTCGAATGATGTTGTCCACGATCGGGATCGCCGCGACCTGTGGGGAGCGAGACAGCGGGTTGAGGTCGACGACGATTTCCGTTTTCCCCATCTCCGAGAGCGCTTCTGCGCGATCGCCGTCCTCTAGTGGGACGACGACGACGTCTGCCTCGTAGATTCCCTCGGCGTCGACCTTGCTCCGTTCGTGGTCGAGCTCCGGAATGCGCGCGTCGGCGTCGAGACCCAGGACGTCCTCGGCACCGTGGTCGCGGAGGTGATCGGCGATGCGCTCCATTCGTTCGGGTGTCCGATTGAACAGGTTGATCTCGATCGCCGCGTTCACGGTCGACGCCAGGTCGACGACCTCGCCAGGGACGAGCGCGGCGACGTTGCCGTTGACGGAGATGACGGGGTGGTCGGCCAGCAGTAACTGCGCCGCCGCGGCTCGTTCGGCGTCGTCGGCACTCGGAATCGTCTCCTCGCCGAGGAGGTAATCGAACGCGCTGCCACGACCCTCGGCGTGCATTCCCTGCAGGTGTGTGATACCCTTCTCGACGCCCGCTTCGATCCGATGGCGGGTGAGCAGGTCCTGATACCGGGGGTGGTCCGTCGGTATTTCGGTCTCGTCGTCGACGGCCGACGGGACGCTCTCGTACTCGGTCACGGCTACACTGAGCGACCGGACAGCAAAAAATACCCCGTTTGTTAGTTGGCGGTTCTCGTCGCGCTGCTGGGTCGAGCGGTGCGGTGTGACCCTACTCGGTGAACTCGATCCAGCCGTCCGGGGCGTGGACCTTGACGTTGGTCATCGCATCTCGGGCTTCGGTCCGGCTCTCGTAGGTCTTCGTGCTCTCGGACATCGGTTCGCCGTGCTCGTCGACCAGTTGCCAGATCCAGCCGTCGTCGTCGTAGTGCAACTCGAACGAGACGCCGTCGATCTCCAGGATACTCGCCTTGGGGATCACGTCCCGGATCTGTTCCACCGACGTCTCGGCCCCGTCCATCGTCTCGAAGGACTCGATGCACTTCGCGACGACCTGGCCGTCTTCGTCGATGAGTCGCCAGCTCCAGCCCTCCTCGTCGGAGATGAATTCGTAGGAGGCGACGTCGAAGTCGACCTGGCCTGCGGCCGGTGCGAGCCGACGGATCTCGTCGACCACGTCCCTCGCGTCCGACTCGTCGTCGACCGTCGTTCCGGAAGTCGCGAGCACGTCTCGATCCTGGTCGACGAGGTCCCACGTCCAGCCGTCGCCGTTGGTGAGCCTGATGAGGGCGGTTTCGACGTGGAAGATCGGCGCGTCGGGGGCCTTCGAAACCAGTTCGTGGATCGCCGTCTCGACTGCCTGGCGCGAATCGTAGGTGACCTGGGAGGACGCGATGAGCTCTCGATCCCGGTCGAGGAGACGCCAGTGCCAGGAGCCAGACCCGGCGAGCTGGACGAACAGTTCACCGATTCGGGAGCGGTCGGCGTTCGAGGCGACGTCGCGAATCCGGTCGATCCCTTCGACGATCTCGTCCTGTGTCGGGGCCGACTCTTCGCTCTCGGCCACCACGGTTCCGTCCGGCATGACGAAGCGCCAGAACCACTCGTCCTCGTCGACGTAGGTCTGGAACGCGGCGTGTTCCATCGTCTGGCTCGCCGTGTCGATGTTCTCGACGAGCTGATCCATCGCCTGCTTCGCTGCCTGCCGGTTGGGGTGGGAGTTCGGATCCTCGGCGATGAGTTTCCCACCGTCGTCGATGAGCCGCCAGCCCCACTCGCCGTCGTCGACGAACAGCTCGAACGCTGCCCTCTCGATCTCGAGCAGTTCCGCGTCGGGGGCCTGCTCTTTGAGCGTCATCATCGCTTCTGCGGCCTCGCCCTTCGAGCCGTGCTCGGCGCCGCTGTCGGCGAGGACGTTGCCGTCCTCGTCGATGAGTCGCCAGCGCCACTCCCCCGTGTCGGCTTCGTAGACCTGGAACGCGGAGTTCTCGAACTCGATGAGCTCCGCTTCGCTCGCCTGATTCTGCATCCGCTCGATGGCGTCGGCGGCGTCCTCCGCGCTGTCGTGAGGCTCGGTGCTCGCGGCGACGATGTTTCGGTCCTCGTCGACCAGCCGCCAGCGCCAGTGCCCGTCGGTCTTGTAGCGTTCGTAGAGCGCGCCGTCGATCTCGAAGACGTCCGCATCTTCGACGTTGTTCGCGAACAGGTCGGTCGTGCGCGCCATCTCGTCGTAGCCTGGCGCACTGTTCGGGTTCCGGGCGACGATCTGTTCGTCGTACCCGACCAGCCGCCAGCGCCACTCCTCACCGGAGCTGTAGAGTTCGTAGGTCGGCTCGCCGGAGACCGTGACGGCCATCTCGCCAAACGATTCGAGGAGGGCCTCGACGGCTTCCTCGGCGTCGCGTCGCGTCTCGTAGGCGCGCTCCGACCGGCCGATCTCTTCGTCGTCGGTACCGACGAAGCGCCAGTACCAGCCACCGTCCTCGTCGATGAGTTCGATGGCGACGTGCTCCATCGCGAGCAGGCGCGCGTTCTCGAAGTGGTCGACGAACGCAGACGATCCGGCCTTCGCGTCGGCCTTGCTCGTGTAACCCGTCGGGGAGACGGCCAGCGGTTCACGGTTCCCGTCGAGCAGTTGCCAGTGCCACCGATCGCGACTCTCGTAGTAGTTGAACGCGGCGTCGTCGATCTCGATGACGCCGGCGACCGGGCCGCGGTCCTTGAGGAAGCTGACCGATTCCTCGGCCCCGTCGCGCGTCTCGAACTGATCGCCACACCGGGCGACGACGCTGCCGTCGTCGCGCACGAGTGTCCACTCCCACTGCCCATCACGTGTTTCGTAGAGCCTGAACGCGGATGTCGTCAGTTCCATCAGGCCCGCGGAGCCGATCTGGGACTTGACCTCCTCGATGTCCGCTTGCGCATCAGGTCGTGTCAGTGCACTCTCCTGACTCGCGGCGAGTGCCTCCAGGTGGAGGACGTGCCAGGACCAGTCGTCGTTCTCGTCACGGAAGACGGCGAACTGCGCACCCTCCATCGCATCGCCCGTCAGTACCGGTGGGTCTTCCGTGGCACCCTCCTCAGAGACGTATTTCCCCTTTCGGCCAGTGATGACGGGGACGAGTGCGGTCACACCGGCGATGATTCCAAGCCCGACGGCGTACAGCCCGAGTACCTGCAGCGTGTAGTCGGGTCCGTCGCCGAGTCCACGCCAGTGGTCGGGATAGGCGATGCCGAACGTCGCGGTCCCGACGAGCGCGATGACGAGTCCAACGGCGCTCGCCTGGATCGCCCGCTTTCGGACCGGCAGCATGAGTACGAGTCCGAACAGGCCCAGAATGGCCCCGAACGAACCGACGATTCCGACGACCCTGTTGACCAGGAACTCCGCGTCCGAGCGCGGTTCGGTCGCGCCGAAGTTCACGATGTAGAGGACAACGGCGATGCCACCCAGAATGAAGCCTGCAACGAATAGCCAGTAGCCGTACGCGTCTTTTACTGATTCCGGTTCCCCCACGTAATGTTCGTACAATCGAAGTAATTTATCGCTGAAATTCCGTATCGAAGACATGGGATTCGAACGGATAACTCAAACGGAGCATAATAAAGCATCGGCTAGGTGTAGAATGGTGGACAGAATGTCCCGGTGGGTGACACCCGTTCAAGCAAAGCTATCCGTGTTGTTCGGCCCGGTCCGCGCAATGATCTGAAGATATCCGACGAATTGATCTACTTCGCTAAATCATCTCTCGCTGATCCGACACCAGCTGGGTGCTGCCCTGGTCGGCGGCGGTCCCACAATTCGTGATCGATCTGTCGGCCTTGTGGGTATTCTCGGTTAGCGTGGGCCGATCACTCGAGCGTCGCGCCGGCTGGGTGGGTGACGCACCACTCCGGATCGTATCCCGCGTCGCTGAGTCCAGTACCGAGTGCGAAGACCGTCTCGCCGAGCATCGCCATCGACGCCTGCCCACCCGCTTCGCTGACTGCCCTGATCGCTTCGGTTACCGTCGGCGTCAACAGGTCGGTCTCCCGGGCGAACTCCCGGGAGGCGTAGATGAAGGATCCGAGTGTCGGTTCCGAGACGACGCGTGACAGGGCGGTCTGGCCGGCCTGCGTGATGTGATCTGTCTCTCCGGTGAGCACGTCCGCCGTCGACAGTTCGCCGAACGAGACGTATTCGACTCGGGCGCGATCGGGAATCCCATCGAGGGTGCCGTGTGGGGGGCTGCCAGGTTCGAGGCGGATCGGGATCCCCCCGCGGGCCTGTGCGACGACGTCCCCGAGGCCGGTTCCAGACTGCACTTCGGCCCCGTGTGCGATCGTCACGAGTTCGTTCGTCGAGAGGCCGCGCTCGAAGACTCGGTTCGCAGCGAGCGCTGCACCGAGTGAAAGCCCGCCGGACACCCCGAACCCTGCTCCGAGTGGGACTGCCGCGGTCGCTTCGACTGTGGCGGTGACCTCGAGTGCATCGAGCACTCGCTCGACGGGTGCCATTTCGACCGCCTCATCGTTCAGTACGATCGAGGTCGCATCGTCCGGCCGGACGGTTACCGAAACGCCGTCCGACAGTGTGAGTCCGGCGCCGCGAGACCCGGCTTTGGTCGGGTCGGGATCCGGCTGTGTCGTGAAAAATCCCGTAATGTGTCCCGGAACGAATGCGGATACCGCTTCACCCATTGGCGAACCCTTCGCGTGAACGGGGATAAGGGTGAAGATTCTCATTTTGAACCCGGTCTGGCTAGTCGACCACTCGCTGCGTCGGCACGTTGGGTGCGCTTCGGCCACTCTTGCGCCCCATCCCTCCGTGTCCGTCGTCTCGTCGTGCGGAATCTGGTCGGCCCGACTGTCCGCGATCGGTATTGGGGCTGCTCGATGCCTTATCTCTCGCAATTCTGAGGGTTCTAACCGGGGCGGAAATCACCGCTTGTCAGCGTGGTGGCTGTTATTTCGATTACTATATCTGTGATGCGATGAATAACAGGATAGCATAGGTATGGCGGGATTCAATCCGATAACAGGGGTACGTCGACGATACGCGGTGAAGCTGGTGCTGTTACTGCTGGCGGTGGCAGTCCTCGTGGGTGGATTTGGGGGATTGATTTACGCACAGACGGGCGCGACGCTACAGGACGACACCGAGGCAGATCTGGAACACGTCACCGAACTACAGGCGTCGTCGATCGAAGAGCGTCTCGCGGCGAACCAGCGCCAGACGGTGATGCTATCCCAGACCTCGGTCCTGCAGAGCGGTGAGCAGGCCCAGATCCAGCAGTTCATCGACGGCCAGGTCCGCACGATGGATGAGGCCGTTCTGGGAATCCACTACGTCGATGCGAGTGCTGGAACCATCGAAGCCAGCACGATCGATGGAGCGACCGGCTCGGCCGGGGACGTGTCGTGGATCACGGACGGCTACGGCGACGGCGAACCCGTGCTGGCAGGGCCGTACGAGGACCCGGACACGAACACCCACACCGGCGTCATCGTGATGGACGTCGACGAATCGCATCGGGTCGCCGTTCTCTTCGACATGGCGGCGATCTCGGCGGATATCTCGACCGGCAGCGATGTCGGTGCCTCCACGCTCGTCATCACCGAAAGCGAGAACAAGGTCGTCATTAGCGATACCGAGGACTCCCTCGGCAAGATCGATCCCCGATTCGAAGAGGTCTCGTTCGACGACGGCTCCGGGTACGCGGAACTCGACCTGAACGATGCCGACTCGACGGATGCGGCCGGCCAGGAGACCGTCGAATTCGATCAGACGGAGGGGACCATGGCGATCGGCTACTCGGTCATTCCGGGCACGGACTGGGTCGTCATGACGCACGAACCCAAATCACAGGCATTCGCACTCCGGTCTGATATCACGCAGTCGCTCGCAGGCCTCGTCGCGGTCGCCGTCCTCGGACTCGGGCTGATCGGCCTCGTCGTCGGCCGCAACACCAGCGGATCGCTTCGGACGCTCGCCTCGAAAGCCCGGGAGCTCGAATCGGGCAATCTGGAGACGGAACTCGAGTCCGATCGGATCGACGAGATCGGTCAGCTCTACGACGCGTTCGACAGCATGCGCCACTCGCTCGTCGACTCGATCGAACAGGCCGAGTCGGCACGCGAGCGAGCCGAGAATCGCGGTGAGGAACTCGCAGAACTGGCGACACACCTCCAGACGAAGGCCGAGTCGTTCCACGACGTCATGGAAGACGCGGCCGACGGCGACATGACGGCGCGGATGGACACGGCGAGCCAGCACGAAGCGATGGAGGCCATCGCCAGCGAGTACAACCAGATGATGGACGAGATCGCCGCGACGACGGACGAACTCAAACACTTCGCCGAGGAGGTGGCCGCCCACAGCCAGCAGGTCACGGCGAGTGCTCAGGAGGTCCAGACGGCCAGCAGCAAGGTGACTGACTCCGTCCAGGAGATCTCGACCAGCACGGACGAGCAGTACGAGACGTTCCAGACCGTCGCCACCGAGATGGACGACCTCGCGGCGACGACCGAGGAGATCGCGTCTCTCTCCGACGACGTGAGTCGGATCGCCGAGCAGACGGCCGAGGCCGGCGACCACGGTCAGTCCGCAGCCGAGTCGGCGATCGAGGCGATCGACGACATCGACGACGACGCGGCGAACGCGGTCGCGGAGATCGAACACCTCCAGGACCAGATCGACGAGATCGAGGAGATCACGGAGTTCATCCAGGAAGTGGCCAAGCAGACCAACATGCTGGCGCTGAACGCGAACATCGAGGCCTCGCGGAGCGGAGACGAGACCGACGAAGGGTTCTCCGCAGTCGCCGAGGAGGTCAAGGATCTGGCGCTCGACGTGCAGGACTCCGCCGAGGAGATCGACAGCCTCGTCCAGAAGATCCAGACGCAGGGATCGCGAACCGCATCGGAGGTCCGAGAGACGCGGGACGCGGTCGCTCGCAATGCCGATGCGGTCTCCGAGGCCGTGGAGGCGCTGGACGACATCGCCGAGTACGCGGCGGAGACCCACGACGGGACCGAGGAGATCAGCGCTGCCAGCCAGCAACAGGCCAGCTCGATCCAGGACGTCGTCTCACTGGTGGCCGAAGCCGAGGCGGAGAGCGAACGGGTCAGTGCCGAGGCGAGTACGGCCGCCGCGGCTGCGGAGGAACAGACGACGGCCCTCTCCGAAGTGACCGAGAGCGCGTCCGACCTCGCACAGCGCTCCGGCACGCTCCAGGAGCGTCTCGACGAGTTCGACACGCCAGGGGACACTGCCACCCCGCAGCAGGTCGACGCCGACGACTGATCCCCGCAACTGCTGATCCCGCCTATTTTCGCGGCCGTCTCGACACGTAGAGTGACTATCGAACCCGCACTCTCCCAAACGACGCTGATCGTATCTCGACCGCGCTGCTCGTTGTGACGTGGATTGAACAGATTGTCGGGCGACGGGACACGGAGGCCAACTGCCAGACGCGTTCGACTCTCCCCCTCGTGGCGATGGCCCATCCCTCTACTCGACGTACGTTTGGGATCGAACGTCCCGCCGGACTGGACACTGACCCTGCTGGCCAAGAAAACGCGGGTCGACGACGGGCGGGCGTTCACCGCCTGCTCGCTCACTAATTGCTGACCGCACGGTTCGCATATCGAGGTCGCCTAGCGAACTCGCACCTTACGGACTCAGCCGTTGACGATCTCGCGGGAACAACGCGGGATCAAAGATCCCGCGAGCTCCCCCTCGACGGGCCGCGACCAGTCCTACGGACTGAGTCGCTGCCGGTCCTGCAAGTCCCTCACTTCGTTCGCGCCTTGCCGGCTCCCAGGTTTGTCGCCTAGGGCGACAAACGCTGGCGATCTCGCGGGAAGAGAACAGCTTCGCGAATGTTATCGAGGCCGAGCAGCGTCATGATGAGGCGCTCACCGCCGAGGCCGAAGCCGGCGTGGGGTGGCATGCCGTACTTGAACATCTTGGTGTAGTACTCGAACTGGTCGGGGTCGAGTCCCTGCTGTTCGAAGCCGGCGACGAGTTCGTCGTGGCGGTGTTCGCGCTGGCCACCGGAGACGAGTTCCATGCGCGGGTGCATGAGGTCGAAGCCGGTCGAGAGCTGTTCGTCCTCGTCGTGGTCCATGATGTAGAACGGCTTGATCTCGCTTGGCCAGTCGGTGATGAAGTAGTGGCCGCCGACGTCGTCGCCGAGGGCCTTCTCGCCCTCGGTGGGGAGGTCGTCGCCCCAGACGAGTTGCTCGTCGAGTTCGCCCGTCGCGTTGATGCGCTCGATGGCTTCTTCGTAGGACAGTCGCGGGAAGCCCTCGTCGGGTGCCTCGAACTCCTCGGCGAGGCCGAGCGTCTCGAGTTCGTCGGCGCAGTTTTCGGCGACGGCTTCGTAGGCGGCGACGACGACCTCTTCGGCGACGTCCATCGCGTCGGACTGGTCGCAGAAGGCGCCCTCGAAGTCGATCGAGGTCGCCTCGTTAAGATGCCGCGGCGTGTTGTGCTCTTCCGCGCGGAAGATCGGCCCAATCTCGAAGACGCGCTCGACGTTCGAGCCTGCGATCAGCTGCTTGAACAGCTGGGGCGACTGGTTCATGAACGCCTCCTCGCCGAAGTAGGTGATCGGGAACAGCTCCGTGCCACCCTCGGTGCCGGTGGCGACGATCTTCGGCGTCGTGATCTCCGTAGCGCGCAGGTCGCGGAAGCGCTCACGGACGGCCCGGAGAATCTCCGCGCGGATGGTGAAGACCGCCTGTACCTCGGGTTTCCGGAGATCGAGCGTCCGGTTGTCGAGTCGTGTCGAAAGCTCGGCGTCGACCTTTCCGGACGGATCGAGCGGGAGCTCCGGATCGGCGTCGGAGATGATCTCGACCGATTCGGGTGTCACTTCGACGCCCGTGGGAGCGCGTGGCTCCTCTTCGACGTCGCCGGTGACCGAGATGACGCTCTCGCGAGACACGCCGAGACCGGTCTCGACGAGGTCGTCGTCCATCTCGTCCTTCTCGAACTTGATCTGAATCTTCCCCGAGACGTCTCGGAGGATGATGAAGGCGATACCGCCGAGGTCACGAATCTCGTGCACCCAGCCGGCGACGGTCGCCGACTCGCCGGGCTCGGCGTCTGCCGTGTACGTTCGGTCCTGCATACCAGCCGATTACCCAAGCGGCGACTTAAACGCCGTTATTTGCACCGGCCACCGCTCCCGCAGTGACACTGTTCGCACGCATTCGAGGCGTTTCACCCGTCCGGCTCGCCGACGATCCCGCCCGTCAGGCGGACGAGCCCCATCGCGTGTCGCGAATCGACCGTGGCCCGCGATTCGTCGTGAAGCCGTTCGTGTGCGGCCGCGACGCGCGTTTCGAGCTGGGCGACGAGATCCACGTCGTACCTGAGCTGCGTCGTCGGTGGCGTGGAGCCGACGACGAACCCTCGAAAAGCGCGGTTGAGAACAGGACCGCTCCAGTGATCGGTCGTCGTCGCGTTTGCCAGCACGACGCGTCCGCCCGGCCCGACGAGGTCACACCACGTCGAGACGGCAGCGGCGGGGTCCGGAAGCATGCCGACGAGAAACGTCGCGACCACTGCGTCGATGTCTGGCCCCGCCGCATCGAGGGGCGGCTGGGCCGCATCCCCGTGTACGACGGAGACGTTTTCCAGATCCCTCGTTCGGTCCGCAGCCAGCGCGAGCACCTCGGGCGTGATGTCCACCCCGATCACTCTGCCCTCGTCGCCGACGCGTTCGCTGAGGTAGTCGAGGTTCGACCCGGTTCCACAGCCGAGTTCCACGACGGTATCGCCTGCCGAGAGGCCGCAGGCTGCGGCGACGGAACGCCGGACGTCTCGAACGCCGGGCAGCCAGGTCGCGAGCAGGTCGTACAGCCGTGCCCACCGACCGTAAAATTTCGTCGTGGCGTGTGATCCTGTGGTGGTCGGTCGGCTTCGCGCGGATGGATCTACCGCTGGAACACGCTCGGTCTGCCTATCGTGACCCTCGGAACCGGACCGGACCATCGACTCCCTCTACACTGGCTGGCTCCTTGAAATGCCCAGTCCGAACCGACTCGAGTTAGAGTCCGGTCGAGACGACCTGCCGGACGTCGTCCGCGACCGTCTCGGCGTCTGGACCGAGGACGTACGTGATTGGCTCGATCCCGTCACCGCCGGTCTGGTAGAGGACGGTCGCCTCCGGCGCACTCGCGATGGCAGCACCGACGCTCGATTGCAGTTCCTCGGTTTCGTCGAATTCGACGGCCGTGTGGCCGTCGGCCGTCAACGCGTCCAGAATGTCGGGGTCGTATCTGACGTTCAGGGCTGCGCTGGCGTCGCTTCCACGCTCCCTGGCGGCGAGCAGGATCGACGCGACGTGTTCGGAGACGCCGAACGCCGGATCGGCAGGTATCGTCGCTTGTCCTTTCACGTCGACGATTCGACCGGGAACGCCCGCGACGTCGTCGATCGTGCTCGCGTCCGGAGTACAGGCGACGAGGTTCGTACCGACCGCGGGGATGAGCGAGGCGAATCCGCTCGTGTTCTCGATGATGCGCAGCCCACGCCTGAGCGAGGACCGGACTCGTTCGGCGGTCCGCAGTTCGCTCGTCGGATCGTGGACGCGGAACGACGGGTGATCGGCGAGTTCGGGTTCCTCGTACTCGTGGAGCCGTGCGAGGACGTCGCCGCCGGCTTCGAGTTCACGGATGAGTACTTCGAGATCCACCAGCGCCTGGACGGACGTCACGGACCCGTCGGCGAGCCCGGTCGCGAGGTCGTCGACGTGCTCGCGGACGCGCTCGTCGTCGGCGATCTCGTCGTTGATCGTCACCTCGCCGTGGGCGTACTTCGAGACCGCGCTCTGACTGATGCCGAGGACCGACGCGACCTCGCGCTGGGTGAACCCCCGCTCGCGCAACTCGGCGGCGAGCATCGACCTGACGGTCGGCAGAAACTCTTCGACGACGAGTTCCTCGACGAATTTCATCCCGTGTCAGTAGACGGCCCCGGGAAATAACTCTGGGGTTTACGCCGTTCAGTTCTCGGACCGCTGGTCGCCACCGAATTCGTGGTCGCCGCCGATCTTCGAGGCCTGCGGACCGGACTGATCCTGATACTTCGAACCACGGTCTGCGCCGTACGGCCGGTCGGCGGGCGAGGATAGTTCGGTGAATGTCAGCTGTGAGACGCGCATCCCCGGCGTCAGCGAGACGGGGGCGCTCCCGAGGTTCGAGAGTTCGAGGGTGATCTGACCACGATAGCCCGGATCGCATAGGCCTGCCGTGGCGTGGACGACGACGGCGAGCCGACCGAGCGAGGACCGGCCCTCGACGTGAGCGATCAGGTCCGCGGGGATCTCGACGCGCTCGTGAGTCGTCCCGAGGACGAAGTCGCCAGGATGGAGGATGAAATCGTCGCCTTCGTCGACGACCGTCTCGGTCACGTACTCGCCGACTTCCTGCTCGGAGTTGGGGTGGATGCAGGGGATGTTCGTCCGGCGAAACTCGAGGAACTCGTTGCCGAGCCGGAGATCGACGCTGGCCGGCTGAATTTGCAACTCGAGGTCGTCGAGCGGCTCGATAACGAGGTCGCCAGCTTCGAGCCGGTCGAGGATGTCCGTATCCGAGAGGATCATGCTCGGAGACTGGCGCGGTCGCTGTTAAATGGTGCGGATCGACGTGACCGTGGGAGCCAAACTGGCGTGGCCGGCAGGGGCGGTCGCGTTGCTCCCGTCGACGGATCGTGGCGCCTATACTGGCGGGCAGCGAGACTGAGCTATGAAGCAGGCGATCGTCGCTCGGACGGACATCGGAATGGGGACCGGAAAGCTGGCTGCACAGGTGGCGCACGCCTCGCTCTCGGCCTACGAGAAGGCCGGCTCGAGCCGGCGCCGGGAGTGGAAGTCGGGCGGCCAGAAGAAGGTCGTTCTGAAGGCCGCGAGCGAACGCGAACTCCACGAACTGTCCGAGATCGCCGATCGCGAGGGACTCCCCAACGCCATCGTCCGCGACGCCGGCCACACGCAACTGGAGCCCGGCACCGTCACGACGCTGGCCGTCGGCCCCGCGGCGGACGATGCGGTCGATCGGGTGACGGGAGAGCTGTCGCTCTTTTGAGTCGATCTGTCCGTCTCGCCGGGGTTGACAGCCTGGAACGTTCCGCCCGCTGGCATCGATCTACGGGATCGCCGCCACGCGAAGGGATTTGAGGCCAGCACTCGTTTGACGCCTATGACCGAGGATCCGCACGCAGAGACGGCCGTCGAGCGACGAGGGCCACCACTTTCGGATGCGGCGGCGGCAGTCCTGCTCGTCCACGGGCGGGGAGCGCGCGCCCGTGGAATGCTCGACTTCGCGTCCGAGATCGACCAGGAGGGCGTGGCGTACCTGGCGCCGCAGGCGGCACGTGGCACCTGGTATCCCCAGTCGTTCATGGCGCCGATCGACGCGAACGAACCGCACCTGACCTCGGCGCTCGACAAGCTCGACACCGTTCGATCGACCATCGAAGACGCCGGAATCGACGCCGAACGGACGATTCTGCTCGGGTTCTCCCAGGGTGCCTGTCTGGCGACGGAGTTCGGCGCGCGGACCGCCCGGTCCTACGGCGGCGTCGTGGCACTGAGCGGCGGGCTGATCGGCCCGGAGGGAACCACGTTCGAGTACGACGGCGACCTGTCCAGCACGCGAGCGTTCTTCGGCTGCGGCGATCAGGACCCACACATCCCCGTCGAACGGGTTCACGACACCACCGCTGCGTACGAGGACCTCGGTGCGACCGTGGACGAACGAATCTACGAGGGGATGGGCCACGGCGTCATCGAAGACGAGATGGACGCAGTCCGTGACCTCGTCGATGAGGTCGTCTCCCCCCGCTCGTGACTGACAGATCTGCCTTCGGGAACAGACGGCCTGCTTGGGACTGACCATCGGCCCGAGTCGAACGGGTTTAGCACCTCCACAGCGAACCGGAAGTCGTCAATGCGTCCCGCCCACCCGACCGAACGATCCGTCGGCATCGAGTACTACGTGAGCGACGGCGACGGCACCGGCGGTCGGCTCCGCGCACAGGACGACCACTTCCGCGTGCGTGAGCGCGAACAGTTCGCGACGGAACCGGTCGATGCCTCGCCGGACGCGTACCCGGAACTCGTCGTTCGGGTGACGCTCACCGGCTGGGACACGAACGACTTCGCCGCCGCCCTCTCGGATTCCGTGGGAATCAGCCGGGAGCGGGTCTCGTGGGCCGGGACGAAGGACAAACGGGCCGTCACAACGCAACTGTTCTCGATCCGTGACGTCGAGCCGGCCGACCTCCCGACCCTCTCGAACGCCGACATCGAGGTCGTCGGGCGGGCTGGCCGGTCGCTGACGTTCGGCGATCTCGCGGGAAACGAGTTCGAGATTGTCGTCTCCGATCCGGACGATCCCACCGCGGCGAACTCCGTTCGAGACGCGCTCGTCGACTTCGGAGGCGCCCAGTCGACGCCGGCTGACGCCGACTCCGTGCCGTCCGACTCGACGACCGTCGGCGTTCCGAACTTCTTCGGCCAGCAGCGATTCGGGAGTTATCGCCCGATAACGCACGAAGTCGGGCTCGCGATCCTCCGTGGCGACTGGGAGGGCGCCGTGATGGCCTATCTCGGCAATCCCCACGAGGCGGAACCGGCGTCGACGCGCGAGGCGCGGGAGTTCTTGCTCGAGACGCGCGACTGGGACGAAGCGCTCGATCGGTACCCTGGCCACCTTCGATACGAACGCTCGCTGCTGCACGTCCTCACCGAGTCCGACGGTGACCCGGACGAGACGACGTTCCGTGAGGCACTCGGTCGATTCCCGTCGAACCTCCAGCGACTGTTTGTCCACGCGGCCCAGTCCTACGCATTCAACCTGATGCTCAGCGAACGGCTGGATCGAGGACTGCCGTTCGACCGACCCGTGGCGGGCGACGTCGTCTGTTTCACCGATACCGACGCACCGGATGGACTCGTCGTCCCGGATCCCGATCGCACGCAGCGCGTCACCGATCGCCGGGTCGATTCGGTGACCAGACACTGCGACCGCGGCCGCGCGTTCGTCACGGCCCCACTCGTCGGGACCGACACCGACTTGGCCGACGGGGAACAGGGCGAGATCGAACGCGCCGTCCTCCAGGAATTATCCCTGGAACCCGACGATTTCGACCTGCCCGATCCGTACCGGTCGTCGGGGACGCGTCGTGCGATCCTCGTCCGGACCGACCTCTCGATTCGATCGGAGCCGCTCACGCTCTCCTTTGCTCTCCCCAGCGGGGCGTACGCCACCGTCGTGCTTCGGGAATTCCTGAAGACCGACCCGGTCTCGCTCGGCTGAGGGAGCGATCGAGCGGCGATGGTGACTCGACCAGGCGTGATGACTGAGCTGCGGTGATGGGTCCTCACCTCCCGCGACCGGAAGCGCGGGCGTTTTGGGCGCCGAGTTGGTAGCCGAGGTATGCAGTGCCGTCAGTGTGGCTCGGCGCTCGAGAAACCGGGCGACTACTGTCTGGTCTGTCGCGAGGAGAACACCGACGCGGTGGTCCTCGAGTGCGACCGCGACCGGGCGACGCTGACGCTTCTCCGTGGGGAGACCGTCCTCGGCGAGACGACCGTCACCACGACACCCGAGGACGGCGAGCACGAGCGCGCCGAACTGCGAAACTACGCCGGCCGCCTGGCGGACGAGATCCGGCGCAAACGCCCGGAAGCCGTCTACGCGACGGGTGATCGAACCGTGATTCGGTCGGTCCGGAGTCACCTCCACCACGACTTCTATCGGATCGACGATCCGGATCCAGTCGAGTACGTCAGAACCCACCGCGGCGAGCAGACGCTCGCGGTCGTCGAGACGCCGCCGTCCGAGAAACTCGGCGGCAGTCACTCGACGCTCATCGGTGGACGAACGGGACGGGCGGTGATCCAGACCGTCGCCCGCCATCCACACGTCAAGAAACTCATTCCGGGACCGATCGACGCCGGCGGGACAGGGTCCCGATCGGGACTCCGAGCGAAGGTCACCCGCGCCGGCGACGACGGCAACGTCCGCCTGCTCCTGCGCGATGGATCGAGCGTCCAGGAAAACCGGGTGGTGACGACCGCCTGGAATCGCGAGACGGGCGAACGCGTCCGTGACGATCTGAACGACGTGCTGGTCGAAGAGGGATACGACGACGGCTGAGGTCGTCTTTCGTCGGTGTGTGTGTGTGTGTGTGTGTGTGTGTGTGTTGCTACCGGCTCCGTTTGGTGGGTGGGTGCACCGATACGGTGCTAACCGAGTGGACGACTGTGAGGCGGAGCGGGGGACGGGTCGGACTCAACAGGTTTATTGCTGGGCTAGGGCTAGAGTCGGGCACTATGGCCGAGAACACCAAAGGGACTGTCGGCAGTGCTGGCCGCTTCGGCGCTCGATACGGCCGCGTCGCCCGCCGACGCATCGCAGACATCGAGTCGGACATGGAGCACGCGACGGTCGACGGCGACGACGTCAAGCGCGTCGGGACCGGCATCTGGAAGAACGAAGAGACCGGCGAGACGTTCACCGGCGGTGCCTACCGCCCGGAGACGCCGGCCGGCAAGACCGTCACCCGATCGATCCGCGCGGCACTCGCAACCGACGGCGACGACGAGGAGTAACACGATGGCGTACAAGTGCTCTCGTTGCAAGCGCGACGTCACGCTCGACGAGTACGGCGGCGTCCGCTGTCCGTACTGCGGCCACCGCGTGCTGCTGAAAGAGCGCAGCCGCGACGTCAAAGAAGTCTCCGTCGAGTGACCGAGCGCGTTCACGAGACGACGCTCTCGTTTTCCTATTCGTCGGCGAGTCGCGCTCGACTCGTCGCCCGGAGTGTCGAGCAGGAAGTCGGTGCAATCGACGACGAGCGTTCAGCAACGCGGCTCACCAGGGACGGACCTACGGTCGAACTCACGATCGATGCCGCGGATCTCACGGCCCTGCGTGCGGCCGCGAACACCTGGCTCACGCTCGTCGACGTCGCCGAACAGACCCAGTCGATCGCAGCGGCCGACTGATGGGCCGCTCAGCGTTTTGCTTTCGTATTGCTCGCCGCTCCACTCGCCAGTTCTGATCGGCGGCAAAGCTTGGGTTTATCAGTCCGGGTGGCGTCACGGCGAGTATGCAGGGTAACTTGCCGCCGGAAGCACAGGAGAAAATCGAAGAGCTGCAGGGCCTGCAGGAGACGGCCCAGACCGTCGCCGTCCAGAAGCAGGAAGCCGAGTCGGGTCTGCAGGAGGCCGAGACTGCCCTCGACGAACTCGACGAGATCGACGAGGACACGACGATGTACCGCCAGATCGGTGACCTCTTCGTCGAGACCGAGTTCGACGAGGCCGAATCCGAGCTCGAAGAGAAGGTTTCCAACCTCGAGATTCGACTGGAGACACTCGAGAAACAGGAAGACCGCGTCCAGCAGCAGTTCGAGAGCCTGCAGGAGGAACTCGAAGGACTGCTCGGCGGCGGCATGGGCGGCCCGGCCGGTCCGGGCGGCCCGGGCGCTGGCGGCGCGTAAATGCCCACCGCAGATCCGGACGCGGCCGGCGAACCGACCGACGAAACCGTCGTCGAGACAGCAGCCGACGCCGCAGAGGGGATCATCTTCGACCGGTACAAGCAGTCTTCGGTCAGTGATATGGACGTGACGGTCACCTTCGAGGAGGGCGTCCTCGAGGTTGACGTCTATCTGAATGCACCCGACGACGAAGCCGATCCGGACGTCGTCGCCGACGAGGCGGCGCGCACGGCGCAGTCGGCCGTCGACGATCTGTTCGCGGACGCGTCGTAGGCAGTCCGACTGCCCTCCGGTACGTTTATCTGGCAGTCGACGAACGCACAGGTATGACCGACGCGCTTCAGCAGTTCGACCATCCTGCCTGGCTGACCGGCCTCGGAACCGTCGTCGGCTATGGCATCATCCTCGCGCTCATGACCATCGTCATGTTCGGCCTGCCGTACCTCGTCTTTCTGGCAGTGTGATCGATCGGACAGTGACGGTCGGTCCTCTGGATTCGCTACCGATCCGACGACTGGCCACCTCGAATCGCGCCTTCTACCGACCTCCTGTCGAACCGAGTACTCCCGTTAGAACTGTGTTTGTACTGTCTCGAAGCGAGTCCCGTTACTGCGATTCGCAGACGTCGACGAAGTTCTCGAAGACGACGTCTCCCGCTTCGGTGTGAGCGACTTCGGGGTGCCACTGGACGCCGAAGAGTTCTCGATCGGGATCGCTCATCGCCTCGATGGCGCATACGTCGCTGGTCGCCGTTCGGACGAAGCCGTCCGGGAGGCCCGTCACCTCGTCGGCGTGGCTCGCCCAGACGCGGGTTTCCGGGGCGAGCGAGCCGACGAGCGGATCCTCGTCGTCGACGATGTCGACCGTGACGTCGGCGTAGCCGCCGTACTCGCCGCTGCCGACGGTACCGCCGAGCTCGGTGGCCATGAGCTGCATGCCGAGGCAGATACCGAGGACCGGAACGTCGCCGTCGAGATAGGCCGGACTCTGTCCGATGCGGTCCATGTCGGGGCCGCCGGAGAGGACGACGCCGTCGGCGTCGATCTCGCCCGGTGGGGTGTCGTTGTCGATCAACTCGGATTCGACGCCGAGATCTCGTAGTGCGCGTTGCTCGAGATGTGTGAACTGGCCGTGGTTGTCGACGACCACGATCTTCGTCATTGGAGTCCGGTAGCGACGCAGGAGGTAAAAACGGTCCGAAACGGCGGTCGAATAGGAAATGACGTCGGTGGACGGGCCCCCAGGTGCGTTGACCCGATTCCTCAGGCGAAGGTCTTCGAGACGTCGGCCACGCCGTCGGATTCTGCGTTGACCTTCTCCCAGGCGCTGCGGAAGTCTTCCATCCGAATCTCGGTGCGGTCGTCCCGGATGGCGAACATCCCGGCCTCGGTACAGATGGCCTTGACGTCGGCCCCGGAGGCTTCCTCGGCGAGTGTGGCCAGCTCCGCGAAGTCGACGTCGTCGGCGACGTTCATGTCGCGCGTGTGGATCTCGAAGATCAGTTCGCGTCCCTCGGCGTCGGGCTTTGGCACCTCGATGAGACGATCGAAGCGCCCGGGGCGCAGGATCGCGCGATCGAGCATGTCGAAGCGATTCGTCGCGGCGATGATGCGGATGTCGCCACGATCTTCGAAGCCGTCCATCTCCGAGAGCAGTTGCATCATCGTCCGCTGGACCTCGGCGTCGCCCGAGGTCTTCGACTCCGTTCGTTTGGCGGCGATGGCGTCGATCTCGTCGATGAAGAGGACGGCGGGTTCGTGTTCGCGGGCCACTTCGAAGAGGTCGCGGACGAGTTTGGCTCCTTCGCCGATGAACTTGTGGACGAGTTCGGAGCCGGCCATCTTGATGAACGTCGCGTCGGTCTTGTTCGCGACGGCTTTGGCGAGCATCGTCTTGCCGGTACCCGGCGGGCCGTACAGCAGTACGCCTGACGGTGGCTGGATGCCGACGTCGTCGAACATCTCTGGTCGGTCGAGGGGCATCTCGACCGTCTCGCGGACCTCCTGGAGCTGGTCTTCGAGGCCGCCGATATCCTCGTAGCCGACCTCCGGACTCTCGGTCACTTCCATCACGCGGGCGCGGACGTCGGTCTCGCTCGAGAGCGATTTGACGATCGAGAGCGAGTTGTTGACCGCGACCCGGTCGTCCGGCGTGAGTTCCTCACGCATCTCTTCCGTGACTTCTGTGAGCGCCTCTTGATTGTTGCCGTGCTGTTTGATGACGACGCCTTCGTCGGTGATCTCCTGGACGGTCGCGACGAACAGCGGCGACTGTTTGAGCTTCTTGTTCTCGTGGCTGAGTCGCTCCAGTTTCTGCTGGTACTTGTTGTTCTCTGCGTTCGCGTCGAGGAGTTTGTCCCGCATCTCCTCGTTCTGGGATTCGAGAATCTCCAGGCGTTCCTCGAGTGTTTGTATCTTCTCTTGTTTGGACGTCTCGTCTTCGTATGGAAGATCGACGTCGTCCACCGTGTCGGTCATCACACCTGCGTAGGGTATTCCTTCTTAAGAGGTTTCGGGTGGGTGCTACCGAAGTCGTGATCTCTCTCAGTTCCTCTCTCCTGCGGAATCGGTGGTCCGCTCTCGTGTTCTTCGTTGTCTGTCTCGACGCGCTCAGCACCGATGCGAACCGGTATGCATTCCTCAATTCACTCTCAATTGGATTACTATGGTGCATATATTGAAACAGGAAATATTATTACGCAGAATCCCCAAGCGGTAGCTGATGAGTGCATCAGAGGCTGTCCAGGCCGACACTGACCCGCATGGAAGCTGGGACGACGTCCGAGAGTTACCACCGAGCGCGAAGCTCGTCGCGAAGGTGCTCGAGTACAACGACACGATGTCCCAGCAGCAACTCGCTGAGGAAACCCTCCTGCCCGCACGGACCGTTCGATACGCGATCAGCCGACTCGAAGAGGCGAACGTGGTCGACTCGCGGTTCTCGTTCACTGACGCCCGAAAACGTCTCTACACGCTGGCTATCGACGCCTGAGTGCGGACTGTTCGCAGTTCGACGCCACGGCGAGTCACTTTCACCCCGGTCGCGCAACGTCTTTAGGGCCACTTCCCGAAGCCCCGGCAATGACACGGGTGATTCACACGGGCGACACCCACATCGGGTATCAACAGTACAATTCGCCCGAGCGCCGGACGGACTTTCTCTCCGCGTTCAGGGCCGTCACCGAGGATGCGAGCGACGACGATGTCGACGCCGTGATTCACGCCGGGGACCTCTTTCACGACCGCCGTCCCGGCCTCGTCGATCTGCAGGGAACCATCGATGTGCTCAGGTCACTCGACCAGTCGGGGATTCCATTTCTCGCTATCGTCGGCAACCACGAGACCAAGCGTGACGCCCAGTGGCTCGACCTCTTCGCCGATCTCGGCCTGGCGACGCGCCTCGGACGGGACCCGGTCGTCGTCGACGACGTCGCGTTCTACGGACTCGATTACGTCCCGGAATCCCGCCGAGACGCCCTCACGTACGATTTTGCTCCCGTTCCGGACGAGGCGTCTTCGACCGCCCTCGTCGCACACGGCCTCTTCGAACCGTTCGCGCACGCGACGTGGGACACCGAAGCCGTCCTCGACGAATCGTCCGTCGACTTCGATGCGGTTTTGCTCGGCGACAATCACGCCCCCGGAACCGAGACGGTCACGGACACCTGGGTGACCTACTGTGGCTCGACCGAACGGGCGAGCGCCGCCGAGCGAGACGCCCGTGGCTACAACCTCGTCTCGTTCGAGGACGACGTCTCAATCCGTCGACGAGCGATCTCCGGCACCCGTGAGTTCGTCTTCGTCGACGTCGAACTGGCCGCCGACGAGGGGGCCGACCGCGTCCGCGAACGCCTCTCCCAGCACGACGTCGACGGCGCCGTCGTCATCGTGACGATCGAGGGCGACGGCGAACCGATCTCGCCGGCACCGATCGAGGAGTACGCCCTGGACCGGGGCGCGCTCGTGGCCAGGGCGAACGATCGTCGTGATTTGCCGGACGAGGCGGACGAACTCCAGGTGTCGTTCGCCGACCCGGACGCCGCCGTCACGGACCGCCTCCGCGACCTCGACCTCTCCCCGGGCGCACTCACGATCGATGCGACCGTCCGCGACGACACCGTCGCCGACTCCACCGTTCGGGAGACCGTCGAACGACGCGTTCGGGACGCCCTGCACGCAGATGGCCTCGACTTCACCGAGCACCCGTCGATCGGTGGCGCCGACGTCGAAGACAGTTCCTCCCCGACGGAGGGCGACGACACCGAAGGCGATTCACCGCAAGAACCGACGCCAGCTGCGACGTCTGAGCACGCTGACTCACCGAACGAGCGTGACCACGACGGAGATAACCCGTCGACGTCGGCCGAGACACCAGCGGCTGCCGAGAGCGATGATGGGGTGGAAACTGCAGATGATTCCGTTGATGGCGAGAGGGCTGACGAGACTGCTGTGAGCAGCGACATCGAACCTGCCGGTGGCATCTCCGAGGATCGTGACGCCGCTCCCGAGAGGGAGCCGGATAGCGACGTCGATACCGACGGGGAACCGGATCGCGTGGCCGCTGCCGAGGAAGAGGTGGATAGCGACGACGGTGGCTCCGGAGACGACAGCCAGGTCTCGATCGGTGATTTCGCATGAGGGTGACCGACGTTCGGCTCGAGAACTTCAAGTGTTACGAGGAGGCCGATCTGGACCTCTCGTCCGGCATCACCGTCGTCCACGGTGTCAACGGCAGCGGCAAGTCGACGTTGCTGGAGGCCATCTTCTTCGCCCTCTACGGGTCGAAGGCCCTCGACGACCGGACGCTGGACGACGTGGTGACGACCGGTGCCGAGACGACTGCGGTCGAACTCGGATTCACACACGAAGGGGAGGCGTATCGAATCGAACGCCGGCTCAAACGCCGGGACGAACGGACGAGCACCACGAAGTGTGTCCTCGACGGGCCCGACGGAACTGTCGACGGTGCTCGTGACGTTCGAGGTTACGTCACGTCGCTCCTCCGGATGGACGCGACGGCGTTCGTCAACTGCGCGTACGTCCGCCAGGGTGAGGTGAACAAGCTCATCCACGCGTCGCCGGCCGAGCGCCAGGACATGATCGACGACCTCCTCCAGCTCGGGGCGCTCGAAGCCTATCGCGAACGGGCGAACGAGGCTCGACTCGGTGTCTCGGACGTTCTGGACGAGGTCCGCGGCGAGGCGGCGACGCTCGACGAGCAGATCGAGGACAAGCGCGATGCGGACCTCCACGACCGCCTCAACGAACTCGAGACGAAGCGAGGCGACGTCGAGGAAGACATCGAGCACTTCGAGGCCCAGCGCGAGCGCGCCGTCGAGACCAGAGACGACGCACGCGAGGTCCTCGAAACGCACGAAGAACGCCGAGCGGAGATCGAGTCACTCGACGAGGAGATCGAATCGCTGCAGGCGAAGATCGAGGCGACCGAATCCGACCGGACGGACGCCTCGGAGCGAATCGCCGATCTCGACTCGACTCGATCGGACCTCGAAACGCGTCGCACATCGATCCTCTCCGACCTGTCGATCGAGGACGTGACGGCGATCGAGGACCGCCTGGACGAACTCGACGAACGGGACGATGACCTCGGCGACGAACTGGCGGACGTTCGCGTCTCCATCTCCGAGACGAGTGGCGCGGTCGACCAGCACGAGGAGAAAGCGGAGGCACTCGCGGACGACGCGACCGAGGCTCGCGAGCAGGCCGCTGAACTGGAGGCGGACATCGAGGCGGCACGGGAGACGATCGAGGAACGTGAGTCGGCACTTGCGGATCTGGACGACGAGATCGAGGACGAACGGGCCGCGTTCGAGGACGTCCCGATCGAGTTCGGCGACGCGGCGACGCACCGTGATGAGCTTCGAGAGTGTGCGGACGAACTCGCCGCGGAGATCGCGGACCTCGTCGCCGAGCGAACGGCTCTCGAAAGCGCAATCGAGGATGCCGAGGCGCTCCTCGAAGCGTGCAAGTGTCCCGAGTGTGGCCAGCCCGTGGAGGGCGCGCCACACGTCTCAGATCTCTCGGATCGACGGGCGAAATTGGAGTCACTGGAGTCGGAACTCGCCGAGTTGCGCGAGGAACAGTCCGATCTCGAGGAACGGATCGAGCGTGCGGAATCGTTACGCGAGTCGGAGCAGGCGGTCGAACGCCTTCGGGACAACCGCGAGACGACCGAACAGCTGCTGTCCGAGAAACGCGAGTCGGTCGCGGAGAAAGTTGATCAGTGTGAGCAACTTCGGGCGGACGCCGAGGAGGCCGAACGCGAGGCCGAACGCCATCGTGAGCAGGCGACCGAACGAGCGGCCGACGTCGAGGAACACCGGAGTCGACTCGGCGAGATCAATGCGAAGCGAGCCGACCTCCGCTCCGAGCGCGAGTCGCTCGAGACGGCACAGGAACTATCGGCGCAGATCGAGGACTGCGAGGAGACGATCGAGCGACTTCGGGAACGGCGCGCCGACTGGGAGACGATGAACGACGAGCGTCGCGAGCAGCTGTCGACCGCACGCGATCGTCGCGCGGAACTCGAGGCCGCCCTCGACGAGGAGCGACTGGAGACGGCGACCGAGGACCTAGAACGGGCCGAGGAGTACATCGAGCAGGTCGACGAGAAACTCGAGACGCTACGCGAGCGCCGCTCCGAGCTGCAGAGTGCGATCGGGGCGGTCGAGAACGAACTCGAGGAACTCGAATCACTCGTCGATCGCCGGGAAGCGGTCGAGCAGCGGCTCGAATCGCTGGCGGAAGTGTACGACGAGGCCGAAACCCTCCAGGAGACCTACGCGACGCTGCGGAGCGAGCTGCGCCAGCGCAACGTCGAGACGCTCGACCGGCTCCTGAACGAGACGTTCGATCTCGTCTACCAGAACGATACGTACGCGGGAATCGATCTCGACGGCTCCTACCAGTTGACCGTCTACCAGAAAGACGGCGCTGCGCTCGATCCCGAGCAACTCTCCGGTGGCGAACGAGCCCTCTTCAACCTCAGTCTGCGATGTGCGATCTACCGGCTCCTCGCGGAAGGTGTCGAGGGAGCTGGCCCGTTGCCGCCACTCATCCTCGACGAACCGACCGTCTTCCTGGACGCCGGGCACGTCGGCCAACTCATCACGCTCGTCGAGACGATGCGCGATCTCGGTGTCGAACAGATTCTCCTCGTCAGCCACGACGAAGAACTCGTCGGCGCGGCCGACGAACTCGTCCACGTGGAGACGGACCCGACGACGAACCGGTCGTCACTGTCGAAGCGCGCTCACCTCGATCAACTACCGATGGGCGCAGATTGACCCTCGACGGTGAGTGGGTCGCGATCGGCGAGGGCGAGCGTACTGTTAGGGTAATTTCGTTCAGGTCGTGGAGGAAGCCGTCTGGGACTCACTTCCCGACGGCCGTCAGTAATCGGTGTCTGGACTATCGACCCTCGCTCTTAGAGTATTGGCCGTCGGACCTGGACTATCGGCCGTCGGTATCGGGATCGACTGCCGTTCGAAGCGTCGAGAGGGCGTCCGCCGTTTCGGTTGGGACGTCGTAGGCAGGTTCGCCAGCGACGTCGGTGTCGGTGATGACGTCGGCTGCCGTGAGCGACGCCAGCACGCCGGCGAGGTCGCTCTCGCAGTACGTCGTCTCGTCGACGAGGGTCCGGACGGAGAGTGGGCCGCGATCGGCGAGGGTGACGACCAGTCCGAGGGACCGATCGTCGTGCACTGCCCGGACGAGTCGCCGGAGTGGCGCTGGAACTGCGCGGGCGGCCGTCTCGAGCGCACTCGTCTCGTCGGCTGCCTCCAGCCGATCGTTTCTGACGTAACACTCGTTGCCAGTGACGGGATCACGAACGAGACTCGCCTCGTCGGAGCGTTTTACGAGGAGATAGTGGGTGCCGTCGTCGGATCGAACGGGTTTCATGGTCGTTCTGTGTCCGTGGTCGTCGGTGTCTCGTCGTCTGCCCGTTCGTCGGCCGGTCCGTCACCGCTTGCCGATGTCCTGTCAGGGTCAACTGCTCCCGACTCGTCGCTTGCCCGTGTTTCGGACGAATGCTGTTTTACTGTATTGTCTCCGTCTGTGTCATCGTTCTGGTCCGGTGCGTTCGCCATGAACCGACGGTAGCGATAGTAGGCGAGTCCGAAGAGCGCTACCCCGCCGACGACGAGTGTGATACCCTCCTGTACCCAGCCCAGGAAGAACCACAGCATCGGGCCGAGCGAGACGAACAGGAGCGCGGCGTTGACGACGAGGACGATGGTCCAGAACGCCCGAGAGATTTCGGGATCGACTTCGGAGGGGTCGGTCGAAACCTGTGGGATGGTGATCCCGTCGGCGTCTGGGTCGTAGAGGTCCGCCTCCGGGTCCCACTCCTCGGGTTCGGCCGAACTCGGCTCGAAGTTGAAGTCGTCCAGACCCACGGGTGTTAGTCGACGCGACGCGCGAAAAAGGGTATCGGTGCGGTGCCCGACCCACCGCACAATCTGGTGGCCAAGTGACCGAAGACGGACGCAGGTTTTCCTAGACGAGCTCGTCGAGGTACAGTGTCCGGTCCGTCTCTACCCAGGCGAGAGGATTCTCCGCGTCGTAGAAGACGATCCCGTCTTCGGTCTCGTAGGACTCGATGCTGGGCGCGGTCGATCGCAGTTCGAGCGACGTCTCGTCGTCCGTCGTGTCGTCGTTCGCACGGGTGGACACAGTTGATTCCTCGTTCTATGCTATGTGTTATCACGTTAAAGCTCTTGTTGCCGGTCACTGTGCGTGTCGACGGGGCACGTTCTTCGAGTAACTGGGTTTATACCGCAGGCACGCAAAGCGCCGGCAATGAGTGACGAGGCCCAGCAGGTCCTCGGTGCGTTCTCCGAGACCGAGGAGACGCGGCCGGATGCGGAAGCAGCTCACGTCGCTGGCACGAGCGGATCGGGCGAGACGACGATCGTCGATCCCCGGCGGGAGACGCTTCCAGAACCGCAGGGCGAACTCGACATCGCCGTCATGCAGGTCGATTACACGATCGTCGGCGCCGGTGACGACGAACAGCCGATCGTTCACGTGTTCGGCCGGACCGCCGAATCGACGCTCGAACACGTTCAGATCGTCGGCTTCCGGCCGTACTTCTACGCACCGGTCGACAGCGTCGACGAGGAACGCCTCGCCAGCTACGGCCGTCTCACCGGCTGGGAAGAATTCGACGAGGACGGCGACCCTTACGAGAGTATCCGCGGCGAACGACTGGTGAAGATCTTCGGTCAGACGCCACGGGACGTCGGGCAGATTCGTGACGAGTTCGACCACTACGAGGCCGACATTCTCTTCCCGAATCGGTTCCTGATCGACAAGGACGTTCGCAGCGGCATTCGCGTCCCCGAACGGCGAACCGACGACGGGACCCTCGTCGTGCCCCACGACGAGGTCGAACCGGTCGACGCCGATGCGACCCCCCGCGTTCAGACGTTCGACATCGAGGTCGACGACAGGTCTGGCTTCCCGGAGGACGGCGAAGAGCCGATCATCTGTCTGGCGAGCCACGACTCCTACCGCGACGAGTACGTCCTCTGGATCTGGGAGGCCGACGAGGGCGATGGCACCCCGCCGTCGACCCTGGCGGAGTACGACCCCATCGAGGGTGAGATCGACCACGACGTCCGCTCGTTCGACTCCGAGGAGGCGATGCTCGAGGCGTTCCTCGCGTACATCGACGAGACCGACCCCGACGTCCTGACGGGCTGGAACTTCGACGACTTCGACGCACCGTACCTCCTGGATCGCCTCGAAGATCGAAACGGCCCACAGCACGACTTTGACCTCGATCCCGATCGGCTCTCCCGACTGGGTGAGGTCTGGCGGAGTAACTGGGGTGGTCCAGACGTCAAGGGCCGCGTCGTCTTCGACCTGCTCTATGGCTACCAGCGCCGCATCTTCACGGAACTCGACTCCTACCGACTGGACGCCGTCGGTGAGAGCGAACTCGGCGTCGGGAAGGAGCGATATCCGGGGAAGATCGGCGACCTCTGGGAGGACGATCCGACGCGGCTGCTCGAGTACAACCTCCGCGACGTGGAGATCTGTGTCGAACTGGATCGCCAGCAGGAACTCATCGCGTTCTGGCGCGAGATGGCCACGTTCGTCGGGTGTAAACTCGAAGACGCGCCGACGCCCGGCGACGCCGTCGACATGTACGTCCTGCACAAGGCCAACGACCGCTGGGCCCTGCCGTCGAAGGGCCAGCAGGAAGCGGGCGACGAGTACGAGGGTGGCGCCGTCTTCGACCCCATCACGGGCGTGCGCGAGAACGTGACGGTCCTCGACCTGAAGAGCCTGTACCCGATGTGCATGGTGACGATCAACGCCTCCCCCGAGACGCGGGTCGATCCCGACGAGTACGACGGGGACACGTACGTCGCCCCCTCGGGCACACACTTCAGAACCGAGCCGGACGGCGTCATGCGCGAGATGATCACCGAACTGCTCGCCGAGCGTGAGGAGAAGAAATCGCTGCGGAACGATCACGACCCCGGGACGCGGGCGTACGAACAGTACGACCGCCAACAGGGGGCGGTGAAGGTCATCATGAACTCGCTGTACGGCGTCTCCGGGTGGGAACAGTTCCGCCTCTACGACAAGGACGCCGCCTCGGCGATCACGGCGACCGGCCGGGAGGTCATCGAGTTCACCGAGACGGCCGCGACCGAACTCGACTACACCGTCGCCTACGGGGATACGGACTCGGTCATGCTGGAACTGGGTCCCGACGTTGGCGACGAGGAGGCGCTCGAACAGTCCTTCGAGATCGAGGAGTACATCAACGGTCGCTACGACGATTTCGCCGCCGAGGAACTGAACGCCGACGAGCACCGCTTCCAGATCGAGTTCGAGAAACTCTACCGCCGCTTCTTCCAGGCGGGCAAGAAGAAGCGCTACGCGGGTCACATCGTCTGGAAGGAGGGGAAGGACGTCGACAACATCGACATCACCGGTTTCGAGTACCAGCGCTCGGACATCGCCCCGATCACCAAGGAGGTCCAGCACCAGGTCATCGAGATGATCGTCCGTGACGGTGATGTCGAGGCGGTCAAGACCTACGTCAACGAGATCATCGAGAACTTCCTCGCCGGCGACGTCTCGCTCGACGACATCTCGATCCCCGGCGGGATCGGAAAGCGCCTCACCGAGTACGAGACCGACACCGCCCACGTCCGCGGCGCCAAGTACGCGAATCTCCTGCTCGGGACCAACTTCCAGCGCGGAAGCAAGCCCAAACGCGTCTATCTGGATCGCGTCCACGACGATTTCTTCCAGCGGATCGAATCCGAGAACGGTCTCGACCCGGCCGAAGACGCCGTCTACGAGGAGTTCAAGCGCAACCAGGACGTCATCTGCTTCGAGTACGACGACCAGATTCCGGCGGAGTTCGAGGTCGACTACGAGAAGATGCTCGACAAGACGCTCAAGGGGCCGATCGAACGCATTCTGGAAGCGCTGGATATTTCTTGGGAGGAGGTCAAGGCCGGCCAGGAACAGACGGGGCTCGATAGCTTCGTGTGAAGTGAGCGCCTGTTCCGATTGTCAAGGCCAGGCGCTTGATTGTGGTATCTGCGACTTCGAATTTGGTTGGTCTGGAAATCTTTCTCGGAAACGAAGTTCCTCTTTTGGTTCTCTGAAAAAGATCTCCTTTCTCCGGGTGTGCAACCACCCAAAGACGAAACCGTTATGGGTGCGTCGACCCTTCGATTAGCCGACAGAGTCCTATGGCACGTCTCGAACTACGTAACTTGCACGCAGAGGTAGCAGAGGGCGGTGAGACAATCCTCGAGGGTGTCGATCTCGAGGTCGAGTCGGGCGAGATCCACGCCCTGATGGGTCCGAACGGCAGTGGGAAATCGACGACGGCGAAGGTCATCGCCGGCCACCCCGCCTACGAGGTCACCGACGGTGAGGTGCTGATCCACCTCTCCGAAGACGAGTTCGGTGACGCGATCGACATCGACGAGGACCAGCGGACCTGGAACCTTCTCGAGCTCGAACCCAACGAGCGCGCCGCGCTCGGCATTTTCCTCGGCTTCCAGTACCCCGCCGAGATCGAGGGCGTGACGATGACGAACTTCCTCCGGACCGCGCTCAATGCGAAAATCGAGGAACGCGAGGAACTCTTCGCGGACGAGGACGATGCCGACGCTGACGAAGATGACGACGCCGGCTTCGAGACCTCGCCGATGGAGGGGCCTGCAGACGAGGGCGATATCGGCGTCGCCGAGTTCCAGGAGATCCTCTCGGCAAAGATGGACGAGTTGGACATGGACGAGACGTTCGCCCACCGCTACCTCAACGCCGGCTTCTCCGGCGGTGAGAAGAAGCAGAACGAAGTCCTGCAGGCCGCGATCCTCGAGCCGTCGGTCGCCGTCCTCGACGAGATCGACTCCGGACTCGACATCGATCGCCTCCAGGATGTCGCCAACGGGATCAACGCACTTCGGGACGAGCAGGGAACAGGCATCCTCCAGATCACCCACTACCAGCGCATCCTCGACTACGTCGAACCCGACCACGTCCACGTGATGCTCGACGGCCAGATCGCAAAGAGTGGCGGCCCGGAACTCGCCGAGAAACTCGAAGACGAGGGCTACGACTGGGTCCGCGAGGACGTCTACGAGACGGCATAATCGATCTCGACTAGACGAAGGGTCTTACCGCTACAGACACAATCACTACCCAACAACATGAGTTCAGATCAAGACCACCTACAGACGACGAACACCGAGGATCGCTTCGCGTTCAAGAACGAACACGAGGCGGCCCTCGTCTCCGAACAGGGCCTGAACGAAGAGACGATCAGGCTCATGTCGGAAGACAAGGACGAACCGGAGTGGATGCTCGAGCGCCGCCTGCGCGCGCTCAAGCTGTTTCAGGAGATGCCGATGCCGACCGATTGGCCCGGGCAGCCGGACCTCTCGGAGGTCGACATCGACAAGATCGTGCCGTACATTCGACCGGACGTCGAGATCCGTGAGGGGACCGACGACTGGGAGAACCTCCCGGACGAGATCAAGGATACCTTCGACCAGCTCGGGATTCCCGACGCCGAACGCGAGTCGCTCTCGGGCGTCGGCGCCCAGTACGAGTCGGAGGTCGTCTACCAGAACATGCGCGACCAGTGGGAGGACAAGGGTGTCATCTTCATGAATATGGACCGCGCGGTCCAGGAACACCCCGAGATCGTCAAGGAGCACTTCATGACCTCCTGCGTGCCGCCGAGCGACAACAAGTTCGCCGCGTTGCACGGTGCGGTCTGGTCTGGCGGCTCGTTCGTCTACGTTCCGGAGGGTGTCGAGGTCGAGATGCCGGTACAGGCGTACTTCCGCATGAACACCGAAGGCATGGGCCAGTTCGAGCACACGCTCATCGTCGCCGAGGAGGGCGCCGAAGTTCACTACATCGAGGGCTGTTCCGCCCCGAAGTACTCCGCGTTCAACCTGCACTCCGGCGGCGTCGAGGTCTTCGTCGGCGAGGACGCTCACGTGCAGTACTCCACGGTGCAGAACTGGTCGCGTAACACCTACAACCTGAACACCAAGCGCGCCATCGTCGAGGAAAACGGCACGATGGAGTGGGTCTCGGGCTCGATGGGTTCGAAGGCCACGATGCTCTACCCGTGTACGATCCTCAAGGGTCGCGGCGCGACGGACACACACATCACGATCGCGTTCGCTGGCGAGGGTCAGGACATCGACACCGGCGCGAAGGTCTACCACAACGCACCGGACACGAAGTCGACGATCGAGTCGAAGTCGATCTCGAAGGACGGCGGCCGCACCAACTACCGTGGCCTCGTCCACATCGCCGACGGCGCCGAGAACTCGAGCACCGCGGTCGAGTGTGACGCACTGATGTTCGACAACGAGTCCACCTCGGACACCATGCCGTACATGGAGATCGAGGAGTCGAAGGTCGACGTCGCTCACGAGGCGACCGTCGGCAAGATCGGCGACGAGGACATCTTCTACCTCCAGTCGCGCGGACTGGACGACGACGACGCCAAGAAGATGATCGTCGCCGGCTTCATCGAGCCGATCACGGAGGAACTGCCGATCGAGTACGCCGTCGAGCTCAACCGACTCATCGAGCTCGAGATGGAGGGGAGCCTCGGGTAATCATGAGCACGCAGGTACACGCAACGATCTCGGAGGAGACGGTTCGGGAGATCAGCGACGCAAACGACGAGCCCGAGTGGCTCACGGAGACGCGTCTCGACGCGCTCACGAGCCTCTCGGAACTCGACATGCCGCCGGTCATCCGCACGCCCGGCCGCGACTGGACGAACCTCGACGCGCTCGACTTCGACTCCCTCGTCGACCCGCTGAACGCCGCCGAGGAGAAAGACCTCGTCGGGGAGGGTGACGTCGTCGTGACGACACTCGCCGAAGCCGCTGGTAACGACGAGTACGCGGACGTCGTCCGCGAGCACTTCGGGAGCGTCATCGACCCGCAGGAGAACTACCTCACTGCGCTCTCGACCGCGCTGTTCACGTCGGGCACGTTCGTCTACGTCCCCGAGGGCGTCGACGCCGAGGACGTCACGATCCGGACCGAGATGAACTCCCGGTCGCTGTTCAATTACACGCTCGTCGTCGCCGAGGATTCCTCGTCGGCGACGATTCTGGAGCGACAGTTTACCGGTGAGGACGCCGCTGCGAGCGAGGACCGCTACTACAGCGCCGTCGTCGAGGTCGTCGCCAACGAGAACAGTCACGTTCAGTACGGCTGGCTGCAGAATCTCGACGAGGACACGTACAACTACTCGCTCAAACGCGGCTCGGCCGACACGTACGCCACGATCAACTGGATCGAGGGCAACCTCGGCTCGCGCCTGACGAAGTCCGCCGTCGAGACGACTCTCGACGGCAGCGGCGCCGAGAGCCAGATCGTCGGCGCGTTCTTCGGTCACGAGGAACAGCACTTCGACGTCAACGCCCGCGTCTGGCACAAGAACGAGCACACGACGGCCGACCTCGTCACGCGCGGTGTCCTCGACGACGAGGCCCGCTCGGTCTACGAGGGTGTCCAGGACGTCGGCACCGAGGCCTGGGACACGAGTTCCTACCAGCGCGAAAACACGCTGATGCTCTCGGACGACTCCGAGGCCGACGCGAGCCCGAAGCTGATCATCAACAACCACGACACCGAGGCCAGCCACTCCGCGACCGTCGGCCAGGTCGACGCCGAGGAGCTGCTGTACATGACCTCGCGTGGCATCCCGGAGGACGAGGCCACCGACATGCTCGTCGAGGGCTTCTTCGTCCCGGTCTTCGAGGAGATCGAGATCGACGAGTTCCGTGACGACCTCGAAGCGCTCGTCCAAGCACGACTCGACGAGTAACGTTCGATCCGATCGCCGGACGGCTTTCCGTTGGCTCGCTCGTTTTTCCGAATCCATCGTCGAACAGGTCACCGAACTGGACTACACAGATCGCATATCGTTACGACCCGTCTGACGGGTATTTTAATAGGGACCGGACCAAGTGGCGAACGATGCAGACACTCTCGGTCGAACTCGACGAGGAGACCCTCCAGGCGCTCGAAGTGGAGCGCTCACTCATCGGCTTCGAGAGTCGCGACGCGTACGTTCGCTGGATCATCGCCCACCGCGCGGCGATCGAACACGAGACCGAGATGGGAGATGTCCTGGACGCCTACAGCGACCGGATCGCGAACCTGGAGTCACGGCTCGAATCGATCGAGTCGGGGACGTCGAGTTCCGAGGGGGCGGCGACCGCCGAGTCGGGATCGGCTGGATCCCCCGAGACGACCCAACGCCGGCCAGCGTCGTCCGACGGTGGGTGGACCGAGACAGCAACCGATGACACGACCGCGACGGTCAGCCCCGACGAACCGGAGACGGGAGACACCGCAACGGAAACGGCGGGAGCCGAACCGGGGACGCAGGCCACCGTCTCCCGTCCCGACGAATCAGGCCAGATCGATTCTGGCAATCGGTCTGACGAGTCGGAATCGAGTGGCACGACGACCTCGTCCGACGCGGCTATCGATTCGATGAACCTCCGGCCGGAACGGGTCGAGCGTATTCGGGACGACGAACTCTCGGACGACGCGGGCGTACTCGGATCGGTCGAGGTCGACCGCCTCGACGAACTCTCTCGACGGGCGGTCGCGAAGACCCGAAAGCAACTGGATCGTGACGTCGAAACCGGACTGGAGTACGATTCTGCGACTTCGCTCGCGGAGACGAGCGACGACGTGCGACCCGGCGAGGACATCACTGGCCTGACGTCGATCGACGTTCCCGGTCGATCGCACGACCTCGTCGAGCAACGCCAGGAGTTGATCGGTGTCGCCCTCGCCCACCTGCGTGACGCCGGTGCGGCGAAGAAGGGTGACTTCGTCGATTCGTTGTACGACGAGTACCCCGCGGGCTACGGCTCCCCGGGTGGCTGGTGGCGATGTCTCAAGAAGGGGCTCAAGCAGGTCGAGTGCGTGTCGGGCGGTGACGGCAGTCGTATCTGGCGGCTCGACGATTGAACTCGTCGAGTCGGTCGGTCCCCGTTCGACTTACTCGATGGCGTCGTGTGACCGCTGGACGACCAGGACCGGCCCCAGAAAGCGTTCGGCCACCTGTTTCGACGGCATGCCGAAGACGAACGTCACGACCGACGGGTCACTCTCCCCCATCACGACGGCGTCGTACTCCTCTGCGACCGTCGCGATTCGGTCGACGCCGCCGTCCGCCTCGTCGACCAACTGTTCGATCGAGTCCAGCGCGACGCCACGGTCGACCAGCCGATCGGCGATGCCGTCGAGGAACGTTTCGGCGTCCTCGATCGTCTCGGTCGATTCAAGTCCGTGATAGAGTGTCACCGTGACGCCGGTACCGGCGAAGAGGCCGGCGACCAGTCTCCCGATACGATCCACGCCGACGGTTCCGCGAACGGCGACGAGAACGTCCTCGGGCGGTTCGCACGCGTTCGGCACCAGGACGGCGTGACAATCGTGTTCGGCGAGGATTCGATTCAGGGTCTGCTGTTCCGAGTGGGTGAACACGAGTCGTCGTTCGACGGTTGCGCCGACATCCGTGAGCGTTTTCTCGAACTCCCGGAGCTTTCGCTGGGCGCGATCTTCGAACTGCAGTCGGGCCTGCTCCGGCGGCGTCTGGTCGGGGAGCACGTGATATCCCAGCAGGATCACGTGGGCGTTCTCGAGCAGTTCTCCCACGCCGTCGGGCAGGGTCTCTCCTTCGAGTACCTCGAGCGGGACGAGGACGGACGGTCTGTCGTCGGTTACATTCGGTGTGTCGGTCATCGGTCGTCAGTGGCTCCTTCGGTGGTGTTTCACGGTCAAAACGCCCCTCGCAGGTCGATGTCCGCGGCGTAGTATCGGTACCAGCTGTAGGCGACGATCATGATCGCGGTTCCGACCGCGATCGATTCCGGTTGCATGAATCCGATCAGTACGAAGCTCGCGACCGCCCCAGCGATGGGGACCACCGGATACCCCGGTGTGACGAACGAGGGATCGTACCACGCCGGTGATCGTCGGCGCAGCGCGACCAGCGCGACGCACATCAGCCCGTACATGACGAGGTGGAGAAACGAGGCGACCTCGGCGAGCAGTCTGACCTGCCCGGTCGCCGTGAGCACGAGGATCGGCCCGCCGGCCAGTGCCAGCGCGACGTGGGGCGTTCCGTACTTCAAGTTGATGGTGCCAGCCCGTCGGGGGAGCAACGCGTCGCGGCTCAGCGCGAAGACGGTGCGTGAGGAACTAAGAATCGACGCGTTCGCGCTCGAAAACGTCGCCAGCAACCCGCCGACGAGGATCAGGACCGCACCCGGCAGCCCGGCGAGTTCCCGTGCGACCTCGACGACGGCTGTTTCACCCGCTGCCTCGAGTGTCTCGGTGGTGACGACGCTGGTCGCGACGAATATCGTCAGGACGTAGAAGAGCCCGACCAGGAGCACCGAGCCGACCATCGCTCGCGACAGGTTTCGACTCGGTTCTTTGATCTCGCCGGCGACGGTCGCGACCTGGGCGAATCCGAGGTACGACGTAAAGACCAGCGCGGCCGTGCTCAGCACCGGAGCGTATCCCCGGGCGAAGAACGTCTCCGGTGGGCTTTGCTGGCCGACGACACCGACCGCGTCGAGCGAACCCAGGGTCAGAAACCCCGTCAGGATCACCAGTAGGACGATCACGACTGCGTTCTGGATCTTGGCCGTGTTTTCCGTGCCGGTAACACTGATCGCCGTCAGCCCGATGCCGAACAGCAATCCAATCACGCCGGGGTCGACGCCCAGCCCGAGCCCGAGCTCCGCCAGCACGGCCGCGACGTACTCGCCCAATCCGACGAGGTAGAACGCGGAGGCGAAGACGAGCCCGAGCCAGAGTCCGAGGCCGACGATAGCCCCAAACCCCGTATCCAGACATCGGGAGATGAAGAAGTACCCGCCGCCGGATCGGGGCATCGCCGTCGCCAGTTCCGACGTCGGGAGCGCGACGAGCATGGCGATGGCGGCGCCGATCCCGAACGACAGCGCCGCAGCGGGCCCGGCTTCCGCCACGGCGAGCCCCGGAAAGACGAAGATCCCGGCGCCGATCATGGTGCCGATACCGATCGCCAGGCCGCCGGTCAGGCCGATCGTCCGCTCTAATTGCGTCCCCTCGTCGTGGACGGTGACCTCTGCCTTGGTATCAGCGTCCTCTCGGACCGGTTGCTCGCCGGCGACGTTCGTCGACGGGGCCGAGTCGTCTGGGCCATCCGCCATACGGGTCCCATTGATAGACAGGGTGAAATGTGTACCGCCGCCGGTGTGTGTGTGTGTGTGTGTGTGTTGGTTACGGTTACCCTCGTCCAGCTGTCGATCGAGCCCTGCGGAAGCCGTGGACGGGGGAAGTTAAGTAGACCGCACACTGAGCCACGTGCATGAGTCTGGGACAGCGCGTCGCGACCGATCACCAGCTCGCCCGGCTCCTTCAGATCGGGGTCGTGCTGGAGGAGGTCGTCGAGTCGCGCGCCGCCCACCACCTGGAGAGTCTCCCGGAGGCAGAACGGGAGGCGATCGACCCCGACGTCGAGGCGCTGCTCGACGAGGCCGCCGACGAATCCGCCGAGCACCGCGATCGGCTGGCGGCGCTGGTCGACGAACTCGAGGCCGAGACGGTTCCCTACGAGGAGATCAACGCGCTCGTCGACGCGCGCTACGGCCCGCCTGAGGGGACCGACGGCGTGCTCTACGACCAGTTGTGTAACGAGGAGACGGCATACAAGTTCTACGACGATCTCATCGGTGCCATCGAATCTTCCGACGCCGAGTACGCGATCGACCGCGAGGAGGTTCTCGAAACCTTACGCGCCATTCGTGAGGAAGAACGCGAGGGGGTCGAAGACGTGACCGAGATCATGGAGCGACGAGCATGACAGGACCGACACCACGTTCGCAGACGGCACGGACGGAGGGGAAGCGATGAACACGGCCGACCAGTATCTGAAGGCGGTCTACCTCGCCCAGCGGATGGAAGACGGGCCCGCCGCGACGGGGACGCTCGCGGATATGCTGGACGTCAGCCCCGCCAGCGTCAACGAGATGGTCGGCAAACTGGAGGAGCGCGGCCTGCTCGAACACGAGAAGTACAAGGGTGCGACGCTGACCGACGAGGGGATCGAGCGCGCCCACGACGCACTGACGACCTACTGCATCATCGAGCGCTTCCTCACGAACGTCCTCGAAGTCGAGGAGTTCCGCGACGAGGCCCGCGCCCTGGAGGCCGTCATCGACGATACGGTCGCCGAGCGCCTGGACACCATCATCGATCGCCCGGCGGAGTGCCCGGAGTGTTTCGACCCCGAAGCCGACTGCTGTTCCTATCTCGAACCGAGTCTGGACTAAGGCGGTTAGTCGCACGGACGGTCCGGTTGCAGTGTACCCTTTTATCGGAACTTCCCGGGTCACGGAAACCGATCGCGGGTCGCTCCCGCGGTCGGCGGCCGACACGGCTGGAAGTGTTCGCACACGAGATCCGGTCTGGCCGTGCCATGCCACCCCGATCGGCATCGCGTCGCGCTCCGGCTGGCCGCCCTCGACGGTCGACACCCAGCGGTGACGGATTCCCCAATCCAACGGTCGACGGTGATTGCCCCGCCGAGAACGGCGTCGAAACGCGAGGCTACCGAGAGCGAGCGCGTGAGGGCTCGTGCGAGAGGTTTATATCTCGCGGGGGATATCGAATCATGGCTTCGGCCTTCGCGGGTTGGAAGCCACCGTCTCGGGTGTTATGGCACCTGGGACATTTTTAAGCGGGAACGAAGTTCCCGCGATGCTCGAAAGAGTCTGAGACTCTTTCGTTGTCGCGCACGTCCCCCAGCGGCAATCGATGGAGACGACAGTTTCCGGATTGGGATACGCCGGATAGTGACTCATATCCAACTGTAGTGGGGCGGATTTTGCATGGTTGGGTGTGTTAGCGCTACCTTCTAGGATAGAAGCGAGAGGACGGGATATGAATCGGATTTTCGATCGTGATCTGCCTTCATCGTAGATGATCGCTTCGGTGGCTGAAGACGATCGTTGCTGCAGGCCGAAAATTCCCGGCCGAAAAGTAACACTATTAGTCCGTCGGAGGATATCCAAGTGATGCGTACGGAGTCCCGTGGTGTAGTGGCCAATCATAGCGGCCTTTGGAGCCGCTGACGGCGGTTCGAATCCGCCCGGGACTACTAAAAATTATTACATATCTCTGACGGGCGAGCGAGTGGGTTCTATCGCCCGTTTATATATCCTTCACAACGGCTTCGTGAACTGCGGGTCCGTCGAACGAGATTCGGTTGGTTCTAGTGCCTGTTCGATACGAGTTCGGAGGAAGCGACGCCATCATTGTACAGCGACATATCAAGGTATATTTTCTAACATATGACCGCTGACGACAGTCAAATTATCGAGAATATCTGCTCTATCGCCTCGGAGACGCCTTTCGGGAGATGATTAGTTCAACCCTGACCTATCCAGAAGACTTAATTATAATTATTACCGAATTGACTGTGATGCTGTCACACAGCGGTCGCTCGATGATGAGTACAGGAGGAATACCAGGTGCACATCGGTCCGAACTGGGAGGGGGGCGGTGATGTTGGACCTTTCGAGACGCCGATTGCTGAAGGCCGGTGCCGCACTCGGATTGGTCGGGTCAGTTCCCGCTAGTTCGACTGCGATGGAAGGGGACGACGAGGGGCCGTCGTACTTCACCTCGCCCGACGTCGTTCACGAGAACAAGTACGTCCAGCCGCTTCCGATTCCGGACGAGCGCGAGCCCGACGGGACCCGCAAGGGCAAGGAGTATCACGAACTCGAGATGCTGGAGGCCGAACATAGCTTCCACCCTGACCTCCCTGACACGACGATCTGGGGCTTCGACGGGCAGTTCCCCGGCCCCATCATCGCTGGACGGCGCAACGACAAACTCGCGATCGACTTCGACAACAGCAACCTGCCTGACGAGCACCTGTTCACGGTCGACGAGAACGTGGAGGGAACGACCACGGAGAACTACCACGGCTACGACGGCTCCGTCCCCGAGGTGCGCAATTCGACGCACGTCCACGGGCTCAACATCGATCCGGAAAACGACGGACAGGCCGATATGTGGAAATCGCCGGGCGGTGTGACGGGCCCGCGATTCTCGAACGACGTCCAGCAGCTTCCGAACCGCCAGCCTCGGCTCACGTCCATGTACCACGACCACACCCGGGGGCTCACGCGGCTCAACAACTACGCCGGACTGGTCGGTCCGTACTACATCCGGAGCAACAAGGAGGACAAACTCGACCTCCCCGAGGGCGACTACGACATCCCGCTGGTTCTGGCGGACCGCTCGTTCACCGAAGACGGCGAGCTCCACTACCCGAAGATGTTCATGGCGAACGTCGCCGGCGACGTCGCGACGGTCAACGGTGCCGCGTTCCCGTCCCTCGAAGTCGAGCCGCGCCGGTACCGGTTCCGCCTCGTCAACGTCTCGAACGGTCGGACCTACGATCTCGGGCTGGACAACGACGATCCACACGGCCACGGCGCGCCGGCGCTCCACCAGATCTCGTCCGGCCACGGCTTCTTAGAGGAGGTCGTCGAGATCGGCCACCACGGCGACATGGACTCGCTGGTCGTGGCGCCGTTCGAGCGCGCCGAGATCATCGTGGACTTCTCCGAGTACGCCGGCGAGACGTTCACCGTGACCAACGACGCCACGTTCCCCTACGAGGGACCGATGGACCACGGCGGTGGCGGTCACGATGACGGTGGTCACGGCGGCATGAGCAGCATGGACATGGACGATGGCATGGACCACGGTGGCGATCAGCCGCCGCTTCCGGAGATCATGCAGATCCAGGTGGCCGACGAGGTGACGGAGACCGATACGAGCACACCACCGACCCAACTCGACCTTCCGAGCCCGAAACGGGTGAACCCGAACGCAGCGAAGAAGACGCGGCAGGTAACCATGCAGATGGGGATGGACGACGAGGGCCTGATGATCCACACGCTCAACAACAAGCGGTGGAGCGACCCGATCGAGTTCACGCCCCAGCTCGGGTCGACGGAGATCTGGGAGCTGAAGAACGACGACGACCACACGCACCCGATCCACCTACACCTCGTCGCGTTCGACGTCATCGAACGCGAATGGCACAACACCGACGAGGGACCGCGCCCGCCGCTGCCAAACGAACGCGGCGGCAAGGACGTCGTCAAGGTAAACCCCGGCGAGACCGTCCGCATCGCCGTCGAGTTCAAGAACTTCGCCGGCAAGTACCCGTTCCACTGTCACATCTTAGAACACGAGGAACACGACATGATGCGGATGTTCGAGGTCGTCAAGGGAAATAGCGGCGATAACGGCCACGGTTCCGGTTCCGACGGAGAAGGGAAGCAGGGCCGAGGTCACGGTCGTGGTAATGGACGAGGTCACGGCCGACTCCGGTAACTTCGTACGTCGCTTCGTCACCGGTTCGACCGTCTAGACGAAACCTCGTCTGACTATCGATCACGTCAGCTCGATCGAAAAACCGTCTGTATCGGGAAATTCGATCTGTAATCAGCTGTGCCGACGTATCGTTCTCTCTCTCTCTCTGCGCTCGATCCGATTCAACCTCAGAATCGACCGGTTTGAACGTACTGAAAAGGATGCGAACCGATCGCCGTCGGTCGATGAGTTACCGTTCCCGGTCGTTCACGTCGGCGGTCCGCGGTTCTTCATCTTCGTCGTCAGACTCGGACGACGTCTCGCCGTGTTCGGCGAACGAAAATTCGTCCGCATCGTCCGATTTCGATCCCTGGTCGGCATGGTGTCCGGTCTCGAATTCGTCGAGCTTCGACGAGAGTTCGGCGGCCTGTTGTGAGAGGTCGCTCGCGGAACGGGAGACCTCCGTGATCGCCGTCGTCTGTTCTTCGGCTGCCGCAGCGACGGTTTCGGCCTCCGTCGTCGTCTCTTCGGAGATCGTCGCTGCCTGATCGACCATGGAGACGACTTCCTGTGTCGTCGCTGCTTGCTGTTCGGTAGCCGCGGAAATCTCCTGGATTCCATCGCTCGTTTCACTCGCGTACTCGGCGATTTCTTCCAGCGCATCGACAGTATCCTCGACCGCCTGGCGGTGACGGGCAATTCGCTCACTGGTCTGCCTGACCTCCCCTGCCGCGTAATTGGTTTCCTCTTCGATCTCCTCGATTCGTTCCTCGATGTCTCTGGCCGCTTTTTGCGTGTCCTCTGAGAGTTCCTTGACCTGATCGGCGACCGCCGAGAATCCATCGTTGGATTGCGTCGCTCGACTGGCCTCGATGTTGGCGTTCAGGGCCAACATGTTCGTCTGTTCGGCGACTTCGGTGATGAATTCGACCAGTTCGTCGATCTGGGCGACCTCCTCCTCGAGGGATTCGATCGCGTCGACGGCCCCTTCAGATTCGGTCTCGATCTCGTTCATTCCGTCGATAGCGCTGCGTGCGACGTCACGACCCTCGTTGCCGGTTTTTGCGGTCCGCTCGGCGAGATCGGCGACGGTGTGGGACGACGAAGCGATCTCTTCGGTCGTCGTCGAGAGCTCGTTCATCTCTCCGTTGACGGCCTGCAGACTCTCGTTCTGGCGTTCCGCGCCGTCGGAGATCTCCTGGACCGACTCCGTGACCTGGGTGCTCGCCGTGTGAACTTCCTCCGTGCTCGCGGTCACTTCCTCACTCGCCGCCGCGACCTCGTCAGCGAACTGGGAGACCCGTTCGACGGTCTCTTCGAGGTTAGAGAGCATCTGATTGAACTCGAGTGCGATTTCTGTCATCGCATCGTTCTGGCTCTCGGGATCCATTCGCCGACTGAGATCGCCCTCTCCACACGCTCGCATCACACTCGAATACTCGTCGGCTTTCGCCTCGAGATGGGTGTTGATGCGATCGGTTCGGCTGCGTTCTTCCTCTGCTTCCTGGCGTGCCTCCTCCGCTTCCTGGATTTGACCGCGTAGCGAGGCGCGCATACTGTCGAACGCGTTGTACAGTTGACCGATCTCGTCGGGCCGGTTCGACGATAGTTCCGCTTCGAGGTTTCCAGCTTCGAGTTCCGATGCCCGATCGGCCAGCCGCGTGATCGGACGGGACGTGTTTCGCACGATTACGACTCCGACAGCACCGAGACTGAGCATCGAGAGTACTACAAGCGCCAGCACGGATCGGGTGATGTCGTCTTGCAGTGCGAACGCCGTGTCGACCGGCGTGTGAGTCATGATAACCCAGTCGGTCCCGGGAATCGGCGCGTAGCCCATTGCCATCTCGGCGTGGTCTCCGTGCGCCATCTCCATTTCGGTGTATCCCGATTTGCCGTCGATTCCGCGTTTGACGGCCTCCGATTCGGCTACATACTCGTTTTCGGGCCCCATGTTCTGCGTGTTGATGTCCATCGCGTGGTGACTCATCACGACCGTCCCGCGGGAATCGACGATGTGCGTGAAGGACTCGTCGGTGGCGGTCGGTCGTTCGAGCTGTTGAACCTGCGATTCGAGATCGACGATCACGACGATCGCCCGATCGGGATTTTCCGGGACCTGACTGACGAAGGCGACCGCGTTTGTCTCCGTCGTCGGATCGAGATACGGATGTGTTACCCGTGTCTGATCTGGGGTTTCGAGGGCGAGTCCCTCGAGTGCCCATTCGATGTCGGCGTCTCGGTAATTCACGCCGTCCGCGCTCGCTTCCGTACTGGTAAGGACCTCTTGTTCGCCCGTATCGTAGTAGTGAATACCCGCGATGGATGCGGAGCTATCTTGTTGTTCGCTTCTCAGATAGTCAGCTATCTCTGCGCTATCGCCGCCAGCGACTTGACCTGATGCCGAGAGATATTGCGTTTTTTCTCGCGTACGGTCTACCCATTCACTGATGGTATTCGCCTGCAGCGTCGTCGATTGCGTCATCTCCTGCTCGGTACTGTCCTGGAGTGAAGATTCCGTCTGGAGGTAGATGGCTCCCCCGACCGCTGCAACGAGCAGCAGGACGAGCAAAAACAGCAACGAAAGTTTTCGCAAAAAGCTACTCCGGAGTGCTCTGATCGGTGATGCTGAAAGGCGCTTACTCATGTTTAGTAGGCAGAAACGTTAGTGGGTCAAATAATTACTGCTTTGATGACAACTCATCGTGATCTGTAGGCGCGACCCCCGACGCAGAGGGTATTTTATCCATCTTCTATATGACTAGATTGTTACTATTACGGTCGGTTCCGACCGATCCAATACGGGATCGTCGAGGTCCATTCGGCGTCGTTAAGAGATGTGTTCGAGTTCCGCTGTGGATCGGTTAGCCGCTTCTTCCGGTACTCCCCAGTCATCGACGATCGCTCGAGCAGCATTTCGAAGTCCTGGCGATCGACGCAAATAGACTGATCGATCAGATCACCATCAGCGGCAACATCGCGAGCGTGCCAATCCCGAACCCGGCGGCGAGTTCCTTGTATCCGTTGCCCGGCAGCTCCTCACCGGTTTCGAGCGCTTCGGGGATGAACTCTGTCGCGACGAGGTAGACCATCGCGCCGGCGGCGAAGCCGAAGCCGAAGGGGAGGAAGTCCCGAGCCCAGGAGACGAACCCGTAGGCGATGACCGCGCCGATGGGTTGGGGGAGGCTGGAAAAGACTGCGGCGCCGACCATCCGCCACTTCGAGAGGCCCATCGCGCGCATCGGGATCGCGATGGCGGTTCCCTCCGGGATGTTGTGGATCGAGATCGCGACGGTCATGAAGACGGCGAGTAGGGGAATCGAGAAGCCGAGGACGGAGAGCCCGCCGTCGAACCCGAGTTCGGCGAACGAGACCCCGACGGCGACACCCTCGGGGAAGCTGTGGATCGTGAGAATGCCGAGGATGAGCAAGAGCGTCTTGGGGTTGCCCTCGGCGATGGCCTTCGCTTCGACGGCGTGGTCGTCGTGGCCGTGGCCAGCACCGTCGGTCTGGATGTCTTCCGTCTCCGGAACGTCGGCGTCGTGCTCGTGATCGTGTGAGCTCCCGGTGCCGTCGTCGATGTCGACCCAGTTGAGTACCAGATCACCGATTTCGACGAGGGCGACGCCGGCCAGCAGCCCGAGGATGAGCATCGTCGGGATGCCACTCGAGGCGTAGGCGAGCCCCTCGTCCGCGAGCCCGAAGACGGAGACCGTGACCATGATCCCCGACGCGGTTCCCCACAGGCCGACGTTCCATCGATCGCTGAAATCCTCGACGAAGAAGAACGGAATCGCACCGAGCCCTGTCGCGAGCGCGGTGATGAGGCCGGCGACGAAGACGAGGACGAGGTTCTCGATCGCTACCATGCCCGTCTCTATGGACAGCTGTGCAAAAACACTTTCCAATTCGGAAACCAGATTTTGGCAATCCTAAAACGTAGTCGGGGGTTTGGCGGTAGCGTGTCCACTGGTGGGAAGGAACGAGGAGGGTATCTACCCGTGCGCGAGTCCCACGTGCGTTCTGTGGCCGACCCGAGTCTATCGAGGTGCGTTCCGACCGGCACGGTGAGCAAACGCCTTGAAGGCCCCGTTCGAAGCGTGACCAATGACCGCGTCCCAGCCGACGTTCGACTACGAAGCACGAACGCGAGCGTGCCAGGAGGCGCTCGCAGACCGCGCCATCGAGTGTGTCGTCCTCTCTCCGGGGCCGAACATGACCTATCTCTCCGGGTTCGTCGACGAACCGATGGAACGCCATCTCCTACTGTTCGTCCCGCAGTCCGGCGAGCCGATCTTCCTCGCACCGACGATGTACGACGAACAGCTTCAGGCGGACTCGTGGGTTTCACGGCGTCGGCTCTGGGACGACGGTGACGATCCGACGGACGCGCTGGCCGAGATCGTCGCCGACCTCGATCTCGCTGGCGGGCGTGTCCTCGTCGACGATCGAATGTGGGCGCTCTTCACGCAGGACCTCCGCGACGCCATGCCTGACGCCACGTTCGGCCTCGCGAGCGAGGTTCTGACCGAGCTCCGTCTGACCAAGAGCGAGGCGGAACTCGAAGTGATGGCACGAGCGGCCACTGTCGCGGACGACGTGAGCGTCGAAATTCGCGAACTCGGCTCGTCGGCGGTGGGGATGACCGAGGCCGAACTGGCTCGGGAGATCGAGACGCGACTCGCCGATCACGGTGGCGACGGTCCCTCGTTCGAGACCATCGTCGGTGCCGGGCCGAACGGAGCGAAGCCCCACCACCGGCATGGCGATCGAGCGATCCGAGCCGGCGACCCGGTCGTCCTCGATTTCGGAACGCGCGTCGACGGCTATCCGAGCGACCAGACGCGAACGGTCGTCTTCGGTGAGGACGATTCGACGGCAACGGGGGACAGCACTGGGCCGGAGACGGTCCCCGACGAATTCAGCCGAGTCTTCGAGACCGTCCGCGAGGCCCAGGAAACGGCTGTCGCCGCTGTCGAACCCGGGATCCCAGCGGAAGCCGTCGACCGGGCCGCCAGAGACGTCATCGAGGCGGCCGGCTACGGCGAGCAGTTCGTCCACCGAACGGGTCACGGCGTCGGCCTCGAAGTTCACGAACCACCGTACATCGTCGCCGGGAACGAGCGCACGCTCGAACCGGGCATGGTCTTCAGCATCGAGCCGGGTATTTACGTACAGGATTCGTTCGGCGTTCGGATCGAGGATCTCGTCGTGGTCACCGAGGACGGCTGCCGGCGTCTGAACGACTCGCCGCACGGATACACGGTGCGCTAACTCACCCGCCTGTCATCGGCTCTGTTCGTCGCTGGACAGCGTTCGTTCCGCGTTCGACGTTGCTCGTTCCGAAAGGCCTAATCGCGCATCGTCCCTGGGTACACCTAATGAGCCAGCAACTGCCGGACGTCCAGGCGAGTGCTCCCGACGTGACTGTCGGCTTGAGTCAGGTGGGCGTCACCGGCGTGGAGAAACTCGTCAAGATCGCACGACCCGGCAAGCGACCGATCGTGTTGATGGCCGAATTCGAAGTCTTCGTCGACCTACCGTCCTGGCGAAAGGGCGCCGACATGAGCCGGAACATGGAGGTCGTCGACGAAATTTTAGAGGAGGCGACCCGCGAGGAGGCCTACCGCGCAGAAGAGGTCTGTGGGGACGCTGCCGAACGGCTCCTCGAGAAACACGACTACACCTCGCGCGCCGAGGTTTCCATGGAAGCTGCGTTCATGAAACGCGAGCAAACCCCCGAGAGCGACCGTGAAACCCAACACACGGTCGATATCATTGCCGCCGCCACGGCGACGGACGAGGGGACCCGCGAGGAGATCGGCGCTCGCGTCGACGGCATGACCGTCTGTCCGTGTTCGCAGGGCATGTCCGAGGCCCGCGCGCGAACTGCCATGGAGGACCTCGGTGTCGACGACGAGACGATCGACGCGTTCCTCGAGGAGGTCCCACAGCCGGGTCACTCACAGCGCGGGCACGCGACGCTCACGGTGGAAGCAGACGGCGATCCGCAGGTCGATCTCGACGACGTCATCGACATCGCTCGCGACGCCATGAGTGCGCGTATCTACAATCTGGCGAAACGCCCGGACGAAGACCACATGACCTACGAGTCCCACGCCGACGCCAAGTTCGTCGAGGACTGCGTCCGCTCGATGGCCGAGGGCGTCGTCGACGAGTTCCACCACCTTCCGGACGACGCCGTCGTCACGATGAAACAGTCGAACGACGAGTCGATTCACCAGCACAACGCTCACGCCGAACGCGTCGTCGACGTCGGCACGCTTCGCTCCGAGGTTCGGACTGACCAGTAATCGTTACGATCGGTTTTGGGTCCTTGCTCTTCTCTCTCTCTCTCTCTCTCTCTCTCTCGATGCGCTCACAGTTCGAGCGGCGTCGCCTGTCGCCACTGCGGGAGGAACTCGTCGTACACTTCGGAGACGAAGTCCGGGTCCTTCAGGTCGATCATGCCGAAGATTTCGCCCGTCGAGAGCGGGTTCGGGACCTGAATACACACCTCTGTCCCGTCGATGACGTTGAACGAACCGGTCACCAGCTCCGAGGTTCTGACGTCGAACGCATCTCGATTCTGGAGCGTTCGCCGATACCGCTTCCCGACGTTGGGTGAGAGTTCGTCGACGAGCGTTCGACTCATGAGGACGTCGACGGAGACATCGCGGTCGAGTGCCGCCTCGAGTTCGTCGAGGACCGACTCGCCCACCGTCCGGATGTCGATCTGTGGTGACGGATCGGCTGCGACCATGACGATCGTGTCGTCCGCGGCGGTCAACCGTTCGAGCAGGAGGTCGAAGGTGTCTGACGGCCCGATCGCGGCCGTCCAGAACTGCTCCTCGACGGGTTCGCTCGCCACGAGTTCGTTCGAGAGCTCGTCGACGATCGACTGGTACTGGTCGGCCTTCTCTGCCAGTTCTCGTTTCTTGTCCTCCAGCAATCGATCGAGGGCTGTCGATGGCTCGACAGCGACGTACTTCTTCGGTCGACTCGCCGTCTGCGTTCTGACCAGATTGTACTGTTCGATCGAGTTGAGAACGTCGTAGATGCGGCCCATCGGGACGTCGCTCGCCCGTGACAACTCTTTTGCCGTTGTTGGCCCGGTCTTGAGCAGAGACCTGTATGCGCGTGCCTCGTACTCTGACAGCCCGAGGTCCCTGAGGTTCGCCATACCGCTGTCAACCCGCCCGCCCGACTTAAACAATTCGGTAGTTTGATGGCGTTTCGAGTTGTTCGTCTCAGTGATCGGTTCTACAGCCGCCACCCGGTTCGAGAGCCTCGATTCGACGATTCGATTTCGTTGTCCGTCGGCATACGCAAGAAGCAGTATCGAACCGTCTCGGATCGTCAGCTCAGTCGCTCCCGTCCCCTTCCAGCACCGCTGTGACACGAGTCCCGAGCGATTCGGGATCGGTGGCCGGCTCCGCCGTGGTGGTCCCTCTGCTGACGACGGCTGTGCCGGGTTCGGCGTCGGTCGCGTTCGGGACGACGAGTTTTTCGTGATCGGCGATTCGCATCGCCGCCCGGTGCAGATCCGAACCTGGATCGGTCCCGACACGGATGGCGAGGGGTCCATCGAGATATCTCGCGACGGCGGTCCCGTACGCTGCAGCACCGACGCCGAGGCGATCGCTTGCCCCGGCGAAGGCTTCGAGCGCTGATCGGCCAATCGTTCGATAGCGATCCTCCCCGGTGAGGATAGCGAGGTCGAGCAGTGCGTCGGCGAACTCCGCCGTCACGGAGAGCGGCCGGAGCGGCCGCGAGAGCAAGCCGGGTCCCTCCGTCGGTCCATCGACGAACGAGTCGCCGTCTCGCAAGCGGGCGATCGTTTCGTCGGCGACAGCCTGTGCGTCGGCGACTGTGTCGGTGCCGACGACGCTGCGAGCAGTCACGAGCGCCCGGAGCACGCGCGTCTGATCGACGAGCGTGCACGTCGGGCCGGTGCCAGCCGTGTCGTCGATGACGTGGTCGACGACACCGTCGGTAATCCCCCTGGATCGGATCGTTTGCAGGGCCCGATCGGCGTATCGCGTGGCTCGCTCGTCGTCCGTGTAGGCCGCGTACGTGAGCAGGGCGTCGATTGCGAGGGCGTTCTTTCCGGTGTAGATGGTCGGGTCGACCGGCGGATCGTCGGCCCGTTCGCGACCGGTGGCGTCCTGCACGTACTGTGCCGGATCGCCAGGTGCTTGACTTCCGGCGAACGCGCCGGCCGCGTCGCTCGTCCCGTCGGCTGGGGCGGCGCTCGTATCGGCTTGTGGCCGCCACAGGGTCGTCGTCAGATACTCGATGCCTCGCTCGGCGATCGTTCGATAGGAGTCTTCGCCCGTGTGGAGGTAGGCGTTGGCGAACGCCCGGACGAGCGCGGCGTTTTCGTCGAGCAGTTTCTCGTGCTGGAGCCCGGACCAGTCGCGTTCGGTCGCGAAACGGTAGAAGCCACCGTCGTAGTCGTCGAGGAGGTTCGTTCCGACGGCGTCGAAGGCTCGTCGTGCCTGGTCGATGTCGCGTTTGAGCGCGAACTCGAGCGCGGCCGGGTAGGGAAACTTCGGCGCGTCACCCCAGCCGCCCGCCCGATCGTCGGCCGCAGTCTGGAGGGCACCCGTCATTTGCGAGACGATCGTCGAATCGAGCGCTCCCGCCGGTGTGTCGGTCGTTTCGAGCGCTCGGGGGATCCGGCCGGCGTCGCGTCCGTCCGCGTCCCACCGCTCGCGGACCCGTGTCAGGACCTGGCGCATTCCGTCCGAATCGAGGTACCCAGCGCCGGCGATCACCTCCCCGTCGGGCGTGAGGACGACCGTCGATGGGAACCCACCGGAGTTGTATCGGTCGCGCACGCGTGGGTGGCGGTCGGCGTCGACCCGGATCGGGACGAAGTCGTCACGGATCGCGGCGGCGATCCGGGGATCGGCGTAGGTCTCCGAGTCCATCTCGTCGCACGGACGACACCAGCTGGCGGTGATCGAGAGCAAGATCGGTGCGTCGTTCGCTCGTGCAGTGGTGAAGGCGTCGGCCCCCCAGTCGTTCCACTCGACGAGCATCTCGTCGGCCATGTCGGTTTCGAGGCCGGTGAGGCGGGTAAGTCCATCGTTCGCCAGCAGTGCGGCTCCCTGTTCGTCCGCCGTCGACGTCGGAACCCGGTGAAACAAAGGGTTTTGAGCGTGCAGGTTCAAGTACGCCCAATGCTTCGGTGGATACTCGCGTTGCTCTCGATTCCGTTTCTCGACGCCATCCTGCTCGGTGCGGTCGTCGTCTACGTCGACGCCATCGGCTTTCTCGAGATGGTGGCGCTCGTCGTTCTCACGGGCTTCGTGGGGCTCTTGCTCGTCCGCGCGGAGGGCAGGCGGACCCTGCGAAAGATGCAGCGGCGACTCGCCGCTGGTGAACCCCCGACCGACGAACTGCTGGACGGCGGGCTCCTTATCGCCGCAGGGGCGTTCTTGCTTACGCCCGGGCTCGTGACCGACGCCATCGGCTTCCTGATCGCCATTCCGGTCACTCGGATTCCCATTCGGCTGTTCGTCAAGCGAGTGGTCGTCACGCCCTACCTCGATCGGAAGACGGGCGGCTTCGCCACTGGCCAGGTCTGGACGGCCGGCTTCCCCGACGGATCGACCCGGCAGGACGCCAGCTCTTCCGATTCGGGCACCGTCAATCTGGGCGCGGATTCGTACCGGATCGACCCCGACGACGTGACCCAGAACGAGGACGGCTCCTACACGATCGACGAGTCGGGTGACACGGATTCGCGCCCCGATGACGGCGATGACCGCGACGCCGTAGGGCGATGATCGCTCGGACAGAAAGAAACGTTTAAAGGTCCCTCCCCGCTACCATGGAATGCGGAGCGGGCCAATAGCTCAATTAGGTTGAGCGCCACTCTGATAAGGTGGAGGCTCTCGGTTCAAATCCGAGTTGGCCCATTTCTTGCTGACGAACAATCTCGTGAGTCAGCACGACGTGACGGTGATCGGATTTGAGCCCTATCAGTCGCGCACAGCGAACGAAGTGAGCGAGCACGTCTGATTTCGGTTCAAATCCGAGTTGGCCCATCTTCCTGCGGCGAGCAAAGACGCGAGCGACGGCTTTTCATTCAGGGTTTGTGTGCGTTCCATGGGGACGTAATGGGGGGAATCCGCAATAATTGGAATTCTAGTAGGCCTCCGTCGACGTCCCGGTGTCGAGCCGCCCGATTATCGGTCGCCAGTCGGGAGTCGGTGGCTGTCGGTCGTGAGATCGATTCGGCCGGTCCAGACAAGTGCGCCGACGAGGGCGCCCGTGAGACAGACGGGGATCCAGTTACCGTAGAGCGCGTTGATGCCTCCCCAGAGCACGACGAAGCTGACGAGGTCGTCGAGGGCGAACTCGCACGATCGCAGACGCGTCCGGAGGTGGTCGGTCCGGAGTCCGTATTCGAGGGCGACGACGGCGATCGTTCCGCTCAGGAGCCAGCCGAGATAGTTCGAGAGTGGCACGCCGTAGTACGGGCCGGCACCATCGTAGGCCCAGAAGCCGATCGAAACGGCGGCCGGATCGAGGACGAGGTCGATGGTGAGGACGGCGAGGACGGCTCCGCCGAGCCGGACCGGCCAGTTGGTCGATTTCGAGTCCGTCAGGAGCGTCGAGAGCAACGTGGCGTTCAGGACGAGCGGGAGGAAGAACAGCGGGAGCGCCACCGGTACCCCGCCAAGCATCGGTCCGAGAGCCACGGCGTACTGAAACTCCCCGTAGGGCCAGCCGGTGGTCAGCCCGATGTACTCGATGGCGTAGGTGTAGCCGGTCAGTCCGAGGAGGACGCCGACGAGGCGCCTATCTACGACCGGGAGAAGCCCTGCGATGAGCGGCAATCGCATGACGGCGGTCCCGACGAGGACGAGGAGGGGGTTGAACGCGAGCGGTTCCCACAGCAGCCCCTCCGCGCTGGCGACGAGCAGGGCCGCTCCGACGAGGGGGAAGACGACGGCGATCGTCATCCGGTTGTCGCGGACGAACCGATCCAGGCGCTCGGTGCGCGTCCGGCGGTTACGATCCATAGATCACCCGCCAGAGACCGCCCAGGGTCAGCACCATCCCGACGGTCGAGTTGACCGCTGGGAACCACCAGTACGCGCGCGAGATGGTCACGTTCGCCGTGGCGATGGCGCCGACGATGAGCGGGTAGACGAGCAGGAGCGCCCCGATACGGAGGTCCAGGATTCCGAACGTTACCGCGGCGAGCGCCCAGCACACGACGCAGTAGCCGAGGGCTGCGGGCTGGCCGAGGACGGTCGCCGTCGTCCGGATCTCGGCCCGGCGGTCTGGATCGATATCCGGGATCGCCGAGAACGTGTGCATACCCATCGCCCAGAACCAGCCACCGAGGACCGCGAGTGCTGGCGGGTGCGTACCAGCGATAGTGGCGTAGGTGACACCTGCCGGAAGCACGTAGAGTCCGTTCGAGACCGAGTCGAGCAGCGGTCTGGTCTTGAATCGGACCGGCGGAACGCTGTAGGCCGCACCGAGGAGCAGGAAGCCGATCAGATAGTACGTCGCCGGCGGTGAGAGGACGGGAATCAGTGCGAGCCCGACGACGGCACTCGCGACGACCGCGATGATCGTGAGTCGTTCGCCCTCGTAGCGCGCTTCGATGCCCTCCTTCTTGGGGTTCTCGGCATCGACGTCGGCATCGAAGACGTCGTTGACGCCGTAGAGGAAGAGGTTCGCCGGCAACAGGAAGTAGCCGACGATCCCGATCACGACTGGCGACGTGAGCGTCGATGGTGAGTCTGCCGCGTACACAGCCCCGACGAGCGCTGGCCCCGCCAGGTAGAGCCAGAACAGCGGTCGGGATCGGGTGAGCAATCGGCGGACGTGACTCATACGACGTGGGGTTTTCGAGCGCGCTCGTCTTCAATGACCGCGGCAGCCGTGTGTTCGCCGCTGATGAGACACATCGGTACCCCGATCCCTGGCGTCGTGTACGACCCGGTGAAGTAGAGACCGTCGAGCGCGCTGGAGCGATGCCCAGGACGGAGCGGTCCCGTCTGCCGGAGCGTGTGAGCGAGGCCGAGTGCCGTCCCTTCCCGGCTGTTGTACCGGGCGGCGAAGTCCGAGACGGAAAACGTCTCTTCGACGACGATCCGGTCCCGGAGATCTTCGCCCGTGTTGGCCGCGACGTCCGCGAGAATCTGGTCGCGATAGCTGTCGCGAACGGCCGGTCCATCGGGGAGCCCGGGTGCGATGGGAACGAGGAGGAAGCAGCTGCTGTGGCCGTCCGGGGCGACGGTATCGTCGGTCTTCGAGGGTGCACACAGGTAGTAGGCGGGATCGTCCGGCCACGCCGGCTGGTCGAAAATCTGCTGGAAGTGGCCGTCCCATGCCGTCGGGAGGACGAGCGTGTGGTGGGCTAACTCGTCGAGGTCACCTTCGACGCCCAGATAACAGAGAAACGCCGACGGGGCGTACGTTCGTTCGTGCCAGTACTCGGCGTCGTACTGGCGGTCGTCGACCGCGAGAAGTTGCTGTTCCGTGTGTGCGTAATCGGCGTCGCTCACCACGAGCTCGGCCTCGATGGAGTCGGCGTGGTCGTGGACGGTGAACGAACCGCGGCCGCCGTCGATCGCACTCACTTCGAAGCCAGTCCGGTAGTCGACCCCCAGCTCCGTGCCGAGTTCGACGAGCGCGTCGACGACGGTGCCCATGCCGCCGTCCGGATAGTGAACGCCGAGGCCGAAGTCGACGTGGCTCATGAGGTTGTACAGCGCCGGTGTGTTCGTCGGACTGCCACCGAGGAAGACCAGCGAGTACTGGACGACCTGCCTGAGCTTCGGGTGTTCGAAGTACTCGGCGACGTGGTCCTCCATGGACCCGAGGAAGGAGAGCCCGTTCGCGTTCCGGAGGACGTCCACGTCGACGTAGTCCCGGAACCGCGGCCGATCCGTGTAGACGAAGTGTTCCATCCCGATCTCGTACGTCTCGGCCGCCTTCGCGAGGTATCGTTCGAGCGCGTCCCCGGCACCCGTCTCGTACCGTTCGAACGTGCGTTTCGTCGCTTCGACGTCTTCGGTGACGTCCATCCGCTCGCCATCCTTCCAGAAGATGCGGTAGTGTGGGTCCAGGTGCGTCAGGTCGTAGTAGTCCGTCGGCGTCCGGTCGAACGCCGCGAAGAATCGCTCGAACACGTCGGGCATGAGGTACCACGACGGTCCCATGTCGAACGTGAAGCCGTCTCGTTCGAGCGTGCTCGCACGACCTCCGAGCTGGTCGGTCTTCTCGACGACCGTCACGTCGAAACCGGCGTCGGCCAGGTAACACGCCGTCGCCAGCCCACCGAATCCGCCACCGACCACGCAGACCGACCGATTCTGCACGCTGGTCGGTGCGGTCATTCGGACTCCCCCGGGAAAATTGCTGCGCGCACACGCGAAACGACCCGTCGCATTGTCGGTCGACCCACGGAATCGTCGCCGGTGGACCGGGGTGGGTGGTCGGTTTCGTTCGGACCAGCAGCCGCGGAGCGGTGTTCGGATGCTATCGGCCGGTCTCCCCCGTCACGGGTTGGTATCGAACTCGCCGCGTCGAACGCGGTGCGAGGGTCGTCGGTTCGTCGCCAGTGCCACCAGGTCTTCGCGGCGAGGAACAGCCGTCGCGGCATGCTGAGTGAGGGCCGTTCGGAGAGGACGTCACACCCCTGCGCACGGATCGCTCGATGGTGATCCGCGTAGAGCACGGCTGCCAGTAACACGGCGAACTGGCACCCCTCCGGGAGGTAGGCGATCCCGTCGACGCCGGTCTCGTATCGCCGTTCCGTTCGCGCCAGTTCGTCCCGTATCAACGCCTCGAACTCTGGAGAACACTCCAGGTTGGCAATCTGTGTCTCGCTGACCCCGAATCCCTCGCGGCGCGCACGCGGGAGGTAGATCCGATCGTACTCGTAGACGTCCTCGCGAACGTCCCGGAGAAAGTTGGTCAACTGCAGGGCCTCGGCGAGTGCTTTCGCGTGTGGGCGGGCCGCCTCGCTGTCGTCCGGATCCATCACGCACAGCATCATGTTCGCCACGGCGACGGACGACCCCCTGAGGTAGCCCGACAGTTCGTCGTGAGTCTCGTACCGGTCCGTCGAGACGTCACGCGCCATCGCGTCGACGAACTCGTCGATCTCCTGGTCGGGAATGTCGTACCGGTCACGGACCGTCAGGAACGCTTCCAGGACGGGATCGTTCGTCTGGCGCGTACCGAGTGCACTCTCGCGAATTCGCTCGAGTTCGGCGAGCTGTCGCTCGGCTGGCGGTGGATCCGGATCGTCCACCACGTCGTCCGCGATGCGGAAGAACGCGTACAGGACGTACGTCGCGTGCCTGATCCGCTGGGGGAGCAGGCGCGTCGCGAGGTGGAACGTCCGTCCGGTCCGTTGCTGGATGGCCTTGCTTCGCTCTAGGTTGTCGGCGTCGATCATGCGGATACGCGGGGTACTGCCCCACTACGTACCACGGCCCGCGGGATAAACAGGGGTGTACCTAACTAGTCCGTGAGTGTCTTATTGCGAAGACTGTTGGAACGCTCGATCCGGTCCGCCGGTCCGGACTGCCGTCGTAAGTCGCGTCGACGTTGGGTTCGACGTGATGCTACCGATCGAGGAACGCCGAAACCAGTTTGCGCTCGGCGGCCCGTCGGTGTTGGTGGTACGTCGACCGGGCGACACCCATCGCGCTCGCGAGTTCGTCGCCCGAGACCGATCGGTTCCACTCGTAGTACCCGCTCGCGTGGGCGATTCGGAGCGCGAGGTGTTGTCTGTCGGTCAGCGCGTTCTCGAGCTCGGCGAGGTACTCCTGGCGAGTCGTGGGTGGCCGGTCGCGATCTCGTCGGCCACGCAGTTCGACGCCGTCGTACTGCGCTCGTATGTCGTCGACGAGTTCGCGTACGTCGCGATCGCTCGAGATTTCGACCGTTAGACGGGTTGCCCCGTCTGCAGCGGAAATCGATCGCGTCGTCGCTCCCCGGGCCGCGAGCGCGGAAACGATCGAGGTTTCGGTCATCACCAGTTCGTAGAGGTTACCCTCGTCGTATTCGTGAATCAGCGTCGCCTCGGCGACGGCCGACAGGTCGTCCACGGCGGCCGAGACGGCGGCGGGTTCGGCGTCGATAGTGAGAAACAACCGGACACGGCCGTCGTCCGAACTGACGGCTCCGTCGTAGGACACCGTCGGTCCGGCGCGCTCGGCGAGCGTGACGAACGGGAACGAGGGATCGGTGATCTCGATGTCGAGTTCGACGATTTCGTCGGCGAGCAGGAGTCGTCCGCGCTCGATCGCGTCTATCGTCGTCGCCGTGGCTCTCGCCAGCGCTTCGAGGACGACCGCTTCTCGTTTGGTGACCGCTCCCCCCTCGCCGGCGTACACACAGAGGACGCCGTGCGCCGTCTCGCCATTCGACAGGGGGAGGGCCGCAATCCCTTCGAGCCCGCCACCGTCGTACCAGTCGGCCGTCTCGATTCGGTCGAGCGCTGCCGGCTCGGTCACGAGTTGCGTTCGGCCCGTTTCCTCGGCCCGTGTCACGGCCGCGACGATCGGGTCGTCGTCGCCCGCTACGGGAGCACTTTCGTCCGATGGACTCCCCCAGTCGGTCGAGACGGTGGCAGCCGTAATTTCGCCGGTCGCGAGGTCCGGGTGCCCGATCCAGGCTGCCTGATAGGTGTCGATCTCGACGAGTCGGTCGCAGACGGCTCGTTCGGCGGCGTCGCGGTCAGCAGCTTCGACGAGGTCGCTCGTCACGTCGTTGAGGAGGCCGTTGATCCGGTCGAGAACGGTTTCGAGTGTTTCGCGTTCGCGCGCGAGTCGAATTTCTGTTTCCTTCCGTGCCGTCACGTCCGTCTGATAGCCGACGAAGTGCGTGACCTGTCCGTGCTCGGTGACGGGCGCAATCTCGACACGGTTCCAGAACACTTCGCCGTCCGCCCGATAGTTCTGCAACTCGACGGCGACCGGCTCTGCCGCGTCGATTGCGGCCCGGAGCTTCGCTACTGCGTCGGGATCCGTCTCCGGTCCCTGGAGGAAGCGACAGTTCCGTCCGATCGTCTCCGACGGGCCGTAGCCGGTCAGCGCTTCGAACGAGTCGTTGACGTATACCAGTGGATTATCGGGCCGATCCGGATCGGTGATCGCGATCCCAACCGGGGCCTCGTCCATCGCCCGTTCTTTGACGCGTCGTTCTTCTCGATCGTCGAGCTGTTCGAGTGGCATTCGTGGCGTCTGCTGGCCGACCGCCGAGCGATTCGGGGCGGAAACTCGTTCGATCTCGGCGTGGACCCTGGCTGGTGCGTCGTCGGCGGATCGGGCGACGTACCCGGCGATGTCGGCCGCAATTGCGCGGCTGAGACTGTCCCCGTCGGGGTCGTCCGTGAGGAGGACGATCGGCAGTGCTGGTAGCGTTTCTCGGAGCTGTTCGAGGTGATCGATCCAGTTCGAGCAGGAGTCGGGTGCATATACCACACAGTCGAGCCGATCGCACTGATCCGGCGGCATTTCTTCTCCGACGGAGGTAGTCGTGAGGGATATGTCGGGCGTATTCTCCAGGTGGTCTCGAACCGGATCAGAATCCCGAGCGCTGTCCGTCCAGAACGTGACGTAAGTCGGTCGCGCTCCGTCCTCCATGGCGGGTGCTGGTACTCGACCCGTAAATAGCGCCCGTCCGGACCGTTGGATCGAGCCCGCGGGCGAATCCACATGTAGGAGAACGCGAACACGTTCGTGACGTTCTCGGCGAGAAGGAATCGGTTGGACCCGCTATACGTGGGGTCTTCGTAGGACGAGATGTAACAATGGCTGATCTTATCGGTGCACCCGGAACGGGCCTGTCTCGACGCGAGTTTCTCGCAGCAACCGGCGGTGCTGGGACCGTCGCCGCTGCAGGGTGTATGTCGCAGTCTACCACGCCGGCGGCCCAGCCGTCCGCGGGCGACTCGTCGAGTGACTTGCCCCTGACGAGTCCACCCGAGGTCGTCCAGGTCGACGAACAGGGCGGTCGCGTGACGATCGGCTCTGAGACGGCTCGTCACGCGGTCCACCCGCTCGACTCGATGGGCGGCCCCGTCGAACTCCCGCGCGTGTGGGCCTTCAAAGCCGACGACGGTGAGCCGAGCGTGCCCGGCCCGATCCTGCGGACGACCGAGGGCAACGACATGGAGGTAACGCTCGACAACACGAACGCCGACATGCCCCACACGCTGCACTTCCACGGCGTGCGAAAGACCTGGGCGAACGACGGCGTGCCGACGACCACCGGGATCACGGTCCAGCCGGGCGAGAAACACACCTACACCATCCCGGCGAACGTCCCCGGGACGCACTTCTATCACTGTCACTTCCAAACTCATCGCCACATCGACATGGGGATGTACGGTATCTTCCGCGTCGATCCGAAGGGGTACGAACCAGCCGACAAGGAGTACTTCTTCACCATCAAGGACTGGGACTCCCGTCTGAACCGCCAGATAGCTGGCGAAGACGTCAGCTACAGCCCTCGAAACCGCAATCCCGATGTCTTCACCATCAACGGGAAGAGTCTCCCGCGTACGCTTCACCCCGAAGACGGCTCGCCGATCATCGTCGATCAGGGTGATACCGTTCGCCTCCACATGGTCAACGCCGGCTACATGTCTCACCCGATGCACACGCACAACCACCGGTTCCGGGTCGTCGAGCGCGACGGTGGGGTGGTTCCCGAGGCGGCCCGGTACGAACAGGACGTGACGAACGTCGCCCCGGCACAGCGACACACGGTGGAGTTCGAGGCGGACGCCGATCCGGGCATCTACCTGATGCACTGTCACAAGGTCGATCACGCGATGAACGGGAACGTCTACCCTGGCGGGATGGTCTCCGGCATCGTCTACCGTGAGGCGATGGACACCGACATCTTCGCCGAGATCATGGGATACGCCGGCTACGAAGGGTAACTCGAACTGTCCTTGATCGACGAACGGGCCCATTCGACCGATTGACCGCGACGGTCGCTCGTCACTTCAGTTCCTATTGTACGGATTGTCCCGATACTGTCGATTGTATCGATACTGTCTGGGTAGATCATAATACCCCACCACGCCTGGGTTCGGGTATGTCACAAAGTGGGCTCTCCACGGATGACGACGAGGGGTCGATCGACCAGGTGGCAGCGGCGCTCGACGCGACCTGGTTGCTCGAGCCCGCCCGTGCCGTCCGAGCGTGCTGTGGGTCGATACCCGCGCGCCGCTACGGAAACGAGACGGCGGCAGTCGCGGCGGTGATCGTGGCGAGTCGCCGGTCCGACCGTCGATCGATCGACCGTCGGTCAGCCTGCGACACCCTTGGCCTCGATCCGAGCGAGGTTGCCCACGCAGTCGAGCTGCTCGAGGCGAAGCTCGCCGAGCCAGCACCGGCAGCCGAACGGCGACGCCTCCGGCAAACGCTCGTGGCGATCGACGAGTTACTCGCCGCGATCGAAGCGGGTCGGACGAACCCGCCGCGGCTCGCCGGTCCGGGATTCGCGGCGATCGATCCCCGAATTCGGGCACTGGCTGCACAGCCCCTGTCGGCCGTCGACGAGGAGGCCCTTCGACGGGACCGTCGCCGGTTCGCGGCTGACCTGTCGCTCGCCAGGTTGGGGGCCGACATCTACGTCCATTTACACGTCGACCCCGCGGACTGAGCGATTGCGGAACAGTTGTATCGGCGATACGGGAAGGCAGTGAGACTCGCCGATCTATGCACGTCGAACTGGATCACCGTTCGTCGAGCTCGATCATCGGCCGTCGAACCGGATCATTGTTTGTCGAGCTCGATCCCCGGCCGCCGAACTGAATCTTCGTTCGTCGAATTGAATCAGCGTACGTCGAACTTGTGGTGGAACGCGCGGTAGGCGTTCTCGCCGCGCTCGGTCAGCTCGACCAGCCGGCGTCGACCGACCTGTTCGACGGTGACGTAGCCGTCTTCGAGGAGGGGCTCGACGATGTGCGTATCCAGCAACCTGAACGCGCCCTTATCCGTCGACGGATTTCTGTCGGCGATGAACGAGAGGCCGAGCTCTCTCGCGTACTCGATCAGGTCGCTCTTGTTCGGCCGCGTCGTCTCGAATCGGTCGTCGATGGCGGCCGGATCGGCCAGCAGTTCCATGATCGCGATCTGGTCGGGCGTCGGCGAGTCGATCGGGTACGTCGGAACGGGCGTCGTCGATTCCATGCCGGACGTGATCGGGTGATCGTCCGCGTCGTGGGCGTAGGACTCCGGCGTGACGTAGTACGCCGTCGCGTCGGTGGAGACGTCCATACAGGCGATGGTTGCACCGATCGCCGGGATCGTTCCCGCACCGGAGACGTTGACGTAGACGTCGTCACCGTCGTGGCGGGCTGCGAGCGTCGTGACGTCGCCGAGCACGCTGTATACGTCCGCAAAGTCGGTTTCTGTGACCGTCAGTTCCTGTACGAACTCAGCAATCTCGTCGCAGAGGTCCTCGACGTAGGCTGGCACCTCGGCTGGATTCTCGTGGACGAGGATGTGGGCGACGTCGGCCCGCTGCTCTTCGATCGGGTGGAGTACCCGATCGTACTCCGAACTCACTGGAGCGATGTGAACGCGCTGCGTGACGTCCATACTGATCCAGTGGTCGGTTTCCTGTTAACTCTGCTGAAAGACGACGCCCGGATCGTCGATGGGTACCCGTCTTCGTTCGACTGGTCGCTCATTTTCACTTTCACTCTGGTCTGGTCGACTTCATGTGCTCGGAGTGCCTTTGATTGAGTAACCAATGATGGACGACGAGGGTGATCGACTTGCAGCGCGTCGATCGGTCGGTGACTGTCCGCGATGTGGGGCGTCGATCGACGAGACAGCCGTCATCATCGAATACGAAGTGAGTGACCGTGAAACGGCGTACGCGGAGTGCCCGACGTGTGAGGACGTAGTCAGTCCACGATAGCGCTGGTTCCGATCGGTTCGGGCTACACTGTTCGATCCGACTCGCTTACACTCAGTCTGAACGCTAGCCGAGTGAATCGGATAGTGCTCGCTTCACAAAACTGCGTTGTCGCCGTTATTCCTCGGCCATCGACCCGAAGACCGCTTCGGCGTCGGCTGGCACGTCGAAGTCGTGGTAGTGTTCGCCCCGTTCGCCGGAGAGGATGTTCAGGGCAGCGGCGGCGCCGTCGCCGGCGGAGATCACTGCCTGCCACTCCTCGGCGCGGACCATCGCGCCGGTCGCGTAGACGCCGTCGATCGACGTCTCCATTGTGACGTCGACGTCGACGATGTCCCCATCGAAGTCACAGCCGAGCGCTTCGGCGAGATCGCGGTTCGCGCCGGTCGCGAGCACGACGTAGTCGGCCGTCTCCTGGCCGTCGTCCGTCTCGATCGTAAAGCCGTCGTCGGTCCCCTCGATGCGCTCGACGTGTGCTCCCTGGCGACGGTCGACGCCGAGGTGGTCGACCTGATTCCGCATCGTCTCCAGCAGGCCCGACCCGTCGACGGAGCCGATACCGGGGTAGTTGAACAGGTGTGCCTTGTGCATCCAGGTCTCGTCCGAGTCGTAGACGGTCGTTTCGAGTCCGTTCTTCTCGGTGAACAGTGCGGCCGACAGGCCGGCTGGCCCGCCGCCGACGACGTGTACTGTGGACATACGGTGATTACTGTCCGGTCGCTCGGCAAAAACCTGTTGCGGATACCCCCCTCGATGCCCGGAACCGTCTTGCTAGGGGACCTGTCTGGGACCGTCTCGGTGGCTGACCACGGTGGCACGACGAAAGCAGGTTCGGATCCGAACCCATATATCGGATCGGAGACAATGGTGGGTACGCGACCAATGTCCCAGCACGCCCAGCAGTCCGATGCGACCGTCGAACAGGTGAACGAAGCGGCCTGTCCGACGGTGGAGGCGATCGATCAGATCGGATCGAAGTGGCGATTGCTCGTCCTCTACGACCTCCGTGAGGCAGACGAGAAGCGATTCAACGAGATCAAGCGATCCACGCAGGCGAACTCGCGGACCCTCTCGCGCGTGCTCGACGATCTCGCCGATGCCTCGCTCGTCACCCGTCGCGTCGAGGATCAGCCGATCGCGACCTACTACAGTCTCACACAGAAAGGCGAGGCACTGTGCCCCGTTCTCTCCGATCTCGAAGACTGGGCGACCGAGTGGATCAACGGCTGATGCTCTCACCCGTCGGACCCTGACGTCGGTAGCACACAGCGTGTGTCGCCGTCGTCGAGGACGACGATGACACGCTCTCCTTCGGCGAGCGGTGGCAGTTTCTCGCGTCGCTCGACGATCTCGTCGACGACTCGACCGTCCGACTCGAGGAGAATAACGACCCACGTGTCGTCGACGATTCGATCGACGACGCCCGGATAGACCGCGAATCGCTCTTCTGGATCGGTTGGCTTCGTTTGGTCGTCGGAGGCGCTCGGTCGGTTCTGGTCGTTGTGGTCTCCGTGGCGGTTTGCTGCGCCACGTACGACCGTCGTTGGAACGAGTGTTCCCGCGGCGATGGCGAGTCCCTGGCAGACGGTCCGGCGGGTCCACGTTGGCTCGGTGGCCATGACCCGGGCTGGCCGCGCCTTCGGATATAAACCGTCGGGCGTGCCTCGTCGCTGGTGACACTCGGATTGACGCTGATCCGCGTCAGGGCTGTTAAGTGACCGCACGGCCAGTCGTCGGACATGGCGACCGAGCGCGGGCCGGCGGCCGACTGGCGGGCGACCTACGACTATCGGAGCGAGACGGTCGAGCGTCCGGCGCTCGCCGACGCGATCGCGAGACGGATCGACGGCGAGGTGCGAATGGACAACTACTCGCGTTCGCTGTACGCGACCGACGCGAGCGCCTACGAGGTGACGCCGATCGGGGTCGTCTTCCCGCGATCGACTGCGGACGTCGCCGCCGTGATGGACTACTGTGCCGAGCAGACGATTCCCGTCCTCCCCCGCGGCGGGGGGACGAGTCTGGCAGGCCAGACGGTCAATCGAGCGGTCGTTCTGGATTTCACGCGGTATATGGACGAGATCGTTGCTATCGACGCTGACCGGCAACTGGCCACCGTTCAGCCTGGTGCGATCCTCGGACGGCTGAACGAGGCCGTCGAACCCGACGGACTCACGTTCGCACCGGATCCGGCCTGGGGCGACAAGAGCGCGATCGGCGGCGCGATCGGCAACAACTCGACCGGCTCGCACTCCCTCCTGTACGGCAAGACGGACGCCTACGTCGAATCGTGTGAGGTCGTGCTCGCCGATGGGACGGTGACCGAGTTCGGCGAGGTGACGATCGAGACGCTCGAACACCGGGGCGATCTTGACGGCACGCTCGAAGAACGGATCTACGCCACGGTCGCCCGGATCGTCGACGAGGAAGCCGACGCGATCGACGACGCCTACCCCGCCCTCAAACGGAACGTCTCCGGATACAACCTCGACAGGCTGGTAGCAGAAGCGCGTGGTTCGACGCTGCCCGGCAGTGAGGAGACCGGCGATCCGGGTACCGTCAACCTCGCTCGACTTCTGGCTGGCAGCGAAGGGACGCTCGCGATCGTCACCGAAGCGACCGTCTCGCTCGAACCGCTCCCGGAGACGAAGTCGGTCGCGATGCTGTGCTACCGCGATCTTCACCACGCGATGGCCGACGTCTCGGCGATCCTGGAACACGATCCCGCCGCCGTCGAAGTGCTCGACGACGTGCTCATCGATCTCGCCCGCGAGACGGCGGAGTTCGGCCCCGTCGCCGACCGGCTCCCCGACGGGACGAACGCGACGCTACTCGTCGAGTTTTACGCAGACTCGGGCGTCGACGGCGAGAACGCGGTCGCGACCCTCCTCGCCGATCGCTGTCCCGGCGTCGAACCGATCGGTACAGTCTCGGACGCAGTCATTTCGTCGGCCGGCGAGGGGGCAACGACAGGGGAACCTGCCCGTGCGTTCGACGCCCTCGAAGCACACGAGCCGGATGAGCGCGCGACGCTGTGGGACCTGCGAAAGTCGGGCCTCCCGATCTTGCTCTCGCGGACGACCGACGCGAAACACATCTCGTTCATCGAGGACACGGCGGTGCCACCGGCCCGTCTCCCCGAGTTCGTCGACGGCTTCGAGGCGATTCTCGAATCGCACGATACGTACGCGTCGTTCTACGCCCACGCCGGTCCCGGCGTGTTACACGTCAGGCCGCTCGTCAACACCAAGACCGAGATGGGCGTCGACCAGTTCCACGATATCGCCGACGACGTGACGGAACTGGTGGTCGAACTGGGTGGGTCGGTCTCAGGCGAACACGGTGACGGCCGGGCCCGAACCCAGTGGAACCGCCGCCTCTACGGCGACCGCGTCTGGGACACGTTCCGCGAGCTGAAGGCGGCGTTCGATCCCGACTGGCTGCTCAACCCCGGGACCGTCTGTGGCTACGCCGAGGGAGAGATTGAGAGCGATGGCGACGGCTTATCGGCATCTTCCGGGGCCGAATCGGCCCCGCCGTCTCGCGCGAGGACCGCGGACATGCGTGAGCACCTTCGATTCGACCCCGACTACGAGTTCGAAGCGGGCTTCGAACCCACACTCGAGTGGGACGACGACAACGGATTCCAGGGGATGGTCGAACTCTGTCACGGCTGCGGCGGCTGTCGGGGCGACCAGTCGACGACCGGCGGGGTGATGTGTCCGACCTATCGTGCGAGTCAGGAGGAGATCACCAGTACGCGCGGGCGGGCGAACGCGCTCCGACAGGCCATGAGCGGCGAACTGCCCGACGGTGAGCAGTTCGAAGACGAGTTCGTCGAGGAGGTGCTGGACCTCTGTATCGGCTGCAAGGGCTGTGCCGTCGACTGCCCGAGCGGGGTCGACATGGCCAAGCTCAAAGCCGAGGTGACCAACGAGTACCACGAGCGACACGGTGTCTCCCTTCGCGACCGGCTCTTCGCGAACGTCCACACCCTGTCGGCGGTGGGGAGTCGGCTCGCGCCCCTGTCGAACTGGGCGTCGGCCGTTCCCGGGGCTCGCTGGCTCCTCGAGCGAACGCTGGGCATCGACGCCGACCGGGAACTCCCCACGTTCCGTCGGGAGACGTTCACCGATCGGTTCGAGCGACGACCGACGGTCGAGTCGACATCTTCCTCGGAAGGCGGGCGGAAAGCCCTCGTTTTCCCGGATACGTACACGAACTTCACGAACCCTGAGCCGGGTGTCGCAACCGTGTCCGTTCTCGAAGCTGCCGGTGTCGAAGTCGCCCTCGCGCCGGTGTCGGGCGACAGCGGCCGACCGGCCTACTCGAAGGGATTCCTCGAACAGGCCCGGTCGCGTGCAGCCGACACCGTCGACGCGCTGGCGCCGTTCGTCGACGATGGGTGGGACGTGGTCGTGATCGAACCGTCGGACGCCGTCATGTTGCAGTCGGATTACCTGGACCTCCACCCGGGTGAGCGGACCAGGGCCGTCGCGGCCGCCACCTACGGTGTCTGTGAGTACATAGATCGATTCGACCTCGTCGACGAGCTTTCCGTCGATCCGGCAGCCACCTCCTCGATCACGTACCACGGCCACTGCCACCAAAAAGCGACGAAAACGGCCGCCCACGCCAGCGCCGTCCTCGATCGGGCTGGCTTCGACGTCGATCACCTTGACTCGGGATGCTGTGGTATGGCCGGAAGCTTCGGGTACGAGGCCGAACACGCCTCGATGAGTGACGCGATCGGCTCGATCCTCTTCGAGCAGGTGGCCGATAGCGACGGCGATCGGGTCGTGGCACCGGGCGCTTCCTGTCGGACTCAGCTGGCGTCGCGCGAACCCAATGGCGAGGAACCACCGACACCGATCGAAGTACTGGCGGACGCCCTCACCGTCGAATCATCGGGGGCGTGACGTGGTGCCACCGGTTGTTATACTTTCACACGCTAAGGGCGGCTACGCCGACGGATCTCAAGGGTAACTGTCTTATCAGGCCCCGCTGAATCGGGAGGTATGAAGGCCGTCGTCCTTGCCGGTGGCTACGCGACACGACTGTGGCCGATCACGAAGAATCGACCCAAGATGTTTCTCCCGATCGGCGAGACGACCGTCGTCGACAGAATCTTCGACGATCTCGAGGCGGACGACCGGATCGACACCGTCTACGTCAGTACGAACGAGCGGTTCGCAGCGGAGTTCGAGACGCACTTGGCCGAGGCCGACTACGAGAAACCGCAGCTCTCCGTCGAGGAGACGACCGAGGAAGACGAGAAGTTCGGCGTGATGGGGGCGCTGGCTCAGCTCATCGATCGAGAGAACGTCGACGACGACCTGCTCGTTATCGCAGGGGACAATCTCCTCTCGTTCTCGGTCGGCGACTTCCTCGATTACTTCGAAGCACGCGAGGCGCCGACGATCGCGGCCTACGACGTTGGGTCGCTCGACCGGGCCAGCGAGTACGGCCTCGTCGAACTGGAGGACGACCGGGTCGTCGATTTTCAGGAGAAACCGGAGGATCCGAACAGCACGCTGGTCTCGATCGCCTGCTACGGCTTCCCGCGTGAAGCCGTCGGACTGATCTCGACGTATCTCGAAGACGGCAACAACCCCGACGAACCGGGCTGGTTCATCCAGTGGCTCCAGGCGCGCCGGCCGACCTACGCCTACACCTTCGAGGAAGCCTGGTTCGATATCGGCACCCCGGAGAGTTACCTCGACGCCGTCGCGTGGTATCTGGACGGCGACTCGCTCATTTCCGAGACGGCGACGCTCGACGACGCGACCATCGGAAACGACGTTCACGTCATGGCCGACGCCGAGATCGTCGATACGCACCTAGAAAATACCGTCGTCTTCCCGAACGTCACGCTGAAGAACGCGGACATCCGCGGGTCGATCATCGACGAGGACACGCTCCTCGAAGACGTCGATCTGGCGACTGCGCTCATCGGCGCCCACACGCAGATTTCGAACGATCGGTAGCTCCTGCCTGGTCGGTCTCGCCTTCTGTTCTTCCTATTCTACCCGCGTCGTCACTCCAGCGACGCGTCAGTGACAGTTATCGAACCGCGCGTGCCGTCCCACGTCGTCTCGTACTCGATGTCGAGCCGGCGGTCCATGTGGGGCGCGTCGAGTACCATCGTCTCGAACTCGCCGCCCTCGCCGAGGAGGTGGACACCGTGGGAGTCGGCGAGTGTTTCCAGTTCGTCGATCGCTGCGTGGTCGAGGGGTCTGCCGAGCCAGGATTCGTCGAGACCGTGGGCTGCCACCTGAACGATCACGATCTCGAAGTCGGCCGCGAGCATGTCCGTGGCAAGCGCGCGGGGATCGGCCTGCCAGAGCGGTGCGAAGAGTTCACAGTCGAACTCCGTACAGAGGCGTTCCACCCGTTCGCGTTGATACTCGCTTTCGACGGCGCCGACGACGAGGCCGGCGATGCCGCCGGCTGTGTCGGCTGCGAGCGAGCGGAGTGCCGTCTCGAGTGGCTCGACTTCCCGATCGCCCTGCGTGCCCGAATCCGTCGCCTCCTCGGTCTCGAACGAGTCGGGATGGACGTCGAGTGATCGGATTCCGATGCTGTCGGCCGCGAGTGTCGCCAGCTCGGTCGCCGGGACGTGGTACATGTACGAGTCACCCTCGGGGTGAATCGTGAGCAACCGATCGACGTCGATGCCGCGTTCGAGCGCCAGATAGAGTGCGTACGAGGAATCCTTCCCGCCGGAGAAGAGTGACACCCAGGCGCCGGAGGCCTCCGTCATACGAGCACCTGGCGACGCCCGGCTAAATTGGTGACGATTTTCACTATCACGCTGTCGAACCCACGAGTCAGCCGTGCCAATCACTTGCTGGTTCACCAGTCCGTCGCTCGATGTGACCCGATCGCCGGAACGATACCAGTCGCTCGCGACACGTCACTGTCGTTCCGCTCAATCTGAGTCCGTGTGCTCGGTGAACTCGGAATCATCGATCGCAGCCGTCGCGAGCCGTGAGGTCAGTCGGACCCCGACGATGCTCAGGGCGAACGCGACGGAGACGTAGAGGGCGAGACGCTGGCTGGCGGAGAGTGAGATGGCCTCGATGGTCGTCGTCCCGATCGAGATCGGTGGGACAATGATCGGATCGATGAGATCCTGCTGTTCGAGAAAGTACGCGGAGAAGCCTCGCACTACGAGACCGACCGAGACGACGACAAAGGGCAAGTTGAGGTACGACCGGCGGAGCGGTTCGTCCTCGATGGTCTCGTCTAACAGCCGTCCCGCGCTGGCGACGAGGGCGGCCATCGCGATCCAGGGGACGCTGTCGTTGACGAACTGCATCGTGGGGAGCAACACCCCGGCGGTGTCGTCCAGTCCCGAGACACCGAGCCCGCCGACGAAGAGCCCGATCAGCGTCAAGCCGGCCGCGACGACGTACGTGACGACCGACACCTGGCCCGAGTAGATCGACTCGCGTGCTTTGATCGCCAGCGCCGTGACGATCTCGTCGATGTTGAACCCCTTGTAGAGCAAGAAGAGGCCGATGACGGTGGTGATGGCCGCGGCTCCCTGTGCGAGCGTGGTGACCGACGCGAGGATCGGGAAGACCAGCAGCGTCAACCCGACGGGGACCAGGATCGTCTGTCGAAGCTCCTCGTCGCCGAGAAACTGCTTCAGCAGGTAGTACGTGGACTCGATGTCCCTGGCCTGCCTGACGACGACCCGATCGACCGAGTCGACGCGGAGTCGACTCTCGACGACGGGAACGAGTTGCTCGTCTTCGGTGCTGTCGAGGACGACGACGGCCGAGTCGAGGTCGTACTCGGCGGCGAGGTCGTCGAGTTGCCGAGCGACCGCACGATCGGCGCTCACCATGGATTCGCGTTCGCCAGAGACGACGGCGACGACGACGTCCTCGTTGTCGTCTCGGAGTTGCTGGGCGACGGAAAGCGTCTCGAGGAGGGCGTTGACTCCGGAGTCCTCTGGGTCGGCGAGTCCGACGTCGGTGACGAGCGCTCTGACTGCTTCCCAGCCGACGATCGGCGTGGAGAGCCCGGTCTTCCGACCGACGTCGTCGTTCCGGTCCAGGCAGACGACCAGCGAAGTCACAGTGTCTGGTCCTCCTCGCTCCCGGGTAAAATCCTTTGTCCTCTTTCGGCCGAGTTTCGTCCGGTGGACGCCGTCCTCGTCGTCAGTTTCGGGGGTGGTCTGCGCCACGGCGACGTCACTGGTGCCAGGTGACGTATCGGTCAACTGGTGTATGACAGCGACCGAGCGAAACCGAGTGCCGGGTGTCACCCGTCTTCGTTTTGTACGACAAATCGCTGAATATTGTCTGACAGGGTTTTATCCTCTCCCCTGGCATACCCCGTTATTCCCTGGGTCCGCCGCCCGCTCGGCGGACGGGGAGGTAACAATGAACGCAATCGACGACGCCACCATCGCCCCTGATCTCGACCCGACGACGTCGACCACCGTCCAGCACGACTGGGCGTCCGACGAGTCGATCACCGTTTCGATCGTCACCGCAATCGCCCAGCGCGCCGGTGTCGACCCCGAAGACGTCTCGCACCTGTACGAGCGCCTCGATCCCGACTCGCTGGAGTCGCTCTTTTCCCCGACGACGCAGTCGGGTGCTCGAAACAGCGGCCACCTCTGGATCCCCGTCGACGACTACGGCGTGACCGTCTACGCGGACGGGCGGATCGTCGTTCAGTCGTTGACGTGAGCTGTCGTTTGTGTCGTGACTGTCTGTGCGTTGCAGTATCGCTCACCGACGACTCCGTGGCATCGTTCGTTCTCGGCGGCGCCGCTCGTTCGTCGGTGAGCGCGCGGAGAAACCGTCGCTTCGACGCCGATTACAGCAGGCCGGTCTTCTGGAGCTTCATCAGGTCCTCGGTCTCTAGGGTCTCGCCTTCCTTGAACTTCTGATAAATCTCCTCGGCTTCCTCTTTGGCCTCCTCTTTCTTCTTGTCGCGAGCGGACTTGCGCTCTTCTTCTTCCTCCTTGTCCATCTCGCGCAGGCGCTTCTGGACGCGGACGAAGTCCTCGTGGTGGCGGTCGGCCGCCTCCTGGGCCTCCACGAAGGAGTCGTGCATGTCGTCGGCCTCGTCACGGATGTCGTCGGCCTCTCGGTAGGCCTCGATCATCTGGTTGTGGTGCTCCTGGGCCTTGTCGGCGAGCTCCGTCACCTTCTGGTGGTGCTGGGAGGCTTCCGATCGGACCTCTTCGGCCTCTGCTCGGAGGCCTTCGAGCTCCTCACTGCCGTCGAGTTTGTCCTTGCGCTCGGCGTACTCCTCGCGCTTGCCTTCGATCTTCTCGATGAGCTCGCGCTCTTCGTCCGTCGAGAGCACTTCCGTCTGCTGTTTGAACTCGAGATCTTCGATCTCCGATTCGAGTTCCTCCAGGTCCTTGCCTTCGTCGAGTTCGAGGTCGGACTTCAGCTCGTCGACCTTGTCGAAGAGCTCGTTCGCCTCGGCGTTGAGCTCGTTTCGGCTCTCTTTGTGTTCCTGGACCTGTTCGTTCAACTCGTCTCGTTTTTCGCGATGCTCCTGGGCCTCGTCGACCTTCTCACGCGTCTTTGCGTTGAGATCGTCACGCTTCGACGCGCGTTCAGAAGCCATCTGGTTCAGCTCGTTTCGCCGGTCGCGGAGTTGACCGGCCTTCTTGATGAGCTGTCCCTTCGATTTGTTTGCGAGATCGTCCTCTGTCAGTTCGATGTTCTTCGATTCGTCTACCATGTGTTCAAACCTCTGTGCCATACCCGCACCGGCTGGCGCAACCGCTCAAAAGCAGCGAAATCTCGGTCAGTAAGATTCCCTGTCATCGGTTATCGAGCGATACGCGCCACGCCGGTGGCGCTCTGGTACCTCCAACTACCGTCGCCCAGTAGTTAAAGGTACCGGAAAATCGCCCTGTGGAAATCGTTAACACGGGCCGTCTGGAGCGTATACGTGGCCAGCAACCGTATTAAGCTGATGGTCATAACCGATACACATTCTCACTCGATCCCCCGTCCGTCTCGACGACGAGGGAGAGGGTCGAAGCGCCCGATGGAATGGTGAACGGCCCGAGTTCGGCCACGGAGGTTGCGTCGAGCGTTGACGACAGCTGCTCAGCGGCATCGGCTGCACGGCAGGTGACCGTCGCGTCCACGCGGTCGCTCGTCTCGTTTACGAGCCAGATCGTCGTCGTTTCACCGGCTGACGGACTCCCCTCGACGACAGCCCGTACCGGTTCGAAGATACCGGCGATATCGTCACCTTCGAGCCACGCTTCGACGCGGTGGGCTTCTTCTGCAATGGCACTGTTCGAGACTCCTTCCCGCCCGGGTTCGACGAGGACGAGTCCCGACCCACGGCGGCGAAGCGCCTCGACGGTGGTCCGGAGCGCCGTCGATCGCTGCTCGTCGAGTGCCGTCGAAGCGCCGCCGTCCGTCGAGACGGCTGCACTAGACTCGTTCGGCTCGACCGAATCGGACTGGACAGCGTTCGAGGTGGGGCGGCCGGATGTGGATGCGGGCAGCGGTGAACTGACGATGGCACCCATCGTGTCGTCGCCGTCGTAGCGATCGAGCAGCCACTCGACGGACGCCTCGTCTACGTATCGCCAGCCCGGGGCGAGTCGGACGACGTCCGAATCGGTCCCCGGCGGTCCGACGAGCGGAATCGGGACCAGGTCGGCTGGGAGCGCCGCCGCGATGTCGTCGACCGTCCCTCGATCGTCGTCGGCGCGCCAGGCACGCCAGCGGACGCGCGCTCTCGCGAGCAGTCCGGTCCCGAGGGCGTCGTCGAACGGCGCGGATCCGCCGTCCCTGATCCCGACCATCGACAGACTCGGATTGCCGTACCGGTGGCCGTAGAGCCGATCGGCCACGGTCGTCGCCTGGTCGGTATCGGTAGACGGGGCGATCGGGAGGTCCTGCCAGACCAGCAGTCCCGCCTCGTCGCAGGCCTCGTAGAGCGACCGGGAGGGGACGTGACCGCTGAACCGAATCAGCGTCGCGTCCGCCGCGGCTGCTGCCTCGATCGTGGCTGCGGATGCCGTACCGGGCGGAAGGCTAACGCCGCGGGCGGGGACTGGCCGACCGTTGACCCGCAGCCCCGACTCGTCGCGGTCGATCGTTCGTAGTCCGATAGACCGCTCCAGCGATCGGTCGCCCACCTTGGCTCTGAGCGTATACCGATGCTGGGGACCGAGGCCACGTGGCCACCACAGGACTGGATCGCGAACGTCGATGACGGTTTCGACGGTCACTCGCTCTCCAGGGCCGGCCTCGATGGGCGTTCTGTCCATCGAGCCGCCGCCCCGGAAGCCGTTCGGGCGCAGGGAGAACGTGACCACGTCGTCGACCGGCTCGACGGTCTGGACGGTCGCCGTCACCGCGAGCGACGCTCGATCGTCGTCGACCGTCGGTTGCACCTGCAACGACCGAACGCCGGTGGTGGGAATCCGATGGACCGAGACCCCATCACGGATGCCAGGCACGGCAAACTCGGCTGGAACGTCGTCTCGCTCGGCAACGGCGGCCGTACTCGCGGATGGTTCGCACGCGATCAACAATTCGTTCGTCGACTCCGGCTCGAACGAGAACCGTCCCGGTTCGATCGGTCCGTCGTGGGTTCCGTGGAATCGATCGTTGATCCACACGTGCGCACGCCCGTAGACGCCCGTCAGTTCGAGTTCGGCCCGTTCGTCGCCCCCAGTTCTGGGGTCGGGGAACGTTCGCCTGTAGGCGATCGGGCCCGACTCGTCGGTAAACACCGTCGAGACGCCCGGAACCGACACGTCCTGCCACGATCGTACCGTCGGTGGCGACTCGCCGTTCATCGACGCGACCACGCCACCGCTCCACGTATCGGCCATCACCACAGCAACTGAACGCCGGCGTCAAAGCTGTTGCGACGATCGTGTCAACGCTGTCGGGTTCGTCGGGACCACCCACGACTGACAGTTGTGGACACTCTCGGTCAGATTGCAGCCCGTCCCGCCGGGTCCGAACGGCGATCGTCCGTCGGCCACGAACGGGAGCCGTCGATGCGGATAACAACGGCTTTCCGGGGCCGTCACCTGCCACCACGTATGTTTGCCGAACTCCGTACGGAGGTCCCAGCGTCGCCGGCGGCGCTCCGGGCCGAGTACGACAGAGAGCTCGCGGCCATCGTCGAATCCGTCGGTCTCGATCAGGCCGTCGCGGAGACGGATGTGAACCGAGACGATTTGCAGACGCTGCTCGATGGGGATTCACCTCCGATTTCGCTCACGGACGCCACCGCCATCGCTGCCCTCGATCCCGACCAGCCGGATGCGGAGTCGATCGAGATCGAAGCCTGTGAACACCTTCTGCTCGGCATGACGACTGCGGTGCTCGACGTTGAGCGACTCGCAATCGAACTCGACCTCGATCTCGATCCGACGGAGATTCAACAGAAGATCGAACGTCGTGCGCCCATGTCGTTCGCGGAGTTCGTCCACATCCAGCACACGATCGCGGAACAGTCTCCATAGGGCTCTCCCCGTCGCAGCCTCCACAGGGCGCCATCGCGTCGTAGTCGGCGTACCCGTTGTGATTCCGGTCTGACCGGTTTCGATCGTATTTGTCACTCTCTCACTCCCGTGCTATCGAAGATCCCGCAATATTTGGGGTGCTGGTCGGTCCTACGGCCGGTCTCGGAGGATTGAAATGTGTTCGCCTTCTAGCTGACCCAATGTCATTCGACGACGTTTCGGACGCGATACGAACGTTCGAACACGACGGCTCGTCATACAAGATGGCCGACCTCACGGTTTTAGAGGAGGAAGGCCTCGTTGATCTCGACTCGCTCCCAGTGAGCATCCGCGTCATGCTCGAATCGGTGCTGCGCAACGCCGATGGCGACACCATCGACGTCCAGGACGTGAAAAACGCCGCGAGCTGGCGTCCCGACGTCCCGAACGTAGAGGTTCCGTTCACGGTGTCGCGTGTGGTCCTGCAGGACCTGACCGGCGTCCCGGCGGTCGTGGACCTCGCGGCACTGCGGTCGTCGGCCGACCGCAAAGGCGTCGACCCGTCGGTCGTGGAACCGGAGGTTCCCTGTGACCTCGTCATCGACCACAGCGTCCAGGTCGACCACTTCGGCAGCGACGAGGCCTACGAGAAGAACGTCGAACTCGAGTACGAACGAAACGAAGAGCGCTACCGCGCGATCAAGTGGGCCGAGCAGGCGTTCGACGAGTTCAACGTCGTCCCGCCGGGGACGGGCATCGTTCACCAGGTCAACTTAGAGCACCTGGGCCGCGTCGTCCACGAACGAGAACAGGACGGCGAACAGTGGCTCTACCCAGACACGCTCGTCGGCACCGACAGCCACACGCCGATGATCGGTGGAATCGGCGTCGTCGGCTGGGGCGTCGGCGGGATCGAGGCCGAGGCCGCGCTGCTCGGCCAGCCCATCACGATGCAACTGCCCGAGGTCGTCGGCGTTCGCCTCTCGGGCGAACTCCCCGAGGGCGCGACCGCGACCGACCTCGTGCTCCACATCACGGAGAAGCTCCGACAGGTCGGCGTCGTCGACCGGTTCGTCGAGTTCTACGGTCCCGGCGTCTCCCAGCTGTCGGTCGCCGACCGCGCGACCATCTCGAACATGGCGCCCGAGCAGGGCTCGACGATCAGCATGTTCCCGGTCGACGAGAAGACCCTGGAGTACCTCGAACTCACCGGTCGCGATCCCGAACACATCGACCTCGTCGAATCCTACCTCGAAGAGCAGGGCCTCTTCGGCGAGCAGAACCCCGAGTACACCGAAACCGTCGAGTTCAATCTCGGCGACGTGGAACCGAGCCTCGCCGGCCACAAGAAGCCCCACGCCCGGATCCCGATGGGTGACCTGGACGAGCACTTCCCGACGCTGCTCGAAGAGGAGGGTGTGATCGACTCAGGTACGGCCGAGAGCGACGGCGGACTCGTCTCGAAGAACCCGCCCGAACTCGACGAGAACGTCCCCGTCACGCTGGACGATGGCACCGAGATCGAGATCGGTCACGGCGACGTCCTCGTCAGCGCGATCACGAGCTGTACGAACACCTCGAACCCGTCGGTGATGGTCGCCGCTGGGCTCCTCGCGCGCAACGCGGCCGAAGCCGGACTCGAAGTCCCCGACTACGTCAAGACGAGCCTTGCACCCGGCAGCCGCGTCGTCACGGAGTATCTCGAACAGGCCGACCTGCTCGACGATCTCGAAGAACTGGGCTACCACGTCGTCGGCTACGGCTGTACGACCTGCATCGGCAACGCGGGTCCCCTCGCGGAGCCGATCGAGGCGGCGATCGACGAACACGACCTCTGGACGACGAGCGTCCTCTCGGGTAACCGCAACTTCGAGGCGCGCATCCACCCGAAGATCCGCGCGAACTACCTGGCCAGCCCGCCGCTGGTCGTCGCCTACGGCCTCGCCGGGAAGATGGACATCGACCTGGAGGAAGAGCCGATCGGCACGAACGACGCGGGCGAAGAGATCTATCTGGAGGACGTCTGGCCGGACCCGGAAGAGGTTCGCCAGACCATCCACGAGAGCGTCTCGCCGGAGCTCTTCGAGGAGAAGTACGCGAGCGTGTTCGAGGGTGACGACCGCTGGGAGTCGCTCGACGCGCCGACCGGCGACGTCTACGACTGGGATCCCGAGTCGACGTACATCCGCGAGCCGCCGTTCTTCAAGGACTTCCCGCTCGAGAAACCCGGCGTCTCGAACGTCGAGGACGCCCGCACGCTGCTCACGCTCGGTGACACCGTCACGACCGACCACATCAGCCCCGCCGGGCCGTTCGGCGAGGACCTGCCCGCTGGCCAGTGGCTGAAAGAGCGCGGCGTCGAACCCTACGAGTTCAACACCTACGGCTCCCGACGCGGGAACCACGAGGTTATGATGCGTGGGACGTTCGCGAACGTCCGCATCGAGAACCAGCTGCTGGACGGCAAAGAGGGCGGCTACACCGTGCATCACCCGACGGGTGAGGAGACGACCGTCTTCGAGGCCTCCGAGCGCTATCGCGAGGACGACACCCCGTTGGTCGTCACCGCCGGCATCGAGTTCGGGACCGGCTCCAGCCGCGACTGGGCGGCGAAGGGGACGGACCTGCTCGGCGTCCGCGCCACCATCGCGAAGAGCTACGAGCGCATCTACCGCGACAACCTCATCGGCATGGGCGTCCTGCCGCTGCAGTTCGACGACGGCGAGGGCTGGGAGGAACTCGGCCTCGATGGCACGGAGTCCTTCACGATCGAAGGACTCGAAGACGGCCTCGAACCGAGCGAACGACTCACCGTCACCGCCGAATCCGAAGACGGCGACACCACGACCTTCGACGTCACGGCTCAGGTCGCGACGCCGTCCGCCGTCGACTACGTCGAACACGGCGGCGTCCTCCACATGGTGCTTCGCCAGCTCCTGACCGAGGAACTCGACGCCTGAACGGGACCGTCCCATCCCGACCGTCTAGCGCGACTCCCCGATCTCGTTTTTCGACGGTTCGCCGTCGCTGTCGACGGATCTACACCGGCAGTAGTGAGCGATGATCGCCGGTAGCCTCGTCGCACGTCGTGGCGATTTCGCACCTCCCTGTTTCGCCGCGGGGTTGGAGCCGATTCGTCTAGCTGAGACGCGCGTCGATGTGGAACGGGGAGCGCTGCCATTTTCCCGCCTGACGCCCAAGCCGACTGTATGCGCGTGGCGATCCTCGGCTGTGGGTACGTTGGACTCGAACTCGGGCGACAGCTGACCGAGGCGGGGCACGATGTCGTCGGCGTTCGACGGAGCGAGGCCGGCATCGCGGCGATCGAGGACGCCGGATTCGACGCCGTGCGGGCCGATGTGACCGACGCCAGTTCGCTGTCCGCAGTCCCGGACGTCGACGCGGTCGTCTTCGCCGCGAGCAGCGGTGGCGGAGACGCCGAGCAGGCACGGGCCGTGTACGTCGACGGGCTCCGGACCGTAATCGATCACTTCGGCGGGCGAGCGTCGGTTCCCGATCGACTGGTCTACACCTCTTCGACCGGCGTCCACGGCGACCACGACGGTGACTGGGTCGACTCGACGACGCCTGTCGAGCCAGCGACGCCCAAGGCGGCCGTACTGGCCGAGGCCGAACGGGTCGCACTCGACGCGCCGCGAACGTACGGTATGGATGGGACCGTCGCCAGACTGGCCGGCCTGTACGGCCCCGATCGCTACCGACTGTCGCGATATCTGGACGGGCCGGTGACCGAGGGGTACCTGAACCTGCTTCACCGCGACGACGCGGCGGGAGCGATTCGGTGGCTCCTGACTGCCGACGCGTGTCGCGAGCAGGTGGTCCAGCTCGTCGACGACGAGCCCGTCTCAAAGTGGGCATTCGCCGACTGGCTCGCCGACCAGTGCGGTCGGGACCCGCCGCCCAAGCGCACGACTGCGGAACGCCTCGCCGACGACGACCTGTCCGAGCGGGCTCGCCGGCGGCTCCTGACGAGCAAACGGTGTGCCAACGACCGACTCGTCACCACGGGGTACGAATTCACCTATCCGACGTATCGCGACGGCTACCGAGCGGCGATCGAATCGCGGCTGGCGTGAGCGGGCCAGCTGTCGGCTGTGTCCCCATCCCGACCCGCTACATTGCGGTGAAACCGTCTTGTAGGGCATCTGTGGGCCAATTTCTCCTCTCCGCCCATGAGGGGAACTTTCATGGTGGCCGACTTGGAGACTGACGTATGATCGATCGGTTCACCGCGGGACCCGTCGGTGATCCGTCTGGTGGGGTGGCCACGGTGGGTGGCCTGGAGGTGGAGACGATAACCGCCACGGATCCGCTCGTCGTCTCGGCGGTCGTCCTCGTGATCGTCCTCCTCGCTGCGGGGCTCTGGGTTCTCTACCGGTGGCTCAACAGACCGCCCGGTGACAGACTTCGCCGACTGCTCGCCACGGAGGACGAGGTCGCCATCCTGATGCATCCGAACCCGGATCCGGACGCGATGGCCTGTGCGATGGGTGTCGCGCGGCTGGCGGAGACGGTCGGCACGGAGTATTCCATGCAGTATCCGGGTCAGATTCGCCATCAGGAGAACCGGGCGTTCAGGACGCTGCTGGAACTCGAACTGGAACAGATCGAAGCGGCGTCCGAACTCGCGTCCGATGCCATCGTCCTCGTCGACCACAACACGGCCCGCGGCTTTACCGGTGCACAGAAGATCGAACCCATCGCCGTCGTCGACCACCATCCCGGAAACGGTGCTGGGACGCAGTTTACCGACGTTCGGCCCGGATACGGCGCCGCCTCGACGATCATCGTCGAGTACCTGACCGAGATCGGCGCGACGCTCGAAGCCGAAGCCGAGGACGAGTCGTCGGGGCCGCTCATCTCCGAATCGCTCGCGACCGGCCTGCTCTACGGCATCCAGTCCGACACGAACCACCTGACGAAAGGCTGTACGAAAGCGGAGTTCGACGCCAGCGCGACGCTCTTTCCGGGCATCGACGAGGACCTGCTCGATCGGATCGCCAACCCGCAGGTCGCCGACGAGGTCCTCGAGATCAAGGCGGACGCGATCAGAAATCGTCACGTCGAGGGCTCGTTCGCGATCTGTGACGTCGGCGAGATCGACATCGTCGACGCGATTCCGCAGGCCGCAGACGAGCTCATGCACCTCGAAGGGGTGACAGCCGTGGTCGTCTTTGGCGAACACGACGGGACATTGCATCTCTCCGGCCGGTCGCGCGACGATCGCGTTCACATGGGTGAGACGCTCAGACACGTCGTCAGCGACATCCCCATGGCCTCGGCGGGTGGACACGCACGTATGGGCGGCGGCGAAATATCGATCGACCACATGGCCGGTCTCGGCCCGTCAGACGGCGTCAGTAAAGCGGAGTTCGGCGAACGGCTCTTTACGGCCCTCTCCGGCGAACGGTGAGAAGTGGCGCTGTGGACCTAGCGAATCTCCTTCCACTCGGATCCACACTCCGGACACGTTCTGATGGTGGTGATCGTGTCCGGGTCGTTCTCCGTCTTCAGCGTCTTCTCACAGGTCGCACACGTGACCCGTTCGTAGGTGTCCTTGACGAGTTCCCCCTCCCGGAGTGCCTTTCGGATGGATTTCATGTCTCGGTCATACGAACGTGGGGGAGAAAAAGACCCGGGTCGGTGGACAGACATTTCGGTTCGAAATCTTTGAATCGGAGCCGTCCCTCGATTCGACCGTGTTCTCAGCCAACGGCCGGTCGATCGGGGCCAGAACGGGCGTCTTCGGGTCGCTCTGCGTACTGGTTTTCCTCGTCAATTTCGCCCGGGTGGTGTACGCGCCCCTGCTCGAACCGTTCCGGGCGGCCTTCGGCGTCAGCGAGGCGGCCGTCGGGTTACTCGCGACGCTGGTCTGGATCGGGAGCGCGGCACCGCGATTCCCGACCGGGTATCTGCTGACCAGGTACCCACGCCACCGGATCGTCCTCGGCTCGGGACTCGTCCTCGCGGGCGCGTCCGCAATCGCTGCGGCGGCCCCATCGTTTGCGACCCTCGCGGCAGCCACAGTGCTGGTCGGGGTCGGCAGCGGGGTCTACTTCGTCGCCGCGAGCCCACTCATCGGCCAGCTCTACCCGGGGCAGGTCGGCCGGGCGATCGGCATCCACGGGACCGCGAGCCAGGTGGCCGCCGTCGTGGCGCCCGGCTTCGTCGGCGTCGCCCTCGCCGTTCGGTTCTGGCCCTTCGCCGCCTGGCGGGGGATATTCGTCCTCCTTTCGCTCGCCGCGCTGGGGTCGGCCATCCTGTTCTGGCTCGCCGCCCGTCGCTCGACGATTACGGGCCCGCAGGAACTGGACCTCGACATGCGCGTGGCGCTCGTCGCACACTGGCGACTCATCCTCTCTGGGATCGCGGTCGTCGGACTCGCCGGCCTCGTCTGGAACGGCGTCTTCAACTTCTACGTCACGTACCTGATCGAGGCGAAGGGGCTCTCCAGCGGGAACGCACGAACCGCGTTGACCGTGGTCTTCGCGGCCGGTGTCCCCGCGTTCTGGGCCGCAGGTGTCCTGGCTGATCGGCTTCGGTTCGTGCCGCTCATGCTCGCTATCCTGGCAGTCTTCGTCGGATCGATGCTCTCGCTCGTCGCCGTCCAGTCGTTCGTCCCGGTGCTGTTGGTCTCTGCGATCCTCGGGTTCGTCATCCACTCACTGTTTCCGGCCACCGACACGTACATCCTGGCGTCACTCCCCGACGAGCACAGCGGCAGCGGCTACGCCGTCTTCAGCGGCGCGATGATGCCGATCCAGGCGATCGGCAGTGTCGTCGTCGGCGTTCTCGTCGACAGCGGCCTCTCGTACGACGCCGTCTTCACAGCGCTCTCACTGGGCGTTGCCGTTCTCACGGCTGGTCTCTTCGGTCTGGCACTGCTCGGGCGCGTCCCGTCAGGAACGAACGTGTGAGACTGGGGATGGGTCGGGGGATGGCTCGAGTCTGGAGTACCTGGCGAGTCGTGAACTCATCGTCGAATCGACCCTGAGCCGTGGCTGTTTTCACGGACGGCGCCAAGACACGAGCGATGGAGTACGTCCAGGAACGGATTACGACCCTGCACGATTTCGGTCGGGGCGGGCTCCCCGACGTCGACAGGGCCCTCGAAGAAACCGCCGTCGTCGTTCCGATGACGGCTCGCGAACACGCGAGCCTGGCCGCAGAACGCGTCCTCTCGGAACTCGAACGGCTCGACCCGGCAGCCGTGTTCGTTCCCGTCAGGGCGCCGGCCCAGCGAATCGAGGCGGTCCGGACCTGGCTCGAATCGTTCGACCTCTCGCTGTCCGTCATGTGGTGTAACGCGCCGGCCGTCGAACGAACGCTCGAATCGGCCGGCCTCGACGGCGGCTCCGGCAAGGGCCACGACGTCTGGCTCGCTCTCGGGCCGGCCGCCGCCCGTGGCGAAACCGTGGTGGTGCACGACGCCGACGCCAGTAGTTTCGACGGCGACCACGTGGCGCGGCTGCTCGCCCCCATTATGCTGGAACACTCCTTCGTCAAGGGGTACTACGCGCGCGTCGAGAACGATCGACTGTACGGCCGACTCGTTCGGCTGTTCTACGAACCGCTCGTGCGCTCGCTCGCGGATCGCCACGACGCGCCGATCGTCTCGTACCTCTCCTCGTTTCGGTACGCGCTCGCTGGCGAGTTCGCGATGACCGCCGACCTGGCGACGCAAGTCCGCGCGCCTCGATCGTGGGGGCTCGAAGTCGGGGTCCTCGGTGACGCGTTCGAACAGGCCGGGTTCGAGGGTTCGGCACAGGTCGACCTCGGCCACCACGAGCACGACCATCGGGCGGTCGCCGGCGAGACCGGCCTCGAGGGGATGAGCCGACGCGTCGGGGAGACCCTGTTTCACGTCCTCGCCGACCACGGTGTCCGGCCGACCTACGACGAACTGACGGATGCGTACAGGGCGGTCGGTCGGACGCTCGTCTCGCAGTACCGCGCGGACGCCCTGTTCAATGGCCTCGAGTACGACGCCGCCGACGAGAGTGCGCAAGTGGACCGGTACGCGACGGCGATCGAAGCCCCCGGTCCGGACCGTCGCCTCCCATCCTGGTCGAGCGTCGATCTCTCCCCCGACGACGTTCTGCGGGCGGCGACCGAGTGGGAGCAGTGATCGATTGGAACCAGTGAGCGTGGGGTGATGACGGCTCGGTTACCGGTCACATTCACGGCTCGGTCATCGATCTCCCTCGCAGGTCGGTCACCGGTCCTGGCGCGCGAACGAGTCAGAAAGCGCTAACTGTCCGCCGTGACTCCCACCGGTATGGACCCGACGGCGGACGAGCTAGCAGGGATCGTCGATCTCTTCGGCGCGGTCACCGACGACGAACTCGGGCGGGCGCTCGACGAACTCGCCGCCCGAACCGGCGAGTCGGCGCTCGCCGACGACGCGGCGGCCGCGGCGATCGAGACTGCGCTCGAGTCGTTCACGTTGCTCGCGTACGAGGTCGACGGCGCACCTGGGTACGCGGTCGGCCCGACGGCCTTTCCGGAACTGCCGGCCCACGCGGAGGACCTCCCACACATCCTCGACGTGACACACCGTTCGCCCGACGCAGCCGAACTCGGTCGCGTGGCCGGCGAGCGATTCGCCGACGAGGTCGCCGACGCGATCGCGGCGGACGATACCGAGCGGGCGCGCGAGCTCCTCGACCTGAGTTACGACGTCGAGGCGTGGGCACCGGTCGAGCTGGCGGACGAACGAGCCCGGCTCGACGAGCTCACGTCCTGAGCGATGGACGGGTTCGACATCGAACCGATCGCTCGCCACTCGCCCACGTCGATCGACGACCAGCCGAGCGACGCCGCCGTCCTCGTTCCGATCATCGATCGACCCGACGGGCCAGCCCTGTTGTTCACCAAGCGCGCGGAGCACCTCGGCGAGCACCCCGGACAGATGAGCTTCCCCGGCGGTGGCGTGGAACCGGAAGACGACACGCTCCGGGACACCGCGCTCCGGGAAGCCCACGAGGAGATCGGCCTCGATCCGGCGGCGCCGACGGTGATCGGCCGCCTCGACGACATCAGCACCATCACCGGCTACGCGGTGACGCCGTTCGTCGCACGCGTTCCGGACAGGGAATACGAGCCGGACGACGGCGAGGTCGCCGAGATCGTCGTCATCTCGCTGTCCGAACTGCTCGACCCGGCCACGTACACGACCGAGGTACACGACCACCCGATCGAGGGACCGACGATCATCCACTACTTCCACGTCGGCGAGTACACGGTCTGGGGCGCAACCGCGCGCATCCTCGTCCAGTTTCTGGATCTCGGGACCGACTTTCAGCCCACCACCGACGTCGATCGCGTCGATGAGTAGCTCGTCGTTCGAGCGCACTCGTACTGGGCTGGTAGCGGCCATACCGGAACCCAACTGCAGCCGCGGCCGGGACCGAGGCGCCTCCCTGTGTGGACGGTCCCCACGAGAGGGGGTCGAACGTCACCCTTTTGTACGGCGGCGGACTTGCCTGTACTACATGGTCTCACAGACGATGGATCGAGTTCCGCGCCGATTCTAGTACTGCCGTCGTCTCGACCGGTGATCGACGATGTTGACCGAAAATACCACACACGGTACCGACAGGTGCGTCGAACGAATCGGACTCGACGGGCTCGCACTCAAGCCCACGGAGACGGCGATCGAAGCGCTCGAGTCCGTCCCGGTGGAGACGCTGACGATCGATTACGAAGGCACCGAGTCGCTCCCGTCGGCCGAGGTCCTGGCTCGACTCGGATCGAACACTGACGTTCGCGTGACGACGCCGGTGCGAGCCGACGGGTTCGACCCGCTGGGTGACGATTCGCTGGCGACGGCGCTCCCGGACGAGGTCGGCCGCGTGCTGGTCGCCGGTCATCCGGCGTACCTCTCGGCCGAGGAGCGCCGACGGGCCGTCGCACCGCGCCTCGGGGCGGCACTCGAGACCGATCCCGACGCCTGGGTCGGCTCCGAGAGCATCGAACGGATCGCCATGGCGACCGGTGCCGGGCAGTTCGACCTCCTCACGGCCACCACCGAACGCGAAGTGCGGGCGCTTCGGGCGGCCGGATTCGACGGCGACGTCGCCGTCTACGCGCCGACGGTCCTCTCCGACGACGAGGATATCCTGCTGGACGCCGTCGGCGACTACGTCTCGCGCCGGCCGGCGGTCGCGAACGCGCTGCCGGCGGACGCGCCGACCGACGCGGCTGCGACCGGCCAGGCCAGGGAAACGCTGCTCGCCGGTATCGACGATTTCGCCCTGGCGGGCACCGTGACAGCCGTCAGTGAGCGCATCGACCGACTGCGGTCGATCGGCGTCACGACGGTCGTGGCCTACCCGGCTCGCGGTCTCGACACCCTTCTCGAATCCTGAATCGCGTTCGGTCCGCGTTTCGACGCTGATCGAGCTCCATCGAGACGCGAATCGAACCGGTTCGGCCGGCGCGGGGTCCCGGATTCTCGCTGGCAACCACCCACACGTAAGTGGGTGCCGAACTCACTCCGAGGCATGCCAACACTCGCGACGAAGTCGAGTCCCGATTCGGCCGAGGCGATCGAACGGGCGGAGGTGGCAGTCCTCCCGACCGGGAGTACGGAACAGCACGGTCCGGCGCTCCCGCTGGGGATGGATCACTACGCAGCCCGGGCGTTCGCTCAGGAAGCGGCGACGGACGACGCCGTTCTCGCACTGCCGACGATTCCGGTCGGCGTCAGCCCACATCACATGCAGTTCGACGGTTCGCTCACCGTCTCCCCGGAGACGTTCGCGGCGTACGTTCGTGAGACGATCGAGAGTCTGGCGACGCACGGGCTCCGGAAGGTGATCGTGGTCAACGGGCACGGCGGCAACATCGACGCGCTCTCGCAGGTCGCCCGCGAGTTGCGAGCGAGCGAAACCGCCTACGCGCCGACGTGGAACTGGTGGGACGCGGTCGAGGACCTCGCCGACGACCTCTTCGACGAAGCCGGCGGGCACGCGGACGCGGCCGAATCGAGTCTCGTCTGGCACCTTCACGAGGAGTACGTGGATCCTGATGCACTCGAAGCGGCCGAGGCAGACGGCGCGGACGCCTGGGGCGAGCGGGTTCACGGCGCCAACGTCGGGTTCGACACCATCGACTTCACCGAGAGCGGCGCCGTGGGGAAGCCGACACAGGCCTCGCCCGAGAAGGGCGAACAGCTGTTCGACGAGGCCGCGACGGCGCTGTCGGCGCTGGCAGACTGGCTGGCCGAACGACCGATCGACGACTGCTGGCAGCGAGCGCACAAATGACGGCCGACACTCCTCCCGCCGAGGCGGAACTCGCCGTGGGTGCGGACGCGTTCGTCGACGAGGGCGCCGGCTGGACGATCGCCGTCGTCGGCGCGGGCGCGATCGGGGCGACCTGCGCCTACGACCTCGCCCGACGCGGCGCCGACGTGACGCTGTACGACCGTGGCTCGATAGCGAGCGGTTCGAGTGGCCGTGCGGCCGGGATCTGCTACGCCGCCTTCGCCGACGGGCTCGATGCGGAGATCGGTCGCGAGTCGATCGAACGATTCCGTCACCTGTCGGGCGACGAGACGTTCCCGTTCGTCGAGTGTCCGTACGTCTGGCTCGCCAGAGAGGGAGACGATCGGCGAGCCGCGGTGATCCGCGAGGACGTCGAACGCATGCAGGCACAGGACGTCGTTGCGGTCGCGATGGACGGCGACGCGCTGGGCGAGCGCTTCGAGACGCTTCGGACGGACGACGTCGCCGTCGCCGGCGTCGCGGGGGCAGCGGGTTACACGGATCCCGGCCGATACACGGCCTGTCTCGCGGCGGCCGCCGACGGGGCCGGGGCGACGCTTCGTCCCGAGACGCCCGTCTCGGTGTCGACGGACCCGGCGGTCGTCACGGAGTCGGCGTCGGGCACGACGACCGAGTACGACGCCGTCGTCGTCACGGCCGGCGCGCACTCGAAGGCGGTCCTCGCCGACGCCGGGATCGATATCGCGATGAAGCCCTATCGGGTGAAAGCGCTCGTCGCGGACGCCGCCTACCCGGAACCGATGTGTTTCGACGCGACCGAGGACTTCTACGTCAGGCCCCATCCCGAGGGGCTCCTGGCCGGGAACGGGACGGAACTCGTCGAAGCGGACCCGGACGACTGGGAACGGTCGGCGCCCGCCGACTTCGCGTCGTCGCTCGCCGACCGCGTCACTCACCGATTTCCGTCGCTCGAACCGGCGGTCGAACGTGCCTGGTCGGGGCTCTGTACGGCCACACCGGACCACGACCCGCTCGTCGGCGCGGTTGCCGACGGTCTGTACGTCGCGACCGGCTTCCAGGGCCACGGATTCATGCGCGCGCCCGAGATCGGGGACAGGCTGGCCGCACAGGTACTCGGGGAGGAGACGCTGGATGCATTCGACCCAACCCGATTCGACGGCACCGAGTCGTTCGAGATCAGTGCCGGTATGACGATCCCAGAATAGCAGGATTGCGGGCTGACGACTCGACACGTGGACTGGTGCCCGATCGCCGAATCGAAGTCAGTCGTCGATCGGAATCTCTTCGCCCGCGGCCTCGGCTGGTTCCGTCTCCGTCGCTTTGGGGAGTTCGATCTTCACCGTTCCAACGGGGCTGAGCCGTGCCGTTCCGGCCTCCGGATCCACGACGGCGTCGTCGGGAAGGGTGATCTCGGTCGAGAGTTCGACCGCCCGGCCGCGGTAGCTGGCCCCGGTCGACTCCTCGGTCGGACGCTCTCGCTCGACGGTGACCTGGACGTGTCCGTCGTAGTAGCGGATGTCGAGTCCGCCCGCGTCGGCGCCAGGTGTGTCGACGAGGAGGAGGTAACTTCGATCGTTCTCGAGGAGATCGGCGTCGAGCGATCGAACGTGCTGGACGGCGCTGGCGAGGCGACCAGTTCCTCGATATAGCTGGGTGGTGACCGAGGCGGGGAGCGTCCGCAGGTTCACGGGCACGCACCTCGTGGAGGGGCGGGGCGAGCAGGGACCGTGGTGGGTGGCGGAAAACGTGCCATCGTCTGTCACGAACGGCTACGCCGCCCCCAATTATATCTCTTGTGTTCGGACAAAATAATCGTCAGACGTTCGGGCCGTTGATCCCATCGACTGGGCCCGTGTAACGGCTCGGTGTCTTCGGATTCTGCGTAACGGAATGCACAAACGAGCGCGTGGTGGGTCCCCGACAACTGCGGGTTCGACTCACTCTAGAGTTCGATCTGTTCGAGCGACTCGGTTTCGCCACAGACTGGACAGGAGACCGTGGCTGGGTCGTGATCGTCCGGTCGATCGTAGGTGTAGTGGAGTTCGAACATGTCCAGAAAACACTCGTCGTTCGGACAGCGGACTTCGGCGGTTGATGGCATGTCACTCCCTTGGGACCGGTCGCCCTTAGCCACTGGGATGACGTCCACGGCTGTCCGGTTTCGGTGATCGTGGAGGGCAGCGTGGTTGCGGTCGGTGAGATGTGAACGTGATGGGTACGTAACGGTGCCCGTACTGGACATCAGTACCACGCCAGGGCCCGGCGACGGTGCTGGTCAGACAGCGTTTTCCCGCTCGGGTCAGTACGAAGTGGCATGACCGACCCCGAGACGCTCTCCGTGACGCTCGTCGATGGCTACGTCGACGAACCGGCTCACTTCGGGGTACCGCCGTATATTTCGACGTATCCGCGATACACGGCCGGTGCGCTCGTCGACGCCGGTGTGCCGGCCGAGGGGATCACGTATCACACGATCGACGGGCTTCGAGACGAGCCGTCTCGCTGGCGTGACGTCGACGAAGCGGATCTGCTGATCTACCTGGGTGGGATCACCGTCCCCGGCAAGTACGTCGGGGGGACGCCAGCCGAACCCGACGAAGTGAAAGAACTCGCCTGGACGGCGAACGGAACGACGCTGATGGGCGGCCCCGTCAAGTTCGGCGTCGGCGACGCCAACGAGGGAGCGATCGAGACCGAACGGCAGGACCTCGACTTCGACTTCGTCGCGAAAGGCGACGTCGAGGCGGCCGCGTACGACCTCGTCGAGAACGAACTGGAGGGATTCGGCGATCGGATGCGCGACGTCTCGGAAGTGACGCGCTGGGCGCGCCAGGGTGCCTTCGTCGTCGAACAGCACCCGAACCATCCCGAGTACCTGATCTGCGAACTCGAGACCTCGCGCGGCTGTGCCTACCGCTGTTCGTTTTGCACGGAACCGCTGTACGGCGACCCGACGTTCCGGCCGCCGGAGACCGTCGTCGACGAAGTCGACGCGCTCTCGGCGTACGGCGTCTCCCACTTCCGCCTCGGACGACAGGCGGATATGCTCGCATACGGCGGCGACGGTGAGGCACCCAACCCCGACGCGCTGGAGGCCCTGTACGGCGGTATCCGTGAGGTCGCTCCCGACTTAGAGACGCTCCACCTCGATAACATCAATCCGGTGACGATCGCCCGCTGGCCCGAGGCCGCCCGCCGCAGCCTCGAGATCATCGCCCGGTACAACACGCCGGGGGATACGGCTGCGTTCGGTCTGGAATCGGCCGATCCGGTCGTTCAGGAGGCGAACAATCTGGCGGTTTCGACCGAGGAGTGTCTCGAGGCGGTTCGCATCGTCAACGAGGCCGGCGGCTGGCGACCCGGCGAGGATCCGGCGGAGGCCCCGACGTTCGGGGACGATGCGGCCAATCGCTTGCCGAAGTTGCTCCCCGGAATCAACCTCGTCCACGGGTTGCAGGGCGAACGCCCGGAGACCTACGAGCACAATCTCGACTTTCTCCACCGTGTCTACGACGAGGGACTGCTCCTGCGACGCGTGAACATCCGCCAGGTGATGGCGTTCGCCGGGACGGAGATGTCGGAGACGGGCGCGGACATCGCGATCGAGCACAAACAGCAGTTCAAACCGTACAAACGCCAGGTCCGCGAGGAGATCGACAACCCGATGCTACAGCGGCTGGCGCCCCCGGGAACCGTGCTCCCCGACGTCCATCTCGAGTACCACCAGGACGGCAAGACGTTCGGCCGCCAGCTCGGCACGTACCCGCTCCTGGTCGCGATCCCGGGCGAGCGATCGCTCGGACAGACGCTGGACGTCGCTATCGTCGACCACGGGTATCGCTCTGTGACCGGCGTCCCACATCCGCTCGATCTCAACGAGGCGTCGCTCGACGAACTCGAAGTGATCCCCGGAATCGGCCGTTCTCGGGCCGGTGACATCGTGGTCAACCGTCCGTACTCGTCGGTCGCCGACTTAGACGTCGGCGACGATCTCGACCTCTCCCCGTTCACTGTCGCCTCGCAGTGAGGCCGTTGGCGCCGGAGACTCCTCGGTTCACGGCCTGGGTTGCCGGTAGAACTATTAGGGTCGATCTGTACTGGCCACGTGAGGGTTTACCTGTGGAAATCTCTGAAAAGTTACTGTGTCTGTTCAGCACGGATATTTCCGAAGAGGACGACCGGTACGTCATCGAGGTACCGAAACACGAGATCGAGACCGGCGACGTCGATCCGGACTCGATCTATCGCGTCGCCCTGATCGCTCGCGAGTCGGCCGAGTCGACCGACTCGGTGAGTACGACACCGACGTCGAATCCCGGCGAACCCCGACCCCCGGTCGAGATCGGCGAGACGCGATACGTCGAAATCGAGGATATCGGCAAACAGGGCGACGGCATCGCTCGTGTCGAGCGCGGCTACGTCATCATCGTCCCCGGTGCCGACGTCGGCGAACGCGTCAAGGTCGAGGTGAGTGAGGTCAAGTCGAACTTCGCTGTCGGCGAGATCATCGAAGAGACGTTCTAATCTGTCGGTCCACACCGGTCGTTGCCACCAGATCGACGCCGCCGGGCGTGCTCCGGACGAGGGGGTGGATCGGGTGGCCGCGACGACAGCGCAGCAGTAGCTAGTCGAGATCTCTCTGTACTGGCCGTCCATCGGGCCGTTTTGCCCCTTCGGAGTCGTGGACGACAACCCCGTCGACCTTCTCTCGAGGTTCGTAGGTGTCCGTGACGGCGATGGCCTCTTCCAGTTCGGTGATCGCACGTTCTCGTAACGCTCGAGCCATCGATTCGGCCGCGTCCCGATCCATCGATCGACCGAGCCCCTCACACTCGTGGGCCCGGACGAGTCCTGCCTCGTCGACCGCGTCGCCGAGCGGTTGCGTCGTGCCGTCGAGCGCGATGCTGAACGGGTAGGTCTGACAGATGAGCGGGCGATCCTCGTGGATGGTACAGCCACCCTCGCCGCTTCCCCCGTCGTAAAACGCGCAGTCGCCGCAGGCGTCGGTCTGTAGTGCCCACTCGAACGTCTCGCCGCTCGTCGTTCCGTCGTCGTTCGTCTCGAGACCGAACGGCATCGGCCGGGCGACGTCACGCCAGTCGACAGGTCGGTCGCCACCGTCTGCATCCGCGAGGCTCTCGCGTATCGTTCTGACCTCGTCGGGGAAGACGGTGGCCGTGTGGGGCGACGTGTCGGCGTCCCCGCCTGCCGTGTCTCCACCGCAGTCGGTCTCCGAACGGCAGCAGGCGCCGCAGTGGGTGCACTCGAACCCGATCGACTGGACAGCGTCCGCGATCTCTGCGACGGAGAGTGACCGTGCGCGTTCGAGTGCATCTTCGAGCGAGGTTGATGCGGGCTCACCGTCGCTCGTGTCGTCCGGGTCGCTCACGACTGTACGTACGCCGCGATGGGCAAAAGTCCGCCGTTCACCGGTCCGTCAGCATCGCCGTCGATCCGTCCCACGACAGCTCGCCGTCCGCTGTGAGTTTCTCGAGGTGGGCGACGACGGTGGCACGTGCGAGGTCGCTGACGCCGGTCAGGTCCTTCTCGTAGGCGTTTTCGAGAATCTCCTCCGGTTTCCTCGCACCCTGCTCGACGGCGTCTTTGATCCGTCGTTCTCGCCGTTCCCGGTGGGTGACGAGCCGATCGATCGTCCCCTCTGGATCCTCGATCGGCGGCCCGTGGCCCGGCAGCAAGGTCGGTGGGTCGAGTGCGCGAAGCCGCTGTAGCGAGGCGAGATACGCTCGCATGTCCGCACCCTCGCCACCGACGACCACGCTGCCGTCACGAACGGCACAGTCGCCACAGCAGACCGGCCCGTCGTCGCCGACGACCAGCCCGACGTGATCCGGGGCGTGCCCTGGCAGCGCCACGATGCGTACGGTCCCGTCGCCCACCGTGAGACGATCGCCGTCGGTGAACGTGTCGTCGGGCGGGCGACCGGTGGCTCGCTCGAAGCGAGATTCGGCTCTATCGAGGGCCCAGCAGGTCACGGGTCGATCGATGTGTGTCGCGTAGTGGTCGACTGCGCCGACGTGGTCTGGGTGTGCGTGTGTCACGACGATGTGTTCGACCCCGCGTTCGCGAACCAGTTCGTCGAGCGTCTCACTGCTGTCGGCGGGATCGACCAGTATCGCCGGCTCCCGACCGAGAACGTACGCGTTCGTTCGACCGTCCGGAGCCCGTGTGTCCGTCGGGATCGCGCTGCGGACGACGTCCATATCTCGCCGTAGTCTCAGGGCGAGGAAGTGTCTATCGGCCCGGCGCGATGGTCCGGAAGTAGACGAGTTTTCTGGCGTCGTCGAAACTGTGTCGAGAGCCGACCAGTCCGACGTCCTCGAGGCGGTTCAGCGCGTACCGAACCGTCCGGTCGGGAAGCAACGTTTCCTCGACGAGTTCTCCCTGGGCGAGGGGTTCGTCGGTTTCGAGCACTTTCGCGACGAGCTTCGCACTCGGTGGAAGGTCACGCAATCGGTCGCGGTATTCGGTCGGGGTCAGTCCCTCGGTGGCCTGCGGGCGTTCACTCGGGGTACGAGTGCTCATGTCTGACAGCGCGCCGTCGGTGTTGGTAAAGGTTCTCCCTATTGAGGTCCATATTATTTATGCTGTTTAATGTATATTAGGTCGGTTAATCCAGGTGGTGAAATCCGGGGCAGTGCGACTGGTGGGTGCGGTGGTTGGCCGTGATAGGTGGAGGCGTGGAAGAGGAACGGATTCTCCGTGACAGGTGGTAGAGGGGGAGGCGGATCCCTGTGGAGTGTCGGATCAATTCACGTCGCCCGCCGGTCACTCGGGAGGGAGTCACCGACGGTGTCGGGCCGAGTCCAGTATTGTTTTATCCCCCGGGGAAGCTATCAGCCACTAGCGTGAAGGGACAGGAGTGGTACCAGGCCGACGACGTCGCCGCTGAGTACGACGATAAACGGTTCTCGAGAGGTGGACAGCTCATCGACTTCAGGGAAAAGGCCGCCGTGTTGGACGCGCTCTCCCCGCTCGAGGACAAACGTGTGCTGGAAATCGCCTGTGGGACCGGTCGGTTTACCGTGATGCTCGCCGATCGCGGCGCCGACGTCGTGGGACTCGATATTTCCGCCGCGATGCTCCAGCAAGGTCGGAAGAAGGCTCAGGCTGCGGGCGTCGCGGACAATCTGGAGTTCCTCCGTGGCGACGCCGGGCGACTGCCGTTCCCGGACGACCACTTCGATACCGTCGTCGCGATGCGGTTTTTCCACCTCGCGGACGATCCGCACGCGTTCTTACAGGAGATGCGACGGGTGAGTCGCGGCCAGATCGTCTTCGATACGTTCAACCGCTATTCGACCCGCAGCATCTACAACTGGGCGCTGCCGATGGGATCGCGCCTCTACTCCGCGCGGGAGGTACACGCGCTCCTCGAGGCGAACGACCTGTCGTTGTCCAACGTCTCGGACGATTTCCTCCTGCCGTACGGGCTGTATCGAATTACGCCGAACGTGCTCGCGTCGCCGCTACGGTCGCTGGATCGCCTCCTCGGCAACGCTCCCTTCGTCGATCGACTCTCGTCAGTCTCGTACTGGGATGCGACAGTGGACGAGCCTGTCGAGTAACCACCAGATTGGGGCCCTGACTGCGATCCGAGGCGGCGAATTTATACACCCCCGCCGTCAGATTGTTCGCTATGAAGCTCTCGGTCGTCCTCTCGACACTCAACAACCGGGAGCGACTCTGTGCGGCGCTCGACGAACTGGCGACCGTCCTTGGGGCTGACGACGAAGTGATCGTCGTCAACGGCCCCTCGACGGACGGGACGACCGGGACGATCCGGGCCCGCGACGACGTGGACGTGCTCGTCGAGATCTCGGAACGGAGCCAGAGTGTCTCTCGAAACGCCGGGCTCGATCACGTCCGTGGCGATGCAGTCGCCTTCCTCGACGATGCGTGTCTCGTGGAATCTGGCTGGCGCGACGGCATCGAGACGGCCCTCTCGGCAGGTGCCGACGTCGTCACTGGCCCCGTCACCGGAAACCCCGACCGGTCGGAGGTCATGGAGGTGTTCGTCGTCGCCGGTCGGGCCGTGACGCCGATTCCTGGCAACAACGTCGCGTTTTCTGGGCCCGTCCTCGACTGTCTCGACGGATTCGACGAGTATCTCGATCCCGGGAGTACGGTCGACTGTGCACACCGGCTTGCAGACGGTGACTTCGACGTCGTCTCGTCGGGGGACATGACGGTCCGGTGGGCCGGCGAATCGCCCGAAGGGGAAGCGGCGGAGTGGGGGAAACGATACCGGTCGATCGGCTATCGGCTGGCGAAAAATTACGGGATCCACCCAGCTATTCTGGCCCGGACTCTCGGCAGGGCGTTACTCGACGGGTTCGACGACGCCCGTTGTGTCCTCCGTGGTGAGACAGCACTCACGGGGTGGGTTAGAAACGGCGTCGACGTAACGTCGAACGCCCTCGTTGGGCTTCGAGACGGCCTCAAAGCGCGATACAGGGGCGATTCACCCCGGCGGAATCCCCGCGGCGTCTCGAGTCGCCAGGACCGGGCAGTCCAGGTGTACGACCGGCGGTGACGTGGGCGGATACTGGCACGCCGGAGGAATGTTCAGTGGCGAGCGGCCGGCACTCACTTCGTCTCGATCGACTGGCGGTTCCTCGACCGGCGTCACTCGCCAGTGAACTCCGGGTCGCGATCCTCGATGTGGGCAGCGACCCCTTCGGTGACGTCTCGCGTGTCCCTGAGCGTCTCCCCGAGTGAGCGTTCGTACGCGAGCCCACGCTCTAGCGGCATTTCTAACGCGGCAGCGAGCGCCTTCTTGGCGTTCTGGATCGCCAGTGGTGCCTTCTCGGCGATGTCGTCCGCGAGCGCTCTCGCGCAGTCGTCGACGGTGCCCGGGTCGCAGACCTCGTGGACGAGCCCGATCCGTTCGGCTTCGTCGGGATCGATGTAGTCGCCGGTCAGGACAAGTTCCGTCGCCTTCGAGAGCCCGATCAATCTCGGGAGGCGTTGCGTCCCACCACCCTGGGGAAACAGCCCCATATTCGTCTCCACGAGTCCGTACGTCGCGTCGCTCCCCAGCACACGGAGGTCACAGGCGAGCGTGAGTTCGAACGCGGTCGCCGGGGCAGCGCCCTTGATGCCCGCGACGACGGGCTGGCGGACGGATTCGACGAGCGAGAGCAACTGTGGGAACGCGTCGTCGCTGATCGGGTCCGACTCCGCACGCTGGCTGACCAGTTCGAGATCCATTCCGGCCGAGAAGACCGGTCCTTCTCCGAGGAGGGTGATGGCTCGGATGTCGTCGTCGGCGTCGAGTCGACGAAAGGCCTCGGTGAGGTCCTTGACGAGGTCTGTCGTCATCGCGTTTCGTTTCCCCGGGCGGGACAGGTAGACGTCCGCCCGGTGTCCGGCACGCTGGATCGCTGCGAGGCCACTTCCCACTGATCGCATACTCGGACGGTCTAACCCACCACTCTTAAATCTCCCCGACGGTCCATCGATTCCATCGCGGGACTGCCAGACCGGGCGGCCTCTCAGGGCTCGGTGAGAAGAAGCGTGTGATGTCCGTTTCAGGCTGGTTTCGCACCATCACGGGGACGTAGCCCAGCGTGGGGAACTCATTCGAGGGCTGTGATGACACGGACGGCGTTTTTCGAGAACGCCCGGGTGAGTTTATCGGCGGAGACGTCGAGCGTCAACAGTTCCATGACGGCCACGTTCGGGTGACTCGCTGGTGTACCGCTGCCGAAGAGGACACGGTCGGGGTGTTCTCTGAGCGCCCGTTCGAGTTGATCACGATAGCGCACGAGGCTCGTATCGACGTAACAGCCGTCGTAGGTGTCGAGGAGCTCGATCATCTCGTCCATGAGTCCTCGTTGTAACGGGTGACCACCGAAGTGACCGACGATGATCGGGAACGATCGGTCCAGAAGCGTCGTCGCGAGTTCGCTGGGGGGTGCGTCGATACCACCCGAGACGACGACCGGGAGGCCGACGTCTTCGAGCGTCGAGAGGACGGTCTCGTCGGGCACCCCGTCGATCGCGGGATCCAGCGTAAAGCCGTGGAATCGGTCGTCGTAGGCGTATTGCTCGACGTCTTCGGGGTCGACGTGATACTCCTTGCGGCGACTGATCGCGTTCGTGAGTCGACTCCTGGGGTCGTCACCGATCGACCGGTGGCCGTTGATCCGGGCGAACGCGACGAACGGGCGATCGACGCTCAATCGGGCGACACCATTGTTTGCCTGCAGGTAGCTCGCCTCCGGTCGTGGGGTCGGACTCACGATGGCGCGGACGATTCCCGCCTGATGCATCTCCCGTTCGAGTCGGTCCGGGGAGACCGGTCTCCCTCGATCGCGATAGGCAGACTCTCGCTCCGGAGTCAGTCTCGCGTTGACGTCGACCACTCGGAACCCGTGCTCCAGCTCCAGCATTCACCAGACCGTTTGGTCCCCCCACATATCGGACTACCGGCTGTCGTGAGTCAGTGAGTGAGAGAGTGTCTATGTGTGTCTGTGTGCGGTCCGCTCACGACTGATCGAGTAGGAGGGGATCGACCTGTCTCGTCCCCACTGAACGACCCATGTCGATCCTCCTCTGTCACTGTCTACCAATCGCAAGAGGGAGACGATTCCGAGGGAAACGCTTATATAGAAGTGCTGATGATACATTTAGTGAGGCATACACCATGGCACAACAGCAACGCATGGGTGGACAACCGATGTTCATCCTCAACGAGGACAGTCAGCGAACGGAGGGTCGCGACGCCCAGTCGTCGAACATCATGGCCGGGAAGGCGGTCGCCGAATCGGTCCGGACGACACTCGGCCCCCGCGGCATGGACAAGATGCTCGTCGACTCGGGTGGCGAGGTCGTCATCACGAACGACGGTGCGACGATTCTGGAGGAGATGGACATCGAACATCCCGCAGCCCAGATGATCGTCGAAGTCTCCGAGACCCAGGAAGCCGAGGTCGGTGACGGGACCACGACCGCGGCCGTCATCGCTGGCAATCTCCTCGCCGAGGCCGAAGACCTCCTCGAACAGGACGTCCACGCGACGACCATCGTCGAAGGCTACCACGAGGCCGCGCGCATCGCCCTCGACGCCATCGAGGATCAGGTACTCGACGTCGAGGTCGACGACGAACTGCTCGCCCAGGTCGGCAAGTCGAGCATGACGGGCAAAGGAACCGGCGGCCTCACCCCGGCCGAGCTCGCCGAGACCGTCGTCACCGCGATCGGTCACGTCGCCGACGACGATCGCGTTCGCCGCGACGACGTCTCCGTCTACACGCAGGTCGGCGCCTCTTCGAGTGCAACCGAACTGGTCGAGGGCATCGTTCTCGACGAGGAGCCGGCTAACGACGCTATGCCATCGACCGTCGAGGACGCCGACATCGCGATCCTCGACGTCGCGCTGGAGATTCAGACCGGCGAGATCGACGCGGAGTACGCGATCGACTCCATCGATCAGCTCAACGCGGCACTCGACGCCGAGGAGAGCGAACTGCGCGGCTACGCCGAGGAGATCGTCGACTCCGGCGTGGACGTCGTCTTCAATACGGACGACGTCGACGACCGCGTCGCCTCGTTCCTGGCGAACGAAGGCGTCCTCGTCTTCGAAGGCCTCGGGAACTCGGACGCGCGCAAGATCGCGTCGGCCACCGGCGCTCGTCGCGTCGGCGCGCTCGAGGACCTGGACGCCGAGGACTTCGGCCACGCCGACCGGATCCGGACGGACTCCTACGGCGACGACGACCTCGCCTTCGTCGAGGGCGGTGCTGCGGCCGAGGCCGTCACCGTCTTCGTGCGCGGCGGCACCGACCACATCGTCGACGAACTCGAACGCGCGGTCGGTGACGCCCTGGACGTCGTCGCGACCGCCCGCGAGTCCGGGGAGGTCGTCCCCGGCGCCGGCGCCAGCGAGATCGCCATCGCCGACCGCATCCGTTCCAAGGCGGCCGGCATCGAAGGCCGCAGTCAGCTCGCCGTCAACGCCTTCGCCGACGCCATCGACGTGATCCCGCGCACGCTCGCCTCGAACACCGGTCGCGATCCGATCGACACACTGGTCGATCTCCGCGCCGAACACGAGTCCGAGGGCCGCGCCGGCCTCGTCACCGACGGCGAGACGGTCACGATCGCCGACCCCGTCGAACACGGCGTCGTCGATCCCGCCGACGTCAAGCGCGAGGCGATCGAGAGCGCGGCCGAGGCCGCGACGATGATCGCGCGCATCGACGACGTCATCGCCGCCGAATAACGACTCCGAACGCCGCTCGTCGCTGCTCCGTCTCCAATATTTTTCTCCTCGTCGCGTTTGGGGTCTCGAGCACGGGGTCAGTCCCAGGTGAGGGTGACCGAGTCTCCCGCGGTCACGTCGAACGCGTCCTCGCCGCGCCCTCGATTGACGGCGAGTTCGACGAGGCCGTGACTGCCGGAGAGTACGACGGGATCGCCTGGATCGACGGCGTCGAAGGTTCGGCCGACAACGACTGTCGAATCGCCGACGTGAACCGCCTCACGCCCATCGAGCACCTCGCCGGGAACGTTCGTCACGCAGTTGCCGAACTCGTCGACGATCAGGACCGCACCGCGGGCTCGGGTGGACTCGACCTGTGGCTCGGGGAGCTGGTACGCCACCGGATCGTCGATCGGCGTGAGTCCGTCGATCGCGGCGAGGTCGTTCCAGTCGTGGTCGTGTACCGTTGCAGCCATCGGCGCGAAGACGTCTCGACCGTGAAACGTGTGTTCCTCGGCGTCCGCGTCGTCGATCGCGAACCACTCGACGGACTCGCTTCCGGCGAGTCGACGGGCGATAGGATCGAGGATTCCGTTGTCGGGTCCGACGAGGACGTGTTCGCCGGCGGCACAGACGAGTGCCCGTCGATCCGTCCGTACCCCGGGATCGACGACGATGACGTGGACTGCAGGCGGAAAGGACGGGAGAATCTCCCGCAGCCAGAAGGCGCCGGCGCGAACGTCCTGCCTGGGAAGGTCGTGTGTGACGTCCACGACGCGTGCGTCGCTCTGACTGTAGATGACCCCGGCCATCGCGGCCGGGTACAGCGAGCCGCAGTCTGAAGCGAGTGTGATCATACGACGAGGAAGTATCCGTGTCCGCTTGAGACTGTGGTCGTGCTCGGGTCCTTCCGCAGTCGCCTCACTGGTGGCTCACTCGCGAAGCAGTTCGCGTGCGTTGTGGCGCCAGGTGCGTACGTGCAACACGTCGAGGTCGAGAACAGCGGCGACTTCGCCAGCGTGGATCGTTGCCAGCCGTTCGGCCGAGACGATCCCGGCTTCGGCGAGCTGCTCGGCGTTGGAGTCACCGACCCCAGTCACGGTGGTCACCGGTGTGGGCCGAGGATACGGCCGTTCGTCGGGCGTTTCGGTCGTGGTCGGGATCGATCGCTCGCCCGCGTGTTCGAACCCCTGCCAGTCCTCGTCCGCGCTGGCGGCGATCCAGGCTCGCTCTGCGTCGCCCAGTCCGGAGACGGCCTCCGATCGATCGTCGAGGTCTCCCTCGGTCTGAAACGACCAGGGCAGGGAGAAGGTGCGTCGCAGGGCCTCTGCCGCCGAATCCTCTAGTCCGCCATCGAGGAGCTGCCGGTAGGAGTACTCCTTCTCCGCGACACCCGCCGGATCGATCCCGACGGACTCGAGATCGGCTGGCTCGACGCCTGCGTCCTCGAGGCGGGCCCGCTCGTCGGCCTCGAGTGGTCGGACGCTCGGTGTCTCGACGACGTCGTTTTCGCTCGCCATACAGGTTGTCTGACCCTGACGGTCGGTCACCTAAAACGTTACTCTCCCGGCGCCCCTTGAACGAGCAGCTGATCGACAGCCACTGGTTCAGGCTGTCGTTGAACGGCGCAATCGGGTGCCGCATCGGCCACTCTCCGGTACGCGATCCAGCAGGTTCTACATCATCGCCAACCGACGACCACGTCGGATCGTCACCGTAATGAGATTGTCGCTGGAACGTCGAGGTATGATTCGAGACGAGCTCGACCGGATCGGCGTCGTCGGTGCAGGAACGATGGGCAGCGGCATCGCCCAGGTGGCGGCGACCGGCGGCTACGACGTCGTGATGCGAGATATCGAACGCGAGTACGTCGACAACGGGTTCGAGACGATCGAGGACAGTCTCGGTCGCCTCGCCGAGCGGGACGCGCTCCCGGACGATCCACAGACGATTCGCGACCGGATCGAGGGAACGACGGACCTGGCGGACCTGGCCGATTGTGACGTCGTCATCGAGGCCGCCCTCGAGAAACTCGACGTCAAGCGAGACATTTTCGCCGACCTCGAAGCGGCCTGTGACGACGACGTCGTGCTCGCGACGAACACGAGCACGCTGTCGATCACGTCGATCGCCGGCGACCTCGATCGTCCGGAGCGCGTCGTCGGCCTGCACTTCATGAACCCCGTCCCGATCATGGAGGGTGTGGAGGTCGTGGTCGGCGAGAAGACCGTCGACGACGCCGTCGAACTGGCACACGACCTGGCCGCGGACCTGGGAAAGACGACCTGGGAGTCCGACGACAAACCGGGCTTCGTCACGAACCGCATCCTCATGCCGTGGATCAACGAGGGCATCCGCGCCTTCGACGAGGGCGTCGCTTCGAAGGAGGACATCGACGCCGGCATGGAACTGGGCACGAACGTTCCGATGGGCCCGCTCACCCTCGCCGATCACATCGGTCTCGACATCTGTCTCCACGCGTCGGAGACGCTGCACGAGGAACTCGGCGACCGGTACAAGCCGGCGTACCTCCTGAAGCGCAAGGTCGAGGCCGGCGATCTCGGGAAGAAGACGGGCGAAGGGTTCTACGTGTACGACTGATACGTCTCACGAAGGGGCCGGCGCTTCGCGATCGGTGTCTTTCGTCCGTCGGTGCGTGTCGTCCCTCGTTACATTCTCACGCCGCGCGTGAACAGGTCGTCACGACTTACCGATGAAGGGGTTCCGACGCCATCGTCTGGCGCAGTTCGTCGAGTTCCCCTCGAGAAACGCCAGAATCGAACCGCTGGATCACGGCGTAGACTTCTTCGCGAGGTAGTTTGACGTCCCCCGTTCGAACGACGTCTTCCGACCGCTGGCGCAGTTCTCGGAGGGTCCCGACCGCGAGCAGATACGGAATCGCCCAGGCGGAGAGGGTGTTTCCGTGGTGCTCGGGGACGATCTCGAGGTAGCGGTGCGCGCCGTCGAGATAGTGCTCAGCCCGGTCGACGACGCGACGGACGACCGTGGTCACACCCTGGTGGTTGTCGGTGTCGGTGACGGCGTCGGACGCGACTGCCTCCTCGGCGAGCCATTCGGCCGGGAGATAGACGTTGTTTTCCTCGTGATAGTCCGACTGGACGTCTTTCGCGATATTGACGAGCTGTAGCAGCAGGGCGAACGATCGCGCGTTGTCCCTGAGTTCCGCGGCGCGTTCGGAGGGGATGTCACGGACGAGGAGTTCCGTGATGAGCGTCCCGACGGTGCCGGCGGCGTACCAGCAATATTCTTCGAGTTCGTCTATCGTCTGGAGACGAAGCCCACCCTCGTCGGCGTAGCGCTCGGTGAACATCGCCATGCCGCCGACGAGTTCCCGGATCGGGTCGCGCATGAGCTCGCGGGGTTCGTCGTCGAGGGTCTCGAACGCTCGAAGAACTCGCGAGGTCTCTGCGACGACCGTCCAGTCGGCGGATCGCTCGTCCGGCTCCGGGAGCCACGGGCTGACCGCGTCCACGAACTGGTCGACGGTGTACTCGTCGGTCGGATCCAGCAGTCTATCGTACTCGGTGAGGAGGTCGGACTGGGCGGCCGGGGGAACGTGGCCGGCATCTTCGATCGTATCGGCAATCCGACAGAGGAGGTAGCCGACGCAGATCTGGCGTGCCATCGGCTCCTCGAGGCGGTCGATAGTGATCGAGAAGGTCCTCGAGACGCCGTGGACCGCGTCGAAACACCAGTCGAGATCGGACGACAGTGCTGGTGAAGGGGAACCGGAACTCATCTGGTTGCTGGACGTACGGGCCTGGGTGGGAAAAACCTCCGGGGCGAGCCACGGCGTAGACGATCCGGTTACTGACAACGGTGCGGGTAAAGCGGTCCTCACCAGTGTCGAGCGCGGCCCGATTGATAACTGTAAAGGAGAGCGGCCCGCTACCGGGCGTATGGATTTCACGCTCTCACCGGAGCAACGCCAGATCCGTGACATGGTCGCGGAGTTCGTCGACGAGGAGGTCGTCCCGCGTGCAGCTGAGATCGACCACGAGGACGCGTTCCCCGACGATCTCGTCACCGAGATGGGCGAGCTCGGATTGATGGGGATGCCGTTCCCCGAGGAGTACGGTGGCGCCGGACTCGACTACCACTCCTACGCGATCGGGCTCGAGGAGATCTCTCGTGGCTCCGGTGGACTCGGGACCATCGTCGCCGCACACACCTCGCTCGCGGGGAACATGCTCTACGAGTTCGGGGACGAGTCCCAGAAAGAACAGTACCTGACGCCGCTTGCGGAGGGCCAGGACGTCGGTGCGTTCGCGCTGTCCGAACCCGGAGCGGGAAGCGACGTCCCCGCGATGGAGACCACCGCGGAGCCGGTCGGCGACGGTGCAGACGACGCCGATGCTGAGCCCGATGCGTACCGCTTGAACGGCGGCAAGCTCTGGATCTCGAACGGATCCGAGTCGGAGACGGTCACGGTCTTCGCGAAGACCGACCCGGACGCGGGCAACAAAGGCATCTCGTCGTTCGTCGTCCGCCCGTCTGAAGACGACGGCTTCTACGTGGAGGGAACGGAGGACAAACTCGGCGACAAGGGCTGTCCGACCGCCGAACTCAGGTTCGACGACCTGGAGATTCCCGCCGACCGACGCCTCGGCGACGAGGGTGACGGGTTCGTACAGGCACTCAAGACACTGAACGGCGGCCGCATCACGATCGCCGCTCGCGGGGTCGGCATCGCCCGGGCGGCGTTCGAGGAGGCTCGCGATTATGCATCCGACCGCGAACAGTTCGGCCAGCCGATCGGGGAGTTCCAGGCGATCAAGCACAAACTCGCCGACATGGACACGAAGATTCAGGCCGCGAAACTCCTGATGCACAAGGCGGCGGACAACAAGATCCGTGGTGAAGACTACATCAAGGAGGCCGCCCAGGCGAAACTCTACGCCAGCGAGGTCTCGCGAGAGGTGGCCAACGAGGGCATCCAGATCCACGGCGGCTACGGCTACACGAAGGACTTCCCCGCCGAACGCTTCTACCGCGACGCGAAACTCAACGAGATCTACGAAGGAACGAGCGAAGTCCTGCGGAACACGATCGGCGATCGACTGCTCGAGTGACCTGCTCGACAGGCCCAACTGGATCGACCGACAATTTGTGTGTGTGATCCCGCTTGATCTCAGTTCTCCGATCGAAGCTCGGAAACTGTCTGTGGTTATGGATGCTGTTCGTGTCAACGAACGGGGTTGAGTCTGGACTGGGACGGACCGTAACACTCGCCGAGACGCGTCCGTAGCGACTGACATTCTCGCTGCAGTGACGAACAGGGTCTCGGATCGATTCACCAAGACTCATTATACAGGCTGGATAAGTATTCGCTAATGAGCGAACAGTACGACGTAATCGTGGCGGGCGCTGGGCCCGCAGGCGCCCAGTGTGCCCGCGACCTGGCGACACGGGGGTACGACGTGGTCGTCCTCGAGACGGAGAGCGAGGACGCCTTCCCCACGACCAGTAACAAGTCGACGGCCGGGACGTTCCCGTCGATGATCACCTCGTTCGGCGTCCCCGACGACGTCGTGATGAACTTCACCGACAAGGTCGTTCTCGAGTCGCCGAACAATCACTACACGCGGCACCATCCGGGTGCGGTGCTCGAATTCGCCGACTTCAAGCAGTGGCTCGTCGAGGATGGACGCGAAGCGGGCGCCGAGTACCGATTCGACGCACGCGTTACCGGCCCCGTGATGGAGAACGGCCAGATCGCGGGCGTCGAGTACAACGGCTCCGAGGAAGTCCGCGCCGAGATCACGATCGACGCGACGGGACCCAGCGCGCCGCTCGCGAAAGCGCTGAACGTGAGCGAACTCGAACGCGAAAACCACGCCATCGGCATCGAGTACGAACTCACCGGCGTCGACCTGAATCACGCCGACTACGGTGACCTCACCGACGCGATGATGCTCCGGCTCGATCACGACCTCGCCCCCGGCGGTTACTCCTGGATCTTCCACACGGGCGAGGACGAGGCCAAGGTCGGTCTCTGCTACATCCAGAACGACAGTCACCGCCAGAACGCCCGCGAGAACTTCTCCGTCGACGACTATATGGAGTACTGGCTGGACCGAGATCCCCGGTTCGCGGACGCCGAGCGCAAGGAAGGCGTCCAGCACCGCGGTTCCGCGCACATCCAGATGCCCGGCGACCTCTCGACGGATCGCTTCATGGCGATCGGCGACACGGTCCCGTCCATCGATCCGATCTGGGGGGAGGGTATCCACAAGGGCATGAAGTCGGCACGCGCGGCCGCCATCACCGTCGAGGCCGCCCTCGACAAGGGGATGACCGACACGAGCGCCGAGCAGATGAGTATCTACGATCGGCTCTGGCATCGTGACGTCGCACCCAACCAGCGCCGACGCCTCCTGATGACCGAACTGCTCTATCTGGCCGACAACGACCGATACGATCGGTTCATGGAGGACCTCCACGGGATGGACGAGGCGACGATGCGCAAGTTGAACAACGGGAATCCGCTCGCGGTCGCGGACCTGCTTCACTTCGACGACAGAGCGCTGCTCACCGAATTCATCCGGGACAAAGTCGCCATCGACTTCGACGGCTTCCTTCCGAAACCGTTCAACAAGCGCCGGAGTAACGCGTCGGCGGCCTTCGAGTTCGACTGACGCGTCGATCTACCGACCCGCGTTCTTCGAGTGGTTCGTTCTGTCGCTCCCGGTGAGAAAGCACTATGCGTCGGTCACGCCGTCTGTTCCGTGAGCCACGAGACGTGTTCGTCGAGTCGCTCCTGGCCGGCGTCGGTGAGTGCGTACACGTCGTGGAGGCCGTCCGTCCGCTTTTCGACGAATCCGGCATCGACCAGCGCGGAGAGCGAACCGTAGAAGCCGCTGGGGTCGATCCGCTGCCCGTAGTGCGATTCGAGTGCGGATTTCACCTGTTGGCCGCGCCGTCCCTCGGAGCCGGCGAGCAGGTAACAGATGTCGCGCCGCCGGCCGCTCTGGAGCCACCTGGACATACTGGACTCTCACGCGAGCGTCGTGTCGGTTGTTTCGGTTTCGGCCGGTCGCAGCTACCCGCGCGATCGAGCGGCTGTTGGCTATCGACAGGTTCCCGTATCTCGGCGAGTGAAGAGAGCGTATGACCGATGACGCGGTCACGATACGGGAACACGGGATCGTCGCGACGTACCACGAGACCGACGCCGAGCGGATCCTCACGTTCGAGGCCGAATCGGGCGACGGGACGGCGGCCATCGCCCAGAACATCGACGGGTACGCGATGTTGAAGGTCCGCACGGCATCCGACGGTGACGAACTCGAACGCTATTACGGGTTCGACATGGCGCTCGATCACGTCGGAGAGCGCCTCGCTGTCGCGCCAACTGCGCTTCCGGTTCCGGAGCAAGCGAGCGATATGGGGATGTAGATACCCCGGAAGGCGCCTCCACCCGCGAGGCGTTCTCTCTCTCTCTCTCTCTCTCTCTCTCTCTCTCTCTCCGGTCGAGACCCCGCCACGAAAGCGGGACCCCTAAGTAACGCCGGCCGAAGTACTCCGTACGAACCGTGACTTCAGCCCGTTTCCCGTCGCCGATCGAGAGCACCTCGCGATTTACGGGGCTCCTCGCGGCGACGGCCCTTGGCGTCTATCTACTGATTCTCGTTGGGGCGACGACGTCAATCACCGAGGCCGCTGCCTCGTGTTCGACCTGGCCCGGGTGTGGCCAGCCAGTCGATCCGATTACCGAGACCGAACTGGCGATCGCCCTGGGACACCGGATCGCCGCACTTGTCGTCGCCGGCCTCGTTCTCGTCTCGACGGCGGTCGCCTGGCTCGGCGACAGCTCCCGACGTGTTCGCTACACACTCTCGTTCGGGCTCGTCCTCTACGGCGTTCAGATCGCCGTCGGAGCCGTGACGGCGACGATGGGGCCGGACGCGATCGTTCCCGGACTCCACCTCGGGCTCGGCGTGGTCGTCTTCGGTGCCGTCGTCCTCGCACTCGCCTGGGACCTGGAACTGACCACGGGAACGGCGGAGTCGATCGATCGGTCTGTCGCCACGACACCTGCCGAACCCGTCGTCGACGCCACGGAGACGGCCGGACGAACGCTCCCCGAGAGCCGCCTCGGACGCGTTCGCCTCCTCGCGAAAGCCTACCTCTCGATGACCAAACCACGATTGATGTGGCTCCTCTGTCTCGTCGCCGCGGCCGGGATGGCACTCGCTGCCGGCCCCGCCCTCGACGCGGGGACCGTCGTGGCGACACTCTCCGGCGGGGTGCTCGCGATCGGGGCGTCGGGCACGTTCAATCACGTCCTCGAACGAGACGTCGATCGGCGCATGAATCGGACGTCGGATCGACCCCTGGCGCTGGATCTCGTCCCTGTCAGAAACGCCATCCTGTTCGGCTTCCTCCTCGCGGGCGCCTCGCTCTCGATCTTTCTCACCGTCAACGTCCTGGCGGCCGCACTCGGACTGCTCGCGATCGCATTCTACAGCGTCGTTTACACGCTGGTGTTGAAACCCAACACGGTCCAGAATACGGTTATCGGTGGCTTCGCCGGTGCGCTCCCGGCGCTCATCGGCTGGGCGGCCGTCACGAACGAGATCGGTGTGCCCGCTCTCGCGCTCGCAGGACTCATCTTCCTCTGGACGCCGGCGCACTTCTACAACCTGGCGCTGGCCTACCGTGACGACTACGAGCGCGGCGGTTTCCCGATGCTGTCGGTCGTTCGCGGTGAAACTGTCACGCGAAAACACATCGTCTACTACCTCGGAGCGACCCTCGTCGGCGCCGCCGGCCTCGCCTGGGTCACCGACCTCGGTGCCATCTACGCGGGAGCCGTCGCCGTCTTCGGGGCGATCTTCCTCTGGGCGGCCGTGGAACTACACTTCACCCAGACCGAACGCGCGGCGATGCGCACCTTCCACGCCTCGAACGCCTTCCTCGGCGCCGTCCTCGTCTCGATTCTCGTCGACGCGATGCTCGTCCTGTGACCGGTGACGATCGACGTTCGAAGAGAGTGGCGAAGAAAACTTCTAGCGGCTGTTTACTGCCGAGTTTCGGCGATCCGGTCGAAGTCGTCGTCGGTGAGCTCGACGTCCACGGCACCGACGTTTTCCTCGAGTTGTTCGGGCGTCCGCGCGCCGACGATCGGCACGCAGGTGAATCGATCCTGGTCCATCAGCCAGCGCAGCGAGACCTGCGCGGGCGTCGCGTCGCGTTCGTCGGCGACGGCCTCGACCGCGTCGAGGACGTTCCAGGCGGTGTCGGTCGCGTAGTACTCGCCGAATCGATCCTCGAGCGTCGCGCGCGAGCCGTCCGGGGCTTCGACGGAGCCGTCGTCGGCGCGGTCGTACTTCCCGGTGAGGAAGCCGCCGGCCAGTGGCGAGTAGGGGCAGACGGCGAGGTCCTGATCGGCACAGAGATCGAGGTAGTCACCGACCTGGTCGTAGTGGGCGGCGTTGACCATCGGCTGAGTGACGTCGAAGCGCTCCAGTCCCTCGACGTCGCTGGTCCACAGCGCCTTGGTCAACTTCCAGGCGGCCATCGACGAGGCGCCGAGGTAGTTGACTTTCCCCTCCCGGACGAGTTCCGTCAGCGTCTGCATGGTCTCGCGGATGGGTGTCTCGTCGTCCCAGCGGTGGATGTAGTAGAGGTCGAGGTAGTCCGTTCCGAGGCGATCGAGCGTCCCCTCGATCTGACGGCGAATGTGCTTGCGTCCGAGCCCGGAGTCGTTCGGACCGGGTTCGCCCCAGCCGTCGAACGGGAAGTAGACCTTCGAGGCGAGGACGAAGTCCTCACGGTCTCTGCCCTCCAGCCACTCGCCGATCCACTCCTCGCTCGTCCCGTCGGGATCGCCATAGACGTTCGCCGTGTCGATGAAGTTGATGCCGTGATCGGCGACGGCGTCGAGGAGGTCGTGGGCTTCCTCCTTCGTGGTTTCGACCTCGTCACCGTGGCGTTTGCCGAAGCGCCAGGTGCCGAAGCAGAGTCGCGATACCGTCGTGCCGGTGTTGCCGAGCGTGACGTACTCCATAGGCGGATGGGTGTTTCACCGGCACCGAAAAAACCCCTCGGGTGGCGGAGAGCGCCTCGGATCGCCGCGTGCGTCTCGGGAGGTGATGCGACGCGTTCCCATGCGTCACTCTCCCCAGTCGAGTCGGGCGCCGGATTCGACGTCTCGTTCGGTCGTCCAGTCGAGGGGCACTTCCAGGACGTACTGGCCCCGGCCAGGATAGCGCTGTTTCTCCCCGTCTTCGCCGGGTCCGGGTGCCTGTGCGTGGTGAATTTGCGTGATCGTTCCCGACGCGTCGGCGTAGACGATGTCGATCCCGAAGTCCATCTCACGCATGACGAAGGTTCGGTCGGCGACGCGGTCGAAGATGAAGAGCATCCCGTGATCGTCGGGGAGGAACTCGGTGTCGCTCAGTCCCAGCTGCCGCAACTCGTCCGTGTCGGCGATCGCGGCCGTGACGGCTCCCAGTCGCTCCCCGTTCGGCGTCGAGACGGTCACCTCCGTCGTCTCGTACCCCGGGAAAATCGGTCGCTCGTCGGACGCTGGCGCGGTCTCGTTCGTCGATTCGTTCGGCGGCTGGGGCCCGCCGCCGGTACACCCGCTCAATCCGACGGCCGTAGCCGTCGTCCCGACGGTCGCGAGGTAGTTGCGTCGGGTTTGTACGGGTTCGTCACGCCCCATGCGGTTGGTCTACACCACTCCACGTAATAAACGCCGGCGACGCCCCACCCGCTGTGGCACGGTCGGTGCTTCGTCGCAGATACGGAGCTGGTCGCTTGCCGCCGTCCTGACTCTCGTCGGGTGTCGGCCTCAGGCCAGTTCCGGTGCCAGTTCGTCTTCGAAAAACTCGAAGAAGGAAGCCTGGTCGGGACCGATCTGGTGGAAGTAGACGTGGTCGAAGCCCGCGTCGACGGCGGTCTCGAACGAGTCGATCCAGGGTTTCGGATCGGGATCGGTGAGCGTCGACGACTCGGCGATGTCGTCGCGTTCCACCATGGTCGCGGCCTGTTCGAAGTGTTTCGGCGTGGGGAGTTCCTGGCCCAGCTCGCCCGGGAGCGAGCCGTTCGGCCAGGTCTCGTAGATCGTGTCGACGGCCGCGGACTCGTTCTCTGCGTAGCAGCCGTGGAGCTGGGTGATCGTCGGGCCGCTCCCGCCGGCGGCTTCGAACGCGTCGACGACGTCCCCCTTCGGGCCCGAGCACCAGAGCCCGTCGCCGTGGTCGGCCGCCCACTGGGCCGCTTTCGGGCCGAACGCACTCACGACGGTGGGTGGTTGCTCGTCCGGGCAGGTGAACAGTTTCGCGTTCTCGACCGTGTAGTGTTCGCCGCGATGACTCGTGTTCTCGCCGGTCCAGAGCGACCGCATTACGTCGAGCGCTTCCGCTAACTTCTCGAGTCGGACCTCATGCTCTGGCCAGCGTTCGCCGGTCACGTGTTCGTTCAGGTTCTCTCCCGTCCCGACGCCGAACGTGAACCGATCGCCAAGGAGGACGGCGACGGTCGCGACGGCGTGGGCGACGTTCACCGGGTGGATGCGCATCGTCGGGCAGGTGACGCCGACGCCGACGTCGATTTCGTCAGTTGCAGCGGCGATGCCACCGAGGGTCGTCCAGACGAACGGTGACTCGCCCTGGGCGGTCACCCACGGGTGGATGTGATCGGAGATCGAGACGAAGTCGAACCCAGCGTCCTCCGCGCGCCTGGCCTGTTCGATCAACGCGTCCGGTCCGTGCTCCTCGCTGGATAGGGTGTAACCGACGTTCGTCATGGTGACAGCGTCGACCACGGGCCGACGCATATCGGTTGGGCCTGCCATGGGGGATAGGTCCGATCAGGACTGGCCGTCACTCCCTCGATCGAGTCCCGGAATCGAACGCCTTACCCCGGCCGGTTGCGTACCCCGGCGCATGAATCCGGTCGTCGTGGCCGACGACGTGGCCAAGCGGTACGGCGAGACGGTCGCCCTGGACGGCGCGTCGCTCTCGATCGACGCGGGCGAGGTGTTCGCGCTTATCGGGCCGAACGGCGCCGGCAAGACGACACTCGTTCGAGCGCTCACCGGGACCGTCTCCCCGGACTCGGGCTCGGTCTCCGTACTCGGGGCGTCGCCTACCGACGTCGACGCAAGCCGCCTCGGCGTGCTCCCACAGTCCTTCTCACCGCCCGACCGCCTGAGCGCGCGCGAACTACTCGCCTACTACGCGTCGCTGTATCCGGAGTCGCGCGATCCCGACACCGTACTGGCCGAGGTCGGACTCGCGGACTCGGCGGAGACGTGGTACGAGAACCTCTCCGGCGGCCAGCAGCGCCGTGCGTGCGTCGGGAGCACGCTGCTCAACGACCCCGATGTGCTCGTGCTCGACGAACCGACGACGGGGATCGACCCCGCCGGTCGGCGGACGATTCACCGGTTGATCGAGGACCTCGCGGCGGCTGGCACGACCGTCCTCCTCACGACCCACGACATGGCCGAGGCCGAACGACTGGCCGATCGCGTCGGCCTGCTCGCCGACGGCAGCGTCCTCGACGTCGGTTCGCCAGCCGCGCTCGTCGACCGTCACGCCGGATCGGACCGGCTCGTCGTCGACCTGGCCGAGACGGGGGTCGATGCCCCTGCGATGTCGAGGGCCCGGGACGAGTCCGTCGACGGCGACGCACCGTCGTCGGGAGACGACCCCGTCGCCACAGCACGTGAGATACTTCCCAACCGGATCGAGCGCGACCGATCGCGCCTGGTCGTCCACGACGTCGACCCGACCGACATCGGGTCGGTGGCGGACGACCTGTCGGCGGCAGGAGTCGAGTACACCGGCCTCCGCTGGACGGAACCTGGCCTCGAGGCGGTTTACTACGCGCTCGCGGACGCGGAGACCGATGCCGAGCCGGGTGGTCCCAACACGGTCGCTGGTGAGGCGAGTGCGAAGTCGAATCCGCCGATCTCAGACACCGGAGGTGGCCGCCCATGACGGCCGTCGATTCGCCCGCCGCGCGCGTTCGCCGGATCCGCGGTGCGGTGAGTGCCGGTTGGCGGGCGTTCGTGCGGCGGCGGACGGCTGTCTTCTTCACGTTCTTCTTCCCGGCGATCCTCGTGATCATCTTCGGGGCCCTCGTTCGGACCAGTTCGGGTGGCGGCGGGCTGTTCGCGGAACCGGCGGGCTACTACGTCCCCGGCTACCTCGCCACCGTCGTGCTCTTTACGCCCCTCTCCCGGATGAGCAGCGAGGTGGCTCGCCACCGGGAGGGTAACCGGTTCGAGAAGCTCGCGACGACGCCGCTCGGGCGCACCGAGTGGCTCCTGGCACAGACGATCGTCAACGCGGTCATCATCACGATCGCGGCCGCGCTGATCCTCGTGCTGGTCGTCGCCCTCACCGGTGCGACCGTGACGCTCTCGGCGCTGTTACCCGTGTACGTCCTCGTCGGCGTCGTCGGCTTCTGTGGACTCGGTGCAGCCCTCGGGAGTTACACCGAATCGCAGGATGGCGCCGTGGCAGCGAGCAACGCGATCGGGTTGCCGGTGCTCTTTCTCTCTGCGACGTTCGTGAATCCGTCGCAGCTGCCTGCGTGGTTCCTCCCGCTGGTCGATCTCTCGCCGCTCTCGTACTTCGCTCGCGGGGTCCGGGCGGCGACGTATCCCGCCGCCGACTACGGCCCAGTCCTCGGCCTCGACCCGGTAATCGGGAACCTGCTCGTCCTCACGGGGGCGTCGCTCGTCCTGTTCTGGATCGGCGCCCGGTCGATTCCGCAGACGGAATCGTGAGTCGGCCGCGCTTCCATGATTTCGGAGGTCGGGAGCTCGTCGGTTAGAACGTGTATCCCCAGATGTGGTTGAGCATGAGGTACGTCACGATTCCGAGGACGAGACTCAGGATCCACGATCCGGCGGCGATTCGACCCACGCGAGCGTGGATGCTGTCACGCAACTCTGCCGGCGTCCGAGTCAGGCCGAGCAACAGGGCGTAGAGGACGACCGGCACCGCGACCATCGATAGCACGATGTGGACGGCGAGCATGAGGAGGTACGCGTAGTACGCGGGGTCGGGTCCTTCGAAGTACTTCGTCCCGCCACCGCCCACTTTGAGGAGGTAGACGACGAGAAACAGCAAAATCGTCCCGAAGGCGCCGGCCATGGCGCGTCGATGGGCGTTCACCCGACCGTTTCGGATCCAGTACCAGCCGGCGATCAGCAGGGCCGTCGTCGTCGCGTTGATGACGGCGATTGCGTGCGTGAGGAAGTTGGTCTGGCCCTGGGTGAGATCCGGGTAGATCGGTACGTCGAGGAGGAAGGTTCCGAGGACGAGTCCGTACCCGATTACGGTCAGGACGATCGTACTCGCCGCCGTCCGGGTGCGGATCCACTCGCGAAGTCGGACAGGACTCATTACGTGGTTCTTTCGAGTCGATCGCTTTCCGTCTTGCCTTCCGTGGTGGGGCTCACTCGGCTTCGAGTTCGAAGGGAAGGGGATCGAGGCGCTTGCGTGCCTCGCGAGTCAGCTCGAACCGATAGCGTTCGCTCGTCGGTTCTCCGCCGGTCGCCCCGTGCTGGGTATAGACCACGCGGTCGACGGTGACCGACGCTGGCAGCTGATTCGCAACGACGATCGCACGTACTCCCGTGCCCGGTTCGAGTACCGCTGGCCCTGGCCACCACGTCTCGGGAAGTGACGTTCGTCCTGGCGTGAGGAGGGTCGAGGCCTCGTACATGAAGCCGTCGGTGCCGATAAAGCGCGTCTGTGATGGGCCCCGCCACTGCCGGCTCTGGGAGGTCGTGTTTGTGACCTCGTAGGCCGCGACGGCTCGTTCGAGCGCCGGTCTGGCTCCTGGTGTCTCGAAGAGGCGAGAAACGTCGACCGCCTCGTCGAATCCCACGAGTGCGAGTGTGATGAGGTCGCCTGTCACGGACAGGGGTCGCGTCGGGGACGATTCCGCCTCGATATCGAAGGTCGGGGCGTCCTGTGACCCCGTGTCTACGGCCATCGTCTGCGGCGTCGAGTGATCGGGCGGCTGTTCGCCGGTGATCGATTCGTAAGCCGCTTTGAGTTCGAGAAACTGCTCGCGGCAGCCACCCTGATCGGGATGGTGATCGGTCAGGAGCGCCCGATATCGCTGTCGGACCGTCGCGAGCGACGCGTCCGATGAGAGACCGAGAACCTCGTAGGGGCGCTCCATTGTCGTTCGTACCGACTCGCGTCCGGAAAAAGAGTCTTTCTGCTCACGATCCGATTCCGGCTCCGTCTTCGGTCCATTACATCCGACACTTTCGTACGGCCACGACAGCCGGCGCCGTGATGAGCCCACTCCACTGGCCTGGCAATCACCCAGCGGGATCGCCTGTCTGTCCCAGTCTCACGTCGATCCCGTCTGCAGCGGATCGACGTCGTCGACCGGAAGGACCGAGTAATCGACGGTGAGAATGTCGCTGGTCGCACGAATCTTCCCGACGAACGTGGAGATCTCCTCTAGCTGACCCTCGAGGACGAACAGCTCCATACAGTAGTGATCACCGACGTGACTGTGGAAGTTCGACGTCACGAGCTGTTCGTACTCGTGGCGCAGTGATATCATCCGCTCTTCGACCGTGGTCGTCTCGTAATCGAAGAGGACGGTGACGACGCCCATGAGCGTCCGATCCTCGAGTCTGGTTTCTTCGAACTCTCCGAGGAGTGAGCGGGATGCTTCTCGAACGACCTCGCTTCGGCCGGTGTACCCGTGTTCGTCGGCGAACTGGTCCAGCCGTTCGAGGAGCTCGTCCGGCATCGAGACGCTAACAACTGTCATATACTAATACTCGGTGCCACTGTTATTAAAATGCACGGAGACGGTCGAGATAGGACGTATTGCCGTCGGGCTACAAGCGGTACGGAACGGAAACTGGATTGCGAACGACCGTCACCCACCGGCAATCTCTGGGGACGACCGAGACCGGCCTTGATCGAACGTGTCCGGTAACTGTTTGCACAATCTCACTCGAAACCCCCGATTGAAGATAAAATCTTTTCATGGATGCGCCCAGACCCTGTGGTATCACCTGGTGGCGCCATGGTTACGATGGATACAGCGGATATCGAGACGGATTTGAGCCTGTTCAAGTACGACACGTTAGAACAGCTCCCACCCGAGTATCGAACATTGTCGGAATCCGAGCGTCGACCGCGAATCGAGGCTGCGCTCTCCGAACTCGGCGACGACGTCGTCGTCCTGGGACACAACTACCAGCGTCGAGAGATCGTCGAACACGCCGACTTCGTCGGTGACTCCTACGAGTTGTCGAAACGAGCCGCCGAGGCCGACGCCGAGTACGTGATCTTTGGCGGCGTCACCTTCATGGCCGAGTCCGCGGACATCATCACGGACGACGACCAGACCGTGATCCTTCCGAGTATGGAAGCGTCGTGCCCGATGGCGGGGATGGCCGAGGCCTTACAGGTCGACGCCGCGTGGGCCGAGATCACGGCCGCGGCACCCGACGCGGAGATCATCCCGATCACGTACATGAACTCCTACGCCGATCTGAAGGCGTTCTGTGCGAGTCAGGGCGGCCTCGTCTGTACCTCTTCGAACGCCCACCGCGCGTTCGAGTGGGCGTTCGAACGCGGCGACAAGGTGCTCTTCCTGCCGGACAAACACCTCGGAGAGAACACGGCCCACCGACTCGGGATGGAAGACGAGGTGGCGACGTGGGACCCCTGGGACCCTGCGGGGAAGGATCCGGACGAGGTCGTCGAGTCCGACATCATCTGCTGGGACGGCTACTGCCAGGTCCACGAGCGTTTCACCACCGAGCACGTCGAACAGGTGCGCGAGGACAACCCAGAAGCCAGTGTCGTCGTCCATCCGGAGTGCCGTCGCGAGGTCGTCGAAGCTGCGGACGTCGTCGGTTCGACGAGCACCATCTGCGAGACGATCGAGACAGCAGATCCTGGCGAGACGTGGGCGATCGGCACCGAGATTCACCTGACCGAGCACCTCCAGCGCTGGCATCCCGACGTCGAGGTGCTCCCGCTGTGCGGCGACGCCTGCATGGACTGCAACGCCATGCGCCAGATCGATCCGAACTACCTCACCTGGGTCTTAGAGGAGCTGGTGGCGGGTCGGGAACGAAACGTCATCGAGGTCGCGGCCGACGAGAAGGAACTCGCCGGCGTCGCCCTCGAACGGATGCTGGAGGTCTGAGTCGATGGTGAACGACGACCCCGCGGCTGCACCGGCGGCGGATGGGGACGATCGAACGGACGTTCTGGTCGTTGGTTCCGGGATCGCCGGCTGTGCCGCTGCGCTCGGCGCGGCCCGGGACGGTGCCGCGGTCTGTCTGTTGACGAAGGCCAGTCGGCCGGACGAAGCGAGTACCGACTGGGCACAGGGAGGCATCTCGACCACACGAGGCGATCCGGAATCGCTCAAGCAGGACGTGCTCGCAGCGAGTGCCGGCACTGCCGACGACGCGGCGGTCGACGTCCTCGTGGAGAACGCCGACGAGGCCGTTCTAGACGTGCTCGTCGACACGCTCGACGTCGACTTCGACCGCGACGGGGAGGAGTTCGATTACACGCGCGAGGCGGCCCACTCCACCGAGCGGATCCTCCACGTCGACGCCTCGACGGGGACGCACATCCTCCGCCCGTTCTTGCAGTACGTCGACGACCACGACCGGATCGAGGTTCGCGACGACACCGCGGCGCTCGACTTGCTCACTCACGAGGGGGCGGTCCACGGCGTCCTGACCGACGAAACCCCGTCCGGCCAGCCGATCTACGCGACGGCGACGATCCTCGCGACCGGCGGCATCGGCTCGCTCTACGGTCGGTCGACGAATCCGGACGGCGCGACGGGTGACGGTATCGCCATGGCCGCACTGGCCGGCGCAGACATCGCGGACATGGAGTACGTCCAGTTTCATCCGACGGCCTACGCGGGTGACGATCCGTTCTTGCTCTCGGAAGCGCTCCGGGGCGAAGGCGCCCATCTGCTGAACGCCGACGGAGAGCGATTCATGCCGGACGTCCATCCGGACGCCGAACTCGCACCGCGCGACGTCGTCGCGCGGGCTGTGGCCGACGAGCGCGACCGGACCGGTGACGTGTTCCTCGACGTGAGTACGCTCGCGGAACCGTTCGCCGATGCGTTCCCGAATCTGGCCAGCAAGTGTGAGGAACGCGGTATCGAGTCCGAGCGCATTCCAGTCGCGCCGTGCGAACACTTCCTCTGTGGGGGGATCGACGTCGACGATCGTGGCCGGGCGTCGCTCGCGAATCTCTACGCGGTCGGCGAGTGTTCCCGGACGGGCGTTCACGGGGCGAATCGCCTGGCCAGCACGAGTCTGCTCGAAGGGCTGGTCTGGGGGCTCAGAGCGGGCGAGACCGCTGCGGTCGCCGGCCCCGGCGAGCCGACTGGCCCTGAGACCGTCGACCCACCGGAGCTCAGGAACTCTGACCCCGAACTACCGGCACGATTCGCCGCGGAGAAGTTCACCCGACTGCGCCGAACGATGGACGCGTTTCTCGGCCTCGAACGCGACCTCGACGACGTCGCCCGGGCCGGGAGCGTGCTCCGGCGGCTCAAGGGCGAGGTCGACGCCTACACCAGGACACGTACCTCGCGGTCGCTGTACGAACTTCGAAACGCCTGTGTGACCGCCCTGCTGATCGCCCAGGCCGCTCGTGAGAACCCCGAGTCCGTCGGCTGTCACCACGTCGTCGACGATTCGGTGGCGAACGAGGCCCCCGGCCAGTAACCACTGGCGAGCACTTCTCTGTCATCAGTTTCCGCAACGAGCGACGGGACACCAGCTGTCGACAGTGGCTCGTCGACTCCATTCCCGATTCGTTACTCCCAGTACTCGGGAGCGAGAGCGGCGAAGTCTGCGGGTTCAGGTGCCATCCACACGAGCACGTCCTCGTCGTCCAGTCCGATCGCTTCGTAGCGACCGTCGCTGGTCCAGACGTTTTCGCGGTCCGTCTGGGCCCCGCGTGATTCGGCCCAATGGCGGACGTGCTCGAAGCCAGTTTCGGCGGCCGCCGTGTCCGCGAACCGGATCCGCCAGGACCACCCGTAGGCGCCGTCGTCGCGTTCGAACGCGGTGAACGCGTCGCCGCGCCACTGGTCAGTCACGGGAGCGCGGTAGCGGACCAGCGAAGCGTATACCTCGTCCGTCGTCTCCGGACTGCGGGTGTAGACCGCCTCGGTGGGAAGGGCGCCCGCGTGCCAGAGCGTCGTAAAGAGTGCCTGCATCCCGAGCCGCTCGGTATCGAGCAAGGTCCATCCGTCACCCGGTTCTGATGGGGCCGTAACCGGTTCGGGATGTCGATCCGGATACCACGCCGGATGCAGGATCTGCCCCGAGGAGACGGGCGGTTCGTCGTGACTCGCCCAGATCTCCTCCCAGCCGCCGCGGGCTGCGAGGGCCGACGCGAAGTCGTAGCCGTTGAAGTACGAGCCGTACTGGAGCAGGAGGGCCGGATCGAGCGATCCCGGACTGATTCGAGTGGGCTCTGCGAGTTGACAGTGAGCGAAGTCCCCGCCGCAGCCGTCGACGTACTCGTCTTCGACGAACATCGCCGTCCCCTCGACGACCGCCTGCTGAGCGCTGTAGCGGTCGAAGCCGACCGCCCAGCTGCGGTTCCACTCGTCGAGACTCCCCGTCTGGAACTGGATCGCGTGGAAGAGTTCGTGCGCGAGTAACTGGTCGTCGATGGTTGCATCGTCCGTCCCGACCAGTCGGATCGTCGCCGACGTTGGATCGTAGGAACCCGCGAACTCGAACGATCGGTCTGCATCCAGTCGCTCCGTGAGTCCGAGTGCGCGATAGGCGAGTTTCTGTGTCGTCGATCCCCCAACGACCGGATAGGTCCCGGCGCGCTCGCGCATCTCCGAGGGGGTGATGCGCTCGATCGTCGTCCGTTCGTGTATCGACGCCCCGACGATGGCCGTTAGGCGGTCGTAGACCGTCTCGGTTCGCTCGGCGAACCCGTCGTCGACGCCGTCGAACCGAAACTGCTCGGACGTGGGGGACGAGTCCCGATCCGAACACCCGGCGAGCGTGGCGCCGAGGGCGGCCGCCCCCGCTCGAACGAACTGCCGTCGTGTTCGCCGTCCCCGACGCATTTCCCGTCACTTCTCGCTCGACGATGAAATCCCTACCGTTCGAGTGATCGACGCTCCACGGCGCCTCGGAGAACGGGGCTCGCTACACGGCGAAACCGGTGGGGATAAACGGCTGCCGGCGAACCCCCTCACCGACGCAATGATCACCGATTCCCAGATCGAGGGCTGGCTCCGGGAGGACCTGGGTCATCACGACGTGACGAACCAGGTTCCCGGCGAGACCGCCGGCCGCCTCGTCGCGAAAGCGGCCGGCGTCGCGGCCGGCCTCGACGCTGCCGAGCGTGTCTTCGAGTATCTGGACGTCGACGTGACCGATCGCGTCGCCGACGGGACGTCGGTCGACGCCGGAAAGCCGATCCTCTCGGTCGAGGGCCCCGCACGCGACGTTCTCCGGGGGGAGCGCGTCGCCGTCAACGTCACCGGCCACGCGTCGGGTATCGCCACTCGCACGCACCGGGCAGTCGAACGCGCTCGACAGGTCTCCGAATCGGTCCGCGTCGCCGCCACCCGCAAGACCACGCCCGGGTTACGGGGACTCGAGAAACGGGCCGTCGTCGCGGGCGGCGGCGACACGCATCGCCTCGATCTCTCACACGCAGTGATGGTGAAGGACAACCACATCACCGAGATGGGCCTCGAGAGGGCAGTCGAGCACTTCGACGACCGCGCGTCACTCACGACCAAACTCGAGGTGGAAGTCGAGACGCCGGCGGACGCACCGAAAGCCGCGGCCGCCGGAGCGGATATCGTCCTTCTCGACAATATGGACCCGGCGACCGTTCGAACGGCGCTCGACCGGCTCGCCGAAGCCGGTCACGACGACACCCTGACAGAGGCGAGCGGCGGGATCACGATGGAGACGGTCGCCGACTACGCGGCGGCGGGCGTGGACGTGGTCTCGATGGGAAGCCTCACGCACTCCGCTCCCTCGCTGGATCTCTCCTTCCGGACCGGTGAGTGAGTGGGAACTGGTGCTGGACTCACTTGTTCTAATCCGATAGCTGGCGTCCGGAACACGGCAGGACGGATTTTCAGTTCGAGTAGATAGAATTATGTTACTATCTTCCCGACGGGAACGTATGAACTCGTCAGCCGAGACGGCGAAGGAATCGACCGCCTTCGAAGACGGCCCGCTCACTCCGAACCTGCTAGGCGCGGTGTTCGGCCTCATGGACGTCGTCGCGTTCGGCGCCGTCGGATTCTTCGTGTTCGAGGATCCGTTCCTGGGGGCGCTCGCCGGTCTCTTCGTTGGCACTGGCGTCTTCCTGTTTCTGCCGCTATTCGTCGCCAGTTCCACCGTGGACGGCGGACTCGACGGGATGGAATCCGACGCTGATCGTCACCCGTTCCGCGGTTTTCACCGCCTGGCCGCCGGATTTGCGCTCTCGGCCGGCGGTCTCTCGTATCTGAGCTACCTCTTCGTCGAGCAATCGCTCGTCCCGGCCCTTCCGATCGGCCTTCTCGTCGCCGCAGTCGTGTACGTCTCGCTCTCGTTCCTCTTGCCGAACGCGGAACTGTAGTGGCGACCTCGCCCGTCGCTTTTGGCCGGTTGCGTGCGCCAGTCCGCCGATTATCTGACCGGCCGGGGTGGAGTCCGTATGGCGTATCTTCCCCTGCCACCCGAATCCGGCTGGACTGCACTCTACAGAGACGGCGAGTGGATCGACCGCGATGACCGTGACGTAATCGACGTGGAGAATCCCTATACCCGCGAATCCATCGCGAAGGTTCCCGCGGGGACGCCGGACGACATCGACGAGGCCTATCGGATCGCCGAGGGGGCCCAGGACTCGTGGGCCGAGCAACCGCCGCAGCGGCGCGCCGGCGTCGTCACTCGTGCGCTCCGATTACTCGAAGAGCACTGGGACGACGTCGTCGAACTGCTGGCGATCGAATCGGGCAGTGCGTCGGTCAAGGCGGTCGCCGAGTTGCAGACGGCGAAGGGGATGATGCAGCAGGCGGCGAGCTACCCGTTCACGATGACGGGCCAGCACCGCGACTCGATCGTCCCCGGGAAGGAGAACGTCGTCGAACGCGTGCCGGTGGGTGTCGTCGGCGTGATCTCGCCGTGGAACTTCCCCTTTCACCTCTCGATGCGCGCCGTGGCACCGGCGATCGCCGCGGGGAACGCGGTCGTCCTGAAACCCGCCTCGAACACGCCGATCACCGGCGGCCTCTTGCTCGCCCGCCTCTTCGACGAGGCCGGCCTCCCCGACGGCGTCCTGAACGTCGTCCCGGGCCGGGGGTCCGAGATCGGTGACGCCGTGGCCGAGCACGAGACGCCTCGCGTCCTTGCGTTCACCGGGTCGACGGAGATCGGCCAGCGGGTGGCGCGGAAGGCAGCCGGCAACACCGCGCTCCCTGCCCTCGAACTCGGCGGGAACAACGTCCACGTCGTCACCGAGAACGCCGACCTCGACCGGGCGGTCGACGGCGGCGTGTTCGGCTCCTTCCTCCACCAGGGACAGGCCTGCATCTCGATCAATCGCCACCTGGTCCACGAATCGCTGTACGACGAGTACGTCGACGCCCTCGCGGATCGCGCGGCGAATCTGCCGGTCGGCGATCCGCGTGACGAGGAGACGATCATCGGGCCGATCATCGACGAGAGTCAGCGCGACCAGATGCTCGAATTCGTCGCGGAGAGCGTCGACGCCGGCGCGACCGTCGAGACTGGCGGCGAGAGTGACGGGTTGCTCGTCGAACCGACGGTCCTCTCCGACGCGAGCAACGACATGGCCGCCGCGTGCAACGAACACTTCGGGCCCATCGCGCCCGTCATCCCGTACGCCGACGACGCGGCGGCGATCGACCTCGCCAACGACACTATACACGGCCTCTCGGGCTCCGTTCACTCCGACGACGAGGCGCAGGCGCGTCGTATCGCCGACGGGATCGAGACGGGCATGATTCACATCAACGACCAGCCGATCAACGACGAACCGCACGTTCCCTTCGGCGGGATGAAGCACTCCGGCCTCGGGCGCTACAACGCCGACTCGATCCTCGACGAACTGACGACGACCAAGTGGATCTCGATACAGCGCGAGCCGCGACAGTACCCGTTCTGAGCGCGAATACTCGTTCTGTGCACGAGTCGCCGTTCTGTGTACGAGTGGCGGTTCTGCGTCGGGCAAATGGGCCCGAACGCGACGGGACCGAAAGAGTCGACTTGATCGCCTGTCTCCACCACGGACATGAGCAGTCACGAGATTCTGATTCCCCACCGCTACGACCGGGCGGATCGCGAGCGCCTCGCCGTCCGGTTCGACGAACTCGACGACGCCGACGTGACCGTCGCGACCACGCCCGACGAGACGCTCTCGGGCATCGAAACGGCGACGGCGGTTCTCTCACCGAGCGTTTCGGAGGAGTGGCTCGACCGCGCCTCGAATCTGGCGTGGGTGCAGGGGTCGACGGCCGGCTACGATCACTACGATCTGGACGCACTCGAGGCGGCCGGGATCACCCTCACGACGGCCTCGGGCGTCCACGGGCAGCCGATCGGCGAGTGGGCACTCGGGGCCATGCTCGGCATCGAGCGCGACCTCTTCGCCGCGCGCGATCGCCAGCGCGAGGGACTTTGGCTCCGCGAGAGCGGCGGCGAACTGGCGAGCAAGACCGTCGGTATCGTCGGTCTGGGTGCGATCGGCGGTCGGATCGCCGAACTCGCCGCGGCCGTCGGCTGTCGCGTCGTCGGGACGAAACGCGATCCGTCGACCGCACCCGACGCCGTCGACGAGGTCTATCCGGCCGACGAACTGGACGAGGTCCTCCGCCAGACGGACTATCTCGTCGTCGCCTGCCCGCTCACCGACGAGACGCGCGGCCTGATCGATCGGTCGGCGATGCGAACGATGCCGCGCGACGCGGTCGTCGTCAACATTGCCCGCGGCGACGTGGTCGACGAGGAGGCTCTCGTCGAGTCCCTTCAGCAAGGTCGCCTCGCCGGCGCGGCGCTCGACGTCTTCTCGACCGAACCCTTGCCCGACGACTCGCCGCTGTGGGATCTTCCCAACGTGCTGGTGACGCCGCACGTCTCGGGTTCGACGCCGCACTACTACGATCGCGTCGCCGAGATCTTCATCGAGAACTACGACCACTTCGTCGCCGGGACGCCCGAAGAGATGCGAAACCGCGTCGTGTAGGGCCGGGATGCCGTCACTCGGTCGCCGTCACTCGGTCGTCGTCGATCGATACCGATCGTCCGGTGTGCTTCCTCACTCGAACCGCCGCTCCATCGTCACGTAGTCGTAGGGCCGATCCGGTTTCTCGTGGGTCTCGATCGGCTCGTATCCCTGACTTTCGTACCACTCGTAGAGGAACGGGTGCGTGTCGTAGGTCGTCAACTGTGCGGTGTCGTAGCCGCGCGATTGAACGATCGATTCGGCCCGATCGAACAATCGCTGGCCGAGTCCGTTCCCCTGCCACGATTCGACGACGGCCAGCCGTTCGATGTACGGCGTCTCGCGTTCTTCCAGGAGGCGAACGGTGCCGACGACCGGCTGACTACCGTCTGGCTCCGTGCCACCGCTTCCCCCGTCACCGACGTTGGTCTCGCCTGGCTCGGCGACGAGCGTGATGGCGTCCGCGTCGAGCCACTCGTAGACTGTGTCGGCCCCGATTTCCGTCATCCGTGTCGGAAACCCGCGCTCGGCTCCGACGCGGTAGGCGTCTCGATAACAGGCGGCGATTGCAGCGGCGTCCTCGTGGGTCGCGCGGCGAATGGTGGCGTCCGAGGTCACACAGTCCGATTCGAGTGTGAGGGGCAAACGACTTCTGCAATTCCACCGCGCAACTGACGTGGTCGATTCGAACGGTTTCGAGCGATGACTCGCCCGTTCACACCGCGTCGATCGCCTGCTCCAGGTCGGCGACGATGTCCGCGGGGTCCTCGATGCCGACCGACAGGCGGACGAGATCGGGCGTGACGCCGCTCGCCAGCTGTTCGGACTCGGTCAACTGCTGGTGAGTCGTACTCCCGGGATGGATGATGAGCGTCTTCGCGTCGCCGACGTTGGCGAGCAGGCTCGTCAACTCGACTTCGTTGCAAACAGTCTCAGCACCTTCGTAGCCGGCTTCGAGGCCGAAGGTGAGCATGCCACCGTAGCCGCCATCCAGATACTCGGAGGCGGTTTCGTGCGTCTCGTGGGATTCGAGCCCCGGGTATGTGACCCAGGCGACGTCGGGGTGGTCGTCGAGATATTCGGCGACGATCTGTGCGTTCTCGCAGTGGCGATCCATCCGGAGCGAGAGCGATTCCAGCTTTTGGAGCGTGTTCCAGGCGTCGAACGGCGCTTGCTGGTTACCGAGATCGCGCAGCCCGCGTGTGCGTGCGGCGATCGCGAACGCCTGCTCGCCGAAGGTCTCGTAGAAGTTCACGCCGTGGTAGGCGGGATTGGGCTCGGCGATCTCGGGATAGTCGCCCTCGTCCCAGGGGAAGGTGCCCCCGTCGACCAGGATTCCGCCGACGGTCGTCCCGGCGCCGGTGAGCCACTTCGTCGTGGAGTGCCAGACGAGGTCGGCGCCGTGCTCGATCGGATTACAGAGGTACGGCGTCGCGAACGTGTTGTCGACGAACAGCGGGACGTCGTGGTCGTGGGCGATGTCTGCGATCCGCTCGATGTCCGGTGTCACCAGCGCCGGATTCCCGATCGACTCCAGGTGGACGAACGCAGTGTCGTCGTCGATGGCGGCGTCGTAGGCCTCGTAATCGAGCGTGTCGACGAATTTCGTCTCGATTCCGCGACGCGAGACGGTGTGGGTGAGGTAGGTGTACGTCCCGCCGTAGAGCGACGAGGCCGAGACGATGTTGTCGCCGGCTTCGGCCAGCATGAACGTCGCGAGGTCGAACGCAGCCATCCCGGACGCGGTCGCGAGCGCACCCATTCCGCCTTCGAGACTCGCGACGCGCTCTTCTAGCATCGCGTTCGTCGGGTTCATGATCCGCGAGTAGATGTTGCCGAACTCCTCCAGGCCGAAGAGAGCGGCGGCGTGGTCGGTGTCGTCGAACTCGTAGGACGTCGTCTGGTAGATCGGTGGGGCCCGAGCGCCGGTCGTCGGGTCAGACTCTTGTCCAGCGTGGATCGTCCGCGTGTCGAACTCCCGTGACTCGTCGTTTTCCATAATCACTCGTTCGGTGCCCGTCGATAGTAACGCGGCTAAAGCGACGCTTTCTGCCGCTATCTCGGACGAGGTTGTGCGCTCGATGCGGTCTCGTGATCGGTCGTCGGTTGCGATTCGAGCGTCTGTTTCGGCAGCCTAACCGTGACGGTCGTCCCTGCGGCGCTCGAATCAAACTCGATCTCGCCGCCCAGCGCGTCGGTACACCAGCGGACGATCCAGAGGCCGAGCCCGCTTCCGTGAGAGAGCGGGGTCTCCTCGCCGCGTTCGATCACCGACAACTCGTGATCGGGGATTCCGGAACCCCTATCCCGCACTCGGAACGCAAGGTGGTCACCCTCGATTCCGTCGTAGCTTACGGTGACCCGCGGGTCCGGTGTCCCCGCGTGTTCGAACCCGTTCTCGATCAGGTTCGCAAACAACGTCTCGAAGACGCGCTCGTTGAGCCGGAGTTCGAGTCCTGCCGGGACGGTGACCGTGAGGTCGCCACTGTGATCGCCTTGTCCGGCGTGCTCGTCACGTTCTACGAGTTCGGTGAGCACGCTCTCGACGGACACTGTCGTCGTTGGCGTGTCGAGCGTTTCGAGAACCTGTTCGAACGCTCGCGCTTTCTCACCCATTTCGAGGAGGGCGACGACGTCTTTCTTTGCCCGATCCAGGTGCGCTCGAGCGTCCTCGTCGCTTACCTGCTCTCTCGCTAGTTCGATGTAGCCCGATGCGGCGTTCAGGTCGTTTCTGAGATTGTGTCGCAACACCCGATTCGTGACACGCAGTCGCTGTTTTCTGCGTCGGCGTGCGGTCACGTTCTGGAAGATGAGGACGTACCCCACCTGTCCGCCCGATGGGCCGGAGAGGGCCGATGCCGATACCGAGAACTCCGCGTACTCCCCCTCGCCGTGGTATTCGATCAGTTGGTTCGTGTTCGTTTGATCGACGTCAAGTGACGTTCCAAGGAGCGACGTGATCGGCTCGCCGAGCGCGGTCGGACTTTCGACTGCGAAGGCCGACTCCGCGGCTGGATTGCACTCGACCACTCGCGATCTCGTATCGAGTACCAGCGCCGGGTCGTCGAGTTCCTCGAGCGCCCGGCGCTGTGCGGTTCGTCGGGTCGCCGGATTGAACTCGAACATTCCGCCGCCAACGAACGCGTAAATGTCGAACGCGACGTGAGGCAGGAACATGATCGGGGTGAGGTTGAGTTGCGGATACGGGCCGATCTCCGTGAGCCAGGCCAGAAGGGCCATTCCAGGTGGCACCGCACTCAGCGCGACCGCGAGCGCCTCCGAGCGGAACAGTGGGCCGTAGCTGATCACCGTTTCGAAGAGCACCAGCATCCCGGCGGTCACGAAAACCATGCCCACGAGCACGGCGAAGTACGCGAGGGCCCCGAATTCGTACGAGACGGTCGCGACGCCGAGGACCGGATCCAGCCGGAAGTCCGTCCACACGAGCTCGTGGATGGGGTTCGTCCAGACTAGTCCGCTCGTCACCACGGGAACGGCCACTAGCATCCCGAACCAGGGATTTCGGACCATCGCGCCACGTCCGGTGTAGTCCAGCCCGAACGCGAGGAACGTGATGCCGGTCCCCATCATCGCAGTCCAGGTCCCCATTTCGAGGACGAGGCGAAGGCGTGGATCGAATACGAGTAACGAACCGGCGTAGATGAGACACCAGGCCATCACCGCGAGCAGGGTGACGATAAACCAGTTTACGCCCGGTTTTCCCCGATGATCGCGCAGCTTCCGGATGAGGTAACCCACGCCGACGATGGGAAGCAACGAGCCGACGACTGGCCACGGGACGGGCAACACGATTGACTGGTGGTGAGACTGGTACTTTCAAGTTGTGGCCCGAACCGGGGGTGTGGCGGGATCGGGCGGTAACGTGATCGACGCAGGGGTGTGACGCCGATAGTACTCGTCTCGCTCAGTTTCGTACCGCGCCGACACGGCATTCACGTCGGCAGTAGGCGCGTGAGCCCGACACTCTCCGCGACCAGCCAGGCGACGAACCCGCCGTAGAGGACGAGCAAGAGCCATCCTTCGCGCCGCGAGAGGTACATCTTCGTTCGAGAGATCGTGAAGAAGATGACCGTCGCGACGACGAGGAAGGCCATCATCGGGACGACGTGGTCGAACCTGACCGAGAGGGAGCCGGCGACGAGAATCCCGACTGGAATCGCCACCAGCAGATCGAACGTGTTGGAGCCGAGGACGTTCGCGATCGAGACCGTCGGTCGGCCCGACTGGGAGGCAGTGATACTGACGAACGCGTCCGGAAGGCTCGACCCGGCGGCGACGATAGTCATCCCCCAGAGGAACGACGGCGTCCCGAAGGCGTCCCCGAGACCGACAGCGGCCCGGACGAGCCCCTCGACACCGACGACGATCAGTACCAGTCCGACGAGAAAGCGTCCCCAGCTCCGGACGAGGTCGATCCCTTCGTCGGGGACGGTCCCGGACTCCGAGGCGTCGAGATACTGTGTGAAGACGTACAGTACGTACAGCACGATCGGGATCAGTGCGAGGGCTCGCGTCACCTCGCCGGTGATCCGTCCGTTTGCAACGTCGATGGGGTAGTAGATGACCGCGAGCGAGAACGTGAGCAACAGCGTCGCGACTGCGAGCATGTAGAAGAGCGATTCCTTGTAGACCAGATCCCGATTCGTCTCCATCCCTCCGCTGCCGATCACGACGGAGACACCCGGGATGACGAGGAGGTTGAACACCGCAGAGCCGACGATTGCGCCGACGCCGAGTTCGAACTCGCCTCGGGTGGCCGAGAGTAACACGCTCATCAACTCGGGCGTACTCGACCCGACGGCGGCGATGATCGCCCCGTGGACGACCGAAGGGATTCCGTACGCGCCGGCGAGCTTGGCTGCCGCGTCTTCGAGCCAACTGCTCCCGATCCAGACGATACCGGTCCCGGCGACGGCGAGGGCGAGCAGCCCGAGTACCGTGAACATCTCGTGAAGCGTTCTAAGCGCCACTGGATAAAATGGTCGGTGGCAACCGGCGCGGCTGCGCTATCCCTGCGTCGACGCCAACCTGGGAGATCGAACGCAGCGTCGGTCAGATAGACCGAACGATCGTCGCTCACCTCGAACGAACCTGGCGTCGTTCGGATGGACCGAACGCCTTGGCGCTCAGGTCGAACGGACGCGTCGTCGCCACCCGACCCACCCGAGGGCCACGAGTGCGGCTGCGCCGCCGAACCCGGTGAGTTTCTCTCCGACGGCCGAACCGATCCCGTTCGCGTCGCCACCGGTGGGCGAGCCGCTTTCGTCGGCGTCGTCCCCGACCGTGATCGTTCCCGGTGTGTGTTCGATCGCGATCGGAGCGCCGCCGTCGGCGTCGAGCCGTGCATCCGTCACGCGAACGGCTGTGGTGCCGGATTCGGTCCCCGAGACCTCGATCGTCGCCAGCGTGACGTCCGCCGCGCCGGCCGTAATCGCGTCTTCGAGATCGACGGCTTCGAGCGTGATGGATCGTCCGTCAGCGCTCACCATCGGGCGTTCCGTCATGGCCAGCGTGTCCGGGTACGTCGCGCTCTCGATCGACGCTACGTGTTCGTCGGCGACGGAGATCGTCACCTCGAACCCGGCGAGTCCGGCCGGCGCCTCCCGCAACACGAGGGGAATCGACGCGTTCTCGCCGGGATCGACGGATGCGTCACCCAGTGCGATGCGTCCGTCCATCTGTGCTGTCGTGCTGTCGTCTACCTGGGCCGTGGCGGTCGCGGCCGACAGATCGGTGTCGGATCGATCGAGATGCGCTGCGGCAGTGCCGTCCGGGCGCTCGTCGACGGCCGTTGCCGCGTCGACCGGGGCCCCAACGGCCACTGCACTCATCGTGAGACAGACGAGTGCAGCGGTGACGACGAACCGGGGTACTATCCCGGGTTCGTCCGTCCACGTCACTGGCTCGCACTCCGTGAGCCACCCGGTCCCGTCGTTCGGTCGGCTCGCCGGGCTCACAGTTCGTCGGCGAGAGCGTCCACGTCGTCGTAATCGATCCGGCCGTTGTCGTTGAAGTCGAACGCGTCCGCGTTGAGCTGGACGGCATCCGAGTCGAGTCGTTCGAACAGGGTGACCACGTCGTCGTAGTCGAGGCGGCCGTTTCCGTTGACGTCTTCGAAGCGACCATCGCCGTCGGGATCGGTCGGCGCACGGCCGCTGCCGGAGCCGTCGTCGATCGCGGGCGGGCCGGTGACGACCACGCTGGGGTAGGGCGCCGGCTCGATCGGCTGGCCCGCGTCGTCGTCGAACGCGTGGACGTCGACCGACACGTCGGTCGTTCCGGTTCCAGTGGCCTCGAGTTCGATCGACGCGAGGGTCACCTCGCTCGTCCCCGGTTCGATCTCGTTTTCGACGTCGGCGAACCGGAACTCGACGGAACTTCCGTCGGCGGCGATTTTCGGATCGCTGGTGAGGGAGACGTCGTCGGTGTAGGTCGCATCGGTGATCGAGGCCACGTCCGTGTGCGAGACCGAGACCGTGAGTCGACCGCCTGCGAGTCCGTCGCGAAGTCCGGAGGCGCGCAGGTCGAGCGTCCCCGTCGAGCCGTGTGATAGGGCCAGTGACTCGACTTCCAGTTCGGCCGGCGGTTCGTAGACCCACATCGCGTCGTTGGGGTACGAGCGGCCGAAGCTCCCTTTGTCCTCACAGCACAGCACGCGCCCATCGTCCATCACGTAGACGTTGTCGACGTTGATGAGCGAGACGTCCTGCAGGGAACTGGGATCGCTCGCGTTCGGCCCGACGATGACCGGCTCCAGCCACGAGACGTCGTAATTTTCGTCGAGTCGGCCCCGATAGACGACGCCGGAGTCGACCTCGTCGAATCGGAGTTCGCCCCGGTCGTCGGTCATGTATCCGCTGAGCGAAGAGATACCGAAGTAGACGAAGTCGCCGGGTTGGGCGTCGTCGACGGAGTCGATGCCTTCGGCCTTGTTGAACTCGACGCTAGCCCCGATCTCCTTGGCTGCCGCGCGGGTTTCGAGGAACGGCACGCGACGGAGTTCCTCGTCGACGTCGTCGGGACCGCGTGCTTCGTACTGGGTAGCCCACTCGACGATCGCTTCGTCGGTGATGTAATCCTGGTTGCCCTCGATTGCGACGGTCTCGTCGGCCTCGACGAGGGCCGTTTCGAGGTCTTCTTCCCAGTCGGTCTCGGCGTGGGTCTCGAGATAGTCAACCTGGGTGACGTCGTCGTACTCGGCGATCCAGGACTCGACCTCGGCGTTGCTCGCCGTGCCGAGTTCGAGCCACTCGACGTCGAGGTCGGTCTCGCCCACGGTCCCTTCACCGATCTCGGCGGCTTTCATGGCGTACAGCGTTCCGCGGACGTCCATCCGACTGTCGTAACTCGGGATCGGCTCGTCGGCGACGAACTTGTAGATACCCTTCGCGCCGCCGTCGGAAGCGAGGTAGACCGTTCGCTCGTCGGGCAGCACTTCGGGACACTCCCAGGCGGCGCGACCGAAGACGTGGTGTTTGACGGGCACGGGTTCGTCCGCTGTCGGCTCCGTGACCTCGACGATCTTGCCGTACCGGTAGCGGTTTGGGAAGCCATCATCGATCGGCGTCGCGGTGTTCTCGTCGTTCGTCCGGTCGATCGGCTCCGCGCCGAGGTAGTACGCCAGCCGTTCGACGCCGCTGTTTGCCCACAGTCCCATCGGGGTCCAGGCGTCTTCGCCGAAGATGTCTTCGAGCGATGAAGCGACCTCCCCGATGTTCGGTCGGTTGTAGAACTCGCTCCCGCCACGGAGCCCGACGCCACTGCCGGCGTCGACGATGTCGCTGACCGTCGCGAGTCCGTTGACGCGTGGGTGACCGTAGTCTTCCTCCGCCGAGAGCGGCGTCTCCCAGGGGGAGAGGTCGCCGTAGCAGTTGATCTTCGTCCCACCGATGTCGCGGAAGGCGTCGGTGTTCTCGAGTTCCATCGCGTTCTCCAGGTCGGCCTCCCAATCGCCGTCGCCGTCCCGGCTGAGCGGCGTCCGCGAGATCGCCCCCGGCGTGGTCTCGTTGTTCGTAAAGAGGTACCCCGCCGTCCCCTCGTCGTCGGTCGCCACGAAGAAGTTCATGTCCGGATTGTAGCCCACCTCCTCGAAGCGCTCGCCGACGAGGTCCGATAGGTCCGTGCCATCAGGCGTCTGCGGGTGACCCCATCGCTCGGTGCCACCGTTGATCTCCTCCCCTTCCCGGACGAGGTAGGAGAAGTCACCGGCTGCGGATCGAACACGTCCCCGCTCTGCGTCCGATCGCGGCGGTTCGAGTTCCGTGAACTCGGGCGTCGCCCCGTCGAAGTCGAACTGGAACCCCTCGAAGACGCCGACGCCTGCCTGATCGAACGGTGCAGGGTTCTCACGGCTCGGGTGCTGGACGCTGTAGAGCAGTTCGCCGGTGTCGAAGACGAACGGGCCGGTCACCTCAGCGCCACGGGCCGTGGTCAGGAATCGGGTGAGTCGGCCGTTCACGTACGGCGCCTCGGGCGTCGCGTGTTCGTCTGGTTTCTCCCTGGCCTGGACGGAGCCGACGACGCCCGCCCCCAGTGCCGCCGCAGTCGACGATGCAAGCAGGTTGCGTCTGGTGAATTCCACCATGCAGGTGGGATCATAATTAGCGCGGTAAAGGTGTTTTATAATAGTCGTATCGGGTGGTAACGTTCCGTCGATTCGACCCGGGCGGGAAACAGTCTCATCAGGAGACTATGTAGCGGTACGGAGCACTGCACGGAGCACTGGACAGTATCGGGTCCGGCGTGCTGGGGACACTGTCGTGGGGGAATTGTCGTCGACACGGTGTTGCAAAACAGCGGGCGAACTGCCCGTTCGATCGATTCACTCTGCCGCTCGGACTGTTCACTTCCAGGCCCTCAATCGGCCCCGGCGTCGTGGGCTCCCGCACGAATCTCGTCGGCACGGCGGCGCACCCACGAGCAGTATCGGTCGATGACCGTCGGCGTCGTCCCGTAGAACGACGCCACCCAGTTCTCGTCTGCCCACTCCATCGTGACGAGGTAGGCTGCGAGCGTATCTTTGCCGGACTGCACGATCTCCGGCGGAACCCCGCGTGTGCCGGTGTCGGCCTCGACGAACCCGTTCACGTCGAAGTAGACGTCGGCGTACAGGCGAGCGTCTTCCAGTCTGTCGAACGTGATATCGGTGTGCTGGGGTGCGACGAACCGGTAGCGAGGCGAAGCCTCGTCAACCTGGCACTCGACGATCGAGACGCCGAAGCCGTACGATTCGACGACGGTTCCCTCCGGATCCGAGGTGTGGGTGGACGTGGCCATGGGCCGTGTTTCGGTCGACAGCGGTGGCGCTGTTTATCGTTTATATGAGGGCTATTGAGGGCTCACGAGTTGACCCGAGTACTTTCGATGGCGGATCCACGACCTGGGCAGCCGTTGGGTACGGCACCTCGAATCAGTCGTCGAACAGCGGGCGGCCGGTCATCGCTGCCGGCCGATCGATTCCAGTGAGCGTCAGGACCGTCGGGGCGAGATCGGCGAGCGTGGCGCCGTCGCGAAGCGACCGACCGTCGTCAGTTCCGTCGGGCGAGACGTACACGACCGGGACGGGATTCGTCGTGTGGGCGGTGTGTGGGTCGGCCGGGGTTCCCATGTCGTCGGCGTTGCCGTGGTCGGCAGTGACGAGGGCGTGTCCCCCCGCGTCGGCGATCGCCTCGAGGAGACGTCCGAGCTGGGTGTCGACGGCTTCGACGGCGGTAACGGCTGCATCGAAGTCGCCCGTGTGCCCGACCATGTCCGGGTTAGCGTAGTTGAGCACGAGGACGTCGGGGTCGTCCGCCGATAGGTGCTCGATCGCGGTGTCCGTGACGCCGGCTGCGCTCATCTCCGGTCGTTCGTCGTAGGTCGGGACGTCGGGGCTCTCGACGATCTCGCGTCGCTCGCCGTCGAACTCGACCTCGCGGCCGCCGTTCAGGAAGTACGTCACGTGGGCGTACTTCTCGGATTCGGCGATGCGCAACTGGGTCGCCCCGGCAGCTGCGAGCACCTCACCCAGGACGTTTGCGGGCTGGTTTGGCGGATATGCGACGGGAAGGTCGAACGTCCGGTCGTACTCGGTCAGCATCACGACCTGCGTCTCCGGCGGGCTGAGTTCGAACGCGTCCGCCCAGTCGTCCGGACGGATATCGGACAGCAGCCGCGTCAACTGTCGGGCGCGGTCGGCGCGGAAGTTGAACCAGACGACCGCATCCCCGTCGTCGATGGCCGGCTGATCGGCGACGACTGTCGGTTCGACGAACTCGTCGGTGTCGCCGCGCTCGTAGGACTCCTCGACGGCCGCGAGGGCCGACGGCGCCTCGTACGCCGCCTCCCGCTCGACGATCGCGTCGTAGGCGCGTTTCGTCCGCTCCCAGTTCTGGTCACGATCCATCGCGTAATAGCGCCCGGAGACCGTCGCGATGTCGCCAGTCCCTGCCGAGTCGACGACGGATTCGAGCGCCTGGAGGTACTCGCGACCGCCGGTCGGGGCCGTGTCTCGGCCGTCCGTGATCGCGTGGGTCACCGCTTCGACGTCGCGGTCGGCGGCGAGTTCGAGCAGGGCGTGGAGGTGGGCCTGATCCGAGTGAACGCCGCCGTCGCTGACGAGTCCCAGGAAGTGGACCCGCCCGTCGTTCGCCCGCGCGTATTCGAACGCGCCGTCGATGGCCTCGTTCTCTCCGAGGTGTCCGTCGGCGATGTCGTCCGTAATTCGCGTGTACTCCTGGTCGACGACACGGCCGGCGCCGATCGTCAGGTGGCCGACCTCGCTGTTGCCCATCTGGCCGGCCGGGAGGCCGACGGTGCGTCCGACGGCGTCGAGTGTCGAGACCGCACCCCGCTCGACGAGTCGATCGAACGTCGGCGTCTCCGCCGCGGCGACGGCGTTTCGGCGGTCGTTCGCTGGCCGAGTAGCTGTCCCTCCATCCTCGTCGTCACGATCAGCCGAACTGGAACTCCGCTGGGCCAGGCGATCCCACAACGGGTCGTCGGGTCCGAGTCCCCAGCCGTCGAGTACGATCAGCGCCGCGTCCATGGTACAGGCGACTCGACACGCGACCAATTAGCTGTCGCTCCCCGGTCGTGTCGACTGGTGTGTTGCTGGCACCGACACCGTTGCCAGTCGCCCGTTCGAGCGAGGCCACCTCGTCCTGCAGGACCGACCGCGACCTTTTTGCCGCTGGCATCGGTCCCCGGACACATGACGCTCGATCCGGTGCACTTCGACGGCATCGCCCGCCTCGCACGACGGATCGATCAGGGTGCATCCGAACAGGACCACCGTGAGCTCGCGGAGACGGTCTGGGCGGAGTTTCTCGATCCACTGACCGATGGCGACCGAGTGGTGCTGGAACCGATCGAGGACGTGAGTCGGCACCTCGTCGACATCGAGCGGATCGCCCTCTCGGAGCGGCCGTTTCCGACCCAGCACGGCCTCGATGCCGGAACGATCAACCCCACGTCGTTCCGGAACGGGCTGGTCATCGATATCGCGCAGGCCGCGATGGCCTCTTCGCCGTCGACGCTCGATCTCCACCGGTCGCGGACGGTCGTCGCAACCGTCCACTCGAACGACGCGACGGCGAGCGTCAACGACCGCTGGGATACGTTCGACGCGGGCTACAGCCGAAGCCGAGCCGTGAAGGTTCCGTCACTCCCGCGCTTCGCGGAGGGCGTCGTCCACGCGCTGGCGCTGTACATGGCCGAAGGTGAGCACGCCCTGTCCCACGCCGAGGACGTCGACGATCTGCTCGTTCTCGACGGACCGCTGTACCCCCGTGGGCTGCTCCGGTGGGCGGATCAACACTCGGATCTGGCCGAACTGCTGGTGACCGAACGCCAGCCTCGATCGGTCCTCGAAAAATACGTCCGGCTCGTCGAGTCGTTCGTCGAGCGATCGGTCCCCCTCGTCGGCTTCGTCAAGAACCCTGCCACACGTGTCCTCTCGCGAACGGTCGCCGAACACGGGATGGAGACGCCGTGGACCGACGACACCGCCTTCTTTACCCGCATCCTCGAACGCGGCGAGTCGGGTGCTGGCCCGGACGGCCGACAGTTCGACCGCGAGACGGACGCCCTCACGTACACCGGCTGGTTTCGCTCGCGAGGCGGTGTCGACGGCCCGATGTCGGTCGAAGGGGACGCACTCGGCGTCGAGCGAACGCTGGGTCCGGCGTGCTACGAAGTTACGTTCTTCGTCGTCTACGACCCGCGAACCGACCTCTGCTACCGGATCGAAGCGCCGTACGCGTTCACCCGCGATGCCGAGGTGCGCGAGGCGCTCACCCGTCACCTCCTCGCCGAGGTCGCGACCTCGCGGGGGCCGCCGCCGGTCGTGGAGAAGGCCGACGAGCTGGCGCGCATCAGCGCGCCGGAGAAAGCGTCCCTCCGCGAGACGTTCGAGGAGCGGTTCGCGACGACGGCTGAGCGCGATTACGACGATCGTCGCTGGGGAGACGACGGCCGACCGTTCGACTCGGCTGGACTCGGGTAGGGGAGCGTCGGGTTCTTGGAACGGGAACTGAAATCGCACTGGCCGAGACAGATCGCCGGATCCCTTTTCCCAACTGGCGGCGTACGACAACCATGCTCACGGTGCGGGGTCAGGCGGGCGGGACGGAACTCACCGGCACGATCTACGAGCGCGGCGAGGAGGCACCGCGGTTTCGCGGCGCGCCGGACGAGGACGCGGCCTACGTCTGGATCTGCGACGAGTTCTACGAGGTTTCGAGCGGCGGATCGCGACTCGAACTCGAGGATCGTGTCGTCAACGTCGCGTTCGAGACCCCGCTTCCGCGTGGCTTCGACACGAAGGAGCGCGCGATCGACGCCGCGACCGAACACGTCCGGACGCAGTTTCGCCGCATCGGTGTGGACGCCGACAGCGTCGAACTTTCCGTCGAACCAGTCGACGAAGCGGGAGAGCGTCCGCGTTGAGCACCGACGTTCGATCGATCGGTGAACCATCTATCGACGGGGTGAGACTTTTCCGTCCCGCGTTCGAGCACCCTGTATGGATTTCCCGCCCCCAAATAACCGATCCGAACGCGGACTCGACGTGTCCGGCTCGGCCGATCATATTCAGGCGTTATCGAGTCCACGGCGGGTCGCTACCCTCACAGCACTCGCCCGGCGCGACGAGTCGATGCGCGTCGAGGATCTCGCCAGACACGTCAGAGCTCTCGAGCGGGAGACGGACGTGACGGCGGTGTCCCGGCGGGAACAAAGGCGCGTCCAGACGTCGCTGCAGCACGCACACCTGCCGGCACTGGCTGCTCGATCGCTCGTCGACTGGGAGCACGGGAACGACTGGGTGGCGCTCCACCCCGACGTTTCGTCCGAGACGCTTCGCGAGACAGTCGGCGAGGCGCTTCCGACGGCGTCGACTCGCCATATCCGGACGCTGTCGGACCCGCGACGCAGGCAGGTTCTCGAACTCGTCGAGGAGTGTGAGACGCCACTCTCCATCGATACGCTCGCCAGACGGGTCGCGTCACTCGAGACGGGTGGGGGGAGTTCCTCACCTCCCGCGCAGACGATGGATCGGGTTCGAATCTCGCTCGTCCACTCCCACCTCCCGGCGCTCGATGACGCCGGCCTCTTGGCGTACGACAGGGAGACCGGGACAGTGACGAGCACTGCCCTGTCTCGCGTTGGCAACGAGTAAGGTGAATTGCGCGTGCGGGGGCAGGAATGGTGTCATCGGGGCGGTGGCCACTGTTCGAGTTTTCTCGTCGGCGGGTCGTGACAGCCCCGCGTCTGACGAGCGTCTGCCGCGGAGGGGAAACGTGTTTTAGGCAGCGGTTTCACTGTGACCGTATGACTGACCTTGGGGATTTCGAGAGTTACGCCGAGTCCGACGAGTCGTCGGATGCGGGGTCACCCCAGGCCGAATCGGACGGAGACGCGACGACAGCGACCGGGGCAGGTGCCGAAGGGTCCGAGTCGACGGATCGTGACGACGAGTTCGAGCGGACGACGGTCGAATCTACTACAGAGGAAGCGGGGATCGGTGCCCTCTCGGTCTCGCGTGGCCTCCGTGTGACCGAGGACGGCGAAGACACGACGTTGCAGGCGTACGTCACGCGCGAGAACCGTTCGCTGGTCCGCATCGGGAGCTACCTGATCGCACCGTATCCCGACGACGAGTTGCTGTTCTGTCGGATCACGGGCCTCGAGTACGCCCAGCAGTTTCACGCCGACGACGCGACGGAGATCCACGCGCGCCGGGCGATGGGCACCGACGACTTCGAGGAGGCCGACTACAAGTTCGTCGCGAGCCTCGAGCCGGTCGCGGTGCTGTACGAGGACGGTGGCGAACTCAAGCGGCGGATGACCGACCGCGTGCCGAAGCCCCAGACGACGCTCGAACGGGCGAGCGACCCGACGCAGATCAAGACCGGTTTGAAGATGCCCGAGGATGGGATCTTCCTCGGCCACCTCGCCGTCGGCGGGGAGAAAGTCCGCACCGCCGCGGAGCCACCGACGATCGATTACCGGCTGAACGACGACTACGACTCCGGCGATCCGCTCGTCTTCCGGCACACCCTCGTCGCCGGGGGGACGGGATCGGGGAAGACCCACGCTGCGAAGAACGTCCTCCGGCAATTCCTGGACGAGGAGCGACGCTACCCGATGGGCGACGGCCGCGAAGTTCGCCCCGCCGTCGTCCAGTTCGACCCGCAGGACGAGTACGCGCAGATGCACGACGACGGGGACTACGACGACGCATTCGCTCGCCGACTGGATCGCGAGGGAATCGCTCACGGTGGGCACGACGATACGGTGGCGTTCGTCCCGAAGGTGGGCTCGTCGACCTACGCGGCGGACCACCATCGCGCCGAGCAGATCGAGTTCACGATCCCGTTCTCGATGGTGAAGGACAACCCGTGGCTCGTCGCCGGGAGCGGCCTCAACGACAACCAGTACGGCGCGCTCGTCTCCGTCCTCCTGCCACGCTTCGAGCGAAACTACGGCGGGGACGCGACCTACGACGAGTTCACGACCTTTCTCGACGACCCGGCGCTCCGCGAGGAACTCGACGAGAGCGGCCTCGTCCACGAGGCGACGTTCGACGCCGTCCGCCGCCGGGTGCTGGGCTTTGGCCACCTGTTCGATCAGTCGGCCCAGCCGATCACCGACCTCGTCCACGAGTTCGTCAAACCCGGTCGCCTCTCGGTCGTCCCGACGTACCACCTCTCGGATTCGCGGGCGACGGAGGCGGTCGTCCTCGCCCTGTCGAGTCTCCTCATCGACGAGAAGCTCTCGAACGACCCGACGTACGAGCGGATCGAAGAGACGCCCCTCCTGCTGGGGATGGACGAGGCACACAACTTCCTCACGGACGCCGATTCCGTCCAGGCGCGCAAGGTCATCGGGAAGTTTACCGAAGCCGCGAAGCAGGGTCGCAAGGAGCGCCTCGGCCTGTTCCTCGTCACGCAGGATCCCCAGGACATCGACGACGCCGTCTTCAAGCAGATCAACACGACGGTCGTCCTCAACCTCGGTGACGAGGACGCCATCAAGAGCGTCAACATTCCCCGCTCGCTCGAATCGAAGGTCCCGTACATGGAGAAGGGTCAGCTGGTCGTCTACTCGCCGGACAACTCCGAACCGGTGGAACTGATCGGACTCCCACACTGCCTGACTCGGCACGGGCGGTGACTCCTATGGATGGACGATCACCAGCGGGCGATCGGGGTGTCGACGACGTCGATGGCGTCGCCGTCGGATCGAGCGCCGCCGAAGCCGAGTGCGTGCGATCGGACGGCGAGGCCGTCGAGTGTACGCTCTCGCTACCGGACGACCTGGCCGGCGACCTGGACGATTTCTGCCGGGAGCAGTACCTTCACCGCGAGGCTGCGGTTCGATCGTTGCTCGCCGAATGGCTCGACGGTCGGTCCGCCGAGTGATCTCTCTCTCTCTCTCTCTCTCTCGATTCCGCCGGACGGCTCGTTGATTGTGAATCACACCATCGCAATCGAAACCGAACGCACATATGATCGCCGGACGAGACTCCGATATGGAGCAGTTTCCCGAGGTCGTGGTCTGCCGGCTGGGTCACCGGCCTGGCCGCGACGACCGGATGACGACCCACGTCGGATTGACCGCACGGGCACTCGGTGCCGATCGCGTCATCTTTCCCGACAACGCGACCGACGCCGTCGAGACCGCCGAGGACATCACCGACCGGTTCGGCGGCCCCTTCACTGCCGAACTGGTGGAGAAACCGGCAGCTGTCGTGCGAAACTGGGAGGGACCGATCGCCCACCTGACGATGTACGGCGAACCTGTCCAGACCGTCGAGTCGGAGATTCGATCGACCGTCACGGAGGGGGACGACCCACTCCTGGTCGTCGTCGGCGCGGAGAAGGTCCCCTTCGAGATGTACGAACAGGCCGACTGGAACGTCGGGGTAACGAACCAGCCCCACTCCGAAATCGCCGGACTCGCCGTCTTCCTCGACCGGCTGTTCGACGGCGACGAACTCGACCGCGAGTGGGTGGATGCCTCGCGGAAAGTCGTCCCGAAGGAGACGGGCAAACTGGTATTGCCCGTGAGCGAGGAGTAGTCGGGACGACAGGGCCGACTCGATCTATTGCGGTGTCGAACCCGTAGGAATCAGTACGTCCTCAGTGGTGTCGTTCGCTGACGACGGGTCTGGAGGCACAGAAGAATGTGAGTCGCGGGGGCAGGGCGACGCACTCATCGACGACGGAGCGGCAGGGGCTTCCGACTCGATTCGATTTCGGTCGTGACGGTCGAGTACGCGTCAGGCCGAGGTCGCGAGTACGCGTCACGTCGAGATCGCGCAGCGCGTCGATCGCCGACAGTGGTGGGCACATGACGATCGTCGACTGTGGTGCGCACGTGACGATCGACTGCTGGTCGCTTCACTCGGCTGGCCGTGTCTTACGCGCCGTTGTCGGACTCGTTTCCATTCGAGCCGTCGTCCGATTCGTTGCCACCCGTACCGTCGTCCGACTCGTTGTCGCCCATCCCATCGTCCGATTCGTTGTCATCGATGCCGTCGTCCGACTCGTTGTCGTCCATCCCGTCGTCGGTTTCGTTGTCGTCGATACCACCAGTGTCGTCAGTCCCGGTGTCGTCGCCGGTGTCACCGTTGTCGTCCTCGGGGCCGCCACCGTCGTCACCACAGCCGGCGAGTGCGACGGTGCCGAGGGCGGCTCCGGCGACGGTCAGGTACTGTCGTCGATCGAGTGGATGGGGTGCATCCATGGGCGGCGGTATTCGAATCTCCTCGAAATGTTCCGACCGGTCGACTGCAGGCAATTTATGTGGTTTTCGGTGCGATTCGGTCGGTGAGAGGGGCCGGTGGGTCCGAGCCCCCCGATCGATCTGCACCACTCGCTCTCAAAAGACTTAATGGGCTGATCGGGCTATCGTCACCCAATGGCTTTTGAGGATCTCCTCGAGGACCCGGTCATACAGAAGTACCTCCACGAGCTGGTCGGGCCGAAGGGGATGCCCGTCGCGGCCGCCCCGCCCGAGGGCGAGGTGACCGACGAGGAACTCGCCGAGGAACTCGATCTCGAGTTGAACGACGTCCGCCGATCGCTGTTCATCCTGTACGAGAACGATCTCGCGAGTTATCGCCGGCTGCGCGACGAGGACTCCGGCTGGCTCACCTACCTCTGGACCTTCGAGTACGACAACATCCCGGAGAATCTGGAAGCGGAGCTTCACCGCCTCTACGAGGCGCTCAGCGACCGCCGAGAGTACGAACGAACCCACGAGTTCTACCTCTGTGAAATCTGCTCGATCCGGTTCGAGTTCGGTGAGGCGATGGACTTCGGGTTCGAGTGTCCGGAGTGTGGGACACCGATGGACGCGATGGACAACGATCGCCTCGTCTCGTCGATGGACGAGCGTATCGCCGCGCTCGAGGACGAACTCAACGTCGGCGCAGAGGCCTGATGGTCGTTCTCGCATCCAAGGTGTACGTGCAGGGCGACGCCCGCGAGCGCACGCTCCGCTCACTGGAGTCACTCGTCGAGAACGCGCTGGGCGAGCTCGACGTCACCTACGAGATCGGTGTCAGACACGACGACTTCCCGAGTGTCACCGTCGACGGTGACGACGCCGTCGTGGCACGAAACCTCCTCAGAGACGAGTGGGGCGAAATCACGGAGCTCGAACCCGGGACGACAGCCGTTGGAACACTCGACGCCTGGGACGAGGACGGTTTCGTCATCGACGCCGGCGAGCCGGTTCGTATCGAGGCCGACGAGCTCGGTCTCGGTCCGGGTAGTCCCGCACAGATTCGCGAGCGCTTCGGGCTGGTCCAGCACCTCCCGATGGAGTTCGTCTACGGCGGCGACGAACCGAGTCGTCTTTCGGACGCCGAACGTGACCGCCTCTACGAGTGGACGCGTGGCGACGGTCGGTTGAACGTCAATAGTGCGACGAGAGGTGAGGTTCGGGCGACGCTCAACCGGGCCGGGCACGCCCAGGACTACGTCACCGTCGAACGGCTCGGACTTCTCGAACAGAGTGTCGTCGCGACGGAAGACACGGATCCGCCAGGGCTCCTCGCGAGCGTCGGCTCGTACCTGCCGGCGGAACTGCTGTGTGTCGTTCCCTGATATGGTTTCGGTACCGAATCGGCGGCTCGTTCTCGCTGCACTCGCTGTCACTGCACTCCTCCTCGTCGCCGGGTGCACCTCGAACCAGATTCCCGACGAGCAACTCGATAGCGAGTACGACTATTCGGACCTCAGAGAGCGAAACGCCACCGTCGCGATCGATCTCGAAGCCGGCGGCCTGCTCGACGATGGGTCGTTCGCGGCGGTCTACGACCTCGAGGATACCGACGAAATCGACGTGTACAGAAGCGGCTTGTTCAGCGATAGCCCGCTCGACGTCGAGAGTGTCAGATTCTGGTACGCGAACGGCACGGTCGTCAACGGGTCGGAGCTTGCCGTCGACCGGGGCCAGTCACAGACGACGATCAGTCTCCCAGCATCGAACGGAACGGTCGCGTTCTCGGGAGCGGCCGGGAAGAAATCGTTCTCCCTTCCTGCGTTCCGATCGGGCTCGTACAACGTCACCTTGCCGGCGAACCAGCGATCTTCGTCGCTGATTCTCGGCTCAGTGTCACCGGGTGGCTTCGAACGCTCGATCCACGACGACACGGAGACACTCCAGTGGGAGTCGGTCGACGAGCCCCTCTCATTGCAGTACTATCACGAACGCGACGTCTGGATCTTCTACGGGGCTATCGCACTGGCCGTCGTCGGTGGTGGCATCGCTGCCGCCGCTACGTACCGGCGCCTGGCGCAGTTACGACGCCAGCGGGCCGAGATGGGTATCGAGGACGATCCATCGGAGTGAATTTACCGAGATTCAGTGGAGTGACTCCACCGACATCCTACCGAATGGATCTGCCGTGAGTCAGCACAAGGAATTCGCCGACCGTGACCGGGAACTGGTCGCCGAACGGTCACGACAGCTGATTGGCCGCCGAACGGCCGTGATCGCTGATTGGTTGCTGGATGGTCGCGATCGCTGACTGGTCGCGTTGGGGCACAGTTTTAACCGTCCACGTAGATACGTCGAGACGAACATGTCTTCGGACCTCCCCGACGGAGTGCGAGACGCCGAGGGGGACAGCGAGGGGGAAACGGGTGAGTCACCGGACGAAGAGGTCTACGAACGATTTACGATCGTTCAGATCGGCGACCATCGGCTGGCAATTCCGGTAACGGCCGTCGGGTCCGTCATCAATCGCGCGGTCGACGTCACACGAGTGCCACGTTCGTCGCCTGCCGTCGAGGGTGTAACCGACATTCGGGGACAGATCACGACGCTGGTCGATCCGCACGTCCACTTCCCGGACAGTGGCGGGCCGTCAGACGCACAGACGTTGCTCGTTTTCGACGACCGTGACCAACCGTCGGCGGTTCACGTCGACGAAGTGATCGGCGTGGAGGCCGTCCCGGAGGACGGAGTCTTCGACCAGACCGCCTACGACGAGGACGAACGGGATGGAACGGCACTCGCCCATCCGCTCATCAGTGGGGCGATTCGAGTCGAGACGCGTACGGGAGGTGCCCTCGTCGATTCCATGGTCGCCGACAAACCGACCGAGGACGCCGACGACCCAGTGCGTGAGACAGGACTCGGACGTGCGCAATCGACCGCCGAACCGGACGAGTCTGGTGTGATCGTCGGTGAGTTCTCGCTCGACGAGGACGCTCCCGACGAACCGGCCTCGGCCGATCGTGACTCGCCGCCGGACTCGGAGGAGGTCGAGGTCGAGATCACGCCCATCCTCGACGTGGACGCGTTCTTGCTGGCGTCCGGTCGCCCTGTCGACGACCGGGATCCGGTCGATCGCGCGACTGCGGAGTAGCGTCTCTGAATCCGCTCCCGGGGTAGGTGGCACGCGAAAACACACCCACGAAATTACTGCCTCGTTGTCGAACTCGCTCTCCTTGACTCTCGTTGTCGCGTGGTCGGTCCGTTTCTTCATCTAGGTAGAATTATATTTTGAGACCGACCGTCACGGTATTCACCTGACTCCCCAATTGTTTGTATGCAGAATTAGGACACATGCTCGACAAGCAGCCACTCTGTTCGTGTGTCTGTTGGGGTGCCGTACCCACCTATCCTGCCTCGGTTCGCTAGATCACGTCGTCTGTCGTCACTCGATTGCGGCCACGATCCCAATGGGATCGCTCTCTGGACTGACCAGTTTATCACGACTGATAATCGGGAGACAGCATTTATGGTCGTCGTATTTCTATCAGATGTTGGTGTACAACTAAATGTCGCAAGGGGTGCTTATCGTCGACGACTCCCATTTTATGCGAAATCTCCTTCGTCAGATTCTGGAGGACGACTATCGCATCGTCGGCGAGGCGTCGAACGGAGCCGAGGCAGTAAAACTGTACAAAGAAGAGAACCCCGACATCGTCATGATGGACATCGTGATGCCAAAGTGCAACGGGATCAAGGCGACGGCCGCGATCAAGAAGTTAGATCCCCGCTCGCGCGTCATCATGTGTACAAGCGTCGGTCAGCGCGAAAAGATGAAACTCGCTGTCAAGGCCGGAGCGGATGGGTACGTGACCAAACCGTTCGAAGAGCCGAGTGTTCGGAAAGCTCTCGCTGACGTCGTCGCTGCATGACGCGAGTACTGGTCGTCGACGATTCACCGTTCATCAGAACCGTCCTCGGTGAGGAACTCGACGAAGCGGGGTACGAGGTCGATACCGCTCCAGATGGCACTGCAGCGGTCGATGCCGTGGCCGAGTGTGACCCCGACGTCGTCACGATGGACGTCGAAATGCCCGGTATCGGTGGCATCGAAGCCACGGAACGAATCATGGCCGATACCCCAACTCCAATTCTCATGTTGAGTGTTCACACGGATGACGGGGCCGACGCTTCGATGGAGGCGTTGAACCGTGGCGCGATGGCGATCATGGAGAAACCGGACGGGGCCGGCGATCGGACGATCTCGGACCTCACCGACGAACTGATCGAAACCATCGACGAGCTGTCCGCGGCCAGTACCTCCGCGCTCGCGCTCGCACAGACGACGGCTGCCGCCCACCGGTCTCGAACGCGGACGCGGACACTTGCGTCGGGAACCTCGGAGGGCGGAACGGACGTCTCGACGAGCGGATCGGCCGCTGGTCCGGCGGTCTCTCCAGCCCCTCCGGCAGTGGGTGGTCGTTCGGACGCCATCGGTGCGTGGCCGGATGTCCCGATCGACGTGCCACAGGTCCCGGACGAGCCACCGACGATTGTCATCGGCGCGTCGACGGGCGGGCCGCGAATCGTCGAAGGAATACTCGGAGCACTTCCCGAAGCGCTCGGGGCTCGCATCGTCGTCGTCCAGCACATGCCTGCTGGATTCACGGAACGCTTTGCCGCTCGACTCGATCGGAAGAGCGAGTACGCAGTCCGGGAGGCCGGCGTGTCCGACCATATCGGCGCAGGCGAGGTTGTCGTCGCTCCCGGAAGTGCACATCTCGAGGTATCCAGTGCTTCGACGGACACCGTCGAGATCGAACGGTCGACTGCACCACGCGTTCACGGGGTGCGTCCCTCGATCGACGTGACGATGGAGTCGCTCGCCGCGACCCGACCGCCAAATCTCGTCGGTATCGTCTGCTCTGGCATGGGTCGAGACGGTGCACGCGGTATCGAAGCGATACACGAAGCCGGCGGCCACACGCTGGCACAGGACGAAGCCACGAGTCCTGTCTTCGGAATCCCGAAACAGGCGATCGAAACCGGGGCCGTCGACGAGATCGTCCCCGCGACGTCGCTTCCGGCCCGTATCGTGGCGAGGGCGATAGCGACGAACGCTGACGATAGAGGTGATCTGTGATGGATGACTACGTGCGCGAATTCGTCGACGAGACCGAAGCGGCAATAACCACGCTGAACAACTTGTTGCTCGATCTCGAACGCTCGCCGGCGGACGACGAGGTCGTGCAGGACATTTTCAGGACGGCCCACACGGTGAAGGGCAACGCCGGGGCGATGGGGCTCGAACGGGCGAGCGACCTGGCACACGCGATCGAGGACGTGCTGGACGGGATTCGCGCCGGCACTGTCGAGGTTTCACCGGAGCGAATGGATACGCTGTTCGCTGCAGTTGACTGCCTCGAACGAATGGTCGACGAGGTCGCCCGCGACGGTACGATTCAAACCGATCCGGCGGACGTCATCGCCTCCCTCCGTGAACCGCTCACGGACGACTCACCAGACGTGACCCCACCATCGCCGGGAGAGCGCGAAGCGATTCTCACCCGTTTCGATCCGCCCGCAAATTCGGCTCACGACGCCTATCTCGTTCGGATGGCGATCGCCGACAGCGACGAACTGAACAACGGACTGGTCGTGATCGAGGCCCTCGTCGACGCCTTCGATCTCATCGGGACGGATCCCTCGCGAACCGCCATCGAGAACGAAGAACACGGTAACCGGATCGATGCCGTCTTCGCCGCAGCAGTCGACGAGGAGGCCATTTCGGCCGCGCTCGAACCTGTCGGTGCCGTCGAAGCGTTCAGTATTCTCGGCGTCACCGACGAACTCGACTCGAGCGAGGACGACTCGTTCTCGTCCGTCGAGGAGAACCTGGCGTCGGATCTCTCGACCGATCAGGCGAACGAGATGTCCGTCGACGACCTGCTCGACGAGTTCACCGAACTCGACGACATCGACGCGCTCGCAGACGAGATCGACGACACCAGCGAGTTCGAGGACATCGGTGACGCCGGCTCGTTCGACGATCTCATACCCGAGACGACCGACGAATCCTCCACTGCGGCCACGGAACCCGATCCGGAGCCGACGACCGACGACGAGGACAACGTCGAGGATGCAGGCGCCGTCTTCGACGAACTCAAGCAGGAAGTCGACATGGTCGGGTTCGACGAGCTCCAGGACGAACTCGAAGCACTCGAGTTCGACGAATTCGACGAAGAGGAGGTCGGGATGGACGAACTGCTCGGCGAGGACGTCGACGTGGACGACCCGACGTTCCTCGACCTCGACGAACCCGACCCCTCGGACCCGATCGGAACCGAAGCGCCGCCTTCCGAGTCCGCCGACGCTTCGGCCCCCACCTGGGGCGCACCTGAGGGAGACGAGCCAGCAACGGGTGGCGTGTCTGCCGAACCCGATTCCACACCTGTCAGTACTGCCGATCCCGACGCTGGGTCCGCCGAGGGTGCTGGAGCGGCGGCCGATGCGACGGAGACCGATCACACGGAGTCCCCCGAAGCGGCGGAGTCGAGTAACGACTCGTCGGCTACGGCCGCCGAGTCCTCCGCGTTCGCCGACGAACTGTTCGGTGGAGCCACGACTGACCCTGTCGATGACTCAGCGCCCGACCAACCGGCCGCCGATGCGGCCGACACGCCAGCTGAGTCGGGTGCTGACGGATCCGGTGACGTCGAATCACCACCCGACGTCGATCGAGCGGACGGTGAACCCGAAGAGAGCGATTCGGACGACGTGGCCGTCGCACCACCGGTAGATGGAGACGATGTGGCTCCCGTCGACGACCCCGATTCCACAGTCGACGACGAGCTGGCGGTGACCGACGAGCCAGTGGCTGACGACGAAGCGACCCCAACCGAGGCCGACGAGGCGGTCGAAACCGAGTCGTCACTTCAGCCTGCCACAGACACTGACGCTGACTCGTCACCGACCGCGACAGACCTGGCCGACGACGCTGGCCTGACTGCTGGAGAGGATGATTCGGATGCAATCGAGAATGAGGGCGACGGTTCTACGGTACCGTCGACAGATCCGACACCAGAACCGACCGACGGTGACGACGAGTCGGGGTCGGTCGACGACGAATCGTTGGCCGTCGGTGACGACCCGACACCGGCCGACGCCGAGTTTGAGCCGATCGGCGAACCCACCGAATCGGTCGACGAGTTCGAAGGAGTGGCGGACGACAGTACCGAGCCAGCCGACGAAACGACTGCGACCGCCCCAGCCGCGTCTCTGTCGGACGGCGAGCACTCCACCGACGATGATGCCGAGTCAGGTATCCCTGGATCCGAGTCCACACCAGCGGAAGGAACCGATGTCGGGGACGGAGACGAGTTTGCTTCATCCCCTGACTCCAGTGCCGACGAGGCGGCCGAACCGGTCAGCCCGTCGGCTCCCGATGCGGAGACGGAGGCGCCGGCCGCCACTGCCGACACCGAGCAGGGCGAGGACGAGCCGATCTCGGCGTCGAACTGGTCTGACGAACGTGAGTCCGATGCCGATACCCCGGCTGACACTGTGGAGGCATCGGCTGACCCGCGTCCCGACACTGCCGAGACGGCGACAGGCAGCGACGATGGGTCGACTGACAGTGAGGCACCCGCGTTCGACCTGTCGACCGGTCTCGACGAACTGACCCAGAACGAGGATTCTGACGAGGATATCGCCGATTCATCGGCCGATATGACAGCCACCTGGGACGGCGACACGTCACCGGGGCCAGACCAGTCTGGACCATCGGAGACGGTCGCTTCGGACACCGACGCTACTGCTGATCCGGCGTCGGCTGACGACGCCGATTCGCGGGCCGAGTGGTTGACCGAACCGCTCGTGGACGAGGATGGCGGTCCAGCCGACGAATCGTCTGAAGCCCGTGATTCGGCTACGTCGGCTACGGACGTTGATACGGAGGGCGACGATCACTCGTCAGCGGCTCCGTCCTCCGAATCGGATGGCAGTACCGAGGACGACCCGGAGACACTCGGTTTCGACGACGCCACGATCGATTCAGCCTCCGACGAGTCCGACATGGTTTCCGAACCCGCGTCGTCGTCCGACGCAGCCGACGCCGAATCGGGCGTCGAATCAGATGACGAGTTCGGTGACGCCGAATCGGACGTCGAACCCGACGACGGGTTCGGTGACGCGTTCGACGACGAACCGTCGTCCGTCGGCTTTGGATCGGACGACGAGTCGACCGTCGACCTCTCCGGCCTTGAAGACGATGCCGAACGATCCGAGGATACCGAGTTTGGAACCGACGATGCGTTCGATAGTGGTCTCGACGACGAGATCTCGTTTACAGACGACGGCTCCGACGATACGGCGTTCGCTGACGATCTCGACGCTGTCGCGTTCGATACGAGTAGCGACGTGGAGTCGACCGACGCCACGAGTGACTCGGCGTTCGATGCCGACCTCGACCTCGATTCCGACGATTTCGGACTCGATGCCACGCCAGCTGACGAGTTCGACGCCGATTCACAGGCCGAAAGCGAGACGGCGTTCGACTCGGTTGGCGATCAATCGGCGTCGTTCCAGACCGAGGCGGACGAGATCGACACGAGCGGGACGGACTTCGACGCTGGTGACGACCCAGAAGACGAGGTGCTTGCTGGCCTTCCGGAGATGACGGTCCCGGATATCTCCGTTCCCACCGAAGCGTCGCCGGACACCGACACCGATCTCGAGGCGCACTCCCAGTCGGTTCGCGTCGAGAGAGACCAGGTCGACTCGCTCTTGCAACTCGTCGAGGGGCTCGTTACGTCACGGGTCCGACTCCGATCGGCGATCGAATCGCGGGAGCCGTACGAAACACTGGAGCGAGAACTCGACGATCTGGAGGACTTCACGGCAGAATTGCAAGAGACCGTGATGGACGTGCGACTCGTCCCGCTCCAGACGGTGACGAACCGGCTACCGCGCGTGGTTCGTGACCTGGCCCGTGAGCAGGACAAACAGGTTACGTTCGATCAGTCGAACGCCGACGTCGAACTGGATCGTGGCGTCCTCGATCGGATCGGCGACCCGCTGATCCACCTGGTCAGAAACGCCGTCGATCACGGCATCGAGTCCGTCGAATCGCGGAAGGCTGCCGGGAAGGATCCCGAAGGAACGATCGAACTCAGCGCGAACCGAACACAGAACCGGGTCACGATCGACATCGCAGACGACGGATCCGGCCTCGACGCCGATCGACTTCGGGAGGAAGCCGTCGATGCGGACATCCTCACGCGTGACGAAGCCGACGAGTTGTTGGACGAAGCGGCGTACGACCTGGTCTTCAACTCGGGACTGTCCACCAAGGAGCAGGTTACCGACGTCAGCGGACGCGGCGTCGGGATGGACGTCGTTCGCCGAACCGTCGACGAACTGAACGGATCGGTATCGATCCACAGCGAGCCGGGCGAAGGTACGACGGTCACGATGACCCTCCCGGTAAGCGTGGCTGTGGACGACGTCTTGTTCGTCGAGAGCGGTGGCGAACAGTTCGGTATCCCCGTCGACGTCGTCAGGGACGTGGCCGACGGTGCGGACGTCGTCGAGTCCGACGGCGAACTCGTCTACGAGGATGGCGAGGAGTCGCTTCCGGTCGTGGAACTCTCGTCGGCGCTCGAGGTCGACGACCCCCGGTCGAGTGATCCCGATGGGATGTTGGTCCGGGTTCGTGACGACGTGCGTCCGGTCGCACTCAAGTGTGACGTCGTTCGCACTCGCCGTGAGGTCGTGATCACGCCGTTCGAGGGCTTCATGCGTAACGTTCCGGGTATCAGCGGGGCGACCGTCCGCGGTCGGGGGGAAGTTATTACTATCCTCGACGTGAGTACCCTGTAACAATGAATAACTGGCACGCAGACCGATTTCGGAGGATCAACGAATGACGCTAAAAGTCGATATTCGAAAACTGAGCTTTATCAACGAGATGGCGAAGGTCGGGACGAACGGTGTCGCCGACAACATGGGCAAACTGACCGGCGAGGACGCGCGAATGGAGGTGACGAAGACGAACTTCATCGACGTCGACGACATCAAGTCACAACTCGACGCCGGCAAACGTGTTGGCGTTCGCGTCAGGCTCCTGGACGAGCCACACGGCCACATTCTCATCCTGTTCCCGGAGGCGAGTGCGAAGAAGATCACGGCGCTGATGCTTCGTGACGTTGTCGACGATATGGGCAACGTCTCCGGAAAGATGGCCAGAAGCGCCGTCGAGGAGATGGGGAACATGATGGCCTCCGGGTTCATCGACGGCTGGGCGGACGTCCTCGGCCGGGCGATCGACACGGCGGCGCCACAACTCGTGTACGCCCCTGCGGGTGACATCGTCGTCAGGACGGCGGGGCTGGGCGGGGACGATCTCGCCCTGTTCTTCGATTCGGAGTTGTCCGTTCCGAGCTATCAGATCGAAGCAGAGATCTACGCGTTCCCTGACCTAGAAGAGTTCGTCGGGATGGTCAACGGTATCGAACCACAAACTGCATGAAACTCGACGTAAACGCTCTCGGCACCTTCTACCGGATGGCGCAGGAGGGTGCGGGCCTGGCGGCGGGTCGGTTGACGCAAATGACCGGCGTGGACACCCAGGTAGGCGTTACTAAACTCAACTTCATGCGGGGCACCGAGATCCGCCACGATTTCGACGACGGTGTCGAGAACGTCGGTGTCCGGGTCGAGCTATCGGGTGGGATCGACGGTCACTCGATTCTCGTCTTCGATCGCGGGAGTGCCGAAACGATCATCGAAGCGCTCCTCGGCGATTCGAACGCCGGGCTGGGGGACGAGTTGAGCCAGTCTGCCGCGACGGAGCTCGGTCAGATCATGAACAACGGGTTCGTCGACGGCTGGGCAGACGTCCTGGAGACGGCCATCGACGTCTCCACACCGGAGTTCCAGAGCGGGACGACAGCCTCAGACTTCTTCGGTGATCTCGAGGAAGCCCCGGGTGACGACGACCTCGCGCTGGTCTTCCAGAGTCACATCGAAGCTGTCGGCGCCGAAACCGGCTTTCGGCACTATCTCTTCCCCGAACACGAGTCGATGGCCGTCTTGCTCGAACGCCTTCGCTCGAACGAGGGAATCGAGTACGACAAACTCGAAGGCTTCGACCGGATGGCCGAACAGGGCGCCGAGGAAGTTGCCAAGACGGCCACGACGCTGACCGGCATCGACACTACCGTCGAGATCAGACGCCTCAACTTCGTCTCCCTCGAAGCGATTCCACAGGAGGTAGCCAACGAGCCGCTCGTCGGTGTCGCCTTCGAGTTCGACGGCACACCGAGTGGGTATCTGCTCTTCCTGTTCGACGAACAGTCTGCCCGGGAGATCGTCGATGCGATGGTCCCGATGGAGACCGACGACGAAACTGACGAGTTCACGGAGATGGATCGGAGCGCCATCAAAGAACTCGGAAACATCATGGCGAGTGGCTTCCTCGACGGGTGGGCGAACGTCCTCGATACGACGATCGATCACTCGACGCCGGAGTTCATCCACGACATCGGTGCGGCTGCCGTCGACCCGGTCGTGATTCAACTCGGTGAGAGTCAGGATTACGCCTTCGTCTTCGACACCACGGTCGTCGCCGATGGACAGGCGTTCGACTGTGACGTCTACGCGATTCCGGACGAATCCGATCTCGAACGTGCGCTCAACGACCTGGACGTGAGCCGGATCGACGAAACGCCAACGACCGCAGAGTTCGCTGACCTCGAGGGAACATGAAGACGTACGGAAGCGAACCTGGAGCGCCCGAATCCGTGCAGGTCGGTATCTCTGAACTCGTCGTTTCGGAGGGTAACGACACGCTGAAATCCTACGGGCTAGGGTCGTGCCTGGCTATCGCCCTGTACGATCCAGGTGTGGCAGTCGGCGGTCTCGCTCACACGATGTTGCCAGACGGTGACGCGGCCGAGAACAGTGATCTCAAACCTGGCAAGTACGTCGACACGGCTATCAGGGCACTGCTCCGGCGCATGGTCGAGCGCGGGGCGACCTACACGGACGTAGAGGCGAAGATCGCTGGCGGCAGCGATATGTTCCAGTTCGAGAGTTTTGGCGAGGGTGTCGGGAAGCGAAACGCCGTCGCCGCTCGCGAGGAACTCGAGAAACTCGGCGTTCCGCTCGTTGCCGAAGACGTCGGCGGCAGTCACGGTCGGACGGTCGAATTCACGCCAGAGACGGGCACACTCCTCATCAAGGGCAACGAAGATATCGGAGTGACGGAGCTGTGACCGACGGCGGGTTCGAATCGATCTGTTCGTTCGTCGAGGACGAACTCGAGTTCGCGACGAGCCATTACAACGATAGTTACCTCGATCGGCGCATCTCCTCACGCATCCGTCGGACCGATAGCGACGGGTACGACGACTATCACGAACTGCTCGCGGCCGATCCGGACGAACAGGAAGCCATCTTGGATTCCCTCTCGATCAACGTCACCGGGTTCTTTCGCAATCCGGACGTCTGGGAGGGTATTCGTGAGGTTCTCATTTCACTTTCCCAATCACCGGGGTCGGTCCACGTCTGGTCCGCGGCCTGTGCAGACGGCCGCGAGACGTACTCGATCTCCATGCTCGCCCAGGAAGAGCCACGGATCGATGCCTCCGATTTCTACATTCTCGGGACAGATATCAGTCCGCCCGCACTCGAGACCGCTCGAGCCGGCGTGTACGAACAGTCGCGAACGACGGATATCGAAGGACAACTGGACTTCCTCGACTCCCCCGAGGAGTACGTCACGCAGCGAGATGGCGCTTTCCACGTGACGGAGACGGCGAGAGAGAACGTGACGTTTCAACGTCACGACCTGATAAACGACGAGCCGAAGTCGGGATTCGATCTCGTCATCTGTCGAAATCTGTTTATCTACATCGACCCGGCGTACAAAGCGCCGATTCTGGAAACGCTCGGTCGGTCGTTACAATCGGATGGCTATCTGGTCATCGGAAAAGCGGAGACGATCCCACCGGAGCTGAAATCGCTCTTTACGGTCCACGACGGCCGATTGCGCATCTATACGTTGACAGCCGACGATCCCGTCCGAAACGCCACGTGAGTGCCGTGCGTGCCGAGACGGCGTGACGGAGCGTATTCGGCGACTGATCTGTCACGGCTGTCGAACCGTGAATGCGGGAACTACATGTGGATCCATGCGAGTGAGTCCATATGAGCGAGTTCGCACTGGATCGATACGCGTCCCGTCTCGATCGAGTGCTCTCGGTAGCCCCACCGCGGTCACGTCGGGAGACGATCTCCTGGGTACTGCAACCGCTCTGGACGCACCTCGGGTGGGACGTCGACGCCGCGATCGGGCGCGGGACGATCGGACAGTTCGAGTACGACTCGATCCTCGTCGTGGGTTCGTCTCCGTCGACACCGGCGATCCTCGTCGCTGCGGAGCCTGCCGATCAGTCACTTTCGCCGGATCGTCGGGACCGGATCGCCGCCGCCATGCGACAGTCGGGGATCGATCGGGCGATCTACTCGAACGGCCGCCAGTTCGTCCTGTTCGCTGGTGACGGATCGGATCGCGTCGAGATCGAACACGAATCCATTCCGACTCGTAGTGGCCAGTTTGCACCACTTTCCCACGACGCGGTCACGACTCATTGCCGAGATCTTCCGACCGAATCGGTGCGACGACGCCGAATCGCTGTCTCGGGGGCAGAAATTGCATCGTCGATCGAGTCCATCCTTACGGAAGAACTTGGGTCGAGCCCACCCGTCGACGAAGCATCGATCCCAGCCCTGTTAGCTGCTATCGACGAATCTGCCACGGCGGACGGATCAGGGACGGATTCGAGCGGGCAAGCTATAGCGCCATCCCAACCGTCTGATTCGGATCCAGGGGCTGAACCCGATGGACCAGCGCCTGAACGGCCGGAATCCATCGCGCCGGCGTCCGACGAGACGGGAGAGTTCGTCGTCCGCGTGTTCAACGACCGTGGATCCATCGGTGCGGTCGCCCACTCGACGTCCGCGGGCGCGCTGGTGGAAGCGGCGGCGTACTTCTTCGAACGTGGCCTATCCGGTATCCGCCTCCCGTGGAGCCCAGACGGCGGTTCGACCGTCGTCCACGACGAACCGGTCGACAGTGATGGCACCACGTGGGACGCCTACGAGCAACTACCCAACGGTCTCTACGTCAAGACGTCAGGCTCCGTGGCAGACAGACGACGCCGCGTGGAGGCACTTGCGTCGAGGGCAGGGCTCCGGGTCATGCTCCGTGGTGACTGGTCGAACTAACTGGAGCGCGCTGAGGAGGTTACGAGTAGTCGAGGTCCATCGTCGTCGTCCTGACGATTACGGTTTCGTCTCCTCCATCGAGATCACAGGTCACTATTCCGTCGGCATCGTCTCCTCTGTGTTCCCATTCGCCAGCAGCGAGTGAGCGTTCCCAGGCCTCGGCGCGTGGAGAGTCGACCCTGATCGTAACCTCATCCTCTTCGAACCTGTGGACTGTCGTATCGGAGTGCGTTGCGGAGATCGCTCGTGTGCCTGCAGCGTTCACGGCCGTCTCGTCCACGTCGAGCTGGACCAGTGAGATGATCGCCGTATCGTCCGTACACCGAATTGGTGGCTCTCTGATCGTCCAGTCGCCACTTTCTGTCGACCGGACGACTGCGCCGCCTTCGTAGACGATCTCTGTGTCACCCGTTTGGTAACTAAGTGTACCGGATGCGTTGATCCAGTCCTCACCCGGAACATTGACTGCGACCGTGGTCTCGTTGTCGGTCGACGAGAGCGTCCCTTCCCGGAGACTCATTTCGCCCGACCGATACGCGACTCCCTCTTTTTCGACAATATCGTTCAGGTTCTCCGCCAGCGCGTCCATCGCTCGCTCTGCGTTTCTGGTTTGCTCTTGTTCCTGGACGGCACCCATCGCGGAGAAGCCGGTCATGTACAGGATCCCGACCGATCCGATGATGATCCCGAAGACGATGACGAAGCCGACCAGTTCGCTCACACCGCGGTCGTCGTTGCGTAGCGTGTGATCGTTCATCAGCTGTCCTCCAGTGTGATGTTGCCGCTCGATTCGTCGCGGGTCACGTGAATCTCTCCTCCGTCTACCGTCGTTGTGTCGATGTCGTCCTCGAGTGCGAGTGGGATCGCGACTGGCTCAGTCGCGGATGCCTCCAAGACGAGACACGGGGAAGTGTCGATGAGTGGATATTGCCCACATTTGTCGGTCAAACTCACTGTGTACCCCGAGCCACCGACGGATCGTTGGTGGCTGGTCGTCACCGTGATCGAATCCGTTCCATCCGTCGTTTGATCGACGGCCGCTATCTCTCCGGCGAGGCGTTCCCCGATCGTTTCTAACGTTGATTCGGTCGACCGTTCCTGCTCCGTTTCGAGTAGCGTCGACCCCGCGATCAACAACCCGGAGATCAATATTGCGGTGATGCCGACGGTGAGGACGTGGGTTACCGCAATGGAGACCCCTCGATCGTCGCGGTCGAATCTCGTCATGCATCCACCTCGATCTCTTTCGTCACGGTGAGCTCGGTCGTCGTGATATTGATTTTGAATGTATCTGGAGATCCAACTGAGTAACTACTTTGAACATAAGAGATGTGTATCGGCCCCTCTGCTGCCTTCTGTGGGGCGTAGTTCTCATCGATGTATTCCTCAACGTCCGAGTCATCAACCGATTGTTCTTCGCTCAATGTCTCCAGATTTGTCTGTATCTCAGATTCTATCGTTCGGATCTCCGAGATATCGTCATTCGCCCCGCCGCTATCGATCGTCTCCGTGTACTGCACGCTGTTGAAGACGATGACGACGCCCAGCAGGATGAACGCCAGCGAGATGGCGCCGATGAGCACGAGCTGACCGCGGTCTGAAGTTGGTCTGTCGATTACCATACTGTCACACGCACCTCCACGAGGACGTATTCAGATGAGTCCTGCGGGTGGAATGGATAGTTGTTCTCTTCGTCGACGGTCGTTCCAGTCTCCTCGAATCCATCGTCAGTACTGTTTGTGAAGTATTGGTCTTCGTGAACGAGAACGGTGTAACTTGCCGTCACGACCGAATCACTGGCACCACCACCCATTCTAACGATTGATTCTTCGGCAGATGGGTTGTCATCCTCGTCACCTGGATTTAGATCGTGAGCGATGAAGTCCACGTTGTACGACTTCCCACTAGCATTGACGACTTGCTCGTCGAGTATCGTTCCGAAATCGCTCAGTGAGGCGAACTGTGTACTATTGTACGCACCGGGTCCCGGAGCGTTTGCATCTCTCCACTCGCCCGAATCAGGATCCCAGTGTCGGACCAGACCGGAGAGGTTTCCCTTCTCGCCAGCGACGATCAGGGTGTCTCTGATCTCTTGTTCTTGCTGTCCCATCGTGGCACGGTCGACGGCGCCCCCAGTTGTCGGTGTGATGACGACCGCCTGAAGTGCGAACAGGACAGCGGTCAGGACGATGATGGCACTTACGAGCCCTTCGAGTGTGAATGCCTGTGCTCGATCATCGAAAGGGTTCAGTTGTTTATCCATCGTCACCACACCCTCACGGTGAGTTTACAAGCCGTCTCACATTTGGACTGATCTGTCGTCACGATCCGTGTCGCGCTAGAACCGATTTGGTCGTCGTAGGGATCCCCACCTGTTATATCGGACTCCGGATTATCGGAGTCAATGTCGGTCAGTGTTATGTTGACGTGAGTTATGGCGGTATTCGAATCAGTTATTCTAAGCCCAAGAGCATCAGATAGCTCTTCGCTTGTCTTATCTTTGTATGTGCTGTTGAAGGCCGTTAAATCGAGTTCGTTCGTCGTCCCCGTCGACGCGTTTTCCACGATCGTGGCGGCGATCCGATCCGCCTGGGCGGTTTCGGCGCCCCCAGCGTCTTCGAACGGCGTGATGATCGAGGGGACGAACGAGAAGACGAACGCGATGGCGAGCAGGAAGATCCCGATGCCGACGGCGAAGTCCTGGACGGTCTGGCCGCGGTCACGACCCGACGCGTTGCTGGTCGAGGGATGATCGTCGGCGGTGTCTGTGAGATGGCCGTTGTGCATGATTACGAGACGAATGCCCAGGCGACGAGTGCAATCGTCGAGAGCCCGACGACGTACTTTAGACCGCTCATGAGGTTTGCATCGCGGATATAGCCGCTGATGAATCCCGAGAGGATGGCGTGCAGCGTGATGGCGTGGAAGAACAACAGCCCCATCTGATCGACGTTTATGTTATCGGTCAGGTTCATCTGTGACATGCCGCTCCCGCCGGCTCCCTGCATCGAGCCGGAGTCGACGTTGCTTTGGGATCCCAGATCGGCCATCGTGTTCAGGAATTGCGTCTGCAAGATCGCGATGACCGCGAGCATCGTCATGAACGTCATGATGATGATCACGACCTGCATTCGGGTTCGGGATTTTCGATCCCGTTCGATGTCGTCGTGATTCTCGCTCGCCCGAGCGGCAGTTCTGAGAACGCTCGAAATCTGGTTCGACGCTTCCTGGGCCTTCGTAATCAACTTGACCGATCGAGCCAGACGGGGAATGTGGTACTTGTTGTTGAACTCGATCATCGCCTCCTTCAGATTCATCCCGTAGTTGACCTTCGTGTGCATCTCCTCGAATTCGCGAGCGAGAGTCCCACTGGTAGTGGAGGAAACTGATTGCAGGGACTCCAACAACGTGAGGCCGGTGTCGTTCGCACTCGATAGCTTTCGCAGGTCTTCCGAAAGCGTCGCGACGACCCCGTTACGGGACCGGAGATTCCATTCGTAGAAGATGGCCAGTGGTACGAGGATGACGTACACGGGCATGTAGACGTACATGAACGTCCCCCAGACGGGGTCGTCGACGAGTCCACCCCAGGACGTCGGGACGAGTCCGTTGACCATCGCAGCGGTGATGGTCACCAGCACCATCGGCACTGTCAACGTGAGGGTCATCAGCGGGTGCTCTCGGAAGAAGAAATGTGGCTCTTTCAACACGCCGAGCGTTTCGTACGTTCCCTCCCGGTTTTTGATACGATCGAAGACACTGTGCGTTCCAGTAAACTGTTCGATCAGTCCGAGATCGAGCAATCCCTTGTTCTGGGTCGCTTCGAGACGTTGATGCCCGCCGTCGGGGCTGAGATAGCCATCACCGACCTCGTCGTGTTTGACCGTCGAGACCAGGATAATGAACCCGACGCCCGTGAGGGGGATGAGACCGTAGACGGCGACGAAGATCATGTTCGGCGACGCACTCGAGTTCGGCATCATCTGCATGATCACGAGGATGATGATCAACAGCAACGGGAACAGTGAGAGCGTCATGTACATCTCACCGAACAACTCGAGGGTTTCGAGGGTGAGTTCCTGTTGCTGCTTGGCCGTCCGCATGTGCTTTTCTTTCTTGTCCTGCAGGAAGCTCTCCATGTCCCCGCCGCTGTTGACGATCGAGAGCATGTCTGTCAAAAACTGCGAGAGCTCGTCACTCGGCGTTTCGATCGCCTGATTACGGATCGCTGTCCGGTAATCCGTATCGAAGTACTCTGTCTCGTTGACGACGTTCTGGAACTCCTTCGAGACCTCCCCGTACGTATCGTCCGCCTCTGCCATCGCCTGGAGAATCTCGAGCTGGTTCAGCCCACCGACCGACAGCGCGTACATGAACGACACGGCGTCGGTCAGGAGCATGTTGATCTCGCGTTTTCGTGCCGATGCCCGGGAGTAGGGGACGGCGACAAGGGAGCCGAACCCGAGGAGGAATCCGAGTGAACCGAACACGATCCCACAGACCACGATCAACGTCGGGATTTTTATCGTCTCCCACACCGACAGCACCTGCTCGTTCGGCACGGGCACGCCGATGATCGTGTCGACGGTGATGATCCCCGTTCCGAACAGCCCCCAGCCAACCAGGAGACCCAGGATCCACAGGAAGAGCCCGCTGATAAACCCGATACCGATCGCTCGCGAGAGGTACATCTCGACGGTGTCGGTCATCCGGCCCTGCGCGAGTTTCGTCTCGACGTCCGAGGCGAACTGGCTATCCTCGCTGAAGAGCTTCGCGTACACTGGATAGAAGGTGTCTCCGAGCATATCGGAGTCCCCGAACTTCCCGTCGGAAGCGGTCGAGCCCTCGACGCTCATCGATCGGCCTCCCCGTCGTCACGCTCGGTGTCCGTTCCCTCCTCCTTTCTCGTAGGCTTTTCCTCGTCCTCCTCGGTCGCTTCCGGTTCGTCACTCGCGGCGAAGATCGAGTCCTCGTCGTCAGACTCGGAGTCGAATACCGAATCGTCAGCATCCGATTCCTCTGCCGGTTCCGCGTCGGTAAACGGTGACGAGTCGTCGGTGCCGAAGATCGAGTCACCACCATCGTCAGTTGATCCGGGCTGCGAGTCGACCCGGTCAGATTCGTCGTCTACCGGCTGTGGCTCGCTTTCGACCCACGTCGTTTCATCGTCCGTATCGCTCTGCCCATCCGACCCGTCGGCCGATGTGGACTCGGAACCAGTCGTGTCGACTGATTCGCCAGCAGAAGCCGGCGTGTCGTCTCTCCGTACTGATTCCGAACGCGTCCCGAGTCCCCAGTCGGGTTCTGATTCGTCTTCCGTTGATTCGCCCGTCGCGAAGATCGACTCGGCGTCCGAACTCGGGAACATCTCGTCGAACGCCGACGTATCCGGCTTACTGTCCTCCACTTGTCCCTGCTCCGGTGCAGGCTCGGGTTCGTCAGATTCGAGCGCTGCAAGTGTGTCGTCCATGTCCGTGAAGAGGGCGTCGAGTCCGCCGGATTCTTCATCATCGTCTGCACTCCCATCACTCGCTCCGTCGGTGTCGCCGGTTGGTTCCTCGAGTGAGAGGGTTCCCTCGTCCTCGGCTGAACCTCCCGGGGTTGCTGTCGTCCCGCCAGCGCTTTCCTCCAGGGCGATCGACCCGTCGGTGGTCCCGACTTCGCCGTCGAGCGGCGGCCGTTCGGTGGTCTCGAGCTGGTCCGTTCCGCGCGGTCCTTCAGTGGCGGAGTCCACACTCGCTGTTCCGTCCGGTTGCTCTCCCTCGAGCCACGCCGGTGCCTCGACCGTCGTGTCGCTTCCGGCTGCCGTCGCTCCTTGCCCGGCACCCTCGCCAGATTCGTCGAACGAGACCGATCCCTCGTCGTCTGAAGCCCAGAAGTCATCCTGGTGATCTTGCGCTTCGGCCGCGTCGAATTCGAACAGCGCGTCCGTTTCGTCGTCGGTCGTCTCTTCTTCGACGTCTCCGAGTGCGCTCGCGAGTCCGCTGGGGACGTTTCCTCGATATTCGTCGAACAGCGACTCTTCGGCGCGTTCGAGGATGTCCATCGAGAGGTTGTACGTCTCCGAGGAGGCGTCCGGCCGGGGAACCAGTTCCTCTTTCTCCGGGTCGACGTCGATCAGCACGCTCTCCATCTCGCGGAGATCGTCGAGGCTGTTTTCGAGCTGCCCGTTGGCGATGAGCGTCAGGATCGTCTCCGGATCGTTGATGAACGCCTGGACGGTCGCGGCGACTTCGGCGTACGTGTTGAGACCGTTCCGGATGAGGTACGCGAGGATCGTCTTCCGTTTGAAGAGTTCCTCCCGGAGTTTTTCGTGGTTCCAGCCCCGGTCGAACATGATCTCGTCGAGCGTGTTCGAATCGCCCATCTTGAGATATTCGTCCGTCTCGGCTTGCCACTGGTAGACGTCCTGGACGTTGATCTCGTCGTTTTCGGCCTCGTAGTGGTTGATCTCGGTGAGCGACTTGTTCCGGCGGACCTTCCGCCCTTGCACACGTGTCTGGGTCTGGATAGAGACCAGATCCAGCGCGGTGAACATCGTCTTCGAGACGTTGATCGGGTCCGTCGTGAACCGTTTCAGGACCTCGTCGACGGAGTCGGCGTGGAACGTGGTGTAGGTGGTGTGACCCGTCGACATGACCTGGAACAGCGTCCGCCCCTCTTCCCCACGGATCTCACCCATGACGATGTAGTCCGGCCGCTGACGCAGTGCGGCTTCCAGGAGGTCGAACTCGTCGATGTCGCCGGTCGAGTCGTCGGCGAACGAGGGCCGGGTCATCGACGCGATCCAGTTACGCTGCGGTAACTCGACCTCGCGCGTGTCCTCGATCGAGACGATCTTTGTGTTTGCCGGGATGAACAGCGAGACGGCGTTTAGCGACGTCGTCTTCCCCGACGCCGTCCCGCCGGCGAAGATCAGGCTCTTGTGATTCTCGATGCAGAGCCAGAGGAAGGCCATCTCGTCCAAACTGAACGTATTCCAGTTGATGAGGTCGATCGGCGTGAACGGGACGTCTTTGAACTGTCGGATAGTGTAGTTCGTCCCGTGATCGGAGACCTCCTTCCCGAGCGTGAGCTGTGCACGGGAGCCGTCTGGTAGCGTCGCGTCGACCTGCGGGAGTCGTTTACTGATGCCTTTCCCGGACCGCTGGGCCAGTTTGACGACGAAGTCGTCCAAGTCGTCCTCGCCGTGATAGATGTTCGAGATGATCTGTTCGTAGCCGGAGTGATAGACGAAGACGGGGGAGTTGTACCCGTCACACGAAATGTCCTCGACGTTGATGTCGTGTTTTATCGGGTCGATCCGCTCGTAGCCGATGAAGTCACGTTTCAGGAGGTACAGCAGCTTTTCGACCTGATACTCGGAGACCGTATCGGGATCTTCCTCGAGGATAACCGGCTCGGGACGGACCGACATGCCCTCGAGCTGGGCGGGCGCTTGTGGAGCTTCGTCGCCGTCGTCTTCGTCGTCTCCGAACAGCTGTTTGACGGTTTCGACGATCCCCATCGTCGTCTCGTTCTGGGTCCCTTCGAACAGATCGTAGCGTTTCAACAATCGACGGGTTTCGCGTTCGATGACGCTCCGACGACCCTCCTCGTCCGTACTCGTCTTCACGCTGTCGTCGGCGTATTTGATCGCCGTCCTGAGCTTCCCCGAGAGGAACTCCTGCAGCTCCGTCTCGATCTCGTTGCAGTACGGCTCGACGGCGTAGTACTTCGTCTCGTTTTCCTTTTCGGAGTGGAAGATGACGACGAACGCGTAGGGTTTGTTCACCCAGTAGCGTTCCGTCTCGACGAAGTGTTTCTTCTTTTCGAACGGGACGGCCTTCTCCAGGTCGTACCGATTGGCGACGGTCGTATTGCCGTTGTCCGTCGAGAAGAACTCGTCTTCGTCTACCTCGTCGTTGACGTTGACGGTCCGTTCATCGACGAGTTCGTCGAGTTCCATCGCGGCGTTGCCGGCCGCGTGGACGTGTTCCTCGATCCGGTCGGGATCGAACCCGAGTGCTTGCTCGCCGTCGAATCGATCTATCTCCCCACCCGACCTGGGTCGACTTCCGTCGTCTTCGTAGTAGTACTCCCACTTGTAGTGTTCCCAGGTGTAGACGTCTTTCGTGACGGGCGTCGTCTCGGGATCGACGTACTCGAGAAAGCGTTCCCAGAGAAACTTCGCGTTCGGCGCGTACAACTCGGTAATCTGCTCGTCGAGTTCTGTCGGATGGATGCCGAGATGTGCCGTGGGATCGAAGTCGACGCTGTTCCACTCCTCGCGAGTGGGTGTCCCTGCGGTCCCGTCGGCATCGAGGCCGAGTTTCCCGCTCACCTGCTTGTCTTCGGGGTACAGGTCGTCGATCTCGTCTTCGTACCCGTACTCCGCCATGAAATCTGCCCACGTGTAGTTCCCGACACGAACGTCGGCCCCGCTCGTGGGCCCGCTCGTTTCGTCACCACCCGGGGTCGAATCTGATGCTCCGGCATCAGAAAATTCCGACCCGCCGGCGTGGTCGCCCTCGTCAATAGCCATTAACGCCCCCGAAGTACTCCCCCGTAAAAAGTTTCATCCGTAGATTATCGGTCCTGATAATGGGTCTGTCACCGGACTCGCTTCCCCACCGGCTCAGGTGGGTCCAACCGATGGCCCGATCTGCTCCCAGCCTGCGATTCATTGATATACTGTACTGTCCACCCAGTTAGGTTATATTTTTCCACACGCTTCAACACACTTTCGTGTTTGCGGTGATACCTTCCGCCGATTCTCGCTGTTAGATCTATCAAATAATTATTGTACAGTGGCGGGTGCAGCGTGGGCTTTCACTGCGAACTCTTCTGCCCACATCTGTTTGCCGTCACGTGTTCTATCGACGGGTCCTCGGTGAACGGACGTGACGGGATCCTGTTGGACGCAAAACGGACGTGACGGGATACGAACTACGCGAAGATGATCCGTTCGCGTCGCTCACGGACTGCGACTTGTCTTATTCGAATCCCGATTTCGTTTTCACGCCTCACTGTTGTTCGGCGGAAAACGGACGTGACGGGATTCGAACCCGCGATCAGAAGGTTAGGAACCTTCTGCCCTCTCCGCTAGGCCACACGTCCCGGCGAAAACAGCTTACTGGGATTCCGTTTCGGTACTCTCCTCCGCGGACGCCGTGTCTGAGCCGTCCTCCGACGTGACGGGCTCGGTGTCGACGAAGTCCTCGTCGGACGACGTATCGTCGTAGTTTCCGGTTTCACGCATTTCTTCGAGTTCCGTCTCGACCTTTTCACGCCCCTTCTGGAATTCACCCATGGCTTCACCGGTGGATCGAGCTAGCTTCGGGATCTTGTTGGCGCCGAACAACAGGATGGCGATGAACAGGATCACGCCAAGCTCCATCGCACCCGGCATTGGCACGAACAGTGGTATGGTTTCGGGTACCATCTCTATCCGATCCTTATCGACTGGCAATTATAACCTTTTTGGAGCGCGCGGTCCCGCGAACGTGGGATCTGTTTCCCATACTACTTATTTACAACAGATGGGGGCGTAGTGTGTGGGGTGAGAATTGCAGTATTATTGCCGTCGTTTGCTCGATTGCCAGCGGTACGGAACCGATTCCGACCGCTCGATTGCTCAATGGATGGCCGGTACTGAATTCAACGGAGATCTGTCTCCTATCGGTGGCTGTGCGGTGGGCTTTTGGCCGTGCCAGTCGAGAAACGGGTATGACCGATCAGACGAGCGAAGGGTACCGAACCTACGATCCCGACGCTTCCCACGCCTTTCCCGACGGCCCTGTCAACTCGATTCTCGAGTTTATCGCCGACGACACCGAGATCCAGACGTTTCTCGAGGCCCAGAACGTCAACGCAGTCGATCGGATGCGATACAACGATCACGGGCCAAAACACATCGAAATCGTTCGTAACCGGGCGTTGTGTCTGTACGATTTGCTTAAAGCCAGCTCAGTCCCCTTCAATGGGGCACGTCAACAGGGCCTCGCCGAATCCGACGAGGCCGTGATCATCGCCCTTGCGGCCACGTTGCACGACGTCGGGCACGTCGTCCACCGGGATCGCCACCCATTCTACTCGGTTCCGCTCGCCTCGGACGTCCTCGATCGAATCCTCCCCGAGTTCTACGACACCGTCGACGCCGTCAGGGTAAAGGGCGAAGTCCTGCACGCGATCCTCTGTCACCACACCCCTGTCGATCCGTTGACGCTCGAAGCCGGTGTCATCCGTGTCGCGGATGCACTCGACATGGAACGCGGGCGCTCGCGCATCCCGTACGAGCAGGGCGGCCGCGGAATCAACACGCTCTCGAGTCAGGCGATCAGTCGTGTCTCACTTCACGAGGGCGATTCGAGCCCAGTTATGGTCGAGATCGCGATGACGAACGCCGCCGGCGTCTATCAGGTCGACAACCTCCTGAAGGCCAAACTCGAGCGGTCGATGCTCGAAGACCACGTCCGAATCGTCGCGGTCAACACCAACGAGAACCGCGAACAACTGGTCGAACGAATCGAACTCTGAGGGCGTGTCGATCAGCGGTTCCCGAACCTATGGCCGTATCAATTTTGAACGAAAACTGGTCGCTGTCGATCTGTGTACGGTTCGCAACCCAGCTGCTCGCGGTCCAATCGCCGCCGGCACTGTTTGCCACGGTGTGCGCATCACTTTAGGTAGCCTCTCCCCATGCTCGAATCGATGACGACACAACTCGCCGTCTTCGCACTGGCAACGGGTGTGCTCACTGGTGGACTGTTTCGTATGCTTTCGATTCCGATCCCCGCGCCGCCGGAATTACCCGGCCTCCTCGGGATCGTTGGCATCTTTCTCGGGTACAAACTCGTCGAGGCACTCGGGATCGGGATCGATCTCGTCGAGGCACTCGGCTTCTAACGGGTCGTCGAAAAGACTGCGTTCTCGGAACCGACGTGGGGGAAATTCCGAAGTCGGGACGATCAGTAGCTGCGGACCTTCGGCTCGTAGGTCTTGTCCTCTCCTTCGAGGATGACTGGACGGTACCAGATCGACGGTGCACCGTCGTCCCAGGTGATCATCGTGTGTTTGAGCCAGTTTTCGTCGTCACGAATCTGGTTCTCCTGGCGCCAGTGAGCGCCGCGGAACTCGTTGCGGACGAGCGCGCCGAGGGCGATCGTCTCCGCGACGTCGATCAGATTGCGCGTCTCGTAGGTCATCTGCAGATCCGTGTTGAACGTCCGGGAGGGATCCGAGACGCCGACGCGCTGGTACTCTTCGCGGCACTCGCGAATGATCTCGAGGGCCTTCTTGATGCCGTCTTCCGTACGGAAGACGTTGACGTAGTCCGTCATCGCTCGCTGGAGCTTCGAGCGGATGTCGGCGTGGTTGACACCGTCGTCGTTGTCCATCAGGTGGTCGACGCGGGCCCGTTCGGCTTCGACCGCCTGCTCCAGGACGGCGTCGGTCGCCGTCGCCTGTCCGCTGCCGTCGGCTGCGACACCGCTTGCGGGACTCGTCTCGTCGACGCCTGCGAGGCCCGGATCGACGGGTGCCCCGACCTCGGTCTCGTCTTCGACGTCGTCGCCGTAGCCCGTCCGAATCTCGGCCGTTCCCAGTTCCTCGCCCGCGGCGTGGCGGCCGGCGCGCTTGCCGAAGACGATGAGTTCGGGCAGCGCGTTGCCACCGAGGCGATTCGCCCCGTGAACGGAGACACAGGCGCACTCGCCAGCGGCGTAGAGGCCGTCGACGCAGGTGGCGCCGTTCTCGTCGGTCTCGATACCGCCCATCTCGTAGTGCTGGCCGGGCTTGACCGGCATCGGTTCGACGAGGCCGTCGACACCCTCGAAGTCTTCCGCGAGGTGCAGAATGTTTTCGAGGCGGTCCATGATGCGCTCTTCGCCGAGGTGGCGCATGTCGAGGTTGACGTACTCGTCTTCGATGCCACGTCCCTCGTTGACCTCGGTGAGCTCCGCCCGCGAGACGACGTCCCGGGAGGCGAGCTCGCCGTCGTTGTTGGCGTAGCCGTGTTCGAACATGAAGCGCTCGCCGTCCTCGTTGTAGAGGATGCCGCCCTCGCCACGGACACCCTCGGAGATGAGGACGCCGGTGCTGGGCAGCGTCGTCGGGTGGAACTGGACGAACTCCATGTCCTCGAGCGGGACGCCCGCACGGTAGGCCATCGCCTGGCCGTCACCGGTACAGGAGACGGCGTTGGTCGTGTGATCGAAGGCCTGTCCGGGGCCGCCAGTGGCGAGGATGACTCCGTCGTTCGCCTTGAAGCCCTGAATCTGTCCCGACTGGACGTCGTAGGCGACGACGCCGTGGCAGGAGCGGTCGTTCGGATCGGGCTCGTCCGTCACGGCGAGGTTCATCACGTACCACTCGTCGTAGACCTGAATTCCGCGCTTGACGACCTGCTCGTACATCGTGTGCAGCAGGTGGTGACCGGTTTCGGCCCCGGCGTAGGTCGTCCGCGGGAAGGAGAGGCCGCCGAACGGTCGCTGGGAGACGGTGCCGTCCTCCTCGCGGGAGAACGGCATGCCCCAGTGTTCTAAGGTGATCGTGTCCTCGGGCGAGTCCTGTGCCAGCGTCTCGATCGCCGGCGCGTCGCCGAGGTAGTCCGACCCCTTCATGGTGTCGTAGGCGTGCAGTTCCCAGTCGTCGCCGTCGCGGATCGCGGCGTTGATGCCGCCCTCGGCCGCGCCGGTGTGGCTGCGGACCGGGTGGAGTTTCGTGACCATCGCCACGTCCGCTCCGGCTTCGTGTGCGGCGATCGCCGCGCGGAGCCCGGCGCCGCCGGCGCCAACTACGATGACGTCGTGTTCGTACATGGTTACCAGAATTTCAGGTTCTTCTTGACCGCCTCACGCTTGAGCTCCTGAATGTGCTCGGTGAGGGGGATGTCTTTCGGACACACCTCGGTGCAGGAAAACTGCGTCTGACAGCGCCAGACGCCGTGTTCTTGCTCCAGGATGCGCAGTCGATGCTCTTTGAGTTCCTCGCCCTCGCGGTCGTCCATGGCGAAGCGGTAGGCTTTGTTGATCGCCGCCGGGCCGAGGTACTCGTTGTCGCCCGCCGCGATGTTGCACGAGGACATACACGCGCCACACCAGATACAGCGCGTGGACATCTTGACCTTCTCGCGGTTCTCCCGGGTCTGGTACTGCTCTTCTAGGTCGCCGTCTGGGAGGTCCTCCTCCTGGAAGTACGGTTCGACGGCGTGCATCTGCTCGTAGAAGTGCTCCATGTCCACGACGAGGTCCTTGACCACGTCCTGGTGGGGGAGCGGTTCGACGCGCACCGGTCCGTCGAGGTCCGAAATCTGTGTCTGACAGCCCAGGCGTTGGCGGCCGTTGACGAAGAACGCGTCAGAGCCACAGACCGCCTGTCGGCAGGAGTGTCGGAAGGTGAGCGAGGGATCGAACTCGTCACGCGCGTAGATCAGCGCGTCGAGGACGGTCATCCCCTTCTCGAAGGGGACGTGAAAGTCGTCGAACCGTGGTTCCTGCTTCCCCTCGACTTCCGGATCGTACCGGAACACCTTCAGGTGAACCGTCTCCGCGTCGGCGTCGGTCGCGTCCGCCGCTCGTTCGCGTTCTATCCGTCGGTCAGCCTTCTTGTCCATTCGGCGATCCTGTGGGGAGGGACCGGCGTCCGCCGCGTCGTCTGCCTGCCCTGTTCCAGCGTCGTCGGCGTCGGTCGGTTGTTCCTGTTGGGTGCTCATTATATCATTCCGTTCATGACGAGTGCCACGTAGGTTCCCTGTGCGACCAGCGCCAAGCCGGCGAGACTCAGTATCGCCAGTACGATTCGCTTTGGCGTCCCGGAGAGTCCCTGGTTGACGAGCGCATTGTAGACGCCGTTGACCCCGTGGAACGCGGCTGCCCAGAGGAAGAGAACCATCGTGATCAGGTACCCTATGTTCTCCATGCGCATCTGCGTGCCAGCGAACGTGATCTCGTAGGCGTGGTTGACGAAGTGAAGCAGGAAGAAGTGAAACGCGAGTGTCACCACGAGGAACGCAGCGGTCACGCGCTGGAGCAGCCAGCCGGTGCCGCCGGGGGTGAAACTGGAGTAGCGTTCGGCCATCAGGCGCCCACCCCCGTCATGAAGGTCGGCACGCTCGCGACCGTGATCGCCGCGGTGACGATCAGCGAGATGTAGAAGCTCTTGTCCTGAGCTTCCAGTCCGATGCCGAGGTCGATCATCAGAAGGCGGACGCCGTTCAAGATGTGGAAGACGGCGACCGCGAGCAGGCCAACTTCGAGGACGCGAATGAGGAACAGCCCTTCGAGTCCCTGCAGCGTCGTCGTGTAAATGTCCTCCCCGGCAGCGATCTTCGCCTCGTTACCGGCGGCGCCGAGCGCGTTGCTCAGCACTGCGATGTGGGTAAACAGGTAGCCGATGAGAATCCAGCCGGTGAACTTGTGGAGGATCCACGCCCACATCCCGGGCGCGAACTCCCGCCACCGACCGAAGTCTTCGATCAGGCCACGGTTGTAAGACTCGCTCATACTCTCACCAGATGCGTCGAACCCCGGTGGTATAGTAGTTACTTTCCGTCGCTGGGCGCCGCCGTTGCCGGAAACCAAACTCTGCACTGGAACTCGCCCGCCGTTTTCACTCCTCGCCTCGACCGCGTCCGCCGGCAAAGATCGAGAGCGAGGATTCGATTTCGTGTTCGAGCGCCCGCAAGGTGGTGTCGTCGAGCGCGACGAGGTGGCAGACGGGATTGCCGGGGTAGACGACCGGGTTCTCCAGGACGCCGACGATCAAGCCGGTGAAGGGTGCCGTGACGGGGACGATGTCGTCTTTCTCTTTGAACGGGTTCGTGATGGTACAGATCACGTCGCCCTCGTGGACGAGCTCGCCACGGCCGCGCTTCATGTCGACGATGCCGCCGGCGTCGGCCCGGAGCCAAGTTTTCTCGTCCGAGTCGCTGATGACCGTTCGCCACCCGGGCCAGTGAACGGCAGAATCAGGGTGACAGCCCACTTCAGCGAGGACGCTCGCGACACCGGTCAGTGCCCGATCGATCAACGATCGCTGGAAGCGATGGGCTTTGCCCATCTCGATCGTGATCGTTGGCACGCCGGCTTCGGTCGCCTCCCTGCGCAACGATCCGCTGGGACCGGATCCGTCGATGACTACGTTCGAACTGAACGCGTGTGAGAGGCGTTTTACGGCGGGATCGTCGGTGTCTGCCCGAACGTGAAGCATGTTCGTCCGCCCGCGCGTCGACGTGTGGAAGTCGAGGCCGAAATCGCAGGGTTCGACGAACGAGGTGAAGAGTCGATGTGCCATCCGTTTCGCACTCGTGGAGGATTCGTGGCCGGGAAACGACCGGTTGAGGTCCCGATCGTAGATCGGCAGATACCGTTCCTGTGCGAGGAAGCCGGGGACGTTCAATACTGGCAGACAGACGAGCGTCCCGTGAAGATCCGCGTGATCCCAGTCGTGGGCCACTTCACGGACGACTTCGATGCCGTTCAGTTCGTCCCCGTGGGCAGCCGCGGAGAGAAACACTGTGGGGCCGGCGTGCGTACCGTTGATGATCGTGACCGGGACGCGGATCGGATCGCCGAGATACGTCTCGCTGATCCGGTACCGATCGTTCACAGCTTCGCCAGGGTCGACCTGCGTGCCGTCGTACGTGAACGGTTCCGGCTGGTCCCCGTCCGACGTTCCGTCGGTCATCCCTCGTTGATTGGCTGTCGCGGGTATAAAATGTGCCTGCGTCGTACCCGTGGTCGGTCGGGCCGTAGGGATCGTCCTCGCGGAGGGATGCCCGCCGTCTAGCCTCGAAACCTGCGTCGGGGGGCGAACGTTTTGTACGTGGCTGTGATTCCCCCGGATATGGAGTTTCGCGAGGCAACCGCGGCAGATACGGAGGCGATTCGGTCGATGGCCGAAGAGTCGGTAACCGCGTCGTACACGTCCTTTCTCTCGGAGGAGACGATCGAGGACGCCCTGGCACAGTGGTACAGCGACGAGGCCACGACCGATCTCGTCGAGAGCGACGATACGATCGTCCTGATCGCCGAGAACGACCAACCGGCTGGATTCAGTCAGTCCGAGGTAGTCGGTGACGGGGAGACGATCGGCCACCTCCACTGGTTGCACGTCCGCCCGGACGAGCGAGGTGCCGGGCTCGGTTCTCGACTGTTGACCCGCACGCGGGAAGCGTTGCTCGATGCCGGCGCCGAGCGGATTCGTGGGTTCGTCCTGGAGGGCAACGACGACGGGACCCGATTCTACGAGGAACACGGCTTCGAACGCGCGGGTACGCGCAGCATTCAGATCGGTGCGGATACGTACACCGAGAACGTCTACATGGAGAGCGACGACGCGGACGCCGAGTGGCGCGCGATCGAAGAACGGCAACTCGAAGACGGCACCACGGTGTTCGTCAGCTACGGCGAAGCCGACCGAGGCTCGGAGGCGCCGTTTTACAGCGCCTACGAGTCCCGCGACGAAACCGACCGCTTCGGCTGGTTCTGTGGAAACTGCGAGACGCTCGACAACGCGATGGACGCCATGGGTCGCATCGAGTGTAACGTCTGTGGCAACAAACGGAAAGCGACCCGCTGGGACGCCTCCTACCTCTGAGTTCGACGCTCTTCACCCATCGAATCGGCTTTCCTCGTCCGCTCTTGTACCCTCGCGCGGGTGTCGGGCCACCGGCCCAGGCGCCACCAGTTGGTGGTGGTAGGCTGCAGGTCGCCCCAACGTGGGTTTTCTCGGCCTCGAAAGCTCTCCCTGCCCGCTGATCGGCCCAGATAACAATTCTGTGACCGCTCGACGAACCGGTCGACGTCGCCGACGGCAGTCTGTGCTGGCACGCTCGCTGGTGGCCTCTATGCGCTCACTCGATCACATCGTCCGCGGATTCGCCGCGACGCTCGTCGCCAGAGCGGCGTACATGCTCTCGAGCGCGCTGTTGATGGTGTTGCTCGCCCGGGTCTTCCTCGATCCCGGCGCGTACGGCCTGCTCTTCTGGTCGATCGGAGTGCTGGCGGTCGTCCAGCTGGCCGCGGATCTCGGACTCGGGAAGTCCGCCGCGCGCTACATCGCCGAGTACGGCGAGACGGACCCCGGCCAGATCCCACACCTCCTGCGGCACGTACTCGGCTACAAACTGGCCGTCGTCTCCCTCGTGGGAGGGGTCCTGTTCGTCGGCGCTGGACCGCTCGCCTCGGTGCTCGGGAAACCCGCTGCGGAACCGTTTTTCGCCGTTGGTGCGTTGCTCGTCGTCGCCAAGTCGTTCGCGGTCTTTCCGGAGATCGTCTTTCAGGGATCGAACCGACTCGGATACAGCGCGACCGTCAGGGCGCTCGGCGGCGTCGGTCGACTCGTGTTCGCCGTCGCGTTCGTCCTGGCCGGGTTCGGTGCGCTGGGTGCGTTCGTCGGCTACGTCGTCGGGTACGGGATTGCCGCCGGCTTCGGCCTCGTGGCCATGTACGTGCTCGTCTACGAGGCACACGAACCGTCCGCGGAGATGGAACCGGGCCTCGCTCGTCGGCTCGTCGGCTACGCCGTCCCGCTTACCGCGACGCGTGGGGCGAACGTCCTCGACAAACAGATCGACATCGTCCTCGTGGGGGTGTTCCTGAACTCGACTGCCGTCGCGTTCTACACACTCGCAAAACAGCTCACCGACTTCGTCCTCGCGCCAGCGGAGTCGCTCGGGTTCGTCATCTCGCCGAACTTCGGGGAAGGGAAGGCGGGTGGTGACGTCGATCGTGTCAGAGCGCTCTACGAGACGGCGTTGGGGAACGCGCTGGCGCTGTACGTCCCGGCCGCCGTCGGTCTGGCCCTCGTCGCCGAGCCACTCGTCACGCTCGTCTTCGGTGCGTCGTACGCCGGCGCCGCCCCCGTACTGGTCCTTCTCAGCGGATTCGTGGTGTTGCAGACGATCACGAATCTGACGAGTGACAGTCTCGATTATCTCGGTCGTGCGCGCGAGCGAGCGATCGCGAAGGGGGTGACCTCGGTCGGTAACTTCGCGCTCAACGTGGCGCTGATTCCTGCAATTGGTGTCGTCGGGGCGGCACTCGCCACGGTCGTGACACACGCGATCTACGTCTCGGTCACCCTCTACGTCGTCCACGACGAGTTATCGTTGCACCTGCGCCAGTTAGCGATCGACGCCGCCCGGGTCGTCGCCGTCTCGGGCGTGATGGCCGGGACGATCGTCGTCGTCGCGCCGCCGATCACGTCACTTCCACTACTCGGGGTTGCGATCGGCATCGGCGTGGTTTCCTGGACCGCACTCGCATTCGCCAGCGGGGTGATCGAACGTCGATCGATTCGGGCAGTACTCGGGTAGGACTGTCAGCCGGTATGTGTGTGTGTGTGTGTGTGTGTGTGTGCCTGGATGTCATATATGACCGAACGACGGTTGTCTCCCAGGAAAACCGACAGTGATGTCCGAAGGTCGTGAGCAGGCATCGTGGGACAGCGTCTGTAGCACGCGTCGAAGCAGGTGGCAACTCTTTTCGCATCGGCTGATGTTATCTCTGTATGACTTCTTCCGAACCGGTCACAGTCGGGGTGTTGAGCCTCCACACGAGCAAAGAGACGAAGGCGATCTGTAACGCGATCGAGGAACTGGGCCATCGCCCGCAGTGGCTTCGAGCGGACAATACGACTATCGGTGTGGAAGATGGACGCGTCAGCCTGGAGCCCTCCGTCGACGTAATCGCGAACCGATTGTTGCTCTCGAACACGGAACAGCCCTGCGAGGCCCTCGGCATCGTCAACACGCTCTCTCGGCTGGTGCCGACACTCAATCCGCCGACCGCGTCGATGACGGCGCTCCACAAACTCTCGACGGCCGTCACCCTCGCCGCCCACGAACTTCCGGTTCCCGACGTCCTCCTCTCGCTCAGCAGCGATCGCCTCAACGAGGCCCGTGCGGACTTCGGCGAGGAGGCGGTCTACAAGACCGCCATCGGCACCCACGGTGGCGGCACGTGGAAGGTCGGCCCGGGCGAGCGCGTCAACCCGAAGGTCGGCAACCGGTACGCGTTCCTTCAAGAGCTCATCGAACGCGACGCGAGCCAGCACCGGGACATCAGGATCTACGTCGTGGGCGACGAGATCGTCGGCGCGATGTACCGGTACGCCCCGGAGAACGACTGGCGGACGAACGTCGCCCTCGGCGGTTCCGTCGAGGATGCCACGGACGACCTCCCCGACCGCGTCCGAGAGATCGCGCTGCAATCGACTGAGGCGATCGGTCTCGACTACGCAGGGGTCGACATCGTCGAAGGCGACGACGGCTGGTTCGTCCTGGAGGTGAACCCCACGGCCGGATTCAAGGGGCTGTTCGAGGCAACGGGTGTGAGTCCCGCGCCATCCATCGCAAAACTCGCCATCGAGCGCGTCGGCGGCGAAGTGGACGACGAGGACGTCGATCGACTCGCACGAACGCTGGACGACTCGCGGCCGTCCTTCCTGCCGCCGGAGCCGGTCGCCGACGAGCAGGAGCCGAGCAACATCGGCTACACCGAGGAGGTTATCCTCACGGGGACCCGTGGCTCCGAATCGATCGTCGCCAAGTCCGACACTGGCGCCAGTCGGACGAGCATCGACACTAGCCTCGCCGCCGACATCGGCGCCGGGCCGATCAAGTCCATCACGAAGGTCAGGACGGGCAGTTCGAAGGGGAGCCGGAGTCGCCCCGTCGTCGACGTCGTGGTCGGCGTCGGCGGCAATCAGCACACGGTGACCGCGAGCATCGAGGACCGCAGTCACATGGAGTATCCCGTGATCCTCGGCCGCGATATCCTTTCGCACTATCGCGTCGACGTCGCGCGGCGGATCGACGGGGACGATCGGGACTTTGCCGAAGAGTGACCGGGCCGTGTTCCGGCGGGAAGTCGCGTTGACTCCTGTTTCGTCGATCACCCCGGCAAGAAGAGATTGAGTATCGCCACGACGACCCCTGCCAGTCCCATCCGGAGTCCGGCGACGATCCAGTTCTGTTTCGAAATCGATCCCAGATACGCCCCGAAGATAAACAACAGTCCGACGCCGATTCCGACTGCGAGTACCGTCGCTTCGAGGAGCGTGACGAGAGTGCCATGAAAGAGGAAGGGGACAAGCGGGCAGCAGATACCAATGATCGGGCCGATTCCGCTCGCGACCGCGTTGATCTTTCGGGCCGCGATCTGGTCCCGCTGGACCCTGGTGTCCGTGAGCTCGGTGAGCATCGCCCGCTCGATAGTCATGATTTCTGCCTGTTTTTCCGCTCGTTCGATCTCCCAGACGCTCCAGACGCCGGACGTCCCCAACCCCACGGCTGCACCCAGGCCGATCTGAACGACGGTGAAGCCGTCCGTCACGCCAGACAGGTACGCGCCGACGACGATACCGATGCTGGTCAGTGTGCCGTCGAAGCCGTTCGAGATGAAGTACCGTCGGGAGATCGACGCCACGTCGCCCGTGCCCAGCAAATCACGAATTCGTTCGATCACGGGTAGACGGGTGCGTGGGTCCAGGGCGACCGCTGACTCACCGATCTTGCGGCGTCGGACTCTGTTCGGTGAGCGCTTCGCCGCAGACGACTTCGTCGATCGAGTGAATCGACCCGCCTAACGTTTCGATCGTCTCGCCGATCGCGGGCAGGTCGACGGCAGTCCCCTGGATCGTCAGTTTGATCGTTTCGACCTTCCGGTCGGTCTCGACCAGCACGGCGTTGACGGCGTCGACGGTGGCGTGGTCGGCGACACTGCGTGCGAACTCGGCGATATCCGGTTCGTGTGGCTTGAGTACGTCGAGCACGAGTCGTCGGATCGGAGGCGTCACAGAGGACCGCTCCCACCCGAGCGGGCTTAATGCTGGGGCAAGCTGTGACCTCGAAGGATATCCCACCGGCACCTCCCAGCGGGCTCGATCGACACCGTCACGTTCGAATCGCCCCGCGAGCGGCAGGGGTCGGTCAGGCGTGATCGCTCGGTCGGTGTGAGGTGTCGATCGGTGACAGCGCGATGTACATCGACGCCGCGATGAGGACCACGTTGACGGACGCGATGGCACCACCGAGCCCGGACCTGGTGAGCATCCAGACGATCGTCGGGACGAGCGCGAGTAACGCGAGGACGAGCGTCGTCCGTGGGGTGAGCGATTCGAACATGGCTCGTCCTAGACCACCCAAGATGGTGAAGTAATCCCCTCCGTTCGCCGGGTCGCACTGGTCGGCGCCGATCGTGTCACTCGCCGCGACGTGGGGCGAACGCCCAGGCGAAGAGCACGGCGAAGACGATCAGGCCGACGAGGACGGTTTCGAGCGGGGAGATCTCGACGCCGAAGAACCCGAGGACCGTCCGTCCCTCGACGAGGAAGACGAGGAGCAGTGCACTGACGATCAACAGCTTCGCTGGGGTGGTCCGCATCAGTAGATAGCCACTCCGAGGATCGTTCCGACGTGCTGTACGGCGTCGACGAGGGAGAGAACGACCGGGTAGGGCCTGATGTCCTGTCCGTGCAGTCCTCCTTGTTGGATCACGCTTGCGAGTGGGAGGGCGTAGGCGAGAACGAGTAGGACGATCGCGATGGCCGCCCACAGTTTCAGATTGTCGAGGATCCGTGGGGAATCCTCGGGTCCGGACAGTGCGGGCGGAATCGTCCCGTCCACCAGTGGTTCACTGTCTCGATTGAGAACTGTGAGCAGCATGACGCCGAGGAACAGTACCGTGGCGACGAAGAGCAGGGTTCCACCGAGGGCGATCTGGGCGTTCAGTTCGCCCATCGACCCGATGCCGACGTCGTACTCGAAGCTATACTGCGGCTCTGCGGTTCGTCGGGGGACGCCGAACAGTCCCGATCGGTACATCGCGTTCGTCATGAACACGATGCCGAGGAACCAGGTGACGACCTGAACCAGCGCAATTCGCCGGCCGACGAGGCGGTTTCCGGTGAGCTGGGGGACGAGCCAGTACGAACCGGCCATGAGCGTGAGTGCAGTCGCCGTCCCCACCTGGGTGTGGATGTGCCCCGGGATCCACAGCGTGTTGTGTACGAGGTAGTTGATGTTCATCCCCGCGTTGACGATACCGGTGAAGCCACCGAAGGCGAAGACCGCACCCGCGAGTGCCATGCCGGTAAACGCTGGCTCTTTCCAGGGCAAGGCCCGAATCCACCTGAACGTGCCCTTGCCGCCGCGCTGGCGAGCACCGTGTTCCATACTCGCGACGACGGTGAACGCCGTCAAGAGGCTCGGTAGCAGCAAAAACATCGTGTTGGTCATCGCGACGAACTTGAACCCTTCCGCGATGCCGGGGTCCATGTACTGGTGGTGGATGCCGACCGGCGTCGAGAGGAGGACGAACAGGATGAACACGACTCGTGCGAGCGGATCGCTGAACAACCGTCCGCCCGAGAGCGTGGGAAGGACGTTGTACCAGAGCAGGTACGCCGGCAACACCCAGAAGTAGACGACCATGTGCCCGAAGAACCAGAACAGCGTCCGGGTCAGCAACGGGTTCACACCGGGGATCATCTCGAACGACCACGGCACGAGGAAGGCGATCAGCGAGACGATGACGCCGATCGAACCGAGATACCACATGATCATCGTCGTCAGGACCATGAAGGCCGGGAGCGGGATCCGCTTGCCGGGGTTTTCCCCCTTCCAGGCCAGCCACGTCCGGAACCAGCCGGCTCCGGCGAGCCAGGTTCCGGCGAAGAACACGATCAGTCCCAAATAGAACAGAGGATTGGCCTGAAGCGGCGCGTAGAAGGTAAAGAGTACGTCCGAACTCAACGGCGCCCCCAGCACTTCAGGCGGTTCCTCGAGGAAGCCGCCGAGAATCGACACCGCGACGATGAAGGTTCCGATCGACATCAGTCCGTACCAGCCCCAGCTCAGGCGTTCGTCGAGCGGCCCTCTCCCGAGACTCACCGTAATCGCCCAGTGAAACAGGCCGACGAGAAAGAAGATCACGAACGTGATCACGAGGAAGACGCCGTGCCCGGTCAGCACCGTGTAGTAGTCGGGTGACGGCAAAAATCGATAGATGTCGGTCCGGTGGAACGCTTGAATGAGTCCGAATGTCGCCCCAATTGCGAGTGCGACGAACGAGTTCAGAAACGCCGCCCGGACGAGTCGTGCCTGTCCCGGATACTCGTCGACGAAGAGGCGCGTCATGGGTGGGCACCTCTACGGGTTGCTTCCGCTGTGTCCATCGGAGTCACCGTCCCCGATGCTGTTTCGATTCCCATCGAAGCAGGCACCGACTCGGTTGTTTCCGTTTCGTTCCCGACCGTGATCGTCCCGGTGTCCTCCTGATCGTCGACGCTGACCGTCCAGTCGTGCTCACCGGGGCCCAGTTCGTCGCTGTCGACGGTGACCGACACGTTCTCGCTACTCTCGCCGTCGACGGTGATCGACTGTTCGGTCGTCTGTGAGCCGACGGTGACGTTGACCGTCGACTCGCGCGCTTCGAGCAATCCGTTGGAGACGGTGGCCGTGAGGTCGATCTCGTTGCCCTGTGCGACTTGCTCCGGCGCGTTCACTTCGAGTTCCGTCTGCGAGAATTCCGATTCGGGCGTCACCACCAGCGACCCCTCCATCGTGTGGTGCTGGGGGCCGCAGTACTCGTTGCAGACGATGCCGTACGTCCCGGGTTCGTCGAACTCGACCGTCAGTTCCGCCACCTGTCCGGGAATGGCCATCGAGTTGATGTTGGTCCCGGCTACCTCGAAGCCGTGGATCACGTCGCGACTCGTCACGTAGAACGTCACCTCGGAGTTGGCCGGCACCTCGATCGGGTCGGGTTGAAAGATGAACGTCATCGCGACGACGTACACCTCGTACTCATCTTCGCCGACCTGTTCGACGCGAGGGTCGCTAAACCGCTCGTCGGACGGGATCTCGTCGGGCGAAACGCCGTCAGCCTCGTCGTCGATCATCGTGATTCCGAGCCCGACCGATCCGTACGTGATCGTCACGATGAACCCAACGATCAGGACGAACGATCCGGCGAGCCACAGTTTCTCGTACGTGTGAATTCGCATCTGTGATCACCGATTAGCCGAGAGATAGTAATCCGACGACCGTGGGTCCGTGCCCGAGAAACTCGACGAAGTAGGTGAACAGCCACATCACCGTGAGGACCACGAAGTACAGGACGACCAGGGCCAGCGTCCCGATCGGATCGAATTCGTCGTGATCGATCGTTCGCGTCACGCCGGAGCGGCTCATGTCCTATCGCTGCCCACCTTCTGTGTATTAAATCACCAGTGGCGTACGGTCGTCCGTTGAAGACCAGTGCGCGGGTAAACGTGGGCCAAATCACGAGTAACTGTGGGCCACATTGTCGGTAACGGTGGATTGTCGGCCAGTTATTTTCTCTTGTCTCGACGATACGGGGCTGGTGTCACTCCAGTTTGGGTTCGATCGGATGCCCGTTCCGGCGTATCGATTCGATCTCTGGCGGTCGGTGACGTCAGGTACACCGAGTGCCTTGCACGATCTCTCCGGTGAGGCCTGCCGGGTGCTCGTGCCGTAGACGCTCTTTCGAGCCTGAAATTCTCCGATGAGACGGTTTGAGGGCCAACAATCTTACTCGGTGGCGATGTCCGATCGAGTATGAGCGCCAGTACGAACGACAGTCACGGAGAATCCGGCGAACCGCTTCGAATCGGCATCAACGGCTTCGGGCGCATCGGTCGAAGCGTACTCCGTGCCTCGCTCGAGCACGACGATCTCGACGTGGTCGCGGTCAACGACGTGATGGACGACGACGATATGGCGTACCTGCTCCAGTACGACTCGGTTCACGGGCGTCTCGACGGGGTTTTCCGCGAGGGTGATACCATGTACGTCGGGTCACAGGAGGTCCAGTTGTGCTCCGAACCGGATCCGTCCGAGATCCCGTGGGACGACTTCGGCGCGTCCGTCGTCCTCGAGGCGACCGGCCTGTTTCGAACTCGCGACGAGGCGGCCCAGCACCTCGAAGCCGGCGCCGATCAGGTCCTCATCTCGGCGCCGCCGAAGGGCGACGAACCGGTTCCGATGTTCGTCTACGGGGTCAATCACGAGACGTACGACGGCGAGGCCATCGTCTCGAACGCCTCCTGCACGACGAACTCCGTCGCCCCGGTTATGCAAGTGCTGGACGAGGAATTCGGAATCGACTCGGGACTCCTCTTGACGGTCCACGCCTACACCGGGAGCCAGGGGCTGGTCGACGGGCCGCTCGAGAAGCGTCGTCGCGGCCGGGCGGCCGCCGAGAACATCGTCCCGACCACGACGGGTGCTGCGATCGCCACCACCGAGATCCTGCCCCAACTCGAGGGCACGTTCGACGGGCGCGCGATGCGTGTCCCGGTCCCGGATGGCTCCATCTCCGACCTCACGCTCAATCTCGAAACCGATGTCACCGAAGCCGACGTCGCCGACGCGATCCGGACGGCGGCCGACGGGAGACTCGCAGGGGTGCTCGGATACACGGACGACGAGATCGTCTCGCAGGACGTGGTCGGGTTACCGATTCCGTCCTACGTCGATCTGGAGTCCCTGATGGTCGTCGACGACGACATGCTGAAGATACTGGTCTGGTACGACAACGAGTACGGCTTCTCGCGACAGATGCTCGATCTCGCGGCCTACGTCGCGAGCGAAGGCGATCACGTCGCAACCGGTGCAGCCGTCGCCCACTGATCGAGCGCCAACATGCTGCGTGGTCGTCCGGGCAGTGCCCGACCGATATCGCCCGCTCGGGGGCCGGCGCGGAACAAATTCTGATTCGAATCTTCACGTCCCGGTGATGGTATCGTGATGGCACGAGAACCTATTTTGGCGTCGTTGTGGAACACCGTTCGATGCGATGGCCACGCTAACGACCGGGGCGTTGCTCGTCTTTCTGATCGTGGCCGTTGCGCTGGTCTTGTTCGTCACCGAACCGGTCCCCATCGACGTCACGGCCATCGGCATCATGGTGACGCTGATGGTGCTCGGTCCGTGGACGGGCATTTCGCCGAGCGACGGTGTCGCCGGGTTCTCCAACCCCGCGACGATCACGATCCTCGCAATGATGATCCTGAGTGAGGGCGTCCGTCGAACTGGTCTCATCCAGCGGCTCCAGACGATCGTGGCGTCCTACACCGGGACGAGCGAGTACAGACAACTGGGCGCGACCATCGGGATCGTCGGCCCGCTATCGGCGCTCATCAACAACACGGCCGCGGTCGCGGTGCTGGTACCGATGGTGAACGACCTCGCTCACGAGAACGGGACCTCCCCGTCGAAGCTCCTGTTGCCCCTGTCGTTCGCGTCGATGTTCGGCGGCATGCTCACCCTCATCGGGACGTCTACCAACCTCGTCGCCAGCAGTCTTTCCGCGAGCTACATCGATCGCTCCTTTTCGATGTTCGAGTTCACGCACCTCGGCGTCATCGTGTTTCTCGTCGGGTCGGCGTACCTACTCACGGTCGGATACTGGCTCGCCCCGTCCCACGTGACGCCGCGAAGCGACCGGGCGACGACGGCCAAGGAGGAGTATCTCACGGAACTGGTCGTTCGCGAACACTCCCCCGCGGTCGGGTTGACGGTTCGGGAGGCCCTGGAGCAAGTCGATTTCGAGGCCGAGGTCACCCAACTCATCCGGGACGATCGGTACAGTTTCAATCCGCCGCTATCGACGACCGTCCGGAGCGGCGACGTCTACACGGTCAGGCTCACCGACGACGCGCTCCAGACGCTGCTCGACGTGGACGGGATCGATCTCGTCCCCGGCGTCACGGCCGAGTCCGACCTGAAGGCGCTCCCGCCGGAGCGGACGCTCGTCGAAATCGTCCTCACGGCGGGGTCGGACCTGATCGGCGAAACGATCGACTCCGCCAGCTTTTCCGACGCGTACCGCGCCCGTGTGCTCGCCGTTCGACGCGGCGGCAAGATCACCCACGAGCGGTTGCCCGAGTTCAATTTCCGCCCGGGGGACGCGCTTCTCATCGAGTCCGAAGCCGAAACCGTCGATCGCCTCGCCAACGACCCGAACGTCATCGTCGCCGGCGATCTCGCACTCCAGCAGTTCCGCGGGTCGAAACTGCCCATCGCGATCGCCGTCGTCTTCGCCGTCGTGGGACTGGCCGCGCTCGGCGTCCTCCCCATCATGGTGTCAGCCCTGGCCGGCGTCGTGGTGATGCTCGCTGCGGGAGTCGTCAAGCCCGCCGAGGCCTACGAGGCCGTGCAGTGGGACGTCATTTTCCTGCTCGCCGGCGTCATCCCCTTGGGAAACGCGATGGCCGAGACCGGCGGCGCGGACGTCCTCGGTGCGATGGTCGTCTCGAGTGCGGATGTCTTGCCGGCGGTAGGCGTGCTCGGACTGTTCTACGTGCTTACGGCGGTCATGACCAACATGGTCAGCAATCAGGCGAGCGTCGTTTTGCTCATCCCGGTGGCGGTCGACGTCGCCGCCCGGATCGACGCTAACGCGTTCGCGTTCGTCCTCGCGGTGACCTTCGCAGCCAGTACGGCGTTCATGACTCCGGTCGGCTACCAGACCAACCTGTTCGTCTACGGGCCTGGAAAGTACCAGTTCGCCGATTTCATCCGCGTGGGCGGGCCGCTCCAGCTCCTGCTCGCGGTCGTGACGACCGCCGGCATCGCCGTTTTCTGGGGCGTGTAACGGAAACCGCTGCAGCGACCCTGTCGTCTCTCCCGACGCAGTGCCCCCGCTATCTAAGCATCTGCCCGTGTTCCGTGTCGGTATACCAATGTCCTCGTTTCGAACGATCGACAACCTGGAACCGGGCCGACGACTCCTCGTCCGGATCGACGTCAACGCTCCGGTCGAGGACGGCGTCGTCCAGGACGGCCGTCGCTTCGCCCGCCACGCGGAGACGATTCGAGATCTGCTCGCGGACGATCACGCCGTCGCCCTGCTGGCCCATCAGGGCCGGCCGGGTCGAGACACGTTCGTCTCGCTCGATCAGCACGCCGATATCCTCGGCGACCATCTGGGGCGGGAGGTCGACTTCGTTCCCGACACGTACGGCGAGGAGGCGCTCGCGGCGATCGACGCTTTCGATTCCGGCGACGTGCTCCTCCTCGAAAACGTGCGGATGTGTGACGGAGAACTGCCGGAAGCGGATCCCGGCGTCAAGGCCGAAACCGAGTTCGTCCGGACGCTCGCGCCGCGATTCGACGCGTACGTCGGCGACGCGTACTCGACGGCGCACCGCTCGCACGCCTCGATCGTCGGCTTTCCCCGCGTCATGGACGCGTACGCGGGCCGCGTGATGGAGGGCGAGTACACCGCGAACACCGCCATCAGGGAGCGATCATTCGACGGCCCGGTGACGATGGTGCTGGGCGGAACGAAGGCGGAGGACACGATCCCGGTCGTCGAACGTCTCGGCGACACCGTCGACCGGTTCTGCCTGGGCGGGATCGTCGGCGAACTCTTCTTGCGGACCGAGGGGTACGACGTCGGCTACGACGTCGAGGGGTCGGAGCTGTTCGACCACCAGTGGGACGATCATCGCGAGACTATCGAGCGCGTGCACGACTCGTACGACGAGAAGTTGTTCCTCCCGACCGACCTCGCGTTCGAGGGCGCGGACGGCGAGCGCGCGGAGGTCGACGTCGAGGGGGTCACCAAGGAAACTCCGTTCTTCGATGTCGGCTCTGAGACGGTCGAGCGCTACGCCGACCGCGTTTCGACGTCTGAAGCCGTCTTCGTCAAAGGGGCCCTCGGCGTCTTCGAGGACGAGCGGTTCGCCGACGGGACCGTCGCGGTTCTCTCGGCGATCGCCGACGCGGACTGCTTCTCGGTCGTCGGTGGGGGAGACACCGCACGATCGATCTCGGCGTACGATCTCGACGAATCCGACTTCTCCCGCGTTTCGATCGCCGGTGGGGCCTACGTCCGTGCACTCACCGGCGATCCGCTGGTCGGCGTCGACGTCCTCGAATCGGCGTCGTGACGCACCCGATCGGGGCGGGCCGCCTCGGCGATCTGCGAGCTACTCGAAGTCGATGAGCGGTTTGATGATGTCGTCCTCCTTCGTCTCCATCAGGCGGAACGCCTCGTCGATTTCGTCGAACGGGAACTCGTGCGTGGTCATGTGCGTCGGATCCACGCGGTCGCGATCCAGCAGGCGAAGCAGTCGCTGGAGTCGGAGTCGGCCACCGGGACAGAGGCCGGTGGCGATGTCCTTCTCGGCCATGCCGACGCCCCAGGCTTCCCGGGGGATGTTGACGTACTCGCCTTCGCCGTGGTACCCCGTGTTCGAGATCGTGCCGCCGGCTTTGGTGACCTCGATGCACTGCTCGAAGGTCCCGCTCGTTCCGAGCGCCTCCATCGCGGCGTCGACGCCCTCGCCATCGGTGAGGTCCATGATCTGTTCGACCGGATCGCCCTCGGCGAAGTCGACGACGTCGTCGGCACCGTAGGTTTGCGCGAGCTCCTGTCTGTTCTGGACCGTCTCGACGGCGATGATGTGCCCGGCGCCCTGAAGCTCCGCGCCTTTCGTGGCCATCAATCCGACCGGCCCCTGCGCGAACACGGCGACCGTTCCGCCGACCGGGATATCGGCGTTCTCCGCTCCCATGAACCCAGTACTCATCATGTCAGTGACGTAGACCGCTTCCTCGTCGCTCACGCCGTCGGGGATGTGGGCCATGTTCGCGTCGGCCTCGTTCACGTGGGCGTAGTCGGCGAAGGTTCCGTCCTTGACGTTCGCGTACTTCCACCCGCCGAGTGCCTCGTTTGACTGTGACGGGTGATCGTCCTGGGCGGCGGCGGACCCCCAGTCGGGGGTGATGGCGCCGACGGCGACCCGATCGCCCGGCTCGAACTGCGCGACCTGATCGCCGACTTCCTCGACGACGCCCACGACCTCGTGTCCCAGCGTCAGGTTCTCTCGTTCGCCGATCGCACCGTGAACGGTGTGGACGTCCGAGGTACAGACCAGCCCCTTCGTCGGCCGGATGACGGCGTCTGTTGGCCCCGCTTCGGGCGGTTCTTTCTCCGCGAATCCGGTTTCTCCCACTTCTTCCATGACGAACGCGTCCATTGGGTGTCCCTCCACCGGGTTCGACACCGTTCGGACAAATAGTCTATGGGGGTGATTACACGGGTGAAGTCGGCACTGGAACGTGCGCCGGTCGAGGTCGATACTCGGTGTCGGTCGCGCGGCGTGACCAGTCGGGCCGATAGCGAACACTCGGCAGCGGCTCACCCCGTCGCCGATCGCCAGTTTCTGAGCGCTGCGGTAACGACGAGGTGGCCCACGAGGCAGAGCCCCACGACGCCGCCGAGTATCCCCCAGTCCGCGGGCCCCAGCGCCACCGTTCCGAAGTACCGGTTGAGCGGTGTGTAGAGGACGGCCAGTTGCGCGACGAGCGACGTGGCGATCGCGGCGGCGAGCCAGGGGTTCGTAACCGTCGGCGTCTCGCGCAGTCGGCGGATGACGTACAGTTTCTCGAACTCGACGACCACGAACGCGGTGAACACCATCGTCATCGCGTACGCCGTCGTCTCGGACGCGCCGCCGAGCGCGTACGCCGCGAGGCCCAGCACGACGACCGTGGTCACGGCGGCGGTGGCACCGATCACCTCCAGCATCTCCCGGTCGACGATGCCGCGACCCGCGCCGCGCGGCGGGCGGTCCATCACGTCTTCACTACCGGGATCGGCGCCGAGTGCCAGCGCCGGTAATCCGTCGGTCAGCAGGTTGATCCACAGGAGTTGTACGGCCGGAAGCAGGAGGTAGCCGTACAGGGAGGCCACGAAGACGATCGCCACCTCCGCGGCGTTCGCGCTGAGGAGGTAGGCGACGAATTTCCAGACGTTGTCGAAGATAGCCCGTCCCCGCTCGACTGCGCGCTCGATCGTCGCGTAATTGTCGTCGAGCAGGACGACGTCCGCTGACTGTCTGGCGACGTCGGTGCCGCGAACCCCCATCGCGACGCCGACGTCGGCGTTCTTCAGCGCCGGTGCGTCGTTGACGCCGTCGCCAGTCATCGCGACACGGTGACCACGAGCCTGGAGCGCGCGCAAGATGCGGACCTTGTGTTCCGGTGACGTGCGAGCGAACACGTCGACGTGATCGACCCGTTCCCGGAGCTCGTCGTCGGCCATCGATTCGATCTCGCGGCCCTCCAGGACGGTCGACTCGAACCCGAGCGTCTCGCCGACCGCCGTCGCCGTCCGGACGTTGTCGCCGGTCACCATCTTGACGTCGATGCCGGCGCGTTCGGTCGCCGCGATCGCATCGGCGACCTCTTCGCGCGCCGGGTCGATCATGCCGACCAGCCCGACGAACGTGAGCCCGTCGCGGAGGTCGTCCGCGTCTGCGACTTGCTCGCACGTGGCCATCCCGAGGACCCGGAGCGCATCGTCGGCGAACGCTTCTACTCGTGATGCGATCCGCTCGCGCCCAGCGTCGGTGAGCGTTTTCGCTCCTTCGGCCGTCAGCACCCGATCACAGTTCTCCACGACGATCTCCGGGGCCCCTTTGACGTAGCCGACGTCGTCGTGCACGGTCCCCATCCACTTGCGGTCCGAGGAAAACGGGATCTCGTCGCTCCGGGGATGGGCGGTCCGGAGTCCCTCGACGTCCAGGCCACGACGATCGGCTGCCTCGACGAGCGCGACTTCGGTCGGGTCGCCTCCCTCAAGCGTGGCGTCGTTACACAGTGCCCCGATTCGCACCAACAGGGCCTCGCGGTCGGTCGGGTCGTGTGTCCCCGCTGATTCGGTCTCGTGTGTCACCTCGTCTCCGGCGACGACGGCGTCGTTTACCCAGAGACGACGCACTGTCATCTCGCCTCTCGTGAGCGTCCCGGTCTTGTCCGTGCAGATGACGTCGACGGAGCCGAGCGCTTCGACCGCTGGGAGTCGTCGTACCAGCGCGTTCTCGTCGGCCATCCCTCGAACCCCGATGGCGAGCGTCAGCGTCACTACGGCGGGCAACCCCTCCGGAATCGCGGCGACGGCGAGCGAGACGGCGGTGAGCGCGGCCTGGACCGCGCCGGTGCCCCTGAGGATCAGCAACGGTGCGACCAGCGCCGACAGGAGGAGGATTCCGATCCCGAGACTACGTCCCAGGTCGTCGAGTTCCGACTGTAGCGGCGTCTCGGTCTCTTCGGTTCCGGCGAGTTCCCCGGCGATGTCGCCGACCTCTGTTGCCATGCCGGTAGCGGTCACGACGGCCGCGCCTTTCCCGCGGGTGACGTTCGTCGCCTTGTAGACCATGCCCTTTCGCTCGGCCAGCGGCGTGTCCGCCTCGACTGCGGTCGTCGTCTTCGAAACCGGGACGCTCTCGCCCGTGAGCGCCGCCTCGTCGACATTCAGATCAGTTTCCGAGATGACGCGGGCGTCTGCGGGTACGACGTCGCCGCTCCGCAGGACGATCGCGTCGCCGGGAACGAGTTCTGTCGCCTCGATCTCGCTCGGTTCGCCGTCCCTCCGGACGGTCGCCGTCGGGGCCGCCAGCTCCCGCAGCGACTCGAGGCTGCGTTCGGCGCGGTAGTCCTGAAAGAACCCGAAGATGCCGTTGGCCCCGACGATGATCACGATCAACACCGCGTCGACGGTCTGTCCGGCCCACGTCGAGAGAAGGGCCGCGAACAGCAGGACCCAGATCAACACGCTGTCGAACTGGGCGAGAAAGATGTCCAGCGGCGACCGGCCGCCCGACCGGACTATCTCGTTCTCGCCATACGCGTCGAGTCGATGTTGGGCCTCGTCGGTGGATAGTCCAGCGATTTCCGTCTCCAGCGCGTCGAGGACCTGCTCCGTTGGGTGCGCGTGCGGTGGATCGTCCATCGGCTTCGTACTGATTTCCCCGTCTACCGACGAGACAATGAAACGGGGGTCACACTCCGCGGCAGAACGCAGTTCACTGCCACCGTCGAGAGTTCGTTTCACTGCCACCGTCGCGAGTCCGGTGGAGCGGTATTTTCCATCTGTGAGTGGTGGGGTGTCACATGCAAGGGCTTCGATGGGTCCAGATGAACGACGAAGAGATCGACGAGTTCCTCGGGCGCGGGGGGACGGGCGTCATCTCCTTCGCGACGCCGGACGACGAATCGCCCGCTTCGATTCCGGTCTCCTACGGGTACAACGCGACCGACCGAACGTTCTACTTCAACCTCTCGTCACCCGCCGAGAGACGCGAGGACGGGCTCGTCGAAGAACCCGTTTCGTTCGTCGTCCACCAGCAGTCAGACAGCGGGTGGCGAAGCGTCGTCGCGACCGGTCGGTTGGAGGACGTCTCCGAGATGCCGTACGCCTCGGACGCCATCCAGGGAATGTGGGCGATCGAAATCCCGATCGTCGACGTCTTCGACCGGCCGCGGCGGGAAATTACGTTTCAGCACTATCGACTCGTTCCTGAGTCGGTATCCGGCCGAAAAGAGGTCTCGACGGACGACTGATCCAGTATGCTCGTCGCTTCACCGAGCGCCGTCACCGGGGTGGCTCACTCGGTTCCGAGGAGCTCCGCCACGGCGGCGTGATCGGTGAGCAGTTCGTGCATTCGCCGGACGGTGGCCTCGTCCTGTGTGCGTCCGCCCCGAACGATCGACTCCGTGCGCTCGACCGTGGTCAACGTGTCCGACTGCACCGACAGGATGGGCACCGACCGTTCGGTCGCCGTGCCGAGGATGCGACCGGATGGATGGTGCCCGCCGGTCAGGATGAGACACCGGATGCCGGACGCTTCGAGTGCCGCGGCTTGAACGTCCGCTCGGTCACCGCCAGTGATGACGGCAGCGTCTCTGGTTCGCCTGAAGTATCTGAGCGCGCTGTCTGCCCCCATCGCCGCGACGGAGAAGCGCTCGACGTATCGGTCGGTCCCCTCCTCGACGAGGACGGAGGCGCCGAGTTCGTCAGCCAGATCGGCGACCGTCACCCCGGAGAGTTCCTGCACTCGCGGGACGATCCCGTAGACCGGAACGCCGCGCCCTTCGAGGAACGGAACCACGTCGGTCTCGAGGTCGTCGTACGCCGCGTCCGCGACGTCGTTGAAGATCACGCCAGCCAGCCGGTCGCCGAACGCGCGGCTGGCTGCGAGCACGTCGTCGACGTCGCCGGGACGTTCGTACGGAGCCACGAGCACCACGCGGGCGTCGAGCAGCTCTGCGACGTCGGCGTCCGTGAGGTCGACGATCTCCCCGACGGTGTACTCGCCGGCCCCTTCGACGAACATTCGGTCCGTTTCGCCGGTGAGTTCGTCGAACGCCTCGCGGACGCGCTCGCGGAGGTTTTCGGGGGTTTCGCGACCTCTGATGACCTGTTCGACGAACGTCGGTGAGTAGACGATCGGTTCGAGCGTCGACACGTCCGCATCGATGCCGAGCAGTTCCTTCGCCAGCAGGGGGTCCGCGTCGAGCGTCTTCCCGACGTTGCTCTGTAGTCGAGTGCCCTTCGGCTTCATGTACCCCACACGCTCGCCGTTGTCCGACGCGAGCTGGGCCAGCGCCAGCGTGATCGCCGTCTTGCCAGTACTCTCCTCGAGTGAGGCGATCAGCAGCGTCTCCGCTCCGCCGTCCGCTCGTGCGTCGGTCTGTCGCGCCGTCGCGTCGTCGGGTCGTGTGTCGTCCGGGCCGTCCATCGCTTCGTCGTGTCGCGTTTCGTTCGATCGATCCGTCGCGTCGTCGCTCGCCGTTCGTTCGGCTGTCGTGTCGGTGTCTGTCATAGTTCCTCCGTGTCGACGGTTGCCCTGAGGTCGATCGCTTGCACGCCGTCCGGGCCGGCGACGAGCGGGTTGACGTCCAGTTCCACCAGTGCGGGGAAGTCGGTGACCAGTTGCGAGAGCCGTCCCAGCGTCTCGACGATGGCATCGATATCCGCGGGTTCCCGTCCGCGAGCCCCGCGCAACAGCGGTGCTGCCGTGATCTCGTCGACCATGCTCCGGGCTTCCGTCTCCCCGATGGGGGCGACGCGGATCGACGTGTCCTCCAGGATCTCGACGAAGATGCCGCCCAGACCGAACAGCAACAGCGGGCCAAATTGCGGATCGCGGTTCATCCCGACGATGGTCTCCGTCGCAGCGTCGAGATCCACCATCTCCTGGATCTGTACGCCGAGGATCGACGCGGTCGGCTGGTAGTTTCGCGCGCGAGCGACGAGGTCCTCGTAGGTGTCTTCGACCTCGTCGACTGCAACGCCGACGGCCACGCCGCCGATGTCCGACTTGTGCGAGATGTCGGGGCTGACGATCTTCATCACCACGTCGGCGTCGATGTCTTCGGCGACGTCGCGGGCCCGGATCGGGTCGTCGACGATCTCCGACGTCGGCGTCGGAATGCCGTACGCGTCGAGGAGGTCCATCGATTCGACACCGAGGCGGTTGTCCGTCCGGTCCGCAGCGCGTTCGAGGATCGATCGGGCGCGCTCCCTGTCGACGTCGTATGCTGTCGGGTCGTCCGCCGCACGACCGGTGATCTCGTCGTGTTGAGCCAGTGCGTCGAGACCGGCCACCGCCCGTGAGGGGTCGAAGTAGTTCGGCACACCGGCGTCGCGCAGTATCCCCTCGGCCGTATCGACTCGCGATCCGCCCATCAGACAGGTCACGATCGGTGTCTCGTACGACTCGCGCACGTCGAGGACCATCTCTGCGAGGGCTTCGTACTGGAGTACTGCCGTGGGGGCCGAGACGACGATCGCGCTCCCGACGTTCGGGTCGGCCAGTGCCTGTTCGAGCGCCGTCCGGAACCGGTCGACGTCCGCGTCGCCGATCACGTCGATCGGGTTGTAGACGGCTGCCTCCTCGGGCATCGAATCTGTGAGTTCCCCGATGGTGGCGTCTTCGAACGACGCGAGTTCGAGCGAGGAGTCGCCGACGGCGTCGGTCGTCAGGACGCCAGGCCCACCGGCGTTCGTGACGATCGCGACGCCCTCGGACTCCAGCGTCGAGAGCCCCGAGAGGCCGCGGGCGTAGTCGAACAGTTCCTCGACCGTGGACGCGCGGATCACGCCCGCCTGATCGAGGCCGGCCCTGTAGGCCTCCTCACTGCCGGCGATGGCGCCCGTGTGCGAGGAGGCGGCCTGTGCGCCAGCGTCCGTTCGGCCAGATTTCACGAGGACGACCGGCGTCTCTGACGTAACCTCGCGGGCCGCCTGCACGAATGCCTGGCCGTCTTCGATCCCTTCGAGGTAGCCGACGATGACGTCGGTGCCCTCGTCTTCGTCCCACGCGCGGAGGAAGTCCACCTCGTCGAGAACCGCCTTGTTCCCGACGGAGACGACGTGGCGGAACGAGATGCCCTCCTCGTTCGCCCAGTCGAGGACGGCCGTGATGAACGCCCCCGACTGGCTCATGAAGGAGATCGAGCCTTCCCGGGCGATGTCGGGCCCGAACGTGGCGTTGAGGCCTGCAGGCGTCGACATGACGCCCAGGCTGTTCGGCCCGACGAGGTCGATGTCGTACTCCTCGGCGATCGCACGCAGTTCTCGTTCGCGTTTCGCGCCCTCGCTCCCACTCTCGCCGAAACCGGCCGTGATGACCACGACGTTTCGGGTCCCCGCTTCGCCGAGGTCCCGGACCGCGTCGAGGACGGCCGGCGGTGGGACGACGACGACGCCGAGGTCTATCGACGGTGCGCTCGCGACGTCCGGATAACAGTCGTAGCCGAGCACCGTGTCCCGGCCGGGGTTGATCGGGACGATCTCGCCGTCGTAGTGTTCGTCCAGGTTCGTCACGAGCGCGCGTCCGATCGATCCGTCGCGGTCCGTGGCGCCGACGATACCAACTCGTTCGGGCTCGAAGAGCCCTGTGAACCGTCCCATCGTTCGGACGAATGCGTTCGGGTACCGTAAAACCTCACCAGCGTTCCAGCGGAGTGGGACCGATGTCCGTTCTCATAGCACCGGACCCCGGTCAGTCGTCGTCTTCGTAGGCGGCCCAGATGTATCGCGTCCCGACGGATCGATACGGGCGCCAGGGGTCCGCGACGGTCCGCATCTCCGCGCGCGTCATCTCCTCACCGTCGCCGTACAACTGCTGGATGCCGTTCCGTATCGCCAGATCTCCGAGGGGAAGGACGTCGGGCCGCTCGAGGACGAACAGGAGGTACATCTCCGCCGTCCACTCGCCGATTCCCTTGATCTCCGTCAGTCTGTCGACGACCTCGTCGTTCGAGTGGTCGGCCAGGCCCGATCGGGTGAGATCGGTCTCGTCGAACGCGCGGGCGGCGTTGCGCAGGTACTCGACTTTCGTCCCCGAGAGGCCGGCGTCCAACAGCGGCTGGTCCGCGGTCGAGAGCACGCGATCCGGCGTTATCTCGTCGTCTAGGACCTCGTACACCCGCCCTCTGATCGCGTTCGCACTCGCGGTCGAGAGCTGCTGGTTGATGATCGAGACGCAGAGGCGCTCGAACTCGTCCCGCTCCGTTTCCGTGTACGGGTCGTAGGTCTCGACGAGCTCCGCCATCACCGGATCGGTTCGCAGCACGCCGTGAGCCTCGTCGGTGAACATTCTGGTTGCCAGCTGAACGGTCCTGTGGGGTACGTACCTTTCGATTCTCCCCCTCGATGGGACCATCTGTCGCGTACTGGTCCGGACGGGGCGACGCCGAATTCGGCCGCAGATGGTTTTCACCATCTGAGACGTATGGTGGCCTATAACACACTTCGCGGAATGCGCTGAGCCGAGTACGCAATGTCACGTTCCACACTGTTCGCGACGTGGTCGCGGTATCGGTCGATTCCCATCGTGTACCGAATCGGGGCTGCGTTCGTCCTCGGCTCGATCGTCGGTCTCGTAGTCGGCACACCGGCGACACAACTCCAGCCGCTCGGTGATCTCTTCGTGAGACTCCTGAGTATGATCGTCCTCCCGATCATCGTGTTCACCCTCCTGATGGGGATCAGGGGACTCACCCCGTCGAAACTCGGTCGGATCGGCGGGCAAGTCGTCGGCCTGTATCTGCTCACGTCAGCCGCCGCCGTGTTCATCGGGCTCGCGCTGGCAAATACGATCAGTCCTGGAACGGGACTGGAACTTACATCGGGCGAAGCCGACACCCAGTCACCACCGCCGTTCGAGGAGGTGATCCTGGGTATCGTTCCGGAGAATCCGATCGGGTCGATGGCCAACGCGGAGATCCTTCCGACGATCTTCTTCGTCATCGTCTTCGGCCTGGCGCTGGCGATGGTCGCAGAAACCACCGACAGCGATCGAGTCCGGACGGGGATCGAAACGATCTTCGACGTTGCCGAGGCGGGTGCCGAAGCGATGTTCAAGATCGTCTGGGGTGTCATGGAGTACGGGGTGATCGGCGTCTTTGCCCTGATGGCTGCGGTCTTCGCGGAGGCTGGCGTGACTGCTGTCACGACCTTCGCCGTCCTCATCGGCACGCTGGCGCTCGCCGTGACGCTGCACGTGCTGCTCGTTCACCTCGGGGCGATTATTCTGGTTCTGGTTGGGGAGTCGCCCGTCGCCTTCCTCGCCGGTGCGAAGGAGGCACTGATCACGGCGTTGAGCATCCGATCGAGCAGCGGCACCCTCCCGGTCACGATGTCGAACGCCGACGAGAACTTCCACATCGACGAGAGCGTCTACGGCTTTTCACTGCCGCTCGGGGCGACGATCAACATGGACGGGACGGCCCTCTATCAGGGCGTCGCAGCGATTTTCGCGGCGAATCTGGCTGGCGTCTCCTTGACTCTCGGCGAACAGGTAACCGTCGTCGCCATCGCCGTGTTGGCGAGTATCGGCGCTGCCGGCGTTCCGGGGGCCGGCCTCATCATGCTCACGATGGTGTTGACCCAGCTGGGACTTCCACTCGCCGTCGTCGCGTTCGTCGCCGGTGTCGATCCGATCCTCGACAGACTCCGCACGATGACGAACGTTAGTGGTGATCTCGCGGTGACGACCCTCGTCGCCTCGTGGAACGACGCGATCGACTTCGACAGGGGGTCCTGGATCGGCGACCACGCAGGCCAGTCCGGCCCTGTTCCGAGCGACGATTGACCGGCTATCCACCATCGTCGAATGGGCAGCTGAGTCGACCTCCGTATCCGGCGGACCCGAAACGAATTCAGTCCTCGGAGCGTACACTGGGTGTGACTACGAGCACCGGTGGCGGGACCCTTCGGGAGTTCTGGCAGTTCTATCGGCGGTACGTGGAGACACCGATCCACGCCCTCTCGGTCGCAGCACTCGCTATGTTTGGGATCCTGGTCTTCGTGGACTCACTGTTCGCGCTTCTGGCCATCGCGTCGTACGTCGTTCCACCGATCGTCCTCTTTTCGATCGGCTGGTCCACGCCGGCCAAGCGGGACTTCGAACCCGACGAACGCTCCGCAAACCGTGCCCGGCGATCAGATCCGCAGTCGGCCGAACGCGGCACCGCAACGACCCGATCGAACCCACCCGCTCGCGCCTCGGTCCGCGACGGCGATGCGGATTCGGACAGCGACGACGGAGATTCAGACTCGGATAGTGATGGGAGTGATTCGGATTCTGATAGCGACGGCACTGACACTGATTCTGACAGCGACGGCACCGATACGGACTCTGATAGCGACTCGTAAGCGATTCCGGTGGCCGGGAGCGCGTCCGAACGGGAGTGAGGGCGCGCTCCCCGGGGAAAGGCTGGCTTACAACAAGCACGTTGTACCGCGAGCAGACACTGTCTGCGAGCGGGCCGACGACCCCACCGAAGGTGGGGGAGGAGTGCTTTTCATCAACGTTTTGCCGAGGGCCGGCGAAGCCGGCCCGCAGCGCAAAAGGTTGGTTCCTAGAACGCGCCCTTGCCGAGCAGTTCGCGGGCGATGACGTTCTTCTGGATTTCGGTGGTTCCCTCGTAGATCTGGGTGATCTTGGCGTCGCGGTAGAAGCGTTCGACGGGGAAGTCGTTGACGTAGCCGGCGCCGCCGTGGATCTGGACGGCTTCGTTGGCGGCGTCGACGGCGATGCGGGAGGCGTACTCCTTGGCCATGGAGGCCAGCTTGGTGATGTCTTCGCCCTGGTCGACCTTCCAGGCGGCCTTGTAGGTGAGGTTCCGGGCGGCCTCGGCCTCGGTGGCCATGTCGGCGATCTTGTGCTGGATGGCCTGGAAGTCCGAGATCGGGCGGCCGAACTGTTCGCGGTCCTGTGCGTACTCGAGGGAGGCCCGGAGTGCGCCTTTGGCGATCCCGACGCCCTGCGCGGCGACGGCGGTTCGGGTTTCGTCGAAGAACTGCATCTGCTGCATGAAGGCGGCGTCCTGCGTACCGATCAGGTTCTCCTCGGGGACGCGGACGTCGTCGAAGATGAGCTCGGCGGTGTCGGAGGCGCGGATGCCCAGCTTGCCGGTGATCTTGTCGGCCTCGAAGCCGTCGCGGTCGGATTCGACGACGATCTGCGAGAAGCCGTTGTAGCGGCCCTCGGCGTCTGGGTTGGTTTCACAGAGGACGACGAAGAAGTCGCCGATGGAGCCGTTGGTGATCCACATCTTGTTGCCGTTGATCACCCACTCGTCGCCGTCTTTCTCCGCCTGTGTGGAGACGGAAGAGACGTCCGACCCGGTGTCGGGTTCTGAGATTGCGGCACCGGTGATCGCCTCGCCAGCGGCGACGGGTTCGAGGAATCGTTCCTTCTGTTCGTCCGTACCGAAGTGCATGATCGACTCGCAGCCGAACGAGGTGGAGATGATAGAGAGCCCGATACCGGCGTCGACGGCGAACAACTCCTCGACGATCATGGCAACTTCGAGCGAGCCGTAGCCGGCGCCGCCGTACTCGATCGGGATGTGCGGCCCGAGCAGGCCCATGTCGGCGGCCTTGTCGATGATCTCGTGGGGGTACTTTTCCTCGACGTCGTACTCCTCGGCGACGGGGGCGATCTCGTTTTCCGCGAAGCGTCGAACCTCTTCGCGAAGTTGTTTCTGCTCGTCGGTGAGTTCGAAGTCCATACCTGTGACATGCCTCCACACCCGTAAAGAGTTTTGTAACCCGAAGTAAACTGAAGATTGGTTTCCTCGGGGAGCGAGGGAAACGTTGAAACGGGATCACGTCGCATAGTCGGGCATGGATCTTGAAGAGATCAACACCGTCGCAGTTCTCGGTGCGGGAAACATGGGCCACGGCATCGCGGAGGTCGCGGCCCTCGCTGGGTACGACGTGTGCCTGCGCGACATCAAAGAGGAGTTCGTCCAGAACGGTTACGAGCAGATCGAGTGGTCGCTGGGCAAGCTCGCCGAACGGGAGCAGATCTCGGAGGCTGACGCCGACGAGGCGCTCGATCGGATCACACCGCTCGTCGACGTGGGTGAGGCAGTCGGTGATGCGGACGTCGTCATCGAGGCCGTCCCGGAGAAGATGGACATCAAGAAGGACGTCTACAGCGAGGTCGAGGAACACGCTCCCGACCGGACCATCTTCGCGACGAACACATCGAGCCTCTCGATTACGGAACTGTCCGAGGTGACGGACCGCCCCGAACAGTTCTGTGGGATGCACTTCTTCAACCCGCCCGTGCGCATGCAACTGGTCGAGGTTATCTCGGGCGCGCACTCGTCAGACGAGACGCTCGATGCGATCGGTGGCCTGGCCGAGGACTTCGGGAAGACGCCCGTCCGCGTCCACAAGGATTCGCCCGGGTTCATCGTCAACCGCGTGCTCGTTCCCCTGATGAACGAGGCGGCGTGGATGGTCTACGAGGACGAGGCCACCGTCGCGGCGGTCGACTCCACGGCGAGCTACGACATGGGACTCCCGATGGGGCTGTTCGAACTCACGGACCAGGTCGGGCTCGACGTCGGCCTCCACGTCCAGGAGTACATGCACGAGACGCTGGGCGAGGCCTACAAGCCGTGCCCGATGACCGAGGAGAAGGTCGAAGCCGGTGAACTGGGCAAGAAATCCGGCAAGGGCGTTTACGACTACGAGGACGGCGACGGCGTCGAGATTCCGACCGACGCTGGCGCCGAGTGGATCGAGGACCGCCTGCTGGCCGTGATGGCGGACGAGGTCGCCCAGTTGATCGACGACGACGTGGCCGGTCCGGACGCTATCGACCGCGCGATGCAACTCGGTGCAGGCTTCCCCGATGGGCCTGCGAAGCTGGCAGACGACCGCGGTCTCGACGACCTGTTCGAGGCACTCGAATCGACGTACGAGGAGAGCGGGGCCGCACGTCACGAGCCATCCGACGCGTTCGCCGAGGCTGCCGAGGACGGCCAGTTCTACGCGGGCGACGACGCGGGCGGGGAGGACATCGTCTCGTTCGACGCGATCGCCGTCGAGGTCGATGGCAAGGTCGGTCACATCCAGATCGACCGGGCCCACCGGATGAACACGATCACGACCGACATGATCGAAGAGATCGACGTCGCGATCGATCAGCTCGTCGACGACGACGCAGTTCGTGCCATCTTGCTCACCGGCGACGGCGATCGAGCGTTCTCGGCCGGGTTCGACGCCTCCACCGCAGCGGCGGGAAGCGGCATCGAAGCGGCCGAACTGTCCCGGCTGGGCCAACGTGTCTTCGGTCGACTCGAAGCAATTCCGGTTCCGGTGCTCGCGGCTATCGATGGGTACTGTCTCGGCGGTGGGATGGAACTGTCCGCCTGTGCCGACATGCGGATCGCCAGCGAACGATCCCAGTTCGGTCAGCCCGAACACAACCTCGGACTGCTTCCCGGCTGGGGCGGCACCCAGCGCCTGCCGCGAATCGTCGGGGAAGGTCGCGCCAAGGAGATCATCTTCACGGCACGCAACGACTACGACCCCGAGACGATGGCCGACTACGACTTCGTCAACGAAGTCGTTCCAACAGCGGAGTTCGAGGACCGGGCCTGGGAACTGGCCCGTGATCTCGCTGCCGGCCCACCGATCGCGATGAAGTTCACCAAGCGCGCGATGCTCGCCGGTCGCGATGGTGTCGACGCTGGCCTCGAGGTCGAGTCGAGTTCGTTCGGCCACCTGTTCACCACTGACGACCTGTGGGAAGGCCTGTCTGCGTTCCAGTCGGATCGCGATCCCGAATTCGAGGGCGAATAACGTCGCGCCTGGCTGATCGCAGCCATCGGATTGCTGGTGCTGTTTCGATTACTATTTGAGTTGGGTTGGTGGACTCTCACCGTGTACCGTTCCACACCGGTCACGGTTGCGCCTGGACCGGACAATCGGATTACCTGTCTTCTTGTTGGCACCCCCAGGTCGATCTGCGCCAAATTCAATGTCGGAAAGTCTACAACTGGTCGCGAGATTTATCATGGAGTGATACCATTCGTCCAACGTGGCAGTACCGATGGTGATGGAACGGGAGGGGTCGACGGATGAGTGACGACGAACCCGACGTTCTCGTCGTCGACGACGAAGCGAGACTCGCGGATCTCTTTGCGGCGTGGATCGGCACGGAGTACACCGTCGAGACCGCCTACGACGGCGAGGAAGCCCTCTCGAAGATGAGTGACTCGGTCGAGATCGTGTTGCTGGATAGACGGATGCCGGGGCTCTCGGGAGACGAGGTGTTGAGCGAGATTCGCGATGCCGGCTACGATTGTCGCGTCGTCATGGTGACCGCCGTCGATCCGGACTTCGACATCATCGAGATGGGATTCGACGACTATCTCGTCAAACCGGTCTCGAAAGACGAACTGTTCGAGATGATCGACTCCGTCCTCAGCCGCTCTGTGTACGAATCTGACATCCAGGAGTACTACGCGCTGGTCTCGAAGAAAGCGCTGCTCGAATCCGAGAAGGCCGAGCGCGAACTCGAGACGAACGAGGAGTACCAGGAACTCGTCGGCCGCGTCGACGAGTTGCGCGCAGAGGTCGACGAGAGCGTCTCGGGAATGCAATCGCACGACGACTTCGTCGGTGCGTTTCAGGATCTGCAGTCCGAAAACTGAGTGTTCGCGTTCGGCGGCGTGGTGACGCCCCGTTTTCCTGCGTACAATCGCTTAGTTTTGTGTTCCAGTTCAGCGTGACGAGCGGCCGTTGAAGTGGTCACTCGTCGTCAAGTCTCTTTGCGAGTTGATTCCTGTCGACCGTGCCCGAATCCGTCCGTGGCAGCTGTTCGACGACGGCGATGGTCCGTGGTCGCTTGTGAGTGGCCAGTCGGTTCTCACAGAACGTCTCGACAGCCTGTCGCTCGAAGTCCCCGACTCCTGGTTCGAGAACGAGCGCTGCTGCGACGCGTTCGCCCCACTTCCTGTCTGGGATCCCCACGACGGCCGCATCCGCGATGCCCTCGTGTGATCGGAGTACGCGGGCGACTTCCGCCGGATCGACCGTCTCCCCGCCGGTGATGATCCGATCGCTTCGTCGACCAGTGATCCGGAGTCGACCGACGTCGTCTCTGTGCCCGAGGTCGCCGGTTCGAAAGCGCCCGTCCGTGAACGATCCGGCCGTCTGATCCGGATCGAGATAGCCCGGTGAGATTGTCGGACCTGACACGACTACTTCGCCGGATTCGCCGCGTTCGACGGGGTTTCCCTCGTGATCGACGATTCGAACGTCCGTCTCGAACAGCGGGTTACCGACGGACTCCGGCGCGCGGCTGGCCTGGCTCGGTGTCGCCGTGGCGATCTGTGAGGCGGCTTCGCTCGCTCCGTAGCTCGGGTAGATGGGAACGTCGGCCTCAAGTGCGTCGGTCACCAGCTCGGGCGGCGTCGGTGCGCCACCGACGAGGACGAACCTGAGGTGAGCCGGCGGTTCCCACCCCCACTCCAGCAGGGACCGGACCATCGTCGGGACGACCGAGAGGCCCGTACACCGGTGAGACTCGATGTGACGGGCGATATCGGCCGGCCCCGTCTGCCGCGTCGTGACGACCGCCGTCCCGTACAGCGCCGAGCGGATGATCGGCGCGAACCCGCCCATGTGATGTTGCGGGAGGGGAACGAGCCACCGATCGGATGGATCGACGCCCAGTCGGAGTGCGGAGGCTATCGCGCTCGCGCGGAGGTTCTCGACGGTCACCCTGACACCCTTGGGAGTCCCGGTCGTCCCGGACGTGAAGACGACGATCTGCGTGTGGTCGGGAGCGAGTGGCGCCGGGTCGATTCGTCGGTTCCGGTCCGCGTGATCCCGCTCGTCCGCGTTGGTGGATTGGTCGTCGGTCGGCCCGGTGTCGCCGATCGGGTCGATCGTGACGTGGTCCACGCCGTCCGAACTGGCGAGCGCTTTTGCAACCGATTCGGTCTCTGCGGCTCCGACGAAGCAGTCGATCGACGTCTGGTCAGTTTTCGTCCTGAGTTCGTCGGCGGACTCGTCCGGCGAGAGGAGCACGCCCGTTGCCCCGAGGCGAGCGAGGGCGAAGATCGTGACGACGATCTGGGGGCCGGTCGGGAGAATCGTTGCGACGACCGCCCCTGGTTCGAGGTCGAATCTCGTAGCGGTCGCATCGACGGCGTCGTCGAGTTCGCGGTAGGTCCATTGACGACCGCTGTCGCCGTCGACGAGCGCCGTTCGGTCCGGTGTCGTGGCGGCCCGTTTCGCACAGAGATCCGTCGTCGGCCAGCTCGTCGGTGTCACGGTTCGGTCCAGACGTTTTCGACGCCTAATCCCTTCGTTTGCGGGATGACGGCGGTGCCACCGTCGATGAAGACGGGATCGCGCGCGAGATCGTCCGCCAGCCGGTCGCCGGTTGCGACGCCCGACGCCAGGACGTTGGGAATCGCCGCCGCGAGGTGCACCGCTGCGGTTCGAGCGACCACGGCATCGATCGTCGTGGTGACGATCGCCGACCGATTGGATTCGGCTACCCAGGCGGCGACGCGTCGGGCGACGTCGACGCCGCCGAGCGCCATCGGTTTGAGGACGTAGACGTCGGCCGCCTGGGCGGATTCGATGGCGTCGACGCCGTGTTCGAGCAGGCCCTCGTCGACGGCGATGGCGACACCGTTGCCCCGTAACTCGGCGAGTCCGGACAGCGCACCCGCCGGGAGTGGTTGTTCGAGGATCGAGACGCCGAGGTCGTCGAGTTCGTCGAGTGCGCGTTCTGCCTCGTCGAACGTCCAGGCGCCGTTCGCGTCCACGCGCAAGTCTACGTCGGGACCCACAGCATCCCGGACACGACGAATGCGGTCTATATCCTCGTCGACCTCGTCGCGGCCGACCTTGAGTTTACAGCAACTGAATCCGTCATCGACCGCGCGTTCGACGGCGTCGACCGTCTCCGAGGGAGAGCCGTCGCCGATCGTCGCGTTGACGGGAATCCTCGGAACGCGTTCGAGTGCGCCGAGGTCACGATACAGCGGGTTCGCATCACGCGTCGCGGCTAAGTCCCCGAGTGCGAGTGAGATCCCGTGGCGCGCGGCGGCCGTGTCGTCGACGGCGTCGAGCACGGCTGACTGGCCGTTCGAAGCGGCGTCGACGGCGTCGTCGAGTGCCGCTCGACATGCGTCGGTCGACTCCGTCCAGCCAGCGAGCGGGGTCGCTTCACCGTAGCCGGTGTCTGTCCCATCGGAGATCCGGATGAGAAAGCCGCTGCGCTCTTCGATGTCTCCGTTGGCGGTCCGGAGGGGCCGCGTGAGCCGACAGCTGAACGCCCGATACTGCACGTCGAGTTTCACGCGAGGATCAACCCTCCGGCGAAGGTGATCGCGTACAGCGTGAGCAACATTCCGGTCCGTTCGAGCGCGAAGTTGAGGTCGACTTCCCGCCAGACGAGCCGCCCGACCAGTATCGCGTGTGGAATCGTCAGTACCGGCACGAGGACGAACGTGGAGAGTTCGGTGTCGATCCAGAGCCAGACCGGGATCAGGTACGCGAGGCCGACGAGGGACGCCCACTGGTACTTGCTGAACCGCCGACCGTACCGGACCGCGAGTGTTCGCTTCCCGGTTTCCCGGTCGGTGTCGATGTCTCGGAGGTTGTTCACGACGAGGATCGCCGTCGCGAGCGCGCCGATCGGGACCCCGGCCAGCAGCGCGAGTGCGGTGATCGCCTCTGGTGGAACGGACAGTGGAACGCCCTCGACGAGCGTGTCGGCGGCCTGCACGTAGTACGTGCCGCCGACGGCGACCAGCCCGAAGTAGACGAAGACGAAGACGTCACCGAGTCCGTGATAGCCGAGCGGGTACGGGCCTCCGGTGTACGCCCAGCCGAACAGCACGCCGGTGAGTCCGATCACGAGGATCGGGAGCCCGCCGACGTAGACGAGGTACGTCCCCGAGGCGATCGCGAGGCCGAAGGTGACGATCGCCGCCGTTTTCACCTGACTCGCGGCGATGAGTCCCGACTGGGTCACGCGCGTAAAGCCCTCGCGGTCGTCCGTGTCCGCGCCGTGCTTCGCGTCGTAGTAGTCGTTGGCGAAGTTGGTCCCGATCTGGATGAGCGCCGCTCCGAGGAGCGCCAGGGCTGCCGGGAGCGGGGCGAAGACGTGATCGTGTACCGCCAGTGCCGTTCCGACGAGCACCGGGGCGATCGCCGCCGGAAGCGTCTGCGGGCGGGCAGCCATCAGCCACGCGCTCGTCGGAGAGACGTTCGACTCGGCCGTCGTCATTGGTCACTACTGTCGTCCCGCGAGAGTGTCAACGTTGGCATTGCGGTCGAGTGTGGTCTCGACCGATCACGACGAATTGCCGTCCGTCGGCTCAACTCCCTCAGTAGTGCCACGGATACTCCTCGAACTCGGGTTCGCGCCCTTCGACGAACGCGTCGCGGCCTTCTTTGGCCTCGTCGGTCATGTAGCCGAGGCGGGTCGCTTCGCCGGCGAAGACCTGCTGGCCGACGAAACCGTCGTCGGCCATGTTGAAGCCGTACTTGAGCATCCGCATGGCGGTCGGGCTCTTCGCGTTGATCCGCTCGCCCCACGAGAGCGCCGTTTCCTCGAGTTCGTCGTGGGGAACGACCTCGTTCACCATGCCCATCTCCGCTGCCTCGTCGGCCGAGTACGTCTTTCCGAGGAAGAAGACCTCGCGGGCCTTCTTCTGGCCGATCTGCCGTGCGAGGTACGCCGAGCCGAATCCGGCGTCGTAGCTCGCGACGTCGGGATCCGTCTGGAGGAATTGGGCGTGTTCCTGCGAGGCGAGTGTGAGGTCACAGACGACGTGCAGGGAGTGACCCCCGCCGACGGCCCAGCCCGGAACGACGCAGACCACGACCTTCGGGAGGTGGCGGATCTGGCGCTGTACTTCGAGGATGTGAAGCCGACCGCCCTCGGAGGCCCGGTCTTCGGTGCCGTCGTACTCGTACCCCGAGTCGCCGCGGATCGTCTGATCGCCGCCGGAGCAAAACGCCCACTCGCCGTCCTTGGGTGACGGCCCGTTGCCGGTCAGCAGGACACACCCCACGTCCGTCTGGCGCTTCGCGTGGCGGAGCGCGTCCGAGAGCTCGTCGACCGTCCTGGGGCGGAATGCGTTCCTGACCGCCGGTCGATCGAACGCGATCCGCACCGTCCCGGACTCGATCGCTCGATGGTAGGTAATATCCTCGAAATCGAATCCCGATACCGACTCCCATTGTGATTCGTCGAACAGATCGGACACCATTGTCGAATCCTTCGTGGTCGACCCCAAATAGCTTCCCGACACGGCGAGCGCCCCGCTGGAGTGGCCGCGCGTCGAGTGCCACCGGCGTCGATCGATTTTTTACGACGGCCCGACGAGTCGACGGAGAGATGGGTGAGTCGTACTACGACGTCCTGGGCGTCACTCCCGACGCCTCAAGGGATGTGATCGAGCGTGCGTTTCGCGACTGTGTCCTCGAGACGCATCCCGATCACAACGACGACCCGGACGCGACCGCCGAGTTTACCACGGTGACGACCGCTGCCGACGTGCTCACCGACGAGACGGAACGGTCCCGATACGATCGACTCGGACACGCTGCGTACACTGGCGCAGCCGATCTCGGGAGTGCAACGGCAGATTCGACGAACGCAGCCGGGTCCCATCCCGACTCCAACCATGGTGACTCCACCCCTGACGACACCGCCACGAACGCCGACCCGTCTGGAGCGACTGGGACTGGGCACTGGCCCGACGAGGAGTGGTGGGATCGCTACTCGACGAGGGCGAACGACGAGACCGATCGCTCGGGCCCGAGCCACCACGCTAGACAGCGCGCCCGCCGACAGCGAGCTCGGGCGAGCCAGCAGACGACGGACTGGCCGTTCGACCGAACTGGAACCGATTCGGCTTCGGTCGGCGATGCGGCCGCGAAGACAGCGTACGGAACTCACAGCGGCGAGCAGACGCGGTCGGCGCGTGGATCCGCCCACGACGCCTCCACAGGGGGCCACTCGGACATGAATCGGTCCGCGCCTTCGTCAGATTTCGTCGTCTCGCAGTGGGACGACGACATCGCGGTCGACCGGTCCCTTGGTCCGATCGACGGCACGACCCTCGTTGTCGGCGGCGGCATCGCCGTGATCTACCCATTTCTGGTGTACGCGTCGGTGACGCCCGCCTTCTCGTGGCCGGTCAATCTCCTGGTCGCGTGCTGTACGCTCGTGCTGGTGGGCTATCTCCTCACCGTGCCGCGGATCGCCCTCACCACGTTCGGTGGGTGGGGTCTCCTCGTCTCGGCCTGGTTCGGTCTCACGGGAGCGATCTCGCCGGTGGCTCCGCTCGCGCTCGTCGCGCAGGCGGGCTTCTGGATCCCGTTCGGGTACGCTACAGCGGTCTGGTGGGTGCTGAGACAGTAACTGGAGGAAGGAGTCGTCGTCTCCACTAACTGCGTGTTAGCGTCGACACTCGGCGGCGATTCGCTCGACGAGTTCCTCGCGGCGTCGGTGACTCGATCCCGCATCGACGTGTACCGCGACGAGATTCGTGCCGTCCGACTCGCGTGCTGCTCTGTAGGTCGATTCGAAGTCGGCTGGGCTGGTGTCGTGGTAGTCGAAGTCGTACAACTGCGCTAGCGCCGAGAAGTCGAGCCCGTGGGGTGTCTTGAACTGTGCGGTAAACGGTGGATCGTGGGCTTCGATTGGGAGTTTGTGGAAGATACCGCCCCCGTCGTTGTGGACGACGACGATCGTCGCCTCGACGTCACACCGAGAGAGCGCGAGGAGCCCATTACTGTCGTGATAGAGCGCGAGATCGCCGGTGACCAGTGTGAGCGGGTCGGTCGTGGCCCGGCCAGCGCCGAGTGCGGAGCTGACGATCCCGTCGATGCCGCTCGCTCCCCTGTTCGCGAGGACGGTGACGTCGGCCGCGCGCGGCCGTCCGAAGAGGTCGGCGTCCCGGATCGGCATCGAGTTCGAGACGAAGACCGTCGAGGGGTCGGGCGTCCGTGCGAGGACGGTCCGGAGGACGCTTCCTTCGAGCGGGTCGGTTTCCAGCGTCTCAGTCGTCGTCGCCCCAGTGATCTGGTCGTCGACGACTTGCTCGGCGTCGACGAACGTCTCGAGCCAGGTGTCACGTTCGTCCCCGCGTTGGTTTCGTTCGTCCGCCCTGTCCGTTCCGACGAGGCGATCGGCAAGGCCGTCTATCAGGTGGCGGGGGTCGGTCTCGACGAGGTCGGTGGCCGTGAACGTCGCTTCTCGCCACGACCCCGCCGGATCGATCAGGAACTGTCGACACGAGGCGTCTCGAAGGGTGTGCCGGAGCGTCTTGGACGTGGGGGCGTCGCCGATTTGGAGGACACAGTCCGGGGCGGGTACCTCGTCGACGTAGGCGTCGTAGCCGCCACAGATCGTGGGCGAGGCGACCGCCGGATCGAATCGGACGTCCGACAGCGGATCGGCGACGATTGGCGCCTGGATCGCCTCGGCCACGTCGACGAGCGTCTTCTGCCAGTCTGTGCCATCGTCGACGACACCCGGATCCGCGGGGCCGGCGACGAGCAACGGTCGCTCTGCCGCTTCGAGTGCGTTCGCGATCGAGTCGATCGTCCCTCTATCGGCCGTCTGCGTCCCGTTGGTCGTTCGGACGTAGGGCCCGTCTCGCGATTGTGCGAGCAGTGACTCGAGTCGCTCGTCGTCGATCGGTTCAGCGTTCGGGTCCGGATCGAGCGGCTTGGCGAACGAGCAGTTCAGGTGGACCGGTCCCGCCGGCGTCCCGGTCGACGTCGAGAGCGCTCTCGCGACGGTGGTTCGGACGCTCCTGAGTCGACGGTCTTCGGGTGCCGGTTCCGGCAAATCGGCGAACCATCGGACGCTATCACCGTAGAGGGCCGTCTGATCGATCGTCTGGTTTGCCCCGCTCGCGGTGAGCTCTGCGGGTCGATCGGCCGTCAGGACGACGAGCGGGACGCGGCCGTGATCGGCCTCGATGACGGCGGGATGAAAGTTCGCCGCGGCCGTCCCGGAGGTGCAGACGAGCGCCGTGGGGCTTCCGGTACGACGACTTCGGCCGAGGGCGAAGAAGGCCGCAGCCCGTTCGTCGATTTGCGAGTACACCGTCACATCGGGATGTGCGTCGAACGCGGCGGTCAGCGGTGTCGATCGACTCCCCGGGGCGAGACAGACCGCGTCCAGGCCGCCGGCTGCGAGTTCGTCGACGATTGTCCGTCCCCAGAGTGTCGCTCGGTTTTGGTGTGTCACGTATCCTCCTGTCGTCAGTGCAGTTCGTCGAGGATCGACCGGAACTTGAGGTCGATCTCGGCGGCTTCCTCGTCGGCGTCACTTCCGGCGACGATTCCGTTGCCCGCGAAGAGCGTCACCGTCTCCCCGGCGATCACGCCCGATCGGATGCCGACCGCGAACTCTCCGTCGCCGTGTTCGTCGAACCAGCCGATCGGTGCGGCGTACCAGCCCCGGTCGATCGGTTCGATCGCTCGAATCGTCTCACACGCCTGCGTTTGCGGGACGCCGCCGACGGCTGGCGTGGGGTGGAGCGCCCGAACGATGTCGAGGACGTGTGTGTTCGCACCGATTCGGCCGTGCATCGGGGTCTGCAGGTGCTGAATCGTCGCCAGCCGTTTGATCGTCTGTGGACGGACCGTGATCGATTCGACGAGGGCTGTGAGGTTCGTGCGGATGGCATCGACCACGAACGCGTGTTCGGCGTCGAGTTTCTCGCTCCGACGGAGGTCGGCGGCGTGACTCGTCTCCGCCTCCGGCGTCTCGCCCCTGGGGACCGACCCTGCCAGCGCCTCCGTTTCGAACGTCGTCCCGTCTTTCGCGATGAGGCGTTCCGGTGTCGCGCCGAAGAAGGACGAGCTGTCGGTGCCGTCGATCGCGAACCGATAACACGCCGGGTAGCGTCGCTGAAGTCGGGTGAGTATCGTCGGGAGTGCGAGGTCTCCGTCGAGTGTCGCGGTCAGTGATTGGGCCAGGACGATCTTCTGCAGTTCCGTCGACTCGATCGTCTCGACCGCTCGGTGCACCTGTCGACGCCACGCGTCGGTCGGGGTCGATCGTTCCTGTGACTCGATGGTCGGTGACTCTCCCGAGGTGACGGCCGGGGCCGATTCGAGCCGGGTTTGCCATCGATCGAGCTCGGTCGAGACGGCGTCGTCCGATCCGACGGCGGTGAGCCACGTTTCGTCGGCTGCGCTCACGACCTGAACGCGCGGAATGACGAACCGCGCTGGGCCGAACCCTTCCCACGGACTGTCGCCTCGATCGCTTCCGTTCGGAGTTTCGGTGACGGGGCGCTGATCGTGAAACGAGAATCCACCGAACGCGCGCGGGCGACCGACTGTCGGTCCGTCGTAGTCGAGCCGGGCGAACTGCGTCTCGGCTTGCTCGCGAACGTCGTCGATTCGGGACGGACCGGTCGCGGTGAGCGACGCGGCGACGCCGCAGCCGACGATTTCGGGACCGGTCGGTGCGGTCCAGCTCAGTCGTCGCCTCGACGATGCTTCGAGGATTGGTTGCACCGAGACGTCGCCCAGTTGGCGACTTCGACTCACGAGTGCTGGTGACTCGGTCGTCGGTGACGGCTGCCCACCGGGGGCGTTCTCCATTGGGCCAGATTCAGGCGGGCACGCCCTTCAGCCTAACTATATCGCTCCTCGTTCCACGGATTTGCTGTCTCGGAGTAACCACGTTTCTCCCAGAATCCCAGTGCCGGTTCGGTCAGGAACTCGATGCCGTCTACCCACTTGGCTCCCTTGTACGCGTAGCGATGTGGGGTGACGACGCGGACCGGGCCCCCGTGATCCGGCGGGAGGGGTTCACCGTCGAACTCCCAGGTGAGCAGTACTTCTTCGCGCATGCACGTTTCGAGTGGCAGGTCGGTTGTGTAGCCATCACTCGCCGAAAACAGGACGTGGGCAGCGTCGTCAGTCACGCCGGCGTGCTCGGCGAGCGTGGGAAACGAGATGCCGGTGAACGTACAGTCGAACTTGCTCCAGCCCGTGACGCAGTGAAAGTCCTGCCGCTGGGTGACCGTCGGAAGCTCCCTGAATTCCTCCCAGGAGAGCGTCTGTGGCTCGTCTACGGCACCCGTAATCGACAGCGACCACTCCTCGCGCGAGACGGCTGGCGTCTCCCCTTTCGAGAGGACCGGAAACGCGGTCGTCTTCCGCTGTCCGGGTGGTAATCGGTCCCCGTCGAACTCACGGTGGAGGTCCGTGACGTCTTCCATACCGGTTGGACGGTCGGTACGGACGTATGTCTGGTGGTTTACCACCCGACGGAGAGCGACCGGCTACCGAGCGCCACGAGACGTGATTTGGCGTGGAGACCGTCGACTGAGGAGTTGAGACTGCCGACTGGGGAGTGGAGACCGTTCACTGAGGAGTTGAGACCGTCCACTGAGGAGGCGTGATGGCCGGCGCGAGGGGGCGGTTGGGCTCGTTCGGTCGCCGTCCGCCGAGGACGGTCGGCAAATTACTATTATTCTGTCACTTCTCCACTCGCTGGCAGCGGTGTGCCCCGGACCGACAGTTTCAATGGACCATTGTCTCCTTTCCGCACACCGATTCGTGGGGCGCGTGAAACGGGATGAAACGGTCGGAAAAACGGAGCGTTCGGCGGAGACGAATCGATACGTTGGGGATAACCAAGTGCCGCGTCGCCGTCCGGTCGAAACGCATGGCAACGAAACAATTGATGCCTGACCAGTCGACCGAGAAGTCCGCAGGCGGGGTAGGCGACACATCGATGGGTCCGGCCGTGATGGCCGCAGCGGCGTCGGTGGGCCTGTCGTGGTACTACTTCTTCCTCAAGGGGGACAAACAACGCGGCTTGTTCGTCGGCCTCTGGCCGCCAACCATCCTGGCGTTCGCGAGCTATTTCAAGCAGCACCAGATGGAACAGACACTCTCGATGCTCACGTCGCCTGGGCGATCGCTCAAACAAACGTTCGACTCGATGATGGGCAGTTCGTAAGCTTCGGTCTGATTCGATCCCGCGCCCTGATCTCTTTCCGCGTCGTTCCGTTCCGCGTCGTTCGAGTGGTTCGCTCACCGTGGCCGCTGCCATGTCCATCGAGAGCGGCAGCATCGACTCGTCCGGTGCCCTGATGGCAACCGAGCGTCCGTCTGAACCCGACGACCGAGTCGATGGCGACGGACGGTACTGTCCGGGGCTATCCGCCACGCTGGCGGTCGTTCACAGCATGGTTGGATCCCCGTCAGGCTTAAATACCCCTCCACCGAAACCCGAATCAGATGCCGAAAGTCGAGCTCACGATTCCGGAACATCTCGAGATGCAGATCGCCCAGATGGTCGAACGCGGCGAGTTCGTCAACCGGGAAGAAGCGGTCGAAGATCTGCTCTCGACTGGGATCAAGGCGTACAAGACGAGCGGCCCACAGGACGAAGAGGAACCGGGATTCGAAGACGACGGAATGATGGGACACGACGACGAATACGTCTTCTGACTCCGTTTTACAGCACGAACAGCGGGACGCCGAAACTGATTGCGAGTCCAACGACGAGCACGAGGATACCGACTGTCACCGTTTCAGTTCCGAATTCGCTCATTGGCGCCGTCTCTCGTGGCGTATTCGGTTCCGTACTGTCTGGCGTGTCCGACTCGTCGGCGGCTGCGGTTTCCGGTTCGTCCGTCATGCGTAGTCGTAGCCGGGACGGCCCCTTAAACCCGTCTACAGCCGGTGACTAGCCCAGCGGGAAGGCACGGGTCACCGCTATTTGCTCGTGTCGTTCAATGCGTATTTATCCGACGGGTCGCTACCGAAACTAGATGCCCTCCACAGACTGCACCCGTCGAGGGTTGCTTGCGACGTCGAGCGGGTTGCTCGGCGCCGCGTTGGCCGGTTGTTACGAGAGTGGACTCAACGGCTCGTCGAGTCCCGAACACAGTGGAGGGCTGACGAGCGCGTCAGGAACGACGCCGACAACGATCCCGACGTCCACGTGTCACTCGACGACGAATACCGCGTGTATGCACGCTGTCGGGCGGAACTCGCGGCGCTCTCTGACGCTGTCACTACGTTTCGAGACCGATTGGGTGGGAACTGACCGACTCTTCATGTGACCGGCAACCGGCGGGTCGGTACTCCGAGAGACGAATTACGCCGCCCAGTAACCCCGCTCGCTGATACTGCGGCTACCACCCCCACTACTCCGGACCCCTTTACTACCTCCGTCTCCAACTCCCGATAGAAGCCGTATGGGACTCACCAAACGTATTATTCCCTGTATCGACGTCGACCTCGACGATGACGGGAACGCAGCCGTCTACACCGGTGTCAACTTCGAGAACCTGGAGTACACGGGCGACCCCGTCGAGATGGCCCGTGAGTACAACGAAGCGGGCGCCGACGAGTTCGTCTTCCTCGATATCACCGCCTCGGCGGAGGGGCGAGAGACGATGCTCGACGTCGTCGAGTCGGTCGCGGACGAGGTGTTCATCCCCCTGACTGTCGGCGGTGGGATCCGAACCGTCGACGACATCGCGGAGACGCTCCGGGCCGGAGCCGACAAGGTCTCGATCACGACTGGCGCGCTCGAAAATCCCCAGCTCATCGACGACGGCGCACGGGCGTTCGGCAGTCAGTGCATCGTCATCAGTATCGACGCGCGGCGACGCTTCGACGACGAGGGAGAGCATTACGTCGACGTCGACGGCGAATCGTGCTGGTTCGAGTGTACGAAAAGCGGCGGTCGAGAGGGGACCGGTATCGACGTCGTCGAGTGGGCCCGTGAAGCCGAACAGCGCGGTGCTGGTGAACTCTTCGTCAACTCGATCGACCGGGACGGGACGAAAGACGGCTACGATCTCGCGCTCACGTCCGCCGTGACCGAGGCCGTCTCGACGCCCGTCATCGCCTCGTCGGGATGTGGGGAACCGGGGGATATGTACGACGTGTTCACCGACGCCGACGCAGACGCGGCACTCGCCGCGTCGATCTTTCACTTCGGCGAGTACACGATTCAGGAGACGAAAGAAGCACTCGCCGATCGCGGGCTCGCCATCAGACAGTAAAACAACACGGCGGGTCGTCGCGCTGGTTCCGTGACGCGGTCTCAGGCTGCTGCTTCGAACGCTGATTTGAAGTCGGCCGCCTTCGTTCTGATGTCGCCTGCAGCCTCTTCGAGCGCGTCGATCGGTTCGATCGATCCGTCGGTTTTGAGCGTCAAGATCGGATCGGTCTGTCCACCGGACTGCTCCGGATTGATGTCGTAGGTCGCCGCATTGACGTGCTCGTGTTCGAGGAGACTGCCCTTCAGGACGTTCATGAAGGTGTGGTCCTCGCCGGCGATTTCGATAGAGAGTTCTTCGTCCGTTCGCTCGGTGACCCGCAGTTCCATACTTCCCAGTGGGCGAGTTAGCTGTTTGTACCTTTCGAAGGGCGTCGGTCGAGACGTGCGGATCCTACGACCGGCGTCGACGACGAGAGGAAACCGCTTTGCCAGTCGGGAAACATCGTCGGCGTATGCCATGGGCCTCCGTGCTAATCGCTGTCGCCGTCTGTCTCCTGGCTGCACTCTCCGTTTACACTGTCAGCCGCCTTGGCGCTGCGGATGGTGACTGGCTGACACACATTCGCTCTCGGCTGTATCTGGGGATCCCATGGGGCACGCTCGTCGTCATCTCGTTCGTTCTCTTCGTCTACCTGTTCGTTCAGGATGGGTCGAGTGCGATCCGGGATCCGGTCGTGATCCCCTATCGCGCGTGGTCGTATCAGTATCCACTCGGGATGTTGACGGCGCCTTTCGCACACGCGAGTTTCGATCACCTTCTCGGTAACCTGACGGGTGCGCTCGTCCTCGCCCCGATCGCCGAGTACGCCTGGGGCCACTACCCGGATGACGGGGTAGCCGACTCCGGTTCACTTCGAGCCGATCCCCGAGTTAGGGCGTTTCTCGTCTTTCCGGCCGTGGTCTGTGGCGTGGCGCTCGCGACGAGTCTGTTCGCCGTCGGTCCGGTGATCGGGTTTTCCGGTGTCGTCTACGCCTTCGCCGGGTTCGCGATGGTCTCGTACCCGATCGCGACGATCGTCGCGAGTCTCGGGGTTCACGGGCTCGTCTTGACGGTCGTCCGAGCTGTTCAGTCGCCGATCGTCGAGGCGTCGGTCCAGGCACAGCCGCCAGCGCCACCGTCGTGGGCCTCGATCGCGATTCAGGCCCACGCGCTCGGCTTTTTCCTCGGGCTGGTACTGGCGCTCGCGATCGCCGCACGTCGGGGGACACGTCCCGATCCGCGTCGCTTCTGGATCGCCGTCGTCCTGTTCGGGTTTTCGAAATCGCTGTGGGCGATCTACTGGTACGGATCGGCGGGGAGCTATGTCCTCTTTCGTGGACCTGGAGTCATCGTCGTCCTCGCACTCTCCGTGCTCGTGACGCTGGCCGTGACCGCCTCCGACCGGCCGATCCTTCCGGTCGATCGATCCACCCCGCTCACGGGTGGCCGGATCCGTCGGGCCGTCGTGCAGGCCCCGTTCTTTCGGGCGGCGACGAATCGATCTCGCCGCGCCACCGCGGTAACGGCGGTCGTCCTGCTCCTCGCACTGATCAGCGGCCCTGCTCTCGCGCTGAACGCCGTTTCGGTCGCACCTGCCGACGACCGAGCCGCGCTCTCTTTCGAGAACTACGGCGTGACCTACGACGAGTCGGTTCAGAACGAACTGGTCTCGGTCGTTCCGTTCGACGCATACGGGTCCAACGAAACCGTCTCCGCGAGCGGCGTCATCGTCTGGTCCACCGAACGCTCACTCTGGACGAACCCCGTCAGTGCAGACCAGCTGGCCTACTCCGGGACCGCGACCGTCGAACTCGGCGGTCCCGGCTGGCGTGAGACCGTCAGTGTCGAGCGGACCGGGTGGGACGTCGTGGGCAACGGCTCGACGTACCAGGTCTGGCTCGACGCGCCGTCGCACGACCGGACGATGGCGTTCGAGTCCGGCTCCCAACGTTCGTCCGTCGTCGTCAACGAGGCCTCGCTGTCGATCGCCTCCGTCGACGGCGAGTTCGTGGTTCGCGCAACGAGTGATTCCGGGCTGAACGTGACGACAGCCGTCCCATCACCCGGTGAGACGGCATCGATGGGACCAGTCGAACTCGTTCGCGAAGACGATACCCTCGTCGTCGAACACGAGGGAACCCGTGCAGCTATCGCCGCCGTCGAGACCTATCGGTGAGAGGAGACAACGGCGCATCGACCGGTTCAATTCACTCGCCACCGTTGGGGCCGGCCCAGTCGATTCGGAACACTTCCACGTCGATCGACGATCGGGCGTCGGTGTGATGGTCGAATCGGTGGTCGATCGGAATCGTCGATTCGAAGGCATCGGTTACGCTGGCGCCGTGGTCGCTCGCGAACTGTTCGACGAAATCGAGACTGCCCGCGTTGTGGATCGTGTAGGAAACGCTCGCGAGGGCGGCAGTGGCGTCGAGGAACGCACGATCGGCGTGGCGATTGCCGTGCTGGGCACCGAACGGTGGATTTGAGATGACGGTCGCCTGTGTCGGACACGTGGGTGGAAGCGTGGCGTCGCCTTCGACCCAGTGGATCGTCCGTCGATCGAACAGCCGCTTTTCGTTCTGTACGGCAGTTTCCAGGGCTGCCCGGTCGACGTCCAGTCCGACGATCGTGTCGGCTTCGACACAGCGTGCCCCGAGTGCGAGCATCCCGGTGCCACAGCCGAGATCCACGACGGTCGCCTCGTCCATATCTCCACGCATGGCTGCCAAGTGGCAGATGTGAGCCGCGAGATCCGGTGCCGTTAGATATTGTTCGAGCTCGACCTGTGGCTCTCGGAAGTCGGCGACGGTTTCGAGCGCTCTCGCGATATCCCGCCGAGACGGCATTGTCGACACTCGGTGATAGAACTCCCTCTGTGTTTCGTTTCTGTCGGTCGTCCGGCTCTCACGATTACACCGAGAGCGTCGTCGGTCCGTCGACCGAGAATTGAAGCCCCTCCCGCCTCGCTCGTTCGGCACAGGCTTCGAGACCCGGTTGGACGCGTGAGGCGTCTGCCACGGTATCGACACGAACGGTTACGGTTCCGGCCCCGAGGAACGAGGCTGCGCGAACGTACTCGCGGATCCGATCGAGTTCGTCCTGCGTCGTGAACGAGCAGTCGTCGTCGAACTGGGCCGTAATCCGGACCTGTGCGGGCTGGAGACCTTTCCCCGAGAGAGTCCGCTTCAGCTCGCTCAAATAGGATGGTGCAGTCGAATCGAGCGTTTCGTCGTCGAGGACGATTGGTGTGACGTCCACCGGTCGACAGCCGTCGATGGTCGTACTGACATCGGCTTGCGTCGTTGCGCTCATACAACCCAATACACACTCCGCATACAAATAGCTTAGTAAATGCATAGTGGTAATATATTGGCCCGGGCTGTTGCTTGCTGGGTGCACCGGGCGAGAAATCAAATAGAATTAAGATCATTGAGTGAGATGGTTAAATATGGACGACTGTCCCCGGTGTCAGTCGCCGCTGGAGCGACTTTCGCTCGCCGAGGCGTCGACGGTGGCATGTAAGCGGTGTGGGTACGCCGACGTGCCGGTCGAGCACGAGGCGGAGTGGCTCGAACAGGAATCGTGGCGCGACGCGATGGCCCGTTTCTACGATCAGTGACCGGTCGACCGGTTGATTCGTCCCTGTTCTGTCGTTCCGCTCGTGTCTCTGCGCTGGTGGCCGTACGGTCAGGTATCAGTGTTAGCTGTCCCTGGGTGTGAGAGTGGTTCCGCTAGGTTGGTTGGACAGGAACCTTCGGCTACTCATACCATTTTTGAGCCCGGCCACAGACGATCCCCAGACATGATCCCCAGTCTGTGAGAGTACGATCGCTTCAGGTGGGGTCAATTGTCACGTCAGAATACTCGAATGAATCTGAAGCGGCCACACTCGGTATAACGGCGAGAAGAATCTGCGGGGACCGACTTACTCGCTGGCTGCGGCAGCCTCTGCTTCGTCTTCGTCTGCTCCTTCGTGTTCGATGTCTTCGTCGGACCTGGCAGCGACGAGGCCACCACGGGCGACGCTGTAGAGCGGTTCGTCGGCGTGGGAGACGCCACTGATCGAGAACGGGATGTTCGCGTCTTCGAGATGGTCACGGAAGAGCGCCTCGAAGCCGCTGGGGCTCGAGGTACCGCCGGTGACGACGACAGGGATGTCGAGTCCCTCTTCGACGTCTTCGTCGTCGACCTCTTCGACGACCTTCTCGATGACGTAATCGAGCAGGTTCTCGTAGTAGATCGAGAGGGCGCCTTCGACGCCGCCGACGTCCGTCGTGAAGTCGAGCTCGAAGTCGTCTTCCTTGATGGAGGTGACCTTGTCGACGGGCGTCCCGGTCGCGCGGGCGGCCTGCTCGTCGATCCAGTCGCCACCGCGGGCGACGGAGAACTTCATGACGGGGACGGCGTAGTACGCCAGACAGACGTTCGTCATACCCGCACCGAAGCTGATTCCGAGCCCAGTGAAGTTGTTGTCGGCAAGTTCGGAGTAGATGACCGACATCCCCTCGTTGATCGGCTCCGCGTCGTAGCCGACGTCGTTGAGGAATGATTCGATCGTCTTCTGGTGATACAGCGTCGAGAGCTTGGAGTCGATCGGGTCGGCCGGGGTGGAGAAGTACAGTTTCTCGTCCGGGTAGGCCGGTTCGCCGACGACCTGTTCGATGATGAGCTTCATCATCGGGATCGCCGACTTCTCGTCCGAGGAGAGGATCCCCTGGGACATCGGTCGGCGCGTTTCCTTGTTGAAGATGTTCGCGAAGTTGAGTGCGTCGTCACCGACGACGTACACCTTGTCGTCTTTTCGGATGTGAAGCACTTCACTTCGCGAGAGCATCTGCTCGGCCATGTCCGAGTACTCGATCTCGACGAAGGAGTTGCGCTGCTGGACGAATACCGTGTCGTTACCATCCTGCTGTGCCGACAGGATGTTCATTGTTCCGACGTCTAGGCCTTTGGCCATATGTGGGCAAGGCGACTGACGGATTATAAATCTATGTGAATTAATTCCCGATTTGATATATGGGTATAATTGGCCCTTACCGACCAGCGCCGGTCATTAATTCCGCTTTACCCGTCGGCCAACGGCTGTGACTTTGGATTTGAACGTTCTGGCCGCACCAGCAAGTCCCGATCGTACTCGCCCGACTGGCCCCTCGTCCGCGGTGGCGACGTCTTCGGCTTGCTTTTGCTCTCGAAGTTCCTTCAGTTTCGCCGTCTGGTCGTCGACGGTGCCCGTGGAGGTCTGCGTCTTCGCCTCACCGCCTTTCATCCCTTTGAGGCCCGCGACCTGTGATTGGACGCCAGTCGACCGGGTCTTCGTGACGCCGGCGTCGCCCACTTCGGTGTCTTCGAACTCGTGACCGGTGAACGTCAGTGTCGTGTTGTCGCTCTTTTCGACACCTCCCCAGGAGAGTTCGACGTCCTCCATCGCGTCGTCGATGTCGCTCGCGATCTCTTCGTCGGTGTAGTGTTCTTTCTCTTCGTCCGCTTCGGGCGTCACTTCGATCTGTCTGGCCAGATCGAGGTAGTGAGCGATCAGGGCTGCACCCGTGGACGCCGCCATCGCGGCGAGCCCGAGTGCGTAGACGGTGACGATAGGCACGGTGTAGTCGTTTCCGTACCCGTTCCAGTGGTCCGGATACGCGTAAAAGAGAAATCCGGACGTCGCAACGAGCGTGATCGCTGCGCCGACGACAGAGACTGCGAGGACGCGTCGTTCGGATGGCAGCAGGACGACGATGCCCAGCATGACGAGCGGGAGCGATACCATCCCGAGCGTGTACGCGGGTCGCGTCCACGTGAAGAATTCTTGTGACCGATACGGATGACCGGTTGCTACGACGAACAGGCCGAGCGCGACGACGGCCAGGACGATCCCACAGAGGAACAGTCCAAAACCGACGTAGACGTCTCGCTCACTGTCGGGTTCCCCGATGTACGAGCGATAGAGGTCGAACAGGTTTTGTTCGGAAATCGTCGACATTACCCCTCGCTTTAGACTCCAGTACCATGACTTTTTGCCCGTCGACATCTCAGTGAACGAACGGCAGTCTGACGACTGTCTGACTGGGGTGAAACTGGGCCTCGTTTCCTCGGTGAGCGCCAATCGGCCAAAACGGGCACGTTTTACGTTCGTAGTCGGTACTGAGTCCAATGAGCCAGGACTCGTCATATAGCGAGGGAGACCTGCGGAACACGGGGATGCGTCTCAAGCACGACCGGGAGTGGGACTACGAGCTCGATCGCATCGCGGAGGCCATCGAAGAGAAGGACGCAGACACCGTCGGCCTGCAGTTCCCGGAAGGGTTGAAGCGGCGGGGCCCACGCGTCGCTGACGACATCCGCGCGCTCGTCGAAGAACGTGATCTGACTGACGACGTTCGCGTGCTCCTCTCCGGCCAGCCGTGTTATGGCGCGTGCGATCTCGACACCTATCTGATGAAACGGTCGGACGTGTTCGTCCACTTCGGCCACTCGCCGATGAAACAGACCGAGAAAGTGATCTACGTGCCGCTCTTCTCGAACGTCGACGTTCTCCCGATCATCGACGAAGCCCTCGAAGAACTGACCGATCCCACAGAGGAGGGGCCGCTCGGCCTGGTAACGACGGCCCAGCACATGAACCGGTTCGACGAGATGCGATCGGCGCTCGAGGACGAGGGCTACGAGGTCAAGACTCGGCGTGGCGACGATCGATTGACTCACGAGGGGCAGGTGCTCGGGTGTAACTACGCCAGCGCGGACGTCGATGCCGATCAGATCCTCTACGTCGGTGGCGGTAAGTTCCACCCGCTCGGCCTCGCGATGGAGCACCCGGACAAACGCGTCGTTATCGCCGATCCCGTCAACAACGTCGTCACCGTCGCGGATACGGAGAAGTTCATCAAACAACGCTATGCGTCGGTACACAAAGCGATGGACGCACAGAAGTGGGGCGTCATCTTCTGTACGAAGATCGGCCAGGGTCGCTGGGAGGACGCCGAGCGGATCCTCGACGACAACGACGATGCCTACCTGATTACGATGGACGAAGTGACGCCGGACCGACTCCGTAACTTCGACATGGATGCCTTCGTCAACACCGGCTGTCCACGCATCACGACGGACGACGGGCCTCGATTCCACAAGCCGATGCTCACCCCAGGCGAGTACGACGCCGCCGTTGGCAACAAACCCCTCTCAGAGATTGGGTTCGATACGTTCCACGACACCTGGTAGAGCGGCCATTGCTAGCCAGTTTTTGTTCTCGCTCCCGACTCCCACACAGAGTCACAACCTTTACCCCCGTTTTTCGCACACGTCGATGTAATGACCGAGAGTGACTGGGGCGACTGGCTCGTCAGGGAAATCGAATCGACCGAACCGGAAGACCTTTCCCTGTGGTATCTGGGCTGCAACGGGTTCGTCGTGAAAGCCGCCGACGGTACCACCATCGCTATCGACCCGTACGTCGGTCTCGGTGACCCACCAAGAACCGTACGGATGATCCCCGTGCCGTTCGACCCAGCCGACTTCCGGGAGATGGATGCGATCCTTGCGACACACGAACACACCGATCACGTCCACGGACCGACGCAGGCCCCGATCATGGCCGAAACCGGCGCGACGTTCTACGGCCCGGACGCGAGCGTCGAGGTCGCGCTATCGGACGAATCGTGGCCGGACGAGTGGGACGTGTCGTCCACTCAGTTTGAAACCATCTCCCCCGGCCACTCGTTCGACGTAGGTTCGATCTCGGTGACCGTGGAGGAGGTCAACGATCCGGATGCCGATGCACCGGTGGGGTTCGTCATCGAGTCCGGTGGCACGACCGTGTTTCACGCCGGTGACTCGCGGCCGGCAGATTCGTTCGATCGAATCGGGGAGTCGTCCGATATCGACCTGGGTATCCTCGCGTTCGGCTCGGTCGGGATGATCCCCGACAAGCAGACCCGGGAACCGAAACGAACGCGCTGGTACAACGACGAGAACCAGATCGTTCGTGCCGCCAGTGCACTTCAGGTGGATTCGCTCCTTCCCACCCACTGGGATATGTGGCGCGGACTCACTGCAGATCCGACGGCCCTTACGCATCACATCGGTTCGTTCGACTATCCACGGAGGCTCGAACTCGCCAGGATTGGCGATCGGATCGAACTGTAATCGACCACTCCTGGTGTCGTGCTTCTGGCGATCAGTGTACCTGCGTACACGGACGATATCAGTCGAGTCGATCTCGTTTAGTGTCCGTCTCGAGTCTTCCAATCGCCCGCTTCCTTTATGGTCGTCCTCCTGTAATCATCTCACAATGAGTTCGAGTGTGGACACTGAAGATGTCGTGACTGTCAGTTCGGACGACGTCTCAGTGACGAAACGATACGCACCCGATGAGTTTCCCGTCCCGGCTATTCGGTTCGAGATCGATTCATCTCACGACGAATCCGTCACTGTACGACTGAGTGAATCGATCCCCGAATCGTTCCCGATGGACGCCGTCGGGTTTCATCCGGAGTATCACAGCGAACAGTGGACCGCCTATCAGGACCACCGTGTCGAATTTACCGGGACCGTCGAGCCTGATTCGTCCCTCGTCACCGTCTATGGTATTCGCCTCGAAGACGACTTCGAACCGGGCGCGTTCCTCACCGAGCCGTCGATTTCGGTCGTCGCTACCGAGGGTGTGACCGAATCGACGGCCTCTGATGTCTCTGACTCCGTCGACGAGGTCGTCTCCACGGACGGAACGAACGCCGTGAAGGATCTTCTCTCCGGTGACAGCGACTCGGTCCCTGGACTGGACGATGATGCGCCATCGGAGGCGACTGGTGAATCTGCGAGCGAAGCCGATGAATCGTCCATCGAACTCGACATCGATGCTGCTGCGGAACGCGTGTCGGACGATACGCCCAGTGACGCAGATTCCGACGAGTCGGCTGATGTGGAAACAACTGAATCGGTCGATTCGGAAGATGTCGACGACGTTGACCATACTTCTGACGTATCGGACGACTCGTCCGATGTGGCCGCGTCGGCGTCGGCCGACGATGCCGATGGTGAGTCGTCTCAGAATGACTCGACCGAGTCAGGTGCCGTTGGGACTGGCCAGGACGACTCTCTCAACGAATCAGAACTTTCGACCGAGCCGTCAGAATCCGAGACTGACTTCGCCGACGTCACCGATCGAGACGACGAATCGCTTGCCTCAGCGCTCGCGTCGGAGATTCGGTCCGGCTCTGTCGATGAAACCGACATCGAGACCATCGAGGATGCGCTTCAATCCTCAGAAACCTCCGGTCCCACCGAGGCGAAACTGTCCCATCTCCAGCAACGCGTCGAGTCGGTCGCCGCGTACACGGGCGCGCTCGAAGAATTCCTCGAATCGGAGGGTACTGGCGCGCAACTGATCGAGGAACTCCAGTCGGAACTTGACGAACTGCACACAGAGATGGCCTCGATCGAAGAGACGGTCGAGGACAACAGTACCGCGATCGACGACCTCTCGTCCACGACATCGTCGATGAACGAGTCGCTCGAAGCACTTACCTCGGACGTCAACGGCGTCGAGGAGACGGTCACGACCGTCGAAGACGATCTCTCGTCGGTCACGGCTGCCGTCGACTCGAACGAGTCGTCGATCGAATCCCTCGAAGGCGAGCTGACGGACGTCGAATCGTCGGTTGCCGACCTCGACGAACGTTCTGCGGAACTCGAGTCGGACGTCGAAGACGTCTCGAGCAGCGTCGAATCCCTGTCGACGGAACTCGACGACGTATCGGACGACGTCGTCGACATTCTGGAGTGGCGTGAACAGCTCGGATCGATGTTCTCTGAATAGGGGACTACTTCGCGGTATCGAACTACCAGCCGATCACTTCTTCTGCGTTCGCTATTGCTCGTTCACGTTCCAGTTACTTCATCGATTGACGCGATCTGGCCTGCTGATGGGTTAACAGGCTTCACGATAGCGTTCATCTCGCTCTCCCCGTATCGAACCGTCTCGAGTCTACACTTCAGCCGTCCACATGGGTCACACTCGTTCAAATTCAGCTCAGAGAATTGACACTACGCCCCCAGTCAACCGGGGCTGTTCTATATAGCTATATATGGTTTATGAGTCTGTATTCGAACAGCACAAAATGATGGTGTTCTTACCATATTTTGGGTTCAATTACTCATTGAGGGCCAAATTCAGGGTATCGCTCGACTCGTGGGTGGTGCCGACGCGGCGTCTGGGACGATTGTTGGGGCGTAGCTGCTCGATCAGTTACCCACTAGAGTGGGTGCAACTGGTCTACTCGTTCCCAGTTTGTTTGGACGGCTAAGCGGTACAGCATGATCCCACGCGCTCGGTTCGTTGTCGATTTCTGGCTCGATAGCGCTACTTTCGAATTCCTACATACCAACGGTGTTGTGATACTGCCACGTCGCTGTCCGATAATCGACGGGTACGAACCCAACTACAACACGAATCGTACGCTACTTGGAGGGAATCGACCTACCAGGGGGCCGTCACTCGGGATGAATTGAGTAGATGGTCGAGAGGTAGGTCTCACGGACCCGGTCGCCCCAGTTGTGGGTGTACGTATCGATGATGTCGTCGGCAACGTCGCCGCGGAGGTACTTCACGATGCCCCGATCACCCGTTCGATCACGCATGTGGGTGGTGAAAAAGTGCCGGAAGTAGTGCGGTGTGACGTTCTCACGGGCGCCACCGCCAGTCCGATACCACCCCTCGCGCCTGGTTCGGTCGGTGACGATGTGGTGGACGTGATCGGGTGTGAGACGCTTCCCCCACCGGTCTTCGGTACTGACGAACACGGGTTCGACGGGCTCGACGGTGTCGGGCCGTATCGCGAGCCACCGCCGGAGTTCGGTCTCGAGTTCGTCGTCGATCGGGACGACTGTCTCTCGCTTTCGCTTGTTGGATGCTGTGCGCATGGTCCCGCCGCTTTGCTCCCCATAGGTGTGATCGGGTGAAACGTACAGAGAGCCATCTTGCCCCTCTATCTGTGGCCGGGGCGTCCAGTACTGGTTCCCGGCGAGGTTTACGTCGCGAAGATCGAGGTTACAGAGCTCTCCCGATCGCAGGCCCGTCTTCAGGAGTGTCGAGACGATCGTTCGATGGAGTGGGTGAGCAATCTGCGAGACGAATCGTTGCATCTCCGAGATCGAAATATCACGTCGTGCTGGGCTGGTCTCGATCGATTCGTCCATCTCTTCGACGACCAGCGCCATCGGGTTCTCGTCGTGGCGGCCGACGCGCTCCAGGTAGGAGTAAAACCGGTTCAGGTAGGATGCATACGTGGCGATCGTGCTCTCTGCGTGCTGGGACCGAATGTCGTGAACCCAGGCCATACAGTCTCTGTACGTCGCATTCGTGGGGGAAGTCCCTCGTTCCTCGTCGAGAAACTGTTCGTACTCTCCGAGAACGCGCTCGTACGCTTCGTGCGTTCGGACGTTGCGTCCGTGGTGTGTGACGTCTTCGAGGAAGTACTCGATCGGATCGGCCATCGTCTCACTCATCGTCGATCAGTGTGTATCCGCCACTTCGACCACTGTGGACGACTTCTCCGTTGGCCTGTAGCGTCTGCAGCGCCTTGTCGAGTTCTGATTCGACGTCGTCGACGAGTGCGTCAACGAGCTCGTCCCACTCGAGTGCCCCACGTCGGTCGAGAACCGTCCGAATTCGGTCAGCGAAATCGGTCGACTGGACGGCGTTATCGCTCGAATTACCGGATCGTTCGCCGTGTCCATCCGAAGTATCGGATCGTCCATCTGATACCGCACGTTCACCCGACCCACTGCCTGGTACATCGATTTCGGCCCGTCCTGCCTGGACCATCGTTCTGACGAACTCGCTCTGGGTCATGTCGAGTTTTTCAGCGTGATTGACCCAGGTCTGCTTCTGGTGGCGTGGCACGTACGTCTTCACCGCCACCCGATCGTCAGTGCTCATGGAACGTCCAACGAACGCGACTGTCTTCAATCTATCCCATATTTCCAAATAAAGACTCTTATTTTGGTATCTGGGTATCCAAATGGCCGCCAGTTTACCTTATATTTGGATTAGAGTGACCGCCCTTGGTGAGATCTGTCCCTATCTGCCCGAATAAGTATTTGGGTGTCTTCTATCACTCCATCGACGATGGACTTCCGGTTGTACTTCGCTCTCAGTAACCACTCGTTCTGGAGGGGTGTCCTCGGCCCGCAACCCCTAGGGTCGAGGGGAGGAAAACACCGCTGCAAACACCCGAATACATTCGCCTTCGCTAGGTTCCGAGATTTTGTACTCATTCAGAATGAAGCGACGATCGTAACGATTCGAGATACTTGATCGACAGGTGGTGTCCACCATCCGAAACCGGGAACTATTGGGTTTGCTTCATTGGGAAGCCGATGAGCTGCCGCCGAGTCTGGTTTGAGGGCTGGGGAGCTACTACTGGCTTGCCTCCAACTGCAATCGAATTATCGGATGATACGATCTCGGGTCTTGCTGGTCTGGTGATCTGGTGGGTGCATTAAATGGCTTCACGGTCACTTTTGGAGTCCTGGTACTCTCGACTTCCGAGGTATACTCGCGTCTTTGCCAGTCACGTTGGTGCGGCACGGAGCGCCGCGTGCTCGGTGAGGTGGTTACCCATATTGGGCTTCATTCGGTTCTGGCGTCGCTAGGTTCCGTCGATCGTTCCTTTCTCCGTTACTCGCTGAGCCTCTGTGCCGGCTCCTCCTTCGCTGACCAGCATTCGCCTAGGTCTAACCGTCCTCTCTCTGGGTTTAGTGAAATCTGGTGAGACGTGGTCGTCGATATCTTGTGATCTCTCCGTGCGATATCGGCCCTGAAGGTGCTGGTTATCGATTCGCGATAGGCGGTGCTGAGGCCAGTTTTCCGAAAATCATCCACCAATATGTTATCTAGGTGCCATTCACTGCTGTCGACTGCCCGTCTTCTAAACTATATGTCGCTATACAATACGAGGGTGCCTGAACCGCGATCGAAAAGTTGGAAATCCAATCACTATGGGGCGTTATGAGGAGGGAGAGACGGTTGCAGTGTCACTCGTCGAATCGCCCGAGAGCGCGGTGAGGGCGTCGAGAACGGTATCTGAAGCACTATCGTCGGTGAGTACGACGTCGTGCATCCCTTCTCGAGTCGTGGATTCTGACTGATCTTCTTCGATGACGGCGGCCGTCGGCAGTGCACGTAGCTGGCCGGACACAGCTTCGATTGGGATCGCGGCTGTTTCTTCCACGATGACGGCTGCATCTGCGGCTTCGAGCGACGACCGGAGTGTGTGACGGTGTTGGGCGTCGAGGGTGCTGAACGCCGGAGCCTGTTGAACGGGCACATCGAGGTCCGATGCTGTCACGGCCGAGATATCGCCCGGCGGAACCGGGCCGAGCGAGAGTTCGGCGTCCGTCGTCGACAGGATCGTCAGCAGTCGAGCGGTGCGCGGCCCAGTGCCCAGGACGTGGATTCGGTCGGGTAACGAGGACGGCTCGTCGGGTCGCTCGATGGCCGTTACCGACGGCGTCCCGGTTACTGGATTCCGCGTTACCACGTTGGGGGTCTCGAACGCACGTTCGACGGCAGTCGTCTCGATCACCTGTGCTGGCGATCCACGATCGACAATCGACCCATCGGCGAGCAGGCACAGTTCGTCACAGAAGCGAGCGGCGAGGTCGAGATCGTGAATCGCAGCGACGACTGTCTTTCCGCCTGCAGTGAGATCAGCCACGATCGAGAGCAGTTCGACCTGGTGGTTGATGTCCAGGCTGGCGGTCGGTTCGTCCAGCAAGATGACGGGTGTGTTCTGTGCCAGCGCCCGGGCGACGACGACGCGCTGACGTTCCCCACCACTCAGTTCGTCGATCGATCTATCGGCAAATTGTGTCGTATTCGTTCGCTCGAGTGCATCGTCGACGCGCTGGCGGTCGCGTTCGTCGGGTGGGGAAAATTTCGATCGATACGGGGTACGGCCCATCTCGACGAAGTGTCTGACGGTAAAGGAGAACGCTGGCGCCGTGTCCTGTGCGACGACGGAGACGAGCCGGCTCTGTGCTCGAGACCCGAGCGTCGAGATAGCTGTCCCGTCGATCGAGATCTGGCCCGCGTCCGGAGAGAGTGCGCCGCTGATCGATCGCAGGAGTGTCGACTTGCCGGCGCCGTTCGGCCCGACGAGCCCGACGAATTTCCCTTCCTGGATCGTCACCGAGAGGGACTCCAACACGGGTGTCTCGCCGAACGAGACGCTGAGTGCGTCGACGTCGATCATAGCGCGTGCACCTCCTTGCGCGCGAGCAAGAACAGGAAGAACGGCGCTCCCAGCGCGGCCGTCACGATACCGACCGGGACCTCGACCGGTCCGGACCGAGCGATGGTATCCGTCAGGACGAGGAAGGAGGCACCGGCAAGTGCACTCGTGGGCAACAGGATGCGGTGGTCGGGGCCGACGACGAGTCGCATCATGTGCGGGACGACCAGTCCGACGAAGCCGATGATGCCCGCGACGGCAACGCCGGCCGCGGTGACGACACTCGAGACGAGTAGCAACAGGAGTTTGGTCCGCTCGACGTCGATTCCGAGGTGGTGGGCGTCCTCCTCGCCGAGGAGGAGAACATTTAGTTCGCGCGCGTACGCGAGCAACACGACCACCCCGACGATCACGAACGGCAGCGTGAATTCCACGTCACCCCACGTCGAGTCCCTGAGCCGCCCCATCATCCAGTAGACTGCCGCGCGGAGGCTATCGCCGCTGTGGACCAGGAGGTACGAAATGACGGCCCCGAGGAACGTCTGGACGGCGACACCGGCGAGTAGCAACGTTGCGACCGGTGTTCGGCCGCCGTCCGTCGCGATCGCATAGACGAGCCCGGCCGTGGCGAGTGCACCGACGAACGCGGCCAGGTGGAGCTCTGCAAAGGGAAAGAAGGCGGGGAAGGCGAGCATCGCGACGGCACCGACGGCCGCTCCGGACGAGACGCCGATGATCGACGGGTCTGCGAGCGGGTTCCGAAAGAATCCTTGCATGACCGTTCCCGCGGCTGCGAGGCCCGTACCGACCGTTGCCGCGAGCGCGATTCGCGGCAGGCGCAGATCCACGACGATCGATTCGTGTGGCCCGTGCACGTCGAATCCAAACAGCGGCGTGTACGAGACGGAGGGGGCCGGAATCGTCCACTCGACGAACGGGAGCGTCGCCGTCGTCGTGTCGACGCTGGTTGGGACAGAGAGCGAGTTCAGTATCGACTTGGCCACGACGACGGGATCGATCCCGATCGGGCCGATCGCAGCGCTAGCGACGATGCTTCCAACGAGCACGAACACCAGCGCGGTCGACCACCCGATCACCCGTCGACGGAGTTCCATCGAACGCAAGTACGATTGCTTTAGATAAGTATTTATTGAGTTGGTCGTGAGTGGCGAGTGATGCGAAACCGATTCGTCACTATCGTTGCACTGTTCGTGGTCGTCGCCACAGTAGCGCCGGGAGCGGTGGCCACCGGGATGGGGCCGTCGGGTGGAACGGATGCCAGCGGACCGACACAGTTGCCAGCGGGTCCACACTACCAGGCAGACGGTGCCAACTGTACGTATCCACAGACTGTCACTGATACGACTGGGACCGAAATCGAACTGGGCGCCGAGCCCGAATCGGTCGTGGCCGTCCAGCCGAGTGACGCCCAACTCGTGACCGAGATCGGCGCCACCGAAAAACTCGTCGGCATGCCGGTTGGGCAGTACACGGCATCGCTGAACGTCTCGGAATCTGTCACGGACGTTTCCGCGGACGACGGAGCCTCGCCCGTCGCCGAGAAAGTGATCGATCTCGATGCGGACGTGGTCATCGCCGCGAACACGGTCACGTCCTACTACGATGGGTTCGTCGAACAGCTTCGGAATGCAGACCAGACCGTGTACGTGTACGACTCGTCGTCCTCGCTTGCCGACGTTCGAGCCAACGTGCAGTTGGCCGGGATGCTGACCGGTGAATGTGAGGGGGCAGCGCAGACGATTACCTCGATGAACGAGTCGCTCGATCGGATCGACGAGGCCACGGCCGGTGAGGACCAGCCACTGGCATACTACGTCATGGGTCCAAACACTGACATTACTGCTGGTGCCGGGACGTTCCAGCACGAGATCATGGTCCGTGGCGGCGTGGAAAACATCGCCGAGCGAGCGGGCAACACCGGGTGGGCAGCCCTAAGCGAAGAGGTCATCGTCGCAGAGGACCCTGAGTGGATCATATACGGAGATTCGCACGATTCGCCGCCCGTCACGGAGGCAATCAAGTCGACGACTGCCTGGGAGGAAGAGCAGTTCGTCGAAGTGGATAGCAACGCGATGAGTCAACCTGGTCCGCACGTGATCACGGCGATCGAACAGATCGCTTCGACGGTTCACGCCGAGGCCTACGCAGAAGTGACGAACGAATCGTCGACCAACGAATCCGCGGATGAGGATTCGCCTGACGAGTCCGACGACGATGCAGCAGTCATCCCTGGCTTCGGCCCCGTCGTCGCGCTCGTCGCGCTCCTGTCGGTCGCTGCGCTCGCCGTTCGTCGCCAGTGAGCAGAATTGAGTGAGCAACCCGACGGTGTCGTCGTCCGACCCACCGTCGAGTGGTTCGGCGCAGGGGTGCGTATCGACCGGTGGTGTTCTGATCGAATTTGCGAAGGATTTACTCCGTCCGTCACCCAGCCACGACTATGGTCGAAAACGTCATCTGGCCCGCCTATCTCGACGCGGAACGGACTCGCCGTGAAGGTCGCCGCGTCCCGGATGAGCTGGCCGTCTCCGAGCCGACGGTCGACGAAATCGCCAAGGCCGTCCAGCAGGTCGGGTACGACGCCACCGTCGAGCGCGACAAAACCTACTCTCGGGAACCGTGGCGCACTCGTGGGCGCGTCGTCGTTCGCGGGGCGGAAGATTCGACGAAGAACGATCTGGTTCAGGCCGTTGCCGCCTACGTGGGGGCAATGCGAAGCTGATGCGTCGCGCTGGCTCCGTGGTCGAGGTGGCGCAGGGATTGCTCGTCTGTCGAGCGACCGATGACATCGACATCGGCACCCCGGTACTCGACGATTCGCTCACCAGCGTCGGCCGGGTGGTCGACGTCTTCGGGCCAGTCGCCGAGCCCTACTTCGCCGTGACGCCGTCCTCGTCCGTCCATCCTCCGACACTCGTCGGCGAGCGCGTCTACGTCAGGTGAATCGAACGGTGGGACATCGCCCATTGATGCCGGCTTGTGTCGCGCATCGATACTGACTGTTTGCTTGCCCGCTGTCCGGTCCGTCTCACTCGCTGCCCCGGATGCGGTTTGGTGCCAGATCTGATTCCGGGTTCGGCCGGGTCACTTGCTTCTCACTGTTTGCAGCCTGTTCCAGGACACTCGACCGGGGTGTGTGGCGCCCCATCGAACACAACACAGATATCGGCCCCGTCCAAAGAGGGGCCAAATGAACGACCGCGCTCGAGTGGTGCTGTCGGCCGCTGGCGTCGTTGGGATCTTTCTCGGCGTCCAGTTCGGCGCACTGGCACTCGTCGAACCGTTCCAGACGACCCACGGCCCTGCCGTCGAGAATCCGCAGGACCCGGCGAACTCAGGCGTCTTCTTCGGCGTCATTCTCGTCGCGACGGCGATCATGCTCGCGGCCTTCCGGTACGACGGCGATCGGTTCATCCGCTGGCTCATCGTCGGCGTGAGCGTGATGCTCTCGTGGTACGTCTTCGTCGTCCTGATCCCGCCAGCCGTCACGGTAAACGGTCTCAACGTCCTCGCAGCGCTCGCGTCGGTAGGGATCGGCGTCGGCTTGCTCGCCTATCCGGAGTGGTACGTCATCGACGCAGCCGGGGTGGTGATGGCTGCCGGTGCGGCGGCACTCTTCGGGATCAGCTTCGGCCTCTTTCCGGCCGTCCTCTTTCTTTCCGTCCTCGCAATCTACGACGCGATTAGCGTCTACCGGACCGAGCACATGCTCTCGCTGGCCGATGGCGTCCTCGATCTGAAGATTCCGGTCGTCTTCGTCGTGCCCACGACGCTTGGCTACTCCTACATCGACGACGATGGTGGTCGCCCCGATGCGTCGGTCGACGATGATGACCGTCCGGACGTGTCATCAGACGATGGGGGGCCTCCGGATGCATCAACCACAGATTCGGTGTCGAGCGAGGGGGCAAAGACGACGGATCTTGCGACCGACGGAACCGGGAGCGAGTCGGGCCCAGCCTTGGCGGAGTCCGACGGACTGGACCGGGATGCGCTGTTCATCGGACTCGGTGACGCCGTCATCCCGACGATCCTCGTCGCCAGCAGCGTCACGTTCCTCGACGCGCCACAGCTCGCTGTTCCGTTCGTCTCCCTCACGCTCCCCGCGCTCGGTGCGATCGCCGGGACGACCGCGGGGCTCGTGATCTTGCTCTGGATGGTCGTGAAGGGGCGGGCCCACGCGGGGCTTCCGCTGTTGAACGGTGGGGCGATCGGCGGCTATCTCCTCGGTGCGGTGGCGACTGGTGCGTCGCTCTGGAGCGCTATTGGACTCTAGTCGACGATTCCGAGCGCTCCGTCGAACGCTATCGATTCTCGACCTGAATTCTGCGTCCACGTGTCTCCACTGAGCTGACGCTTTCGCTATCGTCGAACGGTGTCAATTTCAGAACGGCATCACTCAGGGAAGGCGGTACGTCGGTCCGTCGTCACTGTCCTGGACGTCCACACCGAGGGCCTGTAGTTCGTCCCGGAGTTCGTCTGCGCGTTCGTAGTTCCCGGCCTCGCGTTCACGCTCGCGGATGGAGAGCAGGAACTCGACCAGTTCGCCGGCCAGGGAGACGTCGCCCGTCGGCTCGCCGTCGAAGGAGAGGCCGAGGATCGCGCCGTAGCGCTCCATCGCGTCGACGCCACGCCTGAGTCCCTCGTAATCGTAGTCGTCGGTCGCCTCGCGGTGACTGTTGAGTGCGCGTGCGAGATCGAGGAGGGCGGTCTGGGCTTCGCGTGTGTTGAAGTCGTCGTTCATCGCCGTTTCGAAGTCCGAGACGGCGGCGTCGATGGCGTCGCGAAGCGTTTGATCGACTTCCTTCGTGTGGGCGTCCGGTGAATCGAGTGCGGCCGTCGCGTCCTCGTACGCACGCTCGAGGCGGTCCCAGCGCTTTTCGGCTTCGTCGATCGCCTCCTCGCTATAGACCTGTGAACTGTTGTACGCGCCAGCGGTGAGGAACGTCCGAACGACGTTCGTTCCCCAGCGCGATACCGCATCGGAGACGGTGACGAAGTTCCCCAGACTCGAGGACATCTTCTCGTCGTCGAGCGCGAAGAGTTCGCAGTGGAGCCAGTAGCGTGCAAATCGCTGGTCCGTAGCGGCTTCGGACTGGGCGATCTCGTTTTCGTGGTGCGGGAAGACGAGGTCGCGGCCGCCGACGTGGATGTCGAGCGTCTCTCCGAGGTGGGCCATGCTCATCGCGGAACACTCGATGTGCCAGCCTGGCCGGCCCTCTCCCCACGGCGAGTCCCAGGTCTGGGCGGTTTCACAGGATTCGGCTGCCGGGGCGGCGCCGTCGTGGCGGTGGTCCGCGATGGCGTCGGGGTCGACCCCGTCGGCCTTCCAGAGGGCGAAATCGGCCGGATGTCGCTTCTCGGTTCGTTCGTCCGGCTCGCCCTGGGATTCGATATCGTCGATCGACTGGTTCGAGAGCGAGCCGTAGTCGTCGAACGCCGTCACGTCGAAGTAGACGGAGCCGTTCGACTCGTAGGCGTAGCCGCGGTCGACGAGCGTCTCGACCAGGTCGATTATCTCGGGAACGTGTTCTGAAACCCGTGGATAGACGTCGGCGCGCAGCAGGTTGAGCGCGCGCATGTCTTCGATGGCCTGGCCGATGTACGTGTGAGCAACCGACGCTTCGGACGTTCCCAGGTCGTCTTCGCCGACGCGAGCGACGATCTTCTCGTTGACGTCGGTAAAGTTCTCCACGTGGGTGACGTCGTACCCCAGATGGGAGAGCCAGCGGTGCATGACGTCGACGTGGACCCACGAGCGGGCGTGCCCGAGGTGGGGCGGATCGGAGACCGTCAGGCCACAGTAATAAAGCGTGACGTCGTCGGGATCCTGTGGCTCGAACGGTTCCGTCTCACCCGTCAACGTGTTCGTCACGTGCAGGGTCATTGCCCGGTGATACCCGCGGGTGAGTGATAAAGCGTTGGATGCACCCCGAACGCAGGTGGAACGGAATCGGCCAGCGAGTTCGACTCCCTACTCGGCGTCCCCCGGGACAGCGTCGAACGAGTTCTCGATCCCTCTGAGGGCGTTGGCGCCGTCCCGTCGTGAAACGACGAACGCAGCCGTCGATCCAGCGACGAACGAGACGGCGTCCAGGTCGATTCCGTCGACCCGGCAGCGGGCCATCGCGCCGGCGACCCCCGAAGCGTCGATCTCGCCGGTGGCGACGATCGCCGTTTGGTCGCCGCGTCCGGGGCCGAGTGCGATCTCACCGACCTGCAAAAGCGCCGCGTCCGGCTCTTCGACCGGTTCGATTCCACTCTCCATCGTGACGCGAACGTCTCGTGAGGCCGTCTCGTACTCCGTGAGGGCTTCCCCGTAGCGTCGCAGTGCCGTCGCGACGGCGTCGACCTCGCCGTCGACGTCCAGAAAACGCGCGGCGGCGGTGTAATTACAGATTCCCGCGCGTAGTGCGTCGACGAGGAACGGATACTCGTCGACCGCATCCCGTGTGGCTGCCGCGAGTGACATGCCGGAGTTGGGGGAGGCAGATCGCATAAAGGCCCTGATATACGTGGACGCCGGCCGAACAGGTGTCCGGCAGTCAGATTCGACTACTGGCTGGCTGTCCCCCTCACGTGTACGGGACCGGACCGCGCGGCTTTTGGCGCGTCACCTGCAGTGACCGAGTATGGAACCCGAAGCCGTTCAGCAGTTGATCGAGGATGCACTCCCCGACGCCGAGGCGGACGTCCATCGGGCACGCGGGGAACACGACGACGATCACCTGGCGGCGACCGTGGTGTCGCCGGCCTTCGAGGGCGAGTCGCTCGTCGACCAACACCAGCTCGTCTACGACGCCCTCGGTGATCACATGACGACCGACATTCACGCACTCGAACTCTCGACGTACACGCCCGCCGAGCACGCGGAGTAACTCCCTCCCGACGAGGGCGGTATCGATCGGACACACTCAGTTCGGTGTCGTGTTACACCACAGGCTACTGTGGCCACTGGCTACTGTGGCAATTTGTGACGATCGGCTCCCAACCGAAACTGGGCGAGGCTGAGACGGTTCATCCGAGCGGAAACGGTGATGACCGGTACGTTTACAATCTGCGTGTCCCGACTCCGTGTATGGAAACGCTCCACCCGCGCATCCGACTGGTCTGGATCGCACGGGCCCTTCTCGGGGCGGCTGTGCTCGGATTCGTTCTTCTCGCCGTCGATTCCTGGCTCCGTTCGCTGCCGATGGTCGGGCTATTCGCAGTCGTCTCGATCGCCGCCGTGCTCGGCGTCGTCCACGCGATCGTTCTCTACGCTCGCTGGGCGTTCGAACTCCAGACCGACGCGTTGTACTTAGAACGGGGCGTCATCACGTTCGTCGAGACGGCGGTCCCGTACGTTCGAGTCCAGCACGTCGACACCCAGTTCGGTCCGATCGAACGTGCGCTCGGCCTCTCGAGCGTGGTCGTCTACACCGCCGGCTCGCGCAACGCCGACGTTCGCATTCCGGGACTGACGCCTGATCGGGCCCGGGAGCTTCAGGACACGCTGCGCGAACTCGCCGTCGAAAGTGAGGCCGCAGACGCCGTATGAGCACGAACCGTCTCCATCCCCTGAGCGCCGTCACGACCGCCCTCCAGCGCGGGTTCGTCGGGGGTTCGATGCTGTTCTTCTTGGTCTCGATCTCCTCTGGGTTCGTCGCTGCCGTCGATATCAGCTGGGCGTTCGCTCTTTCGGCACTCGGCTTTCTCGTCGGTACTGCCTACGGCGTGGCCTACTACTACCGGTTCGAGTACGAACTGACAGACGACACGTTCGACATTGCGTCCGGCGTTCTCTCCCGCCGGGATCGCGAAATCCCGCTCGGTCGGGTCCAGAACGTCGACATCAGACAGGGGGTCGTCTCCCGGATCCTCGGCATCGCCGTCGTCACGATCGAGACTGCAGGCGGCGGGGCGAGCGAAGCGACGCTCGATTTCGTCGACGACGGCGAAGCCGACCGCCTCCAGCGCGAGATTCGTCGACTGACGATGTCGTCCGATCGAGCCGCTCGCAGGCGGCGAGAGGGGAGACCAACGGCTGGTGAGCGATTCGGTGACGAACCGGCGGGCGACCGTCTCGGTGAGGTATCGACGGACGGGGAACACTCCGGTATCGACGGAGCCGGTGCTCGACGCCCGTCGGAGGCGGCGGCCGACCCTGACGCAACTGGGATGGGCACTGCGGCCGAACCCACGGACCGCTCACTGGGCCGGCCAAAACAGCTGTTCGAACTCGAGATGCGGGAGCTCATCCTGTATTCGTTCGCGTCGTTTCGCCCAGCCGCCGTGGCGGCGCTCGGTTTCCTCACCCTATTCGGGACCGACTTCATCGTCGACTACCTGGTTGCGGTGACCGACAGCGTAACACAGCAGGCGCCTTCCGACGTGGCCGGTTCGTCGCGTGGCATCCTCCTCGGAACGATCTCCGTGCTCCACGCCGTCGTCGTGACCTACGCGTTAAGTATCGCGTACACGTTCGCCTCGTACTACGGCTTCCGCCTTGGCAGGGCCGGAAACGATCTCGTCTACGAGCGTGGCCTCCTGCAACGCTACAGCGGGAGCATTCCGCTCGGGAAGGTCCAGTCCGTGACGATCACGGACAACCCGATCCAGCGCCTGCTCGGCTACGCTGGACTGGTGGTCGAAACGGCCGGGTACGGGCCCGACAGCGACAGTGGAAGTCAGTCCGCCGTTCCGTTCGCGAAACGACCGCGGGCACACGGGTTCGCCGAACGCCTCACCAGTGTCGAACCGCCGACGTTCGATCGTCCGACGACGGTCGCCAGACGTCGGTACCTCGTCAGGTACACGCTCGTCGCGACGGTTGTCGTCGGCGCGCTCTATGGACTGGCTCTCGTGACTGCGTTCGACGCCTGGTACGTCGGGCTGGTGACCTATCTGGCCGTGCCGCCGGCGGCACACCTCAGGTGGGCGAACCTCGGCTACGCCGTCGGCGACGAGCACCTGATCATCCGCGAGGGGTTCTGGTCGCGCAAGACGACGGTGATTCCCTACTACCGGATCCAGACCATCTCGACGCGACGATCGATCTTTCAGCGTCGACTGGGCCTCGCCTCGGTCGTCGTCGACACGGCGAGTTCCCGGACGTTCGCCTGGTCGAACCCGACGATATACGACGTCGACCTGCCGATCGCGCGCGACGTCACCGAAACGGGGCGAGACAGACTGCAGGCGTCGCTAGCCCGTGACGACGCGTCGCTGTCGAGCGATTCCCTCTAACCCTTCGTACGGATCGATCGGACTGATACCCGCGGGTGACGGTGTACTGGCGTCGTTCAGCCGTCGGCCCCGGAGATGCGCTTGCGGCGGGTTTCGGTGACTTTTACCCCGCGCACGGACAACGCCGAGGTATGCCAGACGAGTTCCGAACGGAGGCAGACAGTCTCGGCGAGATGCAGGTACCGGCCGACGCCTACTGGGGCGCCCAGACCCAGCGGGCCGTGGAGAACTTCCCCATCTCGGGGATCCGGTTCGGCCGACGCTTCGTGCGCGCACTCGGTGTGGTGAAGAAGGCGGCGGCCCAGGCCAACCGGGATCTGGACCTAATCGACGAAGACGTCGCGGAAGCCATCGTCGAGGCTGCCGACGAGGTCATCGCCGGCGAACACGACGATCAGTTCCCGGTCGACATCTTCCAGACGGGCTCGGGCACTTCGTCGAACATGAACGCGAACGAGGTCATCGCAAATCGCGCGGCCGAGCTCATGGGCGCCGAGATCGGCGACCGGGTAGTCCATCCGAACGACCACGTCAACTACGGGCAGTCCTCGAACGACGTCATCCCGACCGCGATGCACGTCGCCGCCCTCGAGGCCGTCGAGAAGGACGTCATCCCGGCGCTCGACCAGCTCCGCGAGGCCTTAGAGGCGAAAGCCGAGGAGTTCGACGACGTCGTCAAGACGGGCCGCACGCACCTCCAGGACGCGACGCCGGTGACGCTCGGACAGGAGTTCGGCGGGTACCGCACCCAGATCGAGAAGGGACTCGGGCGCGTCGACGCCGTCCGCGATCACCTTTCGGAACTCGCCCTCGGCGGCACCGCGACCGGAACGGGCCTCAACACGCACCCCGACTTCCCGGGGCGCGCCGCCGAGTACATCACGAAGGAGACCGGCGTCCAGTTCCGCGAAGCTGACAACCACTTCGAGGCGCAGGCGGCCCACGACGCGATGAGCGAGGCCCACGGCGCGCTTCGCGTCGTCGCCGGTTCGCTCAACAAGATTGCCAACGACCTGCGGCTGCTCGCGTCGGGACCCCGCAACGGCCTCGGTGAGATCGAGCAACCCGAGAACCAGCCCGGCTCCTCGATCATGCCCGGCAAGATCAACCCCGTCGTCGCCGAGGCGGTCAACCAGGTCCACAAGCAGGTCGTCGGTAACGACGCCGCCGTCGCCGCCGGTGCCGCCGAGGGCCAGATCGACCTCAACCTCTACAAGCCCGTCCTCGCCCACAACTTCCTGCAGTCGGCGGAACTCATCTCGAACGCCAGCCAGGTGTTCGCCGACCGATTCGTCAGCAAGCTGGAAGCGAACGAGGAGTATTGCGCCGAACGCGTCGAGGAGTCGATGGCGATGGCCACCTCGCTCAACGTCCACATCGGCTACGACAAAGCCAGCGAGGTCGCCAAGACGGCACTCAAAGAGGACAAGACGGTCCGCGAGGTCGTCCTCGAGAAGGGCTACCTCGACGAAGACGAGGCCGACGAGGTGCTCGACCCGCGGAAGATGGCCGAGCGCGGGATTCTGGGCCAAGAATAACGCCCAGGTATTGACCAAACTCGGTTGGGCCCATCTCACCCCTCAAGCGAGAGTCGAAAGGACGATCACTCACGCACGCCGAACCAGCCTCTCACACGGGCGCGGAAACTGAACGGTTTTTTACCCCGGCGGCACCCATTCTCGCCTAATGGACGCAGACGACTACGCAGATCTCGGTCTGGTCGCTGGTCTCGAGATTCACCAGCAACTCGACACCGACTCGAAGCTGTTCTGTTCGTGCCCGACGACGCTTCGTGATCCCGAGGAGGCGACGCGAACGTTTACTCGCTATCTCCACCCGACACGCAGCGAGCTCGGCGAGATCGATCAGGCCGCACTGGAAGAGAGCCGGGTCGATCGGGAGTTCGAGTACCTCTCGTACGACTCGACCTGTCTCGTCGAGGAGGACGACGAACCGCCGCGCCGGCTCGACGACGAGGCGCTGGAGACGGTCCTCGAGATCGCCCAGCTGCTCGATATGGATCCGGTGGATCAGGCCCACGTCATGCGAAAGCTCGTCGTCGACGGGTCGAACACGGCGGGCTTTCAGCGATCGGCGCTCGTCGCGACCGGGGGAGAGATCGAGACCGAGGCGGGGCCGGTCGGTATCGAGGACCTGATGATAGAAGAGGAGAGCGCCCAGCGTGTCGCCGAGACTGAAGACGGCGTTCGCTATAGTCTCGATCGGCTGGGGATCCCGCTTGTCGAGATCGGGACGAAGCCGGACCTGTGGACGCCCGAACAGACCCGCGAGGCGGCCGAACGAATCGGAATGCTGCTGCGCTCGACCGGGAAGGTCAAACGCGGGCTGGGGACGATCCGCCAGGACGTCAACGTCTCCATCGAGGCCGGTGCTCGTGTCGAGATCAAGGGCGTCCAGAGTCTGGACGACATCGACGACATCGTACGTAACGAGGCCAAGCGACAGGTGGAACTCGTCGACATCGCGGCCGAACTCGACGAACGTGACGCGGCCGTCGGCGAGCCGATGGACGTCACTGGCGTCTTCGAGGACACCGACAGCGGCGTGATCGCCGGTGCGCTGAACGACGGCGGCGCCGTGTATGCGGTACGACTCGTCGGCTTCGACGGGCTCGTCGGCCGCGAGATCGCCCCCGATCGCCGACTCGGCACCGAACTGTCCGATCACGCGAAGCGCCACGGCGCGGGCGGCATCTTCCACACCGACGAGCTGCCGGCCTACGGTGTGACCGAAGCCGAAGTCGCGTCACTCAGAGCGGCGGTCGACGCCGACGCGGACGACGCCGTCGCACTCGTCGCCGCAGCGCAGGACGTCGCACCGGGTGCCATCGAGGCCGCCGCGGCGCGCGCCGAAACCGCCATCTCGGGCGTCCCCGAGGAGACCCGCGGGGCGAACGAGGACGGTACGACGCGCTACCTCCGTCCCCTCCCCGGTGCCGCGCGGATGTACCCCGAGACGGACGTCCCGCCGGTCGAACCCGATCCGAGCGACGTTCCGGTCCCGGAACTGCTCACGGCGAAGGTCGAACGCTACCAGGCCGAACACGAGCTCGACGCTGGTCTGGCCGAACAGGTCGCCTACGGCACGCACATGCCGCTATTCGAATCAGTCGTCGAGGACGGCGTCGAGACGGACGACGGCTCAGTGACGACGGATGGCGTCGACCCCACGCTCGCGGCGAGCACCCTCGAGTCGACGCTGACCGAACTGCGCCGTGACGACGTCGCCGTCGAAGCCCTCACCGACGACCATCTCGCTGACACGCTCGCACTGGCGGATGAGGGGGAGATCCCCAACGAGGCGGTCCCGGAACTGCTCACTGCGCTCGCCGCCGACCCGGACCGGACGGCGGTCGCGGCTGTCGACGCCGAGGAACTGGGCGGTGCCGACGAGGACGCGGTCAGAGAGGCTGTCGTCGAGGTCGTCGAGCGAAACGCCGAGCAGGTCGACGCGGAGGGGATGCAGGCGTTCTCCGGCCTCATGGGCGAGTGCATGGGTGCCCTTCGCGGGCAGGCCGACGGCGATCAGGTGAGCGAGATTCTGCGAGAAGAGATCGGCAAGCGCTCGTCGTAAGTTCGGCCGGGAGCAGTTCCCGCTGCGGGCCGAGTGTAAGTTCCCGTCGTTGGTCGCTCAGTTCGTCTCGTCCGTCCGATCCGGTCTGTCTCTGGCCCGTTTGAGGATGCCCAGAAGCGTGTTCGCTTCACCTTCGGTCGGATCCGCACGACCGACGAGCCGGCGGAACATTCGGTCGGCTTTCGCCCGCTTCGGTTCCGGATGGTTGATCTCACGCAGGAGGCCTGTCCACGCGTCGAAACACCGTTCGAGTAATGGTTCGGGGGCACGAGTTCGCTCGACGTCGGGAAGCTGCGTCTCCTCCAGCGTCAGGTTCTGGAGTTCGTAGAGGGTGATGGTGGCGGCCTGGCCGAGATTGAGGACCGGATACTCGGGGTTCGCAGGGATGGCGCAGATCTCGTCCATCCGGGCGAGTTCGTCGTTCGTGAGCCCGACGCCTTCGCGGCCGAAGACGACGACGGTCGGCGCGGCCACCGACGAGAGGCGGTCGGCCAGCGCTGCCGGCGTCGTGAACGGGTACCGGACGTGTCCGCGATCGTCCTCGTTGGTGACCGCCGTACAGCCGACGGTGTGGTAGGTCTCGACGAGTTCGTCGAACGTGATCTCAGTCGCGTTCGGGAGGACGTCTTCGCGGGCGTGTCCGGCGAAGCCGTACGCCTCTCCGTCCGGGTCGAGTTCGGGCGGGTCGACGAGGAGGAGGTCGCTGAAGCCGAAGTTCTTCATGCCGCGGGCGATCGTCCCGACGTTTCCGGGCGTCTGTGCGTCGACGACGGCGACGGCTGGTGGGCCAGCGGGGTCGACGTGAGTGGGCGTTTCCGTGGTCATCGTCCCGCAGGAGAGGCCGTTCGTTCGAATCCACAATTCGGGTGCATACCGGATGAAAACGGCCACGGTGGCAAAAGTGACGCGTCTGCGCCCCGTTTCCGAGTAAATCGCCGAAACCGCGACCCCTAACTGGCTCGCTTGCACAGAACAGGTATGCACAGCGTGGATGCGGCGGGCCTCGGGATCGGCGACGGGTACCCGCCTCGGATCATGGGCGTGTTGAACGTCAGCGAAGAGTCGCCGTACGATCCGAGCGTCTACGACGACCCTGCCGAGGCTGCCAGGTACGTCGACGAGGAGCTGATCGGCGAGGGGGCAGATATCGTCGACATCGGCCTCGAATCGGCGAACAAGCGCTTCGATGTCCTCACCGCCGAGGAGGAACTCGAACGCTTAGACGTCGCGATCGAGACGATCGACCGCGTCTCCGGCGACGCCGTCTTCTCGATCGAGACCCGGTACGGGGCAGTCGCGGCGGAGGCACTCGATCGTGGATTCGACATGGTCAACGGCATCTGTGGATTCGCCGACGAAGCCATGCCCTCGGTCTGTGCGGCCCGGGACGCGGCGGTCGTCAAGATGGCGAGCCCACCAGATCTGGAACGACCGGGGGCCGTATCGGCGATCGACTGGGCCGACAGGAAGTCACCCGAGTGGGCCGCCGAGGCGACCTACGTCGACAAACTCCTGGCCGCCCTCGAAGCGACGCCGCTCACCGACAAGACGATCGTCGATCCCGCGTTCGGTGGCTGGAGCGAGCAAAAGACGATCGCCGACGATCAGGCGACGTTCGACCGCCTCGGTGAGTTCCGGGCGCTCGATCGTCCCGTTCTCGTCTCGATCAATCGCAAGAACTTCCTCGGTGACGTCGTCGACCGGGAGACCGACGAGCGATTACCGGTGAGCCTCGGTGCGACGGCGCTCGCTGTCGATCGTGGTGCGGACGTCATCCGTACGCACGACGTCGCCGCCACCCGGGACGCGGCGTTGATCGGCGACCGATTCGGTCGGGTTCGCCGATGAACTCGGGTTGCTGGACCTGCTCGAGGCGACGCGACGTCCCCTGTCTACCATGTGTGTTTTTCACACACACGAGTGCCGTAGCTAAGAGAAAGCTTATACCGGAGGCATTTGAAAGACCGGATGGAAGCCGGGAACCCTCTCGGGTAGGGGTACTTGGAGGCGTACCCGGCTCAACGCGTTCATTTATTGCGCAGCTACCTGGTGAGCGCCAGCCATGACCGTCGAGTTCGACGAGTGGGAGCCAGTCTACGAGGCCATTCGAAGCGACTTCGGGTACGATCGTCGCGCCGACGAACGGGCGCGTGACCGACTCCTCGATCGATCGAGCCCGTTCCAGGATCGCCGCAACGGCATCGATCCTGGCACGACGGTCGCGGTCGCCGGCGCCGCCCCCTCGCTGGCAACGGAGGTGGCCATCGAGCGCGCGAGTTCGGCTGATTCCGTCGTCGCGGCGTCGACAGCCGTCGACGTCCTCGAGGAAAACGGTGTCACCGTCGACTGGATGGTGACGGATCTCGACAAGAATCCGGACACTGTGATCGAACTCGCCACCCGCTCGACGCCGGTCGCCGTCCACGCACACGGCGACAACGTCGACGCGATCGACGACGTCGTGCCAGCGTGCCCGCAAGGATCGATCCTCCCGACGACGCAGGTCCGTCCACGTGGTCACGTCGTCAACGTGGGCGGCTTCACGGACGGGGACCGAGCGGCGTTTCTGGCGGATTCGTTCGGTGCCGACGAACTCGTCTTCGTCGGCTGGGCGTTCGACGATCCGAGCGTCGATTCGGTGAAAGCCAGGAAGCTCGCGTGGGCCGAGCGGCTCCTGTACTGGCTCGAGCGGCGGCGGGGCGACCATTTCGACGTCCTCGACGGCCGCCGCGAGACGATCGACACCGACGCCCTTCCGATCGAGTAAGCGAAAGGCTCTCCCCGCAGAACTCTTCGCCACCCACACGTTCGCTGGCAAGATCCGCTCGACCGGCGCAGGCCGAAGTGACCAGTTTCGTCGCGTCACGAACCCCCGTGCCCGGCCACGCTCCCGTGAATCTGGCAGCAACAGTTAAGATGGAAAAGCAGAGACGACCACCGTGGACAATCGACTCGTCGTCACGGCCTCGTTCGTCGCGTACCTGGTCGCCGGCAGCCTCGTTGCGATCGGCGCGTACGCCGGGGGTGTCTCCGTTTCGACCGATCAGACCGCCTTTCTCGCCGGAGTCGGTGTCGGTGGGCCACTCCTCGGACTGGTGTTGCTCTGGGTACGCAACGACGGGTTCGGGGCGGCACTGTACGTCGTCTCCGTGATCGCGACGCTCTGGTATGCAGGGGCTGTCTTCGTACTCGGCGACGATCCCGCGTCGATCGCCGCCGCGAGCGGTGATGGCGCGACCGCGTACACGATCGGGCTCGTCGTCTTTCTCGGGATCGGGCTCGTCTCAGTTCTCGTCGGCTCGTGGCGCTGGTATCGAACGAGCCCAGGATTCAGGACGGTCGTCGACGCCGTCGCCGGCCGGCGGTCGTCCTGATCGCACTGGCGGTACTCGCTGTTCGGACTCGCGGGACTGGCAGAATCGAATCGCTAGAAAATCAGGCCTCTGGACCGAGTGCGTCGATCGTCGTGAGTACTTCCTCGTGGGTCGCCCCACGCGGGAAACTGATCGCGAGTTCGTCGAGGCCATCGATCGCCTCCCACGTTGCCAGTTGTTCGTGCGCCTCTTCGGGGGTTCCTGCAATCGCGAGGTCGGCGAGCATCTCGTCGTCGACGATCTCGTGGACCCGTTCGTGTTCGTCGTTCGCGACTGCGGCGGCGATCTCCATCGCCTCGTCTTCGTATCCCTGTCGCGCGAGAGACTCGCGGTAGTACGTTCCCATCGCCCCGACGTAGAACGCCAGGTGATTCCGACAGCGCTGCCGGGCGAGATCGCCGTCGTCGTGGACGGCCGCCGTGAGTGAGAGCGTCGCCGTCACGTCGTCGCGTGACCGGTCGCCGAGGTCGATCCCACGTTCGAGATCCTCGAGCCGGTCACGAAATCCGTGCGGCGTGAACACGGTTGCGTGCCAGCCATCGGCGAATCGACCAGCGAGTTCGACCGATTTTGGTCCCATTCCGGCTGCTTCGATCGGGACGGTCGCCTCGGGTGGGTCACAGCGGAGTCGAAAGCCGCCGAGTGAGAAGATATCGCCGGCGTAGTTGACGACCTCGCCCGAGAGAACCGCCCTGACCACGTCCATGAACTCACGGGTTCGCCGGAGCGGTCGATCGAACGACTCGCCGTGCCAGCCCTCGATCACCGCCTGCCCGCTCGGGCCAACCGCGACGCGCAGTCGACCGTCCGAGAGTTCCTGGAGACTCGCTGCCGTCTGGCCAACCAGTGCGGGTGAACGCGAGTAGACGTTCAGGACGCTCGGCCCGAACCCGATGTCGCTGGTCTCGGTCGCGATCCGTGTGAGGACGGAGACGGCGTCGCGACCCCAGGTTTCGGGGAGCCACACGTGTTCGTAGCCGACCGACTCTCCGAGCGTCGCGTACTCGACGAACGATTCGACGCGGTCCGGTGCCGAGACCGGGAGGTGTAACGTTCTCGTCGTCATGTGTTGTGGTGGCCGCCTGTGTCGGTGAGAGTACCTGCGCCGTCCACAGCCGGTCGCTGTCGGGAAGACACTTTCAACTCTCTTAAAATTGTGTGATAGACGGACCAACGGATAGGCGTGGGTTTCTCGCGTTAGCTGTCAGATTCCGTGATTATTCGGGCCACCAAACTTATGCAATCGTCTGGAATGGATTCTGGTATGGGACTTTCCCAGCGTCGTTCGGACGCATCCGACGGTTCGGTGAGCCACGCCGTCGTCGAAGCCGTCGCCGACCGCGAAGGAGTCGACGTAACGGATCTCGAACCGCCAGCGTTCGAACCGCTGTACACCGTCGTCGATCCCGACGCCCTCGATGCAGTCTTCGCCCCTACGCACGACGGGAAGCGACGAACGTCAGGCTCGGTGACGTTCGAGTACGAAGGCTACACTGTTACCGTCAATAGTGACGGAACCGTCGACCTGGAGTAATCGTATTTTCCGCCGAGTGCCGTTTCTCAGCACGTTCGTCGGTGCCACGTGACCGATCGAGAACCGAGTTGCCGTGTCAGTCGTCCGCTGGTGATGCCTGCTCGACCACAGCGTCGAGCTCGCCGTCGTCGAGTTTCTCCTCGACGTTTCGGGCTGCGGTCACCATGTTCTCGAGCTTCCCGTATGCGACATCTCGAGGGAGTAGCTTCACGCCGCAGTCGGGCGAGACGACGAGTTGTTCGGGGGGGACGACCTCGAGTCCGTTCTCGATGTTACGTTCGATCTGAGCGACGGATTCGACGTCGGCGACGTGTGCGTCGGTCACGCCGAGGGCGAGGTCTGCGGTAAATGCCGGATCTTTGAACACGTCGAGCTGTTCGTAGTCGCCGTTGGCGAGTTCGAGGTCGAACTCGTCGACGGGGAACTCGAGTATCTCGGGGTAGATGCGCGAGTAGTCGCCGTAGCAGACGTGGAGACCGATACGGACATCGTCAGGGACGTTGGCGACGATCCGTTCGAGCGCTTGGCCGACGATCGCGTGATCGTCGGGCGTGGTCGCCAGTGCGGGTTCGTCGATCTGGATGTACCGTGCGCCGGCGTCGACGAGCTTCTCGATCTCCTCGTTGACGAGGTCCGCGAGGTCGTAGGTCAACGCTTCGTCGTCTTCGTAGGCCTCGTTGAACGACCAGTTCGCCAGCGTGTACGGACCGGTGATCGGCACTTTGACCGGTCGCTCGGCGATCGACGCGGTGAACTCGTACTCCTCGACGAGCCACTGCTCGTCGTACTCGACTTCGTCGACGACCGAGGGCTTGTCGAAGTAGTTGTGGCCCCAGACTTTGACGGGCCCGTTGAACTCGTAGCCCTCGATCCGGTGGGCGAAGTACTCGACCATCTCGTTGCGCCGCATCTCCCCGTCGACGACGACGTCGAGGCCGGCCCGTTCGTGTTCTCGGGTGATCAGGCGGGCGGCGTCGTCCTCCGCTTCCTGCAGGTACGCCTCGTCGAAGGCGGCCTCGTCGTCCGCGGCGAGTTCCCTGGCCCGGTTGAGCCACTTCGGCTTGGGATAGCTCCCGACGACGGTCGTCATGATGAAGTGCTCGGCGTCGTGGTCCTCGGGTCGGAACTGCGCTTTGGTGTCGCTCATGCGGCACGCACCTCCGCGAGGGTCGCCGCCTCGGCAAGTGTCTCGAGTTTCGCCTCGTACGTACTGTAGGGCAGGTAGAACGTCTCCGTGTTCGGTGCGAGGTACGCAGTTTCGAAGTCGGCGACGGGGAGCCGATCGAACACCCAGTCGACTCGCTCGCGAATGGCGTCCGGTTCCTCGACGAGCGTATTCTGGCCGTCGATCAGTCCCAGGAAGATGTCGTCGGTACAGCCGTACTCCTGCAAGTTGTAGAGGTTCTGGTCCTGTTCGGTGACGAAGTCGAAGCCCACTGCGTCGATGTCGGCGTCGAGCAGGTGCGCGTAGGTCTTCTCCTCCAGTGGGCTCCAGTAACTGTGGACGATGACGTCGGCGTCGGTCGCGCCGGCGAGTCGATCGATCGCCTGACTCACGCGTTCGTCGTGGCCGTCACCCGGTGGGTCCGTGGCCAGCGAGGGGTCGAGCAGGAGGAGCGTTTCGAACGCGTCGAGCGAGTCGAGTTCGTCGACGAGCAGATCAGTTACGCCGGCGAGCAATGAAGCGTCGTCCCCGTAGTATTCGTCCGTCGCGAGTTCGGCGAGCGTGTGGGGACCCGGAAGGACGACCTGTCGCCGTTCGGCGTCGACCGCGTCGGCGAACGGTTCGAACTCGGTCGCGAGGTCACCGGACGCCTCCAGTCCGTCCGTGATGACCGGTTCCCGGTAGAAATTGTTGTTGTCGAAGTACCGAACGATGCCCCTCGTCTCGACCGCGTCGGCCAGGGGGAGGGGGTGGGCGAGCATGTCGTCCCACCGGAGCTGGCCCTCGACGATCCGATCGAGTCCGACCGACTGCTGGTGGTCGATCACCTCGGTACGGGCCTCGTCGTACCGGCTTCGTATCTCCGATCCCTCCGTCCCGTCGATCAGGTCGTGTTTCTGGTGGCCCTTGAGTTCAGAGAGTTCGTCTTTCGCCCAGTCGGGCAACGGGGCGAGACCGGTCACGGTCGAGACGTAGTCTGTCATGTGTACCGGGCACTACGCTATGCCGCTGTTTAATATTTACCATATGTTTGCATGCTCTGCAGTAATTCTCCTGTCCTGCTGGGCCGAGCGACTGGGTGTTCAGACCGCTCCGAGGACCGACTGATATTGTATTCGTTGGAACTGGCTATTGGGCCGCTGACGGGTGAGTCACACCAGCTCCGCTGGTCTCACGAGATCGTGAACGACGGCACACCTCACTGAATGAGTTCGAGAACGGTCAGCGATTCGTAGGGGAACGACTCGGTGGTGACGGCGATCGCACTGAATCCCGCGTCACCTGCCAGTTCCGTGACGTCCGACATTCCCGTGAGACTGCTGACGAGGAGTAACACGACACCGTCCGGCCTCAGCACGCGGCGGACCGTTTCGAGGAACGGCTCGACGACTGCCCGTCCGGAGGGGCCACCGGAGAGCGCGACCTCCATCCAGTCGTCACGTTCGACCGACGGATCCGTCGGTAGGTACGGCGGATTGAACACGACGGCGTCGAACCGCTCGGCGCCGAACGGCTCGACGAGGTCTCCACGCACGACGTCGAGGCCACGGTCGCGTGCCTCCAGGCAGGCGTTTGGATTCAGATCGGAGGCGACCACGTCCCACTCCAGTGCCGATCGTACCTGTCCTGCGACGTACCCGGAGCCCGTCCCAACCTCGAGCACGCGACCGGTTGGTCGATCCGAGAGCCGATCGATGGCGGCCTCGGCCAGAAGACGTGAGTCCGTCGCTGGCTGGTAGACGTCGGTCTCCATTCCTCGTCGTTCGGCCAGGTCCATCAGCGATCACCGGCGTCGTCGCTCGTGGCTGGATCTGCTTCCTCCGTCGCTGTGGATTGCTGATCGGCGTCACCCGCTGGCTCGTCGTACCCGACCATCGCTTCGTCGTCGACCGCACCGCCACCGGCCGGTGGTTCGACCGCGCCGGAGAGTTCGCGTTGCGGGAAGGGAATCTTGATGCCGGCGTCGTCGAACCCGGCCTTGATCGCGTTCGTCACGCCGGTCTGGGCCTCCATCGCTCGCCGGGCGCGCGGCCGGTCGATCCAGAACCGGACGCCGAGGACGACCGAGGAATCGCCCAGTTCCTTGGTCGCGACGCGCGGTCTGGGGGCGTCGAGAACGATGTCGACCGATTCGGTGATCTCCCGTGCCAGTTCGGCCGCTCGTTCGACGTCCGAGCCGTAATCGACGCCGACTTCGACTTCGAGCCGAAGGCGCCCGGCGTGAGATCGATTCGTGACCGCGGCCGAGCCGACGACGTCGTTGGGGAGGACGATGTACTCGCCGTCGACGGTTCTGAGACGGGTATCGAAGATCGAGATGTCGGTGACGACGCCATCGTGTCGCTCGTCGACTACCACCCAGTCGCCGATTTCGAAGGGGCGAGAGAACATCAGCACGAAGCCTGCGAGGAGCGCTCCCAGAGTTTGCTGGGCGGCCATACCGAGCACGATACCCAGGAAGCCCGCTCCGACCAGAATCGCGCCGAGATCTTCGACCCAGATTCCGAGGACGGTAATGCCAGCCAGCGAGTAGATGATCACCTGGGTCAGTCGGTAGGTGACTTCCTTCTGGTGTTCCGAGACCGAGGAGGCCGACCCGAGGATGTTGCGAATAAGCCGCCTGAGAAATCGGGTCCCGATCACGGCCGTCATGATCAGGACCACCGACACGATCAGCTGTGCGATCGTGTCGGTACCCAGGTCGAAGCTCTTTACGAGCGTCACGAACTGCTGGGTCGATTGCCAGGTGCCGATCAGGATGCCCCCTGCGAGGCCAGCACCGAGCAAGAAGACCACCGTGCCGACGAGGTCGCGGTACACCGGCCGGACGTAGTCGTCGAGCCGGGTGAGTGCCCGCTTTCCGACACGCAACCCGTACGCAAAGACCAGCGAGACGACGACGGTAACCACCAGCCGCTGTGGCGTCGTCTCGAAGATCGTCCCCAGCTGATCGAACGTGGTGATCGAAGCCTCCATCGTGTTCGAGTGATGTATGCAGGTACCCCCTGATAAGTCGTCGGTAGTCGACCGAGTGGTGGGTAGAGACTGCCACCCAGCGACGTCAGTCGTCGTTTACTGACTCGGCGATCGTTGCCAGCTCGGCGAACTCCGTCGGCGTCACGGCGTCTGGGCGTTTCGCCAGCAACTCCTCCGGTGTCGCGTCGACGACGGCCGCTGGGTCGTCCAGTCCGGAGATGTGGGCGGTGTTTCGAATGCCGTTTCGGACGGTCTTGCGTCGCTGCGTGAACAGCGCCTTCACGAACCTGAGGAAGAACGTCTCGTCGGCTACCTCGTACGGCGGTGCCCGCGGCTCCGTTCGAACGATCGCACTCTCGACGGCCGGTGGTGGCGAGAACGCCTCGGGAGGGACCGTCTCGACGATCTCGACGGCTGCGTAGTGCTGGGTAGAGACGGAGAGTCGCCCATAGTCGGACGTTCCTGGCTCGGCGATCATGCGCTCTGCAAACTCTCGCTGGAACATCAATACCAGTTCGATCCCTCGTGGGAGGAGCCGAAAGGTGAGGTCGCTCGACGCGCTATAGGGAAGGTTCGAGACGGACGCGGTCACGTCGGGGAGCGCCACGTCGAGCGCGTCGCCTTCGATCACCGTCAGCCGTCCCGCTTCGATCGCCTCGTCGAACTCCCGGCGCAGAAAGCCGGCGAGTTTCCGATCGCGCTCGATCGCGGTGACGGTCGCGCCGGTCGCCAACAATCGGTCCGTCAGCGCGCCCGTTCCCGGTCCGATTTCGAGGAGGTGAGCATCGGCGAGCGGGCCCCCTTCGGTCGGACCGTCGTCACCATCGATCGAATCGACCGCGTCGAGATACGTCGGTAGTCGGTCGAGGACGCGGTCGTCGACGAGGAAGTGCTGGTCACGATCGGGATTACCACGGACCCCGGCTCTGGCCAGCAAGTCGTCCGGATCTCTCATCGGTCGACGATACTCGGGGGACGTGGGTAAACGCACCGTTCCAGTTGGCGACTGACACCGGGTAGATCGAGTTACCCGCGAAAAACCTCAGTTTTTGGATTCGGCTTCGCGCCCGACGAACGTCCGGTACTTCAGATCGTCGTCTCGAAGCTCCTCCAGGATTCGCTCGACGAGGATCTCGTCGGGATCGTGCAATCCGGAGACACGCTCCGATAGCTCGTCGAAGCTCTCGAAGGGCTTGCGTTTTCGTTCTTCGAGGATGGCGTTTCTGAGTTTCTTCCCGATCCCCGGCAGCAGATTGAGCTGGTGCAGCCTGAGGGTGATCGGCTGTGCCTCGTTGTAGAAGTCGACGAATCGCTCCTCGTTCTCGTCGATCAGGTCCTGGATCACGTACTCGAGTTCGGAGTGTGCTCCGGAGGAGAGCGCGTCGTACTCGACTGGCCAGGCGTCTTCGACCACCGTCCGTGCTTCCGGCGGCTCGATGACCACCCGCGTTCCGATAGTCAGGCGCTCGTCTTCGTCGAAAGCGACCTCGTAGAGCCCAAAATCGTCCACGTCGAGGGCGTATCCGGTTGGTGAGCGGTCGTACTGTCGCCGCCCGCCAGTGGAGTGCCCGTGGGCCAGATAGTCCAGCACCACCGCGTGCCGCTCCGTCGACTCATCACGATCGGATTCACTCATCACCATGGGGATACGTCTAGCGGACACTTAAACAATCGGCCACCTCTCGTCCACTGGGTCGGTCCCGAAGAACGTGCCCGTGGCCGGATGCGGATCGATCGAGTGAGTGGCGCTCGCCTCGACCGAGTCCGTGGATCGACGGAATCGACTGCGCGATCGATCAGGCGTACTTCGCGATGATATCGAGGATCTCGTCGAGTTCGTCGCCAGAGAGCGAGTATCGCTCCTGCGCGAAGACGGCTCTGAGTTCGCTGCGATCTCTGGGCAGCAAGTTCGTGATCTTGTACGCCGTCGGTTCGTCGATCTTCTCGAGCTCGTTGAGTTCGTCGACGAGTTCGAGCGACTCCTCGGGTTCGAGTACGGCGAACCGGTTGGCGTGCTCGATCGCACGGGCGAGTTCGTAGCGAAGCTCGCGGTCCTCGTCGAGCGCCCGTTCGGTCTCGATGTCGGCGAGGAGTTCTTTGGTCTCAGAGATCGTGAGATACTCCTCGTCGACGATCTCTTTGAAGATCGTCATTCGTTCTGTGCGCGAAGGTGAGCGGCCGTGACGATGAGCGTCTTCGACGAGCCACCGTCGGAGACGCGTACTTTGAACGCGTCGCCCTGCGTCCCGACGACCTCACCGGTTCGGCCGTCGAATCGTGGGTGAAAGCGTCCGTTCGTGACGCTCGGATCGATCTTCAGGTGGACCTTCTGGCCCTCGTCGTAGTCCTGAATCGCTCGCTGCGGCGGCGACGTGCCTCGCTCCCGGGGCTTGTTACGGAGTTTGTTCCGCGTTCCCTGCCGAGGTCCGTTCGATTTGGGCATAGTCGTACGGACCTGTTGCCCCGTCATAGTTATAAAAGGCACGTTCCGCAGGCGTCGATCGGCCACCGGTCGCCACAGATGCAGTGGTGAATCGGGGGTATTCGTGTCTGTCTGGTGGCTGATACTGGTTGGCCATGCCTGTGGGTCGTTCCGGAGACGATAACAGTAAGGGGTATCGAACACGTCGTTCCGGACATGGACGACCAGTACCGATTCGAGACCCGATCGATCCACGCCGGCCAGGAGCCAGATGCAGAGACCGGGGCGTTGATGACGCCGATTCACGCCAACTCGACGTACGAACAGGACGCGCCGGGCGACCATCGCGGCTACGAGTACTCGCGGACCGGGAACCCGACGCGCAGCGATCTCGAAGCCAATCTCGCCAGCCTCGAGAACGCCGACAACGGGCGGTGTTTTGCGAGCGGGATGGGGGCGATCAACACCGTCCTGAACACCCTCTCGGCGGGAGATCACGTCGTCACCGGCAACGACGTCTACGGCGGAACCCACCGGATCTTCACGCAGGTCTACGAGGAGTACGATATCGAGTTCACCTTCGTCGACATGACCGATCTCGAGGCCATCGAGGCTGGCTTCCGGGAGAACACGGAACTGCTCTGGCTCGAGACGCCGACGAATCCACTCATGTCCATCGTCGACATCGAGGGTGCGTCCGCGATCGCACACGACCACGACGCGATCTGCGCGATCGACAACACGTTCGCGACCCCGTACCTCCAGCGCCCGCTCGATCTGGGCGCCGACGTCGTCTCGCACTCGCTCACCAAGTACCTCAGCGGCCACTCGGACGTCGTCGGCGGTGCGCTGTTGACGAACGATTCAGACCTGGACGAGCGCTTCGGCTTCTACCAGAATGCCGTCGGGGCCACGCCCGGTCCGTTCGAGAGCTTCCTCGTGCTCCGTGGAACGAAGACGCTCCCGGTCAGGATGGACCGCCACTGCGAGAACGCCCGTCGGATCGCGTCCTGGCTCGACGATCACGCCGACGTCGAACGCGTCCACTATCCCGGACTCGAGTCCCACCCGGGTCACGATCTCGCTGCCCAACAGATGGACGACTTCGGTGGCATGCTGAGTTTCGAACTCGATGCCACGATGGACGAGGCGGGTGCCGTCGTCTCGAACACCGAGGTGTTCACGCTCGCGGAGAGTCTCGGCGGCGTCGAGAGCCTCATCGAACAGCCGGCACCGATGACCCACGCCGCAGTCCCCCGCGACGAGCGCATCGCAGCCGGGCTGACCGATGGGTTGATTCGCGTCAGCGTCGGTATCGAACACGTCGACGATCAGCTCGCCGATCTCGAGCAGGCGATCGACGTGGCTCTGTCCTGATCCGTCGCCATCGAGGCCCACCGTTCCGGTTTTCAGTTACCGTCGTACGTCGAGGGCATTCGCGACGAGACGTGACTCGGCTCGTCGAATGAGATCGGAGGCGGTCGAAATCGCACAGTCGAGTTCGGCTGCGACGCGTTCGATCCCCGTCTCGCGGGGGACCTCGTAGTAGCCACAGTCCCAGGCGACGGAGACTGCTTCGCGCTGGCGTGCCGAGAGTTCGCTCGCCGGCCCACCGACGGAATCACCGACGCGAACGATCTCTACGGTAACCTCGTCGGGAAACTCCTCGATGACGGCCTGTACTTTCGCCCCGTCACCGACGACGGTCATGCGGATCGACCCGTCCGCCCGGAGTTCGTACGGCGTGAGGACGACGATCGACTCTCTGAAGAACGCCTCGAACAGGTCCAGCGCCGATTCGGTGAGTCCTTGCTGTTGGTAGAGATAACAGCCGCCGGTAGACCGGGTAATTTCGTAGGTTTCGACCCCCGTCGACTCCCGGAGAATCTCCGCAACGGCGTCGGGATCTCCGTCCACGTAGGAGATGGTCGATTCCACACTGTCGTGGACGAATCCGCCGAGTATCAGCTGGCGATCGATCGCCGGTGCCGCGACCGCGAGGTTCGACTCGGGTGCAACCGTTTCCGGGTCGGGTTCGATCGCGATTCTGAGCGACTTCACGACGGTCGTTCGAAGGCAGGGCACTTAACGGTGCGACGATCTACCCATCGAAATCCAGTTGATCGCACTCCGTGATAACTCTGTTTATAAATGGGCGAAACAAATCGCCAGAGGGACGAGGTGACCGGAGGCGCACGGTCCGTGTATGAACGCTGCGAACGCGGGCAACGATGGCGGTGCAGGCAACGTATCGACGTCAGATGAGGTGTCGGACCCAGGACGAGAGACAGGCGAGAGTGGAGTCGAGGCGTCGGCGACAGATGCCCCTCCGGACGGTAAGTCTTCGACTACGGATGCGACCGACGATCGGACCGTCGACGCGGACGTGCTCGATCCGTTTCGGGCCGCCGGTGGTACGATCGTCACGCCCGACGCACAGCCGCGGGAACCACCGAGAGGCGACCGGGGCCGCGGTCAGGTACTGTACGATTGGTGGAGTGACCGCGAGTGGTTGTACGACGGATTCATGCGTCTTTCGGCCTCTATGCGAGACGAGACGATGGACGTTCTCGATTGCCAACGGGGCGAGACCGTCCTCGATCTCGCCTGCGGACCGGGAACGAACTTCGAGGTTCTTCGCGAGGCGGTCGGTTCGTCGGGGACCGTCGTTGGACTGGATTACAGTCCGGGGATGACCCGGTGGGCGATCGACCTCGTCGAGGAGCGTGGCTGGGAGAACGTCCACGTCGTCGAGGCCGACGCCACGAACACGTGCGGGCCCGACGGTACGTTCGACGCGATCGTCACGACGTTCGCGCTCCACACAGTTCCCGACCCCGCGGCCGCGCTCGAGAACGTTCGTGACGCACTCGCGCCGGGCGGTCGGTTCGTCGTCTTGGATTCACGTCCGCTCACGGACGGCGCCGGGCGTGTGATAAACCCTCTCTACGAGCGGCTCATCGCGTGGATGGTCAATCACCAACGCAGCGTCGATACACTGGCGTTACTGCGGGACGAATTCGACCGGGTTCGACTCGTCGAAACCTATGACGGCGGCGCGGGATACCTCGCAGTCGCGGAGGCGGCCGATACGACCCAGTCCGGCTGACAGAACCACCATGGAGCGGTGGCGTCGGAACGTTTTCGGCGACGCACGCGAAGTATCGACCGATGACCGACGACACGTACGTGCACGCACTCACGATTCCGATCGAGTTCGGCGGTCGGACGGTCTCGATCACCCCCACCGCGGTGGAGACTGACGACGGCCTCCTCCTCGTCGACGCGGGTCCCGAACCGGCGACGGACCGGCTGGCGACCGCGCTCGCCGACGTCGGATTCGGCCTCGCCGACGTCGAACGGGTCATCCTCACCCACCACGACGCCGATCACGCCGGCGGGCTTGCGCCACTCCGTGAACACACGGACGTCACGATCGGCGCCCACCCCGCGGAGATTCCGCACGTGACTGGCGACGAGATGCCCGTGAAAGGGCCAGACGACGATCGCTACCCGCCAGTCGCGGTCGACGAGGAACTGACGGACGGCGAGGAATTCTCGACCCGTGCCGGCCCGCTTCGAGTCGTGGAGACCCCGGGCCACACGGCTGGTCACATCTCGCTGTATCTCCCCGACGAACGACTCCTCCTGGCTGGCGATGCCCTCGTCGCCGACGAGGACGAACCGCTCTCCGGACCGAAACCGGCCTACACGGTCGACGAGGATCGCGCGGCCGACTCCGTGGCGTCGCTTGCCGAACTCGACGTCGAACACGTGATCTGCCATCACGGCGGATACGCTCCGTGTGGGAGTGATCGCATTCACGCCATCGCAGCGTCGCTCCAGGACGGCGACTGAACGGAATTCTCATCCGTCCAGACCGGCTACGGCCCAGTATGCGACTCGAGTTGCGCGTCTGTGAACACTGTTACACCGGTGAACACGGCGAAGCGGAACGCCAGGCGATCGTCCAGGATATGGTTCGCTGTGCAGAGCGGATCCAGGAGCACAAGGACGTCCTCGACCTCGATGCCGTCCACATTCGAAAAGTCAGGGAGGACGAAACGGGCAAACCCGAGGCACTCCCTGTCGTCACGGCCTCCATCGTCGACGATCAGGTGATGATCAACGACACCCAGCTCGCGACCGAGGGCGACGACGGAACCATGCTCGTCTATCCGAACCCGCCGGACATTTTGACCGTCCTCGCGAAGAACATCGACGAGATCAGCACGGGGCTCGATCGCGACGTCTCCGTCGAACTCTCCGAGGCAGGCTCCGAACTCCTCGCGTCCAAGCCGGCGACATGGGGCGCTTCGGACGGCGCCTGATTCGCCACGATCGAAACGGCCGCTCGTTCGTTTGTCGTTCCTTGCCGTCTCCGACTGTCCCTCTGTGTGTTGCGCGGTTCGATTACTGTTCCACGAACTCCGCCAGTGATCAGGAGTCAGTCGAGTATCAGTGTCGAAGAGCGCTGCAGCTCACGTACCTGGTACACGCGGAAAAATCGGCGGACGCTGTCGGCGTTAGATCCGGCCGACGTTCTCGACGTCGACGCTCTCGACGCCGTCGACGTCCGCGAACGAGTCTTCGACGGCTTCGGTCCCGCCCGAGCCGTCGGGAACGATCACGGTCGGGATGAGTGCGATGAGCCCGAACGCGACGTCTTCGCGTTCGACGCCGTTGATCTTCGCCCCCTCTGGGAGGCTGGCTTCGAGTCGCTCCTGAAGATCGTCCAGGTCGATTTCGGGGCTGTTCGGCATGACCTTGATCGCAGCGGCTACTTTACCCATTGTTGTCAGGGACCGGTGAATCCGCAGTCGGGACACTCGTAGAGGTTGCTTTGCTTCCGGCAGGTGGCACAGCGATTGATCGTGGTACCACAGTCCGGGCACTTGAACCGCGCTGCGTTCGTCCCGGAAACGTTGATTCCGCAGGACACGCACGCGCGCTGTCCGCGGTCGTCCGTCGTACTCATACCCCTGAGTTCCCGTCCGGTGCTTTTAACGATTGTCTTTCCGCCTGCCTCGAGCGACGCGCTCACACGGTGAGTCCGTCGGCGTGATTTCCGTTCGGCGTAGCCGAGAAATGCGTGGGTCGACGATTGCGAGACTGTCGCGCTTCAGGGGCTGTCGGATGGGGGGTCCCGTCCCCAGTTCTCCCGCAGGAGGGCCAGTCCCGAGACCAGGACCGTCACGATCGCCCAGCCAAGCCACATCGAATCCGTCCCCACCACGACAGCAGCCACCAGGAGCGCAACCGATCCGCTCACGGTACCGACGAGTGCTGTCGTCGACGGAGTCGCCATCGTGTGGGCTTGGATCGTGACCAGCATGACGATTTGGGTCGGCCGTCACACTGAGCCGACGACGAGCGGACCGAGCAGTACGCCCATCAGATGGACGCGACGCACGCAGAGTCGAACGGGGACGAGGCCGATCAGGCTGGCGACGGCGAATATCCCCACACCCATCGGTCCGGCAAAGAGGGCGGCAAGGCCCACGAGCAACGTGAGGATGGCGATAGAGAGAACGGAGTAGTTCGCTCGACTGATGACGTCTACGTAGTACCGTCCCCCGAAGAGCACGATCACGAATCCTGCGATCCCTGCGAGTACCACGGTGGCGAGGAGAATGGGAAAGGCGAGCGGTGCGTCCGTCCCGTCGAACGCGACCATCACGCCGGTTCGGGGGCTTCCAATGACGAGTAACGCGACGAGTGCGAACACCGTGTTCGCCGTGTCGACACCGCTCGTGGCCACGATGTAGCTTCGATCGCCGGCCGACCCGAGGCCCTCGTCTCCCGGCACGACGACGAGTACGGCGACTGCGGCGATCGCCGCCGAAATTCCCGGGAGGAAGCCAACGATCGCCCCAGCGATGGTCCCGGCCAGCGCGGTCGAGGCGACGGTCCGCCGAGAGACACGGAGCCTCGCGTCGTCCTGTGGAGGAAGGCCGCCAGCGTGGACGGCATCTAACAGCACTGGCGCCCCGAACAACCCGGCGAATATCGGCGCGAGCACCCCACCGGCGTCGAGGGGTGCGGCCGGATCGATATCGAGGGTGACTAGCCCGAGTCCGGCGGCCAGGCAGAACGTGACCGCCCCACCTAGCATGTGCACTGGCGTCCGTTCGCTCACGACGAGGGCCAGGACAACAGCTCCGAGGACGAGTGCGAGGTGGTCGATCACGACTGGGTATAGCCTGACGACGAGCCAGGTGATCGGCACGGCGAGCGGGACGGCGACGACGACCGCCAGGAGGCTGCCGATCGCTGACAGCACCATTGCCTCGTGACCGCGCCCAGCGAGGACGAGTCGGTGTCCGGGTAACGTCGTCATCGCCATCTCCCCGTCGGGGACGCCGATCGCCATCGCCGGCACGGCGTTCACGAAGGTATGGACGACGCCCGCCGCGAGCATCGCGACACCGACGAGCACCGGCGGACCGGGAACGGCCGGAGCGATCCCTGCGAGGACGAACGCGAAATTGTTCGCGTGGAGGCCGGGAACGGCTCCGCTAACGGTGCCGAGCACGATACCGGCGCTCGCCCAGCTACAGACCCGAATCGTCGTCGCTGGATCGACGGCAAGATCGAACATCCCTCCCGGGGCACGCTGGCCGCGTCATCGCTTATAATGGTGCGGACGGTGGGCAGATGCAGGTAGGTCAGAAACGTACGTCCTGAACACGAGGCCGTCAGGGATACTGCTGGCGCTTTCCGGCTAAAAGAATGGAGAATTCGTGTGGTGACCGATTAGCCGAAGAGTTCGCCGAGACCCTCGCCGCTGGCCTCGTCGTCCTCGTCATCGTCGTCCGTCGTGTCCGGGACGTCGCTGGTCTCTTCGACCTCGTCGTCCTCGTCGTCACCGGCTTCTTCGGCAGCGCCAGCGCCTGCTGCGCCACCGGCGGCCGGAACGGCCGCGGCGTCGGCGACGGCTTCGTCGATGTCGACGTCCTCGAGTGCGGCGACGAGCGCCTTCACGCGGGACTCTTCGACGTCGACGCCGGCGGCGTCGAGCACGTCGGTCAGGTTGTCTTCGTTGATCTCTTCGCCCGATTCGTTCAGGATGAGTGCAGCGTATACGTATTCCATTGTCTGTAGTCTCCGTTGGGATTAGCCGAACATTGCGCCGAGACCTTCCGCACCGGACCCGTCATCGTCGTCATCGTCGTCGGGTTCCGCCTCGGTGTCGTCGGCGTCGTCTTGGTCGTCGCTCGATTCGTCGTCGCTCTCCGCGGTGTCCTCGGTCGACGGAGCCGGCGCCTCGACGTCCTGGAGCGCTTCAGGAAGCGCTTCGGTGTCGTCGATCTGGGCTGCGAGGGCACGCAGCTGGCCGTCGGCCTTGCTCACGAGGTCGGGCATGAGCGCTTCGTCCTCGATGGCTGCCTGCAGTCCGAGGCTCTTGGCTTCGCCCGTGGCTTTGGCGACGAGCGTCGGTGCGGTCTGGCTCGTCGGGTAGACGGCGTTGACCGACAGGTTCCGGGCCTGGGCCGCGGCGGTCGCAACGTCCTGCTCGTAGGCGTCGATGTCGATGTCGAGGTCTTCGGGATCGAAGACGACGCCATCGGCGTACGCCGCTCGCAGGTCGAGACCGACCTCCTTGGCCTCGATACCGAGCTCGTTGAGGACGTTCTCGATATCTGCCGTAACCTCCTCGCCGGCTTCGAGAACTGTCGAGTCCTCCATCACCTGGATCGAGCCGTCCTCGATCCGGGCGTTCGCGCCGATCTGCTGGAGTTCTCCGACGAACGGTCCGGGATCGACGCCGGTGTCGCCTTCCGGGATCACGATGTCGTTCGGGGCGACCTCGCCGGCGCCGATCGGTGCCGGCGTCTTCGAGGCCTCGAGTTCGCGATAGAGGCTGAACGGGTTCTCGTCGCTGAGGACGAGTCCGACCTGCCCCTCGACGAACTCGGTGAGGTCGTCGCTCCCGGTGGCTTCGAGCGCACGACGCTGCAGCGTGTTACGGCTAACACGAAGCACGGCCGTCCCGTGCAGTTCGCGGCGCATGTCCTGCAGCTGTTTCGAGGGGATGCCGGCGATGCCAACAACACCGACGTTCTCGTGGCCCTCGATGAGGGCCTCGATCTCGTCGGTCTCTTCGCGCTTCCACTCCGGCAAGTTCTCGGTCTGGCGAGTGGCCTCAGCGCTCATCTCAGGCCACCTCCACGGACGGGCCCATCGTCGTCTTCACGAAGACGGAGCCGATGTTCTGTGGACCCTTCTCCAGATCCGCGTGCAGTCGACGGAGGATCACGTCGATGTTGTCCGAAATGTCCTCCGCGCCCATGTCCTCGGCGCCCACGCGTGTGTGGAACGTCCGACGGTCACCGGAGCGCAGTTGCACGGTGTTTTTCATTCTGTTTACTGTCTCCACCACGTCGTCGTCCGGCGAGAGCGGCGTCGGCATCTTCCCGCGCGGACCGAGGACAGTACCGAGGTACCGCCCGATGTTCTGCATCATCGCCTCTTCGGCGATGAAGAAGTCGGTGTCGTCGGCCAACTCTTTGGCCGCATCGTCGTCGTCACCGAGGTCGGCGAGCTCGTCGCCGTCGAGAACGTCGTCTGCGACGTCCTCGGCTCTGAGTGCCGTCTCTCCTTCGGCGAAGACAACGATCGTCGTCTCCTGGCCGGTACCGGCCGGGAGGACGACGGACTCGTCGACGCGATTCGACGGTTCGTCAAGATCTAGGTCACGCAGGTTGATCGCGAGGTCGACCGTCTCGGTAAAGTTCCGATCGGGTGACTCGTCGAGTGCGCGCGTGACTGCTGTTTCGATATCCGAATCTGCCATCGTTCACCTCCGTAGTACGCAGGGTGTGCTCCTACGGGTCAGTGAAACAGGCAAAGCCTGTCTCACCCGTGACTCAGACGGATTACGGACTTAAACCCGTCGAAGCCCGCTGCAAGTGACCCCGTGACGCGTCGCTGGAGTCGGCAAACGGGGTTTTCCGGCAGTCCATTCCTGGACCCGTCAGATTGGAACGTTTGCCGCCAGTCCTTGATTCGGTTACACAGGCGATTCACGACGTTTCCTCGACGAGTCTGTACCCGTTTCCTCGACGAATCTGTACCGCTTTCCTCGACGGGCCGGTACCGCTCCCTCGACGAGCCAGTGCGGTAGAGGCGAAGAAGCCGTCTTCCCGCTGGTGTCAATTGGCCCACCGATTCGATGTGTGCCCACGCCCATCGAAATCTTCTTTGTGCCCCATCGTCCTGTGATGAACCATGCTCCTCAGCGGCCGTCAGGTGGGTGGGCTCGCTGAGCTACCGGCGACACCACTGTCCGACCAGCAGACAGTCGTCGACTTCTATATGGGCGTCTCTCCCGTCGTTCGTATCGCGCTCGTGGTGGGTGCGATCCTCGTCGTGGGGATCACCGTCCTCGGATTGCTCCCTGAGTACAGCAGACGGACTATCGTGACGGCACGACGTAGCCCCGTCATCTCGATCTTGATCGGCATTCCAACGACCCTCGTGTTCGGTGCGCTCGCCTACATCGGTCTCTTGCTCAGTCACTCAGACATCGGCGTGTTCTTCGCGATTCCCCTCGTGACCCTCTGTCTGGCGCTGTTACCCACGTGGGCGCTCATCGCGATCGTCTCCACTGGAAACGGCCTTTCGGGTCGCTTCCTGCGCGATAGCGTCGGGGTAGGGCTCGTTGTCGGCGCGCTCGTAGTCGGCATGTCGGCCGTCCACATCATTCCACTCCTCGCTGTCACTGGGTTCGTTATCTGTTATGGAGCCGGTGCCGGCGTTCGCGTGCTCATCTCCGGCGGCGCGGCGTCGGATCCTGCCGATCGGTCGGTCCCACCCGCGAACAAGATTTAACCGACGGGCGATTCGGAGCGGTCGGCTCCATGCTGTCCGACGATACGGATACCTTCGACTGCAGGTGCTACTATGCAAACTGAGCGCCACAATCGACGGTGAAAACGAGACCGAACGGTCTCAGCGGGTTACGCCGCCGCTTCGTCGGCGAAGACGTCGTCGTACTCGCCGTCGTCGATCTTCGCTTTGAACTCTCGCGGATTCTCGCCTTCGATCGTCACGCCGAGTGAGGTACACGTGCCGACGACCTCTTTGGTCGCGTTCTTCAGATCGTACGCGAGGAGGTCGGGCAGTTTCTGTTCGGCGATCGTTCTGACTTGGTCGACCGAGAGGTCGGCGACGAACTCTTCTTGCGGCTCGCCGCTCCCGGTTTCGAACCCGGCTTCGTCCTTGACGAGTGCAGCCGTCGGCGGGACACCGACGTCGATGGTGAACGAGCCATCGTCTTCGTACTCGACGGTGACGGGGACTTCCGTTCCGTCGAACGCAGCTGTCTGATCGTTGATCTCCTGGACGACCGCCTGCACGTCGACGGGCGTCGGTCCGAGCTCCGGTCCGAGCGGCGGCCCTGGATTGGCCGCTCCGCCCGGAACGAGGACTTCGATGGTTCCAGCCATACGCGATCAAATCACTGCGCGAGTTTTAAGGGTTGCTTTTCGACGCGAGTGTCTGCAGGCCAAAAACCAGCTCGGCCGGTGCGTGTGGGTTCGACACGTGGGTCCACTTTACGACCGATCGGTCCGTCGGTGAGCCGATCCCCCATCGGCAATTTAGCATAGGCCGTGCTTCGTCCGGACACGTCGGTCCTCGGCCACCGACGTGGTTGCGATCGATCTGTTCGTGCTCGCTCAACTCTGTCGATCGGCCGATTCGACGGGACAGAAGGAGCCAGTAATGTCCCACTCGTGGATGCACCATCGGCGTGTCCGATCCCTGCGGGTCGCGTCGGCGATTGCCCACTGTTCTCGAAGTGGGTCCCAGGTTTCGACACGGCCACACTGTTCACATCGACGCCGGTCTGGCGCGCGAATTGGTCGGTCCTGACCGTTGGTCGCCATACAGTCACTCCGCCACTGGAAACGGATACATGCACGGGGAACCGGCGGCATTTGCCCGTGATGAAAAATTTGCCCCGAAAGCAGTCAACTCGGCGCCGCAACCGAATCCGGCGATCAGTAGACGGCGTCAGCAATCTCGTCGTCGAGTTGTGGGAACGAATCGAGATACGCCGCTCGTTCCTCCCGGAGTGCGGTTCGTGCGTCGTCGTAATCCTCGACGTGGTCCGGGACGTAGAACTGCTCGATATCGAGACCGGGGACGGATTCAGGGATCGTCAGCCCCATCCGGTCGTCCGTTCGCCACTCGACAGTTCCTCGTGCGATCTCCGTCAGGAGCGTTACTGACTCCGTGACGCCGATATCGACCGTCTGCTGGCCGATGTAACCCGTGTTCATGACGTAGCAGTCGACGTCGAGCGAGCGGACGAGTTCTCTGAAGATGTTCCCCTCCGTGCCCTCCGGTCCGATGATGAACGGATTCGTCCCGACGACGCGAATCGATTCGCCCGCCCGCGACGGATCGCCGGCGCTCGTCTCGATGGACTCGCCGAGCATGAAGGCGACTGCCGCCTGTTGGTCGTCCAGCCTGGTGACGGGCGGCATGAGGGGGTTCCGGGTGATGAAGAATATCTGGTCGACCCCGTCGAGGTCGATTTCCTCGGCTGCACTCTCGAGTTCCTCGCGCTGGACGACCGCCCGCCCGTTCGCCGTGTACTGGTCGTCCTCGAAGTCGACGGCCCCGTCTTCGTCGACGGCGACGTTTTCGAAGACGGCTGACTCTGCCGTCGCCGCGTCGTAGAGGGCCGGTTGTTCGCTCTGGGTCAACCCGTGGGTCTTGATGTACAGGCCCTGGCCCTCGCTACCAGCGACGGATCCATCCGGCAACAGTGCACAGACGTCGTCCTGGAGCATCGCGGCGTGTTCGGGCTCGTCGAGCCAGCACCCGTGGGACGTAAGCGTCGATTTACCCGTCGCGGAGAGTCCGAGGAACAGTTGGCCGACCGTCCGTTCCGTCGATTCGTCGTCGGTCACCGTTACCCGCTTGCTTCCGGCGTGGAGGCCGAGCCCACCGTTCTCTTTGGCCCGATACATGAACAGCCGGAGGAACGATTTCTTGGCTTCGCCGGTGTAGTCGGAGCCGAGGACGGCGGTCGTTCCCTCGTCGGGAAAGATGCGGATCGCCGTCTCCTCGGCGTCAGGAAGTTGAACGGTCTGGAAGTCCGGTTCGCGGCCGTCGGTCGGTTCGAAGAGTTTCGCCCAGGTGAGGGCAATTCGAGCGTACGCCGTCGGAACGAACAGCCGACAGCAGTACGTCGCGTCGGGGTGGCGCCCGACGAGCCGATCGACGCAGAGGAGATCACGATCCGAGAGAGAGGTGACGGCGTCGAGAACGAGTGAGTGATCCGCCTCGGTTAGTTCGTCGTCGATCGCGTTCTTCGTTCGATCTGCGCTGCGGGAGCGATACTTGCTGACGTACGCAGGGGAGCCGTACTCCGTCGTTCGCTCGTCGTCGCGCGCGAGCGAGCGGAGTTCGGTGAGTGTCGGATTGTACCGAATATTCGACGCACGTTCCGGGTCGGGGAGCCGGGTCGCGTACGTCGGCGGTTCTGTCCCGGTTTCGGACATGTACGCTAGTACTCTCGTTCCCCTATTATAACGCTAGAGGTTCCCGTCTCGATGTGTGGGTCACTACCGTGATTTTCGACACCGCTCGGTTTCGACGTTCGATCGCATCGCTACTGGCACAATCGGCGATCTGATTTTCACATCTGGTATTCGGAGCCGAAATACCATTATCGATCGGATACTGTCGCCGACATGGCAACTGGTATCGCCCTTTCTACTGAGGAACTCCGGATCGCGCGTGACGGGTCGGACAGCCCAGTCGTCGACACGATTCCGGCAATCGCCTACCCACTCGACGAGGACGACGATGCGTCGGAGACGGAGGAACTGACGGTCGAGGCTTCGGGAACGACCTACGTCGTCGGCGCCCCTGCACGGGATCGATCGACGGCAGCCGGTGAAGAGCCGCTCGCAATTTTCGAACGTGGACTGCTCTCGACGGAACCGTACGCGAACCCGGCTATCGAGGCACTCATCACGGACGCACTTCCGGACGAATCGGAGACACGCCTCTCGTATACCGTCCCCGGGACCATCGTCGACGCCGACACACCGACAGCGCAGCATCGAGACGCGATCGGTGAGGTATTCCGTACATTCGACGTCGATGCGACCCCTATCAGTACGGGGTACGCGGTCGTCGCCGATCAACTCGCCGACGAGACGTTCACGGGTGTGGGTATCGATATCGGGGCGGAACTCACCAGCGTCGCGCTGGTGTATTACGGGGTTCCAGTGCTCGCGTTTGCCCTTCCGAGGGGCCGCGACTGGCTCGTCGAAAACGCTGCGGGCGCAACTGGCCACAACCGATCACAGATCGCTTCCCGACTCGAAGCATTCTCACTCGATCCGGACGCGAGTGGTGACATCGACCGCGCACTCGCACAGGCGTACGACGACCTCTGTGGATCTGTCGTCTCAGCGATCCGATCCGAGGCGGCAGCCGCCGACGTCGAACCGGGTGTCTCCGTTCCAGTCGCCCTCGCGGGAACTGGCGCCGTCGACGGCGTCGAATACCTCTTCGGTGGCCGATTCGACGCGGCCGAGTTGCCGTTTTCGATTCGCGGGGTGCGACTGGCCGACGACCCAGCGGCGAGCGCTGCTCGCGGCGCGCTGATCTCCGCCCAGGACGACGTCGACGACTACACCGCGGTTACGTGGTCGACGCACGACTCGGCTGAAGGCGACTCCGATCGGGACGACAAACAACTCACCGACTTCGTCGACGCGGAAGAGACCCAGGAATCGTTCGATACGGACGTCTCACAGGATGACGTTGCGAACGACGCGATCGAACGGCTCTTCGACCGTCTCGGGACGAGAGACGACGAACTCGCGGCGCTGCAGGAAACGACGACATCGCTCAGGGACGAACTGGAAACCGTCCGAGACGACCTTCACTCGCTCGACGCCGAAACGGCGCGGACCGGGGCTGTCGATGCCGTCGATGACCGACTCGACGAGGTGGAGACGGCCCTCACGGCTGTCGACGACGCGATCGAAACGTGTGCGGACGCCGATCGACTCGAAACCATCGCGGAGACGGTGACCGAACTGTCGATGGAGACCGATACGCTGTCCGACCAACTGGACTCGCTCCGTGACGAGTACCAACGCGACCTCGACGAACTCCAGTCGGAACTGACGACAGACGTGGCGGACCTCGACGCGGAACTACGGGCGCGCGTCGACGAACTCGACTCGGAAGTGTCCACACGCGTCGACGAACTCGACTCGACGCTCGCGGACGAACGCGCCGCTATGGCAGAGTGGGTCGACGAAATCGAACAAGAACGTGAGGACGCCGTCGAGCAACTCGAAGCACGGATTTCCGGCGTCGACGAGACACTCTCGGATCTCGACGACGAGCTGTCTGCCAGTATCGACGACTCGTTCGACGAGCTCGAATCGGCCCAGACCGCGTCCGAGGAACGGGTGACCAACCGGATCGACGCGCTCGATTCGACGTGCGTGACGACCCAGGAGCACGTCGATTCTCTCGACGATGCCGTAGATGCGCTGGAGTCTGAATTCGAGGCAGTAGAATCGGTACTCGACGACACCGACTCGACCGTGGATTCGATCGGTTCCGATGTCGAGTCACTGCAATCGTTCGTCGAGTCGCTGAACGAGGAGGTCGAGTCCCTGGGATCTGCTGTCGAAGGACTGGAATCGGACGTCGGCTCCGTCGACGATCGAGTGTCGTCGCTGGAATCGAGATTCGACGGCGAACTCGAAGCGATCGAATCGTCGGTCTCCGCTGCAGAGACGACCGTGGACTCGCTGGCATCCGACGTCGAATCGCTCGAATCCACTGTGGCGGCGAACGAGACCGCGATTGCAGAACACACCGGAACGATCGCCACGATCGAATCGACACTCGACGAAGTGACGTCCGCCATCGAAGCCAATGGCGAACGACTCGAGACACTCGAGGCCGACAGCGATGCTACTGACGAGTCGATCGAGACGCTCCGGCAGGACGTCGACGGGGTCGAAGACAGGCTCGATTCGATCGACCAGTCCGTGTCCGAACTCGATACGATGGCGCCTGAGTCGGCTGATCGAGCGGCCATCGACGACGTCGAAGGGCTAGCGGAGCGAGTGAGTACGATCGCGGCGCGTCTCGATGCGGTCGAATCGTCCGATTCGGAGTCGCTCGACGAACGCGTCGACGGACTCGAATCGAGGGTCGAGACGCTCGCCGACAACCAACCCGACGACGATCCACGAGACCGAATCGCCGAACTCGACCAGGCGGTTGCAGACCTCGCGCGGGCGGTCGAATCGCAGTCGTCGCAGGCGACGGAGGGGGACTCCGCTCCCGACCGTCGAGTCGCAGCCAGTGGGGTCGGTGTGGGGGCGTTCGTCGCCGGTGGTGCGAGCGCAGGCGTCGTTTCGGGAGCGACCCTCACCGCGACCGGCGCCATCGAAATCGGTCTCGGGGCGATCGCCCTCGGCCTCGTCGGCCTGGTGGGGCTGTTCGTTACTCGCTAGGCCGAACTGACCGGTCCGGCGTCTGACCAACTATTAAGAGTCCACCCCACTTTTGCCCGGACATGGACGAACGACCCCAGGAAATTACGTCACTCGTCGGCCGCGAAGTGTACACGAAAAACGGCGTTTTCGTCGGCGAGGTCGAAGATCTCAAACTCAACCTCGACGTTCGATCGGTCACCGGTCTCGCCGTCGGCAGTCTCAATACGGAACTGTTCGAACACGAAGCGCGCCAGGGCCAGGGCGTCGTCGTTCCCTATCGCTGGGTTCGCGCCGTTGGCGACGTCATCCTCGTCGCGGACGTCGTCGAACGCGTCCGCGATCCGGACGACGAAGAAGAGATCGTCGCCTGAGGCCGGGCTCTAGTTTCCGTTCGATCCTTCGGATCCCTCGACGCCCATCGCGTCGAAGAGCGTCTGTTTGACGGCCTCTTCTGTCAGTTCGAGGAGTGTCTCTCTGGTCCCGTCGGTGATTTCGATCCCGGTGAAGATGCCGAGTGGAATCTCGGCACTCGACTGCGTGGAGTGGCCGGCGACCTCGCCGATTTCACCGTAGGCGTCGGTGAGGACTTTGCCGATGTTGATCCGGATGTCTTTCGATCGAGCCGAGAGGAAGATCGTCTCTTCGGCGACACCGAACACGGCCGTCGTGGTCACGCCCTCGAGATTGAGGAGGTGGTTCGCCGCCTGCGACAGCGCCTCTCTGTCGCGGACGAATCCGGCGTTCGAGACCAGATGACTCCCCTGGACATCACGATTTGCGATCGCCTCCGCGAGCACGTCCAACGTCTCGGGCGACATGGACGGTGATTCGACTTGCTCCAGGGTGTCGTGATTTGCGAACGGATAGAGGTATGCGGCGGCGGTGAGGTCGGCTGGCGTCGTGTCCCGCTTGAAGTCGAGCGTCTCGGCCCGGATACCGTACAGGAGTGCGGTGGCGACTTCCTCGGAGACGTTCAGGTCGAACTCCTGGATGTACTTCGTCATGATCGTCGACGTCGAGGTCATGCTCGGTCTGACGTCGGCGAACGTCGGGTCGGCTTCCGTGTCGGCGTCGTGGTGGTCGATCACGATGTCGATTGGGCGGTCGATGCCGGGCTGGCCGGTGTGATCGACGAGGGCGACGGTATCGTACGGCGTCTCGTCGGCGACGTCTTCCCAGAGGTGTAATTCGATTCCGAGCAGATTCACGAACGCTCGATTCTCCTGGTGGCCCAGGTCTCCGAAGTAGATGATGTCGGAGTCGACGTTCCGGTTCTCGGCGATAGCCTGCAACGCCGCTGCGCTCGCGATCGAATCCGGATCCGGATTGTTCTTCGTGACGATGGCGAGCCGATCCGTCGTCTCGTCGATGATCGAGGCGAGCGTCTGGGCGTTGTGTTCGAGTTCGCCCGATTCGAGGGCACGAAGGGCCGAATCCGCGATCACTGCGGAGGGGTTGATCACGACGTCGGCGCCGAGTTCGGCGAGTTCGTCACCGGAGACGGGGTCGCTCGCACGGGCGATGACGAACTGTTCGGTGTTAGCGCTTCGGACGTGCTCGACGGCAGCCTCGTTCGCCTCCACGTCGGAGGCGAGGATCAGGACGACGTCGCGATCCTCGATCAGTTCCACGATCTTCGGTTCGCTGATGTCGGCGGCTCGTGCGTCCAGATCCTGATCTCTCAGCGATTCGACCCGGCTCTCGTCCTGGTCGATGATCCGGACGTCTTTCCCCTGTTCGACGAGTTCCTCCGCGACCGCGTACCCCACGCTCCCACAGCCGAGTATGGCGTAACTCGACGTCGAGGAGATGGATGCCCCCGAGTTCATTGGGCGTGTGGTCGAGGTCGCTACACTTAACCCTCCCGGAGCGTCCGACACCGCCCGTCAGCACCGCATTCGGCCGATTGTGGTCGTAGAATCTATATTTCGAAACCAGCGAGTGTCGAGATCTTGTGTCAGTTCGACTGGCTGTCGAGATTTCTCGATTCCTCACTCCGCACGTCGTCGCGTCGTTGGCTCGACCTGAGACCGGTCTGGTGGCAATTCACACGCGACCGCCCAAGGGAAATGTATTTCAATACCCGGCGGAAAGTCGTTGGCGTAGGGCCGGTAGCTCAGTTAGGCAGAGCGTCTGACTCTTAATCAGACGGTCGCGTGTTCAAATCGCGCCCGGCCCGTACAGTGAGACGGTGAGCGATGCGTGGCACGAACGAAGTGAGAGCCACGATAGTGAGCGGTGAAACCGCGAGCGACGCGAACCGTCGAACGAACCGGCAGGCACGATTTGAATGCAGGGAGGTCGGGCGCAACGCAGTGAGCACGTCCGACCGTGTGTTCAAATCGCGCCCGGCCCGTTTTCACGACGAACGGACGTGAGGAGTAAAACGTCCTCTAGCGATTTGAGCCCTACCAGTCGCAGCCCGCGAAGGGCGAAAGCCCGAACAGGAACGTCTGGTTTCGGTTCACAATCGCGCCCGGCCCGCTTTCTGAACGACCGATTACAGGCCAGACTGGTAGCGTCGGTCTATCTGTATCTACACATTAGGGCCAGTAGACGATTCGAGGGATTCGGATGCAGAATACGAGGTAAAGTGCACCGTAACAACGTGTGAAAAGGGGAGAAAGGAACCACCGACCGCCTTTGCTTTCAGAGACGGCTGGGTCCAGTAGTGACGAATGAATCAATTGGTTCGCCGGCGTACCTGACGATATGGAAAACGACCCACTCGACAATCTCGACAGGCGCATCCTGCACCTGTTACAGTTGGACGCCCGCGGGGCCTCCGATACGGACATCGCTGATGAAACGGACGTTACCGGAACGACCATCCACAACCGAATCAAGCAACTGGAGGAGCAGGGCATTATCACCGGCTACAATCCGGAACTCGACTACGAGCGGGCGGGGTATCCGATGCAAGTGTTGTTCATCTGCTCGACGGACCTTTCCCGCCGGTCGGAGATGGCCGAGGAAGCCCTCGAAGTTCGGGGTGTCGTCAACGTCCGGGAAATGCTGTCCGGCGAGGAAAACCTCCACGTCGAGGTCGTCGCCGAATCGACGTCTGAAGTCGAGGAGAGTACCGACCAGTTAGACGCGCTCGGCCTCCGAATCGTGAGTAGCAACATTCTGGCAGAAGAACACATCCAGCCATGGAATCACTTCCATCAGAAGTTTGCCGGTGAGGATCCCGATGCGGCCGAGGAAATCGGTTCGTCCGAGGAGTAGTTTGCGTCGGGACGGATAACAATTGTCGGAGTCCCGGACTCGTACTGAGTTTGGCATGACTGTCACCCCTATTGTGCTTGGGAAAGTCAAGTAAATGGCTCTCCTGGCTTGTGTTATCAAATATATAAACTTATCACTAAAAAGAGATTAAGAGGGTCCGGCCCAGACTATGGGGTGATGGAAGCACGAACAAAATCAGAGATGAACGAGATCTTTACCCTATTGAGGCATCCGTACCGGCGCTACGTCTTGTATCACCTGATCCGAGAGTCCGAGACCGTGGACTTCGACACGCTGACTGCTTCACTCGCCAACTGGGACGCTGATCAACCTGAGGAGAGTCAAACCATCAACAGTACTACCATCGAGGTGCAACTTCGTCATATGCACCTCCCGAAGCTCGCTGATGCTGGCCTCATCACGTTCGCTCAGGATGGCCAATCGATCCAGCTTGACGGAATCAATGGGCTCAGCCAGTTCATCGACCAGGCGGCACGTATCGACGGCCATGCTCCGCCCGCCGCGGGCGATTGAGCACAGCGCCCGACTACATCCATTCCACCCCCGACACCGAACTATGGAGACACCATGACACAATCCCACGAAGACGAGATCGTTCACCGGAAAATGAACACTGACAGAGCGGAGCCGGCTGTTGCGATTGCGGAAGTTGTCGCTGAGCTCGAGGGGAAACAACCGGACGAATTGACACCGACCTACAACTGCATCGACGGGGTAATCTCGAAGCTGTATTCGAATCCGCCGTCACCAGAGGCACAGATCACCGTCGAATTCACGTACAGCGGCTACCGTATCACCGTCGAGCAGAGTGGCGCCGCGGAGTTCGTCCAGGTCACGTAACTACCGTCGGCTAGCTCTCTGACACCGGTAGTGGCTCCATGCTCGATTGGATGAGGGCATCGGTCAACTTGCAACCCTTCCTACCGGCCGCGCCCGGCCCGTTTTCCTGCGAACGATGTGAAGAGCGAATACCACCCGTAACGACGTCAGCCATAGTCGTTCGTACGAAGATTCTGACCGGTGTTGGCCCCGTGATGTGCAAGCACCACCGGCTACCCGGCGGCTGGTGTGAGTGGTGGTGTCATGTGCGCAGCATTCGGAGAAGACGACGTCGGAAAGTCCGTCGTGAACGCGAGTGGCGAGGAGGTCGGGATGGTGACGGCCGTCGAGCACGGGACCGCCCACGTCACACCCGATCCGGGAATCACGGACAGCATCAAGGCCGCACTCGGGTGGGAAGGGACCGGCGAAGACGCGTATCCACTTCAGGAGGAATCGGTCGAACGCGTCACTGGCGACGAGATACGACTCGGCGGCGATCTACACGACGAGACAATATCCGGTGGAGCGATGGGCACTGGTCGTGACGCCGGTCGCGACGCTGGACACGACAGGGACGAGTCGAGTACAGGGATGGGATCGACGGACAGACCAGCTGACCGGTCGATGGACGACTCAGTGGGCGCCGGGCCGGAGTTTTCAGATACCGACCGAGCTGGTCGCGGCCATGGTTCGTCCTCCGGGCCCAGCCGCGACGAAGGCGAAGCGATGGATCCTGCCGTCGGCGACGGGGATCGAACCGGCGGGACCGGGGATGGACTGACCGACACCGATCGGCACAGGCACGACCGAGAGCAAGACACCGAGCAGGGCGACCGGGACAGTGATATGGACGCGGGGCTGGCCGATCTCGACAGCGATTCTAACCGGGGAGATTCCGATAGTGATTCGGACTCCGACACGGATCGCGATCTCCGCGATCGTGATTCGGATACGGACACTGATCAGGACTGATTACGGGCAACAGGACTGTCGAACTGGCCCTGGTGACTCTCGAGACTCAGGAGTCCGGTGCACCGAACGTCTCGCCCTCCCGGTCGTCCGCTCGCATTCGTCGGACGGTGGCGCGTCCGTTGCTGGCGTCGTACCCGAAGTAGACATCGTTCGCGTACGTCTCGGCGACCGACGCTGCGTGAGCGAGAGCGTCGATATCGACGTCGACGGCGTAGAGCTCGATGCTGAACGGCGTTTCGAGGGCACTATCGAACCCCTTCGCGAGTGACTCGAGCCAGTAGGTGGTTCCGTAGGCCGTATCGTACAGCGGGACGACGAACTCGTCGACGTACGGTTCGATCGCTTCCAGATCCAGTCCGGATCGTTCGTAGAGGTGGCCCGGGTAGGGGTCCGGGTAGAGCGTTAGATACACCCGACCGGGGATTCGCGCCGTCGCCTCGGCGACGAACGACGTGATGACGTCCGATCGCCACCCAGTCCACTCGTCGATGTCACTCTCCTGGAACCGTTCTCGACAGACCGAGCAGTGACAGTATTCACTCCGTGGGAACCCCACGTCGTCGAGTCGGACGTCCTCGTTCGCGTCGACGCAATCGTCGATAATTTCGAACAATCCCTCGCGATAATCTGCTCGGGAAGGACAGATTGACGCCCAGTCGAAGTACGGCTGATCGCGAGTCGCCCGATTTCCCTCGTCGTCGACCGCAACGAGCGACGGCTCGGCGTCGGCGGCGGCGTTGTCGCCGAAACAGGAAACCATGTTTACGGCACTCGCGAGCGGCTCGGCCGACCGGCCGGTCACGTCCTTGACCTCGTAAAATGCGCGATCGAATTCGTCCCACGTGACTTCGGATTCGTTTCGAGTGACGACGCCGACCATGCGTCGCCCTTCGTCCGCTCCGTGTTAAGCCGTTCGTTCACCGGTTCGGTGGCTGCGTCGACCGGTCGGTTTTGGTTGACTGTGCCGGGTCAGGCCGTCTCCGCCTGGGGGTCTGGTTCGTACTCGACCGTGTCGGGGGTGACGCTGCTGTAGAGCTTCCAGACCACGACGATAGCGACCAGCGCGAGCGCGAACTTCATCGTTCGAGACATACAAGAAACTGGGTTGCGCTCCCTATTAACTCTTTTGGAGCAATATATTCAGTGAGAAATTAGGGTTCGATAAGTGACGCGATCTCGTCGCGAACGATGCGTTCACAGTAGACGCACCTGACTCCGTCCGCGAGCACGTCGAAGCGCGAGGTGACCGGTTCGTCCGCTGCGGTGATACACCCGGCGTTCGGGCACGAGAGGATCCCCTCGACCGTGTCCGGTCGTTCGACCCGGTGTTTCTCGACGACGTCGTACTCGCGGACGATGTTGATCGTCGCTTCGGGGGCGATCAGCGAGAGAACGTCGACTTCGTCCTGGTTCAGCTCGCGTCCTTCGACTTTCACGATGTCCTTCGTCGCGAGTCGATCCGACGGGACGTTCATCCCGACGGACACCTCCTCGCCGTCGGAGCCGTCGATTCCGAGAATTGCCAGGACGTTCAACGCCTGCCCGGCGTGGACGTGGTCGATGACGGTGCCGTTTCGGATCTTGCTCACACGGAGCTTGTGGTTCTCACTCATCGTCCTCACCCAGCAAGAGGTCTAACAGCGCCATGCGAACCGGAACGCCGTTGTGAGCCTGTTCGAAGTACGTTGCGTGCTCCGTGGCGTCGACGTCCGGCGCGATTTCGTCGACTCGCGGGAGCGGGTGCATCACCGTCAGATCGTCGCTAGCATCGTCGAGCGTCTCGGCGGTGATGCAGTACTCGCCTGCGACCTTCTGGTACTCGTTCTCGTCGGGGAAGCGCTCGCGCTGGATCCTGGTGACGTAGAGCACGTCGAGTTCGGACAACACCGGGTCGAGCGACTCGTGTTCTTTCAGGGACGCGCCTTCCTGGTGGAGGTCGAAGACGACCTCTCGCGGGAGTTGCAGGCTCTCGGGACTGATGAAGTGCTGTCGAGTATCGAAGTTCGAGAGGGCGTATGCGAGTGAGTGGACGGTCCGTCCGTACTTCAGGTCGCCCATGATCCCGATAGTCAGGTCGTCCAGCCCCGCCGTTTCTCTGATCGTGTACAGATCGAGGAGCGTCTGTGTTGGATGGTGGCCAGCGCCGTCTCCGGCGTTGATGACCGGAACGTCGACGTACTCACTCGCCAGTTTTGCCGCACCCTGTTTCGGGTGGCGCAACACGATGGCGTCGGTGTAGCCTTCGATGACGCGAACGGTATCGGCCAGGCTTTCTCCCTTCGTGATACTGGAGGAGTCGACGGCACCCATATCGACGACGTCCCCACCGAGACGCTTCATCGCCGTCTCGAAACTCATCTTCGTTCGCGTACTCGGTTCGAAGAACAGCAGGCCGAGCAGCGTATCACTGTACTCCCCCGCGAGCGCCGATCCGTCCCCATCCAGTTCGTTTGCACGGTCGAGGACGGTTTCGATATCCTCGCGGGATAGTTGTTTGCTCGTGAGAATATTGCCGTGTCGCATCTACTCCATCTGCGTGGGGGGTGCCCTTCAATCTCCCCATCCGAGACGCGTCGCTGCCCGCCAGTCACAGGAACCAATCGGTTTTGCCGAGCAGTCGACCGCCTCGTATTCGCTCCGTCGCGAATCAGGGCGGATACCGGGGGAAGGCAAAGAGTTATCACCGCTGTAGCGAAATTGCCCACAGGTACATGGCTGGGCGGTTAGAAACTGGTATCGACGTTCTCGACAGGAAGCTAGACGGCGGGTTACCACCGGGGTGTATCGTCGCCTACACGGCCTCGCCAGCCAGCCAATCGGAACTGCTTCTCTACGAACTGACGGCCGCGCGTGGCACGCTGTACATCTCGACGGAGCGATCCGACGACGCGATTCGCCACTGCCTAGACGCCTCACAGGCACGCGTCGGGAGTCCAACGATCAGGCAGATCACTGGCGACGATCCGATCACTGATGCCCGTCGACTGGTCGGTGCGCTCCCCGACGGCGCGAACCTGATCATCGATACGATGGACGTCCTCGAAGAGACGGGAATCGACGACTACCGCGTCTTCCTGAACGAACTCAAGAGCCAGATGCTCGAAACGGGTAGTATCGCCGTTCTCCACTGCCTGAAACGCGAGACGATTCCCGCCAACCGGTCGGCGACGCTCCACATGGCCGACGCCGTCTTCGATCTGGAGACGAATATCGGAGCGGCGGAGTTAGAGAACTTCCTCACGATCCCGAAGTTCAGAGCCGGCGGCGCGCCGACCGAACGGATCAAACTCGAGATGGCCGAACAGATGGCGATCGACACGAGCCGCGACATCGCCTGACGCGAGCCTCTTGGCCGTTTCGATCGAATCGGTACGCTGTCGCATGAGAGCCTCCTGGCCGATCGTGTGGACCTATCGTTATTGCGTCGACAGTAGCTCGAATTTCCGTATTTGACGGGGTAGTAGCGCTAACATCTGACGGATGATAAACTATTACACCCGTGAGGTGTAGGACAGGAACAAGATGGGTACTCAAACTACTCTTTACTTCGTACGCCACGCACACTCTCCTTACGTACCGAATAGGGAGGCTGAACGTGGGTTATCAGAGCAGGGTCGTCGAGACGCACTCCACGTCGCCAGAACCCTCACAGAATATGATATTGATGTCGTCGTATCAAGCCCCTATACTCGTGCAGTTGAAACCGTACAAGAAATTGCCGAGGCCGTAGGGACAGCTGTCATTACAGAGAGTGGGTTTAGAGAACGAACACTGGCCGAGAGCCACGTTGCGGACTTTGAGAAAGCAATTTCGCGAGTGTGGAAGGATCCGTCCTTTTCGTGGGAAGGTGGGGAATCAAACGAGGTCGCGCAAGAACGAGGGATTGCGGCGGTCGAAAGAACTCTCGAACGGTGGACTGGGGAAGATATTGTAATCGGGACTCACGGTAACCTTCTGACCTTGATTTTGAACTACTATGACGAGACGTATGATTTCGAATTCTGGCAACAGTTGTCGATGCCGGACATCTATCAAGTGACCTTCGAGAAAGACAGGCCGTCACGGATAGAACGGATTCCTTCAGAGGGTGATGTTCAGCGTTGATCCGAGTGGCACTAGTCCCTGTGTCGTCCTCGTAGTCCGATGATCGGTTTCCGACAGTACCCTCTCAATTTCTACCCCATCTCTCGTACCCTGCGACGGATGGCGATGGTGGGTTTGCTGACCCACCGAGGGAGACGCTCCGACCAGAGTGCTCGACTAGCGAGACTCGTCCACTTGTCAGTCCTGACGGGTACCGAGCGAGACTCGTCCACTTGTCAGTCCTGACGGGTACCGAGCGAGACTCGTCCACTTGTCAGTCCTGACGGGTACCGAGCGAGACTCGTCCATCTGTCAGCTCTGACGAGCACCGTACCGTGGCTCGTCGCTACTGGTCGTATTATCACAGACCGCGGATTTTCCCACGTTTTCGCCAGCAGGTGTACTTACGACGCATCGACAGTCATGCGCGGGTACGTCCACCCGTAGTTGGTAGTTAGCTGTTCCACAGACTCGCCTCAACCGCAGCGGTCGCGCTTACTCGTCGTCGGCTTCGAGTTCTTCGACGAGTTCGTCTGCGTCGACGTCAGCGTCTTCCAGCGCATCTTCGAGGCCGTCTTCACCGCCGCCCATGCCACCCATGCCGCCCATCATACCCGGCATGCCCATGCCGCCGCTGCCGTCGATGATGTCCTGCACGATGACGCGGTCGACGCCGACCTTGTCGATGACGTCCTGGGCGATCTGCTGTTTGGAGAACATCCACTGCTGGTTCATCGTCAGCTGTGGCGTGGACTCGACGTACAGCGTCTCCTTCTCGACGACTTCGGTCTCGTACTCGGGTTCGGCATCTTCGTCTTCCTCGTCTTCGTCGGTCTCGACGAGAACCTCCTCTTCGACCTCGTCGGTCTCGATGTGGACCTCGGGTTCGACGTCGATGTACATCTCGAAGAGGCCAGCCGCCTGCTGGAGGCGATCCTCGACTTCGTCGAGAACCTCGTAGTCGTACTCGACGTCCTCACCCGCGAGCGGGTGGTTGAAGTCGACGCGGGCACGGCCACCGACGATCGTCTCGAGGAAGCCCTGGCGCCCGTCGAGTTCGATCTGCGCGCCGGGGTAGCGGTCGTCTTCGCCGATCTTCTCGGCACTGACGGTCTCGACGTCGTCCGGGTCGTACTCGCCGAAGGCCTCTTCGGCGGGGACGGTCACGGTTCCGCTGTCGCCGACTTCGCTGCCGCGAATCGCGTCCTCGACGCTCTCGAAGATGTGACCCTCGCCGACGACGATCGTTCGCGGATTGAACTCACGACCCTGATCCGCGACGCCTTCCTCCTCGGCGACCTCCTGGTCTGTCGTGTCGACGAGCTGGTCGTCCTCGACCGTGCGGGCGGTGTAGGCGATCTCGATAAAGTCGCCGTCCTGCAGCCCACTCTCGGGCGTAGACTCGTCTGTGTCGGCCGTTTCCGTGTCTGCGTCATCTACCGGGGTCTCAGCCTCGGACTCAGCTTCATCGGTCATACGTTGTACGTTTCCCCGTCCACATTTAAGGACGACGTTTTGTCGCGGGGTCGACCGCCTGGGCCCGCCTCGGGAGGCGATCGATTCGGAACCGGTGAGTTGGGTTGGACATCGGCGCCCGGCTCGGTCGGTAGTCGAGGACGAAACGACCGATTCTTCCCGGCGAGAGTCGTGCGGGCACGTATGTACGAGGTCGAGGTGAAGGTACCTGCCGATCACGAGCGTGTTCGAGAGCGTCTCGAGCGGGTGGAGGCCACCCTGCGTCGATCGGTGACACAAGTTGACGTGTACTACGACGCGCCCCATCGGACGTTTGCCGAAACGGACGAGGCGCTTCGCATTCGGCGCGAACGAGACGGGGACGACGAGCAGGTGAAGGTGACTTACAAGGGACCACTCGTCGACGAAGATTCGAAGACCAGAGAGGAGTTCGAGACGTCAGTCGGGGACGAGTCGGCGATCGAGGGGATTCTCGACCGCCTCGGGTTTACCGAAGCCGCCACCGTCCGGAAGGACCGACGTATGTACGCTCTCGACGGGTACACCGTGACACTCGACGACGTCGAGGGTGTTGGCCAGTACGTGGAAGTGGAACAGGCGACGACCGAGGAGGACGTCGACGCCGTCCGTCGCGGGGCGTTCGAGGTTGTAGAACGACTCGATCTCGATCCCGACGAGCAGATCCGGACGTCCTATCTCGGTCTCCTTCTGGACGCGTCGAGCGACTCCGCGTGACGTGGACCGACTGAACTGACCTGGGGTGGATCGACTGACCCGGCGCGACGTTGCTCGATCGATTCTCGTGATAATGGTCACTAAACCATCGTGACGCCGTTCGATCGAACCCACTCGGAGTAATGCGGGGAGCGGTATTCATTTTCGCAAGTTATAGGACCGGGCCGGCGCAATTCGACCTCAATGACCGATCGGAACATCCGCGTCGAACCGTTCGAGCGACGAGCGGTAAACGATCAGGAGATCGAAATCGTCGAACGAAAGGGCATCGGCCATCCGGACTCGATCTGTGACGGCATCGCCGAACACGTCTCGCAGGCACTCGCGCAGACGTATCTCGACCGTGTCGGAACGGTGCTTCACTTCAACACGGACGAGACACAGCTCGTCGCTGGCGAGGCGGCGCCTGCCTTCGGCGGCGGGGAAGTCGTCGACCCGATCTACTTGCTGATCGTCGGCCGGGCTACGAAACACTACGACGGCCAGACGATTCCGACTGAAGCGATCGCACTTCGTGCAGCGCGCGAGTATCTGGCCGAGACGATCCCTGAACTCACGTTCGGCGAGGACATCGTCGTCGACGTCAAATTCGGTGAGGGGAGTGGTGATCTGCAGTCTGTCTTCGGTGAGGACGACGTCAGCGTCCCGATGGCCAACGACACGAGCTACGGTGTCGGCCACGCGCCGCTCTCGGAGACCGAAGAGATCGTTCGGGAAGCTGAGCGCCGACTCAACGGCCCGTACTCTGCTGACCATCCGGAACTCGGCACCGACGTGAAGATCATGGGCAAGCGCGAGGGCGACGAGATCGACGTGACGGTTGCCGCCGCGATGATCGACGAGCACATCCCGGACATGGACGCCTACCGCGACGCCGTCGAGGACGTCCGAGAATTCGTCGCCGGCGTGGCCGCCGAATACACCGATCGAACGGTTCGCGTTCACGTCAACACGGCCGACGACTACGATGCCGGTTCGATCTACCTGACGGTGACGGGCACCTCTGCGGAGCAGGGTGACGACGGTTCCGTCGGTCGGGGGAACCGGGCGAACGGCCTCATCACCCCGAACCGCTCGATGTCGATGGAGGCGACGAGCGGGAAGAACCCCGTCAATCACATCGGGAAGATCTACAACCTCCTCTCGACGCAGATCGCACAGGCGACGGTCGCCGAGGTCGACGGCGTCCGCGACCTCCGTGTCCGTCTACTGAGCCAGATCGGCCGGCCGATCGACCACCCTCACGTCGCCGACGTCCACGTCGTCACCGAGGACGGTGTCTCGATCGAGGCTGTCGAAGACGAGGTCACCGCGATCGTCGACCGCGAGCTGGGCGCCGTCACCGATCTCACGCGCCGCGTGATCGAGGGCGAACTGACCACGTTCTAAGGCGGATCGAACGTTCTCAATCTGCTACCTCACCGCAGTCACGGACCCGTCGGCTGCCACTCTTTCGCCGTGGCTCGGGTCCCGGTCGCGATAACAACCCCCTTATATGGCCGAGCAGCTATCGGGAGCCATGCATCCGCCGGGAGCCGACACCGTGCTCGTCCGTCACGGCGATCTCAATACCAAGAGCACGTCCGTCAAGCGCTACATGGAGGGGCTGCTCGTCGAGCACCTGGAGTCGCTCGTGGCGGATCGATCGGTTCCCGGTACCGTGGTCCGCGAGTGGAACCGGCCACGGATCGAGACGACCGAAGCGACCATCGAAGCGGCGGTTGACGCGGCGACCGACGCGTTCGGTGTCGTCTCCGCGAGTCCGTGTCTGACGGTGGAACCGGAGCTTTCGGTGATCACGGACACGCTCGCGAACATCGCACCGGCGGTCTACGACGGTGGGAGTTTCGCCGTCGACGCGCGACGCGCGGACAAGAACCTCCCGTTCACCAGTCAGACCGTCGCGGAGGCTGGCGGGACGGCGATCTGGGAGGCGGTCGAATCGTCGTTCGAACCAACCGTCGATCTGGACGATCCGGACCTCACGTTCGGCGTTGAGGTCCGCAGCGAGACGGCCTACATCTACACTGACTCCGTCGCCGGCCCTGGCGGCCTCCCGCTTGGCTCACAGGCACCCATGGTCGCGCTGGTGAGCGGCGGGATCGATTCGCCAGTCGCGGCCTACGAACTGATGCGACGTGGCAGTCCCGTGATTCCAGTCTACGTCGATCTGGGCGAGTACGGCGGTCTGGATCACGAAGCGCGCGCGGTCGAGACCGTTCGGACGTTGGCGTCGTTCGCCCCCGACCACGACCTCTCGGTCTATCGCGTCCCCGGTGGCGAGACCGTCTCCCACCTCGCCGAGACCATGGAACAGGGACGTATGCTGTCGCTCCGACGCTTTTTCTATCGCATCGCCGAAACGATTGCCGCGGATACCGGCGCACAGGGGATCGTCACGGGCGAGGCCCTTGGCCAGAAGTCGAGCCAGACAGCCCAGAATCTGGCGGTTACCAGTCGGGCGACCGACCTCCCCATCCACAGGCCCTTGCTCACGATGGACAAACAGGAAATCGTCGAACGCGCCCGCGAGATCGGAACCTATCACGACTCGACGATCCCGGCCGGGTGTAATCGAATCGCGCCGGACCGCGTCGAGACCAACGGTCGAATCGATCCGCTTCTGGCGGTCGAACCCACCGATATGTTCGAACGCGCTGACGCGGCCGCGGCCGACGCGACGCTCGTCTCACTCCGCGAGTAGATCCACGATCGCACTGGGCCACGGGCGGCGGTTCTGATCGTGACAGGGCCAAGCGGGAAGTGAGCGCCAAGCCGAAACCACCAATACTGCTCCCCCGTACGCTGTGAACGTGACCCGGGTCTGTTTCGTCGGCGACGAGGACGTGACGTTGCGGTACGAGCTCCTCTCACGAGAAACGTCTCGAGACGCCCTGTCGACGTACGATCTTCACCGGCCGTTCGAGAATTCGATCGCCGTCGATACGGTAAGTCTTGGTGCGGCGATCTCGCTGTGCAACGATCTACAGTGGTACGTCGTGCGGTTCGTCGACACGGTCCTCGTCCAGGATCCGAGCGTCAGCGAGACGGAGTGGCTCTCGCGCCCGCTCGCACGCGCGCTGCGAAACGACGAGATTGCGTCGACCGAGACGGGCGAGTACCTGAAGGTCTACGGCGTCGAGTACCCCGAGGATCGACGGCAACGCGAGCGAGACGAGGGGCCGCCGGCTGGCGTCGACCCGGACCTGGTGGACGGACCGACGGCAGGCGATCCAGTGGGTACGACGACCGACCAGCCGGATGGGGCGACGGCCGACGATCCAGGCGGTGGGGCATCCGACCCGGACGGTGCGACCGACCGCCCGGACGAACCGGCGGACCGCGGTCGCCTCGTCGAACCGCTATACGTCAGCCGCACGGACGGCGAGATTCCCGAGTACGATCTCCGTGAGGTCTCCGAGACGGTCGTCGTTCGTCTGACCGAAGACGAGTACGCGCCCTGAGCGGCGGTGTCGCCGCCCCGGTCGAGACTGTCCGCGTCGGTCAGAAGCCGATCGCCTGTCCGTCTTTTCTGGGCTCGCTGGCGCCGGCGAGGCTGCCATTACGGTGACGAACGAGTTGTGCGCCACCGAACTGAACCGGTGGCAGGACGCGAACGTCGTGGCCTCGTCTGGCGAGCGCCGCGGCCTTCGGCAGGCGTTCTTCGACACCGAGCGTGCTATCCTCGCGGACGCGCCAGCGTGGCGCGTCGAGCGCTTCCTGCAAGCCCATGTCGTAGTCGACCACGTTCGAAACGACCTGCACGTGGCCCTGCGGTTGCATGTAGCCGCCCATGACGCCGAAGGCGGCCCAGTCGTCCTCGTCGAACTTCGCGAGCGCGGGAACGAGCGTGTGGAACGGCCGCTTGCCCGGCTCCAGGCTGTTCGGATGGTCGGGATCGAGCGAAAACGACGCGCCCCGGTTCTGGAGCGCGATGCCCGTGTCACCGGCGACGAGCCCGGAGCCGAAGCCGGCGAACCGCGAGTTGATGAACGAGACGAGGTTGCCGGCCTCGTCGCCGACGGTGAGGAGGACGGTGTCGGCGTCCTCGGCGTTTGCGTTCGGGACGCCGATGTCCGGATCCGCGATGGGAGTCTGGCCGATCGCTTCGGCCCGCGTCCGGGCATACGACTTCGAACCGAGCGGCGGGATCGATTCGTACTCGGGATCGGTGATGTAGTGGTGTCCGTCCACGAACGCGAGTTTCATCGCCTCGGCGAACGCGTGGACCCGGTCGGCCGACTCGTAGGGGTGGTCACCGGCGCCGATCTCGTCGGCGATGTTGAGCGCTTCCAGGGCGATGAGTCCCTGATTGTTCGGGGGCAACTCGAAGATCTCCGCCCCGTTGTAGGTCGTGCTGATGGGGTCGACGAACTCGGGTTCGAACGAGGCCAGATCGTCGATGGTCAGAAAGCCGCCGGCGTCCTGGACCTCACTCGCGATCGACTCCGCGATCTCGCCCTCGTAGACGACGTCTGCACCCTCGTCGGCGATTCGTCGCATGGAGTCGCCGAGTCGAGGCAGGGTGACCGTCTGACCCGGTTCGGGCGCCTTACCGTCGAACAGGTACGCCTCGCGGGCATGCTCGTCGGTGAAGAGCTTCTCGGCGCCCTGCCAGTAGTAGGAGATGACTTCGGAGACGGGATACCCCGCCGTCGCGTAGTGGATGGCTGGTTGCAGTGCGTCGGCCAGGGATTTGTCGCCGAACGCGTCGATCGTCGCCTCCCAGCCGCGCACCGTCCCGGGGACGGTGACGGCGTGTGGGCCGAGAAACGGCATCTCGACGTCGTCGGGATCGGAGACGTCGTCGACGGCGTACCCACGGGCGGTCGGGTAGAACGACGATCGGTGGTCCGGGTCGGCTTCCGAGACGGCTGTCCGGACGTTTTCGATCGTCGCGTCGGCGGGTGCCCCACCGCAGGAACGCATCGCCCCGACCTCGCCGTCGGCGGTTCGATAGAGAGCGAAGACGTCACCGCCGAGTCCCGTCGATGTCGGTTCGACGACGTTGAGCGCCGCGGCGGTTGCAACGGCGGCGTCGAACGCGTTTCCCCCGTTTCGGAGGAGTTCGATCCCCGCCTGTGCAGCGAGCGGTTGACTCGTCGCGACGAGTCCCCGATTCGCGCGGACCGTCGATTGCCGAGAGGTGAATCGATCCAGATCGTAGTCCATGCGACTCACTGCCACGTGCCGGGGCAAAAAGCGCCCTTTCCCGGCAGTCGAGGGAGGGTACCATCGACTCGGGCTGGTCGAGTGGCCTGTCATCTCTGCACCCTCGTCGCAACGTTGACGGTCGTTCACTCCTGAGTGTCGTCAATGGCGGACGAGGCTCGGCTGCCGGGGGTCGAGACGGGGACCGACGAGAAGCCGATCGTTCTCCACGTCGACGCGGACTGTTTCTACGCCGCCTGTGAACGCCTCCGTGAACCTGCCCTTCGTGGCGAACCGGTCGTCGTCGGGATGGGCTACGAGCCTGGTGAGTCCGTCGGAGCCGTCGCGACGGCGAGTTACGAGGCCCGTGCGTTCGGCGTCGAGAGTGCGATGGCGATCAGCCAGGCTGTCGAACGTTTGCCCAGACGAGCTACGGCCGACTCGGACGACGGCCTCGAACGGTCGGAGACGGGCTTCTATCGGCCGGTCGACATCGAGTACTACGAATCGGTGAGCGAGGACGTCCAGGCAATCCTCCACGAGAGCGCCGACGTCGTGCGGGAGGTGAGCATCGACGAAGCCTATCTCGACGTCACCGACCGAACCGAGTGGGCGGTCGCCGAGGGCTTCGCCAGGCACGTCAAAGAACGGATCCAACGCGAGGTTGGCGTCGTCGTCAGTATCGGGGTCGCGCCGTCGATGAGCGCCGCCAAGATCGCGAGCGATCACGACAAACCGGACGGGCTCACCGTCGTCGAACCCGGCGACGTCAGCGACTTTCTCGCCCCACTCGACGTCGCCGAACTGCACGGCGTCGGCCCGGTGACCGCCCGAGAGCTGCGGTCGATGGGGCTCGAAACAGCCGGTGACGTCGCCGACGCAGATCCGGCGGAACTCGAAGATCAGTTCGGCGAACGCGGCCGGGAACTCGTCGAGTACGCACGGGGCGAAGACGACCGGCCGGTCACGCCGCGCGGGCTCCCGAAGAGTTTCTCGCGAGAGTCAGCGTTCGCCTCCCCCGTCACAGACTGGGAAGCAAAACGAGAGACGCTGGAAACCCTCGCCGCGGCCGTCGCTGACCGGGCAACGCGTGAAGGCGCCCTTTATCGCACTGTCGGTGTCAAAGCCGTCCTGCCACCGTACGACGTCAACACGCGCGAACGGTCTCTCTCCGGGCCAATCGACGACGCCGACCTCGTCGTCGACATCGCCCGCGACCTCTTTACCGAGTTCGCCGACGACCGCGTCCGCAAACTCGGTGTCAAGGTGGCGAATCTCGAGTTCGGCGCCGCCGACCAGGCAAAACTCGACGGGTGGGAAGATGCAACCGCTTCGCCACCCGATTCTCGTTCAGCCCCATCGCGCGCTGACGCCCGCGATTCGACACCGTCCGATGCGACCGCCGGGTCGGTCTCGAGTGAAGGGCCGGTTGAGGAGCACGCTGCCGATCAACGGACGCTGGACGAACTCGACGCGTCATCTGCTGGCTCTGGCGGGCGTGCCTCCCGATCGTCCAGCGACGAGACGACCGACGACGATGGTGCCGCAATCGGAACGGCCGTAGACACGCACTCGTCGACCACCACTGACGATGCCAGGCTCCTCACCCTGACTGACTTCGGCTCGTGGACAGACGCGGAGGGCGTCACATCCGATGAGGGGTGGGCACATCGAAAGAACCCTGTCCGTCCACCTGCGGAACGAGTAGATCCGGCACAGACCACGATGTGGGACTTTCTCGACGAGAATCCACCATAATCAGTATCGCTCGTGTCTGATCGATCGGCCGTAACGCTAAACCGGGTGGGCCGAGGAGAATCGACAGACGACGACCGAACAGCAGAATTATACGGAGAGGATATGAACGTCTTACTACCGACCAGTCGAGTGACGCCATGACCGAGGACTTCTACGATCTTCTCGACGTTCCGCCCGACGCCTCGCAGGATGAGATCAAAGCTGCGTTTCGCGAGCAGGTCCGAATCTACCACCCCGATCTGAACGACGACGAGCGCGCGCGAGCGCAGTTTACTGCCCTCAAGACGGCGTACGACGTGCTCGGCGATCCCGTCGAGCGGCGCGCGTACGATCGACTCGGCCACCTCGATTACGTTGCCAAACGAACGTCCGGGTTACCGTCGCCCGACAAGTGGTCCGCCCCATCCGATGACGCGTCGGCCGACGATTCGGATGCCGACGATCGCTCGACCGTCAGGAGTGAAACGGGTTCGTGGAGTGCCCACGGGAAGACGACGGGCGCAGCGTCGGGGGCCACGTCGACGGGCACGACGGACGGCGGCCACGCCCGAACCGAGACTGGCACGACCTGGGGGCCGGACGACGCCACTGCCAGGGGGTCCGGCCTCACTGGAACCGGCGCCGTTGGCCGCCTCCTCCGCTGGTGGCACTCGCTGAACCTCGCCGGCCCGCTGCTCTGGATCGGGACGGCACTGTACGTCTTCGGTCTCGCCCAGTACGGACGCGAAAACGCCGCCGCAATCGATTCCCTCTGGGATGCGATCCGCGCAGCCGGGACGGACGTCGACGCCATCTCACAAGCACTCACGAGCGGAACCCACGGTCTGGACCGAGCCCTCACGTACGTTCAGCACGTGGAACTCGTCACCCCACCGGTCGCCGGTGGACTGTGGCTCGCGCTGCTTGCCGGGGCGTTCGTGGCGGTCTGCGGGATCCTCGTCGGCTGGCGCTACCGGACACGCGGTGAACTGCTGGGACCGATCACCATCGACGAGACCATCGTCCTCGCCGTCGCTCTCGGGACGGTGAGTGCCCTCTACGGTGGTGTGCTCCTGGCCAGTGCGCTGCTCCTGCCACTTCTCTACGGCGTCGTGCTCTATCACACGAAACGCCTTCCTGGCTGGTCACCGTCGTACGCGTACCTGCTCGCCGTCGCCGCTCCCGTGTGCGGCTTACTGGCTGGCTGGTTCGAACTGACCACGCTCCCGATCGAGTTGCTCGCTTTCGTCGTCATCCCACTCGTCGGTGCGATCGGCCTCCCGATCAGGTTCGCCGTCCGTCGCCGGCTCGGCGTCTGAACGGAACGTTGTCACCCGACGAGCGTCGCCACACCTTTCGTCTGCCGATAATCCGACTCGTGAATCGACGCCAGTCGGTCGCGCGCAACGTCGAACAACGTCTCGTCCCAGCGGCGCGGATCGGCGAGTGGAACGACGAGAAACCCACGGCCACGAAGTTCGGTCGCGTGTAGTGTCTCCATCTCGAGGTCGACCCGCGAGCGCTGTGTCGTGTACGCTTCGAGGACGTGTGCGGTCGCCTGTTCGCCGACGGATACGAGGATGTGGGCATTGATCGCCCGTAACTCTGCGTCGAAGAAGCGCTCGAGACGGGCGTACTCTTCGTCCGTCGGCGGTCGGTCGTCCGGAAGTGTGCACATGTGGACGTAGCTCAGAAAGCAGTTGTCGAGTTCCGGAGCCGATCGATCGCCGGTGAGAAATCCGAGCGTTCGCAGAAGTGTTCGGACGCCCGACTCGTCGTCATCGGTGTCGAACGGAACGCCGGATGCGGTCCCGCCGTGGCGGCCGGGGTGATCGCCGATGACGTGAAAATCGGCGTTCGGATCGCCGTAACCGGGAACGGCAGCCAGGGCGTCGGCGTCGCTTCGATCGAACGGCGGCCTGAGGCCGAACGGATTCGACTGACGGTCGCTCAGGTGTTTCACGGCCGTTCGGAGGGTGGCTGTCCGGAAAACGATCGTGGTATCGATCGATCACGCCTCGGACGCAGCGCCGATGACTGGGGAGGGCAGAGATGGCGACCGTAGGCTCTGTGTTCGACACAGCGGACAGTCGTTTAGGCCGTCTCGGCCATCGGTGTCCGCTCGTCTTCGAACGCCGTCCGGCACTCTCGGTCACAGAAGTGGAACAGGCTCCCCTCGAACCGGAGCGAGAGTCCGTTTTCGGTCACGGTATCGCCGCAGGTGTGACAGGTCAGGCTGATCGAATCCTCGGTGAGAGACGGGTTCCAGTCGCGTTCCTGGACGAGGTGGACACGGTAGGACTCGATCTGGTCGGCCTCGAGTGCCGAGAGGAGACAGGGACCGACCTGTTCGCTCGCGAGCGTGCCGATGGCGAGCAATCGAGCGTCGGAGGTCATGAACACGTGTTCGATGCCGTCGACACTGGCGAGATCGGCCGTGACACACCCGTTCTGTACGGCACACAGCTGCACGTCGATCAGGAGTTCGATGCCGTCGACGAACGACGACCGGTCGATGTCGACGGTGAACCCCTGGATCACGCCGAGTTGCTGGAGGCGATCGATTCGATCCGAGACGGTTGGGGCAGAGACGTCGACCCGATCGGCGATGTCGTTGTACGGCCGTCGGGCATCTTCGAGCAGGAGGGCGACGATTTGGAGGTCGGTTTCGTCCAGGGTACGCATGACTGAATCTTCGACATCCTACACTTTACATTTTACGGTTGCTTTCTGTCGGGTAAATATCTAAGGGGCGCTCTCCGGCTGTTCTGTAGCAGTATTTCCGTCGGATACGGCAAATAGCCAGGACCGATCGCTGTGGCGAACCAAATGGAGCGGTACTCAATTCACAGGACTGGTCGAGCGCGTTCGAAGTCCCAGCCACCCATAAACCAGCACGGCGAGGATCGTGACGACTGTGTAGGCAAGTACCACGACCGGATCGAATCCCATGACGGATTCACGCCCGAAGTACGCGACGAGCAGCCCGAGTACTGGCGTGGCGGTGAGGGCGGCTGGAAGCCATCCATCGAACCGACGGCGACCGACGATGGCAACGAGGAGGAGCGACCCGATGAACACGAGTGTCACTGCGTACAGCGCGGTCTGCAGTACCTGCGTGTACGAGGAAATAACGAGTGGACTGAGAAGGGCCTGAAGGGGAACGAGAACGGTCGCCAGCCCGAGGGCTTGCGGGACCGCTCTCGTCGGAATACGGTGCTCCCAGACCAGGATTGCGCCGATACCGAAGCTACAGAAGATGGCGATCGCCGTCCAGAAGTGCAAGTTGAGTATCGGGATCTCGTAGAGGATGACCGTCCCGGCCCCGAGTGCCACCTGCAGGGGGGTCAGGACCAGTCCGATCGTCAGCGCGATCGCGACGGACCGATCGGTGTCGGTTCGCCAGGCGACGATCGCCGACCCGAGGATGAACAGGCCGGCGATACCGGCGACGACCCGGTGGATCCACTCGAAGAAACTCGGGAACGTCGCCGGAAACAGGTTCAGGACGCCGCCGTCACAGAGCGGCCAGTTCGCGTCACAGGCCAGTCCGGCACCCGCGGCTTTCGTCGCAATCCCAAGGAGAATCGTCGCACTCACGAGTGCGAGGGTCGTCACCACCAGCTCCGGCACCCCGAATCGGCCAAATCGATCGGTTCCTCCGGTTGCGCCGGTGCGTGTATTCGAGACCACGGTCGTTCGCACGTCGATTGGTGCGACGGCTATTTCAATCGTCCGAGTCGGTCCCAGCGGACAGGAATGGACCGAACGGCCGCCAGCCGAGTCCCACGATGAGTGGAAGCCATACGCCGATTCGAACACGGACTGGAACCGCTCGAACGGATCCCGACTCTCTGCGTCGAACGGTGGCGAGTTCGGAGAGCGTGTTTCGTGTCGCGAGATCGCTCGGATGACGTCTTACGCTGTCTTGCTCGGTACGCAGCGGTCGGTCAATATGCAGCGAAGGGGGTAACCAGCTCAGATGCCGCTCAGGTCGTTTTCGTCGAGCATCAACGAGGCACACAGGGCGTCGACGCCCTCGTCTGCGAGGATATGTCGCTGCCGTTCGGCGCCACTATCGGTTTCGTAGACACGGCGGAGGCCGCCGACGTCGAGGCGCTCGCACTCCCGGTCGACGAGTTCGCCGAGGCCGATTTCGCCGCTCATGTCCCGCGTCATGAGCGTCGCGTCGTGACCGTGTCGAATAGCTCGCCACTTGTTCTCGTCTAGCAGTTCGCGTCGCTGGAGGTGTGCGTATCCACGCTCGCCATCTTCGTACGCGTCCGCGAGCTCGCAGACGAGTGCGTGACAGTACTCGACGAACGCGCTGATGACGGTTGGGTCGACCTGGCCGTCAGGAGTCCTGATCTCGACGGTGCCGTGGCCAGTGTGTGGGCGCACGTCGTACCAGAGTTCACCGCGGTCGTCGATCGCACCTCGTTCGACCATCCGCCGCTCGAACCGATCGAACGCCTCGTAGTCCTCGAAGAACGTCGGCATGCCGGTGTTCGGGAGCCCCTCGAAAATTTTCGCCCGGGCCGACGCGAGGCCGGTGTCGAACCCGTTCCAGATCGGCGAGTTCGCCGACAGCGCGAGGATGATCGGGACGTACCAGCGTAACTCGTTCGCGATCCAGATCGCCTTGTCCGGATCGTCGACGCCGACGTGAACGTGGACGCCGGCCGTTGTGTTGCGGTGCTGGGGATACTGGATCCGATCGAGTTGGGCCTGATATCGTGGTTTCTCGGCATGTTCGAGTTCACGCCACTTCGCGAGCGGATGCAATCCCGCCGCGGCGATGGCGAACCCGTGGTCGTTCGCGTGTTCACACAGTGCCGATCGAATCGATTCGAGCACGTCGGCCGTCCGGTCGGGGTCGTCGAAGGTCGGCGTCTGCGTTTCGATGACACACTTGAACAGTTCGTGATCGAGTCGCCCCTCTAGTACGGCTGGCGGGTCGGATTCGTACACGAGTTCGTCCGTCCCACTCGTCGGGCGTCCCTGCGCGTCGACGACGTAACACTCCTCCTCGACGCCGAGCGTACCCATCGTGTCGAACGTCGAAGGCGACCCGCGGTCCATCGGGCACATCTTACCGATGAGACGGTAAATAGGGTTTGGAACCAGCAGAAGAGTCAGCGCAGCGTGAACCTGGTCAACGGTCACTCGGGTGCTCGGGATTCGGTGATCGACCGTCGCTCAGTTCGGTGCGTGACTGGGAGGCGACGTTATCGAGGGCGTGCAATAATTCCGAGGTGGTCTGTGTGGAACTCGTCCAGCCGACGACTCTCCAGAATCTCGTACGTCTCGCTCAGCTCGTCACGGACGCGGTCGAAGACGTCCGTCGGCGCTGCGGTGACGTCTTCACTTCGTGCCTTCACGGCGAGTACGAGTCGCCCGTCGTCGGCGAGGAACGGGCGGTTCTCGATCGCGACGCGTGCCTGTCCGCGGGTCGCGACGTCCTGGACGATCACGTCCACGTCTGCTTCGACGACGTGGGCGTACTGTTCTGGCAGTCGCGCGTCGGCGAGGAGGGGAAAGAGTCTGGTTCGGTCCTCGGCGACCGACACGAGGTCGCGGGCCGGTCGCGGCGCGAACTCGACGGCGTACGTCGGACCCGCGAAGTCGGCGACGTGGCCGACGGTCGTCCCGCTCGCCGCCCCGAGGTAGAGTACGCGTTCGTCCGGCCCGCCGTCGAATCCGGTTTCGAACCCGAGTTCGAACATCGCGCCGAGTTTGGACCGATTGGGGTCCCAGGCGCGCCACGTCCCGTCGGTCGGTTCGCCGTAGACGGGTTCACCCTCCGTCGCGAGTCGTTCACGTCCGTCGAACTCGCGGCGTTCGACGCCACTCGGGAGGTCAGTCATCGGTGCCCGCCTCCGTGGACTCAGTTGCACCGTCGCGAGCCTGTATCGTCTCGATCCGCTCGGCCAGTTCGCGTTCGAGGTCGGGACGTCTGTCTCCAGCGTAGTGATCTACCCTGGCGGCGATCGCCAGCTTTCCGGCGACGGCCCGTGCCGCGGAGCCCCGGTTCGCCGGCGCCGTACCGCGGACGGCCTCGTGCGTGTAGATGACGCCGTGCTTTGGCGACGGCGCGTGGCCGCGAAGGTGTGCGAAGAGGGCGTCCTCCGCGCCGAGGACCTGGATTGTCCCACTCGGCTGTTTCGCGAGCGCCTCCAGGCTGCCGGCGAGTGAAATCAGTCGCGCGGCGAGGACCGGATCGGCGAGGGCGACGAGGTTCGGTGCGACAGTCGGAGCCACTCTGTCGAGGCGGTCTTCGAGCGCGAGTGCTTCGTCCTCGAGATCGACGACGCGTTCGGCCAGCGACGTGATCGTCTCGTCCTCGATCGCCGTTTCGCCGGCCACGATGCGACGGGCGTACGCGACACCTGTCCCCGGTTCGTCGTCGACAGTCCCGCCCCACTCGGCGAGTCGTTCGGCGAGTTCGTTCGCCGTTCGGCGACAGTCGTCCATCGCACGGACGGCGTGAACGAGTTGCCGATCGTCGGCTCGTTCGAGTTCCTGGGCGGCGTCTGCCGTGGCTGCCACGGTCGCGTCGTGGAGCCAGTCGTAGTAGTCGTCCTCGTCCGTCGCTGCCCCCGATTCGACGGCCAGTTCCGGCCAGGGGGCCGGTTCTGCGCGCGACCCCGATCGAATCGCGGTCGCACTCGCTGCCGTCTCGTGGCGCGTGACGTCCTCGAACCAGGCCCCTGTGCGGTCGCTCATACCGCTACGTGGTCGGCCCGTTCCTAAAGACGTTCGCGATTGGACACTCGATGCTCCCGGATGGAGGCGTTCGATCACGTAGCGAGTTACGTCACGTAGTCACGCACCGGTCCGATCGGAACCGCAAGAAGCGTACAAATCGACCGCTCCGATTTCGGTACCGCTCAGACGCCGAACGTGGCCCTGAGCATGTCTCGGGTCCCTGGACCGAGGCCGACGGCGACGACGGTCAGCATGAGCATGATCGTAAAGCGCGGACTCTCCTCGAAGACCTCCTCGTTGAACACCCAGATGATGAAGACGGCGGCGGCCACTTTCAGGAGGAGGAACGGCCAGACGTCGCCGATAACCGACGTGATGGATTCGGGGAGGAGCTGTCCCGTGTATCGCTGTATCGCGGCGTTGACGGGGTGCTTCGGGACGAGATTCGACGGGAGGCCGAATGCGGTCGCCCAGTCGAGGCCGATCACGTTCGCGGTTCCGTCGACGGCGTGCGCCCAGATGATCGGGATTCCCATGTACCCGGTCCCCTCGTTGAGTTGTGGTGCGAACTGAACGATCGTCCACCAGACGGCCCCGGTGATCACCGTCGAAACGACGAGAACGGTTACCGCGAGCCCCGGGAAAAAGCCGTATCCGCCAGTACTCGCCCACGAAGCGAGGATAGCGAGCGAGAGGACGAGTAACCCGGTTCCGATTCCCGCGAGCGGGTACTCGTAGCCGGAGACGTACTCGTTCCGTTCGAGCCAGACGGCGATCACGAGCGAGACGAGCGCGATGAGCGCCACGACGACGTAGATGAAGGGGCTGATGATGAGCGCTTGCCAGGGCAGGGATAGCGCAGCGTCGCCGGTCGCTTCGTGGACGGCGACGTTCGCGTCTTCGACGGTTCGAAGCGCCCCGCCGAAGAGCATGAACGGAAAGAGGCCCCAGAAGCCGGCCCGGTAGCGCTCGATATCGAGTCGCTCGATAGCGAAGATGAATCCCGTCAACAACAGAAGCAACGTCGGGATGTAGCCTGCGTAGGAGGTAAAGGTGTATCCCGGACTGGCAGTCGGGCCGGCGTCCGGTCCGGCGACGTCACACGATTGCACCTCGCCGCCGGCCCAGGCGACACAGTTCCAGTTGTTCGCGTCTGCGACCACTGGCCCCCAGAAGTACTCCCAGATGAACTCGACGTACACCTGCTGTGGGAACAGTGCCGCGAGGAGGGCGAGTCCGCCGAACACGACGACGACCGTCGCCGCCCAGATCCGCTCGGCCCCGTAGCGGTCGATGTACTGCTGCATACTCGGAGGCCTATCGTGCGGTCGGTTATCGGTTCCGGTTCGGGTCGTGGCGAGGCCCCTCCTGAATATCGGTGTCCTGTCCAGTCACGCGGGCTCGGCGACGTCGTCGACAGCGTTTGCTGCCTCGAGTAGTTCGCTGTGAATCTCCCCGTTCGACGCGACGAGTCCGTCGCTGTCGTGTCGCCACTGGTTCCCGTCCAGATCGGTCACCGTCCCACCGGCCGCTCTGACGAGCGAGACGCCGGCGACGGTGTCCCACGGGTGAGCGGATACGTTGGCGAACGTGCCATCCTGGGCGCCGCTTGCGACCATCGCGAGCTCGGCCTGCGCACACCGCACCCGGCGCAAGTCGGCAAAGCGATGCACGATTTCAGAACAGGCGCTGGCGTACTCGTCCCGACGATCTCGGCCCCACCACAGCGTCGGGCTCACGGTGCACACGTGCGGGTCCGCCCGATCGCTGACCGCGAGTTCGTCGTCGTTTAGCCACGCGTCGGTTCCATCGAACACGTACTGGTCCCCGGTAACGGGAAAATCGAGTGCCGCGGCGATCGCCTCCCCGTCGTCGACGGCTGCGACCGCCGTGCAGAACGTCGGGATCCCGGCGACGAAGTTCGCGGTCCCATCGATCGGATCGACGATCCAGGCGCGGCCGTCGTCCGGGATCGCACCCGACTGCTCGTCTTCCTCGCCGACGATCCGCTCGTTTGGGTACGCAGTTTCGATTCGTTCGATCACCGCGCGCTGGGCGTCGCGGTCGGCCTGTGTCACGACGTCCGTCTTCGATGATTTCGTCTCGACGGCGAGATCAGACCGGAACGCGTTCTGGGCGACAGCCGCGCCAGCCGACGCAGCATCGACGGCGACGTCGACCCGCGCGTCTGGATTCCCACTGGCGTTCAAGGTCGTCCCTCACTGGCTATCATGGTCGTACTCGGTTCCCGTATCGCCAAAGTGACTGCGGTCGAGCTGTCCGAGAGTCGGATACGTGGCTCACCCACCTGTTGTCCCGGTCACGTTCGACGATCTCGATGTGGACGAACCCGATCGATCGCACAATGCCCCATTCGCTATTAGTAATATCTTGTGAGTATTTTATTTTCGTGAGAGGGTGGGGTATGTGTTTACGATTGTCTCACACTGATGGGTGTGTGGTGGGAACCACACCGAAAACCATGGGCAACACTAATCACGCGGCTGGCGAGTCGAATTCGGTGTCCGAATCGGATCGATATACGCACAAAGAAGCGGCCGCCCTCGACGAAGGGACGTTCGACGGGTCGCCGATCGATCGACGCACGTTCATGCACGTCGCCGCAGCGACAGGGGCCGCACTGGCCCTGCCAGGTGCCGTCTCGGCGACGGTCGAGGACGACGCGCTCACGGAGCTGGCTTCCTTCGCCGTCAATGCAACCCCCGATGATCACCTAACGACGCTCGTCATCGAATTCGAGAACGTCGATGCGCTCGACGCGTTTTACGACCTGTACGGCGAACCCGACTGGGACATCGGCGAGGACGACCTTCCGCCGAAGGTGGCGACGCGAACGGAGCCAACCCCGGCCGCCCACGCGTCCCTCACTGCCGACGAGCTTTCGACGGCCCTCGCGGAGATCGACGGAATCACGTCTGTCGACTTCTCTCCAGGTGCGAATCCGTTCTGGAAGCTCGGCGACGCGTACGACGACCGGGTCTTTCCGCAGGTCGAAAACGCGCGTGATTACGTCTCTCACGGAGAACTCGCACAGGGTCTCGAATATCTGGAGTCGAATCATCCAGATCGGCTCCGCGTTCACGCGATCGGGAAGAGTCCGGGGTGGGAGAACCTGTTCACCGGTGACGAGCGTGACCCGACGGACGTCTACGTCGCCGAAGTGACGAAGAACGTCCGGGACGACGCGTCGTTCCAGGCCAAGGAGAAGGCCGTCTTCTCCCTCGCCATCCACGGCGACGAACCGGCCGGCCGGGTTGCAGGGACGCGGCTCATCGAGGAGATCACGAAGGGCGAAGCGGACGACTTCGAAAAACTGATCGAGGATATCGCGATCGTCTTCATCTTCACCAATCCGGATGGCTGGGTCGCTCGCAAGCCACAGTACGAATTCGAGTCGTGGAGCGGGACCGAGCGGGTCCGGTATCACCGCGGCAACGCGGCCATCGGCGACACGAACCGCCAGTACCCGACGATGGGATGGATCAATCCGAGCTACTGGCCCGCCGAACCGGAGGACGCGCCCGACGTCCGACCCGACGACCCAGCGGGTCGCGGGTACGAAGACGTGGTCCCGGACGCGCTTTCGGTCGTCGAGCAGCTGCGGGGGTACGACAACGTCGAGTACCTGTGCGATTACCACATGATGGATCTCTCGGCATCGATGGTGCTGAACCTGGAGTCCAACGCGCCGTACGATCACGCCGGCACGCACGACCTGGACGAGGTCAACCGCCGGATCGACGGGGCGATGACCGATCACTGGGGAAGCCCGGACGCAATCGCCGACGAGACGAGTCGGGCCGCCGACGCGATCTGGGGATACCCAGGATACGTCCCCGATCGATTGCTGGATTATGGGACCATCTACGACACGCTTTCCTACCAGGTTACCGGCGCACTGCTCGGCTGGGCTGGCCAACCCGAGGAGTTCGGGGGGCTCGGCGCCGTCACCGTGGCTCCCGAACTAATTTTGCGGGACGCCTACGACTTCAAACCCTTCATCGAACGCCACCTCGCGACGGCCTACCGGCTCTCGATGCGCGAGTACGCTGAGCTGACAGCCGTGTCCACTGACGCGACGGTAGCCACCGGCGGGAAGGACGTTGCATACGTCAGTTCCGATTCACTCACCCGTCGATCGGCGGACCTCCCGTTCACGGACGGCCATCCCGGCAAGGGGAAGGGATCAGACGGACGGCCCAGCACCAGCGTCCATCGGCGCCACGATTCTGTCCAGCCCGGGCCGGCGGGTCGGTCGACCGTTACCGCCAGCGGGTCGACGCGTTCGCTCGCCGTCCAGTTCGATGCCCCGGATCTCGACACGGGAACCGTTCGACTGGTCGATCCCGAGGGGAAGACGGTTCGGAAGGCAGACGTCGCGGATATCGAGGGTCGAGACGACGGGGCGTTCTACGTTCCACAGCCCGGCACCGGCGAGTGGTCGATCGAACACGACGGCGACGATGCCCTCGCAGTGGAGTTCGTCCAGCTTGACAGCGATACCGAGTATCCAGATCCAGAGGCGGTGCTAGGATACAGCCAGCGCGAGTACGTCGTCAATCCGATGCAGTACTTCACGGATCTCGAACCCTACCTCGAGGACGGCTCCATCGACGAACTTCGCGTCCACGACGTCAGAAATGGCCGGCTGATGCGGGGCAACTCGGGGAAATTCTGGTACGACACCGTCGTCATCTCGACGGACGACGGCATCGACAATCCGTGGTATCTGGCCGTCCTCGAGTTGTTCGTGGCAAACGGCGGTTCCCTCGTTCTCACCGACGCGGGTGTCGCCCTCCTCGGTGAGATCGACCTGGGTGACGCGGGCGCTATCGGCCCGGACCATCTCTCCAACGAGACGGTCCGCTTCCCCAATCTCGCTGACCGTGACTTTGACCATCCACTCTTGATGGATGTCCGACCCATCCAGCAGGAGATCTGGAAGATCTCACAGCTGGGATATACGACCGGGGAGGACTCGCCCGTCTGGACTGTCGATGCGGATGCCTTCGCCAACGCGGGTGGGTCCATCGCCGGCTCGCTCGGTAGTTCGGGAGACGTCGGTGCTGGGACGCTGTCCGTCGGAGACGGTCGAATAACCGTCCTCGGTTCGGTGCTCCCACCGGCCAACCAGCACGAGCTTCACCCCTTCGGACTGGCCGACTATACCCTCTCGTTCATGGGTCACACGCTGCTGTGTAACGCCCTCGGGTTCCAGCAGCGACGCTACGTCGACGGCGAACTCGTCGGGACGTGGGGTGAGATTCGGTAAGTGGGACTCTCGAACCGAGTGGATCCAGAGAAGTGTTGCGAGGGAAGATCGCTCCGTGTCGATCTTCCGCATCGCGTCTCGCCGCAGCAGTGCGGCGCGCTGCGATGCGAGGGGAGGGGATCGAACCCACGAACGTCTACACGAGCGGATCTTGAGTCCGCCGCCGTTGGCCGCTTGGCTACCCTCGCACGCACCTGTCGCTTCGACGGGGTCGTTTGAATACGCTACGGTTCTGCTGCCACGATTCGCGACGCCGCGTTCGTCCGCTGAGGGTGGCGCCGCTTTCGTCGTCACCGAACACGGTACCGATCACTCGTCCGTCGTCGCTCCTCGTTCCCGCAGTTGTAACAGCGATACCCGCCCGTCTGTTGCGTGTACATGCGCTCCCCACAGCGGTCACACCGGCCGCGTGGATACTCCATCGTGGTTGTTACGGATGCCGTACGGGTAAATCAGGGGGCACGTACTCGCAGGGTGTGGGCCGTCAGGACGCCGACTGTTGGTGATGATGGTGGGTGCGGTGGTGGCGGTGAAGCCTTTCCCGCGGGGGAGTAAACGAAACCATATGGACGAACACACGCAGGATCCGAGCGTCGGGCCACCAGATGGCAATCCGACGGGGTGGGATGCCCAGCTCGAACGTTGGGAACATCCCACTCTCAGGCGTGCCTGCGTCGATGGTTTACAGGCGTTCAACGCTGGCGACTACCACACTGCCCACGACGAGTTCGAGGATGAGTGGTACAACTACGCCAGCGGGTCCACGGAAAGCGCGTTTCTCCACGGGATGGTCCAGATCGCCGCCGGCGTCTACAAGCGAGTCGATTTCGAGAACGACGACGGATTACGCAACCTCTTCGAAACTGCGTGTCAGTACCTCCAGGACGTGCCGTCAGATTACTACGGGGTGGACGTCCACTCGGTCAGGACGGTCGCGACGCGTGCGCTAAACGATCCCTCGGTCGTCGACGACTGGAACCTCCAGCTCGATGGCAATCCTTTCCCGTCCGAGTGACGGTAACCCTGCACTCGACGCGGAGTGTCTCCTGCCTCGGTCCGAATCGCATAAGTTTCGCTGGGCCCCAATCAGAGATACATGCGTGTCGAGCAGCTCGGAACCGGGACGCCGTCTATCGCGATCGTGGGCGGCATTCACGGCGACGAACCCTGCGGTGTTCACGCCATCGAGCGGCTTATCTCGGAGCGGCCGTCCGTCTCGGAACCGGTCAAACTCGTCGTGGCTAACGAACGGGCGATCGAATCGGGACGTCGGTACGTCGACGAGGATCTGAACCGGGCGTTTCCCGGAGACGAAACGGCGGCGTCCCACGAAGGTCGTCTTGCGGCCAGACTAATGGACGAACTCGCGGGCACGCTCGTCATGTCGCTACACTCGACGCGGAGCCACGCTGATCCGTTCGCAGTCGTCGATCACGTGACCGAGACGAGTCGCCGTGTCGTTTCCCAGCTGTCGATCGGCGCACTCGTCGAAACCGGTGCGTTCGCCGATGGACGACTGCGGACTGGGGCAGAGACAATCGAAGTGGAGTGTGGCCTCCAGGGGACACAGCGGGCCGCAGAGAACGCCGTCCGCCTCGTCCGGGAGTTTTTGACCGCGGCTGGAGCCCTGCCGGGCGACACACTCACCCACCAACTGCCGCACTTCCGCCTCACCGACACGATTTCGAAAGATTCGGCCGACCGATACGAAGTCTTCGTCGACAATTTCGAGCGCGTCGAACCCGGCGACCAGTTCGCCGCTGCGGATGGTGAACCCCACGTCGCGTCGGATGCGTTCTACCCGGTCTTGCTCTCCGCGAACGGATACGAGGACGTCTTCGGCTACACCGCGACGAAACTCCCCGATATCGTTCCTGTCGGGTCGACGTAATCACGGGTCGGTACGGCCGTCTCCGCCGTGCCCGCCATAGACGCCATCGTGAACAGCGCGTGTTTCACCCTTCCGACCCTGTCTCAACTGCGACCCACCCCGAACAGAACACTTAATTACGTGTGCGGAGATACTCAGCCGAACGACTGATGGGGCCTCACACGTCGCCGTCCGACCAGGACCGGTCCACCGATTCGACGGTGGACTCGGGTTCGAATTCGGCCCACGAGACCGATCCGACTGACCACTGTCGGACGGACGGTGGCGTCTCCGATCGCACGGCGTCGTCGGTCTTCGCGGATCTCGCCGCTGACGACGAGCCGGTCGATACCGACGCGATTCTCGGAGACACCTCGCCAACTGACCTGATCGACGGGTCGGTAACGCCCGATCCGGCAATTCAGGCACCGGCGGATCTGTTCGACGAGGCAGCCTTCGACGATCTCCTGTTACCCGACCGACGGGAAGGCGACGAGTTTCTCTGGATCGAAACGCCGGATTCGACGTCCACGACCGAGCCGTCGTGGGGTCAGTCACCTGACGAGGGGACCGACCGATCGGCTGGATCGGACGCCGACGACGTTGCACGGACAGCTACTGGCTCCGACGAACCAGACTCGGTACCGGACCAACCCGGGAGTGCATTCGACGACAGTGATACCGGCTACGAAGAGATCGACCTGGGATCGATCTTCGCCGGTGCTGCGGAAGTAGGTGATGGCGGTGGTGGACGAGTACCGCCTCGAACCGATTCGCCGACGGAAAAACTGGACGACTCCAGCTCGAACGAACCAACTCCGGACGAACCGTCGGCCGAAGCGTCTCGGCTCGATTCCGAAGCATCTCAGGTCGAATCCGACGATTCGTCGTCGAACCCGACAGGCACCGAGGGGTCGTCGAACGAGTCCTCGTCACGAATACAGTCGATCCTCGCCAGCCTGCGATCGCTCGTCCCGGGTCTGTAACGCGGTGTGAAAAGACGGTTGTCTGGCCCAGCGCCGATCGAGTAAATCGAGGAGAACAGTGTAACGATTTGTGTGTGAGAGCCGCTAGTCCGTCCACTCGAGGCGGGCCCGCTCTAGAGGATCGACTCGACCGAATCGGCAACCTCTTCGGGCGTGTCGCCGACCGGGACGCCGGCGTCGTTGAGGGCGTCGATCTTGCTCTCTGCGGTGCCGGTGCCCGACCCGGAGACGATCGCGCCGGCGTGGCCCATTCGCTTGCCCGGCGGGGCCGTGCGGCCGGCGATGAAGCCGACGACGGGTGTGTCGACGTGATCGGCGATGTACTGGGCGGCTTCCTCTTCGTCCTCGCCGCCGATCTCGCCGCACATGACGATCGCTTCGGTGTCCGGATCGTCTTCGAACGCCGCGAGGGCGTCGACGAAGTCCGTCCCGATGATCGGGTCGCCACCGATCCCGATGGCCGTCGTCTGGCCGATACCACGGTTCGTGAGGCTGTCGACGACTTGGTAGGTGAGCGTGCCCGAGCGCGAGACGAGCCCGACGTCACCCGGCGCGAAGATGTTGCCGGGGAGGATACCGAGTTTCGACTCGCCGGGCGTGATGATGCCCGGACAGTTGGGACCGAGCAGTCGCGTGTCGGTTTCGGTGAGTCGCTTGTTCACGCGAGCCATGTCCTGCGTCGGGATTCCCTCCGTGATCGCGACGGCGAGGTCGAGGTCCGTGTCCAGCGCCTCGAAGATCGCGTCACCGGCGAACGCCGGCGGGACGAAGATGACCGAAGCATCTGCGTCCTCTTCGCGCACGGCCTGGTCGACCGTATCGTAGACGGGGACGCCGTCGACCTCCTGGCCGCCCTTGCCGGGGACGGCGCCGGCGACGACGTTCGTCCCGTATCCCATCATCTGACCGGCGTGGAACTTGCCTTCCCCGCCGGTAATGCCCTGTACGACGACGCGCGTGTCTTCGTCGACGAGTACACTCATGCTTCTCCCTCCTCGGCGTATTCGACCGAGCGTTGAACCGCGTCCTCGAGCGTCTGTTCGACGGTCACGAGGTCCTCGTTCAGAATCTCCATGCCTTCCTCCCAGTTCGTTCCCGCGAGTCGGACGACGACCGGTTTGGGAATCTCGTCGAACGCCTCGAGTGCTTCGTTGATCCCCTTGGCGACCTCGTCACCACGGGTGATGCCGCCGAAGATGTTGAAGACGACGCTGTCGACGTTGTCGTCGGAGAAGACCATATCGAGCGCGTTGGTGATCCGTTCGGCCTTCGCGCCGCCACCGACGTCGAGGAAGTTCGCGGGTGACCCGCCGTAGTAATCCACCAGGTCGAGCGTGGTCATCACGAGTCCTGCGCCGTTTCCGATGATGCCGACAGAGCCGTCGAGACGGACGTAGTCGAAGCCGTACTCGTCGGCTTTCTGCTCCAGTTCGTCGCCGCCTGCGGCCTCCTCACCCATCTCGGCGATCTCGGGTTGGCGGAACAGGGCGTCCTCGTCGATGTTCATGACGGCGTCGGCCGCGACGACCTCGTCGTCGGCCGTGACCATCAGCGGATTGATCTCGGCGTCGGAGCCGTCCTTGCTCGTCCAGAGATCGTACAGCGTCGACAGGACGCCCGCGACGTCGGTCGCGACGGCGCGGTCGACACCGGCGTCGAAGACGACTTTCCGAGCCTGGTACGGCTGCATGCCGAAGGACGGATCGATGTGTTCGCGAGCGATCGCGTCGGGGTCCTCCTCGGCGACCTCCTCGATGTTGACGCCGCCTTTCGTCGAGACCATCGCGACGGGCTTGCCCTCGCCGCGGTCCATGGTCACACCGACGTACAGTTCGTTCGTGAAGTCGACAGCTTCCTCGACGAGCACGCGCTCGACGCGGATTCCCTTGAGGTCCATCCCGATGATGCGTTCGGCTGCCTCGCGGGCCTCCTCGTCGGATTCGACGAGTTCGATCCCGCCGGCCTTGCCGCGGCCGCCTACCTGTACCTGCGCCTTGATCGCCACCGGGTAGCCGATGTCGGCGGCGGCCTCGAGGACGCCGTCGACGTCCGATGCCAGCGCCGAATCCGGCGTCGGAATCCCCGCATCGGCGAACACCTGCTTCGCCTGATACTCGTGCAGCTTCATTGTAAACTCGTCAGAAACTTCGGCCATCCCCGAGTTAGACCTGTCGAAAGCTCACGACTCGTCCAGACCGGTAATCGGTGGCCGTATCTGCGGATGGAGGCCCCTGCCAGTGGCGCTCGCCCGACCGCTCAGTTCCGAGCGTTCAAACGGATCGACCGTGTACGAGTCACTGGCAGATGAGCGATTCCGTGATGGACGCGTCACACGGACGATCCGACGTGGTCGATGGTATGCTCACCCTCGTCCACAGTAACGTCTTCATCGCTCTCGCGGCGACGAGCTGGGTCGTGACTACCGCCGTCCTCGCGGGACTCCCACTCGACCCGCTTCCACCGTTCATCGTCTTTGCCGTGACACTGTTCGTCTACAGCCTCAACCGATTCACCGACATCGACGAGGACGAGTACAACGTCCCGGGTCGAGCGGCGTTTACGAAACGGTACGGGCGCTTTCTCCTGATCATCGGCACACTCGCCTATCTTGGCGCTGTCGGGTTCGCACTCGCGTTCGACCTCCCCCGCGCCGAACTGTTACTCGCACCGATCGCCGTCATCACGCTCTACTCCGTGCTGGGCCTGAAGCGAATCTTCCTCGTGAAGAACCTGCTCGTCGGCATCGCCTGGGGTGGGATTCCCCTCGGCGTCGGCGTCTACTACGGCGTCCCGATGGACACCGAAATCCTCCTTCTGACCGCGTACGTGGTGGCAATGCTGACGATCGCCGCGGTTATCTTCGACCTCAAGGACATCGTCGGCGATCGTCACGAAGGGATCGTAACCGTCCCCCGCGTCATCGGCACGCGTCGCACGCGCCTGTACTCTGCAGGGGCGACGGTCGTCGTCACCTTCGGCGTCGTCGCCGCCATCTGGGCATCGCTCGTCCCCCCACGGTACCTCGTCCTCCTCGCGTTTAGCGCGTACGTGTTTTCGTACTGCCTGTCCGCCGACCCGGACGCGAGCCCGCTCTTCTACGGGCTGGTCGTCGACGGCGAGCACCTCTTTTTCGCCCTCCTCGTCGCCATCCTCGCTGCAATCGGTGTGCTGTGAGGGCTGGGAAGGCTATAGCTCGTGGCCTGGTATGCAGCAAAATGCTCCGTCTGGGATTTGAACGACGCCCAGACGTGCTCGCTTCGCTGCGCGCGACTGGTCTAATTCAAATCCAGGATCGCATTTACTGCTCACGAATAGTTCGCAGCAAAATGCTCCGTCTGGGATTTGAACCCAGGTCATCGGCTCGAAAGGCCGAAATGATTGGCCGGACTACACCAACGGAGCGCGCGTCGGGTGTGACGCGACAGTCATGGCTTGCCCGGGGCTAATAAAAAGCGTTCCGTTCCAGCGGGGCTGTGGGGAGAGTTGGCACGACGGTGAGTTACAACGTTTTTAGCCGTCGGTTGAGTGAGTGTTCGTATGAAATACGCACGATTCCGCGACCCGGCCGGGGCTGTTCGTCGTGGCACCGTCGACGGCGACACGATCTCGTTCGGGAGGAACGAGTACGATATGGACGCGGTGCAGCTTCTCCCCCCGTGTGAGCCCTCGAAGATCGTCTGTATCGGGCGCAACTACGCCGCCCACGCCGAAGAACTGGGGAACGAGGTCCCGGATCGGCCGCTGCTCTTCCTGAAGCCGCCGAATACGCTTGCTGCACAGGGGGATACGATCACGGCGCCAGCGGGAACGGAACGTCTCGAGGTCGAAGCAGAGCTTGGTGTCGTGATTGGCGAACAGTGTCGGGACGTCCCCGCCGAACGCGCGATGGACGTCGTCGCCGGATATACGTGCGTCGACGACGTCTCCAATCGAGACGATCAACGCCAGGAGCAAAACTGGGTTCGCGGGAAAGCGTTCGACGGTGCGGCCCCGATCGGTCCCGTCCTCGCCACGCCGGACGAAGTGCCCGACGACGCCGGTGTTCGGTCGTATATTAACGGCGAACAGGCCCAATCGGGTTCACTCTCGCAGCTTATCTTCGACGTTCCGACGCTCATCGCCGAAATCACGTCCTACCTGACGCTGGAGCCGGGCGACGTGATCGCAACCGGGACTCCTGAAGGCGTCACACCGCTGGCCGACGGCGACGAAGTCGCTATCGAGATCGACGGCGTTGGGCGACTGACTCACTCGGTTCGCTGGCCCTGACGATGACGGTCTCGCACGGCCCACTCGACATCGACTGGCTCGGGTACGCGACGATTCGCATCGCCGGCCGGACGGGGACGAGCGTCTACGTCGACCCCGGTCGGTACGACGTCCTCGCAGACCATCGCCCGCGTGACGGCGATCTCGTGCTGGTCAGTCACGCCCACCACTACGATCCAGACGGGATCGAGCGGGTGGCCCACGAGGATGCACTGGTCGTCTGTCACGACTCGATCGATGCGACCGAAATCGATCGCGTCTCTCGCCAACCTGAGTCACTCCCGTTCGACGTCGAACGCGTCCGCGCCGACGAATCGTTCGCGCTCGGCCCGCTCGATCTGTTCACCACGCCGGCGTACAACGAACCCGGCGGGGCGCACACCCGCGCGGACGGCACTCCCTTCCACCCGGAGGGGTCCGGTTGCGGGTTCGGGCTCACGATGGATGGCGTCACTGTCTTCTGGCCAGGTGATACGGACGTTCTCTCACTCCACGAAACACTGGCCGTCGACGTTTTCTGCCCCCCGATCGGCGGTCGGTTCACGATGAACCGCGACGAAGCGGCCGAGTTGGCGACGCAGATACGGCCGGACCTCGTCGTACCTGTCCACTACGATACGTTCGACGACATCGAAACTGACCAACGCGCGTTCGTCATCGACGTAGCGACGGCCGGTGTGCCGGTCGCCCTCGACGAATAAGCAGCGAGCTACGTTGAATCCGCTTCGAGCGTTTCGAAACTGAGCAGTTCCGCCGAGTCGCCATCGGTCCACCGGATAGCGAGTTCGTCGCCCGTCGAGACGCCGTCGAGTCTCACGGTATCTCCCTCGGAAACCTGGTCGGCTTCACCCTGTGATTGGGCCTTCCAGGTTCCGCGCCCGTCTCCGTTCAGCTCGAAGGTAATCGTACTCGCATTGACCGTCGGGCCACCGGCGTGGCGTACGACGACCGATTCGTTTTCGAGCGTCGTCTCGAACTCGATGTCGGGTGCCTCCGTGGTTCCGCCATCTCCGCCCCCGACGAAGACGCTCCCGACGAGATTCACCCCCATCGCGAGGATGAAGAAGACCACGACGAGAAGTACCGTGATTCCAAGGACGACCCCGATGGCCGTGAGGGCCGCTCGCATCTTCGCCGCTCGTGATGCCATACTGGGTATATGCCAACTTCCGTCAAAAGTGACCCGAACCAGACGCGCTCGGCGCTTCCTCTCGACGCCAGCTTAGAGAACGTTCATCTCTTCGAGCCGCGTTGGAAGGTACGTGTCGGTGACGAAGTCGAGCCCGCGGGCCGCCAGTGACTGCTGCTCTGACTTCTTCTCGATCTCGAGTTGTAGTTCGATCTGTTCCTCCCAGAATTCGGTCTGGAACCGGGGGTCCTCGAGTTCGCTTTCGAGCGCGTTGACGTCCGAATCCGACAGCGGATCGGTTGGCAGGTCGTACTCGACGATGTCTTCCGGCCGAATGCCGATGTACTGGGCGTCTGGCGTCGCGAGGTATTCCGAAAGGTGAGCCGATTTGATCGACCCGTAGGCGACGGAGCCGTAGATCCGGTAGGACCACGGGTCACCGTCGGCGAAGACGACCACGGGGAGGTCGAGCTCGTTTCGCATGCGCTTGATCAATCGGCGGGTCGCCCTCGCCGGCTGGCCGCCGAGGTGGACGACGATGCTGTTGTACTCGTCGTCGAATCCGTTCTCGACGAGTCGATCGCGCATACCACCGGTCTCGACGGCAAGGACGAAATCGGCATCGTTATCGAGGAACTCGATCGTATCCGGGTTGTTCGGGATCTGATAGCCGCCCTGTCCAACGTCTTTCTGACAGTGAATCTCGCGGTCACCGCGGCGGGTCTGCTCTCTGAGAAGGAGCGGCCCCATGACCTTCGCGCCCGACTCTTCCGGACGCATGTGGAAGTCTTCGCGTTTCACTTCGGAGACGATCTCTAAGTCCTCGATCAGATTGTTCGACTCGTCCTGCGTGTTGAACTGCGCCTCGTCTAGATCCCACGACTCGGAGAGGTAGTACAACTCACGCAGGGTCGACGAGCGATCTTCTTCGAGCTGGTTGGCGAGAAAGTCGATCGTGTACGTCGCCTTCAGCAGTTTCTGCGCGCCGGAGACGGTCTTCGCACTGCGGGTGCTGCTACGATCCCCGTAGACCCAGACGTCCTTCTCCTCGTCGTACTCGATGTTCGACTTCGTCCGTGTCGGAATCTGCATCCGCGGGACGTCTCCCTCGGCAAACTGGTCGTAGAACTCGGCGGCCAGTTCGAGTAACTGTTCGCGTGCTTCCTGCTCGTTTAGCGATGTGCTCGTGCTCATTGTTATGCGTTTACCGTCAGGAGTTCGTCTTCGATCCCCTCGACGGAGAGATCGAAGTCGGCATCGCCGTCGACGCTGTACTCGAGAGATGCTTCGTCTCCCGATCCCACGGACTCGGACCACTTGACGAACCACTCGCCGTCCATTTCGATCACCTGCGCCCCGTTGGTCTCCTGTGGTTCCACGGAGACGATGTCCGTCAGATCGACGTCGGCGATGGTGTCAGCGTTGTTCTCGACGGTGATCGTGACCGTCCCGTCCTCGACCGTCCGCTCGACGAGGACGTTGTTCATGATCCGGGCGATCGAATCGTCGATGACGAGCGGTTCACGGCCGGTGACGGCGGATAGTTTCTTGGCCATCTCCGGCAGGATGGTCCCCAGTTTGTTCCGTTTCTCCCGACGCTGTTGCATCGACCGGCGCTTGTTCAGATACCGTTTGAGTTCGCGTGACGCCTCGCGGATCGCCAGTTCGATCTCGTCTTCGATTTCGGGGACGTTCGCGACGGCGTCTTTCGACTCACTGGTGAACGGCACGTTGGTCGAGGCGACGTGGACCATGATGACGGCAGGTCCGTTCGGCAGTCCCGACCCGCCAGGCTGGTCCAGGCCGTAGTTGCGCCAGCCGATCGACTTCACGACGTCGGTCGTCGCACAGGCGCCTCGCTGGTAGACGAGCGGGACGCGATTGGCGAATCGCAGGACGTCAGCCGACCCCTCGGCCTCGAGTTCGCCGCCGTAGGCGATGCCGGCTTCGACGACGAACGGATCGCCACCGGAGACCTCCGCGTCGCGCGTCGCCGCCGCGTAGAAGTCGGCGTCGAACTCCTTCTTGAGTCCGGCTTCGATCAACTCGTCCGTGATCGGCGCGAGACATCGTGTCGGCGGGGCCATGATGTCGGTCGAGCGCATCGCTTCGACCAGATCACTCGCACCGTCACGGTCGTCTGCGAGTTCGCGCACGAGCGGCGGATCCGTCGGGACGGTCGCCATGAGTCCCCAGAGTTCCTCGGTGACGTTCTCACGTGCTGTATCACCGAAACTCGTGTCGTCTCGATCTTCGGTTAGCTCGGCGGCCCGGTCGACGTGTGAGCGAAGTGTCGCCCGCGTGAGTCGGTGGCGGTGGTCGTCCTCGTCTGCGAACTTGCCGGCCAATCGTGTGGCGAAGGCGTCCAGCACGGCGTCGTCCTTCCGAGAACTGGTCGCGTCGTTCACTCGCCGGTAGAGGTCGGCGGCCGTTCGCGTCTCGTCGATCGACAGGTCGTCGTCCGACGTGACGGGCGCTAGCTCCAGCCACGCCGCTTCGACGGCGTTCTCCCTGACGGTCGTCCCGAACGTCGTGCCGTGTGCCTCCTCGGCCGCTGTCGCCGCATCGTCGACGATTTCCTCGACATCGTGGTAGGCGACGCGTCCGGCGTCGTCGATTTCGGCGGCGATGGTCGTCGCGAATTCTTCGGTCGCGCTGGCACCCTTGTTCGCCGTTGCTTCTGTCACTGCAGCGACGACGTCGACGTCCTCACCGGAAACGGGTGCCGGCCATGTCATCCCGCGGCCGAAGTGTCGGTCGCGGAACGCTTCGATGACAGATTCTGCCGTCTTCTTGCCGACCCGGGTAAACTCGTTCTGGAGGAAACCGGAGATGGAGTGTGAGTCGGTCGCCTCGAGCATCTTCAGGACAGTTCCCAGCTCTACACCGTGTGGATGCGGTCGGATCTCCTCGGTCTCGTCGGGTAACTGGTCGGTCACGCGCTCGAATTTGAAGTGCTCGGACGGCTCCTTCAACTCGATCCGCGCGTGGGGATTGACGACAGCCGTGTGTTTGATGTAGTCGTGAAGCTGCTGGCGGGCGCGCATGTTGGCTTCCATCTCGATTTCGATGCGCGTCCCGTGAGGCCGATCCCACGTCGTCTGCTTGTCGACGCTGATCTCCGGTTCGTTCTCGTCGGTGTCGACGATGAGCTCGTAGTACTGTGCGTCTGCCGAACCCTGCGTGCGGCTCGTGATCTTGGCTGGCTTTCCGCTGGTCAACTGCGAGTAGAGGACGGCGGCAGAGATACCAATCCCCTGCTGGCCGCGACTCTGTTCTCTGGCGTGAAAGCGAGAGCCGTAGAGCAATTTCCCGAATACTTTCGGAAGGGAGTCCTTGGTGATCCCGGGACCGTTGTCCTCGACGATCAGTCGGTAGTACTGCCCGTTTTCCTGGATCTCGACGTAGATATCCGGGAGAATAGCGGCCTCTTCGGCGGCGTCCAGCGCGTTGTCGACGGCTTCTTTCACAGCCGTGACGAGGCCCCGGGCACCGCTGTCGAAGCCGAGCATGTGCTTGTTCTTCTCGAAGAACTCGGCGATCGAAATCGCCCGTTGACTCTCCGCGAGCTCCTGGGCGATTTCTGATTCGTCACCGAGTGACGACTGAAGCGACGTCATTACGGAATCGATTGCAGTGGTACCCTTAAAACGTTCCCGCTACCCTGGTGAAAGTGAAATCTCGCTGGGATCCAATGAGTCGGTGTGGTCTGACGACTGCTTAATCAGCTAGCGATACAGACCGGTCTGAGGGGCTGTCCGATGCATCTCGGGAGCGGTTCGAGAGGCAATTCCAGTTGTCTCTACGTTCGCGTCCTCCTAAAACTGCTCTGTGCGAGCAGGACACTCCGGAATGCGTCGGGCCCACTCCGGAATGCGTCGGGCGGCTGATTCGCGCTCGCGCGCGTACGTGAGTTTTATTACTACTCAGCCGCTACCCGAAGACAGGTTTTCCATGTCACAGGAACGCGAGTACGGCGCTGGCCAAATTCAGGTCCTCGAAGGACTTGAGGCCGTACGAAAACGGCCGGCGATGTACATCGGCTCTACTGACTCACGCGGACTCCATCATCTGGTCTACGAGGTCGTCGACAACTCTATCGACGAAGCACTCGCAGGCCACTGTGAAGATATCACCGTCACGATCCACGAAGACGGCTCCGTTAGCGTGGTCGACGACGGCCGCGGGATCCCCGTGGACACACACGAGGAGTACGACCGTCCCGCCCTGGAGGTTATCTTGACGGTGCTTCACGCCGGCGGGAAGTTCGACAGCAAATCCTACCAGGTCTCCGGCGGCCTCCACGGCGTCGGTGTCTCCGTCGTCAACGCACTCTCCGAACGGCTCGAGGTCACCGTCACGCGTGACGGTGGTATCTACGAACACGGCTTCGATCGCGGCGAACCCGACGGTGAGATGGAGCAAGTCGGTGAGCCCGACGCCTCGAACGAAACCGGAACGTCGATCCGGTTCTGGCCGGACGACCAGATCTTCGAGACGCTCGAGTTCTCGTACGCGACGCTTTCGAACCGTCTCCGCGAACTCGCGTTTCTCAATTCCGGCGTCGCGATCACGCTCAGAGACGAGCGCGAGGTCGACGACGAGGGCGTGATCGTCCAGGAGACGTTCGAGTACGACGGCGGCATTCGCGAGTTCGTCGAGTACATCAACGAAACCCGCTCGCCCCTGCACCGTGACGTCGTCTACTTCACGGACGAGGACCAGAGTATTCAGGTCGAGGTCGCCATGCAGGCCACCGAGGAGCTGCAGGGTTCGATCCACGCCTTCGCCAACAACATCAACACACGCGAAGGCGGGACCCACCTCACCGGGTTCAAGACTGCGCTCACGCGCGTCGTCAACGATTACGCAAACGAGAACGACCTCCTCTCCGATCTCGACGAGAACCTGAAGGGAGAGGATATCCGCGAGGGGCTCACCGCCGTCATCTCGGTCAAACATCCCGATCCGCAGTTCGAGGGCCAGACGAAGACCAAACTGGGCAACAGCGAGGTCCGCGGGATCGTCGAGGGAGCCATGCACGACGGCCTCGCGACGTACTTCGAAGAGAACCCCGACACGGCCCAGGCCATCGTTCTGAAAGCCGTCGAGGCGGCGAAAGCTCGCAAAGCCGCGAAACAGGCGGAAGAACTCACCCGCCGTAAATCTGCACTGGACTCGACCGCACTCCCTGGCAAACTCGCAGACTGTCAGACCCGAGATCCGGACGAAGCCGAACTCTTCATCGCGGAGGGTGACTCCGCAGGTGGCAGCGCGAAACAGGCTCGGAACCCGGATTACCAGGCGATCCTCCCCATCAAAGGGAAGATTCTAAACGTCGAGAAACACCGGCTCGATCGCATCCTCGAAAACGACGAGATTCGAAACCTGATCACCGCGATCGGCGCCGGGATCGGCGACGAGTTCGATCTCGACGAAGTCCGGTACAAGAAGATCATCATGGCCACGGACGCCGACGTCGACGGGGCCCACATCCGGACCCTGCTGTTGACGTTTTTCTACCGCCACATGCGGCCACTGATCGAACACGGGTACGTCTACGCAACCCAGCCGCCGCTGTACCGCATTCGCTACCGCGGTGAGACCTACGACGCGATGACCGACGCAGAACGTGACGAGATCGTTGCGGAGAAGTGCGACGGCAATCCCTCCCAGGTCCAGCGCTTCAAGGGCCTCGGGGAGATGAACCCCGAACAGCTCTGGGACACGACGATGAACCCGGAGAACCGCATCCTCAAACAGGTGTCCATCGAGGACGCAGCGGCCGCAGACCGGATGTTCTCGGTCCTGATGGGCGACGCCGTCGAACCTCGCAAACAGTTCATCAAAGAGAACGCCCCCGAGGCGGAGTGGGTGGATATCTAAAATGACCGACCTTTTGCGCTGCGGTCAATCGCGCTGGCGGCTTCGCCGCACAGCGCGATGTCCCTCGGCAAAATGTCGATCAAAAGCACTCCTCCCCCACCTCCGGTGGGGTCGTCGGCCCGCTCGCGCGTCCCCAAGAGGGACGCGCTCACGGTGGAACGCATTTGCGACTACCGCAGACGCTAGGCCAATCGCTACTGTAACCCTGGTAACTGAGACATGAGTTCTGAAGCCCCCGATCCGAGTGACGTCGAGGCGCGGACCGTCGAGACGGTTCGGATCGAAGACGAGATGGAGCAAAGTTACATCGACTACGCGATGAGCGTCATCGCGGGACGCGCCCTGCCGGACGTCCGTGACGGGTTGAAGCCCGTCCACCGGCGCATCCTCTATGCGATGCACGAGATGGGCGTCACCAGCGGGTCGAGTCACCGCAAGTCCTCGTCCGTCGTGGGCGAGACGATGGGTGACTACCACCCCCACGGCGACAGCCCGATCTACGACGCGCTGGTGCGGATGGCTCAGGATTTCTCGATGCGCTACCCGCTGGTCGACGGCCAGGGGAACTTCGGGTCGATGGACGGCGATCCGGCTGCAGCGGCCCGGTACACTGAGGCCCGGATGGCGCCCCTCGCGGAGGAGTTGCTGACCGACATCGAGAAGGACACCATCGACTTTCAGCCCAACTACGACGATCGCCTGCAGGAACCGACGGTCCTTCCGTCGGCGTTTCCCAATCTGCTCGTCAACGGGTCGTCCGGGATCGCGGTCGGCATGTCGACGAACATCCCGCCGCACAACCTGGGCGAGGTGATCGACGCGACGGTCGAACTCATCGAGAACCCCGAGGCCACCGTCGAGGACCTGATGGAGCACGTCAAGGGCCCCGACTTCCCGACGGGTGCCAACATCGTCGGTCGCGACGCCATCTACTCGGCGTACAAGACCGGCCGCGGACGCATTCGCGTCCGGGCCGAGTTCGAGGTCGAAGAGTGGAAGCCAGACCGTGATCGCATCGTCATCACCGAGATTCCCTACCAGCAGAACAAGGCGAAGCTAGTCGAGCGTATCGCCGAGGACGTCAACGAGGGCGAAATCGAGGGGATCTCCGACCTGCGAGACGAGTCCGACCGCAACGGCGTCCGCATCGTCGTCGAACTCAAACGCGGCGCGAACACCGAGATCGTCAAGAACCGTCTGCTCGAGAACCACCTGGAGCGGACCTTCGGCGTCATCAACCTCGCACTGGTCGACGGCCAGCCACAGGTGCTGACGCTGAAGGAGACGCTGGAGGAGTACATCTCCCACCGACGCGAAGTCGTCCGCCGCCGCTCCGAACACGACCTCGCCGAGGCCGAAGACCGTGCCCACATCCTCGAGGGACGGTTGAAGGCGCTCGACATCATCGACGACGTCGTCGACCTCATCCGTAACTCCGAGGATCGGGACGAGGCCCGTACCGGCCTCGAGAACGAGTTCGGCTTCTCCGAGGCGCAGGCAGCCCACATCGTCCGGATGCAACTCGGGAGCCTCACCAACATGGAGGCGGCCGAACTCGAAGCCGAGTACGAGGATGTACAGGACGAAATCGAGTATCTGACTTCCATTCTCGAAAACGAGTCGAAACTCCTCGGCGTCATCAAAGACGAACTCCGGGCGATCAAAGACGAGTACGACGACGACCGACGCACGTCGATCATCGAAGACGTCGGTACCGTCACACACGAGGACCTCATTCCGGAAGAAGAGGTTCTCATCGTCATGACCGAAGACGATTACGTCAAGCGCATGCCCGTCTCGAACTTCGACCCGCAGGGCCGTGGAGGCAAAGGTATCATCGGCTGTGACGTCAAGGAAGACGATCGGGTGACGACCGTCTTCCAGGCGAACACGCACGACTACCTGCTCTGTTTCACCAATCAGGGCCAGGTCTACCAGCTCAAAGCCTACGAGATCCCGGAGATGGGGCGGACGGCACGCGGTAAATCCGCCGTCAACATCCTCGATCTCGATCCCGGGGAGGAACTCACCGCCATCGTCGACACCGACGCGTTCGGCGACGACGAGTTCGTCACCATGGTCACTCGCCACGGCTACGTCAAGCGGACCCGTGGTGACGAGTTCGACAACATCCTCACTACCGGCATCATCGCCGCCTCGCTAGAAGATGGCGACGAACTGGTCGACGTCGAGGTCACCGACGGCACGAACGACCTCGTCATCGGCACGGAGCAGGGAATGACGATCCGCTTCGACGAGACCGAGGCCCGTGCGATGGGGCGCAACGCCCGTGGGGTCAACGGGATCAAACTCGAAGGAGACGACGCGGTGGCTGGGCTGGTCGCCACGACCGAAGCCGACGAGCGGGCCCTGCTCACCGTCACGGAGAACGGCTACGGCAAGCGGACGCTACTCTCCGAGTACCGCACTCAGTCACGGTACGGCAAGGGACTCATCGACATCAAGACCGAGGAGCGAAACGGGCCAGCCACCGCGCTGAAGGCGGTGGCACCCGACGACCAGCTCGTCATCATGAGCGAGCGTGGACAGATCATGCGGACGCGAGCCAGTGAAATCTCGACGGTCAGCCGAAACACGATGGGTGTGACGGTCATGGACGTCGAGGCCGGCGACGCGGTCGCGAGCGTCGACGTCCTGTCCGTCGACGTCGACACCGAGGAGTCTGACTGAGGCGTCCGTCGGATCCGTTTTGCTGCGATCGCTAATCGAAAACGAGGGTTCGAATCCTCTCATCCTCCGTAGCATCACTTCAGGGGGTGTGTCCGCTTCAAGATCGACGGGAAGCGGTGTACCGCAGACAGTGTCGAAAACCGTGTCCGTGAGCGTCGATAGTCGGACTGTTCAGTGAGCTGGTTCTTCCGCTGGGGCGATCATCTCCTCGATCTGGAGAATCAGTACGTTGTTGGTATCGTCTTTTCCGTCGAGCGTTCCCTCGACGACGAGTTTCGAGAGCGGTGTCGGCCCGACGCGTATCCGGTCCTCGTCACTGACGTCGAGTGAGCCCTGAATGTGGACTTCGGCCCGACACAGGTCGGGATGGTGAACGCTCGAGAGGTCGATCTCTTCGACGACGATGTCCTCGACTGGCTCACCGTCGACGGCGAGTGGCACCGGGGCTGGTTCGTCGAGTTGTTGTACGCCGAGGGCCTCGAAGGCTTTCGCCGTCGGTTTGTACCCGCCCTTGGGACCGGGCACACCTTCGACGAGCTGGAGGGCTTTCAGGCTCTGCATCTGATTCCGGATCGTCCCCGGGTTCCGGTCGACCTGTTCGGCGATGTCCTCGCCTTTGATCGCGTCCTCGGCTCCAGCGTGGAGGTTCGTCAGCGCCCGCAAGATCATTTTCTGGCTGGAGGTGAGCTCGATGGACGACATACCAGACGTTCGCAGCAGTTTTTCTTAAATCCGCGGGTCTCGGTATCGTCACGGGAGCCCGGTTGGGCGGCGAACTACTTTCGATCTCGACACTACAATCTCCCTCGCTCGGAGAAATAAACCGGCGAAGGTGATCGCAGACCGCGATTGGCGCGGCCCGCTGTCACTCTGACAGTTTCGTCTCGTTTCGTGATCGGGTTCGGCCGCACTGTCTGTCTGACTCAGTGTTCCGCGTCGACGGGACGTCGGACGCGCACGTGTGCGGCGACATCTTCTGGCAGCGAAATAGTTCGATCCGCGCCGGCAGCCTGGGCCGTGATCATCCCGAACGGGGCGCGTTCGATAATCTCGAGTTCGACGCCTGGTTCGACCCCACGGTCGGCCAGATAGGACAGGACGTCGGGGTCCTCGTCGGCGACTTCTTCGACGACGACGGTGTCATCCGGTTCGAACGCGCTCACCGACTCCCCTGGGCCTACGCGGGGAGCGTCGAGATCAGCGTTCGGGATCGGTGAGCCGTGTGGGTCCACGTCGGGATCGTCGAGGGCGGCGGCGAGGCGCGCCTCGAAGTTCTCGCTGATGTGGTGTTCGAGTCGGTCCGCTTCGTCGTGGACTTCCGCCCAGTCGTAATCTAGGTGTTCCGCCAGATAGGCTTCCAGCAGTCGGTGGTGCCTGATCACCTCGATCGCGACGGTCTCGCCCTCCTCGGTGAGCGTGACGCCGTTGTACTTCTCGCGATCGAGCAGGCCGCGATCGGCGAGGGTCTCTAACATACTCGTCACGGTCGGCGACGTCACGTCCAGCTCGTCAGCGATCTCGGAGGTCCGGATTCGATCGTCGCGACCCCGTTCTAGCTGGTAGATCACCTTGAGGTAATCTTCCATGACGTCGCTCAGCATCATTCGGGTGAACCGTCGAGCCATCGGACCCTAAACCTGTCGTCGCCCGGTCCATCGGCCATCGATCGTCGCCGGCCGTTCGAACGGCCAGCCATTCAGCAGCAATTTAAGGTCACGCCACGGAGACGAATGCATGAGTCGAACCGTACGCATTATCGGTGCCCCAGTCGATTACGGGGCGAATCGGCGCGGTGTGGATATGGGGCCGTCGGCGATCAGGTACGCGGGACTGGCTGAGACGCTGGCGGCTGCAGGGATCGAAGCGCGAGACGACGGCGACCTCTTCGTCCCCCGCGCGGAAGAACGGGATCCGGATGCTGGAACGCTGGATCACGAGAACGCAAAATTCATCGACGAGGTCCAACGTGCCTGCGAGCACCTCGGCGATCGCATCGAGGAAACACTTGCAGAAGGGGAGTTTCCGCTCGTTCTCGGCGGCGATCACTCGATTTCGATCGGGACGATGCACGGCGCGTCGCGGGACGCCGACCTGGGCGTGGTCTGGTTCGACGCCCACGCCGACCTGAATACACCGTCGACCTCGCCAAGTGGAAACGTCCACGGGATGCCGCTCGCAGCCGCCCTCGGCTACGACGAGTTCGCCGACTGGGACTGGGCGAACGCACCAAACGTCCGGGAAGAGTCGGTCGCGTACGTCGGCCTTCGGAGCGTCGACGAGAAAGAACGCGAGGCGATTCGCGACAGCGAGATGACGGCTTTCACTATGGCGGACATCGACGAACGAGGAATCACGGCGGTCGTCGAAGACGCGCTTGCCGCCGCGACCGAAGGGACCGACGGCCTGCACGTCAGCCTCGACCTCGACTGGCTCGACCCGTCGGCCGCACCTGGGGTCGGGACACCGGTCCGTGGCGGCGTCACGTACCGCGAGGCCCACTCGGCGCTCGAGGTTGTCGCCGAACACGCCGAGGCACACGACTCGTTGCGATCGATGGACGTCGTCGAAGTGAACCCGATCTTAGACGAGTCGAACGAGACCGCCTCGGTTGCGACGGAGATCGTCGCCAGTGCCTTCGGAAAGCGGACTATCTAACGCGTCGTTTGGGATATTTGGGCGCAGAAGCTACCCACTCGGTAGTCCTGGGGTACGTGAGTGATCCGCACACACGGAGCTGTGGCTTTCAACAGCTTTGTATTGGAGCTATCCCGAGTTCACAGTATGAGTACCGACGTCGTCGTACTCGGGTCCGGATACGCCGGAGCCGGTGCGGTCAAGTCACTGCAATCGTCACTCGGCTCGGACGCCGACCTGACCTGGATTTCCGACACAGACTATCACCTCGTGCTCCACGAGGTTCACCGCGTGATTCGTGATCCGGCAGTGCAGGCTGACATCACGATTCCGACCCGCGACATCGCCGACCGGTCCACGACGTTCGTCACCGACACCGTGGTCGCCGTCGATACGGACGATCAGACCGTCGAACTCGAGGACGCCGAGTCGGTCTCCTACGATTATCTCGTCGTCGCACTGGGAAGCCAGACGGCTTACTACGGCATTCCCGGCCTCGACGAGCACTCGCTCACGCTGAAGAGTCTCGACGACGCGCTCTCGATCCACGAGGCCGTCGACGCGGCTAGTGAGGAGGCCACCCGGAGCGAACCCGCCCAGATCGTCGTCGGCGGTGCCGGGTTGTCGGGCATTCAGACCGCGGGCGAACTCGCCGAGTTCAGAGACGATCGTCGGGCTCCGATCGAGATCCACCTCGTCGAAGCGATGGAGGAGATCTTCCCGGGTCACGATCCGTCGATCCAGGGTGCGCTTCGTGAGCGACTCGAGGACGCGGGCGTGACGATCCACACCGACGACCCGATTACCGAAGCGACCGAGGATGCAATCAGCTTCGACGAGGGCGACCCGCTCGAGTACGACGTGTTGATCTGGACCGGTGGCATCACCGGCCAGGACGCACTCGACGAGACGGCCCTCGACAACCAGCACAACCGGGTCGAGGTCGAGTCGAACTTCCAGACCTCGGACGAGAACGTCTTCGCGATCGGCGACTCGGCTATCGTCGACCAGGGAGATCAGCCCGCGCCGCCGACCGCCCAGGCGGCCTGGCAAGCGGCAGAAGTCGTCGGCCGAAACGTCGCCCGAGCGATCGAGGGCCGGCCGCTCGAAACGTGGGAGCACGAAGACAAGGGGACCGTCGTTTCGATCGGTGACCACGCCGTCGCTCACGAGGTCAAACCCGCGTTCGGCGTCGGACTGCCGGTCTCCACCTTCGGCGGCTTCCCGGCACGCAATCTGAAGAAACTGATCGCCGCCCGCTGGATCGCCGACCTCATCGGCTGGAACGCGGCCCGAAAGCGCTGGTCGTCGCTGTAGAACCGGTCATTTCTTTTCTCACCCGGATCGCTTGCCGGGTGGTACCGTGCTGTCCGATCAGTCGTCCGAATTCGCTGTGTCGTCCCCGTCGTCACGAACGTGCTCGGTGTCCTGTGTGGTCTCGCCGCCGTGGACGTCCCCGCTCGACATCGGGCGGGCGGGCACACCGGCGACGACGGCTCCTGCCGGAACGTCTCTGGTGACGAGCGAGTTCGCCGCGACGCTCGCCCCGGGACCGATTTCCACGCCCGGCAGGATGATCGCCCCTGCCCCGATCATCGCCTGTTCACCGACGACGACCTCTCCGGTCCGATACTCGTCCTGGAGAAACTCGTGACAGAGGATCGTGGCGTCGTACCCGACGAGTGCGTCGTCTTCGAGGGTGATGAGTTCCGGCCAGAAGACGTCTGGCGTCGCCTCCAGTCCCCAGGAGACGCGCTCCCCGACGGTTACGCCGAGTCGACGGAGGAGCCAGCGTTTCAGTTTCAGACTCGGTGAAAGCCGGACGAGCCAGACGACGGCGTAGGAGATGGCGACACGGAGTGGGTTGCGTTCGCCGGGCCAGCCGGACAGGGAGTTTCCGGGGCCCGGTGTCGGGTGTCGATCGATCCGGTCGTGACGTGAGGGATCGTCGGAAGGCACTGTCCCCGTGTTAGATTCGCGGGTACAAGAACGTATTCGACGGTGACCGCTTCAGCGTTTCACCACTGTCGAAAACCGGCGAGGTCGATCTGCGTTGGTCTCGCGTGACGAGCTTGATTCGCGCTGGCCTAGCGTGTCGAGTTTGATCCGCGTTGGTCTCGCGCGTCGGCTTACTCGTCGCGGAGTTCGGTCATGTGGTCGATCCGCCGCTGCACCAGCTCCTCGGTCCCGATGTCGTGGCGGATATGCAGCCCGTCCTCGCCGGCGACGGTAAGGGCGTCCTCGGCGATGGTCTCGGCGTGGGCGATCGAGTCGGCACGGCCGACGACGGCGAACGATCTGGAGGTCGTCGTGTAGATGCCGTCGTCGCGCTCGTCGACGCTTGCGTAGTATAGCAGGGCGTCGCCGGCACTCTCTCGCGGCTGCTCGCCGCTCGAGTTTTCCGTGGCGCGGGTCGCCCGCGCCACGCTCTCTTCGTCGAGTTTTACGCGCGCACCGGCTTCGGGGTCGGTGGGGTAGCCTTCTGGCACGGCGTACTTACAGACCGTCGCTCGCTCGTCGAAGGTAAGCTCGGGGAGGGAATCGCCGTTTCTGGCAGCGGTCAGTACGTCGAGGAAGTCGGTTTCGAGGACGGGAAGCGTGTTCATCGCCTCCGGGTCGCCGAAGCGAGCGTTGAACTCGACGACCTTCGGTCCGTCGGCGGTGAGCATGAACTGGCCGTAGAGGATGCCCTTGTAGTCGTCGAGGGCCTCGACCGTCGCCTCGACGATCTCGACGGCGCGGTCGTAGTCGCCCTCGCGCATGAACGGGAGAGCCACGCCGGGCGCCGAGTAGCTGCCCATACCGCCGGTGTTTGGTCCCTCGTCGCCCTCGTAGGCGCGCTTGTGATCTTGCACGGCGGGTGCCGTTCGCACGGAACCGTTGGCGACGAACGCCTGCACCGTAAACTCCTCGCCGACGAGGCGCTCTTCGAGGACAATCCGGTCGTAGTCGGACTCGCGGATGTAGTCCTTTCCCTCCTCGGCGGTGACCTGATCGCCGATGACCTTTACGCCCTTGCCACCCGTGAGCCCGGCCGGCTTGATCGCGAGGTCGCCGTCGTACTCGTCGATGTACTCGCAGGCGGCTTCCGAGTCGTCGAACGTCTCGAAGTCGGGGCAGCCGGGGATGTCGTGTTCGGCCATGAACCGACGCTGGAAGGCCTTGTCCGTCTCGATCCGGGCGTCGGCTTCGCGGGGGCCGAACGCGTAGACGCCAGCTGCCTCCAGCTCGTCGACGATTCCCTCGGCGAGCGGGCCCTCGGGCCCGACGACGGCGATCGTCGCCTCGATCTCCTCCGCATAGGCGACGACGGCGTCGGTGTCGCTGGTATCGAGCGTCACGAAGTCCGTCGCCAGGGCGGCGATTCCCGGATTACGATTTCCCGCACAGGCGTACAGGTCGACCTCGCTGTCGGCCAGACTGCGGGCGATGGCGTGTTCACGGCCACCACCGCCGATGAGGAGTACGATGTCGCGCATATTTGACCACGGGAGCGGCCGCCGTGTAAACGTTACCGTTTCGATCACTGAAATTTCGATCGTCGGCGGATGCCCGCGGCGTCGATTGCCGAGGCGGAATCCCTCAAGAGTAAAACAGGGTTGGCCGCCGCCCGCGTTCGTCTGCGACGTCGTCGGCCGACCCCACTGTCGTCGATTCCTGGTCGAGCAGTGCGTCGAGGACGTCGATCGCTGCCTCCCCGTGGAGCGGTCGGTTGTCGTTGCCACATTGGTCGTCCATGATGCATGCCGGACAGCCGTCGATCCGGCCGCAGTCACAGCCGGCGATCAGCGCCCGTGCTCGTTCGGCGATCGCCTCGAACTCGTCGTATATCGCCCGCGAAAACCCGAGCCCGCCCTCGACGCCGTCGTAGATGAACCAGCCGCTTGCTGGCGGGCGATCGAGGTCGTCGGCGCGTGAGCGAATCGTCGCCTCGGCCGCCGCGATCGACTCCGGCGCCCGGGTCGTCTCTCCGACGGCGTCGTCTGATTCCGCAGGATCGGCCGTCGACGCCGCCTGATGCGCGTCGAGCGAGAGCGTCGCGAGCCCGCCGAGATCTCGTTTGTCGACCATCAGTTCGAGCGGTGCGACGCCGATGGTGGCGTGTTCGGCGGCGTGCAGTCCCCCGGCGTAGCCGACGTGGACGCCCTCGCCGAATTCGCCGTCGAGTTCGGGCACCGCGAAGTCGCTGTAGCGGTCGACCAGTCGGGCTTCGACATCGGCTGGGACCTCGAGCCAGCACAGTTGTGTTTCCATCGGGAGCGCCGGGAGCCCGGTCGGGACGTTCTGGCGACGCTTCTGGCCGCCCTCGATTCGCACCTGGTCGAAGGAGCCGTAGTACGAGAGGACGGTTCCGGTGCCGTGGTGCAGGACGAAGTCGCCGATCTCCCGCGACCGTTCGGATTCGGCGTCGAGGACGGTCACCTCGCGGTTCGTCCGCGTGTAGTAGTCTACGTCGACCGGCTGGATCACGACGTGGGGCTTCGGTCCCTCGTGGACGACGTCCGTGACCTCGTACTGGTGGCCCTCGTGGAGACGGACGGCCCCTTCGTGGAAATCACGGAAGACACGTTCGCGAGCGAGCGGCTCCATCTCTGGGTCGTGGCGGGCGTCGACGCCGTCTGCGAGACGAACCTCGTACTCCTGACCCGCGGTGGCGTACATCGACACCGAGGATTGCGGTCGTGGCGGGCCGGTGTAGGAGACGCCGGTCTCCAGTTGCCCGGAGAGGTGACCCGCTCGCCGCCAGAGTTCCACGGCGGATTCGAGTCGCTCGCGGTCGGCGAAGTTCTCGGCGTCGGTCTCGTCGAGCGCGAGTTCGTCCGCCGCACAGCGAACGTGCGTCGCGAAGACCGCGTCGTTCTCCGTATCGACGACGGCGTCCTCCACGTCGGACTCGGTGAGGTAGGATGGATTGGAGACGACGTACTGGTCCAGGGTCCGGTGGTCGGCGACGAGCACCGAGAGTGCGCGCTCGGTCCCACGGCCCGCTCGGCCGATCTGCTGCCAGAATGCCTGGCGTTGACCGGGGTAGCCCAGCTGGACGGTCGCGTCCATCGCGCCGATGTTGAGCCCGAGTTCCAGCGCGTTCGTCGAGGCGACGCCGTCGAGCGATCCCCTCTTCAAGCCCTGTTCCGTCGCGTGTCGAGAGTTGCGCGCGTGCCCGGCGTGATAGGAACGGAGATCGCTGGCACGTTCTGGTTCCGCGTAGTAACCCGACCATCGCTCTCGGCCGCGCTCGGCGCGCTCGATCGAGAGCTCGGCGAGCTTTCGCGAGGGGGTAAACAGGAGCGTCTGGGCCCCGTGGTAGGTGAGGTGGCTGAAGAGCCGCGGTGCCTCGACGGAGGCCGGGAGGCGATCGGCGCGTGCTCCATCGGGGTCATCGGTTTCGTCCGGGTCGGGATGGAATGCATCACCATCCTCCTCGTCGGCTGTCGACGCGCGCGGCGGGTTCCAGAGAACCAGTTCGCGCGGGCCTCGGGGTGAACCGTCCTCGTCGACGACGGTGACGGGTTCGTCGATCAGGGCCTCGGAGTGGGCAGCCGGATTGCCGATCGTCGCGCTCGTCAGGACGAATCCCGGGTCGACGCCGTAGTAGGTGAGCACTCGTTTGAGGCGGCGAATCGTCCAGGCGACATGCATGCCGTGGACGCCGGTGTACGTGTGGGACTCGTCGATCACCACGAGATCGCACGCGCCGTAGAAACTGGCCCAGCGATCGTGGTCGTGGAGGTAGGTGTTCACGCCCGCGAAGTTGGTGACGATCACGTCGGCCGTCTCGCGAATCTCGCGGCGAGTCTCTCCGTGCTCGGTGTCGCCGTCGTAGACCCGGACGGTGACGTCGAGCCCGAGCGCCTCGTAGAGGTCGTTCAGCTCCCGTTCCTGGTCACGGGAGAGGGCCTTCGTCGGGTAGACGACGAGTGCGGTCGACCCTCGCTGACTGTGTTTCTCCCTGCTCGCGTCAGGTCCCGAGTCGCCAGCCTGGTAGTGTCTGGCGATCTGCAGGCCGTATACCAGTGTCTTCCCCGAGGCGGTACTCGTGGTGACGCAGACGTTCTCGTCGCGGGCGAGTGCCTCGAGTGCGTCGGCCTGGTGAGCATAGAGGTCGTGATCGAGCGGGCCGGCGAGCGCCGGTTGTAAAACGTCGCCCGCACGGATCGTCGTCGCTTCGCGTGCAGGTACGTCGACGACGGTCGCGTCGCCTGGCGTACCGGGATACGTCTCGATGACGCCCTCGCCCGTGATCGGGATGCCGTCGCAGTCGGTCGATTCGTCCGTCTCGGACGTCCACTCGTTTCGGGTCATCAGGCAAAATCACCCAGGCCGGTCTGGCCGGCTGGTGTTCGATCGCAATCGTGTGCTGCCATAGGGGCGTCCATCAGTGCGTCGTAGATTGCCCACAGCGCGCGGCAGTCGTCCTCGCAGTAGCGTTCGTGGCGATCCCAGTCGAGGGGTTCGCCCGTGCGGACGAACCGCGAGTAGGCGGCTGCCGTCGTCGCCCCGTCGAGGCCGGTCCCTGCGCGCTCGTACCCCAGAGCCTCGGCGACGGCCGTCAGTTTGTTCGTTCGCCCGGGAAGCACGGCGTTTCCGTCGGTGACCGCCCAGCGGTACAGATCACGTTTCCCGATCGATTCCCAGGGATCCCGATACGCCGGGACGTATCGCTCGACGAAGGCCCCGAGGTGTTTGTAATCGAACCGCCACCCGTTCCACGTGAGCAGGGTTCGATCCGACTGCGACCCAACCAGCCACTCGACGAACGTTTCCACGACGGCTCCCGGGTCCGAGGGATCGCGTCGTTCGACGAACGCGCGATAATTATCTGTTGCAGGATCGTAGACGCCGATCTGCCAGATGATCGACGGCGAGAGGCCGTCCGTCTCGATGTCGAGACACAGCGGCGGGTCAGCGTCTCCGCTTCCCGGGAGCGCTTCTTCCGTCACACGACGGGGTTCACCGGTTTCTATGACGCGGGCGTGCTGTCGCATGCGATCGGCAGCACTGGCGCCGATTCCCGGGAGGGCTGCCAGTTCGGAGACCGGAGTCTCGAGGAGGTCGGCCCTGCTTCGAACGTCGCGGTCGGCCAGCCCCTGCGCCGTCTTCGGACCGACGCCGTCGACCGCACGGATACCGAACGCGTCGCTTCCGATCGAGTCGACGGAACGGATCGGCCAGTGGTCGGCGACCCCGGTTCCGTCGGTTGCGTCATCGTCAGCATATTCTTGGGAGGCATCGTGCCCGAGACGCATCGTAACGACGGTCCCGCTATCGCCGTAGTCGTCGATCGACCCGACACCGCGGAGACGCAGCGAGACGGTCGCCGCCCCCTCGCGTTCCGACCGCTCGTCCAGTCGGTTCGCAGCCGGTTCGCGAACGTCGCGGACCGTGGCGTCTTCGCGGTCGAGGACCCAGCATCGATCGTATTCGGCGGGCAAGCGACCGGTCAGGATCGTCACGCGGGACCGACCGGCGGGAACGACGTCCGCGAGCGCGTCGGCGTGATCGAGCGATGCCTCGAGCGTCGTTTGATCGACCGAGACACCGACGTCGTCGCAGACGAGAATCACGGGTCTGTTGGGCGCATCGGCGTGGACCTCGGCCACCGTCGAGGCAGCTTTCGACAGTGCGGTGGCCCTCTGGACCGGGACGATCGAGGTTTCGCCGACGGCATGGTTCTGTACGGCGCCGTCCACGCGGCCAAGTGGCGGGTGGATGACCGGTCCCTCGAACACCTGTCGTGCGCGAGCGACGGCCTGTGGGCGTCGGTCGGGGCCGGGGAGCAAGACGAGGTCGGGCTCGACGTGCGCTCGAACGTCGGTCAGGGCGGTTGACTCGCGCGTCGCGGCCATCTCTGCGGGAATGGCGAGCACGGTCGACTCGACGGCGGCATCCATCGCACGGGGGAAGGTGGGCCCGTCTCAAGAGGGTTCCGAGACCGGGGCGAAAGTGAACAATGGGAGCGCCCAGTTTGCCGTGTAGTTGGAACGATGGCACGTTCCTCCCGGGCGTGGCCAGCTAACCTTCGATATTCTCGCCGAGCCAAAATAGTGCTTGATAGGTTCTCCCTGCTCTTTTCCAGGGTTACAGGGCCCGAAAGGACGTATCATCGGACTTTATGCTCTCCCACGCAGAGTACCGCACAATGCAACAGTATCTGGATCTGGTCGACGACGTCCTCGCCTCTGGGACGTACAAGCCCAACCGGACGGGCGTCGACACGATCTCACGCTTCAGTCGCCACTACGAGGTCGACTTACAGGAGGGGTATCCACTCCTGACGACCAAGCAGATGGATGGCTACCGCTGGAACTCGATGATCCACGAGGTCTGCTGGTACCTCTCCGGCGAGGAGCACATCCGGACGCTCCGTGAGGAGACCAGGATCTGGGACGCCTGGGCCGACGACGAGGGGCGGCTGGACACCGCGTACGGTCGCTTCTGGCGGCGCTTTCCGGTTCCGGAAGAGTCGGCGCAACTAGACGGCGAGTCCTGGCCCGACGACGCACAGCGCTGGGTGACCGAGGAGGCCGACGGGCGGACCACGTTCGACCAGTTGCAGTACGTGATCGACACGCTCTCGGACAGCCCGAACTCGCGTCGACTCGTCGTCAACGCCTGGCATCCGGCGAACGCGGCCGTCTCGACGCTTCCGCCGTGTCACTACACGTTCGTCTTCAACGTACAGGGCGACCGACTCAACTGCCACCTGACCCAGCGCTCGGGCGACGTCGCGCTCGGCGTTCCGTTCAACGTCGCCGCCTACTCCCTGCTCACGAAAGTGATCGCCAACCAGACCGGCTTCGAACCCGGCACGTTTGGTCACACCATCGTCGACGCACACGTCTACTGCGGGACGGGCGAGCGCGGCGAGTGGTACGCGGACAACCTGGACGCCTTGCAGGATCGACTGGCCGACGTCGACGATCGAGCGGCGTACCGAGACGTTCGTGACTGGATCGAGGCGACCGCACCGCCAGAAGCTGCCGGTGCGGAGAACATGGATCACGTTCCCGGATTGCTCGAACAGTGTGCCCGGGAACCACTCTCGCGACCGACGCTCTCGGTGGCCGACGTGTCGATCGACGACATCACCGCGGACGATGTCGAACTCCGCGACTACGAGAGCCACGACGGACTGACCTTCGGCGTGGCGGAGTGAGCATGCCTGGAACCGACGCTGGCGAGGTCGACAACGGGTTCGGGGACGCCGATAGATCCGATCCCGCCGAAACGGCGATCGAGACGGCCCTCGAACTCGTCGCGATCGTCGCCGTCGCCGAAAACGGCGTCATCGGTGTCGACGGGGAGATGCCCTGGCACATCCCCGAGGATCTGGCGCACTTCAAACGAGAGACGACCGGGCACCCGGTTATCATGGGTCGAGTCACCTACGAGAGCATCGTCGCGGGACTCGGCGAGCCGTTGCCCGATCGCACCTCGATCGTCCTCACCTCACGCGCGTTCGAGACGCCCGAGAACGTGCTGGTGGTCGACGGGATCGACGCAGCCGTTCGCGCGGCCGAACGGGCCGATCGCGAACGCCACGACGGATCGGGTCGCACCTACGTCGCCGGCGGTGCGTCCGTCTACGAGCAGTTGCTCCCGGCCGTCGACCGGCTCGTCGTCACCGAGGTCGGTCGGGCGCCGGAGGGCGACGCCTTCTTCCCGGAAATCGACCCTTCCGTCTGGCGCGAGGTCGCGAGAGACGAACGCGAATCGGTCACGTTTCTCGAGTACGAACGTATCGGCTCGAAAGCGTAGTATTGCGGGCTATCACGGCGTCGTCGCGGTCGTTCCAGTCCGTGTGAGGAACGTTTTTCAGCCCGCGAGTGTTCACTTAGGCTATGGACCCGTTCGAGGGCGAGATCTCGCCCGGTTCGATCGAGTACGAACCGGTCAGCGTGAAGGACGTCCTCGTCGAGATGAAGGATACCGCGGAACTGTTGATCGACCTCTCGTTTTCCGCCATCCTCCACCAGCACCACGATCTCGCCCGGGAGGTCCTACGCTTAGAAGAGCGGATGGACCTCCTCGAACTGCGCGCCCGGATGAGCCTCCTGATGGCCGCTCGAAACCCGGACGACGCCGAACGGCTCGCCCCGGTGCTCGGGATCGTCGCTGCGACCGACCAGATCAGCGACGCGGCCGGTGACATCGCGAAGATCCTCGTCGAAGACGCCGGGTTACCGGACGCGATGCGAACGACGCTCCCGGAGGCGATCGAATCGCTCGAACGCACCGACGTGACAGAGACGTCGACATACGCGGGGCGAACACTGGTCGACATCGATCTCGAATCGGAGACGGGCGTCCGTGTCATCACGCTTCGGCGAGGCGACGAGTGGATCCTGGACCCCGGTCCGGAGACGGTCATCGAGGCCGGCGACGTGGCGTTCCTTCGCGGGACAGAGACGGATCTCGGGCCGGTCGTCGAGACGCTCACCGGTGAGGCCTACGAACTCCCGGAGCCAGAACCACCTGCCATCGCCGACCTCGAACGAGCGATCGACACGATCGTGCTCATGAAGGATTTGAGCGAACTGGCCGTCGACCTGGCCTACAGCAGCGTCCTCTTCGACAGTCAGGATCTGGCAGAAGAGGTCCGTAATCTCGAGATCGAAGTCGACGCGTTACAGTCGCGCTTTTCGGCGTGGGCCCTGAAGGCCGCGAGCGAGGCTGACGACCCGGTTCGGATTCGGGGGTTGATGATCCTCGCGAGCGCCACCGAAGAGATCAGCGACGCGGCGATCGACATCAGCGAAGGGATCTTCCGGCAACTCGACGTCCATCCCGTCGTCCAGCTGGCCGTCCAGGAGTCCGACGAGATCATCACTCGTATCACGGTCGACCCCGACAGCGACCTGGTCGGTGTGGAGATTGTCGATGGTCGCCTGGCGACAGACGCCGGAATGAGTGCCATCGCGATCCGCCGCCCGGACGACGGCTGGCTGCTGATCGCTGACGACGACGCGCAATTGCGCGCCGGCGACGTCCTCATCGCGAAAGGGACGCGTAACGCGGAGGAGTCGGTCCAGTCCCTCTCGCAGGCCTAGTCGCCCGTTTGATGTCGACCGTTCCGTCCAGAATTCACTCTCACAGCCCAACGACGAGCGACGCCACCGCGAGGAAGATGACGACGCCGAAGACGTCGATCAGACTCGTGATGATCGGGATCGTCGTGTCGTCGGGATCGACGCCGAGTCGATACGAGCCGTAGGTCGCCGCGAAGCTGAACACGACGACGAGTATCGCGATGGCGGTGCCGCTGCCGATCGAGATGGCGAGTAATACCGGGAGCGAGAGTGTCGACCCGATCACGAGTCCGACGAGGAACGCCCCCACGCCGAGGAGAGTGAAGATGGTGAGCGCCAGCGCGACGATCGCGACGACGTTCGCCCAGAGGTCTGGATCGCGCACGTCGAGGTCGGTCATACCCAGGTGAAACCGGGTCGTGAGCCGCGAGCTCAAGATGGCGCCGAGATTGCCGCCAGTCCCGATGATCGTCGGGACCATCACGGCGAGCAGGCCGTACTCTGCGAGGAGTTCCTCGGCCTCTTCGAGGGTAAGACCGGCCCAGAGGACGATCGCCGAGAGGACGACGAGCAGCGGGAACATCGTGCGGACGATCGATCGCGTCGACCAGGTATCGAGCCCGCCGTCCGAACCCATCACGGGACGAGCACCTCCACGGCGACCACTGCGAAGAGGAGAAAGAGCATGCCGAAGATGTCGCCGAGAGTCGTCACGACCGGCCCGACGAGATTGTCGGGATCGTAACCGCGTTCGAAGCCGACGAAGATGACTCCCAGCAGCCCGGCGACGAGGACGACGGCGGTCAGCACACCCGAGATCAGCATGATCGCGACGAGTTCGAAGAGTGTGGCGACCTCTCGGCCCAGCCCGTGGAGGACGAGCCACGTGAGGACCGCGATGACGATCGAGACGCCGATCGCGTTGACGAGCGAGGCCACGACCGCGTTGACGAGTCGATCGTCACGGACGAACCGCGGCTCGATCACCCCCTGGTGGAGGCCGCTCGAGATTCGCCCGCCGAGGGCGCCGTAGACGTTCCCGCGCGTGGCGAGGAACACGGGGATCATCACGAGCAATCCCGGAAAGTCAGCGACTTTCGGCACCATCTCCTCTAAAACCAGTCCGGCGAAGAGGCCGCCGAGCAGCGAGACGAGCAGGATCGGGAGTGCCTGACGGTAGATCGTCCAGGCCTCCGACCGAACGGACATAGCGCATTCTCTCTCAGTCGGCTGTTAAACGTACCGGAGTCCAATGTCCGTGTGCCCGTGAACGTGACCGGCGAAACGGTTTCACACGATCGTCGTCCGGTGGTGCTGGCCGCGAGGCCACTCCTTTTGAACGCGCTGCGTGTAGGGAGGATATGAGCGATCCGCTAGCGCGTAATCGACTCGGCGAGGAGGCGAGTCCGTATCTCCGCCAACACGCCGACAACCCGGTCAACTGGCAGCCGTGGGACGAGCGAGCGCGTTCGGCGGCCCAGGAGCGCGATCGCCCCATCTTCCTCTCGATCGGGTATTCGGCGTGTCACTGGTGTCACGTGATGGAAGCAGAGAGTTTCGCCGACGAGACCGTCGCCGCGGTGCTGAACGAGGGATTCGTCCCGATCAAGGTCGATCGCGAGGAACGGCCCGACGTCGACAGCATCTACATGACTGTCTGCCAGGCGGTCACCGGTCGCGGTGGGTGGCCCCTCTCTGCCTGGCTCACGCCGGACGGTCGCCCGTTCTACGTCGGGACGTACTTTCCACGCGAGGCTCAGCGCGGCACACCGGGATTCGTAGAGCTCTGCAGGCAGATCCGTGTTTCGTGGAGCGAGAACCGTGACGAGATCGAGGCTCGCGCCAACGAGTGGGCGGCGATGGCGACAGACCGCCTCGATTCGGCGGACGGTGGCGGCGAATCGGCGTCGACTCCGGAACCGATCTCGGCCGATACAGACAGCCCGATCGATGTTGGACTCGACGCCGATGGGCCCGACGGACTGGAGCGAGTCGGCGAGGCAGCACTTCGGGCCAGCGACGACGAGCACGGTGGGTTCGGTCGTGGCGGACCCAAGTTCCCACAGCCACGTCGCGTCGAGGCGCTCTTCCGTCTCGACGCAACCCACGATCGGCCCACCGCCCACGAAACGGCGACGCGGGCACTCGACGCGATGTGTACCGGCGGCCTGTACGATCACGTCGGCGGCGGCTTCCATCGCTACTGCGTCGACGAAGACTGGACGGTGCCACACTTCGAGAAGATGCTGTACGACAACGCCGCGATCCCGCGCGTGCTTCTCGCCGGCTATCAGGTCACCGGCGACGACCGCTACGCGCGGACGGTTCGCGAGACTGTCGACTTCCTCGAACGGGAACTGCGCCATCCCGAGGGCGGCTTCTACAGCACGCTCGACGCCCAGAGCGAGACGGAGTCGGGTGAACGAGAAGAAGGCGCGTTCTACGTCTGGACACCAGCCGAAATCGAGTCGGCGGTAGCCGAGGCTGGACTGTCGGACGAAAGCGGGGCGCTGTTCTGTGATCGGTTCGGCGTCACTGACTCGGGAAACTTCGAGGGGTCGACGGTGTTGACCGTCGAGGCGTCCATCGAGGACCTGGCAACCGACTACGGGTTGGCGCCGTCGACGGTCGAGGACCGACTCGACGCCGCCCGGACGGCCGTTTTCGAGGCCAGAGCGACGCGACCGCGCCCACCGCGTGACGAGAAGATACTCGCCGGCTGGAACGGGCTGGCGATCGACATGCTCGCGGAGGCCTCGATCGTCCTCGGGACCAGCGGACGCGAAGCAGCTATCGACGCGGCGTCGGATGTCGCTTCATCGGACGAACCGTCGGGTGACGACCGATACGCGCAACTCGCGACCGATGCGCTGGCGTTCGTCCGCACGCACCTCTGGGACGACGACACCGGCCGGCTCGCCAGGCGCGTCCGGGATGGGGACGTGGGAATCGATGGCTATCTCGAAGACTACGCGTTCCTCGCTCGCGGTGCGTTGACGTGCTACGAGGCGACGGGCGAGGTCGAATTCCTCGCGTTCGCTCTCGATCTCGCCCGCGCGATTCGTCGGGACTTCTGGGACGAATCAGCCGAGACGCTGTATTTCACGCCGGAACGCGGCGAATCGTTGCTCGTCAGACCGCAGGAACTGGGCGACCAGTCGACGCCGTCACCGACCGGCGTCGCAGTCGAAATACTGGCGTTGCTCGATCCGTTCACAGCCGAACCTTTCGGCGAGATGGCCCACCGAGTCGTCTCGACCCACGCGACCGAGATCGAAGAATCTCCGTTCGAATACGTCTCGCTGTCGCTGGCACAGTCTCTCGTCACACACGGGCCACTCGAAGTGACGACCGTCGCGGACGGACGACCGATGGAATGGGAACGCACTCTCGGGCGGACGTACCTCCCTCGACGGCTACTCGCCCACCGACCGGCGTCGTCGGCGATGCTCGACGACTGGCTGGACGTGATCGGGGTCGACACGGTCCCACCGATCTGGGCCGACAGGGAACAGCGTGCGGACGAACCAACGGTCTACGTCTGTGCGGATCGGGTCTGTTCGCCGCCGGAGCACGATCTTTCGACCGCACTCACGTGGCACGACGGAGAGGAGTCCACGTCCGACGGGGCACCGTTCTAACTTCCACGTGCGACGAGGCACCGTCCTAACTTTCCCGTCCGACGGGGCACCGTTCTAACTTTCCCGTGCGACGGTACTCCGTTTTGAGCCAGTATCAGACTGTTTCGGCCCACTCCTCGATCGCGTCGGCGAGGTACGTCGCTGGGGGAACGGGTTCTGACTCGACGAAGCGGCCCACCTCGGTTCCGTCGTCCGTCTCGACGACGATCGTTGGAATGTACTCGATCCCGTACGCGTCGACCCCTTCCCCGGCTTTGTCCTGGTCGACGGGTCGTACGTCGATGCGGTCGTCGGGGATAGACGCGGCCTCGAGGGCTGCGCCGAAGTCGGGCAGGGTGGATCGGCAATCGCCGCACCAGTCGGCGCCCCAGATGCGGTAGGTCAGGTCGCCTCGGTGGGCTTCGATCGTCTCGACGACGTCCTCGTAGGAGGCGTCGTCCCACGCCGGATTCGGGCGAAGCGTTTCGAGTTGCACGCCAGGGACTACTGGACAGGCAGAGTTAACGCCCGCGGTTAGCGGAACTCGTTGCCGCGCATTGTGAGGTCGTCCACGGTGGACGCTCCGTGAAAACGTACGATCGTTCGTTCTGGTGTCGTCACCGGCGATATTCCCGTCCTCCAGCAGTGGTTTACGTCTCCCGTCCGTATTTCCGCCGATGAGAAACGGTATCCTGGACACCATCGGATCGCCGCTGGTGGCACTCGATAGCCCGCCGGGAGCGACGGTCGCGGCGAAACTCGAGTCGGCGAATCCGGGAGGGTCGGCCAAGGATCGGGCGGCGATGGGGATGATCCACGCGGCCGAACAGGCTGGCGAGATCGAGCCAGGGGATCGACTCGTCGAACCGACGAGCGGGAACACGGGGATCGGACTCGCACTCGTCTCCGCAGTTCGTGGCTACGATCTCACGATCGTGATGCCGGCGGGCAAATCCGCGGAGCGCCGGCAGGTGATGGCTGCCTACGGAGCCGAGATCGAACTGGTCGAAGGGGACATGTCCGACGCGCGCGACCGCGCAGACGAGATCGCCGCCGCGGGCGCCGTCCAGCTCGGCCAGTTCGAAAACGAGGCCAACCCCGATGCCCATTATCGAACGACTGGGGTCGAATTACTGGAGCAGATTGGCGACCGGTCGATCGACGCGTTCGTCGCCGGCGTGGGGACCGGCGGTACGATCACCGGCATCGGCCGCCGCGTTCGGGAGCGGTTCCCGGACGCCGAGATCGTGGCGGTCGAACCGGAGCGAAACCCGGTGCTCTCGACTGGCGAGTCCGGCGACGATGAGTTCCAGGGCATGGGCCCCGGATTCGTGAGCGATAACCTCGATCGGTCGCTGATCGACACGGTCGAAACCGTCGCGCTCGAGGACGCCGAGGGTGAGTGTCGACGACTCGCCCGAGAGGAGGGGATCCTCGTCGGCCAATCGAGCGGGGCCACCAGCCTCGTCTCGCGGGCCGTCGCCGACCGGATCGCGAACCCGGCCCAACCCTGCCCCGAGCTTCCGGATGCGCTCGATCGCCAGTTCGGCGACCCAGAGGACGGCCGAGCTGCTCGCACCGACGGCGGTGAAATGACGGACTGCCCGCTCGTCGTCACGGTCTTCTGGGACAGCGGCGAGCGCTACTTTTCGACGGGCATGTTCGAGTAAGCGCGGTGACGTGTCGTCGCTCCTGGCCCGAGTACGGCATGTCTGTCACACCGGAAGGGTGACGGTTTTGTTCGATGCCGCCGAACGACCGGGTAATGACTGACGAGCAGCTGGATGGCCCGCCCGTGGCCGTGCTTCCAGCCGTTGAGACCGGCGACGAACTCGATCTGTACTTCGATCGGTACAACGAGGGGTACGACGAAACCCCCCAATCGCCGGTCTCCTGCACGGCCCTATCGATCGAGACGAAGGAATTGACGCTAGAGAACGCGCTGCTTCCCGGGACGTTACGGTCGATCACGCTCACCGTCCCCGAGGACGACGACACAGCGAACGAATACTGGATCGAACACCGGACCGAGTACGACGAGGACGGCGAGCGCCAGTCTGTCAGCGCGTTGCTCTACGAGGCCGACCTGCTCGGCACGATGACGACGACCGGTGACGTCGGCCACATCGACCGCGTGGTCGTCCACCGCGAAGACGAATCCGAATCAGACGAGTAGTCTGTCGGGCATTTCTGGAGGTGGATGTTCACGTGCGCTGGCCGCGCTGGTGCGGTGAACGGGTTCTCTGTGTGGCGATCCTATCGGTCGAAACGGTGGACAGCCGTTCCTGAACAAAATTGGTGTCGGTCGGAGCGAAGAATACGTCGCCAGTCGGTCGTTATCGGCTCGGCGTCGCGCGACCGCCCTGTTCGGCGGCGTCTTTCCGGAAGCCGAAGATAACCAGGAGTGCGAGCAGGATGACGACGATCCCGGCGACGGAGTTGACGACTTCGAGCGTCGCCGAGTGGACGTCGGTGAGCTGTGGCAGTGCGACGACGAGGATTCCCATGACGGCAGCCAGGAGCGGAAGCCCGATCGCCGCGGCGGCGCCCTCACCGTGTTTCATCGCGGTGACGGAGCCGGCGATGGCGATGGTGAGGCCGAGGCCGAACTGCATCCACATGGTGAGGCCTGCCCCGGTGAACAGCACCGGGCCCCAGAAGAGGAAGACGCCGAGACCGGCGACCAGGCCAGCCGCGCGAACGGCGTTGCGCCCCGCGAACGTCGAGTCGGGGTCGGTCGTCGCGGCGTCCGAGTCGGAGGCCGTCTGTTCGACGGACGTCGATTCGAGCGTTCCCTCGTCGCTCGTCGTGGCGACGCTGTCCTCGTTGCTTGTCGAAGCAACGCTGTCCTCGTCGGTCGTCGAGTCAGCCGGCTGGTCACTCGATCCGCCGTCGGTGTCGAGCGTGCCGGTCGACGACGCCTCGTCTGTGACCGGGTCGCTGTTTTCGGATTCGCCCATACACGCTCGTTGGTACTGGGGGTATGTGAATTTGCCCACTTCGTCCCGGCGAGCGGGAGACAGGACGAAAAGCATCTCGCGCCCGCCAAAACGGGTTTCGACCGGCGGCTGAGCCGCTGAATCGACCACGGATCCCGACTGGTACGTACGAGATAATCCTGATGGACACGGGTACGTGTCTGGGTTCGCAGCGACGCTCTGGTGTAGGGATTTTCTACGCGATCGGACGCGCATCTTTCTCCCACGAGGTGATGAATAGAGACGCCGAATCAGTCAGCCTAAACAGCGATCGTAATAGAACTGCGATGCTTCCGTGGCGAGCACCCGGACGATACACCCCGTCACGACACCACCCTCGAATCGAAGACGTAACGAGTCGTTTGTCGGAACGGCTGCCTCCTCTATCTCCCTGAATGAACAGTGGCGACTCACTCGGTATAGAGGTTCACGCCTTCTCGATCCGCTTTGGAAAGTCGTGGTTGCCGTTGAAATGCTAGATCGTGCTGCTCACGCCGTTGTTCGCAGCAGAAGTATGGGGTCGGAGGGATTTGAACCCCCGATTGACTGATATCTCCGGACCCACCTCGGAACTCCAGAGGGTCATCACACGAGCGGTGATCAGCCACTCGATCAGTATATCAGCTGGAGTGTCGTCCCGGGCGGGTATGCCTCTGGAGTCAGTCGCCATGCCTGGCTTGGCCACGACCCCTCGAATTTGGGTAGGTGCAAGTGCCCTAAAGTGGTTTCGATTCAGGTGGCTACATCCACGGCGCGCGGCCGGCCGTGTCTGTCCCGTCGTCGCTGGGGTAGGGATCGTAGATCGCGGACTCCCCAACTGTGGAATCCTCTTCACCGGGTTCTGCTGCGTCGTCGTGCGAGCGACGAACGCCGCCGTCAGTGCGGTGTGCACGATCGGCTGCAGACTGTGTCGGCTGTTTCGCGGTCGCCTCGTCCCCTTCCTCGCCGTCGGGATCGAGAGCGAACAGCCCGGCGACCACCAGGACGGCCAGCGGTGCCTGCCCGAAGGCCATCCCCAGCAGGGACAACGGAAGGATCCCCAGGGCGAGGGCACAGCCGAAGCGGAAGCGATCCACGTCGACGTACCGCCGAAGCACCGGGCCGAAGACGGCCAGTGAGAGGGCGAAGCCGACGCCGATACCGGCCGCCAGGAGCGCGTTCGCGACCAGCATCGGATCCGCGAGGATCTCGAACGTCGCACCTTCGGGATCGAGGCTGGCCAACAGGCCCAGCGCGATGATCACGCCTGGGCCCGGCAGGTACTCGCCGATCCGAGCGCTGGCGGTCTTTGCAGCGATGGCCGCGATGACGAGGGCAGCGAAGCGCTCGAAGGTCACCAGATCGAGGACGCTCGCGATCGACGGGGCGATGGCCGCCTGGAGCGCCGCGACCAGGATCAGGGGGACGCCGACGACGAGGACCGTCCGCGCCTGTTCGCGCGGCGTGCCGTCCATCTCGCCGAGGACGACGGCAACCGTGGCGCTCCCGCCGAAGATCAACAGACCGATCTGGATCGCGTCGAGCGGGTTCTCCAGTGCACCGGCGAGAACGAGCGCCGGGAAAATACCGTCGATCAGGGGCAGGCCCATCACGAGCGCGAGTAACGAGCGATCGGACTCGCCGAGGCTGGACAGGCGCCTGGCGATCGGATGCGTGGACGCACTCATCGGTCAGGGACGATGGCCGTACCCCGTGGCCGATGGGTGGTGGGTGTCACGATCACGGACCCTCGAGAGCCGGCGGCAGAGCCAGTCTCGCCCGCGAATCGGTACCCGTGCTGTGAGTGGTTTCATCCGGAGAAAAGCGGCAGCGACGAAGTCGAAACTCGTCCAGCCAGCGTTTCCGGAATCTGAAGCCATCACAGCGTTCATGTGAATCAAGTTGGGTCGTGTTTTAGTAAGCGTTGCGTGAGAGAGGATTTCACGGCACACGTCCCCACCGACCGAATCGAGACGACCGAATCTCGCAACGTTTTTGGGTGGGCCAGTCGGACAGTTTACATGGCGAAGGATCTTCCATCGGACGAGTTCTTTACGGACAAACTACGGGTACCTGAGGCGCTGACATTCGACGACGTGTTGCTCCGGCCGAAAGAGAGCCGCGTCGAACCCGATCAAGCCGATCTCACCTCGCAAATTTCGACCAACGTCGAAGTGTCGACCCCGATCCTCTCGGCGGCGATGGACACCGTCACGGAGAGCGGACTTGCCATCGAGATGGCTCGGCAGGGTGGCCTCGGCGTCTTGCACCGCAACATGACGATCGATCGGATGGTCGAGGAGATCGATCGCGTCAAGCGCGCCGACGAGCTGATCATCCCCCTCGACGACGTCGTCACCGCCAACCCGGAGATGTCCGTCCGCGAGGTCGACGAACTGATGGCCCGGGAGGGTGTCGGCGGCGCCCCCGTGGTCAACACGCGCGGTGAGGTCCTCGGCATCATCTCGAGCACCGACATCCGCCCGCACCTGGAAGTCAACGAGGACGACCCCGTCACGGAGGCGATGACCGACGAGGTCATCACGGCCCACGAGGACGTCGACTCCCGCGACGCGTTCGACCTGATGTACGAACACAAGATCGAACGAGTGCCGGTCGTCGACGACGAGAACCTTCTCGTCGGACTCGTCACGATGCAGGGCATCCTCCAGCGACGTGAGTACAAAGAAGCCGTTCGCGACGAGAATGGCCGGCTGCGTGTCGGCGTCGCGGTCAGCCCGTTCGAACTCGATCGAGCCGAGGCCGCCGACGACGTCGACGCGGACGTCCTGTTTATCGACACCGCCCACGCGCACAACCGGAACGTCATCGACGGGGCGAAGGAGATCAAAGAGAGTGTCGACGCGGACGTCGTCGTCGGCAACGTCGGGACTCGCGAGGCCGCCGCGGAACTCGTCGACTTCGCCGACGGAATCAAGGTTGGCATCGGCCCGGGCTCGATTTGCACGACGCGCGTCGTCTCCGGTGCCGGCATGCCACAGATCACGGCGGTCGCGCAGGTCGCCGACGTCGCCGCGGAACACGACGTGCCCGTCATCGCCGACGGCGGCATTCGCTACTCCGGCGACGCGATCAAGGCCATCGCGGCCGGCGCAGACGCCGTCATGCTCGGGTCGTACTTCGCGGGCACGGACGAGGCACCAGGCCGCGTCGTCACGATGAACGGCAAGAAGTACAAGCAGTACCGCGGGATGGGCTCCGTCGGCGCGATGAAATCCGGCGACACGGAACGCTACCTTAAGGAGGACCCCGACGAGGAAGACGAGTACGTCCCCGAAGGAGTCGAGGCGGCGACACCCTACAAGGGAACGCTCAAATCCGAACTTCACCAACTCTCCGGAGGCATGCAGTCCGGGATGGGCTACGTCGGCGCCGAAACCGTCCCCGAATTCAAAGATCGCGCTGAGTTCGTTCGAGTCTCCAGCGCCGGCCAGGCAGAGGGCCACGCCCACGACGTCGTCATCACCGACGAAGCGCCGAACTACTCGCCGCAGTCTGAGTAACGCCACCGAAACGTGACCGACGACCCCCTCACCTGCGTTTCGATTCTTACCGTGGGCTGATTCCGGCGCCTGCCACCGGGGCCAAAATGGTAACACTAAGGGATTCTCGACGGCTAGACTCCTGTGTGAACCGACGTACGCTACTCGCCGGGGCCGGTGGGATCTCTGCGTTCGGGCTCGTAGGCTACTTCATCTACACGTTCTCGCTCAGCATGCCGATCCTGCTCAACGGGAAGAACGAAACCGACTCGCCGAAAGGTGTCGTCGTTACCGTGACCGAACTCGACTCGAACCGGAAGAACATCGACACGCCGGTGTCGATTCCAGTCGGAGCCACCACAGAGATCGGGCGTGTCCCGAACGCCGATTCGCAAGCTAGCGTCAAACTCGTCGAACTGGCTGCAGATGGCGAGGAGGGGCCGGACGAAGACGCGGTTATCGACGAAGCCACCGAACTACTGGGGCCCGAAACGAAACAGCTCACGATTACGGTCACCGACGATGGCCTGGATCTCGATCTCAGCCTCCGCGAGTGAACGGATCGGTACGATGGACGGAGAGAGTAGCAGCCGGAGCCGGGTGCAGTGAGTCAGGGATACGGATGTGGCGGCCCGTCGAGGCGAGGCCCGGCACCCAGCTTGTTCGGCACGGTATGCGCTCGTTCTCCGAAGTATGGGTTTGCCGTAAACAGCGGCTGTGCAGTGGGAACGATCACGCGCACGGCTTCGAAGCCGAGCGCCGCGACGTCGCGTGTGGTGAGACGGGCGGCGTACGGCGTGAGCCCCGCCTCCGTGAGCCGCTCGACGAGTGTCTCGACCGCTGACGCCCCTGCGGGAACCGATTCCGGTGACAGCGACGCCGCGTCGACGGTCCCCGACGTGTCGAGAAAGTCCCGGGCAGCATCGGGGAACGATCCGTAGTGGCCGATCCAGGCGCCCGCGTCGGCCGCCTCGTCCGGGCCGATCGAGCGAAGTTCCATCCAGTTCTGCGTCGCTTCGGCGAGGGCACTCCGTGCAGCGGCCGTGGCGTCGAGGTCTGCCGCCGACCCGACAGCGAACGCCGGCCAGTCACCGTCCTCACGGTGGACGGCGACGGTGACGACCGGCACGTCGACGTCCTGCGTAACGAGCATCGGCGTAACTGCCAGTCCCTCACTTTCGACCCGGCGTACAACGGTCTGGAATCGCTCGTCGCTCACCGAGAGTTCGACGGGATCGGCTGTCGAGTACCACGAGAGCATCGTCGCATCCCGTTCGACGATCTCGGTCAGGCCCGCCACGAGTGCGTCGGCGGTCGACGATCCGAGTCCGAGGCCGGTCGTGATCTGTGGGACGTAGCCCGGGCCGGGTTGGGGGAAGTGGACCGCATCCGCCGGGAGGGAGGTCTGCTTGCCGGTCGAGAGATCCACGCCGTCGACCCAGCGCGAGTCGGTCGACGGATCGAACGCGGGGGTGTCGTCCGGGCTGACGATCGCCGTCGGTTCAAGGGCGGCATCGAGTGATTCGGCGGCCGACACGACGAAATCCGCTTCGCGATAGACGCCGGCGCAGTACCGCTCTAACCCTTCCCCGATCGCCCTGACGAACGCCCGATTCCAATCGTGGTCGACGCCGGCCGCGTTCGTGGGTGCGGTGACGTCGCTATAGGCACCGGTATTCGCGAGCGTAGCAAGATAGTACGGCACCGGATAGGAGTCGATCTCACCGATCGATTTGAGCAAACCGATCCGCTCGTCGATCGCCCGATCCATCGCGTCGACGGTTTCGTCGAGCGTCAGCCCCGATTCGTCGGTTCGATCGAGGGTGCGGTCTCGGTCCCCCTGCTGACACGCACACCCCGGGACGGGAAGCAGCGGGCGTTCTGTGTAGGGCAGTTCGGTCACGGTCGCGAACGGTGCGTTCGTTCCCTGTTCTAAGGTTCGAACGCACTCGCTGCCGGCGATTGCGCCGGCCAGGCGGACCGTCCGACGGGAACCGCTCGCTTTCGACCCGCTATTGTCGCCCTCGTGTGTCGATCGGACACGATCCCGGAGGCACGCAAAGCAGGCCGTTTTCGGACCGAACACCGATACCGACGCATCGACGGTATCGATCGGTTGGCCGCCGACGCCACCCACTTCGACGGCGATCCAGGGCGTTTCGCCGCTCCGGGCGTGCCGATTCGCCGCTTCAAACGTCTCCGAACCGGTCACTCCGGCGACGACACCGACGGGCGCCTGGGCCAGTTCGTCGACGGTCGCCGATCGCACGTCGATATCCACGTCAGCCAGTGCTGCCCCCACTTCGTCTCGAACCGGATCGCCACCGACGACGGGTACGTCCATGTGCGCTCAATTCAATCGGTCGCGTCAAAAGTGCCGTGTTCGTAATCGGTTCACGGGAGCGGGGTGATTACGCCGGTAGCCCTGCGTCGACACCGATCCGATACCTCACTCGTTTTCGTCGAGGTCGGAGAGGATGTCACGGGCGTTCTCGATGGCGGCCTCTCTGGTCGCCGGGTACGCTTCCAGCTTCCCGCGGACGGTGATCCCGTCCCCACGTCGGACGGAACCGTTGAACGCAGCCTGTTTGTCGAGCGTGAGGAACAGTTCCGTGTTGTCGGTGACGCGATCGTCGAGTTCGTCGGTCACCTGGTCCAGTGCTGGGAGTGACGCCAGCTGGGTCAGGACGTGGCGAATCTCGTCCGCCCGCTCGACGCGAACGGAGTAGATCAGAATCCGATCCCCGTAGTGGCCCGTGGTCTCGACCCTATCGAGTTCGACGTCCTCGGGGAGGAACAGACGGAGGGCCTGTTCGACGCGCTTGTCGTCCTCGGTGGCGTAACAGAACGCACGCAAATCGACGTAGTGTAGTGGAATACTCGACATGGGTCGGTCGGTGGGAGTCGGTCGCAGTTGATCGCTGGCGGGCCCGGTCCCCTGCGGGCTGTACCGTCCGTCAGTGATCGTCGGTCGTCGTTACTCGTCGGCGTCGTCGGCAGCCTCGAGTGCGTCTTCCGGGACGCCGGATTCCTGGCCGTCTTCGAAGCTGATCGTGTAGGTGACGTCACCGAACATCGATTCCATCGTCTGTGTGACGGTCCCGGTTTCACCGTCGAACTCGCTGTGTTTGTCGGAGAGTACGACCTGATCGTCTTCCTCGAAGCTCATACCCGCACTTCCGCGTCTGTCTGTAAAAAGGAAGTGATTCGCCGCACGGCAAGACGCTCGCAGGGAAACACCCGTCGCTGGTACACCATTTGAATACCGTCACTGTGTCGACCTGCCACTCGAAGACCGTCACTGTGTTCGGCTTGCCACTCGACCACCATCACTCGGTCACGTTGGTGCCAGTCTGAGTGCCTCGAAGAATCTGTGTTCGATTCGAGGTGAGAGCATTGAAATGAGCGTCTCACAGTCGTCGTCGTCCGCGTAATCGCTGAAAATACCCAGATCGATGTGGCCTCCAGCCATATCGTGATGGCCGCCCGCTGTTCCCAGTGGATCGAACGCCTGATTGAGCGTCCGTCCGACGTTGACGCGAGGGTCGATCGATCTGGCGGAAAGCCGGATCGCCTCCCCGACGATCCCGTACGCGAGGACCGTGTTGACGCCTTCGACGTTCAACAAGTAGTCTGCGGCCTGCGGAAGCGCGTCCGTTTCCGGCGTTCGACCGACGTTGGCGACGAGTGCGGAGCCACGACGGCTGCGCGAGCGAATCGCTTCACCGATCGCGTCGATCGTCGCTGGCGTGAACGCACTCCCGTAAAGCTGCTCGAGCGAATCGAGATCCGCGTCGTCGTAGACGGCCAGTGCGGCTTCGTACTCGGCCCGCGTCGGTTCACGAACGAAGTCGAGTCGTTCGCGGTGAAGCGCGAACAGCAGCGCGGTGGCCAATCGCCTGGTGAGTTGGATCTCGAGTGCCTGGAGATACTCGACGAATATCGTCGCGGTCGCACCGTACGTCGGTCTGATGTCGACGAACGGCGCGTCCACGTCCGGTGCGGGGTGATGATCGACGATCGCGTCCGGTTCGATTCCCGCGTCGACGGTCGAGACGCTGTGACGTGCGTGATCGACGAAGACGACGAACCCGTCGGAGTCGACCTCGCCATCGTGATCGACGGTGATGTCGAGCATGTTGACGAAGGCCCGGTTTTGCTGATGGGAGATCTCACCGCCGTAGACGATTCGTGAGGAGGGGACGTCCCGGGAGCGAGCGATGTGTTCGAACGCGAGGGCGCTCGCGAGGCAATCGGGATCCGGATTGTCGTGACAGACGATCGTGACGGTCGACTCGTCGACGAGCATCGCAGCTAGCGTCTCCGCACGCGACATAGGCCGTATACGCGACCGATGGCAATGAAACCCGAGTTGGTCACTCACTCGGTGTGCTCGCGCTGCTCGCCCCCGACGACACCGCTATTGACCTCGTCATCATCTCTATCTGCAGGGTTGTCAGTCGAACGTGGGACCGGTTGACCGTCCTCAGTGACGAACTCCTGTTCGGGTGGCAGTTCCCGGGATACGACGATCGGGGCCGTCACCGATAGCCTGGCGAAGCCCGCCGCGATGAGTGCCGACAGGAAGCCGAGGAACGTCAGCGCCGAACCGATGTCGGGGTCGACGACGAGCGCCCCGAGTGGGATCGCGATCGTCGCGACCGCCGCACACCACATCGAAAAGATGAGACCCCGACCGCTTCGGAGGGAGACCGACCCGCGAATCACCTGCACCAGGGTTCCGAACGCGGCGACGGGTGCGACGATCCACAACAGCCCGATCGCGATCGGCCGAGTCCCGTCGATGAGCGAAAAGAGCACGACCATGAGGGCGAAGACGAGGAGCGCGAGGTGTCGAGACCCGATCGCTCGTCCGGCCGATTCGTCGTTCGCAGTCATATGGTGTGCAATTCACGGGGCCGACAAATACGCACTGGTCGGCAGTGGGTCCGATTTTCGCGACACGGGCAGTCACGCCGGCCCGGTGTCCGACAGATTGGGCGTTAGTGGCCGGTAAAGGTCGGTTCCTCGTCCTCGAAGAAAGTCCCGACGCCGGTGGCGTAATCGTCGGTCTCGGTGAGTCCGGTCACCCCGTCACGCTCGTGACGGAGGTGGTCGTCGAGCGATCGGTCCGCCCCTTCGAACAGCAGTTGGCGAATCGTTCCGAATGCCTTCGTCGGGCCCGACGCGAGCTCGGCGGCGACCTCGGCGAGCCGGTCGTCGAAGGAGTCGTCGGGAACCGCTTCGGTAACCAGCCCCGCGTCGACAGCCCCGGGTGCGTCGTACCCCTCGTTCAGTAACGCGAACCGCTGCGCTCGGCGCAGCCCGAGAAGTCGGGGCAGGAGCCAGGTGATTCCACCGTCCCCAGAGAGGCCGATAGACGGGTACGCGTACTGGATGCGGGCCTCCTTCGACATGATCGCGATGTCCGACGCGAGGGCCAGCCCGAGGCCACCGCCGGCGACGATGCCGTTGATGCCGGTGACGACGGGTTTCGGCGCGCTCGTCATGGTCCGGACGCTCGCGTGGAGCGGGTCCGCGACCGAGTCGATGACCGCCTCGTCCCGCTCGTCGCCTTCGAGGCCGGCCAGGTCGGCCCCGGTGTTGAACGTCCCGCCGGAGCCCGTCAGGACGAGACAGCGAACGTCGTCGTCTGCCGCGAGGTCCGCGAGGGCCGTCGCGATTGATTCGGCCATCTCCGGCGTCATCGCGTTGTGTTTCTCCGGACGATCCATCGTAACCCGGCCGATCTGGTCTGCGATCTCGACGGTCACGTGCGGTGAGTCGGTCATACTGCACGATCCGACCCGGTCCATAAAAAACGGCAGTGATTCGACGGTCCCGGAGACGATTTTGGAGATGAACCAGGTGCCTCACCGTTGGGACGTTTCAGACTGCTTATTAGGGGTGATTGTGTGGTCCGCCGTATGGAACGCGTAGACGTCGCGATCGTGGGTGGCGGCCCAGCGGGCGCATCAGCTGCGGAGCAGGCAGCTGCCCACGGTGCCGAGACGGTCTGTCTCGAACAGGGGGTTCCCCGGGAAGACCGCGAGGAACTTGGTCCCGATTCGACGGACGCAGCGGGAATGCTCGACTACTGGGTAGACATCATGGACGAGGACTATCAGGACATTCCCGACGACGTCGTCCTGCAGGAGCTGTCGGGAACGGATTTCGTCGGTCCCTCGACCACCGTCTCGCTCGATACGACGGGCATGGACTCGACCTATCCAGGATTTGGCTTTACCTTCCACCGGGCCCGGATGGACGACTGGCTCTACGAGCGAGCCCGCGACGCCGGGGCCGATATCCGCGTCGGCACGAGTGTCTCCACTCTCGAAACCGATCTGGCGGCGAGCGGCCCGACACACACGCTTACCCTCTCTGGCGGGGACGAATTGGAGGCCGACCGGGTCGTGCTGGCCGACGGTCCACAGCGTCGGATCACCATGGACGCGCTGGATCAGTTCACGCCTCCGGGATCGAGTATCGCCGACCAGCTCTCACCACCGACGGCCAATCACATCGCCTACCAGGAGTATCGTGAGTTCCCCGAGGAGATCTTCTCCGAAGACCGACTCAAATTCTGGTGGGGCTGGATGCCCGGCGAGACCGCCTACCCGTGGGTGTTCCCGAACGACGGAACGGTCGCCCGCGTCGGGTTGACGATGCCCATCGGCATGACGCTGGACGACGTCGCCCACCCCGTGTCCTATCGACTGCTTGACCCGTCGGACGACGGCATTCCGTCAGGAGCGACGTACGTCGATCGACTGCTCGAAGCCGTCTACGGCGACGAGTACGACGTCGAATCCGACATGCCGCGCGTCGAAGACCGTGGGAAGTCGAAAGGCACCGAAACGTACCCGATCTCCTCGACCCGACCGATCGACTCACCCGTCGACGCTGGGATCGCCGTGGCAGGCGGTGCGATGGGGACCACCTCGGCGTTCCACGAAGGTGGCTACCACGTCGCCGTTCGCACCGGCAAGATCGCCGGTCGACTCGCCGCGAGGAAGCAACTCGGCACCTACAACGACGTGTGGAAACGGGCGATCGGGAGCGAAGTGGCGCGAAACGTCTCCTTCGCCGACATCGTCGCCGACTACGAGCCCGACGACTGGGACCGCGTCTTCGCCGTCGCGAACGGCATGATCGGCGACGGTGACGACCGGAGTCTGCTACAGAGGGGTTACTCGGCCGGCATCGGCGCGAGTAAACTCCTCCTCGCGTACAAACGCCGGAAGTTCGGCTACCGCAACGGCGGCTACGTGCAGTTCGCCGAGGACGAGTACGTCTACTGACACAGCCACGAGGTGCTGTATCGTTTTCGTCGAGCCTGCAATCGACCAACGGGAAACGTTTTCAGCACGTACTTCGTAGCACGATTGCGTACCTTAGTCCCCAACAGAGCGTATCCACACGGCAGCGATGACGGTATTGGAGAACCCGGGTACGCGACACACTGCTGGCGGCTTACGCCGCCTACTCAACGTGATTCCTGACGGAATCACGCTACGCCCGGCACGAGGGTTAGCCAGCTAACACGGCACGCCGCCAGGGATGAGGCTGGACGTTAGTGTTCCGGGCGCACATTTGAATACCCAAACAGAATTGTATCTGAATAATATATTTTGAACCCATTTATTCAGGGATGGATCGGGTATTGAACAGCAAGCGTCGGCCCTCACTGGGTTTCCGGTGAAGGTGTCAAGAAGTGGGGAATTTGGAAAGGCTAAGTCTATGATGTCGGATGCAGTTTTGATGATGCTGTGAGCGTCAGCTGTATTTGGAGTCCGTTTGCAATCGGTAAAAAACGTTTTCGTGCGTCCCCATAATGCCCGCCTCGCCGATGGTGAATTCTCCACCCACTCGGTCGTCGTGAAGCGCGAATGACGGTGAGTCTTCGCCAGGGCTCACGGTCACATAGACAGCATCACCGGGTTCGAGTCTCGCATCCGTGGTAATGGTTCCCTCTGGATGCCCCGAGATGGGGGATCCCCACCTAGTCTCGTTGCTTATATAGACATTGAACGACGCGTTCGCTGGGAGGGCTCCTCCGCCAGTGTTACGGATTTCGAGCGCCTTTCCGCTTTCGACTGTCGAGATCGAGAGCTGGGCGACGTCAGCAACCCACGATGGCGGCCCGGACCATTCTACGTTGGTGGTAAGCGATATCGATTCTTCGACAGTTTCCGTCGTGTTGTCGGTGTTTTGAACGAAGGTCGAATCGATGTCGTAAATGACTCCCTCGGCTGTGACGAGCACCGTTCCCTCGTACGCCTCCCAGAACTCGTTCAGGGCTTGCGAAACGTCGGTGGCGGTGAGGCGGACGAACGTTTGGCCATCGCGTTCGACGGTGCCGTTGACGCTGTAGTTTCCGACGCCGAGGGGAGACCGCAGGGTTGACCGTGGCCCGAATGGGGAATCGTGGGTCCAGGCGGTGACACCGGCGGTGGAGTTCTGAAAGACGGAGTACCTCGTCTGCTCGTCAAAGGTGACCCGATAGTAGCCGTTCGATCCCACCCAGTAGAACTCCTCGGTTAGTTGATCTCCGTCGGTCGTCCGGTTGAACGAACTGTAGTACGGTTTCGGGCTCGCGCCGTGTACGTAGCGGTAGGTAACACTCTCGTTCTGGCCCGTCAACGTCTGTGTTAACGCGATTGATTCGTTCGCTGTCGCGTCGAAATGCGCGTCGAGGAGTGCAGTGCCGTTCGTAAGCGTGCCGTTCGACGCGACGCCCGGCGGGTACTGATCCACAGTGGTGGGCGCCTCCGTATCGGGCTGGGTCGTGTTGTCGGTGGGGGTTGGAACTATCCCGTCGGTACAGCCGGCGGAGACCATTAGGAGGGCGACGCAAACGGTGAGAGCGGCGCGTCGTAGTGGGGACTGCATAGAATATCCAACAAATGTGAAGTTTATAAAAGTAACGAGGGATAGAAACGGAATTCGCACTCCAATTCCCGAATCAATATGTTTGTGATGAGACCTTTGAGCATGGCCGACGAACGGGAGACTGACCTAAACAGACGAGATCCCTCTCCCTGTAGAAGACCGGTTTCACTCAACGGTAGGGATTCTCTTTTATTGCCCAGACCTGTGGCTGCATCTTGAACCCACGTATCGATAGCCCGTCCTGTATTCACGGAGACTCTGTGCATCAGCGGCCAGGTGCTGCAGCATGGGCAGTGATACTTGGAGGAAGCACGAAGAGCGACGGTCCAGTGGTATCCTTCTACCACGGCAACGAGTTTGGCAAGTAGTTGCGACGAACTGCTTCGGCAATCACCAGCAGGCCGCTGACAGCGAGCGCGATAGTTGCCATCCCAAATGGTGATCTCACGGGGAGACGGTTTCATCGATGAATATGTGTGTCGTTCCCCCTTCGCTTACTTGCAACTGTTTTGGTTGGGATGAATACTCGTAATTGCCGGGAATCGGTTCGCTGGTACCGAGCACGTATGTCTCCCCATTGATCGCACCGTCCACGACGCGTTGTTCCTCAGGAGCGAGATGCTCGTATTCTAGGACCGGCCCGGTGGTTATCTGCTGAACCTCTCCACGCTCTCCCTGTTGAAACTCGTACTGGAGCGCCGGGAAGAACAGAACTCCCGCAGCCACGAGAAAGAAAACGGCGAGCAAAAGCAATCCCCAGTAGAGGCGCTTTTGCTCGCCTTCTCTGGAGAATCGACAGTTCGAGCTATACATCAATGGTTTTACTCAATCGAGTAAACATTTTCGGTTGGCCCCGTTGCAGAAATTGGTCCTAGTGGTCTGATCCGCCAATCTACTGTGCGGTGATATTGGCCGGTGACGTGGTATGTGATATTGCCAAGGAGTTGCCCGGGCAGACGCGTTCTGCAGCTGGATACGCCGTTCTATTATCCGTTGACACTACTAGTAGGTTCACGGCCAGTAGTGTTCCGGGCGACACTTCCTACACGTAGAGAGTGGAGTCGCGAGTGTGTACTGACCGGTTCCTTCGACATCGATCAGTGGGTGGATTCACGACGTGATACCGGTACGGACCCAGGATGACCTACTCGACCGAGATTTCGCCGACCATCGTCGTCTGATGCGGTTGACACACGTACTGTGCCATCTCGTCGCTGGCTTCGAACTCCAGCCACTGGTCGTCGCCAGGTTCCGAGACGACCTCGGTAGAGAGATCGTTGATGACTTCGTCGTTCGAGTCTCGGATTTCGATGTTGTGGCCTGCGCCATCACCTTCGGACCAGCCGATCTCGTAGGTCTCGCCGCTCTGGAGTGTCAGCGGGGGATTCTCCTCGTCTGCGATCGAGTCAGGCGCGATACCGACCCAGGCCGTCGTTTGGCCATTGAATTCGATCGACGTTCCCGGTTCGATGGCCCCGCTCGCACCCTCGCCGCCAGTGTCGCTCTCGTTCCCCTCGGACTCGTTTCCGGCCGTTTCGTTGCCGTCCGTTTCGTTTTCGCCTCCATCAGATTCGTTGTCTCCGCCGCCAACTGTTTCGTTCTCGTCAGTGCCGGTATCACCGTTCGTGCCATCGCCGTTTCCGTCGTCTTCGGGCCCACCACCGTCCGAACAACCGGCCAGCCAGGCGATCCCCATCGCCGCGCCGATTCGTTTGAGTGTTTTTCGTCGTGACGACGGTGTTCGTGAAACCATGCCCGTTTCTATTTCACCGGTCCAGATAATGCCCTACTCAGGCCACGATACCAGTTATTGGAAGACTGTATTCGACTGGGACCGTTCCGCTGGTCAATCACTGGTTTCGAGTACATTTCCGCTCACTCACATCGCGGTGTCTGCCAGAACCGTACCTTCTTACTGAGAGCGTGCATCGATCCAGGTATGGACCGCGACGGGTTCGTCAAGACGGCCATACTGGCGTTCGGACTGGTCATCGCTAGTTTTTTCGTACGCGGATTCGGGCAACTGCTCGTCGGTCCCGACGTGGCCGATATCGCCCGGACACCGTTCTTGCTGGGAGGATTCTGTCTCGTTGTCTATCTGTTCGTTCGGGCGACGCTCGACTGGATCGGCCTCTGGTCGATCGACGACCCACAGTGAGCGCAGAGAGAAACCGTTTTTCCCGCCCTCGCCGAAGCACCGGCATGACCATCGACGTGCGGGAACTCGCCGATCTCGGGCCGACGGACCGGGCGGCACTGTTCGAACGGGACGCTGGAATCGACGCCGTCCGCGCTGACGTCAAGTCGATCGTCGATCGGGTCCGGGAGGAAGGCGACGTCGCCGTCCGCTCGTTCACCGAGGAGTTCGACGACATCACCGTCGGGAACATCGAGTGTACCGACCAGTGTGAACGCGCCTGGGAGTCGCTTCCAGCCGACGTCACAGACGCGATCCAGGAAGCGATCGAGAACGTCGAATCGTTTCACCGCGCGCAGGTACCGGCGGACTGGCGCGAGGCGTTCGACGACGGGCGCGAACTCGGCCGGCGGTTTCGACCGATCGATCGCGTCGGGGTCTACGTCCCCGGCGGCGCGGCCGCGTACCCCTCGAGCGCGATCATGGGCATCGTTCCGGCGGTCGTCGCCGGCGTCGATCACATCGCCGTCACGACGCCGCCCGCAGATGAACCGAACCCCGTCACGCTCGGGGCCATTTACGCGGCCGGTGCGGACGCGGTGTACAGCGTCGGTGGCGCACAGGGAATCGCCGCTCTCGCGTACGGAACGGAGTCCGTCGATCGGGTGCAGAAGGTCGTCGGGCCGGGCAATCGCTGGGTGACGGCGGCGAAAGCAGCCGTGCGCGGTGACGTGGAAATCGACCTTCTGGCGGGACCGAGCGAGGTGCTGGTGCTGGCCGATGAGACCGCTGACCCGGAACTGATCGCGAGTGAACTACTCGCCCAGGCCGAACACGACCCGAACGCGTCAGTCGTCGCGGTGACAGACGACGAAGAGACTGCAGCGGCCGTCACCGATGCCATCGACTCACAGCTCCCCGAGCGAAGCCGGTCCGACATCATCGAGGAAGCCCTCTCCAACGACGCCAGCGGGGTCCTGCTCGCCCGCTCGATGAGCGAGGCCATCCTCTTCGCCGAATCCTACGCCCCCGAGCACCTGGCCATCCTCGCGGCCGACGACGAGGCGATCCTCGACCGCATCGATAGCGCCGGGAGCGTCTTCCTCGGTCCGTACACGCCCGTGGCCGCGGGTGACTACGCCAGCGGCACGAACCACGTTCTGCCGACCAGCGGCGGGGCACGGGTGACCGGTGGCCTCTCGGTCGACACCTTTCTCAGGGCGACCACCGTCCAGCGACTGTCTCGAGACGGCCTGGACGACCTCTCGAAGACGATCACCACGCTCGCGGAGGCCGAGGGGCTCGAGGCACACGCCGAAAGTGTCCGTCGTCGAACCGACTGAGTCACCGGTCTGGTCTCGACCGACTCATTTTACTCTGCAACAGCGGTGAGCCCGTTGCATACCGTTTTTCGGGGCACTTTGACGACCACCCTCAGAGTGTATGGATTTGACACGCTGGCGAACCACCGGAGGCGTCACTGTTAACATCGTTGCCGCTGTACCCCCATCCATGAGTACCGAACCGGCCACGAGCGGGGAAGCCACGACCCGGATCGAGGTCACCGAGGAAGCGGCGTCGCAGGCGCTCGCACTGCTGGAAGACGAGGGCCTGGATACCGACATCGCGGGGCTTCGACTGTTCGTCCAGCAGGGTGGCTGTGCGGGGCTGTCCTACGGGATGCGGTTCGACGACGAACCGGACGAGGACGACACTGTCTACGAGCACCACGCCCTTCGCGTGTTCGTCGATCCGGCGAGCATGAAGTACATCGAAGGGAGCGTCCTCGACTACGAGGACGGATTACAGGCAGAAGGGTTCCACGTGGACAACCCGAACGTGGTCAGCGAGTGCGGTTGCGGCGAATCCTTCCGAACGTAGTTGGCCATCCTATTCTCCGTCGTTGGCAGTCCGCTTCTCCGTCGTTGACGGTCCTGTTCGCTATCGTTGGCAGTCCTATCCTCAATCGTACGGCCGGCGTCCTCACCCTTCGAGTTCGAACGCGACGGTGACTTCGGCCTGGTACTGCCGGTCGTCGACTGACGCGACTTCGACACCGAGCTCGTCGACTTCGACCCACTGGACGTTCTGCAACGTCGATTCGGCGCGATCGATCGCGTCGTCGGTCGCCGCCTCGAAGCTCTCGTCGCTCGTTCCGATCAGGGTAATCTTCTTGAAAACCATTGCGTCTCGGACTACCAGCACGAGCGACATAAATCCACACGACCGTTGTTAGTGCTCGAACCGACTGCGGAGCGCACTCACGACGTCCGACAGGTACACGCCGCCCCAGAGCGCGACGAGGAGGCCGCCGATCGAGTTGAAGACCAGATCGAGCATGGTGTCCTCGAGTCCGTACTGTGTGAGGACGGCCTCGATGCCGAATCGCTCGGCTGCCAGGGCGATCGTGAATTCGAGAACCTCCCAGAGTACGCCGAACGCGAGGACGAACAGGAGGATGAACACGGAGATGAACCTATCCGGGAAGTGGATGCCCTCGGCGTGTTCGTGGAGCGCCCGGACCGTCGCGTAGCCGACCGCGGCGACGACCGAGGCCGAGAGGGCGTGCGTGAGGTGGTCCCACCACCAGGTCTGACTGTAGAACGTCGCCGATCCGCCTGGTGGCCCGACCGTTCCGAGCGCGTGGAGGAAGACGGCCGAGGTGATCCACAACGTCAGGCGTGGATCCATGGGAATGTCGTAGTCCCGCCGCAGAATCGGCGGCAGTTGGGTGACGGCGATCGCAATTCCGGTGTTGATGAGAATGCCGACGTCACCGCGGTCGATACCGATGAAGAACATCCCAACGAGGGAGAGCTCCATCAGATAGGTGAGCTGGCGCTGTCGTCGCTGCGAGGTGAGCGCGTGGGGCAATTTACTCACGCCGATCACCTGCTAGACGGGACTCGTCCGCCGACCGGCCGTCGATGCGACCGAGTCGACGGAAGTACACCTCGAAGATCGCACCGGCGCCGAGTCCGGCACCGGTCGAGTAGACGAACTCCCACATCACCACGTCGTTATCGGCCGGAAACGGAACGCCGAGGAGACCCGCGAGCCACCACCGAAAGAGCGCCCAGAGCGCTGCGGCGGCCATCGTCGTGATCGCGACGAAGACGATCGCGAATCCGGTCGTCATCTCGACGCTGGTGAACGCCTGCAGTTCCACGGCCAGGACGAGCGCGACGGCTGCGACCGACAGATACGCGGTGAAGTGGCCAGTCGTTCGTGGACCCCCCAGTGCCAGTCCGAACATCGGCAACGCAGCCAGGAAGAGCACTTCCCAGGGAAGCATCACCCGCCAGGATCGAAAACTCACGGGCGGGATGACGGCGAGCACCAGCAACACGATGGCGAACGCGATCCAGAGCGGGCGGCCTGCCGCGAGGGCACCTCCCCCACCGACGCCGATCGCTCCAACGACGAGCCACGAGACGATCGCGTTCTCGCGTCCGTCAGCGAGCAACCGATCGAGGCCGATCTGAGACACGGACTGACCTCTCTCCCGTTCGCCTAAAAACGTATTCCTCGGCGGGTCGTCCGTTAGCCGACCAACAGGTACCCGAGCGTGTAGGTGACCAGGGCGGCGGAAATTCCGGCAACTGCGGTGAGGACCCCAGCGAGCACGTCGTCGAACGTCGGCGATTCGAGGTTTGTCGACATGGGTGGGGACAGGCGACGGCGAATGAAGCCGAGTCGTGACGAGCCGCTTTCGCCGTCCAGTCCCCGCGGCCACCACCCGAACGGTCCCGAACGCGATCCACCGAGGCCGAGCGAGAACGGGATCGTCCGTATCGTGCCGACGAGAACCCCGACGCCGAGGATGGAGAAGACGAAGTGATAGGAGACGTCGAGCGTGGGCGGGGTGAGGAAGAGGACCGAGACGCCGTAGAGTGCGCCGACGCTCCCTCGTACGTCGATGGCTTCGAATGGATCACGGTCCGTCAGGAAGAAGACGGTGAGTATGGCGAACACGATGGCACCGAGTTCGACTGCGAACGCGGACAGGAGGTGGAGCGTGGGGTCCGAAGAGACGATCACGCGTGCGTCGAAGAGCGTTCGATCGAGCGGGAACAGGAACGCGGGCGGATCACCGGTCAACAGGTCGCCCCACGGATGCGACCACAGCCCCCAGAGCGCGGCGATTCCGATCCAGGCAGGGGTGAGAGTCGTTTCACGCGTTGCGACGACGGTGACGAGCCCACCCGCGACGAGGAAGACTGTCAGAACCATCGCGGTGAGCGGGCCTGCAGCGACTGCGAGGACAACGAGGCCGCCACCGAGGACGACTGCCGCTCCGAGGGCGACTCGTCGGGACGTTCCGCTGATGGCGGCGGCGAGGAATCCGAACGCTGGCGCCGCGATCGTCGCGACGAGAAGCGAGTGGGTAATCGAGCGGTGTGTCGCCCGACTGGCGTCCCAGAACGCGGTCGGTGCCGAAACTGATCCCTCGGCGGTGACCCAATGGGCCAGTCCGACGAACGCGTACGCCACGTCGACGTCGGGAACGGCGGCGAACGCGCCGGCGACGATGCCGAACGCGAGCGCCGACCGGACGCTCCAGCCACGCCAGTCGGCGAACAGGGCGGCGACGGCGAACGCGAAGAGGGCGTGTCCAACGAACACTGGATGGGACGTACGTAGTCGAACGAGATAAGCGATTCGTGAATTGGTGGTAGGGTATGTCATACCTGCTTGTGGCCTCTCTCGTGCAGGTATTACTCGCGAGCAGAGTCCCTCGGGAGTACCCGTGGTCGGTGGTCCACTAGGAGTACTCGTGGTCGAGGTTCCAGCGGGAGTACCGGTGCCGACTCGCCGGGGTCGGTAGGCCTTTGGGCGTCCCCGCGGAGAATGTGCGCATGGATCACCACTCCGCTGGCGAGGTCACTGCGCCTGCCGTTTCCGAACTCGATCCGCCGAATCGAACGCTGATGGGCCCGGGTCCGAGCGACGTGCATCCGCGCGTCCGACGGGCCATGAGTACGCCACTCGTCGGCCACCTCGATCCGTCGTTCGTCGAGCTCATGGACGAGGTACAGGAACTCCTGCGGTACACTTTCCGCACGGAGAACGAGTGGACGATCCCCGTCTCAGGGACCGGTTCGGCCGCTATGGAGGCCGCTATCGGGAATCTGGTCGAACCCGGCGAGACGATGCTAGTGCCCACGAACGGCTACTTCGGCGGTCGGATGGCCGAGATGGCCAGACGGGCGGGCGGCGACGTCGTCGAGGTCGACGCGCCGTGGGGTGAACCGCTCGATCCGGCCGACGTCGAGTCGGCGCTGGCGGCACACGACCCCGACGTCTTCGGGTTCGTTCACGCGGAGACGAGCACTGGCGTGTTACAACCGGACGTGCCCGCACTCACCGACGCCGCGCACGACCACGACGCCCTCGTCGTCGCAGATACGGTCACCTCACTCGGGGGCGTCGAACTTCGGGTCGACGAGTGGGACATCGACGTCGCGTACGCCGGTCCGCAGAAGTGCCTCTCCTGCCCGCCGGGAGCGAGTCCGCTGACACTCTCCGACGAGGCGATGGAGAAGGTCCTCTCGCGTGAGGAGGCACCGCGATCGTGGTACCTCGATCTGTCGCTGCTCGAGGGGTACTGGGGCGACGAACGCGCCTACCACCACACGGCGCCGATCACCAACGTGTACGCGCTCCGCGAGGCACTTCGACTCGTCGCCGAAGAGGGGATCGAATCGCGCTGGCGGCGACACGAACGCCTGGCCGGGGCGCTGAAGGCTGGCGTCGTGGGGATGGGCCTCGAGATGAACGCCCCCGACGACTACTGGTTGCCGAGCCTGAACGCCGTTCGCGTCCCCGACGGCGTCGACGACGGGGAGATTTGCCAGACGGTTCTCGACGACTACGACCTCGAGATCGCCGGCGGTCTCGGCGACCTGGCCGGCGACATCTTCCGCATCGGCTGCATGGGTCACGCGGCGAGTCCAGCAAACGTCGTCCTCACGATCACGGCGCTCGGCGATGCTCTGGCCACCGCCGGCGCCGACGTCGATCCGGACGCTGGCATCGGGGCCGTGCGTGAGGCACTGCGATAGTCGGTCGCTTCCAGCCGTGTGACGACGGCAGGAGCGTTCACGATGCCGCTCACAGCTTTTCAATGGTTCACGAGCCCACAGTGGTCTCACTGAGAGGAGACATCACTCTTCATCACGCGCAGTCGATCTGCCCAGCAAACCTATGATCTGAAACCGAGGCTGTGAGCGACGAACCGGTGGAGGCGATCGAACCGTGGTCAGGTCAGGACGGGTGGTGCCCGTTCGACCTGATACTCGTCGCCGTCGGCCACGATGATCGCCCACTCGTAGGCCGGCTGCCGACGTTCGAGGCGCCGTTCGAGGGCGTCGACATCCGCTGGTTCGGCGACGAAACAGCGATACTCCGCTGTATCGCCGTCATCTACCGTCTGTGTCGTACTCACGTGGACGACCTTCCACGCACGTTCTGCACGAAACTCGGGTCCGTCCCCGTCGACGACGTACCCGAGGTCGGTGAAAATCGATCTGGCCTGTTCTGCGAGTGGCGTGGTACCAGAACCCATTCCGGTTGGTCGTACGGGCGCAAGTGTGATAAGCGTTTGCACGGTAACGAATCGCAGTGTAAATTGCCGTGTGCTCACTCGTGAGCGGCGTCCCACTCCGTCGGTTTGCGCTGATTACCACACTGATTGCACTGGATCCGTCCCATCGAGTCCATGGCCGTGTCCACTGAGTCACACGCACTACAGAACCAGCCGAATCTATCGTCGCCGGATCGGGTTTCGTAGACGACGAAGAACGGCCCCTTCGAGCCGCGGTCACCCTCCGATCGCGAGAGATACAGGGTACCGGCGAGCTCCGTATCGATCGGTTCCATGACCGGTCGAAGGTGTCCGGTGCGTAAAGTCGTGTCTTTCCATGTCGAATCCGTCGTGTTCGACAGGTGAAAGCGCCACGCAGTCGGCAGTTGCTGACGGTACTGAACGACCCCGACAACTGAAAGGTTTACCACGCACCGCGCCGTTTTTGTCGCTGATGACACTGATCGTGGCCCCGGTTCGTTACCCGCTCGACCATCGGTCGAAGGCCACACTCGCGCGAGCGATCCAGTTGATGGAGGACCGAGATGCCGATCTGACCGTCCTTCACGTCAATCTCTACCAGAACGGCCACCGCGTCACCCGTCGAGACCTGAAGGAGGCGGTCGAACGGGAGTTCGGTCGGGTCACCAACGGTCGATTCGTCGTTCGAACCGGGTTCCTGGTCGAAGAGAGCATTCTGGACGAAGTTGCTGCCGAAAACGCCGACGTCGTCGTCGTGGGTCGAGAGCAGTCGAGTCTGTGGCGTCGCCTCCTGCGTCGACTCACGAGCAATCCCAACATCGACGAGTACCTTCGTCGTAACCTCGATTGTGAGATCGTCACTGCCGAGGCGACTCCGTCCTGATCGAACTCTCCTGATCGAGCTCACTGACCGTATCCGTTCTCCACAAGCCGACCGATCGTTCCCGTTGCCACCCGCTACCGCTCGCTCTCTGCTCGATCTGCGTCCCTAGAATTGTCGGGGAGATTGGTTTGCATTGCCCCGTGTTCGACCGCATCGTTGAAGACGAGTTCGCGATGCGGATACGCGAATTGGACATCGGTGTCGGCGTAGCGTTCGCGGACGCGCTGGGCGACGATCGATCGGGCGCGCGTGAGTTTGTACGGCTCTTTCACCCAGAATCTGAGGACGAGTCTGACTCCGCTATCAGCGTAGGCCTTGACGTCACAGAGCGGCGAGGCCGTGTAGCGGGCGCTTCCGACCCGGACGTCCGGCCCACCACCGACGACTTCGTCGACCGACCGGGCCGCCCGTTCGGCATCGCGAATCGCCTGGTCGAGATCACTCTCGTAGGTGACGTCGTACTCGATCGAGACGCGTGTCCGTTCGTCCTCGGCGGAGTAGTTGAGCACGTCCCGTTCGTGCACGTCGCTGTTTGGGACGACGAGAATCGTGTTCTCTAGCGTGACGATCTTCGTATACCGGATCGTGATGTCCTCGACGAAACCGACGTGGTCCTGATCGACGATTTCGATCATGTCGCCGATCTCGAACGGCTTGTCGGTGAGGATGAACAGGCCGTGGATGAGACTGCCGATCAACGGGGCGAGAACGACGGCAACCACGGCCGATAACACACCGACCGAGAGGAGTATCTCGACGTTGCCGATGCCGAGCACCAGTGCCGCAGCGACGAGCGAGAGAAGCAGTACCGAGAGGCGGATCGTACGAAGCACGGACCGGGTTACGCTCGGTCGCTCGATCCGCTGGGCGACGGTCCGACCGGCGAGTCTGACCACGAGTTTCGATCCGTACCACCCACCGACGAGGATGACGAGGGCGATCGCGACGCTCCAGATCATCTCGTTGTCCCTCGACCAGTCTCGTATCGACGTGAGCAACGGCGAGGAGACGATGTCGGCGACGACCTGCTCGACGACTCGCATGACTTGCCCGTTGCCGTCTCGTGGGTTAAACGTTCTGACCGACCCGGCTGCTCACCCAGTAGCGCTGCAGCGACGAGCGATCGATGTGGTGAACGCGACTCTCGTCTCGTGCGATCGCCCACCGGTTCAAAGACGGTCGGGTGCGTATGTCCGTCTGACGTGCAGTCCATAGTGGAGCTACCATGACACGTGATCGCTCGTCTATCCGGACGGGAATCGTCGGCCTGGGGAACATCGGGCAGTACCACGGCCAGCGATTGCTGGATACGGGCGTTTCGCTCGTCGGCGGGGTCGATATCGACCCACGCGCTCGCGAGCAATTCGAACGTCGGTACGACGCACCGACGTACGACCGGGGCGACCCGCTCTACGAGTCGGTCGACGCGCTGGTGGTGACGACACCCAACGAGTATCACGAACCGTACGCGGTCGAGGCGCTCGAACGCGACATCCACGTCCTGATCGAGAAACCGCTTGCACACACCGTCGAGAGCGCAGAACGTATCGTCGAGGCTGCCGCCGACTCCGAGGCAGCCTGTATGGTCGGGTTCAACAACCGCTTTTCCAACACGGTCGCCGTCGTCAGGGATCGAATCGATCGTGGCGAACTCGGCGACGTGAGACACGTCGAAGCCAACTACGTCCGCCGACGCGGCGTTCCCGGGCGGGGAACGTGGTTTACCCACCGGGAACGTGCTGGTGGCGGCGCGTTGATCGACCTGGGGGTCCACGCCATCGACCTGGCGCTGTACGTCATCGATTTCCCGGCCCCGACGGTCGTTCTCGGGGAGACCAGATCTGACTTCGGACGGCGCGACGACTACGTCTACCTCGAGATGTGGGGCGAGGATGCGGGTCCGGAGTCGTTCGACGTGGAGGACTCGTCGAGTGCGTTCGCCCGGACCGATTCCGGCCAGACAGTCTCGCTGGAAGTTGCCTGGGCCACGAATCGACCGGCGACCCACGAGTTCGTCGTCCACGGCACCGAGGCCGCCGCCCGGTTCGACCTCATCGAACACGATCTCACGTTCCATCGCGCGCGGACGAACGGGCCAGCCGCGCTGGAAGATACGTCCGTCAGAACCCGCGACGTGGATACCCATCGCGAAGAACAGCAGGTGTTCTTCGACGCGATTCTCGACGGAGAAGATCCCTCGAACGTCGCCGAAGCGTTCACGGTCCAGCGCGTAATTCAGGCGATTTACCGGTCCAGTGAACGTGGCGAGGCGGTTTCGCTCTCCTGATCGGTCACGCTGGCTCCCCGGCGAGCACGTTCGGGTGTGGGTCGGCACTTTCGGGACTCGCGGGAGAGCCGCGCGCTACTCGGACCGTGTCCGGGTTTTATCGACGCGGCTGTGGTCGATGGGCCATGGATCTCGGTGTACACACGCCGTCTCTGGCAGATCGATCGTTCGAGGATGTCCTCGAATACCTGTCCGACCGCGGTGTCTCCGCCGTCGAACCCGGTGTCGGCGGCTTCCCCGGAGAGGACCACGTGGCGCGGGCGATGTACCTGAACGACGACGAAGCGCAGGCTGAACTTCGGGACGCACTCGATCATCACGGGATACGAATCAGTGCTCTCGCGACGCACAACAATCCGCTCCACCCGGACGAAGAACGTGCATCACGGGCCGACACCGAACTTCGGGAGGCGATCCGCCTGGCAGCCCAACTCGACGTCTCGACGGTGACGTGCTTCTCCGGGCTTCCGGCGGGGAGCCCGGACGACGAGACGCCGAACTGGATCACGGCGCCGTGGCCGCCCGAACACGAATCCGCGCTGGCCTACCAGTGGGACGTCGCGATCGAGTACTGGAGAGACGTTGCGTCGGTCGCCGACAGGCACGACGTCGACGTTGCGATCGAGATGCATCCGAACATGCTCGTATATGAACCGACGGGGCTGTTGCGACTGCGTGACGAAACGGGTCCGCGGATCGGTGCCAACTTCGATCCCTCGCACTTCTACTGGCAGGGTATCTCGATCACCGACGCGATCCGGGCGCTCGGGGAACACGACGCGATCCACCACGTCCACGCGAAGGATACGCGCCGGTACGACGCCAACGTGCGAGTGAAAGGGGTTCTCGACACGACGCCGTTCGACCGAGAACGCGACCGTTCGTGGCTGTTTCGTTCCGTCGGCTACGGCCATGGCGCTCGCCACTGGAAGGACGTCGTCTCGACGTTGCGCCTCGTCGGCTACGACGACGCCATCAGCATCGAGCACGAGGATTCGCTGACGAGTTCCGAAGACGGTCTCGAGAAGGCCATCGATTTTTTGGCGCCGATCGTCTTCGAGGGCGAACCCGACGCCCCGTTTTGGACCGAAGGCATCGACTGAGGGCGTCGGACGGAAGGTGGGAAATAGACTGGTTGCCGGCTGTGAATAATTGCTAACTGTCGCGTCGGCGAAGCGTCCGCATGGCACTCGACGTCGGCGTCCTCGGCTACCGGTTCATGGGTACCGCCCACGCCAACGCGTTCGCCCGGCTCCCGATGTTCTTTCCCGACACACCGGACGTCACGCGCGACGTCTTGATCGGCCGGGACGAAGACGCGCTCGGGGACGCGCGGACCCGACTCGGGTTCGATCGGACGGCGACCGACTGGCGATCGGTCGTCGACGAGGTCGACGTCTTCTACAACCTCGGACCGAACTTCCTGCACGCTGAACCGGCGATCGCGGCGCTCGAGGCTGGCGTTTCGGTCTTCTCGGAGAAACCCCTCGCAGCGACGCTCGACGGCGCCACTGAGATGGCAGCAGCCGCCCGTTCGGCCGGTGTACCGACGGCGTGTGGCTTCAACTACCGGTTCGTTCCGGCGATTCGATACGCGCGCGAGCTGATTCAGTCCGGCACGCTCGGCGACATTCGGACCTTCCGTGGACGCTACCTGCAGGACTGGCTCGTCGATCCGGAGGCACCGTGGTCCTGGCGGCTCGACGCGGAGCTGGCTGGTTCAGGTGCGCTCGGTGACCTCGGCGCACATACGGTCGATCTTGCACGATTTCTCGTCGGTGACGCGCCCGGTGGCGGCCGGATCGAACGCGTGAGCGGGCACCTGCGAACGGCCGTGACGGAACGGCCCGTGGAGGGGCCGGCTGGAGAAACGCGACCTGTGACCGTCGACGACGAGTACACCGCCCAGCTTGCGTTCGAAGACGGTGCGATCGGGCTTCTCGAAGGCTCTCGGATCGCTCCGGGTCACAAGAACGACCATACGATCGAGATTCACGGGAGCGAGGGAAGTCTGCGGTTCTCGCTCGAGCGACTCAACGAACTCGAAATGCTCGGTCCGGACGACCGAGGATACGAGACCGTTCTCGTCACCGACGAAACCGATCCCTACATCGATCACTGGTGGCCCCCGGGCCACGTCCTCGGGTGGGAACACACGTTCGTCCACGAAAACGCGTCGTTCTTGCGAGCCGTCGCCGAGGGAGATGCGTACGAGCCGTCGTTCGCCGACGGACTGGCTGCCCAGCACGTACTCGCCGCGATCGAAGCGAGTGACCAGTCGGGATCCTGGGAGCGGGTTACCGAGACGAGTGAGTCGTCGCAAGCCTGATGCTGTCCATCGCGAGGCCGTCGGCGAGCCACTCCGGTGACAGTTTTATGGGAGCCCCTCGATGGACCGACAATGAAAGTGATCAAAGACAGCGTCCACGATCACATCGCCGTCGACGGCGTGGCCAGGGCGCTGCTCGATACGCCGGAACTCCAGCGGTTGCGTCGCATCTCCCAGTTGGGGACCGTCTCACTCGTCTATCCGTCGGCGAATCACTCCCGGTTCGAACACAGCCTCGGCGTCTACCATCTCGCCTGTGAAGCACTCGAGCAACTTGGGATCGAGGGAATCCAGGCCGATCGAATCAAGGCTGCGGCAATGGTCCACGACGTCGGCCACGGGCCCTACAGCCACAACGTCGAGGAGCTCATCCAGCGACGGACTGGCCGGTACCACGACGACGTCCACGATCTGCTCGCCGACGGCGAGATTGCCGACGTCCTCTGTGACCACGGCCTCGAACCGGATCGAATCGCCGATCTCGTTGCGGGCGACGGGGAGTTCGGCCAGCTCGTCTCCGGGGAACTGGACGTCGATCGGATGGACTACCTCGTCCGCGACGCCCACCACACCGGTGTCCCCTACGGCGCGATCGACCACGGTCGGCTGGTTCGAGAACTGCGATACGTCGACGGGCAACTCGTCCTCGGTGAGGGCAACGTCCAGACGGCCGAGAGTCTGCTCGTCGCCCGGGCGCTGATGAACCCGACGGTCTACAGCCACAGCGTCGCCCGTATCAGCAAGGCCATGCTCAGACGGGCGACCGAAGCCCTCCTCGACGCCGGCGGAACCGACGCCCGGACGCTGGCCTGGATGGACGACGCGGAACTCGTCGTCGCCCTCCGCGAGTGCGAGGCGAGTCACCCGCTCGTCCGGCGACTCGACGAACGGCGACTCTACAAGCGGGCGATCTGGGCGGAGATCGACGACGTACCCGGCGGAATCATCGAAGCCACTCACGACGATCTCGTTCGATTCGAACACGAAATCGCCGACAGGGCCGACGTTCCCGTCGGTCACGTGATCCTCGACGTGCCGAGCCGCCCGTCGATGGCGGAATCCACCACACGCGTGCTGGTAAACGGGGAGGTTCGCCAGCTCGGTCACCAGTCACCACTCGTCGACGCACTCCGGTCTGCGCAGTACGCCCAGTGGCGCCTCGGCGTCTACAGCCCTGCCGACGAACGCGATCGGGTCGGTCGTGCAGCGGTCGACGTGCTCGGGCTGGACATCGACGGCCCGCTCGTGAGCGACGTCCGGGACGGGCTCTACACCACGCTCGATCACTTCGCCGAGTGAGCCCGCTCCGCCGCATCGGACTCTCGTCCGTTGCCGGGACGCCGAAAGGACTCTCGTCCGTCGCGAGAGCCTGGGTACGATCGAGATGACGAATTCCCGCCTTCGAACGCTTCAAGGAGCGACCGGTCGAATCACGACCATGGAACTTTCCGGAACGATCCTTCGCGGATCGGAATACGAGCCGATCGAGGGGCGGATCGTGATCGAAGACGGTCGAATCGAAGCGATCGAGGAGGCGACGAACGTTCCCGATCGCATCGTGTCGCCAGCGTTCGTCAACGCCCACACCCACCTCGGCGATTCGATCGCGAAAGAGGCCGGTCGCGGCCTCTCGCTCGCGGAACTTGTCGCGCCTCCCGACGGGCTGAAACACCGACTCCTCCGTGAGGCCGATCGTGACGAGATGGTTGACGGAATGAAGCGGTCGCTCGAATTCGCCCTGGCAACCGGGACGGTCGCGTGTCTCGACTTCCGCGAAGGCGGCGTCGAGGGTGTCTCACGACTGGAGGAGGCGGCGAGTGAGCTTCCGATCGACGCCTACGCGTTCGGACGCGAATCGGTCGAGGCGATGGAAGCAGGCGACGGGTTCGGCGCCAGTGGGGCGAACGACGCCGACTTCGAGCGAGAACGGCGCGCGACTGCGGCAGCGGACAAACCGTTCGGCATCCACGCCGGCGAGGCCGATCCGAGCGATCTCGACCCCGCGCTCGACCTTTCACCGGAGTTTCTGGTCCACGTCGTCCACCCCGAACCCCGCCACCTGGAGCGGATCGAATCGGACGAGATCCCGATCGCCGTCTGCCCACGCTCGAACCTGGTCACGGGCGTCGGCGTTCCCCCGGTCGACGAACTCGCTCGCCGGACGACGGTAGCGCTCGGCACCGACAACGTGATGCTTAACTCGCCGTCGATGTTCCGGGAGATGGAGTTCCTCGCGAAACACACCTCGCTCGAGGCCCCGGCGATCCTCCGGATGGGGACCAGAAACGGGGCCGCCCTCCTCGGCCGCGACGACGGTCTGATCGAGGAAGGACGGCCCGCGAATCTCCTCGTCCTCGACGCCGACACACCGAACCTCGCTGGCGTTCTCGACCCCGTCAGAGCTGTCGTCCGTCGAGCTGGGCAGGGTGACGTCGCCGACGTGATCGTCGACGGTCGGTCCGTCGAGATGAGTGACTGGTAATCCGCCCAGGCAGCTCCGCTCGCACCCGACATGCTTCGGTTCGAAACCGCGATACGCCTATTAGGATGGAGAGTTACGTGGTACCATACCACGATGTACGACCGTCTTCTCGTCCCGACCGATGGATCGTTCGCCGTCGAGCGAGCCATCTCGCACGCGATTGACCTCGCCGAGGTTCACGACGCGGCGATCGATGCGCTCTACGTCGTCAACGCAACCAGTTACGGCGGTCTCCCGATGGAGACCGCCTGGGACGGGATCGGACGCGCACTCGAGGACGAAGGAGCGGCGGCCGTCGAACGCGTTCGAGAACTGGCCGCCGAGCGGGAGGCAGACATTCCTGTACGAACCTGCGTCGTCAACGGTTCTCCCAGCCGATCGATCGTCGAGCACGCACGATCGAACGAGTGCGATCTGATCGTGATGGGGACCCACGGACGCGGCGGGATCGACCGACTCTTGCTCGGCAGCGTCGCCGAACGCGTCGTCAGATCTGCCCCGATCCCGGTGACGACGGTTCGCGTCGGTGACGACGAGCAGGACGAGGCGGAGGGGCGGTCCGAGGCGGTTGCAACCGCCGAGTGACACTGAGTCGGGCGTAAGTCAATTCGCTGAATGGACGTCCAGGAGAGGACGTAACGGGTTGGCTGCGAATCGGTGTGAACACTGATTGTACGTGAACGGGCATCTGGACCGGCCGGATCAGGTCTGATCGGACGCCGGCCTCAGGTGCTCGCAGTCGCCTGCCGTCACGGTGACCCTGTCGTCGTCCGTCTCGAGAACGAGCGCGCCCGACTCGGTGACGGCGACGGCCGTCCCCTCGATCGTCCGCTCCCGGTGGGTGACGCTCACCCGCTGACCCAGCGTCACGGCGAGTTCGCGCCAGCGGTCGAGGGTGGCCGACAGATCGTCGCGCCGCGCGTCGAAGCGTTCGAGCAATCGCTGGAGAAACGCCCGCCGGTCGACCGCACTCGCTTCCTGGACGATCGAGGTGGCGCCAGCCGGAAGGGCCGATGGGTCGACATTCGCGTTGACGCCGATGCCGCAGACGAGCCACGAGATACGGTCGGTCTCGCCTTCCATCTCGGTCAGGATACCTGCGAGTTTACGGTAGCCGCGATCGGTGTCGGCCGGGACGACGACGTCGTTGGGCCACTTGATCCCGGCGTCGACACCCGCCTCCCTGCTGGCCTCCGTCGTTGCCACGGCGGCGGCGAGCGTGTAGAGTGGCGCGCGAGCGGGCGGAATCGTCGGCCGGCAGACCAGACTCGTCCAGATGCCGCCAGCCGGAGAGTCCCAGCCGCGATCGAGTCGTCCCCTGCCACCCGACTGGGTGTTCGCGACGACAGCGACGTCATCGGCGCCGTCTGCAGCGAGTTCGCGCGCCCGCTCGTTCGTACTGGGGAGGGTGTCGTGGAAGTCGATCGAAAACGGTGCGTCCAGGCCGTACTCGACGAGCGGGCCACTGTACCCCGATACGTCGCCGAGCGCGTATCCCGACGGCGTCCCGTCGATTGCGAATCCTGCCTCGCGCAGCGCCTCCACGTGTTTCCAGACGGCCGCACGCGACATATTGAGCTCGTCGGCGAGCTCCGGTCCCGTTACTGGGCCGGCTTCCAGCCCCTCGATCACGGCCTGGCGCGTCTCGTCCATACTCTACCTCGCCACGGCATGCCCTTCAAAGAGCCGATACGGGCCAGGAAATTGGGGTTCGCCGACTCCTACCGAAATCAGCAGAACCGCACATTGCCGAGTTAAGCTCGCATCTCGGACAGCACGTCGCGTCCGGGTGCGATCAACTCGTCGAGGTAGCTCGCGAGCGCACCTTTTGCATCGGCTGGGTGGAGTTCGCCGGACTCCAGGTCGGTCGCTAGCATCTCGTAGGACTCGTAGGTCAGATCGCCGCCGTACTCGTCGGGTCGCTCGACGACGACTTCCTCGAAGCGGGGGAAGACGTGGTACTCGAAGAGTTCGAGGACGGGATTCTCGAGGTCTCCCTCGGGGTCACGCGTCGGCGGGCAGAACGCCGAGTTGACTTTCTCTTCGAGTTCCTCGGCGGAGTCCTCCATCGAGATGGTGACGCCCTCGGAAGAGGACATCTTCCCGTCACCAGTGGTGAGGTCTGCGACGATCGGCGTGTGGAGGACCGGGCGGGCCTCGTAGCCGATGTCGGGTAATTCCTCGCGCATGAGCATGTGGACTTTGCGCTGGTCCATTCCGCCGATCGCCAGGTCGAGATCGAGATACTCGATGTCCAGCGCCTGCATCAGCGGGTAGACGACGTGGCTCACCTTCGCCGTCTCGCCGGACTGGATCTCGGCCATCGCGCGCTGGGCCCGATTCAGCGTCGTCGAGAGCTCCAGTTCGTGTACGTCGAGGGTGTAGTCTTCTTCGAGCTGGTAGTCAGACCCGTAGACGAACTCCGTCCGTTCTTCGTCGAGGCCGTACGCGAGGAACTGCGCGCGCATTCGTTCGGCCGTCTCGCGGATCTCCTCGAAGGTGCCCTTGTCGTTCAGGTAGGCGTGGACGTCTGCAAGGAGGACGACGACCTCCATGCCCGCCTCTTGCAGGTCGATGAGTTTGTTCGCTGTCAACAGGTGCCCGAGGTGGAGCACGCCAGACGGCTCGTAGCCCACGTAGACCCGTTTGCCGTCGGGATCCTGGGCCAGTTCGCGAACCTCGTCCTCGACAACCACCTCGTCGGTGTTCCGGGTGAGCAACTCGTAGGTGTCCATGCGTGAGGTCAGTCGGTCGACCGATTTATGCGTTCGTTTCCGCGCCGGCGTTCCGAGCCATTGAAACCGTCTTGTCGGCTACGACTGGCCATGGAACCCGACGACTCCCGTGAACACGTCGTTCCCGGGACGGACGAGGAACTCGACGGGGCGGACGTCCGCGGCTACGACTTCCGCGACGGCGTCGATCTGGGATCGATTCTCGACAGCTACGCGACGACCGGCTTTCAGGCGACACACCTCGCGGAGGCGATCGACATCGCCGAGCGGATGCAAGACGAGGACGCCACGATCTACCTGACGCTCACCTCGAACGTGATCTCCTCCGGCCTTCGCGAGGTCGTCGCCGCGCTCGTCCGCGAAGGGCACGTCGACGTCATCATCACGACCTCCGGGTCGATCACCGAGGACGTCATCAAGACCGCGAAACCATTCAAGATGGGCGAGTGGGACGCCGACGAGGCCGCCCTGCGCGAACGGGGGATCAACCGCCTGGGCAACATCTTCGTTCCCTCCGACCGCTACGTCTGGCTGGAAGAGTACCTCTACGACTTCTTCGACGACTTCTTCGACGAGGAGGCGATCCGCACCCCCTCGGAGTTCGTTCGTGAACTCGGTGCGACGCTCGACGACGAGGATTCGGTGCTCTATCAGGCCGCCCGAAACGACGTTCCGGTCTACTGCCCGGCGCTCACCGACGCTGAGGTCGGCAACTTCCTGTACTACTACCGCCAGCGCCCCGACACGCCCGATGTCGGCATCGAGATCGTCGAGGACTACGACTCTCTGATCGGCGACAGCATGCTCCAGGATACGACGGGGCTCATCGCGGTCGGTGCCGGCGTCCCGAAACACCACGCGATCATGACCAACCTCTTCCGCGGCGGCGCCGAGTACGCCATCTACATCCAGACCGGGATGGAAGGTGACGGCTCGCTCTCGGGCGCCCCGCCGAACGAGGCCGTTTCCTGGGGCAAGATCAAGGCGACCGACGGGAGCAACTACACCGAGATCCAGGCGGAGGCGACGCTCGTCTTCCCGCTGCTGGTCGCTGGCGCATTCTTCTAAGACTTGCAGGACAACCCTGCACCACTTCTGGTGAACCGTGGTCAGTACTGGATCGGCGAGTCGTCGCCGCGATCGCGATCGGACTCCTGGCCGGGAAGCGAGACCGGCGCGCCCGTTAACTCGGCGACGTAGTCCGCAACTGGGTCCGGACAGTGGTCTCCCTCGAGTGACTCGCCTTCCATGAGGACTTCACAGCACTCTGTCTGCTCGTATTCGGTGGCCTCGTCCGGACTGTACCGGTGTGAGGCCCGGAGGACGAACTCGGCGCGACTGCCACGGCCCGCGAAGATCCACATCCTGAAATCGAGCGGATCCGGGTCGCGTGCGACGAGGTAGACGTCGGGGACGGACCGCGAACTCTCCGATTCGAACGTCCAGACGAGGAAGTCACCCGTCGAGGTGTCCGGCGGACCCTCGGGTTCGCGCGGGGCCTGATCCAGCGGCCCGATGTCGTTGGGATCGCCGTACGTGTCCAGATCGTCGATCAGGCTCATCGGCAGCAATTTCGGCGGGAACGCGAATATACCTTGGGTGTTCGGCCGCATCTGTCGGCGCCAGTGACAGGCAATTCACGGTCCTGGAAGCAAGCACTTTTGGGCGTTTCGAACCCACGATCTCTTCATGGGCTTTCACACGTTCCCGGTCGATCGCGCCGACGGCCTCCGCGATCCCGGCCGCTACCGATACTGCTCCCGTGAAGAACTGCTCTCCGCGCTCCCAACCGGCACCGACGCGACCGTCGCCGACCTCGGGTCCGGAACCGGATTCTACACCGACGACGTCGCCCCGTTCGTCGGGACGCTCTATGCCGTCGACGTCCAACAGGAGATGCACGAGAAGTACCGGGAACAGGGTGTTCCGGAGAACGTCGATCTGGTGACGGCCGGCGTCGATTCGCTGCCCTTCGCCGACGACGAACTCGACGGGGCCTTCTCCACGATGACCCACCACGAGTACGCGAGCGAGGAGGCATTCGCCGAACTCGCGCGCGTCGTTCGCCCGGACGGTCGACTCGTCACGGTCGACTGGGACGCCGACGGTGAGGGGGCCGACGGGCCGCCGACCGACGAACGGTTCTCCGCGGACACGGCGGCAGACCAGCTCCGAACGGCCGGGTTCTCGATCGAAGCCGTTCGAGAACGACCCGAGACGTTCTTCCTCGTCGCCAGTCGGTGAGGGTTCGGCCCCGGGGAGCCGTTCGTTCGAGTCCTCTAGAAGTCCGGTAAGTCCTCGGGCGGCTCGTACTCGGCCTCCCAATCGACGTACGACTCCTTGAGGTGCTCGCAGACGATCTGGCCGAACTCGGTGAGGCCCGCGTTGATCGCGGAGACCGTTCCCCAGGTATCGAGTTCCGGGTGATACGATCGCTCTTGCCAGTCTTCCGGAATACCTGGCGCGTGATAGCCGACCCGGTCGGCGAAGTCGTCCCAGAAGAAGTCGAACTGGGAGAAGAGATCCATGTCGGTCGCGATCGCGAACTCCCGTTCGGACAACGCCGCGTCCGCGCGCCAGCGGTCGAACGCCTCTTCCCAGCCGCCCGCTTCGAGGAATTCTTGCAGTTCCTGCCGACGGTAATCGACGTCCGGACCGTCAGCCACGGAGGCGTCGTCGTACTGGTTCGGGTCGACGTACTCGAGTTCCGGCGGGGCAGGTGGCTCGACGTCGAGGGGCATACGCGGTCGTATGGGCGGTCACCGGTTAAGAATTCCCACACGGAATTGAGCCTGGTTCGAGTACGAACTCGATCGTCACGAAATGGACCAGCCCGACCCAAACTTACGGACGGATGTACGCGTAGCCGTCGCTCTGGAGCCGCGTGAGTTCGCCGACGCCGGAGGGGGCAGTCTGAATGCCGTCGACGAGATCGGCTTCGGTGAGGTCGTGCATGTCCATCGTGTTCTGACAGGCGGTAATCGAGACACCGTCGTCAAGGAGGGACTCGACGTGCTCACTTACTGCTGCGTCGTTCCGCACGGCTTCGATCCCCGGGCCCTGGGCAACGACGGCGACGGCGTCCAGTTCGACCGAATCGTCCTCGGTGAGGTTCTTCGTGATCGCGAGTGCAGATTTTCGATCCTCGGCGTCGTCCTGAATCAGGTGTACGACGGTGCGCATAAGGTACCTCGCATCGACGACCGCGAAAATGGTGGTGCATGCAGACCGAAAACGGACGGTGATCGTGGATCGACAACCGATGGTGTATACTGATCGAAACCCGGTGGGGCCAACGACATCGAAACGGGGCAACAGGACGTACCTGTGCTGCTCTGGAGGAGCTACCTGCCCTGTCCGGATTCACCTTCGAGCGCCTCAGTGCGAAGTCGCTCGCCGTCTTCCGTCGCGACGGTCAGGTCGGGGATCGTCGTCGGATGCTCGTCTTCGTCGATGGCCACGTAGACGAAGTACGATTCGGTCGTCAGTTCGCTCTCACCCGTCCGGAGGTCCTCCCGCTCGACCGTCACGCGCGTCTTCACGCTCGTTGCTCCAGCGTCGTAGACGTAGGCGGTGACGAGTGCGGAGTCACCGAGCCGGATCGGCAGTTCGAAGTTCATTCGGTCGACGCGGGCCGTCACGCAGGTTTCGCCCGAAAAGCGCATCGCTGCCATCGCGCCCACCTCGTCCATCCACTTCATGACGTGCCCGCCGTGGGTCTTGCCCAGCATGTTGGTGTGATTCGGCTGGACGAGGGTTCGATTCTCGATATAGGTCTCCATGAGTTCGGTCATATGCTGGGCTGCGCGTCGGAGTGAAAAGATGGTGTCGCATCGATGTCACGCGTGGGAGACAGTGGTTAGCGCGGTGTATCGAAGCGTTCTCAGGCCGTGGTCGAAGGACATCAACGGGATCGTCGCGGTTGCCCAGCGCGTGGTTGCCGTAGGTCCCATGTTCGATACGCCTAAACGTCGTCGGCGTGTTGACCGACAGTAATGAGTGACGTACGCGAGGACGGTACGCCCCGTCCACCCGACCCACCCGACCGGGATCAGGGCGAGATCACGGTCGTCGGGACGGCACACGTCTCGCAGGCGAGCGTCGACGAAGTGAGGGAGACGATCGAGGAGGAGTCCCCCGATGTCGTCGCCGTCGAACTAGACGAAGGCAGGTACCGCCAGATGAAAGGCGGGACGCCGGACGACATCGAAGCCGCCGATCTCCTCTCCGGAAACACGGTCTTTCAGTTTCTGGCCTACTGGATGCTCTCGTACGTCCAGTCTCAGCTCGGCGACCGGTTCGACGTCGAACCTGGCGCGGACATGAAGGCCGCTATCGACACCGCCGAACGCAACGGCCTTGGTGTCGCTCTCGTCGACCGAGATATTCAGGTGACGATGCAACGATTCTGGTCGCGTCTTACCATCGGTGAGAAGGCCAAACTCGTCGGCGGGCTCGCATTCGGCGTGACGAAACCGACGACCGTCGGCCTCTCGCTCGGCGCCGGGTTCGGTGCCCTGTTCGGCCTCCTCTTCGCGATCGGTCTCGCCCCCATGCTCGGGATGACCGGTCTCCTCACGCTCGGCATCTCGAGTTCGACAATCTTGGGTACGGTGGGTGCGGTCGCGATCGGGCTGACCGCCGGAGCCCTCTTTGGGCTGCTGTTCGTCCCATCACTGGACAGTCTCGGGGACAGCGGATTATTCTCGGGCTTCTCGCTCAGGCTGCTCGCCGGTGTCGTTCTCGGGGTCGGGGCCATGATCGGTGTCGTCGCGACGAACACGTACGTCGGTCCGCTGTCGGCTGGTGCCGTCGAACACGCCGGCGCCTTGGCGATCCGAACGATCGTCGGGATCCTCGCTGGCGTCGGCATCTTCGGCGGCCTTGGAATCGTCCTCGGTGGCCTCTTCGCCCCGTCGAACGAGCAAGTCGAGGACTTCGACGACTTCGACATCGATCAGCTCACCGACGGTGACGTGGTCACGGCGATGATGGAGGAGTTCCGTCGATTCAGTCCCGGCGGTGCCGAAGCGTTGATCGACGAACGCGACGCGTTCATCGCGAATCGCCTACATGCGCTTCGCAACGAAGGCTATCACGTCGTGGCCGTCGTCGGTGCTGGCCACCGCGCGGGTATCGAACAGTATCTCGACAATCCAACCTCCCTCCCCCCGATCGAGTCGATAACCGGGACGGCATCGGGTCGGCGCTTTTCGATCGCCAAGGTCGTCGGCTACCTGATGATGATCGGTTTCGTGGCGTTCTTCGGTCTGCTCCTCATGGCCGGGGTGGAGAACGTCCTCCTCCTGAAGCTCTTTCTCGCCTGGTTCTTCGTCAACGGAATCTTCGCCTTCTCGCTCGCCCGTCTGGCCGGCGCCCGCCTCAGCAGTGCAGCGGTCGGCGGTGGCGTCGCCTGGTTGACGAGCATCAATCCGCTGCTCGCACCCGGCTGGTTCGCCGGCTACATGGAGCTTCGTCATCGCCCCGTCAACGTCAGCGACATCGGCGTGCTAAACGACCTGTTAGACGACACCGAACGCCCGATCGGTGAACTGTTCGACGAGATGCTTGACGTCGAACTGTTCCGGCTGATCGTCATCGTCGCACTGACGAACGTCGGCAGCATGATCGCCTCGGCGCTTTTCATCCTCGCCGTGATTCCGTGGTTCGGCGGGGAAATCGGCGGTGTCAGTGAACTACTCGCCCAGCTGATGGACGGCGCCGGCAACAGTCTCGAGACGATCGTGGGGCTGTTCGAATGAGTTACGCCCAGCGGTCGACCCTGTCGTTCAGCACACGGGAACTCCTGGATCTCGCCGCTGCGTGGATCGTCCTGAGCGTCGCGTTCGCCCTCTTGTTGTCCCGGGAACCGGCGATCGGTGGGATCGATCCGACCGAACTCGTCCGGATGACCGGTCTGAGCGTGGTAACGGTGGGGGTCGGCTTCCTGAGTCACGAACTGGCCCACAAGGTCGTCGCGATTCGGTTCGACCAGATCGCCGTCTTCAAAGCCGACTACAGCATGCTGTTCATCGCGTTATTGAGCGCGATGGTCGGCTTCCTGTTCGCCGCACCGGGTGCCGTCTATCACCGCGGGCGACTCACCGCCCGACAGAACGGCCTCATCGCCCTCGCCGGGCCGCTGACGAACCAGGCGCTCGCTGCGGTATTCTTCACCTTGATACTCGTCCACGACACGGTCGGCGCACCCGGGATCGTCCGCGAGATCGGCCAGCTCGGCCTCTGGATCAACCTCTTCCTCGCGGCGTTCAACATGATCCCGTGGGGACCCCTCGACGGCGCGACGGTGAAGCGATGGAACACGAGCGTGTTCGTCCTCGTCTTCGTTCCGAGCCTGCTCGCGGCGCTGTACGTCACCTTCGTCGTCGGCATCTAACCGGGACTTCGACAGCAGCCGTTCTCCGTCCGGGCCCCCATCTCGGCGCGGACCGGTGGTCTTTTGCCGCCACCCAGCACTCGATCCAGTATGAGCGACGACGAGACGGGACTCACCTACGCGGAGACGGGGGTGGACATCGAGGCGAGCGAGGACGCGACGGCAGCGCTCCTCGAGGCGTTCGGCAGCGACCTGACGACGGAGTACGCCGGACTGCTCGACATCGGTGATCGATACCTCGCACTGGCGACGGACGGCGTCGGGACGAAGTTGATGGTCGCGGAGGCCATCGACGACTACTCGACGATCGGGATCGACTGCATCGCGATGAACGCGAACGATCTCGTCGCGGCGGGGGTCGAACCGGTCGCGTTCGTCGACTATCTGGCGATCGAAGACCCCGACGAAGCCCTGACGAACGAGATCGGGGAAGGTCTCGCCGTTGGCCTCGAACGGGCTGATCTGACGCTACTGGGCGGCGAGACGGCGGTCATGCCGGAGGTCATCGACGGCTTCGACCTCGCCGGCACCTGCGCCGGCCTCGCCGGAAAGGACGACGTACTCGACGGCAGCGCCGAGGTCGGTGACGCCCTCGTCGGCTTTCCCTCCAACGGGATCCACTCGAACGGGCTCACGCTCGCCCGGGAGGCCGTCACGCGCAACCACGAGTACACCGACGACTTCCCGCCGATTCCCGACCGGACCATCGGCGAGGAGCTGCTTCGACCGACACGGATCTACACCGATCTGCTGGAGTATATCCACGATTACGACGTCTCCGCCGCCGCACACGTCACGGGCGGCGGATGGACGAACCTCCTTCGGATGGGCGATCGGCGGTACGTCGTCGACGATCCGCTGCCTGCACAGCCGGTCTTCGACTTCGTCCAGGCCGAAGGGTCCGTTTCCGACGCGGAGATGCACCGGACGTTCAACATGGGCACCGGATTCGTCCTCTCGCTCCCGCCCGAGCAGGCAACCGAGCTCGCCGCGGAGACGGACGGGGGCGTTATCGGGCGCGTCGAAGACGGCTCGTCGGTCGAAATCCGCAGTCTCTCGCTCGAGTGATCCGCGCACGTATCGCTTTGTCGTATCCGCAAGCCGCTTCACACACGATCCGGTACATTCCGTCTCAGATACGTCCCGTCTCACATCTCACTGATCCGGTATCACCGCCTGTACCGCCTCGTATTCGGCGTCGCTGTAGAAGATGAATCTGACGTCAGTCAGCGATTCGGGTTCGAACGACTGGATCTGGTCGACGATGAGAGTAGCTCCGTCAGCAAGGTCGTACCCCGCGACGCCACAGCCCAGTGCGGGGATCACGATCGACTCGCACTCGAGGACGTCGGCACGTTCGAGCGCGTTCCGGGTCGCCGAGCGAATACTCTCCTCGGTGGCTTGTCCGTCCCCGTAGTGGGGCATCGCCGCCGCGTGGATGACGTAGGTCGCGTCCAAATCGTACGCATCCGTGACGGCGACGGCACCGAGGTCGATCGGTCCCTTCTCCATCGCGGCGTCGTTGATGTCACCACCAGCACCACGACGTAACGCGCCCGCAACGCCGGATCCCATCCGTAAGCTTGTTCCGGCTGCATTGACCAGTGCGTCTGCGGATTGGTCGGCGATATCTCCCTGGACGACTGTGAACTCCATACCCGCCCTGTCGATCGCGGGGTCGAAAAGTCTCGTCCCAGCCAGAACGCACCGCCCCCGCACAACTTGCAAGGGCGGACGAACCTGTCACAGACGGCGGGTAGCGATGAAAACGGACACTCGACAGGTACAGTACCGAATCACCCGATGGGATGTCGGCCAATCAGGAACGCCTCACACTCACGTGTATACTCGGGGCCAACCGCTTCACAGGTTGGAGCAGCGGCCGCCGACCCGGTGGAACGCAACCCTTATGAATTTAGGCCGGCCTAATCGACTACACGACAATGGATGCCCCCGACTCACGACAGGCGACGGATACTCCTTCGACGGAGTCCGAAGTCGTCGTCTCCTGCCACGAAACGAAACCCGGCCGTCGCGTGTTCACCGAACGCGGCAATGCTGACGGCTGGATCTCCTCCGACCTCGTCGTCGAACTGTCCCGCTAGGCATGGACGGGCGGTTCGATCCACGTGCGACGGGCCACTTGATTGAGACTCGGCTCTGTCCGTTCTCGACTACTATTCGGAAATATTGGTAAACGGCGTGGTGTGACGTCGATCGATCGTCAGTGGGTCGCTTCTTCGAGGACGAGGGTGTCGTCTTCGAGGTAGTGTTCGACGTGGTGGGTGTCTTCCTCGACGGTCACCAGGATCTCTCGGAGAATCTCACCCGTCGCGAAGTCGCCGAGGTTCTCGGCGAGCTCGATGGAATCGCGCATCGACTCGATGATGTGACCGTACATCTCGAGGTCGTTCTCGAGCATCGTTCGAACGTCGTAGACGTCTTCCCCTTCGAACGAGACGGTCGCACGGTCGGCCTGCTCGGCGGGCCCGGAGACGGGAACCCCACCGAGTGCCTGTGCGCGTTCGGCGATCAGATCCGCCCCCTCCTCCGCGTGTTCGTAGGCCTCTTCCGTGAATTCGTGTATCGGCAGGAACTCTGCTCCCTCGACGACCCAGTGGTGCTTCTTCAGCTGGTGATAAAGGACGTACGTGTTCGCCAGTTCCGTGTTGAGCGCGTCGACGATCTGCTCTGACCGGTCAGTGTCCAGCCGGAGACTGTTCTCCACGATCGAGTCGGCTGGCTGTCGGACTGTCTTCTGGGTACTCATCTCACCTCGTAGTAGGCCCGCATTCCTCTTAATGGTTGCACAAGGGAAAGATATTTTAGAATCGTGGGAATGGACGGTTGGATAAAGAAATAGTATATTCAATATCGGTGAACTACGGCGTATTCGACCGACAAATCGGGAACCTCTCCAACGGGTCTCGCGCTGGCCACGATCACTCTTTGCGTCGTGATATTGGGCTTCAATTACGAGTTCCATATCCGGTCCTGGTGTGTGGGTCCTTTCACGCCGGCCAGCGTCGAAGTCACTTTGTAGCAGAGCGCTCCACGTATGGTCGTGACGCCATCGAACTGGGAGACCTACCTCGTAACCCAAGCGTCGATTTCCGGTGACCGATCGACACCGGAGGTCGTCTCGGCGGCCATCGAGGGTGGGATCGACGTGGTACAGCTTCGCGAGAAAGACACGACCGCCCGCTCACGGTACGAACTCGGGCGAGCGCTTCGCGAACGTACCGCCGCGGCTGATGTGCCACTCATCGTGAACGACCGGATCGATCTGGCGATGGCGATCGACGCTGACGGCGTTCACCTCGGGCAATCCGATCTACCGGTGGCAGTGGCACGCGAACTCCTCGGGGAGGACGCGATCGTCGGCTGTTCGGCCTGGCGCGTCGACGACGCCCGTGCAGCCGAGCGCGACGGCGCCGACTACCTCGGAACTGGCGCCGTCTACGGAACGTCGTCGAAAGACGTCGACGAGGCCAAAGACGGGATCGGGCCGGACGGGGTCGCTGCAGTCGCCGATGCCGTCTCGATTCCGGTCATCGGGATCGGTGGGATCACGCCGGCGAACGCGGCCGACGTCGTCGAGGCTGGAGCCACGGGCGTGGCCGTCATCAGTGCGATTACGGCCGCTGACGATCCAGCGGCAGCGACACAACAACTCGGCGAGGTGGTTGCCAATGTCTGACTCCGTCCCGATCGATTCGAACAGCCTGGCGAACGCGCTCCAGACCCTTTCCGACGGGTCCCCGCTCGTCCAGCACCTGACGAACCGAGTGACGATGAACGACGTCGCCCAGGTCACCCTCCACTGGGGCGGCCTGCCCGTGATGGCTGATACCCCGGGTGACGCCGAGGAGATGGTTCACGGCGCAAGTGCCGTCTTGCTGAACATCGGCACGGCATCGCCACAGGAGGTCGAGACGATGGTGGCGGTCGGTGAGGCGGCGAACGAACTGGACGTCCCGGTCGTGTTCGATCCTGTCGGCGTCGGCGCCACGCCGACGCGGGACGAGTACGCCGAAACGCTCCTCGAACGGGTCGACTTCGCCGCGATCAAGGGTAACTACGGCGAGGTGAGTGCACTAGCCGGCGTCGAAGCAGACGTCGCCGGCGTCGAATCCGTCGGCGAGTACGACGAGATCGCGGCGACCGCACGCGCACTCGCCGCCTCGGCGGACACGACCGTCGTCGCGTCGGGCGTGACGGATATCGTCGCGACCGGTGAGGCGGCATACGAACTCAGTGTCGGGCACGAACGCATGGGGTCGATCGTCGGGACCGGGTGCGTACTCGGGGCGACGCTCGCGACGTTCAACGGGGTCATCGACGACGCGTCCGAAGCCGCGTTGTGTGGAACGACAGCGTTCGGACACGCTGGCGAACGCGCAGCCGAGACGGAGCACGACGGCCCCGAGAGCTATCGTGTCGCCTTCCTCGATACGATCGCTGGGGTGACTCCGGAATCAGTGCGTGAGAAGACTATTGCAGACCGAATCGACCAGGTGCTGTAATCCCGGATCGATGGAGGACAGTCTCGAATCGGTTCGCTCACGACTCTGCTCGGCCCACGGAAACGTCCTCGCGATGATCGAGGCGAGTGCCGACGCGACCGTCGACACCTGGCCGGCCGACGCCGTCGCCGAGCGCCATCGCGTCGTCGATCCGTTTCGGACGGCGCTCGCCGAACGCGACGTCATAGAAGAACTCCCCGCGATCCTCGAAGACCTCGTCGCAACCGCTGGGGGCGACCTGTCGGTACCCCCTGTCGCGGCACCACCATACGTCGTCGTCACCAGTATGGGTGTCCTCTTGCGCGCTACACTACCCAGGGGGCGACTCGTCGTCGCAATACACCCGTTCGTCGTGGATCGGAAGCCATCACCGACGTACCATCGACGCGACGAACTCGCTATCGAGGTCAGCTGGGCCGAGTGAGGTCGATATCGATTCGTGCTGGTGTACTGCCTTGCTGGTGTATTGTCAGCTGAACTCGGGGCTCGCCGATACTATTAGGAGCACTGCGTTCGATTCCTCAGCGCATGCACGAACGCGCCGAGTCGTTTCGTGAGTGTGCGAGTCGGAACTACGACCTCGATCCGGACGTCGTCGAATTCCCCAACGGGACGAAGACGGCGGCCGACGCCGCAGCGGCGATCGGCTGTACCGAGGCACAGATCGCCAGTTCGCTCGTATTCGACGTCGACGGGGCTCTCGTCGTCTGCATTACGAGTGGGGCAAACCACGTCGACGAAACGGCGCTCGGTGACCACTTCGAATCTCCTGCTGATACGGTCGAGATGGCCGATCCGGACCGAATCCGTGAGGCGATTGGCTGGGTGATCGGGGGCGTTCCGCCGATCTGTCACGATACGACCGTACCGATCGTCATGGATCGAAGCCTCCTCGGCTACGAGACGGTGTGGGCCGCTGCAGGAACACCGTCGGCTGTCTTCTCGATCGATCCGAAGCGGCTTCGAACACTGACGGATGCTACACCGATCGACGTCACCGCTGGATCGTAGAGAGCCGCTCACAGTAGCGATTCGACTCGTGATCAGTTCCGGCGGTGATTTCTCCGCCGCCCCAGCTCAACGACACCACCTAGTCTTTCGCCCCAAATTAACAACCAGGGCGAAACAAATGGCTGGGATTATTAAATCCTGGCCGTAGAATAATAACACTTTTTACAAGGGCGGTCCACGGTGATGTATGGACCGTTCACGACGATCGATCCTCTCGATCGGTGCCGGATCGATAGCAACTGCCGTCGCGGGTTGTCTCTCCGAATCCGACTTACAGGGTTCGGAGGGGGGATACGCGGCGTTTTTCACCCTCCAGGACTGGGCGAATGCTGTCGGTGGCGACCACATCACGTTCGAAACGCCGATCGACGTCGGTGACATGGGGCACGGCTGGAGCCCGAGTTCGGACCTCATAACGGAGCTCGGAACCTCACGTGTGTTCATCTATCTCGATTCGCCGGCGTTCTCGTGGGCACAGGATGCGGCCGACGTAATCGAACGTGATTACGACGACGTGACCCTCGTAGACGCGCTCGACGGTCTCGATCTTCTAGCGACGGATCACGAGATCACTCACGACGACGGACACCACGAAGACGGCGAACACGATCACGATGAGGGAGACGATCACCACGAAGACGGCGAACAAGATCACGATGAGGGAGACGATCACCACGAAGACGGCGAACACGATCACGATGAGGGAGACGATCACCACGAAGACGGGGAACACGATCACGATGAGGGAGACGACCACGCCGACGAGCACGATCACGGCCAGTACGACCCCCACGCCTGGGTAGACCCCGTCAGGGCCACGCAAATGGTCGAAACGATTGCCGACGGACTCGCCAGGGTCGAACCCGATCACGAGGACTCGTTTCGGGAGAACGCCGCGGCATACACCGACCAGTTGGACGACCTCGATCGGCAGTTCCGGACGCTCGTGTCGGATATCGGCGGGCCGATCGGCGTCCTCGCAAGTCACGATTCGTTCCGGTATCTGCAGGACCGGTACGGGTTCGTCTTGCACACGCCGGCGGGAATCTCCCCCGACCAGTCACCAAGTCAGTCGGAGATCGCGGAGACCATCGACTTCGTCGATTCGAACGGGATCGAGACGGTCCTGTACGATCGATTCGAATCGGACAGACTGGCCCGGACGATCGTCGAGAACAGCGATGCGACGTCTACTGAGGCTATCTCGCCGGCTGCGGGAACGACCGAAACGTGGGCCGAAAACGGCTGGGGGTACGTCGAGCAGATGGCGGAAATAAACGTCCCAGCTCTCGAAGCGGCACTGGTGAGCCGTGACTGACGTCGTGCACCTGGAGAACGTGAGCTTCTCCTACGGCGAGCAGCCCGCGGTGGCGGACGTGACGCTGTCCGTCGGTGCCGGCGAGTTCCTCGGTTTGATCGGCCCGAACGGCTCCGGGAAGACGACGCTGTTACACCTGCTGCTCGGCCTCCTCGAACCCGATTCGGGCCGTGTCGAGCTGTTCGGCCAGCCAGTCTCGTCGTTCGACCAGGGGGAGCGAATCGGCTACGTATCCCAGGGGGCGACGGATCGGGCGGAGACGATGCCCGTCACCGTCCGGGAAGTGGTACGGATGGGACGGTTCGCCCACGCCGGCCACTCGCGGCTCGCTGAAGAGGACCGAGACGCGGTCGACGCCGCGCTCGCGACCGTCGACATCGAAAATCTTGCCGAGCGCCGGATCGGATCGCTCTCGGGCGGTCAGCGCCAGCGGGCGTACATCGCTCGCGCACTCGCCTCCGAGGCCGACTTGCTCGCGCTGGACGAACCGACGGTGGGCGTCGACGCAGAGTCCCGCGACGCGTTCTACCAACTGCTAGCATCGCTGAACGACCGTGGCATCACGATCGTCCTGATCGAACACGACATTGGCGTCGTCACGGATCGTGTGGATCACATCGCCTGTCTCAACACGCAGCTGTATCATCACGGAGATACCGAATCGTTCGTCGAGAGCGACGCACTCGCGGATGCCTACGGTGCGTCGGGGCGGATCGTCCAGCACCACCACTGACTATGAGTGAACGCACGGAAATCGAAACCGACGACGCGCCAATCGACGAACAGCGTGAATCGGGACGGGCTGACAGTGACCCGACGGCAGACAGTGACCCGACGAGCGGTCGCGACACTCACGCAACGGGAAACGAGCCGACGACGCGACGAGAACCGACAGCGGGGGCGTCCACCACGGGAATCGGGCTCGTCCAGCGGATCGGACTCGCGGCGACGGTGGTCCTCGCGATCGTCCTGACCGGGTTCGTCGTCGCGTACTGGCTCCGCTCGTATCCCCTGCTGGGAGACGTAGCCACACAGTACGTCTACGTTGGCCAGCACATGGACCAACTGCTGGGGACGAACGTCTTTCGACACCCGGTCATGTGGCAGTCGGTCGCCACGGCGGTCCTGATCGGAATCGTTGCCCCGCTCGTGGGCGTCTTTCTCGTCCACCGCGAGATGGCGCTCATCGGCGAAACTCTCGCGCACACGGCGTTCGCTGGCGTCGCGGTCGGCCTCTTGCTCGGCGCGACGACCGACTGGCAGGCGTCGCTGCTCCTGTCCGCGCTCGTCGTCGGAATCGGTGGTGCACTGGCAGTGCAGTGGCTGGCCGAACGGACGGATGCCTACGGCGACGTGCCGATCGCGATCATGCTCACCGGGAGCTTCGCCGTCGGCACGCTCGTCATCAGCTACGGACGCGGATTGACGGCCGTCAACGTCGAGGAGTACCTCTTCGGCAACCTCGCCTTCGTGACTGGCGAGGGTGCCCGACTGATGGTCGTGTTGACGATCTTCGTCGTCATCGGTGTCGCATCGACCTACAAACAACTCCTGTTCATCACCTTCGACGAACAGGCCGCCCGCGTGGCCAGGCTGAACGTCCGCGGCTACAATGCCTTGCTCGTCGTGATGACTGCAGTCGTCGTCGTCGGTGCGATGCAGGTCCTCGGCGTGATCCTCGTCGCGGGCATGCTCGTCATCCCGGTCGCCGCCGCGACGCAACTCGCCGAGAGCTTTCGGGAAACGCTCTCCCTGTCGATCCTGTTCGGCCAGGCGGCGGTTCTCGGAGGGTACGCCCTCGCGATCTCCCAGTCGCTGCCACCCGGTGGGTCGATCATCGTCGTCGGCATCGCGTGCTACCTCTTCGCGATCGGCTGGTCCGGGTCGTCACGTCGCGGGGTGCGGATGCACTAGGCCGGTTGCTGTCTTGGCGTCTTCCCGACGAACGCGTCGAACATACGTGGCAGACTGCCGACTTCACTGGCTGGGCCACCACCCGGTCACCGACAGCAGAATCGAACAGTTTCATGAGCACCCGGTCCGGAGCGTCGGTATGGGATCTACCGAGGAAACAGAAAATTATCCGCGGGACACGCCGGGGAAAGGTGTGACACCGACTGCGGAAGCGATCGAGCCCGCGGCGCCCGACGAGTTCGGCCTGGTCCAGGTCTGGTGGGGTGACGGTAAGGGCAAGACGACGGCCACGCTCGGCATGGGAATGCGCGCGGCCGGCCACGGCTACCGGGTCCACCTGCTTCAGTTTATGAAAGGCGGTGCCGAGAGCGTCGAGGCCGTCCGCGGCGAGTACAACGCTATCGCGGCTCTCCCGGGGATCAGTTTCGAGAATCTCGGTCACTACGGCTGGCACGGCATGGCCGACGGCAGCGACGAGGCCGACCACGAGGCACAGGCACAGGCCGGACTCGAACGGGCTCACGAACTGCTCGAGGGGGCTCACCAGGCCGATCTAACGGCACCGCTCTCCTTCGACGGTGACCCAGACGACGGCGTACACATGCTGATTCTAGACGAGGTACTCTACGCCGTCGCGATGGGCCTGATCGACGAGGATGACGTTCGCGAACTCGTCGAGTCGAAACCCGATGGGCTCGAACTCGTCCTCTCCGGCGGGCACGAACGGCCGGCGTACCTGGACGAGCTGGCCGATCTGATGACGAACGTCCGAAAGGAACACCACCCTATCGACGACGGACAGCGCGCCCGCAAGGGAACCGAGTACTGACGTGCCGCTTGGCATCGAGTGATTCGGTACGGGTCGCTCCGGGAGCTTGGTCCGATACTCGAATCGCCGGTGCCAGTACGATTATACGAGTGGTCTGAGAATTCATCCTGATCGATGAGTGCAATCCGAGTCAGGGATCTGACCAAGTCCTTCGCGGGTGTCGACGCCGTATCGGGGATGGGGTTCGACGTCGACCGTGGCGAACTGTTCGGCTTTCTGGGTCCCAACGGGGCGGGTAAGACGACCACGATCAAAATCCTGACGGGCCAACTCAGGCCGGACTCCGGTGCGGTCGAAGTGGACGGGACTGACCCGTCGGTCGATCCGATCGAAACGCGTCGCCGGGTCGGAATCGTTCCCGAGGGAGGGGTGCCGCCGAGTTTCTTCACGCCCCGAGAGTACTTTACGTACGTCTCCAGACTGCGCGGACTCGAGTCGGAAATCGTCGAGCGGCGGATCGACGAGTGGGCCGACCGGCTCGGCCTGCAGGACCGTCTCGAGACGATCCACACCGATCTCTCTCGCGGCCAGCAACAGAAGGTGATGATCGCACAGGCGTTCCTGCACGAACCCGACGTGGTCTTCATCGACGAACCACTCGCCAACCTCGACCCGCTCGTTCAGGAGCAGGTCAAACGGCAACTCGCCGATTACGTCGACGACGACAACACCGCGTTCCTCTCGACACACAACATCGACGTCGCCGAGGACCTGTGTACACGGGTTGGGATCGTCGCCGACGGGCAGATCGTTGCCGAACGAGATCTCGATACCGCGGACGAACCGCTCCTCGACGTCTTCCTCTCGACCGTCGACGAGGCACAGCCACGCGACGTCCCAATCGTCGACCGATGACGAGCTCATCCGAAGCCCCGGCCGACGGAGCGACTGAGCGCACCGGGCCGGGAGTCGGTACTGGCTACACCGAGACGCCACCGATCCGAACACAGCTCGCGGTGACGGCTCGTGCCCTGGCACGCGAAGAGTGGCGCGTGCACACGACGCTCTTCGGCGGGTACCGGTTCCTGACGATGCCGATCTTCATCACCCTCTTCGCCGGTGGGACGGCCTGGCTGCTCACCGAGACCGGGACTGCACCGGACGCCGTCCTGGTTGGCATCCACGTCTGTGCCCTCGCGTTCGGGCTCTACGCGGGGACTGCGGGGTTCGCCGGCTCGGCGATGCTCGAAGACGTGTTCGGTACGCACCAGTTTCTGCTCGGTGTCGCCGACACGTTGCCCCTTTCACGTCGGCTCTTTCTCGGGCTCTTCCTGGTGAAAGACGCCCTCTTCTACGGCTGTTTCTTCGTCCTGCCGATGGCGGTCGGGGCAGTGGGTGTCTCCGGCTTTTCGGACGCGACGCCGATCAGTCTGGGCGGTAAGTGGCTCTCGCTCTGGCTCGTCTTCGTCGGTGGCATGGCCCTGACCGTCGGGGCGATCTCGGCTCGGACGAACGGGGTGCCGACGTGGGCGATCGCCGTCGTCGCACTCCTGGCGGCTTTCGGCGCCTGGGCGAGCGGATGGCTCGATGGTGGGACCGTCCTCGTCACCGCTCACTCACCGGGTTCGATGGCGATACTCGCACTGTCGACCGTCCTCGTCGGCTCTCTCGCACTGGCTGCGTACAAGCCGACGCACGTCCCACCCTCTCGAACGGCCCCAGAGCGGTTCGACGGGATCCGACGGCTGCTCCCGACGGACGATCCGCTCGTCGCGAAGGTGTTGCTCGAACTCGGTCGAAGTAGCGGCGGATTCGCGAAACCGTTCGTCTCGGTCGGTCTCCTGTTCGGGCTCGTCGCCGGATCGCTGGGGATCGTCGAATCGATCACGGGTGTCGCCCCGGCGCCGGGCATCTTCTTCGGTGGCATCCTCGGCGTCAGTGCTTTCACCACGTACAACTGGCTGACGCAGTTCGACGACGTGTCCGACTACCTCGTGCTCCCCGTCTCGGTCGTCGACGTCTTCCGGGCGAAGCAACTCGCGTTCCTCTTCGTCGGCCTCCCGACAGCAGGACTGCCGTATTTACTTGCAGTCGTGTGGTTCGACGCAACGCTCCTCGACGCGATCGCGGGCGGCGCCGTGCTGGTCGGCTACTCCGGGTACTACTACGGACTGACGGTGGCGCTGGCCGGCTTCTCACCGAACGAGTTCCTCTTCGACGGCGGTCGGTTCGCGGCGTTCGGCGGGGGTGTCGCCATCGTGCTCGTCCCAACCTTACTCGCCGCGTTCGTCCTGACGCCACCGTCCGCACTCTCGACGGTGGTTCTCGTCTGTGCCAGCGCGCTGCTGGCCGGTGTCGGGTTCGTCCTCTCGACCAGGGCGGCGACGTACTGGGCCGATCGTTCGATGGCCGGTACCGCCTGAACAGCGCGGTCATTTCTCCGTTTCGCCCGACCGAGTCGGGTCGACCGATCGTTGCTCGTCTCGCTCGTCGCGATTATCACGAGAGTCGCGTGAGTCGAGACGATTGCGCGCCAGGGCGACTGTCACGGAAATCGGTACGACAAAGCGTCCGGGCGCCAGGGGATCAGGTGACGAATGACGGAAACGGTACTGGTGGCCGGAACGGCGAGCCACGTCGGGAAGTCGACGGTCGCGACCGGTCTCTGTCGACTGCTCGCGGACCGCGGGTACGCGGTCGCCCCGTTCAAGGCACAGAACATGAGCACCAACGCACGGGTGGTCCTTTCCGGGTCGGCTGTTGGCGACGACGCAGGCATTGATCGTGTCGATCACCACAGCGAGGGAACCGACGAGTCGTCGGTTACTGCAGCTCCCTCGTCCGCACAGTGGGGAGAGATCGGTGTTTCACAGTTGGTCCAGTCGAGAGCAGCGCGAACGACGCCGACGACCGACTCGAATCCGGTGCTGTTGAAACCGCGTGGAGACGGCGAGAGCCAGCTGGTGATCGATGGTCGGGCCGTCGGTCACTTCGAAGCGGGAACGTACTACGAGCGCCACTGGGAGACGGCCCGCGATGCGGCGATCGCCGCCCACCGCCGGCTGTCACGCGCGGCGGACGTGATCGTCGCGGAAGGCGCCGGCAGTATCGCGGAGATAAACTTACACGACCGGGACCTCGCGAACATCGAAACCGCCCGGTTCGCGGACGCGAAGATCGTGATCTGCGCCGATATCGAACGCGGTGGGGCGTTCGCGAGTATCTACGGAACGCTCGAACTCCTCCCGGAGGACGTTCGCGATCGTGTCGTGGGCGTCGTCATCACGAAATTTCGCGGCGATCAGTCGCTGCTCGAACCGGGAATCCGGACGATCGAAGCGCGCTGTGACGTGCCGGTGCTCGGGGTAATTCCGTACGAGGAGTTCGACCTGCCCGAAGAGGATAGTCTCGGGCTGCCCGACGAGACGACGGTGGCTGTCCGGGGAGCTGATGACAACGTGTCGGCCGACCACAGTGTCACCGTCGCCGTTCCGAGGTTGCCCCGACTCTCCAATGCCGCCGACGTCGACGCACTGGCGGCCGTCCCGGGCGTTCGGTGTGTGTTCGTCCCGCTCACCGACGCCGGCTGTGACCGACTGGCAGGCACCGACGCCGTGGTGATCCCGGGGACGAAAAACACCGTCGACGACACTGAGGCCCTCGTCTCCTGTGGGATGGGCGACGCAATCCGTGCGTTCGACGGACCCATCGTCGGGATCTGTGGCGGCTACCAGCTACTCGGGCGGCGGCTCGTCGACGCCCAGCACGAAGGAACCGGGTCGGACCGGCTCGTCGAGGGACTCGACGTCTTGCCGGTCGAAACCCGATTCGGACCCGACAAGCAGGTCCGTCGGCGCCGAGTCTCAGTCGATGGTGCCGGACCGATCGCGGCTGCAACTGGCACAGCGACGGGGTACGAGATTCACGCAGGCGAGACGAGTCACCTGCAGTCCATGGACGAACCGTTAGAACCCGGAAGCGCCGTCCGTGGATCGGTGCTCGGAACGTACCTCCACGGCCTGTTCGATACGGACCAGGTGAGATCGGCGTTCGTGGAGGCCGTGTATCGTGCGTCGGATACCCCACGGCCCAGCGGATCAACGGATCGTGCGTCACCGTCAGATCCGTACGATCGTGTTGCAACCGTCCTGGCCGAATCCATCTCACTCTCGCCCATCGTCGAGGAACTCTCACCGATACGGTGAGACCGACGTTCATCGACACCGTGAGACGAATCGATCGGTGACTACTGGGGCGACAGGCGCACGATTTACGAGATTCGAATCGGCGCTCGATACGGCAGGAAGGTTAATGCAGGTATCCCGACGATATCTCGTATCGGGCTCTGTATGATCGGGACTGCTCCTGCAGTAATTTTCGATAGCTTTCCCTGGTGGATCGCCAGACCGATCCTCTACGTACTCGTCCTCGGGACGGGGATGGCCCTGGACGAGACCTACGTCAACCGAACGACCGTCCTGGCCGGCGCCCTCGCACTCTCGATCCACAGTCTGACGACGGGCGGCGTCTGGGCACCATTGGGACTGTACCTCGACGTCGGCCTCGTGCTCGGGGTTTACGGGCTGTACGCGTACGTCGTCGATGCGTACGTCCCCGGCTGGTTTCGCGCCGCCGCGTTCATACTGTACTCGCCCCTGTCGATCGCGTTGATCCTGCTGTTTCCCGATATCATCTTCATCGTCTCGCTGTTGGTCGCGGGCTACGCGAATCTCCAGTTGCTCGCCACGCTCCATCCGGTCGAACCGTACTACTTCGGTCCCGAATCGCCGGACGCGTCCGCCCGTGCAGCATCGGCAGCCGGCGCTCCAGATCCGGTCGAGCGAGCTGACGGCTCCGTTGGCGGCGGCCTCGGAAGTATCGCGAGTGAACTGGGGAGCCTCACGGGGACCAGTTCCGAAGAGGAACCTGCCCAGTCGACGACTCAGTCGGCGAGTGACCGTGACGCCCGGCGAGACCCGGATCGATCCGGCGCTCCACCCGACGATCGAGGCGTTCTTCCCGCGTTCATGCGTCGACTGTAGCGCTCTACGGCTGGAATCGTGCTCCGTGAGCGGTACCGTCACCGCCGTGGAGAGTCAACTACCCCATAATTTATTATTTATGCGGCGGAAGTACCGCCTGCAATGGCAAACGAAGACGAACTCCGCGAGCAATTCACCGACGCCTTCGAAGGCGCATCGTACCCCGTCTCGAACCCAATGGACCTCGTCCCGGCACTGCCGGACGGTCCGGCCACGAAGTTCGAGTCCGGTGACTTCTCCATGACGGCGATGGAACTGAACTCGAAGACCGCGGGCGACGCCGACTTCCCCTACGATTCCGTCGACAATCTCGTCGACGACCTCATTCAGGGCCTCAAAGACGACGACTACCTGTAGATCGTCGACCTCGATTTTGGCTTCGCTGCGTAGCGCTCGCATCGAACTGATCGAGTGCAATAGACACGGTAGCGAAGCTCACCGCCCGTTCGCATCCTGGCCATCTCAGTGAGTCAGCCGAAGACGTCGCCTCGGCCGATCACGCCGTCGAGTGGACGACGATGTCCTCGCTCCCACACGCCGGGCACGACGTGGTCGTCGTCTCGACCGTCGTCCCACACCGTCGACACTCGTGGACGTCCTCACTGTCAGCCGGTGAACCGCCGAAGATCTCTCGCACAGTGTCGAGCATCCCAGTCCCATCGAGGCCTGCCATCCCGACAGCTAAGTATCTTTCTGGATGACTCACTTCGCGTGAGGATACTATTCGTCCCGGTACGATCGACTGTGTAATTGTTCGGTGCTCGAGAGAGGCTGCTACAGTGATGGTCGGCACATCCGCCCCGTGAGACGCTCCGTCCGGGGTCGTGAACCGAAGCCGGCCGCGTTAGTCGATGGACCAGTTGCGCACTTCAACGATTCGTATGTCCACCCGTCGGCAAACGTGAGTGTCGGTCGAACGTGACTCTCGTGAGAGCTGGACGACCGACACGACGTTCTCGCTCGAGTTCGAGCCAACTGGGGAGACCGTCACCGTGAGCGCACTACCGGAGTGCTTCGTGACCGAATCGGGTCGCTACCTGACTCGCTGGCAGCTCACGCGTTCGTTCGAAATCGGCATACTGACCGCTCGTCTCTCGGCCGACGACGAGCAGATACTACTCGCAGAACGAGCCGAGGGAACGGCCGTGACGATCGTTCGCTGTCCGTGGGAGGCGCTCCCGACCCACGTCGAGCTTCGCTCGGACGGAACCCGTGTCTGGATCGCCGACCGACGCCGCACACACCCGGCAAGCCAGGCTACCGTGTGGCCACCGGCGTCACCACGAGTCGGTGATAAGGTGTGAAGATATTCACCATCGGTGTTCAGTAGGATCGATCGAAACGTTCTCCCGTGAACCGTCGAACCGCTCTCGGGGCGCTGGGGACGGCCATATTCGTTCCCGTCGTCGGGTATTCGTCCGCTCGGGATGGATCGACCGTTTCGGTTCGATTCTGGCTCACTCCTGGTGCGGCCCGGTACACCGGCCTCGAGGGCTGCGTCCGACGACTGCTGCGTCGAGGGCTGGCGTTCGATCACTGGACAGTCGAGGTCACTGCTGGTGGTGTCGTCGATATCGGGACGGAGAGTGCAGCCGAGACGATGCGAAGCGGGCGGTGGCCAGGTGCCGTCGGTGCCGGGATCGCCGGCGTCCGTGACGTCGATCCCGTCTGGGACGTCAATCTCCTCGTTACCGACGGATCGCTGGCCGACTCGCCATCCGGATACGGTGTTCCACACGTCGCGGCAGTCGGCGGTGCGTCGGCCCTCACGACGGTCGAACTGGACGGGAGCTTCGACGAGCCGGTCCCTATCACGGATGCGACGTTCGCGTCACAACTGGTGTTGCACGAAGTTGGTCACGCGTTCGGGCTCTCTCACGAGGATGGCAGCCGATACGAGCGATCCGGTTCGAGCGTCGTAACGCCGATGCTGTCGCTTTACGGGTGGCGACGCGAGCAATTGCCCGAATCGACGTGCGGTGGGCCGGTCACTTCAGGTCCACCAGCGGAAGGTAAAGACCGGCAACTGGATCTCACGTTCAGTGACTGTGCTCGGCGCTCGTTGCGAACGTACGATGGAAACCACCTCGGCTAACCGCTATACGGATGAGCGGACGCTCTCGATCGGGGGGAGCGTCGGCCTGGACGAACGAGCGAGCGGCACTGCGCACAAGTCAGTGACCGGTGTCGGGCGACGAGTGCCGCCAGTACCGTTACGAGAGCGTCGGTAGTGACGCCAAGTTCTCAGGAGTCGTCGTCCGGCTTCTCTGACTCGCCGCGTGCGAAGCTGGCCTGTGGCGTCGCGTCGGTCGCGCTCGCACTGGGGCCCGAATCTGCACGCTCGAGGAGGGCTTCAAAGTCCTCGACTTCGTCGTACTCGTCCTGGTGCATCAGCGCGCGCTTCCCGAGGTTCGAGATCTCGTACAGGCCGGAGCGTTCGGCCGGACCGATCTTGTCGACGAGGCCGTAGTCTTCGAGGACGGGGAGTCTCGTGTTGATGTTCTTGCGGCTCTTTCCGGTGTGGGAGGCGAGGTTCGTGGCGACGTTCCGACCCCTGTCTGCGAGCGCCTCGAGGATCAGAAAGTCAGTTGGTTGACGGAGTTTCATGAGCGTGTTCTGTATCCTACCTAGCTTTCCGATGGTAATAAACTCTTTCGGCTAGTAGCCGCGCTATCGGACAATCGGGAGCGCCAGCGAAGAGCGACTCGATAAATTGCTATCGTGTTCGCACATTTTTGAACAGTCGTTTACTCCCGGTTCGCTTCGTGAAACTCGCCATCTCGTCGTCGATCAGTACCACAGTCCCGCCATGTGGTGACTCCATCTCCAGCGATTGACTGTCTTCACTATCCGGAGGCCACTGTTTTACTCGAGATGGACCCCGCGAGCCGATCGAGGAACGCTCGCACCGTGCTGGGTGATTCCGTTCGATACTGCGCCGCCGATCGCGTTCGTTCCCCCACTCGAACGCCGACGTCGGACCGTCGGAGGGATCGAAACGCGTCCTCGTCCGTCGTATCGTCACCGCAGACGAGGACACGCGTGCCGCTCGGCTGTTCGCTCCGAAGGAGTTCGACGGCGTCACCTTTCCCCCACTCGATGGCCGGGCCGAACTCCACGATCTCGTCGCCGTGGCTCAGCGACAGCCGTTCGTCACCGACCCGCTCGACGACGTCGACGGTTAGTCGCCGACAGAGCTGGGCGACTGGCGCTGGAGCGGTTCGGTAGTGGACCGTTCCGGTGAGGCGTTTCGACTCGACGCGGACGTTCGGAAGCGGAGCGAGAACCGTTTCGAGCGTCGCGGCGCAGGCCTCGATACGCGGAATGGCTGCCGCAGCGAGGGGATGGACGACCGGCCGGGAGGCACCGGCCACCGAATCCGTCGGTCCAGAGCGGTCCGATCCGCGCGTATCCGCCGAGGGACGATCGAGCCGTTCGAGTCCATGATTGCCCACGAGCGTGACTGGCAGTTCGACTCTGGATCGCAAATCCAGCACTGATCGGCCACTCACGATCGCGACCGTCACGTCCGGCGCTTCGTGCAGTCTGGCGAGGACCTGTTCGGTGCCAGGTGGGAGTGTTGCCTCGTCGGGATCGTCGACGATCGGCGCGAGCGTTCCGTCGAAATCGAGACAGCAGAGAAGATGTGGGCCACTACGGAGTGTCGAGATGACCTCGGCACGATCACGGTCCAGCGGGTCGGGATAGCCGACCGCCGTTCTGTCTCTCCCTCCTGTCATGGATCCGTCCGTCTCACGGGTCGCGTTTAGATCCCGTCTCCGGAATATTGGGTGGAGAGTACCGACCGATCGTCCGATCGCTCGGCGAAGGCGTCGAACTGAGCGGCCATCCACCACTCGAGCGGTCGTTCGAAGACGCGTGTCCGGAGGCGGCGCATACGGCGTCGCCGGTCAGCGTCCGGAGTCGTGAGGGCACGGTCCATCGTTCGCCAGATCGATTCGACGTCGGTCGGATCGATGGAGAACGCGTCGTCACCCAGTTCGTCGTGTGCGCCGGCACGTTCGCTCAGACAGAGCGCGCCGGATTCGTCCACGCTGGCTGCGAGGTACTCTTTCGAGACCAGATTCATGCCGTCACACCGTGAGGTGACCAGCATGAGATCCGCGTGGCGGTAGAGTGCCGACAGCTGGTCCCGCGTGAGGTACGCTTCGGAATAGACGATCGGCCGCCACGAATCGGTCGCGAATCGGTCGTTGATCCGCTCCACGCGCTCTCTGACCGCTTCCCCGTACGACGCGTACGCGGGAATGTCCGTCCGACTCGGCGTCGCCGTCTGGACGAACGTGAACGATTCCAGCCATCGGGGCTGATTTTCGAAGAGTGCTTCGATCGCATCGAGTCGCGCGACGATCCCCTTCGAGTAATCGAGTCTGTCGACGCCTAAACCGAGGTGTTCCGTCGTCGGGATGGAGAGTGTCTCGGTGACAGACTCGAATACCATCGCATCCGCTGCGTGCCCCCGTTCTTCGTGTTCACTTGCATCGATTCCCAGGGGGATGGCGCGGACGTGTGTCTCGGAACCTTCGTACGTGACGATGCCATCCTCGGCGTCGACACTGGCACCATCGACGAAGTACCGGACACAACGTAAGAACCGCTCGACGAACCGATCGACGTGAAACGCGAGGACGTCGTTCCCGAGCAGCCCTTCGAGTATCTCTCGCCCCTCTGGACATCGACTGAACAGTTCGGGTTTCGGCCACGGAATATGCCAGAACTGCCCGATCGTCGTCGAAGACGGGACGCGATCGCTGATCATCGCCGGTGCGAGTGCCAGGTGGTAGTCCTGTACCCAGACGAGCGTCTCGGGAGTGGCGTGGGCCGCCACTCGGTCGGCGAACCGTTCGTTCACCGCCCGGTACCCATCGTAATCGCCAGTTCGGATCGAGATCGCGTCACGAACGCCGTGACAGAGCGGCCAGAGTACTCGATTGCTATAGCCGTTGTAGTACGCTTCTTTCAGTTCGTCGTCGATCCAGACCCGTTCGACATCGTACGCCGGGTCCTCGGGCGGGACGGGCACACGATCGTTCTCGTCGACGACCGCCCGATCGGCCGAGCCATCTCCCCAGGCGATCCAGGTGCCGCCGACGCGCTGCAAGACGGGGTCCAGTGCCGCGGTGAGTCCGCCGGTCGGTCGGTCGACTTCGATATCGCCGTCTGGCCCGTACGTGTGTCGGTACGGTTGTCGATTCGACAGTACCACGAACGACTCGAACGAGTCCAGTGGCGCCGCCCACGCCGGCCTCGTCTCGTCCTCAGTTTCCTGCGTCGCTGTCGGTACCGGATCCGTTCCGTACGCGAAATTTCCCATTCGGGTGTGTCCACATCGCCACCGGTGGTTCTCTCCGCGCTTGCACATGCGTGGTCGACATACCATGGTGGGGAACGAACGCACAATTCGTCGCACTGTTCGACACCTTGCACGATACTGATCGACCGCTAATTCAGTAGAAGTAGAGTTCGAGTTCGTGCCCACAATTTCGACACGACATGTCGTGACCGCGAAGCGTCGCGTCGGACACGTCGTCGGTCGACTGGAGCCCGGGACCGTTCGGCACCGTCGCGGTGACGGGCGTCTCGCACGCTGGACAGCCGATGCGTAGTGGTGCGGCCATAGAACGTCACCGCTGACACCGCCATCCCACGTAGTTACTGTCCACCAACTACCAGTGGGAGTCTCGCAACGACTGCTAGCCGAATCACCAACTTCCAGGTAGTCGTTTCAGCGTCGGTTCGATGGTTCCCGACCCCGCTACGTTCGAGTTGGCCTGGCTCCGTCGATCGAATCACCCGAGAGTGAGAAAGCGTGAGTGAGCGAGGGATCGGGTCGAGTGGAGCGAAAGCGCAGGTATGGGGCACTTACCCTTCGAAACAGTCACGAGATGTTACGTTGCCGACCCGAAACCTAGCAGCGTGGACACGTCCGACTCGAGTGAACCGCGATGTCGACGGCCACTTGCTCGGACGTTCGGCGACCGAAGCCGACCGCAAGCTTCCGAATCCGGGTAACAGGGCGGTAATTGGGACGCTATGAACGATCTGCCAGACCAGGTACCGACGACGCGTATTCGGGCCGTCCTCGTCGGCGAGTCAGCCGACGTGGCCCAGCTCGGCCGAACCCTCTCTCGCGGGGAGACACTCGTCTCGGTCGCGGCCGTCCCGACCGCTGATGCCGCCATCGGGCAATCAGAACACGCAGATTGCCTGGTTACCGATCCTGAACACGTCGAGATCCTCGTCGCAGCTACGGACGTGCCGATCGTCTCGGTGTCGTCCGACGACGCAGCGCCACTCGAAGAGGGCGCGGCCGACGTCGTCTCGCCGAGGGCCCCGGTGAACGTCCTCGAGACCCGCATTCGAAACGTCGTCGACGCCCGAACGGGAGACCGTGACCGCAGCGCGCGGATTCACGGAATACTGGAGGCGAGTGGATCGGCGATCGTCCTTTCGGACGCAGATGGGACGATCGAGTGGGTGAGCGAGTCGGTTGATCGACTGTTCGGCTACACGCCCGCCGCACTCGCGGGCACCACTATCGAGTCGCTCGCCATCGAACCGGATCGGGAGACGCTGGGACAGCACCGAATCGCCGTTGCCGACGGCGACGCTGACGAATTCAGGCGGACTACCGCTCGTATACGTGACGGGACCGGTCGGCTGAGTGAGTGTACGGTCGAGGTGCGAAACCGGTTATCAGACCCCAGCCTGAATCGACTGGTCTGGACGATCGCCCCCATCGACGGACGACCGAGCTGGCGCGAAGGATTCAGTGCTGACGTCGACGCTATCGACGACCCGATCCTCACGCTCGACGACGAGTGGATCGTGCGACGGGCGAACGAGGCAGCGCGAGGAGCGTTCGCGGTGGCGGAGAACGGGTCGATCGGCGATGAGGGAAGTTCGATCGGTGACGAGCGGGAGCCGGTTGGCCACGAGTTCTGGACACTCCTGTCCCCGGCGACCGTCGATACGTGGTTCGAACGACTGGCCGAAGCCCGTGCCAGTGATTCGACGGTCTGGTTCGACGTCTCTCGACCCGACGACGGCGTCGATTCGGTCGTCGCCTATCCAGGAGACGGCTCGCTCACGGTCGTCGTCCACCGCCGGGACGCCTCGCCGATCGATCGGTATCGAGCAGAACTCGAGCGGACGACGGGGCTCTTAGACGAGATGGCCGACCCTGCCGTCCTCGTCGACGACGGACGAATCACCGCGGCGAACGCCGCCGTCTTCGAGTACACGAGTCACGCGACCGTCGTCGGTCGGCCGACCGAGACACTCGTCGGGGATCGAATCGCCTCGGAAATCACCGCTCGGGCTGGCGCACCGGTTCGACGGGTCGACCCGATCGAGTGGCGCCCGTCAGTGGACGGTCGCGAACACGTCGTCTTGCTCACCGTCGGCACGGTCGCGGACGACCAGACAGCCGTCGTCGGCCGGGACGTAACTGACGAAAGGCGGCTGCTCGACGGCACTCGCGAACTCGGCGAGACGATCGACGCCGTCGAATCAGTCTCGACCGTCGAAGCGACCCGCCGGACCCTTCTCGCGGGAATCGTCTCGGTGACGGGAGCGACAGTCGGCGGCTGGTATCGTCGAGACGGTGACCGACTGTCGCCACGAACGAGTATCGGCCCGACCCAGACAGAACGAGCACCGACGATCACCGTCGCGACGGAGCGAGTGAACGAGATGTTCTCGGATGGACCGACGAGACTTCCCCGATCCGTCCGCGTTCCCATTACCGCAGCGACGACGATGGCTGGACCGCTCGCGATTCCGGTCACCGACACGGACGTGATCCTCGTCGGGACGGTCGGTACGGACGGAGAGGCGATCGACACCGAATCAGCCTCGGCGGAATCGCCACAGAACGGACAGACAGCGTTCGACGCCGGATCCGAGGGCGAGGGTGGTGATCTCGTGGCCCGGTATTCGGCCGATGACTGGCTCACACCGACAGTCGGCCCCGGGCCGGAACGAACTGTCGAACGCGACGCGTTCGGCTCGTTGTTCCGATCCGTCGTTCACCTCTCGCTGGCCCGAGCCCGTTGTCTCGACAAGACGCGTGAACTGACGGCATCCGTCTCGCTCGGATCCGAATTGCGCGATCGGGTGGTCACACTCGCCGAGCACCGTGAATCCACGTACCGTAAACTGACGTCGGCACGGACTCGACAGGCAGTCGAACGGGCGTTGTGTGACTCGATGGCCGACCTCGATGCCGTCAGCGCGTGCTGGCTCGTGGCGGGGGACGCAGACGAGCGACACGTTCGCGAGGCTGCAGGGTCGGTCGCGCGATCCGAGAGCGGTGTCGATCCAGCCACCACCGATTCGTTCGACCTGCTCGTCGAACGAGCACTGACGGCGGGAGACCAACAGATCGAGCGGATCGATTTGGCACGAACCGACAGCGGTAGTCGGCCGTCAGCAGCCGAGGGGCCGGTACGCATCGCGACCCCGTTCGACGATCCGACCGGCCCGGCGACGGTTCTCGTCGTTCAAGCGTCGATCCACGACGAATCGGTGTTCCCGGAATACTGTACGGAACTCGTGACCGTCGTCGGTCTCGCGATCGATGCGATCACCGCCCAGCGTGCACTCCACGCCGACGACACGCTCGAAGTGGAATTGAGTTTCCCCACCGCGACCGACGACCCACTGACGCGACTGGTAGCCGAGATCGATCGATCGCTCACCGTCGATTCGGTCGTGCTCACAGACGATCACGTTACCTCCTATCTCACGGTAGCACAACTGGACGAAGCGTCGTTCGTCGCTGCCGTCGGTGACGTCTCGGCGACGACGCTCGTAAACAGCTACGTCGGGGAAAACGGGACGTTACACGCCGAAATTGCCGTCGAAGAGAGTGAGTTGTTCGAGCTCATCCGCGCGCACGATGGCGTCCTTTCTGGGCTGTCACCACGGGACGACCGACTGTCGCTCCGTCTCGAACTACCTGCGACGCGTGACGTCCGTGGACTCGTCGATTCGATTCGAGCCACATTTCCGAACGCGGAGCTCCGAGCGCGACGGCCGGTTTCCCCGCGAGGGCCGGATCAGCCCGTCGGGACACTACTCTCAACACTGACGGACCGTCAACGAGAGATCCTCCGGACCGCCTACGCGGCAGGCTATTTCGAATCGCCGCGCGAGCGCACCGGTGAAGAGATCGCCGAGACGCTGGGTATCTCACAGCCGACGTTCACTCGTCACTTCAGGGCGGCCGAGCGAACCATCTTCGGGACACTCTTCGATCAGAACTCGGGAGAACCCAGCGAAGAACGTGGGGTCGAGTGATGAACGAGAAAGTGTGTCCGTGTGGGCTGCCTGGATGCATGAATTGCTGTTTCCGCTGACTTGACCGGGTAGTGACACCGTAGACTCGTTCTCCGACGCCGTCGCCACGGTCTATAGCGCGGCTTTCTGCCCCTAATCGGGCATTATCACTGACGTCCGGGTGATAATGGTGGATTGCCGTTGCCCCCACTGCACCGTCGGCGGCCGGCAGATGAATACAACTAGCCCCATCCTGGTGGCACTGAATACACCTAGCGCTACCGAAGATGTGGACGGCGTGGGAAGGAAGGAGCGATGAAAGCCGGAACGGAAACGGAACCTTACCAGCCGCGGAGTGAGTGGTTACTGCGATCGACGTCGCGTCCCTATCAGGATCGGGGAATCGGTGCGATCGGGAGGTGGGAACGGTGAGTACCGACGCTCGGCAGTCCGGTCCCCGCCGAGAGACCGAGTCGGGGCCAGTCGAACGCACTCGGAGAGACCGTACCCCGGCGACCGCTGGTGACGGTGTCGTTGCCGAACTGCACCTCGATCACGATCGATTGCTCCTCCGACCGACGCTCCGTTCGATCGACGACGTTTCGGTCACACCCGAATATCGCGCGCGAAACGACGGCGTCTGTTACCAGTTCGTCACAGTCCGCGGTGGGCAACTATCGGATTTGCTGGCAGCGTTCGAGCGTGACCCAACAGTCGCGAACCCAGTCTGCGTCGATCGAACCGGCGATCGCGTCGCCTTCCGACTGGAAGTGACGGACCGGGCCGTTTCCCTGTCCGGCCCGATTGCGGAGCAAGGTGGGCGCGTGCTGGACGCAGACGGGACCACCGCGGCGTGGATCTTTCAGTTGCAGTTTCCCTCACGCGATGCGCTGGTCGCCTTCAACGACGCGTGCAAAGACCGGGACATCTCCGTCCAGGTAACGCAGTTGCGATCTAGTAGCGACGACGCCGAACCGGTGCTCGGGTTGACCGACAAACAACAGCACTTGCTCTCGGTCGCCTACGAACTGGGATACTTCGACGTCCCCAGAGGGATTTCCCAGGACGAGCTCGCCGCAAAGCTGGGCGTTTCAAAATCAGCAATCTCACAGCGACTCCGGCGCGCGATGACCGAACTGTGTGCGACTTCGCTCTCCTCACCCGGTGGGGCGGCGCCGAGCGGCGATTAAGACAGTCTCGCGGCGAGATCGGCTTCGGTGATGAGCCCAACCGTGCGTCCGGACTCGGTGATCATCACCGCCTTGTAGTGGTCCAGTAGATTGCTAATCTCGTCCAGCGTGGCGTCCTTCGAGACGGTGGGAAAACTCTCCGCCATGTGTTCGGAGACCGGTTCGTTCCGGGAATCTTCGTCTAAGTGGACGAGTTCGCTCTGGCTGATCGAGCCGACCGGAATCCCGTCCTGGATAACCGGGAGTTGCGAGTACGCTTCTGACTCCATCAACGTGGCGGCGTCGCTGACTGCGTCGTCCGGAGCGACACTGACGACATCCTCGTTCAACAGGTCCCCGGCCCGAATGATGTCTCCTTCCGCTTCGTCGAGTGCGGTGACGATTCGACGCAACGTCGAGAGTCGGGGATCGACGTCTCCGCCTTCGATTCGGGCGATCAGCGGCTGGGAAACGTCGGCCCGGTCCGCCAGCTCGCTCTGGGTCAGTTCCAGGTCGGTCCGGCGCTGTCGCAGGTCCGCAGGCGTCGGCAGATTCATGCAAATAGATTACCTGGGGTTATAGTTAGGTGTTTGGATCAGACCGAGTCCTCGCAGACACGGGACGGTACTGGACTGCTTGACGAACCAGTGAGAAACGGGAGCCGACTCAGGCTGCTTCTTCCTCGTCGGTCTCTTCGAAAATCTCGACGACGTCGAGCGGGACGTCTTTGAGCGCGCCACCGACTTCGCTCTTGGCGATGCGCTCAGCGTGTTCTTCCCCATCGGCGTTGAAGACCTCCATCTCGAGGGCCAGGCCGACGAGGGCGGTCTCGGCGGCGATGAACGCGGAGTCGAACGGTTCGCCACAGGCCGGACAGCCCGTCGCGCCGACTTCGACTTCGACGTACTGCATATCCGCGGCGTTCAGCCGTTTGCCGGCCTCGCTCACCGCGACACCGATCGCGTCGTCGACGCCATTCACATCACGAACCAACCAGGCAGCTTCCATCGCAACGAGATAGTTGCTCATACGGAACCCTCGTTTCCCGTGGCCACCTTCTTTGCGGTTTCCACTCGCGAAACGGACTACCCGTTCGGCGTACATCCGTGATCGATTGTCGTCCTTCCTTCGTGGACTGATGTTCATCCATGATGGATCGTCATCCGTCCGCATGTTGGATCGACGACAGCCTATGGCCAGAACGACGCGCGCCCGAGACGCAAATGATGACGATACGTTACGAGAATTCTCGGAGTACATGCCCGCCGCGTTATCCGTGGTTCGGCCGAAGGACAGTCGAATTGTCTCCGAGTAAACCTGAGTTTAATCGCACGACGTGACGGGGGTGGTCGCACATGATGAATCGGGACAAACCGTCTTCGGCAGGAAGACTTATGTACGCCCTGCGGCTGAGCACCGACCACGCGATGACAACCCGCGCCCACCGTGCGGCCATGTTCACCCTGTACCAGTTGACGATCCTGCTCGGGATCCTCCTGATGCCGATCGCACTGCTCACCAGGCAGGCTGGGGTCTCGTTCCCCATTCACCGAGTTATCGGCCGAATGGAGGCGGCCTACGAGCGTACCCAGCCCTGATTACAGCGATCACTCCCTCCGACTTCGGAAGCGACCACATTCTGCAGTGAGGCGATGGTCGTCGACGGTACCGTTCACCCTGCCCTGACATCGAACCACACGTCGATACAGGCCCGCTCCGTCACGAAGATTGTACTTCTCGGTCAGTAACAGGCAGAACGTTGCAGACGAGCGCTGGTCGTAGCAGCGCCAGTCGGCAGGTCCTCGGCTGGGCATCGAACCCAGCTAACGGGGTCCGTTACCGCCGATGTTTTATACCGTCCCGCCCGTTAGTCTCGATCAATGCGTCAACCGAGTGTCGACGACTTCTCGACGACCGCTGATCGACTCGCCGGTCACAGTGATCCGTACAGTCCGGAACTCGGCTCACTGCCCCAAAACGACATCGACGAGGCTGACCTCGACAACGTCAACAAAACTGGGACGACGACGATCGGCATCTCCACAGCCGACGGCGTCGTCATCGCGACCGACATGCGAGCGAGTCTGGGCGGCAGATTCGTCTCGAACAAGAACGTCCAGAAGGTCGAACAGATCCACCCGACGGCCGCCCTGACCCTCGTGGGGAGCGTCGGCGGCGCGCAGTCGTTCATCTCGAACCTTCGCGCGGAAGTCAACCTCTACGAGGCGCGAAACAGTGAGGATATGAGCATCGACGCGCTGGCGACGCTCGCCGGCAACTTCGCTCGCGGCGGCCCGTTCTTCGCGATCCACCCGATCCTGGGCGGCGTCGACGACGAGGGAAGCCACGTCTACAGCATCGACCCAGCCGGCGGCGTGATGGAAGACGATTACACCGTCACTGGCTCCGGGATGCAACTCGCCTACGGCCACCTAGAGCAGTCCTACGAGGACGGCCTCTCGAACGACGAGGCGATGACGATCGCCGCTCGCGGGATCAAGTCGGCAGTCGAACGTGACACCGGGTCCGGGAACGGCATCTTCCTCTGTGAAATCACCGACGACGGCGTCGATATCCACGGCCACCACGATTTCGACGAAGTCTTATAGAATCCTCCCAGCGAAGATCTTCTCCCGCCGGATTGTGAGCAGCCGACTTGATTTGTAGTACGACGTGATCGGTACACGTGGGAACGAAACTATTCGACTATTCGGAGTCGAGACACCGTTGGCCGCATATCGACGTCCGATTCTCTCAGCAGACGGTCTCCATCCGTCCGCTCCCTAACCGACTTCTCAGCTGCGGTCAGCGCAACACTTCTGCGATCACGTTCGTGCTTCGAGTAGCGCTTACTGTACTTCCGGAGCGGTCAGTTGCTCGTCCTGCATCTCTGCGCGCGGCGTCAACGCGACGCTTCGATTCGTCGCGGCCGATTCGTAGATCGCCTCGATCACGCGCTGGACCTGCAAGCCCTGCTCGACCGTGTTCGTCTCGGGCTCGCTGCCAGTGGCCGCACACTCGAGGAAGTGGCGGTCCTGAATTCGATAGCCGGGTTCGGCCGCTTCGGCCGATAGTTCGACGTCCTCGTAGTGGTCGACACCGGCGACACCCGCATCGAGCACGCGACAGGTGGAGTCACCGATTTCGAACCTCGCACCGGCGTCACTGCCGCGGACGTGGACGTCCATCGATGGCTCTCGATTCGTCGCCCAGGCTGCTTCGAGCGAAATCGTCCGTCCGTCAGCGGTTCGAACGAACGCCGAGACCGAATCGTCGACGTCGTACGTTTCGTCCGATCCGGGGCCGCCGAACGCGTCCGGATCGGCGACTGACCGCGAGTCACCGAACGCCGACCGCGTCTGGCCGGTGACCTCGACGATCTCCGGGAAGTTCATCGCGTACAGCGACAGATCGAGCGCGTGAACGCCGATATCGATGAGTGCACCGCCGCCGGATAACGACTCGTCCGTGAACCACGATCCGGTGCCGGGGATGCCCCGACGGCGAACGTAGTTCGTCTCGACGTGTCTGATCTCCCCGAATCGGTCTCGGTCACGCTGGGCATCGAAGAGTCGAACGGAGCCTGCGTGTCGGTTGTGGAACCCGACCATCGCACACCCAGGTGACGACGATGCGGCCTCCACAATGCGACGAGCGCTTTCGACCGTGTGGGCGAGCGGCTTTTCGATCAGGACAGACAATCCTGCTTCCAGTGCCGCGACCGCGATCGGTTCGTGAAACCGATTTGGGGTGGTGACGACGACCGCGTCGACGGCCTCGTCGGCGACGAGCGCGTCGTACCGTTCGTACGTGGTCGCGTCGAACGATGCCTCGAACTCGGCACGGGACTCGGCGGCGATGTCCGCTCCGGCGACGACCGTCGCGCCAAGTTCTTGCACGGTCGACGCGTGCAGATGACCCATCCCACCGAGGCCGACGATCCCCACGCCCAGACCGCTCACGCGATACCACCCGGTGCGATAGTGACGGTTGATCGTGGTGTCGGAGTAATCCCCACTTGCTCGGTGGAAACGAGCGGATACCGGGAGCCCATTGGCGGAGTCAGGGGTTGCCTCGAAATAACTTTTGTGACCCATTAATTGGCCATTTTTCGTGTATTTCCCCACACAGGTGATGATTGTATCGACAAGTGCGCGTTGAAACGCAAAAACAGCCTGTTCGATTACGGTTCGCATGCGGGCGAACCGCTTTCTCACCAGTCTGTCTCACCCACTTCGCTGCGTCTCGACGAGTTCGAGTGTGACACGCACATCCGTTCCAGTCGCCGCCTCCAGTCGCTCACGGACACGGTCTACAAGGTCCGGGTCCACCGAGTCATCGGGTGGATGTTCTGCCACGACCGTCACCGTCGGAGTCTGGCCGGTGTACACGTCGTGAAGGTCGTACGAGACGTCCACTTCGTGAAACACGCTGGAGGCGAACGCGGGATCGTCGCTCATCCGTTCGAGTTCTTCGTCGACGTCGTGAGTGACACTCGCGGTCTGATACGTGCCGAGTGTCACGCCAACCAGGACGACGGTGAGCAGGGCGATGGCCCCGATAACGATGACGGATCGAGTGAGCACCCGTCGGGCAGTCCGGTCCAGGCTCTCGATTCGTTGTGGTCGATAGCCGAGCAGCCACAGGAGGACCAGCGCGGTGAGGTTGATTGCCAGAACGTTGACCAACACCAGCGTCCCCGAGGTGAGGACGACCATGGGCTCACCCCAGGCGATGCCCAGCCCAGCGACGGCAGCCGGCGGAACGAGGGCAACGGCGATTGCGACACCCACGAGCACGGAGCCGACGTCGCGCGTGAGACTGACGACAGCAGCGCCACCGGAGCCGAGTGCGAGAATCAGGGACAGCAGTGTCGGGGTCACGCGCTCGTGCACCTGGGGAATCGTCGCAATATCGAGCCCTGGCGGGAGCAAGACCGTTCCACGGAGCGCCACCCCGAGGAGTGCTGCCGTCGCGACCGTCAGTAGCAGGCCGATTCCCTGTAGCGTCACGCCCCGAGAGGCGAGGTCGTCGTCGCCGACCACGACACCGACGCTCGCTGTCAATGCCGGTCCCATGAGCGGTGCAACGACCATCGCGCCGATGATCGTCGCTGCCGAATCGGTCAACAGTCCAGCCGTCGCAATGAGACTGCTGAGGACGAGCAGGACCGCAAAGGTCGAAAATCTCGGCGCGAGGTCGGCGGCTCGCGCGCGGAGTTCGTCTCGAGACAGGTGTCCGTCGTCGAGTTCATCTGCCGTCTCACCCCCCGATACGGCGGCCTCGACGCCGAGAACGACGATTCTGACGTCGTCGTGCAGACCGGCCGCTCGAAGCGACGAAAGCACCGAATCGACCGCCCCGACCGCCACCGGTATCGAGGCGATCGCCTCGTAGGCGCCCTCGCTCGTCTCCTCCATCACCCCGTATTCGACCGCCTCGGCGTCGAGCAACGCGAGTAACGACTCACGTTCACCGCGTGGAATGTACACCTGCACGAGTCGCATACGTCCGATACCACGGGTGAGCGGTTAGAACGAGGGGGAAGGGAGGGGAGACGTGTTACGGTTCCCACCAATGCCGTCGGATGTTGTCTTTGGCTGGTCGAAATGTTGCCACGGCGGAGTGTCTTCTTCAGGACCGAGGACCGTTCTCAGGGCGTTCGGGTCCCTTCGTCCGTGATGATCTGGTCGACGAGCTCGACCGGCGTTTCGTCGTACGCGGGGTTCGAGACCGAAAAGCCACTCGCGGGTTCGAGCATGACTTCGCTGTCGGCGCGGAACTCGTTCTCGAAGACGAACCCCTGCGTGATGAGCTTCGAGGCGGCGCCGAGGACGGTGACCGGAACGTCGAGTTGTGACGCCGTCGCTGCGAGTGGGAAGGTCCCGACGCGGTTGTAGAGGACGTCGTCGACGACACAGTCCATCCCGACGACGAGGCGATCGCACTCCCGCAGGTGATAGCCACCCGCAGCGTCGGTGATGAGCGTCACGTCCACGCCGTCGATCGTCGCGAACTCCCTGGCCGCTTTTCGACCGATGTACCGTGGCCGGGCCTCTGTCACGTACAGGTCGAACGTGGCTCCCGCATCCGTCGCGATCTCGAGCGCTTCGAGGACCGTCGAGGAGTAATCGTGCGTCATGAGCGTCGCCCCGCCCGACAGGACCGAGGCTGCGTTCTCGGCGGCCCGACGCTTCCCGGACTCGATCCGTGTTGCAACGTCTTCGATGATCGCCCGCGTGATGGACTTCGCCTCGGCGACCGTTTCGGCCTCGGAATCGACGCTTTCTGCGACGACTTTCCTCAGGGCGTTTTGCAACGAGGCGTGGGAGGGATTCGCCTGCCGGAGGATCGACGCGTTCTGTTCGAGTGCCGTCTCGAACGCGTCGATCGAGGCGAACTCGCGGTCGAGGATCGATTCGAGGGCCCGCGTCGCTCGGATAGCAACCGCCGAGGAACTGTGTGTTTGCATCTGGCGGATCTCCTCGGCCGTTTGATCGATCATGGTTCAGGGGTCGGCCGTCCGGGCAATAGCCGTTTCGGGTACTCTCACCGATGGACCCCGCGTGTCGGTGGGAGGATGGTGTTCGGTGCGTGTGGGTAACACAACGCTTTTCGAGCCAGGTGCCCGCGTGTCGGTATGGACGAGGAAGCCGTACGCGACCGACTCGCCGACATCGAGGACCCGGCCCTCGACGGCGATCTCGGCTCGCTCGGGCTGATCAACGACGTGACGGTGACCGACGAGACGATTCAGGTCGATCTCGCACTCGGCGCCCCGTACTCACCCGACGAGACAGCGCTTGCGGGTACTATTCGCGACCACCTGTCGGGGGAGGGCTACGAGGTCGACATCTCGGCGAGCGTCCCCGGTCGAGACGACTCCGGCGCCGAAGACGCCGTCTTGCCGAACGTCAAGAACGTCATCGCCGTCGCCTCCGGGAAAGGTGGTGTCGGAAAGTCGACCGTCGCGGTCAACCTCGCCGCCGGACTCGCCGATCGCGGCGCCCGGGTCGGGCTCTTCGACGCGGACGTCTACGGGCCGAACGTCCCCCGGATGATCGACGCCGACGAACCCCCTATGGCCACCGAGGACGAGACGCTCGTTCCGCCGGAAAAGTACGGCGTGAAATTGATGAGCATGGCATTCTTGGTCGGCGAGGACGATCCGGTCATCTGGCGCGGCCCGATGGTCCACAAGGTGATCACGCAACTGACCGAGGACGTCGAGTGGGGCCACCTCGACTACCTCGTCGTCGACCTGCCGCCGGGGACCGGCGACACACAACTGACGATGCTCCAGACGATGCCAGTCACGGGGGCCGTCATCGTCACCACCCCGCAAGACGTTGCACTGGACGACGCGCGCAAGGGCCTCGAGATGTTCGCCGAGCACGAGACGGTCGTCCTCGGTATCCTCGAGAATATGGCCACGTTCGCCTGCCCCGATTGCGGCAGCCAGCACGACATCTTCGGCTCCGGTGGCGGCGAGGCGTTCGCCGAGGTGCACGATCTCCCGTTCCTGGGATCGATCCCACTCGACCCAACCGTTCGAGAAGGCGGAGACGCAGGTGAACCGACTGTCCTCGGAGACGGCGAGACGGCCGACGCGTTCGCCGACGCGACGGCCGAGATCGCGGACAACGTCGGCATCGTCCACCGGCAGGCGATCGCCACCGAAACGCACCGCTCGACGCCACCGACGGAGCACTGACGACGGGACAACGCATGAGTGACGACGAATTCGACCCCGACCCGGAACGCGTCGAACTCCTCCGGACGGTCGCCGACGACATCCGCGGCGATTCGAGCGAACGCAAACAGTTGGCGAACATCCTCTATCGCACGAGCGACATCTACGATCCCGACGAACAGACAGATCCGGAGGACGTCGTTCGAAACGTCAAATTCATCCTCGAAGTCGTCGAACAGGGCGGTCTCGATCGGTAGTACGCGCTGGAATATCCCCCCAGAGATACGCCACCGCGGTGCTTTTTTGTCCGGCCACCCCAGCAACAGACGATGGCACAGGAGACCCGGTCGAATCCCTTCGGGATGGACGCGGACTGCCGGAACTGTCCGGCGCTCTGTGAGACGCGCGAGACGGTCGTCCACGGCTACGGTGACGTCACCGCGGACTTCTGTTTCGTGAGTGAAAGGCCGACCATTCGGGCAGACTCGACGGGGGTCCCCTTCGCCGGCGACGACGAGTTCACTCCCCTCCAACGAATCCTCGGCCGACTGGGCTTATGTGACCTGACGAGCGATCCGGCCGAACCGCGGCTGGAAAACGCCTACCTCACGTCACTGACACGGTGTCGCCACCCCGAACGTGGCCCGACCGACGACGAGATCACGAACTGTGAACCGTACCTCGACGCGGAGGTTCGAATGATCAATCCGCACCTGCTTGTTCCGATCGGGCAGCGAGCGCTCACCAGCCTGGGCGCCGAGTACACCACGCGAAACCCGGAGGAACTTCGCATCGAGGACCACCACGGTGAGTCGATTCGCGGACGTGGGTTCGAACTCGTTCCACTGATAAACCCGACGACGGCGACTGAGGACGAAATCGATGACTGGGTGCGTCGCTTCGCCGAGCTCATGGCGGCCGATTACCGACAGACGAAGGGCCGACGCAGCAGATAGCGGCTTTCCACCCGGGATACCCCCAACAGGGACGACCGGGGATTCGTGAATCAGGCTCGGACACCAGCGGAAACGTGAAAATCGATTCTCGCTCTCTTACCAGTACGGCGTTTCGAGCCAGCCGCCACCACGGGCGCCGACGGTCGCGGCGAGTGCGACGGCCACGAAGACGACCACGCCGCTCAGAGCCGTCGTGAGTGGACGAATCGTCGATGGATCGAGAACGGATCCACTGAGTACCCCGTAGACCCCGAGTGCGATGGTGCCTAACACGGTGAGCACGCCGAGTGCGCCTCCGATTCGTCTGGCTGTCGTCTGGGTTTGCATGGGCGATAGTGACCGCGTCGCGAGTTAATCGTGGTGGTTCATCGAGCGAACAGGTGGGCAGAAAACGGCGCGCTCTTGGGGGTGGACGCCGTCGGCGCACGTATGATCGTCGTCCTGCCGGTCTCACCGCCGTGGAGTGAGTGTATTTCGCGACGTTTCTCGATCGCGGCGCCGGACGCCTCGAACGCCTTCGAAACTCTGTACGAGGCGGCCGTCGCCGACGTCGCGGCGATCGCCGAGGCGAGCAGCGGCCAAGTTCTGGTCAACTACCGCGACGAGGAGACGCTTCCCGAGACGGACCGATCGGACGATCCCGCCGAGGTATGTCGTGCGCTGGTCGACGACGTGGTCAGTGACGACGTCCGATTCGAACGCCAGGTCGGCTCGACGCCTGCAGCCCGACTGGGAAATACGGTCACGCACTTGCTCGAACAGGAAGCGGCCGCGTCCGTCTGCGTTCTCGATCCACTCGCGCCACTGGTCCGCCGAGCGGACGTCGACGGGGTCCCGATGAAGGTCCGTCGCGACTCGGTCATCCTCGGCCCCGACGGAACGGGCGACGTTTACCTCGCGGCGTTTACGGACCCGATCGACTTCACCGATGCGTGCGAACCGCCAGTCCTCTCGACGCTCGCCGAACGGGCTCGCGAGGCCGATCGATCCATCGGATTCACGCCCACGGTTCCGCGTGTCACCACTGACACTGGAATTACCGCCACGGCGGCCGCGATCGACGCCCGTCGCGCTGCGAACGAACCAGTTCCAGACGCGACGGCCGCCGCCCTCGAGGACCTGGGGTTCGCAAATCGGGACCGAGACGAGCCCGACGCGTAGGTCGGACCGACAACGCTTTTTGACCGGGCAGAAAACGACCACCTGCGGTGGGGTGGCAGAGCGGCCTATTGCGCCTGCCTTGAAAGCAGGTGGCGTCAGCCTCATGGGTTCAAATCCCATCCCCACCGTCTTTTGCGAGGAACGGACGTGACGAGCAAAGCGTAGACATGGGATTTGAAGGAGACCAGTCGCGCGCAACGAAGTGAGCACGTCTGGGCGTTGTTCAAATCCCATCCCCACCGTCTTCTGCTCCGAACGAAGGTGAGGAGCGAAGCGGATACGGTGGGATTTGAATTATACCGAGGTTCTGTGAGCGGAGCGATCAGGTTCTCGGGGGTAGTTCAAATCCCAACCCCACCGCGTTCTCACGCACAATTTCGACGCGTAGCGGGGACTCCTATGGATACGAAATCGAAACGTTACCGGTGTTCGGCGGCGGCAGACTGCGGCGACGAGAGGAGCGAGGCGCCGGAAACGAGGTCGTCGTAGTGTTCGTCACAGAGGGCGAAGGGGTTTTCGTCGGCAGTGTATTCGACGCGTGATTCGACGACCCCGTCAGAGACCGTGGTCGTGGGCAGCCATCGCGGGAAGGAGACGGTCGCGTCTCGTTCACAGCCGGGACAGCCGCAGTCCCCGTCGATCGAGCCGCGTTCGAAGACATCCGTCGCTGGGAGGACATCGAGTTCGCAGTTGCGACAGAGTGCACCGACCGCGTCGTCCGAGACGAGATCGATGACGGCCCTGTTGTAGCCCGGTTCACGTCGACAGCGGACACATCGGCTGCGAGATTCCGTCGGCATTCGTGGGAGTCAACTCGGCGCCATGGTACTCAACTCACCATCGTAAAACTATCGACCGCGTCGTGGAAACGAGTCGCCGATCGGAACCCGAATCTGTGGGGCAAATTTCAGCAGTTGTCGGCATAGCTCGACGTCGGGATACGACGGCTGGGAGCCGGTGGGCGGGGAAAATCTACGGACTGGCGAGATCGATGTCTCGAGCGTGGGCGAGGAGTTCCTCGTCGTACCTGCTGGCCGTCTGCTGGGGCGCTCGGTCGTCTATCGCTCTGACGAGCGAGACCGTGTTGCGGAAGTTCTTGATCGTCGCCTCGTCGATCATCTGGCCGTCGATCGATACGGCCCCCGTTCCATCATCCAGAGCGGCCGTCGCGCGCTCGATTCGATCGAGGGCGCGTTCGAGTTCGTCGGGGAGCGGCATGTGGACGTGGTTGGCCTGGACCGTCTGCTTCGGGTGCAAGGACCAGGAGCCGTCGAGACCGAGGTGGGCCTCGAGTTCGACCTGTTCGGCGTACGCCTCGGCGCGATAGGCAGTGACGCCCGCGCGCGTCGTGAACAGTTCGTCGAAGGGGCCGCCGATCGCGAGGAGATCATTCGCGCTCGTCTCTATCGAGAGTGCTTCGAGCGTCCCATCCCATCGAGGGCGACCGGATCCGACGTCCCGCCCGCCGAGCTGGGCGGTGTAGTCGACGGGACCGAAGACGATGGCCGAAAGTGGTGTGTCAGCCGCGCGATGGGCGATCTCTCGAAGTGCTGATCGTGCCTGTGCGGTTTCGAGAATAATCGCGAGTCCGATCTCGTCCTGGGGAACGTCGTACGTCTCGCGCACGTCCGCGAGGGTCCGACACACGCGGTCGAAATCCTCGATCCCGCCGACTTTCGGGACGACGACACCGTCGACGTGCTCGTCGACCTCGCGTACCAGGGTCTCGATCTGATCGCGACCGCGTTCTCGCAGTTCGGCGCTCGTGTCGCTCCACTCGATTCGTGGCCAGCACTCACCGGCGAAATCGTGGGTTCCCAGCAGGTCGACCGTGTTCTCGAGCGCCTCGTCTTTCATCGAGGGTGCCGTGCCGTCCTCGAGGTCGGGGACGAGCCAGTCGGGTGCCTCGAACCCCTCGGCGGTGAGTCCCGAACGCAGGTACTTCGCCGTATCGGCCTTCGGGACGGCGGCCGGGGCGGTCTGGAAACTTCGACAGAGTCGTGTCGTGTCGGTGGTCGTCATGGTGGATTGGTGGTTGGATTGAACGCTTCTCGGCGCGTTGTCGTTCGAGTGGTGCGATAGTGGGCTACGGTCTGGTCTGGATTGCCGCGAGTCGTCGACCCGAGTAGACCGGTTCGTCTCGCTGATTGAACGCGATGTGCTGGAATCTGACGAGGCCAGCCCTATCTGCGGGTATCTCGCCGTCGAACGCGGAGAGAGGGCTCGGAGTCGATCCGTCCGTCGAGGACAGTTCGACCGTCTCGAGCACCCGGGTGAACCCGTAGATCGTGTCTCCCGGCGTGACGAAGGTGTGGAACCGTTCGTCGTCGAACCCGAGGTCGCGGTAGGTCGCCTCGTCCGACCGGGCGTGTCCGAGGGCGATCGATCTGGACACGTCGCCGTAGGCGACGATATCGCCCGACGGGGCGTCGGCCATCGCGTCCACGTTGTGGTGCTGCTTGGCGGTGTTGAGGGTCGAGAGTGGCAACGTCGCGACGGTCACGTCGTCGATCGTTCGCCCGCGTTCGTGTCGGTAGGCCGCGACGCCGTCGTGATCGGTGGCCGTTTCGAGTGTGGCGACGAAATCTTCGAAGTGAGGTCCCTCGGGAGCGACGAACGGGCCACTCGGGATATCCGCACCCTCCTCTTCCCTTTCGCCCTCTTTTTTCGCTTCTCCCTCTTCCGCCTCCGCTCCTCCTTCCGCTTCCTCCGCTCCGCTAGCCTCGTCGGCCGACGCTGGGCCGCCATCGGTGACGCGGGCGGGTTCTCGCCGCGGAATCATGTTGGTCCGGTCGTACGAACAGAGTGGTTCGCCCGTCTCCGCATCGAGCCCCGTCGTTCGCCAGGTGACGATCGCATACGACGGACGGGATCCCGACTCCTCGACCGACAGTACCTCGCTCTCGACCCGGAGTTCGGTACCTGGGTAGACGTCGCGATGGAATCGCCCGTTCGTCCGCCCGAGGAAGTACCCGCCCTTCTCACTCAGATCTTCGACGGTGATCCCCAGCGTCGCGGCGAGCAGGTAATCCGGATGGATCGGGCGCTCGTCAAAATCCGCGTCTGCGGCTCGGTCTGTCCGCCAGTACGTTGGATCGTGATTCAGCGTTTGACTCGTCCACAGTTCGGTGCCCCACTGTGAGAGGACGAGCCCAGGGTCGTGTTCGATGACGTCACCTTCGTCGAAGAACTCCGCGTAGTGGCCGGTTTCCAGCGTCTCACTGTGGTCGAGGACGTGACCGAACGTTTCCGGATCCGTCCAGTCAGTCATCGGCCGGCACCCCCGATTTCGCGTGACGGCGAACCGCGACGGTTCGACGCATCTCGTTCTCGACGAGCATGTAGCCCTCGTCGAACCCCATCCCGGGTTTGGCGAGGACCTGGGCGGCGTCGGTGGCGAGCGCGACGTGAGCTGTCGCGCGAGCCGAGGTCGCAGTCTCGTTGCACGTACCGCCGAGATAGGCGCGCGTGTCCGTCCCGTCGCAGTACGTCACGGCTGCTGCACTCCGCTGGAGCCCACCGAGATCTGGCGTCTTGACCTGCACCACGTCGGCGGCACCGGCGTCGACGAACGCCTTCACGTCCGCCAGAGTGTTACACCACTCGTCGGCGACGATGTCGACATCGACACCGGCGTCGGCGAGCCCCTCCCGGAGTTCGGCCATCGCCGAGAGTTGTGCCTCGCGACTGCCGGCGTCCATCGGCCCTTCGATCTGAATATCGGAGGGCGCAGCTGCGTCCTCGAGATCACCGAAGTACTCGATCACCCGATCACGATCGAACGGTGGTCCGAACAGGTCGCCGATCGTCCCGTAGACGTCGAGGTGGTACGTTGGTTCGTACCCCGACGGACCGAGCTCGTCAGTTCGGGCACGGAGCCACTCGACGTACTCGAGAAGTCCGTCACCGGACGGGCCGACTTTTTCGCGGGTGTTGAAGAGTCCGTGCGGGAGAACCGGAACGCCGGAGAGGAGCATCTTCTCCGCGTTCGCGTACCGGTCGTCGCCGGATTGTCCGAACACTGGAATCGGCTGGGTCGCCGGTGTCGTGTCGACCGCGTCCGCGACGACGTCCGTCATCGTCGTGCGCTCAGCGCGGGCTGCAGCGGCGAGCAGTGCCTGTGAGAGGCCATATCTCACTGCCGTATGGAGTCGGTCACCGTCGGGCGACAGTGATTCGATTGTCGCCGTGTTCGCGGCGAAGGCTGCGGCGTCCCTACCGCGAAGTTCGTCGGCGATCGGTCCCTCGACGAGGTCGACGTACTCCGCAGCCTGGAACAACGGATCGCGTCCGCCGGCGCCGCTGTACTGTACGGCAGCGCAATCGCCACGGACGGTCGAGCCGTCCGAGAGGGCGAGCGTCACGACGAGGGATTCACCCGGCTGGCGAACCCGATCGAAGCCTGCCGTGACGGGGTCGCCCTCGTAGACGAATCCGTCACGACTGGCGCCCTGGGCGATCGCTGCCTGGTCGTCGAAGTAGAATCCGGAGACGCCGGGCGTGGCGACGACTGATTCAATCTGCATCCGACACCCCACCAGACCGGCTGGACTCTGACGGACGCCCGATGAGGCGACCGTTACTGATCGCGTCGACGTCGTCGGCGACCATGTGGAACGAGGTCGATCGATCCTCGGTCTCGGCGCGTCGTTCGAGCCGTGCGGCGTGGATCTCCTTGATCTCGTCGTCGAAGGCCAGGTCGCCGAAGTCGAACAGTCGAACGCGACCGTCGTCGTCGCGCGCCGGGAGGCAGGCCCCTTTCGCGCTCTCGCTCGGCGCAAAGGGAACGTCGAGCGCACCTGTTTCGAACGCGCGCACGGCACCGCGGGCTACGTCGCCCTCGCCGTGTTCGAAGACCGCCTCGAGGAGCGATCGTGTCTCCCGTTCGATCAGGTCCTGTTCGGACTCGACGCCATCGATGTCGAGTCGTTGTTCCATCGCCATATCGAGTAGTTGTCGCGTCGTCCGCAGTCCCGCGGCGTTTGCCTCCTTCGTCGGCACGCCCTGGAACTCCTGGGGCGACTTGGTGATCACCTTGTCCGGACGTGCGATCGCCGCCGTGAGCGCTCCCAGCCCGATGACGCCGTTCGCCCGGGCCTCGTCGGGTGGGAATCCACCCATCCACTCGTGGAAGACAGTCGTCACGCACACTTCGTTCGGGAGGTACTCCTCGCCCAGCGCGCGCAGGGCCCGCAATGCGGCGACGTCCTGGACGACGTTTCCGACCTGTCCGTATCCCAGCGTCAGCGAGCGGACGCCCTGCGTCGCTGCGAGCAACCCCTCGACGATCATGATCGCGATCGCGATGGACGGGGGGACGAGCGTCCCGGTCAACGGTCCGAAGGGCTCGCGATTGATTCGGACCCCGCGTTCGGTGTACACGCCAGCGAGCCGATCGACGTACTGCCAGTGTTCGATCGTCGTCGCCAGGTCGCCGCGCTTGGTGTACGGAATGTTGTACGAAATCGGGCCCCCCTCGAAGCTCTGGAAGCCGCCAGCGAGTGTGACCGCCGCGAGCAAGCGCGCATCCGGTGTCCCGTGGCGGACTTCGATCGGCCCGTCGACGGACTCGACCAGCGTGCGACACCCGTCGACGCCGTGATTGACGGCCGGAAAGCCGTTCAACGCGTCGGCGTCGGATTCGCGTGTCTTCTCCAGTCCCGTCCGTGCCTTCCCGTACTCGTTATCGCGCGTGTAGGAGTCGATCGTCGTCGGCAAGAGATCGGCCTCACCGGTCTCTTCTAAGTACGTGAGAAGTTCGATCTGCTCGTCGAGCCTGGCCACCCCGGCCCGTGGTTGCAACAGCGGCTCGGTGGCGGACTCGAGAACGGTCGCGAACTCCTTCGAAGGGGGAAGCCCCTCGTGGAATGCGATGGCATCGTCGACGGTGGCCGCCTCGCCCGTTGGCCACTCGGCACGAACCGCCTCGTCTATCGTGGCGAGTCCGTCCGACGAAAGTTGCTCGTCGCGAACCATCTGGTCAGGAGGTCACCCGGAGGCGATCGGGTTCCGTCGTGAGGTTCAGGTCGCGCCGAAGGGCGTTGATCGCCTCCGTCGGATCCGTCTCCGGATCGAAGACGCGATCGAACCCGAGCGACTCGAATGTCGCACGCGTCTGAGCGAAGTCGTCCTGGCCGACGGCGAGGTTGCCACCGATGTAGGTGACCGCGTCGACGCCAGCGTTCTCGAGGTGGTCGTGGAACCCGGTGCAGTCCTGTTCGGCGTGCCCGTACAGCGACGAGACGAGGATCGCGTCCGCGTCGTGGTCTGTCGCGGCCGCCACGAACTCCGCCTGCTCGGTCTGGACGCCGAGGTTGACCACCTCGAACCCAGCTGCGTCGAGCGCTCGTTCGAGTATCGTGACGCCAACCACGTGCGCGTCGGAGCCGATCACCCCGAGGACGACTGTTGTCGGCATGGATGCAGAACCATGATAGATCGGGGCTTAAAGGTAATGATTTATCATGATAATAGTCCTTATACGCCTTTGTATGAGTCACGTTGACACGGCATGGCTGAGAGTAGCTCCGACGGGATCCGGTAGAAAACGTTAACCCCGTCTTCGAGTTACGCCGGAGCATGGGAGCACTCTCGGACGTGCGCGTGCTGGACCTGACGCAGGTGCTTGCAGGGCCGTACTGTACGATGTTACTCGCCGACATGGGTGCCGATGTCGTCAAGATCGAACGGCCGGGCGGCGATCTCATCCGATCCAATCCGCCGTACGTCGACGATCCGGACGCCGAACCCTACGGTGGCTACTTCCAGAGCGTCAATCGCGGCAAACGAAGTATCGAACTCGACCTCGCCGGGGACGACCGCGACACGTTCCTGGACCTCGTCGAATCGGCCGACGTCGTCGTCGAGAACTACCGCGCGGGCACGATGGAGTCGTTCGATCTGTCGTACGAACGACTCGCCGAACACAATCCCGAACTGATCTACGCGTCGATCCGTGGCTTCGGCGATCCGCGAACGGGCAAGACAGATCGCCAAGGGCAGCCAGCGTTCGACATCATCGCGCAGGCACTCGGCGGCGTGATGGAGATCACGGGCGAGGCCGACGGGCCACCGATGAAGGTCGGTCCCGGCATCGGGGACCTGTTCACGGCGACGCTCAACTGCATCGGCATCCTCGGCGCGCTCCACCACCGCGACCGGACCGGTGAGGGCCAATACGTCGACACGGCGATGTACGACTCGATGCTCAGTATGACCGAGCGCGCGATCTACCTCCAGTCCTACGAGGGCGAGGCGCCGACTCGCTGTGGCAACGCCCATCCGACACTCTTCCCGTACAATGCCTACGAGGTCGCGGACGGCTACGTCGTGGTCTCCGCGTTCGGCACCAACCACTGGCGGGCGTTCTGTGCGGCCATCGACAGGCCTGGCCTCGCCGAGGAGTATGCGACCCCAGCCGCTCGCCTGAAACACCGTGAGTCTCTCTACGACGAGATCGCCGCCTGGATGCGCGAGCACGAGACGGCCGACGTCATCGACCGGCTCGAGGGTGACGTTCCAGTCGCTCCCGTCCAGGACACCGAAGCCATCTTCGCCGACGACCACGTCCACGATCGAGACATGCTCTACGAGGTCGAACAACCCGGTGCAGACGAGTCCGTTCGCATCGCCGGCAGCGCGATCAAGATGAGCGAGACGAATCCCGAACCCCGGGGACGCGCCCCGATTCTCGACGAACACCGTGAGGAGATCCTGGCCGAACTCGCCGCACAGGAACAGGCTATCGACGAGTGACTCCCTGACGAAGAATTCGACTGTGCGACCGCTAGCACTGCACCAGAGTGTATCCCATCTGATAGATGTGGCGTGAGTAACGTTTTTGCACCCACCGACGAGAGCACCGGTATGGACTGGCCGCACGACCCCGACGGCGAGGACGGAAGCGAGGGCGGTCGCAAGTACGATATGGCCGTCATCGCCAAGAAAGTCGACGAAGACGAAGACTTCCCGCTCGACCGAGACGAGTTCGTTGCCGAACACGGTGACGAACCGATCCGAATCAACCACCGTCGTGTCGTCGCACTCGCCGACATCTTCGAGCACGTCGAACCCGACGAGTTCGAGACGATCGTCGATATGCACAAAGCCGTCGGCGACGCGATGCGTTCCGGTGACTTCTGGGAGTACCACCCGAAAGGAGCGAACCCGGAACACAATCCTGCGTAAACTCGGGGCGATCTCACTTTCCCGCGTAAACCCGCGACGACCCCGCTTCCCCGTAAATCGCAACGACCCCATTTTCCCGCGGCACTTACACTATCGTCGCCCATCTCAGCTCGGACCGCACCCCATCTCAGATCTGGATTGCGTATCACTTATCCGATGGTGGTGGTTTCGTTCAGGTATCGTGACGAACACGCAGGTGACACTCCTTCAGATCGACAACTACGGGCCGTGGACGGTCACGCCCGAACCGCGCCGCGAAGCGGATCTCCAGACCTTACAGTCCCGCCTCTACGCCGACGTCTCGCAGTTCGTCGGCGCCCGGGACGGCTACGTGTTCTTCACCCGCTTCGACAACATGGTCGGCGTGACGAACGGGCTCGACATCGACGACCACCGGTTGCTTCAGGAGTCGATAAACAACCGGTACCCGGTGACCGTCAGCCTCGGTATCGCAACCGGTCAGACGCCGATCCAGGCGCTCTCCGACGCGACAGCGCTCATTCAGGACGCCGGCAGTGCCCAAGACGCTGACCGTCGGAACGTGCTCGATGGGCGGATCGTCGACGACGCTCATCGAACCGAATCGGACGTCCAGATCGCCCACTTCGACGTCGTCGACGCCACCGGCGAGTACACGGACGAACTCAACGCCTTCGACAGCTTCATCGAGATCGAGCAGGGGTACGCCGAACTGATGCGATACATGCGCTCGGCCCACGACAGCCTCTCGTTCTTCGTCGGCGGCGACAACATCATCGCTGTCTGTCCAACGCTCGATCGAGCAGCCTACGAGGACGCCATCGACCACGTCGAGTCGGCAGTCGGCGTCGAGTTACGCGTCGGTGTCGGGCGGGGGAACACCGCACACGTCGCCGGAATGGACGCAAAACACGCGCTCGAACACTGTCGAGCAACTGGATCGATCCTCGATCTCGCGTGGGAATAGGTGCTGGACCAGTTCAGGTCGATGAGCTGAGACGTCGACAGCACTGATTCGAGTACTGTATCCGGGCCGGAATGGACGCAAAACACGCGCTCGAACACACTGCAATCATCGAGAGACTGCCACACTGGTTTCCGTCACGAAGCAGCGGTTTTTTCTCGCACAGAACGCCCAGATAGTGGCTCAGAAAAGTAGATGGCACGGCGGAATAAGCGTATCGGGGCTAGGTTTTAGGGGGACTGCGTGTTAACCCCTCACATGGAACCGGAGGTGTCGGTCAAAGACGTTCTGACGACGTCCTACGTGGGCGTCAGTGAGTCCGATAGCGTTCGCGGTGCTGTCGAACTCATGCGAACCGAGCGAGCGGGTTCGGTGCTGGTGGTCCGCGGATCGAGTGCGATCGGAATCATGACAGAGTGGGACGTCCTGGGCGTCGTCGAAGACGGAACCGATCCGTCGACCGTGACCGTCGGATCCGTAATGTCGTCACCGGTGATCTCGATCCCGCCGGATCACTCGCTCACCGACGCCGCGGACGTCATGGCGCGTGACGAGATCAGAAATCTGGTCGTCGAGGACGGCGACGGGATCGTCGGCGTGTTGACCCAGCGAGACGTCATCACCGCGGCGGGCTCGTTTACCGGTGCGACGGCCATCGACGAGGCCGAACTCCGAACGATGGCGACGCCCGAGTCGGGCGCGGTCCAGGCAGCAGCGAACGGCGGAACCGAGTACACCACCCAGAGTATCTGTGAAGTCTGTGGATCGCTTGCCGATTCACTCTGGGAACGAAACGGACAACTCGTCTGTACCGATTGCCGGTCGGTCTGAGCCGCCGCGAATGCGTCCGATAGAAAGACCTTTTGGGACGGTCAGTGGATCTCCGTGTAATGATTGCCACCCTCGACGATCTCGACGCGGCTGGGACCGTCGTCGGGCTCCGTGTCGACATCAACAGTCCGGTCGACGCGGACGGCCGTCTGCTCGACGATTCTCGCATCAGAGCCCACGTCGGTACGATCTCGTCTCTGCTCGAACGTAACGCCCGCGTCGCGCTCCTCGCACACCAGGGCCGCCCGGGCGGTGACTCGTTCACGACACTCGAACCGCACGCTGATCGACTGAACGAACTCCTCGACGCACCCGTCGAGTACGTCGACGAGACCCACGGCACGTCAGCCAGGGCTGCCATCGCCGATCTCACGGACGGTACGTGTGTCGTCCTCGAGAACACTCGGTTCTACAGCGAGGAGTACATGGAGTTCGACTCCGCCGACGCGGCAACGACGCATCTCGTCGAGCGACTCGCGCCGGTCCTCGACGTCTACGTCAACGACGCGTTCGCCGCAGCCCACCGATCCCAGCCCTCGATCGTTGGATTCCCGCACGTTCTTCCGAGCTACGCCGGTCAGGTCATGGAACGGGAACTCGCTGTCTTAGACGACATCGAATCGACGACATGCCCGCGAACCTACGTCCTCGGCGGCGCGAAAGTGTCGGGGTCGATCGACGCTGCCCGTGACGTACTCGAACGTGATCTCGCCGATACGGTCCTCACCGCCGGCGTGGTCGGCAACGTCTTTCTCGTCGCCGACGATCACGACGTCGGGAAGGCGAGTACCGACTTCATCTACGACCAGGGCTACTGGGACGAGATCGACCGCGCGGCCGCTCTCCTCGAGGAGTACGGCGATCGGATCGAGTACCCACGCGACGTGGCCGTCGAACGCAACGGCGACCGAGTCGAACTTCCCGTCGGCGAGATGCCGCCGGCTGACGACGAGCCAGCGATGGACGTCGGCACGGAGACCCTCGCAGCGTACGAGGAGATCCTCGAAGAATCGGAGACGGTCATCCTCAACGGGCCCGCTGGCGTCTACGAGAACGAGACGTTCGCCGAGGGAACCCAGTCACTGTACCGGGCCGCTGCCACTGTCGAGACGAGCATCGTCGGAGGCGGTGACACGGCCTCGGCGATGAACGCCCTCGGAATCGACGGGTTCACACACGTGAGTACCGGTGGCGGGGCGGCACTCGCGCTACTCACCGGCGACACCCTGCCCGCCGTCTGCGCCCTCGACAATGCCCCAGTATCCTGAGCCAGTCGTCGAATTTGCGTCTGGAACTGACGTCGATCAGGTCCTCGAGTGCTGGCTCCGACTGGCCGACGAACAACGCGCACACGGCTCTGCGGTCCACGTCGACGACAACCGAGAACCGATGCGACAGATTCTGTCGGCACAACAGGTCGCGAACGGCCTCCTCGTCGCGAGGGTGGGCGACGAGATCGTTGGCTTCGTGACCTTCACCGTCGAGACCGAGACGGTCGCCGTCGACCCAACGCGTGGCCTCCTCACGAATATCTGGGTCGACCCGGCCCACCGCAACGAAGGGATCGGCACAGCGTTACTCGATGCAGCCGAAACGGAACTCGCCGACCGGGGGGCCGACGTCTGCCGACTCGAAGTACTGGAGGACAACGAATCAGCTCGCCGATTCTATCGCGACCACGACTACGAATCGCGCCGCCGGATCATGGAACGGTCACTTCGAGCGCGAGAGAAAAACGATACACACTCAAAGGGTGACGGCTAAGGCCGGAGTGACGACCGAAAACGCGCCAGGGGAGCATGGGCGGTTCATGCACTCGACTTGTAATCGAGACTTCGTGGGTTCAAATCCCACCCCTGGCTTCGGACTTTACGTTCAAAGCTAGTCTCCCTGTAGTCAGCCAGTTGAACGGAGCGGCCCTTGAATCGACTGTCGAATCGAGACGGTTCATCAGCCGATACGGATGAAGAGCAGCTCCTACTTTAATCAGCTCCCAAGATAGTCCAGATATGGACTATTTAACGTATTATGGGATATAATTGGACAATCTCGGTAGCTTTATCAGTCGTGGCGGGTTGGATCGATGCAATGCTGGTTTCAGCGGATCGATCAGCGGGGGTGGAGGAGTCACTGAGCGTCTCGATCGTCAGTGCGATTGCGAACGCGGAAGGCGTGGACCCGACGGCCATCCGTCCGCCGGAGTACGAAGCGCTCTATCACGTGTGTAATCCCGATGCACTGGAGTCACTGTTCTCGTACGACGACGATGCAACGCCAGGATCGGTTCAATTCGAGTTCTGTGGGTACGACGTCACCGTCACCAGTGATGGATCGGTGTCCGTCTCTGACCCGGGGTCAGAGTAATCGAGTTCGACACGATCAGCTCTCGACTGACGACTAGTCCGTCGTCGAGTGAGCGTCGCGGAAGATCGTTTCGTCGAGTCGAGTCGTCACTTCGGTCGCGATGGGTTCGAGATTGATCGTGTCGGCCTGATTGTACTCGACGAGCGTCTCGAGGGCGGACTCACTCCCTCGTTCGTACTCGTGCCAGAGGCGAACGGCGTCGCGGCCGGAGATGTCCGGCCGATCCCGCTCGATACCGAGGGTGTGTTCGACGTCGGAGAGCCCACCGGTGAGTCCGACGGTCCGACACGCAGAGTAGAGGTCCATGTGCGGCAGTGTGAGATCGAGATCGAAATTGTACTCGAGAAATGGAACGTCGAACCGGCGCCCGTTGAAGGTCACTAGCAACGGAACGGAGTCGAGTCGGGCAGCGAGCCGGTCGGCTGTCAGGTCGTCGCCGCGAACGAGTGTTTCGGCGGTGCCGTTCTGATAGAGCGAGACGGTCGTGACCACGTTGCGTTCCCGACTCAACCCGGTCGTCTCGATGTCGAGATAGCACGCCTCGGACCCGGCGTTTTCGAACAGTCGCCAGTGGGAGTTCGCCGGCACGCACTCGGCAAAGAAGTCGTAGGCACCACGGTCGAGTCGATCCTGGGCAGTGTCGATGAACGACTCGATCCGATCTGCCAGTGTCTGCCCGACGACCGACCCGTCGAACTCCTCCCAGTGTCTGACGCCGGCCTCCCACAGTTTCCGTTCCGTCTTCTCGCCGACGCCACGAACTGGATTGAAACTGTTTTCGATACGCACAGCCGTTCTGGATCGGCAGCGGCAAAAAGGGACTCGCTTCGATTCGAAATGTTCTGGACGGAGCCGGACTTAGCTGTTGTCGGAGAGATACAACGTCCGATCGATCACTTCGACGATCGCCGCCTCCCACTGGGAGACGTCAGTTCCCTCGGCATCGGGGATATCGACGACGATCCGGTTGCCAGCAACGGACACGTCGACGTCAACGTCGCTCTCGTTGGCGAAACTCTGGAGTTGATACGTGAGCAGACGCTTCGTGGATTGGCCCGCGTCGGCCGTCTCGAGATCGTACACGAGGACGACACCGTCGTCGTCCTTCTCCGCACTGGACGTCACCCCGTGAGCGGACCGAGCGAGCGAGGGCTCCGACTCGTTGACCGCTTCGACGGCGTCGTCGACCGTGAGGGACGGTTCCGACGTGTCGTCCGGGGAAAACTCCTCGAACGTAAACTCCATATCTGGCGTCTCATCGATCTCCTCCGATTGGACATCACCGTTCCCGTCTCGGGCATCGTCATCTCCGTCTTGGGCCGTATCCACATCCTCGTCTGGGGGTGTATCCGCTTCCCCATCTGGGCTGGTATCCTCATCCACGACCGGACGGTCGTCCACCTCGTCCGCAACTGAATCGACAGCATCACTTTCGGAAGGAACCGGTTCCACGGCGGTCGGTGACTCCTCGGCCGCGGATTCGTCCTCCGACGGTTCGACCTCGTCAGTCGCTGCACGCGACTCATCGGTTCCAGTCGCGCCGAAGTCGTCCTCGCTGGCATCGTCTCCTCCAGCACCGATCACGTCCCCCTCACCGTCAGTCTCGGTTTCGGCTGTCCCCATCGTGATCGAATCAACCGTCTCCGTCCCCGAGTCGCTCGTTTCCATCGATTCCGCTTCGTCGGGACTGGGTGATTCGGCCGTCGACGACGGTGAATCGACACGTTCACCTGTATCGTCGGTTCTGGGGTCGGTATCGTCCCCGGGTGACGCTTCAGCGTCGTCTTCGGGTGCCGATGAATCGTCTGTTCTATCGCCTCCCCCTCCGATCGCGTCTGTACCGTCGGCCTCCTCGGATTCAGTATCGTCTCGTTCGTTCGCTTCCTGCGAGTCAGGAGCTGTCGTCTCCGTCGTGGCTGCTCCATCGGGATCGACGACGATCGGTTCGTCGGATGGACCCGTTTCGTCTCCGTCACCATCCGTCGGTGTCGGTTCGACGTCACCGGCCTCGAGTTCACCGGCGATGGGCGATCGACCGTCGGCGACGGCGTCCCAGTCGATGCGAGTCCGATACCAGGGCGTTCGATCCGGCGACGTGATGAATCGGCCCCAGTTCGGAGTGGAATCGCTTCCAGTAGGAGTGGCCTCGGCAGACCCAGTCGATCCTTCGTCGGCAGAATCCGTCTCCGCGTTCGCAACCTCTTCCGCATCCGACGCCGGCCACTCAGCGACCTCGGAAGCATTTCGAACGGGCGTCGGATCGGCACCGACCGATTGTCTCGATCGTCGTGGCTCGGGATCGGCGGTATTGTCCTGCGCCTCGGGGCCAGTCGTCTCGCTCGGTTCCGGTTGATCCCTCGCAGTCGCAGACGGATCGGTTCGAGCCGCGTCTGGTGGTTCTGTGCGGGCTCCCTCAGCGTGTGGAGAACGACGATCGGTTGCTGGGTCGCCAGTCGGACTGTCCGATCGGGGAGACGGGTGCGGTCCCGCCTGTGTCCGTGGCGAGCCACCGGACGTGATCGTTCCGCCGCCGCTCAGGTGGACCTGCGGTCCGCCGCCTCCGGGCGCACCGGAGACGGCTCGTTCCATGTCGGTGAGGTCGTCGTCGACCGTATCTTCCAGTTTGTCGAGCTTGTCCGCCACACCACGGATGGCGAGCGCGACATCCCAGAGGACGACCACACCGAAGAACAAGAGCGCGAGCAACACCGTTACCGCAACGCCGCCGAGAATTTGTGCGTCGACTGCGACCATCTGTATTCGATACTTGAATCGGCCGTTCGACGTATAGTGTTTGTTGCCGTATCGAGCCCTAAATCGACGCTCGAGGCGTCCGTATTCGAGCCGTTCGACAGGGTTCTCGCTGATATCCGTCTGCACCGCTTTACCTGTCAGTTTAGTATAACGGGAGAAAATGGGTGACCGCAATCGTCACACTGTCGCTCTGTTCTCGCTGTAGTCGGTGGAATCTCACCAGGACTGGACGTTCACAGCGGCAACCACTCCGTCGGCGTCTCGCTATCGCGAAGATGCCAGCGATGTTCGACGGTATCGTCGGTAGATCGGAGTGTTACGACGGCATCGAAGAGCGGTTCGAAGAGTCGAACGGCCTCGGACTCGCGTTCGATCGGGAGGTGGTAGTGGCCCATCCCTCGGCTTCGGCGCGTCCGGGTCGATAGTACGTGCAACAATCGAAAGACGACTTCCGAATCGTACGCAGCCAACAGATCGGCGACCGAATCGACGCAGACACGGAGTGACGCCGGTCCGAGATCGGTCCTGGATTCGAGTCGGTCGATTCGGTCGCCGAACTCCAGGCCGACCGTTCCGAGTGTCGGGAGAACTCTGATGTGGTCCTCCTCCGTCGGTTCGGCCGCCGTCCTATCCGGGTCGAGAAGGAAATACTGTGTCTGCGAGGGTCGATCTGCAGGAATCCGTGAGCGGTCGGTGGAAACGACGAGCCGGTGCGTGGTCGATTCACCGGCCCCCAGAAACCGAGAACAAACGTGCCCGTGGCTCGCCGCAGCCGGTTCGCCAACCAACAGGACGTTACTCCCGTTTCGCTTCAACGTTCCGAGTTCCTGGACGAAAGAGGAACGTTCCGGAACGCCGACCCCAAGCTCGCTTCCCATTCAATCAGTGTATTGCCACTACTACAAATAAGTATTGTGGCCATAAAATCATCCGATAGAATTAGCCAATGGCAATTTTCCCCCAACGAACTTCCTCTTTCACTTCAAGCGTGGTGCCAGTGAACCAGCATGCCGAAACCAGGAGGATGGATGTGGACCGCACGGATCACCTTTATTCACGTAGCGTCCGAGTCGATAGCCATGAGTCGAGACGACCGCGCGGCAGCACTCGAGGACCTTGCGGACGCGATCCGCGACCTGAGCGACGCTATCGACGAGCGTTCTCGTGATCGATCCATATCAGCGCCGTCCATGCGCGACGTGCTCCGAGTGGCTGGCGAACAGGCGATTCCGACGCTGATAACGCTCCTCGAAGCCCAGATTCGGGCTCTCAAGGCGATGCAACGTGGTTCACGACTCGTTCGTCGCGGGAACCGGGCGGAGGATCGAATACGCTCGTCGATCGGTGAGGGGCGCACTCGGCGTCCAGACGCCGACGGCATGGTCGACCAACTTGGAACGACCATCGACGCGATTCAGCGCCGGCTCGGGGACACCGACGAGGAGACACAGGCCCTGCTCGACCGGACCCGATCGATCTACGAGGAGATCGATCGAACGATTGCGCCACAGACTGACGACACCACCAGTCAAGACGACGGGTTCCGGATCGAGATAGACGAGGGAGACGGCGACACGACCGATAGCTCCGAAGAAGTTGGAGGACAATCGAATACGGGATCGACGAAATCTGCTGGCGATCACGTCGACGTGGATGCAGAACTCCGCACCCTCAAGGACCAGTACGGCACAGGGACCGATCCCGAACCTCGAGAGAGCACGGACGAGGCACACGATCGTGAACAGACCGGTCAGCCGGGCCAAACGGACGGCCCACCTGGCGATAGCGAAACGGGAACGAATGACAAACCGGCTGTCGATGACGAGTCGGGCACTGGAAGCGACTCGGACGACGAAGGCGATTCGAGCGACGACGGTTCGAACTCGCGCGAGCAACCGGCGCCCGGGCGCGGGGATTTTGACCCGGCCGACGACGATGATCCGACCGATTCCGATGGCTCCTACGCCGGTGAGCAAGATTCAGCAGAACAGCATTCCGAGAAATCAACCACCGAAACCGCCGAGGACGAGCCCGACGACGTCGATCAGTAAGTCCTCGGTCCAGGTCGATGTGACGCGTCGGGACGTGCGTCTCACTCCGAAACGGGCTCGAATCGATAGCCGTCCCAGTCCTGACTGTCCCGCGCTCGTATGCTGGGTTCGGGATCGCGCAGTTCGTCGACGTACACTGGTTGTACCGTCTGACCGATCGAGACGTCTCCGTCCACCTGCCCGATCGCTCTCACCGATTCGCCGTCGACGGTAAACTCGACGATAGCGAGTGTGTTCGGTTCGCGGACACCCGGCGGTGGAGCCGTACTCGTGGTCCAGGTGAGGACTTCGGCTGTATACTCGCTCAGATCGATCGATTCGATCGGATCGCCGCCGTCCGGCCCGACGGGATGGCCTGGATACGTGATCGTCCCATCGTCGTAGCGAACCGCTTCCATCGATGGCGTGTCGTCCGCGGGGTCGGATTCGGTCATGCGCCCACCTCCAGAATCGACGTCGTGACGCAGTTACCGAACCCGCCGACGTTACAGCACAGGCCGACGTCCGCCGAGACCTGTCGTGGCCCCGCGTCTCCGAGGAGCTGTTCGTACACTTCGACCGCCTGTGCGACGCCGCTGGCACCCAGTGGATGCCCTTTCGACTTGAGCCCGCCGGAGGTGTTGACCGGAAGTTCACCGCCGTCACGAGCCGTGTAACCCTCCTCGGCGAGTTGCCACGCCGTCCCGCGGTCAGCGAAGCCGAGCGCTTCCAGCTGGAGGAGTTCGAGAATCGTGAACATGTCGTGTAGTTCGGCGACGTCGACGTCGTCGGGTCCGTAGCCGCTCATGTCGAACGCGCCGCGTGCACTCTCGGCGACCGCCCCCATCCACGTCGGGTCCGGCCGTTCGTGAACGACGTGCGTGTCCGTCGCGCCGTCGACGCCGGCCACCACGACGTACTCGTCCGTGTACTCCCGAGCGACTGATTCCGGACAGAAAAGCAGCGCTGCAGAGCCGTCGGTGATCGGACAGAAATCGTACAGGCGGAGGGGATCGGCGACGATCGGTGACTCGAGAATCGTCTCTTTCGACACCGCCTTCTGAAACTGGGCCTTCGGATTGTCGACGCCGTTTCGATGGTTCTTGGCGGCGACCGACGCCAGTGATTCCCGCGGCGCCTCGTACCGGTCCAGGTAGCGTCTGGCGGTGAGCCCTGCGAACGACGGAAGCGTCAATCCGTGCTTGTACTCGACGGGATGCGTGAGCGAGGCGATGACGTCGGTCGCCTCTGACGTCGATCGATGGGTCATCTTCTCGCCGCCGACGAGCAGCGTCATGTCGCTCGCCCCGCTCGCGATCGACCGCCAGGCGGCGTAGATGCCAGCACCACCGCTCGCACTCGTCTGATCGACGCGTTCCGTATAGGCCGGAAGGGCACCCAGATCGTGAGCGAGGGCGTTCGATACCCCGGTCTGGCCCTCGAACTCGCCAGCAGCCATGTTCGACACGTAGAGGTGGTCGAGGGCGTTCGGATCGACGCCGGCCGACGCCAGGCACGAGTGTCCCGCCTCGGCCAGTAACTCCCTGATCCAGGCCGACCGGTTTCCGAACTGCGTCATGGACGTACCGATGATCGCCACGCGTTCCATGCTCGACCGGTCGGCCACAGAGAGGTTAAACGGTGGGGATGCTGGCCAGCGTGGCGGATGGACAGTGTAACCGATAGGGATGCCAGCCGATGTCGGAAAGGGGTCAGTACGCAGGAAGTACGTCCGCCGCGGCAACGTCCTCGTCGAGCAATCGATACTCCCCGTCCGACCGATCGACCACACCAGCTCGTTCCAGATGATCGAGGTGGGCGAACGCTTCACCTGGCCCGTGGAGGATGTGAATCGCCTCGAGCGACCCGAACAGGGTTGCACTCACTTCCCAGGCAGTCGCCGGCCCCTCGGATCGAAGCGCTTCCAGGACGTTGTCCGTTCGCTCGTGGTGGTGTTCGAGGATCGTCCGAGCCCGGTCTGCGGGGTCCTCGATGACGTCACGATGACCGGGCCAGACGCGATCGTAGTCGGCGTCGATGATGGCCGTGATGGACTCGACGTAGTGGGCGAGCGGGTTTTCGAGGCGAAGGTCCGCACCGCCGACGTTCGGGGTATACACAGGGAGAAGAACGTCGCCGACGAAGGCCTCACGGTCGCCATTGTGCTCGAACGCGAACGTACAGTGGCCGGCCGAGTGGCCCGGGGCGTGGGTGACGGTGAGCGAGACGTCGCCAACCTGTATCTCGTCGCCATCCGCGATCGTGGTCATCTCGTCGGGGCCGTCGATCGGAGGCACGGCGTCGAAGAAGGATCGTAGTTCCTCGCGTTTCGACACGGGCATTCCCCACTCCTCGAATCGTCGCTCCTGTAACTCGTCGTACGCTGCGTGGGCGTCCGGGTCGCGGGCGACCATCGGTGCGGCGTCGGCGTGGACGTAGATCGTCGCGCCGCTCTCGTCCGCGATGGGGCCGGCCAGGGCCGCGTGATCGATGTGATGGTGTGTGAGCAACACCGCATCGATATCCGCCACCGACCGCCCGTGCTCGGCGAGGCCCGACTCGAGCTGATCGCGGATGTCCGGCCGGTGAATGCCGGTGTCGATCAACACCGTCTCTCCGGCCGATTCGAGGAGGTAGGCGTTGTTCTTGCCCTCGAATTCGTGGTTTCCGAGCGAGATAGACTCCAGGTTCACGGGTAAAGAGACGGAACAGTCGTACGTATCCTTGTTGGATCCGGCACGGAAGGCAGTGAGAGCCGGAATGGGGGAATTCGAGAGACGAACGCTGAGCAGACGGCCGCAGCTGTCCCGAGAGACGAATGGAGTGGCTACGGACACAACCAGTCCAGGCGACGAACGTGGGTCTACGGACGTAGTTCGGGTTCGACGCGATCGGCGAACTGCTCGCGGACTTTCTCGAGTTTCGGCGCCGCGTGCATCTGGCAGTACGCGTCGTTCGGGTTCTTCTCGAAGTAGTTCTGGTGGTGCGCCTCGGCCTCGTAGAAGGTATCCAGTTGCTCGATTTCGGTGACGATCTCGTCGTCGTAGAGCTCTTGCTCCTCGAGTTCTGCGACGAACGCCCGCACGAACGAGTCCTGTCGGTCGTCGTGAGTCAGGACGATCGATCGGTACTGCGTGCCCACGTCGGGACCCTGTCGGTTCAGTTGTGTGGGGTCGTGCACCGTGAAGAAGACTTCCAGCAGGTCCTCGTAGCCGACGACGTCCGGGTCGTAGGCGACCTGGATCACTTCGGCGTGGCCAGTCTCGCCGGAGCAGACTTCCTGGTACGTCGGCTCCTCCGTGTGACCGCCGGCGTAGCCGGAGGTAACCGAGTCCACACCCGCGAGTTGCTCGAAGGCGCCCTCGATACACCAGAAACACCCGCCGCCGAAGGTTGCGCGTTCCATACTCACGCTAGTCGCCGAACGTGTATAGGGATGACGGGACCGGAAGGACGAGAGAGCTGGTCCCAAGAAAGACGGACAGAAGCGCCCCAGCCTAGCCGGGCCAGGCCGCGAAAGCGTGATCCCACGTTCGGTCAGACGATCGCCACGGCCCGCACCGGTGCGCCATCGGGAGCATCGACCGACAGCGGATAGGCATACACCTCGAACGTGTCGTCGGTCGGCAGTCGGTCGAGTCCGCGCAGGTTCTCGAGGATCACTCGATCCTGTTCGAACAATACGTGGTGAGCCGGGTAGCCGTCAGGTTCGTCATTGCCGCCTCGTTGGGGTGGCGTCGGGTCGATGTTTGGCGTATCGAGACCGAGGTGAACGCCCTCGTCCGCAAGTATCCTCGCCGCCTCGTCGGTCAGGTAGGGATGGTCGTGGTACGTCTCGGTTCCCCAGTGGCTGTCCCACCCCGTCCGAAGTAAGGCGAGGTCGATTGCGTCGAGTGTCCACGTTTCGGATGCTTTCTGCACCTGTGTCGTCTCTATCGGTGTTCGTGGATCGATCCCCGTACAGTCGATAACGGCCGCGGTGAATCGGAACGTTTCGAGGTCGTAGTCGTCGATCGATCGACCGTCCTCTAGCAAGTGTGCTGGCGCGTCGACGTGCGTTCCGGCGTGCGTCGACAGCGTCAGTTCGGTCGTCCGGTAGCCGTCCGCGGCGACCGTCGCCAGCGGGTGGCACTCGACGGCTGGATCGCCGGGGTACACCGGCATGGAGTCGTGAATTCGGTGGGAGAGGTCGTACGTGGGCATCGGTAGATAGTCGAGTGGAGGCGAGACGGACCAAAGGCCATTGCGTTCGCTCCCTGAACGCTCGTCGCCGAGACGGGGTATGCACTGTTCACAGCAGCGCTCTGAATCCGACGACGGCGACGAGACCCGCGAGGAGGGCGACGAGTAACCGATTCGTGCGCCAGGCCACGAACGCGACGACGCCGGCGGCCGCCCACTCGGCCGGGCCGCCGTCGACCAGCTCCGGGCCGAGGATCGAGACGACGATCGCCCCCGGGAGGACCGAGAGGCCGGCCTCGACGCGGTCGCTCACCTCGACTCGACTGAGTACCCAGAGCCCGCCGACTTTGGTCGCGAACGTGGCGACGGCCATCGCGAGGATGACTGCGGCGACGAACGGATCCAGCCCGAGATCAGCCATCGTGACGGAGCACCTCCACGATCGCGGCGGCTCCCCCGCCGGCGATAATGTACCACTGGCCGGACAGGGTTTCGGCGGCGACGACAGCGACGCCCAGCGCGACGGCCCACGGCAGGAGACTCGACCGTCCGTCCCAGAGGTCGACGGCGAGCGCGACGAACACGGCCGCGAGGACGAAATCGAGTCCATAGCGCTCGGGAGCCCCGATGGCTCCCCCGGCGACCACCCCCAGAATCGTCGCAGCGACCCACCAGAGCCACAGGACGACCCCGCTGCCGATCAGGAACGCACCCCGCCCGCTGCCAGACGTCAGGTCGCCCATCGTCAGCGCCCAGTTCTCGTCCGCCATGAAGAACAGGCTCCCGTAGGCCTGGCCTGGCGAGAGCGACCGGAACCACGGTTCCAGCGCGGCACCCATGATCGAATACCGGAGATTGATCGCGACCGTTGCGAGCATGATTGTCGCGACGGGGATCGGCTCCGCCCACAGTTCGACGGCCACCATCTGGGAGGCCCCGGCGAGCACCGTCGCACTCATCAGCGCCGCCTCACCGACGCTCAATCCCGCGCGATCGGCGAGCATCCCGAAGGCGACGCCGTACCCTGCGACACCGATCGCGACGGGGAGTCCTGTCGTGAATCCCCGACGGAAGCCAGCCCAGCCGAACGAGACAGGGCCGACCGATTCTGCCGGCGTCGGTTCCGATGGCGGGGTCGTATCGACCCCTGCTGAATCGGCCTCCGCACCCGTACCGGCTTCGTCCGACCACGTCGGCTTCGCTTCGTTTGATCCCGTAGCGTGGCTACTGGCTGGGTCCGACGAATCGACGTCCGCTTCGGTGTGCTCGCGTGTCATTCTTTCGAGTCTCCCACATCAGCCCCTCTCAGCGTACAGCGGTTTGCAGTGGATCGGGCTCCTGTCGCCAAAGCGCTCTCGGTCGCGGTGAAGCGTGCCGAGGAGACCAAGCGGTCGAGAGCCACGACGACTGTTACAATCGCTCCTACGCGTCACCCGAGCGTTCCTGTTCGAGGCGTTCGAGGAAGGTCTCGACGAACTCGTGGCGCTCGGCGGCGATAGCCCGACCAGCGTCGGTGTACATCCGCTCACGAAGCGTGAGGATCTTCTTCGAGATATGGTTTACCGACGTCGCTCCGCCGGACGTCTCGTCGGCCGCGAGTGGGTGGTCGGGGTCGTGCATGGGAAAGTCGTTCGTCCCACCGTGAGAGAACACCCGGGCGATACCCACCGCGCCGAGCGCGTCGAGATTGTCCGCATCGCAGAGCACCGTCGCTTCCGGAGATTCCGGCTCGACGTCGTTCGAGTACCGATGGGCGCGAATACAGTGACCGACCGCGTCGATCGTCTCCGGATCGACGCCAACCGATTCGAGGATCGTCGCGGCCTCCGACGCACCCCACTCGGCGTGATCGTCGATCACACCGTCGTCTTCGCGCTGGCGACCGATGTCGTGGAACCAGACGGCATACCGGAGGACTGTCTCGTCTACATCTGCTCGGTCCTGTGAGAGACGGGTGGCGAGCTGATGGACCCGTCGCACATGTTGCCAGTCGTGTGCCGGGGCTGCGTCCTCGAAGTACGAACGGGCTATGGCACGAAGGTCCGCTTCCATCGAGCCGAACGTGTCGGGTCGGCGTATTCAGTCGTTCGGAAATCGGTCACCACATCGGAACGGATGGGTGAACGACCCGGGGTGCCTTCGACAGGTCGATCGGCTCCGGTGACTGCCCTCCGTGATGAAATTGCTCCGTACTGAATACAGGTCACCGATCGACAGTCCAGGTCAACACGACGCCGTCGCCCACTTGCTCGACGTCCGACAGAGAGAGGGTGGGAAACGCCTCGACGAATCCTTCGCCGTCGGCCAGCGTCGGTGCCTCCCGACCGCCGACGATCTGGGGACCGACGAACACCGAGAGTTCGTCGACGAGGCCGGTGTCGAACAGCGAGAAGATGAGTTCGCCGCCACCTTCGACCATGACTGCTTCGAGACCTTCGTCCTGAAGGGTGGCGAACGCACGCAGGAGATCGACGCGTTCCTCGCCGGCCGTGACGAGGGTCGCCCCGCGTTCGGCGAGCGCCGATCGGCGTTCGACGGGAGCCGCCTCGCTCACGAGTACGTACGTCTCCGCCGCGTCGTCGAGGACTATGGCGTCGGCCGGCGTGCGCGCCCGGGAGTCGGCGACGATACGGGCCGGGTTCACCGCTCGTCCGGCATCGACGCGGTTGGCGCGCAGCGACGAGGACTTGACGGTGAGGCTGGGGTCGTCGGCAAGGACCGTCCCGACGCCGACGGCGACTGCGTCACTCTCCGCTCGCAGCCGGTCGACCCGCTCGAAATCCGGTTCGCCACTGATCGCCAGTTGCGTTCGCTCACGCGTCGAAAGTTTGCCGTCCGCACTCATCGCTGCATTGACGACGACGTGCATTGTCGATGCGGATATTCGGGGGACCTGGGTTAATCGTTGTCGACCTCGACCGCCGGGGAGTACCGGACCGTCTGGCCGCTGCATCGAGCAGTCACGATCGGCCGATGGGGAACGGGTCGTGATCCTTCGAATCCGGGGACGAGTCACGATCGGCGGAATCCGGGGACGGGTTCACTTTCACTCCGCGCTACGAACCCTTTTGTCGGGCGCGCGCTTACGCACCCGTGATGGAACTCGACAGCCACGCCGAGGAGCTCGCCTCCGACCTCGGTGTCGACAACGAGGAGGTCAAAGCGGACCTGCAGAACCTGGTGGAGTACAGCGTCCCCATCGACGAGGCCAAACAGAGCCTGCGCCGCAAATACGGCGACGGTTCGACCGGTTCGTCGGGACCGACCACCAAATCGATCGGGGAGATCACGCCGGAGGGGAGTAACGTCAGCGTCACCGCAGTCGTCCTCTCGGCAGGCGAACGGTCGATCAGGTACCAGGGCGACGATCACGTCATCGTGGAAGGCGAACTCGCCGACGAGACCGGGCGAATCGACTACACCGCTTGGGAGGACTTCGGGCTCGAACCGGGTGAGACGCTCACCATCGGCAACGCTGGCGTCCGTGAGTGGGACGGGCAACCGGAACTCAACCTCGGCGAGCACTCCGCGATCTCGGTCACGGACGACTCGCTCGACGTTCCATACGAGGTCGGCGGCGAGTCGACGCTCGCGGCCCTCGAAACGGGCGATCGAGCCAGGTCGGTGGAGGTGACCGTCCTCGAGTGCGAGACCCGAACGATCGACGGCCGCGACGGCGAGACCGAGATCCTGAGTGGCGTGTTCGGCGACGAGAGCGGTCGATTGCCTTTCACCTGCTGGGATCCCAGATCCGAGATCGAAACCGACGCCTCCGTTCGGCTGGAGAACGTCTACGTCCGCGAGTTCCGCGGCGTCCCGGAGGTCAACGTCTCCGAGTACTCGAGCGTCGAGACGCTCGACCGAGAGATCGACGTCGGGACCGACGCGCCCTCGCTCGGCATCGGCGAGGCGGTCGACAGCGGCGGCATCTACGACGTCGAACTGACCGGCACCGTCATCGAGGTACGCGATGGGTCCGGACTCATCCAGCGCTGTCCCGAGTGTCGCCGCGTGATTCAGAAAGGACAGTGTCGCACGCACGGCGAGGTCGACGGTGAGGACGACCTCCGCGTGAAGGCCATCCTCGACGACGGTACGGGTACCGTCACCGCCGTCCTCGACGACGAACTCACCGAAGCGGTCTACGGCGGCGATCTGGACGACGCGCGAGACGCTGCCCGGGAGGCGATGGACCAGTCCGTCGTCGCCGATACGATCCGGGAGCGCATCGTCGGACGGACCTACCGCGTTCGCGGCCACCTGTCCGTCGACGAGTACGGCGCCAATCTGGACGCCACCACGTTCGAAGAGGTGAGCGAGGATCCCACAGACCGTGCGTCCGCGTTCCTCGAGGAGGTGGACGCATGAGCACAAACGGATCCGACGACGAGAACCGGCCAGGACGCGAAGTCGCGTACCGACTCTTCGCGACGGAGTTCGACGACTCCGTCGTCTCCTACGCCGAGAGCGACGAAGAACGGGCGCCCAACTACGTCATTTCACCGACCGGCGCTCGACTCAATCGAATCTTCGTCGTCGGCACGCTCACCGAAGTGACCGACGTCAACGACGAGATGGTCCGGGCACGAGTGGTGGACCCGACCGGAGCGTTCGTCGTCTACGCCGGACAGTACCAGCCCGACGCCCTGGCGTTTCTCGAACGGGCCGAGCCACCGGCGTTCGTCGCCGTCTCGGGCAAGGCACGAACGTTCGAACCCGACGACGGCGACCAGGTCTACACCTCGATCAGACCCGAGAGCCTGGCGATCGTCGACGCCCCGACCCGCGACCGCTGGGTCGTCGACACGGCCGAGCACACGATCGATCGAATCGAGACGTACGCGGCCGCTGCCGACCTCGACGTCGACGACTCGACACTGTCCGAGGTCCTCCGCGCCAACGGACTCCCGGATGGCCCCGCCGAGGGCATCCCCCTCGCGACGCACCACTACGGGACGACGCCTGCGTACCTCGACGACCTACGGGAGGTCGCCATCGACGCCGTTCGCGTCGTCGCCGAAGACAAATCACAGGTCGAGGCGACAGCCGGCTCGCCGACGGAGACGGCGTCGGATGCCCCATCGTACGCGACACTGGCCGACGGCCGATCGCTTTCGATTCCGGACGACCTGACTACGGACGAAATCGGCGACGACACAGCTGTCGACGACGTCGCGACGTCGACCGACGCGTCGGCCGGTTCGGCAGTCGGCACGGCGTCGGCGAGCCCCACCGACTCGACAGACGACACGACCGCTTCGGACGCAGTCACGGACGACGTTTCGGATTCGTCCGAGACGGCAGCCGCCGCCGAGCCAACCGAGACCGAACCGGAAGCCGACGAGTCCGAGGGTGAATCAGCCAACACCCGCTCCGAAGACGAGGGAGAAGCGTCTGACAGTACCGAAGACGACGAAGAAACGACGGACAGTACCGGAGACGAACTCGGTGACTTCGAGACGGAACCGTCGACCGATGCAGACGACCCCATCGACGAGTCTGTCGACGAAGCTAGTGCGGACGATTCGACGGACGGTGAAGACGAAGAATTAGCGGCTGACGAAGCTGCGGAGCAAGCGAGCGATGGAGACGAGGACTCTCCGACGGACGAAGACGTCGGGCCGACCGACGACGAACCGGTCGTGGAACTCGACACGGATGCGGACGATCTCGATCCCGACGACTTCGAAGACGGGATGTACGAGCTCGACGAGGACGAACGGGCGGCCGTCGAGGAAGAGTACGGGACGGACTTCACCACCGGGACCGACGTCGGCGAACCCGGGGAAGCCGACATCGACGTTCCCGACGCAGCCGACGTCGCACCGGAGGGGGACGGACCGGCTGAGGACGCCGAGACTTCCACGTCGGGTCCGGAGACCGACTCCGCCGCGTCCGACGCGACCGACGAGGACGCGACCGGTGAGGACCTCGACTTGCAGACGCGCGTCGTCGAAGCCATGGGCGAACTCGACGACGGTGAGGGTGCCGAACGATCGGCGGTCGTGGAACTGGTCGCCGACGAGACGGACGCCGACGAAGCCGCCATCGACGACGCGATACAGGACGCGTTGATGGGCGGTGAGTGCTTCGAACCCGCCGAGGATCGACTGCAGGCCATCTGAGCATGAGTCACGTCGAACCGATCCCCGGGGAACCCGCTGCGGTCGGTTCGATCGACGGCGACCGGGCGCTGTTCGTCGCCGATTACCACGCCGGTATCGAGGCCGCGCTCCGGTACGAACGTGGCGTACAGGTACCGAGCCAGGCCGAGGACCGTCGCGAGCGGCTCTGTGCTCTCCTCGATCGTATCGATGCCGACCGATTGGTCGTTCTCGGCGATCTGATGCACTCGATCGGCGATCCCGGTGGGGCCGAACGTGGGGAGATCGAGGTGCTGTTCGAGTCGTTGCCGCCGATCCCCGTCACGCTCGTCAAGGGCAATCACGACGGCGCGATCGAAACGTGGCTGCAGGAGGCGATCGACGACGCGGGTCGCGGGCGACCTGGGTCGGCCACCGGCGCGACCGAGTTGACGGTGCTCGATGGCGATGGGGGCCGGCTCGGCGCTATCGGCGTCTGTCACGGTCATAGCTGGCCCGCACCAGCCGCCATCGAGGCCGACGTCCTCTGTTTCGGCCACGAACACCCGTGTGTCCGCCTCGAAGACGAAGTCGGCGGTAGTCGTGTCGAGTCCGTCTGGTTCCGCGGCGAACTCGAGCGGGCGAAACTGGGTCCTGGGGGACCGGCGGCTCAGGACGGCGACGATGCGACCGACGGGGCCGACCACGTCGATACCGACACGGAATCAGTCACTCCCAACGACGGACTCGAGTTCGTCGTGTTCCCGGCGTTCAACGAGCTCGCCGGTGGCACGTGGATCAACGTCGAGGGGCAATCGTTTCTCTCACCGATGCTTCCGGATGGGCTCCGGACGGGTGAAGCGTACCTGCTCGACGGAACGCGACTCGGTCCCTACGAGTCCATCTGAGAGACCCGTTCGGACGCGGTGACCGTGGGGCGCGGGCCGAGAACAACGGGCTTATGGAGCGTTCGTCCCTACGGACGGCGATGACTGACGGGGACGCGGCGGCGTTTACCCACCTGGGTCCGACCGTCCGCGAGGCCCTCTCCGATCGCGGCTTCTCGACGCCCACCGCGCCACAGCGACTGGCGATTCCACCGCTCGCCGACGGGGAAAACACGCTGGTGATCGCCCCGACCGGGAGCGGAAAGACCGAGACGGCGATGTTACCCGTCTTCGACGACATCGTCTCGGCGCGACGCGAAGCCCGACGAACTGGGGAACTGGGGGGTGACGACGGCGATTCCGGAACGTCGAGCGACGAGGAGACCGACGGCTTTCGCGCGCTATACGTGACGCCCCTTCGGGCACTCAACCGGGACATGCTCGACCGACTGGAGTGGTGGGGCGACGAACTCGACGTGTCCGTCGACGTCCGCCACGGCGATACCACACAGTACCAGCGGAGCAAGCAGGCCGAGAATCCCCCGGACGTCTTGATAACGACGCCCGAGACCATCCAGGCGATGCTCACCGGCGAGCGGCTGCGCGACGCGCTGGCCGATCTCTCGCACATCGTGGTCGACGAAGTGCACGAACTCGCGGCGTCGAAACGAGGCGCGCAGCTCTCGATCGCGATGGAGCGGCTGGTCGAACTAGCTGGCCCCGTCCAGCGAATCGGTCTCTCCGCGACGGTGGGAGATCCGGCGGCGGTTGGGCAGTTCCTCACCGGCGGACGACCCTGCGAGATTCGGGAGATCGACGTCGGAAGTAATGTCGACGTCACCGTTCGCGAACCGACCGTCACCGACGAGGATCGCGACCTCGCGGGGAAACTGATGACGGAGGTAACCACGGCGAGTCACGTCCGGCTCATCCGCGACATCGTCGCCGAGAACGAATCGACGCTCGTCTTCGTCAACACGCGCCAGACTGCGGAGGCCCTCGGCTCGCGGTTTCGCGAACTCGACCTCCCCATCGGCGTTCACCACGGTTCGCTGTCGAAGTCCGCCCGAATCGAGGTGGAAGACGACTTCAAGGCGGGCGAACTGGACGCGCTTTTGTGTACCTCCTCGATGGAACTCGGCATCGACGTGGGTCGCGTCGATCACGTCGTTCAGTACCAGAGTCCACGGCAGGTCGCCCGACTCCTCCAGCGCATCGGCCGGGCGGGCCACCGCATGGACGAGGTCTCCTCGGGGACGATCGTCACGACGCGGGCCGACGATACGTTCGAGGCGATCGCCATCGCCCGGCGAGCCCGTCAGGGGCAAGTCGAGGACGCCGGCATCCACGAGGGGAGTCTGGACGTCGTCGCGAACCAGGTCCCCGCGATCGTCCACAGCGCCGGCGATACGTTCGTCGACGACGCCTACGAGATCGTCTCCCGAGCGTACCCCTTCCGTGACCTGACCGAGGAGACGTTCCGCGATGTACTCTCGGAGCTTCACCGGAATCGGATCGTCTGGTTCGACGAAGCCGAGGATCGAATCGAGACCAGCGGCAGTACCTGGCAGTACGTCTACGCCAACCTCTCGATGATCCCGGACGAGGAGACCTACGAAGTTCACGACATCGCCTCCGGCGGCCAGATCGGGACGCTCGACGAACGGTTCGTCGTCAACTTCGCATCGCCGGGCGAAATCTTCATCCAGCGCGGCGAGATGTGGCGCATCGCCGAGGTGGACGACGACGAGGGTGTCGTGAAGGTGAGCCCCATCGAGGACCCCGCGGGTGAGGTACCCTCCTGGATCGGTCAGGAGATCCCAGTCCCCTACGACGTTGCCCAGGAGGTCGGTGAGATTCGGACCGTCGCCGAACCGCAATTCGCAGGCGGTGCGGACGAGGACGCGGTCGCTCGCGAACTCGAGACGCGATACCCGAGCGATCGGGAGACGCTTTCGTCGGCCCTTTCACAGCTCGAACGACAGATCGACGCCGAACATGCGATGCCGACGACGGATCGGATCGTGCTCGAACGACAGGGCCGAGACGTCGTCGTCAACGCCTGTCTCGGGCACAAGACCAACGAGACGCTCGGGCGCGTCCTCTCTGCCCTCCTCGGTCAGAAGTCCGGGTCGTCGATCGGGCTCGAGACCGACCCGTACCGGATCGAACTCGAAGTGCCGACGAGCATCGCGACCAGTGACGTCGTGGCGATTCTCGAGGAGACCGATCCCGGCCACGTCGAGACGATCGTCGAACTCGGGCTCAAAAACTCCGACGCGCTCGCCTTCCGCCTCGCGCAGGTCTCCGGCAAGTTCGGCGCGCTCAAGCGCTGGGACGGCTCGGCCAGACTGTCCAACGATCGGTTGTTGGCCGCACTCGAAGACACGCCCATGTACGCGGAGGCAGTCCGCGAAGTGTTCCACGAGGATCTCGATCCGGACGCGGCCGCAGGCGTCCTCGAATCGATTCAATCGGACGTGATTACTGTCGAGACCGTCCGTGGGCGGACGTCGATCGGTACCGGCGGCCACTCCTCCGGCAAGGAGTTGCTCGCCCCCGACAACGCAGACGCGAGTATTATTCAAACCGTGAGAGATCGGATCCGTGACGACCGCGTGATTCTATTGTGTACCCACTGCACCGAGTGGCTCTCGCGAACGAAGGTTCGCCGCGTCCCCGAGCAACCGGAGTGTCCGGAGTGTGGATCCACTCGCATCGCCTCGCTCAACCCGTGGGCCGACGAGGTGGTCGACGCGGTTCGGGCCGAAGAGAAATCCGACGAACAGCGCGAGCAGACCGAACGCGCGTTCCACGCGGCGAGTCTCGTGCAGAGCCACGGCAAACAGGCCGTGATCGCCATGGCCGCCCGCGGCGTCGGGCCGCACAACGCCGCCCGAATCATCAACAAGCTTCGCGAGGACGAAGACGAGTTCTACCGCGACATTCTCAGACAGGAACGGCAGTACGCACGTACCCAGTCGTTCTGGGATTAGCGTTCGAAGGTCGAGTCAGCCGCTACGACCGATGCAGTCACCCTCCCCATCCACCACCGCCGAGTGACGAAACGATCAAACGAGCCCGTGGCCTACGACCCGTATGAACGTCGCACCGGGGGCGTGGCGCTACGCGGCCGGACCGCTACTCGCCGCCCCGTTCGGCTTCTTCGTCCACCCCCTCGCCGGACTCGGCCTGCTCGCCCTGGGCGGGTTCGTGCTCTGGTTCTTCCGCGATCCGGAGCGCTCACCGCCGCCGTCAGGTGTCGTCGCGCCGGCGCACGGGAAGGTCTCTGTGCTCAGAGAGGAAGGCGAGACCGTCCGGCTCGGTATCTTCATGAACGTCTGGGACGTCCACGTCATCCGCTCACCCGTCGACGGACAGGTGACGGACGTAGAGCACACACCTGGTGCCCACCGCCCGGCGTTCTCGAAGGACTCGGACCGCAACGAGCGTGTGCACGTGCGGGTCACCGCCGATGTCGACGACCGCGCTCCGCCCATCCAGGAGGTGACCTTGATCGCCGGTGCCTTCGCCAGGCGAATCACGCCGTACACCGAGGCAAGCGACACGGTCTCTCGGGGCGAACGTATCGGCCACATCGCCTTCGGCAGTCGGGTGGACGTCATGTTCGCCCCGTCGGTATCGCTCGACGAGGTGCAGGTGTCGCCCGGAGACAAAACCACAGCCGGAGAGACGATTATCCTCGACGAAGCAAAACCCGACAGCCACGACGTGTAGGAGTGGCCGTGTGTGGATGTCTGGGACCCATTCAGGTCCACTCGACGATGCTCAGGGAGAAAGGCCCCCAACTCGTGTTACTCGACCGTCTCGCGGGCGCGCTCGATGTGTTCGCGTTGGATGACGACCTGGTCGGCCCGCTCGTTCGCCTCGTCGGGATCGTCGTAGCGATCGGCGACGTCGCGGATCGCATGCATCGACGCATCGCGGACGATGGCCTCGATGTCGGCGCCAGTCGTGCCCTCGAGTTCCGCCGCGAGTTCGCCAAGGTCTACGTCCTCGGCCAGCGGTTTGTCGTTCGCGTGGACCGCGAGAATCTTCTCGCGCGCCTTGCGGTCCGGCTCCGGGACCAGGACGTGTGTGTCGAGGCGCCCGGGGCGGAGTAGGGCTGGATCCAGATCGTCCATCCGGTTCGTCGCGGCCAGGACGACGAGATTGGGGTTCTCGCGCATGCCGTCGAGTTCCGTGAGCAGTTGCGAGACCACGCGCTCGGTGACCTCGTGGCTCTCGCCACGTCGGCCGACGAGGGCGTCGATCTCGTCGATGAAGATGATCGAGGGTGCCGACTGCCGGGCGCGCTCGAAGAGCTTTCGAATCGCCTTCTCGCTCTCGCCGACGTACCGGTCGAGCACCTCCGGACCGTCGACCTGAACGAAGTTGACGTCCGTCTCGCCGGCGAGCGCCCGGGCGAGGAGCGTCTTCCCGGTCCCGGGCGGCCCGTAGAGGAGAACGCCGGCTGGCGGATCGGTGTTCGTCTGTTCGAAGAGCTTGTCGTACGTGAGGGGCCACTCGACCGATTCGGTGAGCGTGCGTTTCGCCGAGTCGAGTCCGCCGACGTCGTCGAAGTCCGTGTCCGGCGACTCGGCGACGTACTCGCGCATCGCCGACGGTTCGACCGAGGCGAGTGCAGTGTCGAAGTCGGCCCGCGTGACGACCGGGTCAGCGTTCCACTCGGTGCGCGCAGCTTCGTCTGCGGGTCGGCGACGAATCGCTGCCATCGCCGCTTCGCTGGCGACCGAATCGAGATCTGCCCCGACGAACCCGTGCGTGCGTGAGGCGAGCGTCTCGATCGAGACGTCGTCCGAGAGCGGCATACCGCGCGTGTGAACTTCGAGGATTTCGTGACGACCGGCCTCGTCCGGCACGCCGATCTGTATCTCACGATCGAAGCGCCCGCCCCGACGGAGTGCCTGATCCAGGGCGTCCACCCGATTGGTCGCGCCGATCACGATGACGTCACCACGGCCGTCGAGACCGTCCATCAACGAGAGAAGTTGACCGACGATGCGGCTCTCGGCGTCGGCGTCGCCGTCGCGCGCGCTCGCAATGGAGTCGATCTCGTCGAAGAAGATGATCGTCGGCGACTCCTCGCGAGCGTGTTCGAACGCCTCCCGCAGTTTCTCCTCGGACTCGCCCTTGTACTTCGACATAATCTCTGGGCCGGAGATGGAGATGAAGTGGGCGTCCACCTCGTTCGCGACGGCCCGTGCGATCAGGGTCTTGCCCGTGCCGGGTGGTCCGTACAGGAGGACGCCGGATGGGGGCTCCACGCCAAGACGCTGGAAGAGTGCCGGCTCCGATAGCGGAAGCTCGATCATCTCGCGGACGAGTTCGAGTTCCTCGTCGAGCCCGCCGATGTCCTCGTACGTGGCTCCCGAAGCGGGCCGTGATCGGGCACCTGTCGCGGCCGGTTGGGCGGGTTGCTCGGCGCTCGCGTCTCCCCGGTCGCGAACGTCCGTCGCGTCCTGTCCATTGCTCACGACGATGTCCGTGTCGGTCGTGATGCGAACGTCACCGTCGGGAACGGTCGCGACGACCCGGAACGGTTCCCCGGCGACCCCCTCGATTCTGATCTGCTCGCCGGCCCGAACGGGTCGGTTTCTGAGTTTCTGGTTCGCGACCCGTTCGGTAAGGTTGGTCTCGGCTTCGTTGGCGACGGTGGGTGCGGCCAGAACGACTTCGTCTGCCGGCGAAATCGACGAGCCATCGAGCGGACGCACCGTGACGCTATCTCCGACGTGCACCCCTGCATTGGCGCGCGCGTCGGCATCGATCTGAACCACGGTGTCGTCCACCGTCGGATCGGCCGGCCACATCTTCGCGACGGTCGAGTCCGTCCCCTCGATAACCACCGAATCCCCGCTCAGCACACCGAGTGCGCGGCGGGCTGGTTCCGGTATTCTGGCCACGCCTCGCCCGGCATCTCGCTTCTCGGCTGCACGCACCGAGAGGCGTACTCCGTCAGTGTCCGACTCGCTCATGTGAGGTCTTACGTGGCTGTCACCTTGAGAATTATCCTCGTCGGCCGTGTGGTCAGGGGCCAGGAATCAGTGACTGGCTGTCCCCCATGTACCCCCAAGATGTATGGTGACACGACACAATGCCTTTCCGATCACGGCCCGTTGTCGCCGACATGGTCGCCGAAACCGAGCGGGACGGTGAGACGTGGTACGAGTGCGACAGTTGCGGCATGCTGTTCGACGACCGGGACGATGCGAAGACGCACGAAGCCAATTGCGACGAGGAAGATCCGACATACATCCAGTGAGAGCCTGATTCGGTAGCAGACAGAGTTACCGAGAGACGAGACTCGTCGGGACGCTATGGTGGCGACTCACGACCGTACTCGTTCGTCTCCGGTGTCGGGAGAGGCCGATCGACGTTCCGGGAGGAGTTCGATCGACTACGTCTCGGTGACGAGTTCGTACGCACGCTCGCTGAACTCGTCTTCGGCGAAGACGAAAACTCGGCCATCGACGACCGCCGGTTCGACGCTGACCGTGACGGAGTGGCCCTCGGCCGCTGCCGAGACGCCGGGGAAGAGCACGGATCGTTCTCCTTGCTCGATCAGCACCCGACCGACGCCGGTCGATTCGAGGATCTCTGCGTCCGTCTTCAGGTCGTTCACGTACGTCATCACACCCTCGACGCCGTCCTCGTCGGTGACGAGTACGTGCACCGTCTTGCCTGGTGGTGTCGTGAGCGACGACTCGATCGGCTCCGGCGGCCCGTGGTAAAACACCTCTCGCCCGTCCAGGTACCTGACGACGATCCCGCCGTCGACGAGATCCACTTCGAGCGTACTGGGGGCGACTTCCGAACGCGTGCTCATAGCCGTTCGTACGGCTGGGCGCGCCTAAAGACTGTGTTTCTCCCCGTCGACCGCCCCCTGGCAATCACTCCCGTCACCGTCAGCGGTAAGTAGCCCCTCGGCTCAGTGGCGATATGGACGGACGGGCCGTCGCCCCCGCTGCAGGCACCGTGGTCAACGCCATCGCGACCGGTCACGGCGCCGCGTTCGCGATCGATCTTGAGACCACCGCAACGGTCGAGCTCACGAGCGACGGCGACATCCGAGGTACGGTCGCCGACGCCCCGGACGCCGATACGGAACTCGTCGAGCAGTGCGTTCGACACGTCTTCGACGCAGTCGGAGACGAAGCCGGACTCGATCGATCAATCGCCGGTGCCCGGATCCGAACGGAGAGTGCCGTGCCGATGGCCGCCGGTCTGAAAAGTTCGAGCGCCGCCGCAAACGCGACGGTACTGGCGACGCTCGACGCACTCGACTGTGCCGACGCGATGGACCCGATCGACGCCTGCCGACTCGGCGTCGAGGCAGCGCGAGCGGCCGGGGTCACGATCACCGGTGCGTTCGACGACGCGTCGGCGAGCATGCTCGGCGGCGTCACCGTGACGAACAACACGACCGACGAACTGGGGAAACAGGAGACGGTCGACTGGGACGTCCTCGTCTACACGCCACCGGACCGGGCGTTCAGCGCGGCCGTCGATGTCACGGCCTGCGAACGCGTCGCGCCGATGGCCGAACTCGCGATCGAACTCGCGAGTGAGGGCCGATTCGTCGAGGCGATGACCGTCAACGGCTTCGTCTTCAGTGCGACGCTGGGGTACGATCCCGACCCGTTACTCGCGGCCCTCCCGGACGCAGCCGGCGCGTCGCTGTCCGGTACGGGCCCGAGTTTCGTCGCGGTCGGGGACGCCGAAGCACTCGACGCCGTCGAACGCGACTGGACCGAGCGGCCGGGGACGACGATTCGAACGACGACCAGAACGAAGGGAGCCACTATCGTATGACCGACACCGATCCAGACCACGACACCGGGGACGAACCGACACCGGACGAGATGACTCTCGACGAACTCAGATCGGAGATTCGAGAGATCGACTCCGAACTCGTCCGACTCATCGCGCGACGGACCTACGTCGCCGACTCCATCGCCCGCGTCAAAGACGCCGAGGGGTTGCCGACCGTCGACGAAACGCAAGAACAGCGCGTGATGGACCGCGCCGGCGAGAACGCAGACCGGTTCGACGTCGATTCGAACCTCGTCAAGGCCATCTTCCGCTTGCTCATCGAGTTGAACAAGGTCGAACAGCGCGAGCGCAGGTAAGCGGTCTCGAACCGACGCGATTCGAGCCAGCAGACAATTGCGTCGATGTCGATTCACATCGACTGAGGCGATCGTTGTAATCCGCTTTCGGAACCGACTGCACAACTCAGTCCAGCCCAAGACTCAGTCTCAACGTGTCGTCTACCGCTTCCATCGTCTTGGTGTCGAGAGCTCCAACAACAGAGTGAATCCGCTTTTCGATGGAGACGACTCGAATCTGATCGAGGCGGATCGAGGAATCTTTCTCGAACGGTGACTCCGCTGCGTCGACGAAAACCTCGAACGGATAGCCTCGATGCGTCCCCGTCGTAGGCGCAACGATAGTCGTACTGGCGTTTTCGTTCCCCACGTCGTTCTGGACGACGACTGCGGGACGAGTCTTTTTCATCTCGTGGCCTTCCGCAGGATCGAGTCGAACGATAACGACGTCACCGCGACGAACCGTTGACCCCTCGCTCATGTATCTAATCCGTCCCACGCCTCGTCCGACACGTCGGTCCACCCTTCTGCCAATTCTTCAGCACTCCCAGACGCCTCACGGTACGCGGCGGCCAGCTCGTCGGTATCCGGCTGATCGTTTTCTACCTCGACGACTGCGACGGTTACACGCTTGTTCGCGTACTCCGTCCCGAGATAGATCCGCCCTCGATCGTCGGTTTCGTTGGTTTGTAGATCCTGGGCATCCACTTTCGTCATACCTCCTGCTACGGTCCGCCGATTGATAAATGCTACCCACTATTACCCACGTTTACTCTCCGGGAAGCCTTTCAACAGGTTCAAACGACCTGAACAGGGTCGCACAGCGCGAGCACAGGTGAGCGGTCTCGAACCCAGAGACGATTCGGGGCGATCGATTGGGGCTTCTCGATACCCCACTCACGCATCCGCGTTGATCGAGGTTCGAAAAGCCGGGCAGAACAAACGAGTAACAAAATTCGAATCCGGTATGTGCCTCCGTCCGACCTCCCTGTGAACTACCACCGTGTGTTTCGAATCGATAACCGGTCGGCGCTGCCGGGTCGGGAACTACTTTTACCCCCCACGGGCTAGTGCCGGGAGATTCCAGTGTTGTCGTGGCTTCCGAACCCGATGCGGCTCACGATCCTGTGGATCGGTCTCGGCCTCGCTCGGTTGGGACTGATCGACCGTGAGCGTGCGGTTCGGACGGCCGATCTCGCCTGGCCACGCATCGTGACCGGCCTTGCGCGGATGTCGAAGAGCGCGGTCGACGTCGCGATGGTCGGCATCGCGGTCGGTGAGGCGGCGATCGCCGGCGTCGGGTTCGCGACGCCGTTCTGGGGACTCGCGTTCACCATCGGCGGCGGGGTCGCCGGCGGGACGATCGCGCTCGTCTCCCAGCGCTACGGTGCCGAACAGTTCGACGAACTCGGACAGGCGATTCGCTCGTCCGTCCTGCTCGTCCTGCTCATCAGCCTTCCGGTCACCGCCTTCTTCGCGGTGTTTTCGACCGAGCTCGTCTCGATCATCACGACGAAACCCGAGCCCCTGTCGCTGGGGGCGTCCTACCTCGCGGTCGTGGCGTTCGGCGTCCCGTTCGCCGGACTCAACCTGATCGGGAGTCGCACGTTCGTCGGCATGGACGACGCCTGGACACCGATGATCATCAGAGCGGGCGGTGCCATCGCCAACATCGGTTTCAGCGCGTTCTTCATCTTCGTGGCCGACCTCGGGGTGGCCGGGGCGGCCCTCGGGACCGTGCTGGCCAACGTCGTCGTCTCGGCCGGCTTCGCGACGCTCCTGATCCGCGGGTCGTTCCCCGGCGTCCCCGACATGGTCGTCACGATCGATCCGTTCGGGTCGTACGTCAATCGAGAGATCATCCGATCGCTCGTCGAGATCGGGACCCCGGTCTTCCTGCGGAACATGGTCTGGACCGTCGCCGAACTCCCGCTACTCGGGATCGTCGACATCTTCGGCACTGACACCGCGTCGGCGTTCGTCATCACGCGACGGATCTGGGGCCTGATGAACACGCCAGGCTGGGGATTCAGCCTCGCAGCCTCCAGTCTCGTCGGGCAGGAACTCGGGACCGGTGCAGAGGACACCGCCGCCGAGTACGGGAACGAGATCATCCGATACTCCGTTGCCGTCTACGCCGTGTCGGCGACGATCGTGTTCGTCTTCGCCGAGCCGATCGTCCAGGGGTTCGTCGACGAACCCGGCTCGCAGGTCGTCCCGATCGCCATCTCTCTCGTGTACGCAGCCTGTGTCGCGATCCTCTTCCGCGGCATCGTCGGCTCCGCCGAGGGCGCGTTGAACGCTGCGGGCGACACCCGCTGGCCGTTCTACGCCCAGTTGCTCGGTATGTTCGGCGGGGCGATTCCCCTCGCATACCTCGGCGCGACGACGTCGCTCGGTATCTGGGGGCTCTACCTCGCGTTCGTCGCCGAGACGGCCGTCCCGGCTGTCGTCAACTACTACCGGTTCGGTACCGGTCGGTGGCGCGCCATCAGCCGGAGCTACCGTCCCGGCGGCACAACCAGTGACGATTAGTCCGGACCCAGTGACTGACCGAGGAATCGCCGATCCAGGAGTCAGATTTACGGATGCGGACACGGAGTTTCGAACAATGGATGCATCGGACGTGAGCAACCGGCGACGACGGAGCCACGAGCGGATCGAAACGGTCAGTGGAGTGCCCATGCGATGATCCCGATCGCGGCCGGTGTCGACCGCTACCTCGATCGCAAGTCCGTCGGCGAGGGGGCTGGAACGTACGCGGCGAACGCGTCGTCGATCCTCACCCGGTGGACGGAGTGGCTCGAGGCGGAATACGACGTAGAGACGTTCGCTGACCTGGAGCGCGCTCACCTCGAAGCATACGCCAGATACCTCTCGCGGCGGACGACACGGGACGAGTACGCTGCATCGACGGCACGAACCTACTTCGCCGTCGTCAGGGCCTTCCTCTCCTGGTGTGTCGAGGAATCGATCCTGTCGGCGAATCCCGCGGAAGCGAGTCGGGCCACTGCAGCGCTCCCCACACCAGTCGAGTCCGAAGCAGGTGGCCGATCGGTCGAACGCGCGACGTACGAACTCGAGGCCGAGGTACGACGGCTGGCTAACGAGGCACCCGATGGCTCGACCGAACGACTGAATCGGTTACGTGAGTACGCGATGATCGCGTTGTTGGCTCACGCCGGGCTGCGTGGTGGAGAACTCTTTCGAGTCCCGGAAGACGACCGACGCGACGGTGCGACGTGGGACGACGTTGACTTCTACGCAGGAACCATCAGAGTCCTCGGGACGTCACAGGAACTGGAAGACGTCTCACTGCCGGCCGGCGCCAGGACCCCGCTTCGGCGATATCGCGTCGCACTCGAACCGCCGACGACCGACTGGCCGCTCTTTCCAACCCGCCACGCACCCTCCATCGCCGCGACTGTCAGAGAGGGACTCGCCGATCGCGGATTCGACCCCGACGAGATCGACGCCGCGTTCGAATCGGCGACCGCGAGCGACCTGGCTCGCGAGTATGGAATCAGTCCCCCGGCGATCACCACCGAAGGGGCACGGACCATCCTCAAGCGCCTGAGTCAGCGCGTCGAGATCGCCGTCGACGGCGACTACCTCACGCCGGGCGATGCGAGGCGGGCCCACGACGATCGCGGCGAACGAACGGCGGCGACGGGGCCCCAGGGTGGGATTCGAACCCGGGCGCTCGAAGAATCACTCGTCGCCGTCGACGAGTCGGCGGATCAGCGTCCCGACGATCCCAGCACATCCCACGACGCCGATCCGGAGGCTCACCGCGACGACGAGGAGTAAGCGACGTCGGCAGTTTGTGTCGGTCGAGTTCGGGCTTGTCGGGTGAGCAAGTCGACGATCAGGGTCGTTCCATCCTGCAAGTCGCCAACCACCGCGTCGCGTCGTCGTTTCCACCGGGCCGGTGTTTCCGGATCCGCACTCAGCTCGTCGGCGAGCGCGAGCGCGACCGATTCGTCGGCCGTCGAGCGGAGGAGATCGTACTCGGTCTCGAGGACGACGAAGTTACTCATGTCCGCGTCGAAGTCGGTCGCGAACGATTGGATTCGCACCGCTGGCGTCCCGAGGAGGGCGGCTTCGGTCGCCATCGTCGCCGAATCGCCGGCGTAACAGTCGGCGTAGTAGAGCAGATCGTGGACGGCCGTCGGCGGGATCGGCTGTCGATACGGTTCGAGATCCGGGGGAAGCGGATCCGAACTGGAGATGTAGACGGTGCCGCGGTCGTCGAAGCGTGAGACGAGGTCGCGCTTTCCGGCCGGTGAGAGCCCCCCTTCGCCGACGTCGTGAAACGCGTCCCACGTTCGGAACCGGCAGAAGAAGTACCGATCCGACGGGTCGACACCCGCCGCACGGAGTCGGTCCGGATCGGGTTCGAACCGGTTCGGATGGAGGTACGCGAGTTCCTGAAACCCTTGGTAGCGAACGTGACCGTCCCCGAAGTCGTCCTCGAACGACGCCGGCGTGGCGATCACGTCCGCAAACGGTGCCATCAGTCGATGAGACCAGACGCCCTCGTTATCGACGAACACTACACTACGAGCGTCGACCAGGGGCGCCACGTGGGAGACGGCCACGCCACCGATCGCGGTCATCACGTCCGGGTCGATCCGACGCGCCCGGGTGAACAGCCGCCACTCGTAGGTCGCCTGTACCCGTGCGAGCGACGCGAGAGAGCGCTGGGGCCCTGCGAGGACCTCGTGGTCGATACCGTAGGCCTCCAGCAGCGGGACGGCGAGATCGTTCTCGCGGGCGTACACGAAGACGTCGTGACCCTGCTCGTCTAGTTCATCGATCGCGTGTCGGTAGAAGTGGACGTGCGCCGGATGCTGGATCGTCACGACGATCTTCATTCTTCGACCACCACCGAGCCTTCGTTCGCGTCGTGATCGAACGCCATCGCGAGACAGAGGGCGATGGCCGAACACAGCGTCCACACCCCTGCGAGCCACCACCGGATCGAACGCGTCTCGTGACCGGTTTCGGGATCCGCAGCCGTGTGTCCGTCGTCACCGTCTCTCGTCGGTGTGCCTGCATCGGGCCCTGGAGACGACGGACGGGTCGGCCGCCTGTCCACGCGACTCGAAACGAGTGACCAGATTCCCACGGCGAGCCCACCGATCCCCAGCGCGTAGAGGGCGACGAGCGGGTGGAAATCTTGCACGACGAACCGGATCCCGAGCCGGTGGAGGAACCGACGCCAGAGCAACCACGACAGTCGCGGGACGAACGTCCGGTAACTGATGTGGCTGCGTTCGTCGCCGTAGACGGCCGGCATCGCCACGTCGGCGATGGCGAATCCCTCGGCGTTCAGCACGACGAGCAAATCGTTCGCGAAGCCGTACTCCGTGTACAGCGAGTCCAGGTCGATCGCCTCCAGTGCCTCCCCGGAGATCGCGGTATAGCCGTTCTGCGGATCGACCATTCCCCAGTACCCGCTCGCGATTTTGGTCAACAGCGAGAGCAAGACGTTTCCGCCGAATCGAAACGTCGACATCGAATTCCTCTGGGCCCGCCCACGCAGTCGATTCCCCTTCGCATACGCCGCCCGTCCCTCGACGATGGGATCTATGAGTCGTGGGAGCTGATCGGGATCCATCTGCCCATCGCCGGCCATCACGGCGGTGACGTCGATGCCCTCCCTCCGTGCACACCGATATCCAGTCGTGATCGCCGCCCCGACGCCGCGATTTTCCTCGAGGCGGATCGGCACGATCGTCGGCCCTGCAGGCGATCGCTGGTTCGATACGTCAGCTCCTGGCCCGCGTGACGGGTCCGTTCCGTCTCTGGTGGCGTTCCTCGAACCAGAATTGGCGGAGGGTGCAACGCCAGTTCGATCCCCGCCATCTGACCGGGCCGATGGTGTCGGTGACGTCGCGTGATCGGTTTCGTTCGTATCGATCCGGTCTGACACGAGCTCGGCTGCGTCGTCGATCGGGTCACACGTTGCGAATCGGCAGATTTCCGCCCACGTCCCGTCGGTCGAACAGTCGTCGACCGCGTAGACCCGATCGACGTATTCCGGCATCGACGTCAGTACGTCGCCGACGAACCCTGCCTCGTTGTACGCCGGAACCACGACGGCGACACTGTGGTCGCGATACATCTCAGACCCTCGCGTCCACACCGGTCGGTCGTTCAGGTTCGGCCGCCCAACGTCCGGTCTCTATCATCCAGTCATCGCTTTCGTCCTGGCGCCAATTGTTATTCGTCGCATTTGCGCCGCTATGGGCGACGTATCCCCGTAGCCGCTCAGTAACACCACACTGGAACAGAGAAATACTTCCAGCTCGCAGGATACCGTCGATACGGTGGGCTGGTCGCCGTGAAATCAGCACTTCGAACGAGCGTATCGCCGTTCGGGTCACCAGATGCAGTGTCCAGAAACGGACCCCGCAGTGTACGGGCGACGTTACGAACTGTTCGACGTCGATACTCCCCTAGTCGGTCGAGAAATTCGGAGCGGCGATTCTTACACGAACCCGAGCGCGAGGAGCAGGGTCGTCGCCAACAGGACGAGAATCACGGCGGCCCCAATTCCAGCCCGTCGGGTGAACGCCAGAGTGAGGCCACGTTCGACGAGGGTGAGCCCATCCCGGTGCGTTCGATCGGCTTCGGGTGACGACCGACTCGTGGCGACTGCTCCCAGTGAAATCGTCCCTAGCGCAGCACTCGTCGACGCTCGATCGAGCGTCCCGATAGCTCGGTTGACCGCCCGGAGCGAGCCACGACCGAGCCCGACCGAGAGCGGGTTGTACGCGAGGTCGATGTCCGGGATGCGACCGACACGGCTGAGCGGTCCCTTCACCAGCACGAACCCGAATAGGCCCGTCGCCGCCAAGACGAAGGATTCCAGGACCTGGAAGCTATCGAAGACGTGATAGTGGGCCGCCGCGCTCGCACGTGGCAGGATGGAGACGAGGGCGTCCGGATAGACGCCGTAGAAGACACACAGCGCTGCGACGGAGAGCATCGCGACCGACTGCCCGACGGAAGCGCGCTCCACGTCGTGGGTCTGTTCGCCGTAGAAGAACACGTAGTAGCCGAGCTTGATGAACGACATGAACGTCCCGACGCCGCCGAGCAGGAGGAGGTACCACAGCGCCTCGTACTCGGGATAGTGGTGGGCCTCGTAGAGCACCATCCCCTTGCTCACGAAGCCGTTGAAGCCGGGGAAGCCGGCGATCGAGAGCGCGGCGATCGTAAAGGCGAGGAACGTGATCGGCATCGCTCGACGCATGCCGTGAATCCTGTCGAGACTCTCCGCACCGGTCCGATAGATCACCACGCCGACGGTCATGAACAGCAGCGCCTTGTAGAGGATGTGGTTGAAGACGTGCCCGAACGCGCCGGCGGTCGCGAGCGCGGATCCGATACCGACACCGGCGACCATGTAGCCGACCTGCGACTGGATGTGATAGGAGAGGAGTCGGCGCATATCGCTCTGCAGGAGTGCGAACGTGGCGCCGAAGACGGCCATCGCCCCGCCCATGTAGGCGATGGCGAGGTTGCCCTCGGGGAACGCCCGAAAGAGCGCGTAGACGCCGGTCTTGGTCGTGTAGACACAGAGGAAGACGCTCGCGGCGATGTGCGGGCGCGGGTAGGTGTCGGGAAGCCACGCGTGGAATCCGACGAACGCGACGTTGATCCCGATGCCGAGTGCGGCCAGCACCTGTGGGATGCCGGTCGCGATACCGTCACCGGTCATGACGAACGTTCCAACGCCGGGGCTCTGATAGTGCCAGATGACGGCGGCCATCAACAGGCTGCCGCCGATGCCGTGCCAGACGGCGTACCTGAAGCCAGCCCTGACAGCGGCGCCGCCGTGGTGCCAGACGAGCAGCGTCGACGTAATCGCCATCACCTCCCAGAAGAACAACAGGAGGAGCCAGTCGCCGGCGAAGACCGCCCCCAGACTAGAGGCGACGTACGTCAACGCGTACGCCGTCTGGGTCGGCGGGGCGTCGGTCGACCAGGAGTAGAGCACGGCGACGAAGCCGATGAAGGCAAAGATCAGGCCCATCAATCGGCTGAACGGATCGACGGAGACGAACACGACGTCGAATCCGGCGAATCCGAACGTCCCACTGCCGAAGAGGGTGCCCGAAAGCTCGTAGTCGGCGGGGACGAGTGCGGCGTACGCGAGCGCGCCGGCGGTCACGACCAGCCCGGCGGGGTGGATCAGTCTCGGTCGCACCACGTAGGCGAGCAGTGCGAACAGGACGAGCAATACTGGCGGAACGACGTACGGTTCGAGTGCCATCAGTGCGTCACCTCCGTCGCAACATCGACGATGTGTTCGATGAGTTCCAGAAAGACCACGTGGCCCGGAACGAGCCCGAGGACGACCGCACCGACGGCCGCGAGCACGATCGGTCCGAGCATGAACCAGGTGCTCTCGGTGCGCCAGCTCCGGCGCTCCCAGCCCGAATCCGCCGTGTGGCCCCCACCGTGCGACGACGCGTGATCGTCGGCCACGTCGGTGTCGGCGACCGATTCCTCGTGATCGTGACCGGCGCCGTCGGACTGAACCGAGGCAGACTCGTCAGCGTCAGTGTCGACAGCGGCCCCGGTGGGTTCTACCGTGGCGGCCAGGTGTCGACCGCCGTTGGTCCGCGCCGCGCTCGCCTCCACGCCCGTCTCGGAACTCGTGAGTCCACCGGGCGGGAACTCGAGCAGCGGTTTCGGGTCCGGGTGGTGTTCGTCTTCGAAGAACGCCTGGTAGACGATCGGCCAGTAGTAGGCGACGTTGAGCACGCCCGAGACGAGCAGGACGACGGCGAAGATCGCCAGGTCGAGCTCGACTGCACCGACGAGCAGGTACCACTTACTCACGAACCCGGCGAGCAAGGGCATCCCCGCCATTCCAGCCGCCGCGACCGCGAACGCGGACATCGTCAACGGCATCCGCTTGCCGATGCCGGCCATGTCGCTGATGTCGTCGGTGTGCGTCTCGACGTGGATCGCCCCGGCACAGAAGAACAGGGTGATCTTCATGAACGCGTGGGCAGGGATGTGCAACAACGCCCCGACGAGCGCGGCCGGACTCGCGAGCCCGAGTCCGAGGACGATGTACGACAGCTGTGACACGGTCGAGTAGGCGAGCCGGCGCTTCAGGTTGTCCTGTTTCAACGCGATGATACTGGCCGTGACGAGTGTGATGGCAGCGACCGTGGCGAGCGCGATTCCGACGCCGAGATCCTGGATGGCGCCGGGGCCGTAGACTTCCAGGACGACCCGGGCGATCCCGAACACCCCGCTCTTGACGACCGCGACCGCGTGCAACAGCGCCGAGACGGGCGTCGGCGCGACCATCGCGTCCGGCAGCCACGAGTGAAACGGCATCAGCGCGGCCTTGACGCCGAACCCGCCCACGAGCAGGGCGAACGCGACACGTGCCATCATCGGATCTTCGGTGAGGGCAGCGATGCCGCCGGCCTGGAACGTCGTCGTGCCCGTCAACGCGTACACCATCACCGTGCCGGCCAGCACGGCGACACCGCCACCAAGCGTGTAGAGCAGGTACTTCCGGCCGGCCCAGATCGCCTCCTCGGACTCGTCGTGGGCCACGAGCGGATACGTCGCGATCGAGAGCACTTCGTAGAAGACGAACAGTGTGACGAGGTTCGCCCCGAACGCGACGCCCATCGCCGACGCGATACTCGCCGCGAACGCTGCGAAGAACCGCGTCTGATCGTGCTCGTCGAGCCCCCGCATGTAGCCGATCGAGTAGAAGCTCGTCGCGATCCAGAGGAAGGACGCGAGCAAGGCGAACAGCACGCCCAGGCGGTCTGCCTGGAGCGTGAACCCGATCGGGTCACCGAGCCCCGTCGAGAGGAAAGTCCCGAGATCGGTCTCGTAGGCCGCACCATCGAGCACGTCGGGGACCATACTGGCCACCGTCGCGAAGGTAGCGAAGGCAGCGGTCAGCGTGACGCCCTCGCGGACGTTCGGTCGTCGACCGAGCGCGAGGATCAACGGAATCGCGATCGCCGGAATCGCCACCGCGAGCAGCGGCAGAATCGAGTCGACCGGCATTAGACGAGCACCTCCACGGTGGCGGCGAGCGCCCCCTCGATGGCGCCACCGAGCACGCCAAGGACGAGCGTCGCGAGCGCTGCGACGATCACGACCGCAAGCAGTGGTCGGGAGATTCGCCCGGCCGCCGCGGTATCCGTCCGCGACACGTCATTCGAAGGCCCATCGTTCGAAGGCTCGTCGACAGTGTGGTCCCCGTCGGTCGCTGATTCATCGATTGGGTCCCCGCCGTCGGTCGATAGGTCGGCTGCAGGCGGCGAAGCTGGTGAGCTGTCGGGCGGATCGGCGAAGTACATCCGTTCGAGCAGGCGCATCACGTATCCCAGCGTGAGTACAGTACTGGCGACGATGACCGCCAGCAGCGTCCACGCCTCGGCCTCGAACGCGCCGATGGCGATGTAGAACTTGCCGACGAATCCGACCGTGGGCGGCATCCCGACGAGCGCCAGTGCGAGGACGGCGACGGCCGCGCTGGCGTACGGCGCTCGCTCGGCGAGGCCATCGTACTCCGAAACGGTCCGAACGCCGTAGGCAGTAGCGAACGCGGCGACACCGAGGAAGAGTCCCGCCTTGATGAGTGCGTGCCCGAGCAGGTGGATCACGGTTCCGGTGAGCGCCGTCCCGTTCAGCAGGTAGATCCCGAGGACGACGAGACCGAACTGGGCGACGGAGGAGTACGCGAGCATCCGTTTGACCTCCCGTTGCATCACGGCGAGGACACTCCCGGCGACGACACTCGCCCCGGCGAGGGCGAGCAGGAGGGTGTGGATCAACGCGTTCGCCTCGAAGAACGCCGGCGTGAACACGCCGAGCGAGACTCGGACGAGCGCGTAGGCAGCCGTCGTCGAGACGAGTGCGGCGACGAGCGCTGTGACCCGGTCGGGCGCCTCCGTGTAGGCGTCGGGCTGCCAGGTGTGCACCGGAAACAGCGCGATCTTGATCACGAGACCGGCCGCGATCAGCGCGAAGGCCGTCTGCACCAGTGGGTCCTGATGCCCGATCTCCGCGAACGCCCCCTCGAGCTGGACCATATTGAGGTAGCCCGTCGCAACGAAGGCGTAGCCGACTCCGAGCAAGTACAGCGAAGCCCCGACCGTCCCGACGAGGAGGTACTTGAGCGAAGCCAGCGCGGATCGACCGGTCCCGTCACTCGCGATCAGCGCATAGGTGGCCAGCCCGCTGATCTCGAGGAAGACGTAGAGGTTGAACAGGTCGTTGGTCACCACCATGCCGGACAGCCCGGCCATCAACAGCACGTACAGGGCGTAGAAGCTGTCCTGCCGGCGTCGGTCGAAGCTGGCGACGAGCACGCCGAGACTGACGAGGGCGATCAGGCCGAGGACGACGGCCGAGATGCCGTCGACGAAGAGTTCGATCCCCCCTTCTGCGGCCGGGAAGCCGGCGATTTCGGTCCGGATCGGGCGGCCGTCCTGGCCGAGCGCTTCCCCGGCGAGGACGAACGCGATCGCCGTGTTCGCGAGCGTGGCGACCAGTGCGAGTACCCGTCCAGCACCACCGACGAAACGCCCGACTGCGAGCAGGAAAGCCGCGGTGACGAGCGGGACGACGACGAGCAAGATCGGGAAGAGTGTGAGGTCACTCATCTTCTAACACCTCCACGACGACGTCTTCACGAATCGAGCCGTATTCCTCGTGAATGCGGACGACGAGCGCGAGTGCGAGCGCTGTCAGGCTCACCCCCACCACGATGGCGGTGAGGATGAGCACGTGTGGAAGCGGGTTGACGTACGCCGATTCCGACCCTTTTCCGACCGCTGGGAGGCCCCCATCGCGGACGGAGAGCGTGATGAAGAACAGGAAGATACCTGTCTGGAAGACGTTGAGACCGATCACTTTCTTCACCAGATTCTCGTCGTCGATGATCATGTACAGGCCGATCCCGAGCAGTACCGCGAAGACGACGTAGTTGTAGTGGGTCGTGAGTAGCTCCATCATCGTCGATCACCTCCTTCGTCAGCTGGTGACGACCGATCCGATCCGTCGTCGACTGATGTCGATGGATCCGAGTCCGTCTCTACCGAATCGGCGTCGGTCGGCGTATCGGTTCGATCCGCGGGATCGTTGGTCGCTTCGTATCCGGTCCCGTTCGCAGGTTCGTCGGTCGACTCGTGTCCGGTCTGGTCCGCTGTTTCCTCACCGGATTGATCCGCTGATGCAGTGCCGGTCTGTGCCGCTTCGTCACGCCGCCGATTGGGAACACGCTGTGCTGACGGTTTCGCGTACGGAGAGCCACCCGGTGGCATCGCGCCGCGGGCCAGCTGGAAGAACAGCACGATGACGACACCGGCGACGGTCATCGCGATCCCGACCTCGACGAGTTCGATGCCGTACTTCCAGGGGTGTGGAATCGCCGGGTACACTCCGAGTTCGAGGAAGTCGCTACGGGTTCCGAAAAGTACCGCCCCTAGCGCGATCGCCGCGAAGACGAGGATCCCGCCGCTCGTAATCCCGACGAGCACGCGCTTGTCGAGCCACTCCCACGTCGGGTCGATCCCGTAGGCGAACGAGAGCATGACGATCACGGAGGCGACGATGACGCCGCCCTGGAAGCCACCGCCAGGAGAACTGGCGCCGTGAAGCGTGATGAACAGCCCGTAGGTCAGGACGAACGGGGCGACGAGTCTGACTGTCGCCATGATGATCGGACTCTCGACGTAGGTACGTCCGTCGCTCATGCGTCCACCTCCCGTCTGAGGACGGTGAGGACGGCGACGCCGGCCGTAAAGACGACCGTTGCCTCGCCGAGCGTGTCGAACCCACGATAGGCGACGAGGATCGCCGTCACGACGTTCTCGACGTGGGTCTGTTCGTACGCCATGGTGACGTAGTGGTCGTAGATCTCACCGAAGACCGGATTACCCGCCGTTTCACCGATTTCGGGGAGTGCGGGAACCGTCGCGAGGATCGCGAGGACGAAGAGGCCACAGAGGGCGGCGACTCCCCAGTTGATCTCGACCGGTCTGAGTTCGATCCCGGTCAACCGGGTCGTCCGTGCGATCGAGACGAGCAGGAGGACCGTCATGATGCCGGCACCGACCGCGGCCTCCGTCAGGCCGACGTCGGGAGCACGAAGGACGATCCACAGAACGGCCATTCCGAGGCTGTACGCACCGAAGACGATGATCGCCGCGAGCACGTCTCGAAGGATGGCCGTCATCAGCGCCGAGAGGACGATGAAGACGAGCAGGCCAGCCTCGAGGAGCGTCATCATCGATCGTCACCTCGCGTCCAGGGTTCGATTCCTTGCTCGTGGGCCGCACGGGCGATAGCGTGAGCGGCGGTGGGCGACGTGATCAGCATGAGCGCGACCAGCATGGCTACCTTGATCGTGGCTACGTCGGCACCGAACGCGAGTGCGACCGCCGAAAGCGACAGGATCGAACCCAGGGTATCGCTCTTCGAAGCGGCGTGCGCTCGCGTGTAGAGGTCCGGAAGTCGGTAGAGCCCAACAGCCGAGACGAACGCGAAGAAGAGGCCACCGACGACCAGGACCGCGATGAGTCCCTGAATCACCATCAGAGGACACCTCCCTGTTCGACCGTAAACTTCGAGATGGCGATGCTCATGAGGAAGTTCAACAGTGCGTAGACGAGTGCGACGTCGAGAAACGCCGGGAGCTCCATCGCTGCGGCCAGTAAGGCGATGACGACCACGACGTTCGAGCCGACGACGTTGAGCGCGATGACACGATCTTGCATCGTTGGCCCGACGAGTATCCGTCCGAGAAGGACGACCGAAATCGTGACGAACCCGAGCGCACCGGCGAACAGGATCGTCGAGACGGGGCCCTCGATCACGAGGACTCACCCTCCGATTCGGCGCGGTCACGGGGCGACGGATACGGGAGTGCACTCCGCCCGTAGAAGACGAACCGAACCGCTCGTTCCAGGACCCCGTCCAACAGATCCTCTCGCGCACCTGCTGTCAGCGAGTGGACGACGAACGCCCGATCCTCGACGTCGACCGTCAGCGTCCCCGGTGTGAGCGTGATGCTGTTTGCCAGCGTCGCCATCGGGAGGCCGCCCCAGACGCCGGGTTCGAACCGCTCCATCGAGGGGTCGATCGGCAACGACGGATGCAAGACCACGTACGCGATCTGGAAGTTCGCAACCAGAATCTTGTAGCCGAGATACGGCACGTAGACCAGCCACCTGAACACGCTCGAGACCATTCGTGTCGGCCGTGGCGTGCGTTCGAACGTAACCCGCGACAGTACCCCGGCGACGAGAAGCGCGGAGATCGTCCCGGTCACCAGATCGAACGTGACGTCGGCGAAGCCACCGACGAGTACGTAAAAGCCGAGAGACATGCCGAATACCGACAGAAACTGGGCGAGACCACCTCGAATGACGATGGATGACGGTCGAGTCTGGCGGTCGACAGGCGCGACGTCGACGTCGAGGGTCGTCTGGTCGGCGAGTCGGTCGGCGAGAGACCCGGTCATCGGCCGCGTTCCCGGCGTCGCGTGGGATGGGTCGACGATGACAGAATCGATGTCGTGCTCGGTCGCGTAGGACTGGACCACGTCGGCGTACTCGTAGGGATCGAACGGATACCGATAGCGATAGATTCGCTCGGTTTCCACGTCGACTGCCCCTTCGGGATCGGTCAACGTCGTCGCTCGTTCGGCGACCTCGGTCGCCGTCTCGAGGAGTGCATCGAAATCCGGTGTCTCGGTCTGGGGGACGTCCTCGACGACCGGCGTTCCGATGGTGAGCGTGAGCCGACTGTCGGTCTCGGCCGCCAGTTCGCGGACCTTTCGCGCGGCGTACTCCACAGTCTCCTCGACTGTTGACGAGTCGGTGACGAGTACGAGGACGGAACCCGCAGTCGTCTCACCGCCGGCTTCGTCGGTCATTTTCCGGAGATTGCTATCGTACGGCCTTCAATGTTCTCGTTTGGCACGACGCGGGGGAGATACTTCCAATGATCAACCATATGCGACCCATATTTCCTACTATCTGCCCACAATGGGTGGAAAAACACTACGAACGTTGTGCCAGGTTGGGATTCGCCAGTGACTCGACTTCGATCGGCGGCGGACTTGGTCCTATCGTTCGGTTTTCGAACCCAGCGACAGACGGCTGGCGGCCGAGAGGGAGTGGGTGATGTGTGGTGGCACCCGCTGGTCGGGACCCGAGTCACTTACGTAGGTCCCCGGGCCACACGAGGACGATGGATCCGTACTCGCTACTCCGGCCGCTGTTTTTCAAGCTTCCTGCGGAGACGGCTCACGAGTACGTGACTGGTGGATTACGAGCGATCCAGTCGATCGGGCCCGCTCGACGCGCACTCCGGTCGCGGTACACGTACGAACACCCCGCGCTGGCGGTGGAGTGTTTCGATACGACGTTCGCGAACCCGATCGGTGTCGCGGCCGGGTTCGACAAGAACGCGCGGGTGTTTCCCGCCCTCTCCGATCTCGGCTTTGGATTCGTCGAGATCGGCACTGTCACACCGAACTCCCAGGCTGGCAACCCGCGGCCACGACTCTTCAGACTCCCCGGCGACAGGGCGCTCATCAACCGGATGGGGTTCAACGGAGACGGCGCCGACGCCGTTCACTCCCGTCTCGCAGCGAACACAGACGCCGCCGGTCCACTTGGCATCAACGTCGGAAAGATGAACGATTCCGACGCTGAGACGGCGATCGACGACTACCGTCGGGTCTTCGAGCGCCTGTACCCCTTCGGCGACTACTTCGTGGTCAACGTCTCCTGTCCCAACACGCCCGACGAGTTCGACGAAGCCGACCCCGACCACCTGCGACGAATCTTCGAGACGTTGCAGGCGGCGAACGAGGACGACGTTCCGCTCCTCGTCAAAATCGGCCCGGAGTCACCGCGAGAGTCGTTATACGAACTCGTCGACATCGTCGAAGCCTACGAGCTAGACGGGATCGTCGCGACGAACACGACGACGAGTCGGGACGGTGTCACCGACCCACCCGACGAACGCGGCGGGTTGAGTGGCAAGCCACTCGAAACACGCTCCACGGCGGTCATCGAAACGCTCGCCGGCTACACTGAGCTCCCAATCGTCGGCGTCGGTGGCGTCGACTCAGCTGAGAGTGCCTACGCGAAGATCCGCGCCGGGGCGTCGCTCGTTCAGCTCTACACCGGTTTCGTCTACAACGGCCCCTCGACAGCCCGGGAGATCAACCGGGGACTCGTCGAATTGCTCCACGAAGACGGCTACGATTCCATCGAAGAAGCAGTGGGTGCCGATATCGATTGAGCAATCCAGTCGGACGAGTTCGAATAGCCCGCAACCGAACGAGCCCGGCCAAAAATCTCGTCGAACCCGCTCACTCGATCTCGTCGACGTCGACGCGCGTCCCGTAGCCCGGCTCACCGGTCACCGTTCCGTCCTGGTAGACGACCTCGCCCCGAACGATCGTCGCCGTCGCTCGGCCGACGAACGATTCCCCTTCGAATGGGGTGACGGTGTTCTTCGAGTGGAGTGTCTCTCGATCGGTGAGGGTCCACTCGCGGTCGGGATCGACGATCGTGAGGTCGGCGTCCGTCCCGACTCGGAGCGATCCCTTCTGTGGGTACATTCCCCAGACCTGTGCCGGACGGGTCGAGTGCCGGTAGGCCCACTCGGTCAGTGAGAGGCGCCCGTCGTCGACGAACGAGAGCATCACTGGGACCTCGGTCTCCAGCCCGACGAACCCGGAGATGGCGTCCCACGTGTTGGCGAACGGATCGTCGACGAGCTTCTCCTCGTCAGTATGGGGTGCGTGATCGGTCGCGACACAGTCGATCACACCGGCGTCGAACGCCCGCCACAGTCGGTCTCGTTGCTCGGCGTCGCGAATCGGCGGCTGAATCCTGGCGACGTTGCCCTGTTCTCGAAGAACGTCCTCGGTGAACCAGAGATAATGTGGCGTCGTCTCGGCAGTGACGTCGACCCCTCGTTCACGGCCGCGAGCGACGGCTTCGGCACCCGACCCGGAGGAGACGTGGAACATGTGAATAGACGCGCCAGTCTCATCGGCGAACGTGATCATCCGTTCGATCGCTTCCTGCTCGGCGATGACGGGGCGAGAGTGAGCGTGATGGATCGGGTCGTTCTTGCCCGCCTCTCGATAGGCCGCCTCGTAGTGGTCGATTATCTCCCCGTTTTCCTCGTGGAAGCCGAGTCGTTTACCAGTCGATCGGATCCGCTCCATCGCGGCCAGAATCTCACCGTCCGTCGGGGCGGGGACGTCACCGACCGTCGACCCGAGAAAGATCTTGAACCCGATCGCACCCGCCTCGTCGAGCCCCGAAATTTGGTCGAGGTTCTCGGACGTGACGACGGCGTAACTCTGAAAGTCGACGTGGGCACCCCGCTCACCCGTCTCGAACTTCCGTTCGAGGTGGGCGGGCCGGTCGATGATCGGTTCCGTGTTCGGCATCCCAACGACCGTGGTAACGCCACCGGCTGCTGCTGCCCGGGTCGCCGATTCCCAGTCCTCCTTGTACTCGAGCCCCGGCTCTCGGTTGTGAATGTGACAGTCGACGACGCCGGGAGCGATCACGTCTCCATCGACGTCGAACGTGCGATCCCCCGTCGGGAGCTGGGCCGTTCGACCGGTGGCGACGATCGTCCCGTCGTCGATGGCGACACCCGCATCGGCGACGAGACCGTCGGGCGTGAGCAGTCGTCCGTTCCTGACGACGAGATCGACAGACATGGGTATCGCTTCCCGCCGATCCACAAAGTACCTTCTGAAGCAGGGACTCCGCCAGCCGACTGCGCGAGCGTCAAGCTGTCCGTTTCGGTGGGATTCTGTCACAAACCAGCACTGTGCTCATTCTGTTCGGCCCAGTGTCCCGTTGGGTGAAGTATCTCGTTCTTGCCTGAACGGTGTTAGCCACCGACGTATCGTGAAATTTCGTTACGGCGTGAGGCGTCGAAACCAGTATCGTGTACGTGATCGATAACTAACGACGGTGGTCGCGTCGTCGGTCCCATGACAGAATCACTCGTCGCCATCGATTCACTCATCGTCTTTGCCGTCAGCCTGTTGATCGGTGCGCTCGGGATCTACCTGGGTGCGAAAGTCGTCGTCGACGTCGAGGACTACACCTACGCGATCGTCACCGCATTGATCGGCGCGATCATCTGGGGCGTCGTTGGACTGTTCCTCGGTTGGATTCCCCTCCTCGGACCAGCCCTAGTCCTCCTGTCGTACCTGGCCGTGGTCAACTGGCGGTATCCCGGTGGCTGGATACAGGCGGCGGCGATCACGCTGCTGGCCTGGGTCTCCGTGCTCGTCGTGCTCTACGTCCTCGCCGTCATCGGCGTGACCGGTTTCGACGCCGTGGGCGTCCCAGGCGTGTAGCGAAGATGGACGACGCCGCACTCCGAACGCGGGCTCTCCCACGATCCGAGGCGATGCACAGGGTCGTACTCGTCGATAGGACCGGGGACACCAGCGGTACCGTGGCCATCGATCGTCTATCCGGTTCGAAACGAAAGCGATCGGATAACACACGACTCGCTGAACAAAGGCTTAGTGACCTGCTGGCGACTGACTATACCGTCGTCCCCTCGACACGTCGCTAGCCATGCTCGCTGGAACCGCACCCCCGCGTACGTGGGCGTTCACCGCCGGCCCCGATAGACTACTCACTCCCACCGAGGTCACCTGGGTCCGGGCGAACGCACCGATCGTCGACGAACTCGCCGTGGGCCCGCTCACCGGCGATCGTGTCGTCGTACTCATCGGCCTCGCGCTGGGCGTGGTCGGTCTCGCCCTGCTCGGTTCCGTCGTCCGGACACGCCTCACAGCATCCGGCAGCGATCAGCAGTCACCACCAGAACCAGAGCCGCCGCTGACTGACCACGAGTACGTCCTCAAACTCCTCGCCGAAAACGGCGGTCGGATCAAGCAGGCCGAGATTGTCGAATCGGTCGACTGGTCGAAGGCAAAAGTCAGCCGCGTCGTGGCAGACCTCGAAGCGGAACGTGAGATAACCAAGCTCCGACTTGGTCGCGAGAACCTGATCTGCCGACCGGGGTCAGAACCTGCCGCCTCGCGCTCGAAGGACGAGTGATCGTCGCCTCACCGCTCACGGAACGGGAGAGCTGGGAGCGAGCCGTCCGCCGCGACGGCGACGCCACCACCTACGGCGACGAGCGCCAGCGCAAGCGATGCCAGAGAGATCGGGGGAACGCGCGTAACGAGTGGTGCGCCGAGTACGCTCAACGTGACCAGCGCGAGACCACCCAGCGAGAGCGCGATCGTCGCGTGCAACGCCGTCGTTGCGAGCGCGTTCGATTCGTCGATGTGCATCCGAACGCGATCGAAGTGCGGGCCCGGCTGGATCGTCTTCGCGTCCGTGTCGTAGACGACGATACCGTCCGCTTCGAGTTGTGGGAGGTGGGTCTGCTGTAACGAGACGTAGACACTCTTGTAGAGATTGTTCGGAACGGAGTCGTCGGTTGCCGCCTCGCGGGCCGCGACTGTTTGCGCGATATCGGAGACGGCTAGCCGCCCCTCCTCCGCGGCGAGTACGGAGAGGATCTCGCGTCGACGATCGTTCCCCAGGATGTGAAAGATATCACTCTCGGCGAGGCCACCGTCCGGGTCAGCGTGCGTCGACACGTTCGACCCTCCCGACACCGTCTGTCGTCACCGTCCCTTTAGCGGCGGTCATTGATACTGATACCTACGGGAAACGGTCCCTTTAACGTAGTGAAATGTGTTTACCCCATTATATAATTCGATGAAACGGGGTTTGCTGCGGCGATAATCGCGCTTGGACGGGCGACAGACGGCCACCTGCTCCCGGTATCGAGATCGGGAGCCAACTCGATCAGCCCGATCTGCTACTCGGATCAGTCCGATCTGCTACTCGGATCAGTCCGAGCTGCTACTCGAACCAGTCCGCCGGGCTACGAGACCTAGCCTGCTCGGGTCGCAGAAACAGCCGTCATCGGTGTCGGAATGCAGTGATTGACCAGCTTCGAGCGAAGTCAGCGACGCTCACTTCCCGGGAGGTGGTGACCGGATTGCATCTCGCGGTAGGTAGTACAGGCCGGGCACCCGTGAACGACGTCACCGTTGTCGCCGAACACCCGGGCGAACTGTTGGGTGACGTGCGTTCCGCACTTTCGGCAGCGCGTTCCCGTTCCCGACGATTCCATCGGCGTCCAGTCTTGTTCCATTGAGTCCATGATGATCACCGTGAGACGGCGGCGAAGCCCCGTCTGGCCCTTTCGAAACGAGCGTGACCCGATGGACGCTCGCTCCGACGGTATCCTCACTCAGGAGACGGGACCTGATTAAAGTCGCCAGTCCGTTCACCCGATAATTCGGTCACTTGAGGGGTAAACCAGTCATTTACCCCCCAGGCCGGTCGAAATCGAGTCGCTTCGAGCGTGAGCGATGATCGCGACAGTCCACATAGTGAGACAGTTTGACCGACTTTATCGGGGTTTCGCACAGAAAGTTTCACCCATCCCTCGCGTAACCAATTGTTGCTCGCTCCGCTCTCGCTGATACCCGGTGATACGTCGTCGTAACGTGAGATTACCGGAACGAACGTTGATATTTATTGGTGTAACGTCGTCAGTTATCAAATACATCGATCCCGACAGTGTCTCGTAGATGGTCCGTCACCGACGCGACCCGTTCGGTAACCGTTCGGTCACGCCCCTATCGGCGTCGAAACGTCCCCGTTCCACACGAAGTGTCCGCTAACCATGTCGAGCGAAACGACTCGCCACAGCCAACAGACCGAGACCGACCACGTCACGCACGATGCCGAAACACAGCTCGAAGTGCTCGGTAATCAGTGCTCACGAACGATCCTCCTGGCCGTCCAGGAGGGACCGAAGACGGCAAAGGAGTTGACAGACCGAACCGATTGTTCCTCAGCGACCGTCTACCGACGGATCAATGACCTGCTAGAGAACGATCTGGTCGAGGAGTGTATTCGTTTCGAACGCGGCGGCTCACACACGACGGCCTACCGTGCACTGGTCGAAGGACTCGATATTCGTTTCGGCCCCGACGACATTCGGCTCGAACGCGTCGAGTCGGAGTGACGGGCTCCCCGTGTGCGGACGTGACGTGGCCTTTTGCACCCTCAGCGTTCACGTCCCGGGACAGATACGGTCGATAGGGACGGTTACAAATGCTACTTCCAGGCCGTTCGAAGGGCGACGTACAAGTGCTGATTCCTGCAGGGGGTATCCCAGGCATAACAAACCACGGACGAAGCGTTGGATCGGACAGACAATGGACCGAAGGGTTCGTACACGCCGGCAGTCGGTGGCGAGGAAAACGGATCATCACGGCCGCCGTGAGTGGGTCCAGTGAGCTCGCACACCGAAACGCCCGGGAGCGGAGTAAGCTTCGCTCGCCGGTATCCGATCGATCTGCTCGTCTGTACGGGACTCGTGATCTGCTGCTGGTACGTCGTGACGACCCTCCCGGCCGGGAGTCGGCTCAGGATGATCGTCTCACTTCCATTGCTCACCGTCCTGCCCGGGTACGCGCTCGGGGCCGTACTGTTTCCGGCCACTGCGAGGCCGGTCGGTGAGACGGGCACTGGTCGCGGTCGGGCCCGTGGGATCACCACCGCCGAACGACTCGGCCTCGCACTCGGGCTGTCAATCGTCGTGGTCGCGCTCACGATGCTCGGTCTCGGGATTCGCCCGGGTCCCTTCACCACCGTGCCGACGGCCACCGCCATCGCCACGATCACCGGTGTGAGTGCGATCGTCGGCATGTGGCGCCGGTTCAGGATTCCAGTATCGCAACGATTCGCACTTAGACCACACTACTGGATGGGACAGCTGCTCGATAGTGGGGACAGCAGGTACGTAACCGCCTCCGCCCTCGTGCTCGTCGCGGCGGTCGCGCTCGCGGGCGGCGCACTGACGTACGCCATCGTCACACCGGTCGCTGGTGGCTCGTACACCGAAATCGCGCTCTACGGCGAAGACGAGAACGGCTCGACGGAGATCGGGGCGGTTCCCGAGGCGGTCGAACCAGATAGTTCGATCCCGATCACCATCGAACTATCCAACGAACACCGCCAAGCACAGGAGTACACCGTCGTCGTCCAGGAACAGACGGTCACGACTGGGGAGCCGACGAATCGAACCGAGATCTCGCGATTGCAGTACGACGTCGGAGCAGGGGAACGCGAACGACGCACCACGACACTCGTACCAGGCGTCGGTCTCGACGAGACTGTCCGCGTTGTCGCGCTCCTGTACGAGACGGAGGACGGGACCGTTCCGGCGACCCCGACGATGGAGAACGCCGACGACTACGTGTACTTCCACACGCACGTCACCGACGATCCGGACGGCGACGACACCATCGTCGTCGGCTGAGACGACTCGTCCCAGTAGCGCGGTTGGGCCGAGACGAGAGACGATTCGTCGGGGGCTATCCACTGGGTGGGCCACGCAGACTGGACCGGTGAGTGGGTCAGTCGAACTGATTCGATGAGTCTACCTAACCTGTCGAACCCGGCCCTCGATCGGCAGCACAGCTCACTCACCAAGACGAATCTCGAGAAGACAGTGGCTCAGTAACGACGGGCCACTCGACGGCATACGTCCTGTCGCATCTGCACACCGTCCACAACCGGACGAGGCCGCATACCCGCCGTCGAGCGATGGTCCGGTAGGGAAGGTTGGATCAAACCTGTGGAGCCATAGCGACGGACAGAACGGCCGCTACGATGATTCTCGGGCTCGTTCCAGGCGATACGCGGATGGAGCGGTCTATCCAACAGCGCGCAGACAGGACGGGCCTGAGAACACAATCCGACAGTTCGGAAGCAGGTCGACGAGTCGCAGGCTCAGCACGAGCGCAGACGCCGTCCACCCACTGCTGATCGAGCGTGAACAGGGGCCTTCAAAAGATCCACCGCCGCGTTCATAGGACACGAACAGCCGCCAGCGACGCTTTCAGAAAAGTTCTGTCGAGCCGGGAGCCGTGCCTCATTCGGGCCGACTCGTTCCCGAAAGGGGGCGGCTGTCCCGTATTTTTTCAGCACTCGTCAGTGGAGTAGATGCTGAGTGAACACCAGTCGGACGACGTGTGAGGAAGGGGCGCCGGCGAGGGACCGTCGATCGAGTCGTCTGGAGTTACCGGCCAGTCGACGAGACAGCAATCGGGGAGCGACGACGAACGAGTGCGACGGCGAGGAACAGGACGCAGGTGACCATCGCGACGAGTGGGGCGATCCCGGTCGTCACGGGCCCGACAGACAACACGGCCAGGGAAAGTGCGGCTGCAGCACCGACGGCCACGAGCGCGTAGGGCCGTTGCCACGACGACCCGTCCGGTCGGCGTCCCAGGTACGGTGTAAACACGCGCCCGTCGTGACGGAGCGTGATACGATGCGCGTCGGGGTCCCAGTCGACGATGCCGTGGTCCTCGAGCATCGGCAAGTGCGTTTGATACAGGGAGATGTACACCCGCCGACGCTGAGCTCGGTCGACCTCTGTCCGGGAGAGCCCGTTCTCCCAGGCGGCGACCTGCTCGACGAGCGGTGTGAGGTCACACGAACCGTTACACTCCGTGAGGTACCTGACAGCCATCCGTCGGCGAGCGTTGCTGAACACGTCGAAGAGTTCCGCTTGCGTGAGTTCGTTCGTACTCATCCGTGACCTCCCTCGTCCGTCCCGGCAGCAGCCCTGACAGCGGGTATCGGATAGCTCACGGCCAGTAATGGGGCAGAAACGGGCTTTACTATCTCCCGGCTACCCCGTCGAAAGCCGATTGTACCGTTCGGGACCCGTGACGGACCGCGAATCCGAACGGTACAGCGCATGTGAGTGGAGATTACGCCAAAGACGACGGATTCACCGCTCCTGCGTGGAGTCGACAGCGAGTCGGCGAGGCAGGGGAATTCGACCGATGATCTTTCTGTAGATCTGGGCTACGTCGTGTGCAGGTTGGAGTTAACAAAGCCTCGATACCGGGTTCGTTCGGTCGATTGCAACCGAGTCGAGCAGTCGAGATACCCATGGAAGCACGACCATACCAGACTCGAGGTGACCAGACGTGACGCAGCGTATCCACGGCGAAAACTGTCGCATACACGACGACGCATCGATCGGCACCGGCGACGGCGAGCCACCGACGATCGGCGACGAGGCCACGATCAGAGCCGGAGCGATCGTCTACGACGACGTCTCGATCGGTGATCGGTTCGCGACCGGACACCACGTCCTGATCCGGGAGGAGACGTCGATCGGTGACGACGTTCTCGTTGGGACGCACACGACGATCGACGGCCGGACGGAGATCGGCTCCGACGTGAGCATTCAATCGGCGGTCTACGTGCCCACGGAGACGACGATCGGCTCGAACGTCTTCGTCGGTCCCGGGGCCGTGATGACCAACGACGAGTACCCCATCCGGCAGGACACCGACCTCGTCGGCCCGACGATCGGTGACGGCGCGTCGATCGGGGCGAACGCGACGATCCTCCCCGGTGTGACGATCGGCGAGGGTGCGTTCGTCGCCGCGGGTTCGGTCGTGACCGAAGACGTCCCTCCCGAGACACTCGCCATCGGCACGCCAGCGCGGACGGAACCGCTTCCTGAGCAGCTCGATCGGCCAAACCAGCTCGCCTGATCCACATGGCCGACATCCCACTCGCAGATCCCGATATCGGACCGGCCGCGTTCGATCGCGTCGAGACACTGCTCTCACGCGGAGAGCTAGCTGACGGTCCCGAAGTCCGACAGTTCGAAGACGAGTTCGCCGACTTCTGTGACGTCTCACACGGTGTGGCGACGTCGAACGGAACGACGGCGTTGTGTGCGACGCTCAGAGCGTTCGGGGTCGAACGCGGTGATGCGGTCGTCACGAGCCCGTTCTCGTTCGTCGCCAGCGCGAACGCAGTCCGGCTCGCAGGGGGCCAACCAGTGTTCGCCGACATCGACCCCGAGACTTACACGCTGGACCCTGACGCCGTCCGCCGATGCTGTGACGAACGCGACGACGTAGTCGGCATCCTCCCGGTTCACCTCTACGGCTGTCCCGCCCCGATGGACGAGTTGACCACGATCGCGGACGAGTACGACCTGTTCGTCGTCGAAGACGCCTGTCAGGCTCACGGCGCCTCACTGAACGGGGAGCCCGTCGGCTCGCTCGGCGACGCCGCGTGCTTCTCGTTCTACCCGACGAAGAACATGACGACCGGTGAAGGGGGCATGGTGACGACGGATTCGACCGCCGTGGCCGACCGGATCGCGCGCTACTGTAATCACGGTCGAGCAACCGGCGACCGTGCGTACGGTCACGTCGAACTCGGACACAACTTCCGAATGACGTCGATCGCGGCGGCGATCGGCCGGCGACAACTGGACCGCTTGCCGGCGCTCAACGACGCCCGTCGGTCACACGCTGCGTACTACGACGAACACCTGCCACGCGGTCCGATCGAACGTCCGATCGAACCTGCCGGGGCTCGCCACGTCTACCACCAGTACACGATTCGGACACCGGATCGAGACGCACTCGCCGAGTCCCTCGCAGCCGAGGGCATCGATACCGGGGTCTACTACGACACACCCATTCACGAACAACCGGCCTACGACGACGTTCACACGGCCGCTGGGACCTTCCCGCAGACGGAACTGGCTGCCGACGAAGTCCTGTCGATACCGGTCCACCCGTCACTCGACGACGACGCACGACGGGCCGTCGTCTCTGCCATCGCGACGCACTTCGAAGAGAGATGACCAATCAATTCACTCGCGCTCGCGCCCGCGGGCCGATCGGCGACGGCACGGCACGTGACGGACACGACGATACGACCGGCGACGAGCACCCAGACCATTCAACTCCCAATGACAACCACTGAACCGACGACGCCCGTTACGGAACCGCCACGAGCCGGCGTCATCGGCGTCGGCGCGATGGGCGAGAACCACGTGCGCGTCTACAGCGAATCGAGAGGTGTCGAACTCGCCGGTATCACCGACCTCGACGACGAACTGGCCACCTGCGTCGCAGACGAATACGGGACGACGGCCCGATCACTGTCGACACTCCTCGAAACGTGTGACCTCGTCTCGATCGCCGTGCCCACCGCGGCGCATTACGAGACCGTGCGTCGCTGCCTCGACGAAGACGTCCACGTACTCGTCGAGAAACCCCTCACTGCCAGAATCGATCGAGGTCGCGAACTGGCCCAGTTGGCCGACGAACGGGGGTTGATCCTCCAGGTCGGACACGTCGAACGGTTCAACCCGGCCGTTCGAACCGCAGCTTCGCTCGTCGAGGACCTCGACATCATCGCCATCGAGGCCCAGCGGCTCGGCCCGCCGATCGACCGCACGGCGACCGATCGGGTCACGCTCGACCTGATGATCCACGACGTCGACGTCGTCCAGTCCCTCCTCGACGACGAGCCGACGACGATCTCCGCGACGGGGACCGCCGATGGGCAACACGCCACGGCCACGCTCGAGTACGGCGACGTCGTCGCGACGATGACCGCGAGTCGAGTGAGCCAGCGCAAGGTGCGACGGCTGACGATCACGGCCGCCGACTGTCTGGTCGAAATCGACTACCTCGATCAATCGGTCCTCCTGTATCGCGACTCGTTCCCCGAATTCGTCAGCGGCGAGGTCGGGACACGCTATCGCCACGAGAGCGTGATCGAACGACCCGAGGTCAACAATCGGGAGCCGTTGCGCGTCGAACTCGAGTCGTTCGTCGAGGCGGCGACGACCGGCTCGCCACCAGACGTGACTGCCGCCGACGGATTGCGCGCCCTCGAGACGGTCCGCGAGATCGACCGACTCGTCACGGGCGAGGCAGACCTGGAGGTGACCACCCAGTGAGCGATTCGATGGTCTCGGGCCTCTACGACGACGCTTCAGAGGCGGACCGACGCAACGACAGTACGAAAGCGGACCGACGCGACGCACTCACCAGCGGCCGCCTCCCGGTCGCCGTCTACGGCCTTGGCAAGATGGGGCTCCCCCTCGCCGCCGTGTTCGCAGACACTGGGATGCGAGTGCTCGGCGTCGACGTCGACCCCGACGTGGTCGATTGCGTCGCGAATGGTGATTGTCACGTCGAGGAACCCGGCCTGGCCCCGCTGGTGGCCGAACTGGTCGAGACCGGCCGCTTGGACGCGACGACGGACGGGCCAGCCGCCGCTGCCGAGGCCGCGGTCCACGTCATCATCGTGCCGACACTCGTCCGCGATGGGGGTGAACCCGACCTGTCGACCGTCGAGGCCGTCGTGGCCGATATCTCGACTGGCCTGGCTCCCGGTGATCTCGTCGTCCTGGAATCGACAGTCCCGCCCCGGACGGCTCGCGACGTCGTGACGCCAACACTCGAGGCGGAGACGGGACTGGACCGGGGGGAATTCGGCGTCGCCGTCTGCCCGGAGCGAACGGCGTCGGGGAGAGCCCTCCGGGACATCCGCGGCTCCTACCCGAAGGTCGTCGGCGGGATCGACGCCGAAAGCACCAGGGCGGCCTTGCTCCTGTACGCGGACGTGACGTCCAATCGGGTCACGCCGGTCGCCGACGCCACCACCGCGGAAGCCGTCAAAGTCTTCGAGGGTATCTACCGCGACGTCAACATCGCGCTCGCGAACGAACTCGCGACGACGTGTGACGACCTCGGCATCTCCGTCAGGGAAGCGATCGAGACCGCGAATCAGTTACCGGTCTGTGACATTCACGACCCCGGCCCCGGCGTCGGGGGTCACTGCATTCCCAACTATCCGCACTTCCTCATGGACCGCGTGGAGACCGAAACGCCGCTCACGGCGACCGCACGAGCGGTCAACGAGAGGATGCCGATCGTGACTGTCGATCGGCTCGAACACGAACTCGAACGGACGGGCGGCGAGCTTCGGGACGCCTCGGTCGCCGTCCTCGGACTCACGTACCGTGCCGGCGTCCCCGAACTTCGCAACGCACCGGCGCTCGACGTGATTGCGGAGCTCGATCGGCGGGGTGCTTCGGTCGTCGCCGTCGATCCGTTCGTCGATCCGGAGTCGGTCGACATTCCTGGACTGCCGATCGACGACCTTCCTGAAACATCACTGGATGCGGTCGTCCTGACGACACCGCACACGGCGTTCGACCGGATCGACTGGGAGACGATCGACCCGCTCGTTCTCGTCGACGCGCGAGACGCACTCTCACTCGAGAATACCCACCATCGTGTCGTTACGCTCGGAGTGGGAACGCCACCGGACGAGTCCACAACCGCACAGGATCGCTCGATTCTCGGCCAGGTCGACGCACAGTAAGCCGCCACGCTGGAGCGCCCGAAAGACCCGTTCCGCCCGAAACACCCGGTCCGTCCAGAACACCCGGAACGCGCGGAACATCCGGAACACTCGAAAGCCGCGGGCACCCGGAACGCGCAGGACGCCCGGAACACCTGAACCCGCGGGCACGCGGAACGCGAGATGGCCTGGTTTTCACTTTTCGCGTAATCGCGTACAGACACTCGTACGCACAGCCAACGAGCATTCATTCGGAATCGCGTACGGACGTCCATCCGCCACTCACGCACCGGTACGTGGTCACGGCTCGACGGATGTCAGGTTCTCGTGGCGCTGTGCTCGCCGCGAAAGGGCGACCGTCGACGCCGCGGGGCGAGGAAGCCGATCGTCAGGAGACGGGGTACTCGGCGATCGTCCGGCGATCGCAGGACGGACAGCGAGTCGCCTCCGCACCGACGGTCGTTCCGCAGCGACGACACTCGTAGACGACTGGATCCCGGGGCTCGTCGTCGGCGGTCTCGGGCTGGCGGTGGGGTGAAACCGGCGCCGATCCACTGCCGATCGACGCATCGCCGTTGTGCGGGCCGCCCGGCGGGCCGGTGAGGAGGCCGGTGATGTATTCGACGAGTGTCATACCAGCGTCAAACGGCGCTTCACCGAACGGTGAAATAAGTGTTTCTTGGGTTGGCATCAAATGATAGGTGAATCGGACCCGCATTCGCCCCCGCCCGCCGCGGACTACGCAGTATCGTTCACAGGATGGCCGTTCAGAACGACTGGCCGCCCCCTGCTCACAACAAGTGCTCGCTAACAAACCGTCTCGAACGCGACGCTCCACCCGATGCGCGTATTGACGCTGACGACGAACGCGGAGGCGCCGTTTTTGACCCAGCAGATCGACGCCCTCCGCGACCGTGGCGTCGAATCCGTCGTGCGGTCGGTCCCGGGGGATCCGACCGGCGCGGACGGACGATCCCCGGTCGACTATCTGCGATTCGTCCCCATCGTTCGGGCAGCGATCGATCCCTCGATCGACCTGATTCACGCACACTACGGGTTGCTGGGTCCGATCGCGCTCGCCCAGCGTCGCTGTCCCGTCGTCCTCTCGCTGTGGGGATCGGACCTCAACGGATCCGTCGCGCCGATCAGCCGCCTCTCCGCCCGCTTCGCTGACGAAGTGATCGTCATGTCGGCGGCGATGGAATCAGCGCTCGCCACCGACGCACACGTGATTCCCGACGGAATCGACCTGTCGACGTTTCGGCCTGTGGATCAGGATCGGGCACGCCAGCGCGTCGGCTGGACGGACCCCGGGTCGAACGTCCTCTTTCCATACGCGAAGTCACGGTCGGTGAAGAACTACCCGCGTGCGAAACGCATCGTCGAGCGCGCGAATCGACTCGCCGACGAGCCGGTCCGCCTCCGAACGATCTCTGGCGTTCCCCACGACCGAATGCCGCAGTACATGGCCGCTGCAGACGCCCTGCTCCTCACCTCCGACAGTGAGGGATCGCCGAACGTCGTCAAGGAAGCCATGGCCTGTTCGCTCCCGGTCGTATCGACGCCAGTCGGTGACGTCCCACAGCGACTCGCCGACGTCGAGCCCACAGTCGTCAGCGATGACGATGACACGCTGGTCCATGGACTCGTCGACGTCCTGCGGTCGGGAGCTCGATCGAACGGACGCGAAGCCGTCTCGTCACTGTCCATCGACCGAACGACAGACGCTGTGGTCCAGGTCTACGAACGGGCGCTGGGCCGATCCGAACGTGCGATTGCGAGCGCGGAATCGCCGGTGCAACGAACCCGATAACATTACTGCAGCGTTACCAACGTCGACACCTCAGTATCGCTTCGTAACCCTCGTCGACTCTCAGTACCGTTGGGTGACGGACGCCGACGCTCCGTTACAGTTGGGTGACGGACGCCGACGCCTCAGTGGCGTCCGGCACGACAGGCGTATCCGCCGAGCGTGCCCGATCACCGACCTGCCGCATCGTCTCGACCTGGAGGTCCGAAGTCGATCGGCGACGGTCGACGTGCTCGACGATGCGCTCGAGCCGGTCGGCGTCCGCCGGTGTCGTTAGGTTGTTCGGGTGGAGCCACAGGTGAAAGAGGCCGTCCGACTCGGCCGCCTGATCGATTCCCCGCCGTGCGAGTTCGACCATCGGATCGTTCCAGAGGCGTTCCGCGGCGCGTCGAAGCGTCCCCTCGAAGCCGAAACAGAACACCGACGCCGGTACGTCGACCAGGCCGTGGGAATCGATCCGGGGTTCGACGAGGAGCGATTCGTTGCGCGCGAGCGTCGCCAGCACGGACGAGGCACCTTCGGGAAGCGACGTCCGCCCCCGATAGACGGAGAATCCCGTCTCTGCGAGCACTTCGAGGTGACCGACTTCGTTACGCGGGAAGACGAACGAATCGAGGGAGAGTCCCCACTCGGCAGCGACCGCTTTCGCTCGTCGACACTCCTCACGCGCGATCTCTGCAGACGTGTCGGGAGCACCGAACAACACGTGCGAGAACGAGTGCGACGCGATTTCGTGATCGACCGGCGAGTCGACCAGCCGTTCGACGAGTTCAGGCGCGAACCTGAGGTCGTCCCGATCCGCCCACCCATTGCGTTCGCGCTCAAACCAGTCGGGTGGTGTCGGGTGGTCGTCGTGACGGCCGTCACACTCCGACAACAGCAGGTGGCCGACGATCGCCCAGGTAGCCGGAACCTCGTACCGATCCAGGATCGTATGGGTCGACTCCCAGCCCCAGCGGGCGTTCTCGACCCGGTGACGTGGCAGACGGTCGAGGTCGTGGAACCCCCAGCCGAGCTCCGCATCGATGGAGATGACGACGCTACCCACGTCCGATCACCTCGAACCGAGTGAGCATACCTACCCACCGACGGGGAGTCGGTTTGTTATGGCCGTCGTGTGAACGGTAGGCCCGCCGAACGGGAAGCGGAGACCGGTTCAGGACAGTATCGAAGGCGAACGTCCTCGAGATCACTTGCAGGCCCGGTACGATGCCAGGTATCGGACCGACCGCCACGCTCGCCTCACGGTGGGCGTCTGCAGATACTCCTTAACAAAGCCGACCGGGTGCCAACGCAGGCGGTAGCAGGTGTCTCGAGGAACCATATGTCAGGATCGACAACAGGGGCCGAGCGCGCGTTCGTGCTCGGCCTCGACGGCGTCCCGTGGCGGTTTATCGAGCGATGGAGCGAGGACGGCACGCTCCCGAATTTCGCCAGACTCCGCGAGGAAGGTGCGTCGGGACCACTCGACAGTACCCGACCGCCGACGACGCCGCTGGCGTGGCCGTCGATCGCGACCGGCGTCTGGCCGGACAAACACGGCGTGTACGGGTTTCAAAAGCTCTCGTCCGAGTACACGCATCGGATGTACACGAGCCAGGACATCACGCAGCCCCGGCTCTGGCACCAGCTCTCTCCGTCGATCGTCGGCAACGTCCCGCTGACCTATCCGCCGGATGAACTCGACGGTAGCGTCGTCGGCGGCATGATGACGCCGTCGACCGAAACCGACTACACGCACCCCGACTCACTGGCCGACGAAATCGAGGACGCGATTCCCTCCTATCGGATCAGCCTCGAGTATCCGGAGTACGCAGACGACCTCGAGGCGTTCGAATCCGCCATCGACGATCTGCTCGCGGACAGGCGCGCGTTGCTCGATCTCTTGCTCGACCGAACACCGGACTGGCGGTTGTGCTTTTTCGTCTTCACGGCGCCGGACCGCTTTCAGCACCTCGTCTGGGACGAGGATCGCCTACGCGAGCACTACCGAAAACTCGACTCGATTCTCGGTGACGTGATGGCGTACACGGACGAACGCGACGCGAACCTCTTCGTCGTCTCGGATCACGGCTTCGGCGAGATCGAGACGCTCGTCTACGTCAACTATCTGTTAGAGGAGGCCGGGTACCTCACGCGACGCGACGACGAGGGAACCAGAGGGGCCCTCTCGAAACTCGGCATCACGCGCGATCGCGTGACGAACGTGCTCGCACGAGTCGGCCTCTCCGAGGAACGCCTCGCGACGACCCTTCCAAGGGGAATCGTCGACTCGGTCGCCGAGTCGATCCCCGGCGACCACGCGCTCTACGACGTCTCCTACCCCGAGACGACCGCGTTCGTCCACGACGCCGGGAACCTCTACGTCAACGACACCGAACGATTCGCCCACGGGACCGTCGATCCTCGCGACGTCCCCGGCCTCAAATCGGAGGTAACCGAGCTGTTCGAGTCCGTCACCGATCCAGTGACCGACGAGCGGGTCCTGTCCGTGTTCGACGGTGACGAGTTGTTTCCGACCGACGATCACTCCCCAGACCTCGTGGTCAACGGGAAGCCCGGATACGAGACCCGCAACGCCATCGTCGACGAACCGTTCGGCGACACCGGCTCGACGGCGGCCAGCCACGAACGCACCGGCATCATGTGCTGTCGCGGGCCGGACATCGAGGCTGGCGCGACGCTACGGGGCGCTCGTGTGGTCGACGTCGCCCCGACACTCTTGCACGGACTCGGGGAACCGGTCCCGGCGAGTGCCGACGGGCGTGTCCTCTTCGACGCGTTCGAGACCGATTCTCCGCCGGCGACCACGAAGGTGCGGCGACGTACCGTGAGCGTACGCGAACACGACGGCTCGGTCGACGACGATTTCTCGGACGTCGAGACCCGGCTCAAAGGGCTCGGGTACATGGAGTAACGAGGCCCGAACAGGGGTTGGACCGTCGAGTCGATCACACTGCCAACTGACCGTCTAGTGCGAGTGGTCTACAGAGAGGCGACCAGTGCCCGGTCAATTCCGTCCCTGCGCCAGCCGACGCCGAATCGTCGACGCCTCGCTCCAGAGTGGATACAGTCGACGGTAGACACCCGTCGGCATGGTTCTGGCGCCGGCCCTGAGCACGCGATGAGAGAGCGGTGGCCGAGACGAGTCGACGAGCTCGTCCAGGTCCACGGAATCGAGCCACGCGAAGAACGCACGTTCGGCCCGAGAACGCGGTGTCGTCTCTCGTGCTCGATCGCGAATGTCGGCCCACATGTGGCGCTCGTCAATCCCGAGGACCCAGTGGCCCCGCTCGAATGATTCCCTGACGGTCCGGTAATCGGCGTCGCTGAAGCGATAGCCGTGGTCGGTCGGATCGAGCCCGGCGAGTCGAAGACCGATCGCCGTTCTGTAGCACTTTTCGCAACGGCCACAGTTCCCGTCGAGTCGGTCGTTGCAAGTCTGCAGTTCGAGTTCGTGGGGCGACTCCACGGCGTACGCCGCGAGCAGATCGAGTCGCTCCTGACGCGTGAGTTCGTAGCCGTCGTGGTGGCACTCGGTCCCCGCCCAGCGAACGTGCCCGTCGATGTCGGGACGCGAACCCCAGGCGAGATCGATCCCCTCCCAGTGTGTCGCAGCGACGTAGAGGTCGCCGATCCCGCTCGCGTACGCGAGCGGTGCACACAAACCAGTGAGGCCCAGTCCGTGCCCGACCGAACTGTACCACGCACCGTCGACGTGGCGCTTGTAGTGGGCCAGTAACATCGGGTGATCCAGAAACCGGAGCATGTTCGACTCGACGAATGCCGTCTCCAGATCGCGCGGTTCGGCGAACGACTCGACCCGCGCGCGTAACACGTCCCACTTGTGATCGTCCGCCGCGTCGGGGGTGATGGTCCACCCACGAATGCTCACGAGCGTCGGCGCTTCGTCGCGATGGCGGACGTACGACGCCGTCGAGTCGACGCCGCCGGTGAAGAGCAGTCCGCTTCCATCGGTCCGCGCCGGTGGATCGGTCCGCCGCCGCGGTGCGCGGAGCTGCCCGCCCGCTATGAACGAGTGCATGTCGCCGAGTGCATCTCGAACGGCTGCGAGCGAGCGAGCGAAGCGCTGGTCGACGACGGGTGCCCGCACGTCGCCGCCGCGAGCCCACGCGACCGGACAGAGCTGGGAGAGAACGGGGATCACCAGCACCGATCGGGGAACGTCGTCAATCGGCCGGTCGTAGGACACCTGGAAGGGGTCGCCCGAAAGAAATCGAGAGAGTCCGCCGGTGGCGCTCACCGTACACTCTAAGTCGGTTCCGTCGGCCTGGATCGCGTCGACGCTGAAAGCTGGCATGTCGGGGAGAGTGACACGACAGCGACGCCAAAAACTCCGCTGGCGCGTCGCACACGGCGCGAATCCACAGACTGCCCGCCGAGAGTAGCGGCTGGATAACAAACGACCGAGGAGAAATCGTGCAGACCGATGACCAAGGCTGCCGACCGATCTCGCGTCGGTGCGCGAGCGCCGACTGCGATCAGCGGCAGGGGCCGAGACGGATGTGGACCGCAGGTGACGGCCGCTGTCGTCGATGCTCGCACAGTCGCTCCGATAGCCGCCCTCGAATGGTGCCCGACGGGGGAAACGATCGATGCGTAAGACGCTCGCCAACGGGTGGATCGCCGTCGGATTCGTCGCCGTAGCCATCGCCATCGTCGCCGGCCGACTGCAACCGGCGACCGGATACGAGCCCTCCCTGTACGCGGCGACGCCGGCACTCACCTGGCTCTGTCTCGGGCTGGCGTTCGTGGTCGCCGTCCCGACGGCGTTGACCCATCGGGGCATCCACCAGGCACTCGGGATCGGCCTCGGCGGCCTCGCGGTCACCACCATCGTCTGCCTGCCACTCATCCGCGGCTACACGTTCATCGGAATGGGTGACGGGCTGACGCATCTCGGCTGGACGCGCGACATCCAGACGGGAGCGATGGCCCCACACGACCTGTTCTATCCGGGGTTGCACAGTCTCGCGACGGGCCTGTCCACCGTGGGCGGGTTCGACCTCTCGCACGCCCTCTTGATCGCTGTCGTCGTGTTGTTCGTCCCGTTCGTCCTGTTCGTCCCGCTAACCGTCGACGCGATTACCGACCGGCCGCAGGCCGTCGGCGTCGCAGCGATCCTCTCGTGGTTCGTGCTCCCGGTGAACAACGTCGCGACACACATGGGCGCTCACAGCAACACGAATGCGCTCTTTCTCGTCCCCGTGTTCCTCTTCGCCGTCGTCGCGTACCTCTATCGTCGCGCACCGGTTTCCCTGCCAGTTCTCGGCTCCCCATACGGGGTGCTAGTCGTGTTCGTCGGACTCGGCCTCTTGCTCGTCCATCCACAACAGCTGGCCAGTGCGGTCGTCGTGCTCGCTTCCATCGCCGCGATTCAGCTCCTGGTCAGACGCCGTTCGAGTGACGATCAACCGATCCTCGAGCACCCGACGACGACCGCCCACACGGCCGTGCTGGTCGGCGCGTTTTCCGTCTGGGTGCTCGTGAACGAGCGGTTTCGCGACGCCGTCATCGGATTGGCGTACGGGCTCGCGACGACAGACATCGGCGGTGACGAAGCGGTCGGCCAGCGGCGAGCCTCGCTCACCGAGATCGGCGGGAGCATTCCCGAGTTGTTCGCGAAGTTGTTCCTGGTGAGTGCGCTGGTCGGCCTCGTGGTCGGGGGATACCTCCTGATCGTCTGGCTCGGTCGAAGTCACGCCAGGCCCAGAACACGCACGGCCGCGACGTACCTCGGTGGGGCGCTCGTTCCCCTCGGTGCGATGTTCGCCGTCTATTTCCTCGGCACGCCGACCATGGCCTTCAGGCAGGTGGGCTTCATCGCCGTCGTCCTGACGATACTCGGGGCGGTAGCGATCTCCGGGTTCGTCGGTTGGAGTGGTCAGTACGTTCCCCGTGGCCTCTCGACGGGCCTCGTCGCGATCGTTCTCGGGGCCTGTCTCGTCCTCGCGCTGGCGACGGTCTTCGCTTCACCGTTCATCTACAGTCCCACTCAGCACGTCTCCGAGGGAACCTACCACGGCTACGAGACGGCGATCACGAACGGAACCGACCAACCATACGCCGGGTACGGCTACACGACCTACCGGTTCAATCACGCCCTCTACGGCGTCGAAGGAGTCCCACCCGAACGGGCGGGCATCGTCGGGTCGGGAACCGGCGTGATCGACGCCGACGAGTTCAACGATGAGGACTATCAGTACGCCTACGCGGACGAAGATCCCTACTTCCTGGCCGTGAGTTCGTTCGACACCGTTCGCGAACACGACCTCTATCGTGGCCTCAACTACGACCCAGGTGCGTACGAGCGACTCGAGTCCTACGACGGGTCCTCACGGTACGTCTCGAACGGAGAGTTCGTCCTCTACGAAGTGGCGAGTGGCAGCGACCGGTTCCGGTGAGCTGGTCGATTTTCGCCCTCGGCAGAGTTCGGTCTCACCTCGATAGGTGACTGACCCACCAGTTGGTGACCGAACAGAGTGTCGGTCGCTCTCACTGTATCGCATCGATAGTCACGTCGTGACGGATCCCGGCCCGGTCCGCTCGCTGCTTCGGTTAGATCGGTGACTCGTCGAACGATGTGAGAACAAATCGGGAGTGAGTGAGTCGTGAGGCGGACACTCACCGGACCAGACATTAGTTGCATAGAAAAGTTTATGTATTAAACGTCCTGTTACGGGAGTGTATGACAGATTACCCCCGCTCTCACGAGTCCCCCAAACAGACCACCGACGCGAAATCACGACTTACCAGACGTAGTTTCGTGGGATCCGTCGCAGCCGGCGTAACCGCCGCCGCTACCGGTTTCGCCGGGGCAGCGGCCGCCGACGAAGGCGAGTACGAGACGGTTACCCTGGCGTCGGGAGAGCGGAAAACGGTCACTGTCGACGATGGAGAGACCCTGGAGAACGTCCTGTACGACTGCACCGCGCCGGATACGCACGTGACGATCAGCGCGACGGGCACCGACTGGACGGTTCGAAATATTGGCGTCAAAGGCCGCGTCGACAGAAAGGAAGCCGTCTTCGGCGTCGCCGATACCGGCGGGAACACCTCCACGATCGAGAACGTCTACCTCGGCGATGGTGCCAGCGACGGTCACCGGATCGGCCTGGGTATCTGGGTCGCGCCCGACCACTCGGGGCACCTCGACATCGACGGCGTGAACATCCAGGAGATGGGTGACAACTCGTTTTACTGCTCTGCGCCCGGGTCGAAGGGCGGCGGGACCGTCGACATTCGGAACAGTTACTCGGCGAACTCCTGGGTATCGCACTTCAGACTGGCCGAGGGGACGGTCGAGAACTGCGTCGCCGTGAACGACGAGCAGCACAAAGACGGCCGTGGCGTCTGGGCGTGGTCGCCCGGCTCCGTCGAGGTCCGCGACTGTAACCTCGTCATGAACGGCCGCCACTACGCCGTCGCATCCGGGGCGAACGGCTCCGGGTCTACCGTCGAACTGTCGAATACGGCCTTCTCGACCGACTACCACGGCGGCCTCAACGAGGTCGACGGCGGGACGATCGACGTCGTCGACGAAGCCGATCGGCGCCCCGAAGACGTCTGCCCCGAGTCTTGCCCCGAATCGCCGACCGAAGCCGCAGCTGGGCAGTAATCGTCCGAACAGCGCTCCCCCAGCGTCCAGTCGGTCGCCGTATTTCGAGAAGTTCGCGTGTCTTCGCTGCTGGTACATCCTCTCCTTAGCCGACGGCACGAGGCGAATCCACGATAACAGGCGATTACTCACCACGTCCCGGCGTAATGTACATCTATTTCAGAAATAGAATCTTTCCTGGTTATCTAGCGAACATTTGCCACGGTTCACACACTATCGATTGACTTTCACGGATATTTATGGGACAGATACGGGAAAGTTTATGGTAGTATTGTCTCGTTACCAGCCATGGCACGTGAACGTCAGACCGAGAACGAGAAGTCGAGACGACCAGATTCCGAACCCGACCCGCTTGGCCGACGACGGTATCTGCAAGGAATCGGTGCCGCTGGCGCCGCTGTCGTCGGCATCGGTGCGACCGGTGTCGCGAGCGCGACCGAGTACGAAACGATCACCGTCGGCGCCGGTGACCACCGCGTCGTGAGTCTCGGGGCTGGCGAGACGTTCGAGAACACGGTGATCGACGTCACGGCCGACGGGGCATCGGCGACGATCGACGCACACGCATCGAACACGACGATCCGCAACGTCGGGTTCGAGGGACGGATGGACAGCCCGCCGACGGGGATAATGGGCGTGACCGAACCCGGAAGTGGCACGTCGACGGTCGAGAACGTCTACCTCGGCGACGGTGCGAGTACTGGCCACCGGCACGGCCTCGGACTCTGGGTCGCGCCCGAGCACTCCGGCCACCTCGTCATCGACGGCGTCAATATCCAGGAGATGGGCGACAACTCGTTCTACTGCTCCGCACCGGGTGGAAACGGGACCGTCGAACTCCGAAACTGCTACTCGGCGAACTCCTGGGTGGCTCACTACCGTCTCGCGAAGGGCACCGTCGAGAACTGTGTCGCGCTCAACGACGAGCGCCACGAGGACGGTCGCGGTATCTGGGCCTGGGCGCCCGGCACCGTCGAAGTCCGCGACTGTGACCTCGCGATGAACGGCCGCCACTACGCCATCGCCGCCGGCGCGAACGGGGCGTCCACGACCGTCGAGGGAACCAATGTCCGGTTCGACACCGGTTTCCACGGCGGGTTGAAGCAGGCGAACGGCTCGACGATCTCGATAGACGGCGAGACCGACGACCCCGACGGGAGTCGAATCCCAGCTGGTTGCCCGACAAGTGCCGCCGAAGCGGCGTCTGGGCAGACAGCACAGGAAAACGAATTGGTCACGAGCGATACCGACGAGTCGAACACCGACTGCTGGCTGTCCGACTGGGAGTTCTGGACCGTCTAACCCTTTCCTTCGCTGGGTCACCGGTAACCGGGTGAACGCCAGCCGGCGCTGTCGCGTCCGGCCGTCACCTGAGCAGACCGATCGTCTCCTGAACGTCCATCAGGCCGCTGGCGACTGCCAGCGCCATCCAGACACAAACACCGAGTCCGACGACGCCGACGAGCCCGATCACGGTGGAGATGAACGGACGCATCGACACGACGGCGAGTCCCATCCCGACCGAAATACCACCGACGAGCACCAATCGTCGTCCGAGACGAGCGAAATCGAGCGAAAGTTCGCGGTGCATCACGTAGACGGAGACAGCCGTGTACGCACCGAACGTGACGACCGTGGCCGCGGCAGCGCCGACGACGCCGTAAATCGGGATCAGCACCACGTTCAAGAGCACGTTCGCGATCGAAGTGGTGCCCTTCGCGATCGCCCGGTGTTTCGCGCGGCCCAGATAGTCCAGTCCGTTCGTCGTGACGCTGGTTATCGCCTGGAAGACGACGTAGATCCCGAGCACCTGCAACACGGGGACGGCGCCGAGATACGCCGAGCCGAACACCATCCTGACGGCCGGTTCGGCGATCACGATCAAGCCGACGGCCGCGGGAACGTACAGCAGTAACACGACCTCGACGGTGGACTCGTAGATTCGGGCGGCGTGATCGAGTGCGTCGTTCGCCTTTTGCTCGCCGTAGGTCGGAGAGACGGAGAAGCCGAGTGAGCCGGCGGGGACCAGGACGAACTCGGTGATTTGCTTGCTCAGGACGTAGTAACTCACCGCCAGGGGATTGAGGAGTGCGCCGACGAGTACCGTGTCGATCCGCTTGTCCAGCACGTTCGCGCTGTGTGAGGCGGTCAGGGGAACGCTATACGCGAGAATGCTGTTCCGAAGGGCTCGACTGCCGCCAGTGTCTTCGAACGAGCGGTAGAGACGCCCGAACAGGTAACCGAGCCCGACGGCAGCGCCGAGGAAGGCGCCTGCCACGTAGCCGAGGAGCGCACCGGCGACCCCAAATCCAAGCCCCGTCAGGATCACCACCGCGACGAGGCGCGAGAGATTGTTCGTGAGTTTCACCACGGCGCTCAGTTCGAGCCGATTGAACCCCTGGAAGAGAATCTCGGCGTAGGCGGCGAGCGACTGCACTGCCAGGTAACAGGCGCCGAGACCCAGAACTCCGGCGACCGCTGGTGTGCCGAGAAGGGAAGCGACGACGTCTGCACCGAGGACGAGTCCCCCGGCGACGACGATAATCAGGAGCAGTTTGTACCGCAACGACGAGCGAACGACGAACGGGACGGACCCCGGATCAGTCTCCTTGCGCTCTGCGACGTACCTGGCAGCCGACCGGGAGAGGCCGAGATCCGCCACCAACTGGGCGACGCCGACGACGGCGAGGACGAAGAACAGCTGTCCGTACTCCGACGGGGAAAGCAATACGCGCGCGAGTAGCACCATGAGGAGCCCGTTCGCCAACGCATCGACCACTCGTGCGGCGAGCGTCGCCTTGAATCCCCGAACGATCCGGTCAGTGACCGACATCTATCGAAGCGGTGACCGACGTCGCCACGCTCGGATCGCCGGCTGTACAACGGGGGGTGACGGGAACGGAGCGATACGGCCGCCCGCAGGTCCCGTCACACCACGTCGCCGAGCGGAGCTATCTCGCCACCGATCGAAACTGGCTCTCATCGAGTAAACCGACCAGATCCGGTCCATTTGTTATCGCAGTCGTACCCGATTGCCGCAGGGATACCGGAGTGGCTGCTGGTCGCCTGGATCGCGGAATAGTCGCTGGTCGTCGGATACTGACGCAGTTACTTGGCGCCAATATTTCGGCGGACACGGTGGAGAAACTGCCACACGCCGGAGAACTCATCGGATACAGAGACACAGGTCGCGGCTAACAATTCACGCCCACACGGAGGCCGGTGTATGCGTATCGGGTTCTTCCACGACGGCGCTGGAACCCGCCAGGCTGGCGGGATCGCCGTCTATACCCGCCGGATGGCAATCGAACTTGCCAGGCTGTGTGACGTAACGGTCTGTACCACGGCCGGGCCGGCGACCGCACCGCTTTCGGACGCTGGGGTCGACATCGTCGAACTCCCACCAGTCGACTCGACGGTGGCGTCGTCGGCCGCCGCCATCCTCCCGCTTGGCCCGCAGGACGTCTCCAAACTCCGAATGGTCGCGAGTGCACACCGCAGCGGCGTGCTCGATCGACTCGAACGCCAGGTCGACGTGCTGGTTACGTTCCAGGCGCTGGACGACGTCATCCTGTCCCGGCTCGTCGACGTGCCCACGGTTCGTGGGTTCCACAGTGACTTCACTCAGGGCATCGGGAGTGCGATCTGGGAACGGTTCACCAAGACGACGACGCACGTGGCGAACTCGGCCTTCCTCGCCGAACGCGTCGCGACCGAGTTCGGCTGCGACGTCGACGCCATCATCCACCCGGGCGTCGACCCCGACCACTTCAATCCGGACAGACGCCCCGCATTCCGTCGCGACAGGGCGACGCTCCTGTTCGTGGGTCGACTGGTCGAACCAAAGGGAATCTACGATCTCGTCGACGCTGTCGCGCACGTCGAACGTCCACTCGAACTCTGCGTGGTCGGGGCCGGTGAGGCGGACGCCGTTCGACGATACGCCAGACGACGTGGCGTCGACGCCGCGGTACAGCTGGAGGGGGAGTTGCCACACGATCGGCTTCCTGGCTACTACGCGGCGGCAGACGTATTCTGCCTGCCGACTCACGCCGAGAGTTTCGGCATGGCCAATCTCGAGGCGATGGCCTGTGGCACCCCCGTCGTCACGACCACCGTCGGTGGCATCGAGACGTACTTCAGAGCGGGGACCGACGGAATCGCAGTCTCCCCGGGAGCGCCCAGCGAACTCGCCGACGCGATCGACACGCTCCTCGGCGACGACGACCGGCGCCAATCCGCCGCAATCCACGGGCGACGGCGTGCTCGCGAATTCGCGTGGCGTCGACAGGCCGAGCACTTCGCAGTGTTCTGTCGTGAGCTCTGCGACGGCGACCGCGAACCTGCCGCTGCTGACGAACGGCGTCCGAAGCGAGCGGGGACCGAGCCAGTGGCGACGGTCCCTGGCTCACAGGACTGACCGAGGCGCGTTCGATTCGCACGGCGGTGATTTCTCCACCTCCGTAACACCGCCAGTATACGGAACTGTACCGTGACGAGCCTCGCTTCGGACCGGTAGGCCTTTTCTCGAATCTGGGAGTCGAACCAGTCTCGCTCCCGATAAATACCAGCGCGTGCGCTGCAGCCAGTGGAGTCCACTCTGGCGGCGACATCGGCTCAATGCGCGGTCCGATGAACAGTCAGGATACCGTGAGACTCACGGTATTTTACAGACACAGATACGAGAAAGTTTATGCCGGTATCCTTTCGTTACCCGGCTATGGCACGCGAACCTCCGGAATTCGACGATGAGCAAGCGAACGCTGAAGCGGAGACGGCCGAATCGCCCGCTGGTAACACCGGCTTACTCCATCGCAGATCCTATCTGCAACTCGCAGGGGCCGCCGTCGGCGGGGCTGCGATCGCCAGCGCAGCCGGTCGCGCGAACGCCGCATCGTACGATGTCGTCGAGGTCGACGCCGGCTCGCACGAGGTCCTCCGCGTCGGCGCGGGCGAGACACTGGAAAACGTCCTCATCGACGTCACGGCCGACGGGGCATCGGCGACGATCGATTGTCACGCCCCCAATACGACGGTTCGCAACGTCGGATTCGAGGGTCGGATGGACAGCCCGCCGACGGGAATTATTGGGGCGTCCGACACCGGTGGCGGAACGTCGGTTATCGAGAACGTCTACCTCGGCGACGGCGCGAGCGCGGGACACCGCCACGGGCTGGGACTGTGGGTATCGCCCGAACACTCCGGCCACCTCGTTATCGACCGGGTGAACATCCAGGAGATGGGCGACAACTCGTTCTACTGCTCCGCACCGGGCAACAGCGGCACGGTCGAACTGCGAAACTGCTACTCGGCGAACTCCTGGGTGGCTCACTACCGCCTCGCGAAGGGCACCGTCGAGAACTGCGTCGCGCTCAACGACGAGCGCCACGAGGACGGTCGTGGTATCTGGGCCTGGGCACCCGGCACTGTCGAGGTTCGTGACTGCGATCTCGACATGAACGGTCGGCACTATGCCATCGCCGCCGGCGCGAACGGCAGCGGGACTCACGTCGCGGTGTCCGACACGCAGTACAGTACGGCGTTCCACGGTGGGATCCGCGAGGCCAACGGGTCCACCGTCGACCTGCAGCAAGGGAACGGAACGAATCCCGACGGGAGTCGAATTCCGGACGGGTGCCCCACTAGCGCCAGGGAAGCGGCCGCCGGTGGCCGAACGCAAGTACAGGCGACGAATCGGATCGAGTTGAGCGGCCAGTTCAGCTACCGGATCGAGGTCGACGGCGAGATCGAACCCGCCGCCGCCCACGCACAGTGGCTCACCGAAGGCGACGCCTACGGCGACGACTGGGCGGAGTGGTGGCTCTCCGGGTCCGACGAGGCACGCACCGTCTGGGAGTACACCGGGGACATCACCTCGCTGGAGGTGACCGAGTACGACGGCACCACGAGCGTTCGGACACTGGCGGTGAACGGCGACGAACTCGACCACGACAGGTACGTCACGCCGAGTTCACACACTCTCTCACTCGCTGGCCAGTTCAGCTACCGGATCGAGGTCGACGGCGAGATCGAACCGGCACCCGCCCACGCACAGTGGCTCACCGAGGGTGAGGCCTACGGCGACGACTGGGCGGAGTGGTGGCTCTCTGGATCCGACGAAGCACGCACCGTCTGGGAGTACACCGGTGACATCACCTCGCTGGACATCAGTCCACACCGGGACCGGACCGAAGTCCGAACGTTCGCCATCGACGGCGAATCCGTCGATCCCGAGCGCTTCGAGTAGTCACTCGGAAAGTCCTCGACAGCGTCTTCGCTTCGGCCGAAAAATCGGCGTCACCGATCACGAGCGGAATCGGCTCCCGCACCGGAACAGCAAGCTGGCACGCGAACTGGACCGGACCGATACCGTCGACGGGAGCCAGTTGCACGTAGGGTATCAGTGGACAAAAAGGTCCCGTCGGTCGGACTCGACAGATGGTAGGACCAGTCGCAAGCGGACTCGACAGGTGGAAGAGACAGTCGTGAGCGGACTCACTCGATGCGGGAAAGTTTGCCGTCGACGTGGCGCTGCAACCGCTGGTTGACGACGACGTGAAGTGCGGTGAGACAGCAGAACGCCCCGACGATCAGCGCAGAGAGCAGTGTCATGGAGATGGCGCCGACGAGCGGCAACTCGAGGAAGCCGGCGAGTAACACGACGAGCCCGACGACGCTCAGTACCGCGTACCACCGATCCCACCGGTCGTGTTTGTGTGACTCCGTATCGAGATACATCACCAGCAGATCCGCGTTGTCCGATAGTTCGATCAGCCCGCGATCCTGATCGTACTCGATGATACCGGCGTCGTCCATCTTCGGCAGGTGCGTCTGATAGAGGGCGACGTAAACGCGCTTTCGCTGGTCGGAGTTGAGCTGATTGACCGTCGTGTCGTTCTCCCAGGCGGCAATCTGTTCGGCCAGTTCCGAGAGCGTGACGGTCTCGTCACAGTCCAGGAGGTAGGTCAACACTTCCCGTCGGCGTCGGTTCTTCAGCAGTTCGAAAATGACGTCTTTCGAGAGGCCGTCGGCACTCGTATCTTCGGTAACCGACGTGATTTCCTCCGGCAACGATGTATCGACGGACGACATTACCTCCGACCCTCGTCTCGATGGCGGTCGTACTCGTTCGATGCTGTCGGTCCGGGGTCGGCCGGGGCAGAATAGCTGCACGTGTTGCTCGTCGATTCCCTCGGGCTACCGATCAGATTCACGTATGACACACCAACTGGTATCCCAACGGTGACACTCTTAAACACCCCCACGTTTTGCACCGTCTGCAAACGTCTATGGCCCGATTGATCGCGATCGATCGGGGTGTCAGGTGCCGATAACGTCGGTGGTGTCGGCGGCCGTCCCGTCCGTCCCGACGACGTCGCGAAGCCCATTCGACGCCGGAGGGAGACGATATCCGTCGCCAGAGATGGTAACGGCCGCGTATTCGGTACCCTCCCGAACCCAGTCGTCGACGGCGTTCCAGCGAGCAGACAGTTCCGAGGGGAAGGACGCATCGCGTCGAGCGGACGGGTTGGGTCCCCAAAAGCGTGCACAGAAACCGCTCACCGAAACCCGTCCTTACTCCAGCGCGCCGACGGACCGATCCCTCGAAACAGTTTCACAGTGGTGTTCGCTCGAGTGATGGCCAGCGAGTCGAACCCATCACAGTAGCGTTCGTCCCAGGCCGTCCCGATTTCCGGAACTGGCCAGTCGTTCGGTCGGGCTACATCCGGGCACGTTGGCCGTCGAGGGATGTTCTGCTCACCACCATGTCGATCGTCCGCTCGAGTTACATTCACCGCCGCCTCGCCCGTCTAAGGGGTGATTCGACCGGAGAGGAATCCGGAGTCCATCTGGCCCATAGATCGCCCAGTGGGCACCTGACTGATAAGTCAGCCAGTGGAGACCTGACCAGTGAGTCGCCCGGATACCTGACCGATACGTTCCCAGACGAGAGTTGCCAGCTGACGCAAGCAGCTGCGCTCACTTGCGAGGAAACCGGCCGGACCGTCCGAGCGGAACGGGACGAAGATCGGTTGCGATGGGTCGAATCAGCCGCAGTAAGTACGTATTTCCACTGAAACCATGGCAAGGCCTTACAGTGAGTGCCTGAGTCTGCCAATCCACTGATGACACGGTCCGTCACAACGAAGAACGTCCGAGAAGAGACCAGCGTCGGCGAGGGCCAGTGTCCGGACTGTGAGACGGAGACGGTCGTTCACGATCCGGACAGGCGGGAACTCGTCTGTGAAGAGTGTGGGCTCGTCCTGAGCGACGAACCGATCGACTACGGGCCCGAGTGGCGCGCGTTCGACGCCCGAGAGCACGAAGAACTGTCCCGGGTCGGCGCGCCGTTGACACAGTCGATGCACGACCGCGGCCTGACGACGACGATCGACTGGCGGAATCGGGACGCGAACGGCCACTCGATGGATGCCGGCAAGCACGGACAGCTCCACCGGCTCAGGGTCTGGCAAGAGCGAATCAGGACGAAGAACGCGGGCGAACGGAACCTGAAGTACGCGCTCTCGGAGATCGATCGCATGGTGAGCGCCCTCGGCGTGCCGAAACCGGTCAAGGAGACCGCGAGTGTCATCTACCGGCAGGCGCTCGATCGCGACCTGATCCGCGGGCGCTCGATCGAGGGTGTCGCGACGAGCGCGCTGTACATGTCCTGTCGAAAAGACGATATTCCTCGCAGTCTCGAGGAGGTGACCGCCGTCTCGCGTGTCGACCAGCGCGAGATCGGCCGCACCTACCGGTACATCGCCGACGAGCTCGACATCAACCTGGAGCCAACCAACCCCCGGCAGTTCGTCCCCAGATTCTGTTCGGAACTCGACGTCAGCAGCGAGGTCGAGACCACCGCGATCGACATCATCGACGAGACGACCGAGCTCGGCCTGCACTCGGGAAAATCACCGACCGGATTCGCCGCCGCGGCGATCTACGCCGCCGGCCTGCTGTGTGAGGAGACGATTCCACAGCGTGCGGTCGCCGAAACCGCTCAGACGACAGTCGTCACGGTCAGAAACCGCTACCGCGAACAGCTCGACGCGATCGACGAGCAGCCAGCCGCCTGATCGAGCGCGTCACCACGGCGCGACGGCGAGAAACCACAGGAGAACGGGATCGGCTCGAGGCGACGAAACCAGCCATCATCGGATCGGTATCCATCGAATGCGTCTGCATCCGTCGACCGTGTCTGCATCCATCGACCGAGTCGGTCACCAAACCCGCACGGGCGGGCCGTCCAGTGCGTACTCCGTTACATAATCGAACGTTCGTCCGACCCGTAGGCGTCCTCGTCGATCAGGGCGTTTAACGTCGAGTACGGAACGAACGCGACGAACTCGTCATCGTCGTCGTACAGTTCGATCCCTTCCTCTGCGTGTTCGTAGCGCTCACAGACGATCTGGCCTTCGGGAAGGATAGCCCGATACATAGGTCACCGTACGGACTGAAGCCGCTTAGCCGTTCCCACCAATCAGTCTTCAGTCACGTCGATCAGCGGTGAGATACAGCCATCCTGCCTGGACACGTAAAGCAGCGCACGGACACGATACCACGCGTTCGCCTCGTTCACGGCAGACACGTGAGGCGTCTGACCCGCGAGGCGTAACGGGTTTAGCCGCGAGCGCAATACCCGTTGGCGTGACCGACGAGACCGGGGAGCCCGCAGGTGGGAACCCATCAGAGCCGACGGCCGATACCGACGCCAATGACGTGGAGGAGACGACGAATTCGTTCTCACTCGCGTCGTTCTACGACATCTGCGAAACACAGGGTCGGCCGATCTTGACCGCCGGAACCGTGGCGACGGCGCTCGGAACGAGCCACGAGGCAGCGAACGCGGCGCTCGATCGGCTCGCCGACGACGGCGACGTTACGCGCCTGTCGGTCGAGGCCGATCCCGTCGTCTGGTACCCGAGCGAACTCGACGATCCCCGCGCTCGCGAACGCGTCGTCATCTTTCCGAAGCGCCGGGAGATCGTCGTCGACCAGCCCCAGCAGTTTACGCGCGCGCAGCTCTCGCAGTTCGCCCACCTCGCGGAGACGACCGGTGACGGTGGCTATCGGTACGTCGTCCGCCCCGAAGACGTCTGGCAAGCCCCTCACGATACCCTCGATGGCCTTCGACGGACCATCCGGCAGGCCCTCGGCGAGCGAAACGACACCCTCGAAGACTGGATCGAGAGCCAGTGGGATCGGGCACGGCAGTTCCGCCTCACGACGCATCCGGACGGCTACACCGTGCTCGAAGCGCAGTCGCCCGAAATCATGGGCAACGTCGCGCGACCGCTGCTCGACGAAGAGCAGGTTCACGCACCGATTTCGGAGACCGAAGACTGGGTCCGGGAGGGTTCCGAGGCGGCGATCAAGCGCGAACTCTACGAGGCCGGCTATCCCGTGCAGGACGATCGCGAACTGGACGGTGGCGACCCGCTCGACCTCGAGCTCACCGTCTCGTTGCGAGACTACCAGCGAACCTGGGTCGAACGGTTCGACGACCAGGGCGCTGGCGTGCTCGTCGGGCCACCGGGCAGCGGAAAGACGGTCGCCGCGATGGGCGCGATGGAACGGGTCGGTGGCGAAACGCTCGTCCTGGTTCCGAGTCGCGACCTGGCTCGCCAGTGGGCCGACGCGCTGGCGGCAGACACGACGCTCGATCCCGCCCAGATCGGGCAATATCACGGCGGCCAAAAAGAGATCCGGCCGGTGACGATCGCGACGTACCAGATCGCGGGCATGGACCGCCACCGAAGCCTCTTCGACGACCGCGAGTGGGGACTGACGATCTTCGACGAGGTCCACCACGTCCCGAGTGACGTCTACCGGCGCGCGACGCACTTACAGTCGCGCTACCGACTCGGACTCTCCGCCTCACCGATCCGTGAAGACGAGCGGCAGGCCGAGATCTTCACCCTCGTCGGCCCACCGATCGGCACTGACTGGGACGCCCTGTTCGACGCCGGCTTCGTCGCCGAACCCGAACTCGAGATCCGGTACGTTCCCTGGGCGGACGAAGCGGGCAACGCCCACGCCGCAGCCGACGGGCGTGAGCGGTATCGCATCGCCGCGGAGAATCCCGCGAAGATCCACGAGGTCCGAACATTGCTCGCCGCCCACCCGTCTGGCCAGGCGCTGATATTCGTCGAATACCTGGATCAGGGCCGCGAACTGTCCGACGCACTGTCGATTCCCTTCCTCAGCGGGGAGACGCCCCACCACGAACGCCAGCGACTCCTCGAGGCGTTCCGCGCCGGCGAGCGCCAACAGCTGATCGTCTCCCGGGTCGGCGACGAGGGACTCGACCTCCCGACGGCGGACCTCGCCATCATCGCCTCGGGCCTCGGGGGCTCACGCCGACAGGGAACCCAGCGCGCCGGGCGGACGATGCGCCCGGCGGGTGGCGCGCTCGTCTACGTGCTCGCGACGCGGGGCTCTCGCGAAGAGGACTTCGCCCGCCGCCAGCTCCAGCACCTCGGGCGCAAGGGCATCTCCGTCAGAGAACACACCGTCGACCGTCCCGACGAGGCGGACTCGGCGGAAGAATCTGGAGCGTAGTGGAGAATAGATCGCGGTCGGCGGCCTGACAGCGTTCTTGCGACGTGAATTTGACGTCCCGTCACCAACGACGGTCGTTCGTTGACCGAAGCGTGGCGCCCAGCGACGCGATTCGATCCGTGTCGACACCTCGATCGACCGGGAGCGCGAGTACGCTCGCGCCGAGTGCCTGCGCCGTCTCGTAGGTCGGATCGGCGACGACGTCGACGGGGAGTCTCGGCCAGGTGTGAACGTCCAGCCCGGCCGTCGCGAGCTGGGACTGGACGACGGCTGGTTGGGCCGCCTCGACCGGGACGCACTGCGGGCAGATGCCTTCGGGAAGCGTCTCGAAGAGTGGCGTCAGGCCGTCGATCTGGTGAAGTTCGTCGAGCCAGGCCCGATAGTGCGCTCTGCGCCGCGTGCGGATCGACGCTGGGTCGACACGGGCACAGACTGCTGCCGTGAGTTTCGAACACGGACGTTTCCCGGCTTCGTACCGGGCCTTCGGCCCTGGAACGTCGCCGGCCACGCCGTCGACGATCGGGTCGACCACGCGCCGGAGGTCCGGGACGGTCCCCAGTACGCGGTCGAGTCCACGCGCGCAGACGAAACCGACGTCTGCCATCGTGATCGTGTCGGCGACGCCAGCACAGGCCGAAGGGGCGATTCGATCACGTAGCCGATCGTTCGTGACGTAGAGGACGGCCCCGTTCGGCACCGTGAGCGTCTTCCAGAGGCTCGTGATGCCGACGTCGCCGAGCGTTCCCAGCAGTTGCCCGTTCGCAACGCTCAGGGCCCCATGAGCGTTGTCGTCGACGTGATAACAGTCGTGTTCGGCCGCGTGGGTCGCAACGAGATCGATGCCCGGCTGGGGGAACCCGAAGTAATCGATCGAAACGACTGCGAGCGTTCCCTCGTCGGTCCGTGCCGTGAGATCCGCTTCGTCCGGTTTCAGTTCCGGCGAGATGGCGTAGTACCGCGGTTCGACACCGAGTTCTCGAAGTGGTTCGGCGACCGCATCCGGGATGTACGCCGGCAGGAGGACGTTCCACGTCGTGTCTCGCGTTCGGTCGACAGGGTCGCCGCGAGCGGGCTGTCGACGGCCGGGTGAGTGGGACGGGTGGCTGCTGGCAGCCGTCTCGGGGAGCATCGCGGCGACGCCGTCCCTGAGCGCGACTTTCCCGGTTCCATAGAGGCGATGATCGGGTGCGTGTCGATCGAGAAACGACCTGATTCCCGTCGATCGACCGCCTGGGTCACTCCCGCCCGTTCTCCGCTGTCGCTGGCGATCAGACGCTACCATCGGTGATCACGGTCGAGGGCGTGGTCATCCCGACACTGGGCCATCGCCTTGGCACTAGCCAACGGCTGGCTTTAGCATCCGTATGCTACGGCGCTCGTCGGCCCCGTACGATCGGCGTACAGACCGAGCGGAATCGGTCGAGACCGCTGGTTGCCGTTGCAACGCGACCGTACGCGGTGAAGCGACGCGATAACAAAGCGACCCAGCGGGAACGGGCCTGCATGGACGGATCCGCGTCACCGTCGGGACCCGACCTGTTACTCGTCGGGCTCGACGCCGGCTGTCAGTCGGTGCTCGACGATCAGTTCGAGGCCGGTACTGCACCGACGATCGAACGACTGTTCTCGTCGGGAACGGTCGGCCCGCTCGAGTCCCAGATTCCGCCGTGGACGGCGAGTGCGTGGCCGTCACTGTACACGGGGACCAATCCGGGAAAACACGGCGTCTTCGATTTCCTCACGTTCGACGGTTACGACTGGGACGTCGTCAACGCGACGCACGTCCGGTCGCGGCCGATCTGGGAGTTGCTGGACGAACACGGCTACACGAGCGTGGTCGTCAACGTCCCGGTCACCCATCCGGCCCGGGAATTCGACGGGGCACTCGTCCCGGGGCTCACCGCGCCGGAAGTCCCGGCGTGTCACCCGGACGGGATCCTGAACGAAGTCGAAGACGCCATCGGCCCGTATCGGATCTACCCGCAGAGCTGGCAGGACGTCGACGACCAACTTGCCGCCTACGAGCGGACCATCCGCCAGCGAGGCCGTGCCTTCCGGTATCTCCTCGATCGATTCGCCCCGGAGTTCGCCTTCGTGCAGTTCCAGCTGACGGACTCCGTCTTTCACGAACGGCCAGGAGACGAGGAGGCCGTCGAGACGGTGTACGCGGCCGTCGATCGCGAACTCGAGCGAACGCTCGAAACGGTCGATCCGGGTGCAGTGATGCTCGTCAGCGACCACGGGATCGGCCCGGTCCGCGACGTGGAGGTCCGAGTGAACGAAGTCCTCTCCGAGCACGATCTCCTCGAACGAAAACAGGGCGGCGAGGGTATGCCCACGTGGTCCCGTGCGTTCGAGAACGACTTCGTCGAGGGTGCGGACGCGAGCGAGCACAGCCCCGGCGCGCTCGAACGGGCCATCGAGCTCGCGGCGAGGGTGGGTATCACCACTCAGCGCGTCGCGGGCGTCCTCGACCGGGTCGGGCTCGCCGAACCGATCGGCCATCACGTCCCGAACGACGTCATCAGGGCCGGGAGCGAGCAGGTCGATTTCCCGGCCTCGGCGGCCTACGTTCGATCGAAGAGCGAACTCGGTGTCAGACTCAACGTCGAGGGACGTGAGCCGAACGGACAGCTCCCCGCGGCGGAGTACGAACGCGTCCGGTCACAGGTCGTGGACCTGCTGGCCGCACTCGAGACGCCGGCGGGCGAGCCCGCGTTCGAACGCGTAGGGCCCCGCGAGGCGTTCTTCGAGGGCCCACATGTCGCGAACGGACCGGATATCGTGACGGTCCCGCGCGACTTCGACACCGCTCTCGTCGCCAGGCTCGCCGGCGAGACGTTCGGTGACCCGATCGAGCCGTGGAATCACAAACGAACGGGGGTGATCGCGGCGACGGGACCCACCGTCGCCGACGCCCCGCTCACCGACGCACACCTCTTCGACGTCGCGCCCACGATCTGTACGTACTTCGGCGTCCCGATCGACGAGGCGATGGACGGGCGCACGCTCCCGATCGTCGGGCCAGGAGAGGTCGATTCCTATCCAGCCTACGATCCCGGGCCAACGACGTCGACGAACGATAGCGCCGTCGAAGATCGCCTCTCCGACCTCGGCTACCTCTAACACCATGAGTGTCGACATCAGATCGTTCGACCTCGAAACCGAGCCCGAGGAGTGGAATCGCCTCGTCGATCGCGCCCATCGATCGAACCCGTTCTACCGGGCCGAAGCACTGGCACTGCAGGCGACCGAGACGGAGACGACTGTCCACGCCCTGGCCGGGTTCAAGGGCGAGGAGCCCGTCGGGCTCTTCCCCGCGTTCGAACTGACGAAGGGGCCGTTCGCGGCGGTGTTCTCGCCGGCGCCACAGTCCTGGTCGTGCTACCTGGGCCCGGTCGTTCACTCGATGAGTCACCTGAAGCAACGCAAGGCAGACAGACGCCTGCGATCGTTCGTCGACGGCTGTCTCGAGTGGCTCGAAGACGCTTGCTCACCGGTCTACTGGAAGGTGACGACGGCAGGCATCGACGATCTGCGGCCGTTCACCTGGAACGGCTTCGACGTCTCGCTCCAGTACACCTACGTCGTCGATCTCGAGGACTCACCCGAAGCCGTCAGAGATCGATTCAGTTCGGACGCGCGTCGCAACGTCCAGTCTGTCCCCGACGGCGTCTCCGTCACCGTCGAGGGACCGGACGCGATCGACTCGATCGTCGAACAGGTCGCGACGCGGTACGAGAAACAGGGGCGCCCGTTCCACCTCGAGCCATCCTACGTGCGCGCACTGTACGACGCGCTCCCGGCGGGCGCGATCAGACCCTACGTCTGCCGGGTCGACGGCGAGTTCTGTGGCGGCATCCTCGTCCTCGAATCGGACGACACGCGCTTCCGGTGGCAGGGTGGCGTGAAACTCGAAGACGTCGACGTGCCGGTCAACGATTTGCTCGATTGGCGAATCATCGCCGACGGGATCGACTCGGCGGCGACCAGATACGACCTCGTCGGCGCCGGTGTCCCGGCCATCAACCGCTACAAGGCGAAGTTCAACCCGCGTCTCGAGACCCACCACACGATCACGTCGGGCACGTTCGGTATCGACCACCTCGTCGAACGCTACGAGCAGGCCGTGTAACCGACCTGCTACGTGTCTGGACGTGCCTGACGTCGTCCGACGGACCTGACGCCGCCCCGCGTCAGCGGTGTGCCTTGGGGATGAAGTCGGACGTCTTCATCTCGCGGTAGGTCGAACACTCGGGACAGGCGTGGACGACGTCTCGATTGTCACCGAACACCCGGGCGAACTGCCGGGTGACGCGATTGCCACAGGACACGCAGTTCGGTGCGGCCGTCGACCGTTCTTCCTCGAGCGGGGTCCACTTCGTTTCGGATTTGGGAGCCATCGATCACGGATACCGACAGAACCGTCATTGGTATGGAGGGCGTACCGTATCAGGAACGACGAGCGTTCGTCACTGTGTGTCACGATAGGCCACGGCGAGAATTCGACCGTCTTCTTGCGATTATGCTCGTATTTACAGGTGGTAGCAAGGAATTTATCGCCAGATATGAGCGGATACTGGGCCCTCATTTCTCTCGAAGCGCTCCAGCCCGTGGACGGTGACTGCCCGGTCATCAACGACGGATGCTCAGACCCCGCGACAACTACCCCACCCGAAAACGGCGGCTCACCGATCGCCTCACTCGACGGTGACGCTCTTGGCCAGATTTCGAGGCTTGTCGATCTCTCGATCGAGTAAGTTCGCAGCGTGATACGACACCAGCTGGAGCTGGACGGTCGCGAGCAGGCCCGAAAGCATGGGGTGGACGTCCGGAATCGAGAGGTGGGCGTCGGCGATGGAGAGGGCGTCGTGGCCGTCCGGACAAACGGCGACGATCGGCGCGCCGCGGGTAGCCGCCTCCTCGGCGTTCTTGAGCGTCTTCTCGTCCTCCGTGCCGGTGAAGATCGCCACGACGGGCGTCTCCGGCGTCACGAGGGCGAGCGGGCCGTGCTTGAGTTCGCCCGCGGCGAAGCCCTCCGCGTGTTCGTACGTGATCTCCTTGAACTTGAGCGCACCTTCGAGCGCGACTGGGTAGCCCAGGCCTCGCCCGATGAAGAAGAACGCCCGCTCACCGCGATATCGCCGGGCGACCGACTCCGCCGCGGAGCCGTCCAGGAGCTCCTCCACGAGCGACGGGAGTCGGTCGACGTCCGCACAGATGTCGCCGATGGGAAGCGTCGAGGTTCCCGTCGACGCCGTCGCGATACGGTCGGCCAGCAGCGTGAGGACGATCGCCTGCGAGGAGAACGTCTTCGTCGCCGCGACCCCGATCTCGGGGCCCGCCCTGATGAACAGTTGCTCGTCGGCCTCACGGGCGGCGCTCGATCCGATCACGTTCGTGACGGCGAGCGTCGTCGCCCCGGCCCGGGACGCCGCCCGGAGCGCGCCGAGCGTATCGGCCGTCTCGCCGCTCTGGGTGACGGCCACGACGAGCGTTCGATCGTCGATGGGCGGAGCCGAGACACCGAACTCGTTGGCAAGGATGGCGTCGGCGTCGACCCCGGCCCGACGCAGCACGATCGCCCCGTACAGCGCAGCGTGATACGACGTCCCGCACGCCGCGAGGACGACCCGGTCGATGTCGGCGAAGGTCTCCGGCTCACAGGCGTCGAACGAGACCGAGCCGCGTCGCGGATCGTATCGGCCCTCTATCGTCTGGGCGATCGACGTCGGCTGCTCCGTGATCTCCTTTAGCATGTAGTGGTCGAACTCGCCCTTGCCCGTCTCCTCGGCGTCCCAGTCGACCGTCTCCCGACGGCGGCGAACCGGCGCTCCGTTCGCGTCCGTAATCGAGATTCCGTCCGGTTCGAGGACGACCACGTCGCCGTCCTCGATGTAGATCAGATCGTCGGTGTACTCGAGGAACGCTGGAACGTCGCTCGCGAGGTAATAGTCGTCGCCGTCGATCCCGACGACCAGCGGGGACCCGTCCCGGGCGGCGTACAGACAGTCGTCCCCGTCGCACATGGCCGCGATCGCGTAGCTACCGGCGAGTTCTTCTATCGCGTTCCGGAAGGCCGTCTCGCCGTCGTGCCCCCGGTCTATGTAGTACTGAATCAGGTGGGGCACGACTTCGGTGTCGGTGTCACTCGTAAATTCGTGTCCGGCCTCCTGTAGTCGCTCTTTCAACGCGCCGTAGTTCTCGATGATGCCGTTGTGGACGACGGCGACGTCGGCGGTCGAATCCGTGTGCGGGTGGGCGTTCTCGTCCGTCGGTGGCCCGTGTGTACTCCAGCGCGTGTGACCGATGCCGAGAGAACCGCCCAGGTGCGTTCCCTCGAGCGATTCGACCAGCTCATCGACGGTCCCGGATCGCTTCGCGATTTCGATACCCGCCCCGTTCTGGACGGCGATCCCCGCGGAGTCGTAGCCACGATACTCGAGATTCTCGAGGCCGGTGAGCAGGGGTTCGATCGCCTCACCGTCGCCAACGTGGCCGATGATCCCGCACATTATCGGCCACCCCGCACGACGGGTTGACCGGTACTCGGTCGGGTGGTAGCGGCCAGTGTCGGCTCCGACGGCCAAACGAGCAGTGATCGGTCGCTCATAACCCCAGCCAACTTCCCGGCAGGCATTACTATTGAGCGACTACGTCATTCGGTAGCCTCCGGGTACTGGCGCCGTCGTGGCGGTTCTACACGGGTCGGTTCCGCCTCGACGACGCAGAAGGGAATCGCTCTTCACGATGAGGACTCACGCCCTCGCAGGATTTTCGCTCGCTCGACAGCGATTTGCCTCTCGTTATTCCGTGGGGTACTCGATTGGACCGCGCCCGCCACCCCAGATAGCGGTTCACGCACGACCACCGGCTGTGGTTCCCTGAGGACCAACAATAGGAGGGTCGTCTCACAGAACAGAGCCACCAGCAGCCCCAGCCATCGTTCGCCTAGTCCCACCCTACGAGCCACTGGGCGAGTACGGTTCGCAACGGGCGGAACTGGCCGAACGACCGAGCAGCTGGCCGCGTCGTACGTCGTCAAGTCAGCTCGGTCGTCGAAAACACGAGTGGCGTGACCGGTTCCACGGTCCCGTTCGTTGGTCACACACACACACACACACACACACACACACGATCAGGAATCGATCACGTGTAGTGGCCCGGTCACGTGATCGATCGCATCGTCTGGAGGGTGTTCGCCCGCTCGATTCAGTCGTAGGCCGGACGCTGGGCCTGAATGATCGACGAGAGCTGGGCCTGTTCGTCGGCGAGCAGTTCCGTGAAATCGTCCGCGGTGATGATACCCGAGAGCTGGCCGTCGCCGTCGGTGACCGGCAGCCGTCTGACCCCTTCCTCGGCCATCCGTTCGGCCGCCGTGTAGAACCCGTCCGATTCGGACACCGTCGTGAGCTCCTCCGACATCACGTCCTCGGCCGTCGTCTCGTCCGGGTTCGACCCGTTTCCGAGGACGCGCGTCGCCAGATCGCGATCCGTGACGATCCCGACCGGCTCGTCGCCGTCCGTGATGACGACGCTCCCGACGTGTTCGTCGTCCATCATACTGGCGAGTTCGGCGACCGATTCGTCTGTGTCAGCGGTGACGACCCTGCTTCTGGCGAGGTTTTCGACTGGCATGGGCGTGGAAGGCTGCCCACGAGCACGGGCATAAATCCCGTGGCGGGCCGGCCAGCGACGACCGCCCGGCCCACCACGGTACCGTCACACTCAGCTATCGAACGCCGTCGATTACCCGAGTATGTATCGGAGCGCCGGATACCGTTCAATCAGCGGCTGTCCACCGACGTCGTAGGATTCGATGTAGGCGTCGAGGCCGAGGATGCGACCGGCGCCGAAGGCGGCGACCGAGAGGAAGACGAGCATGTACGCGAAGTCGCCGTTGATGTACCCATGGTCGACCGACCAGTTCCCGAGGTAGAACATGAGCATCATGAACGCGCCCCAGAACGCCGCGAGGCGGGTGAAGGCGCCGAACAGGAGGCCGAGTCCGATGAGGACCTCGCCCCAGGGGACGGCGACGTTGACGAACTCGACGAACCAGCCAACCTCGGCCATCGAGGTGAACAGGTCTGCGGCCGGCCCAGCCTGGCGACTGCCGAGGTACCCGCCGGCGCTAAAGTCCCCCGCGAGCACCTTTTCGATCCCGCTCTGGAAGAACGCCAGCCCCATCATCAGCCTGAGCGCGAGGATGAACCAGACCGACAGTGTGTGAAGTTGCCCGGTTGCGGTGAATCCGCCGATCGTACTCTCTAGATTTACTTCTTTGGTTGCCATACGGTACACAACCACATTCATCCCATATAGTAGTGACTGTCAGTTCATCTAGTGAGTTTCGGGGAGATCACACCTGCTGAAACCCGATCTGGCCACTGTACAGCGACGTGACGGGCCGATGCAGCCTTGCGAAACCACTACCCGCCGCCGCGAACGACGTGACCGTACTTGATCGACGCGACGAAGATCCCGCCACCGAGTGCGTTCCCAATCGTCGCAAGCACCAGAAAGACCACGTAGTCGCCGATCGTGATCGCGTCAGTCATGACGAGCCCGAAGAGCACTTCGACGTTGCCGGCGATCGAGTGAGGAAGGTGCAAGAGTCCGATCGTCGCCGCGACGATCCAGATGAGCAGCAGTCGACTCGTCGTGTCCTGAGCGGCGGTGAGCAGCCAGGCGAGCAATCCCATCAACCAGCCAGCGAAGATCCCGGCGACGAGCAGCCAGCGTGGGTCGTGCGTGATGAGCTTCGACGCGATTTCGACGAACGAAGCCGGATCGACGACGCCGAGTCCCGGCATCAGCACGACGGCCAGGATCGTGAACGTGGCGCCACCGAGTACGTTCCCCACGTAGACCAGTCCCCAGAGGCGCGCGAGTTGTGTCACCGTCGCCTCGCCGTCTAAGACCGGAACCACCGCGAGCGTAGTGTGTTCGGTGAACAGCTCCGAGCGGCCGATGATGACGAAGATAAACCCGACGGCGTAGGCACTCGCGACGAGAAGCTCGGTAGTGAGATCACCGAACCCACCGGTCGAGAGCGTCAGGATGACGGCCATCAGGAGCGGCCCGAATCCGATGTCGAGCCCCGCCGAGAACCCCGACAGCAAGAGGCCGCCGCGTTCGCGATTGAGTTCGTGGACGCCACTCTCCATGACGGAGTCGAGGACGTCTCGGGTCGGGCGCTGGTCCACTGTGGCCTGCCTCGACGACCCATCACTCGAGGAGGCCTCACCATCGGTGGCGTGGCCAGATTCACGATCGGACACGACTCTGTCTCAGTCGGGTCTCGACGCCCGCACGCAAAAGGACTGGTGGTCACGACGGATCGAGCCGGCCAGCTCCGGAGCCGGCAGGTTCGCACGTGCCTCTCGAAAGGACCGGCTGCGATCGAATTCGATCGTCCGGATCGCCTCGCCGTCGTTCGGGTTGCGTCGACATCATCCGGCCCGACTATCCGGGATGCCCCTCGACACTCCGCAGTCGCACCCAGTGTTCGGTGATAACATGCAAGGTTGCTTTCAACCCGCCGAGGACGATCGGCCCGTAGAACAGGCCCATCACGCCGAAGGCGTAGGCACCACCCAGGATACCGAGCAAGATGACGGCCGGATTGAGTTCCGCGTAGCGGTCGACTGCGAACGGCCGCAGATAGTCGTCGGTGACGCCGACCACGACGACGCAGTAGACGAACAGGGCACCGGCCAGTACCGGTTGCTCCAGTATCACGAGATAGAGCACGGCACCACCCCAGATGGGGATCGTTCCGACGAGGGGCACCATCGCGAAGACGACCATCACGATGGTCCAGAACGCGGTATTCGGGATTCCCACGAGGAGAAAGCCGAGGCCGGCGACGAGCCCCTGGACGACACCGACGAAGACGTGTCCGAAGAGCACCGCCCACAACAAGTCGGTAAATTCACTGTAGAGGTCCCGCTGGATGTCCTCGGGCAACGGCATCGTCCGATAGAGCCACGCGACCAGCGCCTCCGCATCTTTCAGCAGGTAGTACACGAGAAAGAGCGCGAGGACGATGCCGATCGCAAACGTCGTGAGCGAACTGAACGCAGCCGTCGATTGTTCGAGAACGGTCCGTCCGAGATCCTGCCCGGAGCCGACCAGCTGGCCGTCGATCGTCACGTCGTACCCCGTGAGTTCCCAAATCCTGGTTTCGATCACGTCGATCTGGAGGGTCTCGGCGTCGACGTTCGCGAGGATGTACTGCGCCTCGTCGAGGATCGCCGAAAGGACGAGGATGAACGGGACCACGACGGCGACGACGGCGAGGCTCACGAGCGTCAGTGCGGCCACCATCGGAGAGACGCGCCGTTCGAGCCGTCGCTGTAGCGGGTACAGGGCGAACGCGAGCAAGACGGCGCCCAGGACGTACTGGAGAAACGGCAAGACGAGTTGCACCGAGAGCGCGATGAACACCGCCGCGATCGCGAGGAGGGTCCCCCTGGCCAGTCGCATCCGGAATCAGGGCTCCGTGGACCCCGGTGGGCTGCGGAGCGATCCCGACGCGGCGTTGTCGACCGCGTTCATCGATCGATCTATCGTCATTGGTTGACAGTTTGGCGAGCGAGTAAATGAGTGTGTCGTGTTCGCACGAGGCGAGAGACGATCGGTCGCGATTTCTCCCGGGGCTCACGGCGTCGCGTTCGAGAGCGTCATGGCCACGAAAAAGAGCAGAACGAACTCGGAGACCAGCCACGAGTTGTCGTTCATCCAGGTGCGAATCTTCGGGAGGGCCTGTTCAGCACGCGCACCGCCCGCAATCAGCGCCAGCGACGGAAGTGCAAGGATCAGGAGTGTCGCACCCACGAACGGAGCCAGGTGCCAGAGCGGTGCGTCGCGCCCGGAGAGGTACGAACCGACCGCGATCGAGGTGAGGAGATCAGTCGGGAAGAAGCCCATCAGGAGAAAGCCGAGTCGGAACGCGGCGCGCGGCGACGCCGATTCGATCGATCCCATCCACCGCGGCGACTCGGCCGTCTCGCGCGTCCGGTACGTGTGAATCATCGCGAGGACGAGCGCCCCGAGGACGACACCGGTTCGTGCCATCGACGGTCGTCCCCGGCCGACGACGCCGACGTCAAGCACGTACGCGATCCCCACGACGAGCGAAATCGAGATGGCAGCGCCGGCGAGAAAGGCCGCCGAGTTCGTCCGCCAGCGCTGGCTCGTCGCGAGGAAGATGGCGCTCAAAATCTGCGGCCCGGAGACCATCACCACGACCAGCGGGAGTACCTCGAGGAACTGCACGATGGCACTTCGATCCGAGCGATCAATCCCGTACGCCCTGTGCGGGCAAGCCGCCCATATGGCTCGACGCGGCGTCGCGCTCGGCCCTACCCGCGGAACGGCCTGACCAGTCGGCGGGCGGCGGGGCCGACGATGGAACGAACGAACGCACCCGCACCCACCTTCGATTCGTCGAGCGCGTATCGGGTGGCGTCATCCGCGGCCGACTCCTCTAGCGGGTAAATCGTGCCGTCGTCGCCAACGACGTCGATAACCTCGCGGACGCGAGACTCGGTGAGGTCACACGCAGCGGCGAGTTCGGGGACCGTCTTCGGCCCCGATTCGAGTTCGGTACTGACGAGGTGGGCGTGACTCATGACGAGCATCGCTTCGCTCGAAGTCATGTCGTCCGCTGGCTGCGTGCCATCCCGTCGTCGGTCCTCGACGAAATCGCGACGAGCGTCCAGCAGGAACCAGACACCCACCCCAGCGGTGAGTGCCGGAAACCACAGGAGGCCGTCAGACGCCGGAACGACGTACTCGTAGGCGAACCAGACGAGGCTTATACCCGTGATGAAGAGCCCGATCCCGACACCGGCCCATCGGCCGTCGATCCCGGGTGCTTCGCGGACGACAGCCATCGCCTCGGTGATGACGAACGCGGTCGCGATACCGAGGACCAGGCTCGCGTTTTGTGAGATGCCGTAGACGATCGCGACTGCCGCGACGTACCCGAGAACGTGGCGTATCGTCAGCCGGTCGCGGGCGGTGCGAACGAGGGCGGAAATCACGGCTCAACTGTCGTGTTGACTGGCAATTATTCTTTCTATTGACAGACAGATCAGCGGGAATTGCAATGCCGAGACCAGACGGAACGAGCGTACCCCAACCGCCGAAGTGGACAGTGATTGGCGGTGCGTGAATAGAAAACACGGTTCGACCTGGCACCGAATCCAGGCGACCTCACCACCATACCGACACAGTGGACGCAACGAGCGCCAGCAATGGTCGACGTGGGGAGCGTGTCAGTCGAACGTCGCGCGGAACCGACCCGAGTCCGGTGAGACTCAACCGACGCTCCGAAGCCGATGGCTCAGATTCGGCCGCGTCCGGAACTACCCATCGCGCCGGTGAGTCCGCTCGAACTCGCCGTCGAGTCGTCGCCGCCGAGTCCGCCGAAGTCCATGTCCTCGAAGTACTCCGGGGCGGTGTCTTCCGTCGCGTAGAGGTACAGCGCGGTCTTCGCGATGCCCGAGAGCGTCTTCCCGATCAGGAAGGCGAGCAGGATCGCCGTCCCGCCGACGACCACGGTCGCGACGAGTCCGGCCGTCCCGAGGCCACCGAGGACGAGGTACGTGGCGCCGCCGAGCAGGCCCCCACCGAGCACCAGCACGAACGAGACGACGTCGATCGCCCCCATCGCGCCGATCGACTCGCCCCAGGTCTCTTTGAAGGTGCGCGCACTCTCCGTGAACATTTCGCGGACGGACGGGTCACGGAAGACGATCACGGGCACGATGAAGTACGTCATGAGACTCCAGGCGACGGCGAAGACGGCGGCCGCAATCTGGGCGACCAGGTTGTCCTCTCCCTCGATTCCCTTGATTATCACACCGACGGTCGCGGCGACGACCGACCACGCGAAGAGGGGCCACTTGTGCTGCCAGGCCGTCGCGAGCGCGCCGCGGATGGATGGCTCGTCACCCTGGAAGGCGGTCCGTGTCGCGGCGATCAGCGCCGCCGTGAAGAACGACGCGACGAACGTCTCGGCGAGGTAGGCGACGAACAGCGCCGCGTAGAGGGCAGGCCCCGGTTCTTGGAAGATCGGTCCCGTGGCGAAGAGGCTCCCGAAGAGTGTCAGGAAGAACGCGAGTCCCGACAGCGCACCAAGGAGCGGGAACGTGAGGAGCTTCGGGTGTGCTCGGAGCACTCGAAGGCTCCGACGGGCCATCCCGAATCCGATCTTGAGTCGAGTGAATATTCCCATATGCAGAGATATTAGCTCAGTGGCATTTAGCTTCTTTGTTTACTAGCAGTCGAGGACCGCCGTAGCAGCCCTTGGAGACTCATCACGGGTGCCGATGCGTGGCCCGTGGCGTACTCGGCACGTGCGGCAAGGGGGAGCGGATAGGAAGGCAATCCAGGGCAGTTACCCTGGCAGACCGACGGGATGCATCGAGTAGCTGTGGGCAGAATCGACGTGGCGGCCTCGTCCAACGACCGGAAGGGGTCCCGACTCTCGACTGGGTCGGGAGGGTGGCTGCAGTGCGAGGAGGGACGACACTCCGGAGGAATTGATCGACGTGGGTGTTCGGTCACTCCGTCAGCGGCAGTGCGATCCCAAAGAGCAGCGGTGAAACGAGCCCGACGAGGATCCCGACGCCTTCAGAGGCCGTGAACAGGGTATGCTCCCAGGCCGGAAGCGAACCGACGAACGCGTTTCCCAGTATCTCACCGCCAGCGCCGAACGCGAGCAGAGACAGACCCAGCAGGAACCCGCCCTTTGCCCACCGCTCGTACTCGATATCGCCGTATCGTGGCATGCACGTCACTGCTCACAGCAGGCCTATCGATGTTTCGATCCGACTGATTGTACGGGTACCCAGTAGTCAGTGAACGGGCTCGGTCACGCAGAGCGTGGGCGAGGTCGATTCGGAGTGTCGGCTCGACGACGACTCGGCGGTGAGCCGATTCGAAAACAGTCGACGCTGAAAGGTTGGTTATTCCTCGACGATCTCGGGTTTCAACGCGTTCACCTGGTCGAAGATGGTGTCTGCGTGGGCGTCGTCGACACCGTTCTCGACGAGCGCTTCGTGGAGGTACGTAGCCACACGATCGAACGCCTCGTCGGTGATTCCCATCCCTGCGTGGGCCGTGCGCATGTCGGCCCCATCGTACGAAACGGGACCACCGGCGACACTGCTGACGAACTGGACCTGATGGGCGTACAGGGCACCGCGGTCCGACTCTTCGAAGTAGGGTTCGAGGAGCGGGTCGTCGAACACACGGTCGTAGAAGTCAGAGACGACCGCCTCGACGGCCTCTCGTCCGCCAATTCGACGATAGACTGATTCGGATGTTGCCATCAACTAACCGTTCGTATCCGAGTATAAAATGAAATCGATAAAACACGTTCGGGGAAAGAATTTTGGTCACCGAATTTTGGATCACGGATCGGTCGACCGGAACGTCAGCGCAGTGAGTCGCAATCTCGACGTCCTGTTCGAAGCGGATCTGATCGAGTACGAACGCGACGGCCGATCGAAGCGCCCGCAGCTCGCCCACCAGACCGTCCTGATCGAACCGCTGGTGTTCGACGGCGAGGTGCAAGGATAGTTCTCTAATAGTGGCCATTGGTAGAACCGTTCACAGGACGCGGGTTCGGCCGCACAGTACTCGAGCGAGGGGGACGAGCACCTCGCCCACCCCACTTCATATATTGTATGAAGCGCTAGTGGATAGCGAAGCGATGTCCCGAACCACTGCCACGATCCCCGACGACCTCACCGACCTCATGGAGGGAGCCATCAGTGCCGGGGTCTTCGAGAACAAGAGCGACGCGATTCGACACGTGCTCCGGGAGTACTTCCAGGAGAATCAGGAGACTCGAATCGCCTCTGCAGTGTCGTTATACGACGATGGGGACGTGACCCTCAGGATGGCCGCACGACTCGCGGGCGTGAATCGATTCGAAATGCGCGACCTGCTGCTCGATGAGAACGTGGAGCTTCGGATCGGACCGGCGGACATGGCCGCCGCGCGGGAGGAAATCGACACCGCGCGAAACCTCGAGTGATAGAGCCACCAGCGCCGGGATCGGGGCTCCGTCGGGTACGTCCTAGGCACGGATCTCGGTTTTGGCCAGCCACTAACCGCCGTTCTCGCCGCCTGCTATCACGTGCAAAGCGGTACGCTTCCAAATCACGATAGTCCTGCAGCATCGGTTCAATTGCAAAATTGCCGTCCTCACAGGAAGCCAGCGTTCTGGTCCCACGGGCTGTCGTGCTCGCTGGCCAGGAAATGGCGGTCGTACATCGGCATCAATTGCTGTTTGATCATCGCGTCGTGCGTGCCGAGTCCCGGCGTCTGGAACACTTTCGGTGGATGCAGCCCCATGTCGAGGAATCGATCCCGAATCTGGTTGCCGAGGTGTGAAGCGAGTAGTTGTGCAAACGAGTCGAATGCGTCCGGATCGATCGCCAGCATCTCGATCCGAGCGTCGGGCTCTCGATCCAGTGGCTGGTCGGCCCACCGTTCCTCCCGCGATCGTCCGTCGCTATAGAGATAGTGAACGTCGGAGACGGCTTCGATCTCGTACGCTGGCAGTGAGTCTCGGGGATCGGGACCGTCGCCGAGTATCTCGCCGAGCGTCTGCCGCGGCGACTCGACGTACTCGCAGAACTGTTCGAGTAGTGGTGGTTCGGCCTCGGTTGGATCCGGTGTGACCCAGATATCCTGGCGATAGACGTAGAGCTCCGACGGATCGACGTCCTCGAACGGCAGGTGGTCGTAGGACCCGTTCTGGTAGCGGAGCAGTTCGGCTTCCAGATCGCCAAAGAAGTGCTCGACCTCGACAGCCGTCATATCGAGAATTGCCATGATCGCCGCGACGATCCGGTCAGGATTGGCGAAGGGCGTCACCGTATCGTAACCGCGCTCGCGGTAAACGTGCCACTCGGAGAGGCGACGGGCCTGGTTTCCGTGCTCAGTTTCCTCATTGGTTCGTTTGGAGGGATCATCCGCGTAGCCATCTTGTTCGTGGGCGTATATCACGCCACTATCTTTGTGCATCTCAATTTGATGCACAACTCCTTTGCTGTCTGTAACCTCCGTTCCGATATCGTCCGAATCTTCTCCGATTATATTCACTTCCATATTCTAGAATTTGGTATTCTCGCCAGGAGTCCAGGTGTGCACAGCCTCTTCCATCAGTTCCTCCCGAAGTTCGATCGCGCGTTCGACGATGTCGCCGTCGATGGTTCCCCAGTTCTCCTTTACCACCTTGTACCCCATCGAACCGAACGCACCGAAGACCGAGTCGAGCCGTTTGAGAATACCGAACGCGGTCTTCTCCGCGAGGTTCCCGACGAGCCCGTGTTCGACGCCCACGTCGAGCTTTTCGCGTTGTTTCTCAGTCAGTGCTACCTGCTCCAGTTCGGAAGCCAGTTCGTCTTCGATCTCCTGCTTTCGCTGGTGCAGTTCCGACTTGGACGGCAAATCCTTCGCCAGAATTGCCTTGGCCGTCCGGTGGTGGAAGTGCCCCTCGGTTACGTCTTTGGGGCCCTCGATTCGGCCATCGCTCGTCAACTCGGCGTCCGTCGCAGCCACTTCGTTCTCGATCAACTTCTGTAACGCGCGATCGTTTTGTCGCTCCTCCACCTCGTTCGTCTGCGCATTGAAGCGTTCGATCGCACTCCGGACGTGCTCGATTCGGTCCGCGTTCTGCTCGCGCTGGAAGGCCCCAATCTCGCTCCCCTCGTTTTCGAGTTCGAACACCGCCAGCGCGCTGAACATCTGGTCTTTGGGGACGCGCTGGACGTGGACCTCCGTCTGTCCCAGCCGCTGTATACCTAGTTCACCGCCCTCCATGACCCGCTGAGCGGTTGCCTCGGCCTCGCGTTCGAGCTGTGGGTCGGGATCGATCTCCAGCTCGACGCCCTCCTGGGGCATCATCGAGAGGGCACCGTCGGTTTGCTGGCGAACGTGGGCTAATTCGTGGGCGAGCAGGTGTTGGCCTTCGGAGCTTTCCGGATCGTACTCACCCGAATTGAACGCGATGTGGTTGCCGACGGTAAAGGCCCGTGCGCTGATGTCCTTGCAGGCGTTCGCCGCCTTCGGGCCGGTGTGAATCCGCACGTCGCCGAACGAATCACCCAGGAGGTCTTCGACGGCACGCTGGGTCGATGCATCGAGAGATCGCCCCGACGAAGAGATGACCTCGCGGACGCTCTCGGGAACACCAGCGTCACCCCCGGCCCCTGCTTCCTCGTGGACGTCCCAGTTGCGCTTTAACGACGCCAGATTACGCCGGTTGTTGTCGTCGGGGATCTCGTCGGGCCTGTTCTCGAACCGCGCACGGACTTCCTCAGCGCGGGCTATCGCCGCCGAGCCGAGCGTCGCCGGTTCGTCCATCGCCGGCTGGGGAGCGCCTGGGACAGAAACACCAGCGAGCAGTGGCGACTGCCGCCGCTCGTTTGCTGTCCGCTCGGCGCGATCCGACGACCGGTCTTTTTTCGACGAGCGCTTCGACCGCCGCCGTCGTCGCTTGTGCTTACCCATCGAGGCCCTCCACGGGACTGAGGGGCTGGGGTTGTCGTTGACGCCGTACGCACATTGAGTATAATTTTAATTGTCGATATAATAATTCTTTCCATCACTAGTGTGCTGTATCGAGCGGTTCGACGACGGAGTCGCCCGTTTCCGACGAGCACCCACATCCGCCGAAAATCGATCAGGTTTACAGCACTGTCTGTCCACCACCCAAACATGACGCAGTCCCCGGACACCTCTTCACCGGCGCCGTCGGTGACCCGCGCCACGCTCCAGAGTTACCTGATCGCTCTCGTCGGCGTCATCTTCGTCGTGGGGAACGCGGGAGCGGCCTTCGAGGACGGCTACCTCTCGTCCAGTACCGCCGGTATCGTCCTCGGCCTGCTCGCGACCGGGGCCGCCGTCGTCACCGCGCTCCAGCCCGAGCGAATTCATCGGGGCGAAGAGCCCGCGCCGACCCACCAGTACGTCCTGGCCGCCATCGCGACGGCCGCGACGATCGCCGTACTCCTCTCGTAACTTCTCGCGCGAAATCACCCAATCGCTCCCGAAGACGTAACTCCCATCCAGCACAACGGCCCCTCATGTCCGACGCCGACGCAACTGGGAACCCACCGACGGTCCTGATCACGGGGGCGACGGCTGGCATCGGCGCCAACGCCGCGAAACGCCTCGCCGCTCGCGGCTGGGACGTCCTCGTCAACGGCCGCAATCGCGAGCGCGGCGAAGCCCTCGTAGACGAGATTCGAGTTGCGGGAAACCAGGCCACCTTTTTCCGCGCCGACTTCGCCGATCCCGAAGGCGTCCACACACTGGCCGACGCAGTCCGTGACCACACCGACACGCTCGACACACTCGTGCTCAACGCGGCGCTCAGCAGTTCGGAGTGTGCCGAGGGCTGGGACGGCGTCGAACTCACCTTCGCGGTCAACCAGCTCGCCCCCTACCTCCTCGCACACGAACTGCTCGATCGCGTCCAGGCTGCGCCAGCCGGCCGGATCGTCATCACTTCCTCGGCGATCCACACCCGGGGAGAGCTCCCGATCGACCCCTCCGCGTCGACCGGCGAATCGGAGCCCACTGAATCGTCGACCACCGAAAAGTCCCCCACCGAGACGGCGACCGCCGACTCGACGCCAGCGCTCGACACGGCCCAACTCGCCTGCACCGACGACTACGATGCCTTCGGTGCGTACGCTCGCTCCAAACTCGCGAATCTCTGTTTCGCGGCCGAACTCGACGAGCGCCTCCCCGACGTGCCCGTCACCGCCTTCCACCCCGGGTTCGTCCCCGGAAGCGGCCTCTACCGCGACGTCGGCCTCCCGCTTCGGGCGTTCATCCGGCTCACGGACCTGCTCCCGTTCGTCGGCACCAGCGTCGCGGATGGCGCGGACCCGATCGTCCACCTGGTCGACGACGAAATCGACGTCGACGCCGGGATCTACTACGATAACACCGAGCCGAAAGACCCGGATCCGCGGGTCCACGACCGCACGCACCGACGCGCCCTCTGGAACACCTGCGCAGACCTCACCGAAATCGACCCAGACTGGACGTGACGGCCACTAGCGCGTCACATCGATCCCGCCGACCGCATCCCCGGCGACGCATCAGTACGTTCATACCGTCGGCGCGAGCGGACTCTCCGTATGACCGACCGGTTCGCTCTCGATATCGAGACGGTGAGTCCGACACTCGGCGCCTACGAAAAGCCGCCCGATTTCCGCGATTCGTCGTACTTCGAGTTGCTCGCCATCTGTCTCGCGTTCGAACCCGCCGATGGCGATCGGGAAGAGACGGTCCTCTTTCGCGATGGGACCGATCCAACCTCCGAACTCACCCTCGTCGAGCGAACCTGTGACTGGATCGAAGCCCGGGCAGACGACGCCACCAACCCTGCACCCTGCCTGACCTACGGCGGCGAAGGATTCGACCTGCCACACCTCCGCGGACGCGTCGCGGCCGCCAACGAGACCATCGACGACCGGACCGCCGAGTACGCTGCGACGGCCGATCGACTCGGCCGACTCTTCGACACGCTCCTCACCCACGTCGATTTGCAGCCGGCCGTCTGGGACGCCTTTGGCGAGTACACCACTCTCGAAGAGGCCTGCGAGTGCGTCGACATCGAGATCGAGGGGACCGACTGGGCGGCCTTCGAACACGGGATCGATCTCGACGCAGATCGACCGACGGCCATTCATGGCGTCGAACACCTCACCAATCGAGACGTGCCGGTCCTGGGCGAACGCTACCTGGAACTGGCCGCCGTCGGCGCGACGGAGACGGTCACCTGTCGCGCCCTCCGAGCGGCACTCGACGAATACGGTCGCGAAGACATCACCCACCTGTTCGACCTGGCCGACGCCCGGCCGTACGGTGATGACGGCGAGACTACCGCGCGAGAGCACCCGAATTCGCAGTGACGGGGCCGGCGACTGTGTTGACCGACAGCAGCGGATATGCGGCGTCCCCCGAACCTGAATTGGACCGTGACGAATCACCGGCGACGACTGAACCGTGGTGTCCGCCACCGCAGGACGGGAAACGCTGCCGTCCAACAATCGTGATCGGTGGGTACCAGCGACTGGCCCCGACTTACGATTCGATCACGATCGCGCCCTTCATTCCGACGGACAGGTGCGGCTCGCAGTGGTACAGAGCGAGACCCGCGTCGTCGAACGTCTGCTCGTAAGTCGTCCCGCCCTCGGCGGTCGGGCCGCCAGAGCTAAACTCGTAATCCGATTCGCCGATCTGCCCGTCCGGTTCGGCCTCGACGTTGTGTGCGCCACCCCGGCCGGTCCACTCCCAGCGGACGGTGGTGCCCGGAGAGATGGCGACGGCGACGGGATCGAACTCCCAGCCTCGACTGCCCGTGCCGACACCGATGGTAACGGTCTCTTGGTCTCGTTGATCGACGATCGTCTCGTCGTAATTCGGCGCGGCGGCGCCGACTGCGGTCTCCGTGAGCCACTCGTCGACAGCTGGGTAGTCATCGGGGGACACACCCGAGGCGTCGGCTCCGTTCGCAGCGTCCTCGTCGGTGTCTGGCGCAGCGATCGTCGTCTCGATCAGGTTCAGTTCGCCGTTCCGAAGCGACGCGTCCGTGCCGATGACGGCGCTATCCCCACTACCGAGTGACGCCTCGGACGTCATGAGGTGACCGAGTTCGGGTGCAGAGCCGCCAGTATCGAACGCGACGAGGGAGACGTCCCACTCCGACGCTGTGTCGAACTCGCCCGTCAGGCCCGCGGATTCGAACAATGTCTCCGTACCATCCGCACCCAGGCTCAGGAGGACGTCGAATGCGACGCCGGGACGATAGTCGCCGCCGAACAGCACGACGGTGGATTCGACGGCCTCCGCCTCGTCTTCTTCCGCTTCGTCGTCCTCCTCGTCCTGCGCCAGGGCCGTTCCGGTCGCTCCTGCGGCCCCGAGTGCCAGGGCGCTCGCCCCGAGCGTGGAGTGTTTCAGTACCGATCGTCGGGTCGCGTCCGTTGACCGAGTCGCTGGATCAGGTGTCATGACTCTCAACCCCAATTGGTGGGGTGCGTCGATTGCCCGAGTCGATCAATAATCCCGACCCATCGTTCCACTGACAACCGCAATTTATCGGTAGGAAACGGTCGGTTAGGAACCTGGCACCGGCCTTGAAACGCTTCCACCGGCGCACTACGGCCTGAATGGAGGGTGGCTAGCCGACCGGTATTGCTACCCGGCGTCGTCGACACTGGCGGGCACGACCCTCGTTCGAGCGCCGAGCCGGCGTCCGCACAAGACGGATCGACAAGTTGTACCCGGGGCGCGGTTGGACAGACGGCCGGCGGAGCGCGTGCAAATGCACGGCTATCGTCCGATGCGGACGACAAACTGCCCGTCGTGACACTCGCAGACGGACTGACGAGGAGTCGGTATATGGCAACGACGCTGACGATCGTGACTGAACGATAACGGTCAAACTTCGTGGATCGCGGCGGTCCCATGTCGAATTAAAAATGACAATACGCGCTGCACGTCTCGATTCATGGCAGGCGCCGAACCAGCACGGTTTTGGGTTCTCAGTACAATATTAATCCGATGACCAAGATACGCCCGGCGAAACTCGACGAGCGGTTGGACTCGGGAGGCCCGCCGTTCGTCCTCGACATCCGTCCGAGAACGGACTTCCAGCAAACGGCGATCGAGAACAGCCACAACGTTCCGGTCTACACCGATCTCCAGTCGGGGGACGAGACGACGTTACGCGACCGACTCGACGAAATTCCACGGGATCGGGACGTGGTCGTCGTCTGCAAGCTGGGAATGGTCGCCAAGCGAGCGACGGCAGTCCTCGACGAGGAGGGGTACGACGCAGCGACGCTGCTCGGCGGGATCAGCGGCTGGAACGGCTATCAGGCTGGGACGCTCGGGTACAAGCTCCGGTCGTTGCGCTGGAAATATCTCTAGCCTGACATCCAGGGCGCAATAGCATCGGATGGATCGGGGACTTTTTTAGGGAGATGTGGACTGGCCCTTGACTCGGAACAATTGCGGTTATTGCCCCCTCAATACGTGATACCGTTAGGAATCCCACTTAGTAAGTATGTATGGGGAAATCGGCCTTCCACTGAAGTGGAATAGCGAAACGAGAGACTGGATAACCTATACAGTTTACACAATAAAGAGAGGGGGCAGGGTTGAATCCAATGGTCACAAATTCCCAGGAAGACTCACTTCTCAATCTTGCTGCTAATTCTGAACTAATCGTCTTGGCGCTCTTCTAATTGTTCTGCAAAGCTTCGATCCCCCGTTTGCTGCGGGATAGAAGTAGCAGATTCCGCTTCATCCGATCCGAGTAGAAGAATAACAATTCCACCAATAATGGCAAATACACCCATACCAGTTGCCCAGCCAGATAATGGGTTTGCCGTGGTAGCGGAACTAGTGTAGCAATCTTGGCCCCCATATGGACCATCAACACATGTTTCAGCAGAGTGTGTTTGCGTAGAAGGGATACCAAGTCCAATTAAAAGGATAACGATACCTATAGCCACTATCACCCATCCAACCGAGTTAGTATTTTGATCGTTAGACATGGGTAGTCACGGCATCATCATAGCCATCATAAAAAATGTGAACAAAACAATGAAGACCATGACCACAATATAATTGATAGCAAACCCCTTCCCCATAGTTGCAGCGTCATTGCCAAACCCGTTCGAGCTACCAACCTCTTTCGAGTCGTTGGGTGACATCCGTTTACTCAGATTGTCCAATACGTCCTCCGGATCCTTTCTTCGCAAATTATTCACCACATTCAGGAAATCCGACTTTATATCTTCAGGGCTTGTGGCCATATCGATCGCCATATTCTTCTCTGCAGTCACCTCCACCACCGTTTCTGTATCACTTTCCTGCATCTCTGGGACTTCAACGATCAACCTTGCGCCGTTTCCACCGAAGACTGATGCGTTTTGTTTTCCGACAATGCGTTGACCATCATCAGTATACGCATCAATGGCATCAGTCAGTTCTAAACTGGCTTTTAAGATTGTTTTCGCGCCATTGCGAGAGTGTTCAAGTGATATTCTAGTCACATATGATTAGTGTGACGGATCATTTGTAAATATACCGGCAACATATTGAAAGTCAGATGTTTTTTCTACGTTTTCTCCAAGGCCTCTAACCACGTAATAGGGGTATGCCCGCTACCCTGATATTCGATATCAGATAGGAAGGACCACTGATGAATTGGTTGTTTCTATTTATGTTATTTATATGGTGAGTGGTGAAAGTTAGAAGATCTTCACAGTTACCGAATACACCAGGTATACCGGATCGCAAATGAGCAATGGAGCAAGTGCTACGATTCCGCAAAGGTTTGTGAAGCGCCTCAGTGAATTTTTGGAGGAGGCGAGACGAATTCACTGGCCTCTGTAATTTACCAGTTCACGCGGCATAAGGTGCGAAAGTGGGTTGGGGCAGATTCGAACCGGAGGAAGCCGGTCGCCTCACTCCGTTCGGCGCTGCGCCTTCCAGGGTCCGAATCGTTGTTAATCACTTCTCCGACGGAGACTCGTCACTCCGTTCCTCGTTGGTGCGTCGGAGAAGTGGGTTGGGGCAGATTCGAACTGCTGCAAGACGTGCTCGCTTCGCTGCGCGCGACTTGCGTAGTTCGAACTGTCCAACGGAACGGATTTGCTGCTCGCGAATTTGCTCGCAGCAAAATCAGTGGGTTGGGGCAGATTCGAACTGCCGACTTCCTCCGTGTGAAGGAGGTATCATAACCGGACTAGATCACCAACCCGGTACCCGATTGTACCGAACGGCCGCCCTTATACGTTCCGTTAGATCGCAGGGCAGATTCAGTACTGGGGCGCCTCCTCGACCTCCCCGTCGCGCTGATTCACGACGCGCGCGAGGGTGAACAGGCCGTCCGAGAGTCGATTCAGGTACTGGACGGCGTCGGCGTTGATCGACTCGTCTTCGTTCCAGAGGGCGACGGCACGCCGTTCCGCGCGGCGACTGACGGCTCGGGCGTGGTGTAACGCCGCGCCGCTGTCACTCCCAGTCGGGAGGATGAACGAGGTCAGCGGTTCGAGTTCCTCGTCGTACTCGTCGATCCACGTCTCGATCAGCTCGACGTGTTCGGGCCCCACCTGCGGATCATCGTCTTCGGGGTCCGGATTCGCGAGGTCGGCCTGGACGACGTGTAAGTGATTCTGTACGGTGGCGAGTTTGTCGTCGACATCCTCGTGGCCGGTCGGGCGGATCGTTCCCAGCAACGCGTTCAGTTCGTCGACGGTGCCGTAGGCCTCGATCCGCTCGCTCGCCTTGGAGACACGGGACATGTCCCGCAGATCCGTCTTCCCCTCGTCGCCGCGACCGGTGTAGATGGGCATACGCGAGCCATTGCGACGGCACACTATAAGTCCGGGTCACTACACCCATCTGGCTGGGACCGAGCGAAATCCTCAGGGTGCGTCACGTCGGTACTCGTCAGTGATCGGATCCCCAGGACTCGTCCCTGTCCGATCTGGATTCACGGTCGCCGTCGACGAGTCCCTCGGGCGACTCAGTTCCATCCTCGCCGCTCGTTTGCAGTCCGACGGTCGCATCGTCCAACGGAGCGACCCGCTTCATCGGGTACGGAGCGTGTCCGACGCGACTCCCTCGGAGATACTGGGACCGTTCGAACACGTAGACCTGCTCGCCGTCGTCGATCGCGAGAAGGTCGATATCCTCCTCGGAGAGATAGTCCAGAAACTCCTCCGCCAGCGGATACCCACCTTGTAGAGCCGAATAGTCCGTTTTGTCTCGTGGAACGTGTATCGCCTCTCGCCCATCAGCAAACACAAATCTAGACGTGCCGTCGGGCCCACCTCGATACGGTTGCGGCATACGTTCGGACATGAGCGCCGAACAATCATAGGCTCAAACTTTATCCTGTGAAGATTTGAAGTGGGGTCGACCACGCCAAAACAGACACCAGTAGGTATGGCGGACCCGAATTCGTCGTCACCGACTCACCGACGACCAATCCGCCGCTGGCCCAGTCAAATCGTCGTCACGGGTGACGAGGGGGGCGAGACGCCCGCCTCAGGAAAGCGCCGCAAGGATCGATTCGAGCTCGGTCTTGCGGAACGGTCGGTCGGCCTCGGCAGGATCGTCGGTATCCAGTTCGTCGATCGTCCACAAGATTCCCGCACGCATCTCCGACTTGGCGGGGCGGCCGTCACTCTTGGGTCGGTAGTCGACGGCCTCACAGATCGCAGCGAGGGCCTCCTTGGTGAAGGCCGTCGATTCGATCCGTTCGTGCCTCCCGACGGCCAGACGGATCTCGTTTCGCAGTTCGTGGACGGTGGTGCTCATATCCGTCCGAACGTCCCGACGGGTCGTCTAGATTCCGGCCCGCCGAAGAAACCAGTACACTCAATTTCGTCCGGATACGAACATCGTCCATGAGCCTCGAACTCGAGCACGAGTGTCCCGATTGTGGCGACGAGAAGGTATTCTACCGCGCCGCAAGCACGCTGGTGCACTTAGGCGAGAAGGTCAAGTGGCACTGTCCCGACTGCGACTACGGCTTCGTCCAGATCGACGGGATCGACTCCAGCGCGGCCTAAATTAGCCTGTTCCTCCACTCTGAGTGTCGGTGACCACCAGTTCGCACTTCACTACCGCCCGTTTTCCGGTACGCAACGGTCGAGTCACGAGTCCAGCGTGGAACCATCCACTGTGACCACGTAGCGAAATCATCCTTCCCAGGGTAGAACCCCACCGATAGCGTCCAGGTCGAATCGAGCACATCAGTGCACTCACGGATTCCACTCACAGGCCGCGCCGAACGTGAGCTGATTGTCCGCGATGTACGCCGAGAGACACGCGTAGTTACAGAACGCTTCGTGCTCGGCGGCTGTCGGGTTCTCGGTGACGTAGACGGGTTCGTGACGATCGACGTCACTGGCGCAGTACGCACAGGCCATTCCCATACGAACACGGATGGGCTCGATCGTCTCCGTTCTTACCCCTGATTAGCTCCGGCGCCATCCCGACCACGCTCACTCGACGGAGCTAACCGGCCACGTTCGCTGGAGAGATGCCTTCTCACGGTCGGTCCGAGGGGTCTGAGCGCCCCGCAGAGTCGGCGCCGGCCGCAGGTGTGTCGACGCGTGCGAGGGTGATCGACCGCGAAATCGTGTACATGAGGACGATAGCACCGCCGAGAACGAGCCAGAACTGCCCGGCGACGAGGAACAGAAATCCGAGCGCACCCATCGACCGGCTCATGAACAGCCCCCAGAGAGCCCGAAAACGAGGAAGAACCCCATCAACTTCGCGATCGGGATCGCCTCTGCCTTGAGCTACTCGAAGTCTACTCTCCCCCGTTCGCTCGTCGACAAAGAGCTGCGAACCGTTCATACGAGTGTGTCGAGTTGACCAGTCATTTACCTGTTGAGACTGTCCGTAATATAAACAGTCCCGGTGCCGGACAGGGACCGACCAGACGAACACCGCTGTCCGTTTCCCCCGACTGGTGGTATCAGCGGATCCCATCACTTCGGGACAAAGCGGTAGCCGCTCAGACTGATCGCTGTATCGACCGGGAGGGTGCGACAGGAATTTACCCATCACGGCCCATCCCTCGCACGATGCAGGGACGCAGGCTGGCGACGACGGACGAGGTAGTCGCGATCGTCAGTCCGGACGCCGGCGACGCGCTCGCGCGTCTGGAGGCGTGGTGTACCGACCGCGGACTGGGCCTCTCGACCGTCGACGTGGGCGACGACATCGAGGCCATCTACGACGAGAACCGGGCCACGCTGGGTGTCACGCTCGGCGGCGACGGCACCTTCCTCGAGGGGATCAAGACGTTCGCGCCGCGGAACGTGCCGATGCTCGGCATCGACCTGGGGACGCTCTCCTTCCTGGCGCGGGTGGATCCGTCCGATATGGAAGCCGCGCTGGACGAGGCGATCCGTGGGCGCGCCCGGGTCGACAGTCGACAGCAACTCGCGATCGAGGCGCCGGGAATCGACACCACGGGGATCAACGACGTCATGATCGAGCACGTCCCGCCCGAGAGCCCGATCGGCCGGAAGGTGACGACGCTCGACGTCACCATCGACGACGAGTACGTCGGGGAGTTCGAGGGGACCGGCCTCGCGGTGTCGACGCCGACAGGATCGACCGGCGTCTCCCTCTCCGCGAACGGACCGCTTCACTACCCGGCGAACAACTACGCGCTGCAGCTCATCCCGCTCCAGACCCACGCCCTCGGCGTCCGACCGATCGTCTGTTCGCCGACCAGCGAGATCCACGTCAGGCCCGACGGCGAGACCAGCCTCACCGTCGACGGCGGTCGCGTCCACACGGTCCTCGACCCGACCGACGACGTCCTGATCACCGGTGCAGACACTCGCGCCCACATCGTTCGAACCTCCTACGGCTACGGCTTTTTCACCGCGATCACGAAGAAACTCGGCTGGTCCATCCGCGAGGACGACGCCGAGCCGCCGGCCGGCTTCGAGGCACTCACCGAAGCCCGACCCGAGTCCATGATCGAACGCGCCCAGCGCATCGCCGTCGAAGCGGCCCACAGCGCGGCGGAACCCCTCCGGGAACTCCACGGCCGTGTCGAGGACGTCACCTACAAATCCGACAAGTCGGACCTCGTCACCGAGGCCGATCACCAGGCGGATCGGATAATCACGACGGTGATCGCGAACGAGTTCCCCACCCACGCCATCGTCTCCGAGGAGAGCGAGGGTCGGATCGCCGGCGGAGAACGGGCGTCGATGCGGCCCGCCGGCGACGCAGTCGTTCCCGACGAAGGGGATCCGATGGACGAACTCCAGCACGATACGGACTCGATGACTGACGAGGCCACCACCTACACCTGGGTCGTCGATCCGCTCGACGGAACGGGCAACTTCGCCCACGGCAATCCGAACTACGCCGTCTCGATCGCGCTCGTCGCCGACGCCGAGCCGATCCTCGGCGTGGTCCACGTCCCCGAGACCGACGAGACGTTCAGCGCGGTCGCCGGGAAGGGTGCCTACGTCGACGGCACCCCGCTCGGCACGACCGATCGGACCCGACTCGACGAGAGCATGCTCTTATCGGGCTACGATCCCGACGGCTCGTTTCTCACCCAGTTCTACCAGCAGGCCCGGGGTGTGCGCCGACTGGGCTGTGCCGCACTCCACCTCTGCTACCTCGCGAGTGGGAGCACCGACGCGATCTGGGAGTACGACACCTACCCGTGGGACGTCGCCGCCGGGATCGTCATCGCGCGCGAGGCGGGCGCGACGATCACCGACGACGCTGGCGACCCGTACCCCTTCGAACTCGAGCGAGACGGTCGAACCCCGCTTCTCGGCTCGAACGGCCCGCTCCACGAGCGACTGCTGGACCACCTCGGGGAGACTACCCCCGTGGACGACTAACGGCCAACCACTGCTATCACCAGTGCCGCACTCGTCGACGAACCCCCCTGGCAAGCCACAATCGACAGTGCCAGTTTCGATCGCTCGTCGAGAGCACCGGTTCGTATCCACCCGACCACCAGCGTGACGATCACGTCGAAAATACCAGTCCAGCTGACAGTACAGCCGATGCGCACGCTGTTTCAAACCCACTTATAAAACCCCCATGCATACGGGAGAATCACTTACGGGGTGGGACAAGTAGTCAGAGATAGCAATGGACGTCGAAACCGTCAAAGAGCGGGCAGGACCGCGGGAGTTCTCGCCCGCCGACGACATGCCCGAGAAGTACCGAAAGGCGGCGACACGGATGATCCAGTTCCACGCCAACAGCGAGATCATGGGGGCGTACCTCGAGAAGCCCTTCATCCGCCAGGCGCCGTCGATCGACCGTAAGCTGGCGTTCTCCGCGAAAGTGCAAGACGAGATCGGCCACGGTCAGTTGCTCTATCGCGCAGCCGAATCGCTAGGGATCAAGACTCGCGAGGAGATGTTAGACGAACTCGCGAACGGCGAGGGGAAGTTCCTCAACTGTTTCCACTACCCGATGGACTCGTGGGCCGAGGTGCCGATGATCGCCTTCTTCGTCGACGGTGCCGCGATGCGCCGACAGGCGACGCTCAAGTCCTCGAGCTGGGAACCGTATGCGCACGCGATGGACAAGGTGTGCTTCGAGGAGGGCTTCCACGTCAAGCACGGCGAGGACATCATGGCTCGGATGGCCACGGGCTCGCGCAAGGAACAACAGATGCTTCAGGACGCCTTCGACGAGTGGTGGCCGCGCATCATCCAGTTCTTCGGCCCGACCGACGACAAATCCACCCATCACGACTTCTCCGCGGAAGTCGGCCTCAAACAGAAGACCAACGACGAGCTCCGCAACGCCTTCCTCGACGCCTACGTCCCGAAGGCGAAGTCCTACGGCCTCGAGATTCCGGAGTACCCGCGCATCGAGGAGGTCGGCGACGGCCAGTACCACGTCGAGGAAGACGATCTGGACTGGGACGAGTTCTTCACCGTCTCGAAGAACGAGTACGAGCCCGGCAAGGGCCAGATCGACGCGCGCAAGGCCGCCCAGGAAGCCGTCGACTGGGTTCGTGACACGATCGAAGGCGACGCCAACCTACCCGGGAGCCAGGCCGCCCCGGCGGCCGACTGACCATGATCTGGGAAGTCTTCCGCCAGGAGAAACCTGGCGACTATCACACCCACTGTGGGAACGTCCACGCGCCCGACCGCGAGATGGCGAAACAGTTCGCCGTCGTCCAGCACGGTCGACGCAAACCGACGGAGAGCCTCTGGGTCGTCCCACAGGAGGAAGTCGGCGAAGTCGACGCCGACGAGGTCGCCTTCGGCGGCACGACCGACAAGTCCTACCGCTGGGCGATGGCCTACACCTCCAGTACGGAACACGCGAAGGAGGTCATCGCCTCCCAGCAAGAACAGGAACAGGCCGAAGCCGACCGCCAGCGAGGTGACGACTGATGGCAGCCACCGAAATCGAACTCACACCCGACCAGCGCCTCGCGCTCGAGACCGAACTGCGCACGCTCGCCGACGACGAGTTCGTCATAGCCGAGCGCTACACCGAGTGGCAGGTCCACGCGCCGACGCTCGAATCCGACCTCGCGCTCGCGAACATCGCCCAGGACGAACTCGGTCACGCCCGCCTCTGGTACGACCTGCTCGAGGAACTGGGCTACGACGAGACCGACCTCCTCTGGGAGCGCGATCCCGACACGTTCCGCCACGCGACGCTTTCGGAACTGCCGTTCCCCGAGGGCGAGTGGGCCGACGCGATCGTCCGCTCGTACCTGTTCGACGTGGCCGAGGGGCTTCGCCTCGAGGCCCTCGAGGATTCCGCCTACCCGGCCATCGCCGACCGCGTGGGCAAGATCCAGCGGGAGGAAGGCTACCACACTGAACACGCCGAAAACTGGCTCGAACGGCTGGCCACCGATGACGAAGGAGGCGACCACCTCCAGGCCGCCGTCGACCGGCTCTTCCCACACGCACTGGCCCTGTTCGTCCCGGCCGAGCCCGTCCCATTCGGTGCGGAGACCGTCAGCGGGGACGGAGCGGGGTCCCAGTACACCGACGCCGACGCGCTCCCCGACGCCGCGACCGTCGAGGAGACCATCGTCTCCGAAGGCTACCGGAGCGACTCGCTCGCGACACTCGGCGAACGGTGGCTCGACCGCGTCGTGCCGACGCTCGAATCCCACGGACTCCGCACGCCCGTCCCCGCCGACGGCGAGATTACGGACGAACTCGTCCCCGACGCGTGCGGTCGCAACGGGAATCACACCGACGACTGGGACACCCTCTACGCGGACTTCACGCACACCTACCGCGAGCTCGGGCGTGAGGACGCGACGATGATCATGGACCGCCCCGAGTGACTGACCGACCCGCAACGACCACCCGACACGACCAAAATCCCACCGGACACGATTCACATCACCGGACACGACCCACACACCACCACTGATGACATCCGAAACACAGCCCGAAACCGACGCCACGCCCTGCGGATACACCGAGTACCGTGAGGGCCCCGCCATCGACGACCTGCCCGCCACCGGTGTGGGCGCCACGGGGGTCGACGCCGCAGTCTGGGACGCCCTCTACGCGGTCGAAGATCCGGAGATGCCCGTCAGCATCGTCGATCTGGGACTTATCTACGACGTCGGAGTCGACGACGGGCTTGCACGCGTCGACATGACGCTGACCTACAGCGGCTGTCCGGCCCGAGACATGCTCCAGAACGACGTGCGCGAGGCCATCCAAGCCGTCGACGGCGTCGAGGACGTCGACATCAACCTCGTCTGGAGCCCGGAGTGGTCCGTCGAACTGGTTACCGAGGCGGGCAAAGAGAACCTGCGAGACTTCGGACTGAGCGTCTAAGATCATGAGAGGATTCGATCCCAGCGTGTCCACGAGCGGGGAAGAATCGGGCGCCGAGTGTCCCTACTGCGGCTCGACCGAGACCGAGCGCGAGCACCCGAAAGGACCGTCGCTCTGTCGCTCCATGCACTTCTGTACCGCCTGTGAACAGCCGTTCGAGAAGTTCGAGTGAACGGCAGCCGACAGCCCAGTGTGGCTCCCGCGGGCAACGGACGCAACCTCCCGTCCGCGACGGTCGCTCGGACCGTGTACGTGGTTTTATGAGGAATCCCTGGGTACCAGCAGGCATGGATCCGCAAGCGTTCTTCGAGGGCATGCCGTTCGCATCGATGCTCGGAATCGACGTCACGGCGTGTGCCGACGGACACGCCGAGGGCGAACTCGAAATGACCGAGGACCTCTCCTGGAACGAGGATCGACTGATGGCCCACGGAGGGGTCACGTTCACGCTCGCCGACACCGTCGGTGGTGCGGCGCTGGTCTCACTGGTCGACCAGCCGGTCCCGACCATCGACATGCGTATCGACTACCTGAGCGCCGGGACGGGCGACCTCTACGCCGAGGCGGACGTCGTCAGACAGGGCGGCGACGTCGGTGTCGTGGACGTCGACGTCTACGCCGCGGACGACGACACGCACGTCGCCGACGCTCGTGGCGTCTACAAGACCGGGTAACGGGTACACAAATAGACCGACTGTTGCATGCGCAGCTGGCTGGCCAGCTATCGTCGATACCACGGCGTGGCCACCGGCCCGAAAACGCGCGAGAGCGCCGGCTGCCGTCGTTCTATTCTCGCCAGTACAGTCTGTCTCGCGAGGTCACTCGACTTTGGAAGAACGGGCTCAGTGACTCTCGTGAACGACGACGTTTGCCGTCGGATCGTAGGTAACGACGCCGAGGTCGTCGAGCATCGGCAAGTGCGTGTGATGGAGCGAGATAGTCACCTCACGGTGTGTCTCGTCGGTTGCTTCGTTCCCGCCCATCTCTGCGACGAGCATCGTAGCGAGTTCGTCACACGAGACGGGACCGGGGCGATTCGCGAGGATCGCCAGGACTCGGCGCCGTCGCTCCGACGAGAGCAGGCGGTACCGTTCGCTGTCGGTCAGGTCTCTCTGGTCGGTCAGTTCGATCGTGGGGTGCGGGTATGCCTGTGTCATGGGTATCGCGCGTCGTCCAGTGATCGACTGTCGAGTTGTCCCACCGCAGACGGGACAGCGCCGACAGCCGATCTCCTGCGTCGGCGGATGCGGGTGTGACGAACGTCGAATTCGTGAGTCGACGGCCGTCGTCACCCGGATCACCACCGACGTATCTCACCCAACGAACCGGACGATCCTAAGCGGCGAGCGCCAACGATTAGGGTCGGCTCCCCGATATCGGGTCACGAGCGGTGTTCTGTTCGGCAGATCGGTTCAGGAGGGAACGACAGTCAGCGTCGCCGAGGATCCCGGCATCCGCCGGCGGAGGGTTGACGGCGGTACGGTCCATTCGCCGGGTAATGACCACACAGGGGCTGACAGATGCACTCCGGGAGACGCTCTCCGCGTTCGACAGCCGTGGCGAACCGCTCTCCACGTCTGAGGTCGCGACCCGGCTCGATCTCGGCCGTCGATCGACCTACGAGCGCCTCGAACGACTCGCCGATCGAGACCTCGTCCAGACGAAGAAGGTGGGCGCGAGCGCCCGAGTCTGGTGGCGCGAGCAAGACGTCGTGGGCAGGTCACCGACCCCCGATACCGATCGGAACAGTCAGGCGAACAGCCATGGCATGTCGATGCAGTTCGACAGGTTCGTCGACGCAGTCTCCGAGTACGCCATCTTCGTCCTCGATCCCGACGGACACGTCGAAAGCTGGAACGACGGCGCAGAACGAATCAAGGGCTACGAGGCCGACGACATCGTCGGCACGCATTTCGAGACGTTCTACACCGACGAAGATGTCGCGAACGACGTCCCGGAGCGAAATCTGCAGGCGGCGATGCGGCTCGGTTCGATCGAAGACGAGGGATGGCGCCGCCGTGCCGACGGCTCGCGGTTCTGGGCGAACGTCACGATCACGGCGATCCGGGACGACGGTGGACGACTCAGCGGGTTTACGAAAGTAACACGTGACATGACCGATCGACGCGCGTACGAACGTCGACTCGAGGATCACGCCGCGCTCGTCGAACGCCAACGTGACGAACTGGAGCGAGAGCTCGACGCCGTCTTCGACCGGCTCTCCGACGGCATCTACGGTCTCGACGACGACAATCGACTCACGTACGTGAACGACCACGCGAAGACGATTCTCGACGTCGACGACGACGCCATCGGGGGCCCGCTCGACGCAGTGACCGAAACGTCACACCAGTTCGAATCGGCGATAGAACGGGCCAGATGCACGCAAGAACCCGTCGTCGACGAAGAACGCCAGGACGCCACCGGCAACTGGTACGAGTACACCATCTACCCGTCCGAATCGGGACTCTCGGTGTACACCCGGGACGTAACCGCACGCAAAGAACGGGAGCGCCGGTTGCGAAAACGGGTCGCACAACAAGACGTGCTGGCAACGATCGGGCAGCGGGCGCTCGAAACTCGCGACGTCGACGACCTACTCGCCGACGCGACGGCGCTCGTCGCGGACACGCTCGACACCGAGTACTCCAAGGTCCTGGACCTCCAGGCCGGTGACGAAGAACTCGAAGTACGCCAGGGCGTCGGGTGGGACGACGGGATCGTCGGCGAGGCGGCGGTCTCGGCGACCGAGGACGACTCGCAGGCGGCCTACACGCTCCGAACCGACGAGCCGGTCGTCGTCGAAAACCTGAGCAAGGAGACCCGGTTCGGCGGACCGGACTTGCTCACCGACCACGATGTCGCGAGCGGGATCAGCGTCGTCATCGGGCCGACGAGCGATCCGTGGGGGATCTTCGGCGTCCACGACACCGAGATGCGATCGATCGACCGAACCGACGCGAACTTCGTCCAGGCGGTCGCGGCCATCCTGGCGTCGGCAATCGACCGGGACGAACGCGAACGCGAACTCGTCGATCAGCGCGAACGGCTCGAGGCGGTAAACGGGCTGAACGAAGTCGTCAGAGACCTCACCGACGCGGTGATCGACCAGTCGACGCGCCAGGAGATCGAGCAGACCGTCGTCGAACGCCTTGCAGCCGCCGAGAGCTACGAGTTCGCCTGGGTGGGGACGGCCGACCTCGACTCGAAAACCGTCTCGATGCGTGCTGAGGCTGGCGTCGAGGGCTACCTGGACAACAACACCATCTCGATCGACCCGGCCGACGAACGAAGTCAGGGGCCGACCGGGCGCGCGTTCCGAACCGGCGAGATCCAGGTAACGCGGAATGCGCGGGCCGACGATCGATACGATCCCTGGCGAGACACCGCCAAGGCCTACGACTTCCAGGCCTCCGCGGCCATCCCGATCGTCCACGAAGACACCGTCTACGGGGTTCTCAACGTCTACACGGGTCGCGAGAACGCCTTCACCGCCGAAGAACGAGGCGTCATCGCCCAGCTCGGCGAGGTGATCGGCCACTCGATCGCCGCCACGGAACGCAAACAGGCGCTCGTGAGCGACGAGGTCGTCGAGATCGAGTTCCACTTGCCGGACGCGTTCGGCCAGGTGGACGCGGACATCGAGATGGGCGGCAGCGCCCGGATCGACCACGTCACACAGATATCCGAAGAAACTTTTCAGGTCTACGGGTCGGCGACACCGTGCGTCGTCGACGGTCTCGAGCGGTTAACCGACGCCACTGACGTCTGGTCAGACCTGACGATTCGAGAGGTCGGCGATTCGATTCGGTTTTCCGCACGACTCACGGAACCGACCATTCTCACACTGATCGCCTCCCGGGGTGGGTACGTCGACGAAGCAGTCCTCGAAGATGACGACGTCTTTCTAACAGTTCAGCTCTCTCCCCACACCGATATCAGAGCGTTCGTCGACGCGATGACGGACGGCTACCCACAGATCGACTTGCTCTCGCGAACGCAATTCTCGCGAGAAACGCCGTTCGCCGGTGACGGTGAACAGCCGCTCGATACCCTCACCGACCAGCAACGGTCGAGCGTCGAGGCCGCCTACTTCCGCGGGTTCTTCGAGTGGCCGCGGCTGGCCTCCGGCGAGGACGTCGCCGACTCGCTCGATATTGCCCCGTCGACGTTCCACCAGCATCTGCGTAAGGCCGAGTCGAAACTCATCGAGGCAGCGCTCACCGGGCCACAGTGAGAGACGGGGTCGCCGAGGAACGAACCCGTTCCTCGTGATCCCAATTTGCTTCGCAAAAGTGGGACCAGCGAGATCGGATCTGCCGACGCACAAAATCGGCACCGCCCAGGCGCCAACCAGCTGTGGTCGCTACCAGCATCCCACGATCGATCAATCGACACGGGAGCAGAGGCGTTTGTCCATCTTGTACCGACGGACGCTGTACTCGCGTGCGTCGTACACCGCCTGTGCGGTCTCGTTCCGTTCGTTGACCGACAACGTGGCGAACTCACAGCCGCGGTCCTCGGCCCACGATTCGGCACGATCGAGGAGTGCCGTCGCGAGACTGGCGCCACGGTGAGACGGCGCGACGTATACTTCCCCGATGGTTGCTTCGGGCCCGCGGGCGAACACGGGCGGAGACTGGTCAGCCGTCACCCGCACGTATCCGGCCAGCTCGTCATCGACCGCCGCGACGAAGGTGACGGTCGACTCATCCGACAGTTGCGCCTGCCGGTACGACCGCGCGTCCGCCCTGACGTCTTCGGCGAGTTCGTTGTACGCGTCGAGATCGGCCATCTCGCGGGCGAACGGCAGCCAGAGGTCGTCGATCAGTCGATCGATCTCGTCGGCACGGAGCGGGCGAACGTTCATGAACCACGATAGCCGCGACCGAGGCAAAAGCTGTCCTATCGCAGCTGCGGTGCGACCTCCTCACCCAGGCGGGTCACGCACTCCGTCATTGCCTCGGTATCGGTTCCAGGGTGGTACGTCCGGAAGATGAAGTGAATGTCGTCGCCGAGGGCCTCCCGGTAGGCTTCCAGTTCCTCGGTCACCTGCTCGGGCGTCCCGAAGATGGCCTGTTCCTTGAGTTCCTGAATTCGTTCTTCGTCGAGCGAGTCGACGGGTTCACCGGAGAAAATTTCCGCGTAGCGACGCTGGATGAACAGGTAGCCGTCGCGCATCGCCTCCCACGCCTCCTCGCGGGAGTCGCCGACCCACCCGTGCTGGAGCACGTAGATCGTGAACTCGCCGTCGATATCCTCGGCCTCGCGGACGTTCCGGATGTCCTCGACGCGCTTGCGAACGCCCTCGATCGACAGCGAGGACGGGGCACACCAGCCCTCGGCAGTTCTGGCCGCCCGGCGAACGGCGGGTTTTGCCGCCCCACCGAGCATCAGGGGGACGTGCCCGTCGTCGGGTTTGGGCGTGATCGAGACGTCGGCGGGTACGTCGTGGAACTCGGAGTCGTAGCCGAGGTCGCCCTCGCTCCAGGCGCCGTTCAGGAAGGAAACGAGGTCGGCCAGCCGATCGGCGCGTTCCTCCAGGGGAACGCCGAAGACGTCGAACTCCGTGGGGTTCGAGCCGATCGCGAGGCCGAGCGTACTCCGGCCAGCCGAGAGGAGATCGACCGTCGCCGCGTCCTCGGCGAGGTGGATCGGATCGTACAGCGGCCCGAGTGCCACGCAGGAGCCAATTTCGATCTCGTCGGTCACTGCCGCCATCGCGCCCAGCGTCGGTAGCGTGCCGGAGAGGTACTCGTCTTCGAGGAAGTGATGTTCGGAGACCCAGGCGCTGTCGAGCCCGGCGTCCTCGATCGTCCGCGTGAGGTCCAGAATTTCGTCGTACAGCTCGCTCGTCGGTCGGTCGTCGTCCGGTCGGCGCTGGCCGGTGAAGAGGCCGGTCCCGAGTTGCATACGGGAGGGTTTCTCAGAGACCACTATACATCTCCCGACTCCGGTCAGCCCAGACGGGAACCCGTCGATGGCGGAAGAACGAATACGGCTCGCGGTCTCGAAGGTGGTTTCGGATCGCGAACTCAGTAGTCGATCGTCGTGATCTCCTCGACGGGCCACTGGCTCAGAATCTCGACGCCGTTCTCGCGAACGACGACCATCTCCTCGACGCGGACGCCCTGCCGGTCGGCGGGCTCCTGCGTCTCGACGGCCATCGTCATGCCCTCCTCGATCTCGATCGGGTGGTCGGGCGAGAGGCCGCGCCAGATGAGCGGGACCTCGTAGAGCTGGAGGCCGAGGCCGTGAGCCCAGTGGTTGGTGGTCATCTGCCAGTGGTCGTCGGCGTCGTAGAAGTCGGCGTGCTCGCCGTCCATATCGGGGAAGCCCTGCGCGATCTCGTCGGTCGTCGCGCCGGGTTCGATCCGTTCGAGGACGTCGTAGAGGTTGTCGCGCGCGGTCTCGTAGGCGTCTTGCTGGGCCTGGGTCGGCTCGCCCATGGCAAACGTGCGGTAGTAACACGAGCGGTAGCCCAGATAGCCGATGTTGTACATGTCGGCGTAGACCAGGTCGCCGGGCCGGATCATTCGATCCGTGGTGTTCGCCTGGTGCTTCGGCCAGGTGTTCGGGCCGGAGGTGAGGTAACCGCCGCCGACGAACGCGCCGTGGCGCCAGAGTTCGCCCACGGCCTCGCCCCACACCTCGTTCTCGCGCATGCCGGGTTTGGCTGTCTCCGTAATCTTCTGAAAGCCGGCCTCACAGATCGCGGCGACCATCCGAAGACACTCGATCTCGTCTTCGGTCTTGATCTTGCGGGCGTCCTCCATCACGGCGTTGCAGGTCGACACGTCGACCTCGACGCCGGCGCCTTCGAACCCGGAGACCAGACCCGAATTGCCCACGTCGAGGCCGAGTTTCTCGTCCGCGACGCCGTACTCGTCCATAGCCGTCGTCACCGTCTCGACCATCGTCGAGATCAGGAAGCGACGCGCGGAGTCACTGCCCGACGCGCGCGGGACGTTCCCCAGGCCGGGACAGGCGTACCGGATGTCCTGCAGCCACGGACAGTTCGCGCGCTGATTGCTCGTGTGGTCGGCCGTGTCCCAGTGGACGACGTCGCCCTCCTCGGTCAGCAGGGTGTAGTGGTCGGCGCCACTGCCGCCGGTCATCGCGAGGCCGGTGACGTAGCGGATGTTCGGATCCGAGAGCAAGAGCATCGCGCCGAGGTCGGTCTCCTGCAGGCGCTCCAGCGCGCGCTGTTTTCGCTCCTCGCGCAACCGCTGGGTGTCGATGCGGCCCTCCCAGTCGACCGCCTGCGTTCCCAGCGTTCCCTCCATGAAGTCGCGTTCGTGGAACGTCATTGCCATTCTACCCCCTCGCGGGATCGGACAAAAAGGCTCCCGTTCACGACCCACGCGCCGGCGCGGCCGATGACGGACGCGGCCCACCGGCGGCGACGTGTGTCTCCGGCATCAATAAAGCAAAGAGTCAGGGCTGTGCACGCTATGGCATGCACGACACTGGGGACCGATCCCGAGACCAGTGCGCGTCGTCGAACCCGATCGTCGGGGGCCACCGTTCGACTGCCACCCGCCGGACCGAACCGACGGGGCACACCTCCCGAGTCCAACCAACAGAGCGCACCCGCCAGATCGAGGTGATCCACCGATGACCAACACCACGAAGGCGCTCGTCGAAACCCTGGACGATCTCGGCGTCGAGTACATCTTCGGCTATCCGGGCGGCCGGGTCATCGAAGTGTTAGACGAGGTTCCGGATTCCCCGATCACGCTCGTCCGGCCGCGTGACGAGCGCGAGGCCAGTGTCATGGCCGAAGTACACGGACGCCTCACCCAGACACCGGGCGTGTTGGCCGGACAAGGGCCGTGGATCGGCAGCCTCGGGGCGATCGGCCAGATGGAGGGGCGACTATCCTCGTCGCCGATGGTAGCCATCACGGAAGCCTCCGAACGGGGCGAATACTCAACGCTTGCGCCCTACCAGCAATCGCGCGGCGACTACGGGGGGCTCGACCTGCCGAACATTCTCGACTCGATCACCAAGGAACACTGGTTCCCCCGAACGCCGACGGAGACGATCCGCAGCCTCCAGCTCGCGTTCAAGCACGCGGTGGCCGGCCGTCCGGGCCCGACCGCCGTCATCCTGGACGGCGACGCCGTCCACGAGGAGGTTCCCGAAGACCCCACGCCGCCCGTCTGGAACGCCGACGAGCAAGTGCGGACCTGGAAAGCGGCCCCCGCCGCGGACGATCTCGACGACGCGGCCGACGCACTGGCGAGCGCCGAGCGCCCGGTCATCGTCGCGGGCAACGGCGTCCACGCGGCCCAGGCCTACGACGAACTACAGGCGGCTGCCGAAGCCTACGACGCCGTCGTCGTCACCTCCTACCTGGGCAAGTCGACGATTCCCGAGACCCACGAACTCGCGGGCGGCGTCATCGGCTCGTTCAGCCACGAGGGGGCGAACCAGCTGGTCAGCAACGCCGACGTCCTCTGCGTCGTCGGCTGTCGGCTCAACCCGATGGACACCAACTGGCAGGCGCCCGGCTTCATCCGCCCGGACGAGCAGAGGATCATCCACGCCGACATCGACGCGCGCAACGCCGGCTGGGTCTACCCCGCGGACGTCGGCCTGATCGGTGACGCGACCCACGCACTCACCGGGCTCGAAGCGCGCGCCGGTGAGGACGCCGGCGCCGAACCCGAGGCGGCTCGCGATCGGGCCGCCCAGGCGCGCGAAGACTTCCACGCCCCTGCCTGCGAGTCCGACGCCTCTCCGATCAAACCCCAGCGCGCGATCAAGGAGATCGAGGCCGTCGTCGACGCCGGCACGATCGTCACCGCCGATTCGGGGAACAACCGGTTCTGGCTGCTCAACTACCTGCAGACGCCCGGCGTGCGCACCTACTTCGGCAGTGGCGGCGTCGGTGGGATGGGCTGGTCCGTCCCCGCCGGCGTCAGTGCCGCGCTAACCACCGACCGCGATGTCGTCTCCGTGGCCGGCGACGGCGGCTTCGCCATGACGATGAACTCCGTCGAGACCGCCGTCGAGTACGGCGTGGCCCCCACGTTCGTCGTCCTGAACGACACGAGCCTGGGCATGGTCCGCCAGATGCAGGAGGCAGACGGCGACATCGCCGGCGTCGAGTTCCACGACACCGACTTCGTGGCCGTGGCCGAAGCCTTCGGCGCCGTCGGGGAGCGGGTGACCGCGCCCGACGAGTTCGCATCCGCGCTCGTCGCGGGGAAAGAACGGAACGACCGACCGACGGTGATCGACGTCCGCATCGATCGCGACGAAGAGATGGAAGCGGAACTCACCTCGTCGTTCTACGACGCCGTCGGGGGACTGCACGAGTAAATCGGCGCTTCGGTCCCGCCCAGCACCGCGACGATCCGTTTGGTGGCGAACTGTGGGCAAAACGAACCGATCTGAATACACTTTTTACGGTGGAACGGATCGAGTCGAACGAATGTCTGACGAAACCGTACTCGTAACCGGCGGCACCGGCTTCATCGGCTCGTTCATCTGCGCCGACCTGATCGAGCACGGCCACGACGTGGTCGCGTACGACCTCTCGACGGACACCAGCATCCTGGCAGCGCTCGACGTCGCCGACGACGTCGAGGTCGTTCGCGGTGACGTCACCGATCCGACCGACGTGATCCGAACCGTTCGTGAGACGGGGACGACACGAATCGTCCACCTGGCTGCACTCCTGACGACGACGGCCCGCGAGAATCCGCGCGCGGCGATCGACGTCAACGTCATGGGGACGAACAACATCTTCGAGGCCGCACGCACGCTCGACGATCAAGTGGAGCGCGTCGCGTGGGCCTCCTCCGCGGCTGTCTTCGCGCCGCCGACGAACTACGAAGACGACTGGGTCACCGAGGACGACCTCGTCTACCCCGACACGCTCTACGGCGCGACCAAGGAGTACAACGAGCACCAGGCCCGCATCTACCACGAAGACTACGGGCTCGACCACGTCGCCCTGCGACCGACGGTCGCGTACGGTCCCTACCGCGAGACGGGTGGCTCGGCATTCCTCGCGAACATCATCGAGAAGCCAGCACTCGGGGAATCCTTCAGCGTCGAGTACGGCGACCAGGTCATCGACTGGCAGTACGTCGAGGACATCGCCCAGGCGTTCCGCCTGGCCGCCTTCGCCGACGAATCAGCCCTCTCCCAGCGGGTGTACAACGTTCGCGGCGAGGTCGCGACCATCCGCGAGGCCGCAGAGACCGTCGAGAAGATCATGCCCGACGCCGACATCACCGTCAGCGACGAGGGCGAACTACCCTGGACGCAGCAACTCGAGATGAGTGCGATCCAGGACGATCTCGGGTACGACCCCGAGTACGATCTCGAAACCGGCTTCCGGAAATACATCAACACGCTCCGCCGCGACGCCGGGCTCGAAGCGGTCTAATCGCAAGCCAGCGTCGCCGGTCGATCCGGATCGCTCGCACGACGCGGCCATTTTTCGCAGCCGGATTTTCGACAAAAGTAAAACGGCATTGCCTCTCGTCCCCTTCGTGGCGACGCTGCGCCCAGGTTCCGATCGGCAGGGAATCGGTCGCTGATGGCCCGTACACACGGATATGGATGCTGTGAAGCCTGTGGTCGTAATCTATCATTCAACGCGTTCGCACTCGTCGCACCGAGACTGTTTCACAGACGACTTTTTTGTAGCCCCACAATTACGAAAGCTGTCTCCGCCCTCCCCATTGCTATGGGAGACATGCAACTGGTCGTCCAGCAAGTACAGGTCCCTGATTACCTGCAAGACCCGATCGCGGACATCGCGGTCTTCGTACCACGACTACTCGGCGCCGTCGTCATCCTGCTCATCGGCTGGGTCGTGGGCCGCGTCGTGGCCGGTGTCGTTCGCCGCCTCGCCGACGGGATCGAACTCGATCGAATGGTCCTCGAAACGCCGCTCGGGCGGGTCCTCGGCGGCACCGAGCGGGCGGTCTCGGGCGCGTTCGGCAAGCTCGGCAAGTGGTTCGTCTACGCGCTGGCCATCCTCGCGGCGGCCAACGTGCTTGCCATTCCGATGCTGTCCGAGTGGATCTCGACGGCCGTCTCGTACTTGCCGGCGTTCATCGCTGGCTTGCTCGTCATCACGATCGGGTTCGTCGTGGCCGACTTCATCGGCGACGTGATCGAGCGCACGCGAGCGGCCACGGAGACGTCCTACACGAACTGGTTCGCTAACGGCGCGCGTATCTTCCTCTACGCCACGGCGCTGGTCATCGGCTTGGAGACGATGGGGATCGACGTCGGCATCCTCTACGTGTTCGCTCGCGCGCTCGCGTGGGGACTCGCCGCCGCCGTCGCCATCGGTGCCGGTGTCGCCTTCGGCTGGGGCGGAAAGGATTACGTCGCCGAGAACATCGACAGCTGGATGGGGCGAACCGACGCGATTACGCCAGAAGAGTCGGCTGGTGGACCCCGATCGAGCGAGCGACGCGGACCTGACCGCGAAACCGGACCCGGAGCCGAAGACGACTGAGGAAGGGCATCGTCGAAGACAATCGGGCGCACGTCGGCCCCGACTCACTCGGCGGGCGCCGGGGCGGGCTGTCTGGGCTCCGAATCCGTCTCGGCCGGTGGGAAGAGCGGTTTGACCGGGACGACGACGAACGATTTCACGAGCGCACCGTCGACGGTCCGCCACTTCTCGAGTGACGTAAGCGAGTGCGTGGAGGCGTAGGTCGCTTCGATCCGGCCCATGAGGTCACGGAATCGAGGCAGGTCGAACCGGTCCGCGGAGACGGGATCGGAGACGACGGCCAGCCCGGACGATCTGGCGTAGACGTCGATCCACCCCTCGAAGAGGTGTTCCAGTTCGGTGACGTGCTCGGCAACCGGCCCCGTTCGGGAATGGCGTTCGTCAGTGGGAAAGGAGACGTACACCTGATACCGATCCGGTTGACCACGAACGTCCCGCTTCCAGCGCGTTCGCAAGAGGCGCCAGAGGCGAGCGCGCAAACTCATCGGGCACCCCCGGACTCGGTTTCGAAGAGCGGCGGGACCGCAACAGCGGAGTGCGAGCAGAAACTACGGGTTGGGTACGTCGGTCCCCGTCGTGTATCGCCGTCGAACGAGAGGGCGGTCGACGGCCGGTCGAAATCGATTCGGCGAGGCACGGATGGGGTTCGGAACGGACCGGTAATACGTCCTTTGTTTGCCCATCCTCAGGAACTCTGAACAGTCACGAAACGGCCTGTATCTGCGGTTCGCGGGAGTTATGTGTAATCGTTCACTACCAGCGTCTATGCCTTCCAGCGCTGGCTCGCCAGACGTGTCCACAGGACTGGGACCACTGGCGCAGTTCGTCGGCTCGATTTCGCTTACGGCCGCCGGGGTCGCGATCGCGGACGGACTCGCCCCCTCGCCGCGAACCCTCCTCGCGCTGGGCTTGCTCGCCGTCGGAGCCGCCGGGATTTCACGCCTGGCCGCCGATGCCTCGGTCCGCGAACTGCACCGGGCCGCGTGGCGTCGGTGGCTGCTCGCGGTCGTCGGATTCGTCCCGTACGGACTCGCCACCGCACCGCAGACGGACGCCGCCGCGGCGCTCGGGAGCCAATTCGGTGCCACGGTCGGCGGCGTCGTACTCGAAGCCATCGCTGGCGCGCTCTTTCTCACGGCGGTCACGACGACGGTGATGGCCGCACTCGCCCAGTACGGCCTCCACCCTGGTGCGCCGACGCCGGAAGAACGAGTACTCGACGAATCGCTCGACGACTGACGGCGTTTGCGTCAGACAGGGGTACTTCCGGCCGTAGGCGGCGGTGCACTCACGTCAGGACGTCTGTGAATACTCCTCGACCCACTCCTGCAACGTGATACCCATCGAGGCCTGCGTGATCGCGTTCGACGACGCGGAGTTCGCACTCTTGACGAGTTCAGCTTCGAGCGTGCGCGTCGGGACCTCGCCGAGGAAGTGCGGGATCGCCCGCTGTACGGCGAGTGGACAGCCGACTTCGTGGGCGAGCGCGTACCCCGATATCGAGTGGGGAATCTCCTCGCTGACGTAGGTTGGGTTCGGCTCGTCGAGGAGATCGTCGTCGACGAAGTCGGGATACTCGTAGCACTTGCCGACGTCGTGAAGCAAACAGGCGGCGACGATGACGTCGAGATCGGGGTCGGCGCCGTGGAACTCGCGTTGTTCGCGGGCGGACTCGATGGCGATCCTGGTCACGCCGCGGACGTGCTCGACGTTGGTCACCTCGTGGATGTTCCAGGCGTAGGGAATGTCCTCGAGATCCTGCCAGCCACCGCGTTCGAGTCCGAGGGCCCAGGCCTCGACGACCTGGTCGCGGAGGTCGTCGTCCTCGATCTCTGCGAGTTCCGGGAACGCCTCGCGGACCTGCGCATCGAAATCGGACACGGGGATCACCGCCCGCTGACGAGGTGTTCCTGGCCGATGAAGCGCGGGCGCTCGTCGATCGCGAGGAAGTTGTTCACGTCCTCGCGGGCTTTCTCGGCCATCTCGCCGACCGCCTCGTAGTCACGCGAGCCCTCGCTGCCGAGGGCGTCGTAGAGTGCGTCGATGTCCGCGAAGTACAGTTCCGCGATGCCGTCGAACGGCTGGGCGTCGGGATCCGTGGGGACGACGGTGTCGTACTTGACGACGCCGGTGATCTCGCGGGCGATCGGCGTGTGGTTGTTCTGCCAGTGGTCGACGAACGCGTCGTGGGTCATGTCTTCCTGCCGGACGAGGAACGCCGAGTGCTTGTACAGCTCGTCGGAGTCGCCGTCGACCTCGTCGCGCTGGACGATCGGATCGCCAGCCATTCCGCGCTCGTCCGCGACGGCCTCGGCGAACTCGCCGCCCGTGGCCGAGACGAGCGAGTCGGGATCGTCGACTGCGTCCTCGTAAGCCGCCTCGTCCTCGAAGAAGAACTCGGCCAGCCCGTCGAACTCCGCGTGCTCCGGCATCGTCGGAAGCACCTCGTGATAGCGAACGACGCCGTCGATCTCGTCGTCCAGCTCCGCCGCCTCCCACCGATCGACGAACTCGTCGTGCGAGACACCATCTGCGCGCGTCAGCAGTGCAACGTGCTTGTGCATAGACAGGGGTTCGCAACGGGCCCAATAAATCGTACCGGTCGCGGACGGTGTTGTGGACGGAGTGTCTCGGCGTAGAGTTGGGTGGTAGGAACCGGCTGCATTCCCCCATTTCCGGCAGCGTATGCACCCAACCCTCGCCACTCCCGCAACGAATCGATCACTACTTCCTGTTCGTCGTGGTGTGAATCCGTGACTATGGAGACAATACTCACTGTCGTCGGTGTCGCATTCGTCGTCGGAGTGGTGTACGCGCTGATTCGGGTGTTGCTGGGCGGCGACATGCCAAACTTGATCGGCTGAATCGACCAGTCGCATTGTCACGGACGATACCAGCTGATCGGTGTGAACGGAGCCACGCCGAGCCGCTGTAGATGGGGACGGCCCCGGTTCTAAATTTCTTGCCTCGCCCCGCTCAGCACCACAGGGGCACGGACATTTTACCGGCGTCTATGATGGATCGTACGGCCGCGACCGTCAAAAAACGAAAATGATAGTCCATCTTTACTATCATAACCTGCGTATGGTATCTGGAATCACACCATCTCTTGTGTGAACTTCCCGACGTCTCTGAAATGGGCTATAAGTGCCTGATACTGGTACCTGTGGATCCGAGTCCGGGGAAACGGTTCATCGTCGGACTCAGCCATCAGTTCAATCCATGTCAAACGAGAAGTACGACATCGAGACGGCCACGGAACTAAGCGACAACACACCACCGAACCCGTCTACGTCGCGGCGTCGCGTCCTCGCTGCGTCGGCGATCCTCGGTACCGCTACGGCAGGAATCGTGCCGATGACCTCGGCTACCGGCGAAGACCACGGGGACGACGAAGCGGACCAAGAGATGGATGCGCAGCCGCCGGAAGCTGTCGAGAACGATTTCGAGGACGATATCGACCTACTCAATTACGCCCGAACGCTCGAACTCCTCGAAGCGGTGTTCTACCAGCGTGGAATCGAGAACATCGGCGACGAGGGATTCAGACAACATTTCGATGGATGGGGGCCGATTCAAGATCGCGTCGCCGACCGGATCCGCGTGGTACGCAATCACGAAGTCACCCACGCGGAGGTACTCGGGCAGACGGTATCACAACTCGGCGGTGATCCAGTTCCGAGTCCCGAGTTCGATTTCGGATCGGCCGTCCAGGACCCCGGCGAGTTCATCGCCACGGCCGCCCTGCTCGAAGACATTGGCGTCTCCGCGTACGCCGGGGCCGCACCGTATATCCAGAACGCAGCACTCGTCCCGCCGGCGCTAAGCATTCACAGTGTCGAGGCGCGACACGCATCGTTCCTCCGGGAACTCAACGACGAACTGGGATTCCCGACGCCGTTCGACCAGCCGCGGTCCCGCGCTGAGGTGCTGGAACTGGCGAGCGGGTTCATCGTCGACTAACCACCCGCTACCGCGGCCCTCTATAGTTCTATCAGTATCGGACTATATCACGGATTCGAACACGTAGCAGTGTCGCGTGGTTCTGTGTGTCGCCGGAACAGGTTTTGTCGTGGATGGCCCAAAGTGTCCGTCAGAGACCGAATGATCGGGCGTGCGGGAACGGTGACGGCAAGAACACGAGACGATCAGTACTAGACCTAAACAGTTGGAAGCCAATGGGACGAACGATGGCTACCGAGGCGACGTTCACGGTTCCGTCGGACCAGTTCCCCCTGGGAACGGTGTTCGCCCAGTTGCCGAACGTACGGATAACGCTCGAGCGACTCATCCCCGCACAGGACGTGGTCATCCCCTACTTCTGGGTGCGTGGAACCGAAGTCGACGATATCGAGGGAGCTTTCACCGAGCATCCGGGCGTAACGGAGATTCAGCTCGTCGACTCTGTCGAGGACGAGTACCTGTTACGTGTCGAGTGGGCGCTGAACTACGACGATGTACTAACGGTACTGGGAGAGACGGAGGTACCACTGATCGAGGTCACCGGGACGGACCAGCAGTGGACGTTCGAGATCCGCGGTGATGATCGGGACGATCTCGCTGCCTTTCAACAACGGTGTCGAGAGTTGGACATCCCGATCACGTTGACAGAGTTGCACGCACTCACGCCGGTCGAAACGGCGACCGAAGCCGCCCTCACCGACACCCAGCAAGAGGCACTGGTACTCGCCCACAAACGCGGGTACTTCGAGTCTCCTCGCGAGGTCACGCTTGAAGCCCTCGGCGAGGAACTCGGCATCTCACAACAGGCCGTCGGCTCCCGCCTCCGAGGAGGGATCAAACACATCCTGGGGAGCACGCTCTCGGCCCTTGCAGTTCGCCCTCAGTCGGATGCATAAAAGTGGTTTGTACACGAAAAAGTCACCGCGATTGCCGTGGGTCGGCTGCATTCGTGTCATGAGCGAGGAGCCGGTCACAATCGGTACCATACTCGACCTCTGTCGTGACCAGTACTGCCGAATCGCCATTCGGACGCTCGCAGAAGAACAGCGGTCGATGACGATCGACGAGCTTTCGAAGGTCATCTTCAGGGACATTTATCAAACCCCCATCACGGAGGCATCTGAGGACGTACTTACGGATATTCGCACTTCGTTGTACCACGCTCACCTGCCGAAGTTGGCCGCGAAGGGCCACGTGACCTACGACGCCGAGCGCCAACTCGTGGAACCGACCGAGCAATTGACTGGAGTGCACTCGACCCTGTCGACGTTCCTTGCTGGTGATTCTCCGGCCGGAATCGCCGATTGAACTGTAGTGACGATCGACTTCGCTCTGCAGGATCGTTTCACTGAGAGAACGATTTCGACGACCGATCCGAACTCGTTCAAGACGGCTTCGGTCGCACGAATCTCGTACCGGCCTCCTACTCGTCGTCCGCGTCGAGCGCCTGCCAGGACAGCCGCGGGTTCCGCGCGGCGCTCGTCTGATCGATACGCTTGGCCGTCGTTCGGTTCGGCGCGGCCTCGATCGTCGCGTCGTCCTCCTCGGCTACCGCGTTGAACGCGGCGGCGAGCTGGTCCAGCGTGGACTTGGTCTCGACCTCCGTCGGTTCGGTCATGAGCGCCTGCGAGACGATCTCGGGCCACTTCGTCGTCGGCGGGTGAACGCCGTAATCGAGCATCCGCTTGGCGACGTCGGCGGCGTCCTGCTCGCCCGCACTCGCGACGAACTCGTGGTGGAAGGGACCGTAGGGGATCTCGTAGTCGATCTGGCTACCCAGATAGTTCGCGTTGAGCACCGCCTTGGCGCTCGCGTCCGCGAGTCCCTCGTCGCCGAGCCGGGCGATGTAGGCGAAGGCTTTCACCAGGACGAGCCAGTTGCCCTGGAAGCCGTGGACGTGCCCGATGGTGTGCTCGGGGTCGAACAGTTCGTAGGTCGTGCCGGTGCTGTCGGTCGTCGGGTCGGGGGAATCGGCTTCCTGCGGTTCGGCAGCCGATTCCGCGTCGGCTTCGCGCACGCGCGGTGCGGGCAAGAACGGCGCCAGTTCGGCGACGACGCCGACAGGGCCGGCGCCGGGACCGCCGCCGCCGTGGGGCGTCGCGAACGTCTTGTGGACGTTGTAGTGCATCACGTCGAAGCCCATGTCACCGGGGCGGGCTCGCCCGAGGAGGGCGTTTAAGTTCGCCCCATCGTAGTAGAGCAGTCCGCCGACGTCGTGGACCATCTCGGCGATCGTCTCGATGTCGCGCTCGAAGAGTCCGAGCGTGTTCGGGTTCGTGAGCATGAGCGCGGCAGTGTTCTCCGAGAGAGCAGCCTCCAGCGCGTCGAGATCGACGCGGCCGTGCTCGTCGCTCGGCAGCGAGACGACGTCGTACCCGCCCAGCGCCGCCGTCGCGAAGTTCGTCCCGTGGGCGCTCTCGGGAACGATGACCTCGTCGCGGTGGCCCTCGCCGTTGTGCTCGTGGTAGGCCGCGGCGACGCGAATGCCGACGAACTCGCCGGCCGCCCCCGCGGGTGGCTGGAGGGTCACGGCGTCCATCCCGCCGATGCGAGCGAGGTAGCCCTGCAGCCGGTACAGGAGTTCCAGCGTCCCCTGGGTGGACCCCTCCGAACGGTCGGGGTGTACCGCCGCGCCCGGCAGCGCCGCGACGTCCTCGGTGAACGTCGGGTTGTACTTCATGGTACAGGACCCGAGCGGGTACGGCCCGCTGGTGATGCCGTAGGTCTGCTGGGAGAGTCTCGTGTAGTGACGCGAGAGCTCCGATTCGGACAGGTTCGGCAGTTCGACCGAGTCGCGAGTCAGTTCGTCGGGAAGACCCGCCGTGTCGGCGTCCACCGCGATCTCGGTCGAGTCCTTCTCCGAGAGCAGGGGTTCGTACGTCCCGTTCGTCGACCAGCGAGCCTGGTCGTGGCGAATCTCGGCCGACCCGCCATCGTCACTCATCGAACCACCTCCGAGAGGGTGTCGACGAACCCGTCGAGTTGGTCGTCCGTCGCGCCCGCGACGCAAATCTGGAGTTCGTCTTCGCCGAGGGCGTGCACCGCGTACCCGTGGTCCTCGAGGTCGGCGGCGATCGTCGATGCGGCCCCGTCGACACGGGCGACGAACTCCCGCATGTGATGGCGGTCGTGAACCGGCGCCGTGACGCCGGGGAGGTCGTCGACCCGGTCGGCCAGTTCGCGCGCCCTGGTGACGTCGCGCGTCGCCAGATCGACCAGGCCGTCCGGACCGAGCGCCGCGGCGTGGATCGCCGTGCGCAGCGCCACCCAGGCCTGGTTCGTGCAGATGTTGCTCGTCGCCCGTTCGCGACGGATGTGCTGTTCGCGCGTCTGGAGTGTGAGCGTGTAGGCTCGACGGTCGTCGCCGTCTTCGCTCGCACCCACCAGTCTGCCGGGAACCTGACGCAGGTAGTCCTCGCGCGTGGCGAAGAGACCGAGGCCCATTCCGTAGGCGGTCGGCAGCCCGAGGACGCTCGCGTCACCGATCACGACGTCGGCGCCGACGTCGGCCGGTCGTTCGAGCAGCGAGAGGGCAACGGGGTCGGAGCCGAGGACGAATAGCGAATCCGAGTCGGTCGCGAGATCGCCGAGTGTCGAGAGTCCGGGTTCGATCGTCCCGCGAACGGTCGGGTTCTCGACGTATAGCATGACGACGTCCTCGTCCAGCCGATCGGCGATCGCGTCGAGGTCGGCCGCGCCGTCGGCCATCTGGAACGTCTCGACGACGAGATCCGTGCCCGCAACGTAGTTGCCGAGCGTCGAGCGCTTGTTCTCCGAGAGCAGTTCCGGAACGAGGACGACCGAGCCCGAAACAGCGCGAATTCGGTCCGCGAGCGTCGCCGCTTCGCCGAGCGCCGTCGCGGCGTCGTACATCGAGCAGTTAGCGACCTCGAGGCCAGTCAACTCGACGAGCATCGACTGGTACTCGAAGAGCGCCTGCAGGAAGCCCTGCGAGACCTCCGGCTGGTACTGCGTGTACGAGGTGAGAAACTCGGAGCGGTCCGAGAGGTGGTCGACCAGCGAGGGAATGTAGTAGCCGTAGTGGCCGCGACCGAGTAGTTCGACAAGGTCGTCGTTTCGTTCGAAAATCGATTCGACCAGCTGGCGTGTTGCTCGTTCCGAGCGGGCGTCGATTCCGAAGTCACCGTCGAACTCCACCGGTGCCGGAATGTCGAAGAGCGCCTCCTCCGAGTCGACCCCCACCGCATCGAGCATGGCCGCCGTCTCCGTGTCCGTGTGAGGAGCGTACGGACTCCCCGTCGTGCGTGATCCGTACATTGTTACGTTCGGTGCCGCCAGTTCGCCGTCGGTTCGAACCCGCCGCCAGACACTGCGTCGGCGATGTGACGGTACACAGTACTCGTGACTTGCCACGGGGGGATAATGAACGCACCTCTTTCGATGTCCGTCTCGGTCGCTCGTCCGGGACTCAACCGGTTCGATCCGTCGATTCCTGGGAATCGGGGTCAGTGCCATCCACCGGTTCGTCCCCAGCCGAATCGTCAGACGGAGTGGCGCCCGAGCCCGGTTTCGGTCCCTCAGCATCGTCGCCGACCGCACCCGGCGGTTCCGTCCCCGTCCGGACCCGGGCGAAACTGTCGAGGACGAGCTTCGTCGCCCCGAGAACGACAGGGCCGAGGAAGAGGCCGACCGCGCCGAATGCGACGAGGCCGCCGAAGATGCCGACGATGACGATGAGGGCGTTGTAGCCGCCGGTCTGGCCGATGATGGCCGGACGGTAGTACGAGTCCGAGAGGGTGACGAACAGGCCGTAAACCACCATCGCCAGCCCAGCCGTCGTACTACCGGTCGCGAGGAGGTAAATTGCCGCGGGAATCCAGACCCCGAAGGCGCCGATGAGCGGCAGGAGCGTTAGGACGAACGTCGCGACGGTGAGGAAGATCACGGCGGGAACACCCGCGACCCAGAGGCCGACGCCGAGCATGACGGCCTGGATCACCGCGACCGCCACGTTGCCGATCACCGAGGCCCACATGAGTTCGTCGATCCCCTCCTGCAGGTCGGCCAGGATCTCGTCGTCGACGGGGATGACCCACTGGATCCACGCGACGAAGCGGCCGCCGTCACGAAGCAAGCCGAACAGGACGAACGTCGTGATCGTCAGCCCGATAAACATATTCGGGAGGCCACCTGCGAGGTCGATCGCGCCGTCGGTCAGTTGCTGGATCGCCGAGGCGATCCGGTCCTGATTGGCCTCGTACAGTTCCACGAGGTCGACAGCGTAGCCGTTACTCTCTAGCAGTTGTTCGATCGTCTCGACGTTGATCTGTTCGTCTCTGATCCACTCGACGACGAGGACACCCTGTCTGAACGCGACCGTCAGCAGATACACGAGCGGGAGCAACAGGACGACGACCGTGAGGACCACGACGACGAGCGCCGCGATCGTCGGTCGAACGTACCGCTCCATGCGTTGCTGAACCGGGTGAGCGATGTACGCGAGGACGACGCCGAAGAGAACGTACTGGAGATACGGGACGATCACCAGCAGTGCGAGAAAGACGCTGACCAGCGCAAGCGCGGTCAACCCGGGTTGTTCGGTGAACCACTCCGGCGGGTCGCGGGTCGCAGCCATGCCACCACGTGCACGCGCCCCTCACATTAGTCTATTGATAGATTGTGGCCGTGACGTAACACGTTAGCAATCGAGAAAAGCGGGGACGGATTACTCGACGAACCGGTAGGTACGCTCTCCCATCCGACCCCAGCCATCGAAGACGAACTCGTTTTCGGGGGTGGTGAGTTCGACCGGTTCGACGTCTTTGTCGTGGTTGTGGGCGTCGTGGATCGATTCGTACTCTTCGAAGGTAATCGACCGACGATCGTCGAGTTGGTCGTCGATGTCGATCGCCGCCACCTCGTCGCGCCAGCCCTCGACGACGATCTCGCCGTGGACTTCTGCCTGTGCGCCGCTGCCGTAGGATCCGACACCGAGTGTCTCACCGACGAGGTCGATATCGTTCTCCAGCGCGTGTATGAGCGCGGACGTACGAGCGACGTGGACCGAACCCGTGTACCAGTTGCCGACCTCGCGCGAAATCGTGAGCGTCGGCTCGATCGTGGTGGCGTACCACTCCTGATAGTGCTCGGTCTCTTTCAGCGCGTCCATGTACTCGCGGACGGCTTCCTCGTAGGCCTCTTCGTCGTCGAACGCCTCGCGGCGGGGCTGACGGCCGATCTCCTCGGCGAGTTCGTCCTCGATCGGCGTGTTTCGGATGGAGTGGCGATACGCGAGGACGGCGGCCTTTCGAACCATGCCGGGGAACGGCGTGTGGAACGGGACGTACGCGAAGTTGTCCGGGTGACTGTCGCCAGCGACGCGTTCGTAATCCTCCAGTGCTTCGCGCATGCGTGCGAGGTAGACTTGCATCGAGCGCTTGCCGTCGACGCTCGGGAACTGCTGCTGGGGTTTGAGGAAGTCCGTCTCGTCGGCGCTGCCGTAGCCCTGTTCGGTCGTCAACTCGACGATTGCCGGATCCTCGTCGATCAACATCGCCACGGCGCCGGCGCCCTGGGTCGCCTCACCGGGATCGTCGCGCTCGTACAGCGCCGTGTCCGTCGCGATGACGAGCGCTGCGCGCCCGCGATTGCGTCCCGCGCGGATCCAGTTGTAGGCGTCGTCGAGACACTGGGTCCCGGCGATACAGGCGAACTTGCGCTCGCCCTTGTTCGCGTGGTGGAAGTCCCCGTCGTAGACCTGTTCGAGACAGCCCGCGACGTACGTCGAAATCGGCTTGGACTTGTCGAACGAGCTCTCGGTCGCCACGTCGATACGGCCGATGTCGGCCGGTTCGAGGCCTTTGCGTTCCATCAGCCGATAGGCCGCGTTGGCCCCCATCGTGACGATGTCCTCGTAGGTGTCCGGGAAGGAACTCGCGTTGAGACCGATACCCTTCGTGTAGTACTCCGGATCTTTCCCCTGCGCAGGGGCGAACGTATTGGGGAGGTCCAGTTCGAGGTTCCCCGTCCAGATCTCGATCGCGTCGATACCGACACTGGTCATAGAGAGAGTGTGTCCGAGGAGCTATATCATATTGTCGTTCGTGATTTCGACAGTCGTCGAACCCCGGGACCGGTCAGGAACACTGATTGAAGTCCGACCGGGTTATCGTCCCCCCAACGTCGACAGTTCCCTGCAGACAGCGGTCGCCAGCGGGTGATTCGAGGACAATTTCGACATCGACCGACTCCAACTGAGACGAGTCGAGCGAGACCGTAAAGGGACTCGCCGGGGAGGCCTGTTGCCGCGAACCGATCGGGGAACCGGAACTGTCGTAGATAGTCGTCGTGACTCCAGAGACTGAACCAGGGGCGTCGATAGTGTAGTCGACCGTGACCGAGTTAGTGTATGGCCAGATCCACAGTTGTCCATCGACGTTCGCCGTCGCTTCGAGCGACTCGAACGAAGGAATGCCCTGTTCAATCGTAACAGTGTCCGTATCACTGGTGCCGAGGGTGTCACTGTAGCCGATCGAGGCCGATTGGCCGGCATCACCCACCACGTCGATGTCAGTCACTTCGATCGTCAACGGTCCCCCACTGTTGCCCTGTGGAGACAGCCGAATCTCGTCGGTCGACGGATCGTACGTCACGTATTCCACGTTCTGTCCACTCGTCACGGATACCGTCGCGCCGGTGTAATCGATTATCGTACCCTGCGCACTCGAGAGATCGATCGTCACCTCGTCCTTGTTACCGATCGCATCCGAATTGAACGTAATCGTCTGCGTGGTACTGTCGGTTGAGACGTCGCTCACGTCAAAGTCGACCGGTGAGTCGGCCACCTGGACGGCAAACGTGTCAGACACCTCTACCGGAGCCGCATTGTCTGCGTCGGCCGTGACGGTCGCCGTGTACGGACTGCCAGCTTCGAACGGACCAAGCTGCGACGTCCCGCCGTCTTCACCAAACGTGACGCTCGTCGTCTCGCCCGTGATATCGGCGACAGGCATCGATTCGTCGTAGACGATCGTTCCGTTTGGTGCTTCGACAGTCAATCCTGCCGACAGTCCCTCGGTCTCGACTCCGTTCATCTCCTCCACGGTCACGTCGACGGGGAACTGGGTCTCGCTGTCAGTATCCGAGATCGTCACCGGTTGGACATCGAGGCTCGGCCCCGACGGTGGGGCCTCATCACCGTCACCGATGGAGAGGCTGCTCTGGACGGAAGACGTCCCGACGGCTGCGTACAAACTCGCTGTGCCTGTGTCCGCCCCATCCGTTTTCACGGTGACGTCGACACTGCCGTCTTCGCTCGTCCGATTGGCCGCCGTAACGGTGAGACCGCCGGTGTGGGACGCGTAGATGTCGATCGGAGTCGACGCAACCGGAGCACCGGTTCGGCTGTCGGTGACCGTGACCTCGAAGTGTTCGGTATCGTCCGACGTATCCATCTGTACGTCCGTCTTGTTCCAGATGAGGTCGTACTGGCCAGTCCCGTCGCTAATGCCATCTAGCTGGCCCGTCGATTCACCGTCCGATCCGACACCGACACGAGAGATCGAGAGGGTGATCGGGTCGGTTTCGTTGTCGTTGTAATCGACGGAGACCGACGACGAACCGACCGTGATATCGGCATACTCGTCGACACCGTTATCGCGCAACGTCTTCGCCCAGTGAGCTGGGTTCTGCGTCGGGATAGTCACGTTCAGGTCACTGCGATCCCGAATGGTGCGCTGAATTTGACCATCCAACTGTGTCACGTCGATCGACTCGGCAGCACGACCATGTTTGCTCCACTCACCGTCGAGAGCGATGAGCGAGACGGAGTTTCTGGAAAACAGCCGCTGGTCAGCGATCGTCACGTTTCCATCGGCGAACTCGTTGTAGACGAGGGAGTGTTCGATCGTGGTGACTGGGGCAGACTCGTACTCGTAGTACCCCGGTTCGTATCTGAGGGAACTCGTCTGGAGCGAGGTCGGGTTTGCGCCGTCAATCTCGTCTAACGCCCCAACGCCGTCGATCGTGATCGGCGAGTCGGCTTCGACTGCTGACAGCCTCCCCGCTGCAGGTGGCGGGTTGATGGCGAACGTCCGAGGTTCGTACGACGTGCCGAGGGTGACGGACATCGTGCGTGCGTCGGATCCACCGTTCGCGTTCTGGATCGCGTTCCGCACGTCCACGAGCTCGGCCTCGACGTCGTTCTGGTGGTCCCACTCAGTCTGTTCGTTCTCTGTCGGAACGACGTTGGCCTGATAGAGGGCGAGGGCCGACACGAGCAGGCCGAACATGAGCACCGCTCCGATGACGACGGTGACGGCGCGCTCCCGACCCTCGGCGGGCATGCACGGAAGAAAGTCCCGATCAGTTAAACGTGTGGCGGCCGGCTCCCCCTACTCGTCCTCCTCGACGACCTCAGGATCGCTCATGGCACTCTGGAGACTGTCGAGCCCGTTGACCCACTCGGTGACGAGGCCGTACTCGATGTCCTCCGCGACGGAGATGTCGACGTCTTCGTCGTCGAAGACGAGCGTTCCCGCCTGTGCGGCGTAGCCGAGCGCCGCGTCGAGTTCTTCCTCGGCTTCGGCGTCCGCGGCGGCCCGGATGTACTCGTCGACGCTCGCGTCGTCAGCGGGTCCGCCGGCGACGTACTCCTCGGCGGCGTAGAAGACACAGACCAGACTCGTCTGGACGCCGTCGACCAGCATGAGCGTCTCCTCGTCGTCGATGTCGACCTCGGAGAGGACGATCTCTCTGACTTCGCCGAGTTTTTCGAGCGTCGTCTCCTCGTCGAGTTCGCCATCGTCGTAGGCGGCGACGATCTTGGCGACGGCGATCGCCGTATCGTCCTGTAAATTGAGCAGCAGTCTGGCCGAAGACTCGTCTTCGGGGTCGATCTCTTCGTCGTCGAGTCGGTCGATCCAGTTCTGCCAGCGTTCCGCCGAGTAGAACTCGGTCGGGGGATTGCTCATACCCGAACCTACACCGGCCGGGTAAAATGCCTTTCTCTACGGGCATCAGCCCGAGTGAGTGTTTCCCGTGGAAACACGTGCAGGGTGTTTACGACGCTGGTACCCAGCCCGACTCGGTCCACGGCTGCGCTGTCCGCCCGGCTTCAGTCCACCGGCTTCGGCGGTGTGGCCTCACGTCTGATCCCTCACGAGAGCGTCGCTTCCGTGTCGATTCCGTACACCTGACGGGGCGTTTCGACGTGTGCAGTGTGTATCGCATCGTCGTATCCATTTTCCGCGAGCCAGCGAACGCGACGCGGGACCGTCTTTGGGCCCAGGACAGCGCCCGGACGCTCCGGGTCGTCGACGAAATCGGTCTCCATGAGAAACGGGTCGCCCCCCTCGGCCGCTCGTTCGAGGCGGTCTTTTTCGCTCATCACGCTCGGCGTGACGCCCTCGAGGCGACCGGCCGCGTAGTGTTTCACGACGCGAGTCGGATCCTGACCGACATCACGCGCCCACGTGGCCACGTCGGTCAATTCCTCGGTTGCTTCAGTGTGCAACTGAAGTGCGCAGTCTGCGTCGCTCGCGAGTTCGAGTGCGTGTCGCAGACAGGCGTTCGATTCGTCCCAGATCTCGTCCGAGACGTCGTAGTGAGGCCGGCCGGACTTCAGGGCGAGCGCCCGGCCGTCGTCGACGAACGCACTGGCCCGATCGAGTCCCATCCTGATCCGCTCGCCGGCTTCCGTGGGGGAGCAGCCGTCGTCGACGAGTCGCGAGATGAGCGTCGGGTGGACACCCAGCACGGGCCACGCGTGGCCGGGAAGGATTTCCGAGGCGCGATCGGCGATCTCGACCGTCGTCTCGAAAACGGCGTCGAAATCGGCCGGATCCTCGGGAAGTGGACCGAGATGCCACGACGGTTTGTTGACGATCAACAGGTGTGTTCCACCAACTCGCTCGAAGTCACGAACGGCATCCATCCCGGCCCCAGCTGCCGGATCCAGATGCAGGTGGTTGTCGAGAACCGGAGCATCGATGCTGGTCATATCGGGACGTTTGGCGCCGCCTGCAAAAACAGTCGGGTCGGCGTCGACTGTCACAGGAACGACGGCAGCGGTCGGTCAGTCACGGTCTGTCGGACGCAGGCGGTCAGCGCGAGAAAGAGCCGACAACCAGCCGGGGTCGGACGCTGACTCGAGATGATGTTCTGTTCACCACACCCCCATAGGTAGTAAACTTAGATTCCGTTGGTTATATCCTATACATGAACTTTGTTTTCGGTTTGGACAGTGGCTCCCGACAAACAGTGCAAATACGCTGCATTATCCGCCGAAACGGTTCAGTGTATTACACACCACGTTACTATTATTTGTTTCTCAATAAAATACACATAGTTTACGAACGGTTTTATAGTGAGCTACGAAAGGATGGGTTGGAATGACACACGAGCATTCCGGTCAGACGAGTAGACGAACAGTTCTCAAGTCGACTGCAGCTACCGGGGCGTTCCTGGGACTGGGGAGCGTCGTTTCGGCGACGCCCGGTCGCGATCCCGGCCCGAAGGAAGACGAGATCCTGGTGGGCAAGAGCGACACCGTCGGTCTCGCGAGCGCACGCTCGACGGTCGAGTCGGCAATTCCGTCGGAAGCCTCGGTCGTTCACGAGAACGACGCGCTCGGCTACATGGCCGTCAAGGTACCCGACGACGGCCCGAGCACACAGGATTCGGTAATCGAGCGCCTCGAACGCCAGCCGGGCATCGAGTACGCAGAACGGAACGTGACGCTGGAGGCGTTCTACGAGCCAAACGACCCGCAGTTTGGCAACCAGTACGCGCCACAGCTGGTCAACGCCCCGGAGGCCTGGGACACGACGACGGGCTCGTCGGATGTTACCATCGCGGTCGTCGACACGGGCGCCCAGTACGACCACGAGGACCTCGCGGCCCAGTACCGGGACGACCCCGGCTACGACTTCGCCGACGACGATAGCGACCCGTATCCGCCGTCAGGCGAACAGCACGGGACCCACGTCTCCGGGTGTGCGGCCGCGACGATCGACAACGGCACCGGCACGGCCGGCATCAGCGACAGTACCCTCATCAACGCTCGCGTCCTCGGCGGCGGAAGCGGATCGCTGTCGGACATCGCCGACGGGATCCAGTGGGCGGCCGACGAAGGGGCGGACATCATCAACCTCTCGCTCGGTGGCGGCGGCGCCAACGAGACGGGTCGTAGCGCGATCAACTACGCGTTCGAAAACGGCGCGCTCCCGATCGCGGCGGCCGGTAACGACTCCGGCTCGCCGGTGAGCTACCCGGCGGCCTACGACAACTGCGTGGCCGTCTCCGCGATCGACGAAAACGAGAACATCGCGAACTTCTCGAACGTCGGACCGAACGTCGACGTCTGTGCGCCGGGCGTCGACGTGCTCGCACCGGTCCCGACCGACGACTACGCCGGCTTCGACGGCACGTCGATGGCGTCGCCCGTCGCGGCCGGCGTGGCCGCGCTCGGCAAAGCGACTCATCCGAACCACTCCCCGAGCGAACTCCGCCAGCTCCTCGAAGAGTCGGCCGTCGACATCGGCCTCTCCTCGGACGAGCAGGGTAACGGTCGCGTCGACGCGGCGAACATCGTCGAAGACGGCTCCGAGGGACCGTCCGCGATCTTCAGTGTCACTCCGTCCAACCCCGATGTCGACGAGACCGCGGAATTCGACGCGAGAGATTCCACGCCGCCGGAAGGTGGCTCGCTCACCGGTTACGAGTGGAGTATCGACGGTGTCACGAAGACCGGCGAGACAGTCGATCACCGGTTCGGTTCCGAGGGCGACTACTCGGTCGAACTGACCGTGACCGCCGCCAACGGCGACACGGACACGACCACGCAGACGGTCACCGTCGGAGACGAAGACGGTGGCGATCAGTGTGGTGCCGAGACGAGCTCCGACACGGTGGCGGGCTACCTGAGCGGCGGCTGGTGGAGCAGCGGCAGCGACAACTACACCTACACGCTGGACACGGCGAACCCGTGCCAGGCGACGGTGACGCTGTCGGGCCCCTCGTCGGCCGACTTCGACCTCTACCTCACGTACGACGGTCGCACGCCGACGACCTCGGACTACGACGAGGCGTCCTACACGCCCGACAGCCAGGAAGAGCTCATGGTCGACCTCTCCGGTGACGAAGAACTCGGCCTGCTCGTCGACGCCTACTCCGGCAGTGGGTCCTACACGCTGACCGTCGACGAACTCGGCAAGTAATCACGAGCTGAGATCCGGTCTCGCGTCGACGAACCACGAGCGAAACGTTGCACCGATAGCGGACCCCCTACTCCTCCCATCGCAATACCAGACAGAGCCACTGCAACGCACCGACAGATTTCGGGGCTCGCTGAGCGTATATCCCAGTACTTCTGCCGTCCGCCGTCGAACCCGCTGTCCCCGGTTTGTTCCTACCCGTCCGTCTCGTCGGACGTGTCCAGCGTAATCGCCCGATCGGCCGCGTTTTGAAGCGCGTCGGAGCGACCGTACGTCCCAGGGGCGACTGCAAGGGTTTCGATGCCGTCGACTCTGGCCCGTTCGAGGACGGGCTTGAAATCCGTGTCCCGCGAGACGACGACGAGCGTCCCGATCCGTTCACTGGTAACGAGTGCCGTCGCGTCGACGGCGAGTCGCACGTCGACGTCACCACTGGTCACGACGACCTCGAACCCACGAGCCTCCGCAGCCTGGATGAGCCCCGGCGTCGCGTGCTCGTTCACGTACAGTCGTGAGGCGACGAGCGGGCCCTCCGCGCGGCCGAGGCCCCTGAGCTCGTCCAGATCGACGTCGAACTCCTCGCGAAAGACGTTCGGTCCGTCGACGACGAGGGCCACACCGGTCGGCGGGGACCGAACGCGCTCCAGCAACGACTCGAACATGCCCTCCCCTTCGACTCCCGAACGAAAAACGTGCCGTCACGTGACCGACGGACGGCCGGGAACCGGCAATTCCTGTGGCCGTTCGTCCGACGAAAAGACATTACTACGCACGTCGCAATCGTCCGCGTATGTCGCTCAACGCGCCGCCGTTGCGGGACGTACACGACGAACGGGGAGCCAGTTTCACCGAGTTCGGTGGCTGGGAGATGCCCGTCGAGTTCGATTCGATCCGCACGGAACACGAGGCCGTCCGCGAGGACGCCGGCATCTTCGACGTCTCACACATGGGCCAGCTCGAAGTGACCGGCCCCGACAGCTGTTCGCTCCTGAATCGACTGACCTCGAACGACGTCAGCCGGCTCGACCCCGGCGACTCGCAGTACAGCACGATTCTTGCCGAGGACGGCTCGATTATCGACGACACGGTCATCTACCGCCTCCCCGATCGCGACGGCGACGAAGCCTACCTGTTCGTCCCGAACGCGGGGACGGACGACGCGATGACCGATCGGTTCCAGCGCCACCGTGACGAGTGGGATCTCGACGCCGACGTCTCCAACGAGACGACGGCCTACGGCATGGTCGCCGTGCAGGGCCCGCGGGCACCCGAGCTCGTGGGCAAACGGTCCGACGACGCCGACGCGATCGACGACATCGGCCGGTTCGAGGCGACGTACGTCTCCTTCGACGGCGTCGAGTGCTGGACCGCCCGGACCGGCTACACCGGAGAGGACGGCTTCGAACTCGTGTTCCCCGCCGACGACTCGGAGACGATCTGGACGGCGTTCGCGGACGACTGCCAGCCCTGCGGCCTGGGGTCCAGAGACACCCTTCGTCTCGAAGCGGGCCTCCTGCTGTCGGGACAGGATTTCGATCAGGACGAGAACCCACGGACGCCCTACGAGGCCGGAATCGGGTTCACCGTCTCGCTCGATACCGACTTCGTCGGGCGTGACGCCCTCGCCGAGCAGCAGGAGACGGGCGTCGAGGAGGAACTCGTCGGCTTCGTCGTCGAGGGGCGCGGGATCGCACGCCACGGCCACGACGTGGTCGTCGACGGCGAAATCGTCGGCACGGTCACCAGCGGAACGATGAGTCCGACGCTCTCGGAGGCCATCGGCCTCGCGTACGTCCCCGTCGAGTACGCGGAGCCAGGGACCGAGATCGGTGTCAGTGTTCGTGATCGAACGAAAAAGGCAAAGGTCGCACCCATCCCATTCATCGATACGGAATAATGAGCTTCGAGATCCCAGCGGACCGGCGTTACCGAGAATCGCACGAGTGGGCGGCAGAAAGCGACGGCGTGGTCACGATCGGCATCTCCGATTTCGCACAGGACGAACTCGGCGACGTCGTCTTCGTCGAGTTGCCCGACGTCGGTGAGACGATCGACCAGGACGACAACTTCGGCGTCGTCGAGTCTATCAAGGCCGTCTCCGACCTCTACGCGCCGGTCGGCGGCGAAGTCACGGCCGTCAACGAGGAACTGTTCGACGCCCCCGAACTCGTCAACGACGATCCCTACGGCGACGGCTGGATGCTCGAACTCGATCTCGAAGCCGACGCGGAACTCGACTCGTTGCTCGACGCCGACGCGTACGAAGACCAGATCGCCTGAGTCGACGCGGGTCGACCCGATAGAGCCGAGTAGCTCTTCTCACAGAGCCGAGCAGTCCTACTCAGTCGAGAGAACCATCATCAGTCGATCGTCGCGAGCGTCTCGAGCATCGATTCGAGCGGTACGTCCGTGACCGCGAGCGAGTAGCCGTCGATGCGGGCCAGGTCGGCCGCGTGGTCCCACAGGGCCGATTCGTCGATACCGTGGAGGATGACCGCGTTCGGGGACGGTGTGACGACGCGAAGCGCGACGAGCGGTGATTCGCCGCGGGTGACGCCGGTAAACACGAGCGCGCGATTCGTCGACTGGCCATAGAGGCGGATAAACTCCTCGCTCGAGAGCCGGGTGATCGCACTGATACTGTCGATCACGGTGTGGCCGCTGATACGATCGGACGTACCCGCGGCGATCTCTGACGCGTCGAGGGCGTCGTATAGCGTGGCGAGCGAGCGCGTCGTCGCGTACTCGCGGAGGTCGTAGACGACGTCGCTCTCGAATCCCGCCGAGAGGACGCGACCGTACTGTCTGATCCGCTCGCCACCACGCCGCTCGTCGATGGCGAGCAAACCCCCGACGAGCCGGCTCACGACGCCGATACCGGGATTCTCCCGCCGACCACTCTCGTAATCGGAGACCACCGAAGCGGAGACGTCGAGTTCGTCGGCCAGCGCCGTCTGGGAGATGCCGAAATCCGTCCGCCACTTGCGAATCGTCGCGCCGGGATCACCGGAGAGGGTGATCTCACCGGCGATCTTCTCCGCGAGTGCCGTCTTGACCCCGTCATCGCCCATAGCCGGCTATTCGGGCCGTCGCGCAAGAACGTATCGGAGCCGGGGCGCCGGAGCGGAGTCGTCGGAACCGTGCCTTCGGAGCCGGGTCGTCGGAACCGTGCCTTCGGAGCCGGATCCTCGAAGCCGAGCCGTCGAAGCAGGGTCGACTCGGTGAACAGCAATCACGTCTCCCGTGGGGAAAACGTACAAGCGATCCGACGCGTAGGGGTCGACATGCCCTCGACCGTCGTCCACGTCGGTCTGGCAGGACTGCTCGGCGTCGCGCTGCTCGGCGATCGCTTCGACGCGAAAGCGATTCTGGTGGTGCTCGCCGCAACTGCGGCGCTCGACCTGGACACGCTGATCGGCATGGGCTGGACGGGGACGCATCGGGCGGCGCTGCACAATCTCTTCGTCGTCGCCGTTCCGGCCGCACTGCTGTACTGGGACGTCCGCCGACGCGAGGAGTCCATCGTCCGAGCGCGGTTTGGAGTGGACGCACCGCGGGTGCTCTGGGTGACGCTCGCCTGTCTGCTCGTGGCTCACATCATGCTCGACGCCTTCTTCAACGGGGTCAACCTCTTCTGGCCGCTGCACGATCAGTTCTACGACCTCTCGGGGAAGCTCTACCTCTCTAACCACGACGGATTCGTCCAGACGTTCGTCGAGTTCACCACGGCGGACGACGGCTCGCAGACCGTCTCGGAGTCGACGGCCGCTGGGACGACCGAGACCACCCACTACGAGACCGGCTTCGACCCGGGGCCCGACCCCGAACCGGATCCGGAACGGATCTTCCCGATCGCGTACAACGGCGAACGGTTCGTCGTCGCCCTCGCTGGCTACCTCGCAGTCTCCGTTCGACTCTGGGAGGAACGTCGGTCGAATACCGCCGACCACTGACGGCGATGGATACAAGCGCTCGGGGATCTCGTTCTGGGGCCGTAACCAGTCCGACCGACATCCTCGCCGACACCGGTACGACGAAGGCACCCGGCGAGCAACAGCCGTCGATGACAGTCGAGGTTCGACCGTACGATCCGGAACGCGATCGGGAGGCGCTGTGGAAACACAAACGAGCGTTCGAACGCGAGCTCGGGAGCGAAACCGGCGGCGCGGACAAGCAGGCCGCGTACGAGGACAAGCTCACGACCGAGTACCGGGATCGGTATCTGGCGTGGGTCGAGCGGTGTCTCACCGACGAGCCCAGGGCAGTGACGGTGGCGACCGTCGGTGACGACCCCGCAGGCTACGTGTTCGTCCTCCCGGACTCGCTCGCGCTGATCTGGGACGCCGCGGTGCTCAACGAAATCTACGTCGATCCCGACCACCGCGGCGAGGGCGTCTCGGACGCACTGATGGACGCCGCCGTCGACGTGGCTCGGAAACAGGACCTCCCCATCGACCGACTCGTCCTCGACGTCGACGCGGACAACGAGCGCGCAGCCGGCTTCTACGACCGCCACGGCTTCGACCACTGGGGCGAGATGGTCGCTCGGCCGCTCTGAACGGCGACCGACTGAATCTCGAAGGGGGACGTTTTTGGTGTCAGCCACGTAGGTGTGCGGTATGAATCGACGTCACGCCCTCGCCGGTATCGCCAGCGCATCGACCCTCTCCGTCGCGGGGTGCCTCGGCGGCCTGCTGGGAAGCGGTGGCGTCCAGGATCTTCCAGACCCCACGCTCGGTCAGGACGACGCGCCGGTCACCGTCGAGGTCTGGGAGGACTTCAGCTGTGGTCACTGCAAGACGTTCGATCAGGAGGTCTACCCACAACTGGTCGAAAACTACGTCGATCCGGGCGACATCCGGTACGTTTTCCACGACTTCCCGATCCCCGTCCACGATCGATGGTCGTGGGACGTCTCCGAGGCGGCCCGCGTCGTACAGGACAACGCAGACGACTCCGACGCCTTCTGGACGTTCAAGGATCGCATGTTCGAGAACCAGGGAGCGTACAGCGAAGACGTGCTCTCGTCGGCTGCCGGAGAGGTCGGCGTGGACGGCGACTCGCTCCTCTCAGACGTCTCGGACGATCGCTACAGGCCGGTGGTCGAGACCGCGAAGGAAGACGGGACGGACATGGGTGTTCGGGGAACGCCCGCCATCTTCGTCGAGGGAGAAGGAGTCGACTCGCCGACCTACAACGCGGTTGCAAACGCAATCGAACGGAACCTGTGATCGGGCGACCCGAGGACCCACTCCGGAATCACTAAACTTGACGCAACCTAATCGCCGTCAATGACCGACTGGACCGAGAAGTACCGCCCGGATACGTTGTCGGCGGTACGGGGAAACGACAAGGCCCGCGACGCGCTCCGCGAGTGGGCCCAGAACTGGGACGACCACCGGAAAGCGGCGATCGTCCACGGAAGCCCCGGTGTCGGAAAGACCTCGGCCGCACACGCGCTGGCCGCCGACATGAACTGGCCCGTGATGGAACTGAACGCGAGCGACCACCGCGGGAAAGACATCATCGACCGCGTCGCGGGTGAGGCCTCGAAGTCGGGCACGCTGACGGGCGGCACGAGCGGCCGCCGGCTCGTGATCCTGGACGAAGCCGACAACTTCCACGGGAACGCCGACTACGGCGGCTCGCGGGCGGTCACGGACGTCGTCAAATCGGCCAGCCAGCCCATCGTCCTCGTCGCCAACGAGTTCTACGACATGAGTAACTCGTTGCGCAACGCCTGCGAGACCATCGAATTCCGCGATGTCTCCACGCGCTCGATCGTTCCCGTCCTCCGAGACATCTGCCGCAAGGAAGGCATCGAGTTCGAGGCGGACGCCTTGCGCGCGATCGCCGAGAACACGAGCGGTGATCTGCGATCGGCGGTCAACGACCTGCAGGCGATCGCCGAATCGACGGAGCGACTCACCGAGGAAGACGTCGTCACCGGCTCGCGAGATACCACGGAAGGCATCTTCGATTACCTCGACGAACTCATCAAGGAGAAAGACGCCGAGGGAGCGCTGAAAGCCTCCTACGACGTCGACGAGACGCCGGACGATCTGATCAACTGGATCGAGGACAACGTGCCGAAGGACTACGCCGGCGCCGAACTTGCCGACGCGTACGGCTACCTGTCGAACGCCGACCGCTGGCTCGGGCGGGTCCGCGCGACCCAGGAGTACAGCTACTGGCGCTACGCGACAGACAACATGACCGCTGGCGTCGCCGCCTCCCGCCGGGAGCCGAAGGGCGGCTGGACCCGCTACGGCCCGCCGAGTTACTGGTCCAAACTCGGGCGGAGCCGAGGGAGCCGGAACACGCGCGACGCGATCGCCAGCCGAATCGCCGACCGTGAGGGGGCGAGCATCGCGACCGCCCGCAACGACATCCTCCCGTATCTGGCATCGATGACCCACCACTGCCGCAATCGTGATCTCACCGTCCAGATGGCGGCCGCCTACGAGCTAGACGAGGCCGAAGTCTCGTTCGTCACCGGCAGCGGCAAGGACACGAACAAGGTCGAATCGATCGTCGAAGACGCCGAAGCGCGCCGTGAGGCAGCAGCGGTCGAACACTCCGGTGACGCCTTCCTCGACGCCGTTCGGTCGGACGGCGACCACGACGAGACGAGCGAGTCGACGCCCGACAGCGAACCGGCGAACCAGCAGACGCTCGCTGACGATGGGCAGTCCGGAGACGACGGGAGCGCAAACTCGGATGCAGACGCCGCGGGCGGGGGGAGTACCGACGCAGCTGACAGCGATGCAGGCGACGGAGACGACGGACAATCCGGCCTCGGCGACTTCGTGTAGCGCACGGATTCGTCGCCACGGCCTTCCCCGCCTCTGCTGGAGCCGGATAGCTGATCCGGGGCGTTGCGGACTTCTTAAGAGTCGCCGGTGAGGAGTAGCGCACATGCAGCCACGAGATCTCTCGACCCACGCGACGTACGAGGCGGGTCGGGGCATCGAGGAGGTCGCCCGCGAACAGGGGCGCGATCCGGACGAGTTCGTCACCCTCTCCTCGAACGAAAACCCACACGGGCCCGCCCCGGCAGCAGTCGAGGCGATACGGGCGGCCGCGTCATCGGCACACGCCTATCCCAAGGCAGCCCACGCCGACCTGACCGATCGACTGGCCGAGGAGTGGCACGTCGATTCCGCCCAGATCTGGCTCGGGAACGGCGGCGACGGCGCGATCGATTACCTCTCCCGGGCGATGGTCGATCCGGACGATACCGTCCTCGTCCCGGAGCCGGGCTTTGCCTACTACGCAATGAGCGCGCGCTTTCACCACGGCCGCGTCAGGACCTACGAGCTCTCGAAGGACGACGATTTCGAGCAAGAGCCGGAGACCATCCTCGCAGCTGCCGAGCACGATCGGCTCCTCTATCTCACCTCGCCGCACAACCCATCCGGTTCGACGGCCTCGCTCGAAACCATCGAACGAATCGCCCGCGAGACGGCCGACGAGACGCTCGTCGTCGTCGACGAGGCCTACGGCGAGTTCGCCGAAACCGACAGCGCCGTCGCCCTGATCGAGGGACGCGACGGGTTCGACGCACGAGACGACGTCGCCGTGATCAGGACCTTCTCGAAGGCCTACGGCCTGGCCGGCGTTCGCCTCGGCTACGCCATCGTTCCCGGGACGTGGGCGGACGCCTACGCACGCGTGAACACGCCCTTCGCCGCGAGCGAACCCGCTTGCCGAGCCGGGCTGGCCGCGCTCGACGACACCGATCACGTCGAGCAAGCGGTCGACTCCGCACGCTGGGCTCGCGAGTACCTCGCGTCCACCGTCGACGCACCCGCCTGGCCGAGCGACGGGAACTTCGTCCTCTTCGACGTCGGAGACGGCACCGCCGTCGCGGCGGCGCTCCAGGACCGCGGCGTCATCGTCCGCGACTGTACGAGTTTCGGCCTGCCCGGGTGTATCCGGGTGAGCTGTGGCACGGAGTCGGAGACGAAGCGCGCCGCCGACGCCATCGGCGACGTCCTCGCGACGCGCGACGGGCGGCCCACGGCTGACGAGGAGGTGAGTCGCTCGTGAGAGTCGCCGTCACCGGCACGCCGGGGACGGGCAAGACAACGGCGACGGCAGCCCTCGTCGACCGGTTCGACGCCAACGTGGAAGCCGACACGTCGACATCCGCCGTGACGGTCGATGGGAAAGAGACGGTCGACGAACTCACCGCAGACGATATCTGTCACCTGAACGACCTCATCGAGTCCGAGTCGCTGTACACGGACGTCGACGAGGACCGGGACAGCGTCATCGCCGATATGGACGCCCTCGAATCGGTCGTCGACGACCGTGCGCCGGTCGTGGTCGACTCCCACCTCGCACACCACCTGCCGGCCGACCGCGTCGTCGTCCTCCGGTGTGAACCGAACGAGCTGGCCCGTCGCCTGCGCGAGCGGGGAGAAGCTGCCGAGAAAGCACACGAAAACGCGGAGAGCGAGGCGCTCGACGTGATCCTCGCCGAGGCGGTCGAATCCCACGGCCTGGAGTCCGTCTACGAGATCGACACGACGGAACGCACTCCCGACGACGTGGCCGACCGCATCGTCGATGTCCTGACGGGCGAACGGGAACCGAGTGCCGGGACCGTCGACTTCGTGGGGTACCTGCAATGACGCTCGATCAATTCCGTCCCTACATCTCGGGGGTCCTCAGGCCGTTCGTGAACGGGTTCGATCGACTCGGAATGACGCCCAACGGCGTGAGCGTGGTCGCGTTCGTGACGGCACTCGGCGCCGCTGGTGCCTTCTACCTCGGCGGGGCGTCAGCCCAGTGGTGGTACGCAGCCGCCTCGCTGCTCGTGCTGCTAAACGGCTGGCTCGACGTCGTCGATGGCGCACTCGCCAGAAAACAGTCGGTGGCGTCGCGTGCCGGCGACATGCTCGACCACGTGCTCGATCGCTACGCCGACGTCGTCATCATCGTCGGACTCGCCGCAGGGATCGAAGCCTACCCGCTGGGCATCGCCGCCGTCACCGGCGTCCTCCTCACCTCCTACCTCGGCACGCAAGCCCAAGCGGTCGGGCTGGACCGCGTCTACGGCGGCCTCGTCGGTCGAGCCGACCGGCTCGCACTGATCGGACTGGTCGGCTTCCTGGCCGTGCCCCTGTCGGGTGCGTACGGCGGCCACGGACTGGTCTGGTGGCTGCTCGCGTTCCTCGCCGTCGTCGGTCATCTGACGGCGATCCAGCGATTCTACTACGCCTGGCTCGCGCTCAAGTAGGCCAGGTGACGATTGGAAGCGGGAGACGTCTCGTCCGCATCCGGCGGACGAATCGATTCGCAAGACGGTCACCGGGGCGCATCCTTTATGACTCGGCGTCTCATACCCACCGCCATGGTTCAGTGTGAGATGTGTGGCGCCGAGACGCAGGCCCCGAAGACGATCAAAGTCGAGGGCGCGAAGCTGGACGTCTGCTCGAACTGTACCGACTTCGGGACGGAGGTCAAGACGCCAGGCTCCACCTCGAGCACGTCGACGAAGTACTCCACCGACAGTTCGGGGTCGAGCAGTGGGAGTGGGTCCACGAGTCGGTCGAGCAGTGGTGGGAGCAGTGGCGGCGGTGGCGGCCGATCGTCGGATATGTTCGACGAGATGGACGAAATCGCGCCGGATTACGACGACGCCATTCGCCAGGCCCGTGAGGAAGCCGGGCTGAGCCAGTCAGAACTGGCGAACGAACTCAACGAGAAGGCGAGTCTCATCCGCAAACTCGAACGCGGTGAGACGTTGCCGAGTGACGAGGTCCAGTCGGAACTGGAACAATTCTTCGACCTGTCACTCTCCGCGAGCACTGGAGGGAGCGACGACACCGAGTGGAGTGGTGGCTCGTCCTCGGGAAGTTACACCCTCGGCGACGTCGTGAAACGGAAGGACTGAGATCGGCGACTACCGCCGGCTGGCCCTGCTGGCACCGGACTCGCAAGGTTTTTCCTGCCGCCCGGAAGCCGTTCGGGTATGTTCGTCCTCGTCAACACCAAGACGTATCCGTGTGACCCAGTCGCCGTCGCCGAGGCGGCGAGGGCCGTCGAACCGTCGACCGACGCCAGACTCGCCGTCGCACCGGAGCCGACCGCACTGGCCGCAGTCGCCGAGACGGGAATCGAGACCTGGGCCCAGCACGTCGACCCGATCGAGCCGGGAAGCAACACCGGCTCGATCCTCGCCGAGTCGGTCGCCGACGCCGGAGCCGCAGGAACGCTGCTCAATCACTCGGAGCGTCGCCAACGGCTCGACCAACTGGACGAGAGCCTCACGGCGAGCGGGCGAGCCGGCCTCGAGACGATCGTCTGTGCGAACACGCCCGCCCAGGCCGGGGCCGCAGCCGCGCTCGGCCCCGATGCAGTCGCGATCGAGCCCCCGGCACTGATCGGCGGCGACACGCCGGTCAGTCAGGCGGACCCGAACATCGTCGAGGACGCTGTCGACGCCGTCGGTGCGGTCGACTCCGCCGTGTCGGTCCTCTGTGGCGCCGGCATCTCGACCGGCGACGACGTCCTTGCCGCCCGTGAATTGGGCGCCGACGGCGTCTTACTCGCGAGCGGCGTCGCGAAAGCCGACGACCCTGCCGGCGCGCTCGAGTCACTCGTCGACCCGCTTTAGGGCGACGTCAGCCCGACCGGATTACTAATCGATCGACGGGGTAGACACGGTTGTCGATAGTCAGAGACAGCAAAAGACGACGAATCGGCCCGATCAAATCTTTTATTTCTAAATCTGTGGCGTGTCCATACCACATTTCCGTACCTGGCAACGGGATGTAGATACATTAATAACGATGTACCGTCGTGGTAGACTAACCGATAATGTCCGGAGAACAGGTGTTCGTCTCGCACGATCCAGCCGACCTGTCTGTCGTTCAGGAGCTGTTCTCGACGGTGAAGAACTTCCCGTTCGGGGTGCATCTGGCGCTCGAAGCCGTCGAGTCCGGCCGGAGCCGTGAACGACTGGAAGGCCGGCTGGCGAACAGCGACGTCGTCGTCGCGGTCCTGACGGAATCGTCCGCGGACAGCAAGTGGATCAACCAGGAAGTCGGCTACGCCATCGCGAAAGGGATCCCGGTGGTGGCGCTGTACACCGACCCGTCGCTAGGCGGTGGGTTCCTCGACGGCGTCGAGGGCGTCACACTCGATCGGGATAACTTGACCGAGACCGTCTTCAATCTTCTCAGCCGACTCCGGGCCGAGCTCGCACCCCTCGGCGCGCTCTCGGTACCGAACTGGTACATCAGGTTCCCCTGCACGCTCGCAGACTGTGGCCACCCGGTAACGCTCGAACTCGAGGAGGGGCAGACGAAACTCTGGAAACTCCACAAACACGGCCAGTTGCTCGAAACGAGCTGTGACGTCTGTAAGACGAGTTATTACTTCGACCCGGCGACCATCGGCTTCGTCAGGCGAGAAGAAGCGACGATCAACTGACGGGGCCAGTCAACCGACGACGCAGGTGCGTGAACCGCCAGAACTCACTTCAGTCGTTCGTACGCACCCCTGACGAGTCGGAACGCCTCTCGGGTCCCCGTCGGTCGGTCCGGGTGAGCGTGTTTGACCTGTTCCTGAAATGCCGCACGGATCTCCTCGGCCGAGGCGTCTTCGTCCACGTCTAAGATCTCTCTGGCATCGACACGCCGCATCGCCACGTCGACGACGATCCCCTCGTCGACGGCAGTCTCTTTGCAGGTCGGGCAGAGTGATTCGACCCGGTCATCGACGAGCGTGACGCGATACGGTTCCGCACGGATCCACTCACGACAGTGACCGCACAGTCGCTTACTGGGAGCGATTTCGGTCGAGGAGGTCACCCCGGCGTCGGGGGCCGAACGGGCGTCGGAAGCGGTGGGAGACGAACCGGTCCCCTCGCTACCCGCGTTGGGCTGGTGCGCCCGACACGCCGAACACAGCGACAGGACGGTGCCGTCCGTCAGGACGACGTCCTCGACGTCGGCCGTCTCGACGGTCGACCGACAGCCTTCGCAGGTCGCGCTCGCCGTCTCGAGTTCTGCCCGCTCAGCGGCTGCACGGGCGTGTGGCGTACAGGTCGGACAACAGGCAACCTGTGTGCCGTCGGGCATCGAGACGGTCGTCAACCGTCCGAGCACGACGGACCGGTCGCAGCCGTCACAGCCTTCCCGTCTGTTGTCGGCGACACCCATCTACGCGGGAATATGTGTTCGTGATATATTAGTTCTGCTCTCCCACACCCGGCCGGTTCACGGAAATCGAGACACCGATACCGTTCGAGCGAGCATCCCCGATATGAACGTGGCTACCGACAATCGCTGGCCGCCGGTTCGACGCGCCGATCAGTGGCCGCTCGCACTGGACAGTCTCGCCATCGTCGTCCTCACGATGGTCGGTCAACTGAGACACGGCTATACGCCCCTCGAGTGGCCGATTCGCACCGTCGAGACCATCACACCGTTCGTCCTCGGCTGGCTCGTCTGTGCCGCCCTGCTCGGGCTGTATCGAAACAGACGACGACTCACCCTCCTGACGCACGCTCGGGCCGTCCTGGTCTGCTGGCTGGCCGCCACGAACGTGGCGTTCTTGATCCGCGGCCTGCCCATTACCCCCGGCAACGTGCCCTGGTCGTTCATGGTCGTCATGGTCGGGCTTGGCGCCATCGCTATCCTCACGAGCCGACTGGGCTACGAGTACGTCGTCCGAACGAACGAGAACCGACTCTAGCCCATCGAGTGTATCGTGGTACGTCCCCACTGATTCACGCAGCCATCTGACAGCCCGCCACAGAACTGACTGACCGCACGAAAGAGCTTATTATGGCCGGCTCACACCCGGTCGTGTCGATCCAGGTTGGAGTCGACTGGCCCCACAACCACCCCATAACTTATCGAAAACCCATTCACAACCAGACCGTCATGACCGAGTCAAGTACGATTAGAATATGGCGAATCTTTATATAGCCATTTCACGTAGTACTGAATAGCTATGGCCCGGTACTACGACATCATTCTGGCCCTTATCCCCCTCTCGCTGCTGGGTATCGCAGCGGTCCTGATCGTCGCCGGTCTCCCGACGGTCACGGCGATTCCGGGCGGGGCACTCGTGGCGACGGCGCTGATCGGTCACGCACTATTCGTCAACGGCCCGCAGGACGACGTCGAGTACACTGCGGTCGAAGCAACGAGTAACTCACCCGTCGTCAACGCTGACTGATCGACTGGCGAATCACTCACGCCGTTTCTCAGAAAGCTCCTGCGCCACGTCCCCAAGCAGCGGACGTGTCATCGTCGTCAGCGCCCTTCCCACTCCGGCTCTCGATCCTCGAAGAAGGCGTCGATCCCCTCGTTCTTGTCGGCCGTCGCGAACAGTTGGACGAACAGTTCCGACTCGTAGTCGATGCCTCGATCGAGCGGCATCCGGGCGCTGGCCTGGAGTGCCGATTTGGCGTACTCGAGGGCGAGCGGACTGTTCGCGGCCATCGACCCGGCGAGATCGTAGACGACTTCGTCGAGCGTGTCGGGCGAACACACGTCTTCGACGAGGCCGATGTCACGCGCCTCGTCGGCGCCGATCACGTCGCCGGAGAGGATCAGTCGCTTCGCCTGACCGGGTCCGACGAGTCGCGGGAGCCGCTGGGTTCCGCCACCGCCGGGGATCAACCCGAGCGTAATCTCGGGCTGGCCGAGTTTCGCCCGTTCGTCGGCGATTCGAACGTCACAGGCGGTTGCCAATTCGAGCCCGCCACCGAGCGCGTGGCCGTTCACGCGGGCAATTACCGGCATATCGAGGTCGTCGACGACCTCGTAGACTCGCGGGCGCTTGCTCTTTTCGCGTTGTGCGACGAGGTCGCGCTCGCGCAACTCGCCGACGTCCGCGCCGGCGACGAACGCCTTCGCCTCGCTCGAGCCCGTGAGCACGACGACGCGGACCCGGTTGTCCGATTCGAGTGTCGGCAGCGCCGTTTTCAGTTCCTCGCGAACGGTCCCGTTCAGGGCGTTTCGGGCGTCGGGTCGGTCGATCGTCACGGTCGCGACGTGATCGGTTCGCTCACCGATCTCGACGTCGATCGTCTCGAACGATCGTTCCGAGAGATCGGACCCCACGGTGGACTGGTCGTCGCTTCCCGCTTCGTCGTCGCTCATTGGCCAGCCCCCACGGAGCTCGTCGTATCGCCGCTCACGCCCACGACCTCGCCGTCCTCCCAGACGTAGAACCCTTCACCCGTCTTGCGACCGAGCTTTCCGGCGCGCACCTTCTGCTTGAGCAATTGCGGCGGCTTGAAGCGTTCGCCGAGTTCCTCGCGGAGGTGTTCGAGGATGTCCAGGCGCACGTCGAGCCCGACGACGTCGGTGAGTTCGATCGGGCCCATCGGGTGGTTGTATCCGAGTGTCATCGCCTGGTCGACGTCACGCGGGGACGCCACACCCGTTTCGAGCATGCGGATGGCCTCGACGCCGAGGGCGACGCCGAGTCGCGAGGACGCGAAGCCGGGCGAATCGCGAACCGTGATCGGTGTCTTCTCGATTCCCTCGACGAACTCGCGGGCCGTTCCGACCGTCTCGTCGGTCGCCTGCTCGGGGACGACGATCTCGACGAGCGCCATGAGATGAACCGGGTTGAAAAAGTGGAGCCCGATCGCCCGCTCGGGCCGCTCCAGGACGCTCGCGATTTCGGTCAGCGACAGAGCCGACGTGTTCGACGCGATGAGCGTCTCCGAACCCGCCACGTCCTCGACGGACGCGAACGTCTCCTGTTTGAGCTCGACGTCTTCGGGCACGGCCTCGACGACGATATCGGCGTCTTCGACTGCCATTTCGAGGTCGGTCGTTCCGGACAGTCGATCGAGTGTCGCCGACTTTGCGTCGGGCGTCACCTTCTCGCGTTCGACGCCGGCTGCGAGCGTCGATTCGATCTCGTCTATGCCGTCGTCGACGTATTCGGACTCGATGTCTCTGACGACCACGTCGTGGCCGGCCTGGGCGGCGACCTGGGCGATCCCCTGTCCCATCGTTCCGGCACCGAGTACGGCTACGTGCATACGAGTGACTGTCACGCCGGAGCGATTAAGCCGTTCGGAACGCGGACAGGCTCGCGAGGAAGCTGGTATCGACGCCACCGACGGCGATCCGGTACGGCTCAGACGTAGCCGCGCTCGACGAGCAGCTCGCCGTTGAGAACGCTCGCCCCGGCAGCACCGCGAATCGTGTTGTGTGCGAGGCAATTGTATTGGATGCCGCCGGTGGTCGTCGAGTCGAGTCCGCCGACGGAGATGGCCATGCCGTCGCCGCGACGACGGTCGAGGCGCGGCTGGGGTCGGTCAGGATCGGCCAGGACCTCGATGAACGGATCGGGGGCTGTGGGCAGGTCGATCCCAGGATACGTGGTCATCGCGTCGGCAACGATATCTGGTGAAATGGATTCGGCCGTCTCGACCCAGACGTTCTCCAAGTGGCCATCGAGCGTCGGGATCCGATTGACCGACGCCGAGACGGTCACGTCGTGGTGACTGATCCGGTCGCCGTCGATCGATCCCAGCAACTTGCGCGACTCGGTCTCGAGTTTCTCGGCCTCACCGCCGATGTGTGGCACCGCGTTGTCGAGTATCTCCATCGAGGTGACGCCGTCGTACCCGGCCCCCGAGACGGCCTGCAACGTCGCAACGTGGACACGTTCGAGGCCGTAGTCCGTCAGTGGCGCCAGCGTCGGGACGAACGTGATCGTCGAGCAGTTGGGATTCTTGACGAGGGCACCGTCCCACCCGCGCTCCGCGCGCTGAACCTCGAGTAGTTCGAGGTGATCGGCGTTGAGTTCGGGGATAACGAGCGGGACGTCCGTCGCCATGCGCTCGTTCGAAGCGTTCGACGAGACGACGTAGCCCGCCTCGCAAAAAGCCGGTTCGACCTGGGCGCCGACGTCGGACGGGAGTGCCGAGAACAGCAATGACACGTCTTCGGGGAGCGCCGACGGGTCGGTTTCGACGACGGTCTGGGCAGCGATCCCATCCGGAATGGGAGCGTCCAACCGCCACGTGGCCGCCTCGCGGTATGGGTGTCCGGCGCTCGATTCGCTCGCCGTCAGGACGGCGACCTCGAACTGGGGATGCGGTGCGAGTAACTCGACGAGGCGCTGCCCGACGGCACCGGTCGCGCCGAGAATTCCGACTCTAATACTCATTGTGGTAGCGTCGCGGACGGGGACCAAAAGCCGTTGTGTTGTGTGCAAAGGAGACCGGTCGAGTCGAATAGCCATCTCCGACCGGATTCCAGCCGTGCAGATAGAAGAGATTAAGCGACCGGAGCGAAATCGTCCGACCAACGACCGCACTGGCATCGGGATCATCCGGCCAGCGCGCACTCACCGACCATGTACGAGAAAGTCACCGACCCGATCGTCGACACGCTGCTCGAGGGATCGCTCGTCAATCGAATCGTGCTGATCGCCGGCATTTGCCTGATTATCTACGGCGCCTTCGAGATTCTGGGCGTCTACGCGAATATCTGGAACCAGCTCATTCCGGGCCCCGGTGAAACCGATCGACTTCGACCCATCCTCACCGCGTTTATCTCGGTGATCGCGGGGCTGTTCGCCGTCGTCATGGGCGCGGTAATGGACCTCTCCTGGAGCCCGGAACAGACCCACTGAGACGGCCCGTCACTTTTCGACAATCGATACGTCCGTCGGTACCCAACTACCTATCGGGTACGGACTGCTCCGAAGATTACACTCTCCGTGCCGACACCAGCTGCTTGCGGGCCTCGATTCGATGTACGAAGACGTGAAAAAGCGACGTCAGGCCGACGCCGGGACGCTCTGCTTGCGCGTGACGTAGCCGGCAATTCGGTTCCGGACGCCCTTCGAGTCGATGTTCGTCAGCTTCTCGACGCTCTCTTTGTTCTGCTCGAAATCGTCCGTGAAGGCCTGCGGGTAGCGCTCCAGCAGGAGCGTCGCGGTCTTCTTCACGTAGGCGGGTTTGATGGCCATGCGTGTGCCTCCGACCCCCGGCCCTTAATAAACACCGTTTTCCGATCGTCGAGAGGCCGACGATCTCACTCACTCGAGTTCGAGGGCAGCATCGACGTGCGCCACCAGCCGGTCGAACGCCTCCCGTTCGCGGGGACTGCCCGCCCGCTCGACGACGTCGTTCGCGTGGGCGATCGTCCGTCGACACGCAGCGTCGTCGTATCCCGGGACGTCGAGGCGAGAGGCGGCGACGCTGGCCTCGACGACGGCCCCGAGCCCGCGCGACAGCGTCGGGACGCCGCTGGAGACGACCACAGATTCGACGGGCGTGAGTTTCCAGCGGACCCACTCGGTCCCGTCCTCGGTACCGGACGCGGTCCGTTCGAATTCCACGCGCGCCCACGCGTGTGCCCGCTCCAGGATCGGATCGTCCACCTCGACGATCGAGAGCGCCGCGTCGACGAACGTGACCGGGTCGGTGACGAACTGGACGTACCCCTCGCCGGTCCGCTCGACGTTCCGCCGGGTTCGCGTCCGGCCCCACGTGGTGGCCGTCACCGGATCGTCCGCGAAGAGACCCAGTGGAGCGACGTTCCACCGTCCGTTCGGCCCCAGCGTCGTCACGAGAGACTCGGTGACGCCAGCGAGTTCGACCGGCCAATCGCCGGGGACGTCATCGGTGGGCACCTTAGCAGACTCGCCCGGGGCGTCCGGCTCGTCAGTCCCCGTCATACGGTGATCGATCCTCGCTCCAGGGCGATGAACAGCCCGGCCGCGGTGAGATCTGCCGTCGTTCCCGGATTGATCCCAGCCGCGACGAGGTCGTCGGCGAAGTCGGCGACCGCGGTTAGGTCACGTTCGAACGCGTTCCGATCGGCCAATGTCGCCGCTCGCTCGTGGACGTCCGCCGCGACGGACTCACCGTGGCGCGTTGCCACCAGCGTATCGGGTCGCTCGGCGAGCAACGACAGATAGACGCTCCCGGCTCGGTCGGCGATCGGACCGTCCCGATCGGCGAGTCGATCGGCCGCGGCGAACGACCGTTCGAACCCCGTCACCCACTCGCGCGCGACGTCGTCGTCTGGAACGCCGAGTTCGAGTACCGACTGGAGATCGAGCCCGCGTTCGCGAACGGCGGGAATCGCGTCCGCGCCGCGTCGCACGTCGAGCGCGGGCGCGTCAGGTGGCGGGTCGTCGACCGCGACGTCGACGTGGTCGAACGCACGGTAGAACGACGCCGCGTCCGAGACGGACGTCTCGGCGACGACGGATTCACACTGCGATCGTGTCATCCCCTGGGCGGCCGCGCACACGAGTGGGACGAGCAAGAGCAAGGCACCGAACTGCGTGTTGCCGCCGCGCTGGGTTGCCATCCCTTCGACGGCCCGTTCGAAAGCGACCCCCACCGGTTCGCCGGCTTCGGCCAGTTCGAGGCCCGCTCTGGCACCGATCGCACCGGCGAGAAAGTGCTCGAACCGGAGGTCCGGAAGGTCACGATCACGGTCGACGTTCCCGGGTTTCGGTGTCCCGGCAACCTCGAGTAACAACGCGAGCTGGGCGCGATCCGCCGGCCCGTTCATACCGGATGTGAGCGAGGAGCGTCCTTAGCTATTGTCCACTGACTCGATCGAGGGAGCAGATTCGTCGCCGTCCGGTCCAGACCTATTCGAGCTGAATCGAACCATCTCACCGCCCCCGGTCCTCTCATCGGGTTGCAACAATCGATCGACGGCGTCACGAACGCGTTCGCGAACGCGTGGATCGGTACTTGGTCGACCGATGCTCACTGCATCGGCCCCCATGGACGCGTACTCCGCAACGGTCGCCTCGTCCCGGACACCGTTGTTCGCGACGACGAACAGCTCGGTGGCATCGACGACGTCGGCCACGACCAATTCCGAATCCATCGCATCTACGTGTACGAACGAGCCACCCGCGGCCTCGATGGTGCGGGCGACTGACGGCAAGTCGACGCCCGGAACTTCGGCCCGGACTTTCACCCCGACCGTGGCACCAGTGTCGGCCGCGGTCGCGACGTACTCGCCGAGCCGGTCGGAATCCGCGAGGAGCGTCTCGCCACACCCGACGGCACGGAGTTCGTCCTGACGGCAGTGGGCGTTGAGTTCGAGCACGGCATCGTGGCGTCGGCACACGTGGGCAACGGCCCGGATCGGTCCGAGAGTGGTGGACCTGACGTTGATTCCCGGTCTAATCGGTACCGACGACAGGGCCCCGAGTTGGTCGTCGACGAACTGGATCGGATCGGGTGGAAGGAACTCGGATCGGCCACGAGCGACGAGGTCGCGAGCGGCCGCTCGTGCCGCCTCGTCGAGGGCGATCCCACCCATGAACGCGACGCCGGCTTCCTCGGCACCCTCACGGGCCCACGTGGCGTCGGACTCACCGCTCAGGCTCGCAAGGGCGAGTCGTGGCTCGAAGAGCGCATCAGAACTCGGTGCCATCAGTGGTCGATCGTCACTCGACACGGTCGATCGCCTGGGAGACCGCATCGACGACACGACGGGCGTCCGCGGGCGAATCGATCCGAATGTCTGTCTCGATCGTCGGCCGATCGAACGAACGTGACTCGGCGTCGTCGACGACGAACGCATCGGCGAAGGGATAGACCGACGGGAGGCCGGCCGTTCCCGGTGGGGCACCGACGGCATCCATCAGTTTCGCAGCTGGGCCGGAGAAGGCGTCGTCGCCGAGGAACGGAGAGACCGCGACGACGGTCGTCGAGGCGAGCGCGTCTCCAATCCCGGCAACCGAGAGCATCGGCCCGATACTCGTGACCGGGTTCGACGGACCAACGACAACGACGTCGTCGAGTGCGTCGATCACGCCCGGCGCCGGCGAGGCGTTCGCCGATCCCCTGAACTCGACGTTCTCGATCGCCGGCTCACCGTTCTCGGCCACCCAGAACTCCTGGAAGTGCATGAGTCCGTCCTCGGTGTGGACGAGCGTCGCGACCGGGTCGTCGCTCATCGGCAAGATGTCGATGGTGATGCCGAACGCGTCGGCGATCGCGGCGGTTGCCTCCGAGAGCGACTTGCCCTCGTCGAGCAAGCTCGTTCGCGTGATGTGGGCCGCCCTGTCGCGGTCGCCGATCGTCATGAACTCCCCCACGCCGGAGAAGCGCCGCCAGTTGGCGAGGTCGCGACCAGCCGTCTGTTCGTCGTCAGGGAGGTACGTCGGGGTCGACGACCGACCCATCGACGACGCGAGATCGGTGAGCGCGTCGTGCGTACGGTGCGTATCGCCGTCGATGCCCCACCACGTCTCACGATCCAGCACGCCGCCACCCTGAAAGAGAAGGGTATCGATGTCGGGAGAGACGAAGAGACCACCGAGCTCGACGTCGTCGCCCGTGTTGGCGACGACCGTCGTCTCCGCCGGCGTGAACGCCGCCGTCGCCCCGTCGAGGAGCTTCGGTGTCCCGGTCCCACCGGAGAGGAACGTAACCATGAACGGACGTTTCGAGAGGGATGGCTAAGGTGTTGCGGCCCCGATGCGGCCCTGCCGTCCTCGCGAAACGTTACAGCCACTCCGCGAACGAGCCGTCCAGAATCGTCTCGCGCTGGGCGTCGACGTACGCCCGTTGCATCTCGGTGATCGCGTCGGCGAGATCGGCGCCGGCATCGGCGTGCTCGCGAACGCGGTCGCGTTTCCATCCCGCCGGCGTCGTTCGTTGCTTGACTCGTTTCCGAAGGGGGTCGACGTACGCGGCGGCCTCGGCGCTCGAGAGTCCCCGGCTCGTCAGCCCGTCGGTCGCGTACGCGAGGATATCTGCGTATATTCGGTCGACGTCGGTCGTCTCCTGTCCGTCGTTGGTGATCCAGAACAGATCAGCGTCTAAGCCGTCTCGCATCGCGTCGTAGAAGTTCTCGCGGGCGTACTCCCACTCGAGGTCGGCGACCGGGTGTTCGAGCCGCGGGAGACTCTCCATCAATCCGGCGAACGTGGCCTGGAACGCGATCGAATCGCGGACCGTCGGCTGGGCCGGGATCGGACGGAACTCGATGCGGGCGTTGGCCGCCGATCGGGAGGCACCGTCGAAGACGGGCCGAACCCAGCGCCAGTACGTGCCGTGAGTCTGGCGGAGGTGGGCAAATCGATCGTCGTATCGGCCGAGCTTCTCGACGGGCATCGGGACGACGGTGTCGTCGTTGGCGATTCGGTCGACGGCCTCGTCGGTCGAGACCAGATCTGCCGGGAACCGAACCTTTCCCGGGGCCTCCCGACTCGCGTTCAACACCGTCTCGAAGACGCTGATCCGATGTTCCATCCAGCCGTCCGCGAGGGCGTCTTCGACGGTCGTGACGTCGTCGTAGCAATCCGGCGGGAAGAACGGCGAGTTGGCCCCGAGGGCGACCAGCGGACCGGCAATGCGCAGCGCGTAGTTGAAGTACGCCGGCAGGTCGGGTGCGTGCGGGACCTGGTAGTGGGGCTGGATCGAGGTGATCAAACTCTCCGGCATCACGGTATCAGCGTCGAGCGAGACGTGCGGTGCTTCGATCCGCATCCCCGCAGCCGACGCACGGTCCGTATTCGCCATCGCGTGATACCGTGCCGAGTCGCTCATGTTGGCCGCGATCTGCAGCGTCCGTTCCTCGCCGTCGACCTCGACCGTCCGCTCGACACTCTCGGTGAGGTACGCCCGGGCCGTCTCCCCCTCCGGCGGGATCGTCCACATCGAATCGCTCACCAGGCGCATATCCTCCGTGCTCGTCTCCGACAGCGCCGTCTCGAGTCTGGCCTTGACCTCAGACTCCTGTGCTTGCAAACCGTGGGCCGACAGCGGCTGCGGACTGGTCGTCATCTCCGCATTGTGCAACCCGAGTTCCTTCTCGAACCCGATGAGGTCGAGCAGTCGCCGCGGCACCCGAACGAGGGCGGCGTCGTCGGCGTCGACGGCGTAGAACTCGTACTCCAGGCCGACGATGGCCTGGGGGTTGTCGAAGACACCCTCCGCCAGTGCGGCCTTCAGTTCCGTCGCCTCGTCGTCGACCGCAGTCCGGTAAGACTCCGGATCGACCGCGAGTACGTCCGCCGTCCGCGAGAGTAGATCCGACTCGACCATGGACGGCCATGCGCGGGGCAGGGGCTAAAAAGGTGGTCCTCCAGTATCGCTCCACACAGCGTCGCCACTCACTGCGAGATGCGAACGGGCAACGGAGAACGAGCCACGTCAGGAAAACACCAGGTACAACCCGACGAACATGAGGAACGTCAGCACTGCCGTTTCAAACGGAACGAAGCCGACTCCGCCAGCGACGTACGTTACGACGAATGCCGGGAGAAACAGTCGGTCGCGTGCTGGAAGTCCCCCACAGCGCCGGAACCGTCTACAGACATACGAGTTCGGTAGTCGGACAGTTCAATTAAATGGTTCGACAGACACGTCGAACGGAGATGCTCGACGTCGGTGTCTCCGACGAGTTCGAACAGATCGAGGGAATTGTCGAGTCTCGGCCGCCACAGCCGATCGCACGGTACATTCACCGGACAGTGAGTACCGAGGTCGGCGTTATCGAGCTCGTTTGACGAGTTCCCGGAGATCGAGGTGGCCGGCACCGTGGTACGTCTCGCCGTCGGCCGGCATGGCCGCCGTCTCCTGAATGAGCTCCTCGACCTCGGCGGCACTCGCATCGGGCCGGAGGGATCGAACGAGGGCGACGGCGCCGGCTACCTGCGGTGCCGCCATCGAAGTGCCCGCCTTCCAGCCGTACCCCGGGACCAGAGAACCGTCCTCGCCCTGGATGGAGATCGTCGACAGGACGAGATCCCGGTAGTACGTCTCCGGCCCATCCGTGTCAGCGTTCCCGCCTCCCGCGCTCACGTCGACGGCACTGCCGTAGTTCGTGTAGAACGCGGGCGTCGTCGTCGGTTCCTGCAGTCGGTTCCCTGACAGCCACTTCTCCTCGTTGTCCGCGTGCTTGTGACCCCAGCCGAATCCGATCGGGCCAGTTGCCGAGACACCAAAGATACCCTCGACCTCCGTCGGAAGCGAGATGATCCCCTCCTCGTCCATGTCCTGGCCGTCGTTACCTGCCGAGTTGACGATCACCATTCCCTCCGAGCGTGCGTACTCCGCAACGGCCTCGTAGGCCGCCTTGAGTGCCGGGACGCCGGGAGTCGTCTCGGGGAGCGGTGGATACCCGAGGCTGATATTCGCCGCATCACAGCCCTTGTTCGCCGCATCAACGAGCGCCGCGAGCACGTCACCGGTGACGCCCTCGACGCCCGAGAACACACGCAGGGCAACGATTTCGCTGTCCGGTGCCGTCCCGAGGGCTCCGCCGTTCGGCCCATCGTTGGCGTTCGTCGCGGCGATCGTCCCGGCGACGTGCGTCCCGTGATCGCCGGCGCCATTCGGCCGCCAGTCGTACTGATCCGTCGTGAAGTTTGCAGAGAGATCCGCGTTGACCACACCCTGCAGATCCGGATGGCCGTCGTACACACCCGAGTCCACGACCGCGATCCGCGATCCCTTCCCCCGTGTCGTCTCGTGGACGGTCCGGCCCTCGCCCGGTTTGTCGGTCAGGTCCGCCACGTCCTGGACTCGCTTGTCCCACTGAAGTTCCGTGATCGTCGCCGGACCATCGTGATTGTGACTTGCCGCGTGCGGGCCCGGAGCCTCCATCGCCAAATCAGCGACCTCGTCCTGATACACTGCCACGTCGGGGATCGTAGACGCAGCACCGGGTACACTGTCTGGATCACCACGCGCAGCGAGCAATCCGACCTCACTGATATCGTGAACGATCTCGACGTCGGCCGGCACATCGCTCCGAGACACATAAGACAGATCGATCAGAAATCGATCGGTCCGGCCCTCTGAATCCGCCGCCGCGATTGTCCCAGTCCCCAGTACCCCAGCCCCGATACCGGTCCCAAGTACCGTGAGGAACCGCCGCCTGTCATGTGAAGACATTGCAATCAATGGCTTGCGTGATACTCATAAAGAAGTTACTGTTCAGGCCATTTGGAGTCGCAACTCACGGGACGGTAGCAATCGATCACCGTTACGCGTGGCCTGCCGCGAAGCACTCCACCAACGAACGATCCCAGAACCACACTGCGAGCTGGCCAGCGGGACAAACTCGTCGAGCGGGGACAGCATGACCACTCACCCAGAGTGAACCAGGGCCCGCCAGCAGCGAGCCCGAAATGCAAAAAACCCCACACAGCAGGTGCTGTGTGAGGCTGAATATGAGTGGAGGCGGCGAATCGGGGGTCCCAGCGGGTCTCCCACGCCAGTACTTGCCGATACGCAGGTGGGCTTAACTTCCGTGTTCGGAATGGGTACGGGTGTTGCCCCACCGCTCTGGCCGCCTTAACGCCGACTCGTGGAATCGAACCACGACCTACCTCCGAGATCGGTGGCAAAACCGTATGATACGTGTAGTCCAGTTCGCGCCTGGACCCGAACTCCGGGTCCGATCCATGCGAATTATGAATGGTGGCTCGACCGATTAGTGCTCGCGGGCTCAACACCTCGTTGCCTCGGTGCGTACACCCCGAGTCTATCGAACTCGTCTTCTACGAGTGGTCTCGGTGGCTCCTCTTTTCCAGGTGGGTTTCGAGCTTAGATGCGTTCAGCTCTTACCCCGTGGTGCGTGGCTGCCCGGCACGTGCTCTCTCGAACAACCGGTACACCAGTGGCACCCATTCGTAGTTCCTCTCGTACTATACGAACGTTCCCGTCAGGAACCGTAACACCCCCAATAGATAGCAACCGACCTGTCTCACGACGGTCTAAACCCAGCTCACGACCTCCTTTAATAGGCGAACAACCTCACCCTTGCCCGCTTCTGCACGGGCAGGATGGAGGGAACCGACATCGAGGTAGCAAGCCACTCGGTCGATATGTGCTCTTGCGAGTGACGACTCTGTTATCCCTAAGGTAGCTTTTCTGTCAGCAATTGCCCGCATCAAGCAGGCTAATTGGTTCGCTAGACCACGCTTTCGCGTCAGCGTCCGTCGTTGTGCCGGACACTGTCAGGCTTCCGTATGCTCTTGCGCTCTGTCTCGGGTCTCCGACCCGAGTGAGGAAACCTTGGTGCGCGCTCGATATCTTTTCAAGCGCGTACCGCCCCAGTCAAACTGCCCGGCTACCGGTGTCCTCCGCCAGGAGTGAGAGTCGCAGTCACTACCGGGTAGTATTTCAATGATGCCTGGGTGGCCCGCTAGCGCGGGTACCTCTGTAATGGCTCCTACCTATGCTGCACAGTAGCGACCACGTCTCAGCGACAGCCTGCAGTAAAGCTCTATAGGGTCTTCGCTTCCCCTTGGGGGTCTCCAGACTCCGCACTGGAACGTACAGTTCACCGGGCCCAACGTTGGGACAGTGGCGCTCTCGTTGATCCATTCATGCAAGCCGCTACTGAAGCGGCAAGGTACTACGCTACCTTAAGAGGGTCATAGTTACCCCCGCCGTTAACAGGTCCTTCGTCCCCTTGTACGGGGTGTTCAGATACCTGCACTGGGCAGGATTCAGTGACCGTACGAGTCCTTGCGGATTTGCGGTCACCTATGTTGTTACTAGACAGTCGGAGCGCCCGAGTCACTGCGACCTGCCCCATTGCGGGGCAGGCATCCCTTATTGCGAACGTACGGGACTAACTTGCCGAATTCCCTAACGTCGGTTGATCCCGACAGGCCTTGGCTTTCGCCGCCACGAGTACCTGTGTCGGATCTCGGTACGGACAGTGTGCTCGTCTTTTCACGGGCTCTAGGTTGACTCAACTTGCGCTATCCTGCCGTTCGTTCGCTTCGTGCCATTACGGCTTCCACGAACTTTGACAGTTCGACCGGGCGAAAGCCCGGCTTGAGCGACCCCAAAGCGTCGACTTTTGATGCACACCGGCACAGAAATATTAATCTGTTTCCCTTTCGACTCACTCGAGTTGCGGTGAGACTTAGGACCGGCTAACCCTCAGCTGATTAGCATTGCTGAGGAACCCTTACTCGTTCGGCCGTCGGGGTTCTAACCCGACTAACGCTGCTACTATGACCAGGATTTTCGTTACCGCACGGTCCACACGAGATCTCTCCCGTGCTTCCGCCCGAACGGAATGCCAACCTACAGGATCACCACTATGGGTGGTGCCGCCAGGTCTCGGTGGTGGACTTGAGCCCCGATCATTTTCGGCGCCGCAAACCTCGGCCGGTAAGCTATTACGCTTTTCTTAGAGGGTAGCTGCTTCTAAGCTCACCTCCCGGCTGTCTAGGGCTTGCGACCACCTTCGATCGCACTTAGTCCACACTTGGGGACCTTAACCCAGCTCTGGGTTGTCTCCCTCACGGTACACAGGCTTACCCCGCATACCGGACTCCCTGCGTCAACGGCGTTCGTAGGTTCGGAGTTGGACAGGGTGGCGAACTCCTCTCGGAGGCCGGTCACCCAATCCGTGGCTCTACCCCACGAACTACCTCAGCAGAGGTCATGCTTCGACATGTTTCGGTTGGAACCAGCTGTTTCCGGACTCGATGGGCCTTTCACCCCTAGACATAGGTCACGCGAGGGTGTTGTAGGACACCAACGCTAACAGGCCTCCACGTGCCTTTCGGCACGCTTCACCTTGCCCACGCCTAGATCGTCCGGTTTCGGGTCGTGCCCGTCTGACTCCCCGCGCTTGAACACGGTGGCCCTCACGCAAAGCGCTGCGGCCGTATCGGTTTCCCTACGCCTTCCCCGATGATCGGGTTAGACTCGTCAAACAGGCACACTCCCTGGTTCGTTTTTCAAAACGTACGACGGAACACCGGCTTCCTGACCGACCTACTGGAGACTCGCGTCTCGGTCGTTTGGGTCAGGACCTTTCGTGCCCCGTCGCTCTATCGCCAACTGATTTCACGCCCTATTGCACCTCCCTTTGTGGGGTGCTTTTCAGCGTTCGCTCACGCTACTTGTTCGCTATCGGTCTCGAGGAGTGTTTAGTCTTCGCGGTCGATGCCCGCGATCTTCACGAGGGATATCCAACCCCCGATACTCTGGAGCTGACGCACAACGTACTACACTACAGTACGGGACTGTCACCCTGTTTCGTACTCCATTCCAGGAGATTTCTTGTAGTAGGTCCGATGCTGAAAGTCAGTCCGAACACCACATTGCCCGAAGGCTTCGGTTTGGACTGTGTCGGGTTCACTCGCCGTTACTAACGACATCGCGACTTGCTTTCTCTTCCTGTCGATACTGAGATGTTTCAGTTCTCGACGTTCCCTATTGCGCAAAGCAATTGCAAAGAGGATTCCTATTCGGAGATCCCAAGTTCTTCCCCTCCGTGCGGGTCCCTTGGGCTTATCGCAGCTTGGCACGTCCGTCATCGGCTCTCGAGCCGAGCGATCCACCAGCTGGCACAGTAGCCACGTTCGTCGGATCGGAAATCACGCTGTCCGAAGACAGCGATCAGTAACCCGGAGAACGGGTCCAGTGGACGCCTGGACTACACGTACACACGGTCTCATCTGCAAACGCCTGTGACTGCAGGCGTGCATTAACCCTTCCCACTCACGCTTGCGCGGAGTGGTGCATCGGTTCTTCGGATTCGATCATCGGGCCGTCCCCCACTTAAGGGGCACGATCCGCGATCGTCCGAGTCATGGACCCACTGGGATTCGAACCCAGGGCATCCTCCTTGCAAAGGAGGCACTCTCCCACTGAGCTATGGGCCCACCCCTCGATCACGAGGGGCTCTAGCCTCGACAGTTCTAAGGTGCCCGATCGGCCGAGAACGGCGATCGCGCGAAAGCGGACCAAGTGGGCTGGGGCGTCGCCCCAGTCCCGGTCTGTGGAGGTGATCCAGCCGCAGATTCCCCTACGGCTACCTTGTTACGACTTAAGCCCCCTTGCGAAGCCCAGATTCGACTGCCATACCGGCAGCCTCATCCGGACCTCACTCGGGTGCTTTGACGGGCGGTGTGTGCAAGGAGCAGGGACGTATTCACCGCGCTCTTCTGAAGCGCGATTACTACCGAATCCAGCTTCATGCGGACGAGTTTCAGTCCGCAATCCGAACTACGATCGAGTTTCGGAGATTAGCGCCCCCTCTCGGGGTGGCATCCCACTGTCTCGACCATTGTAGCCCGCGTGTCGCCCAGCACATTCGGGGCATACTGACCTACCGTTGCCCGTTCCTTCCTCCAGTTTGGCACTGGCAGTCCGCCTAATGTACCCAACCACCTCAAGGGTGTTGCTGGCAATTAGGCGTGCGGGTCTCGCTCGTTGCCTGACTTAACAGGACGCCTCACGGTACGAGCTGACGGCGGCCATGCACCTCCTCTCAGTAGCTCTAGTAAGCTCATCACACTGACCGTCACAGCTACTGTCGATGCTGGTGAGATGTCCGGCGTTGAGTCCAATTAAACCGCAGGCTCCTCCGGTTGTAGTGCTCCCCCGCCAATTCCTTTAAGTTTCATCCTTGCAGACGTACTTCCCAGGCGGTCTGCTTCACGGCTTCCCTACGGCACAGCACAGGCTCGTAGCCTGTGCCACACCTAGCAGACATCGTTTACAGCTTGGACTACCCGGGTATCTAATCCGGTTCGTGACCCAAGCTTTCGTCCCTCACCGTCGGATCCGTCTTTCCAGAGCGCTTTCGCCACCGGTGGTCCGTCCAGGATTACAGGATTTCACTCCTACCCCAGACGTACCCTCTGGATCTTCCGGTCCCAAGCCGAACAGTTTCCACCGGACGCCCGCACGTTAGGCGTGCGGATTTCCCGATGGACTTGCCCAGCCGGCTACGGACGCTTTAGGCCCAATAATAGCGGTCATCACTCGTGCTGCCGGTATTACCGCGGCGGCTGGCACCGGTCTTGCCCAGCACTTATTCTACCACCTCCTTACGGTGGTGAAAAGCGAGGACTGTATGCCCTCGCACTTGGAGTCCCCCTATCGCACTCGCGTGCAGTGTAAAGGTTTCGCGCCTGCTGCGCCCCGTAGGGCCCGGAATCTTGTCTCAGATTCCGTCTCCGGGCTCTTGCTTTCACAACCCGTACCGATTATCGGCACGGTGGGCCGTTACCCCACCGTCTACCTAATCGGCCGCAGCCACATCCTGTCGCGCCTGAACGTTTCGGGCTCGCGCCAACTCCAGGCAGCGAGCCGTATCCGGGATTAGCCTCAGTTTCCCGAGGGTGTCCCGATCGACAGGGTAGTTTGGCCACGTGTTACTGAGCTATCTGCCACGAGTCTGAACTCGTGCGACTAGCATGGCTAAATCGGACTCCAATAGCAATGACCTCCGGCAGGATCAACCGGAATGCTATTCCCCGACAAAACTGTCGGGGTCTGGCGGTGAATGGTATCGCACACTCACACATTGCGTGGTCCGTTCGGCGACCAGATCGGAACCGACCGATCGAGCGTCACCGAACTGTCGAGGCTAACATCAGATCCCATCTTAACGGCGGACCGCAGGGGTGGAATCCTCATCTCCTTCGGACGTATTCGTAATCCGTGAGAGGTACTTAACCCCTTCGGACCCGAGCCGTCCAATCACCGGCACATCCAACGCGCCGGCGATCATCCGTTTGCATTCCATCCGAGCCCTCTCGAACACTTAAGGGCAACGGATCGAGGCGCGCCGGATTTCGCAGCCGGCGACGCCATCGTGGATCCGATCCTTGACCCCGGTTGCATATAAGGGGATCGATGCCCGGTCGCCGTGACCGGGTCGGACTCCGTTACCGAGCGACGGCCGAGCCGTCGATCGAGGGCGGATGGTTCCTGCCTCCGTGCCGGGATACGGCCGGAGGGAGTGGCGCGGTGCGCCACGTCCTTCGCATTCATTTGGAAGCCCGGGCGCCTATATAAGGCCGTCGAACGAATCGCGCTCCGGGTCCCGCTACCGTGGTACGGTTGGACACGAAAACAGACCGACTCGACAGTATTTGAATATCGGTGCGACGGAAAACGACTGGCCGGCCAGAGCACGAATGGCGAGGTTGCCAGCAGATAACCACGCCGATACCCCGGTCAGCTATCTCTCTCACTGAATTGCAGGCACCGACGATCACTCGTGGTGAGGTTCGTGAGCGAATTCGATAGATCGGCGTGCATGCGAGCCAGGTCGATCACACACCCGCTCACGCACTAGCCCATCGGACCCTTTCCCGTGTGCGGTGATCACCGCCGATGAACGACTACTGCGGATCGATGGTGAGAAAGATAGCCACTTGCTGTGGCTGGACATTCAACCATCGAGTGGAGTGCTGGTGCCCACTGGATCAATGTGGCCGAGCATCCACTGGCACGTGCCTCGAGCTCCAAGTGGGGCGCCGGACCAACCGTACCCCACAACAACGGGTACACCGGAGGTGGCCGATCATGGCTTCGTCGATGGATGGAGGGCAGTGTTCGAGCGAAAATCGATGCGGGTACCGTTCCAGAACGTTCTGCTGGTGGGGAATCGCCTATTCGACGAGCCGGCACACGGGCGCGGGTTCGACCGAGTAGCACTCCCGAATGAACCAGGGCCTACCGCGTTCGGTACGCTGGACCGACTGGCATCGGATCCAAAATCGACTACGCTCTTCGCGTCAAGACGTTCCGAGAAGTGCTCCGTCAGGGATTCGAACCCTGGTCCTTGCCGTGAGAGGGCAAGATGATTGGCCGGACTACACCAACGGAGCCAACCACACGTCGAACCCGTCGTCGGGGTCTCCGTGTCTACTACATCCTTGCGGAGAAGCCAGTTTAAGCGTTCCGTTTCTGGGCGCTCACTGTGACTCGGTTTCGTGGGGCGAACGGGCGGCTTCCGGTTCGAAGCCATCGAGGCTGATGATGTTCTCCCGACCGACTCGGAGTTTGCTGATCGTTCCCTCGGACTCCATCTCGGAGAGGAGCATACTTACCTTGGACTTCGACCAGTCGGTCCGTTCGACGATCTGGACCTGCTTCATCCGGCCCCCGTTCTCGGAGAGCAACGAGACGACGCGGTCCTCGTCCGTCATGAGTTCGGCGTCGGAGATGGCACTCACCGATTCCTCGTTCGTGTCCTCGGGTGCGTGTGTCTCGGTTCCGACGGTCGTGGATGATGGCCGACCCCCGTCGTCGGCAGTCGAACTGTCACCGAAGGGATGAGGCAGCGATGCGAGCGCATCGGGGAACCAGCCCCGCCTGGAGGCAACGAGAGCGAGCCCCACCATCAGGCCGATGCCGACGACGGCACCACCGATCGCAATTGGAGAGAAGAGGGAGTCTTGCCCGCTCGTAGCCCCCGCACTTCCCTCCGGAACGAGAACGACGTACGGTCGACCGCTGACGAACTCCCGTTCCCCACGCCAGACGACACGATCTCGTTCTTGCAGTTCCGGGAACTGGGCTTCCGGATCCGGATACACCTGATCGAACGCGAGGTTTTCACCGGCACGGATCGTCAACGTCTGATCGGCCATGATGTAGAACCCACCCTCGAAGACGTCGGAGACGACGACACGTTCGGACTCCGTCGCCGCGAATCCCTCCCACGTAAACGACATTCGGACGACGCCGGCCGTATTGACCGACCGCTCGACGCGTGCCGTTCGATTGAAGTCCGTCGCCGTCATCTCGCGATCGGTGTAGCGTTCACCGTCCGTGATGAGCGCAGACGCTTGCTCCGTGAACTTCGTGTAGAGGTCGGTCTCTTCGGACTCGAACCGATCCGCGTACGCTTCGAAGTTGTCCTCCTCCTCCGTCGACTCCAGCGTCCGTTCGTACTCGAAGGTCCACCTCGCCGACCCGTCCTCCTGGACGGTGATGTCGAACGTCGTTCGATCGAACTCCTGCGCTGTCGTCCCGACCGAAGAGTTGACCGCCGTCGGAGACGGACCCGCCTCGGGTGCAGGCGGTTGAGTTGATTCCTCGTCTAGCGAGACGAACGCCACGCTCACCACCAGGCCTGCTACCAGCAGCGAGGCGACGATTGCCACAGCGACCGACCGTTGCATTCGTCCGGAGTTCGCCGGGACCCCCCATAGAAGTTGTGAATCACCACACTGCAACCCGTTCACTTCGAAAAACTGAAGCGAATCACCGAGGTTGGCCGACACAATTGGGACAGCGATCGGTGAGACGACACGCACAAGCGGCTGACTCGCCAACACGCCGGCATGATCACGAACCTCGCCGCCGGAGAGTCGGTCTTTACGAGCAACGCGTTCCTCGTCGACGGTGACCGTCGCGTCCTCGTCGATACGGGTTCGAACTTCGACGTCGTTGCCAAGATCGAAGCACGGGTGGACGACCTCGACGCGGTCGTCCTGACCCACACGCATCCCGATCACGTCGGGAACCTGGCCGCCGTGACGGATCACTTCGACGTCGACGTCTGGGGGTACGATCCGTCGGCCAGGGGTGTCGACACCGAACTCGACGACGGTGCAACGCTTCCGATCGGCGATCACCAGTACACGGCCGTCCACACACCGGGTCACAAGGACGACCACCTCTGTCTGTACGCGAACGAGCCCGAGATTCTCTTCGCCGGCGACCTCGTCTTCGCGAACGGCGGGTTCGGTCGAACGGACTTACCAGAGGGTGACCGAACGGCGTTGATCGAGAGTATCGACAAGATCGAGTCGCTCGTCGACGAGTCGCTTCGAGCGCTCCACTCTGGACACGGAGCCAGCGTGACCGACGACCCCGCCGACCACGTTACACTCGCCGGACGGATGGCCCGACAGCACTGACCAGCCCGGTAGCGTCGCGACGAACACTTCCTGGCGTCGAACGAACATCGCAGAAGCTATTCGGCAGCCAATCCGTAGTAGCCGGGTTCGTCTTCGGTTCGCGGTTCGGCGACGACGAGGTCGTCGGCGTTGATCATGATCCACGGAATCGCCCAGTCCAGCAGGATATCTTCGGTCTCCCTGTCGAGTTCGGCCTCCGGTTCGAGCTCCTGGAGGAGTCTGGCGATCTCGTAGACGGTGTACATCTGCCCGGCCTCGAGGAGGTCGGACGGTTCGTAGAAATCACAGGGGTAGGTCGATTCGAACGCAGATTTCGGTCGTGGCATGCGAGTGGCTACGAACGGCCGGGTCCTAAAACTCCCGGCGGATTCTGGAGCCGGATTGGTAGTTTACCTGTCGCTGTGGGATCGGGGATCAGTGACACAGCGCGGACGGCAAAAATGCAGGTTCGAGAGCGGCGAGGCAGCGTTACTCGAAGTGGTCGAGGCACTTCTGGTACTCCTCGGCGACGGAGTCCCAGTTGATCACGTCGAAGAAGCTGTCGATGAAGTCGCCGCGGTCCGGGCCGTAGTCGTAGTAGTACGAGTGTTCCCAGACGTCGAGTGCGAGAATCGGGTGGGAGCCCCAGAGTGCACCCTGGTCGTGTTTGTCGACGACGATGTTACGGAGCTGCTTCGCAACGGGATCGTAGACGAGGAGCGCCCAGCCACCGGCGGCGCCGGCCGCGGCCTCGAATTCGCCCTTCCAGCCCTCGTAGGAGCCGAAATCCTCCTCGATACGGTCGGCGAGGTCGCCCTCGGGTTCGCCGCCGCCGTTGGGGGACATGTTCTCCCAGAACATCGTGTGGAGGTAGTGGCCACAGCCGTTGTGGGTCACGTTCCCGATGGCACCAGGCGAACTGCCGAAGTCACCGCTCTCACGGTTCTCGGCGAGGGTCTCTTCGGCCGCGTTCAGCCCGTTGACGTAGCCCTGATGGTGTGTGTCGTGATGCCAGGTGACGACTTGTTCGGAAATCGATGGCTCGAGTGCGTCGTAATCGTACGGTAGTGGTGGAAGTTCGTGTTCGGTCATTGTGGACACCCGGAGAGGTGTTCGTTCGCGCGAGTGTTAAACGTTGAGGAGTGAAACGATACCACGGCGCAACGGATCCGGCGATCGGATTCCCGCGAGCTCCTCACCAGGACCCACGACGGACCACGTGTTAACGGTTACACCGGCAACGGAGACGCGACGCTATCGAATCGGTTAGTTCGCACACCCAATAAGGGGCCGCAGTAATTCGAGGGCGACTACTCGTAGAGCCACGAGGCGTCGTGCTGATCGTACTCGATCAGCTCGTCCTCGTCGAAGTGGATCGCGATCTCGCGCTCGTTCGCGCCCTCGTCTTCGTTGTCCGCCGCGTGAACGACGTTCCGACCGAGGTCGAGTGCGTAGTCACCGCGGATCGTTCCGGGTGCCGCCTCGAGCGGGTCGGTCTCGCCGATCATCTGGCGAACCTGTCGCGTCGCATCCTGTCCTTCCCAGACCATGGGGACGACCGGGCCCGACGTGATGAAGTCGACCAGATCGTCGTAGAAGGGTTTGTCCTCGTGTTCCGCGTAGTGCTCTTCGGCCCGTTCGCGGGGCATGTTCTCGACGTTTATGCCGACGAGTTTGAGCCCGCGGTCTTCGAGTCGAGAGACGACCTCGCCCACGAGTCCGCGCGCGAAGGCGTCGGGCTTGACCATCACGAAGGTCCGCTCGTGGTCACTCATTCCTCGTCCTCCTCGGACTCGTCCGTGTCGGTTTCGGCAGCGTCGGTCTCGCCGTCTTCGACGTCGTCGGACTCGTCGCTTTCAGTGTCGTCGGACTCGGCGTCCTCGGCCTCGTCACCTTCAGCGTCGTCGCCCTCAGCGTCGGGAGTTTCGTCGTCAGCCGACTCGTCTTCGGTGACGGGTTCGGCCTCGGATTCCGAGGTATCAGCATCCTCCTCGACTGACTCCTCGGAAGCGGAATCAGGTGTCGACTCCTTGCCCCGACGGCCCTCTTCGGTCCACTCCAGATCGCGCGGTTCGCGACCGAGACGGTAGTTCTTCTCCGCCTTGGAGTCGACGAAGTGGAGCACGGTCCCGTCGGTCCGGACGTACATGATGCCCGTCCCGGGTTCGATCTCCTCTCCCGTGTAGTCACACGTGCGTTTCTCGACCATCGTTACTGTCCTCCGATCGAATCGGCCTCGCGGGCGGTCTCGCGCAGCTGGAGGACGTCCCCCTCGCGGACCGGCCCGAGGCAATTGCGAGTGATGATGCGACCCTGATTCTCGCCCTCCTGGATCCGACACTTGACCTGCATGGCTTCACCGTGCATGCCGGTCTTGCCGACGATCTCGATAACTTCGGCGGGCGTGGAGCCGCTTTCATCCTCTTCAGCGCTCATCCTCTCTCACCTCACTCGAGGTCCTCGATCTTGCCAGCGATGTCCTCGACATCGTCGTCGGCATCGCCGGTGTCGACGATTGCCGCGGCAGCGGAGCCGACTTCGAGGCCGGCGGCGTGGCCGACGTCGTCCTGGGTCTCGACGAAGACGACCGGAATACCCTTCTCGTCGGCGAGTTCCGGGAGGTGCATGACGATCTCCTCGGGGCTGACGTCTTCGGCGACGAAAACGAGGTCGGCGTTGCCGCGCTCGATCGCTTTGGTGGTTTCGTTCGTTCCTTTCTTTACGCGTCCTGTGTCTCGGGCAACCTCGAGGGCCTCTAAGGCATCCTCTTGAAGGTCGACCGGGACGTCGATCGTGACGTAGACTGACATTGGTTGTTCACCTCTCCTACGCGCGGGCTCGCACTCCCCTGCCGTCGGGGCGCGTGGTGTCCCCGTGCCAGACCGAGTCGATCCCGACTCCGGCGGAGTTCCTGTGCGGCTAGGAGCATCATCAACCCCGCGTAGGGTGTACTGCTCAGTAACGGTGCCCCCCATAAAAGCGTGTTCAAACATTCTTCGGGGTGACACGGATGCGCACGTCAGAAAGATACCCGACGGCGCGACGATTGCCGAACCGGACAGACCGGGAGACCCGGACAGACCGGAAGCGGTGGAATTACCGTCGGGCGGGCGCAATCGCGTGGTATGAACTCGGTGGCGCTCGCGGCGGACCTCGTGGCGGAAGCGGCGACCGTCGACGAGCGTCGCCTCCTCGTTCTCGCAGGCGACAGGGAGGTCGGCTACAGCCACCTCGAAGGGATCCTCGACACTCTCGACGTCCCGATCAGCCAGACCACGCTCGTCGGTCCCGACGATCGGCTTCGCTGTGAGCACCTGACCCAGTCGACGGCAGGCCGGCTCCTGGGAACGACCAGGGACGTCGTCGCCGTCGACGCACATCGGGCGTGCCGACCGAACGCACTCGGACGCGTCGTCGGCGCGGTCGACGGTGGTGGACTCGTGATCTTGCTCACACCCTCGCTCGAGACGTGGCCCGATCGCCGAGACGCGTTCGACGAGACGCTCGCGTCGCCACCGTACACCGTCGACGACGTCACCGGTCACTTCCGGAGACGGCTCGTCGAGACTCTCGAGACACATCCCGGAATCGGGATCGTCGACGTCGACGACGACCGCGTCATCCGAAGCGGGCGGACCGATCCAGCCCCTCAGCTGGCGTCGCAGTCGGATGAGCAGGGCGTTCCAGCCGACGCTGTCTTCCCCGATGAGGCGTTCGAGGCCTGTCTGACCGCCGACCAACGAGATACCGTCGCGGCCTTCGAGCCGTTCCTCGCGACGCCCAACCAGCAAACCGCGGTCGTCGTCGAGGCGGACCGTGGTCGCGGAAAGTCCAGTGCGGCGGGACTGGCAGCCGGTGCGCTCGCGGCGGCAGGGCTAGACGTCGCCGTTACCGCACCGTCGCCGGACGGTTGTCTCGAAGTGTTCGCCCGCGCTCGCGAACTCGCCGCCGATCTCGACTCGATTTCAGAGTCGGAAGACCCCCAGGAGGACGATCGTATCCATTCCACCATCACGACTGCTTCCGGGGGGCGAGTCCGGTTCGCGACCGCGACCGAGGTCGACTCGTGGATCGACGAACCCGATGTCGTCATCGTCGACGAAGCGGCCGCACTGCCCGTCTCGATACTCGAGACGACGCTCGCTGCGGAGCGAGTCGCCTACGCGACGACCGTCCACGGCTACGAGGGGACCGGTCGCGGATTCGACGTCAGGTTCCGCGATCGACTCGACGAGGGGGTCCACGACGTGCTCACGCGGTCGCTCGTCGAGCCGATTCGCTACGCTGCCGGCGATCCGATCGAGACGTGGGCCTTTCGCGTCCTCGCGCTGGACGCCCGGCCACCGGTCGAACCGCTGATCGCCGACGCGACCGTCTCGAACGTCAGCTACGAACACCCGGATCCCGCGGCGCTCGTCGCCGACGAACACCGCCTTCGAGAGACGTTCGGATTGCTCGTGCTCGCCCACTACCGGACCGAGCCGACCGACCTGGCCCGATTGCTCGATGCGCCGAACGTGACCGTCCGAACCCTGGAGCGAGACGGGCACGTCGTCGCCGTCGCGCTGCTCGCCCGCGAAGGGGGACTCGACGCGGACTGGCGCGCCGACATGTACGAGGGGGTGCGCATCCGCGGGAACATGATTCCCGACGTACTGACGAGCCAGCTCAGGGACGAATCGGCTGGCGCCCCGGTGGGCTACCGTGTGATTCGGATCGCGACACACCACGCCGTTCGGTCATGCGGCCTCGGCTCGCACCTGCTCTCGAAGATTCGGGAGGAAGTTGGGTCCGAAGCGGACTGGCTGGGTTCCGGATTCGGTGCGACGCCCGAACTCCTGCGATTCTGGCACCGAAACGGGTACGAGACGATCCACGCGTCGACGACGCGAAACGACCGCAGCGGTGAGTACTCCGCGATCGTCGTCCATCCGACGAGCGAACGTGGTGAAGCCCTCCGTGATCGCCACACGACCTGGTTCGCCCGCCGCCTTCCTGCGGTACTCGCCGACGCACTCGAGGACCTCGCGGTCGATACCGCCCGGGCGCTGCTGCGATCGATACCGGCAGCGGCCGTACCCGCACTCCCACGGGACCCCCACAGCTGGCGCGTCGTCGCCGGGGCCGCCTACGGACCCGGCCTGTTCGACGTCGATCCCGGTCCGTTCCGGCCGCTGATCGTCCGCGCGATAATCGAACAACCAGCGCTGCCCGGAGACGGGCTATCGACTCGCGAGGAGCGATTGCTCGTCCGTCGGGGCCTCCAGGCACGAGCCTGGTCGTCGGTGGCCGACGAACTCGGCTACCACTCGACGGGCCAGTGTATGCGATCGTTCGGTGACGCCCTCACACCACTCGTCGATCACTACGGGACGGACGCCCGATCGGTCGGCGACGACGCCGCCGAAACGGTTCGTGCGCTCCGAACGCGATTCGACGGCGAATAGGCGTCCGTCAGGAGAGCAGTCGTCGGGCGATCGACTCCGGGAGCAGCCAGAACAGCAGCGCGATCAGTCGCCATCGGCGGGTGACGTAGGCGTGCGTTCGACGAGATTCGATCGCGCGATGAATCTGTGCGGCGGCCGTCTCCGGCGAGCACACCCAGAACAGCTCCTCCCCCAGCGCCATGTCGGTGTCCACGAATCCGGGCTCGATGGTCGTGATAGTGACGTCGGCCGCGTTAGCAGCCTGTCGGTGACGAAGCCCCTCCAGGTACCGGCTGACGAACGCTTTCGAAGCGTTGTACGCCGGCGCATCGGGACTACCGAACCCGGCCGCGACCGACGAGATGCCGACGAGGTGCCCGTCGATGGGCGCGTCCGGGGTCGGTCGTCGGTCGGTCGATGCAGACTCGGACGTGGCCTCGATACCGGCGCGTTCGAAGTACTCGATCGCGGCCGTCGCGAGGGCCGTAAAGCCGGTAACGTTCACGTCGATCGTCTCCCGTTCCGTCTCCCAGGAGAGGTCACGATTGATCGAACCGGCACCGGCCGAGAGCACGACGAGTTCGACCCGGTCCATCGCCGCCGTAAGTTCGAAAAACGCCTCGCGAGCGGCGTCGGGTTCCGTGACGTCCATCGTCGCGACGGCCGCCTTCGTTGGGAGCGCTTCGCCGATCTCGACCATGCGATCGGTCCGGCGAGCGGCGAGCCCGATTTCGTACCCGTCCGACGCGAGACGGCGAGCGAGTGCCTCGCCGATCCCCGACGACGCACCGACGATGATCGCCCCACGTGTCATGGCGAGTCGTTCCGGGTCCACGGCCAAAGCTGGTTTGGCTACCTGTATCGAGGGCCGCACGCCACTGCTCGGGGCCATAACCGACCTCACGCCAGAATCAGTCCGACCGAAACCTCTGACTGTGACGGCCACGTACGCTTGCGCATGGACTGTGCCGAAGACGACTGCGATCGGCCCGCAGTCGTCGAGCTTCACGTGCCGTGGGCAGAGAACCGCCTCGTCTGTGCGGCCCACGCGCGTGTGCTCGGCCGTCAGGATGGCGTCGTCGCCGATCCGAAGCCGGACGCCGACGACGAATTACTCGGCTGAGCGTCGAAAACCGCAGAGATGCGTGCCCTACGGGTGAGAAAAGTACGCGACCGTCTCCTCGTCGTCGTGGCGGTCGATTCGAGCGAACCCGACGCGGACGAACTGGACGGTGTCGTCGGGATCGAGTGCGGCGACACCCGGTTCCGCGTGACCGAAGACGTCCCCGCCCATCGTCCGGAGCTGGAGCGAGACGTTCTCGTCGGCCGGAGCCCAGTGGATCACGTCGACGTCTCCCTCGCGAACCACGTCGATCGATTCATCCGTATACTGGAGTGTATCACGGGTGTACTGGAAACAGCCGAGCCCTTTCAGCCAGACGCTGGCTTCGCGATCCGGCACGTCCGCGGGTTCGACGAGGACGGCGTCACCGACGGGGATCGCCCGGTCGCCGCGGTCCTCGTGATCGGGGTGCAGCGGCGGATTCGCCTCCGCAGGTGGGCTCCCGCCGAGTGGGATTTCGGTGCCGTCGCGGACGAAGAAGTAGCGGTCACTCCCGTCGTCGATGAGTTCCCGGTTGTTCGCGTAGATGGTGCTCATCGCGAGGTCGACATTCGACGTCGACGTGCCGAGGCCGATCATCGCGTCGGTGATCGCGTCGCCGCGGATGCCCCGCCGTCGCAGACTCGCGAGCGTGGGTGCCCGCGGGTCGTCCCAGCCGTCTAAGTCGCCGGCGTCGATCAGCTCCTTGATCGAGGAGGTACTCATCGGGACGTCGTAGGCGTCTAACTGGACGTGGCCCCAGTGGACGACCTCGGGATACTCCCAGTCGAAGTAGTCGTAGACGAAGCGTTGTTTCTTCGCGGAGTCCTGCAGATCGATCCCGCGGATGATGTGGGTAACGCCGACCAGCTGGTCGTCGATACCGGACTGGAAGTCGAGCATCGGCCAGCAGCGATACTCGCTGGCCACGTCGCGTGGATGGGGCGTGTCGATCATCCGGAACGCGACGAAATCGCGCAGCGCCGGGTTCTTGTGGTCGATGTCGGTCTTGACCCGCAAGACCATCTCACCGCTGTCGTACTCGCCCGCGACCATCGCCTCGAACTCCTCCTGGACGGTTGCGACGTCCTTCTCGCGGTGGGGACAGGCCTCGCCGTCGTTTTTGAGGTCGCTGAACGTCTCGCCGGAACACGAACAGGTGTACGCGCCGCCCAGCTCGATCAGCTCACGGGCGTGCTCGTAGTAGGTTTCGACCCGGTCGCTGGCGCGGTAGACGGCGTCGGGCTCGAATCCGAGGTACTCGACATCGTCGAGAATATCGTCGTAGGCGTCGAGGTCCGGACGCTTCGTCTCCGGATCGGTGTCGTCGAACCTGACACAGAACCAGCCATCGTAGCGTTCGCGGTAGGTCCCGATCACCGCCGGCATGCGAGCGTGGCCCACGTGCCACGGCCCGTTCGGATTCGGCGCACAGCGCATCCGGACCTCCTCGACGCCCTCGGCGTTCGGGAGGGCCGGCAGGTCCCACTCGTCTTCTTCGTCCTCGGCTTCGATCTCGGCCAGTTCGTCGGGTGCCAGCTCCGCAATGCGGTCGCGGCGCGCCTCGTGGGACAGCGCGTTCACCTCACTGACGATCGGCCCGGCGACGCCTGGAATCTCGCCCCCGTGGGGCCGAAAGTCCGGGTTCTCGCCCATGAGCGGGCCCATGATGGCGCCTACGTCCGCGTCGCTCTCGTGCTTAACGGCGTTCAAGAGCGCGTGTTTCTCGACCTCGCGTTCGACGCGCTCGCGTACCTCGTCGTCCATTACCGGGTGCTTCTCGGGGCTCCGTCAAAACAACCGCGGATCCGATCGCGAGCGGTCGCTGCACACGGGGACATCGCCAGTTACGTGACTCGCTCGAAGCAACAGTACGAGAAACCGCCACTGGCGTCTGACCGGTTCCCGTCGCCCGTGGCGGGTCAGTAGCCGCGTTCGACGAGGTAATCCGCGATGTCCTCTAAGAGATCGTGGGCCTCGTTCTCCGGGAGGACGTTCAGTCGATCGGTCCCGTTCGAGACGAGTTCGCGGGCTTTCGATCGAGCGTACTCGATACTGCCCGCGTCTTCGAGCGTGGCGACGGCGTCGTCGATCTCTGCCTCGGTGACGGCGTCGACGTCGTCGGTGTCGACGAGCGAGTCGACGTCGACGCCCTGTCCGCGAGCGTGAACCGTGATCAGGGTCTGTTTGTTCTCGACGAGATCGCTCCCGCGCTGTTTGCCGAGCGTCTCGCTCGGGACCGTCAGATCGAGGACGTCGTCGTGGATCTGGAACCCGCGCCCGATGTCGAGGCCGTAGCCGTAGAGCGCGTCGACAGTCTCCTCGTCCGCTCCGAGGAGGACGGCGGGCAGCGCGGCCGATGCCGCGTAGAGGACGGCGGTTTTCTGTTCGACCATCCCCAGATACTCGTCGGTCGTGACTTCGTCACGCTCTTCGAACTGGACGTCGAGCGACTGTCCCTCACAGATCTGTGTACAGGTGTTCGCGAGAACGTCGAGCGCACGGACCATCCGATCCGTCTCGGCGCCCGTATCGAGCATGATCTCGAACGCCTTCGAGTACAGCGTATCGCCCGCCAGAATCGCCGTCTCAACGTCGTACTCGCGATGGACGGCCGGGACGCCGCGTCGGAGATCGTCGTCGTCCATGATGTCGTCGTGAATCAACGTGAACGACTGGATCACTTCGACGCTGACGGCTGCCGCCAGCATGTCGACCGGGTCCGAGTCGTCGAGCGGCTCGAACGACCGATACGACTGCGAGAGTGGCTCCACGTCGGTCAGCGCTTCTGCTGTCGCGAGCAGTACCGACGGTCGGAGCCGCTTGCCACCCGCGTCGAGCAGGTAGCGCGACGCTTCGTAGAGCCGTTCCGGTCGGCGAACCGGGAGTTCCTCGGGAATCGCCTCGTTGACCAGTTCGCGACGCTTCCGGACCGCTTCGAGCACCGTCTGTTCGCGTGCCTCAGGGCTCGTCATCTCACTCGACCAGTTGGATCAGGTTGCCGTTCGATGTGACGTGAAGGTCCCGACCGAGTTTGTATCCTTCACTCTTGCAGAGGTCGACGTAACTGGAGAAGCCTTTCATGTCCTGGTGAGCCGGGATGACGTGCTGGGGCTGGAGCGCCTGCAGCATCTCGTAGTGGCCCTCCTGGTTGAGGTGCCCGGAAACGTGGATGTCGGAGTAGATGCGCGCACCCTGCATGCCGAGCAGTTTCTCGGCCTGGTAGCGCTGACCCTCGTTCGTCGGTTCCGGAATCACGCGGGCGGAGAAGACGACCTTGTCGCCGTCGTCCAGTTCGTACGGCGTCTCACCGCGGGCCATCCGGGTGAGCATCGCACGTGGCTCGCCCTGGTGGCCGGTGACGACCGGGAGGAAGTTCTCCTTGCCTTCGTTCATGATCCGTTTGAACGTTCGATCGACCGACTTGCGGTGGCCGAACATCCCGAGATCGTCGGGGAAGTCGACGAAGTCGAGTCGTTCGGCGGTGCCCGAGTACTTCTCCATCGAGCGGCCCAGCAAGACCGGCTGGCGGCCGATATCCTTGGCGAACTCCACGAGCGAAGTGACGCGGGAGATGTGGCTCGAAAACGTCGTCGCGACGATGCCGCCGTCGTAGTCCTCGAGACTGTAGATGACGTCTTTCAGGTGGCGCCGCGCGACCGATTCACTCGGTGTGCGACCCTGCTTGCCCGCGTTCGTACAGTCCTCGATGTAACAGAGGACGCCCTCGCCTTCGCGACCGATCTCGCGGAACCGCTCCATGTCGATCGGATCGCCGATGACCGGTGTGTGGTCCATCCGTTTGTCCAGTCCGTAGACGACGGCTCCCTCGGGGGTGTGCAAGACCGGGTTGATGGCGTCGATGATCGAGTGCGTGACGTTGACGAACTCGAGTTCGACCTGACCGGTGTCGCCGATCGACATCGTCTCGCCGGGATCCATCTTGATCAGGTCGTTCTCGACGCCGAACTTCTGTTCGCTCTCGATCTGCTGTTTGACCAGTTCGATGGTAAACGGCGTGGCGACGACCGGTGCGTTGTACCGATGCGCCAGCTTCGAGATCGCGCCGATGTGGTCCAGGTGGCCGTGGGTCGGAACGATCGCCTGGACGTCGCCCTCGAGGTCGGACATGACCCGGTCGTCCGGAATCGCGCCCATGTCGATCAGATCGAGACTGTGCATGCGCTCGGTCTCGACGTTGTCGTGGATCAGAACCTGCGAGAGGTTCAGTCCCATGTCGAAGATGACGACGTCGTTACCAGCGCGGACGGCAGTCATCTGCCGGCCGACTTCCTCGTAACCGCCGATCGTTGCAATTTCAATTTCCATTGGTAGACACCGAGCGCCTCGTTGATGGGCGCTCGTGGTAACGGTCCGCGGACTCCCGGTTCCTACGGCCTCGACGTGACTGCGCGTCGGCCATCCCGCTATGCGATCGAATCGGTGGCTCCGGCCGACCCGACCTCGATCGCACTTGCCCGCGGGTCTCGCTACCCCGACATACACACCCATCCCGTATAAAGACCGCGGGTCGATCCGTCGGCTTCACGCCGACCAGACGGCCCATGGCCTGCCTCTAGCAGGTAAACCGACAACCGGTTACAGTCAGTGCCAGCCGTCTATCGCGACCGTGACCAGTCACTGCCGACGATTGACACAATGGTTAAGTAGTAAGTATTGGTAACAACATTCATGCCACAACAGGGCACGGAAGAGGCAACTCGATCGGCGTCCAGACGACGAGTACTCCGCGGACTGGCGACGACCGGACTCGCCGGGAGCGCCATCCTCGCGGGATCGGGAACTGCGAGCGCCGGTAGCAAGGGCGGCTGTGACGACCCACCGACGGCGTTTCCGCGAGTGACGACACGCGGTCACTTCGACACGACGTGGTACGGAAGCGTCTACCTCACAGACGGCAACGACGCGACCAACTACGAGTACGCTGGCGACGGGATTCCCGGCATCCACAGCGCCCCGGGCGACGAACTACTCGTGTTCGTCCACGGCTGGAACAACGACGCCGAGGGCGGGGTCTGTACGTTCGGCGACGCCGACGAGACGTTTTCCGCCGAGGGATACGCACAGCCGTTCGTCGGGTTCTCGTGGGACGCCGACTTCGGCTGGTACAACGCCACCGAGATCGCCGAGGAAAACGGCCCGAAACTCGCGGCGTTCACCCACGCCTACAAGGCGGCCAACCCGGGCGTCACCGTTCGGTACGTCGCCCACTCACTCGGCGCTCGCGTCGCTTTGTCGGCGGTCGAGCAACTCTCGGAGTGGGGCCATCACGACGATCTCGCGTCACTCTCACTCCTCGGCGGCGCCGCGGACGACGAATCCGTCTCGATGGAGGGCACCTACGGCCCCGACATCGAAGCCGCCGTGGGCGACGTACACAACTACTGGATGGAAGACGACGAGATTCTGAACTGGGCGTACGGGACCGCCGAACTGGGAGACGCAGTCGGAAACGACGGCTGCGACGGAACGCCGCCGTCGAACTACACGGACCACAACGTCGCGTACGTCCCGAGTCACTTCGATTACGCGGCCGCCGACGGCTGTATCCACGAGGTCGTCTCGACGTTCTAACCCGCGACTCCACCGGCGACGACTAGTCGATCGTCGTTCCCGGATCGTCCCCCTCGAGAAACGCTGACAGTCCGTCGCGTCCAAAAATTGTCGCGTTCGAGTCGAGGTCGAGCAACGCCCGCACCTTCGCCGCCATCCCGCCGCTCACGTCCGTCGCCTCGCTCTCGCCCAGCACGTCGGCGACGTCATCGTACTCGTCGATCCGATCGATGACCGCATCGGCATCGTCGAGAACGCCGGGGACTGCCGAACAGAGCCCGACGCGGTCGGCTCCGAGACTCGCTGCCAACTCGACGACGAGTTCGTCCCCACTCACGACGGTGACGCCCTCACCCGCGTGCGCGACGAGATCCCCGTGGAGCACGGGAACGAACCCCTCCGAAAGCAGCGTCTCGATCTGGCCAAACGGAAACGTGAGTTCACCACGTTCGGACCGATGGCCGGCCGAAAACGGCTGTATCGGAACGGCGGGGACGTCCCGGTCGAGCAGGCGCCGGAGGACGAACTGATTGAGCGTCGTCATCGCCCCGTGAATCGCGTGGACGGCGTCTACGTCGTGACTTCCGTCGGTCGTACTCACGCCGAACTCGCTCGCGTGGTGGTGGCCGAAACTCCCGCCACCGTGGACGACGACCAGGTCGTCGACATCGCCAACCGAGATCGCGTCGGCGATCGCGTCCGCCGTGTGATCGAGCGCCGCACCGTCGATCGTCTCCGCCCGATCTTTCTCCGTGACGACGCTCCCGCCGAGTTTCAGGACGACCGTCATTCGAGCTGGCGCACCCCCTCGTCGGCCAGTTCCGCAGGGAACACGTCCTCACAACCGGGTAAGTACCGCAACGCCGTCTCCGTCTCCGGCGTCGGGTCCAGTGCAACGATGCAGCCACCACCGCCGGCACCCGTCAATTTCGCGCCCAGTGCACCGGCTTCGCGTGCCGCCCACACCATCGAATCGAGCGAGCGGCCGGAGACGCCCAGCGCCGACAGCAGTCCGTGGTTGAAATCCATCAACCGCCCGAGTTCCGCGACGTCACCGTCGGCCAGCGCCGTCTCACCCTGCCGTACGATGTCGCCGATCGATGCGACCGTGTCCGCCGCGAACGAGTACTCGTCGCGAAGCTGTCGAACACCCGCGACGAGTGCACCAGTATCTCCAGCCCCACCGTCGAATCCGATCACGAGCGGAAGATCGGGCGCGTCGATCGCCCGACAGTCCGATCCTTCCACGCGAACGGCACCGCCGGTCGCGGAACAGAACGTGTCCGCTCGCGAGGCCTGCCCGTCCTGCACTGCAAGTTCGGTCTGATACGCTCGCTCGGCGAGTTCCGCCGTGGAGAGTTCGACCCCGAGCGCGCGGGTTGCGGCGTCGATCGCGGCGACGACGACCGCCGCGGACGACCCCAGACCCGCCCCCAGCGGGATGTCGCTCTCGATCGTCACCTCGAATCCGGCGTCGGGCTCGCCAGTTACCTCACGCACCTGCGCGATCGCCTCGTCGACGTATCCCATCGCGGCGTCGACGAGCGACTCGGCGACGTCGATATCTGGTTTCCCGTCGGTCGAGCCCGCGTACTCGACGGTGAACCCATCCAGGCTGAGATCATCGGAATGAACGCGCAATGTCGCATCGTCGCGCGGCTCGACACCCACCCGGGCCCGACGCTCGATCGCGCACGGGACCGCCGGTTCGCCGTAAACGACCGCGTGCTCACCGAAGAGGTAGACCTTCCCGGGAGCGCTCGAACGAGTCATTGGCGGTGGATTAGCCCGACCCGGCTTAATTGCTGTCTTCTCGAGCGGCGATCGACACCACATCGGGCACGCCGATTCGCGCCCAACTGCTACAGGACGACGACGGTGAGGAGCTTGTACACGAACCCGAGCGCGAAGACACCAGCCAGTGCAGCCGCCGCCAGGGCGACGACCGGTGGGATCGCTTCCTCTTCGAACTCGTACAGGAGATCGGTCATACGATCGAATCACGCCGTTCGACAGGTAACTCTTTCTGTCTGTCGAGCTCGATCGCATCGAGGACGGCAGGCGGCCGTCGTCGCAGGTAGCTGTCGCTCGCGGGCGTGAAAACGGCTGAAAGGACAATACCGAACCTACACCATGCTCTCGAAGTCCTCGAGCGCGTAGGACGGCTCCGCGCCGCGGCGGTCGAGGACCTCGTTCGCGAGCAACCAGTAGACGACCGAGAGAGCCTTGCGACCCTTGTTGTTCGTCGGGACGACGAGGTCGACGTTACCGGTCTGGTTGTTGGAGTCACACATCGCGATGACCGGAATCCCGACCGTGATAGCCTCCTTGACGGCCTGGGCGTCGCCGATCGGGTCCGTGACGACGAGCACGTCGGGTTCGATGTAGCCGTCGTACTTCGGATTGGTCAGCGTCCCGGGAATGAACCGACCCGTCCGGGCACGTGCACCGACGGCCTCGGCGAACTTCTCGGCCGGGAATCGGCCGTACTGACGGGACGAGGTGACCAGGATCTGCTCCGGATCGTAGTTCTCGAGGAAGTCCGCAGCCGTGCGAATCCGGCCGTCGGTCATCGAGACGTCGAGGACGTACAGACCGTCGGTTCGGACGCGGTGGATGAACCGCTCCATGTCCGACGTCTTCTGCTGGGTACCGATGTGAACACCGGCGCCCAGGTAGTCCTCGACCGGGATGAGCAGATCGACGTCCTCGTCGCTCATGACGTCGTCGTCGAGCGTGGGGCCGTCGTCTGCCTCCTCGGTAGCGGGTTCGTCCGCAGCGTCGTCTGCGGCGGGCTGTGCGTCGTCGGCCTCGGTGACCTCCTCGGATTCGGCGGCGGGGCCAGCCCCCTCGGCTGGCTCCTCGTCGATCTCCTCCTCGGCGGCGTCGAGGCCCTCCTGTGATGTGTCGTTCTCTGTCATATCGCGTCGTCCTCGATTCGGATGAGTTCGTTCAGCTTGGCAGTTCGCTCGCCGCCGACGGCGCCAGTCTTGATGAAGGCGGCGTCGGTCGCGACGGCGAGGTGTGCGATGGTCGTGTCTTCGGTCTCGCCCGAACGGTGGGAGACGACGGCTTCGTAGCCGTGTTCGGTCGCGAGTTCGATCGCGTCGAACGCGTCCGAGAGCGTGCCGATCTGATTCGGCTTGATCAGGATGGAGTTGGCCGCATCCCGATCGATTCCCTCGCGCAGGCGATCGACGTTCGTCACGAAGAGGTCGTCGCCGCAGACGAGCGTCTCGTCACCAACACGATCCGTCAACTCCGTGTAGGCCTCGTAGTCGTCCTCGTCGAGCGGGTCCTCGACGTAGACGAGGTCGTACTCGGAGACGAGGTCGGCGACGTACGCGATCTGCTCGTCGGTCGAGCGCGTTCGGTCGCTGTAGACGTACTCGCCTGCGTCGGCGTCGTAGAGTTCCGCAGCAGCGACGTCGAGGCCGATGCCGACTTCGAAGCCGACCTCGTTCTCGACGCGGTTCACTGCCTCGTCGACGACCTCGAACGCCTCGGCGTCCGTGATCGACGGCGCCCACGCACCCTCGTCGCCCTTCCCCGCAGGCTCGTCGCGTTCGTCCAGAATGTCCGCCACCGCGGCGTGGACCGCCGCGTTTGCGAACACTGCGTCCTGAACGCTCGGTGCGCCGACGGGTGCGGCGAGGAACTCCTGAATGTCGGTCGCGTCGGCGGCGTGTTCGCCACCGCCGACGACGTTCCCGAGCGGCGTGGGGAACGTCTCCCCGCGGAACGTTCCGCCCAGGTGCTGGAACAGCGGTGCACCCAGCACGTCCGCTCCGGCCTTCGCAGCCGCCATCGAGATGGCGACCGCGCTGTTGGCGCCGAGCTCGGAGAAGGTATCGGTGCCGTCTGCCGCGCGCAAGATCGCGTCGACCTCACGCTGGTTGCCGGCGTAGGCCTCACCGACGAGCCGGGGGACGGCCCGCTCACGAGCCGCCGCGATGGCTTCTCCGGTGGGTCGCTCGACGGCCTCGTACTCGCCCGTACTCGCGCCGGACGGGGCCGCAGCGCGACCGAACCCACCGCTTTCCGTGACGACGTCAGCCTCGACCGTCGGGTTGCCCCGTGAGTCGAGTATCTCGCGCAGCCGGACGTCGGTGATCAGCGTCATGACGATGCTTGCCCTCGATTGACCGTGAACGGGAGCACACCTTCGTCGTACTCCTCGGCCGCGATGAGGATCGGCTCCGTTCGGTCGGTCTCGATCAGCACGGGGGCGCCGTAGGATACCTGCAGCGCTCGCGCGCCGAGGATCCGGGCCTTCTCGTACCGGTTGTAGCGTTCCTGTTGCATGGTTACTGGTACGGCGAGACGACGTCCACGAGGTCGGTGTGCGAAACGAGCATCCGCCGGCAGCAGAACCGGTCGACGCCGAGGTCGTCCAGGACTTCGGCGGGATCCTCGTCACCCTCGCGGGCGCGTTCTTCGAATTCTTCCCAGTGTTCGGCGACGACCGTGCCGCACGTGAAACACCGGACCGGGACCATCATACTTGTCTCACCTCAGCGGTAGGATTTCTGGTAGCGAGCCCGCGCACCGGGGCCGCCCCACTTCTTCGATTCGGACTGGCGAACGTCGTTGACCAGCAGCGAGCGATCGAACGACATGAACGCATCGCGCAGTTCGGCGTCGTTCGTGTGCTGGACGATCCCGCGAGCGATGGCGGTGCGGACGGCGTCTGCCTGGCCGCTAATTCCACCGCCTTCGACCCGAACGTCGATGTCGACGCCGTCGCGGAATTCGTCACCCGCGATGCGGAACGGCTCCAGCATCTTGAGACGGGACATCTCCGGTTCGACCAGTTCGACTGGCTGTGCGTTGACCCTGACACGACCCTCACCGTCGCTGACGGTAGCTCGTGCCACGGCCGTCTTCTTCTTCCCACTCGTGTTCGTTACCATGTGACGGAAGCACCCAGTTGTTCGGCGATCTCGCCCAGATGGACGAAGCGGATGTTCGACAGGCGATCCAGCGACGTGTCCTCGAGGACCGTCGCCTCGTGGTCGTCGTCACCCTCGTAGGGATTACCGACGTAGATGCGGACGTTCGAGAACGCCTCACGCCCACGTGACTTCTTGTACGGGAGCATGCCACGGACGGACCGCTTGAAGATCATGTCCGGCCGTTTCGGGTAGTTCGGACCGCGGTCGGAGCCGAGCTGCGCTCGGGTCCGGTAGGTCTCGAACACGTCTTCTTTGTCGCCCGTGATGACGGCATCTTCGGCGTTGACGACGGCGATCCGTTCGCCATCGAGTGCGCGCTGGGCAACCTCGCTCGCGACGCGACCGAGAATGCAATCCCGGGCGTCGACGACGATGTCGGCGTCGAATTCGGCGAGACTCATGCGATCACCCGCACGTTCGATCCCTCTGGATTCTCTTCGAGCAGTTGCTCGATCGGTACGTACTCGCCGACCTGATCGATCTTCGTCGCAGCCGACGACGACGCGTCGACGGCGGCAACGGTGACGTTCTTTCGCAGTCGACCGCTTCCCAGCACCTTGCCGGGAACGATGACTGTCTCTTCTTCACGCGCGTATCGCTCGATACGGCCCAGATTCACCTCTGCGTGGTTCGAACGGGGCTTCTCGAGCCGATCGGCGATGTCGCGCCAGACGTCGGCGTCTCGCGAACGAGACGTCGACTTCAGCTCGGCGATGAGGTCTGTAAGCCTCGGATTGGTCTTCGTACTCATTGATATCCTCCGATAATCGGTGTCAGTCGCTGACGAGCGTAACTCGCCCAGAAGTGATGCAGGGAGCAGGATTTGAACCTGCGGACTCCTACGAGACAGCGCCCTGAACGCTGCGCCGTTGGCCTGACTTGGCTATCCCTGCGTGCACTTCCGTCTACCCGCCGCCCCTTCAAACCGCTTTCGATCCGGTCGGATCCGTCGCCGGCCTCGTAGCTCGTGGCGCCGGCCTGTCTCGCGTTCGAAGGGTGGTGACGGGTCATTGGTCTCTCTTATAGCTGTACGGCGTCTTCCAGTTCGGCTGCGCGATCGTCGATCGAGCCGACGGCGCGCGTCACGAGCTCCTCCACGGCAAACGATCCGTCCGTCTCCACGTGGAAGACGAAGGCGTTCGGGACGTCTTCGACGGTAACGTCTTTCCCCGGATACCGCTCGGTCAGATCGTGTCCGAACTCGCTGGTCGGGATCAACTCGCCATCGTCTTCGATGACGCCGCGAACGATCTGGGTCTCCTCGTCTTCGAATTCGGGGAGATCTCCGTCGACGGTCACGCGCTGGAGGTGACGGTACCCGACGGCAACGCCGCCCTGGTGTTTGGCGTGCTTCTTGCCGTGGTCGTAAACCGCGTCGGCCTCGGCTTCGAGGCGCTGGTCGTCCTTCAGCTGGATGATCGGGACGTTCTCGTCGGCCGGCTTCACCAGGTCGGGTTCGCTCGAGACGAGATCGCCCGAGTAGGCGGTGGCCGGCCCCTCGACGTCGATCGAGAGCGTGACCACGTCGTCATCGCCGAACTCCTCTGGCGTCGGCGTCGTCAGGGGGACGAGTCCGAGGCGAAGCCCCAGTTGCTCGTCGAACATGACCGAGGAGTTCTCGATGAACCGGACGGTGTCGATCGCCAGAGTCGGCACGTCGGCGACCATCGCGCGGCGGATGCCGTTGGCGAACGCGGGTGTAATCCCACGGACCAGGATCCGCGCCTCCCGTTCGGTGCGTTCGACGAACTCGACGTCGTAGTCGGATGCCATGGATCTAGAATCCGCCCTTGCCTTTCGGTGCGCGCGATCCGTCGTGCGGGATCGGCGTGACGTCCTCGATGCGACCGATCTCGATACCGGAGCGGGCGAGCGCGCGGATCGTCGCCTGCGCACCGGGACCGGGCGACTTCTGCAGGTTGCCGCCAGGTCCGCGAACACGGACGTGGAGACCGGTGATGCCCGCAGCCTTGACCTCCTCGGCGACGCCCTCGGCCATCTGCATGGCCGCGTAGGGCGACGCCTCGTCGCGGTTCTGCTTGACCGCAGTCCCACCGGAGGACTTCGCGATCGTCTCCGCGCCCGTGAGGTCGGTCACGGTCATGATGGTGTTGTTGAACGATGCGTGCACGTGGGCGACTCCCCACTTATCGTCGTCCTGACTCATATTATTGACCCTCCGCACGTTCCGGGTGCAGTTCGTCCGCCAGCGGGCTGGTCTCGTCGAACGCCACGTCGTCCTCCTCGTCGACGTCGACGACGTACGACGGGACGCGTGTGCGCCGGTCACCGATCCGGACGTGGCCGTGGATAATGAACTGGCGCGCCTGCTGTGGCGTGTTCGCCAGTCCCTTGCGGTAGACGACCGTCTGGAGTCGGCGTTCGAGGACGTCCTCGATCTCGAGACCGAGGACGTCACCGAGGCCTTCCGCTTCGTCGAGAATGCCAACTCGCTTGAGTCGGCCGAGGAACTCTTCGGAGCGTCGCTGGACCGTCGCGTCGCCCTGGGCCTGTCCGAGCAGGTCCCGGGACTCGCGTCGGTACGAACGAAGTTCCGACTGCGCTCGCCAGAGTTCTTCCTTGTTAGCGAGGCCGTAGCGGTCGAGCAGCGAGTGCTCGTTCGCGATGCGCTCGCCCTGGTAGGGATGGTTCGGCGTCTCGTACTGCTTGGTATCGGTGCCAAGCGGCATTATTCGTCATCCTCCTCGGCGGCCTCTTCGGCCTGCTCTTCGCGGATCTCCTCGACGTTGACGCCGATGGTCCCTTCGGTACGACCGGTGGACTTCGTCCGCTGTCCGCGGACCTTCTGGCCGCGCTTGTGGCGGGCGCCCTTGTAGGAGTCGATCATCTTCATCCGGTTGATGTCCTGCTGGCGGGTGAGACCGAGATCGTTGCCGACGATGTGTTTCGTCTCGCCCGTGTAGAAGTCGCCCGGACGGTTGTTCAACCAGTCGGGGAGGTCGTCTCCGAGTGATTCGACGAGTGAAACGATGTCGTCGATCGTGTCTTGCTCGAGTGCACCGAACGTCGCCGTTCGGTCGACAGCAGCTTCGCTCGCGACGAGTCGGGCCGTCCGTCGGCCGATCCCATCGAGCCCGGTCAGCGCACGTTCGACGGACTTCGTGCCGTCTAAGTCTGTCTGACCGATTCGAACGAAGTACTGGATGTCTTCGTCGTCTTCGGGTTCTTGCGGTGTTTCCTCGCTCATGTATCGTGTGTCTGTGTCTGGCTGAGAGGACCGTCTGCCGGTCTCCCAGAGCGTTCTGTGGTACGGACGTCGTGGCGGGGATTCGAACCCCGGAGGCTTGACGCCACATGGTTAGCAACCATGCGCCTTGGGCCTGCTTGGCTACCACGACCCGGTATCTATCGTCGCCCGTTTGGACTCGGGGGCCGTCCCCCTGCAGCGTATCGTACCCGGAGATACATCCCGTCGGGTACATAAGGGCAACGAAAGACCGCGGGCGGAACGGGCCCGTCGAGCGATCATCTGGGGAGGACTCGCGGCCGGATATGGAGGGGTAACTCAGCCACGAGCGGTGTTCACCGGTCGATTCCGGAACCAGTCCGGCGTCGGAACCAGTTCGGTGTGTATGCTGGACTTGAACCAGGCTACCTGTTCCCATCGCAACAAAAATAAGTGTGCGCTGAGGAGGAGAAATCGACGCCGTCATACATGCGTACGGACATCCCACTGCGACGACTACTCGCTGCCGTCATCGCGATCGTGGCGATCGCCGCCGTCGCGGCCAGTATCCAGTTCGTTCCGGAATCAGCCGTGACACCTGGAGACAGTGGCGGGGGCGGATCACCAGCGGCGATGGAAGAACCGGAACTCGATGAGACCGACAGTAGCGGCCCCGGTCTCCTGTTCAAGGCGATACTATTCGCGGGCATCGTCGGGTTGTTGATCGCCCTGATCGTCTTCGCCTTTTACGACAGACGCGACTTGCTCCGGAAACTCGCCAAACTGTCGGTCATCGTCGTAATACTCTCACTTTTCTTCTATCTTGTAATGAAGGGCTTCGATGGCTTCTCCGGCGGTGGCATGAACCGCACGGCCGGCGAACCACAAGACGCACTCCCAGGCCCACCCATGGATGGTGGCGGGGACGAAGGTGGTCAATCGAGTTCATCGGCCCTAATCGAAGCCTCACAGCTGTTCGGTCTCGTCGTCGGTGGGATCGTGCTCGTCGCCATCGGCCTGTTCGTCAAGTCTCGACTCGCGACGGACGACGAATCCACTGGGGGGATGGCGGCGACCGCGAAAGCCGAGGTCGGAAACGTCGCCGGTGATACCGCGGATCGGATCGAAGACGCGTCCGCCGACCAGGTAGAGAACGCGATTTACGACGCCTGGTATCGCATGACGACGATCCTCGACGTCGAAAACCCGAATACGAGTACGCCCAGGGAGTTTGCAGCCGCCGCCGTCGACGCGGGGTTCGATCGTGAAGACGTCGAGGAACTCACGTCGCTGTTCGAAGCGGTCAGATACGGCCCCGAATCACCGACAGCGGTGACGGAGCGACGTGCCGTAGAGATCCTCCGGCGCATCGAAGCGACGTACGGGGAAGCGGACGAAGCGACGACGGAAATCGGTTCGGCCGATGGAGGTGACCGGCAGTGACCGCCCCCATCAATCGGTACGCCTACGCAGCGGCACTGTTCGGGGCCATCGCCGCGCTCGCTAGCCTCGGCGATATCGTCGCGTTCAGTTCCTCACCGGCACTCCTCACGATACTCGGGCTAGCCGCCATTGTCGGATCGATGCTGGGCCTCGGGCGTGCCTGGAACCGACCGGAGTCCACTCAGACACCGGAACCGGAACGACGCGTCGACGCCACCGTCCCCCGGCAGACCGCGGAGGAGGCCCTCAGAGAGTTTGGCCAGACGGACGTTCGAAAGGGAACAAAAGCATCTGACCGACTGGGCTATCGGGCCATCGCTCGGGAGACGCTCGTCAGGTACACCGGAATCGACGAAGACGCCGCCGAACAGGTACTCGACGAGGGGACGTGGACGGACGACGAGCTCGTCGCTCGGTACATCTCCGGAGGTCGCATCCAGGTGGCCGACCGCGGGTTCGGGCTCCTCCGTCGGGTCCGGAGGAACGAGGAAACACCCGATGTACATGCACGCGTTGTCCACGAAATATCGACGATTTCGGCCCGTCACTACGGCGACGCCACGAGCGAGGCCTCCAAACCGAGACCGGACACAACCACCACCAGCGATGGGGCGGGGCAGCGGACGACGGATCGGCTGCTCGCTGGAACGGAGTCGCTCCAGCCGACCGAGACCGGTCACTGGTGGGGTGTTGGGTCGGTCGCACTCGGGCTGATCGGGGCAGGAGCGTTGCTCGAAGTACCCGGCTTACTGCTGGCCGGAACCGCTGCAATCGGGTACGCCGGTTACGCCAGATCGACCACTGCAGGTGAGCCGACGATAGACGTCGACCGAACGGTCGAGCCAACCGACCCCGAGCCGGGCGAATCCGTCTCCGTGGCGACGACGATCACGAACGGCGGCGCTCGTCCGCTCGTCGACGTGCGTGTGATCGACGGTGTTCCCGGGGCGTTGCAGGTCACCGATGGGTCGATTCGGACCGGGACGACGCTCTTTCCCGAAGAGTCAGTCACCGTCGAGTACACCGTCGAGGCGCGGCCGGGAACGCACGACTTCGATCCGGTGGCGGTCCTCGTCGGCGACGTTTCCCGCTCGGCCGAGCGCACCATCTACGTGCCAGCACCGACGACGCTCACCTGTACCCCTTCGCTGGATCGTGCGAGTGCCACCGTTCCCCAGCGCCACGCAACGCTCCAGCGGACTGGCCACGTCCGGACGCCTGATGGGGGACCCGGCACCGAGTTTCACTCCATCCGCGAGTACCGAGCGGGCGACCCCATCAACCGAGTCGACTGGAATCGCCACGCTCGAACGGGCGAACTTGCGACGATACAGTTCCACGAGATGCACTCGAGTCGAGTCGTGTTATTGATCGATGCTAGACGGTCTGCGTACGCTGCACCGAGCGAAACGGCGGTTCACGCCGTCGACCGGGCCGTCGAGGCTGCCGGACGGATCGCTGCCGACCTCCTCGCGTCCGGAAACTCGGTCGGGCTCGCGGGCATCGGAGCCGCCACGACGGCGACCGATCGAGCGTCGTCGTTCGAAAGCGGACCGTGCTGGCTCCCACCTGGATCGAGCAATGCGCATCGGCTCCGAATCCAGCGGGCACTCACGCGCCATCCGCAGTTCTCGACCGTTCCTCCAGCGACGAAACACAACCACTGGCCCACACAGCTCGGTAAACTCGTCGACCAGTTGGCGCCGGACACGGAACTCATCTTCCTGTCACCCCTCGCTGATTTTGGCGCACGGATAATCGCCCAGCGACTGATCGCCAGAGGTCACGCCACGACTGTCGTAAGTCCTGATCCGACGACCACCGAGACGCCGGAAACTGCACTCGCGGCACACTGCCGGGCCCTTCGAATAAGTACCCTTCACGGGCGGGGAGTACCGGTGCTGGACTGGACGAACGACGATTCGCTCGACGCGATCATCGAGCGAGAAGCGAAACGAGGTTCCCCACGATGACCGAACTCACCCGACGTCCAACGCAACTCGCTCGCACGGCCTCACTCGTCACGTCAGTAGGCGCCGTCGCCACGACCGTCAGCAACCCGATTCCGGCAGGGATGGTCGCCGGGGTCGGTGCCCTGGTGCTCGCCCGCGCGCTGGTGATCGGCAATCGTCGGCTGCTCGATCTCGGGGCTCTCGGGATGATCGTGGGAATCGCGATCAGTGCCACCACGACGACGCCGGCCTGGCCACTCGTCGGGACGATCGCTGCCATCGTCGCCTGGGACGTCGGTGGCGTCGCGATCAGACTCGGCGTACAACTGGGACGAAGCGCATCCACAGGTCGGTTGGAACTGTGGTACATTGTCTCCAGCACGGCCGTCGGGGCGGCGGCTGGCGGGCTCGCCTACGGGGTGTTCTTGCTCACGCACGCCATTACACTCGATGCACTCGCTATCCTCCTCTTTGCCGGGATCTGCGCGACGCTCGCTCTCGGGGCACGATTCGGCTGGAACGAGTCGGTCGACAGACGGTGATCCAGTACTTCGACGGACCCGTCAGCCCGGCCGAGACCGATCACGGCGAACCGGGTGGAGACTCCACGTATGCGTCGTTTATCTCCCACTCACCCGATTCGGTTTCGATCATGTACTCGCCGTAGAAAGGGACTCGATTCGCGACCACGTCGCGATATGCCGCCCGGATCTCCGATTTCGTCAACTCCCCCATCGAGCAGAAATCGTCGGTGCGATTGAGACACCCAGTGAACCGGCCGTCGTGGGTCACCCGGACCCGATGACAGTTCGCACAGAACGTCGGATTCTCGACCGGGTCGACGATCTCGACCATCCCCAGCTGCTCGTCGGGGTCAGTATCGCTCGCCTCCGGATCCCTCTCAGAGGGTGACGGATCGTCCGCAGCCTCGGGTGCGACCCAGTACCGGGCCCGATCGTGCATCTCGCGCTGGGTGTGCTCGACGGCTCGATCGGCCAGCCACTCGTGAACGCGCTGGATGTCGATCCCCCACTCCGGATTGCCCGTCAGTTCGGGCATGTACTCGATGAGCTGGAGTCGCAGTCCCGGATTCCGCGCGACGTAGTCGACCATCTCCGGGACGTACGGCGCCGTCTCGTCGAACACGACGACGTTGAGTTTGACGGGACCGAGACCGGCATCGAGGGCGGCATCGACGCCGTCCATCACCGCGTCGTAGGCACCGCTTCCGGTCACCTTCGTGAACACCTCCCGGTCCAGGGCGTCCTGGGAGATGTTTACCCGCTCCAGTCCGGCCTCGGCGAGTGCCGTCGCTCTGCCGGGAAGGAAGGTCCCGTTCGTCGTCATCGACAGCGAGAGTTCCTCAGGTGCCCGGGCGACGATCGATTCGAGGTCCTCACGCAACAGCGGCTCGCCTCCGGTAAACTTGACCGAGTCGACGTCGAACTCCGTAAGCACCTCGAGAATCCGGACGACGTCGTCGGCACCCATCTCGTGGTCCTGAGCCGCCATAGGCCCGCGTGTATCACCGAGCCCTTCGTTGTGACAGTAGACGCAGTCGAAGTTACACCGATCGGTCAACGACACCCGAACGCCGGTCACCTCGCGTCCGAACGAATCGGTGAGCACGCACCGGCGTAGTCGGCCGACCGGCATAAATGCGTCCACGGATAGTTCGGTTCCATCGACCCGCCGAGACGGGCCGGCAGATTTCGTTCGAGGAGCTGATCGACTGGCGGACAGGGACGAACGGCGGGAGGAACAGAGAACAGTCGGAACGACGAACCATCTTCCGTCGCTGAAGACAACTCATTTGGCTGGAGGTGGTGGCCACCCTATGGGCACGACAGCCGAGCTCGTGATACCGGCTCGCGAGTTCGCTCTCGCTCGATCACTGGATCGCGTGCCGTCACTCGAGGTTCGGATCGAGCCGGTCGTCGCGTCGGGTACCGACTCGATCATGCCACACGTCGGCTTTCGTGCAGATCGGGAGTCACTCGCAACACTCGACGACCACCTCGAGGCAGACCCGACGGTCGTCGGATCCAAACAACTCGCAAACGGTGACGACGAACGCCGGTATCTGATCCAGTGGGCCGATTCGGTGATCGAGACGGTGAACCGGCTCACGTCGACCAGTTCGACGATCCTCGATGCCTTCGGCACCGGCGCGCAGTGGCACCTGCGTGTACTCGTCCCAGAACGCGACGTGCTGTCGGCAACCTACGACGCGGCGACCGAAGCCGGCCTCACCATCGATGTCGCCAGAGTGCACGAACTCGAACTGACCGAACGCAGTCGATACGGGTTGACGGACGCCCAGTACGAAACACTCGTCACGGCCCTCGCCGCCGGCTACTACGAGATCCCGCGAAACGTCGACATGGAAGGGCTCGCCGCCGAACTCGATATCTCCCACCAGGCCCTCTCCGAGCGGCTCCGTCGAGCGCACCGACGGCTCGTCACCGAATCGCTCGACGTCGATCGGTCGCCAAGCGAGTGACGTGTTGGGGTGTTTTCAGGCACGCCACGATGGTCCCACCACAGCTTACAGACACGGCACGGTGGTCCCACCACAGCCACCAGTTCGGCACAACACCTACACGGGCGGACGGCGGTGCTAGCCTATGGAAGACGAGATGCTCACAGACGGCCGGACGCTCGTCGAGTTGATCGAATCTGAGGGCTGGGAAGTGACCGACCTCGAGCTCACCGCATACGAGAGCCCCTGGGCGGACGAAGACGATCCCGAAGCGTCGGTGACGATCTCCGCCAGAAAGCCGTACGCCGAGGAGAACGTCGACGGCGAAGATGGCACCTCGAGCGATGACGACAGTCCGTTCAAGATCGGGTGATGGGGCGGATGGTCGATCCGACCGTCAGCGGCCGACTCGTCGTAATCGGCCGACTCACCCCTTGATGTTACAGACGGGGAACGTTCGAGCGACCTTGTCGCCGATGCCGAGCGCGTCGGAGACGCGGACGACCTCGTCGACGTCCTTGTAAACGCCCGGCGCTTCCTCGGCGACCGTGGCGCCGGACTGGGCCTTGACGTAGATCTGGTGGTCGGACTCGAGTTCCTCCTGGACGTCACCGCCCCAGTACTCGTCTTTGGCCTGCGTCCGACTCATGAGACGGCCAGCCCCGTGCGCCGTCGAGCCGAACGTGAGGTCCATCGACGCCTCGCCGCCACGGAGAACGTAACTGCCCGCGCCCATGCTCCCCGGGATGATGACGGGCTGACCGACGTCCCGGTAGGCCGCTGGCACCTCGGGATGGCCCGCCGGGAAGGCTCGTGTGGCTCCCTTCCGGTGGACGTAGAGTTCGCGCTCGGTCTCATCGGCTCGCGGTTCGGCGCCGCTCGCGGCGTCTGCGGAGTGCGACGCCGCGCCGACTGTGTGCGTCTCCTTCTTCGCGATGTTGTGTGCGACGTCGTACAACAGCTCCATCTCCATGTCCTGCCACGAGCGGTCGAACACCCGCTCGAAGACTTCTCGGGTGCGGTGCATGATCAGTTGCCGGTTGACCCACGCGAAGTTGATCGCCGCGTTCATCGCCGCGTAGTACTCCTCGGCGAGCTGTGAGCCGGCCGGCGCCGCCGCGAGTTCCTTGTCCGGGAGTTGATCGAGCAGTCCCTGGTGGTGTTGTTCGATCTTCCGGAGGTAGTCGTTGCACGTCTGGTGGCCCAGTCCGCGCGAGCCGCAGTGGATGAGGACGACGATCTGATCCGCCGTCAGTCCGAACGCCGCACCCACCTCGTCGTCGAAGACGTCGGTGACCCGCTGGACCTCGAGGAAGTGGTTCCCCGACCCGAGCGAACCGATCTGGTTCTTCCCGCGGTCCTTCGCCTTCTGCGAAACCATCGCCGGGTCGGCTTCCTCGCGGACGCCCTCGTCTTCACAGTGGCGCAGATCGTCTTCGACGGCGTAGCCGTGCTCCAGTGCCCAGTCGACGCCGCGCGCGAGGATCTCGTCGATGGTGTCGATCCCCGCCTCGACGATCCCGCCACCGCCGAGGCCGGACGGCACGTTCGCGAACAGCGAATCGACGAGTTCGCGTTCGTGGCCCCGAACGTCGTCGTAGGTGAGGTTCGTCGTCATCATTCGGACGCCACAGTTGATGTCGTAGCCGACCGCCCCGGGCGAAATACAGCCGTTTTCGGCGTCCATCGCGCCCACACCGCCCACCGGGAAGCCGTAGCCCTGATGCCCGTCAGGCATGCAGATCGCGTAGTCGGTGATCCCCGGCAGGTGCGTCGTATTTTGCAGTTGTTCTAGCGTCTTGTCGTCGCTGATCTCGTCGAGGAGCGACTCGCTCGCGAGCACACGCGCGGGAACCCGCATCTCACCGTCCTGCGGGATCTCCCAGACGTACTCGCGGACCTGTTCCAGGGTCACGCCGTTCGCGTCGTACGTAGTCATACCCGAACGTCCGTTTGCACCCCTAAAAGGCGTTGGCACCTGGATGCCGAGTTCCGATGCCGGCGACGGAAGAGGTAGTTACTGACACATCACACGTCGAAGACGACGTAGGCCTCCCAACCGGCTGCCGTCTCCTCTATGCGCATATCGGCGTAGGTAACCGCCTTGACCTCTCTGGCATCGATTTCGTCGAGAGGGATTCCTCGGGCACGGCCCTCGAGTTCCCACCCACCAGCTCGCTCGGCAATCGAAACCTCGTGGTCGACCGGAAGGACGAGTTCGACGTCGCGCACGTAGATGAGTTCGTCGAGGTACTCGAAGAGTAGGGCCTCCAGCGACTCGGCCGAGGCGGTGATATCGAGTTGCTCGCCCGAATCGATCAGTTCGTCACAACTCGCGGCCGCGAGCCCGTCGGCCGTCGCTTCGAAGACAGCCGACAGCGTCCGTCCGGTCGCCGCGACGGCGATGTCGGCCGTGTGGGGCCGAAGCTCGTAGGGCATAGCCGTTCTTTCTGGGCCCGCCACGGTATGTGCATCGATTCGCAATACCCGCTGCCGGCAGAATTATATTGACGACGCTGGTATCCCGTGACAGTGAGCGTCAACGTCGATAGCCGTGTCGTCCCCGCGGGCAGCGACGAGTACGTCGAAGACGCCTGGGAACTCAAAGAGCGGATTCGCGAGCGCGAAAACGTACTGAAACAACGCTGGGACTTTTTCTCCGACGCCTACCGTCGATCGACCGTCCACTGCATCGTCCACGAACACGACGACGAATCGCTCGTCGGGTTCGTGACGGTCCGACGCGACGGCTACATCCTCTTTCTCGGCGTCGATCCCGACTGTCAGGGACGAGGGATCGGCAAACGGCTCGTCTCGGCGGTCGCGACAGACCACCGGTCGGTGACGTGTCACGCCCGGACGACCAACGAGAACGCTCTGCAATTTTACGAGCACCTCGGCTTCGAGATCACCCGGCGCATCGAGAATTACTACGAAGACGGCGGCGACGCCTACTATCTCAAACTCACGTCCGACGCGGGACTGACTGACCGACTCTCCGAGTTCGTACCGCGCTGAACGGAGAAGTAGGGCGGCGGAGATTCGAGTGTGGATCGTCTGTCGAGCACGCCGAATCGACGGTAGCCGACCGAGACAGGCCAAGACTACCCGAATCTTGATTACTCCCGTCGTTCCTTCGTCGACGTCGCCTCCAATACAGTTATACGCCACCGCGAGCGAGTCAGTGGCGAATGGAGGAGCGAACGCGAGCGTACCTTCGTGGCCGGTTCAGGGATTACTACCGGCGGGCCCAGATTACGCCACCGCCCGCACCGGAATCCCGCGAGTGGGGGTACATTCCCTGGACGAGCGGCCCCGACACGCGGATGATTCGACATCGATCCGTCCTCGACATCGGCGACATCGAGACCTTCTTAGAGCGCGAGCGTCCGCGCCACGTCTACTACTCCGCCGGACTGTACGAGGACCCGGGCGCCAATTCCATGGACGAGAAGGGATGGCAACGATCGGACCTCGTCTTCGATCTGGACGCCGACCACCTCCCGGGGGTCACCCTCGGTGAGGACTCCTACGCCGAAATGCTCGCCACGTGCAAGGACGCCCTCCGTCGCCTCCTCGACTTCCTCGAAGACGACTTCGGGTTCGAGGACATGGAGATCGTCTTCTCCGGCGGTCGCGGGTATCACGTCCACGTCAGAGACGAGCGGATCCGCCACCTCGAACGCGAACACCGTCGCGAAATCGTCGATTACGTCCGCGGTATCGGCCTCGAGTTCGACCACCTCATCGAGACGGAGACCGTCGCAGGAATGGGGCGAGAAACACCGACCGAGCGTCGCATCCTGCGAACCAGCGGTGGCTGGGGAGAACGACTGCACGATCGCTTCGTTTCCTTCCTCGACGACCTGTTGGCGATGGACGAGGAAGCTGCTCTCGAACGACTCCAGTCGTTCGACGGGATCGGGGAAGGAAAGGCGACGGCCGCGCTGAACGCGGCGACGAACAACCGGGCGGCGATCGAGGCCGGGAACGTCACCGTCCACACCGCAATCGCCCAGCTCGCCCAGCGCTTCGCCGAGCGAACGGTCGAGGCGGAGAACGCACCCATCGACGAGCCGGTGACGACGGACACCAACCGGCTCATCAGGCTCCCCGGGAGCCTCCACGGCGGCAGCTCGCTCGCGGTTCGGCGAATCGACCGCGCGGACCTCACCGACTTCGACCCGCTCGTCGACGCCGTCCCCGAGACGTTCACCGGACACGAGATCCGGGTGACGGTCGACCGCGGCGGCCCCGTCGAACTCGGTGGCGACACCTTTACAGTCACGGAGGGTGAGCAGTCAGTACCAGAGCACGTTGCCATGTTCCTCATGGCGCGTGGCCGCGCAGAGAAAGAGAAAGAGACCGGCGCCTGATCGGCCGCCGGCCACACCCACCGCAGTATGAATCTGGAGGAACTCCGGTCAGTCCGGAACACGGAACGCCAGAAAGACAGCCTTCAGGAGCTGCGGCCATCGTTCTACCAGGAAGTCGGTGAGTACATCGAGGCGTTAGAACACGAACGGGATCAGGTCGCCGCCGAACACGAGAACCCGTTCGCCGCACCTGAAGTGACTCGACTCACGGACGAGATCGAGACGTCGAAAGACGTCGCCGAAGCTATCTACGAGCGCCGAATGGGGAAACTCGTCAAACAGGCGAGCCTCGCCGCCGCCGGGATGACGGCCGACTCGGACGGGCTAACGAGCGAGGAAGCGACGCTGTTCGACGACCTGGTCGAGCGGATCGAGACGAACAAAGAAGAGATACTCTCCGTTCTCGAAGGAGCCGAGACGACCGTCGCGGACAACCCCGCCATCGATGCCAGCGAGCGCGACACCACGTCACAGACAGAGCAGACGATGTCGGATCCAGATTCGGCGAATCCGCCGGTGGCGCCGGCCGACGAACCGCACACCGATTCCGGTCCGGATGGTGGGACGGCAGACGACGCGTTCGACGCCGCCGAGGCGATGGGGGCGGCCTCGTCGAGTACCGAATCGACGCCAGCCGAGCCCAGTGATCGATCGACAGACGAGGCGACGGACGACTCGGACACCGATGCGTCCGCGCCATCCACCCCGGAGACCAACGACGAACCGGCCGAAGACTCGGCCGTCGCCAGAGTAACGGTCCAGATCACGGCTGACGTCGGCTCCATCCTCGGCGTCGACGACCGGGAGTACACCCTCGCGAGCGACGACGTCGTGACCCTCCCCGAAGCGAACGCGGATCCGCTGATCGAGCGCGATGCGGCGAAGCCCCTCGAGTAATCGAGTGGGCCGCCGTCACGAGAGTCTGACCGCGATTTTTCGCTGTGGTGGCGACCGACACCGTCGGAACCGCCGGGACCGACACCACTACGTCGGGGCCGACCAAACGCCCATTTATGCTCGACGTTGGCACCGACGCACCCACGTTCGAACTCGAGAATCAACGCGGCGAAACGGTCTCGCTCGATTCCTTCGCCGGACAGCCGGTCGTGGTCTACTTCTACCCGCGCGCGAACACCGAGGGCTGTACGGTCGAAGCCTGCGAGTTCCGCGACGCACGACCGCAGCTCGACGATCACGACGCAGTAGTCCTCGGGATCAGTGACGATCCGGTCGCCGACCTGGCCGAGTTCGCCGACGACTACGACCTGAACTTCCACCTCCTCTCGGACGAGGATGGCAGCGTTTCCGCGGCCTACGACTCCTACGGCGAGAAGAACATGTTCGGGAACACGTTCGACGGCGTCTTCCGAAATACCTACGTCCTGGACGGCGACGGCACGATCGTCGCCGCGTACGAGGGCGTCGATCCCGAGGGCCACGCGGACGACGTTCTCGCCGAGCTGTAACGGGCCGGTTCGCTCGCGATCGGAGACGTATCGTCGGAAATGGCGACGAACGGTGCAGGCGGACTCGGCAGAAATCTGTGTGTGTACCGACGCGGAGCACCCACGCGGTGCGGTATTTTTGGTGGAGATTTTACCGGGTTCGATGCGACCCGTGGGAGCGAGAACCCGGTAAAAGGTCCTACTGGAAGGTTCGACCGAGCTGATCTTCTTCTGCCGCAGCTGGTTCGGCCGAGTCGAACTGCTCTTCGATCTCGTCGTAGCGCTCTCGAGTCTCGGCGGTCACGCTCGGCGAGACCTCCGCGAGTGCGTGTTCGAAGTGTTCCTTCGAGATACGGACGTTTCCGAGCGTGTCGTCCATCTCGTCGGGGTCGACCGAGTTGATGAACTCGCGAGTCGCCGCCATCGACGCCTCTCGCGTGACGGCCTCGATGTCGGCACCGACGTAGCCCTCGGTTTCGGCCGCGAGCCAGTCGAGATCGATCGCGTCGGCGAGCGGTTTGTGTTCCGTGTGGACCGCGAAGATCTTCCGACGGGCCGCCTCGTCCGGAACGGGGACGTGGATGTGGCGGTCGAGTCGCCCGGGGCGGAGCAACGCCGAGTCGATGAGGTCCGGCCGGTTGGTCGTCGCGATGACGACGACGTCCTCTAGCTCTTCGAGGCCGTCGAGTTCGGTCAGCAACTGGCTGACCATCCGCTCGGAGACGCCCGAGTCACCGGAGTTGCGCCCGCGTTCGCCCGCGATCGAGTCGATCTCGTCGAAGAAGATCACGGTCGGGGCGTTCGAGCGGGCCTTCTCGAAGACCTCGCGGATGCCCTTCTCGGACTCGCCGACGAACTTGTTCAACAGTTCGGGTCCCTTGATCGAGATGAAGTTCGACTGGGATTCGTTGGCGACGGCCTTCGCGAGCAGGGTCTTCCCGGTCCCCGGTGGGCCGTACATGAGGACGCCCTTCGGCGCCTGCATGTCCATCTCGTCGTACACTTCGGGGTAGTCGAGTGGCCACTGGATCGTCTCGCGAAGCCGCTCTTCGGTTGCTTCGAGTCCACCGACGTCGTCCCAGGTGACGTCCGGCACCTCGACGAACACCTCGCGGAGGGCGGAGGGCTGGATGCCCTTGAGTGCCTCCTTGAAGTCGACTTCCTTCACCTGGAGCGTTTCGAGGACCTCGGCGTCGATCTCCTCTTCCTCCAGATCGAGTTCGGGCCGGATACGTCGCAGGGCGTTCATCGCCGCCTCGCGGGCGAGCGTCGCCAGGTCGGCACCGACGAAACCGTGCGTGTTCTCGGCGTACTGGTCGAGGTCGATCGAATCGACCAGCGGCATGCCACGCGTGTGGACCTGCAAGATCTCGGTGCGGCCTTCCTTGTCCGGGACGCCGATCTCGATCTCGCGGTCGAAGCGGCCACCGCGTCGAAGTGCGGGATCGATGGCGTCGACGCGGTTCGTCGCGGCGATGACGGTGACCCGGCCGCGCTCTTCGAGGCCGTCCATCAGCGAGAGGAGCTGGGCGACGACGCGGCGTTCGACGTCCCCACTCGTCTCCTCACGCTTCGAGGCGATCGAGTCGATCTCGTCGATGAAGACGATCGCCGGCGCGTTCTCCTCGGCCTCCTCGAACACCTCGCGCAGTTGCTCTTCGGATTCGCCGTAGTACTTGGACATGATCTCCGGACCGGAGATCGTCTCGAAGTGGGCGTCGATCTCGTTGGCGACGGCCTTCGCCATCAGCGTCTTGCCCGTGCCCGGCGGTCCGTGTAAGAGGACGCCTTTCGGCGGCTCGATGCCGAGTTGCTGGAACAGTTCGGGGTGGCGCATCGGCAGTTCGATCATCTCCCGGACCTGATCCAGTTCGCCCTCGAGACCGCCGATGTCCTCGTAGGTCACGTCGGGGAGGCCTTCGGTTCCCTCACCGCGACTCGAGATCTGCTCGGCCGGTTTCTCCGAGATCTGAATCGAGGTCGAGTCGGTGATCACGACCGTCCCGGACGGCGCCGTCTCGGCGATCTTCAGCGGGACCGACTGGCCGGAACCGGCCATGGGGCCGAACGAGAACGAAAACGGCACGGTCTGTCCCTCGGTGACCGCCTGGCCGCTCAGTTTGTCCCGGACGAGCGGGCCGATGTCGCCGCGGATCCGGAGATTCTGCGGCAGGGCGACGGTAACCGACGTCGCCGGGTTGACGTCGGCCGCCTCGACGGCGATGCTGTCGTCGATCCCGACACCCGCTTCCTGGCGAAGCCGGCCGTCGATACGGATGATCCCCTTCCCTTCGTCTTCGGGGTAGCCGGGCCAGACGCGGGCGACGGATCGCCCCTCGCCGTTGCCCTGGATGAGGATGTAGTCGCCGTTCTCCAGGCCGATCTCGCGCATCGACGCGCGATCGATCGCAGCGAGTCCGCGACCGGCGTCCTTCTGCTTTAATGGTTTGACGGTAAGTTTCATCGGGTACCCTCCAGTTCGATGCTGAGCACGCCGTTTTTCATAAACGTGTCCGCTACCGTTCCCTCCTGGGGCAGGTCGATCTCGTGTTGGCGGCCATCGAGAACCACGATAGCCGTGCCGTCGACGACGTCGACGGCGGGTTCGGCCGACGCGTCGGCGAGGTCCGCGACCACGACCGACGAGTCGTCGTACTCGTACGTCCGCACCATGGCCGACTGTGCGTCGGCGGTGTCTGCGATAGTCATGTGTTACTAACCCCAAGTAAGCATTGCTACTATATAAATCTATCTCCAACACCCCCACCACATCCCCCGAAATCGAAATAGAACGCTGTTCGCGGTTCACAATCCAACAGGCACCGGCACTTATAGGTCCGGTCGTGGAAGGATGGGTATGGAAACGGTCACTCACCACGACCGGGTGACGGCCTACCGTCACGTCGATCGCCGGGATGACCCCGATCGATCCGACGCAGCCGGGTGCTGTTTCGTCCACGGCAGTGGCGCGACGGGTCGCGTCTGGAACGGCCAACTCCCCCTCGCCAGGGACCGCCCCATCACCACGCTGGACCTGAGCGGTCACGGCGACTCCGAGGATATCGACGCGCGGGCGGGCTACCAGACGCTTACGGCCTACGCAGACGACGTCCTCGCCGTCCTCGAATCGACCGGCGACCGCGTCCTGGTCGGTAACTCCCTGGGCGGAGCAGTTGCCCAGCACCTGTTGATAGAGCGGGACGTCGACGTCGATGCGGCCGTCCTGACCGGTACCGGAGCGCGACTGGGAGTGTTAGAAGACCTGCTCGACTGGCTCGACAACGACTTCGAGCGGGCGAACGAGTTCCTCCACGAACCGGGCCGACTCTTCCTCGACCCCGATCCGGACGTCCGGGAGCGCTCGAGTGAAACCATGGCCGAAACCGGCTCCGCCGTCACCCATCGGGACTTCCTCACCTCCCACCGGTTCGACGTGCGCGATCGGCTCGGTGAAATTTCCGTCCCCACACTGGTCGTGTACGGAAGCGGAGACCAGTTGACGCCACCCTGGTTCCACGAGTACCTCGCCGACGAGATTCCGGAGACGACCCTGGTCGAGATCGAAGACGCGGCACACCTGGCGATGGTCGAGCAACCAACTGCGTTCAACGAAGCGCTCACCTCGTTTCTCACGGACGAAATCGACGGGTAGCGAGCGCGAATAGAATATGGCCGCCAGGAGCAAAAATCGGCCTGGACTATCGGCGTGTCAGTACAGTTCGTCGAGGTCGGCCTGTTCGTGACTGTGTTCCTCGGCCGGGAACGACTCGGATTCGACCGCCTCGACGTAGTCGGACACTGCCGACTCCATCTCCCCTTTGACGTCGCCGAACTGTTTCGCGAACGACGGAGACCACTCGCTCATACCGACCGCATCGTGGAAGACGAGTACTTGACCGTCACAGTCCGGACCGGCGCCGATCCCGATCGTCGGGATGTCGATGGCGTCGGTCACCTCGGCCGCGACGTTCGAGGGGACGTGTTCCAGAACGAGCGAGAACGCGCCAGCGTCCTCGTGTTCCCGCGCGAGTTCGAGAATGCGCTCTGCGCTCTCTTGATCCGTTCCCTGGCGCGGATAGCCACCGTACTGGTTGACGTGCTGGGGCGTCAACCCGAGGTGGGCCATCACCGGAATACCGAGTTCGACGAGTCGCCGGGTGAGGTCGACCGTGTGCGGACCACACTCCAGCTTGACCGCGTCCGCGTCCTCTTGCTGAAGCATCCGACCGGCGTTCTCGATCCCCGTCGCTTCGTCCGCGCCGTAGGAGAGGAAGGGCATGTCCGCGACGACCATCGCCTCCTCGGTCGCCCGGGTGACGGCCCCGACGTGATGGGCCATGACGTCGACGTCGACGGGAACGGTCGTCTCGTAGCCCAGCGCCGCATTGGCGACGCTGTCGCCGACGAGGATCACGTCGACGCCGGCATCGTCGACGATCGCTGCCGTCGGGGCGTCGTAGGCCGTCAACATGGTAATCGGCTCGGTCCCCGCTTTCGCTTGCAGGTCGCGGACGGACGTCATAGCTGATCCTTCGACTCGACCGGGTAAATTCCACCGATTGGGGGCCATCGTGCCGGTTTCCCTCCGCCGCCGACGACCGCACAGCACCGTGTGACGTCGACTTTAAGACCGCTGACCAGAGAGAGTGACTCGTGCCAGAACCCGTCGAAACGAGTACACCCGACGGCCTCGATTACGGCTGGGTGATGCAGATGACGTTCGTCCTGACGATCGTCGTCGGTGCCCCGATCGTCGCGATCCTCTCGCTCCCTGCCGACCTGCCGACGTGGGGCGACCGCGTCGAGTTCGCCATCCGCGTCGGTGCTGTCGTCTGGCTCGTCACGTCGCTCCTCGTCTTCGCGTACGCGAAACGGACCACCGACACGTCCGGTTCGTGAGGCGATCGCCGTGACTACCGAATTCACGCGTCCGACGAGGAGAAATTGCGGCGGGATCAGTCGAGCAGGTGACGCGCGATGACGGTCTTTTGAATCTCGGTCGTCCCCTCGTAGATCTCGGTGATCTTGGCGTCGCGGTAGAGACGTTCGACCTCGCCCTCGGTGACGTAGCCGTAGCCGCCGTGGAGCTGGACGGCGTCGTTCGTCACGTCCATCGCCGCCTCGCTGGCGGTGTACTTCGCCATACTGGCAGCCATCGGGGCGTCAGCGGTGCCCGCTGCGCGCTGGCGAGCGGCGTGGCGAGTGAGCTGGCGCGCGGCCTCCGTACTGGTCGCCATCTCGGCGAGCGTGTGCCGGACCGACTGGATGTCGGCGATCGGGCCGTCGAACTGTTCGCGCTCCTGGCTGTAGGAGACGGCCTCTTCTAGGGCGTGGTCGGCCAGTCCGACCGCCTGCGAGGCGATCGCGACGCGACCACCGGTGAGGATCTCGAACGCGGCCGAGAGGCCCTTTCCCTCCTCGGTAAGTCGATTTTCGGCCGGGATCCGCACGTCGTCGAAGGTGAGCGACGTGGTGTCGCTCGCCCGAAGGCCGAGTTTGTCCTCCTTCTCGCCGACCGTGAGACCGTCGACGTCCTTCGGGACGAGGAACTGAGTGACGGTGTTGGGGTCCTCGCGATCCGTCTTGGCGAAGAGGATGATGACGCCGGAACGGGCGCCGTTCGTGATCCACTGTTTCTCGCCGTTGATCACGTACTCGTCTCCGTCACGGCGCGCCTCGGTCGACATGTCGGCGGGGTTCGACCCCGCGTGCGGTTCGGAGAGCGCGAACGCCCCGACCGGTCGCCCGTCGGCCATCTCCGGGAGCCAGCGCTCTTGCTGGGCGTCGGACCCGAACGTCCGAAGACACGACGTGGCGAGGCCGTGGACGGATAGCGCCGTCGCGACGGCGAGTGAGCCGTACGCGACCGACTCGTAGACCACGCTCGCGGTCACCGGGTCCGCGTCGTAGCCGCCGTACTCGGCGGGGACCGTGAGGCCTGTCAGGTCGAGCTCCGCGAGGCCGTCCCAGATCTCCTCCGGGAACGTCTGGGTAACGTCTGCCTCGCGCGCGATCGGCCGGATCTCTTCGCGCGCGAACTCGCGTACCACGTCCCGAACCGCGCGCTGTTCGTCCGTGAGTGTCATACCTACCCGTTCGGAGAGCCAGATGAAAAGAACCCCGAATCAATCCGCGCATCCGGTCGAAAATTGGCCACACCTCACTCCCTTACTCACTCACCAGTGCGAACTCGTTCATCGCCGCGATCGTCTGGAGGACGTCCGCGCTCTTGCCCCGATCGAAGACCAGTTCGTCGGTCGACAGAACGTGATCGAGGACCGCCGTCGAGGCGTGGTTCGGGGCCGCGACGATACCAGCACTGTTCTCGGCTACCCACTCCATCACCCGCAGATCGCTCTTCGAGTCGCCCATCACCAGCGCGAACGGGTCCGTTACGCCGAGGACGTCGAGTGCACGCTGGACGCCCACCACCTTGTTGAGTTCGAGACTGCCGATCTCGGCCGCGTCGGCCTCATAGTACGCGACGTCGATGCGCTCCAGCACGTCAACATGGTCGTCAGAGAGTTCACCCGCATCGGTCCCCGGATAGGTGCCGTCCCGTTCGAGCACGCGTCGGATCTCGGGGTCCGCATCGGCGTAGAATGCCCGCGTTTGTTGTCGGAGATCGGGAGCGCCGCGCCCGTCCGCGGCGTCCGGCCCAGTCGCCGATAGTTGCCGGTAAACGGCGTCGGCGAGCAGGTCGAGCAGGTAGCCGAGTGCCTCGTCGATCAACTCGCGAGCATCGGGCGAGCCGATCTCGTAGTTCGGCTTCAGTGTCACGTTGAACTCGTTCCCTTGCAGGTGACAGCCGCGACGCAGGTCCGCCGGCGCTTCGGTCAGGACCCGCCCCCGGACGTCCTCGAAGATCGCTCTGATGGGTTCGTCGAGGGCCTCGTACAGCAACTGCTTCGTCTCGGCACCGTGGCCGGGCGCGAACACGCCGGTTCCCGACTCGTAGACGATCGCGAGGTCGCCCGAGTGGACGAGTTCGCTGCCGAGCCCCTGAATCGCGAACCCCTTGACGTTCTCCAGCGTCTGTCCGGTACAGATCACGATCGGGACACCCGCCTCGTGAAATCGGGTGAGGACGTGGAGTGTCTCTCGCGGAATCTCGTTGTCCGTCCCGCCGGCCGACCGCAGCGTCTCGTCGACGTCCAGTACGAGGACGTTGACTGGCCGTCCGTGCGAGGTGGACAGGTCGAGTGCGGTGAACGCCTGATCGCGCGTGGCCGTGGCGGCAACGCCGGCGAGCGTCTCACCCTCGTCGAAGGCCGAGCGGATCCGTTCTTTCCGTCGGTCGAGTTCGGCGTTCGCTCGGTCCCAGTACTCGAGGACGACACGAGAATCCATCGGCGGCAGCAGATCGACGAACGTCTGGTACGCCCGTACCGAGTCCGTATCGTAGGACTCGTACAGTTCGTAGAGGGTATCGTGCGTGACCATACCCCATCGCCACCGAACGGCGGGAAAACGGTTTCCGTCGGGTGCGCTGGGACTGGGAGTCGAGACACCTCAGGCGGACTCGGCAGCGGCCTCTCGCAGGTCGCCCGCCCGCGTTCGCGCCCTGGCGACGATCTCGGGGCGGGCCTCGAACGAGACGTGGACGTCCGCGTCGCCGTAGGTGACGTCCTCGACGTGAGCGTTGTCGTGGATCCAGGAGACGACACTCATGGTGTCGTCGGTCATGGGAAGGACGAGCCGTTCGTGCTCCCAGTCGGGAAGTTCCGCGTCGATACGACCGAGCAATCGGTCGACGCCCTCGCCTTCGCGGGCGCTCACCGCGACCGGGTTCGGTGCGAGCCCGGAGAGGGCGCGTCGTTTTTCGGCGAGTTCCTCGTCGCTCACCCGGTCGATCTTGTTGAAGACCGTCACGATCGGCGCCTCGTTGCGCTCGTAGAGCGTGTCGTGACTGGTGACGAGTTTCTCGTGAATCTCGTCGATCGGTTCACTGACGTCGACGACGAGCAACACAAGGTCGGCCCGGTAGACCGAGTCCAGCGTCGACTTGAAGGACTCGACGAGCCAGTGAGGCAGATCCGAGATGAACCCGACGGTGTCGGTGACCAGCACGTCGCGAGGCTCGATGTCGGCTCGGCGGGTCGTCGTCCCGAGCGTCGTGAACAGCCGATCCTCGGATTCGGCGGTCGCGTCGAGGTCGGGATGGAGATCGGCATTCTCGTCGACGTCCAGATCGCTCGCGAGGCGTCGAAGCAGCGTCGACTTGCCGGCGTTCGTGTAGCCCGCCAGCGCGACGAGATCGAACCCCGAGTCCCGGCGTCGCGCCCGGCGCTGCTCTTCGGTCTGTTCGATTTGGGCGAGTTCGTCACGGATACGACTGATCTGCGCTTTGATGTCCTCTTCGCGACTCTCGTCGTACTCGCCGAGGCCCATGAACCCGGGATGTTCGTCCCGGCGGGCGAGACTCGCCTTCGCCTCCGCACGCGGCAACTCGTAGCGCAACTCCGCGAGTTCGACCTGCAGTTGGGCCTTTCGCGTCTGCGCACGCTGGCCGAAGATCTCGAGGATGAGTGTGAACCGATCGATCACCTCGGCGCCCTCCGGCAGGCGCTGGCCGAGGTTGTACGTCTGATAGGGGCCGAGCCGATTGTCGAAGATGACCGTCGTGGCGTCGGTCTCTGCGACCAGTGTCGCGAGTTCGCCGACTTTCCCCTCGCCGAGCTGTAACGCAGCGTCTGCCGTGCGCGTCTGCGTACACTCGCCGACGACGGTGTAGCCCGCGGCCTCGGCGAGGTCGGTGATCTCACTGGTGTCCGGAACACCCGAATCCACACGCTTTGCGATCACTGCTCTCATCTGTGGCTCTCCTCCCGGGCGAGCGAGTTCCGGACACTCGTCACTGTTCGAACAGCCCCTCCAGCAACTGATCGAGTCGCATCGGAACGCCCGCACCGTACCGATAGCGCTAACTCAGCGATGACTGATCGTCACCCCGTTTCGCGTTTCCCGCGTTCGCGTTGGCCGCGCCATACTGGAATCGACGTCACCGACCGCCTTGAATCCCGCGGCGGCTACCGCGTGTTCAGGTCGTCTTTGTCCTTGACGACCCGCGTCTCGGCTTCGCCACTCGTGTGTTCGTTCACCAGGTCGTAGAAGTCGTTCTGGAGGCCAGCGGGGAAGGTGAGGACACCCACCCACGAGCCATCCGCCTGCCACTCCTCGCGCTCTAGATCACCGAACTGACGGACCTTCGCCTGAGCGCTCCCGGCGTACTCCGCCGGGAGGGACACCGCGAGCGTCACCTCTTCGAACCGAATCGGAATAACCGGCCGCAACTCGTCGAGAGCGTCGTCGACCTGCCCCTCGACGGGTTCCATCGGATCGACCTGGAACCCCGCCTCCTCGAGGGCGCTCTCGATACGCTCCGGAGGGTGGGGCGCGTTGTCCATCTGTGGATTGACCGCGTTGCGCGTGATGCGCGTGATCAGGTTCTTTCGCTTCTGTTCTTGCATCTCGCGGCGCTGTTCGGCCGTGATCTGAATCTCCCCGCGTTCGATCACTTCGGGGATGATCTCGAGCGGGTCCGTCGTCTCGAAGACCTCTTCCAGTGCCGACTCTGCGGGCCGGTCGCCTCGCGATGCGTTCTCGAAGACGTCCTCCGCGGCGATCACGTCCTCCAGTTCGCCGTCGAACTCGCCACGTTTGATGGCGAGTGCCGCGTCCGGGTCGACCAGGACCTCGAAGCGCTCCCCGTGTGTCTCGAGTTGCGCCGTCACTGCCTCGTCGAGTGATATCATACCGATGGCTTTCCCGGGAGGTTACAAGAGTGTTTCCCGACGACACAACTGGATACAGTAACTGACTCTCGACAGCCGACGATATCATCGAACCGCGGCCGACGATGCTATTCGGGACGACTACCCGGCGAAAATCGACCGAACGCGCGAGTCGCTACTCGTCGTCGTCTTCGGCGTCAGGATCGGCGAGGAGATCCGTATCCTCGAGTTTGTCCGCGATACGATCCTGGTCGAAGACGTCGAACGTTTCGGTCTCGACGTCGACCGTCGCGAGGCCGACTTCCGAGGGAAGCAAGGAACCGTCGTTGACCGACGCCAGTGCGTCGAGTGCGAGGCTGATGCCGTCGTCGAGTTCGGCCTCGTCGTCGTAATGTTCCTCTAGGTAGTCCTGCAGTTCGCCGCGATCGGCACCGACCGCGAGTGCCTTCCACTCGTAGGGCGTGCCGGACGGGTCCGTTTCGAAGAGTCGCGGCTCGCCGTTCTCGATCCCGCCGACGATCAGCGCGACGCCGAACGGTCGAGCGCCGCCGACCTGCGTGTACTGCTGGATGTGGTCGGTGATCTCCTTCGTCAGCCCCTCGACACCGATGGGTTCGCCGTAGCGCAGCTGGTTGACCTGGGCCTGGCGGCGGGCGAAGTCGATCAGTTGGCGGGCGTCGGCCACGTGGCCGGCGCTCGCGATGCCGACGTGGTCGTCGGCCTTGTGGATCTTCTCGACGGAGGAGTCCTCGAGAAGCGGCGACGGAATGCGCTTGTCGACGGCGAGAACGACGCCGTCGCTCGTTCTGATGCCGATACTCGCCGTTCCGCGCTTGACGGCCTCACGGGCGTACTCGACCTGATACAGTCGACCATCAGGTGAGAAGATCGTGATGCCACGGTCGTAGGCCTGCTGTTGGGCTTGTCCCTGCATAGTATCACGCTAGATCGAGGTCTGTCGTGTCGTCGGCGATCTGACCGTCAGCTGATGGAGGCAACGACGGCACTGACGCACAGTCGGTTCCGGACACGACGTTTCTCTCGGTAAACCGTTGCCCATCGCGTCCTAAATAGTTTTCTTACCAGGGTGACGTCGCCGCGGACGACACCGCCGCACCGGCGAGTGATCGACATCGATCCCGTCGCCACACGTCGGAAAACAGGACCGTTCTCGGCTCGGGTCGGTCACGCCAGTTCGAGGAACGAATTCCGGGCGGCTCGAATCGTCCCGCTGACGCCCCTGACGTGGACGCCGACGGGGACGTCGTCGATACTGTCGATACAGGCCAGTGCCGCTCTGGCCGGGTCCGTCTCACCACGCCTGACGCGAACCAGCGCTTCGCCGAACTCGCCTTTGGCCCCTGTCTCCTCGGTCGAACCAGAGGTTCCCCCGTCGGAACCACCGAACTCGAACGCGACGACCGTGAGATCGGCGGCGGCGCTCCCCGGATCGCCGAGTAAGTTCTGCGCGGCGTACCAGCACTCGCGCTGGAAACTTCGGCGTGCAACCGATTCACCGGGTGGCGTTTCCAGGCCGACGGACAGGTAGCGCCAACGTGGTCGGAGGTGTTTGGGAAGGTGCTTCATGCAACGGTCTCGTCGGACCATGGGCGTTCGGCGACGAGGACGCCGACCTGGTCGTGAACCCGTTCGGCGGCCGTCACCACGAACCCGACGTCCGTCAGGACGTCGACGAGGTGGCCGACGGTCGCCGGATCGTCGACTTCGGGCGCGTAGAACGGTTCCTCCGGGTCCGGCTCGCCGAAGAACATCACGTCACCGAGAACGAATCGATCGGGATCGGACGCCGCGATCCGTTCGATCGCCTCGCGCTTTTCGGCGTCGTTCAGGTGGTGCATCGCAAAGTTCGAGACGACGATCGACGCCGGCCCCTCGTAGGCCGGGTCACGGAAGGTGCCGTGACCGAACGACGTGTTCTCGATCCCGGCGTCGGCAGCTTTCGATCGAGCTTCGTCCATCATCCCCTCGCTAACGTCTCGTCCGACGACACGTTTCGCCTCCCCCGCGAGCGCCAGTGCGATCGCTCCCGTTCCGGTGCCGAGGTCGAGAACGACGTCGTCGGACGAGGGGGCAGCGTGTTCGACGACGAGGTCGGCACAGGCGCGGTACTCGGGCGTCTTCGAGTCGTCGTACTCGCCGGCTACCTCGTCGAATCTGGCGGCGTGTTCGTCAACGGTCCGTTTCATATCGACCCCGTTCGACCCCCGGCTCAATGAAAGACTCGGACCGGACGTGACGATTTCGCGACGCGAGTCGGCCCCACTCGGCAAGCCCCTCACTGACCCACCCACTGGGAAGACCGAGTTGTTCCCCGACGGCACACAGCTCCCGTGGCGCTCGAAGCTCCAGGTGAGAAGACGCCCCGGCACTCACCACGTACGGGGCGTCGTAGTACTCGACGAGTTCGTAGAGCTTGCGAAGCGACTGGATCGCCCTGACGCGCCGCCCGCCGGTGCGTCGAAGGATACCACCGAGATTGCACTCCAGTCGGACACCGTTCGTCGCCGCCGCCTTCGCCATCACGTGATTGACGTCACCATCCCGACTCATTGGTCGGGTGAGCACGTCGACCTTCTCGGCTTCGACGGCGAACCGGTTCATCTCCGGCGACCCACCCTCGAGGAGCACGAGCGTGTGATCCGATCGGGCGTTACCGACGGCACCACTGGCCGCCTGCGGGTCAGCAGTCCGAATCGTCGTCGCGTCGACGGCGTCGATCGCCCGATCGTCGAGTGCACCCTCCGGCAGCGAGTCCGCGTTCCGGACGACGACCCCGTCGTATTCGAACGTCGCCGCACGATCGACGACGAGATCGAACGACGCGCCGTCGGAGTCGATCGTGACGGCTTCGTACATGATCCGATCGAGGTGGGCCGGTAACTTGGGGATTGCGTTCGCCCCGACGTCACCAATCACGTACCGGTGGCTCGACGTTCACGTTATCTGATCCGAAGAAAACGATCGATTCGCGGCGATCGCGCGATCGTGGCTGCGCACGCGAGTGGAACACTCGCGGACGGGCACTGGAATACCCGATTCGTGGGGTGCCTGCGTTCGGTTCTACGTGAGCATGCTCTGGGCGACCGTCGCCAGCTGCCCGTTGTCGGCTTCGGCGAGGCGGTCGTCGCCGATCTTGAGGCGCAGGCGTGGGCGACCGACGTCGATCGGAACCTTCTCCGTGTCGATTAGACCCATGTCCTCGAGCTTCGTCTTCGTGCGGCTGAACGTCGCCTTCGAGGCGATGCCGACGTCCTCGCCCCACTTGCTGATGTCGTAGAGCAGCGCTTCGTTTCGCGCCGCGACGAGCAGCGAGATCGTCACTTCGTCGAGGCCGTCGCCGTCGCCGCGGGCCGTCTCGAGCGAGTCGAGGATCGAACTGAAGTCTTCCTCGGCCTCGGGACTGATCTCGTCCGAGAGCGTCTCTCGGACGCGCGTGATCGGCGGCGTGCGGAGGTTGAAGTCCTCGGCGTCGTCCCAGCGGTCGGCGTAGGTCTCGGTCGTCGCCGCGACGAACTCGTCGTCGTTCGAGACGAGCCCACCGACGCGGTCGGCGGCGTGGACGATCGCGATGACGGCGTCTTCTGTCACGAGAAGCGAGTTTTCAGGTGTCTCCTCGAGCGTTCGGAGCGCGAGGGCGTCCTCGTCGATGAGGTCCGCCGCGTTACTCGCGACGATGAAGTCGTCCATGACGTCCTTCAGCGTCCGCTCGTCGGCGAGCATGTGGACCATCGGGAGGTCACCGTCGTACTCCGTAGCGACCGAGACGAAATCCTCGATCGCGTCCCACGACGGGTTGACCATGTAGACGTCTCCACTAGTTTCTGACAGTACCGTTTCGACGATATCGTCAATCTGACGATTCAGTAAATTCGAATCCATGCCTATTGAGAAGTAAGCGGCCCGTGAGTACTTAATTTTGATGGCCCCTCTCAGGCGGTAAGTTTCACACGAGCCCCAATGAAACGTCCTCGACCGTTGAATTCTGTGATGGCATCTGGAATCAGAGGTAGAAATTAGATGGTAGATGGCCTGATACGGGTAACGAACCCACGTTCTCAGTACAAGTCAAAAATACATACTGTAACGATGAAGACATCTTCAGGTATCTTTAAATAACTAACGGCCAAACAGCCGAATCCCTATGGGTGGCACTCACAGTCCTTGCCACGAACGGCGAATTACGTCCCCGACGACCGTGTTCACCGCTGAACGCGGTGACCGACTCCGAAAACTGCCGCGACTGTCCCGGTGGCTGACGGACGACGCCCTCGATTCACTGCTAGCAATTTCGATGAAACGCGTCAGTTCCTACGGCGGCCCGTAACATCCTCGACGGCCCGAAGGCCGAGGGAACCTTCTCCCTCTACCCTCGAACTCACCACAGCCGCCGACTTACGGAGACCGCTCGTCGGTCGAGAGCTGTCGGGCCAGTCCCTGTGACCAGTACAGGTCTCCGTCGTATATCACGGGCGCGGCCGATTCTGCGAGAAACGTCGCGACCGTCGGTCGATCGAGGATGAAATCGGTCTGATTCCCACAGAGCGACGCGTACTCGTTGTCGTCGACGTGGGGAACGTAGTACGAGCCGGTCACGTGCGTCGCGTAGCACTCGAGGGTGACGTGGTACTGTCCATCGGCGAGCGATTCGAGCGTGATCGTGGTCGGCGTTCGGTGCTCACCCTGTGTGAGCGTGTGTGTGCCGTCGCCGACGACCGCGTAATCTTTCCCCATCATGATCCGCCGTCGTGCGAGGGCGAGTGCTCGTTCGATACTGAAGCCGTTGACGAGCAGTTTGGCGAACATCGAGCCAACCTTCACGGCGTGGTCGTTCAGCACCTGTCTGAACGTGACCGCTCCAGCGACGCTCCCGCGCTCGAGGAGGGTTCGCCCCTCGTAATACGAGCCGCAGGCGTTCAGGAAGAACGTCTCGACCGAACACTGGTCCAGGCTCGCCGCCGAGAAATACCCGTCCGAACACCGGAGCCCGTCGTCTTCACAGTGCCCGATGTAGTGGACGAAGTCCGTCGACGACTCGAAAATATCCGTCAGCGTCGACACTGTACAGCCCTCGCGGACGGTGACGTCGATCGCGAGATCCTCGGATCGGTCGCGGTAGATGTCAGCGACGTCGGCGTGTTCTCCCTCCATAGAGGGATCGTTCAGGACGACACAGATACTCGTTCGTTCCGCCGGTTCGTCGAGGTACTCGAGTCGGTTGTAGTACGCCTCCGGCGCCGATTTGAAGACGTCGATCGGAACGCCGTCGGCGAGCCAGCCGTGAACGCTTCCCGTCCGTAACTCGGGTTTGACGATATCGACAGAAGCGACTTCGCCGGCCCCCGACCGCGTCTCTCTCCTCTCCAGCCCCACCGTGTCGAACCGTCCCTCGCCGTTATCAAGCTGCGCCACGCCAGTCTCTGACCGCTCAGTGCTACGGCCGCGGTAAAAATCGTCGAGCGACCGCTCGACCAATTCCGTCCCTTCGAGTTCGGTCGTCCGTGGCTGATAGCACAGGCTCATGCGGTCCAGCAAGAACGGTAAGACGTTCAGCAGTTCGGGATCGGGGTCGACGTACATCGACAGATGCCACTCCGGCAGGCGATGCTCGATCGCCTCGTAGGGCACGCGAAGATACGCCGCGAGTCGTTCTGCAGGCGAGGCATCGTACAGTTCCGTCGCGTCGAGATCCAGGACGTCGAGCAGTCGAGCCTCGGTGAGGAGCGTGCCGTACGGGCCGGCGTTGCGAACGAGACAATCGAGGAAGAACACCTTCCGGAGCAAGCGTTCCACCTCGCGTTCGAAGGCAGGGAACGGCGAAAACGACGCCTCGATCCCCGCATCGGGAATCCGCAACACCGGTTGGTCGATCGGGGCCGTCTCGACCGTCGCCTGGAGGTAGTACGACAGCGGCGCGACGACGAACAGCCACTCGTATGCGGGCGGAACCCGAATCTCGATTCCCGTCTCCTTTCGGCGAGAGCTGACCTGATCCGGGATCTCGAGTTCGTCACCGACCGAGAGTAACGGCGGGTGACCGCGAAGCGTCGGATAGGATCGATCCGGACCCGTAGTCTTGAGCGAGGTCGATAGATACGAAAGCGCCGTTGCGAGGGCGTCCGGTGATTCGGGAACGGTGATCGTCCCGATCGGAAACTCCTGGCGACTCCGGAAGCCCAGGAGGACCCGACGGCGGTCCGGGAACGAGATAACGACCGACTCGAAGTCGTCGGTTCGGCCGATTCGCACTCGACCGGTCGCTCTCACGTAGGTCTTGATCTCCGTGTCGACGTCGATCACGTACTCGCCGGCGGGGAGCGACAGTGCCTCACCAGTCGGGTGCAGTTCGTGCTGCGTTCCCGTTCCGAGTGACCGGGCGTAGACGACGGCGTGCGGGAAGCGCAGCTCCGTCGCCGTCCCCGAGAGTACCTCGTCCACCGGGCGAGAGATATCCGCATCGGACCGCGCGACGTCAAGCAGGTCCCCGGAGACGAGAAGTTCGGTCGTATCAGAGTCCACAACCCGAAGGTGGTCACCCCCCACCTCCCACTCGATCATTCGGCTTAGCGAATGCGCACGAAGCTAATTAGTTGTATCGGACGAAGTTCAGACAGATAACACGTTCCACGGGACGCATAGGTGGGTACTCACACCAGTCCGTTCGATGACGAGAGAGGTACACTTATGGCCTGGCCGGGCCGCCTATCGCGTATGGACCACGAGGCTGTCCGGGCCGTCGATCCGGCCGTGGCGGACGCACTGGAGGCAGAAGTCGAACGCCAGCGGAACTCGCTGCAGATGATCGCCAGCGAGAACCACGTCAGCGAGGCGGTACTCGGCGCGCAGGGAAGCGCCCTGACGAACAAGTACGCCGAAGGCTACCCAGGGGCACGCTACTACGGTGGCTGTGAACACGCAGACACCGTCGAGAACCTCGCCATCGAGCGGGCGAAAGAGCTCTTCGGCGCCGAGCACGTCAACGTCCAGCCCCACTCGGGGACACAGGCCAACCAGGCCGTCTACTACGCCATGCTGGACCCCGGCGACAAGATCCTCTCACTCGATCTGAATCACGGCGGGCACCTGAGCCACGGTCACCCGGCGAACTTCACCGGTCAGCTCTACGAGGTCGAACAGTACGAGGTCGATGCGGAGACGGGCTACATCGATTACGACGGGCTCGCCGAGCAGGCCGAGGCGTTCGAGCCCGACATCATCGTCTCGGGGTACTCCGCGTACCCGCGCGAGATCGAGTGGGAGACGATCCAGTCCGTCGCCGACACGGTCGACGCCTTGCACCTGGCCGACATCGCCCACATCACGGGCCTCGTCGCCGCAGGGGTCCACGACTCGCCCGTCGGTGTCGCCGACTTCGTCACCGGGAGCACCCACAAGACGATCCGGGCGGGCCGGGGCGGCATCGTCATGACGAGCGAGGCGTACGCCGACGACATCGATTCGGCGGTCTTCCCCGGCGGTCAGGGCGGTCCGCTCATGCACAACGTCGCGGGGAAAGCCGTCGGGTTCGGCGAGGCGCTCGAACCCGCGTTCGAGGAGTACGCCGCCCAGACGGTAGCGAACGCGAACGCACTCGGGGAGACGCTCGTCGACCACGGCTTCTCGCTCGTCTCGGGCGGCACCGACAACCACCTCGTCCTCGTCGACCTGCGAGAGTCCCACCCCGACACCTCCGGTGGCGACGCCGAGGACGCACTGGAAGCCGCGGACATCGTCCTCAACGCCAACACGGTCCCCGACGAGACGCGCAGCCCGTTCGATCCGAGCGGGATCCGTGCCGGCACGCCGGCGCTGACGACGCGTGGCTTCGACGAAGACGACGTCCGACTCGTCGGTGAGTTGATCGCGCGCGTCGTCGATGCGCCCGAAGACGAGACCGTCCGCGAGTCTGTCCGTGAAGACGTCGCCGACCTCTGTGCGGCAAACCCGCTCTACGAGTAGCGACTGGCTGCAATCGACCCTTCGTCGCAGACGGCGTTTCTTCTCACGATTTCGAGAACAGATCGACCGGTTCGTCTTCGGACACGGGTATGTCACTCGACGTCGGCCGACGTCTCTTCCGCCGTGGGCCCTCCATCTTCGTTCAGGCTTGCTGTCGCGTCGCCGTCGTCCGAGTCGAGAGCGTCGAGAATGGCGTCGGTCGTCTCCCTGAGTTCCACGGCGAGGGTTGCGTCGACCGAAACCAGCACGCCGGCAGTCTCGGAGGTCGCCACGTTCATCTCAGTCGCACCATCGAACACCCGGTAGGTACATCGGAGTTCGTCATGCACGAACAGCGACTCCTGCGTGGGCCGATCCATCGCCTCCAGGCGTAGCGTCCGGAACACCCGACCGTGGTCCTCCGCGTCGTACAGCGACTCGACGTCGTCGCGCATGTAGCGGATCTCGATCCCGTCTTCGCCGTAGGCGGCGACACTTCGGAGTCCGTCGCCGAACCGGTCTGTCACGACGGCATACAGTTCGTCCACCCGACGATCGCTCATAGCGAAGGGTACGGGCGGAGCACCGTAAACCTAGACGTCGGCGGTAACCGTTGCCGATCATGATAGGCGACTGGTAGGGATCGTCCGGCACTGGGCCGGCGATCGACTCCGTCTGCGATCGTCGAGTGCCGCTCCCGAACACAAAGCCGAGGCTTCTTTACGGTCGCCTGCGGCGGTTCCAGTATGGCCGAACACATCGACGGGAACGCGGTCGCCGCGGAGATCCGGAGCGAACTGGAAGGCGCGATCGAAACGCTGGCCGACGCGGGCGCTCGCCCGGGACTTGCAACGGTACTGATGGGAGACGATCCCGCGAGCCAGACCTACGTGAACATGAAGCAACGCGACTGCGAGGAGGTCGGTATCGAGGGTCACCACATCGACGTCGACGGCGACGCCGATCCGGAGACGCTCTACGAGACGATCGACTCGCTGAACGCCGACGACGACGTCCACGGCTACCTTGTGCAGGATCCCGTTCCGGACCACGTCGACTATCGCGAAGTGATCCGCCGGATCGCACCCGAAAAGGACGTCGACGGCTTCCACCCGGAGAACGTCGGCCGACTCGTCGCCGGCGACGCCCGATTCCGGCCCTGTACGCCCCACGGTGTCCAGAAGTTGCTCGAGGCGTCCGACGTCGAGACCGAGGGCGCCGACGTGACGATCGTCGGCCGATCGCGCATCGTGGGCAAGCCGCTTGCCAACCTCCTCGTACAGAAAGCAGACGACGGCAACGCGACCGTGACGGTCTGTCACTCCCGGACCGAGGACCTCGCGGCGAAGACACGCCAGGCCGACATCCTCGTGGCGGCCGTCGGCGTTCCCAACATGATCGACGAATCGATGGTGAGCGACGGAACCGTCGTAATCGACGTCGGGATCAACCGCGTGGACGCCGACACCGAGAAGGGCTACGAACTGGTCGGCGACGTCGACTTCGATGCCGTCGAACCGAAGGCGAGCAAGATCACGCCCGTCCCCGGCGGCGTCGGTCCGATGACCCGCGCGATGTTGCTCTACAACACCGTCAAGGCGGCCAGCATTCAGGAAGGCGTCGAGGTCGACCTGCCCTAGCTCGGCCACGTTCGCCCGAGCAAGCGTACTGACAGCTTCTTCATTCTTCGCCCGAACAACCGGCCGGACTGATACCTCGTTCTGTGGACCGGAAGCAAGTTTCGCCACCCGGACAGTGCCGCGAGACACAGCTATTTCCCGTCGAAGAGCCACTAGTCACCCATGAGCGACGAATCCATTCCCGTGAGCGCGGACCGACCTGACAGCCCGATGCGGACCACCGGGACCGACCACGTCACCATCTGGGGGTCGAACGCCGAGGACACGATCGCGTTCTACCGCGACGTACTCGGGATGCGCCTCGTGCTTCGCCAGCCGAACCTCGACGATCCCTCACAGACCCACCTGTTCTTCGACACCGGCGATGGGCGAATCGTCACCTTCTTCGTCGGCGACCGGCCGTCGAACCCGAACCCACAGCGCGGCGGCGTCGGCTCCGTCCACCACCTCGCCTTTCGCTTCGCCCCGGAACGGTTCGAAGAGGTCATGGAAGCCCTCGACGAGGGGGGGCGGGGCTACAACGTCTTCGATCGCGGCATCTTCCAGTCACTGTACACGCACGACCAGGACGGGCTCGTGATCGAACTCACGACGGACAAGTACGACATCCCCGACGACGAGCGCGCGGAGGTCCTCGCGACGACCCAGCGCATCCGTGAGGAAGATGGCGCCGAGTACGCGAAAGACGAACACATGCGGGCGGCGCTCGACGAACTCGGGATCGACGCCGAGGCCCACGACCTGCCCGACGCGGCGAGCGGTGTCGGCGGGATCGACTGAGCAAAAAAAGGAGACTCAGTCGCGGTAATCCAGGTCGTCCAGCTGGGCGACGATCTCGGCTGCATCAGTTTTCCCCTCACCCCGAAGTGCGTCGCCGAGCGATCGGGTGGCCGACAGGATGGTGCCTGCAGTCACGGGATCGACGTCGCCGTCGAGCCCGTCGAGTCGCGTCGCGTGGTCGCCTAGCGCTTCGATCGCTGTCGTCGTCTCCGAATCGAGCGAGCGGTCAGCAGCCCAGTCGGTGATGGCCCGTCGATAGTCCGTGACAGCACGGGCGACCGCGATTCCTCGGGCCGCTCGCAGCGAGGGCGGCACGTCGGCTGCGGGCGGTCGCGTTCCGTCGTCGGCGTCTCGCAACAGGCTGAGAACGTACAGTTGCTCGTCGTCCCCCAGCGAGCGGTGCCCGACGAGCAAGCCGTGAACGGATCGCAACTCGAGGGCCGCGACGTAGGTTTCGTCCAGGGGGCGCAGGTCGCCACCGGCGATGAACCCGCGGCGGGCGACGTACGTTCGGCACCGATCCGTCGCGTCCCCGACGACGTCGACGAGCGGTCGATCGTTCACGTCCGCCCGGACGTCGGTGAGGTCTAGCGTGACGGCCGCGTCCGTGTGCTCGCGGCGGTCGCCAGAACCCACACTACGGAGACTGCCACAGCCGGGACACGAGACCGAGCCCGTCTCGAAGTACGACCAGCGCGTCCCACACTCGGTGCACTCGCGCTCGCCCCGTACCTTCATACGCGACGGTTCACTCGCCAGACGCAAATGCGCATCGACAGTGGCCCGAGGGGAACGCTTACGTGGGTCCGAGAAAAATCCTCACGCGATGACACGGAGTACCCACGCTCCTGATCGAGAAATTCGCCGGTGATGGAATCGCCGTTCGACGAACCAGGTCGTCGATGATCGTCGACGATCGGTCTTCCACGCTGGAGGTTCGCGTCACCGGCTCTGTCTTCGAACTGTCCGAGTCGACAGCCAGAGCACTCTACCGGGCGCTCGACGACGCACTGCCGAACGAGCACGAATTCTGCAAAACGATCGGGATCCATCGCGACGATGGCCGATACGTCGTCGAACGCCGCGGCGCGACCTCGAGTGGCCACAGAAAGGTGTTCGACTCGTTCGATGCATTGGGTGACCGTTACGCGTCACTCCCGAAGACGATTACTGCCAGTGACCTCGACGGACCGGGACTGTCAGGCAGTCGGCGACACGCCGTTCTCTGGCACCTGATCGAACACCCCGCGTTCGACTGTGAACTCGATCGCAAGCAGCCGCTTACCGCGGTAAAGCGCGACGTGTAGCGATCAACGAACTGGCACACGCTGGCCGTTTTGGGTCCGACTCGACACAGCGGACAGGTTGAAGGCCACGCACCCGGGACTACCCTGTGTCTATGCGAGACGAATCCGAAATCCGCGACCAGTACGACTTCCTGACCGAAGAACTGGAGAGCGAGGAGATGCGTCACGAGGGCGTCAAGCAGATGTTCACGTACTACAAGCGAGCACTCGGCTGGGTCCTCGAAGAGGAACACATGTGACGAGGGTGAGCCAGTGGACCCAGCCGAGTGCCCGCTTGCGGCGGTTCGTCGGCTGCACAGGAGCGAGACATCGATCGGACGCGTATTGTCAGTTAAAGACGGAATGAACGCGGAGCCCGAACCAGAACTCGCCGGTGCATTGAGCTGCACGTCTCGTCGAGGTGCTCGCCGTCCGGTCCTGACCCGTCACACTGGGGCAATCCCGACGATGGTCACCATCTCGAACTGTTCGGACCTGCGGAACGCGTGTCGATACATTTAAGTACGAAGGTACGCTGGATTCAGCTGACGCTTCGCTTGGAGGGCCGAAGCGTCAGCGGGGACCAATTCAGGGCGGCAAGCGCGCTCGCGACCCTTTTCAGGTCGCGAGTGTCGCTTTCCTGTTTCGAGACAAGTAAGCGAGCGACAGCGCTCGGTGTGCCGTGCTTGGACCGCCGAACGACGGATCGTCTCGTGTGAGCGACGCTGACGGGACGATTTCAGTCGCGGTGGGAGCAGCCGTTACCGTCTATCAGTAACCGACGTTACAGCCGCCAGACGAATGGTTGTGAAAGTGTGGGGGTCCTACGCACTGAACAGCTGCCGCGAGACGAAAAGTTTCGACCATTGGGAACGGTAACTCGGAATATTTATAAAATTCCGAGAATAAGGACCGGTAGTACTTACCCATGTACGACCTGACTGGATTCCAGCGCGACCTGCTCTACGTCATCGCGGGGAAAGACGAACCGCACGGGCTCGCGATCAAAGAAGAACTCGAAGCCTACTACGAGAAGGAGATCCACCACGGTCGACTGTACCCGAATCTCGACACGCTCGTCGATAAAGGGCTCGTCGAAAAAGGGAAACGAGACCGCCGGACGAACTTCTATACACTGACACGTCGTGGCAAGCGGGAACTCGATGCCAGAGCGGAGTGGGAGAGCCAGTACGTCGCCCACTCGTCCCCCGTGCAGTAACGGCAGGTCCGTCTCCCCGCCGTTACAGTACCGGTAGTTCCGTCTATTCCCCGGCCTACACCACCGTTGCCGCTCCTCGGATCTCAGGCTGTACGGGTCCACGCGCACAACGAATATTTTTTAGCGTGGTCGCTCCCAGCGGTTACATGGACCGAGATACTGTCGAGCCGTCGGTCGAGACGATGCCCGGCCCACGGGCCGAGAAGTGGGCAGACTACCACCACCAGTTCTCCGCGCCGAGTACGTACGTCTACGACTTCGTCTGGGACACGTCGGCCCCCGCGACGGGGCCGTTCTGTACGGACGTCGACGGGAACGTCCTGCTCGATTTCACCAGTCACGTCGCCGCCGCCCCACTCGGGTACAACAACCCGACCCTCCGCAAGAAACTCGACGAATTCGACCTGCCCGACCCGACCAAGATTGCCGGACAGGACTTCTACGTCAGCAGCGACTGGCCGCCGGAAGACAGCGACCAGCCCGGCCCGACGGAACTCATGGATCGGCTCACCGACCTGACGAGCCACTACGACATGGACACCGTCTTCCTCTCGAACTCCGGCGCGGAGGCGGTCGAGAACGCCATCAAGATCTGTTACACCCGCGGCGGCCACCGCGGTGTGACGACCGAGGGGGCCTTCCACGGGCGGACACTGGGCGCGCTCTCGCTCAACCGCTCGAAGACGGTCCAGCGAAAGGGCTATCCCGAAATTCCGGGCGTCATCTCGATCCCGTACCCGTCGACCGACGAGGCGTACGAACAGCGCTGGCAGACCGACGGCCCTGGCGGCAACGTACTCGCCGACAAACTCCACCCCAAACAGGGCGTCATCGACGCCGACGAACTCGCCTACGTCATCTTAGAGCCAGTCCAGGGAGAGGGCGGCTACCGGCCCGCCCACCCCGAGTTCGCTCGCGACCTGCAGGCGCTGCGCGAGCGCTACGACGTCGCCGTCATCGCCGACGAGATCCAGTCGGGCATGGGTCGAACCGGCAAGATGTGGGGCGTCGACCACCTCGATCTCACGCCCGACGTGATCACCAGCGCGAAGGGACTGCGCGTCGGTGCGACGATCTCCCGGTCTGACGTCTTCCCCGAAGAGACCGGCCGCATCTCCTCGACCTGGGGCGCGGGCGACCTGCTCGCGAGCTTCCAGGGGGCGCTCACGATCGACATCATCCAGGAACAGAACCTCCTCGAGAACGTCCAGGCTCGTGGCCGACAGCTCCGCGAGACGGTCGTCGACGCGAACCTTCCCGGTGTCACGGACGTGCGTGGTCCGGGCCTCATGATCGGCGTCGAGTTCGACGAGAAAGAACGCCGCGAAGCCGTCGTGAAGGCCGCACTCGAACGCGGACTGCTCACGCTCGGCTGTGGTCACCGGACCGTCAGACTCCTCCCGCCACTCGACGTCACCGAGCGCGAGATCGACATCGCCGCCGACCTGTTCGAAGCAGCCGCCGAAGCCGCCGATCGCAGCGTCACTCCCGCGGCGACCGACGGCGGACAGTAAGTACGGAGAGCCGGTCTAGACTTTTCGTTCGTGGGCCTGAACTGGGTGTAATTTCAGGTACTCAATCATCGAGCACGCCGTCCGCGTTCGTTACCTGCCGGCTCAGAACTGGTAGCGGCGCTCGTCGTCGAGTTGTGGGTACTGATCGGCACCAGTCATTTCGTCGTAGGTCATCCCCGAGAGGTACTCGTCGTAGGTGACGTCGTAACCCGACCGGAGGTGGAAGTCGAGTCGACCCGTGTCGACGGTCGTCTGGAACAGTCCGTGGATGGCTCGCCGGACGAGTTCGTCCGTCTCCTCCGGCCCTAATGCGGCGGTCAGGAGAGCGAGTTCGGTTCGGGTCTCGCGGTCGAGTTCGACCGGCAGCGACTCGCCGAGGTCGGCGGCGGTGGATTCGATGTCGTCTGTAAGCATCTCGAGGCTCATACACGGGCACTCTATCGCGGCCGGCAAAGGGATTTCGCGATGTGCCCCGACCGTCACCCCTAAACGAGCCACGCACCAACCCCGCTCGATGAGCGACGGAGAGCCGGACGAGACCGCCTACGGGTTGCCAGCGGACGCCGATGCCGTCAGGAAGGCGTTGGTCGCGTGGTACGAAGCCGACCACCGGTCGTTCCCCTGGCGCGAAACCGACGATGCGTACGCGATCCTCGTCTGTGAAGTGATGAGCCAACAGACGCAGCTCGAACGCGTCGTCGACGCCTGGAACGCGTTTCTCGATCGGTGGCCGACCGCCCAGTCGCTCGCGGCAGCCGACCGGGCCGATGTCGTCGGGTTCTGGAGCGATCACAGCCTCGGTTACAACAATCGCGCCCGTTATCTCCACGAAGCCGCGACCCAGATCACCGAGGAGTACGACGGTTCGTTCCCGGAAACGCCGACCGAACTACAGGAGCTCATGGGCGTCGGTCCGTACACGGCGAACGCAGTGGCCAGCTTCGCGTTCAACGCGGGTGACGCCGTCGTCGACACGAACGTCAAACGCGTGCTCTACCGGGCGTTCGACGTGCCGGACGACGACGAAGCGTTCGAATCCGTCGCACGCGAACTCATGCCGGCCGGAGCGTCGCGCGTCTGGAACAACGCGATCATGGAACTCGGCGGCGTCGCCTGCGGGAAACGACCCCGGTGCGACGAGGCTGGCTGTCCGTGGCGCCAGTGGTGTCACGCCTACCAGACCGGCGATTTCACCGCTCCCGACGTTCCCACGCAACCGAGCTTCGAGGGGAGCCGACGGCAGTTCCGCGGTCGGGTCGTCTCGGTATTGAGCGAGTACGACGAACTCACACTGGACGAACTCGGCCCGCGCGTTCGCGTCGACTACTCGCCGGATGGCGAGTACGGCCGCGACTGGCTCCGCGAACTCTGCCTCGACCTCGCCGACGACGAACTCCTCACGATCAGCGACGATCCTGGATCCAGTGAGCCGGCGGAGACAGAGACGGCAGCATCCTCCACCCAATCGATTTTCGTCAGCCTCAAGCAGTGAAGACGGTGAGACAGAGAACTGGCTGGTGACTGCGACGTCACTTCAGGATCGAATCCTCGATAGCAACCGGTGCGTTCCAACGAACGAACAACACGCCAGGACGGACCCACCGTGAACCAGTGCGTGGAGTTCGACGACGATCGTCCGGCCGGCGATCGCGGCGGTCGTCGTGTACGTCGCCGGCTCGGCGAGCCAGCCGATCCCGAGCAAGGTCGTCGCCCCGACTGCGAGCGAGAGTGCCGGCGTCAGCGTGAGCACTTGCACGGACAACCGACGGACACTGAACGGCTCCGTCGGTCTCGCGAGGACAGTACTGATCCCGAAGTGAAGGAGGAGAGCGACGACGAGCCCACACCCCGAGAGCAAGACACCAACGCGGCCACCGAGAGCCTCGGCGGTCAGCAACCAGAAGACCCAGATCGCCGCGTAGAGGGCGGAAACGAAGAGCCACAGTGGATCTGTCGGGTCACAGCGTCGACTCGCCGACGACGCCACGAATCCGGTCCTGAGTACCGCACCGAAGCACAGGACGGCGAGTCCTGCAAGCGCGGTGTAGAGCGTTCGCGATTCCAGAACCAGGAGGGTGAACCAGCCACCGATCGTTGCCGCGTCGACGACGGCCACCCAGAACGCGGTGGTGAGCCGACCCGTCCGCCGACCAGTCCGTCGGACGTATTCGGTGCCGCGATGCACGCTCATATCGATTCCAAGGACGCAATACGTATCGTTACTCGATCGGTACCATCTCGAAACCCGACATGAAGGTCCGACTCACGCCGAGTCCGACAGTGACCAGTACTCCGTCGTGGCGCCGGTCAGAACACGTTCCACCGTCGCGTCTTCACTGGGTAGGACCCGCCTACGTCGGGGTCGAGACGAGTAACGGCCAGTTACCACCGGAAGAGATCCGTCGCCCGCCTGAAACGCTGCACAAAACTATGTACGGTGGTCGTGAGGGGCGGGTATGGCCGCCGAACAACGTTTGCCGGAGCTGATCGTGAAGGAAGCCATCGGAGCGGGACTCGACTCTCCGATGCGCGAGTCGATACTGGAAGCCGTCGAGGACGCGGAAGGACCCCGAGGCGGGGTCTCGGTTCCCATCGCCGTCGGTGCAGTCGCAGTCGGGACGGCGATCGGGTACGTACTTGGGTCCGCCGATTCGACGACCGTCCCGACCGAAGCGGAGTCGCTTCCGATCGAAACGCCTGACTCGACCGCGGACGAGACTGACGACGATGACACCGAAACGGGTGGGTCACGGCTGGCCAAACTGCTAACGCTCGGGGCCATCGCTGGCGCTGGCGCGTACCTCTGGCGTCGACGGGGAGGCGACGACTGGGAACCGATCGACGATCTCGAAGAGCCGGTCGAGGACGCCACGGAGGCCGTCGAGACGATCGCGAGTGAATCGATCGACACGGAGTCGGCCGGCGATCGCATCACGGACGCGGAGTCGACGGACGAGATGAGTGACGATGCCGAAACGGATCACGAGGAAGGATCCTCGGACGGTGACACCAACAGGGAGTCCGAGACGGACACCTCCGAGTCCGATTCATCGTAAGGGACCGGCAAGTTGTATCGTCGTCGAGTAACTCGAACCTGCGTGTCGTCGGGTGGGTCACGATTCAGTGTCGGATATATCGAGCCAGACGATTTCGCGGTGTATGGAACGGCTGCTTTCGACCAGCTTCCGTTGCTGCGCAGCAGTAGCAGATTCCAGTTCGGCGGTACCGTTCCAATCGGCCGGGTCGTCCGCTCTGGGTAGGGCCGGTCACCCTGCGCCGTCGTGGCGACAGAGATAAGGGACCCTCGCCGACAGATTCGACCGATGGAGACGACCCACCGCGTCGTCGTCGGCGATGCTCGGTCGCTCGCGTCGATCGACGACGAGAGCGTGGAGCTGGTGATCACCTCGCCCCCCTACCCGATGATCGAGATGTGGGACGAGTTGTTCGCCGAACTGGATCCGGCGATCGAGACGGCGCTCGAGGCGGGCGACGGCGACGAAGCGTTTTCGTTGATGCACGATCAGTTGGCTCGCGTCTGGGACGAGGTTAGCCGGGTGCTGGTCGACGGCGGCATCGCCTGCGTCAACGTGGGCGATGCGACGCGGTCGATCGGCGACCGATTTCGCGTCTACCAGAATCACGCGCGGGTCGCGACCGACTTCGAATCGCGCGGGTTCGACCCGCTCCCCGACGTCCTCTGGCGAAAACCGACCAACAGCGCGGCAAAGTTCATGGGAAGCGGGATGCTGGCACCGAACGCCTACGTCACGCTCGAACACGAACACGTGCTCATCTTCAGGAAAGCCGGCGGCTCCCGGTCGTTCGAACCCGGAGCGAACCGACGGTACGAAGCTGCGTACTTCTGGGAGGAACGAAACCGCTGGTTCTCGGACCTCTGGAGCGACGTGACCGGAGAGCTCCAGCAACTGGGAGCCGACGGCGCTCGCGACCGATCTGCGGCGTTCCCGTTCGAGATCCCCTATCGACTGTGCTGTATGTACAGCGTCTACGGTGACACCGTCCTCGATCCGTTCTGGGGAACCGGGACGACCTCGCTCGCGGCGATGTGTGCCGGGCGATCGTCGATCGGTGTCGAACTGGACGAGGGACTGGTGTCGGTGTTCGACGAGCGCGTCGGCGAGGTGCAGTCGATGGCGACCGACGTCGGTCGACGCCGACTCGCGCGCCACCGTGACTTCGTCGCCAGCCGCCGCGACGAGGGAGCGTCCCTCTCTTACGAGTCGTCTCACTACGACTTCCCGGTCACGACTAGCCAGGAGCGCGATTTGCGACTCTACTCGGTGGAGTCCGTCGAGCGCGAACGTCTCCCCTCCGGCCGTCGGTATCGACTCGATCACACGCCGCTCGCGGCGGAGTGAGTTTTCGCGACCCTGCAACCGTTTCGCGACCGTGCACCCACTCTTCCATCGGAGGCGTCGTTCCCATCGAAACCGCGTTCACCGTCCACAGCCACCGCCGTGGCAACCACCGTCGAACGCCAGCATGGCTGGCACGGCCAACAGTTAAGTAATGGGATGGGTTATCGAATGCCATGTCACTAAACAGCACGCTCGAGTTCGGTCACGACGACCGCCGCGCCATCTACCAGTACGTCGAACGCCACGGGACGGCCACGATGGCGGAGTTAGAAGACGCAATTCCGGTCGATCCAAGCGGGCTCAGACACCACGTCGCGATCCTGAAACGGGACGGGCACCTCGAGATGGACGACGACCACTATCACGTCTCCCTCGAAGCGGGGGCCGAGGAGGAACACGCTACCGGTGACGTCACGTTCCACATTCGGCCGGCCCGGCAGGAAGACCTCGCCGGGATCGTCGGTGCGATTCGACAGGTCGCCACGGAGGGCACGTACATCGAAGCAGAGAGCGTCGCCGACGAGGTCGACCACCAGGAGGCTCTGCTCCGGCACAACGAACTCGAATCGCGGATGTTCTTCGTCGCGACCATCGGCGACGACGTCGTCGGCTGGGTTCACCTCCACGCGCCAGAGCTCGAAAAACTGAGCCACACCGCAGAGCTCACCGTCGGCGTCATCGAGGACTATCGAGGCCACGGGATCGGATCACAGCTCCTCGCACGCGGACTCGAGTGGGCCGGCGCGAACGGCTACGAGAAGGTCTACAACAGCGCCCCGTCGACGAACGAACGGGCGATCGGATTCCTCGAAGACTACGGCTGGGAGACCGAGGCGGTCCGCGAGGGACACTACAAGATCGACGGCGAGTACGTCGACGAGGTGATGATGGCCGTCTCCCTGTGAGCGACGGACCGACAGCGAACGGACGCTGACCGATCGATCGGCCCCCAACGCCGACAGGCCGACTCGCAGTCGAAGGACCGAACGCCGAAGGGATCGACGACAGTCGAGTGGTGACTACCAGCCGTTCGAGTGGTCACGAATACCGAAAGACAGTTCTCTCCGATCCGGTAACGAGCCAGTATGCTTTCGATCGCGCTTGCCGGCAAGCCCAACGCCGGCAAGTCGACGTTCTACACGGCGTCGACGATGGCCGACGTGGACGTGGCCAACTACCCGTTCACGACGATCGACGCCAACCGCGGGGTGAGCTACGTCCGCACCGAGTGTCCCTGTCTCGAACGGGACGAACGCTGCAACGCCGACAACTGCAAGGACGGCAAGCGGTACGTCCCGATCGAGTTGATCGACGTGGCCGGCCTCGTTCCCGGTGCCCACGAAGGGAAAGGCCTCGGCAACCAGTTCCTCGACGCACTGACCAACGCTGACGCCATCGTCAACGTCGTCGACGCCTCCGGCGGGACGAACGAGAAAGGCGAACCCGTCGACGTCGGCTCGCACGATCCCCTCGAAGACATCGACTTCGTCGAAGAGGAGATGGACCTCTGGCTGGCCGGCATCGTCGATCGCAACTGGGAGGGCGTCGAACGCGCCTCGCGATCGCCCGACTTCGATCTCGACGACGAACTCACCGAGATGCTCTCCGGGTTCGGCGCCGGCCCGACCGAGATCGCGACGATCCTGCGCGACCTGGAGTACCCCGACGACCCGATCCAGTGGGACGACGACCACCGCGAGAGTCTGGCCCGTGAGGTCCGCGCGACGACCAAACCCATCGTCGTCGCCGCGAACAAGATCGACGTCGCCCCCGACGAGAACGTCGAGCGCCTGCTCGACCTCGACAAACCGGTGATCCCGACGACGGCGGAGGGTGAACTCGCGCTCAGGCGGGCCGCCGAGAACGACCTCGTGGCGTACGATCCAGGCGACGAGTCCCTCGAGATCGGCGCCGACGTGAGCGACGCCCAGCGAGAGGCGCTCGACGACCTCGCCGACACGATGGCCGAGTGGGGCGGCACGGGCGTCCAGGACGCGCTCGACCACGCCGTCTACGAGTTGCTCGACCACCTCACGGCGTATCCGGTCGAGGACGCGGCGAAGTGGTCCGACGGCAGCGGCAACGTCCTCCCCGACGCGTTCTTGCTCCCACACGGATCGACGCCAGTCGACCTCGCCTACACGGTCCACTCCGACATCGGCGACGGCTACCTCCACGCCGTGGACGCGCGCTCCTCGCGGGAAATCTCCGACGAGTACGAACTCGAAGAAGGCGACGTAATCAAGATCGTCAGTACCAGTTGACACCACGGATGACACGTCGTCTGCCCCTGCCGGACGTGCGACCAACGCAACTGTACATCTCGAGCGAGAAACTCGAGGGGGTCCTCGACTGGTTCGATTTCGACGAGCCGAACGGCGACCCGCTGCCGGCGTTCGAACACGAGGGAACGTGGTACCTCTCAGACGGGCACACGCGAGCCGTCGCGGCGGTACTCGCCGGGGCGGAGACACTGCAGATCAGACGCGACGAACACGTCCGCGAGGAGTACGACTTCGATGCCTACCTGACCTGTATCGAGTGGTGTGACGATGCCGGCGTGGAAACGGTTCGGGACCTGATCGGACGGGTCGTCGAGCCGGAGACCTTCGAAGAACGGTGGAGCGAACGTTGTCAGTCGATTCACGAGTAACGGCGAACTGGCTACGGGCACCGTCTCCCAGCAATTCTTCGAGGGGGCGCGATCGCATCAGGTTCACACGACGTTTCTGGGCACCTCAACGTACAGCAGAAACCGCCTCGACGAGTATGAACTGAAGGAAGGTGGCGAAATCAAGATCGTCTCGAATGTACGGGTCGAGAAGGATTTCGAAGGACACCCGTCGCGAGGTAACAGGCACCCGGCTCGAGGAGGATCCACCAGGGCCGGTCGGAGCTCAGTTCGAGTTTCGTGCGATCAGCGTCTCGGCAGCGTGTCGGTGTGGTTCTCCACCCGAATTATCCTCGAAAACGAACCGTTCGGCGCGGACTGTCTCCCAGTCCTCGTAATATCCCGCCAACTCTCCCCGCTCGTAGAAGTGCTCGTTGTCGGTCCAGTCCGGTGGCGTCGGAATTTCGGGGTGGTCGACGAACGCGAACATCGTGTGGATCCCGCCGTCAGTGGTTCGTTCTTTAAATCGATCGAACTGGCGCTCCCGATTCTCCGGACGGATGTACTGGATCGTCCCGGCCGAGTAGACGACGTCCACCGACTCGGGGAGGGTGGTATCGTTCGCATCGGCCTCGATCGTTTCCAGCGTCACACCGCGTCTCGCAGCGAGTCGCTCGGCCTTCGCCAGCCCGTTCGGAGAAACGTCCATCGCGTACACGTTCCACCCTCGTTCGGCGAAGAACACCGCATCTCGTCCCTCCCCGGCCCCAATATCTATCGCCGTGACTGTCCCCGTCGTGTCCGGAACCGCGTCGACCGTCTCCTCGGCCATCTCGTTCGGTTCGGTCCCCCAGTAGTACTCGTCACGGCCGTAGATTCGCTCCAGCTCATCGTACTGCATTTCGTACGGAAAGACAGTCCAGCCACTAATGAGATTCGGAGATTCACGGGACAGCCGCCCGTCGTGGCACCGGTGCGACTGCCACACACAATTTGATGTGAATACGCACCAGACGGTAGTCCATGACAGCGACTACCGGCGCCGACCTCTTCGTCGACGCCCTCGAGCGCTACGGCGTCGAGTACGTCTTCGGCAACCCGGGAACGACGGAGTTGCCGATCGTCAACGCGATCGGCAAGAGCGACCTCGAGTACGTTCTCGGACTCCACGAGGACGTTGCGGTCGGGATGGCCGGCGGCTACGCTCAGACGCGACGCTATCACGCACACCACGACCCCGACGTCATGCCCGTCGGCGTCGTCAACCTCCACATCACACCGGGGCTCGCACACGGGCTCGGGAACCTCTACGCGGCGAAGATGGTGGGCGCGCCGCTGGTCGTCACGGCCGGCAACCACAGCACCGACTTCCGCCACGAGGAGCCGATCCTCTCGGGTGAACTCGCCTCGATGGCAGACCAGTTCTGCAAGTGGTCGGACGAGGTGTTAGACGTGGACGCGCTGCCGACGATGCTCCGACGGGCGTTCCGCGTCGCACTCGAACCGCCGACGGGCCCCGTCTTCCTCGGTCTCCCGCTCGACGTGACGATGGCCGAGACCGACGCCGAACCGGAGCGACTCGGCGCAATCCCGACCGCGGGGCCCGGCGACCCGGACGCGATCGAGGCGGCTGCGGACGCGCTGGTCGAGGCCGACAACCCGATCATCGTCGTCGGCGATCACGTCGCCCGCGCGGGCGCCGACGCCGTCCAGGCTGCGGTCGACCTCGCCGAGGCATCGGGTGCGCGCGTTCACGGCGAGATCCTCTCTTGCGAGGTGAACTTCCCGACCGAACATCCCCAGTGGATCTCGCACGTCCCGCCGGACGAAGAGTTGGCCTCGACGCTGCTGTCGGCCGAGACGATCCTGTTCGCGGGCTGTTCGACCAACACCACGCTCACCCGCCACGAAGAGCCGCTCGTCCCGGATCACGCGACCTGTCTGCACGTGAGCGACGCCGTCTGGGAGGTCGGCAAGAACCAGCCGGCCGACGTCGCCGTCGTCGGCGATCCGGGGCAGGCGCTCGCGGCCGTCGCCGATCGCGTTGCGGAGCGACTCCCCGACGAGGTTCGCGAGGAACGCCTCGAGTACGTCGACGCCGTCTCCGAGATGGTCGAGGCACAGATGGCGACGATGACGAGCGACGAACGGCCCGACGACCCTCGCGCTTCGAAGGCCCAACTCGTCGACGCGATGGAACGGGTCGCCGGCGACGCGTTCGTCGTCGACGAGGGCGTCACCTCGAAGTACGCGATGCTCACGCGCTGGTCGTTCGAACCGGAGCAGTACATCTCGAACAAGGGAGGTGGGCTCGGCTACGGCCTCTCGGCCGCCGTCGGCGCCGCTCTCGCCGAAGGAGATCGAGACGATCCCCGGGACGTCGTCGGCTTCGTCGGCGACGGCTCGTACCTCTACTATCCCCACGCGATGTACAGCGCCGCCCGGTACGACCTCGATCTGACCGTCGTCGTTTCGGACAACCGCAACTACCGCATCCTGAAGAACAACACGCTCGATCTCATGGGCGGCGAGGAAGCTGACTACGAGTTCCCAGGGATGGACTTCGATCCGCCGGTCGACCTCGTTGCCAACGCCGAAAGCCACGGCGCGCGTGGGACGCTCGTCGAGACGCCCGAGGAGATCGAACCCGCACTCGAGGAAGCGCTCGTTCGGGACGGTCCGGACGTCCTCGACGTGCTCGTCCACGACTGATCGGAGCACCGGCCCTGTACCAACTCGACCACACCGCTCACCCTTCACTCACCGGATCACGAACGCGCTCCCCGCTTTCCGTCTCCGGAAATATTTTTCCAGGGTTCAGTGTGCCAGTCGGGTCCAGTGCACGCTTGATCGACCGCATGGCGTCGACGGCACCGTCACCGTGCTCCGGTTCCAGGTACTCGCGCTTTCCCTGTCCGATTCCGTGTTCGCCCGTAGCCGTCCCGCCCAGCTCGATCGCACGCTCGACGACCGCGGCGTACAGTTCCTCGCCACGCTCGACCATCGGGGGATCGGAGCGGTCGACGAGGACGCTGTAGTGGAGGTTGCCGTCGCCGGCGTGGCCGAAACAGGGGACGAGCAAGTCAGCCTCGTCGGCCAGACGCTTCGTCTCACGGACGATCTCTGGGTAGGCGCTGATGGGGACCGTCACGTCGCCGGGGTGGAGCGGATCCAGATCGGCGTCGTAGCTCGCGACGGCGTATGCGAGGTCGCGCCGTGCCGCCCAGAGATCGGCCATCTCGGTCCCGTCATCGTCCGTCTCGAAGCGCTCGAGGGCGTACTCTTCGAAGATGGACCGACAGAGGGCGACCTCCTCGTCGACGCCGTGGTTCGCGTGAAACTCGAGGAAGACCATGGGCGCGTCCGGAAGGTCGCTCCCCTGGTACGCGTTCGCCATCCGGGCACTGAGTCCGTCGACGACTTCGATGCGGGCGACGTCGACACCGGAGCGGACGGTATCGGAGACGGCCGCGGTCGCCGCGTCGAGCGTCTCGAAGATGGCACGCACACCGCGTTTCTGCGCGGGTCGACCGGCCAGCTCGAGCGTCACCTCGGTGACGACGGCGAGGGTCCCCTCGCTGCCGATCAGCAATTCGGTGAGATTGTACCCGCTCGAGGTCTTCACCGCCCGCGAGCCGGTCCGGATCACCGTTCCGTCGGCCAGTACGGCCTCCAGGCCGAGTACCCAGTCGGCCACCTCGCCGTACTTCACCGTCTGCATCCCGCTCGCGTCCGTGGCGATCATCCCGCCGATCGTCGAGATGTTGCCCGACGACGGCAAGGGTGGAAAGAAGCGCCCGTCGTCCGCCACGTGCTCGTCGACCGCCGAGCCGAGAAGCCCTGGCTGCACGTCGATCTGAAAGTCGTCCGGCCGGTAGTCGACGACCGCATTCAGCCGCATCAGATCGAGACTGATGCCGCCGTGAGCCGGCACTGCATTTCCCTCCAGCCCGGTTCCCGCCGCGTACGGCGTTACGGGCACGCCGTGGTCTGTCGCCGCAGCGAGGAGGGCTGAAACGTCGGCCGTCGACTCCGGCCAGACTACGACGTCCGGGACGACGCCCTCGTCGAGCTGAGAGGCACCCCAGTCTGCCGCGTGGGATTCACGTCGCCCCTCGGAGACCGAGATCTGGTCGTCAGCAAGTCCGAGCTCGAAGCAGAACTCGATGTCGTATGTCATACGGGAGCGTTACTCACACACCGTCTAAACGTTTCCCCGACGCTGTCGGCCGAACGACTGTCGACCCGGGTCCGTCACATCGATCGAAAGCGATCGGGTTCAATCGATCGCCCGAACGGCGCCATCGCTGGCAGGTGTGAGTAGAAAACAGCAAAAGACCGGCCTGTTCAGCCGAAATCGATCAGTCGATGTGTCCTTCGCGTCGAAGCTGGTTGGCGTCCTGGCTGGTGTAGCGCCACTCGATCGTCGCTTTCTCGTCCTGCCAGTCCCATGGTTCGGCGACGACGACGTCGTCCTCTTCGATCCAGGTGCGGTACTTCATGCGACCGGGAATGCGACCGAGACGTTCGACGCCGTCGGCACACTGCAGTTGCACGTGGTTGCCGCCGAGGTGATCGGTGACGACGGCGAACACTTCGTCGTTCGAGGGCATACGGAGGTTCCGTCGCCCGGATTCTTCGCTCATATGTTATGTACGAGACCACGCCGTATAAGTTGGCGGGAGGACCGGTATCATGGGACGCGGTAACGGCCACCGCCAATTATACCAATATTCTGATCGGTTCGAACCAGACAGCCGCGACGAGAACCGCGAGGAAGACGTAGCACCCCCGAATCAGGAGCATCGTCGCGAGCTTCGGCGGCGCACGACGCGCGATGACCGCGACCAGTGCCAGGGCAGCCACTGCGAGAACGCATCCAGGCGGGAACAGCCCGACGAGCACGAACGCCAGACAGCTCACGAGACCGACGCCGATCAGCCCGTACGCCAGGAAGATGGCTCGATCGGGCCCCAGGACGACCGCGACCGTCCGCTTCCGGATAGTGCGATCGTAGGCCACGTCGGTCGTGTCGTCGACGACTTTGATCCCGGTGAGGACCACCAGGAAGACGAGCGCGAACGCGAGCGCGAGCGGCGAGAGTGTCCCGGTCTGGGCGGCGTACCCGCCCAGAATTGCCAGCCCGATCCCCGCGGGGTAGCCCATCGTCGCGCCGATCGGATGCACGTCCAGTTGTGGTGCGTGGAGGTACGCGATCACCCAGGTAGGCACCGTCAGCGCAGCGGCGAGCAAATCGACGCCGACGGCAAGGATCAGTGTGGCAACTGCAAACAGCGCCGTCGCACCGTAGAGTCCCGCGAGGCAACCCGTGACCGTGAGCGGGTGATCGTCGTCCTCGTCGCGGACGTGAAAGTCGACGTAGCCGTCCTTGACGTGCGCCGTGTAGACCGCCGCGAAGATCGCGACGGCGTGGACTGCGGCCGGAACGAGTGCGAAATCGGTCGTGAGAACGGCCCCGAACAGCGACGCAGCAACCGGCGGCAGCATGAATACGGGGTGGACCTGCGAGGCGTACGCTCGAAGGTCGGCGCGGAGGCCCGAACCGTGACGGGAGACGGCCATAGTCCGTCCCACCACGGACGCGGACAAAACCGTCAGGGGTCGACCGACGCGGTGAGAATGCGTGGTCAGTCCCGATGGCTTCGTCGCCGGGCCCGTCTTCACACGGTGCGTACTGGATCGCGGTACTTACTGGACCGCTGCCGTCGCCGCGTCGATGATCTCCAGCGCCTCTTTCAGTTCCTCGGTTCCCGTCGCGTAGGAGAGGCGAGCGTAGCCCGCGCCGTTCTCGCCGAACGCCTCACCGGGGACGACCACGACGCCACGATCCAGCACTTCGTCACACCAGCCGTCGGGGACCTCCGGCATCGCGTAGAATGCACCCTCCGGCGTCGGAACGGTGAGGCCAGCATCTTCGAGTCCGTCGAGGACGAGATCACGTCGGTCTTCGAAAGTGGCGACCATCTCGTCGACGGGATCCTGCGGCCCAGTGAGGGCCGCCTCGGCCGCGTACTGGGCGGGCGCCGAGGCACAGGCCTGGACGTACTGGTGGACGCGCAGCATTCGCTCGATGCGGCGGTTCGAACCCGTGACCCAGCCCAGTCGCCAGCCGGTCATCGAGTAGGTCTTCGAGCAGGCGCTGACGGTGACGACGTTGTCCGTCTCCGCGTACGCCATCGGCGAGTGGTGCTCGCCGTCGAAGACGATGTGTTCGTACACCTCGTCGGAAATACAGAGCACGTCGTGTTCGTCGGCGATACGGGCGAACTCGCGTACGTCGTCCTCGGAGGCGACGGCCCCCGTCGGGTTGCCTGGACTGTTGACGATGAACGCCGCCGTGTCGTCGGTGATCGCGTCCTCGACGGCCGCAGGGTCGAGCGTCAGGTCGTCGCGCACCGCGACTGGCTTCGGGACTCCCCCGGCAATGGTCGTCAGTGCATCGTAGGCCACGAAGCCGGGATCGGGAAAGATGACCTCCTCGCCGGTCCCGACGTGCGCCTCGAGCGCCAAATGCAGCGCTTCGCTGCCGCCAGCCGTCGCGATGACGTCGTTCGGGTCGATCGAGAGCCCGTACTCGCGGTCGTAGGCGCCAGAGATCGCTTCACGCAACGGGAGAATACCCTTGTTCCCCGTGTAGGGATCCGCCTCGTGTGATTCGATCGCCTCGATCGCGGCCTGTGAGGCGTGTTCGGGCGTCGGGAAGTCCGGCTGGCCGAGCCCGAGGTTGATGTCGTCCTCGCCGGCCGCTTCGAACACCTCGCGGATGCCACTGATCGAGACGTTTTCGACTCGCGTCGAGAAGTCCGTCATACGTGACAGGGTGGACCGAACCCTCATAACCCTTGCTGGTACCTGCGACGAATAGAACGGCTCCCGGCGAGCCCACTGCCGGACGGCTACCACCGGGCTGAGGGCCAGCCCCAGTCTGAGGTGGTCTCGAGCCTATCACTCGTCGAGATCGACGATCCGCGTCGCACCGGACCGCGGATCGATGTGGACTCGCACCCGACCGGCAGCCGTCGTCGCCGGGACGATCCACGTCGATCGGGTTCGGTGGGGGAGCGAGACGTCGATTGCCTCGTACCCGGCCGATTCTAACGCGTCGGCCGCGTGCCTCGTCGCCGCGTCGACGGACGGTACCCCCTGCGTCGGTACGCGGGATTTCGTGGTTGTCATCGTCCCTCTATGTAGGCCTATGCTACCAACACACATGAACGAGGCCACCAGTTCCCACTCGCTGGGAGACGGATGCGAGAAACCACAAACCGAGCCAGGTCGGAACCCGGCTCGATCAATCCTGCGTCGACAAAATCCGTGACTGAAACCGACTCAGTAGAACTCGCGAACGAGGTCCATCGCGTCCTCGGGGGCGCCGTCGGGGATCTCGGACATGTTCGCGCCGAGGTTCTGGTGTTGGCCGTACGGCACCGACTCGTCGTCCTGATAGATGACGCCCTGATACTCTTTGTCGGAGTCGAGGATGACGTCCTTGGCGTCGTCGTAGTCGTTCGGGTCGTGACCCTCTTCCTGGAGGTCGACCAGCGTATCGCGGAAGTAGTCGTAGGTGTCGACGTCGTTGAACGTGACACACGGGCTGAAGACGTTGACGAAGCCGAAGCCGTCGTGCTCGATGGCTGCTTCGACGATCTCGGTGTGACGCATCGCGTCGGAGGCGAACGACTGGGCGATGAACGTCGCGCCGGAGGCGAGTGCGAGCGCGAGCGGGTTGACCGGCGGCTGCTTCGGCCCCTCGGGAGTCGTCGAGGTCTCGAAGTCCGATCGCGAGGTCGGCGACGCCTGGCCCTTGGTCAGGCCGTAGATGCGGTTGTCCATGACCACGTAGGACATGTCGACGTTCCGGCGAACGGCGTGGATGAAGTGGCCGGACCCGATCGAGTAGCCGTCACCGTCGCCGCCGGCGACCATGACCTCGATGTCGGGGCGGGCCATCTTGACGCCGGCCCCGACGGGCAGCGCGCGGCCGTGGACACCGTGAAGCGCGTAGCTGTGCATGTAGGTCCCGATCTTGCCGGAACAGCCGATGCCGGCCACGACGAACGTGTTGTCGGGATCGTTGCCCGTGTTCGCCAGGGCCTTCATCATGCCGTTCATGGTCCCGAAGTCACCGCAGCCGGGACACCAGGTCGGTTGCTTGTCGGACTTGAAGTCGGTGAATCGAACGTCTGAGCTCATTATGCTGGCACCTCCGTGGAGAGTTCCGCTTCGATGTCGTCCGCGAGTTCGTCCGCCTTGAAGCGGATACCGGTGTACTTGTTGATCCGTTTGACTCGCGTCAGCGTGTCGTGTTCGATCACGTCGGCGAACTGCCCCGTGGCGTTACACTCGACGACGATCACGTTGTCGGCTGCCTCGACGTCCTCGGTGAGGTCGGGCCGCGGGAACAGGTACGGAACCGACAGGACGCGGACCGAGATGTCGCGTTCCTCGAGGAGGTCGAGCGCCTCGATGAGGGCTCCCTCGTTCGAGCCCCACGAGATGACGAGGTCGTCGGCATCCGGGTCGCCGAACTCGCGGTAGTCCCAGTCCTCTTCGGCCTTTGCGGTTTCGACCTTGCGATTTCGTTTATCGACCTGCTGGACACGGACGTCGGTGTCCTCCGTCCGGCGGCCGAGTTCGTCGTGTTCCAGGCCGGTGCTCATGTGGGCGCCGTCGAGCGTTCCCGGAAGGGCGCGCGGGCTGACCCCGTCGTCGGTCGCGGCGTGCGCACGGAAGCGACCCTCCTCGTCGAGCCACTCCTCGACGTCGTCTTCCGCGACGATCTTGCCCCGATCGATCTCGACGTCGTCCATGTCGAACGCCTCCGGCGGGAACGTCTGCTCGGTGACCGACGTCGCCAGGTCGGAGACGAGGAAGACCGGCGTCTGGTACTTCTCGGCCAAGTTGAACGCCTCGATCGTCTTCCAGAAGCACTCGGTGATCGAGGTGGGGGCGACGACGAACCGCGGCACTTCGCCGTGGCCGCCGTACAGGAGCATGTTCAGGTCGCCCTGTTCCTGCTTCGTCGGCATCCCCGTCGACGGACCGGATCGCTGCACGTCCGCGATGACCAGCGGCGTCTCGCTCGTCGCGACGAGGCCGAACGTCTCGGTCATGAGGTCGATCCCGGCACCCGAGGTCGCCGTCATCGAACGGGCACCGCCGCGTGCCGCGCCGAGCGCCATGTTGATCGCCGAGAGTTCGTCCTCCGCCTGGACGACGTGCCCGCCGTAGTCGTCGACACGGCCGGTGAGGTACTCCATGATGGAGGTCGCGGGCGTGATCGGGTAGCCGGCGTAGAAGCGACAGCCGGCCGCGATGGCGCCCATGCCGATCGCCTCGTTGCCGTTCAGGAGGACGTAGTCCTCGTCGGTCGTCTCCAGATCGTAGCCCAGGTGGTCCAGATCGAACTCCTCGCGGACGTAATCTCGACCGAGTCGGGCGGCCTCCTTGTTGTTCTCGACGATCTGGGAGCCCTTCCCGCCGAAGCGCTTCTCCAGCGCCTCGTCGAGGTAGGCGACGTCGAAGCCGGTGATCTCGCAGGCGGCACCGAGGGCGACGACGTTTCGCATGATAGCGCCGCCGGCCTCTTCTGCGAGGGACTTGAGCGGCACGTCGACGCCGGTCGCCTCGTCGGGGAGTTCGGCGTCCCACGAGCGCTCGCCGTCGTAGATGATCGCGCTGCCGTCGTGCATTTCGTCGACGTTCTCGTCGATGGTTCGCTGGGTGAGCGCCACGAGGATGTCGAGTCGATCGACGACGCTCTGCACGTCCTCGACCGAGGTTCGAATCTTGTAGGCGGTGTACCCGCCCCGGATCCGTGAGGCGAAGTCCTTCGAGGTGAACACCTGCCGTCCAGCTCTGGCGAGAGCCTGGGCGAAGATCTTGCCGGTGGAGTCGATACCGTCCCCGGCTTCCCCGCCGATGGCCCAGTTGAGATCCGCTGGCATATTCTAGCGGCCCTTGCCCGGGGGAGAGGAAAAGGCTTCTGAAACCCCCGGTGACTGACCGCACGAGGTAACGGTTACGCCACCGTTCTGTTTGTTTGAGTGGAGAACTGACGACGGGCCGATCGGATCGTGACGAAATCACACGCCACCGTTCGAAAAAGAACCACCCGGTCCCGAGATCACTGGCTCCGGGAATCCGTTCGCTCCCAGAACCCATTTGGCTCCCTCCCACAAAGCGTGCGTATGAACGCGACAGTCGCAGTAACCGCGGTCGACCGAGTTGGACCGGAGACGGTTGCACTCGAGCTGGAGACGCCCGACGGATTCGACGCCGCTCCAGGACAGTTCGTTCTCGTCCGCGCAACGCCGGACGACGAGGAGATCGCACGCCACTACACGCTCTCCTCGCCCACGATGGACGAGACGTTCGAGATTACCGTCGGCGTGGATCCCGAGGGCGACCTCTCGCCGTGGCTCGCCGACCGGGAGCCGGGCGACGAGATCGAGATCGAGGGCCCGTTCGGCGAGATCGCCTACGAGCGCGACAGTCACGTGGTCGCGATCGCTGGCGGCCCCGGCGTCGGACCGGCCGTCGCGATCGCGGAAGCCGCCCAGGACAGCGACTACGACGCCGCCGTGGTGTACCTGGACGACGAGCCAGCTCATATGGACCGCCTCGACGCGCTGTCAGCGGACGACGTGCCGGTGACGATCGTCGCGGACGGCGACGAGGAGCGCCTCCGCGGGGCGATCGCCGACCACGTCACGGACGGCCAACTCTTCGCGTTTGGCTTCACGGAATTCGTCACTACCGTCGCCGACGCGATCGAGGATGCCGGCGGCGATCCCGACGACGCGCTGATCGAGAACTTCGGCTAATTCTTGGCCGTCACGAAAGCGATTAACGGTATTGACGGCCGGCAGGATCAATGTTCGACGAACTCGACGAGAATCCCGCCAGTGTCTCGCGGGTGGAGGAAGGCGACGTCGTGGCCCCACGCGCCGGGACGTGGCTCCTCGTCGATGGGCGTGATGTCAAGTTCGCGCGCCCGCTCGATCGCCCCAGCGACGTCGTCCGTCTCGAACGCGAGGTGGTGGATGCCAGGCCCGTTGTCCTCGAGATAGCTCGCAATCGTTCCGCCCTCCGTCGGTTCTAAGAGTTCGAGGTAGCCGTTCCCGAAGTCGAGAAAGACGACCTGCATGCCGTCGAACGTCTCCTCGTGGGCCACGTCGACCCCGCAGAGGTCGACGAACAACTCGGCGAGCGCTGTGGCGTCCTCGGTCGCGATACCCGCGTGATCGAACTGCATTAGCCGGGTGTTCGACGGGGCGTGGCCTCACTCTTGTGATTCGGACCATTGAGACGACGCGCTGAACAGAATCAGGCCGCTACACCGCGCCGCCGCCCTGGTACTCGCCGAACTCGTCGCGGAGCACGTCACAGATTTCGCCGACCGTCGCGTAGGCTTTGACCGCGTCGATGATATGGGGCATGAGGTTCTCGTCGCCGCGCGCCGCGTCTCGAACCGCTGCCAACGCCGCCTCCGCCGCCTCGTCGTCCCGGGCCGCTTTCGTCTCCTCCAGACTGTCGATCTGGCGCTGCTGGTCCTCGGCGGTGACCTCCTGGACATCCATCTCCTGTTCTTCCTCGACTTCGAACTCGTTGACGCCGACGATGATGCGCTCGCTGTCTTCGATCTCGCGCTGGCGGTCGAACGCCGTGTCCTGAATCTGGCGCTGGACCCACTGCGATTCGACGGCGTCTAACATCCCGCCCCGGTCGGCGACCTCGTCGAGCAGGTCGTAGGCGTCGGCTTCCACCTCGTCGGTGAGGCTCTCGACGTAGTAGCTTCCGGCCAGTGGGTCGATGGTGTCTGCCGCGCCGGACTCGTGCGCGAGGATCTGCTGGGTCCGAAGCGCGGTGCGGACCGACTCCTCCGTGGGGAGCGCGAGCGCCTCGTCCTTCCCGTTCGTGTGGAGGCTCTGCGTACCGCCGAGGACGGCCGCGAGCGCCTGGTAGGCCACGCGGACGACGTTGTTCTCGATCTGCTGGGCGGTGAGCATCGAGCCCGCCGTCTGGGTGTGGAACTTGAGTTGCTTCGACTTGGGGTTCTGCGCGTCGAAGCGCTCCTCCATGATGTCGTGCCACATCCGACGGGCGGCGCGGAACTTCGCGACCTCCTCGAAGATGTTGTTGTGGCCGTTGAAGAAGAACGAGAGTTGCGGGGCGAACTCGTCGACGTCGAGTCCGGCGTTGACGGCCGCCTCGACGTACTCGATCCCGTTGCCGAGGGTGAAGGCGAGTTCCTGCGCCGCCGTCGAACCGGCTTCGCGAATGTGGTAGCCGGAGATGGAGATGGTGTTGAAGTTCGGCGTCTCGTCCGCACAGAACTCGAAGATGTCAGTGATGATCCGCATCGAGGGTTCCGGCGGGTAGATGTAGGTGTTGCGCGCGATGTACTCCTTCAGGAGGTCGTTCTGGATCGTCCCGCGCAGCTGCTCGCGGTCGACGCCCTGGCGGTCGCCGACGGCGATGTACATCGCCAGGAGCACGCTCGCGGGCGCGTTGATCGTCATCGAGGTCGAGACCTCGTCTAGCGGAATACCGTCGAAGACGGTGAGCATGTCGTCTAACGAGTCGATGGCGACGCCAGCTTTCCCGACCTCGCCGGCAGCCATCTCGGCGTCGGAGTCGTAGCCCATCTGCGTCGGCAGGTCGAACGCCATCGAGAGGCCGGTCTGACCCTGGTCGAGGAGATAGTGGTACCGCTCGTTGGTGTCCTCGGGGGTCGAGAATCCGGCGTACTGGCGCATCGTCCACAGTCGGCCACGATAGCCGGTCGAGTAGACCCCGCGCGTGTACGGCGGTTCGCCCGGGAACCCGAGATCGTCCTCGTAGTCGAGATCGGCCACGTCCGCCGGCGTGTAGACGCGATCGACTTCCTGGCCGTTCGTGTCCGTCGTGAACGTCTCTTTGCGTTCGCCGAACCGATCGACGACGGGGTCGACGGTCTCCTCGTTCCACGCCGCGTGCCCCTCGCGGATGGACTCGAGGTCGTCCGAATCGAACATTATCCCCACCAACGCGGTCACGCGGCTTGAAAGTTGAGAAACGAACCGATCGGACTGTGAAGGGGCGAGTTCGCGGTATTCACCCGAAAACGTTCGACTCCGCGTACGTCAACGGTCGGCCTCGAACGACGCTACCGCAGCCACGACTCAACGGTGCGAGGACGGTCACTCGATCGCGTCCTTGCAAAAAAACATCTTCGTGCGAGAAGCGCAACCTCACTTGGCAAACGTGACCGAGACGTACGTGACACCGGCCGAGACGATGGCACCGACCACGCCGAAGACGAGGCTGTTGATGAGCAACTGCGTCGTCTCGAGGGACGTCCCTATCACGATTCCCGATGGGGATCCCGAACTGATTTCAGGGATCTGCGTGGACCCGAGGAAGGTAGTCACGAACACGAACAGCGCTAACCCAGCGAATGCGCCGATCGCACTCACTTTGAACTTCTCACCGTCGGGCTTCGATAAGTGTGTTCCGACGAGCAGTCCGAACCCACCGACAACGAGAAGTCCGAGATACGGGAGGAACCCGAGTGCGTTCTGGACGATGCTGAAGACCCAGAAGTCGTGAACTTGCCCCTGTTCTTGACTGGTCAGGTCCTCTTCGACCGTCAGCGCCGGATCCCCGAACGCATCCACCAGCAGGAACATGAGGAAGATCGCCACCGAGAGGACGGCGAACGTTCCGAGTAGTCCCTTGAGAAATCGCTGCGTTTCGTGATCGGACAACAGATCACCGAGATCCGTGCCGGGCTGCGATCGGTCGAAGCCGCCGGGGTGCTGGCGGCCGGCCTGTCCTCCCGATTCGGGCTCGGTGTACGTCGCCTGTGCCCCACCACTTTCGTTCGATTCATCAACTCCATCACCTGTCTCGGAACCTGACATCAGATCCAAATATAAAATCCCACACCCATATGTGTACCTTATATATTCAGTAATCCCTCCAATAATGTTAGAACCGAGAATTACCGGCGGCGGTAATCGGTTGGGGTGTGAGCGTCCAGCCGCCGGTGAACGAGGCGGGTTCCGGTACGACGATTGATCTGGAACGCCACGCACGTGAGCGAGATTACAGAGTGAAAGTCAGGGCGGCGGTCGTCGTTCAAATTCACAGCAGGTGGCGCTGGTCACCGGCCAGTGTCGTACTTGTACGTGGCCGTGTCCGGGTCGATCCCGAACTCCTCGGCCGTCGTCTCGTCGTCACCGGCGGCCTCCTCCTTGCTGGCCGCCTTGAACGCCCCGCGCAGTCGGTCGGGGACCTGAAATTGGTCGACGGCGACCCGAAGCGGGCTGGCGTCGGGATCGATACCATCTCGCTTCGCTTCGAGACGGGTCTGAAGCGGTCCCGGCAGGGCGTCGACGTCGATCGACTCGAAGCCGAACTGCGCGAGGTAGGGGCCCTCGCCCGTCAACGCGTAGACCGTCTCGAAGTCCTGATCACCGGCGTACTCGACGAGTCGTTCGACGACGTGGGCGCCGACTCCCTGTCCGCGCCAGTCCTGGAGGACGCCGATGCTCGTCAGTTCACAGGCAGGCTCGCCGTCGTCCGGCCGATGGATACGAATGCGCCCGAAGCCGGCCTTCTCGTTCGAGACTTCGTCGATGGCGATAACGTAGTCGCGCGAACGGAACGCCGTCGCATCGAGACCGAGTTCCTCGATCCGGTCTAACAGCCACACCTCCTCTCGGTTCTTCGCGTCCCGTACGTACATACGGATAACTTGGCGGTGTGGCGCAAAAGTGTTTGCGGGCACGCCGAACGGTGGTGCGGACGGTCGGTGCGACGTAACGGCCGAACGATGGTGACTGCGGCCAGTCAGCGGACCAACTAGCGAACGCAGCACCTGTCAGCGGGCGTGGCAACGGATGGCAAATTTCTTCGGGGTGTATGCGAAACCCCCCGACGAGCACAATGACCGGCGAGTACATCGACGAGGTGGCCTACGAACCGTCCCAGGAGTTCGTCGAGTCGACGAACGTCTGGGAGTTCATGCAAACGTACGACATCGACGACTACGACGAACTCATCGAACGGACGACGACCGAGATTGACGGCGTCGAGGACAGCGGCGTTGACTGGTTCTGGGACGAGCTCGTCGACTACCTCGACATCGAGTTCTACGAGGACCACGATCGGGTTCGAGATGACGAACGGGGACCACAATTCGCCGACTGGTATCCGGAAGGTGAGCTCAACATCGCCCACAACACGGTCGACCGCTGGGCCGACGTCGACGAGCCGACTCGCAACAGCGTCGCCTGCATCTGGGAGGGCGAAGACGGCGATGTCCGCGAGATCACGTATCACGAATTGGCTCGCCAGTCGAACAAGGTCGCGAACTACCTCGAATCGGTCGGCATCGAGACCGGCGACACCGTCTGCCTGTACATGCCGATGGTTCCCGAAGTCATCTCGATCCTCTACGGCTGTTTCAAAGTCGGCGCCATCGCCGTCCCCATCTTCTCCGGGTTCGGCGTGGACGCGACCGCGACCCGGATCGCCGACGCCGAGTGTTCGGTGCTGTTCACCGGCGACGGCTTCTACCGCCGTGGCGGCGAGATCACGCTCAAGGGGGCTGCCGACGAGGCCATCGACGAAGCCGGTCACGTCGAACACACCGTTACGTACCAGCGACTTGGTCACGAGCCCGATGCCGACATGCCCTGGGACGACGCCCGCGACGAGACGTGGGCCGACGCCGTCGCGACACAGGACGACGAGTACGAGACGAAATCGCTCGACGCCAGCCAGGAGTCCATGCTGCTCTACTCCTCGGGGACGACTGGGAAGCCGAAGGGGATCGTCCACACCCACGCTGGCGTCCAGTTGCAGTGTGCAAAAGAGCTCTACTTCGGGTTCGACCTGAAACCCGCAGACCGATTCTTCTGGGTCTCGGACATCGGCTGGATGATGGGCCCGTGGACGCTCATCGGCGTCCACTCGTTCGGCGGGACGATGTTCATGTACGAGGGCGCCCCGGACCACCCCGAGCCGGACCGGTTCTGGGAAATGATCGACCGCCACGAACTCACGCAGTTCGGCATCTCGCCAACAGCGATTCGCGCGCTCCGCAAGCACGGTGACGAGTGGCTCGACGGCCACGACCTCTCCTCGTTGCGGATCCTCGGATCGACCGGCGAACCCTGGGACCCCGAGTCCTGGCAGTGGTTCTTAGAGAACGTCGGTCGCGGCGAAGCGCCAATCATCAACATCTCCGGCGGGACCGAGATCTGCGGCTGTTTCCTCATGCCGATGCCGATCACGGAACTCAAACCCTGCACGCTCGGCGGCCCGGGACTCGGGATGGACATCGACATCGTCGACTCGGCGGGCGAGTCCGTCGCCGACGACAACGAACGCGGCTTCCTCGTCGCGCGCGACTCCTGCCCCTCGATGACCAAATCGCTCTGGTCCGGAGACGAGCGCTACCTCGAAGAGTACTGGTCGAGCTGGGACGACCTCTGGGACCACGGCGACTGGGCCCAGCAGGACGAGGACGGCTTCTGGTTCCTCCACGGCCGCGCCGACGACGCCCTCAACGTCGCGGGGCGCAAGGTCGGCCCCGCCGAGGTCGAAGGCGCACTGATCGACCACCCCGCCGTGAACCAGGCCGCCGCCGTCGGCGCGCCGGACGAGACGACCGGCACCGCCGTCGTCGCCTACGTGATCTTGGAGGACGGAGAAACCGAGTCAGACGACCTTCGCGACGAACTGCGTGCGCAGGTCGGCGAGGAACACGGCAAGCCCTTCCGCCCGCGAGAGATCCTCTTCGTCGACGAGTTCCCGAAGACCCAGTCGGGCAAGATCATCCGCCGCGCCATCGAGGCCACCTACACTGGCGAGGATCTCGGCGACATGAGCAGCATCGAGAACCCTGGAGCACTCGAAGCGCTCGACGAAGCGCGATAGAACGCTCCTGTCGATTCCGCCGGCGTATCCGTCGACGAGGAGACCGCAACGCGTACTCAGAAGCCGACGAGCGCGGGCGACGCTTCCGCCGAAATCCCGCGGATCGTCCGGTCGAACGCCAGGACGATCACGTTGTTGAACACGAAGAAGAGGTACATCGAAACGACCGTCACGAGGAACGCGAGGTCGATCGGGTGTGAGAGATAGTGACCGACGGCGACGACGATCCCCGCGTAGGTAGCGGCGGCAAGCGCAACTCCCGCAAATCCGAACACATCGTAGAAAAAGACCGTGACAGGATTCAGTTCCTTCGCGTACGGGGCGAAGATCAACAGCACCGCCGTCGTCACGTCGACGAGCCACAACAGGTGAAAGGAGCGCCGAAGCCATCGGGAGTTGGGTGGGTCGAGATAGTGACGAGCCAGCCGTGTGACGATCATTCGTCGGTCGTTGGGGAGGACCGGCGATAGCGCCTGTGCCTGCACATGTCCGCCCCAGGACCGACGAGGAGGACGTTCCGATCGCCGGAGCCCGATGTTCGGCAGACGAATCAGCCAGCAGCGAGCGCCGCCTCGATCCGCGATTCGATGTCCGTGAGTTCGTCCCGCAGTGCGTCGCCTTCTTTCCCTTCGAGTTCGGTGAGTCGGTCGCGGATACCAGCGAGGAGTTCGTACTTCTCGTCCTCGTCGACGCCGGTCTTCTGGACGTAGACAGACTCGGATCGGTCGTAGACCTCGTCGGGTTCGAGGTCGGTCACCGACAGCACGACGTCGACCTTCGTCGGATCGATGCCGCGGACCCACTCGTGTGGGATGTCGTGGGCATCGAGGGCGTCGAAGACGGTCGCCTCGTCGCGGAGTGATCGACGTTCCCGGGTCGCCCGCGTGATCGTCCCGAACCGGCCGTGCAATCGCTGGTCGGGACCGAGGCGGTCGAGGAGTTCGTCGCGAAACGTCGTTCGGAGGCGGTCCGAGCCGCGTTGAACGTCGGAACTGATGACGTAGCAATCGGTCAGGTCCGTCGTCGACAGTTCGTCCGGTTCCGACACGTCGAACCGATGGAGGTGTTCGGCGAGCAAGAGCGCGTCGTCGTGGAGCCGGTCCGGCGCCGTTCGCGCCTCGGCAGGGCTGACGAGAAACGGACTCTCACCGGCCGTTTCCGCCGCCAGGTTGAACACGACGTCGTCGCCGTCGATCACGATGTCGGACGTGAGTGTGAGCACGGTGACGTAGGGCTCGACACCCGGTTGCAGCGTCTGGATGCCGATCGGGTTCGATTCGAGCCGATCGACGAGCACGTCGAACTGCTCGCGCCGGAGTGTCCGATCCTCGCCGCTGTCGAAAAATTCGATCACGAGTCGGTCGTCCTCGATCGACCGGGTGGTGAACCGACGGGCCGAGACGGGCGTCTCCAGCGCCGCGCCGTCGTCGAGCGCCGCGAGCTGCGTTCGAAGGTCGTCCCAGCGCGCTGCTGCGTCCATAGTCACACACCGACGGCCGGACGGGAAAATCGATGCCCGGCATCGCACGGCTCCGGGCCCATTGGCCGATCGAGATGGCAGTTCGGTCCATCCGTGCAGGCCTGGTCAGACAGGGTGCGCTGTCAGGACACGGGACGCCGTTCGGTTCAAGACGGCGTGATCCGGTCCCAGAACGACTTCATCTCGGAGGACTCCGACATCGCCTCGAGCTCCCTGAACGCCGACGTTTCCTCCTCTCTGTTGGCCGACAACGGATCCATCACCTCGCTTCCGTACCCGATCCGATCCGCCATCAGTTCGAGTCCCTCGTAGGCCGTCATCTCGACGCGTTCGGTCATCATCCCGGCCGTCATATAGCCCATGTCGCGCATCCCGGCGTCGTCGATCGACTCGTCCAGTTCGATACGTTCCTCGTGGAGGCCGTCGACGACGGCATCCTCGATCGGGGCCGGTGTCGACCCGATCTCGTCGAAAACCGTTTCGAGCCGGGAGACGTGGTCTCTGGTCTCGTCGCGGTGCTCGGCCATCCCGTCGCTCAGCTGCTCGTTGTCGGCCATCCGAGCCATGTGGTCGAGTTCGTCGACCAGCTGTGTCTCGGCGTAGTACTGCTGACGGAGCTTGTGTTCGAACATGTCTTCGAGTGCATTCATGGACATCACCCGGTCCGACCTGCATCGAGAGTGGGCTTAGTCACGGCACCCGAGCGTGCAAGCGGCGGAGCCGACGAGCGGCCGTCGACTCACTGCCACGTCGCGCCCATCCGTCGCTACGAGACGTCCAGTTCGACCGCGGAGAGTGGGAGTCGCCGCTCGGGTACGGACGTCGCGTCGGCGTCGGTGACGAAGAGAGCTCCCTCGGGCTCGGTCGACTCGGCACCGTCCTCACCATCGTCGAGAGACGCTTCAGGCGTCTGGGACTGCGTTCGTCCACCCGTCCCGCCAGTGAGAACGGTAACCCCGTCCGCGACGAGCGGTGCGAGCACCCCGGCGACGACGGTTCGAGGGTCGTCGAACGCCCGGTCGACCACGACGCGCGTCCCGGCCTCGATGTCGAACGCCTCGGCGATTCGCCGGGCTTCCGCGAGCGCCGTGGCGTGACTGACCGATCCACATCGTGTCCCATCGCCATCGTCTACCGCGAGCAGCGGCGTCTCGGGATCGATATCGACCGGCGGGAAGGACGGGTTCTCACTCCAGAGCCCCGCGTCGAGGTGGTGAACCGCTGGCGCAGGTGGCTCACCGCCGTAACAGACGAGCTGAGTCGACGGACCGGCTTCGACGCCCTCGAGCTGGGTCGCCGGCGCGACGATCGTCCGGAGCGATTCGGCGTCGCTTTGCGTGTGTGATTCGGCGTCACTCGCCGCGGATGAGGCGGCGTCGATCGCCGTCGACGGCGGGTCGAACCAGGTCCGCCCCGAAAGTAACGCGGTCCCGAGAAACGAAAGGACGGCGAGCGGTCCATCACCGACGACGCCGACGGTGACCCCACGACGGACGCCGGTGTGCCTGAGGAAGTTTCCCGCCTTCCAGGCCGAGGTACACACCCAGTGTGCGTCGTAGGTGCGCCCGGTCGAATCGACGAGCGCCGGCCGATCGCCCCGTCGATCACGCGTGAGATAGTCGGCGACGGTCTCCATACGTGGCCGTCGGTCCGGTGGGCGCAAAAACGCGGTGATCCACGTCGACTGTGACCCCGCCCGTTGTCATCGAGCGGGTACGAACGTACGAACGGACTTTCACAGTCGAGCCGCCGTGAGAATATGACGAGCGCTCAGAACGCGCGCTTGATCCGATCGAAGAAGCCGTCTGCGATCTCGATCTCGTCGCCGCCGGCCTCGGCGAACGCCTCCAGCGCATCGCGTTGTTCCTCGTTTACCGACTCGGGGGTGACGATCTGGACGGTGACGAAGAGGTCGCCGTGGCCGCGGCCGCGGAGGCGCGGCATGCCCTTCCCGCCGAGACGCATCGTCTCGCCGCTCTGGGTACCGGCGGGCACGTCGAACGAGACCGAGCCGTCGAGCGTCGGGATGGTCACCTCGTCGCCGAAGACGGCCTGCGGGAACGAAACCGGGAGACGGTAGTGTAGATCGTGACCGTCACGCTCGAACTCCTCGTGTTCGGCGATCGAGACGTCTATCAACAGGTCGCCAGCGGGACCGCCCTCGGGACTCGGCGCTCCTTCGCGCTCCATCCGGAGGGTCTGGCCGTCCTCGATGCCGGCCGGCACGTCCACCGTCAACGTCACCTCGTCACGGACGTAGCCCTCGCCGCGACAGTCACTGCAGGTTTCCGAGTAGAGCGTCCCTTCTCCCTCACAGCGCCGGCAGGTCGTCGTCTGCTGGACACGCCCGAGCGGCGTCTGCTGGACCTGCGTCACCTGCCCGCGGCCCTGGCACTCTGGACACTGCTCTGCGTCGGCCGACGGCGGGTGCCCCGATCCCTCACACGTCTCGCACTCGGTCGGTCGCTCGAACGAGAACTGTCGTTCGACGCCCTCGTAGGCGTCTTCGAGGGAGATATCGAGTTCCGTTCGGAGGTCGCTTCCGGACCGCGGTCGGCGACGGCCGCGACCGCCACCGCCGCCGAACACCTGTTCGAAGATGTCGCCGATGCCACCGCCGCCCATGCCGCCACCGCCGAACGGGTTGCCACCCATCCCGGCTCCGCCGCCGAAGGGGCCAGCACCAGCGTCGCTGGCGTCGAACCCGTGTTTCTCGGCTTGCTCGTAGCGGTCGTGACCCATCCGGTCGTAGGCCTCACGTTTTTCGTCGTCGGTCAGTACCTGCTTTGCCTTCTGTATCTTCTTGAACTTCTCCTCGGCGTCGGGTTCGTCCGAGACGTCCGGGTGGTACTCCGTCGCCTTCTCCCGGTAGGCCCGTTTGATCTCTTCGGCGGACGCGTCGGCACTCACGCCGAGCACGTCGTAGAAGTCCTCGCTCATTCGTTACCACCCGATAATGGGTTGAAACACTTCAAGGGACCGTTCGGGCCTCGCGGCGAGGCGGTCCGTCGAAGCGGCGCTCGAGGCCGGAAACTGAAGTCGATTAGCAACGAGTGGATGTGGCGAACGCCCGGCCGACCGAGGACCGTCAGTCGGCCCGCTCGGAGCCGTCCAGTTTCTCGGTTCCCTTCAACTGCACCTGATCGTCCGTGACGCGCGCCACCTGCTCGACCTCGACTGGATACTCGTCCTCGCCCGCATCTCCCCACTCGAGGGCGGCCTTAATCCGGTCAGTGAGACCCGGGTGCGCGTCGATCTGCATCACCTCGCCGTTCTCCTCGACGGCCGCGACCATCCCAACTTCTTCGCCGGTCGCGTCGACGACGGTCTTTCCGACCTCGTCGTCCGTGAGTGTCACCCGGCCGGCGCCCGATTCCCGGTCGTCGGCGTCGATCGACTCGCCGCCGGTCAGCCCGGTCGAAGTCCCGGCGTCGCCCGACACGGCCTCGTCGGTGATCTCGGACGAGACGTCCCGACTGCTCGTGACTTCCATCGATTCGACGGTGCCGTCGGTCACGTCCGCCTGAAGCAGCTTTCGATCCACCACATCGTCCTCGACGACGCGCTCGCGATCGAAGTGCGTACGGATGCGATCGTCCTCAGCGAACTCCGTCTGGATTTCACACTGGCTCAGCACCTCGTCGGCGGAGAGGTCGACGTCGAGCAACTCGCTCGTCGCGATCGATCGGTGGAGTCCTTCGACGTCGATATCGCGACCCTCCACCGTATCGGTCCCGGCGACGTCGGTCTCTGCGACCCGGCTCTCGATCGTGAAGCGCTCGACGAAGCCACGCGTCACCGACCACATCTCCTCGACGTCGAACTCCGCCGCGTACGGCGCGTCCGAGAGGTCGATCCGCGGTGTGGTGTCGTCGGCCAGTCCCTCACCACTCGTGCCGGTCTCATCTACGTCCATTTCCGTCGCTTGCTCGTGGTCCGGGTCCAGTGTGCCTGCGCCCCCGCCGGCCGTCTGCCCGGACGCTGCCGTCCCATCGGCCGGCATTCGGGCATCGAGCGACCCGACGTACCGGCCCTCGTCGAACCAGTCGCGGTGGCTGGCTTCGTGCTCCCCGTCCCCGACGAGACGACAACCGGTACACTCGCGGGAGACGAGTTCTACGTCGAGCACCTCCTGATCGACCAGGTCGGTGTCGACGAGTTCGCTCTCGATGGTGGCCTCCTCGACGACGACGCTCTCGACCACCGTCGTCTCCCGCACCTCGCTCGTCACCACCTCGCCCTCGATGAGGCGCTCTTCGAGCTCCGCCTCCGACAGGTCGCCCCGGGTGATCGCCTCCGTTCGGTCGATCACCTCGAACGGTTGGTCCGTCTCCGCACCCCGGTAGACGACGACCTGATCGCCCTCGTCCAGATGGTCGAAGAACTCGTCCCAGTCGGCTCGTTCGTGCGAGTCGCCGACGGTCGACTCGCCGACTACTCGATACCGCGGCGCCTCGTCCGTCGATCGGTCGTCGTCCCTGATCGGGATCGCCCGGTGTTCGTCCGCCCAGCCGCGGATCGTCTTTCGGTCCGCGGACATTCGCCGCTCGTCAGCATCGGTCGAATCTCGACTCATAGCGTTCGGCGGTTCCGGCGTCTGACTCCTAAACGCGGAGAATCGTTTCACCGATAGTTCCGGATTTCCGGCGACGGGCGAACCGGGCTTCGACGCGGAACCGGCGACGGTCCGAGGCCCCATCGTTCAAGGGTGCGTTACCGGCAACTCGGCTGTCGTCCGCCGCTTCGACAGCGGACGGCGGGTTCGCCCGCGGGCGACACCGCGTGGTATTCGATCGTAACCATCGATAAAACGCGCTCTGCACGACGAAACGAGAAACGTTGTCGGACGAACTGCGTTGCACAATCAGTGGACCGGTTCACAGACATCGCGGGCCGGGTACGGAACCCGTCACGATGCAAGTTATTCGTCGAAACTGGGCCGTCGGTGCCGTCTAGTCGTCTTCGTCCTCGTCCTCGTCGACTTCTTCGAAGTCGGCGTCGACGTACTCCTCTTCGGTTCCGTCACCGGCAGCGCCGCCCGGGCCGGGGTTCGGTCCGGCACCTGCGCCGCCCATGCCAGCACCGCCCGCGGCGCCACCCATGTCGGCACCAGCGCCCTCGGCGCCGGCAGCAGCCTCCTGGTAGATCTGCTTGCCGATCTCCTGGAGCTCCTTGCTCAGGTCTTCGGTCGCGGCTTCGATGTCGTCGGCGTCGGCGTCGGTATCGTCGATCGTCGCCTCGAGGTCGTCGACGGCGTCCTCGATGGAGTCGCGCAGGTCGTCGTCGACCTCGTCGTTCTCCTCTAACAGCGTCTCGGCGCGCTGGATCGTCGCCTCGGCGGCGTTCCGAGCCTCGATCCGCTCACGGCGCTGCTCGTCCTCTTCGGCGTGCTCTTCGGCCTCGCGCTGCATGCGGTCGATCTCGTCGTCGGAGAGACCCGCACCGCCCTCGATCGTGATCTCCTCGGATTCGCCAGTTCCCTGGTCCTCGGCAGTCACGTTGACGATCCCGTTCTCGTCGATGGAGAACGCGACCTCGATCTTCGGCTGGCCGGCCGGGGCCGGTGGGATACCGGTGAGGTGGAACTCGCCGAGTTGTTCGTTCTTCTCGGCGATCTCTCGCTCACCCTGGAAGACCCGCACCTGCACGGACGTCTGGTTGTCCGCCGCGGTGGTGAAGATCTTCGACTCCTCGGTCGGGATCGTCGTGTTCTTCTCGATGAGTCGCTCGAAGAGCCCGCCCTTGACCTCGATACCGAGGCTGAGTGGAGTCACGTCGAGCAGGACGATGTCGTCGACCTCGCCGCCGAGCACGCCACCCTGGATCGCCGCGCCCAGTGCGACGGCCTCGTCGGGGTTGACGTTCTTCTGGGGCTCTTTGCCGGTGAGGTCCTCGACCTGGTCTGCGACCTGGGGCATCCGGGTCGACCCGCCGACGAGCAGCACCTCGTCGATGTCGTCCTTGTCGTAGCCGGCGTCCTCGAGAGCTTGCTCGGTCGGCTCGACCGTCCGCTCGATCAGGTCCGCGGTGAGCGACTCGAACTTCGCACGCGTGAGCGACGCTTCCAGGTGGATCGGACCGTCGTCGGTCGCCGTGATGAACGGCAGGTTGATCTCGGTCTCCTTGCGCGAGGAGAGTTCGATCTTGGCCTCCTCGGCTGCGTCCTTGAGCCGCTGGAGAGCCTGGCGATCGTCGCGCAGGTCGATACCGTGGTCGTCCTCGAAGTCGTCGGCGAGCCAGTCGATGATTGCGTGGTCCCAGTCGTCACCACCGAGGTCGTTGTCACCGTTGGTCGCGACGACTTCGTAGACGCCGCCACCGAGGTCGAGAATGGAGACGTCGAACGTCCCGCCACCGAGGTCGTAGACGAGCACCGTCTGGTCGGACTCGTCGTCTAGCCCGTAGGCCATCGCCGCCGCGGTCGGCTCGTTGATGATGCGCTCGACCTCGAACCCGGCGATCTCGCCGGCGTCCTTGGTGGCCTGGCGCTGGCGGTCAGAGAAGTACGCCGGGACCGTGATGACCGCCTTCTCGACCTCGTCACCGAGATACTCCTCGGCGTCGCGTTTGATCTTCTGGAGGGTCATCGCCGAGATCTCCTCGGGCGTGTACGCCTCGTCGTCGATGTCGACGGTGTACTCTTCCTCGCCCATGTGGCGCTTGATCGAGGAGATCGTGTGTTCGGGGTTCTGGATCGCCTGGTTCTTCGCCGGTTTCCCGACGAGTCGTTCGTCGTCGTCCGTGAACGCGACGACCGACGGCGTCGTCCGGTCGCCCTCTGCGTTGACGATGATCTCCGGGTCGCCCCCTTCCATCACCGCGAACGCGCTGTTTGTCGTCCCCAGGTCGATCCCGAGAATCTTGTTGCTCGTCATCATCACCTCCTTGTGCGCACTTTGGTTTAAATGTTGGTGGACGAGACCAAGTTTACTTGGTATTATAGAATGAAGGGGCGCTGGCGGGCAGAAGCACACTCAGGCTGGCCGATTGTAACGAGTCGAGAAGGCAGCACGACAGCCATCGGACACTCGAGGATCTCTCAGTGAAGGGCGATTGTGTGCCACGCAGAGACTTCTCACCGGCGGGCGGGCAGACCGGGCTGTAAAAGGACTATGAGAGCTGACAGTCAACCTGACAGCGACTACACGCAAGAACCACTCCACCTGTACCCGCTCGCCGAGAGTGCTGCGACCGAGAAAGGAAGGGCGTCTCCCAGACAGGCCGGTGCGCCGCTCCGGCGTACAGTTACGCCGCGTCGTCGGTCGAGGATTCGTCTCCGTCCGCAACGTCACCGCCGAGTTCGATCGTCTCGTCGTCAGTGTCGCCGTCGCCCTCGTCGGGAGCACCGGCATCGTCGCTCGAATCGACTTCGCCGCCGAGTTCGATCGCGTCCTCACCCGCGGCAGTGGACGCCTCGCTACCCGTGTCAGCGTCGTCAGCGTCCGATTCGCTCGCCGCTTCGGCAGCGTCGTCGGACTGCTCGGCGTCCTGCGTCGTAGCGTCGCCAGTGTCAGCACCGTCAGCGTCGGCGTCCTCGGCGTTCGACACCCCAGCCTGGTCGTGGGAACCCGTCGCTTCGGCTTCGTCGTCTGGCGCATCGATCGATTGGTCGCCCGCCTCGCTTGGTTCGTCCTCAGCCGAATCCGGTTCCGCGTCAGTCTCCGATCTGCCTTCCCCGTCGGCTTCGGCGTCCACGTCGTCGGCGAGCGCACCGTTACTGACCGTGACCTGCGCTGACTGGATGACCTTCTCGCCCATCTCGTAGCCGGGCGTGAAGACCTCCGCGATCGTCCCTTCGGGCTGGTCGCTGTCGATCTGGACCATCACCTCGTGGCGTTGGGGATCGACATCGCTTCCCGGTTCTGGGTCGATCTCCTCGACGTTCTCGTCGGCCAGGACGCGGTCGAACTCTCGCAGCGTCATGTCGACGCCCTCGCGCAGGGAGCCGGCGTCGTCGCTCTCCTCGTCGAGTGCGCGCTTGAGATTGTCCCGAACGCCGACGAGTCGGCCGACGAGATCCTCCGTCGCCCTCGTCTTGAGCTGTTCCTGGCGCTTTTTGGCTCGTTTCTTGTAGTTCTGGAAGTCGGCCTGCTTGCGTTTCAGCGCCTCTTCCAGTTCGTCGACGCGGTCGGTCGTCTCCGCGAGCTCGGTTTCGAGTTCCTCGATGCGATCGTCGCGCTCGGCCAGTTCCGCTTCGAGCGTCTCGATCCGCGCTGCGCTATCGCCGAGTTCGTCGTGGAGACCGTCGATCGTCTCCGCCTGTTCGTCGTTTCGCCCGCGGAGGTCGGCGAGTTCCGTGCGCTGGTGTTCGACGGTCTCGTTGACCTCGCGTGCGGTGTCGACGACGCTCGCGACCTCCTGCGAGAGGGCTTCGTCGTACTGGGCGACGTCGTCCAGGAGCGCCTGCAGTTCCGCAGCGGTTTCCGGACCCTGCCTCGATCGATCACCCATCGACTCGTCTGTCGCTTCGTCCGTTTCGAGGTCGTGAGCGGGCTCACCCGCTGGTTCGTTCGGATCCGCCGCGGTGACCGTATCGTCAGCGCGGTCGGCTGCGTCGGTATCGGTCGGTTCGTCGCTCGATCCGTCGTCCGTGCCCCCCGATTCGGACGCGGCGGGCGGGGCCGACTCGTCCCCCGGGGGCTCGTCGTCCGGCCGGATCCCGCGGGCCGTCGGTTCCGTGCCCTCGTCTTCGCTCATGTCGGGGCAAAGGAAGACGGGAAATAAAAGGATTGAGGTACGGGCCCGTCAGGCGTGGCGGCGGCCGCGGCGCCGTTCGGGAGCCGACGCCACCGAACGGACGACTGTCACAATGTCAGTCAGAAGTAGTCACGAGACCATGAGATACTGATATCCCCGTCCTCGGTGGCAGGGCTACACATGGACGCGACACGACACCGTTTCGACCGACGAACGGTCCTCGCCGCGACCGGCGCCGGCATCGTCGGCCTGGCTGGGTGTCAGGGCGGCCCGAGCGGCGGCAGCGACAGTGATCTGACCGTAACCGGCGTCTGGACCGGTGGCGAAGAAGAGAGTTTCCTCGAAGTCGTCGACCACGTCCAGGACGAACTGGATATCGACATCGCCTACGACCCGCGCGACACGGAAGCGATCCTCACCGGGACGCTGATGGACTACGAAGCCGGGGTCGCGACGGCCGACATCGTCGTGATGCCATCACCGGCGCGAGTGCAGTCCGACGCTCAATCGGGGCACCTGGAGCCGGTGACCAGCGTCTGGGAGGGCGGAAACTTCGCCCCGGACTCCCAACAGGTGACCGTCGACGGCGACCAGTACGGCGCACCCTTCAAAATGGACCTCAAGCCCGGGTTCTGGTATCGCCAGTCGTTCTTCGACGACAATGACCTCGAAGAGCCGGGCGACTACGACGAGTTCATGAGTCTGCTCGACGAGATCCAGGGAATCGACGGCGTCGACGCACCGCTAGCGTCGGGCAACGGCACCGGCTGGCCACTCTCGGACGTCACCGAGGCGTTCATCCAGCGCCAGGAAGACGGCGCACAGCTCCAGCGCGATCTCATCGCTGGTGAGGCGTCGATGACCGACGATCGCGTCGTCACCGCCATAGAAGAGATCCAGGAGCTGATCGCGGACGGCTACTTCAGCGAGGTGCGCGACTTCGGGATTCAGTTCGAGTACCTCTGGGAGAACCAGATCCCGCTGTACTTCCAGGGATCGTTCACGACCGGCTTCGACGCCATCCAGGAGCCCTCGGATCTGGGCGTGTTCAGGCTGCCCGGGACGGAGTCGATGGTCGCGGCGGAGAACTGGTTCACCGTCCCGTCGTACGTCGACGACGCCGATCAGGCGACGAGTGCCGTCGAAGCGTTCGTCAGCCCCGACGCCCAGCAGATCTGGGCCGAGCAGGGCGGCTTCATCGCCTCGAGTACGGATGTCCCGACGGACGCGTATAGCCTGGAAGTCATGCAGACACTCGCCCAGCAGGCAGAGGAGGTCGATCTCGTCCCCGATCTCGACGACACGCTCGGCGACCCCTTCCAGTCCGAGTTCTGGTCACAGCTCACCGGCCTCTGGGCCGATCCCAACCAGGACGTCTCGTCGATGGCCGAGTCGCTCGCCGAGGTCCAGCAGGAGAGCGCGGGCGGCGATGGCGGATGAGCGACGCTGCCGCCGACGGCGAACGGCAGTCACGCTCGTCGACACTCGCAATTACGGTCGAAGAACTCCGACGCCGGAACGCGAACGCACTCGTCATCGACGTCCTCTTCCTGTTCACGACGGGATTCCTGACGATTCTCGCGCTGCAGGGAGCCTGGCCGGCGGCGATCGCAGCGATCCCCCTCGTGACGTTTCTGCTGTTCGCCTGGCGCTCGTCGATGGCGTTTCTCGTCGCGAACCTCTTCACCATCGTCGTCGCTGCGGTCGCGACGGTAACGGGCTACGTGCCGTTTTGAGCGAGTGGTCAGGATTGGCTTAGCGCCGGGGCCGTTCGGGTCGACGAATCGACCGCCATCCGAGGAACCGACAGTGTGTTAGTCGCAGTCGACGACCGCGGGCTGTCCCAGTGACGATCGCGGGTTGTCTCAGTCGACGACGTCGAGCTGGTCACCGTCGACGATCTCTGATTGGCCTCAGTCGACGACCGCTGCCACCATTCCGCGCGTGTAGTACCGTTCGAGCAGGAGGAACAGGACGATCGGGACGACCATCGTCATAATGGAGCCAGCGGCGACGAGGCCCCAGTCCACCTGCAGTCGGCCACGCATCAGCGGGAGTACCTGGGGAGCGAGGTAGAGATCGGGTGAGCGCATGAAGACGAGCGGGAAGAAGAAGGCGTTCCAGACCCAGGTGAACTGGATGACGGCGACGGAGACAAGCGCCGGGACCGACAGGGGCAGGATGATCGTCCGAAAGATCTGGAAGCGCGAGGCGCCGTCGATGCGGGCGGCCTCCTCCAACTCCTCCGGGATGCCGAGCAGGTAGTTCCGCAAGAAGAGGACGACCCAGCCCAGTCCCCAGCCGATGTGGACCAGAATGAGCCCCATATAGGTGTCGAACATCCCGGTGTTCCGGAGCGTGTTGTAGTTGCCCATCGCCACCAGTTCGGGCGGCGCGGCCATCACCAGCAAGATCGCGAAGAAGATCACCGTCTTCAGCGGGAACTCGAACCGGGCGAACGGATACGCGGCCATCGCACCGAGGAGCATCACGACCAGCACGGACGGGAGCGTCACGATCATCGTGTTGATCAGCGCCCGGCCGAGCGGCGCCGTCTGGTACTCCCACGCGCGTTGGTAATTCTCGAGCGTGAGCGTCATCCCCTCCAGCTGCCACCAGCCGCCGATGATCTCGGAGAGCGGGCGGAGCGAGGCCATGAACAGGCCGATGAACGGGACGATCCACAGGATCGCCACCCCGATCGCGACGGCGTAGGTCAGCGTGCGCCGGAGCGACGGCGCATGGTCGCGAAGCCAGACGGCCCAGTCGCGGTCGCGCGCGGGTCTGCTATCGGGAATATCCGCGGCCGGAATGTACTGTTCACGGGCACCGGCCGGAGTCGACGCACCGCCGTCTGGATGGGCGACCGGCTCCGGTTCGGTGCCATCGCCGCCGTCGGTCTCGTCGCTCGTGCCGGAGGCGGAGGGTTCGTCGATGCCGTCGTCGGTGGGATCCTCGATGCTGTCGTCGGTGGTGTCGTCTTCGGTCATCTGTTACCTCATACGGGCGATGTACAGCGCCAGGGGTGCGACGATGAGCAACTCGACCAGTGCTACGACCATCGCGTTGCCGTACTGTATCGGCGGTTCGAACGCCGCGCGGTACACCTCGATCCCGAGGACGGAGTAGACGTGGTTCGGGCCGCCCGCGGAGCCGCCAGCCGCGTAGACGATGTCGAACATCCGGAGCACCCAGATGATGCCCATGATCACGACCACGGCGGTGACGGGTCTGACCTGGGGCCAGATGACGTCGCGGAATCGCCTGATTCGGCCCGCCCCATCGATCTTCGCCGACTCGATGAGCGACGGGTCGACCGCGGCCAGCGCCGAACTGTACAGCAACATCGAGAATCCGGTCTGGACCCAGACACCACCGACGATCAGGGCGTAGATCGCGACCTGTGGCGATTGCGTCCAGTTTCTGACCTGGGCTTCGAGGCCGATCACGCGCAGCAGTTCGTTGAAGATCCCGGCCTGCGGATCGTAGATGAACAGCATGATGAGTCCGATGATGATCGTGGGCGTCGTGAAGCCGAGAAAGACCATCGAGCGGAGGATGCGCCGACCCCTGAGATCGGCAAACAGCAGCGCCAGGCCCAGTCCCAACAACGTGCTCAGCGGGACGTGAATCACGACCCAGAGGAGGTTCTGCGGCAGGGCACCCATCGGGAATCGGAACTCACGCAGGTTCTCCCAGTTGATGATCAGCGGGTCCCGAAACGTCGCGATCCAGTTTTCGAACGCGACGAACTCACCGATGGTGAACGCGTCCCACGAGAAGAAACTCCCGACCGCCGAATACGCGATCGGCCCGATCGAGAAGATCGCGAACAGCGTCATGCCGGGCAAGAGAAAGATGGCCAGTGCGGTCGCCTTCTCGTGATCGATCCCCAGTCGCCGGCTTACCCGGCGTGAGAACCCGCCGCCCGACGCGCTCGGTGGGCCGGGATCGGAGTGGACGGTCGAGCCGCCGTCCGTCTGGGCTGGGTCGTTCGTTTCGTTGGCGGCTGCGCCATTTTCGTCCTCGCTCGTCCCGTTGCCGGCTGTGGCATCTTCGTCCTCGCTCGTCCCGTTGCCGGCTGTGGCATCTCCGTCCCCGCTCGTCGAGAGCGGCCACAGCCGGTCGAGTCCGACGGCGTCGAGGTGGGATCGAAGGTCCATAATCCTGAGTCAGGCCACCAGCTCCCCGTTCGCGTCGTACAGGTAGGCGTCGCTGTCTTCGAACGTGAGGGAGACCCGGTCGTCCCGCTGTAGCCGGGTATCAGCGACCTTCACGTTGACCAGCTGGTCGTTCGCCGCGACGTTGACGAGCGTGTACTCGCCGAGCGGTTCGATCGTGTCGACCTCCCCGACGATGGCATTTCCACTCGGTGGCGGATCTGTCGAGAGGGAGAAGTCCTCGGGACGGACGCCCAGCAAGACGGCGTTCGCCCCGCCACTGGTCGATTTGGCCGCCGGTACTACTTCCATCTCCTCCGTCGCGTCACCGCTCGATCCCGTCCCGGTCCCCGGCTCTCCGCCGCCGGCGACGACGGCGCCCGAGGCCTCTGTCGCCTGTGGCTCGGGAGTGGGGCTCGACTCGCTATCGGCGACGGCCGCCGATCTGTCGGCGTCGATCGCGTCCACGTGGACGGTGCCAGCGTCTCCGAAGTCGATCGCACCGTCCGTTCGAACGCCCTCCAGGAGGTTCATCGGCGGGGAGCCGATGAAGCGTGCGACCCAGGCGGTCCGTGGCCGGTCGTAGAGTTCGCCCGGGGGAGCGATCTGCCGGATCGTCCCCCGATTCATCACGACGACCCGGTCGGCCATGCTCATCGCTTCCTCCTGGTTGTGAGTGACGTAGATCGTCGTGACGTCGAGTTCGTCCTGCAATCGTTTCAGCTCGATGCGCATCTCCTGGCGCAGCTTCGCGTCTAAGTTCGAGAGCGGTTCGTCGAGCAGGAAGACAGACGGTTCGCGAACGATCGCGCGCGCCAGCGAGACGCGCTGGCGCTGGCCCCCGCTCAGATCGGACGGCGGCTTGTTCACCTGCTCCTCGATGTGGAGGAGCGAAACGACGTCCTCGATCCGCCGGTCGCGCTCGTCCGGTTCGAACCCGCGGACCTTCAGGGGGTACTCGATGTTCTCCCAGACGCTCATGTGCGGATACAGCGCGTAGTTCTGGAACACCATCGCGACGTTGCGCGCACTCGGCGACCAGCCGTCGACCCGCTCGTCGTCGAAGTAGATCGCCCCCTCGGAGGGCGTTTCGAGTCCAGCGATCAGCCGCAGCGCCGTCGTCTTGCCACAGCCCGACGGGCCGAGAAACACGACGAACTCACCGTCTTCGATCTCGAGATTCAGCCGATAGTTCGCGACGGTCTCGCCGCCGTCGAAGTACTTGCTGACCGACTCCATCGAAACCCGGGTCATCGATGGCTAGACAACACCACTCACAGTCATTAATACTAGCAAACTGCCACGTTCGGGAGACCATCAGTTCCGGCGACCGGTTCGGACGGGTGACAGTGGTACCCGACCGTAGCCGGTCATTACTCGGTCGATCCACCGACGGGGTGAGCGGTCACGAAGATGGACGACAGGCTCCGTCAGTAGGAACCGGATACAACAACCAGGATAGCCTGTATTACAGTATACTATGCCAATAGATTGTTTTCCATGCCGGACCGGTCGGGACTCTACCGCCACCACCACCACCACCACCACCACCATCACTACCATTACTACCATCACCACCGTCACCCCACCACACCACAATCACCACCACCTCTCCCACACTACAATCACCACCACTACCACCATCACCGCTATTACGACGACAACCACTCGTACTCACCGTCCCACGCGAGAAACCGCGACAGCCACTATACAACCCAAAATAATTGTATTCCTGAAGACAACTTTTTTCTATTGTGGGTTCGTCGGCATCGACGAATGACGGACCGAACCGACGGTGGAGTCGATCGATACGTCGTCCTCGGCGACGTGGTCGATTCCCGGGAGATCGCCGATCGAGACGGGTTTCGAGAGACGTTTACCGAGGCGCGCGAGACGGTGGCGGCGCGGTACGAATCGTCGTTCGTCGCCGGGCCGTCGGTTCTGAAGGGCATCGACGAACTGGGAGCGGTACTGTCCTCGCTCGACTCGCTCTACGACGTCGCCATCACGCTCCAGAACGTCCTGTACCCGCACGCGATCAGGCTCGCCGTCGCCAGCGGCGAGATCTCGGTCGGCGAGACCGATGCAGTCGCACACATGGACGGCGAGGCGTTTCACCGGGCGACGGAGCTGCTGGAAGCCGTCGAACGCGACGGGCTTCGCTTCGGGCTCGACACCGACACCCACCCGCTCGACACCGCAGTCGCCGACGAGGTCAACCTCCTCCTCTCACTGCGCGAGTCCTGGACCGATCGCCAGCGCGAGGTCGTGACCCGCTACGAGCGGGCGCCGACCCAGCGAGCCGTCGCCGACGAGCTGGGCATCAGCCAGCAGGCCGTCTCGAACACCCTCCAGAGTGCCTCCTGGCCACTGATCGAGACGATCGAGGGACGACTCCGCGAGACGCTGTCGGCCGGGTGGCCGGCCGGCGCGGCCGATAGCCGCGACGAGGAGGTGCGTTCGGCGTGATGGCGCTGCAAGCGGTCGGCATCGACGTCGCCCCGTTCGACGAGTCGATCGTCTTCGCTCTGGGCGGCTACGCGCTGCTCCTCGGGACCAGCGGCTGGGTCGTGACGAACGCGCTCGCCTGGGCCGACGATGGCTACGCCACGTCCGTCACCGATACCGACCGCGACATCGGCACCATCGTCGGCAAGACGGAGAACGTCCTCCTGCTCACCTTCGTCCTCGCGGGTGCCTACGCCGCGCTCGCCATCGTCTTCGCCGCCAAGAGCATCGTCCGCAGCGACGACATGAAGAACAACAGCCTGTTCTACCTCGCGGGCACGCTCGTCAACGTCACGTACTCCCTCGTCGTCGGCGTTGTCGTCCGCGTCCTCCTCGGCGCCGGCCTGTAGAGACTCGGTGTGTCGACGGCAAGCCGTGTGAACGACGACAAAACTAGTGATCGACGGCGCCACAGCGACCCACTACAGGTCGCGCCGGCGACCCTTCGGAATCAGCGAGCGGAGTTCGTCGTAGACGTAGAGTCCGATCCCGAGTGGCTCCCGCTCGCCCGCCATCTCGTGAGCGGCAATCAGGTACCCCCAGTCGCCGTCCCAGTCGAGTTCCTGGTCCTCGCCCGCGACGAACCGGGCGGCTTCGTCCGGATCGAGATCGATCACGCACTCGGTCGCGTGCTGGCCGAATCGCTGGACGAAATCCGTCGTCGGCTTCCAGTGTTCCTGGCGGGTTCGGAGACACAGCATGCCGAGGGACTCGACGGCCGTCGGTGATGGAGCCTCCCCCGCGTAGACCCAGATCTTGCCGGCTCCCTTCTCCCAGAAGGTGTAGTCCGCGAAGGTCTCGGGTGGAATACCGAACCGCTCGTCGTAGTACTCGAGCACCTCCCGTCGGGAGACCCGCCCCGCCACGGTCCGTTCGGCGGGCGTCGCTGGCAAGCGATCGAATCGCTCCCCCTCGTTGGTGGCGAGTTCGCCGTCGGCGTTCGTCGAACTGGCCGTCTCCTCGTCCCCGTCATCGTCGGGCATTTCGGCCGTTTCCTCGTCGTCCGCCATCAGCCGGTCACCTCCAGTTTCGCGACGAAGAAGCCGCCGGTGTCGTTCTGGTGGGGGTAGATCCGGGCCGCCTCGGCGAGCGACGGATCGTAGGTCTCCTCGTCCCACTCGGTGAGACCGGAGTCGTGCTCGAGCGCGAGGTCGAACGGAACGACCTCACAGTCTTCGCGTGCGAGCACGCGGTCGACGACCGCCTCGTTCTCCTCGGGGGCGAAGGTGCACGTCGAGTACACGACCGTCCCGCCGGTGCGGGTCGCCTGCACGGCCCGCCGGAGGATGCCGGTCTGGATCCCGGCGATCGAGCGGACGTGGCCCATCGACCACTCGTCTAACGCGTCCGGGTTCTTCCGAATCGTCCCCTCACAGGAGCAGGGAACGTCGACGAGGGCCCGGTCGAACTCGTCGAAGTCGAACGGCTGCAGGGAGTAGTTCCGCGCATCGTCGTTCGTGACCGCGAGCGACGTCGCACCGAGGCGCTCGGCGTTGAATCGGAGCGCAGAGAGGCGTCCGAGGTTGTTGTCGTTGGCCACGACGGTTCCGCGGTCGTCGATCAGCGCGGCGAGCTGTGTCGCCTTGCTCCCGGGCGCGGCACAGGCGTCCCAGACGCGCTCGCCCGGCTCCGGGTCCAGAACGAGCGGCGGGATCACGGACACCTCCTCCTGGCCGTGCGTGAACCCGTGGAACGACGCCCACGTCGAACCAGGTGAATCGGTCTCGAGACGGAGTACGCGCGGGTCCCAGTCGGCTTGCTCGTAGCCCACGGATTCGACATCGAGCGCCGCCATCGCCTGCTCGGGTGTCGCCTTGATCGTGTTGACCCTGACAGCGCTGCCGAGCGGTCGCTCACACGCCGCGAGGAACGCCTCGAAGTCGTCGATGATCGGCCGGTACCGCTCGAACGGCTCCATTTGTCGGTCGTTCGACCGGCCGTCGCTTGTGGGTTTCGAAGTCATCGCTCGAAGCGGGCCGCGCGTTGCCCAGCCCTACGACGTTCCCATCCACCGGCCTGTAACTGAGTCGATCGGTTTCGGTACACGAGTCGCTCGCCGGAAGGGGAACCCATTACGGTCATCGCGTCCAAAGGGGCGTGTATGACAACCGACCCAACTGACATCGAGCCGACGGACTGTCCGACGACAGACGGAATGCCCCGCCTCGGACTCGGTACCTGGGAGAACACGGACCCTGACGAGTGTGCAACCAGCGTCGAAACGGCGCTCAACATGGGCTACCGCCACATCGACACGGCCCAGGCCTACGGCAACGAGTCGGCCGTCGGTGACGGCATCGAGCGAGCCAACGTCGATCGGGACGAGATCTTCCTCGCGACGAAGGTCTGGATCGACAACCTGGCTCCAGAAGACGTGAAACGGACGGCTCGCGAAAGTCTCGACGATCTCGGCGTCGATACCGTCGACCTGCTGTACATTCACTGGCCAGCCCGCGAGTACGACCCCGAGGCGACGCTGGCCGCGTTCGACGAACTCGTCGACGACGGCGTGACACGACACGTCGGCGTCAGTAACTTCCTTCCCCACCAGCTAGAGGAGGCAGCCGAATTGCTCGACGCGCCCATCTTCGCCCACCAGTACGAGATGCACCCGTTCCTCCAACAACAGGAGGTGCTCGACACCTGCGACGAACTCGACATCAACGTCGTCGCCTACTCGCCGCTCGCCCGCGGACACGTCTTCGACGAGGACGAACTCACCAATATCGCCGACGACCACGGCGTGTCGGCCGCACAGGTGAGCCTCGCCTGGCTCCGCGAGACGGGCGTGACCGCGATCCCGAAAGCGACCGGGCGCGACCACATCGCCGACAACTGGGCGTCGCTCGACCTGTCGCTCTCGGCGGACGAGGTCGCTCGCATCGACGAACTCGATCGCGGTGAGCGCGAAGTCGATCCAGGTTTCGGTCCCTGGAACCAGCACTGACGGCTGCATCACACCCGGTAGACAGATTCTCGGTAAAAGCCGCATGAGTAATCTCGAGCGAGCGATTTTCAGGCGTTTCTGAGTGATCAACGCCGAAGAATACACAGGAAAGTTTACGGTCCACCGGTCGCAGGGACTGGATATGGCAACCCGCACGCAGGCCCGAAACCGTACCGGCGTCATCGGTGCGATCCGGGTCGACCTCGCGACGCTTCACGGAGCGTGGATGGAGGTGATCTTTCCGCGACAGCGCGGCCGCGGTCACTCGGTGATGGGCAAGTGGAAACCAGAGACCCTCCCGCAGGCAGTCAGCTACTACAGCTGGTACCTCATCGGAGCACTCGGACTCCTCTGTCTGTATCCACTGGCCGTCGTCGGACTCGGCACTCGATTCTACGCCTCGAAACTGGATTCGACCGTCACCCGACTGGGTATCGTCGGCATCACCCTCGTCGCCGTCGTCATCTGGGGGCTCTTGAGCGCGCTCGCGTACCTCCAGCTCGAGTGGGAACCGTTCGTCGCCATCGCGGCGGCGAGTTCCGTCGCCGTCGTCTCGACGGCCATCGCCGCCACGACCTCGAAGTACGGCGGCCGCTGGCTGTCGGTGCTGATCGCCTACCCGTTCGCGATGACGGCGATCTTCCTCCCGCCGGTCGCCGCCGCACTGGTGACGCCGTCGCTCGAGCCCTACGTCCTCGAACCCAGCTACGACTTCGCCGCCTGGCTCCTCAACAACGTCCTCTACGTCGGTGGGATCAGCGACTACTTCCGCGACAACTTCGAACTCGAGGGCGCCGCCTACGCCGGCATGTGGTTCGGCTTCGCCGTCACCTCCGGCTGGCTCTTCGGCATCCTCGTCTCGCTCGCCAACCTCGTCCGCCCGTCGCCGGACGACGGCGACGACGAAAACTGAACGCGAACACCGTAGAGCGCTTCGATCGACGCCGTATTTTTCTACACCGAGTTACTCCGAGAGGCGATCACGTCCAGGCCCGGACTGTAATAGTGTGAGGGCTCTACCTCGGGCGTCTCGAACCCGTGCGCCGAAAACAGCGTGTTCCAGTCGATAGTGGCCTCGGCCGGGTAGAGCGTCCAGGGCTCGTGTTCGACGTCCGTGTAGCGGAGTGACTCGTCCTGGGCCTCGGTGTAGAAACGGTAGCGCTCGACCAGAAAGTCGGCGAACGGCTCCTCGGGTGCCGAGAACGGATCACCCGTCGGCCGGTACGTTCCCGCGTATCGGGCAGGGCGAGCCCCGGGATGGTGCCGGCGACTCCGGAACCTGATTCGATCGTCGTTCCGGTCCAGCGAAATGCGCGCGTAAAAGTACGGCAGGTGATGGAAGATGCGTGCTCCGAGGACGCTCGCGATGCCCTGTGCGTCGAGGCTGAAGAAGTAGACGCTCGGAACGCGGGCGTGCGTGACGTACGTCCTGACGTTTATCTCCGGCAATCGGATCCCGAGCGACTCGGGAACGCCCCTAGGGCGCACGGCGACGTTGGTGAACGGCACGATCGAGAGCCACGCCGAGCCATCGTACACGTCGGGTGCCAAACCGTCGGGGAGATGGGCGTCCATCACGGCCGGTTCGATCGGCCAGTTCTCGAACAGCAAGTGGCGCCACCCCATCGCCAGCGGAACGACCATGGAGAGACTCAGTCGTTCAGATAAAAATCAATTTGCCACGAACGAGCAGGTCACAGCGACCGACGTCTCGCAGGTGGGCAGAAACGAAGAGTTCGAAACAGGGGACGGAAAACGCACGAATGGTGAACGGGAAATCTTCGGGGGTGAGCGAAGCGAACCGTAGTCCAGCGCGTTGTACCGCCGGAGCGGACGGAGTCCGCGGAGGCGGCCTTTTTCATCGAAGTTTTTCGAGAAGTGGTTCGCGCTCTGCGCGAACCCGACGAAGAAAAAGTTCGCTACATGTACCCGAGGTCACGCAGGCGCTCCATCAGGTCCTCTTTGTCCTGGGCGCGGCCCGCGCGCTCGGTCGTGTTGGCCATGTCCTGCAGCCAGGCGGGTTCTTCGTCGGATTTCTCGGTACTGACTTCGCTGCCGAGTGAGCGGAAGCCGGCGAAGTACTTGGGCGAGACGGGGATGTCGTCCTGGGTGAGGCCGTTGGGCAGGTCGTCACCGCTCTGGGGGACGTAGCCGTCGTCGGGGAAGCCGGCCACGGTGTCGGGGACGACGTAGTGCCAGAAGGCGTCCCAGACGGCGGGTTCGTCGAACTGCAGGATGGGCTGGATGCGGTCGTGTGGTGGGTAGATGTCGGGGTCGTGACGCGGCGAGAAGAACGTCTCGTCGGCGCGGGCTTCCTGTTCGTCCCAGCGGACGCCGGAGATGACGCCGTCGATGTCGTGGGATTCGAGGGCGTCATTGAGCGCGACCGTCTTTAGCAGGTGGTTGCCCACGTAGGTGTCGAGCAGGAAGGGGAAGGTGTCCTCCTCGTACTCCAGGATGTCGCGGACGTGGTGGCGGTTGTGCTCCGAGAGATCGGCGATCGGAATGTCGTCGCCAGGTTCGAAATCGTGTTCCTCGACGTACGCACCGACGTCCTCGTTGCGCGCGTAGATGACCTCGAGGTCCCACTCGTCGGCCCAGTGGTCGACGAAGTCGTGGATGGCGTCGAAGTGCTGGTAGTGGTCGATGAAGACCGCCGCCGGCAGGTCGAGGTCGTACTTCTCGGCGACCTCCTTGATGAAGTACAGCGTGAGCGTCGAGTCTTTGCCGCCGGTCCACATCACGGCGGGGTTGTCGTACTGTTCGAGGCCCTCACGAGTGACGTCGATCGCCTTCTCGATCTTGTCCTGCAGGTCGGGATAGCTCTCGGGCGATTCGTCCGTGCCGTCTTCGTAGTCGACGTCGACTGTGATCTGGGAGTCGCTGGCCATGTGGGTAATTAGATGTAATTAACGGATGTAAATCCTCGGGTTTGCACGTCGCAGGGCCACCTTCTCACCCTACGGAGAAAACCCTGTGGTCCCGTTGCACCAGCTGTGAGACGGCGACGTTCCCCCCAGAATTGGGCGGTTCGCATGGTGTGGACGCGTAGGCGGTGTCGTCACCGGAATCGAGAACTGGCGGCTATCGGACGGCAATGATAGCCAGCCTGACTGGTAGGCGAGAGAGACAGTCAGGCGCAAAGTACTTGCCGCTGTGAGCGAACGTCTCCGTCATGCTCGACCCACTGGTCGTCGCGCCGATCGGGATCGGGATCGTCCTCCTGTTCGCCGGCGCGACGCTCGCACGATACGGCGTCGCCCTCATGGGTGCCTTGCTCGGTGCCGGCGGTGGCTACCTCGTCGCACCGTCGATCGCCGGGGCAGCCGGTGTCGGGACCCCCGCGGCAGCCGCAGTCGGTATCGCACTCGGCATCGTCGTCGGCGTCCTCGTCGCCCACATGCTGCTCTCGCTCGCGATCGGGGCGATCGGCTTCATCGTCGGGACGTACTTCGGCCTGACCGCCCTCGCGCCGATCCTCGTCGACGGCGCGTGGTACGTCGAGATCGGAATTGGCATCGCCATCGGGGCTGGCGTCGCCCTCGCCGGCATGACGCTCACCAACGTGACGATGATCGCCATCACGTCGTTCATCGGCGCCGCCCTGGCCAGCCGGTCGCTCACGTTCGAAGCGATCGCGGAGGCCCAGTCCTCGACGAGCGTCGATCCGCTGCTGTTCGAGACCACCGAGCCGGTCTTCCTGGCACTGTTCGTCGTGGGGATCGCCCTCCAGATCGGCCTGCTCAAACTCGGCTACGCCCGGAAGTTCGTCGGCGTGCTCCCCGGTGCCGGCGGACGCAGCAGTCGCGGCGAGTCGAGCACCGACGGATAACGTCGGCCCACGACGCTGACATCGTTTTTCGCCGATCGACGCTTGTCGTCAACCCGCCATCGAGATCGATCTGGCGGGACGCAGCCGAGCGATCGAGATCGTGTACAGACGCGACCGAGTAACTCCACAGGAAGCCGTCCCGACCGCCGGAACGCGTACGTTTTTGCGTCGGTCGGCCTATGCTCGAACAACGAATGCACGACGAAGAACCCGCCGGGACGGACCTGCTCACACCGCAGGCCCGGTCGACACTCGAGAGTTCCGGATACGGGAGCTGGCGCGAGATCGCCAAGGCCGATGCGGTCTCGCTCGCGTTTGGCTTTCCGTTCCCAGAATCGTTTCCGACCGACGAGCTGGCCCACTCCGTCGAAGTGGTCTTCGACGCCGAAGGCCCACAGGCACTCCAGTACGGCGGTGGCGAGTACGCGACGCGATTGGAATCGTTCGTTCGCGAACGCGAAGCGGCGCGCGGGATCGACCCCGTGGAGACGAGCGTCCTCCTGACCAACGGCGCCACCCACGCTATCGACAGCATCTGCCGGGCGTTCCTCGAACCGGGTGACGTCGTCGCCGTCGAACGCCCCACGTTCATGGGGTCGATCAGCGTCTTCGAAAACTTCGGCGTCGAGATCGACGGGCTCGCCGTCGACGATGAGGGGATCGACGTCGACGCCCTCGCGGATCGACTGGAAACCAGACGGGCGGCGGGCGAGCCCACACCCACACTCCTCTACACGATTTCCGACTTCCAGAACCCGACCGGCGCGACGCTCTCACTCGATCGCCGGAAGCGCCTGCTCGCCCTCGCCGACGAGTACGACTTCGTCATCGTCGAGGACGGCGCGTACACCGACCTCAGATTCGACGGCGAGTCGGTCCCGCCGCTGGCCGCACTCGACGACTCGGGGCGGGTGATCCGCGTCGGCTCGTTCGCGAAGACGATCGCCCCGGGCGTCCGCCTCGGCTGGCTCGTCGCCCCCGAGCCGATCCGCGACGCGATCGACGCCCTCGCCGCCGGCGGGACGAACACCTTCACCCGGAGCGTCGTCGGCCACTACTGCGACGCCGGCCACTTCGACGACTTGCTCCCCGCGCTGCGCGAAGCGTACGCCACGCGTCGCGACCGATTGCTCGACGCGCTCGAACGCCACCTACCGCCCGAAGCCACCTGGACCGAACCCGACGGCGGCTTCTTCGTCTGGATCGAACTCGCCGACACCGTCGACACCGACGAGTTGCTCGACGACGCGATCGACGCCGGCGTGACCTACCTCCCGGGATCGATGTTCTACCCCGACGACGGCGGGACGAACGCCCTCCGACTCTCCTTTTCCTACGCCGATCCGGACGACTTCGACGGGGCCATCGCCTCGCTCGCGGACGTCGCGGCAGATCAGTCGTAGCGCGTGTCGAGGTTGTGGGATCAGGGGACGAAATGGGTTCACGTGGGATGACTGTGCGAAGCTACTCTCAGAGAAGGGCGGTTGCACTACTAGATCGGCTGGGGAGCGCTTCGATACGTCGATAGAGACGGATCCGACGGGTGTATCGACGAGGAGCGACCACGAACCTCGAAAGAGTAGACGGACGCACACTGTTGACTCATTGCGGAGATGTTGGCCGACGACACGTGGCCGAATCGAGTCTCAAGTTCCACAATAAGATTGCCTACGTCGTCTCGGTTGTTAGCCAGTGGGCGCGTTTGAGCGATTACTCGGAAACCGCCATCATCGTCATATATACACTCGTACATCCAGAGAGTGCGTAGAAAATCCAATAATATATTGCACAGAAAACACAAAGCATAATTCATGACCTCCAGACATTGGGTTCGGCAGCTCACATATTCAACTCTCCCACTTGGCGGACTGATGCTCCTACTCGCTGTACTAGTGGGCGATCCTGTCGATATCGGCGTCAGCGCTCTCATAGTGATTTTAGCCGTGACGCTCTCGCTATACGTTCGTCACCTTCCGGCTGAGAGGATTGGGAATATGGAACCGACAATCGGTTTTGCAGCGATCCGGATCTTCACCATGGGAGGTCTCTTTGTGCTCGTCGCGTTCGTCGTTAGCGGATTTAGCGCGGCCGAATTCGCGGACCTCGCTCGGCGTCCATCAGCTGTCGTCGCAGCCGGCGAGATCGCTGTCGGCGCGTTCGTTGGTATCACGTTTCCGTACTCGATCGATAAAGTGGCTCATCCCAGGGCTGTGCACACCGTCGAAAACGTGCTCGTCGTCTGCCTCTTTGCGGGGTTGTTCGTCACTCACCAGGGATCTGGACTCCTGTTCGGCGGAGCATATCTCGTCGCACGTAGCACCGTAATGTCCTACAAAATATTAATGAAAGTATAGCCCCATATATATGGAAATATAGTTGTATCATACCCACCAACCAACCATAAGAACTATAAAGACAGAGAGTAATTTTTTTTCATATGGGAGTTAATAAACGAGATCTCCTAAAAGGCATTGGGGAAGGAACAGCTGCAATAAGTTCAATTCCAATCATATCAGCAAAATCTTATAAATCGGACGAGCAACTTGAGAAGTTAGCAGTCAGTCAAGCCAGAAACAAAACCAATAACTTGCTCGCATTTAATGCTTTAGAGGATAGAACACTTTGTCTATTTCTTGCAACAGGAACCTCTAGTGCAGATGATTCTGGTGAAAAGATCATCCAGTTAACTGAACCAAGTGACGGTTCAATTTGGGATATTCACTGGGAAAACCCCTCAACACTCAGCATTTGGAAAAATGGAAGAATTATTCACCTCACGGTTACGCCTGACGGAAAAGTGCAAAATGAAAAATACATAAAAGATCAGGTAGCTCCATCTGAGATAACAACTACTCCAAGCCATAGAGATGGACCATCTACGGACATGATAAAGAAACCCCCAACCAGTGGCGGGGACGGATATCCAGATTGGTTTTACGATCCGGAATATGAATCTGACCCCCTCCAAAAGTGTGAATCTCCCACCAATCTCGGTTTTGATATGGTAGAATTATGTATTGAATCAAATAGTATAAGTCCAAAAGTATACACCAAGTCATGTACTGGGGTGGAACAACCACTTGTTGGTTTTAGTATGATATATGTATCAATTACGACGCCCACTGGTGGAGGCTCAGCTAGCCTTGATATTTGGACAGGCATGGATCCTGATACAGGATGTATCTATATTGGATCGGAATCTGGCGACTTTTGCGTTTCAGATTGCTTCCCGCTTGACCCACTCCCAACTATTGCAGATTTAGAAGAAGCGTTCTCAGATGACATTATAAATATGCTCGAATTTTCCGAAGATGAACTTAAAGACATTGCCGATATACCATGGGGACAGCACGGGCAAAAGGTAGTTGAAATTGGAGGCGCCGTTCTGATTGCTATTCTTTTAGCAGTACTTGGAGCGCTATCCCCAATCGCATCATAACGCCACACACGCAGACATATATGAGCCTTAGTGATTATCACTAAATCCTTATAATACTAGCCATTATTACCAAGCCTTCACAAAATTATATAAAATACAATCTATAGAAATTAATTATCGAGACGTTAATCGTAACATTAAAAAGTGACCGCAAAACAAACTCAGAGAGCCATAATAATTTGCGGGGCATAAACTGTTTCCCATATTATGTCCCCACATACCTTGACTGATTGGTGAAATCATGGAATATCCCTCCATATTTTTATCAAAATATATTTATTAATCAAACACGCAAACACACTCATGACAGAAACGGCGCAGCGTCTGAAATACTGGTTCGGGCAGTTTGCAACGCTATTCGTGTTGGGATTTACGCTCATGTTCATCCCCACCGGCTTCGATCTGTGGCAGTCAGAGCCGGCATTCGTCGATTACGATCCCTCGTCAACCATGTACGACGTCTCGTTCGTCACGGCCATCCTCATCGGACTCATTGTCGGCCTCTACGTGACGCGGAACATTTACCGCTGGTCAAAGACGCAACGAGCGTAACCAAGCGGCCGTGGGCAGACCGTCCAGACCGATTTGCAACTCACCGCGATGGGGGGAAACGGGACCATCAGCCTCGTATTCGATTGGAAGCCGACGTTAGCGGTGAAGCGTCTCCAGAATGAGAGCAGCCCGTAGAACTCGTCCGTTCGTAGTCCAAACTGCTGGTGCAGCAATCCCGGGTAAAAGGACCGATAGTAGCTTTCGCAGAGCCCGCGGAATCGAGGTGATCGAGTTCGTCGAACAAGAATAAGTCGTCAGAGGTCAATCGTAACACGACTCGCATTCGCCGCCGGAGTCGTCGGGACGACGGGCAACCAGCTACCGAGAGACGCAGATTCGATGCGCGACGGCGAGGGGAGTTATCAATCTGACCCGTCTAACTGACACTATGGAGTTCGTCGTGCGTGAGGCGGTCGATGACGATGCGCCGAACATTCGGGACGTTCACCGCGCATCGATCGAAGGGTTGGCTGCGCAGGCGTATACCGACGCACAGATAGCGGCGTGGGCACACGACCGTGATCCGGAACAGTACCCGATCGACGCAGCGGAAACCTACTTTCTCGTCGCCGAACGCGAAGCCCAGGTCGTCGGCTTCGGCTGGATGAAACCCGATGCGGACGACTACTTTCAGACAGCAATCAACGGGGAGATCACGGCGATCTACGTCCACCCGACCGTGGCTCGTCACGGCGTCGGATCGCGCATTTACGACGAACTGGAAGCGCAGGCTGTGAGAGATGGAGTCGCTTCGCTCGGGTTGTGGGCATCACGTAACGCTGTCCCCTTCTACGAGGCGCAGGGATACACCCGGTTGACGGACCACGTCCACGAGTATCGCGGTGAGACGCTCACGCTCGTCGAAATGGAGAAACGACCACTGCGGTGACTCCGCAGACGACGGTTCCGAATTGCTCGGTGAAGCTTCGATCCGAGTCGGTCTCGAGGACTCACCTGTGAATGGCGTTCGACGCCATAGCGTCGAGTCCTTTCACACAGAGGGGATGCCATTTTTCGTCCGTCCGTGGTGCGACCGGTGATGAGCGACGCAGCCACACCGCTGGACGGCCGGACGGTCGGCATCTTCCTCGCACCCGCGGGTTCGGAGGAGATCGAGTTCGTCGAGCCCAGAGACGCCATCACCGACGCCGGTGCGACGGTCGACGTCCTGGGGATCAAGTCGGGCGAGGGCCAGACCGTAAACAAGGACCTGGAAGAGAGCGAGTCCTACGCGATCGATACCACGTTCGACGACGCCGACCCCGACGACTACGACGGACTGGTGGTCCCCGGCGGCACCGTCGGAGTGGACAAACTCCGGGCGGACGAGGGTGCGGTCGGGTTCCTCCGCGAACACGTCGAGGGCGGCAAGCCTGCAGGCGTGATCTGCCACGGCCCGTGGGTGCTCGTCGAGGCCGGCGTCGTCGACGGGCGGCGACTCACCTCCTACCCCAGCCTGCAGACGGACGTCCGCAACGCCGGTGGCGAATGGGTCGACGAGGCGGTCGTCGTGGACGACGGGCTCGTGACCAGCCGCGGGCCGGACGACATCGAGGCCTTCTGCGAGACGATCGTCGAGGAGTTCGGCGAGTGAGCGGCCAAAATGCAGATCGCGAGTGAACGGATCAGTGGTCAAGTGGCGTCGTCACTCGTCCCCCGACCCGACACCCCGTCGCGGTCGCGTTTTCATCCAGTCCGAGAACTCGGAGAGGTTTATCGCGGCCGCACAGTCCGGACAGCAGTACCGCATCGAGGGTCGATACTCACGAGCCAGCGCGTCCGGCGGCTCAATGTCGACCCGGAACAACTGTGATGGTGCCACGTCCCGATCACACCGGTAGCACTCCCGATCGCGAGCGCCGTCGCCGGTCCCGTCGCACGCTCGCTCAACGGATTTCATCCGAGCACCTCCCGGTCCAGCAGTTCGAACCGATCGAAGGGACTCGGCCCCCCATCCCAAGAAGCTGAAGTGAACGACGGATAGCGATACGACTCTCTAGGCAACGGGCGTGCGAGACCTTTTTGTCTCGATGGTGTCTTTCGGAACATGGCTGACAAAATCCCGGCTTGGGGATTTGGAAGCCACGTCTCGGGTGTTACAGCACCCGGGGCACTTTCGTACCCTTCGGACGGGATTCCGTCTGGATAGTTGACGTGAAAGATAATATAGTTACTGGTTAGATAGCGGAATTAATGGGCAGATCACGAGTGCATCAGTCGCACTCCATCTAGTGCAATTCGCGATGGGACACAACGGTGGGCCGATATGAAGAAGCCATCTAGTGATGAGGCAGCGAACAATGCTAGCCCCAAGGCCACGCTAGGTTCAGGCGACGGCCCACTAACCGCCATATAGAATTGGGTAATGATCGTACCGTTCTCTCAAATAGTGGCCGTAGCGAACGAGGGGCATCTACTTATTCGTATAACACAAGTACTTGATATGGACGAATGGGTGTTGCGTGGCTTTCTTTCGGTTTTCGCGGTACAACTGCTGGGTGCGGTTCTCGTCTATTTTGATGCGCACAGGCAAAATGTGAAACAACCAGTGGTTTACATGTCGTTTGTGTTAACACCCATCATCGGCCTGATAATTGGGTTTGGATACCTGTTTGGACGAAAATCGCTCCCTCGATGGCCTGAAAATGAAACGCCTGCCCAGTCGGAAAACCGAACGCAGATGAAGACAGAGATTGCCTATTTTTTAGGAATACTGGTCCTGTTCGCTAGTATTGGAATTGTACGGACTGTATACCTCTCATAGAAGGTCTGAGCGATATGTGTGTTTCCTGTACAGACCGTTCGACTGTCCGAGTTGATTGCTCCGCAGTCCATGTCACATTCGAACATAGAAGAGATAGATTGAACTGAAGGAGAAAAGTACGGGACCGGTCCAAATCGCTACGAGACCCTTCTAAGTCAGTGATGAACTTGCTTCCAGATGGCAGGGAATACCAATTGTATACCAGCGGTGCCTCTCTTAAATTCCTCAACTTGTGACAAGCGTCTGCGGTGTGCGTTTTATGGCACATTGGATGGTCGATTTCATATGGGTCACGATAACACACCTGAGGACGAGTCCGAAAGATTAGATACTGCCAATAAGGGCACCAATCGACGACAGTATCTAACTGCAATCGCAATTATTGGATCAAGTAGATTAGTACCTAGCGTCGTTGCCGGTGGACAAAATGCAGATGGTGAGCTCTTTCGCGAAACGGTCAATGACGGAGGCGGTACAGCTGCTGTTTCAGACTCAGGAGAGGTTGTCGCCTTCGGCGTGTATGGAGGAACAATTCGAGCCTATATTGCAGATAATGAGTACGAACCGACTGAATTTGCATTGCCTGAAATCTCCCCAGGTTTCACCGTATCGCACGTTGTGGTGGACGAAGTATCGAATCGACTCGTTGCCGCAGCAATGGACGACGACACGTTCGGTGGCGGCAACCTGAACGATGCAAGCGGATCGCCTGGGACAGCTGCTGAGTGGGATTCGAACTGCCGGGATTATGGGATATTGGCACCTCAAACGATCTTTCTACTGTCGCTGCCGTCTCCTACCCAATTGAAGGACCAGGCAGAGTAGGCGTTATTCAAAATGGAGAGCCTGCATGGGAGCAACCGTTAGAGAACGCCGCAGCCTGGTCGGTCGATGTTTCAGAGGATGGCCAGTACATTGTGGTGGGCTGCATACACGTTGATGACGGGTTAGAGAGAACTGGCCAACCAGGGGTGCGAGTCTTCTCGGCTGCTGGTGAACTGCTCTGGAGTCACGAAACCGAGGAAGACGTACTGAGTACAGGTGTCAACGAAGACTCGGATGTGGTCGTAGCTAGCACAGACGATTTATCCACGTTTGCCTTCGATCTAGAAGGCAATTCACGGTGGGAACACAACGACACACCAACGATGGAACAGTTATCTGACGATGGGTCAACTATCATCGCCAGCCCACCAGTAACCACGCTCGGTTCGGGTGACGGAGCAACAATCTGGGAGAGCAATATAGGGAATGCTGCTGGACTCGGCGATCCCTTTTCCAGTTCTGCTGATGGCAGTCGAGTAGCCATTTCGACGATCGATTTTGAACTAGTAGTACTCGAAGAAGGTGACTCAATTTGGGAGCAACAAAACGAAGCAGGCCCGTACTATTCGGCACTCTCCGAAGATGGATCGACGCTGGCAGCAATGGAGATAGATAATGACGCTCAATCAGCCGATCTCGTTGGGTATCGGATTTGAATCGAGGATTTAGATAAATACCTTCTAAGAAGAGCCTCTGTTAAACCCATATTGATTCGACACCTTCTCCGATGAAACAGCCGCTAGATAGAACTGCGTATTAATCGCTGAAATTGCACCGACAAAGATATTTGAAGGACGGTTTGAGAATCAACCTCACTTGCTGAGCGTTTTGTTGATGCTCCCCACGATTCGATATGGTTGACTTATTCGATACGAATGTCGCTGTTCTGGTCGCAGCACAATAATCATTGGACCCATATATTGATTACTGTATCTAAATCATTAGATTATAGACCCGAGAAACCACGCTGCAGTACCGAGAATTGTGAGTAAAACGTAGGCTTCAGCCTCAATAGAGACAATAAGGAATCCTGCTGCTAACATATAGTTGTAGAGGCCAATCACTTGTATAGTCTTACCCAGCGAGATCTCCCTCGCTCTCTCGATAAAATTGGTGTCGTTTGGGCGTGTGCTCATATCGGATCATCACTAGCGAAGAACTTAACTGAAATTGAGTAGAATCTAAACTAGAATGGTTTATTCGCCAGAGATCGACGAAATGGATCGTCCACGAGGTATTCTATCACAAGCGGATCGAGAATACTTGATCAGCGATAAGAGCGGATATTCTCATCAGGCTCAGCACAAAAGGAAAAAGGCGATCAAAGAACGCATCACAAACGCATTACTGGACATTGCACTCATTGAGAACCATCTTGACAAGGAACTCCGGGAAGAGGTCTTCACTCCGTTCGACACCACGAATGTATTCAACGAAAATATCGAATTATATTCTTCTGAGGAGCATTACACGAGTGTATTCTCAAACATGATTGCGTTTCTGTACAGGGAAACTAAAGAGGAAACTGGTTTCAACCCCTCATTTTCCACGAGTCTCGAAAATGGGATTGTGAGTGGGGAATTTGAGCCCGGGACGGCGTATTATGGGCCGCACAACGTCGATATTGATATTACATTTGATAAACTACCAGAACGGCGGATAAATGTTAAATCAATAACTGAGAGGGCAAAGAGAGACGGACCGAAGACACTGAACGAGGGAGAGATGACATCTGTAATCGGGATCCTTGCCCGAAGCGATTCAGTAAATCCGGAAGAATTGCAGGACGAATTTCAGGAATGGGTAGAAGAATTTGAAGAGGAAAACGAGCGATCTCCAGCGAGCATGGCAGAGATATTTTCACAGTTAGACCATGGAACCCCCTTTAGTTACAACTTCGGTCCAACCGAAGAAGAAACTGAATAATGCATATATGATGTACCCCTGAGAATGTATGGTGGAAGCCTCTGAGATGATTCATCAACTTCGGTGTTAGACAAACGGTGTTGTCGTGATGAATAGATCCTCTATACGGGCCACATGTAGTTTGTGAATGGGTCTCAATCTCCTGCGCTAAGTCGATCACCTGGATGTCGAAAAACAACGACGGTATCAGGGATGTGATTCTGTGGGTTCTCAGAAGTCCTGTGTGGTGTCAGGAGACGGTCACGAGGTCGATGACTCCTCACGGTAATCATCAATCACACTCCATTGATTGTGGAGGACGTGGGCGACCACCGCGGCGAGGATACCACCGACGACGAACACGGAACCAAAGATGATACCCATAATCGACGTATAAAGTATTTTTCCTATCCCGCCGTCAAAGTGAAGAAGGCCGAACAACACTGCGACTGGAACCACGAAGGCCCAGGCAGACACTGAGAACAGTGCCGCTGGCGCGCCGACAAGGGCAGCACGAAAGTACACTTCCTCGGCAGATGCCTGGACCGTGATTGCTCCGAGCATCCAGCCGAGTCCAGAAAGCGTCTTCACGCCCAAGACTTCCGAACTGTTCCCTGAGGACTCCTGCCCGAGGTACTTGAGAAACGTTCCCAGAGCCTCTGCGAACACCACTATTACAGGAGCGACGACCAGACCAATCGCGAATTCACGAACCGGATTCCCATAGAGACCCACGGTTTCGAGCGAAAGACCCCACACAAGCACGCCGACAATCGTCCCAAGTACGATTAGGATCAACGGTCCGCTAAAGGCAACCACTATTTTGACACATCTCTCCTGCGGTGTCTTGGCCCCAAATTCCGCAATGCGGTCATCCTGTTCAGTCTCATCACTGGAACGAAAATAGGCATGCAACACAACGAAAGCAACACTCAGTAGCGCAGCAGCAATCACAGGTGCGGCAGCGACAGTCATCCGTCATCCACCTCAACGTTGAGTGTCGGCGACTCGTCGACGTACAGCGCCGGGAGGACGTACGCTTCGATTCCCCACACGAACGGTGCTGGTGAGCCATCGTGACTGGCCCGGACCTCTGCCCCCTCTATCAGTCCTGCCAGCGTCCAGGCGGTTCGCTCGGGCGCTTCTGTGTCGAAGACACCAGACTCGACACCGTCCCGGATGGTCGCCGTAAGTTCCGCAACGTAGGCTTCGAAGAGTGTGTCGAGAGCCTGGCGAAGTGCATCGTCACTCCCACCTGTCGCTGCTAACAACTGGATGCTCGGCGGCGGTATTTCGAGTTGTTGAATTGTCTTGGCGCCCCGAATTCTGAATTCGAGCAGCTTGGGAAGTTGCTTTTCTGGTGGTCCGTCAAACGCCACCTTTGCTTCGAGTTGGTCGGTCAGGTACTCCTCTATCAACGCAATCAGCAAATCGTCTTTCGTCTCGAAATGATAGTGCACCCCGGAGTGCGATATCTCTAATCGGTCTGCAATTGCCTCCGTCGTCAACGCATCGTACCCTGATTCGATGAGTATGTCAACCGCTGCTTCCAGTATCTCCACCCGTGTGTCGCCCATACTGAGTGAGTACTTACTCAGATAGTATAATAGTATTCATTTCTGTGCTGCGTAGTGAGTCGTCGATTTGTGGAGATGTGCGTTATAAAACTCATCTGCAGTTGGTCGGTTGCAAATCGCTCACTCCACGCCCTGTATTGACCGTACATGGGTCAAAAGCTATCACTTGCGGAGGATTTCAACAGAGCCGATAAAGAGATAGAGTGAACTGAAGGAAGAATACGAGATCGGACCAAAATAGCTACGAGGCTACCCTCAGTCGCTGATGAACTTGTTGTCGCGCCAGTTGACGCCGCCGGACTGACCCGTGCTGTCGCGGGGGCCTTCGACGACTTCGACGTCCGCCGGGCGGACCTCGCTGTCGACGATCCGGGTGGCCTCGAGATCTCCGTCGTGGTCGGAGATGGCCGTCAGGGTGCCCTTCTCGGACTGCTGGGCGATGTCACAGAGGACCTGGAACATCTCGTACTGGAGGAGGGAGTTCTGGAGGACGGTCTCGCGATCGCCCTTGAACGCCGCGTACTCGACGAGTTCGGACTCGATCTCCTCTTCCTCGTCGTCCTCCCAGCGGAAGGCGTTCCGGCGCTCTTCGGGATCCTCCTCGTAGACCCGGTTCTCTACCACGCTGGCTTTGAGCTGGGCCGACGGCGTGTACTTGCTCACGCTCTCGTCCTCGGCGTCCGCCTTGAGGATGAGCGTGTTGTTACGCCGCGTGAGTTCGACGTCGGCGATCCCGTCGGGGTAGGTTGCTTCGTCGAGGTGATCGTGCAGCTCCTCGAGGGGCAATTCGAGCGTCGAGTGGAGACGATAGACGTGGCCGGATTCCTCTGTTGACATGGTGAAGGTTCGTGAGTGCTCGCTTGCGGGATACTACGAGGGCCGCGCTTAAATGACCTGCTGTTCGATACCGGCTCGTGCAGATCGGATGAATCACGACGACGGCAGCGTGTTCACCCGGCAAACGCCGGGATGTGAACATCGCCGATCGTTGGTGATCGGACGATCGGCAATAGAGCGACCGGCGCCGATCGAACGACTGGTGCGATCGACCCGGATGACTGTGCCCAGCAGGGCTACGCCGCGTTGACCGTCTCGGCCAGCTCGCCGCGTTCGTGCAGTTCCTCCAGGATGTCGCTCCCGCCGACGAACTCGCCATCGACGTACGTCTGCGGGATCGTCTCCCAGCCGCTGTGGGCTTCGAGCGCCTGTCGGTACTCGTCTAACGACTGGAGCACGTCGACGGTCTCGATGTCGTCGCAGTGCTCCGAGAGAAGTCCCAGTGCCTTCCGGGAGTACCCACACTGGGGCATGAGTTCCGTCCCCTTCATGAAGAGGACGACCTCGTTCTCCGCGAGCACCGTCTCGACCTGTTCCGTGACCTCGTCCTGATCGAGTCCCTGATTCGGTGGGAAGTCCATACCCTATCTAAGGGCACTCAGCCGCATAGGGCTTGCGACCCGAACTTTTGCGCTGCGGGCCGGCTCCGCCGGCCCTCGGCAAAATCTTCAAAAGAGCCGTACGGCTCTTTTGGACCTCGCGGAAGCGAAGCTTCCGCTTAGCTTTGATGAAAAGCCTCCTCCCTCCGTTCCGTGACGCTTCGCGTCACTCCACATCGGTCGTCGACCCGCTCGCTCCCGCCGGTCGCTCGCGGTGGGTGCTTTCGGCAATCCTCTTCACACCAGACCAGTGGCCGGTCTATCACACCCAGTTCCCCCACACCCCACATATGACAGCAATGGTAGCTGTGTCGGTCAGCACGGAAGTGAGCCAGCCGTTACAGTTCCAAAATGAGTCATCTCACTGGTGTCGACCGGTCGCGATCCAGTTATCCACACAGAGCGGACGAAGTTGTGGAACTGGGAGGTCCTGTTGAAAACCCATGGAACATGATATGTCTGGCACTTCCGCGGTCAGTACAGAGTGTAGTCTTGCACCCGGAATATTACCTCTACAAGCATTGTAGTGCGCTCTTCGGACAGAACATTGGCGATTCATCAAGGAGGTACCGAAGGATCCGAATGTGGCCAGACCCGATGACGAGGAGAATTCGGTCACCGTCTGACTGAACCGCTCGCCAGAGGTTGTGTACTATTCGTAGATTCCGGTCGAACCACGTTGTAAGCATCTTCGGCCCGCCAAAGTTATCGCCGGTACCGAACGGGATAAGCTGTTCAAACATTCCCTCGTGATTGAACCGGAGTTGGTTTTCCTGATTTATCCAGCGGTGGTATTCGACAAGCGTCGATTCGGCCAACCGCTCAGTCTGTTCTCTCTCGACGGTTTCGGAGTCGGGGACGGTGGATGTTGTCTTTCGGCCGGGTTCGAAGCCCTGTTGTTCGAGTTCCGCTGCATCGTCGTTTGCCAGCCTCATCGGGTAATCGACCGGATGAATGCGATCGAGGCCTAACAGCTCAGCGAGTCGAAACCCGATTTGGACGACTTCGCTTCGGCATTCCGTATCCAATCCATCGCGGTATGGGTGTGGAGGGTCGAAATTTTCTACTTCCGAATATGAACGGTCCCCTGAACGATACTCTCGATACAACGCATTTACGTCATCGCTCCGGTCATATGGACGCTCGACAGCGACTCTGGTGGGGTTCCACTCCGCTAGTCTCTCGGTGAGGTCAGACAGTTCTGACTGGCGCTGGTCCGAAAGCACGTCATCAGCCTCAACGTTTGCTTCGTCCAATCCCGGATTGTCCATGTGATATGTTCCGAGGAGGAGGACAGGGATTTGCTCTGACGTACAGTCGGGCCATGCGTGGTTCCGTGGTTCTGGAGGAGTAGCCGCCATTGGACTCCGCTTCTCGTTCAGTTGTTATAAATTCTATCAGTATCCGAACTGATAGACACGCACGCATAGAGAACGTCAGTTTCGCGCTACGATGTGACTGGAGAAGAGGATTTCAACGGATCTAATCGGAACTGAATCAGAATCCCTACTCCCCGCGAGCGTCCGCGACTTCGGCGACGAATTTCTCGGCGCGCCGTTCCAGCGCATCGAAGTCGCCGGAGTCGATCGCGTTCCCGTCTACCAGATCACCCCCGACACCGATCGCACACGCGCCAGCGTCGATGTAGTCAGCCGTGTTCTGCAACGTAACGCCGCCGGTGGGGATCAACTTCACATCGCCGAGCGGGCCGGCGAGCGCGGAGAGGTGGCCAAGTCCCACGCTGCTGGCGGGAAAGACTTTCAGGACGTCCGCACCGGCCTCCATCGCCGTCACGGCCTCCGTCGGCGTCATGACGCCGCACATCGAGAGCACGTCGCGACGGTTGCACGTCCGCACGACCTCGGGCGCGGTATGGGGCGTGACGACGAACGAGGCCCCGGCGTCGACGACGGCGCTTGCCGTCGCCGCGTCGAGAACTGTCCCCGCACCGATCACCGCCTCCGTCTCGGCCAGTTCCGCACGGAGCCGTGTGACCTTCTCGGCCGCACCGGGGTCGTCGGCCGTAATCTCGATCCCCAGCACGCCGCCAGCCACGAGCGCCTTCGCGACCGGAACGACGGACTCACGATCGACCCCGCGGAGCACGGCGACGACGCCGCTGCCGACGATGGTGGCGAGCGGTTCGTCCCCGCTGTGATCCCCAGATACATCAACAGTCATTCGAATCAGGCCTCGTCGAAGAGTTCCTCGCCCTCGACTGTGTGTTCGGACACGACGTCCAGATCGAGCGTGACGCCCAGCCCCGGCTTTTCGGGGATTTCGATGTACCCCTCTTTGATGACGGACTCCTCGACCAGGTCCCCCCACCAGTCGAGCTCGTAGGAGTGGAACTCGACGGCCAGCGTGTTCGGAATCGCCGCACCGACCTGGGCGCTGGCCATCGTCGCGACCGGCGAGGAGACGTTGTGCATCGCGACGGGCACGTAGTGGAGATCGGCCAGATTCGCGATCTTCACCGTCTCGCGCATCCCGCCGACCTTGGGCAGGTCCGGCGCGACGATATCCACGCCGCCCTCCTGGAGGAGTCGACGCTGCCCGTGCGTGCGATAGACGTTCTCCCCGGCGGCGATCGGCGTCGTCGTCGACCGCGTCACGTCGCGCTGGACGTCGTGGTTCTCCGGGGGGACGGGATCTTCGAGCCACCAGACGTCGTAGGGTTCGAGCGCGCTCGCCAGCCGCTTCGCGCTCCCGGCAGTGAACGACCAGTGACAGTCGAACGCGACGTCCGCCCGGTGGCCGACCGCCTCGGTGACGGCCTCGACGATCGAGCGCTTGTGCTCGATCTCGACGTCCCGTAGATGGCGGTTCGCCCGGTCCTTTTCGTGACCCGAGGGCACGTCGAGGTCGAACTTCAGCGCGTCGTATCCCAGTTCCGAGACGACCCGTTCGGCCTCCTCGGCCTGTGCCAGCGGCTCGGCGGGTTGGGGCTGTTCGTCCGTCGCCGCCTGCGTCGGTGGGCCGTCCGTCGCCCCACCCTCGTCGGCCGACTGTTCGACGTGACAGTCACAGTAGACGCGGACCTCGTCACGGTACTTGCCGCCGAGCAGCTGGTAGGCCGGCACCTCGAGAATCTTGCCAGCCAGATCGTGCAGCGCCACCTCGATGCCCGAGATCGCGGTCACTGTCACACCGCCGATCGATCCCTCGCCCGACATCCGCTGGAGCAAGTGCTCGGTCAGCCGATCGACGTCGAGCGGGTTCTCCCCACGGAGAAACGGCGCCATTCGTTCGATCAACTCGGGCGCTCCCGCCCCCCAGTACGCCTCGCCCGTCCCGACGATGCCGGCGTCCGTGTAGACCCGAACGAGCGTCCAGGGAAAGTTGCCGTCGACCATCGTCGTCTGGACGTCGGTGATTGCGACGTCGCGACCGCCGCCGCGCTTCGCGGTGATCCCCATCGACTCGGCCGCCAGATCGCGCATCGTGTACTCGGCGTTCGGATCGTGGAGCCCGCGATACTCGATGCCCATACCACCCGCACCACTCGGACGGTTGTAGCCTTTGGTTCAGTGCCCGTGATCGGTTCCCCGGCGAGAGTTTCAGAATCGAAAGGGTGTACGAGCGTGAGTGTGAGGAAGTGGGCGAGAGTGGAATGAGAGCGAACGTCTCAGTCGGTTTCGTCTCGGCCGACGCTGATCACCTGCAACAGCGAGTAGACCGGCACCCCTTCGAGTTGGTCGACCCCCTGTTTGTCCGCCAGCACGACGCACGAGAGGGGCTCGCCACCTTCCTCCCGAATCGCCTCGATCGTCTCGGTCATCGTGGTGCCGCTCGTGATCGTGTCGTCGACGACGTAGCACTCTCGATCCCTGATCCCGGCGAAGTTGTGGCTGAACGTGCCGTGGAGCTCGGCGATGTCGCCTTCTTCCCACTGGTGTTTCGCCGGCGTGTAGGTCGCCAGATCGGTCTCGAGTTCGCGAGCAACGAGCGCCGCGATCGGCCCACCGGCCTTCTCGATGCCGACCGTCAGGTCGACGTCCTCCCCGTGTTTCGCGAGGAGATCGGCCATGGCGATCGCGATGGCATCCAGTCGGCGCGAATCGCGCCCGATGGCCGACCAGTCGACGTGGATGTCCTGCGGTCGACCGGCGTCCGCCCGCCCGCTCGCCGCGTCGGTCTCGGCCGTCTCCTTCCCGCTTCGCTCGACCAGCCAGCTGGCCGTCTCGCGAGAGACGTTGAGTTCGTCCGCGATTTCCCCGCGCGAGAGTCCCTGTTCGGCGAGTTCGGCCGCCCCCTCGATGAGGTCGTCGACGTTTTTCATGCAACCGGCTACATCGCGCACGCTCAAAGGGCTAACACGGGTGCCACCTGAGGTCGGCCGCCAGAGTGAATCGGAGAGGAAGCTCCGATCGAGCTTTACCGGTCGAGCTCGTCCCAGACGGACCCCATCCGGTCATACAGCCAGGGAACGATCTCCTGAGAGAGAACACCAAAGAGTGTTGGTGGATACGATCGATCGGTACCATCCTCGTGGTGTGCATCCGGCGGGCCGTGAAAGTGATCGCGGGCGTAGTCGTCACTCTCGTGCCTATCCCAACGTACCATCCACTCCGTCTCGTGACGAGCTTCGACGTACGTCACGTGGAAATCGCCGTTCGTGTACGACTGAATCTCGAGGTAGGTTCTCGAGACGAACTGTCGGGGATAATACTGCTCCTGAACGGTACAGACCACGGAATCCGGCCGGTTCGACGGAAAGACGGCCGTCTGAGAAACCCATCGTTCGTCGCCGAGGGTCGCCGCTACCTCCCGAAGCAGCGCTCGGTTCGGATCGCGTTTGGTTCGTCCACCCGTCACGGTCACGCGATACCTTCGTCGACCGAACGCTCCTCTTTCGCACGTCGTAGGTCACGGATTTCGGTCCGAACGGCTTTCCAGCCTTCCAGTTCGAGCCAGATCGTCTCGGAATCGTCGTACTCGAGCGGGTCCACGTCCGCCGGTTCGTCGACCTCGAATTCGTCCCGGTAATCAGCGTGTTCTGCGAGCAGAGAACGCAGTCTCTCGTTGGACTCTTCCTCGGAGAGGGAGGCAAGTCTGTCGAAACGGCGCCACTCGAAGTACGACTCGTTTCGTCGGTACGCCGCAGGGCCGTCCATCACCCGCGTAAGTAAGCCTATATCGGCGAGACGATCCAGATGTCGGCGGGCAGCCGTTTTCGAACAATCGGCCCGATCCGCGACTGTCGCGACGCGCGTTGGCTCGACCAGTTCCAGTGCCACTCGATAGACTCGATCGTCGGTTGGCGCATCATCGAGTCGCTCAGCTAGCTCCGTGGAAAAGTCCGTTTCAGGCGGGCCACGTTTGTCTGCCGGCGGAGACATGGTCAGATATACGTCCGACCAAGTAATATAATTACTGCCCTACTTAGCCCCAATCGGAGTTGCGTATTCGGAGAACACACACACACACACACACACACACACACCGAATCAATAACAGTTCACAGGGCCGAGAAGCGTAGTAATAACAAAAAAAAAAAGCGGCTCCAGCCAAATCCGGGTGCCCGTACCAGAGCGCTTACTCCAGGACGACCAGCGTGTCGCCCATGTCGACGCTGTCGCCCTCGGCGATCGGCACCTGGCTTACGGTGCCGCCGATGGAGGCGACGATGTCGTTTTCCATCTTCATCGCTTCGAGCACGACGACCACGTCGCCGGCCGTGACCTCGTCACCTTCGCCGACCTCGACGGAGAGGACGGTCCCCTGCATCTCGGCGGTGACCGACTCGCCGTCACCAGCGACTGCGGCGGCGTCCCCGCCGGACGAGCCGTCACTCCCCGTCTGCTGGGGCGGGCGCTGTGCCTTCCCGCCGCTTCCACCACCGTTCGCTAGCGGCGCCGCACCGCGTTCCTCCAGATCGACCTCGAAACGCTTGCCGTTGACCTCGACCGTGAACTCGCGCTCGACGACATCGACGTCGTCGGCGGACGCGGACGGCTCGTCCGGCCCCCAGCGCTCCTGGGCGTCTTCGAAGCGGCTGCGGTCTGCCTCCTCGTCTAAGTACTTCGTCGTGTGCGTGCCCTCGACGAAGCGCTCGTCGGTGCACATCAGCCGGTGGAAGGGGACGATCGTCGTCACGCCCTCGATGTCGTACTCCGCGAGCGCGCGCTGGGAACGGGCGAGACACTCCTCGCGGTCGGCGCCCCAGACGATGAGTTTCGCGATCATCGAGTCGTAGTCGGTGACGAGCTCGTCACCCTGGCGCATCGCGTCGTCGACGCGAACGCCGACACCGCCCGGCGGGTCGTAAGTGGTGAGGGTCCCACCGGATGCGGGCTGGAAGTCGTTCGCCGCGTTCTCGGCGTTGATCCGGAACTCGATCGCGTGGCCGTCGATCTCGACGTCGTCCTGCGCAAAGGACAATTCCTCGCCGGCGGCGATCCGGAGTTGCCACTTGAGGATGTCGATACCCGTGATCTCCTCGGTGACACAGTGTTCGACCTGGATCCGCGTGTTGACCTCGAGGAAGTAAAAGTTCGCGTCGGGGCCGAGCAGGCCGTCGCGGCCGGGCTCTTCCTCGACGAGGAACTCGACGGTGCCGGCGTTGGTGTAGTCTGCGGCGGCGACACCGCGACGGGCGGCCTCGCCGATCTGTTCGCGCAGTTCGTCGGAGAGCGCCGGCGACGGCCCCTCTTCGACGACCTTCTGGTGGCGGCGCTGGAGCGAGCAGTCACGTTCACCGAGGTGGCGGACGTTGCCGTGGTGGTCGGCGACGATCTGGACCTCGATATGTCGTGGGTTCTCGAGGTAGCGCTCGAGGTAGACCGAGTCGTTGTCGAAGTAGGCCTCACCCTCACGCTTGGCACTCTCGAACTGGTCTGCGGCCTCGTCTGCGCTCTCGACGACCTTCATCCCGCGACCGCCACCGCCACCTTCGGCCTTGATCGCGACGGGGAAGCCGTGTTCCTCGCCGAATTCCTCGACTTCCTCGGCCGACTCGACGGGATCGGTCGTCCCCGGGACGATCGGGACGTCCGCGTCGCTCATGATCGTCCGCGCCTTGGTCTTCTCGCCGAGCGACTCCATCGCGTCGCTGGACGGCCCCACCCAGGTGATCCCCTCCTCGGCTTGCACCTTGGCGGCGAACTCGGCGTTCTCCGCGAGGAAGCCGTAGCCGGGGTGGATCGCGTCCGCGTCAGCCTTGTGCGCGGCCTCGATGACGGCCTCGTGATCGAGATAGGAGTCCGCCGCGCGCGCCGGACCCACATTGTACGCCTCGTCGGCGTAGCGGACGTGGCCCCCGTTCTTGTCCGCCTCGGAGTAGACTGCGACTGTCTCGACGCCCAATTCCTCGCAGGCCCGCATGACCCGCACCGCGATCTCGCCGCGGTTCGCGACTAGAACCTTCCGGAACATTCCTGCTCGAACGGTCGGAAGGGTCGTACCTTACTTTTTCGCAACGGAGTCGGACCGAACCAACGACGAGGTGTCGCCGAGATGGGACTAAAATCGATCCGTCCGGCCAGCGGCCGACCAGGGATCGGTCGGCGCCCCAGCCGGGACGCGGGCGGACCGTTCGCCGAGCGCATCCAACCGTCCAGCGAACGCCCAGCGCTCACCGTCCCACGTCTCGTCTTCGGCACCCGCCGCCGCTGCCGCGGCTTCCTGGTCGCGCAGGTGGGCGCCGATAACGGCTGCGATAGCCGCCGTCTCGGCCGGCGTGGCCGACGGCGGAATGGAGAGTGAGACGTCACCGTCGGCGGGTAGGTCGATGGTGGCCGCCGTGTCCCCCGCATCGCGACGGTCGTCCGTCGACGCGTCCGCCGATTCGTCCGTTCCGTCGCCGGACACCGGGGATTCGTTCTGACTCATCGTTCGATCCCCATCACAGCGGGATGTTCCCGTGTTTTTTGTCGGGCGTGTCCTCGCGCTTGGACTGGAGCATCTCGAGGTCCGAGATCAGTCGCGGCCGGGTCTCGGTGGGGCGGATGACGTCGTCGAGGAAGCCCTTGTCGGTCGCCGTGTAGGGGTTGGCGAACTCCTCACGGTACTCCTCGATGAGTTCCTCGCGGAGCGCGTCGGGATCGTCGGCCTCGGCGAGTTCCTCCCGGTAGAGGATGTTGACCGCACCCTTCGGGCCCATAACGGCGATCTCGGCGGTCGGCCAGGCGTAGTTGACGTCCGCGCCCAGGTTCTTCGAGGCCATCACGCAGTAGGCGCCGCCGTAGGCCTTGCGCGTGATGACGGTCAGAAGCGGGACGGTCGCCTCGGAGAAGGCATAGAGCAACTTCGCGCCGTGGCGGATGATCCCGCGGTGTTCCTGGTCGGTACCCGGCATGTAGCCGGGGACGTCGACGAAAGTGACGATCGGGATGTTGAACGAATCACAGAAGCGCACGAAGCGCGAGCCCTTCATCGAGGCGTCGACGGTGAGGGTCCCGGCGTTGACTCGCGGCTGGTTGGCCACGAGGCCCACCGATCGGCCGTCGAGCCGGCCGAAGCCGACCACGAGGTTCTTCGCGTAGTTCTCCGCCACTTCGAAGAACGAACCCTCGTCGACGGTCGTCTCGATGACGTCCGTCATGTCGTAGGGCTTCTGGGGATTGTCGGGGACGATCGATTCGAGTGCATCGTCGCGTCGTTCCGGGTCGTCCCAGGGCTCGACCCGCGGTGGGTCTTCGACGTTGTTCTGCGGAAGATACGAGAGAAGCCGACGGATCTTGTCGAGTGCGTCCTCCTCGGATTCGCAGGCGAACTGGGCGACGCCGGTCTCACCGGCGTGGGTCATCGCCCCGCCGAGCTCTTCGTGCGTGACGTCCTCACCGGTGACGGTCTTCGTGACGCCAGGGCCGGTGATGTACATGTGGCTCGTGTCCTTCACCATGAAGATGAAGTCCGTAATGGCGGGGGAGTACACCGCACCGCCGGCGCAGGGCCCCATCGTCGCGGAGATCTGGGGGATGACGCCGCTTGCCTGCTGGTTCCGGCGGAAGATTTCGGTGTAACCTGCGAGGCTCTTGACGCCCTCCTGAATCCGCGCGCCCGCAGAGTCGTTGAGCCCGATGACGGGTGCACCGACTTCCATCGCCATGTCCATGACCTTGCAGACCTTCTCGGCGAAGACCTCGCCGAGCGAGCCGCCGAAGACGGTGAAGTCGTGAGCGAAGACGAAGACGTTCCGGCCGTCGACCTCGCCGTAGCCAGTCACGACGCCGTCGCCTTTGATCTGTTTCTCGTCCATCCCGAAGTTCGTCTCGTCGTGCGTGCGAAGCTGATCGAACTCGGTGAACGTCTCGTCGTCGAGGAAGTACTCGATTCGTTCGCGGGCAGTCATCTTGCCCTTCTCGTGCTGGCGTTCGATTCGGTCCTCGCCGCCGCCGACGAGCGCCTCCTCGCGCAGGCGTTCGAGTGCTTCGATTCGCTCCTCCATCGTCATCGTCGGCCCCTCCCTGCGATAATCATTGTCGGGTCGAACGGCCAGCCACACAAAAAGCGTTCTGCAATGCGAACGGTATGTGACGTCGTCGGTATCGGTGCTGTCGACGACGTGCGGTTGGCCACACGTCTCAGTTCAGACCTGTCCATCGTCGATGCGCCGCCCGCTGCCGATCGTCGGAACGTGGCCAGACAGGATGTCACCGTCGGAGTAATACAAGATAGAAACACGGACGCTTACCGGTCACAAGCCGAGGAAGTCGGCGAAGTCGCCCGTGAGGAAGGACCAGTAGTCACCGACCGCGAGGGCGAGGGTGACGAGCAACACGACGATGACGGGAATTCGGACGAGCCAGATCCACACCCGGGGGAGGATCCCAGGAGAGTGTATGCCACGACGGAGTTCCGCCATCGCTCGGTCGGCCCCGATCCAGGCGACCAGGATCATCAGGACGATCCCGCCGGAGACGAGGAGAATCTGGGCGGCGAGGGTGTCGTACAGCGTTACGAAAATCGGCTGGCGCTGGGAGGACAGGAGTGCGACTGGCGTGCCGAGGAGAAACATGGCCACCCCGGTCACGGCCGCCGTTCGTCGCCGAACGGCGCCGAACTCGTCGATGCCGAACGAGACGACGACCTCCATGATACTGATCGCCGACGAGAGCGCCGCGATGGCGAACATCCCGAAGAAGACGACCCCGACGACCGAGCCCGCCGGAATGTCGGCGAATGCACCAGCAAGCGCGACGAAGATGGCGCCGGGTCCCGGATCCGCGGGCCCGACGCCGGCCGTGAACAGGATCGGGAAGACGAACAGTCCGGTCAGGAAGGCGACGGCCGTATCGATCGCGACGATGATTCCGGTGTCGACGAGCAGATTCCGTTCCTCGTCCAGGTAGGAGGCGAACGTAATCATGACACCCATCCCGATCGAGAGGCTGAAAAATGCCTGCCCGGCCGCCGCGGGGACGATCGACCGCCAGTCCGAAGCCAGGAGGGAGAAATCCGGCGAGAGATAGTACTCGTAGGCGACGCCGGCATCCGGGAGCGTCCACGCGTAGACGACGAGGGCGAGGACGACGAACACGACCGCCGGGACCATCACGGTGACGGCCAGTTCGATACCCCGCCTGACCCCGAGTGCGACGATCGCGACCGTCAGCGCCATGAAGATCGCGTGAAAGGCCAGCGCATCGAACCCGGTCGCGATGTCGAGGAAGTACGTCTCCGATTGGCCGGCGTATCCGCCAGTCACGCTGCCGACGACGTACCGAAGCACCCAGCCGGCAACGACGCTGTAGTACGACAGGATGAGAAACCCGATGAGGATGAACAGCCCACCGAGGTACCGCCACGCACCGCCGCCGAACTCGGCCAGTGCACCGACCGGGCCTCGCCCGGTGCGCCGTCCGACCGTGAACTCGACCAGCATCGCGGGGACGCCGATCAACAGGACGAAACAGAGATACAGGAGAACGAAGACGGCACCCCCTTCCTGTCCAGCCTGAAACGGAAACCGCCAGACGTTCCCCAGTCCGACGGCGCTTCCCACGGCCGCGAGGATGAATCCCGCCCGCCTGGTCCACGAACTCCGGTCGGTCGGACTGCGGGACATTCGACGGACACGCGACCCGACGACCCAATGGTACTGGGTGCCTACACCGGGGAAGTACGAGTCGATTACCTCACAAGCGACTCACAGCTGTGTCACCGGTCGGGTGCATATCCGAGCGAGTCCGGACACGGTTCGTGCCGGCCCGAACCGCTAAAATATTAGCCCAAACTGCCCCATACTAGATAAATTGTGTAATGAAACAAATACATAAGTACTATATAATGGACCGCTATACGATAACCTATGGCACGAAAGCTGAATCGACGACGGGTGCTGGGGGGAATCGGTGCCGCAGGAACGCTCTCGATCGCAGGTTGTCTCAACGCACTCAGCGGAGACGACGATTCCGGAAGCGGCGATATCGAACCACGGCTCGGGATTTTGCAACCTGAGTCCGGCCAGCTGGGCTCCCTCGGGACCCCGATCGCGGACGGTGCCGAGTTGCCCGCATTACAGCTCGAATCCGACACTGACCTCACCATCGACGTCGGTCGCCGTGACACCGAGACGAGACCGGAGGTCGGCGTGAGTCAGGCCCAGACGCTCGTCGACTCGGGCTATCCGGCGATCACCGGGGCGGCGTCTTCAGCCGTCACGATCAACGTCGCAAACGACATCCTCTTTCCGAACGAAGTGGTCGGAATCTCGCCTGCGAGTACCAGTCCCGACATTACGGCGATGGACGGGAACTACTTGCTTCGGACCTGTCCCAGCGACGCCTGGCAGGGCGACGCGATGGCGGACATCGCCGTCAACGACCAGGGAGCCAGTTCGGTCGCCACGCTCTACCTGAACAACGACTACGGACAGGGTCTCAACGACGAATTCGTCGCCGGCTGTGAGGACCGAGACGCCGAAGTCCTCGCCGAAGTCTCCTTCGACTCGGCCAATACGTCGTTCACGTCGCAACTGGAGAACTCGGCCGGGACCGATCCCGATCTGTTGATGATCGTTGGCTACCCCGAGGCCGGACAAGTCATCTTCCGTGAATTCTACGAGAATTTCGACAACGATATGCCGATTCTCGTTCCGGACGGACTCATCGACCAGAACCTCCCCAACAACGTCTCGAACCCGATGGAGAACGTCTTGGGAACGGCTCCCGGGGCCGACGGCGATGGGATCGACGACTTCACCAGCCTCTACGAATCCGAGTACGGCAACGCACCGGCCGTCTTCAACGCACAGGCGTACGACGCGAGCGCCGTCCTCATCCTCGCCACGCTGTACGGTGGCGAGGTAGACGGTCCCACGATCGCAGAGAACGTCCGCGAGGTCGCCAACCCGGACGGCGAAGAGGTCGGCCCCGGTAACCTCGACGAGGCAGTCGAGATGGCTCAGAACGGCGACGCCATCAACTATCAGGGCGCGTCCGGTCCCGTCGACTTCCTCGATAACGGGAACCCCTCCGCCGTGACCTACCAGATCGGCAGCTACAGTTCGGACGGCTACTCCGTCGACCGCAGCGTCACCTACGAAGCCTGAGATCGCCTCGTAACCCGACTACTTTTTGCGGATGTGATCGCTCGTCTGAGCAGATGTGTCCGTCCGACCGATCGGACGAGACCGAGAGCACCACTCCACGAGTAGCGCCACGGAACCACGGTCGATACGACCCCACAGCTGAGTACAGGCATCTCGTCCCAGCAACTTTTGAGGCGGGTATCACCACATATCGCGAACGCACTGCCCAGCTGCTCGCGGAGTGTGTCTGGCCCTCAGGCAGACGAGTGATTGATCGTCTCATCCGTGACGGCACACACCGGCATTACAGAAGAACCGTCTCACTGCGTCGGTCTCGGTGTCTGCCTGCCCCCAGAAAATCTGACGAGGTGCGTTATCCGCCGAGGAAGTCCTGACGGACCTGTTCGTCCGCGAGTAGCGCGTCTCCGGTGTCTTCGTAGCGGTTTTGGCCCTGAACGAGGACGTAGCCGCGGTCACACCGACGCAGCGCCTCTTTCGCGTTCTGTTCGACCAGTAGAACGCCCGTTCCATCGTCGTTGATGCGATCGATTCGGTCGAACATGTCCTGGACGAGATCTGGCGCGAGGCCCGCGCTCGGTTCGTCGAGCAAGAGGAGGTCCGGGTCGAGCATGAGAGCCCGGCCCATCGCGAGCATCTGTTGCTGACCACCGCTCAGGTCACCGGCGTTTTGCGTGCGGCGTTCTTCCAGGATTGGGAACCGGTCGAAGATCCGATCGATCCGGTCCTGTGGCACCTCGTCTAGGATGTACGCGCCCATCTCCAGGTTCTCCATCACCGACATCGAGGGGAAGACGTTGTCGCTCTGTGGGACGTACCCGATACCGGTCGAGATGATCTCTTCCGGGCGATAGCCACTGATCTCGGTCCCTTCGAACTCGATCGAGCCACCCATGTACGTGGTGAGCCCGAAGACCGTTTTCATGACGGTCGACTTCCCGGCACCGTTCGGGCCGACGATGGTGACGTACTCCCCGTCACCGACCCGCATATCGACGCCGTTGATGATCTGCAAGTCGCCGTACCCGGAATCGAGGTCTGAGACGTCGAGCAGCGTCATCAGACCTCACCTCCGAGGTACGCCTCGATAACCTGTTCGTTCGACTGAATCGCTTCCGGCGTCCCCTCGTCGAGGACACCTCCCTGATGCATCACGATCACGTGTTCGCAGTGTTCCATAATCAAGTCCATATCGTGTTCGACGATGAGGAAGGTGTAGCCGTCCTCCCGAAGGGCGTGAATCCGGTCCAGGATCTTCTCTTCGAGCGTCGGATTGACGCCGGCCATCGGTTCGTCGAGCATGAGCATCTCCGGGTCCGTCTGGAGTGCGCGTGCCAGATCGAGGAGTTTTCGCTGGCCGCCAGAGAGGTTCATCGCGTACTCTTCGGCGAGGTGATCGATCTCGAAGAACTCGAGCGTCTCCCAGGCTTGCTCTCTGAGTTCTCGTTCTTGCTCGACGACGGCACCGCGTGCACCGGGAAGCACCGACCGCCAGAGATGTTCGCCCAGCTGGTCCTTCGGGGCGAGCATCATGTTTTCGAGGACGGTCATCTCCGGGAGTTCGCGTGCGATCTGGAACGTCCGAACGAGTCCCTGGTTCGCAACCTGATGGGGTTCCCAGCCGGTGATGTCCGTTCCATCGAACGTAACCGATCCCTCCTCCGGTTCGTAGACCCCGGTAATACAGTTGAAGGTGGTCGATTTACCGGCCCCGTTCGGACCGATCAGTCCGGTGATCGACCCCCGTTCGACGGAGAAACTCGTATCGTCGACCGCGACGATCCCGCCGAAGTGCTTGTGGAGATTCGATACGTTCAGCACCGCATCGTCGACCGAACGGACCGATGCGTCCTCGTCCACCGATTCCGCATCGCCACGCTGCGCTTCCACATCGGGGGAATCGGCGCTACTCATCCGACTCACCTCCAGATGATCCAGTCGTACCAGATTCATCAGTCGTATTCGCTCCGCCACGGGAGGTGTCGTGCCGGCTGAGATCGACCGCTGCGGCGATTTCCTTGCGGTGACCGAGCAGTCCCTGCGGTCGCTTGATCATCAGGACGATCAAGACCACACCGAGGATGATGTACCTGATTTCGTCCATCGAATTGACGAGGTAGTCGATCACGGCCATCGGATTCGACGACACGAACGCATCGGCGATCGTCGGCGGTGCTTGCACCTCGTAGAAGGACTCGATGACTCGCTGCAGGTAGCGCGGGCCGTCGTAGACGAAGGCTGCGAAGACGAAGCCCCCGATAACGCTGCCCGTGTTCGAGCCTGCGCCACCGACGATCAGTGCGACGAAGATGTAGAACGTCCAGATCGGTCTGACGTTGTTCGGGTTGACGAGCGTTCGCCGACCGAGCCACAGCATGCCGGCGAGGCCCATCAGTCCGCAACCGAGGACGAACACCACGACCTTCGCCCGGTCCGTCCGTTTGCCGAGCGATCTCGCGGCCAGTTCGTCCTCACGAATCGCTTTCAGCACCCGCCCGAACGGAGAGTAGGCGATCCGCGTCAGTAGCAAGAAGATCAGGATAACGACCCCGATCAGAATCCCCGTGTAAATGTAATTCTCCATGACGGAGTCCGGAACGCCGCCGAGGTTGATTCCGGCCCAGATGATCGAATCGACGATCTCTCCGGTGACCGGTTTCGACTGGAGCCAGGGGACCACGCTGTCAGTCCGCGGCGCACTGATCCCACTCCCGCCGCCCGTCCCGTAGCCACCGGGTAACGTCCGTAACGATCCCGATAGCACGAGTAAGCGGACGATCTCAGAGAACCCCAGGGTAATGATCGCGAAGTAGTCCGCACGAACGCGAAGGGCGGGGAGTGCGATTACCAGTCCCGCGAGGCAGGCTGCCAGGAAGCCGACGAGGATTCCCACCGGAATGGGAAGGCCGAGACCGGCCGGCGACGCGTCCGGCGAGGCGGTGACGAACGACATCGCGTACACGCCGACGCCCATGAAGCCGATCACGCCGATGTTGAACATACCCGTATAGCCCCAGTGAAGGTTCAGGGCGAGTGCACCCATCGCGAAGACGGCCCCGTAGAACGTGATCCGTTCCAGGAAGCTCATCATGTAGTTGACGTTCAGTCCAGCGAGAAGTCCGAGGATGATGAAGAACGCGTAGGTCACGGCGACGACCGCGGCGATTCGGCCGATATCGGCGAACCAGCTCGGTCGAACCATCGGGGCTGGGGCATTGTCTTCGCCATCCGAGCCGACAGTATCGGTACTCATGCTGTCTCCACCCCGCCGAGCAGGCCGTTCGGTTTGAATACCAGTATCAGGATCATGAGGATGAACGCGGAAACGTTCGCAAGGTCAGACGGTAACCAGATCAACGACACGTTGACAGTCATTCCGATGACGAGCGAACCGACGAGGGCACCGTAGATGGAGCCGATGCCGCCGAGGATGACTGCGGCGAATATCAACAGCAGCAGGAACCAGCCGAGGTTGATGGAGACCGAGCCCCGGTCGAGGACGATGAGGTAACCGGAAATTCCGGCGAACGCCGCACCGATGATCCACGTCGCCGTGATGACGCGTTCGGTCGGAATACCTGTGATCAACGCGAGATCCTTGTTATCTGCCATCGCCCGCATGGACTTTCCAAGTTTCGTGCGCTGTAACAGCAGGTGCAAGCCAACGATGAGGGCGAACGCGATGAGGACGAGCGTCAACTCGTGTGCCGTAAACGGCCCCACATCGGGTGCGCTCGCGGTCACCCCACGCTTTCTGTTCGTGAAGATGACGGCGAGGGAGTATCGAAGGGCGAGTGCGACACCGACGCTCGCGATGAGCATCGAAATTCCGCCCTGATCCCGCATGCGCTTGTACACGAGCTGATCGATCGCGAGGGCGACGAGTACTGTCACCGCTCCGGCGACCACCATCCCGATGAGAATCGCCACGGGAGACGCGAATACCTGTAACCCAACCTCTCCCGGTGAGACGCCGCCCGAGGTTGCACGAACCAACACCAGTTCGCCGACACTGGCTATCCCCCACCCACCGACGAGATACGCGGCGGCCCAGCCACCGAACGCGCCGGTTGTGATCAGATCGCCGTGTGAAAAGTTCGCGAATCGAAGGATGCTGTAGGTCATCGAGAGCCCGACTGCAGCGAGTGCGATGTACATGGCATCCCGAAGCCCCCACCATAGATACTCCAGTATCGATGTGAACGTGATTTCGCCCGTCACCAGCTGACGGACGATATCGAGCACCAGCAGTACCATGAGAAGGGCGACGAAGAGCCCCACGATATCTGCGCCAGACGTCGGTGAGAGGCGGTCTCGCACAGCGGATGCACTGTCCGAAATCCGTCCCCCACTGAGATTCTCACCCATGCCTATCTGCGATTCTCTGCTCATGGGTAATATACTTCACGCTACTAGCCAACATACCGAACGGATTACCCGCAGCCTGCTGGCGATTCTGACGTTCGGTGACAGGTGACGGTTTGGGCAGTTACCCAGGACTCCTTAACACGTACTCGTGGCCGTCAACGGGGCAGACAGACCAGGTTTACGCCTCCCCGTACACCGGTACCGCTGCACCGCTCGTCACCGACGAGGCATCACTACAGAGGAAGGCGACGACGTCAGCGATCTCCCCGGGAGCAACCCACGAGTCGTGATCGGCATCGGGCATCGTCTCCCGGTTCATCGGTGTGTCGATCACGCTCGGCATCACGCTATTGGCCCGAACGGTCCCTCGATTCTCCGCGGCGACGGTCTCGGTCAGCAGTCGAATGCCCGCCTTCGAGATGCGGTACGGGCCGTCGCCCTCACCCCCTTCGAGCGAGGAACGCGAGCTCACGTTGACGATGGCGCCTTCGGTCGCCTGTAATGCGGGCAACGCGTGTTTGCTCGTCAGGAACGCCGTCTTCAGGTTGACGTCCATGAGGAGATCGAACTCGTCGACGCTCGTCGCCTCGATTGGCTGCCCGCCGCGCCAGGTCCCGGCGATGTTCAGCACGTAGTCGATGCGACCGTGCTCGTCGCTGATCTCCGCAATAACTCGCTCGACGTCGGATTCGTCGGTGAGATCGGCCTGGTAGAAGTGAACGCGGTCCGCCCCCGTGAACGGGCCGTCGTCCGCATCAGCGTCGGCTGGTTCGGGTTCGGCCAGGTCGACCCCACAGATCGTCGACCCCGCCTGTACGAACCGGTCGACGACGGCCGTGCCGAGTGAACCAGTTGCGCCGGTGACGATCGTCACCGTCTCGTCGAACGCGAAGGTTGCCGTTCGTGGCATGGTGCCATCTGACACTCCAGACAGGTTCAATGCTCGGGTGGCGCGTGCGACCGGAGACAGAACATTCATTATATTGACCAGAAATGCTTACACAATGAGCGGGTTCGACACGACTGTCCGGCGACGAGAACTGCTCGGGGTCGCCGGCAGCGCTACACTCGCCGGGCTGGCCGGCTGTACGGCACTGGTCGACTGGATCGGCGACAAAGTACTGGGGGACGTGAACATCTTCAACGAGACGACCGAACGGGTGACAGGGACGATCGTCGTGACCGATTCCGACGGAACGGACGTGCTCGACGCCTCGTTCGACGCCCCACCCGCTGACGAGGACGAGGGGGACGATTCTCAACCTGACGAGGGTAACACGTCCACAGAGGCCAGTGAGGACACCCAGGTGTTCGAGGACGTGTGGGACGGGCCGGGAAGGTACGAGGTGCGCGTGGAACTCGACGAGGACCAGACCGTCGGGGACGACGCGACGGCGAGTACGTCGGTCGAGATCAGTGATCCGGACGAGGAGATGCTCGCCGTCGTGCTCGGCGCGAGCGATTTCGACGCCGGGATCGGGTTTGCGACCGGAGATGCGCTGAGCGAGTTTCAAGACAATCCCATCGAACGAACGGACAACGAAAGCGAATCGGGACGCTGACGAACTGCGGGACGGCGGCGTGATCTGCGAAGCCGCGACACCGCGTCCACGACGTAGACGCCGATCGGTTACCGTGGAAATCGTTCAGGCGAGCCACTCGTCGGGTTTCGTGTCGTAATCGACGTCGTCGGCAGCCAGGTGTTCGACGACGGTCCAGTCGACGCGTTCGACCGTCGTCTCCGTCCCGTCGTGCCGGAGACGGACGCCGCGCTCCTCGGGCGTCGGTTCCCGGTTCCGACGTTTGGCCACCTCGACGTCGTGGTCGTCGAGTTCCTTCCTGATCGTCAGCAGGTTCACCGGTCGCCCCCAGAGTTCGAACGCGCGTTCGAGGACGGCTTTGGCCTGCTCGAAGTCGAGTTCGATGCCGTTGTACCCGTGTTCGAGCAACAACTCGCCGGCGTTGTCGTAGTTGCCGTCAGCGACTGAAACGGTGGGCTTGCCGAAGTTGGTGAACTGCAAGAGGAGTTTGCGTTTGACGTCCTCGGGATCCGTGCTGGCGACGTGGAACTGGCCGGTCGCCTGGGAGTACTCGTAGGTGAAGTAGTCGTTCTCCCGGACGAACTCCGCGGTCAGGAACTCGTCCAGGAACGTCACATCGTTGTGACTCTCGCGGACATCGAACAGTCGATCCCAACCGGCCGTGAAGTCGACGGCCGCGATCGCCTCGTCGACGGAGTCGTAGCGATCCCCGTCGAAGATGTATCGACCGAGTTCCTCGAGGCGGTCGCGACCGATCCGTTCGAGGACGCCCCGGTTGGCCGGTTTCACGAGCGAATAGTGTCTGCGAGCCAGTCCCTCGTAGGAGAGGACACGCCACGGATACCGGTCGACGTCGATCCGACCCGCCCGGGCTGCCTCGAGTGCGTCCGCATCGACCCACGCGTCGGGGACCGTGTCGAGCGCCGAGAGCGACGCAGCATCGATCGAATCGAGCGCCGCGGGCGGTTCGAGCCGTTCGAGGACGGCATCGAAGTCGATATCTTCAGTGAACGTCCGCCACGTGATCCCGTCGACGCGGAGCAGGTGTTCGACGACTTCCCGCCGATTGGTCACGTTCTCGATGTACTGCCAGAGCGAGAGGCCCAGGCTGTAGGGATTCAACCCGGGCGAGGCCAGGACGCTTGCCATGTGATCGGCGTACTCGACCACCTCGTCGTCGCCGGCGAAGGCCTCGTCGGCCATCATGCGCGACTCCCAGAGGGCGGCCCATCCCTCGTTCATCACCTTCGTCATCTGCTGGGGCGCGAAGTAGTAGGCTTCCTCCCGGAGCATCTCCAGCACGTCTCGCTGCCAGTCGGTCAGTTCGACGGCGCGTTCCTCCTCGTGATCGTAGGCCTTGCCGTACTCGCGGAGGAAGCCGAGGACGTCCGTCTCGGGCGTCGACGGGTCACCGTCCCCATCGTCCGCCGCGCGGGCCTCCAGCCACTCGTCGTCGAAGACTTCCGAGGTCACCTCCGGGGAGAGGTCCAGGTTCTCGAGCGTCTCCTGCAGATCGTCGTCGAGATCCGGCGGCTCCACGTCACGTTCGAGGCGCCCACGGTAGGGTCGGTGCTGGTCGATCGTGTCCTCGAGCGAGAGCACGTGATCGATCCAGCGCTCGACGTCGCTTCGGTCGATCTCCGGATCGGCCATGTACCCCTCGATGGCCCGCGAGTGGCGCTCGAGCATCGCCGCGGCGTCGACGTCACCCGAGTCGGAGCGTCGATCGGTGAACAGGCCGAACCAGTCGTTGTTCGCGAAGAAGTCGGCGTGGGCCTCGACGTGGGTGATGACCGCCTTCTGATCGGCCAGCGAGTTCGACTCTTGCAAGAACGCGTGGGACGGATTGTCGTTGTTGACGATCTCGAACGCCCGCGCACCGGTGTAGCGGTCCTGCTTTCGCTGACGATCGTACTGCATCCCCCAGCGCCAGTGCGGGTAGCGACGCTGGAAGCCCCCGTAGGCGATGAGTTCGTTCATCTCGTCGTGGTCGACGATCCAGTAGCGGACTGGGTACGGCTCCAGCCCGAGTTTTGCCGCGAGCTCACGGGCCGCCGTAACCGGTTCTTCGAGGTCGGTCGCGATCGCGCGTTTGCGACGGTGGTCGGGCTCACGCATCGGACTCACCGCCAGGCGGCTGTGTACTGTTACTCATCTGGCTCACTCTCCGTGCTGAGGATGTCGTAGATCGCGTCGGCGACGTCGTCGGCGGAGTTGACGTACGTGACGGCGACGTCCTCGGCGTCCGGTCCGAAGTATTTCTCGAGTTCTTCGGCGTGGGTCGCGTTGATCGCGTTTCCGCTCGGCTGCGTCTCGACGTAGGCGTGAAGGTTCGCCGGGATCTCCTCCATCAGCGGGATGACCCGCTCCGACGTGTCGTTGGAGGAGTTCTCCGAGTCGCCGGCGGCGAAGACGTAACGGTTCCAGTCGCTCCAGGGGTAGGCCTCGAGCAGTTCGGCGGCGAGTTCGTACGCGCTCGAGATCTTGGTCCCGCCGCCCGAGCGGATGCCGAAGAAGTCCTCGCGCTCGACCGCCCAGGCCTCGGCGTCGTGGGCGATGTAGACGAACTCCGCCGTGTCGTACTTGCCCGTGAGATACCAGTCGAGCGGGGTGAACACGCGCTCGACGAGTTCGCGCTTGGTCTCTCGCATCGACCCGGAGACGTCCCGGATATTCACCACGACGACGTTTCGCTCGCGCTCCTCGACGATCTCCGGGTGACGGTAGCGCTCGTCGTCGCGGCGGAGCGGCACGTGATCGATGCCGTCGCGCCGGATTCGTTGCTGGACGGGCTGGCGATCGACGTTCGCTTCGACCTCCTCGATCGAGGCCCACGTCCCGCGCTCGTCGGCGACCGACTCGTGGGCGCGCTCGATCCACGACATCGACACGGGCAACCGCTCGGCCCGGGCCCACTCGAAGACCTCGCGCGGCGTGATTCCCTCGACCTTGCAGATTTCGCGGACGAAGTCCTCGTCGAACGCCATCGCGACCTTCCGTTTCAATCCTTCGCGGAACATGCGCTCGACGTCGAGCGTACTGTTCGGCCCGGACCGAGTGAGGTCCGTGAAGGGGCCCTCGTGCTCCTCGACGACCGTCTTGCCCTTCGGGTCGAGATCGAGGCCGAGTTCCTCGTCGAGTTCCTGGGCGAACTCCTCGGGGTTCATCTCGTAATACTCGTGTTCGCCACCCTCCTCGCCGGGGTCACCCTCCTCGTCACCGTCGCCAGGCTGGGGCTGTGGCTGACCAACCGGTTGCCCCACGTCGGGCGTGTCGCCGTCACCCTGGCCGACTCCCCCGCTGTCACGACGGTCGTACGCGAACTCGGGCAGGGAGACGATCTTGATCGGGACGTTGATCTCGTCCGCGCCGCTGTGGCCCAGGTCGCCGTACTGGATGAAGTCCGCGAGGTCCTCCCGGCGGTCTTCGCCGACCGCCCGGAATCGCTCCAGGTCGTCTCTCAGCCCCATTCGCGAGTCACCTCATCGGGTGTGACGACGGGTACCGACCGGCCTCCCTCATCGTACGGGATGCGTTGCAGGCGCACTCGGCTCTCGACGCTCACTCCCACTGGTAACTCACCTGGCTCATGACGTGTCGACTCGTCAGTTCGGCCGAGGCGACGGAGTAGCCGAAGTCGTCGACCAGCCGGTCGATCGTCGTCGACTTGACGCGCTCGGTCTCCGTATTGCTCGGCGGGTCGTCCCACGCGTGCGGGTCGAGGTCCTCGTAGTGGCGACGAACGTCGTCCCAGTCGTGTTCTTCGAGGACGTCCGTCAGGACCGGAATCGCGGTCAGGTCAGCGTCCGCCGCGGAGAACGCCTCGTCACGGTGCTCCCAGGCGTACCGGTTCAGTGCGGTGATGACGTTCTCCTGGCGGAACTCGCGGACGTCCTCGGTTGGCCGATTTCCGTCGTAGTCGAGTTCGTGGAACCGACCGAGCTCCTCGACCTCGAACAGCTTCATCTTCAGCGGGTCGGGGTCGACCGGATCGTTCCGGTCGTCGGTGAGTTGCTCGCCGGTCTCCCAGGCGTAGACGTGCTCGACGTATTCCGCGACCGTCTCCTCGTCCACGCGGCGGTCGGCCATGATCGCCTCGATCACGTCCGACTCCTGTCGGCCGAAGACGTGCTCGCGAACCGGCGTGACGCGAGACTCGAACTCCGACTGCTCCCCCGTGGAGAAGATCGGCGCCTCGAAGAGCCCGTCGGCCATCGCGTCCAGCACGTCTCGCGGCATGACCACGTCTTCGACGGGAAGCTCGGGGTGGTGACGATCGCTCCCCTCCTGCAGGAGGTCGGCGATCACGTCGCGCGTGTACGTCACCGGGATGCCGTGTGTGCCGTCCGGCGCGTCATCCTCGAACGCGAAGTCGTCGAGTTCGCGGCGAACGTCTCCCTGTTGCAGATACCCCTGGTCGAAGAGCACCGCCTTCTCGACCAGGTCGAGGTCCGTCGGCAGATCCTCCGTAACGAGTCGGGTGACGACGGCGTAAAGCGCAGCCGCCTCGACGGCGTGTGGGGCCAGTTCTCGCGCTCGCGTGCGACCGGCCTCCGTGGTGACCGACACGGAAAGCGGCTGGCGAACCTTCTCGTCTCGCTGGTCGGGATCGGTCGCCGTCCAGACGGTCGTCTCGTCGGTCAGCTCGCGTCTGATGAGTTCGGCTTCCATGGAGCGGTTCGTCAGGTACTGGAAGCGGCGCTTGTTCAGCCGGCGCTTCAGCGCCTTCAGCGGGTCCATTCCGTTCTTGTCGGCGTGCTGATCGAGCTGGGCCTCCAGGTCGGGGTTGGAGATGATGACCAGTTGCGTGTCGACGTCCATCCCGATCCCCTTGTCTAGCTTGACCGTCCCCTCGTCGGGGACGTTGAGCAGTTTCCGTAAGAGGTCGGCGTGCTGGGCGGCGTCTTCGACGATCGTCAGGACGCCGTTGCCCTGCGAGAGTACGCCGTCGTAGGAGAAGGCCTGCGGGTTCTTCCGCCCGCGTGAGTCGAGTTCCTGCAGCATGCCGTGCATCCAGGAGCCGACCAGCCGTTCTTTGGGCGTTCCGTCGTCCTCTGCGTGGAGGACGCCGATCCCCTGGCCGACGTCGACGACGTAGTTGCGTACGCGCAGATGCCGGTCGTCCGTGATCGCCGAAAACAGCGAATCGACGCCCTGGTTCCGGTAGCGCTCTTCTAAGTACTCGAACGCCTCACGGGAGAACGGGTCGAGATCCGTCTCCAGCCGGATCGGGACGGATTCGTCGGACGTCTCGTTGAGCGTCGAGAGGAGGTCGTCGCGGACGTCCTCGGGGAAGACCGAGAGCGGGTGTGTCTGGACGGGGCTCGCGAACCAGTGTTCGTCGTCGGCCGCGGTCGGATCGACGCCGTAACTCAGACTGCGGTCCTCCGCCGTCGCCGACCGGACGTTCCACTCGACCGTGTAGCGCCGACCTTCGGGCGTCTTCGAGTACTCTCGGAGGCCGTTGATCAGACAGCGCTTGAGTTCCGACTTCCCCGTCGCCGTGGGTCCCTCGAACCAGATGAGTTTCTCGCCCTTGCCCCGACCCGCAGCGATCGAGCGCAGGTCGTCGACGAACGCGTTCAGCATCTCCGTGTTGCCGAGGACAGCGTGCTCGCCGTCGTTGTGCGGGTCGTCGAAGAAGCGATAGCGCGTCCGATACTCGCCCTCTTCGAGCACGGTTCGCGTCCCCGCAGCCTCGATGGCGTCGAGGAGGTACTTCGAGGCGTGGGCCGCGAGCGTCGGCTGCTCGAAGAGGCGATCGACGAACGCGTCCAGGCGCTGGGGCTCCTCGTACGTCTCCGCCAGGGTGCGGTCGGCGTCGGAGACGTAGTCGGTTCCGTGCGTCATTGCTCTTCGATCTCCGAGCGGGCGACTTCGGCGCCCGCGAACTCGAGCACCTCCTTCGCCCCGTTCTTCGAGTAGCCCTGTTCGACCAGCGCGTCGATCCACGCCGACCGCTCCTCGTCGTCGATCTCGCCGGCGCTGACCAGCGCGGAGAAGTTGATGTTGTGCTTCTTGTCCTCCCAGAGTTTGCGTTCTAAGGCACGACGAAGGCGTTCGTTGTCCGTCGGGTCGAACGCCTCGCCCTCGCGTGCGCGCCGTGACACCCAGTTCGAGACCTCCTGTCGGAAGTCGTCCTTGCGGTCGGAGGGGATGTCGAGTTCCTCCTCGACGGCTCGAAGGAAGGTCTCGTCGGGTTCTTGCTCGCGGCCGGTGAGTTCGTCCTCGATCGTCGCGTCGTCGATGTGAGCCATCACGTGATCCATGTACTTCTCGCCCTGGCGCTGGATCTCCTCGACGTCGTACGCGAGCGCGTTGCGGACGTCCTCGATCGCGCGCTCGCGGTACTCCTCGCGGACGCGCTCCAGATAGCGGTAGTACCGCTCGAACTCCGCTTCCGGGATCGAGCCGTGGTGCTCCAGGTTCTCTTCGAAGAACGAGAACACGGTCAGCGGCGAGAGATACTCCCGGTCACGATGCTTCGAATCCATGATCGCCTCTGCGATCTCGTCGCCGATGAACCGCGGAGAGATCCCGACCATTCCCTCACCGATTTCGGCGGTCTGATCGGCCTCCTCGCGGAGTTTCTTCACGTCGACGTCCGTCGCCTCGTCGATCTCGCCGTTGTAGGCTTTCGCTTTCGAGAGGAGGTCGACACGGTCCGAGTCCGGCTCCTCGACGCGGGTGAGGACGCCGAAGAGGCCGGCCATCTCCAGCGTGTGGGGCTCGACGTGGATATCCGGAACGTCGGCGTTGTCGAGCATCTTCTGATAGATGCGCGCCTCGTCCTCGTAGGACAGGACGTACGGGAAGTCGATCCGCTTCGTGCGGTCGTTGAACGCCTCCATCTTCTCGTCGCCCTTCTTGTCCTTGTACTCGGGCATGTTCGTCCGGCCGACGATCACCTGGTCGATGTCGATCCGCGGGTTGTTCTTCGGCTTGATCGTCTGCTCCTGGGTCGCGTGCAGGAAGTCGTAGAGGAACTCGCGCTGGAGTTTGAGCAACTCCTCGCCGGAGAAGATGCCGCGGTTCGCGTTACAGAACGCGCCGGAGTAGTCGAACGCGCGCGGGTCGGACTCGCCGTAGACGGCGATCTTCGAGTAGTTGACGTCCCCCGTCAGCTCCGTCTCGTCCTGATTCTTCTTGTCCTTCGGTTCGAACGTCTCCAGCCCCTGGCGTTTGTTCTCGTCGGCGACGAATCGGACGATCTCGACGTGATTCTCCAGTACGGCCTGGAGGTCGTCCTCGTAGTGCGCCAGCAGCCGGTCCATGTAGAACTCGCTCTCCGGATCCAGCGCCTGCTCGTTCTGGATCGTGTACGGCGCGTCGAGACCGTCGTTCATCGCGTCGATGACGTCGCGTCGCTGTTCGATCGGCAAGAGGACGAGCGGGTCCTGGTTCATCGGCGAGCGGACGACGTCGTCCGACGGGTCCTGATCCCGGATGACGTCACAGAGGTTTGTCCACCGGAACGTGTACATTCGACCGTCCTCCGTCAGCGTGTAGTCTTCGAAGTATCGGCGGAGCTGGCGGTCGAAGTGTGACTTCCCGGAGCCGACGGGACCCAGCAGAAGTTTGATCCGGCGTTCGGGCCCCAGCCGGCGCGAGCCCGACTTGACCTTGTTGACGAACTCGTGGATCGCCTGGTGGACGACACGACCGTAGAACGTGTTCTCGCCGTCGTTGAGTGGGTCCAACGACGCCAGATGGTACTCGACGACGCCGCGTTCGTCGTCGTAGGTCGTACCGTAGTGATCGAACATGTCCGCGACGCGCTGGTGGGCGTTGCGAGCGATCTTCGGATCGGCGGTGACTTCGTCTAGGTACCAGCCGAACGATTTCGCCTCGCGCAGATCGGCGGGCATCGATTGCTGGTAGGCGGTACTGAGTCGTTCGAGCGTGTCGGTTTCACTGGTCATGGTATCACTGGAATCGCGTATCGGCCGCCCGAAACGGCGTCCATCCGTTCACCGCGGGACCACCACGTTCGGTTCGAGGCCGATCCCGCTGGCAGGTGGGTCCACCGAACGCTGTGGTCGCGTGATCGGCGACACTGGGGACGGACGGACCAGCGCTGACGGAGAGGCTGACACACCATACTGTTCCTCGTGGTACCCGGGACGATCGAACCCGGATACCGCAAGCACCGATCGTTGGACAGATATCGGTGGTATTTAATATGGTTGTAATCCACACACATAAGCTTGCCCCCAAGGTGTTTATATGAGCTCTCGATTCGCCCCCTCGCTCCGGGGAATCAAGTTCGCAGGGGCAGCGTACCCGGACAACAAGAAGCGATGGCTAAAGCGGCGTGCCTGCACCTGCCACGTCTCGGGCCGGACGACTGGCGCGCGTCAACTTCCCCCATCCCCACTGGGTCGAATGTACCCGACCGGCGAGTCGGACGCACAGCTGATACCCCGAAGCAACCGCCGGGGCTATACGAGTGCACGGAGAAGGGGCCGATATGACGCCGTCCACCGAACTTCCGCCCGGGTGGGTCGTCTGGGACGACGAGTCGGACGGACGAACGGTCTACGCCTACCGACCGGACGTCTTCGACGGCAGCGAGTACCCCGCCCCCTGCCTTCCGGTGTGTTATCTGACCCACGGCGCCCGGACGCGCCGGCCCGGGCAGAACCCCACCGACCGGACCGTCGACGACGACTGGTTCGTTACCCTCTATCTCGAACCCGAGGTGTACGTCGGGGACGTCGAGCGAGTCGGGTCGCAGGCCGACGCCGAGTCGACCGCCATCGACTTGCTGACGCGCTTCGCTGCCGGCGAGATCGACTACCGGGCCGCCTATCAGGTCCCCCGGGACCGCTACCTCGATCGGCTCGACGAGTTGACCGGCCGATCGTCGACCCGATAGCCGGGAACGGCGATCGACGAGGCGGTCGCCCCGTCGGGCTTAACCCGCCGCGGCGACTACGAGGATTCATGTCGACGATCACACTGCTCGGCGATCTACTGGCCGAGCCTGGCACGGAGTTCGTCTACGAAGGCGAAGCCGATGCCTGTGCCGGCTGTCCGTATCGGAGTCAATGTCTCACGCTGGAGTCCGGACGGCGGTATCGGGTAACCGACGTCAGAGAGAACGGCCAGTTACTCGAGTGTGCGATCCACGATCGCGGGGTCCGCGCCGTCGAAGTCGAGCCGACGACCGTCAGAGCGAACGTCCCCGAAGACGGCTCCTTCGCCGGAAGTACGGCTAGCCTCGCCGGACCGTGTCCCTACGTCGAGTGCCCGAGTCACGAATTGTGCGAGCCCGACGGCATCGAGCACGGAGCGTCGGCTCGCATCGCGACGGTCCACGGCGACCCACCCCACGACGTCTGTCACCTCGATCGCTCGCTCACCACGGTCGAGCTCGACCCCGACGGGTGAGTGCTCGGCGCCCGACCACCGATCGTCGGACAGCGACCCGTATTTAACTGCGCGATCTGGACACCCTGAGGCGTTTTGCAGTCGACTTCCCAGCCTCTGCTGCGAGACACAGTTCGTGGACACCCGCTCTCGTGGGCCCACCAGCCCGCTGTCGTGGGCTCACCGCTGTGGCTCGCGCGCATGGTTCCGGAGATCACCCTGCTCGGCGCGTCGCTCGCTCTCGGCGTGAGTTCCGGCCTCCTCGCCCACGAAGGAACCCACGCCCTCGCCCTCCACCTGAGCGGCATTCCGTACCGTGTGAAGATCCTCCCTCACCGCGATGGCCACCCAATCAGGTGGCTCGCGCGGACGCCCTGGGCAGTGGTGTTGCCCGCTCCCCGACCCGCCACGCCCACCTGGGCGATCCAACTTGGTGCTCTCGCCCCACTGCTCCTCGCTGTCCCACTCTTCACACTGGCTGCGCTCGGCCACACGCCGACGGCAACCTCCCCCGTCCAGCTGTCGTTCGCGCTCGGCTGGTTCGCCTGTGCGATCCCGAGTCCACAGGACTTCTCGGTCGCGTTCTACGCCGACCAGGCGCTCGAATCCGTCGCGCTCGATGACGCCGAGAGCGGTACCGGGACACACCGATGATCACCGCAGTCGCGTCGTGTGTTCACGCGACAACGGCACCCACGCAAGTCTTATCCGTGGCCCGGCGTTGTGTTTAGAAGCAATGGCAGAAGGCAACGTTGATTTCTTCAACGACACAGGCGGCTACGGTTTCATCGAGACTGACGACGCGGACGATGACGTTTTCTTCCACATGGAAGACGTTGGCGGTCCGGACCTCGAAGAAGGCACAGAGATCGAATTCGACATCGAACAGGCCCCCAAGGGCCCCCGGGCGACCAACGTCACCCGCCTGTAACACGGCGAGCGTTTTCCCGGCCAAATTTCTTCACGACGCAGAATGGGACGAGCGACGGCTACGCACGCTCCGCGTTGCGATGCACACACCTCTCGAACTGTAGCGGTACGCTTACTCCGGGTTGCGACGTTGCACACGCTCCGAACGGCGATCGGTGTCGTCGATAAGCAAGGTGGCCACGTCGTGGATATTCCGCGTCTCCAGGAGTAACTCGGCCGCCGTCCGCAAGGTGAATGAGGCGTCGAGCTCGACACCGCTGGCCCGCGCGTAACACGCGAGCCAGTCGTTCATCGCTCCCTCCAGGGCATCGTACTCGGCTGAGGAAAACTGAACGAACCGACCACCCGTTCGACCTTCTACGTAGAGCCAGATGGCCTGTCCGGCACCCTCACGGAGGTATCGTTGTTCCGGATCAGATGCCGACCAGTCGTCGAGCTCAAAGCGCCGGCGATCCCGCTCGGCCTGCCGGGCCAGCGCCAAAATGCGTGCGCCACAATGTTTCATGAGTTCGTGTCCAGTGTCCCATCGGTTCGTATCCAGTGTCCCATCGGTTCGTCTCCAGCCGTGATTGCACGGAATCGACGCTGTGGACTATCCCTGTTTAAACTCGACTCCTTTGTTGCCGCTCGGGTGTTCCCACTCGGTGTCGGCGACGACGGCGCAGGTTCCACACTCGACACAGGGTTGCGTGTCGAGACTGACGAGCCGTTCTGTCGAGCCGTTCGTCTCGACGACTTCGGAGCGATAACAGCCGCCGCCGAAGTCCTCGGCGCTGACCGGACAGGCCGCGACCGCCGCGCCGCTTGCCTCGTAGGATTCGTCCAGCAACCGAATGTGCGGGTTACCGACGTCCGTATCGTACGTGAGGTCGCCGATTCGCTCGGCGAGTGCCGGGGGTTCGACCGGGGAGTCCCAGTGAACCGTCCGGCCGAGTTCCTCGCCGAGGACCGTCGGCAGGGTCACGTACCCGGTGCTGGTATCGGGGAGCATACCGACGAGGAACGGGGAGTTGTACGCCTTCTCGAGTAGCTTCGCCGAGAGCCGATTCGTCGCGGCGACGCGACCAACTTTCGATTTGAGAAGGCCGTTCGTCACGCGCTCGACGAGATCGTGTTCGCCGAGTTTGCTCGCGAGGCGATAGCGCCGGGGACGGAGCTTGTCCATCGTGCCGGATTTTTCCAGCATGTCGACGTAGCTGCGCCCAGCCGCGTCCGGCGCCGACTCGGTGCGGGTGCTCGCGAACGCGTCGGCGGCGAGCGCACCCGCGGAGACAGCGTGGTTCATCCCCTTGATGATCGGGCCCTGGGCCTGCATCTGCCCGGCGGCGTCGCCGACCAGGAGGAGCCGTCCGCGGTAGGGTGACGGGTGGGCCACCTTCTTCGAGTCGGGCACCAGTTTCGCGCTGTACTCACGCTCGTGGTACTCGTCGCCGAGCCACTGTGCGAGCAGCGGGTGAGTGAGCAAGGCGTCGAGTAACTCGTGTGGATTGGCCTCCTGGGCCACCAGGCTGTCTAAGTGGAACACGGTCCCGATGGACAGGGACTCCTCGTTGGTGTAGAGGAAGCCGCCGCCGCGAACCCCCTCGAAGAGGTCGCCCGAGAAGAGGTGAGCCGCGCCTTCGTTCTCGCCGACATCGAAGCGATCGGCGATCGCGTCGGGATCCATCTCGACGACTGCTTTGACACCCTGGAACCACTCGTCGGGTTCGTCCCAGTCCATCAGGCCTGCGTCGCGCGCGAGTTCGGAGTTGACGCCGTCCGCCGCGACGATCACGTCTGCGGTGATCGGATCGAGTTCGTCGAAGGTGACACCGACGATCTCGCCGTTCTCGCGTAGCAACCCGTTGGCGCGAACGCCCGTCAAGACGCCGCCGCCCGTCTCGCTCGTCTTCTCGTGGACACGATCTTCGAGCCACGAGTCCATCTTGCGTCGGAGGACGGCGTCACACCAGTCGGTGTCGTGTTCGTGGAGGTCCTCGAGCGAGATCGACTTCACCTTGTTTCCGGCGACGTTGTGGATCTCGTAGTCGGTCACGGGGCGTTCGGCCGCGTGCTCGCGGAAGCCGTCGAAGAGGTCGTCCATCGTGTACGGCGCGGACTGCTCCGCGTAGACCAGTCCGCCGGAGACGTTCTTCGATCCCGACTCCACCCCGCGTTCCAGCACCAGTGTCTCTACCCCGTGATCCGCCAGTCGCGCCGCGGCTGCGGCCCCGCCCGGCCCACAGCCGACGACGATCGCCTCGTAGTGTTCGTACTCGTCAGTGTCAGTCATCAGTCCTCACCTCCGTCCGCGACGGCCTCGACGTTCAACTCGCCACTCTCGACCGCCTCGATCAGGTGCGGAAGGACCTCGAAGAGGTCGCCCTCGACGAAGTAGTCCGAAAAGTCCCGGATCCGCGCATCCGGGTTGGTGTTGATCGCGACGATCGTGTCCGACTCGTCCATCCCGACCTTGTGCTGGACGGCGCCCGAGACGCCGGCCGCAACGTAGAGGTCGGGGGCGACCTCCTGACCGGTCTCGCCGATCTGACGATCCTCACCAGTGTACTGCTCGACGTGCCCGTCGAACTGGTAGGACGACGTCACGATACCGCGCGTGATGCCGAACGCCGCGTCCTCGAACGCGTCGGCGAGGTCGAGGCCGAGTTCGATGCCCTCCGTCGGCGCGTCGCCGATCCCGCGACCGAGACAAACGACCACGTCGTGACCGGTGAGGTCGACGCCCTCGTCGAGTTCGTCGGACTCCTCGACCGTGACGGCGAACCACTCGTCGGCCAGATCCATGTCGTGTTCGACGACCAGCCCCTCGCGGTCGGGGTCGGGCTCCGGAACGTCGAACGTTCCCGGAATGACCGACGCTCCCTGCGGGTGAAAGTCCCGGTCGGGATTGTCGAGACAGAGGATCGTCGAGTACTCGAACCCGGAGAAGTCCGGGCGCTTCATGTGGAGTACCTTCTCGAACACTTTCTTCTCGCCGGGTTCGCCCGTCTTGACGGGATTCGAGATCTTCTCTTCCTCGATGAAGAGGTCGGAACAGTCCGAGGCCAGCCCGGAGTCGAGTTCGGCCTGGACCGTCGCCGAGAGGTCGCGGCCGTTGTTCGTCGCCGGGAAGAGCGCGTAGCGCGGTTTGTCGTAGTCGTACCAGCTGTCGTCGTCGAACGTCCCCTCACCGCGTGCCATGTGCGACGCAATGTGCGTGTACGGCGTGTTGAGGAAGCGCCCGAGTCGGTCGTCGTCGTGGAAGACGGCGACGTCCGCGCCGTACTGGATCGCCTCCTCGGCGTGGGTTCGACAGTCGTCGCCCATCAGATACGCGACGACCTGTTCGTCGTCGCCGTAGTCCGCGGCGTACTCGTCCATCAACTCGCGGGCTTTGCCGAGCATCTCCTTCGAGACGTCGAGCAACTCGCCCTGCTGGGTCTCACAGAAGACCCACATGTCCTCGTAGTGGCCACCCTGGAGCGCCCGAATGTGCTTCTTGTCCCGGGTCGGGTGGCTGAGGCCGTCGTCTTCGTCCTCGTCGTCGGCAGCGTCGTCAGTTTCATCTTCGTCAGCCGATTCGTCCGTTTCCGCTTCGTCGGCCGATTCCCCTTCATCGGCCGATTCGTCGGCCGCGTCGGACTCGTCGCCGGGTTCCTCGTCTGCCGCCGTTTCGTCGGCATCGTCGGGCTCCTCGTACTCGCCCTCCGTCTCTGGTTCGTCGACCTCGCCTGCCTCGCGGAGTTCGTCCATCCGCGCCTCGATGGCCTCGCGCGCCGTCTTTCGATCCTGGCTCTCGCGTTCGTCTTCGAGGGCGGCGCTCAGCGTTTCGAGATCGTCGACGTCGGCCAGTACCTCTCGCAGTGCAGCCACCGTGTGTTCGTCGGGGTTCACCATGGTCACTCACCCCCCGCGGCGAACGGTTGCATCTCCTCTAGCACCGAAGCCATCCCCGCTTCGTCGGCGGGATCGACCATCGTCGCCTCGCGCTCCGACGGCGCCTTCGGAATCGGATCGACCGACGAGACGATCGTCGGCGAGCCGTCGAGACCGATGCTTTCCGGATCGAGGTTCAGATCCTGGTGATCCCAGACGGTGACGTGGTCCTCGTAGTCTTCGGCGCGCTCTCGCGTCTCGCGACGCAGCTGTTTGTGTTCGAGGCGGTGAGCGGCCTTCCGGTAGGACGGTTCGAACTCCGGATCCGCGACGACGAAACTCGGCACCGGCGCGTCGACCGTCTCGATCTCGTCGACGTCGCCCTCGACGAGCCGTTTGGCTCGCAAGCGACCCGCCTCCGGTTCGATGTCGAGTGCGAGTGCGTGCGTGATCATCGGCCACTCCATCGCCCAGGCCGTCTGCGGACCGGTGTGGCCGGTCTCGCCGTCTGCCGTCTTGAAGCCCGCGAACACCAGGTCGATGTCGCCGACTTCCTCCTGGTACTTCTCGAGACCGGCACTAAGCGTGATCGCCGTCGCCCAGGTGTCCGCAGCCGCGCATTCACGATCGGACAGCAGGTACAGATCGTCGGCATAGACCGACTCCATCGCCTCGCCCAGCACCTCCTTGTAGCCGGGCGGCCCCATACTCATGACCGAGACGTGGCCCCCGTGACGGACGCGCGTCTGCAGCGCTGCCTGCAGTGCGAACGCGTCGTTCGGGTTCATCACCGTCGGCGTCTTGCCACGTTCGAGGTGCCCCTCCTCGTTGAAGGAGACGGCTCCCTCGCTGAAGTCCGGGACACCTTTGGTCAGGACTACCGACCGCACGGTACACCTCGCATTCGTTCCACGGTCACTCGTCCCATGCTCGTGTTTCCCTATCGAAGGAATCGGTAATAAGATGCGGGGGTGACAATCGGCATCCAAGACAGGTTCTGGCGGAAAACGTACCAGTTCCTTGGCTATTTTCGGAGCGGGTTGCAACCGTTCTCTCGAGCGGCACGTGCGAAAACGTGACCAGAAAAGCCAGCAACCAGACCCGATTCAGCCACGAATTGTGGAACAGGACTCGGAGCCGCCGCTATCGATGGCCTCGTCACCACTCGGTAACCGCTCGACTGCAGAGAAGACCGCCGTCTCGGAGGCTGCGACGCGTGCATTCAATCCGCTTCGGGACGCGGATCGTTCTGCATCGTGATCTGGCCCGCCGCGCGCATGACGCCGTCGACGACGGTGTCACTCCCGAGTTCGAGTTCGCCACAGGAGATGTCACCGAGGACTCTCACTCCCTCGTCGAGTGTGATCGAGCCGTCTCGAGTCGTCACGTCACCGTGGACGATCGTGTTCCGGTCGATTTGGATGTCACCCCTGGCACGAAGACTCCCGTAGAGTTCCGTCTCGCTGCCGACGTCGATCGATTCGGCTCGAATGTTGCCGTGTAAGCGACAGTCGTCGCCGATCCGTGCAGGCGTCGAAACCCGCCAGGCGTCGTCGCTGACGGTCCCGTTCGCCGGGACGACGAGCGGTTCCGCCTCCGGGTCGTCCGCAGCGTCCTCGTCGATCAGTTCGTCGATCAATCGCTGGGCGGCGTCCTCGTCACCGACCACGAGCAGGTGTTTGAGGTAGACGAACAGGAACACGATCGTCGGCATCGGGTTCCGGATGACGATCCAGCCGTTGGCTTCGAATCCCTCCTCGATGTCGACGTCATCGCCGATGTCTAAGTCCCCCGCGACCATGAGTTCGCCGCCGATGTGGACGCGCTCACCGAGGTAGGCGTCCCCGCCGACGAGCACGCTCTCGGCGACGTCGCTCCACATGTCCAGGCGGCAATCGCCGTCCGCTTCGATGGCGCCACCGAATCTGACTCCCTCGCTCGCGACGACGTTTCGGCCACGGACGCCGAACTCGACCGACGACCGCGTCCCGAGGAGGACGTCCCCGTCGGTGACCAGGTCGCGTTCCTGGGCTTCGGTTCCATCTGGAACGACGAGTTCGTCGAGTGGCGCTCCGTGTCCCGGCACAACCGAAACCCGCGTGCCGAACCCTAATAAACGGCCGTCAGACGGGCGGCAGACGAGAACTGGGACCCAGTCGACTCGTTTTTGTGCCGACCGTGCGTAGCGCCACTGATGACTTCACTCGCGTTCGACGAGGACGGCGTCGACGTCGTTTACGAAGGGACGGAGTTCCGACTCGAAAAGGTACTCATCGAGGAGGCTACGGACAAACGATACTACGACGTGACCGACCACGAAGTATTACAGATCGTCGCCGAGCACCCAGAACTCACCGGGGAACCGAGACGTATCGGGGATATCGTCGGCTGAACCCCGTCGATCGCGACGGCCGTACCCCCGTCGCGAATCGGTCACTCGATATCGTACCGGTCCGCCGCCGATTCGAACGCGAGTTCCGCCTGTTCGCGGCTTCGGCGCTCCTCTCGCGCTGCGAGTGCCTCAGGATCAGGATTGACGTCGTCGGCCACCCGGGCCCACGAATTGTGAATTTTCGCGTGACACCACCGGCAGAGATAGATCGTAATCTCGTGAGAGAGCTGATCCGCTGTCGGGTCAGCCTTCGACGCAGGGTGAGCCGACTCTGACGCGTAGGAGAGGTGGTGTTCTTCGAGCAACGGCCGCGAATCGGCGTGTGCCTCCCGTCGTTCCTCGAGACCACATCGACTGCACTCGCGATCGCGGTTCCGACACCGAAAGTGCGGACAGGAACGCCACTCGATCGCGTCCGAGTTCGCGTCAGATTCAGACGGCGGGACGGCGAGACACCGATACTCCTCGGCCCGGCGTTCGCGAGCGAACGACGGATCGCGAGCTGCGTGTTCGATCGCGTAGCGACACCGACCGTCGTCGGTGAGATGATCACAACGGTCGACGTGGTCGTACGGATCCGCGACGCCGACATCGGTTCCATTTGGCGTCTTCGCCATTTAATCAGTGTTCGGGACGCGACCTAAAGAGTATCTCGCTCGATACGGACACAGAGGGGAAATCAGCGGAGCAGTCCAACGGCCCACCGACAACACAACAGCCCATCGTGTGGACTGGAAGTGAAGGGTTGAGAACCAATCAGTTGGCCACAACACTTTCCTACCGGAACTTCCTCCGTATCAAACATACGGGGGGACGAAATGAGCCCAACAATACGAAATTTAGTGCCTAACGTTATACGAGAAAGTTACGTTTATAAATTCGGAATCGCCCTACTCATCCTCGGGTTGTCCGTCGGATTGATAGGATTCCTCGGAACGACGATGATCACCGATAGCGTCGAAGACCGGACGCTAGAAACCCAGGAGGATATCGCTGCACAGGAAGCAGCGAAACTCAACGAATGGGACGCAGAAAACACCCAGGTCGCAAACGACGTCGCGAGGTCGTCTGCACTCCAGTGGGGTGACGACGGGGAAATCGAAAGTTATCTTCAGGAACTGTCGTTCGCGTTCGAGGAAGCCCACTACGTGAACGTCGAAACCGGTGAAATCGATGCATCCACCGCTTCCGGCCCAGATACCATCGAAGACGTGAATTTTCCCGATGGTGAGGCCTTGACCGACGTCACGCAAAACGACGTACTCCGAACCGAACCGTACACCAACGTCAACTATGGCTCGGGGTCCGACCAACCCGTCGTCGCGTACTACACCAAAGTACCCGTCTCGGATCACGCGTTGATCGTGACGATGAATTTGGCTGATTACGGAAGCGACACCAGCGACAACACCATCATCACCGTCCTCGACAACGAGAACCGGATCGCCACCGACGGTCGCTATCCAAGTTTCCAGGACGAGGCAACGAGCGAGAGCGGCGAGTATCCGTCCTTCCTCAGGAGTTACGACGACCCCGATGGATTCCTCTCGGTAGCGACGGAATCTTCAGTTGCAGACCGCTCAGGTGCGGCTGTTTACGATGGCTCCGGGAGTCAAGCGATTCAGGACGGGCCGTACAATTTCGAGGCGGATGGCTACGTCGGCGCCTACCACGGGACCGACATGGGCTGGACTGTGCTGACCCACACTTCCACCGAAGACGCCTACGGTTTCGTTGCGACGGTAAACCAGTGGGGGATCTACGCAACGATAGCCGGTGTCGTCCTCATCGGGCTCATCGGCGCCATAATCGGCCGCAATACGGCGACGTCGATCGACAAACTGACTGGAAAGGTCGCCGAGATGGAGGACGGGAATTTGGACGTCGAGTTCGAAACCAAGCGAATCGACAACATCGGCCGCCTGTACGACGGGTTCGCGGAGATGCGTGACGAGCTCAAGACACAGATTACGGAGGCCGAAAACGCCAGGGCCGACGCCGAACAGGAACGCGAGCGCGTCCAGCAGCTCAACGACGAGCTCCAGACCGCGGCCGATTCCTACTGCGACGTGATGGAGGAAGCCGCCGACGGCGATCTTACCGTCCGCATGGATCCGTCCGCGACGGACAACGAGACCATGCAGGAGATCGGCGAGGACTTCAACGACATGCTGACCGAGATCGAGGCGACCGTCGAGAGCCTGAACCAGTTCGCGACCGAGGTCGCGACGGCCAGCGAACAGGTGACGGCCTCGAGCGAGGAAGTCCGTTCGGCCAGCGAACAGGTCAGCGAATCCGTCCAGGAGATCTCCGACGGCGCGAACCAGCAATACGAGTCGCTCCGATCGGTCGACAACGAGATGAGCAACCTCTCGACGACGACCGAGGAGATTGCCGCCTCCTCGAACGAGGTCGCAGACGTCGCCGAACGGACCGCCCGGACGGGACGCGACGGGAGAGAGGCTGCACGAGAGGCGATCGATGCGGTCGAGACGCTCGAAGACGAACGCGAATCGGTCGTCGACGAGTTCGCGCAATTGCGCGACGACGTCGCCGAGATCGACCACCTCGTCGAACGAGTCGGCGAGATCGCAGAGCAGACCAATATGCTCGCGCTGAACGCGAACATCGAAGCCTCCCGCTCCGCGGGCGGCGACGACGACGGCGGCTTCGCGGCCGTCGCAGCGGAAGTCAAGGAACTCTCCCAGGACGTCAAGGAGGCCACCGAAGAGATCGACAACCAACTCGAAGGCATCCAGACCCAGACCGAACGCTCCGCCGACGAAGTCGAACGAACCAGCGACGAGATCGAGCGTGTCGGCGAACTGGTGACCGAAACCGTCGACGCACTCGAGGAGATCGCCGAGTACGCCCAGGAGACCAACGACGGCGTGCAGGAGATCTCGGCGGCGACGGAAGAACAGGCGGCCTCCACCGAGGAAGTCGTCGCGATGATCGACGACGTCGCATCGATCGCCGAACAGACGACGACCGAGGCCGAAGGCGTCGCCGCCGCGGCCGAAGAGCAGACCACGGCGATGTCCGAGGTCTCGAACTCCGCGAACGACCTGACCGAGCAGGCGATGGCGCTCTCCGAAGCACTCGACCGCTTCGAAACTGACGCCCCTTCGGAGGCATCCGTCGTCGATCTCGACTACGATAGATCCGACGACGATGACGACGGGGCCGATGGCGGCCAGGACGCTGGCGAGTCGTTCTCGTTCGGCGAACCGACGGACGACGAGGCGGACACGACCGACGGTGAAGCCGACGAGTCAACGTCGATAACGTCCGACAAGCCGAGCGACGACGAGACGGAGGCGACGGAATCCGAGGCTGGCGTGACCGACGATGACGCCACCTGGGGCGACAAAGAAGACGAAACGTTCTCCCTGGACGGGTAGTCCCCCACCACACTCGAGAACCCGCTCGATTCTTCGTTTTCCGCGGGTCGATTGATCCGTGCATTCTTTCGGGAGGTCGATTGTTCGTTGTCAAATGCCGGCCCACACCGGTAATACCGAAACACGAGGACGCAACGGGCAGAGTACTTATTGTTCGGCCATCCCCACCGGATAGCGTGCAGCTCGTCCACGAACCGCCGACTGGCTCGCAATCGATCGTCGCTTCGTCCGTCCGAACGGCGGACTCGTTCCTCGCGAAGGCGTTTGGACTCATGTTCCGACGGTCCCTCCCAGCAGAATACGGCCTCGCCTTCCGGTTCGACGACCGACGGACACGCACCATCCACATGGTGTTCGTCTTCGTCCCGCTCGACGTGATCTGGGTCGCAGACGGCGTCGTCACTCACGTCGAACGGTTGCACCCCTGGCGTGGCATCGCCCGTGCCGAGGCGGATCTGATCGTCGAACTCCCCGCCGGTGGCGCCGATGGAGTGGCGGTTGGCGACCAGCTCTCACTGAGCGAGGCGTGACAGACAGTCCCGTCGGTCTCGGTCCGTTCGGATCTCGCCGGTCCAACGAGTCCCGGGCCGGCTCGCTTCGCTCGTCACGTTGTTCACGAAGAAGCGCCGAGGGGGAGATTTGAACCACGCCGAGACGTTCCGGGTCGCTCGCTGGCTCACGGCTGTGCCGTTCCCTTTTCGCGGTTCTCACTCCGTATCGAACCGCGCTCCGCTCGCGTCCCGGGCTGCGACTCGTCTCCTTCAAACTCACTATTCGCGCTCTCCGCTCACGGAGACGAGCACACGCTACGCGGTGCTCGTCACGTTGTTCACGAAGAAGCGCCGAGGGGGAGATTTGAACCACGGTCGGACGTTCTCGCTCACTTCGTTCGCGAGCGTGCGACCTCCCTGATTCAAATTCCCCGTTCTACGTTTTCACGACGCAGTGGCTCGCTTCGCTCGCCGTGTTGCGTCGTGAAAAACGCCGAGAGGGAGATTTGAACTCCCGTGTCCGTGAGGACAGCAGATTTCGAATCTGCCGCCTTGGCCGGGCTAGGCTATCTCGGCTCGTCATCGTCTACCGGGTGGGTGATTTTAGTGGTTTCGATTCGGGGCCGGCGTGGCCGTGACGAGGTGAGATTCTGCTCCGGGACCGCAAAAACTATCCGAGAAAGAATTAAGATACCAACATGGACGCCAACCAGGCGCACGACGAGTGCGAACGCGTTCTCGAGACGATCGGTGAGGCAATCGTCGCCGAGCGTCGCTTCTTCGAAGACATCCTCGTCGGAGTCGTCGGTCGGGGGCACGTGTTACTGGAAGACGTTCCCGGGACAGGAAAGACGCTGACAGCCCGGAGCGTCGCCACGGCACTCGGCCTCTCGTTTTCGCGCGTGCAGTTTACGCCCGATCTCCTTCCGTCCGACGTGACGGGCACGCACATCTACAACGAGAACGACGCCACGTTCGAATTCACCGAAGGGCCCATCTTCGCGAACATCGTGCTCGCCGACGAGATCAATCGCGCGCCACCGAAGACACAGGCGGCGCTCTTGGAGGCCATGGAGGAGGGGCAGGTGACCGTCGCCGGGGAGACTCGCGAACTCCCGAAACCGTTCTTCGTGATCGCCACGCAAAACCCGGTCGAACAGGAGGGAACGTTTCCCCTCCCCGAGGCACAGGTCGATCGATTCCTCGTCAAGACCTCGATGGGGTATCCCGACGAAGCCGGTGAGATCGAGTTGCTAGAGAGGCGAGCGAACCGGGACGCACAGAGCCCGTCAGTCGAGGAAGTGTTCGAACCGAGTCACGTTCGCGACCTCCGTCGCGCACCGGAGACCGTCGACACCGATCCCGACCTGCTCTCGTACATCGCGGCGATCGCTCGCCAGACACGAACCGACGGCCGCGTCGCCGTCGGCGTCTCCCCGCGTGGCACGCAGCGACTCTTCGAGGCCTCGCGAGCGTACGCCATCCTCCAGGGCCGCGATTTCGTGACCCCGGACGACATCAAGCGCGTCGCACAGCCGGTGCTCGCCCACCGGCTCGTCCTGACCCCCGACGCCGCCGTCAACGACGTCGAAAAGTCCCACATCATCGAGGGCGTCCTCGAATCGGTTCCCGTGCCGACGGTCGAGTGAGGACGCGCCGTACCGGCTTCGCTTCTCGGGATTCGATACGTTCATCCACCCAGCGGCGAAAGTGGATGGTATGCGGATTCGAGAGTGGAACGACCTGCTCGAAGACGTCAGCGACGAGTCGGCAGCCCCGGCAGACTGGCGAGCGATCGCCGGCGATCGGGCCAGCGGCGTCGGCGAGGACCTGTACCTCGCACACCCACAGGTCGGCGTCTACCTCCTCAAAACGTACGCCAAGAATCCCTACGAGGTTGGCGGCTACGGCGCCGAGGTCGCCAGATCACTCGACGACGAACTCGGCTCGTTCTTGCCGTCCGACGACGCAGACGGTCGGTTCGCCCTCCAGCAACCCCCTGACGACGAAGATCACGCCGAGACGGTGACGAACCGGCTACAGACGGTCGTCGAGACCCACCGTGACGCGCCGACCACTCCGAAAGACTTCTTCGACGACGTGATGGACGCACTCGAGAGTCCAGCCTTCGGACCGATGGAGTACGATCAGTTCGATCGGCCCGAGGAACTCGACGAACTCGCAGCCCGGTTTGAAGAGGCCGAATCGGTCCTCGACGCCGAACTTGACGAGCTCATCGAGGCGGACGACGTCGATCGCGGATTCATGTGACTGGGACCGACCGATCAGCGCCGACCAGCCGCTCGATCGATCACAGACCCAGCGCGATTCCAGAACGACTCCCGACGAATACCTGTGCTGTCCTTCAACGGCATCGATAACACACGCTCACAGGTGGTAGAAAACGGCAGGGAATGTACCCTGCCAGTGTCAGAGGCAGGCACCCCACTACTGGTGCCGTCTATCCCTACAGATCATGACCACGTAGTAGTATGGCCTAATCGTTTAGGACAGGTATGTGACGGCGTACCACGTGACCAGCCATGAACGAGGGCTGGATCTCGACGACAGTCCCGACCACTGGACTGGACAGATCGAACGGCGTTAGAACACGTGACACGCCAACTCAAGGGGCGCCGGTCGGCCTCAGCGCGTCTCGTCCATCCGATCGATCCACTGCGCCGGTGCGTCCAGTTCCGCTGCGGTCGGCAGCGCCTCCGGACCGTTCCAGACTCGACCGGCGAACGCGAGGTCGCGCTTCCTGGCTACCGTCTCGAAGAAGCGCTTGCCGCGTTCGTACTGTCGACGTTTGAGTCCGAGACCGAGGAGGCGCCGAAACAGACGCTGGAGTGGAGAGCCACCCTGGCGGCGGTCGTCGAGTTTTCGCCGCAAGTCTCCGGTCTCCTGATCGAACGCGTGGTCCATTAGCAGTTCGGCGTAGCCCTCGACGACAGTCATCGCAACGTCCAGCGTTTCGAACGCGTTCGCGTCGAAGGACCCCGACGAGAGCGTCCGGAGGCTCGTCTCGACGTGGCGTTCGAGGTGGGCAGACAGCCACGGTGCCGTCGCGAACTCCGCCGCGTGCGTGACCTCGTGAAACGCGATCCACCGGCGAAATCGATCGCGATCGAGGTCGAGTTGTTCGGCAACGCGGACGATGTTCGGGTGGACGAAGTACAGCGCGTGCGTTCGATCGGCAGACTCAGCGAGCAACAGCGGGTCGTACTGGCCGAGGACGTTCCGACCGAGATAGCCGAGCAAGACGGACATCGTTCCCGTGTTGATCGTCCTGGCGATACCGGGAAACGACCCGAGTTCGTGCTCGATTGGCGTCATCACGCGCTCGAAGGTCGTGACGTTCGCGTCGATCCAGTGATGGCGATTGTGGACGTCGATCGCGTCGGGAAGCGTCACGTCGACGCCGCCGACTCGCTCGATCTCCCGGCGGGCATCCCTGACGTCCGCCCTGTACCCCGCTCTGTCGGCCTCGTCTATGTCGAGCGAACCAGGTGGCGTCAGCGCCTTCGACGCCTCGGCAGCCGCTGTCCAGTCGATCGCGTGCTCGCCCGAGGCGCCGGCGACCGCCCGAGCACTCCGATACAGATTCACACGCGACATACGAAGCTACCGGGCAAAAGGGTTCGGCTCCCAGCGGTCAGTTGACGACGACGTCTCGCTCGTCGAACGAGTCGGGTTCGGACTCGTCACGTCGGTATCGACGAACGGCGACCGCGATGGCGATCATGGCGACCGCCCCCACGACCAGCGGACCCAGGCCGCGGCCGTCGTCGGCCGACTCCTCGTCCGCGGATTCGGCCTGCAGCGCGGTCTCGTCATCTGCCCGTGAGTCGTCCGAACTCGAACCCAGACCGGGGAGCGACTGCGGACCGAGCTGGTACTCGCCGTCGAAGTGCAACTCCAACAGAGTGAACGTTTTCTCACCCATACGTGGCCTGTCCACAGTCGGGCACTTAGCCGTTGTGTCGCCAAAATCGGTCGCTCAACGATCTGCCCCAAAGGTGAGGATGGGACTGTACTCCGGGCTTACGGGGGAAATCCTGGTTCCGTTCTCGAGTGACACGTGCTCGGGCGGCGATCGATCCGGCACCGACTCCCCGGCAGCACGTCTGCGCTCGATCCCGTCGGCAGCACAGACGTACCGCCACTCGCCGTCGATATCCACGTAGGTCCCGTTCACACTTCGGTCCACGTATCGCCAGCCACCTGGCGTCCACTCGATCGTCGCGTGCGTCGGTGAGAGATATCGCTCGACGTCGGGAAGGACGACCGCCGGTGACGCTCGATCGGAATCGATTCGACCAATCGCATCGCCCGAACGGACGGAAACGCTCACCCCGCTGTCCTCGTCGGTTAGTGTCGCCAGCCGGTCGGAGCGTCCGAGGATCGGTTCGAGCGCCGAGAGCAGTTCGATGGCGTCGTCGTAGCGATCCGCCGACCGGGGTTCGGTCGCGGTTCTGACGATCGTCGCGAGGTCGGCCGAACAGTCGGCACCGTGGGCCCAGGGGTCGAACGGCGTCCAGTCGACAATCCGTGAGGAATCGTCACCAACTGCCTGGGTATCGGCTGTCGAGTTATCACTAACTGCCAGGTCATCAGCTACCGTGTCGTCCGCGGCCGTGGTACCGGTAAGCACCGCCCAGATGAGCACTCCGAGCGCATAGACGTCCGACCACGGACCCGCCGGGTCGTCGCGAACGTCCGTCGGCGACAGTTCCGGCGGCTTGAACGGATCGTGATGAAACACCGTCGACGTCCCCTCCTCGATGGCGGCGGCGGAGTTGAGGTCGATCACCACGGGCGTTCCCTGCGGTCGAAGCAGGACGTTAGACGGTTTGACGTCCAGGTGCGCCACGCCGTTTTCGTGCAAGAAGGCGATCGCTCGACAGATCGGGGCGGCGAGTGATCGAACCGCGTCGGTCCCGGGGGAGCCAACCGGAAGTCGATCCGCGAGCGACCCGCCGTCGATCAGTTCGGTCACGACGAACCCGCCCTCGTCGGTGGTCGATCCGTCGACGAACCGGACGAGCGACCCGGGGATCGGCGTCTCGGCGAACCGACGAACCCACCGGAGTTCCCGGTCGAAGTGACGCCTGACCTGCTCGCGGTCGTGAATAGCGTCGTCCGCTCGCTTGAGGGCAACCGGGCGGTCTCGATCCAGATCCGTCGCTCGCCAGACGGTCGAGAGTCCGCCAGAATCGAGGCGAGCCTCCAATCGATAACGATCGGCGACGACCAACCCTGTCGGATCCGAACTCATTCGCACGACTCACCCTGGCGAACCGGTATCGACTCCATCTCAGACGATGAACTGTTCGAACGCCGATTCACCCGTCTCGTCGGGTCGATTCCGTCTGTCACGGGCGTCCGCCACGGAGCGGAAGAACTGGAAGGTAACCGTCTCGGTCGAGCGCGGATCCTGGAGCGTAAACGCCGTTCCGTCCTCGATCGTCGTCGTCGCCGAGATCGCCTCCTCGGCCGCCGCACCCGGGTCGAACCCGTGTTCGCGGTGGAGTTCGACACCCTCTGCGGAGAGCAACAGTACCCATTCACCGGGAGCGGCCTCGACGTACGTCCCGGAGGAACTCGAATCGCGAACCGTCCACGCGTCGGCGTCCTCGTCGTACCCGATCGTCGTGTGGGCCGGTTCGACGATCCCGTCCGGTCCGACGTCCAGTCCGATGTCCGGACCGTCGTCCGCCGTGTCAGTCACGCATCCGATCGTCACGCCGTCACCGACCTCGAAGACGCGGTCCTCACCGACGACGGCGATCGCGGCCGTCGGCGGCTCGCCGTCACACAGCGTCACGACGTGTTCGTCGGGAACGAGTGGATCGTCGTCAGCAGTCGAGGGAGCAGACGATTCAGGCGTACTCGAGGTATCCGTCGACGATTCGGGCGTGCCGGACGACGCCTCGGGGTCCGCCGACGCTTCGGCGATTGTGGCCGCTGTCGAGTCGCCATCACCGGCGGATCCACCTTCGTCGGACGCCGATCGGGCTGGTGATTCGATCTCCGTCTCCTGATCGACGAGACCCGGCGAATCGGATCCGATACCACGCGCCGGCGGTCGATCGGGTGTCTCGGCGGCGGCGGGATCGCTCGCGAGCGAGATGGAGAGGTTGTCCTTGCCGCCTCGATCGTTCGCGAAGTCGATCAGTTCCTCGACCGCGTCGGACAGATCGTCGGCACCGAGGACGATGTCGCGAATCTCGTCGTCCGTGACGAGCGTGTCACGAATGTCGGCCCGGACGGCCTCGGTGTCGGTGGCCGCCTCGTAGGCCGCCCGGAGTGGCGCGATGTCCGGGAACGCGTCGATCAGTCCGTCGCTCGTCAGGAGGATCACGTCGTCACGATAGACCGGAACCGACCCGAACTCGACGTCGACGCTTGGCTTGCCGTGGCCCGATCCGCCGACCGCGTTCGTGATCGCCGTCGCATCTTCGTGAACGCGCGCGTGCTCGTCGTGGTCGATTTCGCCTCGCTCCAGCAGGTCGTTCGTGACGGCGTGATCCCGCGTCAGCTGTTCGATCGTCTCGTGGTCCCGGTTGAGAACGTAGAGACGACTGTCGCCGACCCAGCCGTAGTGAAGGCGGCCGTCGGCGTACACGGCAGCCACGACCGTCGTCGCCGGCCGTGCACCGACGTCCCGCGCGTACTGCTGGACGTGTGCGTGCGCCTCGTCGATGGCCTCCTGGATCGCCGTCCGGATCCGGGACTCGGAGAGAGGTGACGTGCCGTCGTCGTCCGTCTCTGAGACGGTCGGCGGCGTCTCGTCGTAGGCGTCGATCGCGTATTGCTCGGGACGGTCGGTTCCGTCACCCAGCAGCGCCTCCGTCAGGTGCGCCCTGACGACCGACGTCGTCAGAAACGACGCGACGTCGCCGCTCGCTTCGCCGCCCACGCCGTCACCGAGGACGAAGAGGCCGACTGATCGACTCGTTCCCCGATGATGGTTCTCGAGGATGGTCGTCGCCACGCTGTCCTCGTTGATGCCGTTTGCCTCGCGCTTTCGTCTACCGATGTCTACCGTGCTCGCGTGTTCCATGATGTCGGTCAGATGTTGAATTGAACGTAGAATCGTTCGGGATAGCCCGGGCTGACGAGCGCGATGACGTCGCCGTCGTCGAGCCGGCGCGTCGACTCCAGATCGTCCGGGATCGATTCGCCCTTCTCTCGCTGGCGCTCCTGACCGGTCTCCGAGAGGAGCCGGTCCCACGACCGCTCGTCGCGCTTGCTGATGTACGTGCCGTTGAGACTCGTGTCGATCACGACCCAGTTTCCGTCCTCGTCGGTGTCGAACCGGCAGTGAACGGCCGAGAGCGCGCGGTGCTCGTCGTCGTTCAGCATGATCGACGGTCGGGGGCCGTCCCGGGTCCGGCGACCGATCGTGTCACCGGGGCTGAGTCGCCAGCGCGTGTCCTGCCCGAGCCACGAGAGCGAAGCCTGGGCTGGCATCGTCGAGTCACGCGTCTCCAGCGCCCGCTTCAGGACCGAGGCGTTCGGGTAGCGATCGGTCTGGTCGTGTTGAGTCGCCGTCCGGATGATCTCGTCCAGATACGGCGCGCCGTCGACCCCGAAGTCCCGTGGGGCGACGCCGTCGTCGTCCGGGACCCAGCCGACCTGGAGGAAGCAGAGGATCTTGCCGATGGAGTAGACGTCGCTCCAGGGCCCCTGTCGTTGCTCGGACCCACGATTCAGTTCGGGCGGTTTGAACTCGCCAGGGACCGTCGAATCGCCTTCCGAACTCGCCGACGGGTTGGAATGGGTACCGCTCGTGAACTCCGCGCCGCCCATCTCCGCGACGAACCCCTTCGCGGTCGTAAAGTCGATGAGTTTCGGCTCGTACGACCCGTCCAGCATGATGTTGTCCGGCTTGAGATCACGGTAGATGATATCGTGATCGTGCAGGAACGAGAGGGCGTCACAGATCCCGATCCCGATCTCCCGAACCTCGTCCGGATCGGTGATGGGATCTTCGTTTCTGACGACCGTCCCGAGCTCCTCGCCCTCGATCAATTCGACGACGAGGACGGAAGTCCCGAATCCCTCCTCGACGCCGTAGGCGGCCATGATGTTGGGGTGACCGCCTGCCGTTCGAATGTCGGAGAGAACCTCCCGCTCGCGCTGGAAGTACTTATCGACCAGCTCGGGTGGAGCGCTCCCCTTGTAGTTCGGATATTTGAGTGCGACCCGGGACCCGTCGGTCGTGTCCCGCGCCCGCCATACGACGCCGAAACCGCCGCGGCCGAGCTCCGTCTCGAGTTCGTACCGACCGGCGAGTTCGTCTCCAGCTGATGGTTCAGACATGGTATACGTGGAAATCTCGTCCGCGATCGCGTCGGCGACGTCGCCCGAGTCGACACCGGTCGACTCGTCCGCTGGCCAGAGTGGCCGAGTACGGTGACGAGCCGGGCAGGAGTCGTGGACCGGGAGACGGTCTCGAGCCGACGTTCAGTTGAACTGACTGTCGTCGAAGACGACGGTCGTGTTCTCCTGTACCTTTCGCGCTTCGCTCTCGTCACCCTGTTCGATCCGGGTGACGTTCTCGCGGAGGACGTCGGCGATCTCCGTCTCGCCCGTGATGACCTCCGTCTCGTCGATCTTCTCACGGACTTCCTCGAGTTCGCCCGGAGAGTCGGCGTGGGCGATTCGGGTCCGGAGATCCGTGTCGTGGTAGGCGAGCGTGACTTCGGTTTCGTGCTGGGAGAGTTCCTGCGCGTCGTCGGAGTAGGTCACGGAGAGCGCCGTCGAGGCGTCGACGGCATCGGAGTCGAGTTCGACGTCGGCGATGACCTGCTCGTCGCCGACCGTTCCCGGCGGGGCGTCCATCTTGAGGACGATCTCCTGCCGCTCTCTGTCCTGCAGGTCCGGGAGCCCAACGACGACGGAGCCGTCCTCCTCGTACTCGAGGTCGATCTGCTGGACCTGCGGGAGCCGGCGGAAGGCCATCCCGACCTCACAGCCCTCGATCGGGTCGATGACCAGTTCCGGATTGTTCGCGAGAACCGTGGACGCCTCCTGAACGACGTCGCCGAAGAACGAGCGAATGTCCGTCGGCTTTTCGACGTGCGCCCACCGCCCCTGGGAGTGTTCGCCGACGGTACGGATGACCTCCTTGCCGTAGTTGGTCCCGATCCCCGCGGAGTAGACGGAGATGCCAGCGGTCGCGATCGCCTTCGCGAGCGGTTCGAAGTCCGGCGGCTTCGCGCGCAGGTCTCGACCGTCCGAAAGCAGGAGGATGCGCTTCGAGATATCCTCGCTCCCGTCCAGTTCGACGAGCGACTTTCGCGCTTCTTCCAGACCGGCGTAGATGTCGGTCCCACCGCCCGTCTCGATGTTCTCGAGGCGTTCTTCCGCCTCCTCGCGCTCGATGTCGCCCCATCGTGTCGCGTCCATGATCACGTCGACCTCGTTGTCGAACGTGATGATGCTCAGGTAATCGTCGTCGTTCAACAGGCCGAAGACGAGTTTCGTCGCGTCCTGGACCTGATCCATCTTGCTGTAGGCCATCGAGCCGCTGCTGTCGACACAGAGCGCGATGTGGCGCTGGGCCGGCTGGTCCTGTGCGTCCGGTTCGATGAGTAGCTCGCAGGTGACCCCGCCCCCGTCTTCCGGCAGGTACGGTCGGTTCACCTTCGTGGATAGTTGCGTCGGCATTGTGACTGGTATATCGTGGCAGGAACGTCGGATAACTTTTTCGGAGCGTTCAGTTAGTGTGACACCACGGCAATCTGAAGCATCCGCTGCGCGTCGTCGGCCGCGGCACGTCCGCGATCGATCACCCCCAACGAGCCGACAGGAAGGTCGGTGTCGGCAGCGATCGATGGTGACTACAGTTCGACGGTGAGCTCGGCCCGTTCGGCGAGCGTGAGCGTATCACCGTCCTCGAGTTCGGCTTCGTCGCCGTCGAGATCCTCACCGTTCAGCGCCGTTCCGTTTCGGCTCGTATCCGTCACGGTGACGCCATCCTCGTCGACGGAGAACGTCAGATGGTCGCTCGAGATGTACGCGACGTCGTCCGAGCCGCCGCTCTCGTCGACGAGCGTCTCCAGCCACGGTTCGTCCTGGCGACCGAACGTGTCGCCGTCGTCGAAGTCGTACGATTCGCCCCCGAAGGAGAGCGTGACCGGTGCTGAGTCGGCCTCGTCGTCAGCACCGTCGTCTGCCTCACCGTCGTCAGCATCGTCCGCGTCGGCGTCTTCGTCGTCCGCGTCGGCGTCCTCGCCATCGGCCTCGTCCGACTCGTCAGCGTCTGGCGCTTCGTCCGCCGAATCGGTGTCGGCGTCCGCCTCCGCGTCGTCCGCCTCGTCGTCTTCGGCGGCTGCCGCACGGGCCTCGCCGAGATCGGTCCCGCAATCGGGACAGTACGATTCCGTCGAGACCGCCCGACCACAGTCGGGACAGGCGTCGAGTTCGCCATCTCCGTCGCCGTCGGTCACGGCATCATCGATGTCGGTCCCACAGTCCGGACAGTACGAGATCGAGTCGGACGACGCGGAATCGTCGCCCTCGGACGTCCCGTCATCCGCCGAGGCCGCATCAGCGTCACCGGCCGCCTCGTCGGTTTCGTCGCCAGTCGATCCATCGTCTTCGCTCTCTTCGTCGGTCGCTACTTCGAAGTCCGGGTGCGGTGTATCACAGTCCGGACAGAAGCCACCGTTTGGTGCGGGATCGAACGTCGTCTCACAGGAAACACACTCCAGGGTCGCATCATCTGACATAGTAGGTAGACGCGTTCACAGTCACTATAGAAAAAAGTATTGTCGACTCACTTTATATTGTACAACGGTTCGGCCGGAGTCCGTTGGAGACACAAACGGTGGTATCGGTCCGTACGGAGCCATACTCGCCGACTCCGACGTCACAACGAGGGGCTCGCCGCCACTCGAGGTGCTGACAGGTCGGGGATGCGATCCCACAGCAATTTCGCGCTGTCATTGCAGCCAACACGGAGGGTCGTGCACCAGCTCCAGGGGGCGAGAAATTCAGAGGCGAGAAACCACACCAGCAAAGAAATCACGTCGAGTGGGGAGTTACGTCAGAACCGTGACCAACGGAGTCTCCGTTCGACTCGCAACCGGTCACGAAACTATTTATCTGAGAAGTCCAATGTCAACCCTGAATGGACGTTCCAGAACGGGCCATACGTGCCCACGTCACCCTCAGTTTCTACGAAGTGGCTGTGGTCCCGCTTTCGTTTCTGGCAGTATTCTTCGCGTTGCTCCTCGCCGGCGGCGTTCTGTCGGGGGTCGGGATCGCTGGCGACGCGCTCGCCATCGGATCGACCGCGCAGTCTGTCTTACGGGTGGCCGTCGTCGTCGCGACGGTCGGCTCGCTGAGCGCGCTCGGTGGGGTCGTCGTTCGACTGTACCAGGGCATCTTCGATCGGTCGTTCGGTTCACTCGCCCCGCTCCGGCTCTGTGCGATTCCGCTGGTGGCACTCGTCGGTGCCCTCGGCTACGGCATCGCGTCCGGGGGGCCGATCACGGCGCCGTGGTGGATCGCCCTGATCGCCATCGTCAGCGCCCACGCGCTCGTCTTCCGATCGATCGCGGTGTTCTCGATGCTCGATCACGCGAAACGAACCGGCTCGCGCGTGGGCACGATCGCCGCAGTGCCGGCCGTGCTCGCGCTCGTCACGGTGATCACCGAGCAGGTACTAGGCGCGGGAATGAACGCGGGCGGGACGCTGGTCGTTTCGACCCTGGACGCCACCGGAATCCCGCAGGCACCGGCCACGCTCCTGCTGGCTCCGATCGCCGTCGGCAGCGTGTACGGACTCACGACCCGGGAAGAGACGGTATCGACGGACACCGTCCGACTGTCGCTGCCGTTCGAGACGGATCGGTCGCTGCTCGACCGACTCCGGCCGTCCGGCGAGTCGACGCACCCGTCGAGAGCGTCCGGCGAATCGTCGGTTCGCAACCGTTCTGGCGAGGCACCACCGCCGTCGAGCCCACACGCGAGTAACACGACCGGACGGTCGAACGGATCGACTCGGAACCGCTCGAACCGATCGGTCTTTCGGGGTGGCTCCAGCGGGGCAGATGGGACGGAAGACTCGTCGTCCGCAGCCAACGCCGCTGACTCGTCCGGAGGCACGTCGAACGCATCCGACGACGCGGCACAGACATCCGGGAATGGGTCGGCAGCATCGACCTCGGCACCGCCCGAGTCGGGTGGAGCGGGTGAGGAGTCGTCGCCCGACCCAACCGACGCCGAGGAGCAGGAAGCGACCAGTGAGGCGAATACCGAATCTGGGCCGGCTACGAACGGGTCGGGCACGGAAACACGTATTTTCACGGATGATTTCGGCGAGTACGCGGGTGCCAGCGGCGAGAGCGCTTCTGCCGACACGGACCCCGAAACGTGTCCGGAGTGTGCAACCGACCTTCCAGCCGACAGCGTCTACTGCCCGAGCTGTGGGAACGAAATTCGCACCTGAGTCCGGAACGCCGCGTTCGAAACGGCCGGAGAGAGTGAGGGTGGTGGAAGACGCTGGAGTAAACAGCGAGGCGGTCGGCGATGGTGATCGGTGCGCCGACCGATATCGTTAAGTGGGGCGTGACTGGCCTCTTTCGTATGAGTGGACGACCGCTGGACGTTCTCGAAGCCGCCCTCGGCGACCGAGTTCGCGTCCATCTGAAGACCGGAACAGAATACGTCGGTGAACTCGCCGGATACGATCAGCACATGAATCTGGTCCTCGAGGAGGCCGAGCGGACGGCGACCAGCGAGACGACACCGGCCAATGGCGACGAGGAGACGTCGAGTCAAGACACAACGATTATACGCGGCGATAACGTCGTTTCGATCAATCCATGACTGGTTCAGGAACCCCGAGTCAAGGCAAGAAGAACAAGACCGTTCACGTGAAGTGCCGACGATGTGGTGAGGCCTCCTATCACACGAAGAAGGAGCGCTGCTCGGCCTGTGGGTTCGGAAAATCGGCCTCGCGCCGCGACTACGCCTGGGAAGGCAAAGCTGGCGACAACTGATCGGTTTTTTCTCGTTCGTTCGATTTCGACACCCGGTGCAGCGCTGAGACACAAGCGGCGCGATCGTCTTCCAGGGTCGTTGGACCAGGCGGGCAGAGACGGACCCACGAAGTGCACCGCCCCGATCGGCACGAATTCGCGCGATCCCTGACCACGGCGAAAATACGGACTCTTTTATCGGGTGGAGGCCCAAGCGGTGTGTATGACTGACGGGCGGGGCGAGACACCCCTCCGGAACGGACCGACGGAGAAGTGCGGCGTCGTCGGCGTCTCACTCGACGGCCGATCGGCGGCACGGCCGCTGTACTACGCGTTGTACGCGTTACAACACCGCGGACAGGAGTCTGCTGGAATCGTCACTCACGACGGCTTCCAGCAGCACAGCCACGTCGAGATGGGGCTCGTCGGCGACGCGTTCGACGAGGGAGACCTGGACGGCTTGACCGGCGAAGCCGGCATCGGGCACGTCCGCTACCCCACGGCCGGGAGCGTCGACAAGGGCTGTGCACAACCCTTCTCCGTCTCGTTCAAGAGCGGGTCGCTCGGCCTCTCGCACAACGGCAACCTGGTCAACGCGGACGAGATCCGCGAGGAACTCGCCGGACTCGGCCACGCGTTCACGAGCGACGGCGACACCGAAGTGATTGCTCACGATCTGGCCCGGAACCTTCTGGAATCGGACCTCATTCGAGCGGTCAAGCGCACCATGGGTCGGATCCACGGCTCCTACGCGCTCACGATCAGTCACGACGACGTCGTTCTCGGCGTGCGCGACCCGGAGGGGAATCGACCCCTCTGTATCGGGAAGTTGGACGACGGCTACGTCATCGCCTCGGAGTCGGCGGTGATCGACACGCTCGACGGCGAACTGGTCAGGGACGTCCGCCCGGGCGAACTCGTCGTCCTGGAACAGGACGGCTCCGGGTTCGACTCCTATCAGCTCGTCGAGCGCGAGCACACGGCCCACTGCTTCTTCGAGCACGTCTACTTCGCCCGCCCCGATTCGACCATCGACGGAACGCTCGTCTACGACGCGCGACGGGACCTCGGGCGCAAGCTCTGGGCGGAAAGCGGCGTCGAAACCGACGTCGTGATGCCGGTGCCGGACTCGGGCAGGGCCTTCGCCAGCGGCTACGCCGAGGCAGCCGGCGAGACGACGGCCGATGGCGCGCCACGCGACGATGACGACGATGGCCCCGAATTCGCCGAGGGCCTGATGAAGAACCGGTACGTCGGCCGGACGTTCATCATGCCGACACAGGACGAACGCGAGCGCGCGGTTCGGCTGAAGCTCAACCCGATCAAGAGTACCGTCGAGGGCAAGTCCGTGACGCTGATCGACGACTCGATCGTCCGCGGGACGACCTCGACGCAACTCGTCGACCTACTCAAAGACTTCGGCGCCACCGACGTCCACATGCGAATCGGCGCTCCGGCTATCGTCGCCCCGTGTTACATGGGGATCGATATGGCGACGCGCGAGGAACTGATCGCGAGCGACAAGTCGGTCGACGACATCGCCGAGACGATCGACGCCGACAGTCTGGCGTACCTCTCGACCGATGCGGTTGCGGCAGCGCTAGAGACCGGCCGATCCGACCTCTGTCTGGGCTGTGTTACCGGCGAGTATCCATACGATATCGACGGCGAAGCGACGGATCGGGACGTGACGCGGCCGGAGATCGACGGACAGGCAATGGGCGCCGACGACTGAGACGTCCGGCAGACACAGCACAGTATCGACGGCAGTTTTCCACGACGAACGTCGGTCTATCCGTAGACGACCCTGCCGAGGAGATACACGACGATGCCGAGAGAAAACGAGATTATCCACAGCGATGCGGCCACGCGACCAACCTTCGCGTGCGCCGTCTCTCGGAGGCCACGCACATCGTGGCTCACGGCCAGTCCAAGCGTGTAGTACAGCAGCGGAATGCAGACGATCGCGAGTCCGACGTGACCGATCAGGACGGGCAGGTAGACGAATTGGAAGATCTCGTCGGGACCGGCGAACGACGCGGCCCCGCCGGTGACGACGAGCCGGTAGAGGTACAGGGTGAGAAAGGTCACGAACAGCCCGACCGCCGAACCCATCGCCCGACGGTGGGTCCGAACGCGACCGCGGCGAATCGCCCGCCAGCCGGTGGCGATTGTCACGATCGCGATCGCGCTGATGAAGACGTTGACCGTTGGGATCGCCGCCAGGACGGCCTCCGGTGGCGCGGGAAGGACGGACGAGGGAACGTATCCACCCGCTGCGGCGAAGACGATGGCCAGCGAGACGGCCGACAGCACGCCAGCAACGAGCGGAACACGATCCGGTGAGAGTGTTGCCATCGATCGAACTGTCGCGGCGGAACCGCCTTAGCAATTGGTGTTCGACGACGGAGAACGTGGCCACGGAGGTCTCCAACCAGCTTCCGCCACTGACTGCAGTGAGCTTCGAACTGACCAGATACTCGGCAGTTATCGCCGCCGTTCGCCACATGCATTATGAGCATGGGTAATCTTTTGAGTGGTGCGTGCGTACCTGACTATGTATGGCTACCAGTGAGCGGTCCCCACGGTCGACCCACGAACCCGACTCGCGAACGGCCCCCAGCGACGAGGGCGCCGGTATGGCCCACCTGACGGTCGTCCCGACCAATCTGGACGACTCAGACGCCGAGCGGGAGTAACGACCGTCGATCGACGCGCTCGGAAGTTGCGTAATCGAACGCCAGCCACATACTCGGCGGACGATCCTCGGATAGCCCACCGTTCTCGGACACAGCACCGTTTCCGGAAACAGCGCTATTCTCGTACACAGTGTGGAGAGACGAACCTTCTTGTATCCGGTCAGACTACCGTCCCCCATGGGTCTCTTCGACCGGTTGCGGGGGGAGGACGACCCCCGTGTCGCCTTCATCGGTGTCGACGGTGTGCCGTACAGTCTCCTCGCCGAGCATCCAGAGAGGTTTCCGAACTTCGCCGCGCTCGCAGCCGAGGGGACTGCGGGGGAGATTTCGAGTATCGTTCCGCCGGAGTCGAGCGCGTGCTGGCCGGCGCTGACGACCGGCGTCAATCCCGGTTCGACGGGCGTCTACGGCTTCCAGGACAGGGAAGTCGGGACGTACGAGACGTACGTTCCGATGGGCCAGGACGTCCAGGCGACCCGTATCTGGGATCGGGTCACCGACGCCGGCCGGAACGCGACGGTGCTCAACGTCCCAGTGACGTTCCCCCCGCAGCGAAACGTTCAGCGAATGGTCTCGGGGTTCCTCTCGCCGGAGTTAGATGCCGCCTGTCACCCGGGTTCCGTGCAAGCCGACCTCGATGCCATGGACTATCGCATCGACGTGAACCCGAAACTCGGTCACGACGAGGATAAAACTGCCTTCATCGAGGACGCCCACGAGACGATCGACGCCAGGTTCGAGGCGTTCTCACACTACATCCAGAAGGACGACTGGGACCTCTTCATGGGCGTCTTCATGACGACCGACCGAGTCAACCACTTCCTCTTCAAGGACTACGAACGTGACGGGGAATACGCCGAGGAGTTCCTCGCGTTCTACGAAGTCGTCGACGAATACATCGGTCGCCTGCGTGAGATGCTTCCGGACGACGTGACGCTCATCGTCGCCTCCGATCACGGCTTTACGAGCCTCGACCACGAAGTCCACTGCAATCGGTGGCTCACCGAAGAGGGCTGGCTCACCTACCGAACGGACGAACCCGAGGGGTTAGACGACATCGCCGACGACACGCGCGCGTACTCGTTCATCCCCGGCCGGTTCTACCTCAACCTCGAGGGGCGCGAGCCACGAGGATCCGTCTCGCCCGAGGACTACGACGACGTCCGCGACGAACTCGCCGAGCAACTGCGCTCGCTCACCGGGCCGGACGGCAACCCGGTCGTCGATCGCGTCGTCGAGAAGGAGACCGCGTTCCGGGGCGACCACGACGAGATCGCTCCAGATCTCGTCGCGATCCCCGCGAACGGATTCGACCTCAAGTCGGGCTTTGCGAACGAGGGCCCCGTCTTCGACACCGGCCCCCGAAACGGGATGCACAGCTTCGACGACACGTCGCTGTACATCGACGACCCGGACGTCGAGATCGACGACGTCGACCTCTTCGACATCGCTCCGACGATCCTCGAGTATATGGATATCGAGTATCGACGAGGCGACTTCGACGGCGCGAGCCTCGTCTGAGCCGCTCACACCGGATCATCCGCTCACACCACAACCAAACCCACAGCGAGCCGGTTCTACCCAGCATCGATTCCGTTTTCACCCCCACGCTCACCCGGTTACACATGACCGAACAGGCGGACGCGTTCGACGACGACCGATACACAGAAGTCATCCACGCGTGCGGCCACGAGCACGTCAGCGGCGAGCACGCCAGTACGTTCGAGGTCTCGACTGACGACTTTCTCACCCCGGCTGGTGACTGTATTCTCGCGATCGAAGCCGACCGCGCGCCGGCAGAGTTCGACTCGGACTTCGTCGCCGCGTGCCAGGACGCCACCGCGACGATCACGATGAGCATCACTGCTGGCGGTTCCGAGACGACGATCACCGGCCGGGGCGATCCACGACTGACCTTCGAGAGCGAGCGAAGCGCCGTCGGTCGGACGAGCGACTACGTCGACGACAGGACGATTATGCTAGACGCCGATCGAGCGGCGGGCGACGTAGATCGAGAACTGATCGATGCGCTGGCCGACGGCGCCGACGCGCGGGTCGTACTCGCAGTCGAAGACGGGAACACTGAAGCATAGCGCGTCGCTACGACCGGTATGAGCGAGGCTGTCGATCGGCGGCGGTTCGCCCGGGCGGCCTGGGTGAACGTCCTTGGCAACGCGGCGAAGATCGTCGTCGAGGGAATCGCTGGCCTGGCGTTCGGCAGTGTCGCGCTCCTCGCCGACGCGGCGCACTCGGTGGGCGATCTGGTGGCGAGCGTAGTCGTCCTCGTCTGGGGCGATACGCGGTTTCAGGACCCCGACGACACCCATCCACACGGCCACGCCCGAATCGAACCGCTGACGGCGCTGTTCGTCGGCGCGACGATCGTCGTACTCGGGGGAAGTCTCCTTTTGGAATCCGCACAGGGCCTCCTCGAGGGAGAGAGTGCGACCTTCAGCTACGTCCTCCTCGGCGCGCTCACCTTCGCGATGGTGCTCATGTACGCCACCTATCGCTACACCGAGCGCGTCAACGCGACCATCGACTCGACGGCACTCGCCGCCCTCGCCGCCGACTGCCGGAACGATATCTACACGACGATCGCCGCCTTCGTCGGGATCTTCGGGCTCATGATCGGCTACGAACCGCTCGATCCGATCGCCGGCGGCCTCGTGAGTTTCCTGGTCGTCTATCAGGGCGTCTCGATCGCGCGTGAAAACGTCGGCTACCTGGCCGGCGCCGCCGCCCCGGCTGACCACCGCGCCGAGATCACGGACCGACTCCGAGAACACCCCGCCGTCGAAGGGGTTCACGACCTCGTCGTCTACTACGACGGCACGGTCCTCGAAGTCGAGGCACACGTCGAAGTCGACGGCGGGCTGACGCTCAGAGAGGCCCACGAAATCGAGACAGACCTCGTCGAGCGCGTCCGCGCCCTCGAAGCAGTCGGCGACACGCACATCCACCTCGATCCATCGGGGATGGGCGAGTGGAAAGACGCGACCGACGGCGGGTGGACGGCGGAAGAGTCTCCGCATCCCGGTCGCTCCTGACCAGCTGGTACCGGCCTGGCCACCGACCGGCGCGCCGACGGGCGATGCGAAACCGGTCAGCCGATCGGACACCGACGGTCCGGTGACCGCAGGGCATTTCTTCAGTCCGTGCCTCTCGTCGGGCATGAGCGAGGAGTCCGACGGTGACCCCGCGGACGCGGACGAACCCACCGTCAACATTAGCGGTGGCGCCAGCGGCGGTGGTGCGGCCGCGACGTTCGATCCGGGGACGGCCGACTCCCGGGCGGAGCGGGTCGTGGATCGCCTCGGCGAACTGTACTGGCAGAAGACCTACGGCGGGCAGGACGCCTTCACCTGCCTCGTCCGAACGATTCTGAGCCAGAACACCAGCGACGTGGCGAGCCAACCGGCCCACGACGCGTTGATCGAGCGGTACGGGCCCGACGGCGGGGAGGCCGACGAAAACGGCCACGAGGGGGCAACCGACGGCGAGACGGAATCCACATCCGATCTCGCGGCAACGTTGGCCGATGCCGATCGCGAAGAAATCGCCGAGACGATCAGCGCTGCCGGACTCTACAACCAGAAGTCCCGGATGATCCAGGAAGCGGCCGAGTGGGTTCGCACGGAGTTCGGAACGGCACCCGCGTTCGACGCGTACGTCAGAGAAACGGCGCCGGCCACGGTCAGAGACGAACTCCTGTCCGTCCACGGCGTCGGGCCGAAGACAGCCGACTGCGTGTTGCTCTTCGCCGGTGGGCAGGACGGAGTCTATCCCGTCGATACACACGTCCACCGGATCAGCCGCCGGCTCGGCATCGCCCCACCCGAAGCGGGTCACGAGGGCGTCCGCGAAGCGCTCGAAACGACCGTCCCGGGCCCAAAATGCGGCTTCGGTCACACGGCGATGATCCAGTTCGGTCGCGAGTACTGCACTGCTCGCAAACCAGCGTGCCTCGATGGCACCGAGGCCTGTCCGCTCGCCGGGGAGTGCGATCGGGTCGGCGTCGATATCGAGGCTCAGTCTGTGGTCGATCCAGCAGAGGCGGACTGACGCAGGGTCGGGTTCTGCCACCGCAACGGAACGGCTGCCGTCCCCACGCTAGTACCGGTGTCGCACCGCGGTACTGACCGTTCCTAGCCGCCAATCGGCTCCTCACCGCTTCCAGCGCGCGCCTTCAGCCGAGCAGAAAACTCGGAGAGGTTCATCGCGGCTGCACAGTCCGGGCAGCAAAATCGCTCCGCGGTCTGGTAGTCGCGCGAAAGCGCGGTCGGTGGCTGGGAGACGAGCCGAAAGAGCCGCGCCGGTGCCACGTCGCGATCACACCGATAGCACTCCCGGTCGTGAGTCGAATCGCCGGGCCCGTCGCTCGTCCGCTCGACGGATTTCATCCGAGTACCCCGCAGTCCGACAGTTCGAACTGATCGAAGCGACTCGGCCCCCCATCCCCGAAAACGAAGGTGAACGACGGGTAGCGATACGACTCTCTAGGCAACGGGCGTGCGAGACCTTTTTGTCTCGATGGTGTCTTTCGGAACATGGCTGACGAAAACCCCACATAGGGTTTCGGAAGCCACGTCTCGGGTGCCTAAACACCCGGGGCATTTCTACCCCAATCGAGTCCGTGGCTTCCGTGTGTATTATTGACTCGATGTATAATATAGTTACTGGTTGTGGTGTGAAAACAATAGTGGATGGCGAAGTGAACCCGCCAGGCCTCACTTCGGTAGCCCTGCCCAGTGGTTCGATCGGGTAATTCGATTTACTACAGGCGCTCGAATGTGTAGCGGTCGGGACTCACTGCTAGAGACGATCGTAACGTTACTCGTCCTCAGCCGCATGTCGAGCAGGTGACTCCTGTAGAAGGAGTAATCCCAGTCTCCGATCGGTCGATCAGACTGGACAACCATGGCTACCCGGTATTACCCGCCCTCGCACCAATATGCCCACCCCAATAGTTTAGAAAACAAAACACATCGGCAAAAACACTTTTTATAGTAAAGGGAAGATCCGTATCCGGATGTCGAAAGCAAAATCAGCAGGCGGGGGACCGGGAAGTTTCGAACAATCGGGCACGGGACGGGAACAATACCTTTTCGATGGTGAAGATGTGCTGATCGATGCACGACCGGCGTGGACCGCGTGGATGGTCCACCTCGTCGTCGCGATCGTCGCCGGTCTCGGCGGGCTCCTCGCCGACGAATCCGGGATGCAGCTCTTCGGCATCTTGATCGCGGCGGCGATCGTCGGCTACGTCTGGTTTCAGCGCAAGAAAGTCCGGTATCTCGTGACCGACAGGCGAATTCTCGTCGTAACGGGAATCAGTTCCAGATCGACGAACGAGGCCTGGATGGTCGACGTCCGCGGCATGCAGACCGGCGCCTCGTTCATGGAGCGACTGCTCGGGCACGGCCACATCACGGTCTCGACCGATATCCTCTCCCAGGGATCACTGCTCGCCAGCCGGCTGAACGGGATGACTCTCGGCGGCATCAGTAACTACGAGGATGTCGCCGCTGTGATCAGAAAGCGACAGGCCCAGGAAAAGCACTAGCGTCGTACGGCGGCTTCGAGACCGAGCGAATTACAGGAACCGGAACGTCTCCAGATTTTTCGGCGCGAACGTCCGCATGTTGTAGTCGTGGTACAGCGCCGAGGAGAGGTCCTGCACGGACCGTTCGTCCCCGTGGACACAGAGGACTTTCTCCGGGCGCGGGTTCATCGTCTTCACGAAGTTCTCGAGGCCGGCGCGGTCGGCGTGGCCGGAGAACCCGTCGACGGTTTCGACGTTCATGTTGAGCGAGAGGGTACCGCGGCCGCCGCCACCGTTGTCGTGGCGACCGATGTCGGAGACGGGAATCTCGTCCCAGCCGTTCTGGATGCGCCGACCGAGCGTCCCCTGGGCCTGATAGCCGACGAAGGTCAGCGTCGAGTCCGGATCGGGGCCGATGTGGCTGAGCCAGGACATGATCGGGCCACCGGTGACCATCCCCGACGTCGAGAGGATGATACACGGCTCACCGTCGGCGACGTCCTGGCGTTCCTCCTCGCCGCCGTCGATGTGGTTGAACTGCTCGGCGAGGAACGGGTTCTCGTCGTCGTGGAAGATGCGATCCCGGAGGTCGTCACGGAGGTACTCGGGATAGGTGGTGTGGATGGCCGTCGCCTCCCAGATCATCCCGTCCAGATGAACCGGCATCGTCGGAATGTCGCCCTCGCGCATCGCCTCCTCCAGAACGAGCATGATCTCCTGGGAGCGACCGACGGCGAACGCCGGGATGACGACCTTGCCGCCACGCTCGTAGGTTTCGTTGATCACCTCCGTCAGGTTTCGCTCCGAGTCAGCCTGGTCGGTCTGGTAGTCGTTTCGCCCGCCGTAGGTTGACTCGAGAACGAGCGTCTCCACGCGCGGGAAGTCGTTGACGGCGCCGTTGAACAGCCGGGTGTCTTCGTAGTGGATGTCACCGGAGAAGGCGACGTTGTAGAGGCCGTCCCCGATGTGGAAGTGCGAGACCGCCGACCCGAGGATGTGGCCCGCGTTGTGGAACGTGAGCTTGACGTCCGGCGCGATGTCGGTGACGTCGCCGTACTCGAGGGGGATGCAGTGTTTGATGGCCTCGCGAACCTGCTCTGACTCGTACGGTGGCGTGCGGCCTTCCTTGGCTGCGACGTCCAGGTAGTCGAGCGTGAGCAGGCCCATGAGGTCGCGAGTGGGTTCCGTACAGTAAATCGGCCCGTCGTAGCCGTATTTGAAGAGAAGCGGGATGAGCGCGGAGTGGTCGAGGTGGGCGTGGGTCAGGACGACCGCGTCGATTGTCTGGGGACCGGCACCGAGCGCCTCCGGCGCGTGAAGGTACGGCACTTCGCCTTCGGCACCCGGTTTGTCCCCACAGTCGATGAGGATCCGGGTTTCGGGTGTCGACAGGATGAACGCTGCCCGGCCGACCTCGCGGCTACAGCCAAGCGTCGTGATGCGGACGTACTCGTCGTCCGACATCTCTTCACGGTGGATCTGTCGGCCAACTCGTTCGAGAACGTCACGGCGTTCGTCGCGTTCGTGTTTCAGGAAATTCCTGACGTTCGAGACCGTCGAGGATTCGATCGGCGGCGTTCGGACGACTTCGGGCGTCCAACCGACGGTCTTGGTGATCTCGCGGAGCGTCGAGCCGTGGCGACCGATTACCATGCCCGGCTTCGCCGCTTCGATGACCACCTCGCCGGTATCGGCGTGGAAGTCCAGATCTTCGACGCCGGCGTCGTCCGGGATCACGTTCATGATCTGCTCGCGAGCTTCTTCCGGTCGGGAGAGGACGCTCGGATCCGGTCGCACGGTGATCCGCTTGCGGAGTTTGCTCGCCAGTTTCCGAACGAGGTCTCCCTCCTGGGCGAACTTTTTCGGATCGTGCGTGTAGACCACGAGTTCTGGGCCTTCGTACTTCACCGACGACACCGAGATATCGCTCGGCAATTCGCTGGTGATCTCTGCTTTCAGATCGTCGAGTTGCTGCTCTACAGTACTCATAATCGCAGGTGGTCGGTTCGCCGGAGGTGGGAAACGACAGTGGACGAGGCGGCCCGTCTGTGGGCCGAATCGGCGTGACGCCGCGACACAACGTCTACGGACGTGACGCCGCTCTCTGGCCTCGCGGACGAGGCCGGTGTCACCACGGGACTGTCGGACCAGTACATCGTGTCACGACTGTCGTTGGATGACGAAGACGCCCACTGGATTCCGATCGACACGGGAGGACTCCAGCGAGAACCCGCTTACTCCGAGATACTCAATCCAGCGTATAAAAGCCTTCGCAAACGTCAGGGTCCGTCGCACCTAACCGGTGGCACATGGACCTCACACCGGAGCGTGTGGCGGCGGAACGTGACTGGGTACGCGATCGATCGGATCGCATCGTCCCGTTGATCAACGACGTTCGATCGGCCCTCGCGACCGAGTTCGACACCACTGTCGACCAGGTCACGGCCACGCAGTACCGTGCTGCCGTCGACCAGGTGTTCGCCGATGGCGACCTCGCCGTGAACGTCGCCGCACTCGTCGCCCTCCTTCGTGAGATCGACGTCGAGGGTGACTATCCGGGCTTCGTCGTCGACGAGTTACTGGGCCGCGAACTGGCAGCCACGATCGGCGGAACACAGCCGTTCAGAACGCTGGGAGAGGCGACGTTTCACTACGCCGACGTCGGAGTCCACGGTGAGGGGGACGAGCCAGCTGGACTCGACGACCTGGACGCGGCACTGGCAGCGGGCTTCCAGGAACGAATTCCGGGCTGGCCCTGGACGGACGAACCGAGTCCGTTCAGTATCGAACCACCGCAGGAGGATGACTGAGCGGACATCGACGAGTGACGGCTGGGCGGACCCCGAAGAGCGAGGACTGAGCGGGCCCCGATTTCGGCCCAACAGATCACACATCAGAGGGGAAGACCTATTACGGAGACAGCCATTTGCGCCGACCAGTCATGCACTCGTCCACGTCGTCACTCACCGCCCTCGCCGTCGGGCTGGTGCTCCTGTGCGGGCTCACCGTCGGGGGCGCGAGCGCCACGACAGGCGGACAGGCGACCTTCGTGGACAACACCACCGAGGAACTGACAGAACCATCCGAAGAGCTAGACGAATCCACGGAGGACCTCGTCAACTCCTCCGAGACCCTCCTCGACGACACCGAGACCACGGTGGACGCGTCCGAGGAACTGAACGAGACAGCCGACCAGTTGAACGAATCGGCAGACGAAGTGACGAGCGGCGCCGACTCCGGGACGGAGCTACTCGAGGACACCAACTCGACCGACGAAGACGGCAGCCTCGATGGCGGGATGGATCTCGATGGGACACTCACAGAGGTCGAGTCGGTTCTCTCCCTCGAAACACGGTCGAACGAGTCGGTGATCGCTGTCCGACTCGACACTGCACTCGGCCAGACGAATTCGTCAGTTACCGTCGAACTCGGTTCCCAATCCACGGCCGACGACGGATCGGAATCGACCGACGACGAGACGGATCGTTCCGAGGCGATGGTCCCACCCGCGAGCGACTCGGGTAATGTCGTCGACGCAGGCCTGGTCGGCCTGCTCGGCGGTCTTTCGCTCCTCGGCGGAGTCGGGACGGGAAGTGGCGCGGGCGCTGGCGGGGCAGGGGCGGCTGGGGCGACGAGTTCGCTCTTCGGACAGACCGTCGGGTCGGTGCTTCGGCTTCTCGGCGGTGTTTCAGGCCTGGCAGGCAAACTCCCGCTCAGTCTCCTTCGATACAGCCGCTACGACGACTCCGATCCGCTGGAACACGAGACCCGCCGTGCCATCTTCGACTCGATCGAGGGTGAGCCCGGTCGCTACCTCACGGCCCTCGAATCAGCCCACGACGTCTCGCTGTCGACCATCCGCCACCACCTCTCCGTGCTCGAAGACGAGGGACTCGTCGAGGCAAGAAAACAAGGTGGAAAACGCCGGTACTATCCCGCCCAGACCGACGGTGTCGAACTCGCCGCAGCCCTGGACGAACCGGCGAAGGTCGACATCCTGACGACGCTCGAAGCGGTTGGCGAGGCCCACAACGGCCGGCTCGCCGACGAGCTCGGGCTCGATCCGAGTACCGTTTCTCACCACGTCTCGACACTCGAATCGGACGGCCTGATCGAACGGCGACGCGACGGCCGCACGATCATCAATACGCTCGCACCGAACGTCGAGAACGCCCTCGGCGATCGAGCCGAAACCGATCGGACGACGACGCACCGCCCGGTTCGCGTCCCCAGTGACGACTGAGTCAGCGATGGACTGACACAGCGACCGGTCGCTTCCGTCGACGATCACGCCAGCTCGAAGTCACTCCGTTTCGAAGTAGCGGTCGCGGTGGGCCCGACAGCCCGGATTGAACGCCGCGTCGCACGCCGGGCAGCGATTGGCAGCGTCGAAGTACGCCTCCGGAGTCAGCGTAGCGCCGCACACACCACACAGCACCGCCGCTTCGTCGAACCGGGACCGGGGCCACACCTGCGCCTCGTGGTCGGTAACCGCCTCGTGGCACGCGTGGCAGGCGTAGTACGAGTCACAGCAGCCAAACCGAAGGGCGACGACGTCCCGATCGCTATCGTAGTGGGCACACCGGGTCTCGGCGTCGAGATCGACGCCGTAGACTGGGACGCCGTGAACTGATTTCACACACGGACGAATGCCAGGTTCGACCCTGAATGTTCTGGTCGGTAGCGATGGCGATCGAGGAGGGCGTGGTGACCAGACAGGCTGTGTGTCCGCCGAAACCCGAGTTACTGGACGGGGTCGAACGCGGTGGTGTCCCCTCGCCGATATCGGTCGAGTCGACGGTAGCCCTGTACCGTGCCGTTCTCGTCGAGATCGATCCGATACCGGCCGATGACGTCCTGTGTGTCGGGGACTGCTTTGCGTTCGATCACCTCGACGACGGCGTTCCAGCCCTCCTCGGCGGCCGTTATCTCGGAGACGCCGTCGAACGGATGGCCGACGAGGTCTCCGGCCGACGATTTGACGGTCTGGCGAATCGAGAGGAGCCCCTCGATCTGCTCGTCGGCCTCCTCCGCTGTCACCTCGATTTCGTCCAGTTCCGGTTCGGGCTCGTCGACTGCGTCACCACTCGACTGGTCTGTCTCGCTCGATTCGTCCTCGGAAGCTGTCTCGGCGTTACTCACGGTTGAATCACTCTCGTCGTGTTGATAGCAGTAGTCGCCCGAACCAGCGGTCCGTGAACAGCGCTCACCGTCCGCGGTGAGGGCGATACACTGACCGTCGGAGGTCGCCGTCTGTGCCATACGTTACACCCGGATCTGTGCCGTCACGATGTTTCAGCCGTCGACATCGGCGAGGACTCCGGCCGGCGCTCGATCTCGAGTTCCTCCAAGTCCTCGAGTTCACCGTCAGAGACGGCCCGTTCGATCTTGGCGATCTCGTGGGCGTAGTGCAAGAACGTATCGACGGAGGCCACGACGACCCTCGCCTCGACGGTGAGGAGTTCGATGCCGACGACGGAGACTCTCGCCCAGACGTCGATGACGACGCCCTTGTCGAGGATCCGGTCGAGAACCTCCGCGAGGCTCGAGGAATCTGGCCGGCGTTGTGGTGATGTCATGCGTCCGTAGTCCCCCAGCACGACGTATCACGGTTGACGTGGCACTCGCAGGCACTATGGTAAGGGGCCGCCGCGTGGCACTCCGTTCTGACTCGCGCGGTCGAGCAAAAAACGGCCGTGAGTGCCCCATGAGATACGAGACAGCCACCGATCGAACATCCGTACCCACCGTTGCTCGCTTCCGAACGGGACAGCACCGAAGTGACCACACCGCAGGACACCGAGAGAGGCCGCGATTCAGGGTGCAGGCACGATGTCGAGAGGCGGAACGATGAGCCGACCGTACGCGTACGGCGTCGTCGACGTCGAAGAGACCATCGAGCTCTCGGTCGACGGCGTCGGCGACGGCGACACCGTCTATCCGATCGCCGATCGATCGATCGCTGCCCTCGCCTCAGACATCGAGTCAGCCGAACCCGAACGGTCGGACGAGAACGTCCGCCGCCACGACGAGGTCTTAAGAGCGGTGATGACGGCCGACGGGGGCCGAACCGTCGTCCCGATGCGCTACGGGATGGTGTTCCGCGACGAAGAAACGCTGAAGAACGTCCTCTCCGGCGCCCGCGACGCGTTCGAAGACGCACTCCGAACCGTCGAGGGTGCCGAGGAACTCGGCGTCTCCGTCGTCACGCCACCGTCCGGGTCGGTAGACGAGGCGGCGATCACGGCGACCGTCGAGGACGAACTCGAACCGCTCGCCCGTGAGGTCGTCAACAACCGGCTGTTCAGCGATCGACTCGTCTGTAATCGATCGTTCCTCGTCGATCGCGACGACAGAGATGCCTTCGACGAAGCGGTGGGGCGCCTCGAGGAGCGTCACGACGGCGCGATCGTCCGCTATACCGGACCGTACGCTCCCTACAGCTTCGTCGATGTAAAAATCGGAGCCCAGCAATGATCGTCATCGACGACCTGCTGTTCCGACCGATCGTCGGCCTCGCGAACACCCTTCGAACCACGGCGCTCGACGAACTGTACGACGTCGAGGAGATTCAGGACGAACTCTCGGAGAATCGACTGCTCTACGAGCTGGGTGAACGCTCACGCGAGGAGTACGAAGAAACCCGAGACCAACTGGAGGCAGATCTGGAGGTCGCAGAGGAGGTTCACGAGTGGCTCTCGAGCGGGCGCGTGGAGGTGAAACGGTGATTCTGGAGCTGCAGGCCGGTACCCCTCGAATCGAGGGGGATCGGAGCGATCCCGTGCGCGGATACTGCCACGATGACAGAACGAACCCAGCCACGAAACCAGCGATGATTCAGTCATGACACCAGCCACCGACGACAATCGAGACGCAAACGAATCGACACTCGAGGCAGTCACGACTGCCATCACGGACGAAGTCAGCGAGTCTCCCGGCACGGCTCTCCAGGCGGTCGTGACGATCCTCCAGGAGGCAGAGAACGTCCTCGAGGCGATCGACGTCGAGGAACTCCCCGAAGCAATCGACGGCGAGACGATCAGCGAGGCGATCGACGTCGGAGAGATCCCCGACGCACTTCGGGGCGACGAGAGCGCCGACGCCGTCTCGCTCAGGAAGGTGATTCAGGCGATCGATCTGGGGCGTACCCTGGCCGCGATGGACGTCAATCAGGTCTGGGAAGCGAAACAATCGATCGAGGGTGCGACGGACGATCTCGGTGGCGACCTGTCCGATGGCGATGACGATGGACTGCTGGGCGGAATGCTGGATAGTGCCGACATCGACGGCGAACTGGTCGATACCGACCTGGTGGACGCGGCCGCAGAAGAACTCAAAGACGACGTGGATATTGAGAGTGGCGACCTCTCGGCATATCAGGCCGTCATCCAGCAACAGGCGATCGAGGGCGTCGACGCGTTCCGCGACGCCCTCCTCTCGACGCACGGGACGTTCGAACGGATCGTCGAGACGAACCGTGAGCTGATGCGAAAGCAGGACCGTCAACCGAACTCGCGCAACCCGACGGCAGTGTCGACGCTCCCGACGGGGCGAGCCGACGTCGCGTCGGTGCCGAACTACGCGACGATGCCGCGGACGATTCGCCACAGTGACGGCCCGACGCGCTCGCACATCTACGGCGACCGGTTCAGACGCGAGCGCGAAAAACGGGAGGGACGCCGATGACCGACTTCCAACCCAGTCGCCAGCAGGCGGACCTGGCCGACGTCCTCGAACTGCTGCTCGACAAGGGCATCGTCATCAACGCCGACATCGCCGTCTCGATCGGCGATACGGAACTCCTCGGCGTGCAGTTGCGGGCAGCCATCGCCTCGTTCGAGACGGCGGCGAAGTACGGCCTCGCCTTCCCGGAAGGCACGGACATGGACCGACTCGCAGCCGCCGTCGACGAACCCGAGTTAGCAGAGAGCGACCGCCCGCGCATTCCGATCGACGCGACCCGCGGCGTCAACGTCACGGACGAGGACGGTCGGATCCAGAGCGACCGTTCCACAGCCGATCGGGAGCATACGCCCGACGAGTTCGAAGACGATGACACGTCGACGGACGAGGAGGCCGAGTCAGATCGTGAACCAGCCACGGAGGACGACGCATGACGACGATCGACGTCGACGGCGAGTCGGCCGCCGACGGGCTCCTGACGCTCGTGCTCGCGGTCGTCGAGATTCTGGTCGACGCACTCGAGCGCGAAGCGATCAGGCGGATGGAGTCAGGCCGCCTGACCGACGAGGAGGTCGACCGACTCGGCCAGCAGCTGGCCGCGATCGAAACGCAGATCGAGGAGATCGAAGCCGATCACGAACTGGAAGACGACGTGGCGAACCTCCGGGGCGATCTGGACAACCTCGTGCGAGACGCGATCGAGCGCCTCGGTGAGGCGGACGGAGACGACCGAAGCGTCGCGGATCAGTTTCTCGCTGGTGATCGACCGTGACCGACGAGGATCGTCGCGCAACGACCACAGCCGCGTCCGATCACGGGCTCGACGAGGGCAGATACCTGTACTGCGTAGTGGATCTCCGCGGAAGCGACGCCGGACGTGAACGCGACGCCGAACGCGACGTTGCAGCGTTCGACGTGGCGGGAGTCGACGACGAACCGGTCTCGATCGTCACCAGCACGGGAGAACGGTGGGATAGCGGCCAGACTCCGGAGCGCGTGGAAGCAGGCATCGGTGCGGTCGTCCACGACTGCGACGAACTCTACGACGCGGCGGATCCACGGCTACTCAAGCGGTGGCTCGTGCAGCATCAGCGCGTCGTCGACGAAGCCACCGCGCAATTCGACACGCCGATCCCGTTTCAGTTCGACACCATCCTCCGCGGTGGTGACGCCGGTGTCGGTTCGTGGCTCGAATCGGAGTCCGAGACGCTTCGTCGGGCGCTCGAGACAGTCGCTGGACTGTGTGAGTACCGAATCGTCGTCGGTCGAACCGAACCGATACCGACGACAGCGATCGTCACCGAAGACGACGAACTCGCAGCCCTCGAATCGCGAATCGACGCCGCCAGCGAGGGAACGGCTCACCTCCTCAAAAAACAGTACGAGCGGCAACTGGACAGCCGCCGGCGGGAACGAGACCGGCAGCTCGTGGCCGGGCTCGAAGAACGCCTCGAACCGCTGGTAGCGACGTTGCAACCCCTCGATCGACGACCTTCGGTCTCGCTCGCAGACGTCTCGAGCACGACGAAGGCGGCGGGTGGCGAGGAGAGTGGGACGGCGGATGGTGCCACCGACGAGAGCGCGAAAGGGGACGAGGTCACTGACGACGGCGAACCGGTCTGTCGGTACGCGATCCTCGCGGCCGACGACGCGATCGACGAGGTCGGCTCGCTGCTCGACTCGGTCGCCGACCGCGACGGTATCACCGTCCGGTTTACGGGCCCCTGGCCCCCGTACTCCTTCGTTCCAGCGTTCGACGAGGATTCGGACGAGCCCCCACGACAGACGGAGGTGCCCTAGACCGTGGAACCGACGACCGACGAGGCGCTCGTGGATCTGGTCGACGTGCTGTTGCGCGACGGCGCCGTCCTCAGAGCCGACGTGATCGTCACCGTCGCGGACGTCCCGCTGATCGGTATCAGTCTGTCCGCAGCGATCGCCGGGATGGAGACGATGAACGAGTACGGCATGTTCACGGAGTGGGACGGATCGATGCGGGCGAACGCCATCGCTCGACGCCAGTACGCCGAGGACGGCCGACCGCGACACCGAGCGATCCCCAGCCGAGAACGGGTGAGACCGAGCGGAGGCGATAAACCGGACGTCGAGACGGGCGACAGACCGAAGGTCGACACGGGTATCGAAACAGGCGGCGACTCGACGCGAGGGGAAACGAAATAACGAGAGCGGTCCGATTCGGGCAATGCGCGACCGATGACCGTCGGGTCAGGCGTATTTCGGTCGTTCGGTCGTCACGGTGATGTCACCGTTGACCTCCACGTCGTTGTCGTCTGACCGGGCGTAGGTGCCGGTCGCGTTGCAGAGCGTACACTCGTAGCGCTCGGAGATTTCGTTGATCACCTCCCCGTCCTCGAAGTAGACCCGGCTCCTGACGATCTGGAGGAACTGGGCCGTCTCACAGTTCGTACACTCGATCATACACCTACTGGGGCGGAGAGAGACGTAGTTATCCTGCAGGTACTGGACGGGTCCGGACGCAGGCAGGCGATTAGACGGAGACTACCGGCACCCGGTCGGTGAAACGACCGATACGTTTTCGACGCTCGGATCCCTCGAAGTGGGCACTCGCTACTGCTCGTGGACGGGGACACTGAGTCGGCTCACCGCATCGTGAGACGGTTTTTCGGCCAGCAGCAGCCGGTACGAATCGCCTACGATGCCATCGATCGGAGTAGGAAGTCGCCAACGATGGTCGCGAATTGCCAATAACTCCATAACAAAAGGGTCCGAACGCGAGAGGTCAGATGCGGGGCGGACGCCCCGCGTCGGGTGCGGCCTCGGCTCCGCCCACCATGCGCCCACCGGCCCGCCAGGGCTCGCGCCCAGTACTCAAGTGGACTCGCCCCCGCTTCGAGTGCGCTCATGTCTCTCACGCCAGGGCGGGAACGCCCCGCCCCTTCCCCCTACCCACGTTCCACAGTTCCATCGACGACCACGCAGCGATCGGTGCGCGCTCGGCGTGGATCCCACCACGTTTGTACCCCCTTCCCCATACCACGGATATGCGACTGGAGGAGTACTGGGGAGTCGGTCCGAAGACGCGAGAGCGACTCGTCGACACACTCGGTGCCGATCGAGCGGCGACGGCGATCGAACGAGGTGACGTTCGGGCGCTCACCGACGCCGGCCTCACGCGTGGGCGCGCGACACATATCCTTCGCCGGGCCACGGGCAACGACGGCATGGAGACGTTAGCGACGGCCGACGCCCGGGAAGCGTACAAGGACGTCCTCGATCTGGTCGTCGAACACGCGCTGACCGAACGCGCCGCGGATCGGATCCGAATTCTCACACCACTAATCGATCCGGCGGCGATGGAATCGCGGCTCGACGACGTCGAGCAGGCCCGCGAGGTCTGGGCCGGGCTCTCCGACGACGACCAGCGCGCAGTGCTGGCCGCGTACGACACCTACGACGACCGCGACGGGACGGAACTCGCTGCCGTCGAGACGGCCATCACCCTCGCCGAGCTCGGCGTCGACGACGGCCCCTTCGAACCCGTGTCGTCGCTCGATCCCGAGGCACTCGCCGATGCAACGACCGCGCTGGAAGCCAGTGCCGGTGACCGGATTCAGGGCGACGTCGACGCGGAGCTCGACTCGTTGCGGACGGCACTCGATTCGCTCGAGGGGCTGGACGCCGACACGCTCGTCTCGGAGTTGCGCGACGGCGGCGTGACAGACGTCGATCGGTTCCGCGAGGCGCTCGAAGATCGATTGCTGACCGAAACCGATCTCACCATCGACCGCATCCGAGAGGCGATGGCGACGGACGCGGCCGACGCCGCGGACTTCGTCGCCCAGACGCTCAGACAACTACGCATCTCCGTGCAATCGGCGACCGACGAACGGGAAGAGGCGGTGATCACGGACGTCGAATCGACCGTCGAACGCCACCGCGAGGCCATCGACGACGCCGTCACGGCGGTCGACGAGATCGCGCTCTCGCTCTCTCTGGCCAGGTTCGCCGACGCGTACGACTGTACGCGACCGACGTTCGCGACCGCCGACGACGCGGCGATTTCCGTCGTCGAGGCGCGGAACCTCAGACTCGCCGCGGAGGCAGACGAGTCGGTGCAGGCGATCACGTACGCGCTGGGCACCCATGACGTCGAGTCCGGCCCAGATGCGGCCGGCACCCCCGGCGACGAGCGCGTCAGCGTCCTGACCGGCGCGAACAGCGGCGGGAAGACGACCCTCCTCGAGACGCTCTGTCAGGTGACCGTCCTGGCGAGTATGGGGCTCCCCGTCCCGGCAGCGCGAGCCGAGGTGACGCCCGTCGACTCGCTCGTCTTCCACCGGCGCCACGCGAGTTTCAACGCTGGCGTCCTCGAATCGACGCTCAGATCGATCGTCCCACCGCTGACCGACGACGGCAAGACGCTCATGCTCGTCGACGAGTTCGAAGCGATCACGGAACCCGGTCGGGCCGCCGACCTGCTCCTCGGGCTGGTGACCCTGGCCGTCGACCGCGACGCGCTCGGCGTCTTCGTGACCCACCTCGCCGAAGACCTGGATCCGCTCCCCGACGCGGCACGCGTGGACGGCATCTTCGCCGAAGGGTTGAACCCGGAACTCGAACTGCGCGTCGACTACCAGCCCCGGTTCGACACGCTCGGGCGGTCGACGCCGGAGTTCATCGTCTCCCGACTGGTTGCCAACGCCGACGACCGTACCGAACGCGTCGGCTTCGAGACCCTCGCCGAGGCCGTCGGCCAGGAGATCGTCCAGCGAACACTCGCCGACGCACGGTGGACCGACGGGAGTTCGTCGACGGTCGGCGAGTAGTGCCCCTCCGGCTTCGTGCACGGTCCACGCACCGGCTGGACGAGGGAGCTCAACAGTCCGCCCGACCTTCTCGGCGACGTAACGCAGAAATCGTTCGAGCCCGTAAGAGACATCGATGCGATACGACGCCCTCGTGTTCGACAACGACGGGGTTCTCACCACGCCGACTGAGCTGACGGTGCTGGAACGGGCGATGGCGACCGCGTTCGAGCGCGTCGGTGTCGCGGAGCCACCAGCCGCACACGTCGAGACGCTGATCGGGCCGACCGTCGACGGCCTGCAGTCGGTTGCGCGGACCCACCAGGTCGATCCCCACGACCTGTGGGCCGCTCGCGAGGAGGCGGCGATCGACGCCCAGCTCGAGGCGATCCGGGCGGGCGAGAAACGCCTGTACGACGACGTGTCGACGATCACCGACCTGTCGGTGCCGCGTGCAATCGTCAGCAACAACCAGCACGAGACGATCGGCAACATCGTCGAACACTTCGAACTCGACGGGTTCGATCCGTGGATCGGTCGCGAGCCCACGCTCGAGGGGATCCGCCGCAAGAAACCGCGACCGTACTACATCGAACAGGCCGTCGAGGCCCTGGACGCATCGAACCCACTGTACGTCGGAGACAGTCACAAAGACATCACCGCCGCCCACGCCGCTGGCATCGACGCGGCGTTCGTCCGGCGTCCCCACCGCGAGGGCTACCAACTCGAAACCGACCCGACCCACGAACTGTCGTCGCTCGACAGGCTCGCGTCGCTCGTGTCCAGCGAGTGAGTTCGACGGAGTGTCGGTGACAGGACAGTCGTGACACGTGGGTTCGCCGGACGCTGGATTGATTGCCGTTCGACTCCCAGTGGCTGTATGATCGAGGAGTGTCTCGTGGTCGAGTTCCGCGTGACGGGCGACGGGTGCCCGCTCGCGGAGGCGTCCGCGGCCGTCGAGGCACCGATCGACGCCGCCCCGCCGCTCGATCGGGCGAACGGAACGACCTTGCTGCGATTCTCGACGCCGGATGGCGAAGTCGGGGAGGTGCTCGACGCGGACGATCGAATCCGGTACCTCCACCGTACCAGCGGCGAGCAGGGGACGACGTTCCGCTGCGTCTCGACGGAACGCTGTGTGGTCCACCGCTTGATCGACCGCGGTTTTCTCGTCGAATCGATTCGCTACCGGGACGGGAGTGAGCGCCATGTCGGCGCAGTCGTGGGGCAGACGGTCCTGCAAGACGTCCTCGAAACCGCCGGTGAGACGGTCGGCGTCCAACTGGTCCGGCTCACACCACTGGGCGAAGACGACGACTCGCCGATCGTCTCGCGGTGGAACCTGACCGCGGGACAGGCCGAGGCACTCGAGACGGCCCACGAGATGGGCTACTTCGAGGTCCCCCGGCGAAACGACGCGGCCGCGGTCGCCGCCGAGCTGGGCGTCTCGAAGTCGGCGTTTCTCGAGCGGTTACGACGGGCGGAGGGGACGCTACTGGAGCGGGCGATGGAATAGAGTCGGCGACGCCCAGAACGTTCGATGGGAAGTCTCGACGAAACGTAGCGGCTATTCTGCGTCGCGGCGCTTGAACAGGAACTTCATGTCGCCCTCGAAGACGGAGCGACCGTCGTCGGTGGTCATCGTGGTGTCGATCTCGACGTAACCGGCGTCGTCGCGGCTGTCGAGTTCGCGCAGTTCGGTCACCTCGTACTCGCCGCTGATCGTGTCGTCGATGTACAGCGGGTTCGGGATGTCCATGTAGTTCATCCCGAGGAAGGCGACGACCGTGCGCTCGACGATGCCGGTGCGCTGGAAGAGCCCGGTCGCGACGATGAACGTCATCGGGCCGTGGGCGATCCGCGCGCCGAAGGGGCCGTCCTCGGAGTACTCGGCGTTCGTGTGCAGTTCGGTCCAGTCGCCGGTGAACATCGAGTGAAAGACGAAGTCCGACTCGGTGATCGTCCGGGCGGCGCTCTCGAACGTCTGGCCCTTCTCGAGATCCTCGAAGTAGTGCGGTTCGTAGCTGTAGGGCATGCCTCGATAGAGTTCACCTATCGTGATAATACTTATCGAAGTGATCGCCAGGGCGTGGCTCGGTCGTTACGGCGACGTGGCCAGCGGGTCGCGGTCGGTGAGCCGATCTCGGTCGTGTGGCGCCTCGAAGTAGAGATCGGGGCCACGGGCGACGATCCGGTGTGGGTTCACGTCCGGGTGGGTCGTGTAGTAGTGTTCGGCGATGTGGTCCATCCGGACTGTCTCGGTGACGCCTGGCGTCTGGTAGACGTCCCGGAGGTACGGCCAGAGGTTGTCGTAGTCGACGATTCGGTTGACGTTGCACATGAAGTGTGTATGGTAGACCCGATCGAAGCGGACGAGGGTCGTGAACATTGCGACGTCGGCCTCCGTCAGTCGATCACCGGCCAGGTAGCGCTGGTCGGCCAGGTGCTCGTCCCAGCGATCGAGGGCGCCGAAGAGGTCGTCGATCGCCTCGTCGTAGGGTTCCTGTTCGGTCGCGAATCCGGCCCGGTAGACGCCGTTGTTGATGGGTTCGTAGATGGCGTCCATGATCTCGTCGACCTCGTCTTCGAGCCCGTCCGGGAGCAGCGTTCGATCGGCCGTCCCGAGATCGGCGAAGGCCGTCTCGAACAGTCGCATGATTTCGCGCGACTCGTTGTTCACGATGGAGTCCGTCTCCGTGTCCCAGAGGACGGGGACGGTGACCCGGCAGGTCGCTTCGGGATCGGATCGGACGTACAGCTCTCTTAGGTAATCGGCGTCGTGAACGTGATCGGGCGAACAGCCGTCCTTTTCCGGGGTGAACTGCCAGCCACTTTCGTCGCGGAACGGGTCGACGACCGACACCGAGATGGCGTCTTCGAGGCCGAGCAGGCGCCGCGCGATCAGCGTTCGGTGTGCCCACGGGCACGCGTAGGAGACGTACAGGTGGTATCGACCGGCTTCCGGCTGATACGTCGCGCCGGGTTGGTCTCGAACCCAGTCTCGATACTGTGTCGTCTGGCGCTCGAACGACCCCGACTCGTCCGTCGCTTCGAACGCGTCGGTTCGCCACTCGCCGTCGACGAGCATGTTCATCGTCGACGCTAGGGGCTCACCGTATTTAGGCACTCAACTGACATCGGTGTAACCGCCCCCAGTCGATACTCGCCAGCACAGTCCGATCACCGATGCGCCCTACCGGTTCGATGTCGGGACGAGACACTGAAGTCCGACGCGAGCGGGCGACGGACACAGCGTTTATGCGACGGCGGGCGGGACATCCCTCCATGGACGAGGGCGACCGGCACCGACAGAGTCGGCTGTTCACCGACGACGATGGGTCGTTCGACGAGTCGCGTGCGCGCGAAGAAGCCCTTCCTGTCGAAGACGGTGAGGTCATCGACACGGACGAACTCGCCGATCACCAGACGTACCTGGAGGGTCGGGGGATCTACGACGAACGAAATCGAGTCAACGACCTCACTGGTCGCGAGTGGAAGTACGCGACCAAGTCCGTCATCACGGACCGGTATCCGCCCGACCTCCAGCACGACCTGCGAAGCGAACACGGTGGGCAAAAACCGCCCAGACTGTGTACGGACCTCATCGAGCGATTCAGCTCGGCCGGAGACCGTGTTCTCGATCCCTTCGCCGGTGTCGGCGGCACGCTGCTTGGGGCGAGTCTGTGCGAATACGAAGGGACGGGCCGGCGAACGGCGATCGGCTTCGAACAGACGGAACGCTGGATCGACGTCTACGAGACGGCCCTGGAGCGTGAAAACGCCGATCGACGGGCTCGCGGCGAACCACCGCTTGCCGAACAGGACATCCGCCATGGTGACTGTACGACTCTGATCGATGACCTTGACGCGGATAGCATCGACCTGCTGTTGACCGACGTCCCGTACTGGCACATGGACGACCTGGAACAGACGCGCAACGAGGACAACGTGCGCGAGAGTAAGCTCGATTCGTTCGACGACGGCGAAGACGGGACCGCGACGCAGTGGGAATCGAAGGCCGATTGGCTGGCGGACATGGGCGAGTGGTTCGCGTCGTTCACCGACGCCGTGAAACCGGACGGCTACGTCGTCGTCTTCATCGGCGACATGTATCGCGACCAGTCCTACGAATTTCTCTCCGCGGACCTTGCCCGATCCATCGGCGATGCGGCCCCACTCACACTGAAGGCTTCGCTCGTGTGGTACGACCCGACCAAGGACTTGCACGTCTACGGCTACCCCTTCTCGTTCGTTCCGTCGATGGTCCATCAGAACGTGCTCGTCTTCCGAGTAGAATCCACCGCGACGTGACCAGCCGTTCGAAGCCCTACCCAGAACGCAAGGATACCGCTCGCAGTGAACGCACTCAGGCGGCGGTAAACTGGGTTCGCAACGACTCGACGGCGGAGTCGTCCATGATGATCGCCAGTTCGTCACCCGAGGCGAGCTCGATGCCGGGAAGCGGAATCGTCAGCGATTCGTCCGCGCCCCCGTGGGCGTAGACGCGGACATCAGCTGGGAGGTCGAGTTCGCTCAATCGCCGCCCGATCGCCGGCGAACCGGCTTCGACTTCGACGACACGTAGCTGCAGGTCGGTCGCGAGCTCAGTCACGACGTTGAAATTGCCCCCGAGGAGTGCGGTCTTCGCCCCGGCCGCGCCGAGGCGTTCCGGATAGACGACGTCGTCGACGTTCTCGGCGTACCTGTCGTACAGTTCCTCGCGATAGTCCTCGTCGATCCGCAGGACGGTTCGACAGCCGTGTTGGTCACCGATCATACAGGCGGTGAAGTTGACGTTCAGGTCCGGGGTGAACGCACCGATTGCATCGGCCGTTTCGATACCCGCCTCTTCGAGAACCCGTTCCTCGTCCCCGCTGCCGATGATTGCGTCGAACCCGGCGTTCGTCGCCCGGTCGACGCGATCCGGGTCGGAATCGACGATCGTAACCCGGTGACCTTCGGTCGAGAGGATACGCACCGTTCGACGCCCGACGCGGCCGTACCCCACGATAACAATGTGCATGGGAAGCGGTTCGGCCCCATCACACAAATGTACACAGGGTTATCGTAATGTGATTGATCAATTGGTGACCGACGGCGACTCGATTCCACCGTTTCGACAGATTACGACCAGAAGTTGGACGAGCAGGAAACCTCTCTCGAATAGTTCATGAATTGAAGCGCCCAGTGAACGATATAAACGGAAAAAACGGTACGGACTGGCGGTACAGTTTATCATATTCACAGAATTTCAGTAGTACATGACCGGACGTGCCGCCGTGCCCGCGGAGGAGTCGCCGCCGGATCGGGCACAGGCAGAGGTTCTCGGAGTCGTGTTACTACTCGGGCTGGTTGCTGTTGGTTCGCTGTCGCTCATGGTGGTTGCAACCAGCGCCGTCTCGGACACCCAGAGCCAGGCAGAGACGGAACGAATCGAGCAATCCTTCGTCCAGCTCAGCCAGACGATGGCGACGGCAACGACGGCCGGCGACATGCCCAAAGCGGTCTCGTTCGACGCGGGTGAGTCCGGCGCGATCACCAAAACGGACGCCGGAACGTTCACGATACAGGGCGGAAACGTCAACGTCACCAGAACGGTCGGGGCGATCGAGTACAGACACGACGACGGAAGCGTCGTCGCCTATCAGGCTGGTGGGGTCTTCGCAGAACGCGGAAATCAGACTCGCGTCATCTCTAACCCACCGATTTCGTACGATCCAGTCGACGAGACGCTCACACTCCCAATCACGGACATGAGCGAGAGCCAGGACCTCTCGTCCGGACCAGTGCGCGTTTCGACGGCAGCCACAGACCCATTACGTGAGGCGAGTCTGGTCGAAAACGACACGGTGACACTGACGATCCAGGGTCCGTACTATCGTGGCTGGGAGGAGTACTTCCGCGATGCCGCCGGTTCCGGCGTCGTCGACTCCATCGATCATAGCAAAAACACCGTCGTCGTCAAATTCGGGTACTTCGAGCTTGACGAAGCACTCGATACAGGAGCGACGGTTGGAGGGAAGGAGTCGAAATACTTCCACGACAAACACGGCAATATCGGGGAATATTACCGACAAGGAGTTCTCATGCCCGAGATGGACCCAGTGATTGACCAAATCATAAAAGACTCAAAATCAGATCCAGTCGCCGACTCTGATAATTTGAGGATGACGAACGGCACCTATTATGTCGACGAAATCGACGGCGCCGTCGATTACGATGTTGACCTTACAAAAGACGACGTTACCCTCGTTGTGGGGGGCGACGTTAATTTAGACGGTGGAGACATACACGTGACGGATAGAGACGGAAAAAAGGAGAACGTATTTCGGATCTATGCTGGCGGAGATAAATTCACATTAGACGGGGAGGTCTGTGTCCAGACTGGTAGCGAATGTGAAGAAGATGCGACGGCTATTCAGTTCTACGGACCATCCACGATGGCAGTCGATCTGGGTCCTGGATCTGCAGGAACATTCGAGGGACTACTGTACGTTGCATCGAACAGCGAGCAGAACGATTGGTGGAACAATCCAGAGGGGAAGTGCGGAGCACACCATCAAATTCACGAACAAGCAAATGGTGCAGATTTCACCGGTTCGATGGTGGCATACTCCGTCTGTGCCCAATCGAACGGAAATGAGTTCGACTACGACACCGATCTTGCAGACATCGACCTAGATGCGTATCCCGACGAGTATTCCCTTCCCCCACAGCTCACGTATCTCAACGTGGCTGTGTACCAAATGGACGTCGATAACAGCTAGCCGAAGGCAGGGTCGATTGACGTAGCTTCGTATACCTCAGGCCCTCAATCCGCAACAGATTGACTCCATAGCGGGTCGTCCGAATATCCGATCTCCGTACGCGCACTTCCAGCAGTGTATTGAACCGCACGACGGGCTAAAGCCCAGTAACACCACCATCCAGGAAACGCGTGCAGTAATTTTTCCAACGATCCACTCACGACGATCGACACACCAGCATAATTTAGTGAAAGTAATAAATAATGTTATTACAGTTGGATCCATTTGCTCCTAGCGATGACTCATGGGTTGGGGCCGAACCGAACGAATGGAAATCCACCATCCACCGGGGACGGGTGCCATCGTCGGTTCGGGAGACGGACGAATCGAAGCATCTCCGCAGTCCTCGGCATCGTTCTCCTGTTCGGGATGGTTCTCATCGGTGCCGCAGTACTCGCTGTCTCAGGGATGGCCCTGATCGATTCGCTGCAATCGGACTCAGCGGAGAGCCAGGGGCTCAACGAACTGGACCAGCTAGATCACACGCTCACGACGCAGGGCTACGATTCCGATAGCGTCCGCTCCTTCGCGCTCTCGGACGGTGCCTACGAGATGGTGCAGGACGGGACGATCACCATCACGGCGAAGGGACAGTTCGCCGGGTCGGAAACGGTCGTCGACGACCTCGCCCTCCAGACGATCAGTCTCGAGACCGACGAGGGCCAGACCGTCGGCTATCAAGCTGGTGGGGTGTTCGTCGGCACCGACGACAGCAGTCGCGTTCACTCAGAGCCAGCCCTCAGCTACGAGACACGGAACGCAACCGGAGACGCATCGAAGCACCTCTCGTTTTCCGTCGTCGACTTGCAAGGAAATCTGAGCACCGGAGAAAACCGGGTCGAAGAACGATCGAGAGAACGCTCTCGAGAGACGCTCGAGAACATTAGATACGTCGCTGGTGTCGAAATCCGCATCGAGAATACGACGTACCACCACGCGTGGGACACCTTCCTCAGCGACGAATTTGGCCACTCGGCAGTTACTCACTACGAACACAACCAGACTGTCGTCGTCGAGGCGGACATCGATCACAACCGTCCGTTCTCACAGTACGTCAATCTCTACCCGACGATATACGGCGGTCTTCACGCTGGTGCCAATTCTCCCGTCGAGCTGAGTGCGGACGGACTCACGATCGACAGTTACGATAGTCGAGACGGACCGTACGTGTCCGGTAACACGACGGCTGACCTCTTCACCGTCGACACGAGTGAGTTGCGAGTGACGTCAGCAGCTGACATCGACGGCCTCCCCGTGGCGAACGAGAATCTCAAAATACAACCGGGGGCGAGCGTCACACCGTTTGCCTTCTACGAAGACTCGCTCTTACCCCCCTCCCAGAGTTCGGACGTTCTGACGGCCAACTTCACGGAGCCGTTCGATACGATCGAACCCGTCACCGACGAGGTGACGAATCAGGCGATTCCGAACCTGAAAGCCAATGATACAGCGCTAACACCCAATCCCGGACCGGGCCTCTACTATCGTGACGGTGACGCAACCCTCACACACGAGACGATCGACACCGGGTCCGGCAACACCGGTGTTCACATCGGCGTCACCGGCGATCTGACGATGAAAAACGTCGACCTGACCGGCACCGGGCAGGCGCACCTCTACGTGACCGGGGACGAAATCGACCTCACCAACGTCGACGTCCCGGACCACAACGCCAGCAGTCTGTGGATCTACGCCACCGAGAACACGTCGATCACGATCGGCGATCGGTTCGAGGGTGTGGTCTACGCTCCGGGGAGTGACGAACTGACGATCGAAGATGGGACGGATATCTACGGCAGCGTCGTCGGCGGGACCCCGGACATCGGCGACGATGTCGCCGTCCACTTCGACGAGTCGCTCAGATCGGCCGAGGCACTGTCGGAAGAGGACCTGAACCAGTCCTGGTCGTCGACCGAACCGAACGAACTCGACGTGAGCTTCGTGCTGGACTCGACCGGATCGATGGAGTGGAACGACCCCGACGATCTCATCAAACCGGCCACGCAGAATGCGATCGGGATGCTAACGTCGCCGTATCATCGTGCTGGCGTCTATGAGTTCGACCAGTCAGGGCGGACGTTACACGACATCAGTGGTGACCTCGACGCCGTGCACGATTCGGTCGTCGCGAACGAGGATGGTGGAACGGACATCAGTACGGGCATCGAACACGCACTCGATCGGCATGCAGCGTTCGAAGATCCCGACCGCGAAAAGCACATGATTCTGATGACCGACGGGGAAAACTCGCCAGTGTGGTGGGGCCCAGATCCAGACGAAAAAACGCTCGACCAAGCAGAACGAGCAGCGGCAAACAATGTCACTATCTGGACGATCGCCTTCTCAGATAACGCCGACGCAGACCTCATGGGAGAAATAGCCTCGATCACTGGTGGCGAAAGCGAAACAGTCGAAGAGGCAGCTGACATCGAAGACGTCATGGAACAATTCCTCGCGGAAGTAATCGACGAAGAGGAGACGATCGACCTCGACGTCAACCTCGAGTTTGACGCAAATCCACGGACCAATCACGACGCGTTCGACGTCGAGACGTTCACGTTCGAGATCGAAGGGAACTGATCGACTAGAACGCAACCGTTCTTCGATTCATTCACATTTTTAATCAAACCTCTCGGTCCAATGGAGCGTGGGTGACCAAACTGATTCGAGATCGATAGTGAAAAGTGTCAAAATGCAGTATAGCGCCACCAACGTTGGTGGGAGAGTCACACGCACATTCGAGGTGCTTGAGTATCATCCGTATTCAATTTTACATGTATGAGTCGTTATCATTCCGGTAGCATTATGATTGGCTGAGAGAATACCACGTCAACTAATGGGATTTGGGGAAGATACACAGGAACAAGGGGGCCGTGGGATTACCGAAACTGATCCCACGTCGAATTGCGAACGAAGTGTGTCCCCCATCGTCGGGATTATTCTACTGTTTGGACTGGTGTTCATCGGCGCTGCCGCCGTCGCAACTGCTGGGATTGTACTGATGGACGATATTCAATCGACATCAGTCGCTGAACGGACCGAACAGTGTACGATGGAGACCAACCATCGGATTGCAACGGTGATCGCTAACGGTGGTGTCGAGGAACTCCCGTGTGATGGTGGCCAGTATGTCGACGATGGTACGGTGCACCTCGTCTGGCACAATGGGAGTGCGGGTCAAGATATGCTGACTACGTTCTCTCACTCGACAGCGACGATCGACGAACTAGGTGCCCTCGAATACAATATCGAGGGAGAGTCCTATGCCTATCAGGCAGGAGGCATCTGGAAGGGGACAGGGGACTCCATAAACCCAATTACAGGGCCTTCGTTCTCGTACCAGTCAGCGGCCAATTCAAATACAAATTCCGCAGCACTAGAGATCAACCCGATTGTCGTCGACGGGCAACAAAGTGGAACCACCCCGAAACAACTGTCACGGGGAATGAACAGTAGTGATGCGTTTGCAGATGCTCTGCGTGCCGGCGAACGAAACGGATACACACACCTTACCCTGCTCGTCGAAAGCAAGTACCACGCTGGGTGGAAGAGTCACTTCGACTCTAAGATGAACGGATCGAACGTGGCCATCAAATCTGGTGGTGCACTCAATATCGACGGCGTAAACGAAGACCAAACAGTTGCTGTGGAAATTAGTAACGCGATCGATCCGGAACCTCGATTCGAAGTCGTCGCCGATAACGGATTGGTTGGCGCAACTGCTGCTCAAACAGACGTGTACGCCCCACAGGCTGGTGGAGGGGGAGCCGGTGCCGGAGGTAACAAACTTCGAATTTCGGCGGCAATCGAGAATACCGGCGTCCAGACCGGCAGTACGACAGCAACACTCAAAATCCCAGGAACGGGTATCACTGATGACGTCGATATCACGAATATCAAACCGGGAGAGACGGAAACCGTAGAATTCGCCGTCAACTACGGTAACGTTGTGAGTAGCAACATGGAACCAGGGAACGTCTATGAGTACAATATCACTACTGAAGACGATTACCTCAACAAACACGGTTCGTTCCTCTATGCCACACAAGAAGACGCTGATTTAGCGGTCGAAAACCCACGTGTCGATGGTAAAGATGCTTCGAGTGAATCGTCACCAGTACTGGCTAACGAGCAGAACGTAACCCTGAGCGTCGATGTGCATAATATCGGTGGCTCGTCAGTGACGGATGCCGAACTGGCACTTTCGATGGTGGTTGACGAAGCTGGCGAATCTGATCCGTACAATCTCGCAGGTAAATCCTACGAAGTCGACCGAAAGTACGGGGAGAATGCGACCGTTACGTGGGAACTCAATCGTAGTTCCCTCCTCGAAGCAGAACACGAATTCACTGTCTCGGCCGTTAACAACGCTAGCTCGACGACTGGCTACTTCGTCGTGGAAAACGGTGTCGACATCGGCGACACGGAACTGCGCCTCGACCCGGGGACTCAGGTGAACGCGACGGTAGCTGGGACGGAGATGTCGAGTGCCAGCCGAAGCTACTCGGGAGAACATACGGTCGGCCACCCAATTACCGACAGAAGCGCTGGTTCATTCACGACCGACGAGAACGGTATGTCGTACAGTTTCGATGCACCAGGGCCGGACTCGGAGAGTGATGAACTACAGATGTCCGACGATGGAGGGTGGGTCGCACCGGATGGAACTAAACCGGATGTGTCGGTTGAATGGAATTGGGGTTGGGACTATAGCTGGACCTGGGACACCGATGAGCTCGTCTGGGACGAAGATGCCGGCTACGAGTTGACGTGGGAACAAGGTGGCAACTGGGGCTGGACCGGACCGACTGGTGACGACGTCGTGATCGCCGGGAAAGAAGGGGAGACAGTTGGCGAACCAACCGGGACCCTCCCCCGATATGATATTCAATGGCTCCCGGGAAGCGCGACGCTCATCACGCAGCCGGTGGACGAGAACAACGACCCAATCGAAGAACCGTCACCGATTGACGGTGTCGATTGGCACGGAACAAACCTCAACGTCGAAAAGGACGCGACGAGACCGATTTACGAACACTCGTTCCAGACGAACGAACGAGTGAGTTTCCAGATGGAAGCATCGTCACATATGCACGGCGGTGGCGGCTTCTGTGGACCATACGCAACCGAAACGAGTTACGAGTTCGTAGACGGCAGCGTATATGCGAACGAATACTGTGCAGGCAGTGGCTCCGTAAACGGCGGAGATCTCGTCAACCTCAACGCGGATACCAACACGGAATCGACGAACGTTCGCGTACTCCAGGATGGAGATCAGCTCCCCGACATCGAGTCCGGGAGTGAGTGGCAGCGGGACGTAGACGAACTCCTCGAACGAGACGGAATCGATGCCACGGTTCGACCAGATGGAACACTCGATCTAAAAGAAAATGAGTTCATCTTCGCGTTCGAACTGACGCATCACCCTGAGCAGTACAATACCGCCCCAAACGTTCCCCAGGATATCAGCCAAGAGGATTACTGGAATCTCGCACACAGTAATGACGGCGATCCAAACTTCAACGACATGATCGTCCACGTCGAGATCAACCCGCCAGATGTCCCTGCTGACTTCGAACTCGACGGGGACTTCCACAGCGGTTCGGGGACAACGAGCATCGGTCCCGGTTCATCGAACGGCACAGGCGGTTCCAGCAGCGACACCGATAGCGTGGATGTCGGGTCAGACGAGATCATCATTGGATAGGCCGTCAACTAGCGAATCCAACACTCACTCTGCTCGAAACAGTTACTAGAGAGAATTGCGAAGAATCGACGCCCTTACTCGGTTGCTTCTCGCTCGATCGTCGTCTTCACGTCGTCCCACACCTCGTCAGGTGTCTGTTCCCCGTCGATACGCGCTAACTGGTCCTGTTCGTCGTAAAACTCGATGACCGGTTCGGTGTTGTCGTGGTAGACACGCAAGCGGTCTTTGACGGTCTCCTCGGTGTCGTCATCGCGCTGGACGAGTTCGCCACCGCACTCGTCGCAGACACCGTCGGTTGCCGGCGGATCGAAGTCGACGTGGAAGTTCGTCCCGCACTCTTCACAGACGCGACGGCCGGTGAGTCGATCGACCAGTTCGTCCTCGCTCACGTCGAGGGCGAGGACGACGTCCAGATCGGTCATCTCCTCGAGCTCTCGCGCCTGTTCCATGTTCCGGGGGTAGCCATCGAGGACGAATCCGTCGGCTTCGATGAGTGCCGTCTCGACGATCGTGTTGACGACTTCGTCGGGGACGAGTTCGCCCTGGTCCATGTACTCCCGCGGGGTGTCGTACTCGAGCCCGAGGTCGGAGATGTCCATGTCCTTGTTCGCCCGGAGGGCATCACCCGTCGTGACGTGCTCGACATCGAACGTCTCGGTGATACGTGCGCTCTGTGTTCCCTTCCCGGCGCCTGGCGCGCCCATGATAAGAATCCGTGGGTCGGTCATGAGAAAGCGTTCACCGCCCCCGCATAAATGCTTAAAGAATGGACCGCGAACTGCGCGTGTGAGCCGGTTCGACGCAACCACGCGAGACGAACGGGCGGCGCTGATCGAAGCCGGAATTCGAGCCCACCGAGAACGGTTGAGTGAATTCTGCACGTTCGAGGCGGACGAATCCACCACCGATGACGGAGCAAACCTCGGGATCCCGTGGGTCCAGTGCGCTGGCGACGAAACGTCGTTCGACAGTACGGAGGAGGAACTCGACCGAGTCAAGTCGCTCCTGGAATCGTATCCCCGGTACCAGATCGCGGAGTTACACCGCCCGGAAGACGCCGACGGAGTTCACGTGATAGTGGACACACCAGGCGAGTTGCATCGCCGAGCGCAATTCGTCGACGACCTCTTCATCCACGTGTTCGAACGGCCGGAATCGTACAGATTGTGGGCAAGTGCGATCTGAGTGACGAAACAGGCCGCAGACGTATCAGCGAAGGCAGGAACGGTAGAATCAAGACGATTCTCTCCAAGTACTAGTGAGTCGCGATGTCGTGGTCGTAATGCCCCGAAATTTCGCGGGCCGCGGAGCGAAGTCCCAATAGATAAGTAGATACGCACGCCATCGTCGGACAACGATCAAATAGAGGTGAACACGATCTATCAAGCACTACTGACTCCGACATCGGAGATGACACGCGGGGACGTGTTCGAGTTGATTTTCCAGGTCTTCCTGGGGCTCGGCACACTCGTCGGAATCGTCGTCGTTCTGTATATCATGTACAACGCGTACATTTACCGCGACGACGAAGCCGTCGACGATCCCAAAGCGGATAGTCGCCCCGAAGTCGGAGAGTTACCGGTCGGTGGAACGGGCGGAAAGAAACTCTTCATGTCCTTTATCCTCTCGGCGATCATCGTCATCTCGCTGATCGTCTGGACGTACGGCATGCTGCTGTACGTCGAAGATGGACCAGGCGGAATCGGACAGGGAGGAGACATTCAGGTTCAGAACGAAGAAGAGGTCGACCAGTACCACGACCTTACGGTGAGAGCGAGCGCATTTAGCTTCCAGTACGAACACAACTATCAGGGAGAGGGTGGTGGAACGCAGGGGAACGAACTCGTTATCCCCGCTGACGTCCCGATCGCCACGAACGTGACCGGTACCGACGTCTGGCACACGTTCGGAATCTCCGAGTTCCGCGTGAAAGCGGACGCGATCCCGGGCGAATACGAGAACACCTGGTTCGAAGCCGATGAAACGGGTGTCTACGATACGGGCGTCCAGTGCTACGAACTATGTGGCAGTGGACACAGCGGGATGAACCACGACCTGATCGTCGTGAACGAAGAGCTCTTCGCCGCTGCCATGGACGCAGAGGCACCGGGAGACCTGTACAGCGCAGTCGAGTCCGGTGAGCTCTCGGTCGACGCCACGGCCGAAGAGTTCGAATCGTACATGGCTGCCCAGCAGTCAGACGACGAAGAGAGCGACGGTGGAAACAACAGTGAAGGTGACAGTGGAGACAACAATGACGAAGGTGCAGACAGTCCCGACGAGGGAACGTCCAACAATAACGAACAGACCAACGAGTCCGGAGGTGAGAACTGATGAGTGAGCTTCCACCACGACGCTCGCTGAAGCGGTGGCTGGTGACGACCAACCACAAGGACGTCGGGGTTATGTATCTCGTCACCGCAATGTTCTTCCTGCTGCTCGGCGGGCTCTTCGCCCTGGTCTTCCGCGCACACCTCTGGGAGTCCGGTGGAACCGGACTGCTGAGCGGGGCCGAGTTCAACCAGTCGGTAACCTCACACGGACTCATCATGGTCTTCTGGTTCCTCTCGCCGTTCGCGACCGGGTTTGCGAACTACGTCGTCCCGCTACAGATCGGTGCCGACGACCTCGCGTTCCCACGACTGAACGCCCTGAGTTACTGGTTCTACCTGTTCTCGGGCATCCTCTTCATGCTCGCGTTCTTCCAGGGTGGCTCGTTCGGCGGCGGGTGGACGATGTACGCACCGCTCAACGTGCCAACGTACACGCTCGCGATGGAAGCGACGGCAGGTTCGAACATGACGATCATCGCGCTGATGATGTTCGTCATGTCGATCAGCTTCGGGACGGTGAACTTCATGACCACCATCCATCGCATGCGGGCTGAGGGACTCGGCCTCTGGAACATGCCGTTGTTCACCTGGTCGTGGCTCCTCACCGTCTGGATGATGCTCTTCGCGTTCGCGGCGCTCCTCGCAGCGCTGTTGCTTCTCTCGATCGACCGCATCTTCCTGACGCAGTACTTCGCGACCGCAGAAGGGTCGTCCCTGTTGTGGGGCCACCTCTTCTGGTTCTTCGGCCACCCAGAGGTCTACATCGTCTTCTTCCCCGCACTGGGACTCATGTTCGAGACGTTCCAGACCTTCACGGGTCGACGCCTCGTCGGCCGCAAGTGGGTCATCATCGCGATGGTCCTCGTTGCCGTCCAGTCCTTCCTGGTCTGGATGCACCACATGTTCCTCACGACGATCAACCTGGAGATCAAGACGCTCTACATGGCGACGACCATCGGGATCTCGTTACCGTTCGACCTGATGGTCTTCGCACTGATCTACACGATGGTCAAGGGGCGCGTCCGCTTCACGACGCCGTTCCTCTTCAATCTCGGAGCCCTCGTCCTGTTCATCCTGGGCGGGATCACCGGGGTCTTCCTGGGCGCCGTCGTGCTCGACTACGAGTTCCGCGGCACCTACTGGGTCGTGGCCCACTTCCACTACGTGATGGTCTCCGGTGTCACTGCCCTCGTCGGCGGGCTGTACTACTGGTGGCCGAAGATCACGGGGAAGATGTACCACGAGTTCGCCGGGAAGCTTCACTTCGCCGCCTACTTCATCGGGTTCAACCTGCTTTACTTCCCGATGTTCCTCACCTGGGAGACACCCCGACGCGTCTTCCACTACCAGGCTGGCGACCTGATCTGGCATCAGCTCACGACCGTGGGAGCGTACTTCTTCGGATTCTCGTTCCTGATCATGTTCGTGAACTTCGCCTGGAGCCTGCTCTACGGGCCAAAAGCACCCGACAACCCGTGGAAATTCTCCCGCACGGCCGAGTGGGCGATTCCATCGCCGCCACCGCTCGACAACTGGCCGGGTCGACCGACCTACCGATCCGGCACACTCGAGTTCGTCGACGATTCGACCGAGACCGCCACTGACGGCGGCGAGGCGGACGACCCAGCAGTTGCGACGGACGGCGGAACGACAGTGGACGATACGGAACCCGACGACGATGACGATCCGACCATCATGACGGACGGCGGCACAGTCATCGACGACGAAGCCACTGACGGTGTGACCGAACCGGTCGCAACTGACGGGGGCGCCGTCACCGACGCGACGATGGAGGCCGACAGGACCGACGACGCGGCGAGTACGCACGAAGAAGCACACGTCGATCACGCCAGCATCTGGCCGTTCATGCTGGGCCTCAGCACGTTCATCATGTTCGTCGGCCTCTCGGGCATGACCAGCGTGGTCATCGAACTGCTCGGCGATCAACTCGCCAACAACTTGAACGAAGCAGCCATCTCCGATCCGGCGGCCTCTACGGATCTGATCGTCGGTTCCGGCGAAATGCGATGGGGCTACATCACCGCGTTCGTTGGCGGCCTCGGCCTCCTGCTTTACTCGCTGTTCAAGCTGGGGACCGAACAGTTCGAGGCGCCGACGATGAACGTCGCCGAGCGCTGGCCGTTCGAAGGAATCGACACCACGAAGTTCGGCGTCTGGGTGTTCCTGGCGTCCGACGTGATCGTCTTCGGTGCCGCCATCGGCGCGTACGTCTTCATGCGCCTGTGGTCCGGCTGGGGGACGTTCCACACGATTCCGAACTACACCTGGCCAGGGCTCCTCAACACGTACGTGCTTCTCACCTCGAGCTTCACGGTCATCCTTGCACTCGTGATGGCCGAACGCTCGAACAAGAAGGGCGTGCTGGCGACGCTCGGGGCAACGATCATCCTCGGCATCGGCTTCCTCGGCATCAAGGGCTGGGAGTGGGCTGGAAAGTTCGCAGATGGTGACTACTGGTTCAGCGGCCTCGAGTACTCGATGTACTACGTCACCACCGGCCTCCACGCGCTGCACGTGATCATGGGGCTCCTGATCGGGATCTTCATGCTCTACCGTGTCTACACGATCGATGCCTACCTGGGTGACAACCGACACCTGGAGTACTTCGGTCTCTACTGGCACTTCGTCGACATCGTCTGGGTCATCCTCTTCCCGCTGTTCTACCTGATGTAGACGGCGGAGACACCCACGGATTGTTCGCTCGAAACCCGACTTCTTCATTGACTCACTCGCTGAATTTCACAGCGCCTGCATCTCCAGTAGCCTGGCGAACGCGACCCTATCGTGACGGCTACGAGTGAGCAATGGCGCAAAACCCGCAGACGGGAGCTACCGGCGACGACACGCATGAGGAAGCTATAAGTGACGCCCACACCGAGTACGTCGTAATGAGTAGCATCAGGACCTACACGATCATTTACATACTGTTGCTCGCGTTAGCAACGGCGAAGGTCGGATTCGAAATGCTCCCCCTCGGCACGGGCATGTTCGTCGGTGTCATCGTCGTCCTCGCGTCGATCAAAATCGTCCTCATCGCCGGCTGGTTCCAGCACCTCGTCGAGGAGCCGCGATCGATCACGTACATGATGTTGACGTCGCTCTTCATGGTGCTCCTGCTCGTCGCCGCGGCAGGGTACTCGATTCAGGGCGCGTAAGTTCACCGACGACGGTTCTCTTCGCTGAGTTGGACCGCACGGACGACTATTTGATTGCGATCGATCATCCTGCGACCACCGCGACCGTATCACCTCGCTTGCAACGATCCGCCATCGACTATTCGAACCGGACCGTCCCTTCCTCCAGACGATCCATCTCGTTGTCTAGCAAGCCGGCTTCTTCGTAGCTAATCGGGCCCGGAACCTGTTCCGCGTGCGGACCGGGTTCGTTGCCGACGTAGATGACGTTCGGGTCGGTTCCAACCTCGGCGAGTAGCTGAAACGTCGCGGCGCTTTCGCCGGCCGCGTCGTCGACGAGGGATCGCGCTTCCTCTTCGGTCAGTCCCTCCGCAGCCGATTCCGCCGGTTCTTCCTCGCCGGTGAGAATAGCGACCGCCGCCTGTAGTTGCTCGTCGTCGGGGTTGCGCTCCTGGAGCCTGGCCAGAGGGATATCCGAAAGATACTGCTGCGGGTCGCTCTCTTCGTCGTTCATATCACCGAACTGAATCGCCCCCGGGGGGCAGGCGTCCTCGCACGCGGTCGTCCCGACGGCGTCCTGGCCGCGCGATCCGTCCTGCCGGGTCGGACAGAACGTACACTTGCTCATGACGCCGCGCGGAGCCCTGCTCGAGACCGGTCGCCCACGGGCATCGTAGTAGTGATTCTCCTCGATCTCGTTGAGCGGAACGTAGGGCTCGTTCCACTGGAAATAGTTGACGCCGTAGGGACAGGCCACCTGACAGTACCGACAGCCGATACAGACGTCGTAATCCGTCAGGACGAGTCCGTCCGACCCCCTCGTGTGTCTGGCCGTCGTCGGACAGACCTTCTCGCAGGGCGCGTCGGTGCAGTGTTGGCACGGCCGAACGAGGCGACCTCGGCCGGTGTTGAGATCCGCCTCGGGCGACTCCCAGTCCATCACGTACATCCAGTTCATCCCCGGATCCCACCGGTGTTCCTGCTGGCAGGCCTGCATACAGGCCAGACACCCGTCGCAGATCTCGAGGTCGATCGACATCCCCCACTGGACGCCCGTCTCCGTGCCTTCGTCGACCTGTGCTGCGGTCGATTCGGGCCGATCGTCACCGACAGCATTTCCCAACCCGAGAGCGGCTCCCGCTGCGCCGAGTGTCGCGAGCACCGCCCGACGATCGACGTCACCATCGAGGTCGGTGAGCGATTCGACTCGAGACTGCGACGCTTGCTCGGCAGCCTCGGCAGTCGGTCGGTCATCCTGACCGAACTCCGACAACACAGCCTCGTGATACCGCTCGTGGAAGGTTTCCTCGGAGAGTTCACCAGCCGTGACGGCCATCGCGTCCTCGGCCATGGCGAGTCCGAGCTCGGTGTCGTACTCGGTCTCGTCGAGCGTCGCCTCGAGGTCGGCCTCCCACTCGGGGCCGAGTGGGTGGAACGAATCGTCCGCCGAATCACTCATCGGGGTTCACCCCCGTGTCGGTCGTATCCGCGCAGGTCACGGTAAGCCAAGCCAGCTCGACTGGATGGGGAGGGTCCGTCATCGATTCTCACGGGGTCCCTTCCACAACGATTGACAAATAACCTGTATTCACGTTCACCGACCGGTTCCCTCGCGAATGCGTACAAACGGCTTCAGCAGGTGCTGGCCCGGATGGGCATTATAACGCCGAACGGTGTACGACGGGCTATGGATTCAGGGAGGACGACTCGCCGACGGATACTCATGCTCGCTGCCGGTGGCTCGTTGGCGCTCTCGGCCGGGTGCATCAACACACCCACGAGCGAGCCGATTGCCGTCGAGGAACCCAACGACTGCCTCGAACAACTCGACGACAGCGTCCCCGAGGAAGAGGCGACGGCGCTGAGTATCGATGGCCTCGAACGACAATCCGAAGAGAACCTCGCGTCGAAGACAGAGGCTGGTTACGCGTGCGGTCCGCAGGAAGGGATGCTCTGTGGGAACTGCACGTTCTATATCGACGATAAATCGGGTGACGGGATCGGTGCATGTGCCGTCGTCGCCGGCGAGGTCCGGTCCGTCGACTGGTGCGGGCTCTGGCAACCGAGAGAGAAGTACGGCGGCACCGGATCTGGATGAAACGTATGCCCTATCGGTCGCCGATCGCGGGCAAACCGTTCTGTGAATAGCTGAACGCGGGCAAAAGCGACCGAGGTCGATTACTCGGAGCCGAACATCTGGCGCATCATCGGGTGCATCTCCATCATCTGCTCTTCGGCGATCTCCTCGTAAAGCTTGTAGGTGATGGAGACGGCCAGCAGCAGGCCAGTCCCGGTGACGCCGCCGATGGTCCCGAGCATGTTCGCCCAGACGGCCAGGAGGCCGACGAGCGCACCGCCGATGACGGTCACCTGCGGAATGTACCGCTCCATGACCTTCTCGACGACGCCGACGTTCTGGCGGAAGCCGGGAATCTGCATCCCGGAATTCTGGATCTGTTTGGCCGTCGACTCCGGCCCCATGTCGGTCGTCTCGACCCAGAAGATGGCGAAGATGGCACCGCCGATCACCATGAACGTGAGGTCGACGCCGATCCGCAGGAGTACCTGCCACGTCTCCTGGGTGACACCGGCCCACCACATCCAGTCATCAGGCCGGTAGATCGGCGCCGTATAGTAGAAGAACCCGCTCGCCGGTTCCCCGCCGGAGTAGGTGCCGAGGAACTTTGGCATCTCGCTCCACTGTTGATTCAGGATTTGGCCCATGAACTGTATGTTCGCCTGGACAGCGCGAACGAGGATCATCGGCAGGACGCTCGCGTAGATGAGTTTGACCGGGAACCGTCCCCGGGCACCCTTCACGCGCGAGTGGCTGAGCGGAATCTCCACGCGAACCGACTCCGTGTAGACGACGATCAGGAAGATCAAGAGCGTCGTCATCAGCGCGATGATCTGGCCCTCCGAGACGAGCAACTGGTAGAGCCCGTTCCCGCCGATAATGGAGTCGATCTGGACGTCGCCAGTCAAGATGAGGAACCAGTTGTAGAAGAACCCGGCTCCTCGTTCCAGGGCGAAGAAGCCCCCAATGAGCATCTGGCTCACGCCGGCGATGATGAAGAGGCCGACACCGCTGCCGACGCCCCACTTGCTCACGACCTCGTCCATGTAGAGGATGAGGATCCCCCCGACGAAGATCTGGGCGAACATGATCAGTTTCACGCCCGTCGGACCGAAGGTGAGACTTCCCAGTTCTAGCTGCTGGGCGGGTACCAGGAAGCCGCCTCCCGCCAGCACCAGCGGCGCGGCGGTTAGTGCCGTCATCACGACCACGAGCAGCTTCTGCAGTCCCTGATAGAGGACCTGATCCCGTGGATCGTCAGTGTCAAGCCCGAGCAGGTTCGCCCCACCGAGCAACTGTAAGACGATGCTCGCCGTGACGATCGGACCGATCCCGACCTGCAGGATGGAGCCCTGCTGACCAGCCAGAATCGCCCGGAACTCCCCAAAGAGGTCCTCACCTCCCCCTGACGTCCCCAAGATGGCGATGTTCGTCAGGAAGAAGTACAGTACCAGGATCGCCCCGGTCCACATGAGTTTTCGCTTGAAGGGAACGTGTCCCTCCGGTCTGCGGACCGTGGGCATCCGCGCGAGTACGGGTTCTGCGGCTTCCTTCCAGCCCATGTATTAGTCCTCTGTCTCCTCGTCGTCGGTTTCGGCGGCTCGCGCCTCGCCACGCTCGGTAAGGACGGCGGCGCCACCAGCGGCTTCGAGTTTTTCACGTGCACCGTCGGTGAACGCGTCGGCGGTCACGGAGAGCGCGTCGTGGACCTGACCGGAGCCGAGAACCTTCACGAGGTCGACGTCGTCTCCGTCGTCGGCGACGTCGCGGGCATCGATCGCGTACCCGTCGTCGGTCTCCTCGGCCACACCGTCGGCGACGAGCAGCGGGAGGTCCTCGTCCAGCGTACGGACGTCTACCTCTTCGACCGTCGGCTGCGCGTCCTGCGGGCGCTTGAAGCCGTGTTTGTGCTTCGGTTCGTAGTTGTGGAACTCGTGTTTGCTCCGCCCGGCGCGGCCGCGGCCGCCTCGATGGCCGGCTCCACGGCGGTTCTTGTGCGTCCCGCCGCTGTGGGTTCGCGATCCGCGCTGGCGCTTTTTCTTACTCGTCATGGTTAGCGCATCGATTCTAGCAGGTCGTTAATCTGCTCCGTTGTATGCTTTCCGAGTTGGCCACCGTCGCCCGTCGGCTTCTTGATACCGTCGTGCCCACCGCGTGGCGGGTGCAGGCGAAGCGTCGGGGAGAGTCCTTCCTCGCGAAGTGTCGTTTCCTCTTCGAGTAGTGCCTCGGCGAGCCCATCGAAGTCGCCGTAGGCCGTGTTGTCGGCGACCCACGCTTCGTCGACGTCGGACTGGCGGCCTTCGAGCGGCTCGGCCCGCTTCGAGAGCACCGTCGCGAGCACGTCCGTGCTGGGTTCACCGTACGCGACGTAGTCGTGGACCTTCGTGATCATCCCGCGGTAAGTGTCCCGTTCGGGGACGAGCGTCGCGTGGTTGACCTCGGGGATGTTGAGCATCATCAGCGTGTCGTCGACCGCGTCCGAGCGGTCGACCTCGCCGCGAAGCTGGACGAGTGCCTTCATCGCTCGACCACCTCGGCGTCCTCGTCAGCCTGCGTCCGAGCCGGCATGCGGGACTGCGAGGCGTTCTCGAGCGCGTTGAACGTCGCTTTCGCGAGGTTGACCGTCGTCCGAGTGTTGCCGTGGCTCTGTGTCCAGGCGTTCTCGATACCCGCGAGTTCGAGGACGGCGCGAACGGTGTCGCTCGCGGCCAGTCCAAGCCCCTCGGGTGCCGGGATGACGTCGACCTCGACCGAGCCGGCCTTCCCGCTGGTTCGGTGGGTCAGCGAGTGTGGCCGGTCCGATCGGTCCTCCCACGACCCGGAGCCGCGGGGAACCTCGATGATGTTCAGTTTCGCGATCTCGATAGCCTTCTGGATGGCCGATCCGACCTGGTCGTCTCGCCCCTCGGCGTAGCCGACGAAGCCGTTTCGGTCACCGACGGTGACGACACAGCGGAACTTCACGCGTCGTCCGGAGTCGGTCATCCGCTGGACCATGTTGATGTCGAGTACCTCGTCGTCCAGCCCCGGCAGGAGCTGGTCGACGAGCTCCGGCTCCTTCAGCGGAAGCCCGGAGTCGAGTGCGGCCGACATCGTGTCGATCTCGCCCTCCTGTACCTTTCGCCCTAGTCGTGTGACGGGTTCCCACCCGCCGTCCTGTCGGTTACTCATTGCTGATCTCCTCTCGTACCGTATCGAAGTGCTCGGGGAGGTCGGCCGCATCGAAGTCACCGCTGTACAGCGGTTCGTCGAGCGACTCGGCGTACTCGGCGATGTGTTCGCCGCGCGTGCGCGACCAGTCGGCGAGGACGCTGTCGTTGTGCGGGATCTCGAGCCCCGCGTCGATCGCACCCTCCTGAACCGCGAACACCTTGTTGCCCGGCGTCGCCGTGTGGAGACCCAGATCGAGAACCGCTTCCTCGACACCGGCCTCGACCGCTCGCGTGCCGGCCAGGAGGCCGGTCAGATACGCCGCAGGCAGGTTACTCGTGGGTGCTTCCCAGCCGAACTCGGCTAAGTCACCCGAGTGTGCGCTTGCATGTGTTTCGTCGCCCTGGGGGCCGGGAGTGATCAGCTGCGCCCTGACGTGCGCGTTGGACGTCCGCGCGACGAGGCGCGGCTTGCCCGATTTCAGCAGGCGCAACCTCTGATGGTAGTCCGTCCGGACCTCCCGGCGACGTCGCATCGGTACCTTATATCGTGGTCCTGTTGCCATTATTCGTCACCGTATTCGTTCTCGATGAAGGTCAGCATGTACCGGACGCTGCGGAACTCGCCACCGCCAGCTTTGCGGTAGAGTTCGCGGTACTCGGTCGGCGTAAGCTCGTCCGAGTCACGCAGTTCGCGCAGTTTCCGTCGCTGAGCCCGAATCTGATTTCGCCACTGTTCCTTGCTATCCTGACGGGCACCCGCCTTCCCGCGTCGCTTGCCCGGCCCCTTCTGGTGGCCGTATGCTCGCTTCGCGTTCCGTTCGCGGGCTCGACCGCGGGAGTTACCGCGGGCGTCCTCGGCACGGATCGTGCCGTCGTCGACGAGTTCGCGGATCTCCTCGCGCGTGATCGCCTGGGAGATCTCTCCCTGGGCGTCCGGATCGAACCAGATACGATTCTTGCCGACGTCGAGGACGTCTGCTGCGAGTCGCTTCTGTGCACTCAGGTCCGTCATTCGTCTACCTCCACTTCGACGTAGGTCGGGTTGAGAACGCGAATGCCTGCGTCCTCGGCCTGTTCTTCGATGCGTTCGCGCTTGCGAGCACCGACCGACCCGGCGATACGAACAGCTTCGGTGTCGCCGTCGACGCCGTCTAAGTCGTCCGTGTTCTCGACGCGGATTTCCTCGAATCCGCTCGGGTGCTTGCCGCGCACCGTCGTCGGCGTCCGGTAGCCGGCCTCGACTTTCGGGCCCTTGCCCTTCACGCCGCGGCGCTGCTTCGAGAGACCACCACGCGGCTTTCGCCAGGATTCCGGCGTCCGCTTTTTCTTGTGGTAGTCCTGTCGATTGAACTGCGGTTTGCCCTCGTGGTGCCGCTCGGTCAGGAGCCGCCCCTCCTCGTCGGAGAGATCGGGCTCCTTCTCGGTCAGACCCCGGGGCTGCAGTTCGGTCTCGACGTCTTCGGCCTCGTCCTCCGCTTCGGGCTCGGCCTCGTCTTCGATCTCGGCTTCGGTCTCCTCGTCGACCTCGAGATCGCCGACGTCAGCCTTGATTCGGGCCGCAAGCGCCATACCGACGCCTTCGACCGCCGCCAGGTCGTCCTGGGAGGCTTCTTTGACGTCGTCGACGGACTCGAATCCGGCCTCGCGAAGTGCGTCGGCCTTGCTCGCGCCAACGCCACTGATCTCCTCTAAGCTCTCGGGAGTTCCCTCCTCGACTGCTGCTTCGGCGTCGTCAGATTCGTCCTCGGACATGATCAGGCACCTCCCGTGCTGGGTTTGGCGGTGATGTAGACGCCGTCCTGGAAGACACGCGTGTCCTTCCCAGTGACCTGGGTCAGCTGCTCGATATCAGCTGCGGTCTGGCCGACGTGTTCTTTGTTCGGTCCGGAGAGCGTGATGGCCTCGCCATCGACGTTCACCTGGGTATCACCGTGGATAGTCGTTCGTCGCGGTGCTTTCTCGCCGAGGAAGTTCTCGATGACGACTTCGTCGCCTTCGACGTCGACCTGCATTGGGAAGTGTGAGTAGAAGACTTCCATCTCGTACTCCCAGTTGTCGGTCACGCCGTGGAAGGCGTTGCGGACGTGGCTCTCGAACGTGCCGACCGTCGCCGTCGTCTTGGCGTCGTCGGCGTCGCTCTCGATAACCACCTGGTCGCCATCTACCTCGACGGTGACGTCCGGGTACCAGAGGCGACGGGAGACCGTCCCTTCCGGCCCATCGACCGTCACGTCGAGATGGTCGACCTCGACTGTTACGTCGTCGGGTATGGTGAGTGTTGTTCGTGCCATTGCTCTAGTAGACGTACGCGATCACCTGACCCCCAATGGCCCGCTCACGAGCCTCGTAGTGGCTCATGATGCCCTCGCTCGTCGTGACGACGAGCGCACCGAAGTCCCGAGCGGGGAGGAATCGCTTCTCCCACTTCTCGAACTCGTCGGCGCCGGCACTGTAGCGTGGCTTGACGGGGCCGCACTCGTTGATCGCTCCGTTCAATTCAACCTCGAACTGACCGCCTTTGCCGTCGTCGACGAACTCGAAGCCGTCGACGTACCCGCGGTCGTAGAAGACCTCGAGTACCTGTCCGATCACGTTCGAGGCGGGCCGTACCTCGTGGCTCAGATGGCCCACGCTCTCTGCGTTGTCGATGCCCGAGAGCGCGTTGCTGAGTGGGTCGTTACCTGTCATCTGTACTTCTTGAATCCCATGTCGCGGGCGATCTCGCGGAAGCACTGGCGGCAGAGATTGATGTCGTACTTCCCGACAAGTCCCTGCTTGCGGCCACAGCGCTGACAGGACTCAAGCTGTCCCGTGCGCTTTGCGGCGTGCTCGCCCGTCTGTTCGTTCTCACTTTCACTCATCGTCTACCTCCACGTCGAACGCCGCCTCGAGGAATCGAATCGAGTCCTCGGGCGTCAGTCGATGGTTCGACGGGATCGACCGGGTTGCCTGATCGCGTTTCGCAACGCGATAGCCGGGACGGACCAGGTTGACGGTCACGTCCAGTCCGTAGATCCCGATGTTCGGGTCGTACTCCTGGCTGGGGAAGTCGGTGTGCTCGGCGACACCGAAGCTGAAGTTCCCCGTCTCGTCGAACTGGCGAGCGGAAAGGTCCGCGATCGGCAGCGCCGTCTCGAGGAACTCGTGTGCGTCGTCGCCACGGAGCGTGACTTTCGTCCCGATCGGCTCACCCTGGCGAATGCCGAACTCCGGTTCGGTCGCGGCCGCTTGCGTGCGGACGCTCTGCTGACCGGAGATCTCTTCGATGATGTCCTCGGCGTCGGCCAGTTCGCGACCGCCCTGCCCGACGCCCATGTGGACGACAGCTTTCTCGACGCGCGGTTCGCGCATCGAGTGGAAGTCTGCCGACGATTCGGCGTCGCTCATTCGTCATCACCTGCGCTCGCGGTTTCACCGCTCGCATCCGAGGCAGCAGCCTCGCTACCCGTGAAGTTCTCGTCGATGACGACGACGTACTCCTCGACGGTCTCGAATTCCTCGTCCGTCGCGGCCGCCTCGGCCGCTTCGACGGTGACGATGTTCGAGCCGCTCCCGGGCGTGACGTCGATCTCGGCGACCTGACCGATCTTGCCGGCGTGGTTGCCGCGAACGGCCGTCACGAGCGCCGATTCTTCGTACGGGAAGTGTGCGACGATCTCCTTCGACTCGTTGTCGACGACGACGGAGTCGTTCACACCGTAGGTGGCCTCGTCGTCGACGGTCACGTTGGTGCCGTCGTGCAGCGAGAGCTGCGTGACGCCGCCGGTGACCTGTCGTTTGCCCTCGACCTTGCCGAGTCGGCTCTCGGCCGATTCGGCGTCGATCGGGGTCAGCGAGAGGCGGCCACCCTCGTCCGGGAAGACGCGGTAGGCCTCCTCGCGGTCGGGGAACGCCAGAATGTCGAACATCCCGATCGGGCGCTCCTCGTCGCTGATCTCGTCGCCGTTGACGAGCACTGCGTCGTTCGCGAGTGCGTAGCGCGCCTCCTTTCGGTTGTCGACGTACTCGAGCACGTCCCGCAGCAAGATGAGCAGCGGAACGCCGTCTTCACCGTGCGGGCCGGCCCCAGCTTTCACCGTGAAGGTGTCGGTCTTTCGCTCGACCGGCCAGGACTTCGGTACCGAGAGTCGTTTCTGATGGTTGCTCATTCGCTATCACCTTCGAGTCGTGCCTCGCGACGCTCGTCGCTCAGGTCGAGGTCCGTGATGCGGACGTTCGACGCGTCGAGCGGGCGAGGGACTTCCTCGCCGTCGGCCGTCTCGACCGTGACGTCTTCGACGTGGATGACGCCGTCGCGAAGCGAGACGGTGAGAACCTCTCCCTCCGTCCCGGCGTAATCGCCGCGCATCACTTCGACCGTATCACCGGCGTTGACGCGCGTGCGACGGGTGTCGTACTCCTCGCGGAGCTCCTCGGTGAGCGTCGCGTGCAGCTGCGTGCCGCGCTTGTGCAGCGGGGCACGGTCCGTCTGCGTTCGCTGTGTGCGTGGTTGCTTGCTCATGGTTCTATACGATCATCGTGGCGGTGCTCGCGATGGCACCGAACCGTTCGGCGACTTCGCGAGCGATCGGTCCCTTGATCTCCGTTCCGCGGGGTTCCTCGTTCTCGTCGACGATGACGGCCGCGTTGTCCTCGAACTTCATGCGCGTGCCATCCGGGCGCCGAACGGTCTGGCGCTGACGAACGACGACGGCTTCGAGCACCTGGCGGCGCATCTCGGGCGTCCCCTTGGTGACGGAAACGGTCACCTTGTCGCCGAGGCCAGCCTTGGGCTGGCGGTTCTTCGTGCCGTGGTAGCCCGCGACGCTGATAACCTTCAGCTCTCGGGCACCGGTGTTGTCGGCACAGGTGACGAGCGACCCCTTCTTGAGTCCCTGCGTGACGTCGGCCTTGATCGCCTCCATCACTGCTCACCCTCGATTTCCTCGGCGTCGGCGTCCGCCGTCACGTCCTCGGCCGAGAGTTCACGGTCAGGCTCCTCCTGACGCGTGAGCTCGGCGACGTCTTCGGCAGTCGCCTCCTGTGTTACTTCGACGACCACGTGCGATTTCGTCTTCGACAGTGGTCGGGTCTCTGCGATCTTGACCGAGTCACCGACCGAGAGCGGCTCGAGCACGCCCGGCACGTGTGCCGGAATGCGCGAGCGACGCTTCATGTACCGATCGTACTTCGGTACGGCCACGTCGTACTCTCGCTCGACGACTACGGTCTTGTCCATGTCCGTCGAGACGACCTGCCCTTCGAGGACCTGTCCTCGAACGGGAAGCTCGCCGTAGAACGGACACTTCTCGTAGTCGTATTCCTCCGGGTTTGCCGGTTCCGGAGGGGTGTCTACATCTAGTCCTATTGCCATGGTGAATCTCCTGCCGTTTCGGTACGGCGGGCCGGTCGTTCGTTCAGGCGCGATCCATCGACCGTAACGTAGGCCACGCCCTCGCCAGCGCTGTCTGTGGTGGAAGCCGGTTCGGACTCCCCCGCAGGTTGAGTGTCGGCCAGTTTGGACGCGGTCCCCGGGGCCTTTTCGACCCCGGCGGCTTCATCTGTGATCGCGAATTCGAACGTCGTTCCCACCTTCGGTACCGTAACCACCCGAGCGCCGTCCGCGTCACGTGCGTCGGCGTCGTCACCGCCGTCTCGCGACTCGCGTCGCTCCGCCTCCGGCGAAGCACGCTCGATCCGGAGGGTGCTGGTCGTCTCGCGGACGACCCGTCCCCGGATCCCGACCCGACCAGGGTCGTCACTCTCGACGACCCTGACCGAAAGGCCAGTGAGTTCGTGTCGCGGGAGCGTCTCGGGTGTCAGTGGCATGATTATTCTTCGTCGAAGTCGCCTTCTTCTCGCTGGATCGTCTTGATCCGGGCGATCGTCTTGCCGAGTTCGTTGATGCGGCCCGGATCTTCCGGAGCCCCACCGGCTGCGAGGACGGACTTCTGGTTCAGCAGTTCCGTCTCGAGCTCTTCGAGTTCGGCTTCGCGCTCGGCGGGCGTCATGTCGCGGAGTTCCTCGACGTGAACGATCGCCATCAGGCGTCACCTCCCTCGTCTACGTCGTCCTCGTCGCCCTCCATCTCGGCGACGAGCTCCTCGGCCTCGGCTTCGATCTCTTCGTCGAGATCTTCCGTGACCTCGTCGGCAGCGGCCTCGGCGTCGTCGGCGTCTGCCTCGGTTTCGGCTTCGACCGATTCCTCGACGACCTCTTCTTCGATGGCTTCCTCGACGACCTCCTCGTCGAGTTCGGGTTCGGCCTCGGCGTCCTCGGCCGATTCCTCGTCGGCATCCGCTTCGGCTTCGTCTTCCGCAGGCGTGCCTTCAAGCAGTTCCTCGACGCCCTCGTTCGCTTCGACGGCGTCAGGAACGACCGCTTCGGGGTCGAGGCCTTCCTCGACGTGGAAGTCGTCCGGCAGCTCGGCACCCGGCGGGATGATCTTGACGTCCACGCCGATCGTCCCGAGTTTCATGACGGCGACGCCCTGACCGTGGTCGACGACCTCGTCGGCGGGCTCGCCGTTGTGCTTGATGTAGCCACGGTTGAACTTCTCCACGCGCGAGCGTGCGCCCGTGACCTTTCCGGAGAGGACGATCTCGGCACCGAGTGCGCCAGCGTCCATGATCCGGTCGATCGTCGTGTGGCCGGCCTTGCGGAAGTACCAGCCACGCTCTAGGGCGTTGGCCAGTCGGTCCGCGACGATGCGAGCGTTGAGGTCGGGTTCGTCGACCTCCTGGACGTCGATCTGCGGATCTTCGAGGTTGAATCGCTCCTCGAGGGCCGTCGTGACCTTCCGGATGTTCTCACCGCCCTTGCCGATAACCATCCCTGGCTTCTCGGCCTTGAGGACGATCTGCGTTCCCATCGGCGTCTGGGCGACGTCCATGCCGCCGTAGCCGGCGCGACCGAGTTCGTCAGCGAAGAACTCGTCGATCTGTGAGCGGCGCAATCCGTTCTCGATGAACTGGTGTTCGTCTGCCATCAGGCATCACCCTCCATGTCTTCGGTTTCGGCGACGACGATTTCGACGTCGACCTCCGGCGTGTTCCAGGCCGTCGCTCGGCCCATCGCGCGGGGTTTTCGACCCATCGACTCGCCGACCTTGTGGGCGGCGACGTGGGCGATCTCCATCGTCTCGCCGTCGAAGCCCTGGTGGGCCGCGTTGGCGGTGACGTTCTCGAGCAAGTCGAGGAAGGCGTTGCTCGCCTTCTCCGGGTACTTGCCGGCGTCCCAGCCGTCGATGTCCGAACGGTGTCCGGCACCGGTGTTGTGGGACTTGAACGGGATCGAGCGTTCACCCTCGATGACGGCGGCCAGGTACTCCTGGGCGTCACCGACGGTCATGCCCTTGATCTCCCGGGCGATTTCCTTGCTGTGCTTGTGGCTCATGTGACGCTCCCGGAGCATGGCTTTCGCCGTGGAGTCCGGATCCGCGTCGACTGAGTAGTTGATTCCCATTGGACGATCACTTCAGTGGCACGAACTTCGAGGAGCGTGTTGCGCCAATACCGGCCTGTCCGTGTTCGACGGACGTCCGGGTGAGCTGGAACTCGCCCAGGTAGTGACCGATCATCTCGGGCTCGACGCGAACGCGACCGAACTCCTGGCCGTCGTAGACGGCGAAAGTCAGGTCGACGAACTCCGGCAGCACCGGCATGTTGCGCAGGTGCGTCCGGATCGGATCGTTCGCAGTCTCCTCTTCCGTTCGGTTACGGGCCTTCTCGAGCAGCTTCTCCTGCTCCGTCGAGAGCCCGCGTCGGATGCTTCGCCGCTTACGTGCGGGCAGCAGTTCCGCGACCTCGTCGAGCTCCATCTCCTGCAGCTCGTCTAACGTGTGGCCACGGTAGGTGAACTCACCCTCGCGGCCGGTTCGGTACTCCTGGGTCATTTGTTACCACCGCGGCCCGTTCGCCGCGACGAGATGTCGCCCACCTTCCGTCCCGGCGGGGCGTCCCGCGAAACGGACTTCGGGCGACCGGGATGCTGGCGACCGCCGCCACCGAACGGGTGGTCGACGGCGTTCATGGCGACACCACGAACGCGGGGCCACTTCGTCCCCCGTGCGCGCATCTTGTGGTACTTGTTTCCGGCTTTGACCATCGGCTTGTCCGTACGGCCACCGCCGGCCACGACGCCGATCGTCGCGCGGCAGTTGGGATCGAGACGCTTCGTCTCGCCGCTCGGCAGCTGGACGACCGCAGCGTTGCGGTCGTGGGTGATCAGGTCCGCGTTGACGCCCGATGCGCGCGCGAACTTCCCACCGTCGCCGGGCTTGGCCTCGACGTTACAGATCTGAACCCCTTCCGGGATCTCCGAGAGCGGAAGCGTGTTACCGGGCTTGATCTCCGCGGAGATGCCGATCTGCAGTTCTTCGCCGACGGTGATGCCCTCGGGTGCGAGGACGAGGCGCTGATCGCCGTCGTCGAACTCGACGGCGGCGACCGGCGCCGATCGAGCCGGATCGTGCTCGATGTCGACGACCGTCCCGCTGACGAGGTCCGTCTCTTCGGGCTTTTTGTGCTCGAGGTCGGCCTTGTATCGGTGCGACGGTGCGCGGAACGTCGAGGTCCCGCGACCACGTCGCTGTCCCTGAATTCGTCGTCCCATGGTCAGAACACCCCGATTCGCGAGGCGACTTCCTGCGCGTCGTCGTCCTCGCTCAGTGTGACGATCGCTTTCTTCTTTCCGTCCATCTGTATCTGCGTGTTGACGTCCGTGACGGTCACGTCGAACCGCGACTGGACGACCTCACGGATCTCGGGTTTCGCCGCGTCGACGTCGACGACGAACTGGAGCTTGTTCTCGAAGTCCATGTCGTTCATCGCCTTCTCGGTCACGAGCGGGTAGTCGATGATCGAACTCATCGATCGCTCACCTCCGCGAGTGCGGCTTCGGTCCAGACGGTCAGTCGACCCGGATGCGTACCGGGCGCAAGATCCTCGGCGTTTACCTCGGCTGCGGTCGCGACGTCGGCGCCCGCGAGGTTGCGAGCGGCCCGCGACGGACCGGCCTCGCTCGAGGTCACGAAGAGGATCGACTTCGGCTGCTTGTACTTGCGACCGCGGGTCTTACCGCGGCCGGCTCGGACGGAGCGTCCCTCGTCGGCACGCTCGATGTCGGCGTCGAGCCCGGTCCCTTCGAGGAACGAGACGACCTCCCTGGTCTTCTCGAGATCCTCGAACTCGTCGTCGACGACCAGTGGAAGTTCGAGGTCGTCGTCGAACTCGTGACCGCGCTCGGCGACGCGCTCGGCGTCCGCGGTCGCCGCGATGGCACTCCGCGTCGCGAGCTTTCGTTCGTTCGTGTTGATCGACTCGGTGCGGTCGGCCTCGGCTTTCGGCGGGTGGGCCTTCCGTCCACCGACAGCCTGGGGAACGCGACGTGCGCGTCCACCCTGCTGTGGGACGTGAGCCATCCCCCGGCCACTGCCGGGACTCTCCGCCGACGTTCGCTTCCCGGCGAACTCGTCGGCGCCGTAGGCCTGTGTTCGGTTTGCCTGGGCGACGCGTACCGCGCGGGAGATCAAGTCCGGGCGATACTCCGTCTCGAAGATCGCCGGGAGCTCGACCGTGTCCGCCTCGGCGCCGTCCAGGTCGTGTACTGTTGCCTGCATAGATTATCCCTGGTTCGATGCGGTGGAGACGAACCGGACCTCGGGATCGAGGCGCGGCTGGTCTCCGGGTCGGATCGCCGGGCGGAAGCGAATGAGTCGCTGTGATGGCCCGGGGAGCGAACCCTTGATCAACGCGTGCGGGCCGTCGACCTCGCCGTAGTTGACGAAGCCGCCGTCGACCGTCGCGTCGGCGCCGTCGCCGATGGCGAGCAGGCGCTTGTTCAGTTCGGTGCGCTGGTGGTACCCGGTCTGGCCCTGCTGGGGAACCGTCGAGCGAACGCGGCTCGGGTTCCACGGGCCGAGGTTACCGATGCGGCGACGCCAGCCCTGACGGGCGTGCTTGCCTTTGCGCTTCTGGACGCCCCAGCGCTTGACGGGACCCTGGGTGCCCTTTCCTTTCGTGACACCGCTCGCGTCGACGTACTCGCCGGCGCGGAACACGTCGTTCATGACGTGCTCGCCACCGTCGGCCTCGAGCAGATCGAGACCGAACTCGACGCGGTCGTCGACCGAGCCGCCGCCGATGCGCGTCTCCATGACGTCCGGCTTCGTCTTCGGCACGGACTGGATCTCGTCCGGCGTCGTGTACGTGATCGCGCGGACGTCGTCCACACGTCCCGCCTCGAGGGCGGCGGTGAACTCGTCCGCGGCTGCGTCACGGTCGTAGTCGTCGCCAGGCAGGTCGAGTGTGCGTTCGAGCTCGTCGTCGAGCTCGTCCGCCCAGACCTCGGCGACCGGTTGCTGTCCGTATGGCGATTCTTCGTACGCTCGCAGGGCCGCGATGGCCATCGGCGGCGTCTCCACGATGGTGACCGGGACGGTCGTCTCCATCCCTTCGGTCGGCGAGTTGGCCGCGTCGTCGACCGTCACCACGTGGGTCATGCCGGCCTTGTAGCCCGCGAAGCCCTGTAGCGTCGGCTGTCCGTCGTCATCCGGCCACGAACGGAAGCGCGGGACCTCGCTGGTCGCCCGCTTGCGTGGGCCGAATCCGAGTGAGCCTTTGCGTGGTCTATTTGCTTGTGGCATTCTATCACGCTCTCAGTGAGAGGCAAGCGAGGGTGGCGAACATCGCTTCTTCCGTTCGCACCACCTCGCTGCCCTGGTTCGGAACCGTGTTCAGCCAGAGGTCGAACCCCGGATCGCCGCTGGGTTCGACTCCGTCTGCCGTCCCGCCGTCCCCGCTGGACGACGCGCCGGCACGTGACTCCTCGATTCCGAGGATGTCCGGCAGCCCTCTCTCGGGCGCACCGAAGGCGACGGTCATGCCGTCGCGCTCGACGCGTCCGGCCAGTGTCTCGAGTCGCCCGGTGGTGAGTTCCTCACCGTACCGGGACGACGCGATGCGAACACCGGCGTCCTCACGGCCGAGTGCTGCGGAGAGGTCCGTCCGCTCGATCGACAACCCCGCAAGGGGCTCGTCGACGAGCTTCGCCCGGACCGGTCGTCGCGAAGAGATCCTGACGGTCACGCGCTCCCCCTCATCGACCACCATTTTCGGTGGTACGTTGAGGGAGATCGGGTGTTGCAGTCCGCAATTGACCCGGACGCGGCCTTCAGGTCCGACCTCGGTCACGATCCCTCGTCTTAACGACCCCGAACCGTTCGATTCGGAGCCGGTCCGTGATGAAGCGCGGAGCGGCGGCAGGACGCCCACGTACTCCAGTTCGTCCCGCTTGCCCCACGCCTCGGTTTTGAGGTACGGGGGCGTTGCGGCGTATCGCAGCACGGTTTCGACGAACCCGCCGTCGAATCGACCCGTTTCGCCGTCCCCGTCGGGGAAGACGATCAGGCGGTCGGCCCGGAAGATCGTCGCCGCACGGGCGACGTATCCGAGTTTGCGAGTTGCCTCGCGTTTGTCCTCGGCTTCACGGGCTATCGACGACGGCACGAGTACGCTGACGGTCATACCGTAGCGCTTCGGCGCCTCGTCACTAGACTGTAGCGATTCATTGCGGACAGGGTCTTAAAAGCATGGCGAAACGATTCGGGCCTGTGACGGCCTCACACCCACGAAAACGTGATAGACAGCGACAGGGTACCCACGAGGGAATTGTCAGCCTGAGAAGGAGATCCCGATATATTGCATTTTCCGGGCGCACACGCGCCAACTCCTCCACCAACGACAACCGTGACACGGCGTGGCGAAACGCCCGCCTTTCGCAACCCTTATACCCCCATCGGCGATTAGATGAGAGTGCAACAGGGCGCTGGTAGTGTAGTGGTATCACGTGACCTTGCCATGGTCACAACCTGGGTTCAAATCCCAGCCAGCGCACTTCTACGGTGAACAACCCTCCCGAGCACCGCGTAGCGTGTGCTCGGAACCCGTGAGCCATAGAAGTCGCCCTGGATTTGAACGAGAGAAGTCGCAGCCCGCACAGCGAACGGAGTGAGCGAGCAGGACCGTCTTCGCGTTGTTCAAATCCCAGCCAGCGTTCTTTTCCGAACCCAACTCCCATGAGCACTGCTACGCAGTGCGAACACCCGGGTTCGGAAAATCGCCCTGGGTTTGAATCAGACCAGTCGCGCGCAGCGAAGCGAGCACGTCTGGGCGTGGTTCAAATCCCAGCCAGCGCATCTCCGTAAGATACAAACCCTTTTTAAATCGAGCCTCTGAGACTTGGGTTCATCGAATTAAGCTTCCCCCCTACCACGTTATTTCCACATAGCGACGTCCTGCCCTCATCGAGGCTATTGCACTGGCCTACTTTCTCGATCTTACCCAATTCCCTTGGCTACCGCTCGATTCTCGTTCGCGCCATCCACGGGTGGATTCATCTCACTTAGTTCGGGATCCCGAGGTTAGCCCACTGTAACCCTCGTACCCCTATGACCTCTATCCAACAGGAACGAAACTCAAGCAAATGTTACACTAACTATACTTAGTCGTGGAGAATAGCGATCATGTGGGTTGGTAACAATGGCCAAGAAATCTCCAAATGCGAATTGCTACCAATGTGGGAAAGCACTGGAGGAGACCGCACAGTTTTGCCCAAATTGTGGGGCAGATCAGACCGTTTCACGCACCGACCAGGCCAATACCGAACGAAAAAGCGGATCCAACGAGGGTGAAGCAGAAATCCGTAATGATGGATCTAGTTCGTCAAAGGAGAAGAAAATTACAATCGGTCGCATACTCGCTTGGATTATCGCACCGTTGGTTATCCTCGTTGGGTTAGCGATGATTCAAACGGATCCAGTCGCTGGCGCGATTGTGGTAGCGGTTGGTATATTTGCTCTCCCAACAACCCGAGGTCGAATCAGAGAAGATTATGACTTAACATTTTCACGTTGGGTCGTCCTTGGCGTGGTGGTCATTGGATTAGCCATAGCAGGCGGACTCGTAGGTCAAGATGGGGTTGAGCCAGAATCAAATGTAGATGATGCAGGCCCTTCTGCGGCTGAAGCTGAACCAGCTACTGACGATACGGTAACGGACGCCGAGGAGGGAGTCGAAGGCAACCAGATACGTGTCCGCTACGACGGCGAGTGGTCAGGTGCCATCGGTGAAGAAGGTGCCACCCGCAGTGTCGATGGCAACGGAGATGACACGCTCGACGTAGCCGACGATGCAATGATCATCAGCGCAACGATTCAAAAAGAAGACGATTCAAATACCGAACTCACTGTACAGATCCTCGAAGACGGAGAGGTTGTAGCGGAACAAAGTACGACCAGCGAATTTGGGGTAGTCAGCGTCACTCACGGGCCGTAGTTCATTCGGCTCGGCCAGTCGTTTTCGGTACCCTCTTTTGCTACACACCGCCATAAGAGATCCACCACTTTCTATACTTATTCTGGAGTTGCACGTACGTTCGACTATGGAGACCAATTTATTTCGTGAATGACCCCCGACTCGTGTACACGTCCCTGAAAATGCGCCCGCCCAACTGCCGGTGAGTAACAACCGTTCATTCCTGGATCAACACTTCCCGGACGATTCTCCCTCGTAGAGGGCGTTCCTCACCTCTACAAGACGAAGTTGGCACGGATTCTGTTACAGATCGTCGGGTGAGAAGATTAGCCGCGCACTGTGTTCGTCGAGCCACTCGGCGTGTTCTCGGTAGGCCGGATCGTGATCAGCGACGAGAGCCCAAAACGCATCCGTGTGGTTGGCCTCGCGAAGATGGGCCAGTTCGTGGATGCAGACGTAGTCGATGATCGCCGGCGGTGCCATCAGCAATCGCCAGTTCAGCCCGAGCGTGCCGGTCGTCGAACAGCTCCCCCAGCGGGTTCGCTGGTTTCTGATTTCCAGCCTGTCGTACGCAACCCCCATCTCGTTCGCGAAGTGATCGAGCCGGTCGGAGAGGTACGCACGGGCCTGCCGTCGGTAGAAGTTCCGCAGCGCCCGCTCGACTGACGACTGGTCGACCGCACTCCGTCGGAGGCGAATCGTCCCGTCTTCGACGGCAGATTTCTGCCGTGGCTCAACGAGCAGTTCGTGCTCGTCGCCCAGATAAGGAAACAGCTCGCCGGCCTCGAAGGTCCGATCTGGAACGTCGTCTCGATAGCGGTCGAATTTCGCCTTCTTATCGAGGACCCACGTCGCGTTTTCGGAGAGGATCGCCTCAGGGTCGTCGTCACCATCTGCAGGAAGGACCACCGTGATGCCATCGATTCCCGCGTCGATTCGAGACTGCGAGGCGTCGGCACTCGTCGTGACGTCGTAGACCACCTCCTCACCGGCCAGCGTCGTCGTTCGCTCACTCGTCCGCGACATAGTTCTGAATCAGGTAGGTGTGAACGGCGTCGATGAACGCGTCGGTGACCAGGTCGCCACGCTGGTGGGTTTTGACCAGGACGTCGAGCAGGACCAGTTCGATCTGCTGGACGGTTTTCGGGTTCGTCTCCCATCCCTGGTAACTCGTGTCGATGCGGTCGTCGAACTCGGAAACGATGTCCCCTGCGAGTGTGGCTGCGGTGTCCTCGGAGAGTTCGGTGTCTCGCTCCTCCGTGAGGTCGGTGAAGATGGCGAATTCGGCGTCCGTCATCCCCCGTTCGTTCGCCTCCTCGTCGACTTCGAGGACCGCCGCCTCGACTTCCCGCAGGGCCTCGACGGTTTCGGGATCGGTCCGATCGCCGGCCCGCCACTCGTCGACGATGTCGGTCACGCGCTCGCTCAGTCGTTCGTAACGCGGATTCTGCCCCATCCGGGGCTGGGTACTCTCCTTGATCGCGTGAGCGATGGTCGTCGCCTTCGCCGCGTCGCTGCTGAGGTGATCGAGATCGTCCAGGTACTCGGCGCCGAGTTCGTAGACCGGGTACTCCCGTTTGATCTCGCCGATGTTGACGTGCTCCTCGATGATCTCACGGGTCTTCTCCCGCATCTCGTCTTCGGGACGCTTCGAACGGTTGGCCGTCCGCTGGAACGCCGTGTGGATCCGGCCGAGCCAGCCGTAGTCCTCGACGATCCCCTCCTCGACGAGTCGACGGTCGGGCGAGACGGACTCGTAGAGGTCCTGGAGTCGGCGAAAATTTCGTTTGAACTCGCCTTTTTCGGGCTGGGAACTCACCCGGTCGAGACAGGCGTCGACCGTCTCCTGGCTGTCCTCGCGGGGGATCCCCTCGAAGATGTCGAGCACTGCGTCGAGTTGGTTCTCGAGTTTCTCGAACAGCTTCTCCCTGTCCTGGGCGGCGTACTGCCTGGTCGTGTCGTCGTAATCGAGCGCGTCGTCGATGTTCTCGAAAACGCCCTGAAAGTCGACGATCTCGCCGTTTTCCTTGCCGTCGGCGGGTCTGTTCGTCCGCGCGATGGCCTGCATGAGGGTGTGATCTCGCAGTTCCCGATCCAGGTACATCGTCTTCAGGACGGGTGCGTCGAAGCCCGTCAGGAGCATATTGTGCACCACGAGCAGTTTGGGCTCGTCTTTCTTTTTGAACCCCCGGACGATCTCGTCGCGCTCGCCGGAGTCGGTGTGGAACTGCTGGAGCAGGTCGGGATCGTCGTTGGTCGCGGTGAAGAGCACCTCGACGGCGTCCTCGCCGCGTCGGTCGATCAGGCGTTCCCCGTACATGGCTGCCGACTCCCGACTCGGAGTGACGACCATTCCCTTCCAGCCGTTCTTCGCGACGCCGTCGAAGTGGTCGTCGATCTCGTCGACGACGCGCTCGACGCGCGGTTCGATCTCGGCGAGCATGCGGCTGGTGACGTGGTCGCGGATGACGGCCAGTTTCTCGTCTGTGGGGAGGGTAGCGAACGCTTCGTCGAACTCCTCGTCTAGTCCCGTCTCGTCCACGTCCCACTCCATCTCGTGACGGAGGCGGAAGAAGACGGGGAGGATCAGCTCGTCGTCGATGCCGTCCTTGATCGAATACCGGTGAAGGTACTCCTCGCCCTCGGGGGAGAACTCGTCGAACGTGTTTCGATCCTTGTCCCGGTCGCCTTCGCGGACTGGCGTGCCGGTGAACCCGAACTGGTAGGCGTCAGGCAGGGCGGCGTCGAGTCGGCTCTTGAGATCGGCCTCCATGAAGCGATGGGCCTCGTCCGACAGCACGACGGCCTCGTCGGTCGCCCCCACGCCGGGGTCGACGTCCTGAAACTTCTGGATGGTCGTGACGACGAGTTCGCTCCGCCCTGCGGCGATGGTGGCTTCCAACCCCTCGATGCTCTCGGCTTCGGTCCAGCGCTCGAAGGAGAGGTTGGCGAGCTGGTCGCGCATCTGGCTGTTGAGTTTGTCCGTGTCGACGACGATGAAGAGTTGCGGGGCGTCGAGGATGTCGCGTTCGAGGAGGTTCTTCGCCGCGAACAGCATCGTGAACGACTTGCCCGAGCCCTGGGTGTGCCAGATCAACCCCTTGCGGTGCTCACCCCGGTCGACCCGCTCGAGAATCTCCCTGACCGCGTAGTACTGCATGTGTCGCGGGACGATCTTCGCGTCCTGGTCGGCCTGGCGCTCGTAGAAGACGAAGTGCTTCAGGATGTCGAGCAGCGTCGTCGGGTTCAACAGCGCGTGCACGGCCTGCTCGACATCGTTCTCCGATTCGTAGGCGTCGGGAGCGGTCGTCCAGCCCTGGTAGAACTCGCGGGCGGCGCCGACGGCGCCGTACTGGAGGGTCCGCTGGTCGGCGGCGACGTTGAACAGCGTCGGGACGAACGCCCGCGGGACCGTCTCCTCGTACTCCTGGAGGTCCGAAATCGCGTCGTAGACGTCGGCGTCCTGCGTGACGGATTTGAGTTCCAGCTGGACGATCGGGATGCCGTTGACGAGCAGGGTCACGTCGGGTCGGATCGACCCTCGCCGGGTGATGGCGAATTCGTCGACGGCGTGCAATCGATTTTTCTCGGGTTCGTCGAAGTCGATCAGGTCGGCATAGATGGTCTTCGTGCCGTTGTGTTGCTGATCGACGGTGTGTTTCTTCCCCTTCGTCAGGAGTTCGTGGAACGCCTGGTTGCCGTCGAAGAGGTTGTCGTGATCGAGGTCGCGCCGGAACGAGTTCAGGAAGCGGTCGACGTTGTCCGCCGTCAGTTCGTCGTTGAGGTCGACGACGGCCTCGGCGAGCAAGTCCCAGTAGATGACCTCAGAGCGCGTCCGCCCGTAGCGCTCGTCGAGGACCGTCGCCCCGTGGCCCTCGCCGAGTCCGTACGTTTCCCACCCGAGGCCGTCGAGCCACTGGAGGACCGACCGCTGGAGCCCGCCCTCGGTGGGAACCGATTTTGTCATTTAATGTCCCTTTTGATGCGAGCCCGAAGTTTCTATCGGTAGTCGTGATCAACGTCGAGGATTCTTTGATGGGGGCGGCTCGGGGCAATTTGGGTTAGACGGACCGACGAACCAACCTGTCTAATAAATATTACGCACGCTGCTGGCGCTAAGCCAAAAATTCGACCCCACAATTTGGGTTAGCGGAATTTCCGCTCAGCTAAGCCAAACGTGGAGTACCAGTTCTAGCGAGGATTCCGTTTCGTCTAGATTTTGGCTGAACGACCAATTTGTTACCGGATTCGAGATAATCAGCGGAGAAGTTTTCTCAGCTCAGTCGGTCTCGGCCGGCGCGTCCTGCCTGATCGTGTAGAGGCGCCACCGGCCAGCGTCGTCGGGCTGACACTCGATCTCGATCGTCAGATCGTGGGTGTTCGAGGCTTCGACGAACTCGAGAACGACGCACTCGTCTTCGTCGACGATTCGCTCGATCGAGCTCGCGAGTTCGACGTTGGATAGATCCATCGCCATGACGTCCCGTTTCGAGAGGACCTCGACGTCGGCGTCGGGATGATACAGGGCGCTCAGGCCCTCGCGGTCCTGCGCTCGGATGCGGTCGTAGAAGTGCCGGACGACGGCTTCGGGAGTGAGTGAGTCGTCGGCTATTCTGGTGGGGCCATTTTCCGCATCGACCGACTTCGTGTCAGACTCGGATGCATCATCGTCGGTCGCGTTCGATTCCTTGTTTGGTGATTCCGCGCGGGTATCTTCGGTCGGTTTTCCGCCGCCATCTTCCGCCTCACCGCCGACCGCACCAGATTCGTCGCCGTCGTCTCCGTTCGCCACGTCCTCGAGCCCCTCGCCATCGAGATAGCGCATCCGGAATCTGGTGTCGAAGTCGCGGATGACGTGCTTCGTCTCGTAGGTTCGCAACCGATCCTCGTACTGATAGAACTCGTCGTCCTGCAGGGCGACGCCGCCGGCCTCGCTGGCGTACTGCAACCCGATGATGACGTGATCGAAGGTGATAGTGACGTCGTCCAGCGAGGTCGCCTCGCCGTCGAGTGGCTGGCCGTCGTGAGCCTCGGTGGCGGCGATGTAGGCGGCGTACTTGGCGACCTTGCGGATGACCGCGGGGGTCAGCGTTTTCATCCCCAGGAAGTCGATGTCGAGGGAGTCGACGTCGACGCTCGCTTCGTCGGGGAAACTCTCGCGCCAGAGGCGCCGACGCAGATCCTCCTGCGGCACGTCGAAGCGGATGGCGTGGGCGATACGCCGTTTGAACGCGGGGTCGATGCCCGAGCGTTTGTTCGTCGTCAGGAGGGCGATGCCGTCGAACGATTCCAGGCGCTGGAGGAGGAAGTTGGTGACGTTGTTGGCGTGGCGGTCGGTGGCGTCGCCGACGTCCGTTCGCTCGCCGAACAGCGAGTCGGCCTCGTCGAACAGAAGGATGGCGTTGGAGCGCTCGGCTTCGTCGAGCAACGCGGCGAGTTGACTTTCGGTCTCGCCGATGTACTTGTCGACGATCTGGGCGAGATCCACGCGGTAGAGATCGAGGCCGGTTTCGTTCGCGAGGATTTCCGCGGCCATGGTCTTCCCGGTGCCGGGCTGGCCGTAAAAGAGCGCGACGACGCCGTCGCCGCGGCTGCCGGGCTCGCCGAAGCCCACTCGCTGGTGACAGCGCCGCGGTACTGGAGGTGCCCACAGAGTTCCCGGAGGTGGGTCTTGGGCCTGTCGTTCAGGTAGAGGTCGTCCAGCTCATAGCCGGGTTCCATCCGCTCGGCCAGCGCTTCGAGATTGGAGGCGGAGTAGCGCTTGCACGCCTCGTAGAGGTGGTCCCGTTCGAGAGCGGCGTCGACGGGGGCGAAGGCGTCTGCGGCGTACGCTTCCGGCGCGTCGCCGGGTGCCTCGACGACACCCTGCTCCGATCGGCAGAGATACCGGGCCGTCTGCACTGCTCGACGGATGTCACGCTGGGGAAGTCGGAAGTTGGTCGCGACGTTGTCGATCAGGTAGGATTCGGAAATCTCGTCGGCGTACTCCTCCCAGATGGCCAATCGAGTACTGTACTCGGGGGGCGGGCAGTGGGCGGTCTCGATACGGTGGTGGGCGAGGTCGACATCGGGTTTCCACGAATCGATGTGGGAGAGGAAGACGTCGCCGGGCGCGTCGTCGAAGCGCTCGACGACTGAGTCGACGGTGGGCGCGTCGAGATCGGGCATCGAGATGCCGCCGTCTTCGTCTAGGCCAATCGCGGGTGTCTCCGTCCGTTCGGTGACGCGTTCGAGCCCCGTGAGGTGGATCGCCGCGTCCTGCAGGGCGGCCTCGCGGATCAGCCGAGTACATAGGTCGTCGTTCTCGACGATCTCAGTGGCGTCCACCCGCAGGATGGCTGTGCCACTGTCGGTGAGGGCGGCTGGGAGGCGGTCTTTGCCGGTGCCGTCCTCGCCGGCGAAGTGGTAGATGGTGGGCGCCTCGGCCACAGCCGAGCGGTCGCGAACGGTTTCCAGCGTCTCGGTCGTCTCGTCGTCGAAGACCAGGTCGGAGAGACTGCCATCGGCCTGCTCGATGGAAACGAGATCGGCGAGCGCGCGGTCGAGGCTGTCGTCGCCTTTGAGATAGTCGACGATGCGCTCGTCGACGGTGACGGTGTCGTAGGACGAGGGTGTGCCCGGAGATCCTTCGTGCCGGAGAAGCAGTCGATACTCGAACAGCGGTGAATGCGGTGAGTAACTATCGTTGATGGTGACGTCGCCAGGAGTCTCGGCGTGTCCCATTCCGATGAGAACGGTTTCGAGTAATTGGATCGTCGGCGCTGTCTGCTGATTGTTTCCCTGAATGGCGCCGTAGATCGTGTAAACCTCACGGTCGAGTATCGGCGCGAGCGCGAGCAGGAGCGTGTCCAGTTCCACTCGTGAGAGGTCGAACGCTTTCGTCAGGTGGGCGAGGCGGCGGTCTGCCCCCGCTTTGGAGTTTGTGAGTGCTTCGTCGATCGTCTCGGTCTTCGTCCGGAGGTGACGCTGTAACTCGGTCACCTTTTCGGGAGCGGCGCCCGTTTGGAGTCCGTTTAGTGCGCCGAGACGCGACCCGGCGGTGAGCAATCGACTCTTGGGTTCGGAATCGGTGGTTCCGTCTGCATTCGTGTCCTCCAACTCGGGCACTCGTTCGAGGATGTGCGGCGTTTCGGCGAGCGTCGTCAGTGCGAAGCGTACCCGATCGAACTCGGACTGCAGGTGGTCCCCGAACCGTTCGTACATTTCGATGATTATTGATTCTGCTCCTCTCCCACATAATATTTCGTTTCACATACAGTCACCACCCGTCAAAACAGTGTGAACAAGTACCCGCACAAATTCCAATCTACAGCGGTCGAGCACTCCCGTCCGCGGTTATTTCATGAAAACAATTATAGCAATACAATTCAATCCACAACGTATGCAACTGAAGTTTGGCCTGATGAATACCCTCCTCGCGGTCGGGGAGTGGTGAGGGATGCGTAAGCGCAAGCGACGGGATCGAACAAGGCAGTCGAAACGCGCCAGGAAGAACCGCGAGCGTGAGTCGACGGACGCTCGGTCCCGATCGAGCATGCGGCCGCAACGGGGGAGTACTCGGGAGGGGTCGGGTGTACCGAGCCCGATGCCTGATGTCGCCGTGCCCGTGTCGCCCGCCGAACGTGCGCGACGTGTCCGCGAGGGGAACATCCAGCGTGCCCTCAAAGACACGGGGACCGACCGTGGGGACGTCCCGGAGTCGGTGAGGGACGTGCTGGAACGCGGCGGGATGCCGCTCGATTTCGACCTGCAGCGGTCGCTGGCGTCACGAATGGACGCCGATTTCTCGGACGTGCGAATCCACACGGGACCGTCGGCAGCGAAGGCCGCGGATGCCCTCGACGCACGGGCGTTTACCTGTGGGAACTCGATCGTGTTCAACTCCGGCGAGTACGAACCTGAGACGTCGGAAGGCCAGTATTTACTGGCACACGAACTCGCGCACGTCAAGCAGCAAACCGGGGCGGCGATCTCGATGATGCCGCAAACGGATGCGGACCTGGATCTCGATCCGGACCCGCAACTGGAGCGGGAGGCAGATCAGGCTGCCGAAGAGGCGTTGGCGGGTGAGGAGCCGCTGATCGTGAACCGACTGGGAACTGACGTACACATCCAGCGAATGCCCGAAGGGGAGCAGCTCGACCGGGCTCGGCAGGAGGCCGACGAACGGTTTGGTTCGGACGTGCCGGTCGACCCGGAAGTCCTGGCGAAGGAAGTCGAACAGCTCAAAGCGAATCAGCAGCAGGTGCTTGAAGTCCTGAGCCAAGCGCAACCGGGTACACCGTCCGAGGGCGAGTGGGGAGAGACGGCGACGAAGGGACTCGTTGGCTCACTGGCGAGCATGGGAACGGGCGCCGCAGTCGGCGCAGCGGTTGGCTCGATCTTCCCCGGTCTCGGGACCGCAGCTGGCGCGGCCGTCGGAACAGCCGCATCCGGCGTCGTCGGTGATCTCGTGAAACAGGGCATCGGCTGGGCGTCGGACAATCTGGCCGACGAGAAGGCCGCGAACCTCGAACACATGTACGAGGAGATCTCGCGGATGTACGAGGAACTGAAGGATGAGAAGAACACCCACGGGGGCTACGATCCCCTATCTAATCAAAAGTGAGTATGAACGCTGAAATAACAGCAGAGGGCGAAGCCCATATTGGTGTTAGCATATTCGACAATTTGGATAGTGAACACGATTTGACAATTAAAAAGAGTAATGGAGAGATAGTCTACCACCAATGTGAGGCATATGCCGACGACCCTGACGACCGAACCGAGGACGAGAACGAACACAACAACCAGGCCCGTCGCTTCGCGAAGTACCACGTCTTTCGCGAGCGCGGGTACGATACCGTCGAGCACGCCGAGAACCCAGCGTACGTGAACGCAGTCCGACTGGCCATCAAGGACCTTTCCGACGCCGAGTTCGAGCGCTACTTCGGCGCACTCCGTCAGCAACTGCGCAGTCACCACGCGGACGTCGACCGACCCGTCGACCTTCCCGCGGGCGTCCGGGCACCCGACGCGGTGGTCTACGAACTCGACGGCTGGCTCGGCGTCGACATACCGGAAAGCGGCCTCGAAAAGCAGGCCCGTGCGCTGGCGGAGGCCCACGGCCTCGACTACGACGACGGCACAGGGGCCACCAGTCCCGCCGATATCTCCGATTCGGACCTTGCAGAGTGGGAGGCCTTCGGTGATCACCTCGTCGACCTCGCTGGTCCCGACGACCTCGAGTTCGACGTCGCTGCGGTCTCGGGCATCCACGTCGGCTACCCGAACGCACAGGGCCAGCACGAGGTACAGCGATTTGACCGGCCGCTCGACCGCCAGCCCGACGCCACGCTCGAACTGATGCCCGCCGAACCCGGACCACTCGACGAGTTCCGCGCGTACCTGGACCACCACCTCCGGTGTCAGGTGCGCGATTGCTTCGTGGGGATGGGCCTGCTCCCACCGGAGGCTTTCCGCGTGATCGGCTTTGGAAAGTTCATCTACGCCCGCCGGTACGACCACTACGACCTGTATCCGCAACTGCACCTGCGCGACGGAGATCACTCCGTCGTACTCGGATAACTGGGCGATAGGTTCGGCTCTTCGTCACTGGAGTGGTGCGACGATCACGACGATTTCTCAGTCGCTTGTCGATCTGGAAAGCGGGCTGGACCTGAAACACGAGATTCCGGACGACGAGTCACGCCAGCGCCTGGTGCCACTCCAGCACACCACGGACAGCCACGAGTTAGACACCGACGCTAAGAGCGGGGCACCAAACGGCGGCGGACACGACCCAGGGCGTGGCGCGACGGCGCACGCCGCGGGCCGCGGTCACTTCGTCGCCGAGTTCCCACTCCGACCAGCGCGGGCTTTCAGTTGCTCCGAGAACTCGGAGAGGTTCATGCCAGCTGCACAGTCCGGACAGCAGAATCGCTCCGCGGTCTGGTAGTCCTGCGAGAGCGACGCCGGCGGCTCGGTGGTGATCCGAAAGAGCCGCCGTGGTGCCACGTCCCGATCACACCGATAGCACTCCCGGGCGGGAGTCTCATCGCCGGCGCCGTCGCTCGTTCGCTCGACGGATTTCATCCGAGTACCTCCCGGTCCGGCAGTCCGAACCGATCGGAGGGACTCGGCCCCCCATCCCCGAAAACGAAGGTCAGCGACGGATAGCGATACGACTCTCTAGGCAACGGGCGTGCGAGACCTTTTTGTCTCGATGGTGTCTTGCGGAACATGGCGACCACAATCCCTTGGGTGGGATTTGGAAGCCACGTCTCGGGTGTTCCTAGCACCCGGGGCACTTTCGTACCCAACGGACGGGGCTTCCGTCTGGTTCATTGACGTGAAAGGTAATATAGTTACTGGTGAGAGGGCGGAATCAATTGGTCAAGTGAGGGAGAATACAGTTCGTCTCTTGTTTAGCGCGCCGTTTCCAAGTAATCGCAGTAACGGAATGTCGATCGTTAGCCGTGTTGAAGGACTTCGTCCACGATCTCGATGTCCGTGTCGTGAGTACGGACTTCGCCTGAGAGAAGGTCTTGCATGAGGCCCTGTTTGAGACGTTGGAGGCGGTCGCGGTCTCTTTCGTTCACGCGAATTGACCGCTCTACATCATTTATTCTCTCTACAATTTTATCCTGTTCGTCAAGGGGCGGAACGGGAACGTTGAACCTCTCAATTGCGCCTACACTCAGGTTATAGTTTCCAGCTGAACTGCGTACCCACCCAGACATTTCGCTCCGGCCACGCTGTGAGTTCAGGAACTCACGGATAAACGCCGGTCGAACTCGTGACTCGTCAACTCGAAGTCGGATTAGATATGACGCGAAAACGAACGGTTCCTCCTTATTGGAGAAGGTTGCACACCGACCAACGTAGTTTGGATTTCCATTGGTCCTAATAACGAGTATATCACCCTCTTTCAATCGAAGACGCTCCAACTCGTCGTGAGTCAGTGGCGTGTGTTTGAGATCGTCCGTCGTAATCCGTTTTTCGACGATATTAGGTATCCTGAACGTTGGATACCCATCTTTATCGGTATTCGACTTATTATCCGTCCCATAGCGCGTGTCTTCAATTAGATTCTCGAACTTAACGAGATTCCATTGATCTGGGTATTCGCCTGAGCCCGTCGTTTGGAAGGTATCATGAGATTTGGTTCCACGCCGGAACACGGTTTGGACTACACCGGTTTTAACGCAGTTCAGTTGCTCAATGATTTCATCCGTCTTCTGGATCGCCCGATCAACGGTGTAGAGCACGCTGGCGATTTTGCGCTGTTCTTCTAGTGGTGGAAGCGGCACTGGAAGAAGATCGAGTCGAGTTTTGGAGAGTTCGATTTGTCCAGTGGACCCGTTTACACACATTGAATAGAGAAGCGCCTGTCCGAGGTGACTCTCCAGAAAGTACCTGTGAAAGTGAGGACTCAGTTTGTCATCTGTTCTGAGAAGAGTGACGTGGGAATCAATGGCTCGCCGTTCACCATCAGGATACACCTGCGCGCGGCCGAGTGTCCCCTGCCCAGTTGAATTAAGAATTACGTCACCTTTTTGTGGAAAGTATTTGTCCTTCCAGTCTTCTGCAACGTCTTGATCCAGATAACGAAGGTTCTCGAAATGCCAGCCGTCCCAGTAAATGCACTCCTGATTGATGACTGGAACTCCCTCATCAGCGTATGTTGGTTGCTTCCCCCTCGTGATGAGTCGTTTAATGTCCCCCAACCGCTTCGCTGTCCAATCGCCAGGGGTGGACAGAGTGAACGGTCCAAAATCTTCCTGATCCAGCTCATCGGAATCCTCGTCTATTGGCTGACCATGTTCGTTCTCCTCGTCTACATGTTCGTTGACGTTGGCCTGCTCACTCATAGTCCAGCGCCTCCATGTGCTCGGTCATGCGCGTCTCGATCTCGTCGCGCTCGGCCTGGAGCTCTCGCAGCTTCGCTAGTTCCTCGGCGACGTCGATGTCCTCCTCGGGTTCCGTGGTATCGACGTACAGCGCGATGTTCAGGTTGTAGTCGTTCTCGCGGATCTCGTCCAGTGAGACCGTCCGGCTCACGCGCTCCTCGGTCGTCCAGTCCTCGAAGTTCTCCTCTATGTGGTCGAGTCCCGCCTCGGTCAGTTCGTTCTGGTTGCTCAGTTCCTCGTAGAAGTCCTCGTCGGCGGCGTGGATGAACTGGACCTCGTCGGCGCGGTCGTCGGGTTTGTCCCGGTTGAGGACCAGGATTGCGCTCGGGATCGAGTTGTTCTGGAAGAGGTTCTCGGGCAAGCCGATCACGGCCTCGACGATGTCGTCGTCGATCATCGGCTTGCGATACCGCGCCTCGTGCTTGCGAAAGAGCACACCGTGGGGGACGACGATCGCCGCCTGGCCGGTCGCGTTCAACTGCTCGGCCATGTGCATGATGAAGGCGTAATCGCCGCGGTCGGCGCGGGGTAGCTTCTCGTGCCAGTCAAAGCGGCCGAAGGTGTCGTCCTGGAGGTCGTCCTTCTGCCAGTCCGCCGAGAACGGGAAATTCGCGAGGACGAAATCGAACTGGGTCAGCGAGCCGTCCTCGGTGAACTGCGGCCGCAGGAGGGAATCCTCGCGCTCGATCCGCCCGGTGAGCCCGTGGATCGAGAGGTTCATCTTCGCGATGGCGGCGATATCGGGATTGATCTCCTGGCCCGTGAAGGTGAGCTTCGACGGATCCTCACCTTGCTCGTCGCGATAGTGGGTGGCGGCCTCGACGAGCATCCCACCGGAGCCCACCGTCGGGTCGTGGAAGGTGTCGCCGTCCTCGAACGGGGCGAGCAAGCGGACCATCAGCTCCACAATGTGCGGCGGCGTGAAGAACTGGCCGCCCGACTTGCCCTCCTCCTCGGCGAAGTGACGCACCAGATCCATGTACGCTTCGCCGAGCATATCGGCGGGGATGCTCTCGGTGTCCAGATCGTACGTCGAGAGGTGCTCGATCAGTCGCGTGAGTCGATCGTCGGTCAGCGCGTCCTCGGCGACGTAGTCGGCCCGGAACACGCCCTCGACCTCGCCGTCGTTCGCCTCGCGAAGCGCGTCGAAGGCGTCGTTGATCGCCTCGTCCACGTTCTCGGTGACCGTCCGCAAGTCAGCCCACAGGTACCCCTCGGGAACGTACGGCACGTCGTAGAGGTTCGGCCGCTGGGCGTGATCCTCGCCGTACTCCTCGGTGTAGGCCTCGTACTGGATCTCGAAGTTGTCCGAGATCGTCTTGTAGTAGACCAGCGGGAGGATGTAGTCCTTGTAATCCGTCGAATCGACGGCGTCACGGATGATATCCGCACACTTGAAGAGGTGGGAGTCCAGCTCCGGAAGACTGAGAGACATAGGACACCCATTCCATCCATCCGTCTTATCTCCCGTGGATTTCACCCGCAGCCGGGCTCGGGAACGGAGCGACGACGCAGCGATTCGCCGCCAGTGTCGGAGTGGTCACCACGTTGCTCCCAATGACAGGTGCGACAACGCCGATCGGGGACGTGGGCAGTGACCACCCGATCAACCGTGCCGGTCGACTCCCGTGACTGTCACGGGAGTCAATGCCTGCCAAAGCCGATTACCTTTTGTACGAGGATGAGGTACGGAGTGGTGAGCGATCGCAGATCCTGTAGCGCCAATGCAAACCGAAATCACCCGTAATTCCGAGACGAGCGAGCTTTCGTACGACGAGTCGAACGACCGCTTCGAGGTCGACTACGATCCGGACGGCAGCGCGACACTGCTCTCGACGATCGTCCACGGCCTGACTGCGGTCGTCGACGTCGACGTCTCGCAAGGCGAGTTCTCGCTCTACGATAGCGTCGATCCCGACGCGTTAGAGCGCATCTTCAGTCCGAAAGCCGACGGCGAGGAGCGAACGGGCGGCCACGTCGCGTTCACCGCCCTCGAGTGTGAGGTCTACGTCTACGCAAACGGCGAGATCTACATTTACCCACCGCCGCAGGTCGAGCGGCCGACCAACTAATTCGGACCAGTTCAGCTCACGCCTGTTCTCCGTTTCACCAGGAGTCTCTGGGCTGCTCGCACGATGCCGACCCACGGTTTTAGGTCCGGTCGAGCAGTAGCCGCCGGTATGACAGTCATCGGATTCCTCAGCACCGCACCGGCGACCGACGAGAGCATGGCCGCGGACGTCGCGGGTGCGATCGAAGCGCTCGACGAGACGGGACTGACCTACGAGACGGGACCGATGGGGACGACGATCGAGGCCGAGTCGATGGGCGAGTTGCTCGACGCTGTCGAAGCAGCACACGAATCGATCGATGCGGATCGAGTGAGTACGTTCCTCAAGGTCGACGACAAACGGACGAGCGACGAGCCGGCGAGCGAGAAGGTCGCGGCCGTCGAAGAACACCTCGGCCGCGATGCCAAGCGCCGTAGCGAGTGAGCGATTAGACGGGTGCACACGTGCCGGTCGCCGACGGCCAATTACTCGATCGACGCCAGAGGGGCCGACACAGCATACCGGAAGCGGTACAGCTATCCGAGTATCGAGCAAACGGTGTGTATGGTTCAAACGACGCTCTCAGTCGACGGCATGTCCTGTGGCGGGTGTGAACAGAACGTCGTATCGGCTCTCACGGAGCTCGACGGCGTCTCGGACGCGAGCGCCGATCACGAAACAGGTGACGTCTCCGTCGAACACGAGTCTCCCGCCGTGGACGAAGCAACGATCAGCGCGACGATCGAAGACGCCGGATACGACGTCGCGAACTGACGAGGCGACGGCGTTCTCATCGAGAGATCGACGCTTGGTAGCGGCAGTAACGAGTCCGACTGATGGCGATTGCAGGAACCGTTCGGCGAAGTTGCTCGTGCGAAACCAGTCCGAGACAGTCACTACTCGTCCGCAGTGGTCGCTGCCTGCTCCGGGCCGGTTCCCAGGAACCGATCCACGCCCACGGAGAGACCGACCGAGAGGGCGACCCCAATCACCGCGAAGGTGGCCATCGTCACGAGGAACGCCGGCGTCGAAATGTCGAGGACGTAGCCCCCGATGGCGATCGAGGCCGCACCGAATCCGAACTCACCGAGGTAGGTATATCCGTAGGAGAGGCCACGCGATTCGGGTGGCGTGTAGACCGCGACGGCCTCCTGGTAGAACGGCTGGATTGCAAAGAGGAAGAAGCCGAAGAGCGCGCTGAGCCCGACGACGGCAACCAGTCCGGCCGTCCCGCCGGCTTCGATCGAGAGGATCGGCACGAACGAGAGGGCGAGAACCGCCAGGACGGCGAAGAACGCCAGCAGGCCCGTCGCCGGCCGGATCCGATCGGTCAGCCGACCGCCGACGTACTGCCCGACGATGCCGACGACGAGCAGGCCGACGTAGATGTAGTGACCCGGTTCGAAGCCCTCGAGCGACGGCCCCGGAGCGACGCCGGCCAGCACGGACGAGCCGTGCAAGATCTCGGGCAGGAACGTCAACATCCCGCGGTAGAACAGCCCCTCGAAGGTGACGATGACGAAGACGAGCGCGAAAGCACTCGCGAAGAGGACCCGGCTGTTGCCGACGAGGTCCGAGAGCGAAAGTGCCTCGTCGGCTCCGGCGTCGACGTCCGGGTCGACCGCGGCGGTCGGATCGAAGTCCGCGCGGAGGCCGTACAGTGCTGCGAGCGCACCGGGTATCGCGAGGATCAGCGCCGCGGCCTGCCAGGTCAGGCCCAGAAACATGAGCGTCGCGGCGACGAACGGGCCGAGGGCGATCCCCGCGTTGCCGGCCATGCCGTGCCAGGCGAAGACGCGGCCCCGTTGCTCGACACCCGTGCTGATCAGCGAGAGTCCGGCCGGGTGATAGATGCTCGCCGCGGCGCCCCAGCACACGAGGCCGATCGCCACCCCGGCGAGCGAGCCGCTAAGGCCAAGGATAACGAACGATGCGCTCATTCCGGCCAGACACGCGACGACGAGGGTTTTGGCGCCGAATCGATCGGCGAGGATCCCGGCCGGAAGCGCGCCGAGGCCGAACGGCGCGTATCCCAGCGCGACGACGAGGCCGGCGAGCAGGGTCGACACCTCGAACTCGGCGAGCCAGACGACCAGAAAGATCGGGATCGAGGTCTCGAACCAGTGGACGAGCCCGTGGCCTGTCATCGCGAAGCCGGCGATCGCCCGATCGTTTCCGGAGAGGCCCATTGTGATCTCGCCTAGAGGGGATCGATGTGGCTACTTATCGGCTTGGAAAGGGGCTGGAGCTACCGTCAAGGAGGATAGTTCCCACGGACTCGATCAAGCGACGTCCAGCGCGTTCCGGTCGACGCCTGCCAGCGTCTCGAGTGCGTCAGCCTCCAGGAGGTGGCACTCGCCGGGAACGACCAGCAGATGGAGCGGGTCGCCGAAGTCACGCTCGGCGAGCTCGGAGAGCGGCCCACCATCCACCAGCGGATCGGGTGAGCCAGCCCGGGCGACGACGATGCCCACGAGGTCCGGGTACGCCTCGGCGAGGAGGGTTGCCGCGGTATCTGCGCGCATGTACTCATCCTCAGCGGCCTTGATGTCGAGGAAAATCAGCGTGTGCAGGCCTCGATCGCGGTTCTCGTCGATCGTGTTCGTCACACTCGCCGGGAGCCCGTCCGCGCCGTGGGCCCAGGGGAACGGAAGCGTCGTCGAGGGACCGAACCGGTAGTTCTGCAGGCCAGTGAGTCCGCTCGCTGCGGTCTGGGCGGTCACGCCGTGGACGATTCGCGTCTCGATACCGCGTTCTTCGGCCCGCAGACGGAGGTCGACGTGCGTCGTCGAGATCATCGTATCGCCGGCAGTGAGAAAGACGGCGTCGCCGGACGCGGCCGCGTCGAGGATAGGGTCTGGATCCTGCTCCACGCCCGCACGATCGCGCACCTCGATCTCGACGCCGTGATGATCGGCGAGCGCCTCGACGGTCGTCCCGATCAGTTCGCTCGTGTACCACTCTGCGAAGACCCGGTCGGCGTCGTGGATCGCCTCGCGACCCTCGACGGTAATCGAACGCTCGTCGTAGAGGCCGAGGCCGACGAATGTGAGCATACCCGATCGTGGCCGCGGATCGTCTTAGGCGAACGGATCCATCGCCGCGGACCCGCGGCGGTTCGACGCCGACACCCGACCCCTCCACCCGACCGTCTCAGTTCTCGCAGATCGCCTCGAATTCGACCTCCACGAGGTGCTCGGGGTTGATCAGCCGCTCGACCTGAACCATCGTCGTCGCCGGGCGAACGTCGTCGAAAAACTCGGCGTGTGCAGCCCCGATCTCGGGCCAGTCGTCGATGTCGGTCACGAACAGGCGCGTTCGAACGACGTCGGCCGCCGACGCACCGGCCGCTTCGAGGGCCTCGATCCCCAGTTCGAGCGCGTACCGCGCCTGTTCGCGCGGCGCACCGACGCCAACGACCGCACCGTTCTCGTCGGTCGCGGTGGTTCCCGAGACGTGGACGGTGTCCCCGACGCGGACGGCCCGCGAGTAACCCACGGCGTCTTCCCACTCAGTGCCGCTCGCAACCTGACGGCGTTCCCGCGACATGCGAGTGAACTGGTCGGAGGCGACAGAATAGCTATCGATATCGACCCGCCCGGCGATCGGATCGTTCCGTTCACTGGAGTCGGACAAATACGGACTGCGATCGAACGACCCGACCTACGCCGATACCATGTCGCGACAGGCGTCCGCGCAGGTTCGCAGTTTGTCTGCACAGACTTGGCAGTGTTCGTGGTCGTGTTGCTCGCACTCGTCCGCACACTCCTCGGCGGCATCGATGACGAGCTCCGAGAGGTCGATGCTGTACCCGGAGTTTCGCGACATGAACCGTGCGTTCATCGACGTCAGGTCGGCCACGTCTCGACAGAGTCGGATGCAGTTGGCCATCTCCTCACCCATCCCGATACACTCGTCGGCGCACCACTCACAGGCCTGGGAGGCTTCCGAACAACTGTCGATACACCGCTCCATTCGCTGGTCGTCGGCGACGTGTTTGATCTCTTGTAACGCCATCGCCGCTCACTCCACCAGCGGGCACCCTAATAGGACCCGTAGCGTATGCAACGGGCCGGGCCGACGTGTCGCAGTCAGATCCCTCTTCACACAGCTGAAGCCGCCGTCGTGACTCGCCCGACCGGCTCGAATCAGGAAATTCACAACGACGCCACTCATTCGTGACCTTCGATCGGAACCGGTTCTGACGGTTCCGCGATGCACTCGAGATCGGGCGGCGACAACGAGATGTCGACCGCCTCCACGGCCTCCGCCAAATGATCGGCGCTGGAGACGCCGACGATCGGTGCCGTGACCGGGTCTTGATGGAGGTGCCAGGCAATCGTGAGTTGCGCCATCGAGACGAACCGTTCGCGACCGAATCGTTCGCTCGCTTGCAGCGCCTCGGCGAACTGGTTGTCCACATCGCCGGACGTCGTGTGTGGGTACGCGTGCGTGAGTACCAAAACTGTCGACCCTCCGGAACGCGTCGCCGCCGAAATCACGACAAAGTCCCGTACCACCTCGGTTCGGCAGAACACACGCCGAACAGGTTCCGCACCGCGCTGAAGCCCTCAAAAGCCGATGTGCGAGGTCGACGACGGCAGGTCGTCCTCGTCGTCCACGTCGTCAGCGGGTGACGTCGTCGCCTCGTCGATGCCGCCCTCGTTCGCGAACGTCACGCTAGAATCGGACAGGTAGACGTCACCGTCCTCGACGGTCGTCTCGATCGGGACGAGTCGGGTCCCCGCCGCGTCGCCGTTGTCGCAGTCGCCAGCACACGAATCGAACGTCGAGCCGTGACGCGGACAGATGATCTCGCCGTCGCGCATCGCCGCGCCGCGGCCCACGTCGAGTCGCTGGGCTTCGTGGGTACAGCGGTTGATCCAACCCTCGACCCGGTCGTCACAGGGCACCAGGATGACCTCGTCGAGTTCGCCGTAGGCGTCGCGGACGGTGAACAGCCACGAGCCCGCGTCGTGGACGGTGTCTACGGTCGTGAGGTGTGCGCCGTCGGTCATGAGGACCCCTATCCATCGACACGACAAAACTCCGGCGGGTCGAGACACGCGGTGAGCCTAAAGAACGCCTGCCGAAGCCTGGCGAAGCGACATCGTTAGGAACGCCCGCCCGCGAGGAACGGGCATGGAAGTGCCGTGCGTCCAGGTGCGACGTGAGAACGGCGAGACGACGCGCCAGCGCCTCGCCGACGACGACCTCGTCGCCGACGGGTTCGAGATCACCCACGAAGACGGCTGGCTGTACATCCCCGTCACGGACGAGGCGGCGGTACCGGGCGACTTTACAGTCATCGACCGCGAGGCGCCCGAGCGCGAGACGCAAACGGCACCAGCGGATCTGCTGGGATTCGAGCCCTCCTACGAACGACTCGGACGGGCGGTCATCGTCGACGAGGACGATGTCGATCGGGCCCACGAGATCGCCGACGCCATCGTCGCCTCCGACCTGCCGGTCGACGTCGTGCTGAACAAGGCCTCGAAAGTAAAAGGTGAAACGCGCGTGCGGGACTGGGAGGTGCTGGCGAGCGAGCGGGCCAACGACAGCGAGCCGACCGACGGCAGCGTGAGCGACGACGAGCGCGCGAGCAGCGACGATGGGCCGAGTACCGAGGTGATCCATCGCGAGTACGGCCACGCGTTCGCACTGGACCTCGCCGAGGTGTACTTCTCGCCCCGTCTCGCGACGGAACGCCATCGCGTGGCCGAACAGGTCGCGGCGGGCGAGCGCGTCTTCGACATGTTCGCCGGCGTGGGCCCGTACGTTATCCCGATGGCCGCCCGCGGCGCCGAGTGCGTCGGCGTCGACGTCAACCCACGTGCGATCGAGTACCTCCGGGAGAACGCCGCGCGCAACGACGTGGCCGAGCGAGTGACCGCGGTCACCGACGACGTGCGCGACGTCGCCGGCGAGTACGCCGACTGGGCCGACCGAATCGTGATGAACCTGCCCCACAGCGCCGACGAGTTCGTCGACAGCGCCGTCGCCGTCGCGGACGACGACTGTACGATCCACTTCTACGACATCCAGCACGAGGACGACCCCTTCGGACCCGGCGAGCGCGCGATCCGTGCCGCCGCCGAACCCGACTACGAGGTCACCGTCGAGACCCGACGCGAGGTCAGATCCTACGCGCCCCACGAGCTCAACGTCTGTCTCGACGTTCGCCTCACCCGGTGACCGCACCGCGACGATTCGCAATCCTTATGGCTGGCATCGGCCCTACCATTGAGTGAACGCGGCCCACCCGAGACGCACGACGCGTCGGCGGGCGGACCGCACGCGCCGGTGTAGCTCAGACTGGCAGAGCGAATCCTTCGTAAGGATTAGGTCGAGGGTTCAAATCCCTCCACCGGCTCTTTCTGCGACGAACGGACGTGAGGAGTGAAAAGTATGACTGGAGGGATTTGAACTACGGAACGAGGGAGCGAAGCGACCGAAGTTCAGGTGGTTCACAATCCCTCCACCGGCTCTTTCTGCGACGAACGGACGTGAGGAGTGAAAAGTATGACTGGAGGGATTTGAACGAGACGAGTCGCAGCACCGAACGAAGTGAGGTGATCGTCTCGGCGTTGTTCACAATCCCTCCACCGGCTCTTTTTGCGACGAACGTAGCGTGGTTCTCACTTCGCTTCGAACCCGAATAGTGAACGGCGGAGCCGTGAGCAACATGTCTCAGTCTGCCCTGTCGAGGCACAATCGACGTCGGTGGTGTCCAGCGTCGGGGAGCCGATGGAGATTCGATCGCGTCGAACGGGAGACCGCCAACGCAGAACCGTGAGGTGGCCGCGCCGGGGACCGATCGCAGATCAGACTCGTTCGACGGTGATCTCGTCGCCGTCGATCGTAATCGTACAGCCGGTGTACTCGAACGTGAGGAGCGGACTCTCGCGGCTGGGTTTCGAGAAGATCGCGTCGAGCGCGTCCGGATCGATCGCGTCGTACAGCGGTGGGAGTGGATCGGCCCCAGCGTCCGGAAGGATCGGTCGGTCGAGTGCCGTGGAGACGGCCTCCAAGACGCCCTCAGTTGGTGTCTCGGCACCGGACCGCTGGTAGGTGAACGAACGCTCGTCGCGGACGGCCGATTCGGAGTCTGTGTCTGCGTACATTGAGAATCTGTTTCCAGTTAGTCGGACTGGGAGGGTAGGTGGCGTGGTTGATCGATCAATACTTTAAGTGGCCTCGGCTATTTCACCTTACGCGTCCTCGGCAGCACCAATCGGCGACAGATCGCTCGCGACGGTCTCGGCGAGCAGGTTCGACTCGCCGCGTCTGATGATCGCCGAGAGGGCTTGCTCCGAGATGTCGAAGTTGGCAGCCAGTGACTCGAGTGTCGTCTGCCGTGGAACGGCGAAGTAGCCGGCTTCGAACGCCGCACGCAACACCTCCCGCTGGCGATCGGTCACGGCAGCCGGTTCGACGCTCCGTGACTCGTCCTGATACAGGCCGAGGAGTCTGAATTCGAGATCTCGATCGGCGCACAACCGACGATAGGCCGTCAACGACTCCCTGTCGGGAACGCGAACGCGATACCGAACTGACTCTCCCGAGCCGACAATCTCCAGGAACGTCAGCCCCTGGTCGACGGCCTCGGGGTAGGTCATTCCCGCCGCACCCTTGGGCGTCAGTTCCAGGCGGTAGAGTCGTCGATCCTCCATATTCGCCAGCAGGCACGCTGTCGAGACCGTCGGGTCCGAGCCGATCGCCTCGTGGAAGTCCGCGAGGTCGGATTCGTCGCCCATCGCCCACGCCGTGAGGATCGGAGTGCCCTCGATCGAGATGAACTCGTCTTCGACCTTGAAGTCGACGGACGGAACGGTCGTACGCGCCTCCGCGCCGATCGGCGTGTTCAAGGTAAACTCGGCGATGAGACTCATCGGTGCGACGCCTACCACACCATCCGATAAAAATTGACTGGTGGGTGCAAGGATCGGTCGGGACGAGCAGGTCACAGCGTCTATGGGGAGAGGAGGCAGCGAAGAAGCAATCGGGAGCGTCGAACGCGGGAGCAGGCTACCAGAGCGGGACGGTCACGAGGAGCACCGAGAGCACGAGAACCAGTCCGTCGGCCCGGGCGAACGACAGTGGTGGGAGCGTCGGATTCCAGGCGAAACACCGCGCCTGCAGGGCGACGGAGAGGCGATCCGCGCGCACGAAGGCCCTGGTGAGTCCGCGACTGCTCAGCACCACTGCTCGCTCGGTGGCGGTGCGCTCGGTTCCCAGGCGGGCTGCCATCGCGTCCCTGATCGTCCCGATGTCACGCCGGAGGATAGGGACGAAGCGGAAGACGAGTGAGACGCCGATCCCGAGGAGCCGCCCCGGCGTTCCGGGGACGAGCGACTGGATCGCCGCACGGGAGTGGCGCACGGGTGTCGACCGGACGTAGGCGGCACTGACGAGGAGGACGAGTCCGACTCCGTACGCCGCGTGCGCAGTCCGAACCGCGTCCGCGAGGTCGATCCACGGCGGCCCGATCGTCACCGCAGCAATCAGGACCGAGAGACACAGAATGCCGAATGGGTAGCGATAGCCGAACAGTACACGAACGGGCGACAGGTTCGCACTCAGCAGGACACCGAGTGCGAGGAGCGTGAGTGCTCCGAGGGGCGCCAGCGCTGGACGAGAGATGGCCGCAACCGCGAACGCGACCTGAAAGGCCAGTTTCGCACGCGGATCGAGCGCGTGTGCGACCGTTTCGTCGGGTTCGTACGAGAGCATCGGTCACCCCACCGAACCGGCGTCGAATACGTCGGACAGCGATGGGTCAGGGAGTTCGTCAGGTGTCCCGTCGTGGACGAGTCGACCGTCTTCCATCACGACGATTCTGTCGGCCAGGTCAACGACACTGCCGGGTGCGTGTGTCGAGACCACGATGCTCGTTCCATCGCGTGAGAGGGCGCGAAGCTGGGCGTGAACGGATTGGCGCGACGGCCGATCCAGACCGGTGAACGGTTCGTCGAGTACCAGATGGGTCGGCTCCATAGCGAGCACGCCAGCGATAGCGACGCGGGCCTGCTCCCCGCCGGACAGTTCGTCGATTCGGGCGGTCGCGCGCGCCTGCAGGGAGACAGCTTCGAGCGCCCGCTCGACCCGGTCGTCGATCTCCGCACGGTCGAGGCCGAGATTCTCCGGGCCGAACGCGACGTCCGAGCCGACGGTCGCCGCGACGAACTGGTCGCGTGGGTGCTGAAACACCATCCCGACTGCGGCACGGGCGGCGACGACGTTCGCGTCGACGGCCCGTCCGTTCACCCGGACGGTTCCCGAATCGGGAGCGAGTAACCCGTTCGCGTGCCGGAGGAGTGTCGTCTTGCCGCTGCCGTTCGGGCCGACGAGAACGACGAATTCACCGTCGTCGATCGTCGTCGAAACTGAATCCAGGACGGGCGTATCCCCGTAGGCGAACGAAACGGTATCGTATTCGATCATTGGATGGGTAGCGTGGCAGTTCGAATCCGCCGGAGGAGTGTGTTCACGACAGGTCGAACCGACCGTCTCTGACGATGGCTATCGCTGCTGCCATCTTCAGCACTTCACCGACGACGAACGGAGCGACGTACTGGGCGGCCGCCTCGACAGGTGAGAGCGACAGCAGCCACATCGCGTATCCTGCACCGATCCCGTACACGACGAGCGTTCCGACCGCGAGGGCGACGACGAGTCGTCCCAGTCCCACAGTCGCGGGGTCGCCAACCGCGAGCGAATCGAAGAATCCGCCGGCGGGTATCTCGTCCGCGGTCGGATCGATCGGCCCGAGCCCGAAGCCGTTTCGTCCGTGTACGAGCGCCCCGATGACGAACGCGGCGATCGGATACGACCAGAGAAAGCCACCTGTGACTCCGAACAGATGGCCGACCCCGGCGTGACCGCCGGCGAAAACCGGTGCCCCCGCACCACCCGCGGCGAGGTACAGGAGCAACGATACCGACCCCCAGATCGGGCCGAGATAGAGGCCAGCGAGAAAGACGAACAGGACCTGTAGCGTAATCGATGCCGGAGAAAACGGATTCGGAATGGCGACGAACGCCGTCGCTCCGGTCAATGCAGCCAGCAACGCCGCCCGGGCGAACGGGCGGACGATCGACTCCGGGACGAGCGCCACGGAGTCGTACTCGTGTTCGGTCGACATGCCCGGCACTGTCTCGTAAACCGACCTAATAGCTTCGGTTTACGAAAGGGCAATCGTGTGAACGCCGTCGAAAACCGACGCTATCAGTGGTGGTGGCCCGTCGCTTCGGCGTAGCTCACGCCGAATCGCTCTTCGAACAGCTCCATGACGAGTTCTTCCTGCGCTTCGAGGTCGTCGTCGGCGTCCTCCCCGTGGTGAACGAGGTGATGCGCGCGACTCGCGAACGACAGGAGGGTGATGTCGCCGACCGTCTCGGCAGGAGACTGGTCGCCCTCAGCGAGCAAGTCGACGAGTCCAGCGGGAATGGTCACGTCGTCGGCGTCGCCCGCTTCGGATTCGATACTGAACGTCGTGGTCTCGATCTGATCTGCCATACGGCTACACTGACGGCCCAGCCTAAAGGTCCTGCGGCTACGCGCCGGAACACACGCGAACGCGCCACCGGTCATCGCTCATCTCGCCGAAATGTCGAGATCGGCTCACGCCGAGGCAGCGAGTTCCCGTACCTCGTCCCAGCGCCCGTTCGATTCGAGTTTCGTCTGGAGTTCGCTCGCGTACTCCTGGGCGAGCCGATCTGCAGCCGTACGCTCCGCATCGGTGATGCCGTCGTCGTCACTCCCCAGTCCGAATGCGGACTTGATCGAGTCGAAGAGCCCACCGCCAGAATCGGCGGCGTCACGCCGAGCAGTCCCGCCGAAACCGGCCGGCTGGGACGCTGCCGAATCGAACTCAGCGAGGACGTGTTCGACCTGCTCCGTGTTCGCGACCAGCGTCGCCTGATCCGAATCGGTTGGGCGTTCGATCTCGAACGTCGTCGCCGTCATGATGAGCGACCACTCCTGATTCGAAAACTGCGAGTCGACGACACGATCGGCGAATTCGCGATCCAGTGCCATCCGTTCTCCGACGATGTGATCCGTCCAGGATTCCGACATGGGCGTGCTTTCCCGTGAGCGGATTTCAGGGTTTCCCCGATGGCCGGGGAACCACACCCGGGCGACGAGACAAAAACTGCCAAAAACGAACCGCGACTGCGGACCGAGTCGAAGTCGGTGTCGGTCGGGTTACAGAGAGATGTCGGCGTGCAGCTGGGGCTTGACCGCGTCGTGGACCTTGCACAGTTCGTTCGCCCGGTCGATCACCGCGTTGGCCGTCTCCTCGTCCAGTTCGGGGTCGACGCCGACGTCGAACAAGACCGACGCCAGTTTGTCGTCGTCGTTCAGTTCGCCGTCGGCGTCGATCTGGATACGACCGAGGTCGCCCGCGTCTCGCTGTTCGGCGGCGACGCGAAGCGCGGGAACGTAACAGGACGCGTACGCACCGAGCAGCGCCTCCAGCGTGTCCGGCCCCGTTTCGCCGGTCGCGTCGACCGTCCACTCGAAGTCGTCGGTGCTGTTCGTCGAGTCGTAGCCCTCGTCGGAGACCGTGGTCACGTTCTTTGACATGCAGGTCTGACTGACGACGGCCCGACGTGTAAACGTTGTTCTCTGGGGCGGACTACCAGCGGTCCAGAGAACATGCCGAGCGGGTCCGCGTCGATGGTGACCGGAAACCAGTCGAACGAATTTCGAACGGGTCGGCCGGGTCAGGAGAGGTCGAACGACTCGTCCCCGTCGAGCGTGACGACCGCGGCGTCCGAACCGGTCCGCTCGACGGCGGCGGCGAAGTCGGCCGGATCCTGCTCGATCGGCGGGAACGTGTCGTAGTGCTGCGGGAAGGCGTAGTCGACGTCGAGCCAGTCGACGGCGATCGCGGCCTGGGTCGGCCCCATCGTGAAGTGGTCGCCGATCGGGACGGCGACCGCGTCCGGATCGAGAGACGGCGCCACGACGTCTCGGAGTTCGCTGAACAGGCTCGTGTCGCCAGTGTGGTAGAACGTCGTCGTGTCCGCCTCGTCGTCGGTCGGGTCCGCGTCGCTGATCAGGAAGCCCGCAGGCATCCCGGCGCTCGACTCGTAGTCGGTCATGATGCCGTTCGTGTGGTCGGCGCGCTGCATGGTGACGAACGCGTCGCCGCACTCGACGGTCCCGCCGAGATTCATCCCCATCCCACCGACGGCGTCCTCGAACCCGAACTCGTCCTCGCAGTAGGCGACGAGTTCTGGCGTCGCGACGAGCGTCGCATCCGCGAATTCGCTCGCATCGGCGATGTGATCCGCGTGCCCGTGCGTGAGGAGCACGTAATCCGGTTCCAGAACGTCAGTCGGATCGAGGTCCGTCTTCGGATTGTCGAAGAAGGGATCGATCAGCAGGTCGGTTTCGCCGACCGTGACGTGCCACGTCGAGTGGCCGTGCCAGGTGAGTTCCATAGACACGAGGGACTTTTCCTCATATCAACTTAAAACTACGAGATGGGCAAAGGGATCCCGTCGAATAGGCCGATTTATTCCCCGGGGTGACGAATCGGTGGCCGATGCTCACGCTGGACCTCGACCCGTTCATGGTCGAACTGAAGGAAGGCTCGATTCGAAACGTCGGGCCGACGAACAAGGAGACGACGGTCAAGCTCTTCGACGTCGAGGACGCGACCGCTCGCGAGTTCGGCGATAAACGAGTCAAGCTCGCGTTCACCGACGGCGAGGGAAACGAGGTGGAAGTCGCCCTGTTCCCAGCGGAGATCGAGTCGCTGCAAGCGGCGTTCGACGAGCTGGTCGAGGAGTCGCCAGTCTTCGAGTAGGGTGCGCTCGGCCGTCCGTCCAGTCGGCAACAGGCCATGACGAGGCCCCATCTGAGACGGGAGCGACGTAATAGGGGTGTTCGACGGAATAAGGCTTTCTGCGGCCTGAGGAGTCCAGATCTCAGTCGCCAATGTCGCGAGCGTGATTCGACAACCGTTTTACGCTCAACCCATTCTACCCGGGTAGATGGGTACCTGCATCATCTGCGACACGCCTGTCGACGGTGAGGTTTGCGAGGTCCACGAGGAGGACGTCTGTTTCGTCTTCCGTGGCGACGAACCCTCGCAGCTGACCCCGAACCGATACTACCGGGGCACCGTCGACGGCTACGCCGACTTCGGCGTCTTCGTCGATATCGGCCCCCGTGTCACCGGCCTGTTGCATCGAAGCGAACTGGACAGTCGACTCGAGAGTCTCGACTGGGAACCGGGCGACACCGTGTTCGTCCAGGTCCTCTCGGTCCGCGACAACGGAAACGTCGACCTCGGCTGGTCCATCCGTGAATCGGCCGACGAGTTCCGCGGCACGATCGTCGACGATCCCGACGAGGGCGAGCACCGCCTCGAGGACGAGGCGGACGACACGCCCACAGACGGGACGACGGCGGACGCCGAAGCGGAATCGGCAGCCGAGGCGGAATCGACGACCGGAACGGACTCGACGGCCGAATCGGACGATCGTGAGGCGCCGAATACCGAATCTGCGGCACAGAACCAGGACGCGACCGCCAGTGCGGCGACCGCCGGGACGGCCGGCGGGACCAGCACAACCGACGCTGGCGCCGTCGCAACCGGGAGCGCCGGAGCTGTGGCCGTCACCGAAGAAGACGACCCGGATCGGTCGGGCTCCGACGACGCCGACGCGAAACTCGCCCGCGCGACGGTCGACTCGCTCGAGGACCGCCTCGGGACGATCGTTCGCCTCGAAGGTGAGATCACGAGCGTCCGACAGACGAGCGGACCGACCGTCTTCGAACTCAAAGACGAGACCGGCATCGTCGAGTGCGCCGCCTTCGAAGAGGCTGGCGTCCGCGCGTATCCCGACGTCGACGTCGACGACATCGTCTCACTCGAAGGCGAGGTCGAACGACACAACGGCGACCTCCAGATCGAGACCGAGGCGCTCACCGTCCAGACGGACGAGGACGCGACCGAGATTCACGACCGACTCGAGGCCGCGATCGAAGACGAAGCCCGCCCGGCGGCGATCGAGCCGTTCGGCGAACTGGACGCCGTCACCGCCGTCGAATCCGAGCTGGCCGACGCCGCGACCGCGATCCGACGCGCCGTCATGGAGAGTCGACCCGTCGTGATTCGCCACAGCGATACGGCCGACGGCTACACGGCCGCCGCGGGGCTCGAACACGCGATCCTCCCGCTGATTCGCGAGAAACACACCCGGGACGACGCCGTCTACCACTACGTCGAGCGCCGCCCGTTAGAGGGCAGTCGCTACGAGATGAACGACGCGACCGGTGACGTCACGTCGCTGCTCGACGCGCAGAACCGCCACGACGAACTGGTTCCGCTGGTCGTCGTGGTCGATGCCGGCAGTACCGACGCCTCGCGTGAGGCCTACGAACTGCTCGACCGCTACGGCGCCGACCACCTCGTCGTCGACGGCGGCCGTGCCGACGACCTCTCCGACGCCGTGACGACGACCGTCACACCGGCTACCCAGGGCGCCTCCGTCGACGACTGTACGACCACGGCACTGGCCGCGACGCTCGCGTCCGCCGTCAACCCCGACGTCCGCGACGACCTGGCCCACCTCCCGGCGCTTTCCTACTGGGAGGAGCCGCCGACCGCGTTCGTCGACCTGGCGACCGACGCCGGGTACGACGCGACCGGCCTCGAAGACCGTCGCAACGCCGTCGCGCTCGAGGCACACTATCAGTCGTACAACGACAAACGCGAACTGATCGCCGATCTGCTGTTCGACCCTGACGGCGATCTCGCAGCCCACGTCTCCGAGCAGTTCCGCGACAAACTCGAGACCGAACTCGAGACCGCTCGCGAGAACGCCGGCGTGCGCGGGACGAACGGCGTGACGATCACCGTCCTCGACACGGCGAAGTACACCCACCGCTTCGACTTCCCACCGACTGGCCTGCTCTTAGACGAGCTCCACCGTCGGGAGCGCAACCGGACGGAACCGCCGTTCGTCACCCTGGGCGTCGACGAGACCGAACTGCACGTCCGGGCGACCGACGCGGTCGACGTGCGTGACCTCGGCGACGCGATCGCGAGCGCCGTCCCAAACGCCGGCGTCCACACCGTCGGCGGCGCCGACGGCCACGTCGAGTTCCTCAAAGGCGAGCGCGCGGCCGTCCACGACGCGGCGATCGACGCACTCGGCGAGCTGCTCTCCTAGGATCACCACCTCCTGCGGATCGAGACGCCCGATAGCTCGTGCTATCGGTCCGATACGCTTATTCGCGGTCGTCCACCACCATGGCGTAGTGAGTACCGAGACGTCCGATCCGACCGAGACGGAGGCGTTCGAGCGGGTCTGTGAGACGCTGGTCGAGCGGATTCTCTCGGGCGATGTCGAGCGCGACGACGTCGAGTCGGCGAAACTACAGGCGTGTTCCGAGCACTCCGCGCCGAAGGTGCCGAAGAACGCGGAACTGCTCGAGTACGCCCCGAACGAGCATCGCGAGACACTCGAATCGGTCCTGCAACGAAAGCCGGTCAGGACGGCCTCGGGCGTCTCGCCCGTCGCGATCATGACCTCGCCCGAGCGCTGCCCGCACGGGAAGTGTCTGTACTGCCCCGGCGGTCCCGACTCGGAGTTCTCCTCCTCGCAAAGTTACACCGGACAGGAACCAGCGGCGGCTCGCGGGGTCCAGAACGATTACGACCCCTACGGCCAGGTCACCCTCCGCCTGGAGCAGTTACGCCAGATCGGCCACCCCGTCGACAAGGTCGAGCTCATTCTGATGGGCGGAACGATGACAGCACGGAGTCACGACTATCAGGAGTGGTTCGTCAAGCGGGCGCTCGAGGCGATGAACGACTACGACGTCGAGAAAGCGCCCGAGCCCGCCGAGGGAGTGAGCTTCGCGCAAGATCCCGACGAGTACGAGTGGCGGTACACAGAAGACGTAATCGCCGAAAACGAGACGAACGAGATCCGTAACATCGGGACCACGTTCGAGACCAAGCCCGACTGGTGCGACCCGGAGCAAATCGACCGCATGCTCGATCTCGGGGGGACGAAGGTCGAGGTGGGCGTCCAGACCACCTACGAGCGCATCAACCGCGAGATGCACCGTGGCCACGGTATTCAGGAGTCGATCGACGCCAACCGCCGACTGCGCGACGCGGCGTTCAAGGTCGGGTTCCACATGATGCCCGGCCAGCCGGGGATGAGCAAAGAGATGTGCCTCGAGGACTTCCGCGAACTCTTCGCAAACGACGACTGGAAGCCCGATTACCTGAAGATCTACCCGACGCTCGTCGTCCGCGGCACCGCCACCTACGACTGGTGGCACCGAGACGAGTACGACCCCCTGACGAACGACGAGGCGGCCGACCTGGTCGCCGAGATCAAGGACATGATCCCGCGCTACACGCGCCTCCAGCGCGTCCAGCGGGACATCCCCGCGGACTTCATCGACGCCGGCGTCTGGAAGTCGAACCTGCGCCAGCTCGCCAGACAGCGCATGGACGAACACGGCTGGTCCTGTGACTGTATCCGGTGTCGCGAAGTGGGGATGAACGACGCGGAGCCCGAAACCGTCGACCTGGACGTGATGACCTACGAGGCCTGCGGCGGCACGGAGCACTTCATCTCCATCGAGGACTTCGACCAGGACCTCCTGATCGGCTTCTGCCGGCTTCGCTTCCCGAACGACCCCGTTCGCCCAGAACTCGAGGATGCCGCGTTGATCCGCGAGCTTCACGTCTACGGCAGCGAGGTGAGCGTCGGAAGCGAGCCGCGAAGCAGCTCGGACGCCGCGAGCGGACAGGGCCCGCAAGCGAGCGACGCGGAGGGCGGCGGCCAGCACCAGCACCGGGGCTACGGCCGTCGGCTGATGGAGCGAGCCGAAGCGCTCGCCACCGACGCCGGATTTTCTAAGCTCTCGGTGATCTCCGGTATCGGCGCCCGTGAGTACTACCGCGAGAAACTCGGCTATCACCAGGACGGCCCGTACGTGAGCAAGCGGCTCTAGGCAGGCTCCCTCGCGTCTCGGGCGATCGACGGACTGCCCCTGCTAACCGCCTAACACCGCTCGCCCCAGTCACGCCAATCCAGGTCGTCGTGGAGCGTCACCTCGATCTCCATGCTGCAATCGGGACAGTAGAATACCACCGAACGGCGACCGGGATCGAACACGCGCCACTCGTCGTGGCGCTCACAGCCGACGCGCATCCCGCGTTCGGGGTCGGCGAGCGGCTCGACGCGATACGGGCCGACGTGGGCGGTCGCATCGGGATCGTGGTCTCGGGACACTGTCACGGACACCCGGAGGCGCTGCACCGACCTAATTCCCCGGCCGGAATAGTCGGCCCGGTCCCGGATCCATCCACGGACGACCTGGGTGCGAGTCGGAGCGACACCCCTTTTTGGGGCGGAGCGACAGTGGACAGTATGGATCCGAAGCGGGAACTCTCGAGCGTCGACCTCGCCGCCGTCGTTGGCGAACTCTCCGACCTGGAGGGGGCGAAGGTCGACAAGGCCTACCTCTACGGCGACGACCTCGTGCGCCTCAAGATGCGGGACTTCGATCGCGGACGGGTCGAACTCTTCATCGAGGTTGGCGAGACGAAGCGCGTCCACACGGTCGCCCAGGAGCGCGTGCCGGACGCGCCGGGCCGACCGCCACACTTCGCAAAGATGCTCCGGAACCGGCTCTCGGGGGCCGACTTCGCCGGCGTCTCGCAGTACGAGTTCGATCGCATCCTCGAGTTCGTCTTCGAGCGAGAGGACGCCAACACGCGGGTCATCGTCGAACTGTTCGGCGAGGGCAACGTGGCCGTCACCGACGGCGAGTACGAAGTCGTGGACTCGCTCGAGACGATCCGACTGAAATCGCGAACCGTCGCCCCCGGCGCTCGCTACGAGTTCCCCGAGTCGCGGGTGAATCCGCTGACCGTCTCCCGCGAAGCCTTCGACCGGCAGATGGACGACTCCGATACGGACGTCGTCCGAACGCTCGCGACACAGCTCAACTTCGGCGGCCTCTACGCCGAAGAGCTCTGTACGCGCGCCGGTGTCGAAAAGACGATCGACATCGCCGACGCCGGCGAGTCCGAGTACGACCGGCTCTACGGTGCCATCGAACGGCTGGCGATCGACGTCAGGAACGGCGCCTTCGACCCGCGTCTCTATCTGGAACGCGATGACGAGGACGAAACCGAAGACGACAGCGGGGCCGACGACGAGGGTGGCGCAACAGCAGACACTGACGACGAAGACGAGACCGAGGCCCCCGGCACACCTGTCGACGTGACGCCGTTCCCGCTCGAAGAACACCAGCAGGCGGGTCTCGAACCCGAAGCGTTCGACTCCTTCACCGAGGCACTCGACGAGTACTTCTACCAACTTGAGCTCGCCGAGGAGGAGCCTGCAGATTCGGCCAGCCAGCGCCCGGACTTCGAAGCCGAGATCGCGAAACAACAGCGCATCATCGAACAACAAGAGGGTGCGATCGAGGAGTTCGAGCGCGAGGCCGAGGCCGAACGCGAGCGCGCCGAGTTGCTCTACGCGAACTACGGCTTCGTCGACGAGATTCTGACGACGGTCCGGGATGCCAGAACCGAGGGTACCCCCTGGGACGAGATCGAGGAGCGATTCGCCGCCGGTGCCGAGCAGGGGATCGACGCGGCCGAGGCGGTCGTGGACGTCGACGGCGCGAACGGCCGCGTGACGATCGAGTTGGACGACGAGCGGATCCCGCTCGACGCCGACGACGGCGTCGAGAAGAACGCCGACCGCCTCTACACCGAGGCGAAACGCATCGCCGAAAAGAAGGAAGGCGCTCAGCAGGCGATCGAGAACACCCGCGAAGAACTCGCCGACGTCCGCGAACGCAAGGCCGCCTGGGAGGCCGACGACGAGGGTGGCGACGATATCGGGGGCGACGACTCGGACGAGGACGAACCGGACATCGATTGGTTGGCTCGCTCCTCCATCCCGATCCGCGAGAACGAACCCTGGTTCGACCGCTTCCGGTGGGTCCAGACCAGCGACGGCTTCCTCGTCATCGGCGGCCGTAACGCCGACCAGAACGAAGAACTCGTGAGCAAGTATCTGGAGCCCGGCGATCGCGTCTTCCACACGCAGGCCCACGGCGGGCCGGTGACGGTCCTGAAGGCCACGGATCCGAGCGAGTCGTCGCGTCCCGACATGGAGTTCCCGGAGACGAGCATCGAACAGGCGGCCCAGTTCGCCGTCTCCTACGCCTCGGTCTGGAAGGACGGTCGCTACGCCGGCGACGTCTACTCCGTCGACGCCGATCAGGTGACCAAGACGCCAGAGAGCGGCGAATATCTGGAGAAGGGCGGCTTCGCGATTCGCGGCGACCGGACCTACCATCGGGATACACCGGTCGGCGTCGCGGTCGGCATCCAGTGTGAGCCCTGGACCCGCGTCATCGGTGGGCCCCCGGCCGCGATCGCAGACCGGGCGGTGACGACGATCGCCGTCGAACCGGGCCAATTCGCCCAGGGTGACGTGGCAAAGCGGATCTACCGCGAATTGCGCGAGCGCTTTTCGGACGAATCGTTCGTCCGCAAGATCGCCAGTCCGGACCAGCTCCAGCACTTCTTGCCGCCGGGCGGGAGTCGTATCGCAGAGGAGTGATACCGGTCCGGACGAACGACGTGTTCTCACATCGGTGGCCACTTAGCCCTCCCCGGCGAACGCCCGCGCATGCAGGTCAGAGACCGGGAGCGACTCGATGGCGGTCGGGAGCGACTGACCGTCGTCCCGGAGAACGTCGACGACCTCTGGCACCTCCAGTACGTTCTCGAACCCGGCGACCGCGTCGCCGGCGACACGACCCGGCGGATCCAGCGCAACGACGACAAGATGCGCGATACGGGCGGCGAACGCGAGCCAATGTGGGTCGCGCTGGCGGTCGAGGACATCGAGTTCCACCGCTTCGCGAACCGGCTCCGCGTCGGCGGCGAGATCGTCGCCTGCTCCCGCGAGGATCAACTGGGCTTTCAGCACACACTGAACGTCGAAGAGCGCGACGAGCTCTCGATCGAGAAGTACTGGAAACCCGATCAGGAACGGCGCCTCGAGGAGGCCGAGGAAGCGACCGAGAATCCCGACGTCGCCATCGCGACGGTCGAGGAGGGACGAGCCCACGTCCACAGCGTCGCCCAGTACGGCACCGAGGAACGCGCGACGATCACCGGTTCGACAGGGAAGAACGAAGACGCGCAGGATCGCACCGCGCTCTTTTCGGAGTTGACAGACATCCTCCGCCGGCTCGACGTGGACGCGATCATCCTCGCCGGGCCCGGCTTCACCAAGCAAGACGCCTACAAGTACGTCGAGAACGAGGCGCCCGAGGTCGCCGAACAGATCACGATGGTCGACACGGCGAGCGTGGGTGACCGTGGTGTTCACGAGGTACTCAAACGCGGCGCCGTCGCAGACGTCCAGCAGGAGACCCGGATCGAGACCGAGGCCGAGGCGATCGACGAACTGACTCGCCGGATCGCCGAGGGGGCGAAGGCCGCCTACGGACCCGACGAAGTCGAGAAAGCAGCCGAATTCGGCGCGATCGAGCGGCTCCTGGTTCTCGACGACCGCCTCCGGAAGGAACGCGGTCCCGACGGCGAGTGGGCCGTCGACATCGACGACCTCGTCCGGACGGCCGAGCAGAAAGGTGGCGAGGTGACCGTGTTCTCGAGCGAGTTCCCGCCGGGCCAACAACTCTCGAATCTCGGTGGAATTGCCGCACTGTTGCGGTATCGGGTCCAGTAACGTACCAGAGACCCGATCCATCGAAAGCAGTTTCACCCGACATTTCACCGACTATTTCCGGTCGATAGCCAGCAGTCGACCGAGTGTCCGTCGTCGGTAGACATCGGGACGGAACGACCCGAATCCAGTTTCCGATGGTTATTGCGTTCGCCATCGTAATGTGCCAAATAGAAGACACGGACAGTTGTCCTGATTTATCGAACGATATTTACCATCCGGTAGCGGGGCTGAAACGGTCGGAAACAGTGGTTCGGATCGGTCGGATGTCGTTGAATCCACCGTTACCGAGTGATAACAATTCACTCATTTCGGGCCGCGCACTTCCACGTCGGATTGCCGTGCTGTCAGCCGACCATAACAATGTGGGGATTCGTCCAGTATCGCTCCGGGTTTCGCATGACAGATTCATCTGATAAGGGGCCGGATAGCTTATGGGCAGGTCGGAGCACTCGATGGCTAACGGTACTGATAACGGTACTTGCAGTCATCGGGATGTCACTCGGGCCGGTGGCTGCGGCGCCGCTCTTCGTGAGTGAACCGACTCCCCAGGTATCGAATCCGACTGATCACGCGCCAGGGACCGGACAGACACAGCTGGACGAGCAGGCGGCAACCGGTATCCACGGTGACGTCCAGCTCGCCGACGCGCAGACGACGGTCCACGGTGAGGCGAGCAACGACACGCTGGGTGAGACGGTCGTCGGCATCGGTGACGTCACGGACGACGGAACCGATGACGTCGCCATCGGCGCACCCGGAGCGGCAGACGGTGCGGGCGCCGTCTATCACTTCTTCGGGCCGGTCGCCGAAGGCGACCTCGACGCGTCCGACTCCGATCTGACGCTCACTGGCGAGTCGTCCGGCGACTGGGCCGGCGCCGACGTCGCCGCCGCCGATCTCACCGGGGACGGGCTTCGGGACCTGATCGTCGGCGCACCGATGGCCGAAAACGGCTCCGGAGCGGTCTACGTCTTCTACGGCACCGATCTGCAAGCTGCCGTCGGAGAGGGGGCCAGCGAGCTCAGTCTCGCGGACGCGTCGGTCACGATGACCGGTGCCAGCGACGGAGATCAGTTCGGCATGGCCATCGCGGCGCACGGACACGAGCACGCGGATACCAACGAGTCGCTACTCGCCGTCGGCGCACCGGGTGCCGACGCCGAGGCGGGCGCCGTCTACACGTTCAGTGACGTCGGCGCGGACGGCTCCACTGCAACGGTGGACGCCGTCGTGACCGGGCCCGCCGAAGGGGATCACGCTGGCTGGTCACTCGCCGCGGTGGGCAACTACACCGAGGATGGAGGCGTGGCACTGGCCGTCGGTGCACCGAATCACGACGACACCGGTGCCGTCGGGATCCTCACGGACGTCAGTGAGGATCAGTCCCTCGGCGACGCCCAGGTGTTGCTCCTCGGAGAGGGCGACGGCGACAGAGCCGGCTGGGCGGTCGACGAGGCGGGCGACGTCGACAATGACGGACTGACCGACCTCGCCATCGGCGCACCGGAGAACGACGAGTCGGGCGATAACGCCGGTGCGGCCTACGTCGTTCTCGCAGGGTCACAGCACGAGGGAACGACGAGCCTGGCCGACGCGGACGCGATCGTTCGTGGCGAAGAAGCGGGGGACACCGCCGGCTACAGTGTCTCCGCCGCGGGCTCGGGTGACGTGACGTGTGACGAATACGACGACATGCTCGTCGGCGCACCAGGTCACGACGCCAGCGGGCAACAGGACGCGGGCGCGGCGTACATCGTCGCCGGCGGCGACACGCTGCAGGGCGATACCAGCCTCTCGACGGCGCAGGCAAAACTCCACGGCGAGAACGCGGGCGACCTGGCCGGCTTCGCCGTCGCCGACGCGATGGACGTGACCGACAACGGCGACGAAGACGTCCTCGTGGGCGCACCGGGCGCAGACGAGAAGGCCGGCGCGGCGTACCTCGTCGAGGGCGAGTGCGCGCCCGAGGAGGTCGAGGAGGAACCCGTTTCTGAACCGCCAGCCGATGAGGAAGAGCCTGTCGACGAGAACGTCTCCGAACCGGTGGAAGAGGAGGAACCGGCGGAGAACGAGACCGAAGCGGGCGTTCCCTCGACCGAAGAACCGACTGACGAGGAGAACGTTTCCGAACCGAAAGAGGAGGAACCGGTTGAGGAAGAAGAACCTGACGACAAGGAACCGAAAGAAGCGGAAGAGCCTGCCGAGGAGAACGTTACCGAGCCTGAAGAGGAACCGGTTGAGGAAGAAGAACCCGACGACAAGGAACCGAAAGAAGCGGAAGAGCCTGCCGAGGAGAACGTTACCGAGCCTGAAGAGGAACCGGTTGAGGAAGAACCTGATGACGAGAAGCCGGATGACGATGAAAAGCCTGACGATGAGCCGGAGGCAGACCTCGAATCACTCACACTGAACCTCGTGTGTGCGGAGGATGGCACCGTCACCGCGACGTTCACCAACCCGAACGACGAGGCCGTCACGGTGAGCGCTGAGCTCAACGGCAGTTCGTTCGACACTATCGAGGTCGGTGCTAGTGAGAAACTCACGCTGGACGGACTCCCCGACGGCGACTGGTCGTTCTCAGCCGAAACCGAAGGCGGCGAGACGGTCCAGATCAACGGCAAGAACGTCTTCAGCGCGTCGATCGACTGCGAGGAGCCCAAAGAACCGCCGGCTGACGACCTAGAGTCGCTCACGCTAGAACTCCAGTGCGACGACGACGGTAACGTCACCGCGACGTTCACCAACCCGAACGACGAGAACGTGACGGTGAGCGCTGAGTTCGAAGGCAGCACCTTCGCCACCCTCGAGGTCGGTGCCGACGACACGCTCACGGTCGAGGACCTTCCCGACGGAGCGTGGGCGTTCTCCGCGATGACGGAGCAGGGCGACCGCGTCCTGATCAACGGCGAGGAACGCTTCTCCGCGACGATCGATTGCGGTGAACCGCCCGTCGACGAACTCGAGTCACTTACGCTAACCCTCGAGTGTCAAGACGATGGGAACGTTACCGCGACGTTTACCAACCCCAACGACGAGAACGTCACGGTGAGCGCGGAACTCGACGGTAGTTCCTACACCTCGTTCCAAGTTGGCGCCGGCGACACGCTCACGCTCGACGGATTGCCAGACGGTGACTGGTCGTTCTCAGCAGAGACCGAAGACGGCACAGTCGTTCAGGTCAACGACGAGGACACCTACAGCGAGACAATCGACTGTGGAGAGGAACCACCGGCCGACGAGTTCGACCCAGTCGGCCAATTCCCCTCCTGTACGGAGTTCTACGTCACCGACTTCGACAACGCGACGTCGGTGACCCTGGAGTTCCAGGATGGGACGAACCAGACCTTCGACGTCACGCAGCAGATGCTCGAGGAAGGGCAGTGGACATTCCCGAACGAAGGAAGCGAGAACTTCGGGAAAACCATCGTGAGCGCCACGATAGAGCGGGATGGAGAGACGGTCACGTTCGATCAGACCAACGACTGTGAGGAACCGGTCGACGAATTCGAACCAACTGCCGAATTCCTCAACTGCGAGCAGTTCCGTGTCACCAGCTTCGACAATGCGACGGCAGTGACGCTGAGTTTCCAGGACGGGACGGACGCCACCTACGAGGTCACCGAACAGATGCTCGAGGAAGACGATTGGGTCTTCCCGATGGTGGGCGACGAGAACGAAGGCAAGACGATCGTCAGCGCGACGATCGAACGCAACGGCGAGTCGGTTAGCTTCGACCAAACGAACGACTGCGAGGAGCCCGTCGACGAATTCGAACCCGTCGGTGAGTACCTCTCCTGCACAGAATTCTACGTCACCGACTTCGACAACGCGACGTCGGTGACCCTGGAGTTCCAGGACGATACGAGCGAGACGTTCGATGTCACGCAGAACATGCTCGACGAAGGTCAGTGGACCTTCCTCGGAACGGGCGATAACGAGGGAAAAACCATCGTCAGTGCGACAATCGAACGCGATGGCGAGTCAGAAACGTTCGAGCAGACCAACAACTGTGAGGAACCTGATGAAGAATTCGAAATTCTGTTCATTGGGTGTGGGAACTATGAAGTTACAGGACCCGACGACCAGTTCCCGATGGATGTGACGCTCCTGATCTACCAGCAGGGTAGCAACGAGGTTACTGAGGTCCAGAGAACGATTGATGAAGGACCGGGAATGGGTAGTCCGGGCGGCCAGTTAGTCGGGATGGAAACGCCATTTGGGACGTTCACCAATCCAAACTTCGACTTCGACGAGGAGAATTGTGGCGACTCATCAGGACGAGTAGAAGGAGTACCCGGTGACCCACGCGATCAACTCGACGGAATGGGAGAAGCTGGATCCACGCAAGAGGATTCAAGAAACAATACCTCTGGCTCGGACGACGAATCAGCGAACGAAAACACAGAAGCAGACTCTGTACAGGATACCCCAGAACAGGAAACGACCGAGGGGAACAATTCCAGTAGCAACGCGAGTGGAAACGAGGCTGGTGAAGCAACGAGTAGCGAAGTGACGAACGACGGGGAAACCGACGGAGGAGAGAACGAAAGCGACGAGTAGAATCACGAAATCGGCTCGAGCCCGGAGGATTGGCAACCAGAATCCGAACGCCCGCTTTTTGAGAGCGATGAACGGATAGCGGTTCGTGAGAAGTGGGACGATCAGGCGGACAGCGCAGAATACCTCCCGCGAGTCACTCGATCGACACCATCGCCAGGTCCTCCGCAAACCGCACGTCGCCGTCGAAGTGTTCGGCGATCGAGCGGCGCATCTCCTCGTGGCGGCCCTCCGTGTGCGGATACAGATGTGTGAGGTAGAGTCGGCCGATCTCGACGCCCGAGAGAGCCTTCCCAAGTGATTCCGGCGTCGGATGGTTCGACACGTCGACATCGTCTGGGAACGAACAATCGTGAGCCAGGATCGCACAGCCGTCAGCGAAGTTCGCGAGACCTGCGAAGGCCTCACTGTCGCCGGCGAAGGTGAACCGGTCGTCGAAGCGGTAGGCCAGACAGGGCACCGAGTGACGCGTCTCGTAGGAGGTGACGTCGAAGCCGGCGACGGCGAACTCGTCGTCCGGGACCACTTCGCGGATCTGGAGCTCGAGGCGTCCGTCCAGGTACTCGAACACGGAGAGGAGGTCGTCCACCAGCGCCTTCGTTCCCTGCGGGCCGACGATCTCCAGGTGCTCCTCGCCCGCGAGCCAGCGGGCCTTCATCAACGGGAGGAGGTCGGCGACGTGATCCAGATGGTGATGGGTCAGGAGGACCGTCGAGACGGCCTCGTAGCCCACGCCCGACTGTTCCAGCCGCTGTAGCACGCCGGCTCCACAGTCGATCAGGACGGTCCGGTCGTCCTCCTGAACGAGGATCCCCGTCTGATACCGGTCGCCCGTGGGCATGGCGGCACCGGTTCCGAGGAAGGTCACCTGCATACGCGCATGTGGGTGTGGACCGAGGAAAAACGTTGCGACGGCGCGGGTTTCGATCGAGAAGAACTTGCATCAATCGGCAGACGTGAACGGCATCGATGGACGACATTCAGACACCGTCACTCGACACGCAGACCCACGTCGGGTTCTCTCCGTGATATCGAGGGACCCAGCGGCTCGAGCCGGGCGACACGACGAGCAGCGCAGCGACCGGCTATTTCACGTCGACGTTGTCTAGCCCGTCGGTCTCCGGTTCGAGTTCCTCGGTCGGGTTCTGTGCGACGGCTGTCCCCAGGGCGCCGATACCGCCGTTTTCGCCCCCGATCCAGCTAATGCTCCCGTCGGGTTCGAGGAAGCCGAATCGGCCACCATCGTCGTCGATCACGAGGACGCCGGCGAAGAAGCCGTCTTCTCCCTCGGCGATCGTCGCCTCGTAGCCCTGATCCGCCAGTTGGTCACGATACCGCTCGAGCCTCGTCTCGAGGTCGGCTCGATCACTCATCGTCAGCGTCTCGAAGTACGTTCCAAGGTTCCCTGTCATCGGTCTAGGTTTCGTCAGTCACGTCGGTTTCTGCCGACGGCCGGTCGTCGGCCGCCGCGTTCTCCGCCGATTCGAGTTCCGCGAGTAACGCGTCGGCTTCCTCGAGCCAGCGAGCGGTGCGATCCGGTGAAACGGACCGCGAGTCCGTGCTCACCGACTCTGCGATTTCGGCTGGGTCCGTCTCGACGAGTTGCTCTAACGTTTCGATGCCGTGTTCTCGCAGACGCCCACCGATCGTCGGCCCGATATCGTCGACGAACTCGATCGGCTGGCCACCCGAGAGGACGGTGATCATGCCGCGAGCCTGTTCGATCCAGTCGTTCGCACGGCCAGGAGAGACGGTCGCTCCCTCCGAACTGACGATGGTGGCGAGTTCTTCTGGCGTGTGGGCGACCAGATCGACGATCGTCTCGACACCCGCGTCCGCGAGGTCGTTCGAGAACTGGGTACCGATACCGTGGACAGCATCGACCGAGAGACCGCTAGCGTCACGAAACTCGTCACCAGCAGCCACGTCGTCGCCGGGTTTCCGGGGAACGGATCGGCCCGGCCGGGTCCCGGCTCCGAGAATGTCCTCGTAGTCGAGTTCGTCGAAGTCGTCGATGTCGACGAGGTCGAAGAGATCGACGGTGAACGTGAGCCCGGATTCATCACCGTCGCGGGAGTCAGTGATGTAGATCTCCATGCCACGCTCGGTCTCCTCGGCGTCGAGCCCGACGTCGAGAGTTACGTCGGCGTTCGCTGCGTGGTAGACGGGAACGGCCCCGTCATTCGGGATTGCGCCATTCTCTACGAGTTTCAGGTAGCGTTCACGGCCGTGTTGTAACGCCTGTAGTTCCGCTTCGGAGAACGAATCGTACAGCGCCGTCAGAAACGTTTTGAGTTCGGTCATTCGACCGAGTCCTCCCCGCCTCGAACGTCGTCGAGGCGGCGTTCGATAGCTTGTCGAGCGGTCTTTCGGTCGTGGTTCTCGCGTTCGGCCGTCAACATCGCCCGGAGCGTCGCCCCGTCGTCGATGTCGTCGATCGCCGATTGCAGTTCGGAGACGGTGAACGCCGATGGATCCGGGACCGACAGATCGGCTCGCCGTCCGTCGTCGGTACCCGGTGCGATAGCGGGGCCGCCCCCGTCGGGGTGCCCCTCTGTAGCGGACAGCGCCGCCGTTCGCTCCTCGTCGACCCGATCGGACGTCGCGGTCTGGGTCACCCGGTCGAGGACGTCCATTCCCGCCGACTGATTCTGCAGTTCGGCGACCATCCTGACGTTCAGATCGTACGTCGAGCGGGTCTTTCGATCCATCGTCGTCTCTCGATCCGACGGCGTGACGCGCAGTCGCGGCGGTCGATAGGGGACCATCGCAGGACTGGCTGCCGCTGGCTCGTTCTCTACCGTCTCGACCTCGGTGATCTTCGCGGAGAACTCCTCTTCGATCTGGTGGATCACCAGGTTCGGCAACGAGAGAAAGAGCAAGAGCGGAATCTCGATCTCTCTGGCCACTCGGCGCGTGCCGCCCGCCGGATCGGATTCGATGGTCGTGTACCCGAACGTCACGGTGACCAGTTGACCGTCCTCGTCGTAGCCATACTCGCGGAGTAGTGCGACAGATTCTGTCTGCGCCTCGACGCTCGCGTCGATGGCCGCGATCAGCGGCCCCGAGAACAGCGACGAGAGGGGCAGGTTCTGCAACTCGTCAGTCACCGATGATCACATCCGAGGCCCATTATGTACCGTCGTTGGAGACATCGTCTTCGGACGTTTCAGTGATCGTCTGCTCGAGAACGTCGAGCAGTCGGGTAACCCCCTGTGGAGATTCGATCGAGCCGGCCTCGATGTGGACCGACTGATCGTAACTGCGCTCGATCTTCTGCTGTCGCTTGTCTGTCTTCTGGTAACTGGCCCCGACGTTGAAGCCGATGATCCCGCCGACGAGGCCGCCGACACTGCCACCACCGCCACCTTCCTCCTCGACCTGTCGCATGTGCGTCGAGTTGAGCGAGACGTTGAAGTCGACGGTCACGTTGTCGACCTCGAAGTACGGTACGTGGAGCAACAACAGGAGCGGAATCTTCATCTCGAACTCCTGGGTCTCGACGGTTCCCTGCTCGTTCGTCGCCTGTTTCTTGTAATGGAAGTTGACGTACACCGGCTCGCGCTGCGCGTTGAACGAGCCGAAACTATCGGTCTCCGTGAAACCGACATCCTGAATGAACGCCGCCGCCGTCTCGGACGCTTCGGCGTTCGCCTCGACGGCAGCGTTGAGCGGCGCGCCGAGGATCTTGCTATACGGAATGTTACCGAGTTCGTTCGGGAAGTCTGGATCTGACATTGCGTCCCAGCGAAAATAGGAACGAGATGACGATAAATACTTGCATCCGATTATTATTTTTAATAAGTTAGAAACCGAAGGAGTTTCAAGATTGTTTCGAAGACCCCACGGGCGACCGACCATACAAAATGCGGGAATAGTGGCCAGAGGTTTTAGTTAGTAGATTGGCACCAGCGGCAGATTCGCATCGACCCACGGAACACCAAGCCCGCACATATTCACTTTCACTCCGGCGACCCAACCCTCTTTGGTGCTCGCGTCCCAGGATACCTCGATGGAATCCGCCGAGTCGGTCGACCTCCACGAGCGCCTGTCGCTCGACACCGACGCGGACATCGCCGACCGCGACGTCCTGGACCTGTTCGAACCCGCGGTCCAGGAGTGGTGGATCCGCGAGTTCGGCGAGTACGTTCCCGAGAACGAGGGCTTCTTTACGCCACCCCAGCGCGGCGCGATTCCGAAGATACACGACGGAACCAACACGCTCGTGTGCGCGCCGACGGGGTCTGGGAAGACATTAGCCAGTTTCAGTGCGATCATCAACGAACTCTTTCGCCGCGATCGCGAGCAGGATGACGGACTGGCAAATTCGGTCTACTGTCTGTACGTCTCACCGCTGAAGTCGCTTGCCAACGACATCCACCGCAATCTCACCCGGCCGCTCTCCGGAATCGAGTCGATCATCGAAGAACGTGGCGACGACGTTGGCGAGATTCGCCACGCGATCCGCCACGGCGACACGCCCTCGAGCGAGCGCCAGAAAATGCTGGACGAGACGCCGCACGTCCTCAACACGACGCCCGAGACGCTCGCCATCCTGCTCAACTCGCCGAAGTTCCGCGAGAAGCTCCGGACCGTCGAGTACGTCGTCGTCGACGAGATCCACTCGTTGGCGGAGGGCAAACGCGGGACGCACCTCTCGGTGAGTCTCGAACGCCTCGAGGCGATGGCCGAGGGCGACATCACGCGAATCGGCTGTTCGGCGACGATCGACCCGCTCGAAGACGTCGCCGAGTTTCTCGTCGGCCGAGAGTATCCTGCAGAACCCGACGAATCGTCTCAGGCGACGTCGAAGGGGGCCAGTGATGACCCCGATACCGACGGCGAATCCTGTGACACAGCCGACGCGCCCCTGGAACCCGCCGGCCAGCCCCGGGAGTACGAAATCGTCGACGCCAGGTTCGCCCGCGACTTCGACCTCGAACTCGAGTGTCCGACGGACGACCTGATCAACACGCGCCGCGACATCGTCCAGGACCAGTTCTACCGGCGGTTACACGACCTGATCCAGGACTACACCAACACGCTCGTGTTCACGAACACCCGGTCGGGCGCAGAGCGGGTGCTCCACGAGTTGCGCGAGCGGTTTTCGGGCGACGGCGAACCCGGCGCTGGCACCAACATGGATGCGACGACCGAAGCGGCCGCAGCGCCCGACACACCCGGGATCGGCTACGACGAGTCGAACTCCGCCTGTCACCACGGCAGCCTCTCGAAGGAGGTCCGACAGGACGTCGAGGAGAAGCTGAAGTCGGGCGAGTTAGACGTCGTCACCTCCTCGACCTCCCTCGAACTCGGGATCGACATGCCCCACGTCGACCTCGTCGTGCAGGTCGGCTCCCCGAAGAGCGTCGCCGCGCTGCTCCAGCGCGTCGGGCGAGCCGGCCACCGCGTGGGCCAGACCGTCACCGGCCGCGTGATCGCGCTCGACCGCGACGAGCTCGTCGAGTGCGCGGTCATGCTCGCGAGGGCCGAGGAGGGGTTCGTCGACTCCGTTTCGATCCCGGCAAACGCCCACGACGTGGCCGCCCAGCACGTCTACGGGATGGCAATCGCCGAGGTTCGACCCGAACACGAGGTGAAAGCCATTCTCCGTCGGGCCTACCCGTTCCGCGAGTACGACGACGAGCGCTACGAACGCCTGATTCGGTACTTCACCGCCGACTACGCCGGCCTCGAGGATCGCAACGTCTACGCCAAGATCTGGCGCGACGAGAACGATCCGCCCGACGGTAAACACCACTACGAGGATCACCCAGTCGGCGAGACGTTGATCGGCAAACGCGGTCGCCTGGCACGAGTGATCTACATGACGAACATCGGGACGATCCCCGACTCGTTTACCTGCAGCGTCCACACCCGCGCGAGCGACGAGTGGGTCGGCCAGCTCGACGAGGACTACCTCGACACCTTGGAGAAAGGCGACGTCTTCGTCCTCGGTGGCAACCACTTCGAGTACCGCTATCGCCGCGGCTCCAAGGTGTACGTCGACCACACGCACGCGAGACCGACGGTGCCTTCCTGGTACTCCGAACGGCTCCCGCTCTCGACGGACCTCGGTCGTGAAATCATCGACTTCCAGCGGGAACTCCTGTCGCACTACGAGGCTGGCGGCGGCGCCCGGGTCCGGGCCTGGCTCAGGGAGTTTCCGCTCGACGACAACAGCGTCCGGGCGCTCGCGCGCCTGTACGACCACCAGTGTCAGTACGGCGGCGTCGAGAGCGTCTCGACCGACAGCCGACTCGCGATCGAGGTCGAACGCAATCGCGAGGAGTACGAACGCCACTACTACGTCCACTCCAATTACGGCCGGCAGGTCAACGACGGTCTCTCGCGATTACTCGCCTACCACTGCGCCCAGGAGGCGACCGCCAACGTTCGGGTCGCGGTCGCGGACAACGGCTTCGTCCTGTCGATGCCGTTGAACCGCAAGGTCGACGTCCCCGGAATCCTCGCCGACCTCGATCCAGACGCCGTCCGCGAGGATCTGCGGGCCGCCCTCTCCGGAACCGACCTCCTCCAGCGATACTTCCGGATCAACGCCACGCGCTCGCTGATGATCCTCAAACGCTACAAGGGCTACGAGAAGTCCGCCAGCGAACAACAGGTCTCGAGCGAGATGCTGCTCGGCTTCGCGGAGGGTCTCGAAGACTTCGCCGTCGTCGAGGAGACCTACCGCGAAATTCTAGAGGACAAACTCGCGGTCGACGAGATCGAATCCATCGTCGGCGCCATCGAGACCGGCGACCTGACCGTCGAACGGGCGCTGTTCGACTCGCCGACGCCCCGGGCGTTCGGCCTCGCGACGCTCTCGGCCAGCGACGTCGTCCTCGCCGAAGATGAGAGCGCGGCGCTCCAGTCGTTCCACGACCGCGTGCTCGCCGAGATCGACGACTCGTCACCGACCGGCGTCGTGACGGACGATTGAGGCGCAGGGAGCCCAAGAGGTATGGTGATACCCCCGTCGGATCCACAGTCCAGTGACGGCGTCCGTGGGTGCACGTTGCCGGCGCCAACAGGACTTTGCACGTACTTCACCCACGATCGCTATGAGCGACTCCAGCGAGACGAGTGTCGAAATCCCGTACGATGGCAGCGACGACACGTTCGAGACGGTTAGCGAGAACCGGGTTCGGCTCGCAGAGACGGATCTCGGCGGCGTCGTCTTCTACGGCGAGTACGTCACCTACCAGGACGCGGCCGTCGCGGCCTACCGCCGGCAACTCGGCTACGGCGGCGAGTACGTCCGCGAGCCAGACCTGACGACGCGCGTCGTCGCGACCGAACTCGAGTACTATGCCTCGGCACGGTTCGAAGACGTCCTGGAGAACGAAGTGCGCGTCAGTCGAATCGGGCGAACGAGCGTGACCTACGACCACCGCATCCGTCGAAAAGCGGACGGCGAACTGCTTGCCGAGGGGACGGTCACGCAGGTCGTCGTCGATGCAGAGACCGCCGAGTCCGCACCGGTCCCGGCGGAGATGCGCCAGGCCATCGTCGACCGGCAGTCGTCCTGATGGCAGTCGGCTGACCGGCCATAGAGTGGCTCGTTTCAGCGACTCGTTATCGACCATGCCTGTGCCGCGAGCGACAGCTACAAGCCTCGAGTCGTCCCAGTCTCGTCCATGCCCGGGAAGGTAGGTCCCGACGAGCTGGCCGAACACGTCTTCGAGCGCTCCGGTGCCCACGACGATCGCGTCAGACAGGGCCCGGGGTTCGGCGAAGACGCCGCGGCGATCGACGTGCCCGCGGGGACGCTCGTCGTGAGTTCCGATCCGATCTCGCTCGCCGCCAGTCAGGCCGGCCGCCTCGGCGTCGCCGTCGCCACCAACGACGTGGCCGCCTCCGGCGCCGACCCGGCGTGGCTCACGGCCGTCTGTCTCCTCCCGACCGACGCCCCGGAGACGCTCGCGACCGTCACCGGTGACTTGGACGACGCAGCTCGCGAACTCGGCGTGTCGATCGTCGGCGGCCACACCGAGTACGTCGACGCGCTCACCAGACCCACGCTCTCGTTGACGGCAATGGGCTTTGCCGACCCGTTCGTGCCGACCGGCGGCGCGACGGTGGGCGACCGCGTCGTCATCGCTGGCCCCGCCGGCCTCGAAGGAACGGCGATCCTGGCGAGCGACTTCGCCGACTCGCTGGCCGTCCCCGCAGCGACCATCGAGGCGGCGACGGCGTTCTTCGAGGAGATATCGGTCGTGCCTGCCGCTCGCCTCCTCAGGGATCGGGCGACAGCCATGCACGATCCCACCGAGGGCGGCGTCCTCGCCGGACTCGTCGAACTCGCCGGTGCCTCGGGCGTCGAACTCACGATCGAGCGCGAGGCGATTCCCGTTCGGGCGGAGACCGAGACCCTCTGTGCAGCAGCCGACGTCGACCCGCTCCGCATCTTCGGTTCAGGAGCACTTCTCGCGACCGTCCCCGACGAGTACGCCGACGATGCAGTCGCCGCGCTCGAGGAGGCGGGGATCCAGGCGGCGAGTATCGGATCCGTGACTGCCGACGATCCTTCGGGACGCCTCACGCTCGACGACGAGGAGATCACTGGACCGATCGCCGACGATCTCTATCCGCTGTGGGCCGAGGCGGACGAGCGGACCGAGTCCTGATTCGAGTCGCCGAAACACCTACGGATCGAGCGCCGACTCACCGTTCGATACGGAACGAACGTTCTTGGGTCGCACCCTCTTCCGAACAATCGAACGACGGCGTTCGCCTCGAAGATCGGATCCGTGCCGGTATCGGCCCTGATACGCGCGTGGCGATTCCGGCTGGACTGCCGGTCCCGGGCGAGCGCACGAACGAGGGACACACTCAGATGATATCGAGCGGCGATTTCGACCCGCAAACTGCCGACGAGCGAGCGATCTCGCCGGCGATCGGGTTCGCCCTGGCACTGATCGTCACGGTCGTCCTCGCCGTCGGCGTGGGCGTCCTCGTCGGGACGATTACGGAGGATCCGGAACCCGACGCCGACTTCGAGTGGCGTGAGTCCGGACAGGGAATGGACCGACAGGTCACGCTCGAACACACCGGGGGAGACACGATCGACGGGAGCGAACTGACACTCGAGGCGGCCGGGATCCGCGGCTTCGACGGCAATACGTCGCTGGCAGACTGGGGAACGGTCAGAAACGGCAGTACGCTCACCGTCGGCTTCGTCGCCGACGCCGACGTGGCCGCCAGACAGCCGTACCGATCCGACGTCCAGCTCGAAGGTCGCTCGATCGACGGAACCGACGAAGAAACCGGCGTCGACGTGCTGGCGATCGCGGTCGAAGGAACCCCGCTGGAACAGGGGACGGTCCTGGCCAGTTCGATGCGTGATGGGGAAGTCGTCGACGTCACCGCGACCGATCTTCGGTCGCTGGAACTCGTCTGGGACGGGTCGTGGGGAGAGACGACACTCGACGAACACCTCGTCGAATAAGAGAGAGAGATTCCATCCCGCTCCCGAACGCGCTCAGCTTCGCGCCCAGTCGAGCATCCGTCGGTAGACCGGATCGCTCTCGAGGGCTTCGGCGTCACCCACCAGCACGAGGGCTCTCTTTGGCCGCGTGAGTCCGACGTTGATCCGCCGATAGTCCTCGAAGATCGGGCCGTCGAGGTCGCCGCTCGCGACGAACGAGACGACGATTACCTCCTGACTGGACCCCTGGAAGCGATCGACCGTGTCGACGGTCACGTCGGCGGGAACCCGTCGCTCTATCTCGGAGACCTGCGCCCGAAACGGCGCGATGACGCCGATGTCGTCCCGGTCGAGCCCCGCAGCCTCGTAGGTCTCGATCAGGTCGGCGATTCGAGCCGCTTCCTCGGCGTCGGTGTGACGTTCCTCGTCGCCGGGAACGTCGATGAACGTGACCGGATCGCGCCGGTCGGCCGGCAGCGCCGACCGGGAGACGCCGTCGAGATCGTCGAGCGTCCGGCTCGCGACGGCCGGTGTCGCCGGACGGAGGCGGCCGTCGTAGAACTCGCGCGACGGGAACGCCTGAATGCGCTGGTTCATCCGATACTGTCGGTCGAGCATGACACCCGCGTCGGGGTAGGTCTCGACCAGTCGCTCGAACAGCGACTCGACGAGCTCGTTCTCGGCCTGCACCACCGGCGGCAGCTGGTGGTGGTCGCCGACCAGCACGAATCGTTCGGCGAGATTGATCGCGGCGTACGTCCCCGGTTCCGTGAGCTGGGCGGCCTCGTCGACGAGCGCCACGTCGAACGACTGCTCTTTCATGATCCGGGAGCCACACGTCGCTGTCGTCGCCGCGACGATCTGGGCGTCCTCGAGCGCTCGAACCCGGTCGTCCGGGTCGCCTTCGCGTTCGAGGCGCAAGTGCTGGAGATCCGGTCTGACGCCACTCTCCGTCCCGACCCGGGCGATTCGATCCGGGTCGATACCCGCATCCAGGAGCGCTTCGAGCGCGTTGTCGACCGCCCGGTTCGTAAACGCGGACAGCAGGATTCGCTCGCCCCGCTCGACCATCGCGTCGACGGAGCGGGCGATCGTGTACGTTTTGCCGGTCCCCGGCGGACCGTGGATCAGCGCACAGTCACGGGCACCGACGGCCTTGCGAACCGCTTCGTCCTGGGCAGCATTGTTGTCGACGAACGTCTCGTCGAGTGACTCGAATGCCGGTTCGGCGCGTTCGAAGAGGATGTCCTTGCGCCGCTCGTCGCCCTTGAGGAGCGCGTCGTGGAGCGCCACGAGGAGTCGATCGGTCGTCAGCTCGCTCGGGTAGATGTCGATACGGGCGACCTCGACGGGTTCGTCGGCCGTCAGGACCACGTCCTCGTCCAGCCGTTCGATCCGCGCCAGTTCAGCGTCGCCCCCGACCGGCTCGCCGTCGCTCGCGAGGACGAGATCGCCCTCGCGGAACTTGGCAGTTCCCGACGAGCCGCGTCGGGCCCGCAGTTCCCATCGGCCACCGTCGAGTTCGCGCGCCTCGACGAACTCGAGATCGACGATGGCGCGATCGTCGTCCGCTCGCTCCTCGGGGGTCTGTTCCCAGAGTTTTCCGTACTCGCGATGGACCTCGCGTCGTTCCTCCTCGATCGCGCGATAGAAGCGCTCGAAGTGGTCGAGTTCCGCCTCGGGCAGTGCCTGGCCGACCTGTCCGGCCTTCGACTCCTGATCGAGGCGGCCGGAGACGACCATACAGGTGTCGCGTTCGAAGCAGTACTCACACTTCGCGTCGGCTTCCTTCCCCGTCGGGACCGTGCCCGACGCCTCCATCGCCGCGATCTCGTTCCGGAGCCGGAGGACGTACTCGAGGAGGCCACGACCCATCGAGAAGTCCTTCGCCGGGGTGAGGTCGCCCGTCTCCTCGTTCCGGTCGAGCGCCGAGTTCTTCGTGTACAGGAGCGTCCCGGTGTCGATCGAGCCGCCGTGTTCCTCGAGGACGAGCGCGTACAGCGCCGCCTGCACCTTGTCCTTGAATCGGGGCTCCTTTCGCAGGTTCTTGCCCGTCTTGAGTTCGACCGGCGCGCCGCGGCGGATCGCGTCGGCCCGGCCCTTGAGCCCGAACGTCTCGCTGATGAGCAACTGCTCGGAACGCCAGTCGTCTTCCTCGCTCAACCGGCCCTGTTCGAGCCAGCCCTCGATCGCCGCGGCGTTCTGTCGAACGTCCTCGGCGGCCGACTCGGCCGACTCACCGAGCAGGCCGAGTTCCAGCGCCCGCTCCTCGATGCGCTCGTCGATCGAGGCGTCGAGGTCGCGACCGCGGAGGAGATCGCCGAAGACCTCGTGGACGAGCGTCCCCTTCACGACGGGGTAGTTGAGCGGAACGCCGGAGAGCTTGTTGAGGTAATACAGTCGCGGGCACTGCACCCAGTTGCGGACGTCGGTCACGTCGACGAGGTAGGACGGTTCGACGACGACGTAGGAGTCTGTCGTGGTCGCGTACTGGGTCTCACCGCGGAACTCGTCGCGTCCGGCCTCGGTCACCACGAGTTCCATCCCCGGTTCGAGCACGTCGGCGGATTCCGTCCACTTGCCCCACAGCGTGACCGTCGTCGCATCGACGTCTGGCCGGTCGGCCTCGACGGAAGACCGAGCCGACGTGGCTGCATCCGTGGTGTGGTCGAGGGTTGCAGTCTCGTCACCGGTCCCATCCGCCGCGACCGTCTCGTCCGCCAGCTGCACCGGCACCTCGGCCAGCTCCCGTTCGCCAGCGCTCGTCGAGACCGTTCGCGCCGTCACCTCGCCGACGACCGTTCCACGTACCTTCACGCAGGATACCTGCGCCGGAACCTGAAAAACGCTGTCGGTCCCGGTTCCGTTTCCGATTGTCGGCAGCAGATAACAACTGTCAGCCCGGCAACGCCGTCTCGACCCGGTACCGAGAGACCGTGTGGTCGGGCGAGTCGCGACGAATCAGTTGTACCCGCGCCACTTGTGGCCACACTCGGTACACTTGAAAAATCGCGTCGGTGGCTCGTCCGCCGACGCCGTCTGCTGGATGTAGTACCACGCCTCTTCGGTGCCACACTGGTCACAGCGGACGTCGGTCGCCTTCGGCTTTCCCTCGAAGTCGGCGTTTTCCTCGGTCTCGATCACCTCGTCGTCCGTCTGCGTCTCCGTCGTGACGAAGTCGGCCTCCTGCTCGCGATCACGATCGATCGTCGCGTCACAGGCAGTACAGACAAGCTGGTCGCCCTCGGGTTTCATCATCGAACCGCACTCGTCGCAAAACTGCATGAGTGGTCGTAGACCCCGACGGGTGAAAAGTCCCGCCGTCTCGGGCGAGGGGACGGCTGGCGATCGACAGAAGAGCTGCCACCGACACCATCGACCCGGACACCAACGAGACGGGACCGAGACGGCTGTACGTCGTGTCCCTGCGTCACCGATCTTCGATCGACTCCTCTTCGAGAACGACCGGACAGTTCGCGACTTTCACCGTCTGGACGTCGACGAGTTCGAGGATCGACGTGCCCTCGTGTTCACAGCGGACGGCCGGTGGGTCGGCAAAGTGAACGCACTGATGGCAGTACCGCCGCTTGTCGATGTCTCGGATCTCTCGCTCGTGAATCTCCCCAGTCGGCGGGTCGTCCGCCGCTTCGAGCTGGGCCCAGACCCGCTCGCCGTCGAGTGTCGCGACGTCCATCTCGTCGAACAGCGCCTGGACCTCGGCGCCGTCCGAACCCGGCGACAGCTCGTCGGCGAGGTCACCCATTGGGCTCGTCTCGCTAGCGCTCTCGGGGGTCTGCGATTCAGTCGCGTCGACGTCACCGTACGTCATGGACGTTCCGGTCGGCTCTGTGGTGTCCGACTTCGTCCCTGGCGATTCCGGATCGACCTCCTCAGGTTCGGACGTGTCGATCTCAGAGCGGTCACCACCATCTCCGGACGCATCCGACGTGTCGTCAGTCATGGGATTCCTCGTTCGATGAGCCGGTATCAACCTCGGCCGCTTCCTCGAGTCGCTCTCGCTGGGGACCGCCGGGATCCGAATCACCGGGGAGCGCCGGAGGCTCTCCCGTAACCAGCGTGTGCGAGCCGAGGATCGACGATCGGCGCTCGACGTCGGCGATCGACGCCCCGCAGTGAGGACAGGTCGGGGTCGTGAGCAACGAGATGTCGACGCCCGACCCACAGTCGGCACACGAGGCGCTCCGGACGTCGAGTCGGTTCGCCGCCAGTTTCAACTCGTCGGCGGCGGCTCGGCGGTTCGCCCGCGCTTGCATCGCCGTTCGCGTGTCGCGGAGATCGAGAACGGCGTTCGCCAGCACGGTGGATCGATCGGACACCAGTTCGAGGTCCGCAGCGAGTTCGTCGAGGATGGTCTCGTAATTGTCGAACCCTTCGTCGACTCGGTCTGCGAGCGTCTGGAGGCTCGCATCGATCGCCTCGACGTCGGCCACGACGGCGTCGATCGTCGACTCCAGCGCTTCGACCGTCTCCGCGTCGGCGTAGCGCTCGTGGTCGTGCTCGAGTAGGGCCCGACCGTCGACCTCGCGTTTGACCTGCACGACGCGGTCGCGGACGTCCTCGACGTGATCGATGAACTCCTCGCGCTGGGCCTCGACGTGGGCCCGAAGCGACGCCAGTTCCTCGGCGTCGGCGAGGTCGCCGTCGGTCGAGACGTCTCGAACCCCCTTGAGAAGTTGCCGACAGATCGCCTCACGAGACGATCCGTGCCGCGTCGCCTGTTCGTCGAGCCAGTCGCCGACCTCGGGCGGCACCGAAACCGTCATGGTATCGTTTTCGCGCCCGTCGCTGGCCATTTACCGTACATTGGGCAGTGAAATCCTTAACCGTTGGTCTCGACTCAGCGTTCGAGTCGAGCACTGGCCGCCTGGGTGAGAGACAGCTGACTGCCTCGCAAGGACCCAGCGACACGACGACAGTGACTCCGTTATCGGATCTTCCGGACGTTGCTCACGTCGAACCCGGTGTCGCCGATCTCGGTCTCGAATCGGACGATGTTCTCGTCTTCGAGCCGGGAGAGGACGCCGCGGAACTCCTCGACGACGAGCGTGCGTGCGCGTTCGGAGCCGCCCGTCTCCCACTCGAACAGCAAGGTCCCGTCCGCAGCTTCTTTGAGCCGGCCGAGCGTGCGTGCATCGAGCGGTTCGACGTTGACCAGCAAGAGGACGAGCCCACCCCATCGATAGGTCGCCCGTGCGAGCCCCTTGAGGAGAAAGGTGAGGTCGGCCGGATCGAACCGGTCGGTCGAGGCGGCGATGAGGTCCGTCACGGAGTCGATCACGACCAGGTTGCCCGGCGCGTTCGCCGTAAGATACTCGCTGACGGCCGCCAGTACGTCCCGCCTGTCGGTGGACTCGCCGAGCGCCCTGATATCGGGCGTCCGATCAGAGTACCACTCCGTCGGAACGGGCGAGAGCTGAAAGTACTCCTGTGAGAAGTCGGCTATCGTGAGCTCCGGGGCCGCCGCGTCGACGAGGTCGTCCGCGAGGGCGAAGCGCATCTCGTCGACGACCGCCGCAGACTCGTCCGTGAACGTAACGTAGTGAGCGTCGGCCGGCGGGGACGCCGACCCCTCCAGATCGCCGTAGTAGAGGTCGAACGTTGCCGAATCCGCCGTCGCGAGCGCGTTCATCGCCGCACTCGTGTAACAGAACTCCCTGGCACCCGCGCCGGATTCGCCGGCGAGCAGAACCACGCTCCCCGCCGGGGCGCCACCACCGATCATCGCGTCGAGGCGGGAGACGCCGAAGGGAATCCGCTCCATAGCCGTCCATCGAACGGCGCCGGGTTAGCTGTTGTGGCACCCCCGATCCAGCGGGAGTGACCGCACCCGTGCATCCAGAGTCCGTCCGCCCCTGAGCGGGTAGCCACCTCACTCGTGTACCCGGAACCCGTCCGCAGCCGGACGGGTGACGTAGACCGTCCCGTCCAGTCCGAGTTCGTCGAGACTGTCACGGGCGAGTGTCTCGGCCTCGTCACGGTGGGTTCGGTCGGTCACGCCGTAGACCGCCGGGCCCCACGACGACTGGCCGATTCCGGTGAGTACCGGGGCCTCGTCGAGGTGCTCGACGAGGCGACCGGCTGGTGGGCGAAAGACGCCGCCCTGGGTCTCGGTGTACCAGGTCCCGTTCAGGCGGCCGATTCGCTCGACTGCGTCGCCAAAGGCGTCCAGGTGCCCAGCCGCGGCTGCGGGAAGCAATCGCCTGGTGAGGACGCCAGCGATCTCGTCTGCGACAGCTGGTGACGCGTCTTCGACGACGGACCGGATGCTCGCGTCTTCCGCGTCACCGCTCCGGCCCGGCGTCGCGTCCGGAACGACCACGACGAACCGCCACGACTCCGGGAGTTTGTGGCGAGCGACCACCGGCGGGACGGTCCACTCGCCACGTTCCGGTGGCGCCGTCGTGAACCTGGCTGTCGGGTGGCCGGCATCGACGACGAAGCCGCCGCGTTCGAACGTCGCCACGCCAACACCGCTTCGCCCACCGCGTCCCAGTTCGGGGGCGTCTGACCGAATCGCGAGCGGGCGATCGTGTGCGAGTGCGGTCGCCGCGTAGACGGCCAGCGCGAGTTGCGTCCCGCTCCCGAGACCGACGTGGCGGGGGATCGACGACTCCACCTCGATCTCGACGCCGGACACGCCGAGGCGTTCGACCGCCCGGGTGGCGTACCGGCCAACTGGCTGGCCCGCCACCGAGATATCGTCGGCCGGTTCGGCGCTGATTCGGGTCCGCGGCTCGGCGAGGCCGACGCCAACGCCGCCGTACAGGCGGTCGTGTGCGAGCGAGAGGTTCTGAAACCCGACGTGGAGGCGGGCGCCGGTGCTGACGGTGACCATCGACGTCTCCTCCGTATGCTCGACCGCCTCAAGGGAATTTCGCCCGCGTCAACGTCTGCGGGCATCGGCATCAACGTCTGCAGGCGCCGGCGTCCCCCATCGAGCCGCGGAGCGAAATCACGGCGACGAGGGCACACTTATTCCCGTCGGGGCAGAACTCACCCCGTGATCGTCGTCCGCACGACCGACTTCGAACTCTATCACGGGGTGGTCACGGAGCTTCGCGACCGCGACGTGACGTTCACCACGATCGAACCGGCGCAGCCACTTCCCGACGAGACGACGGTCGTGATCACGGACGACGCGACCGAGACGACCGACATCGACGCGGACCTCCCGATCGTAACGGGTGAGCCGGATTCGCCCCGTCAGGCTGTCGATTGCGCGCTCACGCTCACCCGCGGCGATAGCGGCCGGACCATCGTCGGCGTCGATCCCGGCCGAAAACCGGGGATCGCCGTCCTCGTCGACGAGGTCGTCGTCGCGGCCTTTCAGGTGCCACTCGCGGATGCCGTCGAAACTATCGAGGCAGAACTCGCGACGGCCGACGATCCGATCGTCCGAATCGGAGACGGCGCCCGACTCCAGGGGACCACGATCGTGAACGATCTCGCAGACGACATCCGGGTCGAACTGGTCGACGAGACTGGGACGACACCGTATCTGGGGACCGGCGCTCGCGGCATGGGCGACGTCCTCGCCGCGACCAACATCGCCCGGATCGAGGGCGAATCGATCACCGAACGCGAGTTCGAGCCGACCGCCGGCGAGCTACAGGTTATCAAAGATCGCTCCCGGAACGCCGGCGAGACGAACCGGGCGATCGACGACCGATTCGCGCGGCAGGTCGCCGCCGGCGAGTTGACGATCGCGGAGGCACTCGCCGCGCATCGAGCGGAGACGGACGACGAATAAGACCGGCATCGAACACTTCGCAATCGAAAATCGCGTCCGCACCACAGTATCGAGTCGACCGATCCGGGGGCGAGCGGTCCGCCGTCAGTCGTCTTCGTCCGACGGGAGCGTGTCGTCGGACTCGCTTGCCGGACCGGTCTTCCCACCATCACTGGCGGCAGGCTGTGCGCCAGGGACGGCGAACGAGACGTCGTCCGGCCCCAGGTACTTCGTCCAGAGCACGAGCAGGCTCGGCAGGACGAGCACGCTCGCGAGGAACGCGTAGATGATCGTCATGCCCGTGATGATGCCGAACTGCTGGAGCGGCGGGAGGATGGCGAACGCGAGGACGCCGAATCCACCGACGGTCGTCGCCGCGCTCCCGAGCAGTGCACCGCCCGTGCCGGTGATCGTCCGGGACATCGCCTCCCAGACCGATCCCGTCCGTTCGAGTTCCAGGTTGTAGCGTTCACTGATGTGGATGCTGTAGGCCACGCCGAGCCCGACCGTGAGGCTCGTGATCATCCCCGTCATCACGTTGAACGGAATGCCGGTGAGATACATCGTCCCCAGGATCCACGAGACGCTGAAGACGACGGGCATCAGCGTGACCGCGCCGAGGGTCGCGCTCCCTTCCGTGAGCCGGTAGGTGAGCATGAGGAAGGCGAAGACGGCCACGAGCGTGATCACCAAGCTCTCGATGACCGTATCCATCAGCTGGTCGGAGACGATGTCGAACAGGATCGTCTGACCAGTGGCGGTGGCAGAGACACCCGCCGTCCCGTCGATGCCGGACGCGATGGTCTGCATCTCGTCGGTGACGTCGCTCATCGCCGCCGTCCCTTGCGTCGAGATGACCATCCGGACACCCTGGTACTGGCCGTCGTCGGTCTGGTGAATCACGTTGGACGCTTCGGTGGGCGCAGTCGCGAACAGGGCATCGTAGACTCCCTCGACGTTCTGGTCTGGCACCATGTCGTCGTTGGTGTCTGCCGCGGTGAGCGTCGCGTTGAACGATTCGTTCTCCGCGGCGACCGCCTGCATCGTTCGAATCGGACTCTCGAGGTCGGCGTCACCGCTCCCGAGCGTCGCGACGACGCTGTTGTTCGCGGCCTCGCGCTCGGCATCGTGGATCCGTTGTAACGTCTGTGGATCCGTGACGCCGTCACCCTGAACCACGATCTGGGCCTGTGCGTCCTCGCGGACGAAGTGCTGGTTGACGTAGTCCAGGTTCTCCTTCATCGTGTACTCGGCCGGTTTGAACGGTTCCGGCAGGTTCTTCGTCCACTCCGGTGGGTCCTCGGCGATGAAGTCCTCCTGATCGAAGGTCGTGTCGACCTGCGTCGCGCCGTAAGCACCGCCGGCGCTCACGAGCAGTGCGATGAGGATGACGGCAATCGGAGCGCGCCGTGCGGCCACCGACCCGGCGCCGAGGAGCTGGCTGAATCGGCCGCCGCCGGTCCCGAACGCCCGCTTCTTGCGATCGAACCCGCGGTTCTCGAGGAACTCGTCGAGTTCGACCTTGATCGCCGGGATCAGCGCGCCGAAGATCAACAGCGCGGCCGTGATCCCGGCCGCGCTCACCACGCCGAAGTCCTGAATTGGCGGGACGGGACTGGTGAGGTTCGAGAGGAACCCGATCACGGTCGTCGCGGTCACCCAGACGAGGGCGATCCCGACGCCGACGAGGGCCGTCCGCATCGACCCACGGGAGTCCGCTTCTGCGTACGCACCACCCTCGTGGCGCTGCTCCCGGTGGCGCATGAAGATGTGGATTGCGTAGTCGATCGAGAGCCCGATCAGCAGAACGGGAACGGCGATGAAGATCTGGTTGAAACTGATCCCAGTCCAGCCCATGAAGCCGAACGTCCAGACGAGGACGGCGATTATGCCGAAGAGCCCGAGGAGGATGTCCAGGACGTCGCGGTAGGCGACGATCAGCGCGAGGACGACGAACAACAGCGCGAGCGGGCCGACGATGGCCAAGCTGTCACCCATCGAGTTGTTGATCTCCTCGGTCATGACGCCGCCACCGAAGATCATGACATCGGTTCCGGGGGCGTCGTCCGCGTTCGCGATCGACCGCATCTCGAGCTGGGCGTCGACGATCGACTGCGGCATCGAACCCGTCTGGGCTTCAGCGCCCCCACCACCCTCCATCTGGTGGGTGACGAGCATCATCGTCGCGTTCGCGCTCGTCGAACCGACGTCGTAATCGACCGGCATGAAGGCGAGACCGTTCAGTTCCCCCGCTCCCTCTTCGCTGAGGACGGTGCCGAGCGTTCGGTCGAACGTCGTCTCGTTCATCGCCTCGATCGCCGCGATCTGATCGGCGATCGGCGGTGCGGAACCGTTCTGCAGGGCAGCCTGGCGCTCCTGCAACCGCTCACTGCGTTCGCTCAGTTGTGCGTACTCGTCCTCGAGGACGCCCTGCGTACCGAGCTGGTAGGCCGATTCGACCTGCGACTCGTTCTCGGCACTCTGGAGCATGCCGACGGCCTGTTCGAACGGCTGGAAGTGCGAGTCGGTCAGGGTGACGGGCGAGTTCTGGTTCGCCGATTCGAACGCCTCACGCGCCGACGACGACTCTCCGTCCCGGATCGAATCGAGCGACGCGCTCAAGGCTTCGGCGGTCGCGTTCAGTTCGGCCTGTCGCTGTTCGAGGGCAGCAGCTTCTTCCTGCAACTCGCGCTGTTGTTCGCCAGAGATCGCCGTGATGGCGACGAGATTCGCAACGCCGACCGAGGGCTGCTCCTCGGAGAGCGTTCGATTGACCGTCGGCTCGTCTCTGAAGGACTGCTGGAGTTCGAGCTGTGAGACGAGGGCGTCCTTCGTGAGAACGTTGTCCCCTCTGACGATCACCTGCGCAGAGGTTCCGTTCTCGTTTCCACTATCGAAGTTGTTCTGCGCGTACGAGAGCGCCGTCGATTCGTCCGAGTCACCCTGGAACGTATCGAGCGAGGACGTCTGGTCCACCATCCCTGCGCCCGCGCCCATGATCACAGTGAAAACCAGCATAACCGCGATCACCGCTTTGGAGTGATCCATGATCGCTCCGGCGAGGCGGTCCATCCAGCTCATGGGAGAACCGGTCCTCCGGTGGTCGTCGCTTTGGTTACCCGTCGTTGGTCGGCAGTCATCTTGTGACTGAATATTCAATCAGCACTTAAGAACTTTCTCACTTCACGTGCCCGCCGCTGAGCGAGTCGATAACTGATAACTGACACACACACACACACACACACCTCTACAAGCACTACAATTACCTCTACAATCCTCGGACAGTTCGGGGCCGCATACCGTTCGAGGTTGGTTGTGACCACCGCCCCCCGACCACTCGTTCGCGCTTCGTCCCGATCTGATGACTGACCATTCAATCAATTTTTATAGCCAGCGCCGATATGGGACCTATCATGGACTGTGGGATAGTCGGACCCGGGCACACGAACCGCCGTGAGTTGCGATGAACCAGGGAACGTCGTTTCTCGACGATCCGGACGATACCCGGGAAGCGATCATGCGCGCGACCTACGTCGCACTCGGGAAGCACGGCTACTCGGATCTGACGATCCAGCGAATCGGTGACGAGTTCTCGAAGAGCAAGTCGCTGCTGTACCACCACTACGACAGCAAAGACGATCTCCTGCTCGACTTTCTCGAGTTCATGCTGACCCAGCTCGAAGAGCAGTTGCCGGTGTACAGGGATAGCGGCGCCGACGACCACATTCAGGATATCGTCGACCAGACCTTCGTCTTCGGCGGGAGCCACACCAGCGACGACTTCGCTCGCGCGATTCTCGAACTGCGTACACAGGGAGCCCACGACGACGCGTTCCGTTCGTACTTCACCCGCAGCGACCAGTTCGTCCGAAAACACGTGGCCCACACGATTCGATCCGGCATCGAGCAGGGAATCTTCCGGGACGTCGATCCACAGGAGACTGCGGCACTGTTTCAACTCACGTTCGTCGGGACGATGACGCAGCGCGTGACGAGTGACGACGACGTCCTCGAAGATGCACGCGCCGAGTTCGAACGCTACGTCCGCGAGTGTCTGCTGGCCGAGTAAACGGTGCTGACCGGGTGAGTTGCTGCCCGACGAGTGTACGTTTGAACCCACGAGTGAGCGATCAGTTGATTGGCTCTCAGAGCCCAATCATGCACTACCAGCGTCCCCGCACCTCAGTACGCCTGTCGTGGCTATTTCAGGGAAACAACGGGTCGACACTCAAACGGGGCAGACAGTTGTCGTGCACGGCTCGGTACAGAGAGCAGCGAGGCACACAGTTCCACAGACAGTGACGGAGAGACCAGATTCGTCAGTGCTGGGAGCCGCCAGATGACCGGATTTTCGGTCCGTCCCCACCCCGACAGAGACGACGATTCGCGGTGCCAGCTGTAAGCGACACCATCGCCACGTCTGGTTTGGGCCGGGTTACTACGCAGCCAAGAATCGACAGCTGTGCTACCAATCAGCCGGAATGAGGGATTTTGAGTGCGTAAAGAGGCGGGTAGCGGTCTCGAAACTGGCGAATTCGACGGGAGTTTAAATACTATTTCGGGAACTGCAACAACAGATTTTGATATAGCATTATGCAATTCATTTGTCGGTGACAGCGGACCCCTTTTAAAGAAGCAAGGTCGTTCGTCGGGCCAGCACAAATCATCCGATAGCGCTCGGTCTCGACAGGGAGCAAAATTAGAACCTACTGAAAACCGAGAACACGGGGACACAACGGAGAACTGATCAGAAAGCGACGAAGGGCGAACACGAGGACAATTCGCGAACGCGAAACGCGTTCGAACACGTCAACGACCAGCTATCGGACGACCCGGTCGGAATATCACACTGCGCCAGTATTATCGGATCGTTCGTTCGATGGGTGGCAAAAACCGATCACACAGCCCATCGAGTCGATCGGAGTAGCCGATCAAACCATTCGATAGGTCGTGCAGTTCCGATCGGGCAGTCCGAGTAACTGTACAGGAGAATTCTTCCGACAGAGCTGCGTCCAGACGATGTCGAGAACAGCAGGACGTCCTGGGTAGCAGGACGACCGATTCGCTGTCGAGACGATCAATTGGTGTTCGTGTACGCGTTGCACCAGAGAGGCTCGCCTCGGCACAGACAGGGCGAGCCAGTCAGGGCACACGAGGGCAGTAACCCTAAGGGCGTTCGAGTACCAGTAGCACACGTGAGTGTGAGTGCAGTATCGTGAGCAAAAGAGCTATCCGGCGAGCAACCGGAGTACCGTCAACGTCGTCCACCACAACCTATGAACGAAGTGCAACTGGAGGTCGCGAAGGCGTATCCCAACGACTCGGGCCGCGGCATCGCCCGGCTCGACCCCGATACGCTGCTGCACCTGAAGCTGAGTCCGGGAGATATCATCGAGATCGAAGGGGCGAACACCACCGCCGCCAAGGTCTGGCGAGCCGATCGACAGGACTGGAACACAGACACAGTCCGGATCGACGGCTTCACGCGCCAGAATGCGGAAGTCGGCATCGGCGAGCGCGTCACGATCCGTAAGGCCGAGGCCACGAAAGCCGAGTCGCTCGTCCTCGCCCCGCCGGAAGAGGCGTCTGTCCAGTTCGGTTCTGACGCCGCCGGGATGGTCAAGCGCCAGATCCTGAAACGGCCGGTCGTCGAACGAGACATCGTCCCGGTGATGAGCTCGACGAACCACCCATTCATGCGCTCGCCGGGGCAGGCGATCCCGCTCATCTCCGTCGAGACTGAACCCGACGGCGTCGTCCTCATCACCGAGGACACGGACGTCGAGCTCCGCGAAGAGCCGATCTCCGGCTTCGAGAAGACCGGCGGCGGCATCACCTACGAGGACATCGGCGGCTTACAGAACGAGATCCAGCGGGTCCGGGAGATGGTGGAACTCCCGATGAAGCACCCGCAGATCTTCAAGAAGCTGGGCATCGAGCCGCCCCAGGGCGTCCTCCTGCATGGCCCGCCCGGCACCGGGAAGACGCTGCTCGCGAAGGCCGTCGCCAACGAGACGTCGGCCTCGTTCTTCTCGATCGCTGGCCCCGAGATCATCTCGAAGTACTACGGGGAATCCGAACAGCAGTTACGCGAGATCTTCGAGGACGCCAGCGAGGAGTCTCCCGCGATCATCTTCATCGACGAACTCGACTCCATCGCGCCCAAGCGCGAGGACGTCACTGGCGAGGTCGAACGCCGCGTCGTCGCCCAGTTGCTGACGATGATGGACGGCCTCGAATCCCGTGGCCAGGTCATCGTCATCGCGGCGACCAACCGCGTCGACAGCGTCGACCCCGCCCTCAGACGCCCGGGCCGGTTCGACCGTGAGATCGAGATCGGTGTCCCCGACGAGACGGGCCGCGAGGAGATACTCCAGATCCACACGCGCGGCATGCCGCTTTCCGACGACGTCAACCTCTCGCGGCTGGCCGACGACACGCACGGCTTCGTCGGCGCCGACATCGAGAGCCTCACCAAGGAAGCTGCGATGAAGGCACTGCGTCGCTACCTGCCGGAGATCGATCTGGACGAAGAGGACATCCCGCCGAGCCTCATCGACCGGATGATCGTCAAACGCGACGACTTCGGCGGCGCACTGAACGAGGTCGAGCCCTCGGCGATGCGCGAGGTTCTGGTCGAGCTCCCGAAGGTCTCTTGGGACGACGTCGGCGGCCTCCACGACGCCAAAGAACAGGTCCAGGAGTCCGTCGAGTGGCCGCTCAACGACCCCGAGAAATTCGGTCGCCTCGGCATCGACCCGCCGGCAGGCGTCCTGCTGTACGGCCCGCCCGGCACCGGGAAGACGCTGATGGCGAAGGCGGTCGCCAACGAGACGAACGCCAACTTCATCTCCGTGCGCGGCCCGCAGCTGCTCTCGAAGTGGGTTGGCGAGTCCGAGAAGGCCATCCGCCAGACGTTCCGGAAGGCCCGGCAGGTCTCCCCGACCGTCATCTTCTTCGACGAGCTGGACGCGCTCGCGCCGGGCCGCGGCGGCGAGGTCGGCTCGAACGTCTCCGAACGCGTCGTCAATCAGCTACTGACCGAGCTCGACGGGCTCGAAGACATGGGCGACGTGATGGTCATCGGCGCGACGAACCGCCCGGACATGATCGACCCGGCACTGCTTCGATCTGGCCGCTTCGACCGACTCGTCATGATCGGCGAGCCCGACACGGACGGTCGCGAGCGCATCCTCGAGATCCACACCGAGGACATGCCGCTGGCGGCCGACGTCAGCCTGCGCGAGATCGCCGAGATCACCGACGGCTACGTCGGCTCCGACCTCGAGTCCATCGGTCGCGAGGCGGCGATCGAAGCCCTTCGTGACGACGACGAGGCCGAGGTCGTCGAGATGCGCCACTTCCGACAGGCACTCGAGAACGTCCGACCGACGATCACCGAAGACATCCTCGAGTACTACGAGGGAATCGAAGACCAATTCCGCGGCGGCACCGCCACGCGACCGGCGAGCGGTCGCCGTGGCAGCCGGATCGGCTTCCAGTAGCACACTCGATCGGCACGATTTCTGTCGCTCACGTTTCGACGATTTATCCGGCCTCGACTCGCCTCAGTCTACTTGACTCGTCTCTGGCTACTCGATACGTCTCAGCCTACTTCGCTCGTCGACGCTCGCTACTCCGCTCGACGACACACCGGCTACCCAGTTCGCACACTGCTTGCACAGCACCGACCGAGTCGTCGTGATCAGTGGCGGCGTCAGGCTCGCAACTTGGCGAGTTCGCGGGTGATCGCCCGCCGTTTCACCAGCAAGAATCCACAGAAGATGAAGACGAACCCGACGACTGTGGCCGCATCCACCGGCTGGTCGAGGTAGAACCAGCCGACGACGGCGGCCACGATCGGGGCCACGTAGGAGACCATGTTGATCTCGACGGCGCCGAGTCGGTCGAGCAGGTCGAAGTAGATGAGAAACCCGATCGCACTCGAGAAGATCGAGAGATACGCGAGTGCGCCGATCGCTTCCAGATGCGCCCAGTCGGCGATAGCGAAGGACTCGCCGAGGCCGACGCTCAGCACGTGTAAGATCACGGCGCCACCGAGCATCGACCAGGCCTCCATCGCCTCGATCTCGAGGTCGGCATCGAGCCGGCGCGTGAGGACGCTTCCGAGTGCGAACGCTGCGGCGGCACCGAAGACGAGGAGGTTCGCGACCGTATCCGTCGTCACCACGTTCGACGGGTCCGGCCGGGAGATGACGAGCACACCGACGAGCCCCAGCCCGACGCCGACCACGCCGATCCGGGACAGCGCGTCCTGTGGAACGAGTGCGCGTGCGAACCCGGTCGTGAGGACCGGCGACAGACTGACGAGGACGGCGGCGGCTGCCGCCGTCGTGTTGAGCTGGCCGACGAAGAGAAAGGCGTGGTACACCGCGATCATCAACACGGCCCCGGCACCCACAGTTAGCCACGCTTGCCGTCCGCGGGGGAGCGGGTCGTCGGCGACGACGAGCGCGTACGCGAGCATGATGACGCCTGCGACGTCGTACCTGACCGCAGCGAAGAGGACGGGTGGCAGGTAGGTCAGCCCGGCGTCGATAGCCACGAACGCGGACCCCCAGGCGAACGCGAGGACGAGAAACAGGGTTGTCGTACGGTACTGACTCACGACGAAGACCGAGGGGGTGTCCGTACGAAGTTGTTTCGAATCGCAACGCATCGGTGGCCAGAGAAACCGCACCGTACGACACTGGCGGCCCGCAAATACCCCACTGACCGGCTTTGGGCTTCCAACGCGCCGCGTCAATCCCCGGACGGAATTGTCTCTGCTGGTTCTTTGCGAACGTCAGTCCGCAGGTGACAGGCCGCAGCGTGGCGTTCCGTCGCGAGACCGGGATTCACTGTCTCACAGACGCTCTCGTATCGTTCCCGGAGGGTATCAGCGGCAGTCGCCCAGTCGTCGTCGACGACGTGCTCGAGCGCGGAGCGCACCGTCGATCGATCGCGGTCCGGAAGGTCGTTCGCGAAGTAGCGCTCGTACAACGCGTCGACGAGTTCGGCTCGATCGGCCGCCGTCGATTCGTCGCCGGCAGGAACGTCGACCGTTTCGCGAACACGCGCTATCGGCAATTCACGGTCCTCGATACGCTGGCGGAGGTCCATGATCGCTCGGTACGCGCTCTGTTCGAGTTCGACGTCGTCCGGTTGAATCACCTTCGGACAACGGGTTCTGAATCGGCAGCCGCTCGGCGGATTGCGCGGCGACGGCACGTCCCCCGATATCGTCTCCCGTGTCCGGTTTCGTTCGTCGGTACTCGCTCGGGGGACGCTTTCGAGTAACGCCTCAGTGTAGGGATGCTGTGGGTCGGTGAACAGGTCGTTTGCCGGCCCGATCTCGACGATTTCGCCGAGATACATCACCGCAACGCGATCGCAGACGTGGCGGATGACGGAGAGGTCGTGACTGATCAACAGGTACGTCAGGTCCAGTTCGTCCTGGAGATCGTCGAGGAGGTTGAGAACCTGAGCCTGGACGGAGACGTCGAGCGCACTCGTCGGTTCGTCGAGGACGACGAAGTCCGGTTCGAGTGCCAGCGCCCGGGCGATGCCGATCCGCTGGCGCTGCCCACCGGAGAACTCGTGAGGATATCGATCGAGTTGATCCGGAGAGAGGCCGACCCGTCGCAGCAGGAACTGCACGCGGTGTTTGCGGAGTACCGCATCCGATTCGGGTTCGATGGAGACGGTGATCGTCTCCGAATCCCGATTCACCGTCGCCGTTACCAGTTCCGGAGTTTCGACCACGATAGCGCGGTCGGAACCGGTCGATCCAGTCCCCGATACATCGACAGACACACCCGTTTCCTGCGTGATGACGTCCGCGTCGAGCGACGATGGCGTGGCGATAGTCAATTCGCCGGGATCGCTCGCCGTCGTATCGATCGTCTCGCCTGCCGTGCCAGCACGCACGGTTACAGGGACGGTCACGGTCGAGCCATCCGGCTCCAGCGCTTTGTCCACGTTCGCGTCAACGTGCACGGACAGTTCGTCCGGTCCGATCCCATCGGTCGTCACGTCGGCGTTGGCGTCGATTTCTGGGTCCGATATCGGCCAGTCGTGGGTCTTCAGCGGAGCCTCGATGATGTCCCCGATCGACTGACGCGGATCGAGGCTCGAGAACGGATCCTGAAAGAGGATCGCCGTCTCTCGTCGGAACGCAGGTGGTCTGAAGTAGGCGCGAGCGATCTTGAACAGGGAAAGCACACCCAGCACCGAGGCGACGACCCCAACCACGGCGACGATCGGTTCGACGAAAAGCGTCGCGATGGCGAGGACCAGGAGTGCGCCGAGCGTCCAGACGGCGAGTCGCCAACCCCAGACACGCTGGGTGGCCAGGCCGAACGAACCTGCTAACAGTGCCGCCCCTGCAAGAGCCCACAGGACGCCGAGGACACCGAGCGGGGTGGATGCCCCCGTTCCGACGGGATCGAATCCGGCGAACGCACTGCCGGCGGCGAGCACACCGCCGACGAGCGTGGCGAGCGCGAAGACGGCGAGTACGCCGGCGAGAAGGTACGCGCGAACGGACAGCGATCTCGGGGCCTCGCTGTACGATTCGATATCGGAGACATTCTGGCCGTCGTATTCGATGTCTCCAATCGTCGGGGACTGCAGGTCGAGAATCGTCTCGCCCGTCGTCGATTTCCCACTACCGGACTCACCGACCAGGCCGAGCGTCTCCCCTTCCTCGATCTCGAAGGAGAGGCCATCGACAGCGCGGACGGCCACCGGATCGGTCCGCAATAGCCGATCGACGAGCGTGTTCTGTTCGAAGAAGTATTTCCGAAGCCCCGAGACCCGAAGCAAGGACCGATCGGATCCGTCCTCACTCATTGGTCTCACCCGAGTTGGCTCCCTCACTCGGAGGGGAATCGGATGCAACCGATCGACCGGTCGCAGTGTCGACCGCCTGCGAGTCTGCATCCCGACCAGCCACCGGACGGACGTCGGTCGGGCTCGCGTCGTCTGCGAAGTAATCCGCTGGAAGTGCGAGATCTTCGCTGTAGGTCAGGTCGGTGAGGACACACCGCGCTTCGTGATTCGGTGAGTCGTTCGCCTCGTTCATCGACGGATGTTCGAGACACGCCTCCATCGCCTTCGGACACCGGTCTGCGAAGTAACAGCGATCGTCCATCTCGTGATCCAACAGGCTCGGGACGTTCCCCGGAATCGGCGTGAGTCTATCGCCCATGGTGTCCAGATCCGGAACGCTGCCGAGCAGCCCTTTCGTATACGGATGAACAGGTCGATCGAACACGTCTTCGAGCGTCCCCTGCTCGACGATTTCACCGGCGTACATTACACCAACGCGGTCGCACATGCGGGCGATGACTCCCAAATTGTGCGTGATGAGCAATATCGTCATTCCCGTCTCCGCCTGCAAATCAGAGAGGAGATCCAGAATCTGGGCCTGTATCGTCACGTCCAGTGCCGTCGTCGGCTCGTCGGCGATCAACACGTCGGGTTCGCCGGCCAGCGCTTGCGCGATCATCGCCCGTTGCAACATCCCCCCAGAGAACTCGTTCGGGTACTGGTCGGCTCGTTCGACGGGATCGGGAATGCCGACCTGCTCGAGCAGTTCGACCGCACGGTCCGTGCTGTCGTCGGTGACGAACTGCTTCGAGGGCAGCACGCCCGAGACGAGGTAGTTGCTGAACGAGTACATGTCGCCGCCCGTTCGGGCCCGCGTCGACCGTGGGTTCGCGCTCGCACGTCGCTGTACCTCGACGGCCTCCGCAATCTGTTCGCCGACCGTGAGACTCGGGTTGAAGCTGCTCTCCGGGTCCTGAAAGATCATGCTAAACGACGTCCCACGGAGCGAATCCCAGATCGATTCGGGAACGTCGAGCAGGTCGACGAACTCGCCGTCGACGGCATCGGGGTAGTCCGCTGCCAGGTCCTCGGCGAGCGACGGCTTCCGGTACTCGATCGATCCCGACGTAATCTGTCCGGGAGATTCGACGAGATCCATGAGCGAGAGGGCGGTGACACTCTTGCCGCTCCCGCTCTCCCCGACGATACCGAAGACCTCCCCCTGCTCGATCGAGAGGGAGAGGTCCGAGACGGCGTTTACCTGCCCCTCACTCGTGAAGAATCGCGTCGATAGGTTCTGAACGTTTAGAATTGATTCACTCATACTCACACACCTCGTTCGCCGCCTTCGATGTTCGGATCCAGTGCATCACGCAGCCAGTCACCGAGTAGGTTGACGCCGATGATCGCCAGCATGATACCGATCCCGGGCACGACCGAAATCCACCAGCTCGACTGGAGAAGGTCCTGCCCGCGCTCGATATCGTACCCCCAGGAGAGCGTCGTCCCGGAGAACCCGAGATAGGCGAGCGACGCCTCTAACAGGATAACCGCCGCGACCTGGATCGTCGCCAGGACGATGATCGGCGTGAGACTGTTCGGGAGGATATGCGTGGCGAGGATCTTCGCATCGCTCATGCCGTAGCTCTTGCTCGCTTTGACGTACTCGGCGTTACGCAACGAGATGGCCTCACCGCGTGCGACACGAGCGAACCAGACCCAGATGACGAGGGCCGCGACGAGCGTGACAGAGCCCGGTATCGGAATACTCTCTGGCATCCCGGATACGACCCCCAGTTCGACGAATGGGTCGGGTATGTGTATTGGCGCCGACCCGAAGACGCCAATGAGCGCCAGTGCGAGGACCAGTGCCGGGAATGCGAGCATGATGTCAGCCAGTCGCATGAGCGTGTCGTCTACCTTCCCGCCGTAGTACCCGGCGACCAGTCCGATCGGGACGCCGATGAGGAGCGCGAGGAACGTCGCGAACACCGCAACCAGGACGGAAACGCGAGCCCCGTAGAGGAAGCGCGAGAAGACGTCCTGGCCGACGTTGTTCGTCCCGAGGATGTGTTCGCTCGTCGGCTCGACGGTTGCCCTGGTGAATTCACCGTCTTCGGTGATCGGCGTCGACGTCTGGGTGAAGAGCGGTGGATACTCCGCACCTTCCTCGCTGTAGTACCCGGTTCGGGTCGGGTCGTGTGTCGCTAAGAGTGGGGCAAACGTCCCCAGCAGGATGATCACGACGAGCAACACGAGCCCGAGCTTTGGGAGAAAGCTGTTCGAAAACGTCTCTCTCAGGTTCGTTTTAACACGGTCAGAGATCATTCGGTTCTCACCTGCGGATCGAGATATCGGTACGTCACGTCGACGACGATGTTGATGATGATGAACATGACTGCGACGAACAGGATGATTCCCTGCATGAGCGGCCAGTCACGAATGCCGATGGCCCGGATCAACCGGAGTCCGAGTCCCGGCCAGTTGAACACCGTTTCCGTGATCACGGAGCCACCGAGCAGGGTCCCCATCTGGAGACCGAGCACGGTGATGATCGGAATCATCGTGTTGCGAAGGACGTGCTTGTATCGGATGAGAACATTCGGGAGCCCCTTCGCTTCCGTTGCCGTGACGTAGGGTTTGCCGAACTCGTCGATCATTCCACTGCGCGTCAACCGCGTGATGAGCGCCGTGAAGTACGTGCCAAGCGTTATCGCTGGCAACGTGATGTACTTGAGCCAGGTGAGTAACTCACCAGGCGATTGCTGGAAGATGAGCGTCGAGAACGCCTCTCCGAATCCGACAGCCCGTCGCTGCGTTGGGAACGAGAAGTACTCGAACCCGAGCGACCCCGGGAGCGTGAATCCCGATTCGGCAGAGATACGTATCACAGGGTATGGAATCCCGAACCTGACGCTGAAAATGAGGATGAGCATCAGGCCAAGCCAGAAGTTCGGCGTGCTGATTCCGAGCAAGGAAAACAGCGTCGCGCCGTAATCGGATGCCTCGCCCCGTCGTGTTGCGGAGATGACGCCGAGCGGAATCGCGATGGCGATAGCGACGATCGTGGCTGCGATCGTCAGTTCGAGTGTCGCCGGAACGCGTTCTAAGACCATCGCGGAGATCTCCCGTTCGGATTGCCACGAATAGCCCAGATCGCCGGTGAGCAACCCTTGCACGTAATCGACGTACTGGACGAGTATCGGCCTGTCTAACCCCTCCTGTTCACGAACGAGTTCGATCGTCTCCTGGGTCGCCCCCTGACCGAGCATCAACGTCGCAGGATCACCGGGCGACACGGCCCGCAAGGCGAAAAGAACGGTAACGACACCCCAGAGAACGAAGACACCCTGGGCCAGGCGGCGAACGAGGAATCTAGCAAATGTCATTATGGTGTAACTGAATGAATACTGATATCGATCGGGGACCGGCGGGCAACCGTTACTGGCTCATTTCCCAGACGTAGATCGACTCGTCTTCCCGAGGCTCCCACTCGATGGCCGAGTTGGCACCGTAAAGACTCTCTTGGGTGTGCAAGAAGACGAACGGCGCCTTCTCACGAGCGAGCGCGTTGACGTCCTGAAGGGCCTGCGTTCGTTCCTCGGGGTCTTCGATCTGCTGACTTTCGAGGATCGCATCGCTGAGTTCCTCGTCGTCGAACGTTCGGGACGGATTGTCGGGGATGGTGAAGAATCCCTGAACACCGTAATCAGTGTCCCCGGTGATCGTTCCCCAGCCGATCAGGTAGAACGGGATGTCGAACGAATCGGGGTCGACGCCGGCGGAGTTCGCGTCGGAGACCACACTGAACTCGACGGGATTGACGGAGCAGCTCACGTTCGAAAGCTGGTCGATGTGATCTGCGGCTGTCTCGGCGACGGCGACGTCGTTCAAGTAACGACCCTGTGGCGTCACCAGTTCGATCTCGACGCCACCGTAGCCGCTCTCCTCGACCAGGCTCTCGGCCATTCCAATATCCTGTTGGTACGGCTCGAGGTCCTCGTTGAACCCGTTGATACCCGGTGCGACCGGCTGACCGCGCGCCTCGCCAAACCCGTCGAGGACGTTTTCGACGATCGCCTGATTGTCCACAGCGTAGTTCATCGCCTGCCGGAACTCCAGACTGTCGAACGGTTCGACCGTGTTCTTCATCGGCAGGAAGATGTTGCGGAAACTGGTAACCGTCCGCATCCCGATGCCATCGGTGTCGGCGACACGAGTGGCGTCGGTCGGCTGGATGTTCATCGTCACGTCGGTTTCGCCGGCCTCGAGAGCGTTCACCCGGCCGCTTGGCTCGCCGTTGGAATTGAACGTGACGCGCTCGAACGGTGGTTCGTCACCCCAGTAGTCGTCGAACCGCTCAAGAACGATCTCTTCACCGGAGGTGAAGTCGACCACTTCGTACGGACCGGTGCCGTTGAAATCGTCGGCACTCGAACCGGAGATCGCACCGTTCTCCGCGTCGTGGTTGTCGATTGCCCACTGCATGTTGATCGCACGAGCGTAGTTCCCGAACTCGAACTCCGCGAGGCCAGGTGCCGCACCGTAATTGATCGCGACGGTGGTCTCGTCGACCGCTTCGGCGCCTTCGATCGAACCGAGGCCGAACGCCCCGATGTCGCTTACGACACCCATGTCGTTGTCGACTGTCCGATTGATCGTCCACGCGACGTCTTCGGCCGTGAGGTCGTCGCCGTTGTGGAAGACGACGTCGTCCCGGAGCGTGACGTTCGTCGTGCCACCACCCTGAATCTCCCAGTCTTCCGCGACCCGGGCAAAAATCCCCTCACCGGGTTCGAAATTGAACAGTGGTTCGTAGATGTGGTCGTAAATGTTGAAGTAATCACCCGTAATGTGATCGAGCGGATCGATCACGTCGGGGAACTGGGTCACAGTGATCGTGATTTCCTCGATATCACCATCATCGTCACCACCGTCTCCTCCCTCGATACACCCGGCCATCGCAAGGAGGCCCGAGGCGCCGGCCAAGGTACCGCTGTATCGAAGCACCGATCGACGATCAATAGTTGGGTTGTCAGCACCCTGCATACACCATCCATGAGCGGACCGGCTACTTATATATATTGGATTTGTGCATACAATACACAACTCACTGTCTGTTCAGTTACGATTTCGGACGGTCCCGAGGGGGCAACTGATTCCGACGTACCTGTCCGTTTCGAACACCTTCTCGCCGTGCAACACGCCCGTACAGTTAAGGCAATCCGGACCTGATCCAGCAATATGGCCGCTCACGGCCGTCCCGCCCTACGGGATCTCTTCGACGAGTCGCCGACACCGCACATCGCCCACCACCCCCGGACCCACCACCGGGACTTCTACGTCGCCTCCGACGGATCGTTCCGGAGCGACCGCGGCGGGCTCGGTGCGGTGATCGAGACGCGAGATGGGGCCCGCGTCGCTCGAGTCTCGCGACCGGACTCCCCACCGGACAACAACGTCGCCGAGTTCCGGGCGCTTCACCTCGGCCTCGACGTGCTCGCCGCCAGAGCGCCGCCGAACGCCAGCGTCGGCATCCTCGTCGACCACGACGAGCTCGCGAGTAACGTCAACAGCGCCATCCTCGCCGGCCGGCACCCGGACGGACGGCCACCGCGACCGTTCTCCGTTCCAACGGCGAGCCGAAATCACTGGCGTGGCATTCGGGCCCGGCTCACCGGGTTCGGCGACGTCAGAGCCGCCCGCATCGATAGCGACGACAACCCGGCCCACCCGCTCGCCAACGCCCCCGACCAGTACCGACACGTCAACCGCGAACCGTTGCGGTGTGTGCGCCCGGATCCCGTCGAGTCGACGACGAACGGCTACCTCCCGCCATCCCGTGCGAACCGAAACGTGAGTCAATAATCGCGCCGTCGGTGATCGTCGGCCAGAGCTCGACCGTCGTCAGTCGGCCGAGAGTGGTCGACTCGCCGACACAGGTCCGACTCGTTCTGCAGCCACCCACCCCGTCGCCCCACCGACACAGCCGAGAAACGCCGCGATACCGTCCGTACTCGCGCCGGTCACGATCAGTGCGATCACGCCGAAGACCGCTGCGGCCCCGAGCGCCCGTCGCGGGTCACCGTCGAGGACGACGCCGGCGACGACGAGGAACCCGACCGCGAGGGCGACCGACACGACTACGTCGGCCAGATAGTGCACGCCGAGGACGAGTCTGGAGACGGCGACCAGCCCGACGATCGACGACGCGACGAGGAGTCGCGTCCCTCGGCGCCCGGTCCGACCCCAGATCGCCAGCGCACCCCACAGAAGCGCCGCAGCCATCGTGTGTCCACTCGGGAAGCCGTGCCCATGACGGCCGATCGCCTGCAGCTCGGTAGGTGGACGATCGGCCGCCACGACGGTCTTCAGGATCAGGGTGAACGCGAGGCCACCGAGAACGACGCCGACGAGGAACGCCGTCCGATCGGAGACGAGGCGCTCGCGTGAATCGCGTCGTCCCCGCCGGATATCGACGAGCACCGCGACGGCGAGTCCACCGACGATGACCGCAAGGTCGCCGAGCAGCGTCACCGCGTCGGCGAGCGGGACGAGCCACTCCGGGGCCGACTCGCGGAGCATGCGCGTCACGCCAGCGTCTCTGAGGGAAGTCACGGCTGCTGGCTCGATACTCATCGTGGAGCTACTTATGTGTCGCTCCGTCCAGGAGGAGTCGGGCGCCTGCACCAGAGACAGCGGCCTCCTGTTGGGAGAAACGATGAATTTGTCGAGAGGTACTGGAACAAAACACTACTCGTCACGGCACTCGGTCGCAATATTTTCAAAACTGGGAGAATCAGATGGGAAACCTTTACTCTCCCCTCTGAGTAGCCGCGCCTGACTACGATGTCATCAGGGTCGACAGATGGGCAGGGCGACACGGGTGGAATCGCCGAGTACTTCGACTTCGACGAGTACGGAACTGACTTGCGGACCGAGACCATCGCCGGGCTGACGACGTTCCTCGCGATGGCCTACATCATCGTCGTTAATCCGTCGATCATCGCGCCGGCGATAATGGGCGAGTATCCCGATGCAATCGAGCCCGGGATGACGACGACTATCAACGGAGAGACCTTCGTCTACGGCGAGGTGGTGCAGATGCTCACTGTCGTGACGATCCTCGCGTCGGTGATCGCAATCCTCGTAATGGCGTTGTACGCCAACCGGCCGTTCGGCCTTGCGCCGGGGATGGGGCTGAACGCCTTCTTTACGTTTACTGTCGTACTCTTGCTGGGCGTTCCGTGGCAAGTTGCGCTGGCTGCGGTGTTCGTCGAAGGGATCGTCTTCATCGTTCTCACTGCCGTCGGCGCCCGTCGGTACATTATCGAACTGTTCCCGGAACCAGTGAAATTCGCAGTCGGTGCGGGGATCGGGGTTTTCCTCCTCTTTCTCGGATTTCAGGAGATACAGGTCGTCACCGGTGATCCCGAGACACTCGTCACGCTCGGGAACGTGCTCCAGTCACCAGTTGCCGCGGCAGGCCTCGCTGGCCTCGTTCTGACACTATTGCTGTACGCTCGCGGGATCACCGGGTCGATCGTCATCGGCATCCTGCTAACCGCCGTGGGCGCCTGGCTCGCGACCTTCGCCGGCCTCGTCGAGCGCGGGACCATCACGCCGACCGAGGAGGAGGTCGTGACGAGCGTGCAATACGACTTCACGCCGCTCGTCTACGAGTTCGTCGACGGCCTCGGGATGATCACCGAGGATCCGCTCGTCTTCGCACTCGTCGTTTTCACCTTCTTCTTCGTCGACTTCTTTGACACCGCCGGGACGCTTATCGGTGTCTCGCAGATCGGTGGCTTCCTCGACCAAGAGGGAGATCTCCCGGACATCGACAAACCGCTGATGGCGGACGCCGTGGGAACGACTGCCGGCGCCGCTATGGGCACCTCGACCGTGACAACATACATCGAATCCTCGGCGGGAGTCGAGGAAGGCGGCCGGACCGGCTTCACCGCACTCGTTGTCGGCGCACTATTCGCACTCTCGTTGGTTCTAGTCCCAGTCGTCACGGCAATTCCGACGTTCGCCACGTACATCGCTCTCGTCGTCGTCGGGATCATCATGCTCCAGGGCGTCGCCGACATCGACTGGCAGGACCCAGCCTGGGCAATCTCCGCCGGCCTCACGATCACCGTCATGCCACTGACGACGTCGATCGCCAACGGACTCGCCGCCGGGATTATCAGCTACCCGCTCGTGAAATCTGCAAAAGGTGAGGCCCGTGATGTCTCGATCGGACAGTGGATACTCGCGGTTGCAGTCGTCGCCTACTACGGTGTCTATTTCGCGGTGCAAGCCGGCGACGTTACCTTCACGCTGTAGGCGAAGCAACGCTCTACGAGGACGTTTCTCGATTTATTTCGGATGGATAACCGACGCGCTCTTTCCCGTCGCGGTCCTGTGTCACGTATGGCCGACATCACGTACTACGAACTCCCCGGCTGTCCGTTCTGTGCGATGGTTCGCACCAAACTCGACGAGCTCGGGCTTGACTACGAGACGATCGAAGTGCCCGCCGCCCATCACGAGCGAACGCGCGTCCAGGAGGTGAGCGGCCAGACCGGCGTGCCAGTCATCACCGACGAGGCCCACGATGTCGTCGGCATGCCCGAGAGCAGCGACATCGTCGCGTACCTGGAGGAGACCTACGGCGACGCGTGAGAGCGACGCGAGGCGTGTGTACTAGCGGTGCTTCTGCCAGCGAACGAGTAACCGTTCTGCGGACGAGTACCGAGAGTAGCAGGGTCAGGTTCGAGTGAAATCGGTTGGAGCACGTACTCCTGTGCAGCCAAATTGGAATCTCACCGACCGTACAGCGCGTAGATCATGACGAGAAACCCGGCACCGATCAGGAGGCTCTCGACGAGCAATCCGGCGGTGAGGCCGATACCGACGATGTGGTGTAAGAAGCCGACCAGCGTCGTTCCCACCGTGATGACGAGGAGGCCGACCGCGAAGTACTGGAGGCCGTCCATTCCCGTCTGGCGGTACGCTCGATAGGCGAGCAGCGCGACCGTACTGCCGAGGACGAGCAGGCCGACCTTCACGACGACGAGGAGTGGCTGGAGCATCGTCACTAGGAATCAGCCCCTGGGGAGTCGCCGGCTGTAGTGTCGGCAGCGGACTCGCGGTCGTCGGCACCATCACTCGTCTCGTCACGTACACCGTCGCCGTCGGACGACGATTTCATCCCGGCCCAGAACGCCGCCATGCGATCGGTCGGATCCGCGGGCGGGCGCTCGATCGCCAGGTCGAACTCGTCATCCTCGTCGATCTCGATCGAGATCGACGTGACGTCGCGCTCGTACAGCGTGGCGTTCGGGCCGTCACGTCTGATCTCGGTGTACTCGGTCACCAGCGCGGCCTCACTGAGTTGCTCCAGTTTTCGATAGACCGTCGAACGGGGCAGTCCGCTCTCCTCGCACAACTCGGCCGCAGACGTCGGTCGGTGGAGACACGCGAGCATGGCGCGACAGTCCGCGTCCTCGATCGTCGTGAGGACAGCCTCGAGCGACGGCGTCCGATCGGTCTCGTCTGATCCGCCGGTCATCGATCGAGCGGGGTCTCCCTGGCGTGATGCGAACGGGGACCAGCGGTCCCAGCCGGTGGGTGTTTCAGTCATGTGGGCCGTCACCAGTCGGTGGTCAGTGGCCGATACCTCGCACTCGGTCGGGTTGGGTCCATCGATGTCGATCTGATCCGAATCGGCCCATGCTGACCGAGAGCCTGTCGAAACCGGGACTCCGACGTCCGTGCTCGGCAGGACAGAGGATGGCCACCCCTATAGCGCACCGGTCGAATCCCAGTCCGCTGGACAACTGCCTCGGAACAGGTGACCCAGCTGGGACTGAGACGGGACGGGCGAGAGATACGATGGACGGAGAAACACGGCGGACGGCCGACCCATCCAGTTTCGGTCAGGAACAGCCGAAAAACCGGTGCGGGTCGTTCCGGTGACCCAGTGGCTAGAGCGCTTCTTCCGGTTCCGCGCGTTCGCGGATCACGGCCCGAAGCTCGTCGGCGTCGTCCATCGCCTCGAGTTCGTCGCGCTCGACGAGTGCGGTCCCGTCGACGGACTCCCGGGAGGCGTCGTCGACGACGTAGACCGAGCGCGTCCGGGCGACGTGGCCGATCGAGGACATGATCTTGGCCCGCTTCTTCGCGGCCTTCGTAAAGGTCGAGTGGCCAGTCAGCACGGGTTCTTCGTTCCGGTCTTCCTCGGTACTGACGGCCTTGAACGGGGAGCGGGTCGTCGGGTGAACGGTGAACCCGGTTCGAACGAGCGTCGCGACCAGATCGGCATCGTTCGGATCGGCTTCCGGATCGTCAGGCGTCGGCTCGGAGTCGTGGACGTCGTCATCGTCGTCGAGGACGTCGACCGGGTGGGTCAGATCGCCATCGAAGAGTTCTTCGAGCGCCATCGCAACCTCGACCGAGGCGTTCATCCCGTCTTCGTACTTCGAGACCGTCCGGCGCGAGACGCCGAGTTCCGACGCGAGCCGTCCGAGACTCCAGTCGCGTCGCTTACGTTCGTCCGCGAGCAGGTCGCCGTCGATGTTGACGTACAGGCCGCCGGGCGCCGCGTAGATCAGCGGCGGGACCCCCTCGATGAAGAGGTTGTAGGCCGTATCCGGGCTGAAGACCGGAACGCCGTGGCGGAAGTAGACGACGTCCGGTTTGAGATCCTCGTCGCGGCTGCGAAGCCCGATGACGAACGGCGTCGCGCCGAGGTGGGCACCGAGACGCCGCATCTCGAGTCCGGTTGCCTCGTTGAACGCGTCGATGTTCCCGAGGATCTTGACGAGGATGAGGTCGTTTCCACGGCGTGCTGCGACGTCGAAACTCTTCGGTCGGATCGCACACCGGTCACTCACCACGAACCCAGCGTCCGAGAGCATCGCAGTGACGTTTCCGACCAGTGCAGACCGAGACATGGTGTGATCTAGCTATTCACCACATATATGCTTTTCCCGTACGGCACCGACCCGGCTTGCGTTTTCTGACCGAGACCGCGGGCTCGGTTTAACTAATCGAAGATATCGCCGGATAGGTTTGTAGAAAGTGACCCGAAGAGCGGGTCGCCTGCTCGCCGATGTTCGAGAGGGATCTGGGTGTTCACACACACACACACACACACACACTCGCAGTCCGAAACGCGTACCAGCCCACGCACCAAGGGATGTATATGACGATCGTCGGGCTGGACGACACCGACTCCCGCGAACGAGGGATGTGTACCACCTACGTCGCCAGCCGGATCGCGTCGCAATTGCGCCAGCACGGCACCGTCGACCGACTCCTGCTGATTCGGCTCAACCCCGCCGTCGAGTACAAAACGCGGGGCAACGCAGCGATCGCGATTCACACCGACGTCGATCCCGAGGCGGCGCTCCGAATCGCCGAAGACCGGCTCGACGAGTTGGCGATCACCGCCGACGACCGAACGAATCCCGGGCTCGTCGTCACCGAATCGACAGCCTCGGACACCCACGAGAGTGTGAACGACACGGTGGCGACGTTTTCACGACGGGCAATTCACGAACAGCTCTCGATCGACGACGCCAAGACGGTCCTCGACGAGACAGGCTACCGACACCGCAGCTGGGGGAACGGCCGTGGCCGCATCGGTGCACTCGCGGCCGTCGGTGCCTGGCGCGCGTTCGACGAGTGGACCGTCGAACACATCACCTACCGAGAGCCGACGCGATGGGGAACGCCACGGGAGGTGGACCCGGAATCGCTTCGTACCGCTGCACAACGGGCGTACCCGACCGTCTGGGACACGATCGACCGGGGGACCGGCGAGCTCGTCTGCGTGCCCCGGACGCCGGGGCCGGTACTGGCCGGCATTCGGGGCGACCAGGCAGCCGCCGTCGACGACGTCGTCGCGAGTCTCGAGGGCGAACCGATCGCGAGCAGCGAGCGATTCCTGACCAATCAGGGAACCGATGCCCACCTTCAGCCCGGCCGCCTCGGAACGCTAGAGAACGGGCACGCCTACACCGTCGATGGGATCGTGACGAGTGAGCCCGAAACACGACGTGGCGGACACGTCTTCGTCACCATCGCCGCCGGCTGGGGTGACCAACCGCCGGCCGACACGACCGACGGACACACCACAGCCCCGGACGGGCACGATCCTCCCGAGCACGAACGAACCTGCGTCGCGTTCGAACCGACGAAACGATTCCGCGACCACGTCCGAGCGCTCCGCCCGGGAGACTGCGTGACCGTCTGCGGCGAAGTCGCGCGCGGAACGCTCAAACTCGAGAAGTTCGCCGTCCGGGACCTCCGCAGGGAGCAATCGGTCACGCCTGCCTGCCCGTCGTGCGACCGGACCATGAAGAGCGCCGGGAGCGATCAGGGGTACCGCTGTCGGGACTGTGGAACGTCGACCTCGACCCGCGACCGGGTCTCGATCGACCGGAACCTCGAAGTGGGCTGGTACGAGGTGCCGCCACGGGCGCGCCGTCACATCGCGAAGCCGCTGATCCGTGGTGGCTTCGACGCGCCCACACATCCCGAGCGCTGACCGAGACAGCGTCAGGTCTCGATCCGGGTGAGTAACGACACCTCGTCCCACCTGACCCCTTTGCCAGTCGGTCCCTCGCCGTCGAGTTCCAGATAGCCGGGTTCGAAGCCAGTGACCTCGCCTTCGACTGTGGGCGATTCGGAGACGCTGTGGCCCATCGTGTCGGCCGTGTGCACCTCGACGAGCACACCTTCGTCGACGAAGTCACGAACGAGTGACGCCGCAGTCGGTTCGTCGGCGTCGGGCGGAATTTCGAGTTCGGTCACGCGCTCCGGTACGCGGTGTGAGATGAAAATGGAACAGGGCACCGGTCAGTGTGCGTAATTGTCACCACAATACCTGCAGTCAGTCCCCACGGAACTCGTCGGGAACCTCCTCGACACAGCCGGCTTGCATAACTGATCGAATGTGGTAGTCCTTCTCGGCCGGGTCGTCGGCCGCCAGCGCCAGTTCGAGGTGTGTCCGACACGATTCGGAGAGTTGACTGAGCCGTCGCATTGTGACACACGAGAACACCTTGGTCGATTACAAAACCGTTTCTACGATTCACCGGCTGGCCCGGTGGTAATGTCGCATTTCCCCCGCGTTTCAGCCATCAATCTCGGCTCACTGTAGCGACGGCTGAGACTCGATCGGCGTCGGAGTACACAGGCGAGGGTCGGCCAGCGTTCGTCGAGCCCCCTATCGGCACCGACAGCGCCGTCCCCTCGCCGTTTTTCAGTGTGTTCGACCGCGTGTTAGGCTTACTGGCCCACAGGAAGTCTGGACCGCCGCAACGGACCGATTTCAGTCGCCAGTAGCAACTGCTTACCCAGGGGTCCGAGAAGTGGATTTTCGGCCGGTAGCGGGTGCTTAGAGAGCAGAGATGACTGCTTTCAGAAGTTCGAGTGGGACCGCCGAGCGCGACAATCCGGTTTTTGGACGTACTGGTCCGTCTACTGCTGGATTTGGAAATCATGTATCAGCCTCCTTGTTGAGGAATGACCGCCGAGACTGCATTCGGCGGATCGGGTCGGGGTGGTCATAGTGCGCCCTGATGACCTCAGGGGTGGCGTTCACTCGTTCGGCGACGACCTCCGGCGGCCATCCCTCGTCGCGCATATGGGTGATCGCGCCGGTTCGGATTGGATGGGGAGATCGTGAACTTGGGCAGCGCGCTTCGTGTCCGTGTTTCAGCGCCTCGCAGTTCTCCTCGTCGCGGTTGTGCGGGCACGTCCCGTAGCGACAGGGCTGAGTCAGGATATAGATGTCTCGCCTAATGCTCGACTTCGAAACGCGGGCGTTGTCGCCCTTCTCGGTCGTGAATAACGGCCGTCGGTCGCCGTCCGACCGCTTCGCCCGTTTGACCTGGATGTAGCTTTTGATCAGGCTGGCAACGTCGTCAGACAGCGCGACGGGGCGCTCTCCCTGTTTCTTGTTCTTCAGCGGCGTGTCGGTCTCGGGCCGGTGGCGGAAGTACAGGAACGGGAGATCGACCTCTTCGAGCGCTTCGTGATCGATGTCGTCCTGGTGGCGTAGACGATCGAGGTCCGACGGCTCGAAGAAACAGTCTTCGAGATCGAGCGCGCGAAGCCCACCCAGCCGGCACCCGCAGTGCCAAGCAATCGCGAAGATAGCGTGGCGGCGTGATGCCCGGTCGTACAGTTCGAGGTCTTCGAGGATCTGCTCGGCTCGTTCAGCGCGAACGAGCTCGTCGTTGACTCGCTCCGCTAACTCGACTGTCGGAACCTCGACCTTCTCGTACAGGCCTTCGGGGACGGCTTCGAGTCGGTCGCAGAACTCGAGGAAGAGCTTCAGCGTTCCGAGCTGAGTCTTCAGTGTCGCCGGGCTGAGCCCTTCGCTCCGGCGCTCCGAATCGTACCGAAACACGTCACGACTCGTCAGGTCGTTCAGATTGTCGATTTCCTCCTCATCGCACCACTCGACAAACGATTGCATCCGGTAGCGGTAGCTCTCGATCGTCGCCTCGGATCGAGTAGACTGCAGCCGTTCAAGCCATAGTTCGAGCGCTTCGAGAGGGCTGAGTGGTTCGAGCTCGCTCACTGTCTTACCTCCTGTCCGGCGCGATCGCGGCGCTTGGCTTCGCGATAGGCGTGTTCGATCTCCCGCGCGCAACTGGCGCAGACGTAGCCCTCGGGAGTGATCTCCTCGGCCGTCCCGTCGCAGCGCGGCGTGTCGCACTGGCCGGGTTCAACGGGTTGGACGCTCATGCGGCCACCTCGGGAGTGTCTGAAAACTGGCTGTTAGCGATACGCTGAAGGGTCGTGCGAATGTTTGCCTGCATGGTCTCACCTTGTGGGACCACGGACGGAACCGGGCGCACATCATGTCCAGGTGCGCGCGCCCGGTGGGCGTCCGTTGGTCGAGTAGACTGTTGCTGACCGGGCCCCATAAGCAAGAGAGCCCACTTTCCGGAATTTCCGATACACCACTGCCGAATGGGACTTTCATATCCCGCCGCGCCTGATTCTGACATGGTTCTCTCACACCAGAGAACCGCTCAGACCCGCGCCACAACGCGGGTCGTCACTTTTCTTCAACTCATCGGTCGGCCCAAGCCCAAGCGGAACTCTGTCACCGTGGCCAAATATTCACAACATCTTAAATCTGTGCAATAGAATATGCACAAGAAGGACATAACATGCGATCTGTCACAACATCGGAGAGTCTAAGAAAGGTACCGGGGAAAACGGGGTTATGCGCCCCAGGGTACCGTGGATGAACGAAGTAGACGACGCTATCCTTGAATTTCTCGATGAAGCTGATGTCGACGATCAACCGATTGCACTGAAGCCTGGGGCCGTTCACTACAACCTCGTTGAGGAGTTCGAAATGGTCGACAAGAGTCTAAGTACGTTCTCCCGGAAAATGGCGCGCTTGGCAAAGAACGGGTACCTCGAAAAGACCGAGGAGGGAAAGGGATCTCCGTACAAGATCACTGACAAAGGCCGCGCATATCTCGCGGGCGAGCTCGACGCCGACAATATCGAATAGTCACTGCCCGATCGCGTCCGTCGCGTCCCGCGAGAGGATCACGTTCTTTTCGGAAACCGAAACGGAAGCGCCCGCCACGTCTTCGATCAATCGGGCCAGATCTCGGAGGTACGCATCGGTTCGCTCCTCGCGGAACCGCACAATCCCGTTGTGGGGCTTTGTCGCGCGATTTTCCAGATAGCAAAGCACGAACGTCTCTCGAATCGCGTCTGGCGCGTCCTCCAGGTACCCGGGCAACTCAATTCGTTGCTGAGTCTTCGAACCTACAGGAGCGCCGAGACACGCAAGCACCCGGCCCAGAATCGTACCGTGTTCGGTCGGACGCACTTCATCTGCCCGGCCGTCACGATCGTCGACGATCTCGTAGTCGACGCCGACCGCCTCGATCGCGTCGACGATGTGCAGCTGGCGTCGGTTCGGATCGAGCGCAAACGACGGCCGATAGTACTGCTCGGCAATCGACCCACCTGAAAACACGTTCGAAACCATGGCGTTCAGTCCTTCGAACGTCGGACTCGTCGCATCGGTTTCGATCCAGTTCATCCGACGCGCAACGTCGATAGCATGGGCCGCATCGGGCTGTCCCCCGTCGAGCCAAGTACGGATACGGCTTCGCGGGAGTTCGAGCGCGCTCGCGATCGCAGACGAACCTTTGTTTGGGTGGCGCGATCGGTAGTCCATCACGTCCCAGTACTGTTGTACGATCGGCCAGACGTCATCGTAGTAGCCACCGTCGTAGGTGCGCGCGAGATCCTCGGCAGTCACGATCGCCTCGTCGGTCATCATTCGACTCAGGGGCCGAGCCGTCCAAAACGGTTATGGGCGCTCACGCTCCGCCACAGATATGTCGATTTCAAGAGTTTCAGCGGCTTCAAGAGGTGCTTGGAACCGACCAGTGGACAGTTAGGACGCCTTGAAACTCACTCTGGCAAGTAGGTTTATTAGATAGCCGTTCCCCGTCTTGTTTGAATCCAGTCACAGAGAAAGCCGTGGACGGCGCCCGCTCCGCGATGGACGGACGCACGTAGGTCGATGCTGACGCGTTGGATACGCTTTCCCAACTGGAGGAGATCAACATGATGGACGGAAAAACAATTCGCGATAAATTGGTCGGATCGGACGATGAACGGGCTGTCTCGCCTGTTATCGGAGTAATCTTAATGGTCGCTATCACGGTCATTCTGGCGGCCGTCATCGCGACGCTCGTGATGGACTTCGGTGACAGTACAGAGAGCCCAATCAACGCTCAAACTACGTCGGATGTGAGTTCTAGCAACGATGAAGTGAAAATCACAATTCAGGAGACCGGAAGCGCTGAATACTTCATGCTCGGAGGCCAAGCCGGCGATCTCAGCAACGTTTCCTTCTCTGATGGCAATGCGGACAAATTCGCCGAGAATCCCTCGACCGGGGATATAATCACTGTCACATTCGACGCTCCAGCTGATGAGAAAGAAGTGAATGTGATTGCTGTTGAAGGCCAGCAAGAGGAGACCGCTGGCTCGTTCACTGTCGGAAACTAACTCGTCCGAGAATCGCTGAGTACCGGACCCATTTCTTCGCGCCTCTAACCGAATGTGAGGTATATGGCTCGCGTCAGGAAATCGGCCGCTTGGGTATCATCCCATGGCACTGACGCAATCGAAAGGAGTTGACCTCACAGACGCACTGCTCGCACCGCTGTTCGTCGCGGCTTCCCTCGTGATGGGAGGGCTCGGGACGTTCAGCCTCGATCAACCGCTCTCGTTCTCGCTGTCGGACGTGCTCTATGCCGCGTCCGGCGTCGAGATTACCTACGCGTTCATCGCCTCGATCGTCGTCCTGGTGATCGCCTGGCTCACCAACGAAGCCAGGGACACGTCTGACTACAGCCAGGAGCAGCTGGCGATCATCGGCGCGATGGTCCTGCTGAACTTCGCGGCAGTCCTCGTTCCGCCGGTCGCAGCGGCGATGGACACGTACTGGTACGCGGGCGGCCTGCTCGTCATGATCAACAGCGCCGGCTACTACCTCATCGCCTACTACTGAGCCCATGCCCACCGCACAATCCACTCACTGCAGGACGGGGTACCGCTTCGCCGCGATCGTCGCGGTTGCACTGTTCGCGATCGGCGCGATCGTCTTCGGCGCCGCGGTCGCGACGGCCGACGGCCCGGACGAGCTCGGAAACGAGACGGTGAACGTCTCCGCGGACACGGACCCGCTGGAGGTGACCGTCGACTTCGCCGACGAGTTCAACGAGACGGACACCGAGACGGTGACCGCGACGTTCTACAACGAAACCGAGTACGCCGACGATCCGGCGACGGCCACCGAGTTGCACAACGTCACGGTCACCGGCGATCCCGGCGAGACGATCACCGAGGAGGTGAACGTCTCCGAGACGGACGCGCTGAACCTCAGCACCGAGTATCGGCTGATTCTCACCAGCACCGAGGAGAACGTCGACAGCGTCGAAATCGGCGGGCTGATCGGCGGCCCAGTCGTCGTCGACGGCGACGGAATGCCCGGCTTCACGCTCGGCGCCGCCGTCGCCGCGCTGGCACTCGCTACCGCGTTCGTCGCCGCACGTCGGCGCGGAGGTGGCGAATGAGCGCGGACCCGATCACGGTCGACTCGGCGAACGGAGGTGATCCTGTCGATCACCACCGCCCGGAAGGGCGCGAGATAACGCGACGTACTCTGCTCAAGACCGGCGCCGCAGCTGGCGCCGCGATGGGAATGGGCGCGATCCCGAGTCAATCTGTGTCGGCAACGACGGCGCCGTCACTCGTCGCTACGCCAATAATCTCACCGGGGTTTCTGGCTGTCTCTGCCATCGGCTCCGCGATCGATGGCGTGTTCGGCTCTACGCCCGACACGGGCGATCGTCTCACGCTGCACCAACAGGCGACACAGCAAAAAGAGGGCTGGGACGGCCACGTCGTCCAGTTCAACAACCGGCTCACGGACGCCTCGACGATTGCAGATATCGAAGCCCGTGACGGAATCGCCCAGAGCTACGAAAACGGTGCGACGGAGAACGAGGCCTTATCAAACGCACTCGCTCGAATCCGATCGTACTACGCGGATGCGCCGGAACACAACGCGATCGAGATCGCCAATAAGGCGCTCCTGTCCTACCGTGTTATTCAACACGCTGGGGACCAGACCGACCCGGTTTTCACGGTCCCTACGGCGTGGCAGAACGAAGATGACACGGTAACTGGCCAAATCGTGTTCCGGCCCGACGGCACTGCCGATCTGTCGAAGGACGATCCTGGGTTGACCAGCTCGACCATCACGCGCCACGACGGCACCGAGCACACGGTCGGCGTCGGGGTTCAAAACGCGGATGACAATCCGCTTGACGAACCGATGACGCCCATCCTCGAGATTTACGACGACAGTTATTACGCTGACGGCGCGTCGAAAGTTGATGAGATTGTCCCGCTCTCGGATGAGACGATCGACGCATACGATTCGTCGGCAGATGAATTCGTGTTCACACTCTCGGATAATTCAGTAATCCACACGAATCTAAAATTCACCATCCCACCGATCACCGATTCGGATGGGAATCAGCTTCGCGAGTCGAAAACCGTATTCGATCTTCGCGAACTCATGAAGATTCTTACTGAAATCCAAGACCAGAGTGACACGATCGTCGGCAACTACGATGCCAATTTCGTCGGTGAATTGTACGCGCTGATGGACGACGGCACGATAGATCCGGGCGATATCCGTGGCTCCGCTGGAATCGCTCGTTTCCTCTCCGGTACGGACGACGCGAGTGACTCGCGCTTTCAGCTGGCGTTGATGCAGCAACTCGGAATGTCCCGATCGGACCTCTCGAACGTCGCGAGTATGTCGGTCACGCTCCAGGGCGCGACCGACAGCAAGGTAGAGTACACCGATTCGGGAGACAGGAACGTCATTCCGACAGATTTCGAGTCATTGGAACTCGAAGGCCAGTTGTTCGCTCGAACTGATGTGAGTGAGATCGCATCTGGTGAGGTGTATTTCCCGAGGGAGCGTGTCTACGGCGTCGGTGCTGATTCGAGTATCTACGCAATCGACCCGTCCGATGGGTCCGAAATCTGGGCATCTGATCACTCGTTCTCCAACGGCATGGCAATCGCCGAATCGGTGAAAGGGGATAAGGTGTTCGTCGCAGACAACAACGGCGGAAACGTCGATTGCCATGATGCTACCTCTGGTTCCATCGAGTGGACTGGGTCGGTGTCTGGTCCCTGCGAATCAATCGCCGTTGATCCGGCTGATGAGGCCGTCTACATCGGGACTAACGATGGCGTCCTCGATGCGATCGACCCGGCCGACGGCTCTGGCCTCTGGTCGGAAAACATCGGTGGCGAAATCGCGGCACTCAGCGCCCAACACGACGGCGACTGGCTCATAGTTGCTTCTGGCTCGGCCATCCGTCGCGTCTCGACGGCTGATGGATCGGTCGATTGGGAGTACACGGAAGCTTCCTCCGCGTTGGTCGATATCGACCTACTGGGCGACGGTTCGGAAGCCATCGCGACCGACGGCTCGACGTTCCACATAGTGGACACTGCAGATGGAACACAGAAACGCACCTTCTCGGACCCGAACAACTCTGCGCGAACCTCCGCAGGGCCGGACGGTGAAGCCGTCTATTCGGTCAATGGGAACACTTCGGACGTGTACGCAATCAACACGTCAGATGGGTCTACCCGGTGGACGAACTCGTCTCACACCTACGAACCGGAGGTCGTAACGGTCACGCCGTCGGGAAGCGAGATCGTCACGGCGAGCTATGACGAGATCGTCGCGTTCGACTCGACCGGTTCCCGATCCTGGTCGACTAGTTCGATGAACGTTCAGTATAAAGTGGCGTCTGGTCCTTCGATCCCCGGAAAACCCGGCGGGAAACTCTCCAACGCGCTGTTCTTCGACGTAGCAAATGGGGAGGAGTACGAACTGCAGTCTGGGTCGATTACTATCGAGGAGATTACCGATGCAGACGGTAACGAACTCGATTCGTCGGATTACAACGAACCCGGCTACGACACCTATGACAGCCAGGAATACGCGGAGTACGTCGAGGAGCACACGACATACAAAGAGACGATATACCGGGAGGAGGATTCTGGCCCCTCAGTGCCCTGTCTGATCGGGTGCGGCGACGATGGGGGCGACTGGATCGGCCTCGTGGTCATCGGCGCGATTCTATTCATGGTTGTCGGCTGGGTGACTGACCTGCTCCCGTTTGTCGGTGGTGACTGACCGTGCACCGGCTTTTCATTGCAATCGCGACGGTAGCACTGGCGCTGTGTCTCGCGACCGGTGGCGTCGCGGCCCAAGCCCAAAACGCGAGCAACGAGACGACGGCGGCGGCCGGCGACGACTACCAGGAGGTTATCGACGAGGACACACGAATCACCAACTGGCAGTATTCGCCGGGCCAGTTCCTCATCACCATCCAGGCTGACGCATCGACGTCAATCTCACTCACCGAAGCTGGATCGTTCGACGAGGGAACCAGCCAGTTCAACTACGGCGAGCGCGAGCTCGAGGAAGGTGAGAACGTCATCCGGTTCTCGGTTACCGACCGCCAGGGTGCGGCCGTCGCGATCGCGACGAGACAGTCACTCCAGAACGGCGGCGGCGCGATCGTCTCGACTGGCGCCGTCGAACGCAACCCGATGAGCAATTTCGGCGGTGAAAGCGGACTGCTGTCCGGTATCGCGATCACAGTCGCGATGGCCGGACTCGGCGCCTTGTACGTCGTCCGTTCGGAAGACAGCGGGGTGAGTGTCGCATCATGAGCGAGCTCGGTACTACCTTCGCCTCCTGGAAGGACCGCGCGACCTACCTCGCCGCCGAAGCGCAGCTGCTCATCATCGGCCTCGTCTTCTCGATCGGCGCGCTGTTCTTCTACTTCAAGCCAGAACTGCCAGGCATTCCGCCCATCGCCCACGGCTGGCTCGCCGCGCTCATGATCTTCGGGCCGCCGCTGCTGGCGATGTTCGTCACGGGCGCCCGGCGGCTTCGCGACCGACACCGGGTCACCGTCCACCACATTAACGCCGTGACCGACGAACGCGAGAAGTACAACGTCGAGCCCGGCGTCTGGGACGAGAAGACCGTCGAAGGCCCGTCTCCCTACGTCGTTAACGACGGCGACGCCTACGAAGTCCGGGAGTTCGAGTGGCACGCGGACACGGAGACGCTGATCGTCACCGGGTGCCACTTCTCAGAACTCGCCGACTCGAAACTCATCACGGTGAAGGCGATGCTGGAAGACATCCACGGCCAGCTGATCGAGACGGCGATCGCCTACAACAAGTTGCGAGCTCGAATCTCGCGCATGGGCGTCGAGATCGAACGCGACGTGGTGAACTTCCAGGCCGAGGCCGACGAGCGTGGGCTAATGGGCCAGAAAACGGCGGTGAAAGAACGGTTCGAGGCGGCCGAAGACGAAGCGCAGGAGTGGGACACCGACGAGATTCGCGACCTCGGCGACTACGAACACGAGTACGATCCCGTCGCGAACCCCGAAGGCGTCACCGTCGACACCGGCCATCAGGCCGCCACGGACGGAGGTGAGCAGCGGTGACCGACGAACAGGAGATCTTCACCGCGGCGCAACTCCGGGAGCATCAGGACGGCTACCAGGCACGCGAGAACCGCGAACTCCTCCCGCACACGGGCATCGTTCGGGACCCAAAGATCGAGCGGGCGCTCTCGATCCGCGCCGTCCACTACGATCCAACCGACTGCGACCGGCCCGACGAACTCCCGGCGAAGTCCAAAGACCTCGATAAGCACCGCCAGATCCAGCGGATCGAAGGAACCCAGGTTGCCCGCCAGGCACTCGAAAACGGCGACATGGCGACGGTCAAGCACCTCACCGGCGACACCAACCAGCGCGCGGACGTGAGCGGCATTCAGGCGATCGGCAACGTCGACGATCTCGTCACCGGCCCGGCGTCGATCATCTACATCTACGCCGAGCCCGGCAGCGGGAAGACTGACTTCGCGCTCCTGCTCGGCCAGCGCTGGCGTCACCACCAGCCGGGGGACGCCCTGGTCGCGTCGAACATCCAGACGCTCGAAGAAACCACCGAGTGGACCGATGACGACGGCCGGCTTCGCGACGGCTGGCTCGCCAACTACGGCGCGCTCGACGAGTGGATCAAGCAGGACGGCGAACCCACCGAGAACGCACAGACGCCGAAGCTGTTCATCTTCGACGAGGCGAGCTCGCACGCCGCAGGTGGTGGCGCGCAGGGCTACGAAACCCGCCAGAAGATGGGGCCACTCGTCTACAAGATCCGCAAGTACGGTGGGTCGCTGATCATTATCGGCCACGACGGCGGCGACGTCCACCCGATGGTTCGCGAGCAGTCGAAGGTGGTCAAGAAGGACGGAAAGAAAGAGGCGACAATCTACGACTCGATCCGGAATCGCAAGCCCCAGGGCAAGATCGCGGGCATCACCGGAATCCCGCCGACTGACTGGCGCTTCGACACGCACGAGGCGACCGCCTGGAGTTGGCACGACCTGCGAGCCGAGGACGAAGACGACGGACTCGACGAAGCCGAGGCGGTCGAGCAGGCCGCGATCTACACCGTGATCCGGGCGAAACAGCAGGGAATGAGTAACCGCCAAGTCGCGAAATTCGTTCCCTGGAGCCACGAGACCGTCCGGAAGCGCTGGAACGAGTATCAGAACGACGGCCGGTACACCGACACGGTTGCCAACGTCGAGGGCGTAATCGCATGACGGGACGCCATCGACAACCCGTCAACGACAGCAGACACCCCACTAATAGGGCCGCGGACTTACCTACTCGGTTCAAACCCTGCGGCCCACCGCTCAGGACAAGTAACAGCCGGGAGGAGTCGATATATAAAACGCGCGTGGCGCGTGATTCGGCGTGAATCGCTCGAAGCGGGCGAACCATTTCGGCACGATCTGCGAGAAGCGGATGGCCGCGAAGCGTCGCTTCGATCTCGAACGGGCGAGCTGGCACGATGCCCGCTTCGGAAACGGCACGCCGGTCGAGATCAAGTCGACGATGCTCGAACACTCGGACGGTCAGCCGGGAAATTTCAAGGTCTACCACGCCTATCACCGGAAACTCCGTCGCCACGACGGCTGGTACTGCTTCGTCGTCTACCGCCCGCACGGCCGCTCAGGCTGTACGGTCGTCAAGGACAAGATGGTCAAGGCAGCGAATCTCCCGCTACTCCGGTGGCACGGGGGCGGCGATCACCGCGATACCCAACAGGCGAAGATCGCGATCTGCGACGTGTTATAATACTCAAAACCAAACGCCAATAGACATATAAAAATTGTATATTATATAAAAACTACCACCAGATGGCAATCGGATGAACAACTTTCCCAGGCCCTTCTACCCCCATATGACGATCTTCCATCATAATATCTCGCCCAGCGGCGATCTCCCTAATCGCTTCATTAAATGGAGTGCCAGCATCTTCTGATAACGCTTTCAGAGTACGGATCATGTCTCCGGGAACCCATGAGTCATTGGTACCGATTCGTCCTTCTATTCTTCCAAAGACGGTGTAGGGCCGGGGAGAAGAGAAAGCGTGCGCTAGTGGAGTCCGCTTAGAGTCTCGACGCAACGGTACTGCATATGATTGACCATCATCATCTAACCTGAGAGGCACTCTATCTGAATGTAGTCTCTTTGCCATTGATGCCGTCGCTTTGTTACCCTTGGCCTTTTCCCCCATTAGACCCAACTCTTCAATTAATTCATCATCAACGTCGGGGGAGTTTTCAACAGTTTCAGCTGCTTCGCTAAACGCCTCTCCCCAAGATGCTATGGCTTCATCGTGTAGTTCAATCCGGAAAAGAGACATCGCCTCCATTTCACCTTCTATTTTCACTACATCTCCAAAACTCACTCCCTCATCGGATGGGTCTTTGATTTCTATTCCTTCGGATTGGAATTCCTTCTGTAGCCGGTCAAACCGATAAGGTGCTGTCAATTTAATTTGTTGTTGGAAGTTTTGTGAGTCCAGCTCCCTTTGACTCACTTCGGCATCCACAGCGCCTGCAAATAGAGGTAGTATAGACCTTAATCGCCCCTGACGTTCACTCTCCGATTCGGACTCCCTTTGGGCATCAGTAGCGACACCTACCCCTATTGAGGAAAGATGGCCATTAATGCTCTCTTCGTCTAAATATACGAATTCACGTGGCTCCGGGTCATGCCATTCTGAAGACATACAACTATTTCAGTGAGAGGGTTATTAAATATCCGTCACTAATGGTTAGCCAGTCCAGAATCTGGTGACAAAAAGAAGCTCGAACAAATACTCAGGTACTCTCTATTCTTTTGAAACTATAACCTCAGAATCTACATTGAAACGAACAACTCTCGTCGAGAGTGTCTCGGCGATCTCCTGACGCTGTTCGGCAGTGAGGTCGTCGCGCTCGAGTACCTGGCGCGCTGCCGCGACGAGTTCGGGAACGTCCTCGCACGCCTGCGTGACTGCCTTCGTCTTGTTACACCCGTAGTAGTCCGCTGCTCGCTCGATCACGTCCTTTCGGTACGCGTAGTCACCGTCGGTGCGGATTCGCATACTCGTACACACGGACCCCCGAATCCTAGTTTTTTCGTCTCACTGGACCCGGCCCACAGCCCATAATCGGGGGTAGTTCTGTCAGACTGGCTGAGTGGTGCCGGGCCCGCGGGCTCGATCGGCACGGGATATGCACACGGCCAGCTGGCGCTCGTGTGCATATTCGGGAAACCGGTTCTCTCGACGCGCAAGTGGTGGGGATAACAGGTGAAAGGTCAAAATGATGGATTGGTGATTGCCCAATCCTTATATTCAAAACAACCTTCGTTTCTACCAATAAATGAATCTAAACCCTACGATCATAGGGGCCATTATTGGGGCGATTGGTACCTTCATTACAATTCTGGTCGGCCGTATCCTATTCTACCAGTGGGAAAGATACCTGAAGAGACAGAAGATACGTAATGCCTTTCTAACGGAAATTGACAATATTGTTGAAAAAACAGAAGAGATGAATAGGCGCAGAAAGGAGAAAAGCGACGTTTGGACAACCCCCATGGGGAGAAGTGAAAACATACGTATACTCTTAGAAGAAGTTCCTACGCCAGTATTCGAGAATAGTTCAGAACTCCTCTATGAACTTTCCCAAGAAGAAGCAAGGTGCATCATCGAGCTCTATACAGAAGTTCAAATGTCGAGATGGTTTGAAGCGCCGGATTCCTATGATGAACAGGGAATTACAACACGCTTCAACGTCCACAAGGTTAGAAATAAGGCCAATATAGCTATTGGAGAAATAAACACGCAGAGGGAAAACGACAAGCCATGGGGATTTTCCATTGAACTTCCGTCTTCTAAGAGCTTAGGTCGGTGAGTTACAGTTTCGAAATTGCCGCAAGTTCCATTACTGGAGCTATAACCCCAGGAATGGATATATCATCAGTCCTGCTCAAGGTAGGAGGGGATCCTATCATCAACAGTTCGACGCACTTGCCGTCGTATGAATTCTCCTGAGTTCATGCCTGCGCACTCCTGGACCTCTTCCTTCAACTCGGCCGATATCCTCCCATACAGTCCTGCATTAATCGTTCTGATAATAGATAGAATCACTAAGCAAATGTGGGTTGATGGAGATAGTAAGCTCCGGTTCCATAGAAACTTGGACACAATCAAATTCCAATCCCTATCGTTGTTGCGGATGTCACCCGGCATTTCCACCAATTCCTGATTGAACTTAGTTACTAAATCAGCATTTGTTTTTATCTGATGGATCAATATGTTCAACAGCAACATGGCACCAACGCCACTGATTCCTAATCCAATTCCTACAACTTTGAACGCGGTTGATACTATTGAAGAATGAATTTCCAATACACCGACAACGGTGAGACCACCTCCCAACCCTCCACATGCTGCGGCAATATAGTAAGTTATGATTTTAGCCTTTGAAACCCAATCCTCAAATATCGAGATAAGTTCTGACAACTTGTTGGTTTGGTTAAACTTCTTAGCGTCTGTACCGGCATTCTGAGCTAACTCAGTCAGTTTTGAAATCTCAATATCATAATTCTCCTTAACATAATCCGTTTGTGTTCCCTTGTAATACCAACTCAAGAAGTCTTGCTTCACCGATTCATGTATTATGGGAAAGTAACCTATGTCAAATACAAACTCTGAAAGACTTCTCATGTCCAGAACTGTCTACTTCCTCCCATATAGAATTACATGCAATTCGTGCAAAATCCACCGGATGCTGTTATGTTAGGTGGGGTTTGACCTACATCCCTTCGCTTCAGTTGGACCGGCCAGCGGCGCGTCGGTTAGTTTGAGACTCTGTCAGTCGGCACAGAGTGGGGAAGTTTAGTGAAGGTGATCCTCTGAAACGACGTGAGCGGGCCAGCAGTCGGGGCACATCTCGACCCCACGCTCGGCTATCGACTTTCGAAGGTCCGTCTCCTGCGCCGCGCCACGCCCCAGAACCATCCCGCACTCTGTAAGGTCCGACCGATACTCGACGTCGTGGAGATCGCTCACGACTGCGTGACACAGGCTTTCTCGGACGATGGCCGAGTGACCGTGTAGATCGGGGTCACACTCGGGCGCGGCTATCATGCTGATTACAGCTGCGGGGCCTGGGGTCGAAAATTTTTCGCGCGCCCGCAAGGGGCGCGAACGGGTACCCCGCTCCCTCCGGCTTCGCCTGCGGTCGCGGTGCGGCGGCGGGGGTTGTTTGATTTTGTGGGCTTACCCACACCCCTAAGGGGAACCCCGACAGTTGCGGTCGGCCCGGCCGGGCGCCGATGAGCTAACGGCGAGCTCGAGGAGCGGGACGATCGTGCCGATCGGGCCGAAACCCGGTCGTATCTGTCGCGCGAGTGCCGAAAAGAAGGGGTCAGAGTAGTGATGCCTCTCACGAGGGCCGCGCTATCGGTGCTGCACGTACCGGGCGCGGCCGCGATTCGCGTCGAGATACCGGCGAGCGGCGGCCAGTCCGCCGTTGACCTCGACCTGGGCCTGGCGGAACCGAACCGGGTCTTTCCCGGCGTCACACCAGAGGCGATAGGCTTCGCTGAGCCGGCGCCGGGCGTCGTGCGTCGAGGCGACGTCACCGAGTCGAATCTTCAGGCGGGCGTCGGCTCGATCGTCGACATCGACACCGTGCTTCGCGCACCACGCCATCAGCGCACTCGTTGTCTCGTCGAGCCCACGGTCGGCCGCGGCGACTGCTTTCGCGCCCGCCTCGACCGCCCGTCGAGTCGCGTCTTTCGCCTCCTGCACCGCGTTGTGAACGAGTTCGGCGATGTGGTTCGACCGGAGCGACACCCGGCCGTATTCGCTCTCGACGAGCTCGGGGATGCGGTTGAGCGCACGGCGAACGCTATCCTCGTGACGGCCTTCGGCGGCGGCGATATCCTTCGGGGCGACCTCTCCGCCGTCGGTGACGAGATATTCGAGCGCTTCCCACTCGACGGGCGAGAATCCGCCGTCTGCCAGGTGACGGATCACGACCGACTCCTGGTGAGACTGGATCTCGGTCAAGTTGAGTTCGACCAGCTCGCGCTCGATCGAGCGGGACGGGTCGAAATAGCGATCCTCGACGAACGGCCCACCGCCACCGCTCCCGTCCTGAGGATGAACGTTGATCCCCGCGTCTGCCAGCACCGCGAGCAAGGTCTCGTCGAGCTGACGGACGAGATCGCGAAGGCTCTCGGGATCGACACCGACCGACTCGTCCCACCGACTCGCCTGGTAGGAGACCTCGACCTTCGGGTTCTTGATCGGGTGACTCGATTCGAGAGACTTGTACTCTCGGGACTTGTAGTGCTTGATCTCGCGGGGTGCACGGTGGCCGGGGAACGCTTCGGTGACGCGTTCCGGACCGAGCGTGACCGTGTGATAGTAGCCGGGCACGGTCTCGCCGTCTTCGTCGCAATCGTTCTGGACGACCTTCCGGTAGCCAGTCCGATCGGATTCGAGCAAGTGGCCGAGATTCGCGATCGGCCCATCCCGGGCGTGGACCGGACCGCTCCGGTCGTCGTCGACGCGCACGTACCGGGCCAGGTCCTGGACGTTCGAGTACTCGTGTGGATCCTCGAAGTAGCCGGCGCTGATATCGACGGATTGGAACGCCCGCGCGACGAGATCCTGATACCGGAACACATCGACGTTACTGCCCTGCACGCGGACGTTCACCGCCTCGCTGATCCCGGTCGGAATCGACAGTTCCGACCGCTCGCCGTAGCTGTTCTCGACTTCCATTCCCTGCCAGCGTGGGGAAAGGTGGGCGTTCAGCCGTTGTTTCTCGATCGGGTCTTCATCCGACGAGCGCTCGATCGCGAGGCGATACTCCCGTATCTCGTCGATCGCGATCGGCGTTCCCTGTGGTGTCTCGTCGCCCGGATGGCAGATACCGCTCTCTTGGTAGTACAGGGTCGCTTTCCACTGCTCGCCATCGAGTTTGAACGCACCCGTTCGAGACCCGCCGCCAGTCTTGATCGACTGGAAACAGGCGAAATAGGGGTTCAGCCCATCGTCCGCAAAGATGTAGTTGAGCGCGACCTCGTGGGTCTGGGGCTCAACTGCCTCGATCGTGCTCATCGGTCCTCCTCCGCGGCCCGCTCGGTCTCGACCAACCCGGACAGGACCGCCGTCGGGTTCCACCACGTCGCGGTCTGGCAGCGGTAGCAAACGTGCTTGAACGACGTGAGTGCCCTCGCGTCGAGCGTCACCGGGTCCGCATCGGTCGTCTTCGTGACCTCCGACGGCCGGACGCGCTTGACGTGGACCGTCTGGCAGCCCGTGCAGATCGCGTCGACGGGGATGCCGCGGTGACCGGCTCGCGGACTCGCGAGCTCGGCGCCCAAGTCGCGATCGGTCTCCACACTCACGGCAGATCACCCGCCTTGATCGGCGTGCGCGACTGGTTCGGCAGCCGGCGTGGCTTGTACTGCCGCGCCTTCGGATACGCGGTCTGGCAGCCCACGCACAGGGTGAGACCGACACCCTCGTCCGGCGGAACGTATACCGTCGCGAGTCGCGGGTTCACCCGGTCAGAACACTCGAAACACCGGGTCACCGCTGCTCACCTCCATCGGTCGCGGCAACGAGAGTCTGCTGGTGGGTCGAATCGTCGACGAGTCCGGCCGTCGCGTCCGGATCGAAGTTCGTCACCAGGCGCTCAGTGTTCTCCTGCTCCCAGTCGCCCTGACCCGACCGCATCGTCCCGCGGGCCGACCGTTCGATCACGTATTGCTCGCCCTCGAGCGAACGCGGGAGGTCGGTGTAGGAGACGATCCACTTCCCCTCGATCTCGTCGAGGACCTGGGTAAAGCGGTCGTGGTCAAACCCGCCCTCGTGGGAATAGAGATCGTCGCCAACGTCGACATACGGCGGATCGAAATAGAACAGAGTGTCTTCGGCGTCGGTTCGCTCCACCAGATCGGCGTAATCACGATTCGCCAGCTGGACGTTACGCAGTCGATCGGCGACCGCGTGGAGCTTTTCGCTCCGGTTTCGATAGACTCTCGCGTGGTTTCTGGCCTGGCAGAGACGGAAGCCACTGAAGCCGGTATACTTCTGTGCAAACTGCGTGTTCCGCAGGTAGAACCACCGACCCGCTCGCTCGAGGTCGTCAGCCGGTCGGTAGCCTGCGTAAAACTGGTGAGCGTACTTCCGGTGCAGGTCGCGACTGAACGGCGTGTTCGAAAGCCATTCGACGAGTTCCGCCTCGCGATCGCGAAGCGTCTCGTAGAAGTGAACGATATCGCTGTCGCGGTCGTTGAAGATCTCGACCGTGCTACGCGGCTTCTGGAGCATGACCGCAGCGCTGCCGCCGAACGGTTCGACGTAGCAGTGATGCGCCGGGAACTGCTCGATGATCCAGGTCGCGAGTCGCCCCTTGGAACCGGGGTACGGGAACGCGCCCGTTCGCTCGAGCCCATCACTCGACACGGTGATCACCTCCTGGCTGCCCGTGACAGTCGTTCAGCGACCATCTGAGTTGGAAGCAAAGCGCGCCAAGGTCTGCGAGTTCCTCGGCGACGCGTTCTGGGTCGCCACCTTCGTAGGCAGCTTCGAGGAACGCCTGAGCGAGTTCTCCCTGTTCCTCTTGCATCGCCAGCAGTAGGGTTTCAACGTCCTGCAGGCCCCACTCCTCGACGTTCTCCTCGGCTTTCCTCCCCCATGACTGGCCGATATAGAGGTAGTGCCGGCGCCCCGTCTCCTCACTCGACACGGCGACCACCTCGCGATTCGTCGACCGTCTCCGGGTCGATCACGTGCGACCACGCGAGTTGCGCGACCTCCTGCTCGGACCGGTCAGCGTCGACATCGTACCACCGACCGCGGAGGAGTTCGTCGACGAGCGTCGCAGGCACGATCGCCCGCGCCACGTTCGGCAGGCCCGGCCAGGGCACGTACACCGCGAGTAGGTACATCCCGGCCGCATCGAGCAGCTGCTCGTGTGCGCGACGCTTGACGTAGAACCGGCCGCGGGTCGACCGCGAACCGTTGCTCGTCCGGACCTGGCAGGCTTTGATCTCGATCGGCGTCTCCGGCTCGACGACCACGATCCCGTAAAACGGCAGCGTCGTCGACGGTTCGAGGAGGCCGGTTGTCTCCGCGTCGTGCCAGGTGGCCGTCGCGTCGCCCACGTAGCCCAACGCGTCGACCGCCTGGATCACGTCGGCCTCGATCGCGTCACCGCTGGCCTTCGGGCTCTCGATCTCGCCGAGGCTCGCTCGCGAGCTCACGGAAGATCACCTCGCGCTTTCCGCACCTCGCGAACGCACTCGGGACACAGGCGGCTCGTCGCGGCGGCCGGATCGCCGCAGCGCTCGCAGTCGTCGCGTTCGACGAGTCGGGTCACGCCGGCTCACCTCCGGCCTTCTCGACGGCCTCACGGACTTCGATGTCGCTCGCCTGTTTCGCCGGGTGAACGAACGTCGAGCGCGTCTGCACGTCGTACAGCACCGACGCGGGAACGAACGCGTCGGTCACAGTCGCTCACCTCCGTCGGTCGCGACCTGGCGACTGGACCCGGGTAATCGAATGCTACGCGGACAGTCCCAGTTGTGACCAACTTCCTGAACGCCGTCAGTGAGCCGCGTACACCGGCGCCCACAGTCCGGGCAGAAGAACTCTCGACTCTTCTCCGCGGTCGGATGAGCATAGTGTCGACGGCGGAGTTCGTCGGCGTCGATCTCGTCGACCAGGGCGGCCAACGACTTCACGCCGACCACCTCCGAAGGTCATGACAACGGCCACGAACTACCAGAAACCCGAGAATTGGATTTTCGGACGGTAGAAGGTGCTGAACGCTCTGGTGTTGAACACCTATAAAATTTCTAATGGGACCGCCGAGAGTCGAACTCGGGTCCTACGGACCCCATCCGCAGAGGATACCACTACCCCACGGTCCCGTACCCGGATCGACGGCCGGTTGCCGTTTAAGCGTGTCGTTTGAGCGCGATCACACCCAACCAGACTGCGGGTTCGGCGACGCTCACCCGAGCCACGTCAGCATGGTCGCCGCCCAGGTGTAACCTGTCCCCGCCGCCAGGAAGCAGACCAGATCACCCGATTCGAGCAACCCCGCTCGGCGCCCCTCCTCGAGTGCGAGTATCTGGTCGACACTCTGGACGTGCCCGTACTCGTCCAGGTAGTGGCCATCGGTCGCGGAGTCCAGGCCGAGTTCGTCGAAGAGCGTCTCGTGGAACGACCGCTTCATGTGCGTGACGGCGACGAAGTCGAGGTCCTCACGGCCGAAGCCGGATCGATCGAGCGCCGTATCGGCGACCGTGAGGTAGTTCGGTAACGACACCGGGGCCAATCGTTCCTTCATCCCGTCCGGATCGGGGACGTCGAGGGTGTGTCGGCTCGCATCGACGCTCTCGTGGCTCGCCGGTTCGACGGAGCCGCCGGCGGGCATGATCACGTCCCTGGAGAACGAGCCATCGGTCAGAGCAGCGCTCTCGTGGACCAGTGCCCGCGCTCGCTCGCCCGGGTCCGACTCCAGCACCATCGCACTCGCGCCGGAGCCGAAGTTGAACATGAACGACGAGCGCTCGTTCTCGTAGTCGACGAGGCTCTCCTCCCGACTCGCAGCGACGAGCAGGACGCGATCGACGTGGTCGACCTGGAGCTGGGCCCTCGCCTGTCTGATGGCGATCGGTGCGCCTGCACAGAGCGTGTAGCTCTCCGTCGCGAACGCCTCGTCGGCACCGATTCGCTCGCAGATGTCGGCCGCCGCCGACCAGACGACGTGATCCTTGAACTCGCTCCCGTGGTAGAGCACCATGTCCAGTTCGGAGGCATCGACGCCCGCGTCGGTCAGCGCCGATTCGGCGGCCGCGACCGACATGTCGCTGACGTGATCCTCGCCGGGCCGACAGACCCGTTTTGCCGAGAGCCCCATCTTCTCGACGACGACCGACTCCGGAATCCCGCTCGCCTCCGCGATCTCCGCCCCGGTCAGGACCGACTCGGGCAAGTACCGGCCGTAGCCGGTGAGGCCGACGGTCGTCATCGCATCCTCCACGGTGAGTCGGCTGTTCCGCTGCGAACGATTGTCGGTGACCCGCTGCTCGCGGTCGAAGCGGCTGATCGATCGGACGGATCCGTCATTACTCAAGAAAGGAGTGGACGGTACTTGAGCGGCGACGTTGATAAGAGAACGACGGCGGGTCAGGATGGGCCGCTACCGGCGGCGATATCGCTCCAGGACGGCTGGCAACCGCTTCGCGACGGTCCCACCGAGTCGATCCCGGAGGCTCCCGAGCAGCCCGTTCGGAACGAGCAGGACGAACGCGACGAAGACGATGCCGAGGTACAGCGGCGCGCGTCCGGCGACCGCGGAGTTGATCACGTCGCCGAGCGTCACGCCGAGGACCTCGGTCGAGAGGATCGGTTCGCCCAGCGTCTCCCGGAGGTACGGGGCGAGCCCGCCCTGTTCGGCCGACAGCACGTCCTCGAGCCACTGGAAGAACCCGGCGCCGAACAGCGGCCCGGCCAGCGTCCCGATGCCACCGATGATCGTCACGATCAGCGCGTCGGCGGTCACCAGGAAGTAGAACGTGTCGTCGGGCGAGGCGTTGTTGGAGAAACCGGCGAAGAGCGCGCCGGCGATCGCCGCGAAGAAGGCGCTGAAGCCGAACGCGACCATCTTGTACCAGAAGACGTTGTAGCCCACGGCGCGGGCACGCTCCTCGTTCTCGCGGATGGCGATCATCACCCGGCCGAACGGCGAGTGGATGATCCGCTGCATCGCGAAGTAACAGACGAGGACGACGAGCCCGATTGCCCAGTAGGATACCCACGTCGCCGAGAGGTCCAGCCCGAGGCCGAACACGTTCTCGAAGCTGTCGCCGGCCAGCCGTCCGATCGCGACAGAGAGCGAGTCGACGTACGGAATCCCGATCTCCGGGGTAGGTCCGTTGTGACTCGGTCCACTCAGCGGATTCCCGGCGGCGTAGTCCCAGTTGCGCACCAGGACGTAGATCACCTGGGCGACGCCGAGGGTGATCATCGCGAAGTAGACCCCCGAGAGCCGGAACGAGACGAGGCCAATCGCCAGCGCGAGGGCGAACGCGACCAGGCCTGCCAAAATCATGGTAACCATGAACGGCGTCTCCGGGGAGAGTCCCGGAACCTTGCCGTTCGCCGCCAGAATAATGCCATAGGCACCGACGCCGTAGAACGCCGCGTGGCCAAACGACAGGTACCCGGTGTAGCCGCTGATAAAGTCGAAGCTCATCGCGAACAGCCCCAGGAAGAACAGTGCGATCACGAACGTCGTCGCGGGGAGGAACGCGTCGAAGAACGCGCCGGGATCGACGGTCGCGACGACGAGGTCGATCGCAGGAATGGCCGTCAGCTGGGCGTACAGGAGCGGATACACTACGAAGAGCGCGACGACCGCCGCGTGAGAGAGGTGGTCGCGCGCATAGAGGTGAAGCCAACTGTCGGCTTCGTCCGCCGCTGCATCGGCCGGCGAGGAGTCGCCCTCGGGAGTCAGCCGCTCCACCTCGCCGGTTGGCGTCGTCCGAGTAGACTCGCTATCGGTCGTCGAACGATCCGTCGTTGCCGTCCGTCCGGTTCCGTCATTCGTCGAATCAGTCATGTTCGATGGCGTTCGCCCGGAGTCCGGTTCCTGTCCACCGTCCGTCCGGACCAGCGATCGGCGGTCGGCTGCAGGTGGGTCACCCGCGTCGCGTCGAGGGGAGCTAATGGCCGCCCACCTCCTCGACCCCGTAGAGTCCCTGCGGTTTGACGACGAGCGTTGCCACCAGCAACAGGAAGATCGTCACTTCGGGGAGGCCCGGGAACGTGACGATCCCGGTGTGGAACAGCCACGTCGTAAACGAGTCGGCGACGCCCACGACGAGCGCTGCCGCGACCGTCCCCTTGAACGAGCCGAGGCCGCCGATGACGACGACCACGAACGCGAAGAGGAGCACGTCGATGTTGAGCAGGACGCTCGGGCCCCACGTTGGATCCCACGTGAGGAAGACCCCGCCGAGGGCGGCCAGGCCGGTTCCGATCCCGAAGACGACCGTGAACGCCCGGCGAACGTCGACGCCGAGCGCCTCGACCATCTCCGAATCCTCGCTCCCCGCGCGAATGTACAGTCCGTACAGGGTCCGCGTCAGGAAGAGCCAGACCGCAGTTGCGACGAGGATGCCGCCCGCCGCGGCGAAGAGATAGAAGGCCCTGACGTTGATACCGAGCGTCTCCTGTAAGATATCGATCGATCCTTCGAGGACGGCAGGGATCGTTCCCGCTGCAGCGGACCACGTCGGTTCGGGTTGAATACCTCGCAGCGTCGTGACGATCCGGGACAGTTCCTCGAGGACGAGGCCGATCCCGAACGTCAGCAGGATCTGGTACGTCGGCGGCCGGTCGTAGATCGGTCTGACGAGCTTCGTCTCGACGGCGGCGCCGAACGCCGCCATCACCGCGAAGACGACGCCCGCAGCGACGACGAACAGCAGGAGACGGGTACCGACACCCGAACCGGCCGAGATCGTCCCGACGAGGACGATCCCACCGACGTAGGCGCCGAGCATGGCGAACGCACCGTGAGCGAAGTTGAGGACGCCCATCAGGCCGAACACCAGTGTCAGCCCGACCGCGATCATGAAGTAGATCGCCGCCTTACCCATCCCTTCGAGGAGGATCCGGACGAGCGTGTCGGGCTGGAGTAGTCGAGCCAGGAAGTCGCCGACTCCGCCGAGCGCCAGCGGCACGTCGACAAACGACACTATCGCGGCGAGTTCAGGGACGACAGCGAGTCCCGCGAGGAACCCAGACAGTGTCCCGATCATGCCGCGAGGTACCTCCGGATTCGTTCGTCGTCCGCGGTGACGCCCTCCGTCGATCCCGACTCGACGACGGTCCCCTGATCGAGCAGGTAGAACCGGTCGGCCAGGTCCATCGCGAGCGGGAAGTTCTGTTCGACGAGGATCATTGTCGTCTCCGCCGAGGCTTCGCGTAGCGCGTCGACGACCTGTTCGACGATCATCGGCGCCAGTCCCTCGCTCGGCTCGTCGACGAGCAGGAGATCGTTGTCACCGACCATTCCGCGGGCGATGGCGAGCATCTGCTGCTGGCCACCGCTCAGGTTGCGCGCTTCTTCGTCCCGGAACCGTTCGAGATCCGGAAACAGCGTGAAGATCTCGTCTCTGAGCGACTCGTACTCGCCGTCCGGGCCGACGGCGATACGGACGTTCTCCTCGACGGTGAGGTAGCCGAACACGCGTCGCTCCTCCGGGACCCACCCGACACCGCGGTTCGCGACGTCGCTGGTCGCCAGGCCGGTTACGTCCTCGCCTGCGAACCTGACAGTCCCCTCCCGCGGCGGTGTGAGTTGCAGGATCGATCGGAGCGTCGTCGTCTTGCCGACTCCGTTGCGCCCGAGAAGGGCGACGATCTCACCCGCCTCGACCTGTAGGTCCACGCCCTGCAGGACGTGACTCTCGCCGTAGTACGTGTGGACGTCTTCGAGTTCGAGCACGCTCATGGTCGGCCCTCCGCAGGCGCCACGACTGCTCGCTGTGATACGATCGCGACCGCATCGGCCCGACACATCAGGCGCTCACCCCGACGTCGCCGTTCGCGTCGTCGTCCGATTCGACTGCACCGCCGGAACTATCGTAGCCACCCAGGTACGCGCGCTGGACCGCATCGCTGTTGCGAACCGTCTCCGGCTCGCCCTGTTCGATCAGTTCGCCCTGGTTGAGGACGGCGACCCGATCGCTGATGTCCATGACGACGTCCATGTTGTGCTCGATCAGCATGACCGCGTGATCGGCAGCGACGTCTTCGATAATGTCCGTCACCGTGCCCACGTCTTCGCTCGAGACGCCGGCCGTCGGCTCGTCTAACAGGAGGAGGTCAGGGTCGCCGGCGAGTGCAACGCCGATCTCGAGCGTGCGCTTCTCGCCGTGGCTCAGGTTCTCCGCGGGTTCCGCGGCGTCGGCGGCGAGGCCGATCCGGGAGAGAATCGATTCGGCTTCCGCGACGTGGTCGTCGAACGCGTTCGCGTTGCGCCAGAACTGCCAGGAGTCGCGCCCACGGTGGGCCTGCACGGCGATCCGGACGTTCTCCAGAACCGACACCGTCGGGAAAACATTCGTGATCTGATATGAGCGATGGAGGCCAAGCAACGCCGTCTCGTGGGTCGGCGCGTCCGTGATGTCGACGGGGTCGGACCGCGACGTCGGCGCGAACTCGATCCGTCCGGCGGTGGGTTCGAGGGCACCGGTCAGCAGGTTGAAAAAGGTCGTCTTCCCCGCTCCGTTCGGCCCGATGACCGAGCACAGCTCACCGTGGTCGAGGGTGAAGTCGACGCCCTCGACCGCCGTGATGGCCCCGAAGTCCTTCGTCAGGTTGTGAGTCGAGAGGAGCATGGTCTCAAAGCGAGCAGCTCGATTCGCTGGCCGGTACCATCACCTCGTCGGCCGCGTACGTCTCGACCGGTTCACCCGGCATGACTGCGGCGTCCCACGAATCCGCCCACTCGTCGGTCGTCGGCACGGGCCAGGCGACGGTCATCGAGGAGGCCGCCTGGTTGTTGTGCTCCTGGAACGTGTACGCACCCTCGCCTTTCGGCGTCTCCTCGACAGTCATCCCGCGCATGGCCGCGGCGACATCGGCGCCCTGGGTGGAGCCCGACTCGTCGATGGCCTGGCCGACCGCCGAGCCGCCGACGAACGTCCCCGCGCTGAAGAGGTCGGGGACGATGCCGTAGGCGTCGACGTGCATGTCGATGAACGAATCGTTGATCGGGTTGTCGTACTGGTTCCAGTGGTAGCGCGTCGTGAACGGCCCCAGCTGGGCGTCCTTGATGTCCTGCTCGGTGAATCCCTCGCCGAGCGTCGCTTCGATCGTCGAGCCGATGACCTGGTTCGTCACCAGTTCGGCGAAGCCGCCGAACGCCTGCATCTCGTCGTACTCCATCGCCGTCGGCAGGAACTCGGGCAGCGTCGCGAACGTGAAGCCGCCGACGACCCCGTCGGCCCCCTGCTCGACAGCCTCGTCGAACAGCCCGCCGAACTCGCTGTAGCCGGACTCGACGAAGCGTGGCTCCAGCACGTCGATCCCCTCGCCTTCGAGCACTTCGGTGTAATTGCTCGCGACGCCCTCACCGAAGGCACCCTCGGCGGCGAAGATCGCGACGGTCGAGACGTCTCCCTGCTCGGCGACGTACCGGCCGCCCGCACGGGCGTCCATCGCAGTGTGCTCGCTCGCGCGGAACAACTGTTCGTGACAGTAGTCGTTCGAGACGGTGATGTCGGCGTCCGCGGCCGGGCCGACGACGTAGGGAATGTCCGTCTCGGTGAGCACGCTGGTCGAGATCTGGCGCGCCGAATCGGAACTGGAGGCACCGAACAGGAGGTCGACGTCCTCGTCGATGATCAAGTCCTCGGCGACGCTCTGGGCCGTGCTCGGATCGAACCCGGTGTCCTGGACGACGAACTCGAACGTCGGTCCGTCGTCGGTCTCCATCTCGTACGTCCCCGTCTCCACGCTCTCGACCGGGTCAGCCCCGTATCGATGCGCGAGGCCGGAGTAAAAGCCCATCAGGCTGATCTCGCCGTAGTACGCCAGGTCGCCCGACGTCGGCTGCAGGGCCCCGATTTTGAAGGTGTCGCCGCCACCGCCGCCACCGTCTCCGGGATCGGCGATACAGCCAGCGAGGCTCGCCATGCCGGCCGCCCCGAAGGCGCCTGTACTCCGCAGCACCGTCCGTCTGTCGAGACGTTTTACCATACACTAGAGTTTAAGGTTCCTTACCCTGCAAAGCCGGCGGGGTTGATATGCGAACCTTCGACGGGCGCTCGGGTCGGATTCCGTCGATAGCTCCGGGACGAGGACGGCGTCAGACAGTTGAGAGAGGCAAGAAAGAGTGGGTAGCGGAGGAGAGAAAGAGGAGAGAAGGGGTGCGAGAAAAGAAGAGAAGAGGAGAGAAGGGGTGCGAGAAAAGAAGAGAAGAGGGAGAGAGGGAGAGGGAGAAAAAGGATAGAGAGAGCGCCTCAACGCGTGTCTTCGATCGTGTCCATCGCGTCGACGACGCGTTTCAGGATCTTACGCTCTGCGCGGCGAACGTTCTTCGAGACCGCCGTGTCGGAGACGTCGAACTCGTTTGCCAGCATCTGCAGGGTGGCGCCGCGAGGCTGGTTGAAGTAGCCCTTCTCGGCCGCGACGGCCAGCGTCTGTCGTTCCGTCTCGGAGAGCTGGCGACAGGCTTCGAGCAGCGTCTCGGCGGCGTCGGTGTTCTTCATGAGGTCGAACATCGGGTCGAGTTCGAGGCCGTGGCGCTCCTCGACGGTGAACTCGTTGTTGACCTCGAGTTCGGCGAGCGTGTCGTCGGCGACCGTTGCATCGTCGAAGCCGACCTCCCAGCGCTCGCTACCGGCTTCGATCTCGAAGGGGCCGGTGATGAATCCGCCGTTGTTCCGGATGACGCGCATGGCGTTGGTCTCGGCGATCGTCGTCTTGATCAGTGCGACGTCGTCGTGCTTTTTGAACAACTCGCACTGGTGCATGTTCCCGTGCGTCTGCAGCGTCGACAGGCCCGACTCGAGCGAGTTGCGGCTCCGGCCCTCGACCATCATCCGCGTCTCGAGTTCGCGGGTGGCCGAATCGAAATCCCACTGCAACGCACGGAAGGTCACGTCGTGGTCGTCAGTGGTCTCGATGAACGGGCAGTCGTACTGCTCCATGTCCATCGTGACGTCGATCATGACACTCTAGTGCGGACGAACGCGGTTAAGTGTTGCTCGTCCTCGACGGAACCGACTGTGACAGTCCCGCTGTGTCGAAGAACCATCGATTCTCCCCGGAGAAACTGACCGTTCATGCGGACTCACCGAATTCGGCTGCGATCGCCTCACGATCGAGTTTCGACGGGCCGCTGGTGGGCATCTCGTCGACGAACGCGAGTGCGGCCGGGATCTTGAACCGGGCGATCCGCCCGTCGAGGAACGCCTCGAGTTCCTCGATCGTCAGCGACTCGTCGCCCTCGACGACGGCCTTGCCGACGGTCCCCCACGTCTCGTCGGGAACGCCGATGACGACGACCTCCTCGACGGCCGGGTGGTCGGCGACCGCGTCTTCGACCTCCGGCGGAAACACGTTCTCACCCCCGCTGACGAACATGTTCTTCTTTCGACCCTCGATGTGGTAGTAGCCGTCCTCGTCGACGCGGGCAAGATCGCCAGTCGAGATCCAGCCCTCGCCGAAGGTCTCGGCCGTCTCCGTCTCGTTGCCCCAGTAGCCGGCGGCCGCGTGGGGCCCGGACAGTTCGAGTTCGCCGATCTCGCCGTGCTCGACGGGGGAGCCGTCCTCGTCGACGATCCGTGCATCGACGTACGGCGCGGGCCGACCGACGCTCGCCACCTTTTCGGGCTCGAACTCGTCCGGCATCGCGAAGTTGTTCGGCCCGATCTCCGTCAATCCGTAGCCCTGCGTGAGGTCGACGCCGCGCTCGCGCCAGGCCTGCACGATCGAGTCCCGGCAGGGACCGCCGCCGCTCTTGGCGAACCGAAGCGTCGAGAGGTCCGTCGACGCCCAGTCCTCGTGGCGAGCCATCGTCCGAAGGACGGCCGGCACCGCGACGAGCACCGTCGCCCCCTCAGACTCGACCTGTTCGAGCACGCGCCCGGGATCGACCTCGCGGTCGATGAGCAACGTCCCGCCCATCGCGAGGATCGGCAACGTGAGGACGTTCCAGCCGCCGGTGTGGAACGAGGGGAACACCATCGGCGCGATGTCGTCCGGCCGCAGCCCCCACGCGGTGATCGTGTTGAACGCGTTCCAGTGGATCGAGCCGTGCGTGATCGTCGTCTCCTTCGGCGTGCCGGTCGAACCGCCGGTGTGCAGGAGGAGGTGCGGATCCCCGAGTGACCGTTCGCACGACGCGACGGGACTCCCGTCGGCTGGAAGTTCGTCGTCGTAGATTCCCCAGCCGCCGGCAGGTTCGTCGGTCTCTATCTCGAGGACCGTCGGTTCGACGGACGCCCGGGCGATGGCGTGCTCCAGCCGCTCGACGTAGGGCGACTCGATCACGAGCAACTGCGGATCGATCAACTCCAGCAACTCGGCGAGTTCCGGCGGCGCCAGTCGGTAGGAAAGTGGCGCGAGCACCCCGCCGGTCTTGCCGCAGGCCGCGAAGAGGTCTATCATCTCGATGCGGTTCCGGGTGACCAGCGCGACGCGGCTCCCGTCGACGACGCCGTTTGCCTCGAGCAGTCGGGCGGTCCGGTTCGCCCGGCGGTCGAGGGCGGCGTACGTGTAGGACTCGCCGTAGCCTTCGTCGACGATTGCCGTCCGATCGGGCGACAGCGACGCCCGTTTCCCGGTCCAGTCACCCACCCACTCGTAGGCCGGCTCGCCCCACGTCATGCGTCCCCCAGCGGGTGGGTTTCGAGGAACGAACGCACCCGCTCGGTCACCGCGTCGGCTTCCTCGATGAAGAAGAGGTGGTGGGCGCTCTCGAACCGTTCCAGGGTGACGTTCGGGAGCCCCTCGGCCAGCAGCGTCGCGTTCTCGAACGGGAGCACGCGATCCGCCGTCCCGTGGGCGACGAGTGCCGGCAGGTCGATGGACGAGAGTTCGTCGCTCGCGTCGAACTGCAGGACGCCGACAGCCTGTGCCTCACGAGCCGCGTCGCTGGCGTCGCTCTCCAGGCGCCAGTCCACGATCCGTTCGACGAGTTCCGGATGCTCCGCGTAGAACGTCTCCGAGACGGCCGGTCGCATCCGGTGTGTGATCGTCTCGCGCTCGTCGGCGCCCTCGGGTACGTCGAACATGACCTGCTGGGTCTCCTCGGGAACGGGGATGGCGTCGGGACCGCCGGGAGACGTACAGAGCAGTGAAAGTGTCGCCGCCCGGTCGAAATCTGTCGCGTATCGCAGGGCGATCATCCCACCCATGCTCGCGCCGACGACGTGGGCACGGTCGATCGACTCGGCATCGAGGACGGCCTCGACGTCGCCCGCCATCTCGGCGATCGTATACGGCCCCGATGGCGCATCGGAGTCGCCCGCACCCCGGTTGTCGATCCGGACCGTCCGGTACTCGTCGGAGAGCCCCTCCCGTTGCCAGCGCCACATCCAGCGACCGTAGCCGAGTCCGGCGAGGAAGACGACCGGGTCGCCATCTTCCGGCCCCGCGATGTCGTAGGCCAGCTCGACCCCGTCGTGTTTCGTGGTCTGCATGTCTCTTCGTACACACCGTTCGGAAAAGTACCTCGTCGTTCGAATATCAACCCGCGGCTACAGGCCGGTCGGGTCGAAAGGGAACGTATGCCCGTAGCCAGCCCTGGCGACAGCGCTTCGGCCAGTCGGACCGTCACCCAGGACCGAATCCGTGACTTCGCAGCCATCACCGGCGACCAGAATCCGCTCCACACGGACCCCGACTACGCGAGCGACGGCTTCTTCGGCGAACCGATCGCTCACGGGATGCTCGCCGCCGGCGTCGTCTCCAGCGCACTCGCGTCGCTCCCCGGCGACATCGTCTACGTCTCACAGGATCTCGGCTTCGAGGCGCCCGTCTACCCCGGCGACACGGTGACGGCGACGGCCGACGTGCTGGAACCGATCGAGGGCGACCGCCTGCGCGTCGAAACCACCGCAGAAACCGAGGACGGCGTCGTCGTCACCGGCGAAGCCGTCGTCCTCTCGCTCGAACACGAGTGACGGTCGCTTCGTCGACGAGACTACCGATCACACCAGCACGCGCTCGAGTTCGACGACCGTTCCAGACTCGGCATCCGGGTCGCCGATCAGATTACCCAGACAGACCGCCGATCCGTTCGGCGTGTAGCAGGCGACGAGTGGCGCGTCAGTTCGCGAATCGCCGTCCGCCCCATCGCGCCCGGAGTCCACGTCGAGGACCCCCGGCGCGTAGACCGGTGCACCGTTGGCGACCTCCGCCGCCGCGTTCTCCGCGATCGTCACCGCCGGCAGGTCCGACAGGATGCGTTCTGCGGGATCCACCATCGACCGGAGCGGGTCCGGCTCGTCGTCCTCGATCCAGAAGGCGAGCGCGTCGATCAGATCGGTCGCGCTGACGAGATCGCGGTCGTCGAACGGGTCGGTCGCCGTCCGCCGCAGATCGCCCATGTGCGCGCCCGTTCCGAGTGCGAGGCCCAGGTCGTGACAGAGTTTCCTGACGTAGGTTCCGCTCTCACAGCGAATTCGCAGGAGGACCCGACGGTCCTCGATCTCCAGCGCGTCTATGTCGTAGATCTCCCGGACGCGAAGACGGCGCGACACCGCGCTCTTTCGAGGCGGTTTCTGGTAGATCGGCCCCTCGAATTCGGCGAGCGTCGACTCGACGTCGGTTGGAACCGGCCCGTGACACTCGAGAACGGCGACGTACTCCTTGGCCCCTTCGAGAAACACCTGGGCGAGCCGGGTCGCGTCGCCGAGCATCACAGGGAGACAGCCGGTTACCTTGGGATCCAGCGTCCCGGCGTGGGCCGCTCGTCCGATCGGGTCGTGACCGGCCTCGGCGAGGCGGTCGTCGACGGCGTCTCTGATCCAGGCGCTCACCTGGTGCGACGAGGGACCAGGCGGCTTGTCGAGGTTGACGACGCCGAAGCTCAACAGGGACGCGATCGACCGGTCGTCGGGTGGGTCACGGAGTGACATGGGTGAGGCAGTCAGAAGTCGACGTCGAGGTCGACGGGAGCCAGGCCCTCGTCACCGTCGGCGTCGTACTCCTCGACGGCGGTGGTGAGCATATCGAGCACCGCCTCGGGGGTCCAGCGGGCCGTGTTGACCGAGAGGTCGTAGATCTTCAGATCCTCGATGTCGATCCCGTAGTACTCCTCGTAGCGCTGGGCCTCGCTGGCCTCGCGGGCCCGCGTCTCCTCCGTTGCAGCCACCGGATCCTTCTCTTCGCGCTCGGCGATGCGCTCACCACGGACCGGGGCTGGTGCGTCGAGCCAGAACTTGAAGTCGGCGTGTTCAGCGGCGAGCCAGCCGGCGAGTCGAGATTCGAGGACGAGGTCGTCGCGTTCGACGGCGACCTCGCGGAGACGCCGGTCGAGGTCGCGATCGATCGAGTCGTTCTCTTCGGCGAGTTTGTTGAACTCGAGTGGCGTGTAGCCTCGTTCGTCGGCGAGTTCACGGAAGATGTCTCCGCCGCTTACGTGTTCGAGGTCGAAGTGTTCGGCGAGCAAGGCCGCCGTCGTACTCTTTCCGCTCCCGGGTGGGCCGGAGACGGTCAGTAACATACCCGATGTGCGCGGGGGGACCTGAAAGGGGTTTTGAATCGCCGTTCGTCCCGCGTACGGCGGTAGCGGTGGAACACCGCTCACCACCCACCCAGTAGCTCATACACAAACAAAATCTCACACACACACCATCAACCGTGGATCACGAACGTGGAGTGAGACGGTGGGCCGACGCTCGGTTCACGCTCCGGTGATCGAGAGTCGGTGGCAACGGACAGATGAACGTCGTTCGGTGTAGAACAGATCGAAGAAGGAAGTCTGACCAGCGAACTTCAGTCCGTGGTGGGACTCATGTTGATGTCGAGGGCCTTGCGGATGACCTGCGAGAAGCCCATCGAACACAGGAAGTACCAGATAATCCAGGCCGGCATCGGACCGAGCGCGCCGTCACGTAACGACGTCTCGCCGATCATCGGGAGGATCATCCGGGCTTCCATGCCACTGACCGCCTGCGGTGCGGACGGAGAGACACGGAGCTTCCAGTACATCCAGAGGAACAGCGGGATGATAAAGAGCATCGACCAGACCATCATCCGGCCCTGCTCTTTGAACATACCGAGGTTCTCGCCCATCGACTCCATCTGCTCTTTCTGGACGCGGTCGACCTCGTTCTGGAGGCGTTCGATCTCGGCCTCGTTGGCGTCGCGTTCTTTCGCCTCCTTGAGCGCCTTCTGGGCCTCCTTCGTCCGCTCGCTGACGGCCTGCATGCGCTTCTGGTACTTCCCCATCCGTTCGGGGTCCATGACGTTCGACTGGACGAGGGCCGAGGCCAGCCCGGTCAGCAGGGAGATCGAGAGGATGACGGCGTAGAACGGCAGGTTCGCGTCGAGCGGACCGAGAAACACGTTCATCGTGTTCCCGACGGCGTTGCGGACGGTCCCAGACATGTAGCCGATCATCAGCAAGAGTGCCGTCAGCCCGGCGAGTTTGTCCCACTGGGACCACTTCGACGCCTCGGGATCGATCTCGACGCCGCCGAGCGGTTGGTCGTCTCCATCGCCATCCAGGGCTTCGTCGAACGCCTCGCGATCGGCGATCTCGAAGCCCCCATTTCCATCGACCAGCACGCCCTGTTCGATGATTCGGCCCCACTGGCCGCTCGTGAGGTCGTCGCTGACGTCGCCCCACGCGACCTCGCCCCCGTTTTCGTCCGCGTGCTCCCTGATCGATTCGAGGGCGGACTCCATCTCCGCGTCCTCGCGAAGGAGCGAGTTCACTTTCTCCACCGTACGGGTCATTCGTTCGAGCCTAGGCCACCTCCAGTATACAAGCCTTTTTCTTCGGTCACGGGCCAGCGGGTCTCGACGTCCCCTCGTTCGAACCGGAGCCGCCTGTTCGAACGGCTCGACGACCGCTCTCCCGCTCGAGACAGCCCTCGTGACTCGATCTATCTGACAAACTGTTTTACCGGGGGGCCAGTAGGGCCCGCATGGACCAACTGAATCGGATGGCGATCGAGCTGGTCGACGAAGCGCTCGAGTACGCCGAGGAGTTGAACGTCGGCGTCACCGAGCTCGACTCCGAGTCGACCATCCTCGACTTCGGTATCGATCACCCCGGCGGGATGGAGGCCGGGCTGTTGCTCGCCGAGATCCAGACCGCCGGCCTCGCGACGCTCCGTCGCGAGCTCGGGACCGTCGGCAGTGCGACGGTGCCGTACGTCGAACTCTCGACCGACCAGCCCGCCCTGTCGCTGCTCTGTGCGCAGAAAGCCGGCTGGGAACTCGCGACAGAGGACTTCGAGGGACTCGGAAGCGGGCCAGCCCGCGCGCTCGTCGGCGAAGAGGACGTCTTCCATCGGATCGGCTACTCGGAGACGTTCGATCTGACCGCACTCGCCGTCGAGACCGACCAGTACCCGACCGAAGCCGCCGCGGATCAGGTCGCCGCGTTCGCCGACGTCCAGCCCAGCGGTGTCTTCCTGCTGGCGTACCCGAGCGCGAGTCTCGTCGGCAGCGTAACGAACGCCGCCAGAGCCGCAGAGCTTTCGACCTACCGGCTGGCCGAACTGGGGTACGACCCGCGTGACATCGTCTCGGCGAGCGGGCGCGCACCGGTTGCCCCCGTGGCCGGAGACGAGGGCACGGCCATCGCCCGAACGACCAGCGCGCTGGCCTACGGCGGGCGCGCTCACCTGGTCGTCCGCGAACCGTTCGACGACTTCGACGCGATCACGTCGACCGCCGCGGCCGACCACGGCGTGCCCTTCGTCGAGATCTTCGAGGGAATGGACTGGCACTTCGACGACGCACCGGCCGAACTATTTGGCCCCGCGACCGTAACCGTCGACGTGATCGGCGGCGAGACACACACGTTCGGCCAGACGCACGAAGACGTGCTCGTCGAATCCTTCGACCTGTAATCCACCCCTGGAGGACCGGCCCGTGCAATTCAAACCGCTTCCCGACCCGCCGACCGACGACCCGCTCGACACGCTCGAGCGGGTACGATCGGCGCTTCCGAGCACGCCGGAGCCGAATCTGGACTGTTGTGCCCGCGTGATGGCGGAAACGACCGTCGAAACACGCGACGAAGCCGGCGACTGGCTGACGTTCTGTCGCGCGCTCGAACTCGCTGCAGCGGAACCCGATGGCTACCGACGTACCGGACGGTCTGCCACCCTCGGTCGACCCAGCTTCGGGTCGACGTTCCGAGATCGCGTCCTCGGGGCCGACGAGGTGATTGGCACGCTCGAAGCGGCCGACGATCCGCTCACACCGAACACGCTCTTCGCTCGACTCGACGACGCGGACGCGATCCCACGCTCGGCCAGGCGCCGACACGGCGACCAGCTCGAAGCGCACTGGACCGACCGGATTCGTCGAATTCTCGACTGGGCGGTCGCGTTCGACAATGTCGAACGCATCTGCGACGGCTATCGGGCCTGAATGAGTACCAGACGGCCGAAGTCACGACCGTCGGACCAGTGGCACGACTCCCCAAGCAGTGTCACGGCTATCCAAGCAGTGTCACGTCCGTCCGCCCGATGTCACAGTTACCCGACTGGCGTCACGTCGGTCACCGTCCCGACGCCTTTACTGCGGCCCTCGCGGAAGACGAACTTCTGGCCCTCCTCGACGAGGTACGGGCGGAACTTGAATCGAACGCGGGCCGTCCCGGAGTCCCCGGGGAGGAGGCGTCCGTCGTCTGGATGAAACGCGGCTGCCTCGCCGATGGTCTCTAAGTGAACCACCGGTTCGTAGCCGTCGCCGATGCGAGTCGGGTGGTTGAGCACCATCACTTCGGCCTCGAACTCCCGGACTGGGTCGGGATCGGCGTCGGCCGGCAAGAGGACCATCCCGCGCTCTAAGGCCGACTCGGCGATTCCCTTCAGGGCGATGCCGACGATTCGGCCCGACCGGGCCCGGTCGACGCGGTGATAGTGCATCTCGATCGAGCGGACCTCGACCTCGCGAAAGCCGCCGTCGGCCATCGGCCCGACGAGCAGTTCGTCGCCCGCTTCGACTTCGCCCGACTTGATCGTCCCCGAAGCGACCGCGCCGACGCCGGTCACCGAGTAGGAGCGATCCACGTACATTCGGAACGCGCCGTCCTCGCCGGCGGTCTTGGGGAGTCGGTCGAAGAGTTCGTCGAGCGTATCGAGGCCCGCGGTCGTGACCGCGCTCGTGCGTACGATCGGAACGACCGTCTCGCCGATCTCCTCGACGGCCGCGTCGACGCCGTGGCGCTCGATCGACAGCGGCGACTTCTCGACGTCGCGCAGCAGGCGTTCGACCTCGCGTTCGACCGCTTCGACGCGCTCGTCCTCGACGAGATCCGTCTTCGTGATGGCGACCATGGTCGGCAGATCCGTCGCGAGGAGGACCCCGAGGTGTTCGCGCGTGACGCGGGTTGGCCCGTCGTCGGCCGCGACGGTGAGTAACCCGTAGTCGAGCTTCTGCCCGACGAGGCCGCGGATCGTCGTCCGCAGCCATGGTTCGTGCCCGACCGTGTCGACGAACGAGACGAGGCGATCCGCCTCCTCGACGACCGCCGCGCGATCGCCCTTGCGGTTCGGATTCCGGACGTGAACTGGGCCATCGTCGTCGAACCCGTAGACTGCGTAGGAGAGGTCCGCCGAGAGGCCGCGTTCGACCTCGTGGGGCTTGACGTCGAGAAAGCTCCGCGTGTTGCCCTCGCCGTCGTCGGCCCGGCCGGTCACCAGCGAGCCGACGAGGGTGGACTTGCCGTGGTCGACGTGGCCGGCGGTGCCGACGACGACGTGTTCGGTGTCCGTCTCGAGAACCGCGCCGTCACACACCGTCGCGACGCCGACGAGGCCACTCGCGGAGTCGGCCTCACCGGCTCCCTCCGACGCGGCGTCCTTCCCGTCCTCGACGGACGAATCCGCCCCCACGTTGGACCGGTCGACGCCCCACGTCTGGACGTCTTCGATGTGGGCATCGGCTTCCTCGGCGAGCAGGGAGAGGACGTCCATCGACTCGGAGAACGCGTCCGGCGAGATGCCGGCGAGGCCGCCGTTGTCGGTGACTCCAACGACGTAGGTCGCCTCTCCGTCACCGGAGAGTACGCGATGGCGCAACTGCGCTGCGAGACTCTCGCGTCGCCCCTCCGCCAGGTGGACGTGCCGGGAGAGACGCTCTTTGAATTCGACGTTGCCACCGTCCTCCTCGCCACGGTCCAGGGCCCGCTGCAACAGGGCCCGGTCACGGGACATACAGTTCGGTACCCACTCACACAGGAAAAATCTTCGCCAGTGATGCGTGCTAGCATTCTGGGACTGTGGCCGCGTTCGTCCCGACTCGGGAATATCCCAGTACCGATCGCCCGTAACGTCGTCGAAAAGAGTTACTTCAGCGATGAGAGGGTCTCGAGCACCTTCGGCCAATGGTCGTGGCTGGCAATTGCGCAGCCTGCCAACTCGCCACCGTGCTCGGTTGCACCCATTATCGGCACGTATGGTTCGATAAAGTAGTGACCCGTCTGTTCGTAGACGACGTGTTCGAACTCCGAATGCCCGTGTTCCGCGAGCCGATCGGCCGCAATTTGCTGGAGGGCTGCCGATGGCCACAGTGTATCGTCCGCTCCGGAGAGCAGCAGAACCCGGTCATCGATGCCCTCAACCGGGATCGTCGCCCGTTGCAGGTCCGCTTCGTCAGCCATTTCGAGGGAATCGACCCCCCTGAATGGAATGTATGGAACCGGCTCCCCGTCGTGGGTCCAGGTGGATGTGTTAGTGGGCAGACCGTTGTCGCTGCCTTCGAAGACGACGCCGCTCCCCGCAACCGAGACGACTGGTCCGAACCCGTCGAATGTACTGGCTGCAAGTAGTGCGAGTTCACCACCTCTGGAACCGCCGTACAACCCAATCTGCTCGCTACCTACTGTCTCGAACGTGCGGAGAAACTCAGCGGCGGTTTCGATGTACGCAAGCGGTACTTCGCTGAGGGCCTCCGAGAGGGGCGGCGCATCGAAGTACTGGAGAGCGACCGCCGTGTAGCCATGTTCGGCCAGCAGGGCGGCGGTGGTCCGCATTGGACTCCCGCCACTTCCGTGTAACAGCAAGACGCCAGGACCCGACTGGCTATCAACCGGTTCGTACACCCAGCCGACGAGATCAGGGTGATCGAGCTCGATCCCCGCAGAGACGTCGGGAAACCGCCGGGTTAGCTTCGTCTCTCCCAACACCCCTTCGTCGGTTTCGACGCGGTACGTCGGTGTGCTCTCTCGTGGTGGCGTGTAGAAGTGCAACGACTGTTCGGCGAACTGGACGAGTGCCACGGTGAGCGGAACTTCGACCCCTTCGGGGACCGTCCCCGAAAGCGCATCTGTCCGGTCACTCACCACAGTTGCCTCCGAGAGGGTGACCGTCCCGTCGTCGGTTCGAATCGTCGCTCGGCCGTCGAAAATCGTTCCCTCGGCATCTGCACTCTCAACGACCACGTCTACCTCGGTATTCGCGGGCAGTCCCTCGATCGTCATATCGAAGGGTTCGTCGCTTCTGACCGTTTCCGGGTGGTGGAACGTCAGGATGAACTCCTCGTCGACCCCATCACCCCCGGAACCTTCATCTCCTGTCAGCGCACATCCGGCAAGTGAAGCGGTCACGGCGCTACCGGCCCCAGCCAGGATCGCTCGTCTAGTCGGCGGCAGTCGACTCATACGAAATCTTCCTCGGCCACAGACTATCATCAATCGAGTTAAATTTGTTGTGCGATTGACGTTGGATCCATCGTCGGTAATCGGTCCGGAGCCGGTTCATGCCCCCACCCGGATCGCCAGAAAGCCGAACGAGATGTCACAGAACACAAAACTCATGCAATCTACCGGGAAACTGTCTCCATGCACACCCCTGACCGATCGGATCTGGCCCTCGGACTGGCGTTGATGCTACCAGGGATCATCACCGCGGTTCTCGTCGACGGGCTGGCGGTGACGGCGCTCGTCGATCCACGGACGATCGCTGACAGCATCGCCGGGGCGATATTCCTCGGTGGCTGGGGCGGGCTCGAACACGGGATTTCGTGGGTCGCCCTCGCCGTCGTGCATCTCCTGTACTACGTCGGTGTGGGAGCCGTCGTCGCGAGTTCGCTCGCCATCGTCCGTCACAGCTGGTAACTGACCGACAGCCCACCGATCGAGCGTGACCAGTCCGGTCCGATACTGAAAGAAGTGTCGCGCGGGCTTTAGTTTCGCCGTCTGGGGTATTCTTTTGACGGGGCGGCGGGACGTATCGAGACGGATAATGACAGTGAGTGATAAAGAGGTGAGGGCGACGTGGAACTGAGCTCCGTCTACGTTGGAGTCGAAGACATGGGTCGGGCGGTCGATTTCTATAGCGAGCTCTTCGAAAGTGAACCCGAACAGGAAGAAGAACGGTATTCGATCTTTTCGTTCGGAACGGTCGATTTCGGCCTGTACAACGCCGCTTTCGACGGCTACGAGACCAGATTCGGGAACAATTGCGTGCCGAATTTCGAAGTCGCCGACGTCGACGACGCGTACGAACGGATCGAATCGCTCGCACCGAAGATGATCCACGAAACGATACTCGAATTTGGCGACTATCGAACGTTCCATTTCGTCGACAGTGAGGGAAACGAGATAGAGGTGTTCAGTCTCGATTCGACCTAGCGCTATCGTCGGGACCGAGCGCCCGCTCGTTCGATCCCGAGTCAGTGCCGTTATCGGCCGGGATGAGTCCCTCGGCTACCGTGCTTTCAAGCCCGTCGCCGTCGTGCGAGGAATATGAGCGTCGAAGGCCTCTGCCAGATCTGCGAGTCACGGCCCGCGGAGCATCAGTGTGAGAACTGCGGGGCGCTCGTCTGTGACGTCCACTTCGATTCGGAGCTGGGACTCTGTGCAGACTGTGCGGCACAGGCGCGTCCTGGAGAAGACGACGACACGGAGATTCACCGGTTCTAGGGAGCGACGACTGCCACAACGACACTCACTCGTCGCGGTACTGATTCAGTCGTTTCTTGAGGCGCTTCGCGGCCCTCCCTGCCGCCGTGTCGAAGTCTGCGCCCGCGTCCTCGCCAGCAAAGATGATCCCGCGCGAGGAGTTGACCAGTCCGACACCGTTCGCGAGGCCGTACTCGACGGCGACCTCCGCGTCGCCACCCTGGGCCCCGACGCCCGGGACGAGGAAGGGCAAGTCCGGCACCTGTTCTCTGAGTTCCTCGAGTTCCTCGGGTTTGGTCGCGCCGACGACGAGGCCCACGTTGTCGTTCTCGTTCCAGAGGTCGGCCAGTGCAGCCACGCGTTCGTACAGCGCTTCGCCGGATTCGAGTTCGAGGTCCTGGAGATCCGCCCCACCGGGGTTCGAGGTTCGACAGAGGACGAAGACGCCAGCCTCCTCGTTTGCGAGGAACGGCTGTAACGAGTCCCTACCCATGTACGGATTGACGGTGATCGCGTCAGCCGACGGCCCGGACGAGTCGGGATCGACGAGTTCGGCGTACTGTCGCGTCGTGTTGCCGATGTCCGCCCGCTTGGCGTCGAGCAAGACGGGGACGTCCTTGCCGTGGGCGTACGCGATCGTCTCTTCCAGGGCCCGGAACCCGTCGGGATCCTCGTAGAACGCCGCGTTGGGTTTGAAGACGGCCGCGTGTTCGTGCGTCGCGTCGATGATCCGCCGGTTGAACGCCCACCGCGGAAGGTCGTGATCCTGCAGGTGAGCCGGGATGCGGGACGGGTCGGGGTCGAGCCCGACGGAGACGACGCTGTCGACCGTGACGATCCGGTCGTGCAGCCGATCGAAGAAGTTCATATCCCGCGTTTCGCGACGAGGGTCGAAAACGTTGCTATCGACGCAGCCGCGTGGTCCGCGTCCGGTCGCACCCCCAGGACCGAGTCCGGTCACTCGATCGGTGCCGCCATCGTCGAGAGGAGCGCGTTCTCGGCCTGTCGCGAGTCCAGCCGCGTATGCTGACAGACGATGGGGACGTCGGCCTCGATGACGCTGGCGTAGTCAGTCCCGCGTGGGATCGGCTCCGGCTCGTCCAGTTCGTCGAACCTGACGTGGCGGGTCCGTCTCGCCGGAACCGTTACCTCGTACGGCCCTGCCGGTTCTCGATCGGCGAAGTAGATCGTGATCTCGACGGCTGCAGTCTCATCGCCCGCGTTCAAGAGACACACCGTCTCGTGGCTCTCCAGTTCCGGTTCGGGACCGGTGCTTCCCACGGGAATGTAGCCTTCCGGAATGGCCCACGTCGTCGTACCGAGCACTGGTCACACCCGTTCGGTCGACCACTCCGCTCGTCAAAACGCAGGCCCCAGACAACGCAGGGTGGACAACTGCCGAAGGCGCCCGCTGGCATCCCCATCCTGCCAGGATGGATACCGGCACCATGCGTTCGTGTCAACGACCACAATATTCATCCGTCTCCATGAGAAACAATCACCAACGATACTGAGCCATGTCCCTCACGCGGCGCCACCTGTCCCTGGTCGGACGCGGGCTCGGCGCACTGGTGATCGTCACCTGTGTCTCGCTCACGATTGCCGTGATCGCGGCGGGCGTCCTCGGCGCCACCGCCCTCCTCGTCGTCGGAACGGGACTGACACTGCTGTCTGTTCTGTTCTTCCCCGTTCTGGAGGGGACCTGGATCGTGAATTTCTGGGACCTTCCCCCGACGACGGTAGTCGCGGCGGCGATTGGAATCGGATTCGTCGCGCTCCCCGTCGTGTATCTGCGGCCGGTCCGAGCCGAGATTCGCGCGTTCGAACGGACGATCGCCGAGCCCGGAGCGTCTGCGGACGACCGCCACCCCGAACTCGCCGCGGCGAGCAGGAAACTGGCCGCTCAGGCGGGGATTCCTGAGCCCGACCTCCGCATCGTCAACCGACGACGCCCCGAGTCGTACGCGATCGGCGGCCGAACCGGCGGGACGATCGTCCTCACCCGCGGCCTGATTCGCGAACTCGACGACGCGGAGCGGGTCGCCGTGCTCGCCCACGAAATAGCACACCTGGCGAACGACGACAGTCGATTCATGCGTCGACTGCTCGTCCCGCTGCTCGTCGCCGAACGGATCGAGGTCGACGAGCGACCGACCCTGAATCGGGTCCACGGGGTGAGCCCGATTAGCCACGGCGGTCGACTCCTCGCGTGGGGTGTCCTGACCGCGGTAACGACGGGACAGGAACGCCTGTGTGAACTCGGCATCGGACTCTTCTCACGCGGGCGCGAGTTCGCGGCCGATCGTGCCGCGGCGGAGCTGACCGGGTCACCCGGCGCACTGGCGAGCGCACTCGAGACGCTCGACGACAGTCGTGGGCCCCCGACACAGGACAAGCGCGAGTACGCGCGGTCGACGAGCACGCTCGACATCCTCCCGCCAGCCAAGCGCTCGAGGAACCGGTTCTTCCGGACGCATCCCGAAACGGCTCGCCGTATCGAGCGCCTCAAGACGATGGCCGAGACAGCCCAGGAAACCCGAACGGCCTCGTGAGCGGCATCGAACCGGGCGGGCTCGTGACTGTCGTCGATTCTCCCAGTTCGCGCCGACGCTCGCGAACGAGGGAACGAGAAGCTGCGAGCCAGGAATAGCTGCATTCGGAAACTGGGACGGCGAACCCGTGAATTGTCGCCGTGCTGGACAGTATTATATCGCCCGAGCGAATAGGGGGCGCATGGCCGACCGGATTCTCGTTCCCTACGACGGATCGCCACAGTCACGAGCGGCGCTCGAACTGGTCTTCGACGAATTCCCCGATGGAGACGTGACGGCGCTGTACGTCATCGAGATCCCGCAGGGGTACTGGGCCCAGCTCATCGGCCCCGAACTCCAGCTCCCCGTCAGCGAACAGGTCGAAGAACACGCCGAAGAACTCCTCCAGTCGGCGAGCGACATCGCGACGGAATACGGACGGGATTTGGAGACGACGTACGTGACCGGCGAACCGGACAATCGGATCGTCGCCTACGCGGAATCGGAGTCGATGGATCTGATCGTCATCGGCAGCCACGGGCAGGAGGGCCTCTCGCGCGTCCTGCTCGGGAGCGTCGCAGAAACCGTCGTCCGGCGCTCCCCGGTTTCCGTCCTCGTGGCCCGGGGAGACGGAGACAGGTAGAAACGAGGGGAGACGGAGTGGGTTCTGCTGGCCCGCCTGCTCGCGATCGAAGACGAACACGTACGACAGGCGGAGAAGAATATCACGAATTGAAGAGAGTACGCCAGATAAATTGAGGAAGGTCAACCTACTCGTGACTTTCGCCGCGAAAGAGGCACTTACTGGATGAAATCGTTCATCTACTTTAACCCGGATGCCACCGTCAATCGGTTCGCGAGGCATGAGTAGACAAAAACTGATAGCCGTCACACTCACAGTGGCCATGCTCCTTTCGGGCATCGCCGCAGTGGGACTGGCGGCTCCGGGCGCATGGACCGACCAGCATCAAACAGACGACTCGACGGACGGGACCGAACTCACCGTCACTGTCGAGAACGCGACCGTCTTCGTCGTCCCCGACGAGTCGAACGTACCGATGGACGGTGCGGGCGACATGGCCGATAACGCGACGGACGACAACGAGTCCGGTATGGACGATAACGAGTCGGACGACACCGGTGTCGGAACCGACGACAACGAGTCCGATGCCGGCATGAACGACAGTTCGAACGGAACCAGCGCCGAGAGCGTCGAGCGACTCGACGAAGTCCACATGGAGGTAACCGTGGAGTCGGCGAACATCGTCGATCTCAACGACACCGGCATGGGTGCGGACGACTCGGCCGGAATGGCCGGTGACGAGACCGACGAATCCGAGACCGACGCCGGCGGCGACGCGGCCGGCGCTAGCCAGAACCTGACCATCGGGCAGGCCACCGTCTTCGTCGTCATCGACGACGACGAGTGGACGGGTGCGGACGGAGAAACGAGTCTGAGTGACAGTGAACTCGACTCGGCCTCGATCTTCATCGCCGTCGGCGACGAGACCGACGACTCGATGATGGGTGAGGACAATGGCGTCGGCACTGACGACAACGAATCCGACACTGACGCTGGAATGGACGACAACGAGTCCGACACCGGCGTCGGCACCGACGACAACGAGTCCGACGACACTGACACCGGTATGGACAACGAGTCCGAGACCGGAATGACCGACGGTGGTGACGTGAGCATCAACACGTCGACCATCTTCGTCTATACGACGGGCTCACTTGCCGACCTGGCCGGCGATGAGGGCGCTGACACGGCCGCAACCGACGGTGGAACGGACGTCGGCGACAACGAGTCCGATAGTGGCATCGGCGCTGACGACAACGAGTCCGACGATAGCGGCGTTGGAACCGACGACAACGAATCCGATACTGGCGTCGGCACTGATGACAACGAGTCGGACGATAACGGCATTGGTATCGACGACGACAACGAGTCCGATGCTGGCGTCGGAACAGACGACAACGAATCCGACACTGGCGTCGGGACAGACGATAACGAGTCGGACGACACCGGCGTTGGCACCGACGACAACGAGTCCGATGCTGGCGTCGGAACGGACGACAACGAGTCGGACGACACCGCCGTTGGCGCTGACGACAACGAGTCCGACGCTGGCGTCGGGACCGACGATTCCGAAGACGACACGACGACCGACGAACAGACAGAACCCGATACGACCTGGACCATCGAGAGCGCGACGATCTACGTCTACGCTCACGAGGACATGATGGGCACCGGAGACGACTCCGGACTCGGCGACGACTAACGACGCGGCGACACGGCCGTTCGATCGGCCGAACGACGCCGTCCGTCTCATTTTTCGCAAACGTGATCTAGAAGCCCCAGCGACCGCGACGGCGGGGCATGGAATGCAGTCACAGATCGACACTGAGCTGATCGACACTGAGCGGATCGACAGTAGGCGGGTCGACAGCGGGCGGATCACGAACGTGCGGATGGAGAAGCTGGCGCAGGCCTGGCGGCCGATCTGGGAGTCGGTTCGGCGATCGTAGGTGATCAGGCCCGGACGTCTTTCGGGTCCCGATCCCAGTGTCGGTGGGCAGCGATCGCGTCGACGAACGCGTCGAGGGTGGAATCGAGCGACGAATCGTCGCGAGTCGTGACGACCCCGAGCGCAGAGACGGTCCCATCACCGTCGGCCGCGAGATCGACGTCCGGCAGGTCGAGTCCGTCGAGCAGGTCGACACCCTCGCCGACCGCGGCGATCGGCTTCTTGTGTTTGAACAGCTCCGCGACGAAGTGGGTCGCGTCCCCCTGCTCGGAGAGCGCATCGACGCTGTCGCGCCCACCAGGAACGATGGCCGCGTCGAAGAGGACGGAACTGGTCGTCGCGTGGGCCTCGTCGGCTTCGATCGGATCGCCGCTGGCCGCCGTTCGGTCGCCGAGAAGCTTGGAGACGATCGTGACGCGTGCACCCTCGTCCTCGAGGGCAGTGCGTATCGTCTCGACCTGCTCCGCGTCGACACCGTCGTCGAGCAGGACGGCGACCTTGCGCGTCTCGATCGTCTCCGGCGTCCGGTTCGCCATGCTCAGCGAGGGGTCCTCGCGGTCGTGGTCGTCGATCTCGTCACCAGGTGTGTCCGGCGGCTCGACACCGATGCCCTCGGCGACCCGTTTCGCGAACTCGTGATCGACGTTGTTGAACAGGTCGAAGACGACGCGTTCGCGGATCTGCATCCGGTCGACCTTGCCGAGTTCGAAGTGCGCCGCGTCGACGATGTGTGTTTTCTCGTGATCGGTCATGCTGTTCCAGAACAGCCGAGCCTGCGAGAAGTGATCCTCGAAGCTCTCGCTTCGATTTCTGATCTTCCGCCCGTCGACCTTCTCGGCGTGGTGCTCGTAGCCGCCCTCAGAGGCGGACGCCTCCGCCGGATCGTCGTCGCCGATGGAGTTGGGCTTGTACGACGCCGTGCCGGTGTTGATCTCCTGGCGCATGAATCCAGCGCGCTGGTTGTTGTGGCGTTCGGCCAGCGGTCGGTTGATCGGTATCTCGTCCCAATTCGCGCTGTTGAAGCGGTTGAGTTGCGTATCCTGATAGGAGAAGAGCCGTCCCTGCAAGAGCGGGTCGTTCGTGAAGTCGATGCCGGGGACGACGTTGCCAGGGTGGAACGCCACCTGTTCGGTCTCGGCGAAGAAGTTGTCCGGCGTCTCGTTCAGCACCAGCTTCCCGATCGGCCTGACCGGGACCTCGGTCTCCGGGATGATCTTCGTCGGATCGAGCAGGTCGAAGTCGAACTGGTCGGCTTCGTCCTCCTCGACGAGTTGGACGCCAACCTCCCACTCGAGTTCGTGTCCCGCCTCGATGATGTCGTAGAGACCTTCGCGGTTGAAGTCGGGATTGTTCCCCGCGATCTTCTGGGTCTCGTCCCAGACGAGTTCGTTCGTGCCGAGTTTCGGATCGAGGTGGAACTTGACGAACACGGACTCGCCTCCGTCGTCGACGAACCGGTACGTGTGGACGCCGAAGCCCTGCATCATCCAGTAGGCCCTGGGAAGTGCGCGCCCCGAGAGGAGCCACATGAGCATGTGCGTGATCTCCGGCTTGAGTGAGGCGAAGTCCCAGAACGTGTCGTGTGCCGAGGCGGCCTGCGGGACCGCGTCGTCGGGCTCTGGCTTGATCGCGTGTACCAGATCGGGGAACTCGATCGCGTCCTGGATGAAGAAGACGGGCATGTTGTTCCCGACGAGGTCCCAGTTGCCCGCCTCCGTGTAGAACTTGATCGCAAAACCCCGAACGTCCCGCACCGTGTCCGCCGATCCGCGCGAGCCGACGACCGTCGAGAACCGGGTGAACACCGGCGTCTTCTGGGCCGGATCCTGCAGGAAGGACGCCTTCGTCACGTCCGAGATGTCGTCGTACTCCCCCAGATCCGGATCTTCGTACGGCTGGAAGTAGCCGTAGGCGCCCGTTCCCCGGGCGTGGACCACCCGCTCCGGGATCGACTCGTGGTCGAACTGGGTCATCTTCTCCCGGAAGTGGAAGTCCTCCATAATCGTCGGCCCCCGCTGGCCCGCCTTCAGGGAGTTGTCCGTGTCCGGGATCCTGACGCCGTGGTCGCCCGTCAGGTACTCGCCCGCCGCATCCTCGCGAACCTCGTCGAGCTGGCGCTGTTTCGCCTCCGCGTCGACATCCTCGCCGTCGCTCGTTCCTGGCTGGCCACCGTCGGCGGCCGTCTCGTCGGGTGACTCGTCCACTGCCTCGTCGGGCGACTCCTCGATTGTCTCGTCCGTCGCTTCTGCAGTGTCGTCGCCCGTGGCTGTCGATGGGGGATCCTCCTCGAACGATTCGTCTTCCGTGCCGTCGTCGGTGGGGGATTCCGGTGGCATGATCGATTCGATGTGGCTGGCGGAGCACGGGACACGGCTCCGCTCACAGCCCGGGGCTCGCTTCCACGAACCGGGTGGTAAAACATGGCCAGTCTGCCGTCGGCTCAGGTGGGATCCTTTGACGTACGTCGTCGGTGTACGAGACGTCGATGCGCTGGCTGTACGTCGCCCTCGGTGTGAGTATCCTCGTTGCAACGGTCGTCGACATCCTCTGGACGACGCTGTGGGTCGATGGGGGTTCGGGGCCGCTCGCCAGGCGACTCACGACCGGAATCTGGCGAGGATTGCGACGGGTGAGTGACGAGCGCCGGACCTTAAGCACCGCGGGCCCGCTCATCCTCACCGGAACGCTCGTACTGTGGATCGCCGGCATCTGGACCGGGTGGAGCCTGCTGTTCGCCGCCGACCCCTGGGCGCTCGTGAGTACGAGAACTGGTGCCCCCGCCGATTGGCCGGGCCGCATCTACTACGTCGCCTACACCATGTTCACCTCGGGCAACGGCGACTACTTCCCGCGAGGCGACGGCTGGGAACTGGCGAGCGCGCTCACGACTGCCACGGGGATGGCGTTCGTGACCCTCGGTGTTTCCTACGTCCTCACCGTCCTGAGCGCCGTCTCCCAGAAACGCTCGTTCGCGAGCGCCGTCACCAGCCTCGGCGAACGGTCGGAAGCGTTCGTTCGGGCCGGCCACACCGACACCGACGGCTTCGACGGGCTCGAACGCCCGCTCGAATCCCTCGGCGAACAGCTCGGCCAGCTCGCCGACCAGCACCAGTCCTACCCCATCTTGCACTACTACCACAGCGAACGGCCGACCGAATCCGCGGCGGTCGCCGTCGCCATCCTCGACGACGCGCTGACCGTCTTCGAGTGCGGGCTCCCCGAAGGAAACGGACCGAATCGAACGGTCTGGCGCGTCGCTCGCGGCAGTGTCGATCAGTACCTGTACACGCTCGATACGGCGTTCGTCGATCCCGCCGACGAGGCGCCGCCTCCACCGGCGCTCGATCGACTGCGACGGGCAGACATCGACACGGTCTCGGACGACGCCTTCGCGGACGCACTCGCCGAACGGAGCGAGCGGCGGCGGACGACGCTCGGCGTCGTCCGCGGCGACGCCTGGGAGTGGCCGCCGGTCGACGACGATGCGGCGTGAACGCGGGTCGATCGCTCCGGTTGGGACACCGACGAGCACCCTCAGTGGACCGCGCTGGCACTCAGGAGTCGGCGACCCGGGAGACGATCGGCGTCGCCGTCACACCGTGGACGACGATGGAGATGAGAACGACCGCGCCGACCAGCGCCCAGAGCAGGTCGGGCTCGGCGAAGACCGCCTCGTTCAGCGCGTGCGAGAGGTAGTAGAACGAGCCGATGCCGCGAATCCCGAAGAAGGCGATCGTGGCGCGTTCCGTCCACGGACGATCGAAGCCGAGGAGTGAGATGACCCCCGCCAGCGGCCGGATCACGAAGACGATGGCCACCGCGACGACGGTCGCCTCGACGGTCAGCGGGCCGAGCAAGCCGCTCGCGATCGCCCCGCCGAAGAAGATCATGATGACGCCCATCGCGAGCTGTTCGGCGAGTTCGGCGATCTGATGGAGCGAGTCGTTGTACTCGTGGGAACGCTCGGAACTGCGGATCGTCACGGCGGCGACGAACACGGCAATGAAGCCGTAGCCACCGACCGCTTCCGTGAGTCCGTAGACGAGCAGGGTCCCGGCGACGGCTTCGAGTCCCTGGACCGATTGGGCGATCTTGGTGTCAGGAGCGGTGAGGAAGATGAGCCGTGAGACGAGCCAGCCCAACGCGACGCCGAGGAGGGTGCCGACGACGATACGGTAGCCCACGTCGACGAGGAGCCACTCGACGGCCCAGTTGCCCGGCGCCAGCCCGATCAGGGCGATCGCGATCGCGAGATTGGTAAACGGGAACGCCAGCCCGTCGTTGAGCCCCGCTTCCGAGGAAAGGGCGAACGAGACGTCTTCGTCGCCGACGGGACTGTCCTCGTACTCGGCTCCCGTCTGGGGTTCGTCGACCTGCACCTCGGCGGCGAGGACGGGATCGGTCGGGGCGACGACCGCCCCGAGGAGGATGGCCGTGGGGGCGACGAAGCCGACCACCCACCACCCCAGTACCGTCGCCCCGGCGATGGACAGCGGCATCGCGATCGCGAGCAAGCGCCACGTCGAGGCCCAGGCTCGCAACCCAGGTGGCCGGTCGAGTTTCAGCCCGACCCCCATCAGTGCGATGATCACCCCGAACTCGGCCAGTCGTTCGGTCGCCGCGGGCTGTTCTAACGGATCGAGCGCCGGGAGCCCGATCGGTAGCGAAAAGACGGCGGCACCGAACGCCACGAAGAGGATCGGAAGCGAGATGGCTCGCCGAGCGACGAAGCGCGGCAAGATCGCAATGGCGAACAGGAGGATGCCGGCGACGATCACCAGCAGATCGTACAGTTCGAACGCCACGTAGCCACCTCCCACGAGCACCGACAAAAACCACAGTCCACGGAGAGCGGTCACCTACCACAGTCCACGGAGAGTGGTCACCTACCACAGTCCACGGAAAGCGGTCTCCTACCACAGTCCACGAAGAGCAGTCCACTGCGGCATCGGGACGGTGCTGCCATCGTTCGTGGATGTCCCGCCGCCCGACGTACGCAAGCCCACCGTAGTTCGGCGCCGACCCCCAGCATCGACTATGACCGGGCGTCGCGCCGAACCGGTGAATGCGACCACCGACGGCGGTGAGAAGCGATCGCAGGCCGACGAGACGAGCGATGCGCGCTCGACATCGCCGACCGATTGGACGACTCGCCGGCGCGTACTCCGTACCGGCGCAGTTGCGGGGCTCGCCGGACTGGCCGGCTGTACCGAGGACGTCGGGTCGGAATTGCTGCCGAACAAGAAGTGGCCGGTCGCCGAACTGACGCCGTCACTGCCCATCGAGACCAGAGCCGACCGGTTCGACGCGAGCGTCGAGGCGGCCGCCGGGGCGGAGATCAGCGACGTCGAGACGTTCGCCGACGTCGTCACGGTCCGAATTCCGCGCCTCGAATCGGTCCGCGAGGATCGAGACGTCCTGTCCGTCGCGTACGTCACGGACGTCGATCGGAGCGAGGGGATCGGCAACCACGTCGCCGCACTCGCCGGCGCCTACGCGGCACTGGTCGACACCGGGTACGACGCGTACGCGCTCGGGACGACGATCCTCGAATCGCCCGACGAACCGATCGGGAGCGCGGTCGTCTACACCGACTGGGCAAGCGCCTACAACAGGGGCCGCTACACGACGGCCGAGTTTCGCGAACTCGTCTGGACGACCATCGAATCGACACGAGACCCGCCGACGGTCGCGGTCGAGCCGGACGAGTGACCGAGCGGCAGAGATGAGTCGTCGAGCGGGTCGACGACTCATCGGCCGAACGTGATGCGCGGTCGATCGAACCGATCACGGTGACGAGCGCCGACAACCGATTTAAGGCGGTTCGTTCCCGTGTCCGAGTATGGACATCTACGAGAGCGACCTGCCGGGCGTCGGGAAGAAACACGAGGTCGAACTCGAAGACGACGCTCGCCTCGTCATCATCACACACAACACAGGGAAGCGAGAGATCTACCGGAAAGAGTCGCCGGACGCCGACGGTGAGCGACTCTTCGAGCTCTCCGATCGACTCGCCAGAACGGTCGGGACGATCCTCGAGGGCGCGTACTTCCAGCCGGTCGAGACCGAACAGGTCGAGACGCTGCTCTCGGACGAGACGCTCATCGAGTGGTACAACGTCGACGACGGGGCCGAGCTGGTAGGCCAATCGCTCGCCGACGCGAACGTCCGCGAACGGACCGGCGTGTCGGTCGTCGCGATCCAGCGCGGCGACGACGTGCTCTCACCGCCCGAGCCGACCGACGTCATCCAGACCGGCGACACGGTCGTCATCGTTGGCGCCCGGGAGGATTGCCAGACGTTCGAATCGTTGGTCTCGGGGGACGACGCCTGAGGTGATGCGATGAGGCCACACCGTCTACCGGCCGAGAGCCGCGTTGGACGACCCGAGAGCCGCGTGGCGGCGAGCGATGCCGCGCCGCAGGAGGGCCGACCGTGGCCGAGGTAACGCTCTTCCAGGTCGGGGTGCTGTTCGCCGCGGCGGCGGTCGCCGGCGTCGCCGCCGACCGGATCGGCCAGTCGGTAATCCCGCTTTACATTCTCGTCGGAATGGCCCTCGGCCCGTTCGTGCTGGGGCGGCTTCCCGACGTCCTCCCACCGCTCGAGGTCGCCGGAATGGACGTCGTCGGGTCCGTGAGTGCGATCGCCGTCGACGGCACGACCGGCTTCGTCGTGCTCGGGGCCGAGATCGGGATCGTCCTCCTGCTGTTCTTCCTCGGGCTGGAGTTCAACATCGAGCGGCTGCTCGAATCCCGACAGCGGATCGGCGCGGCGGGGACGATCGACCTGGCCAACTTCGTCGTCGGCTTCGGCCTCGGCTGGGTCCTGTTCGGCGGCGTGCTGGCAGCCGTTTTCGTCGCCGGGATCGTCTACATCTCCTCGTCGGCGATCATCACGAAGTCGCTGCTCGACCTCGGCTGGATCGCCAACGACGAGGCCGACCCGATCCTGGGTATCCTGGTCTACGAGGATCTCTTCATCGCGATCTACCTGGCGATCATCACGGCGATCGCGACGGGAAGCGGCGGCGTCTCGGAGGCGCTCACCTCGGTCGCCGTCGGGATGGGGTTCATCGTCGCCCTCCTCGCGCTGGTGACCCTCGGAGAGCCCATCTTCGACCGGCTGCTCGCGGGCGCCTCCCACGAGTTCACCGTCATCCGGACGCTCGGACTGACGGTGTTGATCGCCGGCGTGGCACTCTCACTCGGCGTCAGCGAGGCCGTCGCGGCCTTCTTCGTCGGGATGGGATTCGCCTCGACCGACCACGTCCACGATCTGGAGCGACTGCTCGAACCCGTTCGCGACACCTTCGCCGCCCTGTTCTTCCTCTGGATCGGCCTGCTCACCGATCCGGCCTCGTTCGGACCCGTCGTCGGGCTGATCGCGATCGCGGTCGTCGTCACGACGGCCTCGAAGCTCGTCACGGCCTACTGGGGTGGCCGGGTCTACGATCTCTCTGAGCGGCGGTCCGTCCGCGTCGCACTCGGGATGACGACCCGCGGCGAGTTCTCCCTCATTATCGCGAGTATCGCACTCACCGCGGGCGCCAACGGCGTCGTCCCCGCCGGCGTCGCCGACGAACTCTACGCCCTCGCCGTCGGTTACGTCCTCGCGATGAGCATCCTCGGCACGACGCTCATGGGCTACGCCGATCGGATCGAGGGGATCGTCGTCCCGCGACTCGAGGCGAGATCGACCTGAAATCGATCGACAGCGTCGCGTCGAACGGTCCGAGGTGCGTCCACCGTCGGTCGAGCGGTCCTCAGAACGCTTAAGGTGGGTCGCTAGTAGCCATTGAGCATGAACCCGACTGTCCAAATCGTACGCGAGTCGCAACGTCCCCCACCGATCGGTGGCGACACAGCTGCGGTCGAGGCCTCCTGACCGATGAGCGACGAGGAACTCGCCAAGGACCTCGGGCTGGTCTCGGCGATGATGATCGGGATTGGGACGATGATGGGAGCCGGTATTTTCGTCCTCCCCGGGATCGCGTCACGGGAGGCGGGCCCGATCGTCGTCGTCTCGTTCGTCATCGGTGGCGCCATCGCCATGATCAACGCACTCGCCGTGAGCGAACTCGGGACGGCGATGCCGAAAGCCGGAGGCGGGTACTACTACATTAATCGAGGACTCGGGCCCATGTTCGGGTCGATCTCCGGTATGGGCGACTGGATGGGGCTCGCCTTCGCCTCGGCGTTTTACTGCATCGGTTTCGGTGGCTACCTCACCGGCATGCTCGAGGGAACGGCCGCCGAACTCCCCTCGCTCTCGCTCGGGACGTTCTCACTCCCATCGGTGCCACTCCCCGAAGTATCGCTCTTCGGGGCCGAATTCCTCGGGACAACCCTGCTCGGCGGAACGACGACGCTCGGCGTCTCCGACATCCAGATCGGGGCGCTGCTCGCCGGCGTGGTGTTCGTCGGCGTCAACTACATCGGTGCGAAGGAAACCGGCGGTATCCAGACGATCATCGTCTCCGCGTTGCTGTTGATTTTGACTGTCTTCGCCGCCGCCGGGTTCTTCGAGTTCGAGTGGGCGACACTGCTAGACGAAGGCGGCGTCGCACCGACGGACCAGGGATACGGCGCGATCCTCCCGGGAACGGCACTGGTCTTCGTCTCGTTCCTCGGCTACGCGAAGATCGCGACCGTCGCGGAAGAGCTGAAGAATCCGGGGCGGAATCTCCCCCTGGCCGTGATCGGCAGCGTCGCGATCGTCACGGTGTTCTACGCAATCTTGGTCAGTATCATGGTCGGAATCGTCCCCTGGAACGAACTGGACACTGAGACGCCGGTCTCACAGGTGGCCGAACTCAGCTTCGCCGGCATCCCCCTCCTCGAACTGGTCGGCGTCGGCGCCATCTCGGTGGCGGCGCTGCTCGCGACGGCCTCCTCGGCGAACGCCTCCATCCTCGCCTCGGCGCGTATCAACTTCGCGATGGGGCGCGACAAACTGATCTCGGACGAACTCAACGAGATTCACCCGCGATACGCGACGCCGTATCGCTCGATCGCGCTGACTGGTGGCCTCATCATCCTCTTCATCGTGGCGCTCGGGCAGGATCTCAAGATCCTCTCGAACGCCGCGAGCGTCCTCCACCTCATCGTCTACGCCCTGATGAACGTCGCCTTGATCACGTTTCGCGAGGCCGACGTGCCGGAGTACGACCCGGACTTTCGCGTTCCCTTCTACCCGATCACGCCAATCCTGGGAGCGCTCTTTTCTTTCGGGTTGATCTACTTCATGGACGGTATCGTCATCGCACTGAGCATGGCGTTCGTCGTCGGGTCGATCGCCTGGTACTGGTTCTACGCACGAAAACACACGAAGGTCCAGGGCGTTCTCAGCGAACACATCCTCGATCGGTCGGAGGAGATGCCCGACGCCGCCGTCTCCGCAGCCGAAGTCGCGGCTCCGGACGAAGTGGTTCCCGACCGTGTGATGGTCCCACTCTCGAACCCCCGAACCGAAGGGGCGCTGATGGAACTCGGGAGCGAGTTGGCCGCGGACCGTGACGGCATCGTCCACGCCGTCCACATCGTCAAGGTGCCGGATCAGACGCCGCTCGATCGCGGCGCAGCCGTGACCGATCGCATCGACGCCGAGTCACAGCGACTGCTCGATCAGGCTCGCGAGAGCGTCTCCCGATCCGACGTCGAGATCGAAACGACGACGGTCGTCTCGCATCGGCCATTCGAGGCGATCTTCGACGCGGCCAACCGACACGACGCTGACGCGGTCGTCATGGGCTGGGGAGACGATCGACCGTGGGCGGCCGGACGAGCCGAACGGCCGCTGGACGAGCTCACGCACGATCTGCCGTGTGATTTCCTCGTCCTGAACGAGCGGGAGTTCGACACCTCGCGCATCCTGCTGCCGACCGCGGGTGGCCCGGACTCGGATTTGAGTGCGGACGTCGCCCGCACCTTACAGCGGACGAACGACGCGGACGTCGAACTGCTCTACGTCGTCGACGATCCGTCCGAACGAGACGAGGGGGAGGCGTTCCTCTCGGCGTGGGCCGAAGAACACGGGCTTTCCGACGCCGGCCGCACGATCGACACTTCGGGCGACGTGGAGGAAGCGATCCGACGCGAATCGAGCGATCGAACCCTCCTGCTCATCGGAGCGACCGAGCGCGGACTGCTCTCCAGACTCGTCGATCGGTCACTCGTCTACGACGTCGTCGACGAGGTCGAGTGTTCGGTCTTGCTGGCCGAACGGCCGACGAAACGCTCGCTCTTCGAACGGCTCTTCGGCCGGTCGTAGTCGCGCCCTGTCACTGACAGATTCGCCGTCGCGGATTACTCGGCCGGTTTTGGCAGTGAGACGACCGGAATCGACGGGTCAGTCACGATCCGAGTGGAGACGTCTCCCGCGAGCAGGCGGGCGATCCGACTCCCCCCACGTGCACGGAACGCGACGGCGTCCGCGTCGACGTCGGCGGCGGCCTCGAAGATCGTCTCTGCCACGTCAGTTCCGTAGTATCGGTCCGTATCGACCTGAACCCGATCGCCGAGTGTCGTCTCCACGTCGTCCAGAATGTCCTCCGAGTCTTCCTCTCGTTTGCCAAGCGGAGCCTTGTCGATGCCGCCACCGGCTTTCTCGATGACGTGGACGGCTGTTACCCGCTCGACGTCGTCGAGGTAGCCCGAGAGCGCGTGACAGGTCACGTCCGCGTCGGCCTCGGAGGCGACCGGAACCAGCAGGTGTCGAAAGTGCATAGTGATGAACGGCGGTTCGTCGGGCCGCGGCAAAAGGATTGGTACCGGCGGGCGGTCGGGTTCGGCCGGTCTCGAAGCGTCGTTGCAGCCGTTCCGAAGTGTCGTTACAGCCGTCCCGAATCGTCGTAATATCCGCCCTGAAGCGCCGATTCGGCCGGTTCAGCGCGGCTCAGGACTTCCAGAAGGCCGGCAACAGCAAGACGAGGACGGGGACGAACTCGATCCGGCCGATCCACATCATGACGACCATGACGAACCGGGTCGACGTCGGGAACACCGCGTAGTTGTCCATCGGGCCGGCTTCGCCGAACGCGGGGCCGATGTTGAGCGCGATCGACGCGGCCGCCCCCAGCGCGTCGAACTCGGAGACCGCCCGGCCGGCGAGCGAGGCGTCGGTCACGACGAAAACCGTGAGCCCGAAGAAGATCAGGAGGGCGAGCATCACGTACGAGAAGATGTCGCCGATCGTCTCCTCGTCGACGACCGAGTCCCCGAGCCGGATCGGACGGACCGCCTGCGGGTGAATAGAGAGAAACAGGTTCCGGTACAGCCCCTTCAGGATGACCAGCCAGCGCAACGTCTTGATCGAACAGGTCGTCGAGCCGGCCATCCCGCCGACGAACATGCTCAGAAAGAGGACGTGCTGGGCGCCGGGACCCCACGTCGTGTAGTCGAACGACGCGTACCCGGTGGTCGTGATCATCGAGACGACGTTGAACAGCCCGTGTCTGACGGAGGCCTCGACAGACTCGATGTGCCCCGGATCCACGACGAGCACGCCGATCACGAGCGACGAGGCAAATGCGACGACTCCCAGGTAGAAACGGAGTTCTTCAGACTGGCGAGGGCGATCGAAGTCGCCGTGAACGAGATACCACAGCAGGATGAAGTTCGTCGCCCCGAGGAGCATGACTGGAATCAGAACCCACTGGACGATAGGAGCGAACGCCGCGATGCTCTCGGCCTCTGGCGAGAATCCGGCCGTCGAGACGCTCGTAAGCGCGTGGGCGACCGCGTTGAAGAGCGTCATTTCGTCGGCGAGGCCGACGACGTTCAGCCCGTACAGGACGGCGATCGTCACGAGCGTCAATCCGACGTACAACCCCCAGATGATCCGCGCCGTCTGCTCGATCTCCGGGGTCAGTTTGTTCACGCTCCGTGTCTGCGTCTCGGTCTCCATCAGCTGGGCACCACCGACCATCAGGTTCGAGAGGAGGCCGATCGCGACGATCAGGATGCCGAGCCCGCCGAGCCACTGGAGGAGCTGACGCCAGAGGAGGATGGCCCGGGACTGGTGCTCGAAATCCCACCCGCTCATGATCGTCGCTCCGGTCGTGGTCAACCCGCTCATGCTTTCGAAGAGCGCGTTTATCGGACCGTCGACCGGCCCCGCGAACGCTGACTGCGAGGGCGCACCCTGGCCCACCAGAATGAACGGAATCGCGCCGATCAACGCCACGCCGAGCCAGGTCGACGCGACGATGAGGAGACCTTCTCTGTGTTCTAGCTCCCGGACATCGGACAATTGCTCCAACGCGAGGCCGAGGACGACCGTCACGGCGACGGAGACGGCGAAGGGGACGACGTCCGCGCCGTCGTAGAGGGCAAGCGCGAGCGGCGCCAGAAGCGGGACGGCCAGCCACTTGAGGACCGTCCCGGTCAAGCTCGCGCTCGACCGCCAGTCGACGCGGATGGACATTGCGTACCCCCTGCTGGGGCAGGTGGGGCAATAATGGATTCGGAACGGAAGTCTGCGTGATTCGGAACGGGAATCTGCGGCCGACCCCGACGGAGAGTCGAGGCAATCCCATTGCAAACGTGAATGCCCGATAGCCGATAACAGGCGTTCTGACCGGCGTTCAGTCCGAACAAAGTCGTATCCGGATGGCGGAACGTATATGATAGTGGCTCGGCAATCGCCGCCAATGAACGACGGTGACCGATCGTGCGCGTCGTGATCGTCGGGGCCGGTGCGGTCGGCCGGACGATCGCCGAGAACCTGGCCGACGGTCACGACGTGATCGTCGTCGATCAGGACGAGGATCTCGTCGAGGAGCTAACTTACGAGCTCGACGTGCTCGCCATCGCCGGCGACGGCACCGAGATCAGCACGCTCCGCGAAGCCGAGATCGACGAAGCGGACATCGTCATCGCGTCGACGGACGACGACGAGACGAACGTCGTGATCTGCGGCGCGACGAAGACGGAGAGCGAGGCCTTTACCATCGCCCGCGTCCGACGCCGGACCTTGCTCGAAACCTGGCAAGGATCCGAGGGCGCCTTCGGCGTCGACTTCATGGTCTGTACAGACCTCCTGACGGCGCAAGCGATCTTTCGCGTCGCCGGGCTCCCCGCCGCACGGGACGTCGACATGTTCGCTGGTGGGCTCGTCCGGATGGCCGAGTTCGAGATCCGCGAGGGGAGTCCCGTCGCGGGCCAGACCGTCAAGGAGGCCGACCGCTACGACTCGCTGACGTTCGCCGCCGTCTTCCGGGACGACGAGATGCTCGTCGCCAAAGGAGAGACCGTCATGTGCGAGGGCGACCGCCTCGTGGTCATCGGCAGTCCCGAGTCCATCACGAAGTTCGCCGGCGAGGTCGCGTGCATCGAGGACAACGGCACCAAGGAGGTCGTCGTCGTCGGCGCGAGCGAGATCGGGTTCCAGGCCGCCCGCGAGTTCGAAGAGCACGGGCACGAACTCCGGCTGATCGAGCAGGACCCGGATCGGGCGCGAGAGGCCGCCGAACGACTGCCGAACACGATGGTGCTCCAGAGCGACGCCACCGACACCGACTTTCTCCTGCGCGAGCACATCGACGAGGCCGACGTCCTCGTCGCCGCCCTCGACAGCGACGAGAAGAACTTACTCGCCGCCTTGCTCGCCCACCGCGTCGGCGTCGAACGGACAGTCGCGGTCATCGAGAACGTCGAGTACGCCGCCCTGTTCGAGACGGTCGGCGTCGATGTCGTGATCAACCCGCGCGAGGAGACCGCCGAAGAGATCGTCCGCTTTACGCGTGCAGCGCGCACGGAGAAGGTCGCGATGCTCGAACACGACCGCGCGGAGGTCATCGAGATCGAGGTCGGACCCGGCAGCACGCTCACCGGCAAACCGATCGCCGAAGCGACGCAGGACCTGCCCGAGGGAGTCGTCATCGGCGCCATCTCCCGCGGCGGCGACCTGATCACGCCGCGCGGGACGACGGTCGTTCGGCCCGGCGATCACGTCGTCGTGTTCGTCGACGCCGCAGTACTTGACGAGGTAATCGAACTCCTATAGATGGTTTTTGGTCGCTTCACGATGGGCAGGGGACACCTCAGAGTCGACGTTCGAGCGGGATTGAGTCTCGTCGGAACGCTGACCGCAGCGCTCTCCGTCGCGCACATCGTTCCCATCATCGTCTCGCTGGCGTACGGCGGCGAAGACCTCTGGGTCTTCGTCGCGACGTTCGTCCTGACCGCGGCGGTCGGCCTCTCGCTCCGCCAGCTCGACCCACATCCAGAGCCGGGCGCGCGCGAAGCGTTCATGGTCGTCGCGCTCACCTGGCTCTTCGCCGCCGTCTTCGGGGCAGTGCCGTACGTGCTCGCCGGGAACGGTGCCATCGCCCAGCCCGTCAACGCCTTCTTCGAGAGCATGAGCGGCTTTACGACCACGGGCGCGACCGTCATGGACAACATATCGCTCGACCACCACTCCCACGCGATCCTCATGTGGCGCCAGCTCACCCAGTGGCTCGGCGGGATGGGGATCATCGTCCTCGCCGTCGCGATCCTCTCGGAGATGGCCGTCGGTGGCGCCCAATTGATGCGCGCGGAGACGCCCGGTCCGGGTGTGTCGAAGCTGACGCCACACATCGAGCAGACTGCGCGCGTCCTCTGGCTCGCCTACGTGTTCTTCACTGCCCTCTTCATCGTCCTCCTGTACGCGCTCCATCTGGCCGGGTTCGCCGAGAATATGACCCTCTACAACGCCTTCGCACACGGGTTCTCCACGTTGCCGACCGGCGGCTTCTCCCCCGAGGCCAGAAGTATCCAGGCGTTCTCGCCGGCGGTACAGTGGCTCTTCGTCCCCTTCATCTTCGTCGCCGGGGTCAACTTCGTCCTCTGGTGGCACGTGTTGACCGGCGATCCACGCTCGCTCGTTCGCGACGCGGAGTTTCGCCTCTACCTCGGTGCCGTGACGGTCCTCTCCGCGGTCGGGGCGGTCGTCCTGTTCACCTCGTCGCTGGAGACGGTCGACGCCGGCGTCGTCGGTGGCCAGCTAGAGCGCTCGCTTCGATACGCAGTGTTCCAGATCGTCTCGCTCGTCAATTCGACGGGATTCGCAAATATGGACTTCTACGAGTGGAGCGGCCCGGCGAAGGCCATCCTCCTCTTTGCGATGTTCGTCGGCGGATCGACCGGTTCGACTGGCGGAGGGATCAAGATCCTCCGCTGGCTGGTTATTCTGAAGACGCTCCGCCGAGAGCTGTTCACGACGGTCCACCCCGACGCCGTCCGGCCGGTCCGGATGAACGGACGGGTCCTGAACGAGGAGGCCGTCCGCGGCATCTACGCCTTTACCCTGCTGTACGTCGTCCTTTTCTTCGTCGGGATCGGCCTGCTGGCCGCGGACGCCGCTCGCGTCGGCGCCGACCTGACCTTGCTCGACATCCTCTCCGCCTCGATCGCGAGTCTGGGCAACATCGGCCCCGGCCTCGGCGAGGTCACCGGGCCCATGGGCGGCTACGGCTCCTTCCCCACGACCTCGAAACTCCTCATGATCCTCTACATGTGGATCGGGCGACTGGAGATCTTCCCGGTACTGGTGCTCCTGACGAAAGCGTACTGGCGGTCGTGACGCGGACGAAAACCGATTGGTACTCGAGAGCGAGACGGACGAAGGTCGACTGATACTCGAGATCGAGACGGGACGCACCCGGTTTCCGATCCAGTGCAGGTCGACGGAAACCTTGAACCCACAGGGCGCCTACACTCAGACGATGCTCCGCGCGGTGGTCTTCGATCTGGACGAGACGCTCGCCGTTCCCGACCGCGACCGGGCGACCCTGCTCGCGGAAGCGACCGAGGCGACCGGCGCCCCGTCGCTCGATCGGGGCGAGTACGTCGAGGTCCACCGCCGCCACCTCACCGGCGAGACGCGCGAACCCATCTTCGACGAGTTACTCGCGGACGCCGACGTCGATCCGGCCAGCGTCGCGGCGGCGTATCGCGAGTCGGTGACGAACTCGCTGTCCATACTGCCCGGCGTCGAACCGATGCTCGAACGCCTCGGCGAGCGGTACCGCCTCGGGCTCCTCACGAACGGGCCCGTCCGCGCCCAGCGAACGAAGCTCGAAGCCCTCGGCCTCGAATCACCCTTCGACGCGATCCGGGTGACCGGCGAACTCGTGGCCGGCAAGCCCGACGAACGCGCGTTCGCCGCAATTCTCGACGCCCTCGACGTCGAACCGGGCGAGGCCGTCTACGTCGGTGACGACGTCGAGACCGACATCGGGGGGGCGACCGAGACCGGGATGGCGACGGTCCAGGTGCTGCTCCCGGACGCCACCCCGGATCCGCGGGCGGACGCACACGTCGACCAGCCGAACCTCGCGTCGACACTCCCCACTATCCTCGACGAGCTAAACGCCGAGTGAACGAGTGGCCAGTCACTCACCAACTCGACCACAAACCGTCGCGAGGACCTCGACCGCCCGTTTGACCGCCCCGCCCGACTCGACGAAGACGAGCGTCTGTGGTGGCGTCGTCGCCTTCGGGCGCGTTCTGAGACCGGCCCCCGAGGCCGCGTCGGTCGCGACGTCCGGGACGACTCGAAACGCGAGGTGAATACGATCGTCGTGGACGTTCACCGTCGCGAGGGTGGTATCTGCCACCTCACTGGTGGTGTCGTCGCCCGCTTCTCCAGTAATCGTGTACGCACGCGCCCCGTCCGCCGTCGGTTCGACGTCCGTGTCCGCGTCAGTCACGCGAACCGATCCGAGTGGGCCATCCGTGCGGCCCTCGACTTCGGAGGCGAGCAACTCGGCGATCCTGATCCCGTCCGTAACTCGCTCCTCGACCATACGCCATCGTGTCGGCCAGCGCGCTAATCGCCTTCGGTCGACGGCGAGGCGACGACAATCGCAAGAAAGGCAACTCGAACGCAGATGGCGTCCGAATGGACATCGTCACGGAACGTCAGCGCCACCGACCGAGAGTAGTCAGGCGTCCGCATCGAGCACCGCCTCACGCACGTCCGGACGGACGTCGGCGACGTCGACGCCCTCGCGACGGGCGTAGACCAGCGCCGCGGCCTCGATCGTGAGGCCGAGCGACTGCTGACAGGCGTTGATCGCGCCGACAGCTTCGTGTTTGGGCTGGCCGTCGGCGACGATCGCGTCCAGAATCCGCTCGAACGGAGACCGCTCCGTGAGGACGTCCTCGTCGGGGACGAACTCCTCTGGAACCTGTACCTCGGCGACGTCGGTCGTCAGCACGAGCGTCTCGCCGTCGCGTTCGATGATGCCGGCCTCCGTCGCGACGTCGACGAGGCGCGTGGCCTGATCCGGCGAGAACCAGTCGCGATCCATCGAGAGGGAGACGACGAACTCGTTCTCGCGCATCGACTGCGTCCCTCGCTGGACGAACGGTGCGGCCGCGGCGACCCGAAGACTCATCGACGCCTCGTTTCGCGACCGACCCGTTAACCGTGACGGTTCCGCGAGCGGCCCCAGGTCGGACGAACGGGTCGTATCGAGCCATATAAGTAACCGCCGACAGTCTATCCACTCATGCAAGATCAGGGCCGCTCGACGCGCAAGCGTACCGGTGGACGTCTCAAGCACGCACGAAACCCGCGAAAGGACGAACTCGGCCGCGAACCGACCGAGACGCAGGTCGGCGAACCGCGATTCCAGACGGTCGATTCGCGCGGCAACGGCTCGAAGACGCGTGCACTCGCGACCGACGTCGTGCAGGTCAACGACGGCGAGGAGACCGTCGCCGCGACGATCGAGAACGTCGTCGAAAACGACGCCAACCCCAACTACGTGCGCCGAAACATCATCACGAAAGGCGCCGTCATCGAGACCTCCGAGGGGACCGCACGCGTCACGTCCCGACCGGGCCAGACGGCCCAGGTCAACGCCGTTCTGCTCGAGTAATCAACGTCCTTACGGTCGCGGTGCCGCCTTCTGAAGTGCCGTTTCGGCGATGTTGCCCCCGTAGTCCGCACATCGCGAGAGCGAGTCGACGATCAGGCCGAGCGACTGCGCCTCGACGGGGTCGAGATCTCGGAGCCGATCGTCGATCTGGCGGGTATGTTCGTCGATCTCGCGAACCATCTGGCGAGCCTCGTGACCGAGTTCGGTCGCGCGATCGCTGTCGTCCGCGTCGAGTGCGTCCATCGACGTGCGGATCACGTCGTCAGCGTCCTCGTAGAGCGCGTGGAGTGCGTCGGCGACGGGACCCGGAATGTCAGCCAGTTTCAGCGCGAGTTTGCTCATCTTCACCGCGTGGTCCGCGACGCGTTCTAACTGGCGGGCGCTCGAGTGGTAGTCGAAACAGTCCTCGCGCGTGACGCCGAGGGATTCGGCAGCCGTCGGGGAGCGCAGCGTCGCCCGGAAGATCCGCGAGACGACGAGGAAGAGTCGGTCGACGTCGTCGTCGCGCTGGATCACGTCGTGGGCGATGTCGTCGTCGTTCTCGACGATCGCGGTGACGGCGTCTTCGAGCATGGATTCCGCGATCAGTCGCATGCGGGAGACGGCGTTGACGATCGAGAGCTCGGCCGAGTCGAGCAGGTCCTGGATGACGACGCTGTCCGTCGTCTCCGAGAGCACCTCGACGCCGACCAGATTCTGTGTCGCGTCCCGAATCGCGCGACGCTGGTCGGTCGTGACCCGGTCGGCGGTCAGTCGGATGAGGTCGAACCCGCTCACGTACATCGTCATGACCGCGCGGGTGAGTTGCTCGTCGGTGATGTCCGTGACGTCCATCGTCCCCTCCTGGTGGCCACTCTCACGCTGCGGGGTCAACAGAAGGGCCCCGTCCTCCGGGTAGAATTCGACGGTACTTCCGGCATCGACCCCGTTCGCCGTCGCCCACTCTTTGGGCAACGAGACGGTATACGTAGAACCGCCGGTCACCTGCACCTTGCGGGTCTCCATACGTGAGCATGAGCCCACTAGAATATAAATGTACTACGATCTATGTATTCTACCGCAGGGATACAGAAGCGGCGAAGAAAGCTGCAGTTACTCGCGGGATCGATTTCGAAACTGACCGCCACTCCCCACACAGCCTGGATAAATACGATCCGCCTCCGCGACGACCGTCGCTACCGCATCGAGCGGTTTGGACAACACCTTCGAGACACAGGACTCAACTGTACGGTCACGTATGGAAGTGGAGTGAGCGCAATGAACACCGAGCGGCCCGAACTCCCGATTAGGTCACAACAACAGACGATTGCTGGTGGCCACTGCCTATCTACTGTGACAATACATATCCCTATATAGCCATCATAGAAGTCTACTTACCTACGCTGTGATTCCTATCCGATGATGTCGAGAGACTCACCTGCGGCTGGGCCGGCCGGAATCGGCCGGCGAGAACTTCTCGCCGCGGCTGGCGTCTCCGTTTCTGGCGCACTGGCGGGGTGCAGTGGGATTCTCGCCGCGGAAGGCAATCAGATCAACATCGCGGGAAGCAGTACCGTCTTCCCCGTGACCGAAGCGATCGCCTCCGCGTACACGCAGGACAATCCCACCACCAACATCTCGCTCAGCAAGACCGGGAGTGGAGGCGGGTTCGGGAACTTCTTCTGTGTCGGCCGAACCGATATCAACAACGCCAGCAGAGCAATCGCCGAAGCCGAAGAAGAACAGTGCGGGAACAACGACGTCACACCGATCGAGTTTCCAGTTGCCACCGACGCGCTCACCGTCGTGGTCAATCCGGACGCTGATTTCGTCGACTGTCTCACCGTCGAACAGCTCAGACAGATCTGGCGCGCCGACGGCGCCGATCGCTGGAGCGACATCGACGACTCGTTCCCCGACGCAGAGCTCGAGCTCTACGGGGCCGCGACCACCTCGGGAACGTTCGACTACTTCAAAGAGGAGATCGTGGGCGAAGAGACGAACCATCGCGGCGACTACTACGCGACGGAACAGGATCGAACGATCGTCCAGGGGGTGCAGGGCTCAGAAAGCGCGATGGGCTACTTCGGGTTCTCGTACTACAGCGAAAACCCCGACTCCGTCAAGGCAGTCGCCGTCGACAACGGCGACGGCTGCGTCGAACCGTCGCTCGAAACGGCACAGAGAGGCGAGTACACGCCGCTCACGCGTGACCTGTATATTTACGTCGCGAAGGAATCGCTCGCCGACCCGACGGTTCGCGACTTCGTCCGCTACTACATGGAACAGACGACGAGTGACCTGATCGCCGAGATCGGGTACGTACCGCTGAACGAAGAGAAACAGGCGGAGAACATCGACAAACTCGAATCGAACATCGACGAGGTGACCGCATGAGCGAGCCAGACTTCTCACACGACGGCATTCGAACCCTTCGTGGCACGGCGTTTCGCTACCTCTTCTTGCTCTGTGCACTCCTCTCGATCGCGACGACGCTCGGGATCATCCTCACGCTCCTCGTCGACGCCATCGACTTCTTCGGGACGATTTCGATCGTCGACTTTCTCACGGGAACGACCTGGGCACCGAGCCACGAGCCGGTCTCCTTCGGCGTCTTGCCACTGATTTCTGGGACGCTCACGGTCACGATCGGCGCCGCGGCGGTCGCGCTGCCGATCGGGCTGCTGACTGCGATCTACCTCTCCGAGTACGCCTCCGAGCGACGTCGGGCCTATCTCAAGCCGGCCCTCGAAGTGCTCGCCGGCGTCCCGACGGTCGTCTACGGCTACTTCGCGCTTGTCTACGTGACGCCCGCGCTCGATCGATTCCTCCCCATCGGGACGTTCAACGCCCTCTCGGCGTCGATCATGGTCGGAATCATGATCATCCCGATGGTCTCTTCGATCAGCGAGGACGCGATGAGCGCCGTTCCGGACTCGCTCCGGCAGGCCGGCTACGGCCTCGGCGCGACGAAGTTCACCGTCTCCACGACGATCGTCGTCCCGGCCGCGCTGTCGGGGATCTTCTCCTCGTTCATCCTCGCCCTCTCCCGGGCGATCGGGGAAACCATGATCGTCGCCATGGCTGCGGGTCAGACGCCGCAGATGGCCGACCTCACGGATCCAGCTGGAATGTTCCTGGACTCGATTCAGACCATGACCGCTGCGATGGTCGAGATCGGGACCGGTGACATGGTCAGCCAGGGCGTACAGTACCAGAGCCTCTTCGCGGTCGGCATCACGCTGTTCGTCATCACGTTCATCATGAATCTGATCAGCGAGTTCGTTGCCTCGCGCTACCGAGAGGTGTATCACTGATGGCTGCCGAATCGACCGACGCGAACGCTGACTCCGCGTTCGGCCGGATCAGTCGACGCAAGGACGTCGCCTTCCGACTGCTCGCGCTCGCCGCGACACTCGTCGGAATCGCCTCGCTGGCGCTCTTGCTCGCGAACGTGGCCATCGACGCCGTCGGCTGGCTCGACTGGGGGTTCCTGACGAGCCCGCCGCACCCGTTCCCGGAACAGGCCGGCTTCCTCCCGGCGATCGTCGGCTCGATCGCCATCATGCTCCTGATCGCACTGATCACCTTCCCGCTCGGCGTCGGCGCCGCCGTCTACTTAGAGGAGTACGCGAGTGACGGCCCGTTGACGACGTTCATCCAGCTCAACATCGCCAACCTCGCCGGCGTCCCGTCGATCGTCTACGGGCTACTCGGGCTCGGGCTGTTCGTCGGGATGCTCGACATCGGCTACGGATCGGTGATCGCCGCCGCGTTCACCGTCGGCCTGCTCATCCTGCCGATCGTGATCATCTCCGCCCAGGAGGCGATCCGCGCGGTGCCCGACTCGCAACGACAGGCCTCCTACGGAATGGGCGCGACGAAGTGGCAGACGATCCGTAGCGTCGTCTTACCACGAGCCATGCCGGGAATCATGACCGGCACCATCCTCGCGCTCGGTCGGGCGATCGGGGAGACGGCGCCGCTGATCATGATCGCCGCTCCCACGACCGTCTTCGGCGTCCCGACCGGCCTCTTGAGCAAGGTCAGCGCGATGCCGCTGCAGATCTACAACTGGGCCTCGTACCCACAGCAGGCGTTCCAGTACGGCGTCGTCGCCGCCGGCGTCGTCACGCTGCTCGTCATCCTGCTCACAATCAACTCGATCGCGATCGTCATCCGCAACCGCTTTGAGCGATCCACCTGATCATGACACCACCACAGATGTCCCACTCGGAGACCGAATCGGCCGCCGACCAGCCAGACACCACGCTCGATTCCGACATCGTCGACGACAATGACGGGTCGGACCAGCGAACGATGACGGATCGAACGCTCCTCGAAGCGCGGAATCTCGACGTCTACTACGGCGACGAACAGGCGCTCACCGACGTCGACATCGAGATCCCCGAAAAACAGGTCACCGCCGTCATCGGCCCCTCGGGCTGTGGGAAATCGACATTCCTGCGCTCGATCAACCGCATGAACGACCTCGTCGACACCGCGCGCGTCGAGGGTGACCTCCTCTTCGACGGCAAGAACGTCTACGACGACGACGTCGACCCCGTCGCGCTCCGGCGCAAGATCGGCATGGTCTTCCAGTCGCCGAACCCGTTCCCCAAGTCCATCCGCGACAACGTCGCGTACGGGCTCAAAGTCCAAGGCGACGACGAGAACGTCGACGAGAAGGTCGAAACCGCCCTCAAACGCTCGGCACTGTGGGACGAAGTCGAACATCAACTCGACGAGAGCGGCCTCGAACTCTCCGGCGGACAACAACAGCGCCTCTGCATCGCCCGCGCCATCGCCCCCGACCCGGAAGTCATCCTGATGGACGAGCCGGCGAGCGCGCTCGACCCCGTCGCCACCTCGAAGATCGAAGACCTCATCGAGGAACTCGCGAAGGACTACACCGTCGTCATCGTCACCCACAACATGCAACAGGCCGCCCGCATCTCCGACAAGACGGCCGTCTTCCTCACCGGCGGCGAACTCGTCGAGTTCGACGACACCAACAAGATCTTCGAGAACCCCGACCACCAGCGCGTCGAAGACTACATCACCGGGAAGTTCGGCTAAGGAACTTTTGCACTGCGCTCTGACGGAACGGCGCCAGCACGGCTGGCGCACGTTCCGTCGACGCTCGGCAAAACTTCCATGAAAAGCTCTCCTCCTTCCCCTTCGGGTCAGTCGTCGGCCCGCTCGCTCACTTCGTTCGCTCGCGGTGAGCGTGCTCGTGCTTAGTATCCTCACGGTGCAACTCTACGTCTCGTTGCACCTGCGTGGAGAACCTTTTGGCACCGGTTCGATGTCGAGCGACGCGGGTGAGTTCCTGTGCCAACGAAAGCAGTCGTCTACAACGACGCACACGACGTTTCGATCGAAGAGATCGACGATCCAACGCTGACGAGTCCGAACGATGCGATCCTGGAGGTGACGCAGACGGCCATCTGTGGGTCGGATCTGCACATGTACGAGGGGCGCGCCGGCGCGGAGCCAGGGATGGCGTTCGGTCACGAGATCATGGGCGAGATCAGCGAGGTCGGCGACGGCGTCGAGCAATTGTCACCGGGCGATCGGGTCGTTCTTCCGTTCAACGTCGCCTGCGGCTACTGTCGAAATTGCGAGGAGGGTCACTACGGGTACTGCGAGAACGTCGAGTCGGCGACGCCAGGTGGTGCGTACGGCTACGTGAAGATGGGCTCGTACCAGGGCGGGCAGGCCGAGCGCGTTCGGGTGCCCTACGCCGATCACAACGCGCTGAAGATTCCGGACGATCCCGCCAACGGCACGCCTGAAGACTTCATCATGCTCGCCGACGTCTTCCCCACGGGCTGGCACGGCGTCGAACTCGCGGACCTGCAACCGGGTGAATCCGTCGCGATCTTCGGCGCCGGACCGGTCGGACTGATGGCCGCCTACAGCGCCCACCTCCGCGGTGCCTCCGAGATCTACGTCGTCGATCGAGTGGAGAGTCGGCTCGAACTGGCCGACGAACACTGCAATGCGACGGCGATCAACTTCGAAGAACGAGACGCAGTCGAGGCGATCACCGACGCGCATGGCGGTGGTGTCGACAAGGGCGTCGACGCAGTTGGATACCAGGCCATCGAGGACGGTCGCGATGGCGAGTCGGCCTACGACGAGTCACGGGAAAATCCCTCGATCATCCTCAACCAGCTTATCGACGCGGTCCGGCCGACGGGGAAGATTGGCATCGTCGGCCTCTACGTCTCCGACGATCCCGACCAGCCCGACCACATCGGTGAACAGGGCCTCCTGCGCGTCCACCTCGGCACCGCGTTCGAGAAGGGACTCCGATTCGGAATGGGGCAGTGTCCGGTCAAACGGTACAACCGCCGACTCCGCGACATGATCATTGCCGGAGAGGCCGAACCTGGGTTCGTCATCTCACACACGACGTCGCTCGACGAGGCGCCCGAGATGTACGAGCGGTTCGACGAACGCGAAGAAGGTGTGACGAAGGTCCTGCTCGAACCCTGAGACACTCCTCGCGGTTTGGTGGTCGGTCGATAGTCCGTTGTGCCCATGGCCGTCTCGGTCCGGCCGGGTAGACTCGACCAGGGCCGCGAACCCGACCGGCTTCCGAGCACGCACGGAAACGGCAGGACGCCCAACCTGGCCAAATCGGCATCAACGTGCAACGAGGCGCAAGCTACATGGCAGTCCGTCGTGGAACGTCGAACATGGCCAGAGATTCATATCAGGAACAACTCGAAGGACTTCGCGAAGACGTCTGTTATATGGGCGAAGTCGTTATGGAACGCCTCCGGATGGGGCTCGATGCGCTCGACCGGAAGGACGAGGACCTCGCTCGCGAGGTGATCGAGGGCGACTACGAAGTCAACCAGATGTACCTCGAACTCGAACAGCAGTGTATCGACCTGCTGGCGCTCCAGCAACCCGTCGCGAGCGATCTCCGATTTATCGCGGCGTCGTTCAAGATCATCACCGATCTGGAACGCATCGCCGACCTCGCGGTCAATCTGGGCGAATACACGCTCGACGCGACTCGAGACCTCTTCCCCGACGTCGACATTCAGGAGATGGGCGTCGTCACCCTCGACATGGTCGACGACGCGGTGCAAGCGTACGATCGTGAAGATATCGACGCCTGCCGGGAACTGGCGACTCGCGACGACGACGTCGACCACTTCGCCGAACGAGCCAGCGAGATCGTCGTCCGAGACCTCATCGAACGCGAACTCGAGGACGCGTCCGAAGTCGAATCGCTCCTCCAGGACGTCTCCAGACTCTTGTTAACCATTCGCGACCTAGAGCGTGTCGGCGACCACGCCGTCAACATCGCCGCACGCACGCTGTACATGGTCGAGAACGACGACGAACTGATTTACTGAGCTCACTCGTCCGCCTCCCTCGTCACCGGTAGTCACTGCGTTGCTCCGATCCATCGGACCACGCCCAACCTATGTGACGATACTCGGTGTAGCACGACACCAATCATGCGCACCGAGCCGACACCCATGGGTCCCTGGCGATCGCTCGACGGGACACCTGTCGACGAGCACGGCGACCCCGACGTCGTCTTCGCCCACGTCAGCGATCTGCACGGCCAACTCACGCCGCGGTATCAGGTCTACTACGACAATCCGACGTCCGCCCCCGACCTCCATTTCGGCGGCGACGACCGGACTATCGAGCGCGGCGGGGGCGTTCCAATCCTCGCGGCGAAGATCGACGAGTTACGGGCCGATCACGAGGTCTGCACGCTCATGAGCGGCGACACCTTCCACGGCTCGGCGGTCACGACGTACACGAACGGCCGGGCGATGCTGGAGCCCATCAATCGCCACCTGCGGCCCGACGTCTACGTCCCGGGAAACTGGGATTTCGGAAACGAGGCCGCCGAGGATGGCAACTTCGTCGACTTGATGGACGCCCTCGACGCGCCGGTCCTGGCGAACAACCTGTACGGCTGGGACGACGACGAGTTGCTGTACGACGCCGTTCGTCTCATCCAGGTCGGCAGCGTCGACGTCGGCGTCGTCGGGATGACCAACGTCTACGTCGACCGGATGGCCCCCGCGTTTGCCGAAGGGAAGTACCGCTTCGGCAAGCATCCCGCTCTCCTCGAGGAGTCAGCGCGAGCCGCCCGCGAAGCGGGTGCCGAGGTCGTCGTCGCCGTGACCGAGATCGGCCTGCCCTGGATGGTCCAGGCCGCAAAGGACTGTCCGAACGTCGACGTGATGTTCAGCGCCCACACCCACGAGTACACCTGGGAGCCGATCGTCGTCGCCGATACCGAGACTGTCGTCGTCGAGTCGGGCATGGGCGAGGCGCTCGGCCGGGTCGACCTTCGCATCGTGGACGGCGAGGTGCAGTTCCGCCACCACCTCTACCCGCTCGTCGAGGGCCACGACGAGACGCCGGATCCGGACCCCGATGCGGTAGAGACGGTCGAGTCGGTGCGAGAACCTTTCTTCGCGGACGACCCCGACTTCGAGCGCGGCGCCGGCACGCTCGACCAACCACTCGACACGGTCGTCGGCAAGACCGAGCAGCCGCTGTATCGCCAATCGTTCCTCGAAAGCGCCTGGAACACGCTGTTCAACGACGCACTCTGCGAGCACTTCGACACCGACCTGGCCGTCGCCCACGGCTTCCGGTACGGGACCGCCATCCCACCGGGCGAGGTCACCCTCGGCCAGCTCTACACGTTCTTCCCGCAAACGGCGCCCGTCGCCCGCGGCGTCGCCTACGGGCAACAGCTCACCGGCCACATGGAGGACTTCCTCGTCGACAACTTCACGCCGTATCCCTACCAGCAGGAGGACGGGCGCGTCCGCAACTTCTCCTCGAACGTCGAGGTGACGATCGACCCGACTGCCCAGCGAAACCGCCGCCTCGTCGAACTGCGAATCGACGGTGAGCCGATCGACCCCGAGGCGACGTACTCCGTCGCCACGTTCACTCGCCCCGGCGATCCCGAACGCGACCTCGGCAACTGCGGCTTCCCATTCCAGGACGTCCACGTCGACGACGGGACGGTTCCGGTCGACGTGATCGTCGACTACCTGGCCGAGCACTCGCCCGTCGACTACGAGGTAATGGGGCTCGTCGAGACGGCCGACAACGGCGGCGACGCGCAGAACACGCCCGCCGACGGCCCGTACCCCTATATTCAGCCGGGCGTCGACTACGCCGCGGGCGAGGCCTACTGCGAGACGTCGCTGATTCCGCGTGGGATCGACTTTCCCGAGGAGGGGCGGAATCGACACCGATAGAAATCCAGTCATCGGATCGTTCCGTACTCGTCCTTCGCTGGGTTCGGTCACTGTCGATGGCGATGATGTGGGAGGAAGCCGGGCTCCGAACCACGGTCACAGCGAAACTACTCTCTGATTCGAGCCACTCCGGGCTCCGAACCACCGCGAGAGCGAGCTCTCGAAGACCTACGGGTTCTCCGCCTCTACCGCGCACGTTTTACGGTCACACCGCTCGCCGTTGCTCGCGGTGTTGTATAAGTGCCCGGGGAGGGCTCCGAACCCTCGATCTCCGCATGTCCCAGGTTCGAGGCTCGGCGGTCCTCGTGGGACACGGACTCGCTGTGCCGCACCGAATCTCTGAACCCTATGAGTGCGGCGCTATGTCCAGCTAAGCCACCCGGGCTCGTTCGTCCGTTGTCGGGACGTTTTCTAAACCCTTCCGATTCCGCGTCGACGTGGCCCGCCCACCCACGGATTTATCATACGGTGATGCAAACACCGGTCCATGAGCGTACCCGCCATCGTCCAGTCGGCCCTCGGCGACGCGGAGGTCGTCGAGCGGGTCTCACTCGGCGGCGAGGACGAACTCTTCGTCACCTCCGAGAGTACCATCATCTACCGATCCGACGGGCTCTTGAGCGACGAATCGGTCGACGAATACCCCCACGAAGCGACGCGCCTCTCCGTCACCGAAGGGCGACGGAAGACCAAACTCACCCTCGAGTACGCCATCGAAGGGACCGAGGAGTTCAAGATTCCGGGCTCGGTGACCGACGCGGTCGTCCACCCGGTGCTGGCCGGCGTCCTCGCCGGTAACGGCATCACCGACCCCGGCGAGCGCGTCATCCAGACGTTCCGCTTCAGCGAGCTCACGGTCATCGTCACCAGCCAGCGCCTCGTCAAACACATCGGCAGTGCCGTCTGGGACGAAGACTTCGAGGAGTACCGCTACGAAGACGTCACCGGCCTCTCGTTCGAGTCCGGCAGCGTCGCGACGCAGGTCGTCCTCGAAGTCGACGGCCGCCAGCAGCGGATCAAGGCACCGAACGAACAGGCGACAGAACTTCGCCAGCGCCTCCAGCAGGCCATCTTCGCCGTTCACGACGTCGACTCGCTCGACGAACTCCACGAGAAAGTCGGGCTGGAAGACGACGAGGCCGACACCTCGACCGTCGACTTCGGTGAAGGCGTCGACCCGCTGAGTACCGATTCGAGCGACGAAAATACCGAGACCGAGCCGGAAATCGACACCACCGCCGCGATGGCGGAGATCGACGCCAGTGGGTCCCAATCGGCTCACGAGTCGACTGGCACCGAATCGAGCGCATCGGCCGCAGACACGTCGCCAACAGAGGAGTTCGAAGTCGACACGAACCAACCCACCCCAGCCCAGACCGAGACGGCCGTCGACAGTGGCTCGCCGACGGACGGTGGGAACGAGTCGGTCGCGTCGTTCGAAGCGAGTGGATTCGAGCCCGCGACAGCGGGCGACGACGCGGCCGTCCTCGAACGACTCGACGCCCTCGAAGAAACCGTCGAGCGACAGACCGCCATGCTCGAACGCCAACAGGAGACCATCGAACAGCTGATCGAAGAACTCCGACGCGGTCGGTGAGCGCCCCACCTGACCGCGGACACCGGTAGAACCGACCGTTCGTCGTCACATCCTCCTACAAACGCGAGAGTGGTGCATCCCGACAGCCGTCACCACCCTCACTCGCGTCCGGTGACCTTCCGAATACACGTCGACCCGAATGGGCCGATCTCACCGGCCTCCAGGTCCATGAAGTAGCCCGTCGAGAGTGACGAGCCACAGCGCTTGCACGAGAACTCGCCGTCCTTCGAGATCACGTCGCGACCGAACCGGAGGTACTGGCTGCTTCGGGGACGAACTGTCCCGTCAGCGCGCTCGATGATGCCGCGGACGGCGGCCTCGTCGAGGATCGTCCGGATCGCCGTCGGGTCGGTCGTGACGGCTTCGAGCCGGTCGATCGTCTCGGCGAGCGAGAGTGACTCGTGTTCGAGTCGAGCGAGTAGCGCGATACCACGTTCGACCCGATCGTCCATCGGCTACGCATCCGGAAGCGACTCGAATAAGGGTTCTGCCCCGGCGGCGCGACGAAGACACAAAACCTTCAATCCCGTCCCCCAAATCGCAGTCGATGGGTTCCTCGCCACCCCGGCGTGTCGTTCTCGGCGCGATCGCCGTCCTGGGGATCGTCGGTGCCGGCCTCGTCGTCTCCCCATCGGTTGCGGTCGCCCGACTCGAGTCCGCCGCGAGCGATCCGCTCACGTTCGGTCTCCTCGTCGCGGCGCTCTATCTCGTCCGACCGGCGCTCGCCTGGCCGACGACGCCGCTGGCCGCCGTCGTCGGCTACGGCTTCGGCGTCAGTGCCGGTATCCCGATCGCCACGGCTGGCGTCCTCGTGACGATTCTCCCGCCGTTCGTCGTGATTCGACGAGTGACGAGTCGACCGGACAAGAGGGAGCGGAACGCGACCAGCGCGTTCGGGACGACGCTCGATCGAGCGCGACGGTACGTCGACCGATACTACGACGCAGTCGGCGCGACACGCGGCGTCGTCGTCTCTCGACTCGCACCGATCCCGTCGGACGTCGCGACCGCCTGTGCGGCGATTCGGGGTGTCTCTACCCCGCAACTACTCGTCGGGACCGCCATCGGCGAACTGCCGTGGACGGTCGCCGCCGTCACCGTCGGCGCGTCGACGGCATCGTTGACCGGCGTCGATGGTCAGCAGTTCGACCCACTCCTTCTCGCAAGCTGTCTCCTCGCAGCGGGTCTCGTCATCGCCGGGCCCCTGTATCGCACGGTCGCCGATCGCGATCGATCAGGGTCGGGCGCGTGAGGTCCCAGGAAATCGAGACGGAGGCACCGACAGACCGATCTGCGAACCCGGCCGCTTACTCGTTCCCGTCGAACTCCTGGACCAGCGAGTCGCTCAATTTCTTCAGATCGGTCTCGAGTTCGCGGTAGGCCTCGGAATCGCGGACGTCGTCGACCGAATCCGCATCTTCCAGCGTCTCCATCTTGTTCGAGATCGACGTCAGTTCGCGGCGCTCTGTGTCCGTGTAACGCGACTGGACGCGGAGGTTCTCGACGAGACGGATCAACGTCGAGCGACTCACCGGTTTGGTGATGTAGTCGTCGATATCGAGCTCGACGATATCCAGCCCAGGATCGACGGCCGTGATCATGATGACCCAGCACTCCAGTCCACGCTGGCGGATTCGTTCGAGTACTTCGTCGCCCGAGAAGTCGGGCATCTGCCGGTCGAGCAACACGATATCGACGGCCTCGTCGGCCTGCTCCAGTGCCTGTGTTCCGTTGTAAGCCGTCCGGACGGCGTACTCGCCGTCGACCCAGGTGGCGTAGAGATCGGTGAGTTCGCGCTCGTCGTCGACGACGAGAATCGTCGGTTGAGATTCCATGCAGTCGTTCGATTGCACGACGGTCCGACGACCACCTATCCCTATCGTCGGACTCAGCGTTCGATTCGAACGTCGAAGGATGTCAGTGTACAGGATTGCACTATCGGAACGGGTCGGAACAATCGTAGACGACACCGTGGTTGGGACAGACGTACTTGCAGTGGCGTTTGTACATCCCTGCGTCACAGAACGGACAGGGTGGACCCTGCTTCGACGGTGGGTCGGTATCTGACGAGTCTCCCATCCACGATCGGTACGCACGGGTTCGCGTCGTCGCCCATGAAGCTATCGGGTCCGGCAGGACAAGGTGAACAGCGACGGACGAAAACAGTGAAAGCGTCAGTGACCGCTCAGCACTCGCTCCAGCCGCAGGACTCGCAGGTCTTGCAGCCTTCGGAGAAGTACAGCGAGAGCGAGCCACAGTCGGGACACTCCGGCGACTCGCCGGCGTCGATCAGGTCCTGCGTGGCGTCGGCCGACTGACGGGCCGCGGCGCCGCCGTCGGGTTCGGGTTCGTCCGGTGCGACCGACGTCGCACTGGCATCGGCATCCGTCGTGACGTCGTCGGCGGACTCACCGAGCGTCTGCTGTTTGGGGTAGGGTTTGTCGATCTCGTTGGCGAGGTACCGTCGCATCGCGGTGCCGATCGCGTCCGGGATCGACTGGATCTGCTCGCCCTTGTCCCAGGCGACCTTCGGGCTCCGCGTGCCACAGAGTTCGTCGACGATCTCTTCCGGATCGACGCCGCTTCGCAGTGCCGTCGAGATGACCTTCGCGAGCGCCTCGGTGAAGGAGTTGGTGAAGCCGCCGGAGTGGCCGATGTTCGCGAAGAGTTCGAACGGCTGGCCGGTCTCGGGCTCTTCGTTGATCGTCACGTAGACCTTTCCGTAGCCGGTGTCGATACGCTGGCTGACGCCCTGCAGCGAGTCGGGGCGCTCGCGCTTTTCGGTGTAGTCGACATCGGCGGACAGCAGCGCAGTGAGTTCGTCCTCGGCGACCGACTGGACGTCCTCGCTCTCGAAGAAAGCCTCGAGGCTGCCGAAGACATCGCGAATCTGCTCGACGATGACCTCGGCGGCCTCGTCCTCGTCGGCGAACTCGGCGTTGTCCGCACGTGTGGTGAGGACCTGCTTCGAGCGCGTGCCGTCACGGTAGTACGTGACGCCCTTGCCGCCGTTCTCGTAGACCCACTCGAAGACCTCCTTGGCGTCCTCGATCGAGGAGTCGTTGGGCGCGTTGACCGTCTTCGAGATGGCCGAGTCGACGCCGGCCTGACAGGCACACTGGACGGCGGCGTGTTGCTTGGCCGAGATATCTGCCGTGATGACGAACAGTTCGCCGATGGCGTCCGGAACCGTCTCCAGTCCTTCGACGCCGTCGAACTCGTTGTTGGCCATCTGGTCCTGTGCTTCGGCTTTGACGGCATCGACGTCGATGTCGTTGTCCTCCAGGGTACGCAGGAAGTAGTCGTCGAACTCGACCAGCATCTCGTCGCCCTGGACGTCGTCGGTGACGTTCTTGTAGTAGGCGACGTTGTAGATGGGCTCGCAGCCACCGGTCGTGTTGCCGACCATCGAGGTCGTGCCCGTCGGGGCGATCGTCGTGACGTTGTGGTTGCGGATCGGGAAGCCGTCGGGGTACTTCTCGGCGTCGAGGCCCGTCTGCTGTTCGAACCACTCACGGTACTCCTGGGGATCGGCGTACTTCGAGTCGTCCCAGTCGTTGAACGAGTCGCGTTCGAGCGCGAGTTCGTGACTGGTCCACTTGGCCTCGTGGTTGATGTGCGTCATCAGCTGGCGAGCGATCTCGTTGCCCGCGTCGCTGCCGTAGCGCACGCCGAGCTGGACGTACAGCTGAGCCAGCCCCATGATACCGAGCCCGATCTTGCGCATGTCGCGGACCGTCTGCTCGATCTCGTCGACCGGGAAATCAGACATGGTGACGACGTTCTCGAGGAAGCGCGTGCCGTACTCGATGCGGTCGTCGAACTCCTCGAAGTCGATCGCTTCTTCGAGGAACCCCTCGATGGCAGCGTCCTGGCTCGGGTACTCGTCTGCGTGCTCGTCGGCCCAGACGCGCCAATCAGGGGCGTCGAGGTCGGCGAGGGTGCTCAGGTTGATGTGGCCGAGGTTACAGGCCTCGAACTCTTCTAACGGCTGTTCACCACAGGGGTTCGTCGCCTTGATGCGGTGGTCGGGATGTTTCTCGACGTCGAAGGAGTGTTCCTTGTTCACCCGTTCTAAGTAGATCACGCCGGGTTCGCCGTTCTCGTGGGCGCCCTCGACGATGCGTTCCCAGACGAGTTCGGCAGGAATCGAGAGCGGTTCGCCGACCTCGACGTGCTCGCCGAGGTCGTACCGGCTGTACATCTCCTTGGTCTCTGCCGTGGCGATGTGTGGCTCCTCGGTTCGGGGGTTGGTGAACGTGTACTCCTCGCCGTTCTGGAGCGCTTCCATGAAGCTGTCGGTGACGCCGACGGAGATGTTGAAGTTCGAGAGGTGACCCTCGACGGCGTTGCGGAGGTGTTTCGGAACGCGACCGTCCTCGTCGATGAGGCCGCGGGCTTCCTCCAGCGCTTCCGAGAAGGTCGTGTAGGTGTAGTCGTCGGGGTCGTTGAGTCGCAGACAGTGTGCCAGCGAGACGTCCTTGTTCTTCGCGTGGATGAACTCGATGACGTCGGGGTGTGAGACACGCATGATGCCCATCTGGGCGCCACGGCGGGTGCCACCCTGGGCGATCGTCTCACAGAGCTGGTCGTACGTCCGCATGAAGGTGATCGGGCCCGACGCGATCCCGCCGGTCGAGCCGACCGAGTCGCCGTAGGGCCGCAGCTGCCAGAAACCGTAGCCGACGCCGCCGCCGGACTGGAAGACCTCCGCGGCCTTCTTGGCCGTCTCGTGGATGTTCGAGAGGTCGTCCTGGGGGCTCATGACGAAACACGCCGAAAGCTGCTGGAGTTCGTCGCCGGCGTTCATCAGCGTGGGGGAGTTCGGCATGAACGAGAGGCTCGACATGCCCTCGACGAACGTCTCGGTCACGTCCTCGACGTGCTCGCGGACGGACGCCGGAAGCTCGGGAACGATCGTGTCGTAGGCGAACTTGTTGACGTTGTGTTCGGTGAGCGTGGTCTCCACATCGTCCTCGACGGTGGTTCCCGCACCGAAGACCTCGGCAGCCAGCTCGTCCCGACGGGGGTGGTCGGGCTTCAACTGGTCGGGAGTGACCGTGATCTCGACGTCCTGGTTGTTCGCCTCGTAGACCGCTTCGGCCAGGGCGATGTTCTTGCCGACGCGATCGAAGAGGTCCTCCTGGGTCTCGATCAGTTCGCCGTCGGCGTCCTTGCGCAGGTACCGAGCAGGAAGAATGTTCTCGTAGGCGTTGTCCGTCATGCGGTCTGCGAGGGTCTCCCCTTCGTTGCGCTTGACGGGCAGTGTGATCTCGTCCACTGCGCGGTCTGACTCGCTCACGCGCGCACACCTCGTTCGGGGCCTCGGGGGGCACTTTCGCAGCTATAGTTCTGTGGAAGTCGCATCATTTGGAACGACAGTCGATTACTGGTGAATCACTATTAAGCCTAATGGTGTTGCATTAGTGCAAGTCTAATTGTATAGATGTGACTACGAGTTCAATCGCGTTGACCCTGTTGCAGGCATTGAACGGAGACGCTCTTAATGGTACCCAAACCGGAGTGAAAGTGATCGAACGCTGGCACACGTCCCACTCGAGAACCCACCAGACAGGCGCCAGCAGCCACACTCACACGAGTATCGTCCAATTACCGAACACCACGACCGCTACAGCCCGAAGAACTCCTCGGCGTTCTCCCAGAGGAGTTTCCGCTGGATCTCCTCGGAGAGATCGAGCTCGGCGAACTGTGAGAGCCACGGCTCGGGTTCGATCATCGGGTAATCCGTGCCGAACATGACCTTGTCCGAGAGAAGGCTCTTCGCGTAGTGGACGACCTGCTCGTCGATGTAGCGGGGCATCCACCCCGAGAGATCCATGTAGACGTTGCCCTTCTGCTGGCAGATGGCGAGTTGTTCTTTCTCCCACGGGAACGCCGGGTGTGCGATGAGGATCTGCAGGTCAGGGTGTTCCGCGGCCACGTCGTCGATCAGCATCGGATTGCCGTACTTGATCTTGAGACCCCGACCACCGGCCGAACACGCGCCCAGTGTCGAGTTTCCACCGTGGAAGACGACAGGCACGCCGAGGTCCTCGATGGTGGCGAAGAGCTCGTCGTGTTCCGGGTCAGACGGATCGAATCCCTGCGCGATCTGCTGGAACTTGAACCCGGAGAGGTCCAGATCCTCGACGCAGCGAATCGCCTCCTCGACACAGTCGTCCTTCAGCGGATCGACGGAGCCGAAGCCGATGAAGAAGTCGTCGTGTTCGTCGCGCACTTCGGCGACGTAGTCGTTCGGAACCGGCGGATTTCCCGTGTTCGTCTCGGCGTCCCAGCCGAGCAGAACCGCGCGACCGACGCCCGCCTCGCGGTACTCGGCGATCATGTTCTCGTAGGTGTCCGTCTCCAGATCGGCGCCGAACCGATCGGCGGCGTCTTGCATCATCTGCCCGCCAGCGTCGTGGAGGAACTCGCTCGTCGGCTGGTGGGCGTGCGTGTCGATCGCCCGCGGTCCGTCCGCGTTCTCGAGTGCCGTCGGCAGGGTCATACCACCCGCTTCGGCGCGAACCACGTAAATCAATCCGGTTTCGACCGACGGCACACAGTCCAGTCTCGTTCGGAGACCATGCAGAGATCCCCAGTGCAGGTACTCACCGCGATCCCCCGATGAAATCGTCACGCAGACCGAAACGATTACGACGATATCGCTCAGTAGTAGGCTATGGTCGTCTCACCGATCGTCGAACCCGCCCAGACGCTCGCGACGGAGTCACCGGTGCTTTTCGGGGTCCTCGCGATCGTCGCCGTCGTCGCGACGATCTCCGTGGTCAGGTTCGCCGTCAGCCTCGCGATTCGGCTCGCGGTGATCGCCGCAATCCTCCTCGGCGCGTTCATGGCCGTCGGCTACCTGGGTTGAGTCGTCCAGCCCCCGGTGCAGCCATGGTGTACGCGGCCAGGGAGCCCGTGACGCGTCGCCCAGGCTATACGGAACGCACGAAGTTCTCGACGAGGGCGTGACCGACACCGGTGAGGACGCTTTCGGGGTGAAACTGAACGCATTCGAGTGGATACGATCGGTGGCGCACGCCCATCACGAGCGACTCGCCGTCGTGGTCGGTCGTCGCCGTCACCGCGAAACACGACGGCACCGTGGTCGCGACCAGCGAGTGATACCGTCCCGCCGGAAACGCCTGTTCGAGCCCGGCAAACACGCCCTCGCCGTCGTGGTGGACGGGCGAGGCCTTTCCGTGGACAGGTTCGGGCGCCCGACCGACCGACCCGCCGTACTCGTAGACGGCAGCCTCGAGCCCCAGACAGACGCCGAGGGTCGGGATCGACGGACTCAATTCGGTGAGGACGGCACGGCTGACGCCAACGTCCCGATCGTTCTCCGGGTGACCGGGCCCCGGACTGCAGACGATTCCGTCCGGGTCGGCGTCGCGGATCGTTTCGAGCGAGGCTGTGTTCGTAACGACCGTCACCTCGGCGTGCGCGCTCAGGTACTCGACGAGGTTGTACGTGAACGAATCGTAGTTGTCGACGACGAGGATGGACGGATCGTCGGTCGGTTCCGACGGATCCGTGGTCGATTCTGACGAGTCCCCTGCCGATTCCGACGACTCGGCCGCGCTCATCGATTCACCTCCAGCGAACGGCCCGGCGAGTCGGTGGCGGTCGACTCGTCGCTGGGCGGGTCGACCGTGATTCGTTCGATCGCCTCCAGCACGCCGCCCATCTTCTGTTCGGTCTCTTCGAACTCCAAGGCCGGGTCGCTGTCGGCGACGAGGCCGGCACCGGCCCGAACGGTGACTCGATCGCAGTCGCCGTCACCCGCGTGGCGACGCTCCGGGTCCGACTCGAGTGCGGAGAGGGGCGTCGCGTCGTGATCGATCGTCGCCGTCCGGATGGCGATCGCGAAATCGGCGTCGCCAGTCCACGAGTAGTAGCCGACGCCGCCGCCGTAGAGGCCGCGCGGACGCTCTTCGAAGTCGTCGATGAGTTCCATCGCGCGGATCTTGGGTGCCCCGGCGAGGGTTCCGGCGGGAAACGTCGCCCGCGTCGCGTCGAACGCGTCGGCATCGGGAGCGAGTTCGCCCGTCACGGTCGACTCGATGTGCTGGACGTGGCTGTACTTGCGAACGGTCATGAACTCCTCGACGCGGACCGACCCCGGCTCCGAGACCCGTCGCACGTCGTTGCGAGCCAGGTCGACCAGCATCGTGTGCTCGGCGCGCTCCTTGTCGTCGGCGAGTAGTTCCCCCGCGAGGCGGCGATCCTCGACCGGGGTCGCGCCACGGTCACAGGTCCCCGCGATCGGGTTCGCCTCGACTCGCTCGTCGTGGACCGACACCAGCGTCTCCGGGCTCGCGCCGACGACGGTGCGGTCGCCGTGGGCGAGCAGGTACATGTACGGGGATGGGTTGCACTCGCGCAGCGACTCGTACAGCGCGAGTGGGTCGATCTCGCCGGCGAGCTCGCGAGCACGCGAGACGACGCCCTGGTAGATGTCGCCGTCGAGGACGTGTGCTTTCGCCCGCTGGACGACCGCTTCGTAGTCTGCTCGATCGCCCGCGCGCTCGCCCGTGCAGACGAATCCACCCGTCTTCGGCTCCTCGGCGTCGGTAAGCGTGTCCGCGACGCGCGTCGCCTCACGCCGAAGATCGTCGTAGACCGCGCCCGGATCGTCGTCGGCCTCGACGATCGGCGTGAAGACGAGCGAGAGCGTGTCGTCGTGCTCGTCGAAGGCGAGCGTCTTCGTCGTCAACAGAAACTGGGCGTCAGGCACCGGTGACTCCGGTCGGTCGACGCCCACGTCGTCCAGCCAGAGGTCGTAGACCGCGTCGTAGGCGAGGAAGCCGACGAGGCCGCCGTCCAGGTGCTGGCGGTCGCGAGCGGGCGGGTTGGCGAGGGTGACGTCCGGTAAGGCAGCTCTGAGCGCGTCGACGACGTCACCCGAGGCGTCGGTTTCGATCAGTTCGACCGGTGCGTCCGGCGAGAGCGCCTCGACCGACGTACCGTCGGGCGTGACGGTGACGACGGCGTCGGGATCGTAGCCGACGTAGGAGAACCGGGCGTGGCGCGCCCCGCTCGCATCGGTCGGCCGAAACGCCCCGTCCGGGTCGCTCGACGCCGTCTTCTCCGCGCTCTCGAGCAGGAAGGCGTAGCGATCGTCGCGCTCGCTGATCGACGCGTTCGCCGCCGTCGGAGTCGCGTTCCGTCCCGAGAGCGCCGCGTAGGCCGCCATCGGCGTCGTCTCCACGTCGAGTTCGGCCTCTGCCCGAACGATCACCGGGCGTTCCCCAGCGGTTTCGGCGAGGTCGACGAACGTCGCCCGATCGAGTGAGAGGGTCGGCTCCGTCATGGGCACCCCGGCCGGCGGGCGGCCGTCCTGGCCCGCTCGACGAAGTCGTCGATCGCGTCGTGGTCCTTGACGCCGCCGGTCGCCTCGACTCCCGTCGAAACGTCGACAGCGAACGGGTTCGCAACCCGAACCGCGTCGGCGACGTTTTCGGGTGTCAGCCCGCCGGCGAGGACGACCGGCGAGGAGAGCGTCGCCGCTCGCTCGGCGGTCACGTGCCAGTCGTGCGTCTCGCCGGTGCCACCCGCCCCGGAGTCGGTGACCGAGTCGACCACGAGGGCGTCGGCCCGATCGTCGTAGTGGGCGGGAACGTCGCCAGCCGCCGCGTCGACGGCAAGGAGGAGGTCGGCAGAGACGGACGACGCCAGCGAGGCGAGCTCTTCGTCAGTCCGCTCGCCGTGGAGCTGCATCGCGTCCGGGTCGACGTGGGCGGCGAGCTGTTCGAGCCGATCGGGATCGGTCGCCATCGTGACGAGGACGGTCGTGACGAACGGCGGCGTCCGGTCGACCAGCGCTGCTGCACGCTCTCCGTCGACCGCACGCGGCGTCTCGATCGGGACGTCAGAGACGAAGCCGACCGCATCGGCGCCCGCCGCGACCGCCGCGTCGACGTCCGCCGGCCGAGTCAGGCCGCAGATTTTGACGCGCGGTCGCCGAGCGACGTCGGTGGATTTCGCGGGGCCGTCGCCTTCGTGGGCGGGCGTCATCGTGCGGGCACGCCGCGGAGTCGATCGAGCGTTGCGGCGGCCCCACCGGTTTCGATCGCCTCGCGAGCCAAGTCGACGCCCTCCCCGAGTGACGACGCCTCGTCGGCGACGTAGATCGCCCCGCCGGCGTTCGCGAGGACGACGTCACGCCGCGCGTCGGTGACCGCACCGGAGACGATCCCCTCGAGGGCGGCGGCGTTTTCCGTCGGCGAACCGCCTTCGATGTCCGTGATTTCGTGGCGGTCGAGACCCAGGTCGGCCGGCGTAAGCGAGTACTCCGAGACGGTCCCGCCGGTCACCTCCGCGACCTGCGTCGGGCCGTGGATGGCGATCTCGTCGGTCCCCGCACCGTGGACGACGAGGGCACGCTCGACGGACATTCTCGCGAGCGCGTTCGCGAGTACTGGAACGAGGTCCGGGTCGTAGACGCCGATCACCTGAGCGGTGGCCCCCGCAGGGTTGGTCAGCGGGCCGAGGACGTTGAAGATCGTTCGCATGGACAGTTCCGTCCGCGGGCCAGCCACAGCCTTCATCGCCGGGTGAAACGCCGGTGCGTGGAGGTAGCCGATCCCGTCGCGTTCGATCGCCACCTCCACGGCAGTCGGCTCGGACAGGAGCTCGACGCCGAGTTCCTGAAGGACATCGGAGCTCCCGGAGGACGACGAGACTGCGGCGTTACCGTGTTTGGCGACCGGAACCCCGGCGCCAGCGGCCACGATCGCACTCGTCGTGGAGACGTTGATCGTGTCGTAGTCGTCGCCACCGGTCCCGCAGGTGTCGACGAGGGTTTCACAATCAGGGTCGACCGTGCGCGCGGCCTCACGCATGCCCTCCGCGAAGCCAGCGATCTCCGCCTCGGTTTCGCCCTTCGCGCGCAATCCGGCCAGCAGTGCGCCGATCTGGGCGTCGGTTGCTTCGTCGAAGAGCGACGTCGCAGCCGCTCTCGCCTGTCGTTGATCGAGATCGATGCCGTCCGTGACGCGTTCGACGTGGGCCTGCATAGGGAATCACTGGTGAACGTCTTTGTCTTACAATGTACAAAAGAGTACACCAACTTAAGCGTACCGGAGCGTGGACTCGATCGAGACACTGAAGCGGCAGTGGTGGGGATCAGCCTCCCCGTGCGAACGACCCCCGCCCGTCGATCGATTCGAAACCTTCAATTACGGGGGCGGGCTACGACCGAGTGCAGGGAAACGCAGGCCAGACGGGTTGGTAGTCTAGTCTGGTTATGACACCTCCTTGACATGGAGGAGATCGGCAGTTCAACTCTGCCCCAACCCACTTTTCCGACGCTGGTGCCCTGACCAGCCGACGCAGCTACCTTCCTTATACGCGAATCGTTCGCTGTCAGGCTCACTTCACGTGGACCGCCGTCGTTCATGTGGAAGCGGTGGCCGTCTCGTGGTTCAGCAGTAAGGAGATGTATCACTGCAATAATGATTCACCTGCATACTCTTGATCGACCGTCAGCGGCCCTACGAGACCACCACTTCGCTGTCCGGAACACGTAACTCGAACTCAGGGGGGTACCGTTCGCAACGGTATGCTTGACGCCGACCACGCCCAGAGGTCCTCAATTACCTCGACACGTACGAGTACGGCAAGCTCGCCCACGTCGCGCTGCTGTTTCTCTGGCGATCCAGGTTCCGTATCGGCGCTCTTCACGCGCTCAATGTGGACGACGATCCTGACGAGCGGGCGCTGGCTGTCGGGAATCGCCATGAGACGGGGACATCGTTGAAGAACAAGACAGACGGTCAGCGGTACGTCGCACTCGCCGAGGAGACGTGCGCCATGCTCGACGACTGCTGGAGACCATCGCACCGTGGTGGCGGACGAGCACGGCCGAAAGCCTCTGTGTGCACCGACTCACGGATGTTCCCATAAAACCACCTTCGAAAACTGGTCTATCAGTGGACGCGACCCTGCGCGGTCACCGGGGACTGTCCGCACGGACGAGCACCCGACTTGTTTCCTTCCAGATGACGTGTTGAACAGGCATGTTATCTTATATGTTGTCGCTTATATGGGGTGCTATGATCCAATCAGACTACCGCACGGTGCTGAAGCACGCCGTCGCGTACCTGATCCTGTATCCTCTCTCGGTAATTGCTGGACTCGTGGGACGCGTTGGAAAACTGCTTCCGATCCACAGACTCAGCTGGTGGGTGTTCGACCGGCTCATCGGGGTAGAGGAAGCGAAAGCGTGGAGAGACGATCACGTGCAGCTCGTCGCCGATACCGTTGCAGAGGAACAGGCGGAAATCGAGGAAAGCCGTAACGAACTCGTCTCACAGATCAAGGAACGACGACGCGAAACGGAAGCCCGGTTTTCCGACGGGGAAACCGCCCTCTCACTCGCGATCGCCATTGCGTCGGTCACCGCCTCGCAATGGGTGACGCTTGTTCTCGCAGTACTGCTCATCATCTCTGTCACTGTTCGGTTCACGGCGATCCGGGCAGTGGCCTACAATGATCCTGACCCTAAGTCAGACAAGGAATGGCTCTGGGCGCAATCAACGTGGAACTGGCGGATCCTCGCTGGGAAGAACCTCACGGGGACGCTGATCTCGTTACGCGTGATACAGGCCATTGGAGACGGTATTTATGAGCGCTGGTTACACGAGGTATTTGCGCCTGCGGTCGTGAATCCCGACTCGGGAAAAGCAATGAAACGAATGTTCTCGATCTCCATGGAGGAGCTGAGAAAGCAAGCAACCCCCGACGAAGGAGAGATACTGGAGTACAGCGATGAGGACGCCGGGAACGGGGACGTGGAGGAGCAAGAGGAGATCAAAGTAGAGGGGTGAGGACGAACGCAAACTGCCTGTTCCACCTGTACGTTCACCTATCATCGTGAGGTAAATCATACGGACGTGTCGTGGTCAGGTCATACCCATAGCCCCCTGTGGACGCGTCGTCGATCGGGAGAGAATATCTACGCCGTATCCCGTCACGGGCCAAATCTTTCCATTTCCGTAGCAGGTCCTGTTGGGGTTTATTGTTTTCTTGCTGGTAGTACCTGTGCGTCTCGCCGCCTTGACTCACAGTTGCCGGTGGGAACGAACTTCGAACCGGTGCTCTGACCCATTTGACTGGTCGAGTGGGCCTCGGTGGTAGAATGAGGCGCACAGGGAGGATCGCTATGGCAGAAATTGATCGCATCCCATTCATGAAGTCAGGGAGTACCGTCCGCAACGTGGTAGTTGGTTTCATCTACGTATTCGTGATTCTTTCAGTCTTTGGTGCTACTGTCGAAGACCCGGATGGTGAGGGCCCAAACATCAATAACGAAGCCGTTGCCGATGCTGAAACCGAAGCTGAGGAGACGGCTGGCGATAAAGCGAGTGAATCGACAGGAGAGGAAACGACGGAATCGAACACCAACGAACCGACTGATGAGGAAACGGGGGAATCGGACTCCAGTGAACCGACCGATGAGGCGACGACGGAACCGGACTCCAGTGAAGCAACCGACGATACGGGCCTGTCGACGGACGATGTCGAGTCGCTGTTCACTGAGGTCGTAACGTCGGAAGGAGTAACAGTCACCGAGGTGAGCCATCAGAATGGAGAGTTACACGTCGAGTACATCCCTGCTGAATCGTCTGAAGTCACTCTCTCTGCCGAGATGGGGACACTGGCCGGCGCGTACGCTGGGCTCGTAATCAACGGGGAGGGTGGGGACCGAATGTCCGTCACACTCGTTGGGCCGCAGGGCGACTGGATCGGTGAGTATTACGTTGACGCAGAGTGGGCCGATGCGTGGTATAACGGTGAGATCACCGATGCCGAGATGATTAATCGGATCGCCAGCACGATCGTGACGGAGTAGTGACGTGCACAGACAGCTCCTGGTCGGCTCACGATGGTGACGAGGGAATTGGCCCTCTACCACCATCTGAAAGAACCGTACTGGTCAAATAATTTCTCAGTCGCGATTGTGAATGCGCGAGTCAATCGGCCCTGAAAAAGATCCGGACCCGGTCACCGACGGTGTAGGGTCAGGCATCCGCATGCCGCGATAGAACCGTGCGAGATCGTCCCCCACGTCGTCGAGTGTGAGGATCGCATCCGTGCCGAGATGGTCAGCGTCGTCGACGTACGCCGCGGCACGCTCGCGGGTGGCGAACGGAACCGGGCTGCCCGACATCGGTTCGTCCTGGGTTTCGACGGCCGTCTCCCCGACGAGGTAGCCGTCGGCGGCGTCGAACAACTCGTTCGTTCCGTAGTCTGTGAACCAGACCCGCTCGATGGGTGCGTCCGTCGGGTGCGAGTGGCCGACCGCCCGGTAGGCGAGCAGGCATCCCGGCGTCTCGAAGAAGAGACCCGTCCCGTCGGCGTGGGCCAGTTGCGACGCCCAGGTCCGGTAGTCGACCGGCCGCATATTGCAGACGGGACAGCGGTGTGAGTCAGAGAAGGAAACGGGCTCGGTCACCGGGTGATCGACGATCGAGACGTTCACGGCGTTGTAGAACTGGTCATCGGTCGGCTCCGAGTCGCGGTCCGCACCGCCGAGACAGCCGGGAGCGAGTGCGAGTCCGCATATTCCCGTGGCCGCGAGATAGGCGCGCCGGTCCATATCCGAAGGAACGCGGCCAGGATACTAATTCTCCCAGCGGTCGTTCACTCGTTCGTGTACGTCGGTTTTAGCATTCGCCTCAGTATCTACCCAAGCAGCGTAGATTCCGAAGGCGAGACGGTTTCACGTCTCTCCGTTTTCACGATCACCGGGAGGCGGCGGTTACTCCTCAGCGCCGGTGGCTGCTGCGTAGTAAGTACCCTGATTTACTGGAAGAGAGATCCACGGATCCGTCCTCTCCCCTCGAAATAGCTCCGATCGGTAGATTGTGTCCCGATCTATTTTTATACTCGACATGAATGCCATGCTCACCGTTGGGGTTGGGTAATTGCCACGCAAATGGACCGTACCGTGGGTCACCTGGGACAAATCCGCAGTCCCCACCTCCCAGCGGAGTGGAACGGTATACGCTTCATCCTCGTCTGGCTTCGAAAAGTCGAGAACGGCCACGAGTTGATCCGCAGCGACTTGATAGGCCCGTCCCGACTGGAGACTCGGTCGTGGCTCTTCGTCGTCTTCATCACGGAACTGACACCCTGCTAATCCGGTTACGAGCCCCGTTCCACCGGTAACCAGGACGGCCCGACGAGAAACACCTCTTGTTGACTTTGTCATGGGTTATCCTATCTGCAGACGTTCTAGTTGGAGCACATAAGTTTGAATACTGCTCTCTACTATAATTGTTTCCGCTACAAGTCTAGGTGAGTGATAGTGGCGGGAATGGAATCAATCGTTGGATCTCCCATCCAACCTCACGCCGACCGCTGTCCACCCCCTCCTGTCACCTGTCCCATATCGAACTCTAACATCCCCAGCGCAGCGAGACAATCCACGCACAGCCGTTTCTCCGAATTTCGATACCGGTCAGATAACCGTCCGTCGTGAACCGCCCGAAGGCGCGCCCAGTAGGTTCGTTCCAGATCTACCCCACAGCGCGGGCACGGGTCGTCCGGCCGCGGCTCGTCGAAGTCGTAGCGACCCATCTCAGTTCACCTTCAAATTCCCGAGTCGCAGGACGAGATCCTCGATCAGTTTCGAATCCCAGACGAATTCGGGGTAGTGCTTCGGCTGACTGTACCACTGATGGACGAGAGCTTTTTGTCTCGGTGGTGGATTTCGTAGCATGGTGGACGAATACCCTGTTAGGGGATTCGGAAGCCACGTCTCGGGTGCCTTGAACACCCGGGACACTTTCTGCGCGTGTCCCCGCGACGAATTGGAGAGCGTGGCTTCCGTTCAACACGTCAATTAGAATCGCCATATAATTATCGACTATTAGTTGGAAACTATCCTAGTTGTGCTGTAATTGGCCGGAGATGGAGAGTACGACTGCGACGACTCCGAGCACGGCTACAAAAGCCCTTTCATTCCCCCGGGTTTCTCGTGCCGGCTCCCTCCACCGAGCGCTGGCGAGACGGTGAGAAGAGTTAGATCATCGGCTCGTCCCGGATATCCGGGTGTTCGCGTACGAAGGTGACGAGTCGATCCGCGTAGGATTCGAACGGCGGGACCGAAATGTCGCTGTCCGCGAGCGCCCGCGTGGTGTTCGGGCAGGCGTAGCGCGTCGGGTGATCGAGGTAGTCGAGGGTGTACGGGTCTGTGTCGATCCCGAGGCGGCCGACGGCCTCCATCGCGCCCACCGCGACCGATTTCGGCGTCGGAAGGCGGACCGTCCGGTGACCCGTCGCCGCCGCCAGGGTGTCGACGAATCGCGGGACGGACAGGGGTGCGGGATCACAAAGCTGGTAGACCTCGCCGACGGCGTCCTCGCGGGCGCTGAGATGGGCGATGGCGTCGACGACGAAGTCGCGCGGGACGACGTTCAGTTCGGCGTCGCTGGAGTTCGGCAGGGAGAAGGTCGCCGAGAACCAGCGCGGCTGGGCGAGGAGCAGCCGAACGAGGTTGTAGGGGCCGTCGAATTTCTCCGTCTCGCCTGTACGACTGTCCCCGACGACGATAGCGGGGCGGTAGATCGTCGCCGGGAAGCCCTCGGCCATGCGCTCCTGGACGGCGACCTCGGCGCGATACTTCGTCTCCTCGTAGTGGTTGTTGAACGACTGGCCCTCCTGGAGGTGGTCCGGGGTGAACACGCCGTCGTACCGGCCGCTGACGTAACAGGTGCTGACGTAGTGAAAGCGCTCGACGTCGAGCGACTCGGCGAACGAGAGGACGTGCTCGGTCCCACGGACGTTCACGGCCTCCGCCAGAGCAGCCTCGACGCCGAGATCGTAGACCGCCGCCAGGTGGTAGACCTCGGAGACACTGGCGAGGTCGTCGACGGCGTCGCCGAGTCCGAGATCCGGGTCGGTGATGTCACCCTCGTAGAGACGGATCGCGTCGGCGTCCCCACCGTCATCTCCAGCGGTGTCCTCGTTGTTGCCCACACCGTCGATTTCGGCCACGATCTCGTCTGCCCGATCACGAGCGGCCTCGGCGTGGTGGGGCTGGACCAGACAGGCGATCGGGCCGTCGCCGCGGGCGAGCAGGCGTTCGACCAGCGCCGACCCAAGAAAGCCCGGGAAGCCGGTGACGAAGACGGCCGGATCGCTCACGACAACCACCGCGTGAGGCGGCGCTGGACGGCGGAGAGGCCGGTGAACGCGCGGGCGAACAGCCAGGTCGGGACGCCCGGCGGGGCGTCGAGCGGCCCGACACGCGAGGTGGCGATCGTGCGCGCCTCCGTAAAGCGGGTGATGCCCTCGGGACCGTGTCGTCGGCCGAGTCCGGAGTCGCCGAAGCCGCCCATCGGCGCGTCGACGGAACCCCACCCGATCGTGTAGGGGTCGTTCACGCAGACGGTGCCGCAGTCGATCTCTCGGGCGACATCCTTCCCACGAGTGCGGTCGCCCGTCCACACGCTCGCGTTCAACCCGTACTCCGTGTCGTTGGCCAGTTCGATCGCCTCGTCGACACCGGCGACGGGCGTGACAGAGACGACCGGCCCGAAAGTCTCCTCGCACGCGACGCGGTCGTCGGGGTCGACGTCCGTGAGGATCGTCGGTTCGTAGCAGAACGGACCGACGTCCGGCCGTGCCCGCCCGCCCGAGACGACGGACGCCCCGTCCTCGACCGCGTCCTCGACGTGGCCCCTGACGGATTCGAGGTGAGTCTCGTCGATGAGCGAGCCGACGTCCGGCCCGTAGTCGAACGCGAGCCCCATCGAGAGACGACGAGTCGCCCCGACGAACGCGTCGAGGAAGGCCTCGTATCGGCGCTCGTCGACGTAGATCCGCTCGGGTGCCAGACAGAGCTGCCCCGCGTTCGTGAACGCACCCTTCACGGCGCCCCGGGCCGCCATCCCGACGTCCGCGTCGTCCAGCACGATCATCGGGTTCTTCCCGCCGAGTTCGAGCGAGCAATCGATCAGGTTGCGACCCGCCTGCTCCGCGACGATGCGGCCAGTCTCCGTGCTGCCGGTGAACGCCACGTAGTCGACCGCGTCGATCAGCGCCGGCCCTACGGTGGCCCCCTCGCCGGTGACGATCTGGAAGACGTCGGCCGGCAGGCCGGCCTCCTCGAGGAGTTCCGAGAGGGCGAGGGCGATGTAGGGAGTCTTCGCGTCGGGCTTGCAAACGACGACGTTGCCCGCGAGCAACGCCGGAATCGCGTCGGTCATCGAGAGCGTCAGCGGGTAGTTCCACGGGGAGATGACGCCGACGACGCCGACGGGGTCACGAGTGACGGTCGCCGAGGATGCGATCGGGATCGGCGCCGATCGCCGGTCGTCGGCGATGGCGCCCGGACCCGCCGAGGCGTAGTACGAGCACGTCAGCGGGACGTCGACGACCTCCTCTAACGCGTGGTGGCGCGCCTTGCCCGTCTCGAGCTGGACGATGTCGAGCAACTCGTCGCGGTTGGCGGCGACGAGGTCCCCGAAGCGTTCGATCACGGCCGCCCGGTCCTCGACCGGCATCGCCGCCCACGACGACTGGGCACGGCGAGCGCGCTCGACCGCCGCCGCAACGTCGGCCGACTCGTACGCCGGAATCGTCCCGATCGCCTCGTCCGAGATCGGCGTCCGGACGGCGATCGACTGGTGCTCCGTCGACCCGTCTGCGCGTCCCGTCGACCCCCCGACGCGATCGGCGAGTCGCTCGAGACGCGCCGACGACAGTCCAGTGTCGGATACCGGCGTCGAACCCATCGAACTGGTCATACGTGGCCTATCACTGAGGAAACCTAATAAGTTGATGCGCGTGGTGACGACGCTCGGCGAAGCCACCGAAGTCGGCCATACGGTACATTCATTGACCGATCGTCGTCAGTTGGAGACATGCTGGCACTCGTGTTCGATCTGGATGGGACGCTCGTTCAGTTCGACAGACCATACGACGACCTGCTGCACGCTGCGTTCGAATCCGTTACCGAGGACGTCCCCGAGGCGTGGATGGAGACGTACAACGAGACGTTCTTCGATCACTTTCGGGCGTGTACGCCAGCGCCCGTCGCGCGCACGGCGGCCGAACTCGAGGGCTGTCCCGACCCGACGGCCGTCGCCGACGCCCTGTTGGCCCAGGAGGTCGACGCCACGCAGGCAATCGACGCCCATCGGGCCGAATTGGAACGACTGGCCGACACCCATCAGATCGGCGTGCTCACGAACGGGCTGCCCGCGTGGCAGCGACAGAAACTGGAAGCCACCGGGCTGGAGCCGTCCGTCGACGCGTTCGTCGCCTCCTACGAAGCCGGGGCACACAAACCGGACGTTGCACCGTACCGACTCCTAGAGGAGCGTCTCGACGCCTCGCGGTACGCGATGATCGGCGACGCCGCGACCGATATCGAGGGAGCGAAGACGGCCGGCTGGGGGACGTATCGCTACGACGGCGGCGACTTCGCCGAGCTTCCTGACGCGATCGAGTGGGACAGGTGAGGTATCCAGGGGTCCACGAAACGGCAACAGCGTTTATCATCCAGTAGGAGCATCACTCTGTCGTGAATCTTCAACGGATAGTTCTGCTCGGCGTCCTGGGGATGGTCTTCTCCAGTGCGCTGCTGTCGGCCAACGTCCTCATCGCCGCCGACCAGACGGTGATGGACGCAGACTACGCGGCCGACACCGCCGACGAGGCGAAGCTCCACGAGTCGCTCGAAGGCGAGATCGAGAGCCAGATACAGGCGAACGACTCGGTCGACACGACGGCACTTCCCATCGACCGGTCCGTCGACGACATCCTCGCCGACTCGATCACCAGCGATTACATCCGCGCGCAGGTCGAGGCGAACATGGATCGGTTCTACGCCTATCTCGACGGCGACCGAGAGACGCTCACGCTCGAGATCGAGACCGAGCCCGTCGTCCAGAACGTACTGGACGAACTCGAACCCGAACTCGAGACGCTGCGCCCCAGTGACTTCGACGAGACGCTCGCGAACGTCGGCTCCGACGAGATGGCGGCCGACCACGGGACCGCGATCGAGGAGATGACCGAGAGCGAGTCCCAGTTCCTGGCGCACAGACAGGCGTTCGAAGAGCGGGTCAAAGAGCGCATCCAGGAGGAGACGCCGTACCCGATGACCGACGAACAGTTAGACCGCGAGTACGAGAATCGCCGCGAGGATATCAGGACGGACCTGATCGCCACGCAGGACGAGCAGCTCGCGGCCGCCGTCGAAGACGGCACGCTTCCGGCGTCCTTCGAGGCACCCGTCCGGACGATCATGACCGCACGGATCGACGCGTTGACCGGCGAGATCGGCTACGATTCGTACGTCACCGCCGTCGAGACGGGAATGGACGACCTGCGTGCGGCCGCCCTCGACGAGGCCGAGACGCGACTCCGCGAGGAGGTCCCCTCGACGATCGATCTCACGGAGGACTTTGGCTCCCAGGAACGAAGTTCCATGGAGACGGCCCAGCGGGCGACGGGACTGGCCGGAACGCTCACGATGGTCCTCCCGCTCGTCGCGCTCGGCGCAGCGGCGATCGTCGCCTGGCGCTTCCCACCCGCGGTCGCAGCGCGCTCGATCGGTCTCGGGGCTGCTGTCGTCGGCCTCGTCAGCCTCGTCGGCGCCCGGGTGGCCGAGGGTGCGGTCGGCTCGGCCATCGACGACGCCGACGGGCCGGAGGCGGCGCTCCGATTCGTCAGATTGCTCTTCGAGGGATTGTTCGGCATGCTCACCTGGCAATCGGGCGGGTTACTCGTGGTCGGGCTCGGACTCGTCGGCGTGAGCGTCGCGATCCAGCGCGGACTCGTCCTCGCAGACGACTAGCCGAAACAGACAACCGAGCAGAAGAACGAACAGACGGGCTAACAGTCACCTTCTGGCGTGTTGGCGTTGCAATCTGGCGTGACCTTTCTTGAGCCGTAGTGCGTTACCGTTCCAGATATGCGATGCCGTCCGGGTGGATCCCTGCATCGTATCGCTCGACTTCCGCGAAGGTGTCGATGTCGACCACGGAGACGTCGTTCGTCTTGTTGTTCGCAACGAAGGCACGTTCGCCGTCGGGGGCGAAGACGGTGCCACCGGGCCAGATGCCGACCGGGAGCCGGGCGATCTCCCAGGGGCGCCGGTCACCATCGCGAACGTGGTCGGTATCGACGACGGAGACGCTATCCGACTCCCGGTTCGGCACGAGCGCGTACCGGCCGTCCGGCGAGAGCATCACCCGGATCGGCGTCTCGCCGAGGAGCGCCCGACTCGTCTCTTCGAAGGTCTCGGGGTCCAGGACCGAGAGCATGCCGTCGTCCTGGTTGGCAACGAGGAGTTCGCCCGTGTCCGGGTCGACGCCGATCCCTTCCGGGCTCTCGCCGACCGGCGGATCCGCGACGACCCGACGGTCGTCGCAATCGACGACAGTCACGTTGTCGCTCCCGATATTGGCCACGTACGCTGTCGTTTCGTCGGGTGACAGTGTGACCATGTGGGACTTGTCCTGATAGGTCGGAAACGTCTCCAGAAGCGCCATCGTCTCGACGTCGAAGACGAACAGCTGGCTGCTGTACGTCGACACTAACCAGAGTTCGCCGGCCGACTCCCGCACGGCCAGGCCGTGCGGAAAGTCGAACAGGTCGTGTTCGAACCGATCGACGACGGCCCGTTCGTCGGTGTCGATGGCGAGAAGGGAGTCGCCGAGCGAACACGTCACGTACGCGCGAGACCCGTCGGGCGAAATGGCGACCTCGTGTGGGTTGAAGTCCGTCTCGACGACGGCCGTCGTCGCGCCGGTCTCGACGTCGAGGAACGATACCGTATCGTCGTCCTTGTTGAGGACGAGCAACTGGTCGGTCGTCGCAGACGCATCGGCCATGGCCGAACGCTCGGCAGCCACCGATTTACCGGTTTGTGTAGCGGCACGTGAGCGGAGAGTTCAGGCCACCCGTTCGGCGGCCCCCTCCTCGGTCACGGCGACGGACTCGGCCCAGACGACGTTGACGACGGCACCGAACAGGATGACGATGCCCGCCAGATAGAGCCACGTGAGAAGCAGGAGGATCCCGCCGACGGCCCCGTACGCCTCGTACTGGCCGGCTCTCGACGCGTAGAACTGGAAGCCGATCTGGAGGGCGGTCCACCCGACGGCGGCGAAGAGGACGCCCGGGAGCACCTCCCTGATCGAGACGTCGACCGGCGGCATGACGTAGTAGATCGGCAGGAAGACCAGCGTCAGGCTGGCGAGCAGGCCGACCAGACCGAGGAGATTCCCGAAGGGGACGTACGCCGCAGCGAAGCCGAGGAAGAGGCCGACACCGATCATCGCCGCGAGCCCGCCGGCCACGGCGACCAGCGCGACGAGCCCGTCCACGAGGTGGCCGGTGAAGGACTTCTCGGCGTCGGTTCCGTAGATTCGGTCGAACGACATCGAGAGTCCCCGGAAGACCTTGAGTGCTCCCCAGACGGCCACGACGAGCGCGATGATCGTGGCCTGTGCCCGCCCCGACTCCGCGGTCAGTGCCTCCTCGATGAGTGCCACACCGACGGCCGGCATCGCGTCGCCAGCCCCTTCGACGAGTACGGCGGCGATGGCTTCGCCCCCGACGATCGAACTCACGACGAGTGCCAGGACGACCGTCGGCACGATCGAGACGAACGCGTAGTAGGCGAACGCCGCCGCGAGCACCGTGACCTCGCGGTCGGTCGCGATGCGATAGACGTCGAGTGCCGTCCGAGAGAGCGCGGCCGCATTCACGGCTGGTCCCTCGGAGCGGTGTCGTCCCGAGAGTGCCGGTTCGCGGCTCCGCCACCGCCCCTCATCGACGGCGACCTGACACAGTCACCACTCGGTGCAGAAGTTGTGCGTGGCAAAGACTTTCCCTCCCTCCGTGATGTAGACGCCGACCCCGCCGCGATCCCAGCCCTCGGTGAGGATCGCCTTCCGATGAGGCGGTGAGTTCATCCACTGTTCTGCGAGGCCGTCGGCCAGTTCCTCGGCTGTCCGGTACTGGGCGGTACCACCGTCGTGGGTTTCGACCCGTCTATCGGCCCAGTTCTGGGCGATGTTTTCGCCGTACCCGTAACAGTAGTCCGCGGTCGTCTCGAATCGGTCCTTCGGACTCTGCCCGTCCGGGTTGTCGTGAGCGAAGTACTCCCGATCGGCCATGTCTTCGCTGTGTGCCCGCGCGACCGACGCGATCGTCCCGTCCCAGATGAGCGGATCGAGGCCGTGTTCGGCCCGAATGTCGTTGATCCGATAGTGGACGTAGTCCTCGACGTGCTCGCTCCTGACCGTCGCCACCCCCTCGTAGGTCGAGTTCCCCGGGTTGTCGGCGTGCTGGAGCGACGGATTGTGGTCACCCGCCGCGGGCGGCGCGTCGGTTTCGATCGCGCTCTGTTGGTAGACGACCTCGTCGACGAACTGCGGCGCGACGGTGACGGTCGCGAAGACCAGCCCGGCGAGCACGAGCACCGTCAGCACGAACCGGACCAACCCAAGCAGTGCCCGGTCCGCTGGCGGCCCTGTCGCGGAATTTCGGTCGGAGTCAGACCGCGTGTCCATCGCCTCGACCGTTGGATCGGCGGCCATATTGACCTGTGGGTTTTCGTCCGACCCTACAGCGCGTACGTGAGCCTTACGAGAACAGCCGAGAACCCACGTTCACCAGTATGTGGGTGTATCCGGTTCACCACTCCCGGTGCCGCAAAGTGCCACCCGACGAAACCGGAACTCATCGACTCCCCTGCACCCGGTCAGCCCCCGATCACGTCCGCCGTTTTGAACCCACTCACTCGGCACCTGACTGACGTTCGTGAACGAGCCCGTCGATGGCCAGTACGAGTCCGGGGACGACGACCATGAACAGGTGTTCTTCGACGGGAATGCCGGCGACGTCCACGCCCGTTCGTAGCTCGATGCTGAAGACGCCGACGGAGAGGGTGTATCGATCCCAGACGTACGCGATCGGATAGAGCGCGACGATGGTCCGTGCCGCTCGTCTCAGGGAGCCGGTCCGCCGAAGTGCGACGAACGCGATCGTCCCCCAGAACAGTTCGGTGACGAGGTACGTGAAGCGACCGAAAACACCGATATCCGGACGGACACGCTCGCTCTCGTCGCCGACGGCCGCCCTGACGAACCGAGTGACGCCGGTAACGGGTGACACCATACAGTGTACCCGACGAGGCCGGCGAAAAAGCCCGGGCCTCCGAGAGTGGGGTGTTACCCCCTCGCAGGTAGCACCCCGCTCCTGCGAGGGACGCCAGTTCCAGGCGGCCCCAGGACGGACCAGGCAACCGATGTGGCAGGCGGGCCGGTTCTCGGCCCACGATAGCGGACGTGTCTGCAAGCCGGGTGCTATCGACCCACACAGTCAATATGTTGATTACCGTCGGGCCGAAAGGACAGAACGGACCGATGAATATTGCAGATATTGCGACCCGTGACCACCTCGAGATCGACGTCGGGACGCGCATGGGGAAAGTCAGAGCGGAGTTCGAGAACGGCAACCCCAAAGGGATCATCGTCACCGACGACGGGGAGTACGAGGGCGTCATCAGTGAACGCCAGGTGCTCCAGAGCCACGTCGAGGACGACGCGAAGGTCGCTGCGTTGCTCAAGCCGAGTCGATCGGCGCCGGCCCCGACGGTCGATCGCGACGAAGACGTGCGTGAGACCGCCCGGATCCTCATCGAGGGCAACGCGAAGATCGCCCCCGTGTTCGAAAACGGCGATCTCTGGGGCGTCATCACCGACGACGCCGTCCTCGAGGCTGTCCTCGAGAACCTGTCGGCGATCACCGTCGCGGACGTCTACACCGCCGAGCCGATCACGGTGACCGAGGACGACGGCGTCGGGAAGGTAATCAACCAGCTTCGCGAGAACGGCATCTCCAGACTTCCCGTTCGGAACGAGAACGGCTACCTGACGGGAATGGTCACGACCCACGACATCGCCGACTTCGTCATCCGGGAGAACGAACGGATGACCCAGGGCGACCGAGTCGGCGACAACGAGCGCATGCTCGACGTCCCGGTCTACGACATCATGAACAGCCCCGTCGAGACGATCGAGTCCGCCGCGACCGTCCAGACGGCCGTCGAGACCATGCTCGAGTTCGACTACGCGGGGCTCGTGGTGACGCCGGCGGACGACGAGCGACAGATCGACGGCGTGATCACCAAGACGGACGTCCTCCGCGCGCTCACCTACACCGAAGAAGAACAGATGGACGTCCAGATCACGAACATCTCCCAGCTGGGCTCGATGAGTCGGGCCGACGTCGTCGAAAGCATCGAGTCGGTCGTCGACAAGTACGCCAAGATGCAGGTCCAGCACGCCCACGTCCGCTTCCACGAGCACAAGGAGAAACTCCGCGGCCAGCCCCTGATTCGCTGTCAGATCCGACTCCGGACGAACAAGGGCCAGCTCGCGGGCTCCGGCGAGGGCTACGGCGCCGACAGCGCCTTCCGCGTCGCACTGGACAAGCTCGAACGGAACGTCCTCGAGCTGAAAGGAATCACGAGCGACGAGGAGTACCGCGGCCAGCTTCTCCGGAAGTTGAACGAAATCTGAGTCGACGAAGTAACCGATAGCGGGCAGACGCCTGCGATTTCAGAACTGGAAGTCTGACAGCACGGCCTCGATCACGACGACGTTTCCGTCCACGCGAATCGACTGTATCTCCCCGTTCTCGACGAACTCCGCTTTCGCCTCCGCTTCTGCGTCTGCCTTTTCGGCCTCGGCCGTCTCCGCGTCGGCGTAGTGGGTTCGCGCCTCCATCGTGATATCGCTGCCGTCGGCGTCCATCGCGATCCCCATCAGCTCGAACGACTCGGCGTCGTCGAACATGACACCCGACATCGCGGCGCCAGCAACACCGGAGAGTGCCGCGTCCCACTCCTCGTCGACATCCGAGATGCGATCGACGTCCCCGTTCCGAGCGTCGATCAGGGTCTCGTAGTCAGCACTCATGACGAGCGCGTCCGAGCCGATCGCGATCGCCCCGTTGACCACTTCGTAGTCGCCGACGGTTTCGGTCTCCGCCTCGCCGGCGAGTTCCGAGACGACCGCGTCGCGATCGAACGAGCCCGTCAAAACGAGCCCCGTTCTGCCCGTCTGGAAGACGAGCATGCCGTCAATGTCATCGACAGACACGCCGAGGCTGTCGGTCAACGAGTCGAGCCCAAGTTCCGAACGCGCTTCCTCCGGCCAGGAGTCGGTTATCCGACCGAGATCCGCGTGAATGACGGTTCCGGCATCCATATCGACGAGGAGATCGGCCGCGAGCCACTCCTCGTAGGCGGCATCCGTCTCGTCGCTCGAATCCGCGTCGTCGTCGAGCAAATCGCCGGTACAACCCGCCACCGCAGTAGCGGTTCCCGCTGCGACAGCACCCACCAACGTCCGTCGAGTAACGTCGTCCATACCACGGGCTATTCGAGCGGTCTCGAATAACCGTTCCGGCCTGTCCGCACCGGCTGCGGGGAGAACTGGTTCGAAGCGACGGATGGGTGAGCCGGTCTGAACGGGATGACCGAAGAAGCCGGCCGGCGACATCGATGGCGGAAATCGACCCCGGCTCACCGAGCGGCCTCACACCTGCTGGTCGCTCCCCGTGAGGCCCTCGTCCGTGATCGCGAACTGGACGGACTCACCCGCCGGCTTCGCCCGGTGTTTCTCGAGCGTCGCGCGCCGGTTCCCACCGCGGAAACGATCGATCCGGAGGATGGCACCGGTCCAGTGTTCCAGGGTGTTACCGCCGAGCGGGCGGGTTCGATCCGAGTCGGGATCGGTGAACACCTGGTTGGTGATCACGACGGCGATGTCGTGCTTGCGAGCGAGCGAGAGCAGGTGTGTCACCTGGCTGGTCACCTGCCGGAGTGCGTCACCGGCTTCGGCATCGCCGGCGCGTTCGAGGCGATAGAAACCGGTCGCGCTGTCGAGGACGATTAGGTCAGCCCGTTCGGCGAACTCCTCGACGTCGCGGACGGCTTCTGCCTGTTCGGCGAAATCGAGCGCGTCCTCGATGACGATCTGGGAGGCGATCGACTCCGCGTTCGCGATGTCGTCGGCGTCACCGTCGACACGGGCGGTGAGCAACTGTTCGAAGCGCTCGACCGAGAGCCCCTCAGTGTCGATGTACACCGCCGTGCCGCCGTCCGCAGCGGCCTCGACGGCGCCGGAGAGGGCGAGGTTCGTCTTTCCAGCCGCCGGTGGACCGTACAGTTGCGTGACGGCTCCGCGTTCGAACCCACCGCCCAGCAGGTCGTCGACCGGCGCACACCCCGTCGAGATCGCGGCGTCGTTCACACAGTGATATTCGCGAGCGGCCGCAAAAAGGTCCCGGAACGGTCGAGTTGCGGTGGCAATCGACGACCCGGCGACGCTGCCTACCGAAGGTTGACGCCGCGGGTCGAGAGAAACTCGGTCACGTCCTTGATCTCGACCGGACTCCCGATGATCCGGTAGTGCTCGTCGGACTCGGCGACGACGGTGACCGTGAACCGCTCGTCGAGCTGCACGTCCAGATCGTCGAGGGTGGCCCTCCGGATGACGATTTGCGTGCTGTCGCGCAGCATCGACGCACTGGGCATGTGTGAGGGTTTTCGAAGAGACCGTTTATACGTACCGAAAGCAGTTTCCAGTGGAAGCTACCCCAGGCGGCCGTCCGTGTACTGATCTGGCACTCGGTGCGCAGGCGTGCTCGTGAATGCGGTGTCGACGGCTCGGCGGGTCGGCCAGTCGTCGAAGGAGGACGACGGTCGGTCGGCCAGTTGTTGAAGAAGATGACGATCGGTCGGCCAGTTGGTGAAGAGGATGACGGTCGGTCGATCAGTCGACGAACGCGAACGACGAACGACCGACAATCGGCGCGAACGGGACGACTCGATACGGGCCGAAGGCCGCCGGCCGATCAGCATGGAAAGGGTTTTTCGAGCCGACCGGTTCCGTTGTGGTATATGGGGCTCGAGGAGGAGATCCGCGAGATCGAAGACGAAATCGCCAACACGCCCTACAACAAGTCGACGGAGGCCCACATCGGCCGGCTGAAGTCGAAGCTCGCGGAGAAAAAGGAGAAGTTCGAGAAACAGCAGTCCGGCTCCGGTGGCGGCGGAGGCTACTCGGTCGAGAAACACGGCGACGCGACCGTCGCGCTGGTCGGCTTCCCGAGCGTCGGGAAGTCCTCACTCCTGAACTCGCTGACCAACGCCGAGAGCGAGACCGGCTCCTACGAGTTCACCACGCTGGACGTCAACCCCGGGATGCTGAACCACCGCGGCGCCAACATCCAGTTGCTCGACGTCCCCGGGCTGATCGAGGGCGCGGCAACCGGCAAGGGTGACGGCAAGCAGGTGCTGGCCGTCGTCCGAAACGCCGACCTGATCGTCTTCGTCCTCTCGGTGTTCGAGATCGACCAGTACGACCGCCTCCAGGAGGAGCTGTACAACATCAACATCCGCGTCGACGAGGAACCGCCGCGAGTGACGGTCCGCCCGAAGATCAAAGACGGCATCAAGATCACCTCGAGCGCCGACCAGGAACTCGACGAGGAGACGATCAAGGACGTCCTGCGCGACCAGGGCTACGTCAACGCCGTGCTCAACCTCCAGGAGACCCTCACCATCGATCGGCTCATCGACGGCCTGATGGAAAACCGTGAGTACATCCCCTCGATCACCTGCGTGAACAAGGTCGATCTGATCGAACCCAACTACAAGGAAACCGTCGACGAGCAACTCAGCGAGCGCGACCTGGACCCCGAGGAAGTCACGTTCATCAGCGCGGAGGCGGAGAAAGGGCTGGACGTCCTCAAAGACCGCATCTGGGAGAAACTCGACCTCATTCGGGTCTACATGGACAAACCCGGCCGCGGCGTCGACTGGGAAGAACCGCTCGTCGTCGAACGGGGCACCACCATCGGCGAAGCCATCGAGAAACTCGGCGGCGAGATGGAGGAGCGATTTCGCTTCGCCCGCATCTCCGGGCCGAGCGCCACCCACGACGAACAGCAGGTCGGCACCGACCACGTCCTCGAAGACGAAGACGTCCTGAAACTCATTCTACGACGGTAATCGGCGGTTCACGCGGCCAACGGGACTTACTACACTGCCAGTGACACATACACTTATTATTCCTTACCTTGCTACTTCCAACCATGTCAGAATTTGGCGTCCTGTCGCTGGTCCCGCCATTACTGGCGATCGGACTGGCGATCATCACGCGAAAAGCGGTGTTGTCACTATTCCTGGGCATCTGGTCGGGGGCGGTCCTCTACGCCGGTGGACCGAGTCCGCTCGACGATCCTGTCGGCTGGCTCCGAAGCGTCGCCGCCGACGGCTTCGGGATCTTTACGACGTTCGACTGGATCGTCGCGGGGATCATCGCCGACGACGGGTTCTACGTGCAGATCCTCGTCTTCACGCTCCTGCTCGGCGCCGGCGTCTCGATGATCTGGAATCTCGGCGGCTCCTACGCCGTCCGCGACTGGGCGTTAGAGCGCATCGAGACCCAGCGCGGTGCGACGTTCGCGGCGTGGCTACTCGGGCTCGTGATGTTCTTCGACGACTACGCCAACACGGCCATCGTCGGTTCGACGATCAAGGACGTCTCCGACGAGTTGCACGTCTCGCGGGAGAAGCTCTCGTACATCGTCGATTCGACCGCCGCACCCGTCGCGACGCTCGCGATCTCCTCTTGGATCGCGTTTCAGTTGGGAGAGATCGAGAAAGCCTACGACGACCTCGGGCTTCAGGACGCGCCCGAGCCAATGGAGATCTTCCTCCAGTCGATTCCCTACAACATGTACGCCATCCTGGCGATCGTGATGGTGCTCATCATCGTCGTGACCGGTCGCGATTACGGTGAGATGCTCACCGCCGAGCACCGATCCCGTTCGACCGGGAAGGTGACCCGGGACGACGCCCAGCCGATGCAAGACGTCGAGGGCGATCTCGGCGACCCGCACGCGGAGAATCCGCGATTGGCGAGTTTCTTCACCCCCGTCGTCGTCCTGGCCGTCGTGACCCTGGGAACGGCCCTCTGGACCGGCCTGCCCGCCGAACCGTTATCCACGTTCATCGACAGACCGGGGGACACGGTGTTCAACGCGTTCATCGACGCAAGTTACGCCTCGGCGCTCGTCTACGGATCGTTCGCCATGGTGGTCTCTGGATTCGTCCTCGGGAAAGTATACGGTATCATGGACGCCGGCGAGTCGACCGGCGCCACGATCGAAGGGTTCGGACTCATGCTCACGGCCGTGTCGATCCTCGTCCTCGCCTGGGGAATCGGAACGGCCGTCACCGCACTCGATACCGGCGGCTACGTCTCCAATGTGATCGGCGAGTCGCTTCCCATCGAACTGCTCCCGGTCGTCGTTCTCGGAGCCGCCACGTTCATCGCCTTCTCGACCGGCACTGCGTGGGGGACGATGGCCATTCTGACGCCGATCGGAATCCCCGTCGCGTGGTCGATGGCCGGCGACCACACGATGGTCGCCGTGATCGTCGGCATGATCTTCTCCGGAGCGATCTTCGGCGACCACAGTTCGCCAATCTCGGACACGTCCGTGCTCTCGGCGACGTTCACCGGTGCAGATTTGATCGACCACGTCCGAACCCAGATACCGTACGCGCTGACGGTCGGGCTGGTCTCGGCACTGTTGATCACCGTCTGGGGATTCACCCGCATCACGCCGTTCATCCTGCTGCCGATCGGCGTCGTGCTCCTGACCGGCCTGGTCTACGGTCTCTCGGAGTTCGACGCGCGTCGAAAAGGTGTCGAACCGATCGCCGCTAACGGATCGGAATACGCCGGTGATCCGGTGACGCCCGGGTCGGAGTCTGACGTGTCTGCCGACGGCGGCTCCCAACCCGAGTAGACGCCGGTTCAGCGGAGCAATTCGGTGATCGCACGCGAATCGGCCTCCCTGCCGGCTTCCACACGTTTTTTCGCCACGACCGCGTACGCACGCCCATGGACGGCATCGTCGATCACACCATGATTCGCGTTTCGGACCTCGAAGAATCGCTCGAGTGGTACCAGACACACCTGGACTACGAAGAGAAAGACCGCCACGAGGGCGAGGACTTCACGCTCGTCTACCTCGGCCCCGAGGACATGCACGACGACGCCGCGTTGCTCGAGCTCACGCACAACCACGGGACGGACGAGGTCGAGATCGGTGACGCGTGGGGCCACATTGCGGTGCGGGTTCCCGAAGGCGAACTCGAAGCCTACTACGAGCAGCTGATGGACGAGGGCGTCGCGGACTACCGCGATCCGGAGTCCTGCGGCGGTCACTACGCCTTCGTCAAGGACCCCGACGGCCACGAGGTCGAGATCGTCCAGCGTTCTCCCGACGAGGGCGCGCTGTGGTCGATCGACCACACCATGATCCGCGTCGAGGACGCCGACGATGCACTCGGCTTCTGGACTCGCAAGTTCGAGTACGACGAGGTCGGCCGCTGGGAGGCCGACTCCTTCGCGAACTACTTCCTCGAACCCCGAAACGCCGCCGACGAGGCCATGGCCGTCGAACTTACCTACAACTACGACGGGCGTTCCTACACGCAGGGTGACGGCTGGGGCCACCTCTGTGTGCGCGTCGACGACCTCCAGGACGACTGGGACAAGCTGCAGACGCGCGAGGCCGACGACTACCGCGAGCCAGCCGACTGCGACCACCTGTACGCGTTCACCCGCGACCAGGACGGCCACGAGATCGAACTGCTCGAACGCGATCCGGCGGCCGACTCGCTGTTCCCGTTCTGACGCCGCGTTCCGCGATCGGCTATAAAAGCGTGTGAAGCGCTCGATTCCGTTACTCGATGATCGATTCGGCGACGCTTCGGAGCGCGTCCTCGTCGGCGGTGCCGCTGACGGTGTAGGTCAGGTCGTCGGTCGTCCACCTGATGGACGTCGACGTGATGTTCAGCAGTTCGGTGCTCGTTTTCGTCGCCTCGACGTCTCCGATCGTGATCGTCTCGCCGCCGAGTCCGCCCATGGCATCACCCGACGCTTCGGTAGCGGTGACCGTGAGGCGACCGTCAGCTCCGTCCGTGTACCTGAGGGAGGCCGACCAGCCCTGGAGGTTCTGCATCGTCACCGAACTGTTGAGCGTGTACGCCTCGGGCACGGTCGGCTCCGTCAGGTCGAACGGCACGACCTCGTCGGCAGATTTCACGTCGTCGTGGGTCTCCGTCGGCAGTTCGTCGAAGTCGAGTACCTCGGCGTCCTCGGGCGGATCGAATGTGAACCGATCGTCAGAGAGCTCCGCGTCCGGGTCGAACTCCTCGTAGGTCATCGTCATCGTGACCCCCGATTGGCCCGGCATCTCCATCTCCTGTTTCAGCGGGTAGTAGGTCTCGTCGTCGATCCACAGCGTCATCTCACCGGGCAACAGGCCCGACTCGTTGCCGGTGAGTTCGACCTTCGTGACCGACCGATCGGCGACGGTGTCGGTGCCGACACGCTCGGCCTCCATCCCGTCGAAGGCGACGTCGTTCAGCTGCTCACCGAACTCCACCATCTCCTCGGGGCCGAATCCCATATCCATCCGGACGGCTCGGTTCGCGTCCTCGTCGTACATCCAGGTGGTCGACCCGTCGAGAACCATCACGTCCGGCGCGCCCAGTCCCTCGTCGGCGTCGACGACTTCCATGCGCATCTCGCCGGCGGACCGCTGCCAGACCTCGTAGGTGACCGATTGTGTCTCCGTGCCGTCACTCATCGACGTCGTCATGGTTGCGTGAAGTGGGCCGGACGAGGCGTTGAGCGACTGCGATCGCTCGACGAGTTCGGCCGCTTCGAGTGATTCGGATTCCGGTTCGGTCTCGCTCCCGTCGTCCGGGGAAAACGGCCCCAGACAGCCCGCAGAGAGCAGGAGGGCAGCGACTGTACAGACTAGCAGTGTTCGTCGGAAGACCATTGTCGTCACATAACAGTTCTAACTCGTCGTGTGAAAATTGTTTCTCTTCACTACAGATCCCAATGGTGGTTGATGACACGAACCGGTGAAAGGAACCGGAACTCGTTCCGAGTTGACGGCTGAACGCGGCAGGACCGACGACGAAACGGTCCTTTTAGTCGTCCGCCGCGGCGGCTTCGGTTTCGGGTGCGGACTCGCGTTCCAGTTCCTCCAGATACTCGTCGGCGTCGATGGCGGCTTTCGAACCCATCCCGGCGGCCGTCACGGCCTGCTGGTAGTGGTAATCGACGACGTCGCCAGCGCCGAAGATGCCGGGCACCCCGGTTCTGGTTTGTCCAGCGCCGTCACCACCCTCGGTGATGAGGTAGCCCTCGTCGTCGGTCTCGATGCCAGTGCCAGCGAGGTAGTCGGTGTTTGGTGTGTGGCCGATGGCGAAGAAGACGGCGCCGACGTCGAAGTCGAACTCGTCGGTGTCCGGGTCGTCCAGTTTCTCCGTCGGGTGGCCCTCGGGATGCTCGACCAGTGTGACGTGGTCGACACCGTCTTCCTGCGAGCCGTGGATCTCGGTCAGTTCCGTATTCGTCATGATCTCGATGTCGCCGGCGTCGACCTGCTCCTGGACACGATCGATCCAGTAGTCTTCCGCGCGGAAGCCCTCGCGACGGTGGACCAGGTAGACCGTGTCGGCAAATTTCGTGAGGAAGGTCGCTTCCTCCATGGCCGCGTCGCCGCCGCCGACGACGAGCATGTCCTCGCCGCGGAAGAAGGCACCGTCGCAGGTCGCACACGTCGAGAGCCCGTAACCCATGAGTTCGTCCTCACCGGGAATCCCCAGGGTACGCGCGCTGGCTCCCGACGCGGCGATGATCGCGTCCGCCGTGTAGACGTCACCGTTCGTGAGTTCGACGCGGAACGGCCGATCGCTCGCGTCCACCGATTCGACGATCCCGTTTCGCGTCTCGGCGCCGAACTGGCGGGCCTGTTCTTTCATGTTGTTCACCAGTTCGGTTCCGTTGATGCCGTCCGGGAAACCCGGGTAGTTCGCGACGTCGGTCGTCAGGGTGAGCTGGCCGCCGGGTTCGTCGCCCTCGATGACCAGCGGCTCGTTGTTCGATCGGGCGGCGTAGATCGCCGCAGTGAGTCCGGCGATACCCGTCCCAGTGATGACGAGCCGTCGGTGTTCGAGCACCTCGCCTTCGTCGCTCCCGCCGTCGGTCACCAGCCCGAGTTTCTCGTCGAGTTCGCCCGTCTCTTCGAGCGCGCTCGTCTCGTCCCAGCCGCCGACGAGCTCGTCGTCGACGAATACTTCGGGTGCGGTCTGCCGGCCGTCGGCCCGTTCGACCATCTCCTCGAACAGTTCGTCGTCGCCGGTCACGTTGTACGTCTCGTACTCGACTCCCTTCTCATCGAAGAGATCCATCGCCTTCACGCAGTAGGGACACGCCTCCTTCGTGTAAATCTCGACTCGGGCGCTCTCGCTCATGGCCACGTATAGGAGGACGGATCCTAAACGCCTTGCGTTCGGTCCGAAATGGCGTCCGAAACGGGAGGAGTTGCGTTTGGAACGGAAGTGGCTGCGGTTGGAACGGGAGGGGCTGGCGCCTGGAGAGATTTTGTGCACCCATGCGTCGCCCTAACCCGACGGGCTTACGGCCCAGACTGTCGAGTACTCTCGTATGGCCGCTGACCTCGCGGAGAAGACGGATCGCTACGAGGGGCTGCTCGCGGAGGCGCTGGACGCCGCGACGATCGCACCACCGCCGGGGACACCGATGGAAGCTGCCGCGGCCGAGTGCCGGGAGATGGCCGACTCCTACCTCGAGGACGGCCGGCACTTCCGTGACGACGACGATCTGGTCAACGCACTGGCGGCGTTTTCCTACGGGCACGCCTGGCTCGATGCCGGTGCGCGCATCGGGCTCTTCGACGTTCCGACCGAGGGACACCTCTTTACCGTCTGAGTGAACTCGCCGCCGAGACCATCACGATCGATCGTCGTATATACGAAAACTACTTAACCAAATCGGAGAGTTACTTATATAGTAGTCGAAACCTTTAAGTCGCTTTCGCCCTTACCATATGTTAGCTGAGGTGACCGGGTTTCTTCTGGATTCCCCACCCGGGAGCACCGAGTAACGCACCCGATCTACGATGACAGAAACACGAATCAGAACCTACACGGACGAAACGACGCGGGAGGAAGAGACCGAACGGGGCGAGGAGCAAGAACGCTGTCCCGAATGCGGCGGGCAACTCGTCTCCGACGAAGAACACGCCGAGACCGTCTGTACCGATTGCGGACTGGTCGTCGAGGAAGACGAGATCGATCGCGGCCCAGAGTGGCGCGCGTTCGACAGCGCCGAGCGAGACCAGAAGTCCCGCGTGGGCGCCCCGACGACGAATATGATGCACGACCAGGGCCTGTCGACCAACATCGGCTGGCAGAACAAGGACGCCTACGGCAAGTCGCTGTCGAGCCGACAGCGCCAGAAGATGCAGCGCCTGCGCACCTGGAACGAGCGCTTCCGTACCCGCGACTCCAAGGAGCGCAACCTGAAGCAGGCCCTCGGTGAGATCGACCGAATGGCCAGCGCGCTCGGCCTGCCGGAAAACGTCCGCGAGACCGCGTCGGTCATCTACCGCCGCGCGCTCGAGGAGGACCTCCTCCCCGGACGCTCCATCGAGGGCGTCGCCACGTCGTCGCTGTACGCCGCCGCCCGACAGGCCGGCACGCCGCGCAGCCTCGACGAGATCTCGCAGGTAAGCCGCGTCGACCGCATGGAACTGACACGAACCTACCGGTACATCGTCCGCGAGCTCTCCCTCGAGGTAAAGCCCGCCGATCCGGAACACTACGTACCCCGGTTCATCAGCGATCTGGACCTCTCGGAGGAGACCGAACGGACCTCGCGCGAGCTACTCGAGTCGGCCCGCGGTGACGGTGTCCACTCGGGCAAGAGTCCGGTCGGACTCGCCGCTGCAGCGGTCTACGCCGCGGCCTTGCTCACGAACGAGAAGGTAACCCAGAACGAGGTCAGCGAAGTGGCGAACATCTCAGAAGTGACGATCCGCAACCGGTACAAGGAGCTCCTCGAAGCCTCTGAAATGGCCGCACCGGCCTGATCACGGCCGCTGGACGAGCACACGCCGATCGGGGACGAACCAGTTAGGTGACGACAACGTTTTTGGGTAGTGGTGTGTACTAGCGTGACATGGACGAGACGAGCGTGCAATTACTCTGTCCGGAGTGTACCAAAGACTGGCAGCAAGCGCCGACGGATCTCCCCGCCCCCGCAGACCTCTTTCACTGTCCGAACTGTCACGCGAGCAGGCGAACAGCCGAATTTACTCGCACGGATCGAGACCTGCAAACGCTGAAGACCCTGGGCTGACGCGCATCACCAGCTCCGGCCCGGCCCACCTCGACACGCCGAGTTGCGCATCGGTGACAGAGATGAGCGGGGCGACGAACGCTGCCATAGACACTATCTGGAGCGTGTGGGTCACGAGCACCGCAGCGTTCGACCGGATCGAGACGAGTGAAGGGTGGAGAAATCCGTCGTGACCTGTAATAAATACCGCATTACCACGTCGTCGTCCGGCGATACGAGGGCGGTAGGGAGAGCCGAAAAACAGCAGAGAGTCGTGACAGTAATTCGCGAGAGACAGAGAAGCGTGGTAACGAGCCTCAGGATAATAATATAACCCTGCAGTTGGTAGACTGGGATGGTTATGAAGAAGCAGGAACTCATTCACCTTCACGGGCTTCTTGCCGAGGTATCGAACCAGTGCCGAGCCTGGGACGACTGTACGATCGACCTCTCGACATACGAGTCACTCGGGATTCGGCCGACATCGATCCACAAATCGAAAACTGACCACAAGGACGCTGTTTTTGCGATTGCGAACGGAATTACGGAGAATATGACCGAATCGGAAGAGACCGAAACGGTCGCTGCGACTGCGGATTAAGCACTTCCTGCGGCGTCTCGGCCAGACACGACAGTGACGACGCTGGGTCCGAACACGGTCGTGAGCCGTTCTACGGTTCGAGAATCAAAGCGTCGTTCGAATGTAATCGAGTGCAGATACGAACGCGGTAGGGACCAAATACCGACGTGATCGATCGACGGGAGTCAGTCGAGTAACTCGTCGAACTCCGGAAGCACGTCGTCATCGTCTTCGTCCGACGAGGTCGACGGCTCGCTCTCACTCGCGTTCGTCGTCTGGTCAGACTCCGTCGACTCGGCGTCCGCCGACGACTCGTCCGACTCGGATTCGTCGGGGAGCTCCTTGACGACGAGTACCTCTAACGGAATGTTCTCGAGTCGCTGGCCGATCTCCTTGCGGGCGATGCGAGCGGCGTGTTCGTCGCGTTCGACGTTGAACACGGTCATCTCGAGTTCGAGTGCGACGAGGGCTTCGTCGGCGGCGATAAACGCCGGGGGCAACTCCTCCCCCGAGGGAGTGGTTCGCTCGCCCATGGAGATTTCGACGTAGTTCAGGTCAGGGTTCAACAGTTCTCCCGTCTTCGAAATCGCGATCCGAATCGCTTCATCCGGTGTCTCCACGTCGAACACCGGCACGGCAGCCTCGACGACGACCCTGCAATCCATACCTCGGTATTCGGTCGCATGCAGTATGAAGGTTCGCCTGATTGTCGACTGTCGCTACGGACTGGCAGTCCGCGGGCGCCCATCGCGAACGGGTCGTCGGCGTCTCGAAAGGCAAAAGCCGGTCGCGCCGCTCTGAGCAGTCGATGGAAACCGGGACGATTCCGCACACTGAACTCGACGGCGGGATCGACTGTTATCTCACGATCGAGAGCGGCCAGACCTACCGCTGGACGCGCAGCGACGACAAGCTGTACGCCGGCAACCGGGCCCCGGAGGCCTGGTACGAACTCGCCATCGACGGCGAAGTCGTCCGCGCCAGGTCGACCGACGCCGGTCTCGAGTGGGAGTCGACGACCGACGCCGAACCGATACTGCGACGCCGACTCCGGCTCGACGACGACCTTCCAGCGATCGTCGCCGACGCGCCCGACGACACGCTCGTCGAAGATGCCTACGCAGCCCACCAGGGCCTGCGGCTGGTGACGGATCCGCCGTTCGACACGCTGATCGCATTCATCTGTTCGGCACAGATGCGCGTCGAACGGATCAACGAGATGGTGACGACGCTCTCGACGGAGTACGGAACCCCGATCGAGTTCGACGGTCGGACCTACCACGACTTCCCGACGCCGGACCAACTCGCCGCGGCGACAGAGTCCGAGTTGCGCGACCTCGGACTGGGCTACCGCGCGCCCTACGTGGTCGAAACGGCACGCATGGTCGCCGACGGGGAAGGCCATCCCGAAGACGCACGGGATCTCCCCTACGAGGAAGCGCGCGAATACCTCACCCGGTTCGTCGGCGTCGGCGAGAAGGTCGCCGACTGCATCTGCCTCTTCGCCCTCGAGTTCGACGAGGCGGTGCCACTCGACACCTGGATTCGCAAGGCCATCGCCACGTACTACCCCGACTGCGATCACGGTTCCTACGCCGAGACCTCGCGAGCCATCCGTGAGCGGTTCGGCGGCGCGTACGCCGGGTACGTTCAAACCTACGTGTTTCACCACCTTCGGACCGGTGAAGCGACCGTGGACTGATCGCAGTGTGACCGAACGGCCGGATGGGAACTCGACGCTCACCCAGTCCTCACTCGCACATTCGGTCTCTCTCTCTCTCCCTTCACCCAACTCACCCAAAATCAGCAAGTGCCGTCTGATCCCGCTTCAACGGCCGGGCGGTGTACCCGTATTCTGTCGCGAGAACGTCGGCGAACTGCTCGTCGAACCCGTGCTGCGTGTACACCAGCTCCGGATCGATCGACCGCACCGTCTCTATCAGTTCGTCGAAATCACAGTGATCGGTCAGCGGGAAGGTGACGTCGTAGTCGCCACGATACAGGAACGAGTCCTCGACCGCCCAACCGGAGAAGCCAGCCTTCAGCGCTCCCGTCTCGTCGGCGATCGCATCGATCCAGTCACGACGGGACTGGTTCGAGGGAACGACGACGATCTCGTCGGTGAGGGCCGCCGGTTGCAGCTCCGATATCGAACCGGCGTCGACGGATTCGCCAGCGAACCCGATGTCCGTCGAGGATTCGATCGCCCGGTTGACCTCGTCGATCGTCCGCGAGACGAGGATTCGCCGATCCGTCGCCTCGGCGGCCAGCCACTGCAATTTCTGGGCGCGACCGAGCGAATAGCCAAAGAGGAACAACGGCTGATCGGGGTGGTCCCGGATCCAGTCGTGGATCGACGCTTCGAGCTCGGCCTGGTCGGGAAACCGGTAGCGCGGGTGGCCGTAGGTGGTCTCCATCACCAGGACGTCGACGTCGAGGGCCGCCGGATCGAATCCCTCGAGGTAGGCCCGGTCCCGGGTCGAGAAGTCGCCGGTGTAGCAGTACCGGGTCCCGCCTGCGGCCTCGATGACGGCCGCTCGCGACCCGACGACGTGCCCTGCCGGAACCAGCTCGACGCCCGGCGCAGCGGAAACCGAGTCGAACTCGACGCCCGTCCGGGCGGTCGCAATCGCCGCCGTCTCGGCCGAACAGACGACCGTCCCGGGACTCGAACTGAACGTGTGGTCGGCGTGGGCGTGGCTCACGACGTTGACGTCGCCTGCGGTGGTGCGGGCGTCGGCGACGACGTGGCGATCGAGGTCGAAGTGGATCCCGTCCCGGTGCGTGACGCGGCGTGACACTGGCCAGCGTAGGGGCTGGATCGATGTCGGCCTGTCGGTCGCGAGTCGTCAGTCGATCGTACGTTCGTAGCGGATCCGTTCGACCTCGAACCGATTGTCGAAGGCCGTGTCGTACTGCTCGAACCCGAACGATTCGTAGAAACTGCGGGCCCGTTCGTTCGTGGCAAAGACGGTCAGTTCCAGCGAGCGTGCCCCACGGTCGACTGCTGTCCGTTCGAGTCGTTCGAGCAGTCTCGTTCCGATTCCCTGCCCGTAGTGGGCCGGATGGACGTAGATCCGGTAGACGTGATATCGTTCCTCGTCGCCGTCGTCCGGAACCCCTTCGATGAACCCCCCACGACATCGTCGGATATCGTGGCGACGAACAGCGGCCGATCGTCGGGGAGGATGTCGTCTCGGACGAGCCGATCCGGATCGAACCACGAATCGACGGTCGACTGGACCGTCTCGGCACCCATGATCTCGTCGTACGCCTCGTGCCACGATTGACGGGCGACGCGTTGGATGGCCGCAGCATCTCCTTCGGTCGCGTCGCGAAGCGTTACGTCAGACATACTGGACGATTCACAGCCTGATGACATTGTAGTTGCGGGCCGGGTGGACCTCGATCACTGGTATATTAGGATCCACCCATCACAGGACTACCTATGGCCGATCGGACTCGCGCACACGTGTTCGTCAGCGGCACGGTCCAGGGCGTCTACTACCGGGCGACTACCCGTGACACCGCCAGGGAGCGAGGCGTCGACGGCTGGGTGAGAAACCTGGACGACGGCCGCGTCGAGGCCGTCTTCGAGGGTCCCGAGGACGCCGTCGAGGGAATTGTCGAGTGGTGCCACGAGGGCAGCCCCGCCGCCGACGTCGACGACGTGACGGTCGAGTACGGGGAGCCGCAGGGCGAGGATGGGTTCGAGATCGAGTACTGAGCCACCGGCGGTGCCGGATTGTCGTCAGTACCCGGTCGGCACCGTGATCAATCGTCCACGGTCCGATACCGGTCGAGCCACGGCGGTTCGTCGGTGTGGGCCCACTCCGCCCACTCGGCCTTCTCCCCGGCGTAGTACGCCCGATAGGCCGCGACCGGATCGTCGGGGTCGCGGTAGTCCGCCGGCATGGCCTGCGGTTTCGGCGTCGGCGCCGATCGCGGAAAGTCGATCGCGTCGGGGTCGATCCGATCGATGACCGCCCAGCTGGCGTGGTCGTCCTCGTGATCGTACCGCGCTTTGAACTCCGCGTTGAGAGCTTCGGCGTGGTCGCGCAATTCCAGCCAGTTGGCCCGCGACTCGGTCGCCCACCTGGTCACCGGGTGGTCGGTGTGGGTCGCCCGGTACAGAAAATCCCGTTCGTACCCGTTCTGGCGAGCCGCGGTGCAGAGGACCTGCGCCGCCTCGAGGAGCATCTTGTTGACGTGCTGGTCGCAGTGGTACCGGGCGGCCAGCTCGGGCGACTCGTCCAGCCAGAAGACGTTCACGTTCCAACGTAGCCGTTCTGCGGTCGAAAGCGTTTCGTCCGGACTGCCGGTCGAACCGCCCGCCTCCGTCCCACACGTTTTTCGCCACGTCGGCCGAACCGGCGGGTATGATCACCGGCAGACGGATGGCCGCCGTCGACGAAAACGCCGCGGCCCTGGGCGTCTCACAGGCCCAGTTGATGGAATCCAGCGGTAACGCGGTCGCCCGGCTCGTGCGCGAGGTCGCCCCGTCGGACGCGACGGTCGTGGTGGTCGCCGGTCGCGGGAACAACGGCGGAGACGGATTCGTCGCCGCCCGATTTCTCGAAGACCGTGAGTCGATGGGCGAGTCGACCATCGAGCACGTCGAGACTCACCTCCTGGGGCGAGCCGACCGGATCGGGACCGACGTCGCCCGACGGAACTGGAAGGCGCTCGTCGCGGCCGACGCAGACGTACACGAGGTGCGAGATTCGACCGCCATCTCCCTCCCCGAAGCCGACGTCATCGTCGACGCCATGCTCGGGACCGGAATCAGCGGGGCGTTACGAGAACCCGCGGCGACGGCCGCCGCCGCGATAGCCGCGTCGGACGCAACGGTCGTCTCGGTCGACGTTCCCTCCGGCTTCGATGCGACCGACCCTGACGCCAACGCGAACCCGATCGGGGCCGACTACGTCGTCACGTTTCACGACACGAAACCGGGCCTCCCCGAACTCGACGCCGACTGTCGGGTCGCGGACATCGGCATCCCGGCCGCAGCCGAGCGGTTCGTCGGGCCCGGCGACGTCGGTCTCGCGCAGCCAGCGTCGCGAACCGGTCGGGCCTACGTCGTCGGCGGCGGGCCGTACACCGGCGCTCCGGCGCTCGCCGCCCAGGCGGCCCTGCGAGCCGGGATGGAACTCTCGTTCGTCGCAGCCCCCACCGGGGTCGCAGACGAGATTCAGGGCTACGCCGCAGACCTCATCGTCCAGCCTTACGACGGCGACCGGCTAACACCCGACCACGTCGACGAGCTCGTCGAAACGGCCGAACGGTACGACGACGTGGTCGTCCTCGGCCCCGGCCTCGGCAGTGCCGACGAAAGTCTCGCGGCAGCCCGGCAGTTCCTCGAAGCCTACACCGGCCCTGCAGTCGTCGACGCGGAAGCGCTCTCGGTCGTGCCCGAGCTCGAGACAGAGGCGACGCTCGTCTGTACGCCGAACGCCCGCGAACTCGAACGGATGGGCGGCCCGGCTGTCGACGAGCTTCGTAGCGGCCGCGCCGAAATGGAGGCCGTCACCGACGAAATCGAGGCGTTCGCCGCGGACCTCGGCCACGTCGTGCTCGTGAAGGGCGTCGACGACGTGATTTCGGACGGCGAACGGACCCGGATCGCGCGCGTCGGCGTCCCCGGCATGGCCGTCGGCGGCACCGGAGATCTGCTCGCCGGGATCACCGCCGGGCTGCTCGAACACGCCGACCCGTTCGAGGCGGCCTCCGCAGCGGCATACGTCAACGGCCGCGCCGGCGAGGTCCTCGCCGATCGGTGGGGCGCCGGCGACGGACTCGGAATCACGGCCTCTGACCTGCTGACCGAGATTCCCGGCGTCCTGTGGGGTGAGAGTGATGACTGACGGCGAGAAAGACACTGCCCACCACGCCGCGGACGCCGCCGCGACGGAGGACCTCACTCACACGACGGGCGAGGGAGAGGTCCAGATGGTCGATGTGGGCGGAAAACCGGATTCGAAGCGACGGGCCGTCGCCACTGGACGGATCCGACTTCGACCGTCCACCGTCGAGGCGATTCGGGCGGACGACGTCGATAAGGGCGACGTGCTCGCGACCGCGCGCATTGGGGCGGTACAGGCCGTCAAACACACCTGGGAGACGATCCCTATGTGCCACCAGATTCCGATCACGAACGTGGAGACGGATATCGACCTGGCCGACGACACCGCTACGCTCACCGTCGCCGTGGAGACGACCGGCACGACCGGCTGCGAGATGGAGGCTCTCCAGGGCGTGACGACCGGACTGACCGTCGTCTGGGACATGGTCAAGGCCGCCGAGAAAGACGAAGACGGGCAGTACCCGGAGGCGCGGATCGAGGACGTCCGCGTCGTCGAGAAACAGAAAGTGCGGGTCGACCGGGACTGACGAGGGTCGAACCGCGAGAGCGAACCGTGTCGTGGATAGGGTCGTCGCGATGGGCGTCCCCGCAGAGGACCACTGCCCGCCCGATCTCCGCTGTCTCTGTGTTCATGCAGACGACCGTCGCCAGGGATACACCCGCTCCTTCGGCTGACGGCAGAATCGTCGGTGGGCAGAAGGTACTTTTTCGCCCACACGTAACGACGGGCATGACAGACGTGGATCCGGACGCCGACACGGGAGCGGGTGGCGACGAAGCGCTGCCAACAACGGCCGGCACGGTCGACGACTCCGTCCACGTCACCGAACCGAGTGAGGCGTTTCAGGCGCTGGGAAACGACGTTCGCACGGGAATTCTCCGGACGATTCGCGATCGGACCGAGGACGAAGCCAACGCGGGTCGGGTCTCGTTCTCGACACTCTTCGAGGCCGCGGACGTCGACACGACGGCCGGGTTCGCCTATCACATCGACGAACTGGTCGGACCGTACCTCTCGAAGACGGAAGAGGGGTATGCGCTGACCGCGACCGGCAGGCGCGCCGCCCGCGCCATCGAATCCGGCACGTACACGCATCAGGTCGACCGCCAGGCGGTCGCCGTCGACGATCCGTGCCCGTTCTGTGGCGCCCAGGAACTCGCCGCCGCCGTCGACGACAACGAAGTGGCCATCACCTGTGAGGCGTGTGAGCGGTCGATCCTCCGGATGGACTTTCCGCCGGCAGGCCTCGAGGCACACGATGACGACCTCCCCGCCGCGTTCGATCGCCACCACCGACACCGCATCGCCCACCTCAGTGACGGCGTCTGTCCCGAATGTGGCGGCCCCGTCGAGTCGCGTCTCGACGTGGTCCGGCCCGACCCTGGCGACGAGAAGGCCCGCGAGTCCGTCCCGGACCCGGTGCAGGCGTCGTTCACCTGTGCGGCGTGTGGATACGGACTCCGCTGTCCCGTCGCGCTGACGCTGCTCGATCACCCCGAACTCGTGTCGTTCTACCACGACCACGACGAGTCGATCGACCAGCGACCGATCTGGAACGTCGGGCGCGAGTGGACCGAGACGCCGCTGTCGCACGAGCCGATGGCCGTCCGTGTGGCAGTCACGCTGGACGACGAGACCGTCGAGTGCTACGTAGACGGCGAGTGTACCGTCGTCGCCACTCGACGAGTGGGTGCGGAGGTGGCCGACGCCGAAGAAAGTGGGTGCGAATCGACGACGGCAGCGACGGCGGACACAGCCCCCGAAGCCGACGTCGCATAAGGAAGCCAACGTCGCGTAAACACTGCGACGAACCCGCAGCCTGGGTTCGTCGTGAGAACCGCTACGACGCCGTCTCCCTGAGAACCGTCTCGATTTCGTCCGTCGACCGGGTCGTCACCGTCGGCCCCGGTTCGATCGTTAGGCACTCGTAGGCGTCCGGGTCGGGCTCGTCGTCGTCCACAGCGAGCCCGTCGAGCGCCGTGGGTACGGCGTCGTCGACCGTGGTTTCGATGTCCGCAGTCGCCGGGTCGAGTGCGGACTCGAACGTTTCTCTGATCGTCGTCGAGCCCTCGCCGATCCCGACGGCACGCCAGCCGTACGGCGTCCCGCTCGGGTCGAGTTCGAAGAGCTGACCGACCGAGCCGGCGGCGGACTGTGCCGTCGATTCCCCAGCATCATTCGGGTCGATGCCCGCGATCAGGAGCGCCGTTCCGTAGGGGCGGGTTCCCCCGGTCTGCGTAGACTCCTGGATGTGGTCTGCGAGGGACGTCGTCACCGATTCGACGGGCGCTGGCTCCCCGTACTGGAGACGGTGGCGCTGAGCGGCGACCCGGGCGCGGTCGACGAGCTGACGCGCGTCGGCGGCGTGGCCCGCCGAAGCGATCGAGATGTGATCGTCGATTCGGTGGAGCTTCGCCACCGAGTCCGGTTCGAGCAGCGGCGAGGCGCGTCGCTTTCTGGCAGCGAGGACGACGCCGTCGGCCACGCGAACGCCGACGGCGGGTGATCCGCGTTCGACCGCCTCCCGGGCGTACTCGACCTGGTAGAGGCGACCATCCGGCGAGAAGATTGTCTGACCGCGGTCGTAGGCCTGCCTGCGAGTGTCGTCCATCTCAGGCCACCTCCTCGTCCGCAGTTTCGGGAGCCGGGCTCGCTCCATCCGCTCCAGCAAGCGCCTCGCGGCCGAGGGCGTTCGTCCGGCGCTCGGAGAGGCCCTCGTCGGTGATCGTCGTGATCGTCATCCCGTCCCCGCTGGCGACGTCCCGTTCGGCGGCGGCTGCGAGGGCGTCGGCGGCAAGTGGTTGCAGGTCGGACACCGGCCGATCCGGTTCGTACGCGCCTTCGAGGGCGCCGTAGGCCAGTTGCATCCCGCTGCCGCTTGCCGCGTACGCGTCACGCATGACACCGCCACCGCCGTCGATCCAGTAGACGGCCGACTCGTCGACCCCGCCGAGCAAGAGGCCGATCGAGCGGAACTGTCCGGTGCGGATCAGTCGCCCCGTTACCGTCGCGAGTGCGTCCGTCGGCATCGGCCGCCCGTGATCGAGTTCGTAAAGTTGGCGTTCGGTTCGCAACTGATCGACCACCGACTGCGCGTCGCTGACACCGCCGGAAAAGGCGACGGCGGCCCGCTCACCGATCGGTTCGACCTTCCGCGCCGACCGATTGGTCACGAAGCGCCCACCCAGACTCACGCGAGCGTCCGCACCGAGAACGACCCCGTCGTCGCCACCGAGAGCGACGATCGTCGTCCCCGTGGAGAATTCGTTCGCCGACTCGTGCGCTGTCCCTGCGGGACTTTCACCCGATTGTTCGATCATACCTGCAGGAAGACTCCGCACCCGTTATATGTTAGCTAAAATATATTTTAGCCGGCCGCAGGAACGAACGATCGTGGCGAGTCCTCAAGTGGCAGTAGCGGCCGACGCCCCGACGTACGAGGGTCAGTGGGTCTAAGTACGTGCTCGCGCAACCCAGTCGCATGACGCTGTTCGGGACCGCGGGAATCCGCGGACCGGTCGCGACCGAGGTTACGCCCACACTCGCCCTCTCGGTCGGCCAGGCCGTCGGGCGAACGATCGACGGCACGGCCGACTCCGAAGGAAGATCCGACTCGCCGATCGTCGTGCTCGGGTACGACGGGCGGGAGACGAGCGAGCCCCTTGCCGCAGCAATGGCCGCAGGACTCGCGAGCGCCGGAGCGAGGGTTCGGCGAGTCGGCCAGGTTCCAACGCCAGCACTTGCGTCCGCGTCGCAGGGCCGATTCGGCGTGATGATCACCGCGAGCCACAATCCGCCGACCGACAACGGGATCAAGCTCTTCGACGACGGCGTCGAGTTCGATCGCGACGCCGAACGCGAGATCGAGGCCACCGTGGCGACCGCTGAGACGGCAGCCTGGGATCGGTGGGGGACGATCGAACGCGCCGAGGTCCTCTCGTCCTACCGTGAGGCCGTCTGTGCCTACGTCCGCGACCAGTTCGGCGGGCACGGCCGATCGCCTGACGCCGGGTCAGCGCAGACCGACGCACGACCGCTCGCCGGCCTGTCGATCGCGGTCGACTGTGGAAGCGGCGTCGGCGGAGAGGCCACCCCACAGGTTCTCGATCGCCTCGGTGCCGCCGTGACCGCGCTCAATGCGAACGTCGACGGCCACTTCCCGGCCAGAGAGAGCAAACCGACGCCGGAAACCCTGTCCGACCTGCGGGCGTTCCTCGCCGACGGCGACTTCGACCTCGGCCTCGCTCACGACGGGGACGCAGACCGCCTCGTCGTCTGCGGTCCGGACGGCGACGTCGTCCACGAGGACACGGTCCTCGCCGTCGTCGCAGCCCACTACGTCGAGGCGTCGAGCGCTGGCGACCCCGTCGTCGTGACGACACCGAACGCCTCGGCACGGATCGACGAACTGGTGGGCGCTGCCGGCGGCCGCGTCGAGCGCGTGCACCTGGGCGCGCTCCACGAGGGGATCGCTCGCGTCCGCGCCGGGGCGGACGAGGAGACGGCCGTCGTCTTCGCGGCCGAACCCTGGAAGCACATCCATCCGGCGTTCGGCGGCTGGATCGACGGCGTCGCGAGCGCCGCCGTCGTCGCCTCGCTCGTCGCCGCGGCCGGCGACGTCGCGACCCTGCGCCAGCCCGTGACCGAGCGACCGTACCGGAAGGTGAGCGTTCCCTGTCCGGACGACGCGAAGACGAACGCGATGGCGCGCCTCGAATCGAGCCTCCCCGACGCGTTTCCCGAGGGGACGGTCGAAACGGAGTACGGCATCAGAATCGAGTTGCCCGACGCTTCGTGGGTACTCGTCAGACCGAGCGGGACGGAGCCCTACGTGCGGCTGTACGCCGAAAGCGACGAGGTCGACGAACTCGTGGCCGTGGTCCGAGACGCGATCGAAACGGCCGTCGAAGACTGAGGACGACGACCGGTCACCCAGTCAATATTGATTCCTGTGGGAGAAGCCTGACATCACCGACTCACAGTCTCGAATCGTCACACCACTATCCGACCCACACAGTCACCCATGGCAACCGACTACGTCATCTCCAGTCCTGATCGCGATGCCGACAGCCCCCACAGTTCCGAGTGGCCGAAAGAACTCAGGCTCTCCTTTGAGGACGAAGAGATCAGCCTCTTGCAGGACAAGGGACACAGGCTTGGTGGTGCCTTCTATGACTTCGAGGAGTTCCGGGTCGCGGAGTGGACCGAATCCATCGAAGCCGGTGCTGGCGAGTGGCTCCTCGCGGAACTCTCAAGCTACGAGTCACTGACTGCGATCGAGGAGACGGGCTTCGTCCGTCGCTTTATAAAGAAGATGTGTCAGAAATATAGTGAGAGGAGAATGACGCGATTGCGAAGACAGCGGCAACCACATATAGACTCCCCTCTAACATTGGAGGAAAAGTAACCCACCCCATATTTACAGCCACGATCAATGAAATACATATCCAAGCCAATAGAAGTAATACCCACCCGTACAATTCGTTTGAATCCGAGACAGAGATAATAGAATGTACTATTAAATATAGCAAAGTTATAAATAACATCACATAAATAAAAATGGTTAGGTATTCTATTAAAGTCATGGATATTAGTCACCAATATTGTTTATTTTCTTTGAACTACTTCTTTACTCCTCACAAGTAGGTAACTCGTCATTGTAAAAACTCTCTGAAACCATTAATGTTTTATCATTACTTGGTTCAAAGTCAAAGCAGCTGTAATCATTATCCGATAGCCAAATAGTATCAACCCCTTCTTGGATAGTGACTGTACTACTAAAACAATGAGCAGTCGAAATACCAGAGGCAGCAGCACCAATAACGCATAGAGCACACGTTCCTTTTGTCGGGTCAACAATACAAGCGCCACATGTCCATCCTGAAAGCCCGGCTGAAATAATAGCTAACGCCGTACAACCCCATTTTGCATCAGACCCGATTTCAACATCAACTGTACAACAATCGTCACCCCCGGGAGGTGATGGTCTAATCGGTTCGGGCGATAATGGTTCACCATCTTTCGACTCACCGGACTGTTCTTGATCGTGGAAGTCACGCTCACGTTCCTGAATCGTTCCATTATCGGATGTTATCACTGTTATCGCGTCCCATCCAAACAATCCATTACTTCGCATATTGTCACCGCTGGTAAAGCTAGATGTCTTACGGACATGATGGGCAACAGAATACTGGTCTAAATCTAAACCCACTGTGTCGTTACCGATCCAGATAGCAACCATTTCATCGGTGTCGGCGGTCTGTTTTTCTGAAGATATTTTCTCAGCGTTCGCAACAATAAAATCGTACCCCCCACCGTCTTCCTCATAAATAACTCGCCTGGCTTCGGTTTGTGGTTTTGATATCTTCCAACCATCAGACCCAACATGGTTGACAATATTCCGAAACGTGTCATCGGCAAATGCATCTGAGATCACATTCTGACGATCACTGGCGTCAAATGTTTCGACAGTCGGCCCAGTCATATCATCCTGGGCTGTATCCGCACTAACCAAATTCACTGACCCCATTCCAACTGATGCCGCACCGATAGCTTGGAGGATTCTTCTTCGATCCATAGTACAAGTTTACTCCCATTACAGTTATAGTTTTCTATAGCTTAAGGAAGAATTGATATCTGCCAAAGCATTCATATTCACCCCCAGTTAACCGAACACATGAACAAATTAGTCAGAGCCGCAAGGGAGATCCAGTCCGCCTCACACGTCCCCTACTCCGAGTATCGCGTGGGTGCCGCCCTCGAGACCACCGACGGCACCGTCTTCACGGGGTGCAATCTCGAGAACGTCAACTTCTCGAACAGCCTCCACGCCGAAGAGGTGGCGATCGCCGAGGCCGTCAAGAACGGTTCCCACGAATTCGCTCGGCTGGCGGTCAGTTCCAGTCGTCGTGACGGCGTCACCCCTTGCGGGATGTGTCGCCAGACGCTCGCCGAATTCTGTGACGACGACCTCGTGATCGCCTGCGACGAAGGCGACGACGAGTCGGGAACGCCGATCGTTACGACATACACACTCGGCGAGTTGCTCCCGGCTTCGATGAGCGAATCCGACCTCGACTAGGCCGCAGCCGGTCCGATTCGCGCGCCGACGCTGTGTGTTCTTGCGGGCTATGCAGTTCGCTCGAGTCGGGCTGCGATATGCTCACGAAGCGTCGTCCGGTGACAGCGTTTCTTCGCCGTGTTTTCGAAACAGACCAGGGTGATCGACTCGCCGTGACAGAGTCGGTCCACGATTGCGTCGATCGCCGCCTGTGCGTCGGCCGAGCCATCGAGGTGGGCTTCGTAACGGGACTCGAAGTCGACCTGGTCCCAGGCGGCGTTGTGCGCTTCTTCGTCGCAGATGCCGCGTCGTTTCAGGTCCGTCTCGGCTCGTTTCGTCTCCTCCAGTAGTTCCGCCGGCGGCGCCAGCTGCGGGACGTTCTCGTCGACGGCTCCGTGGAACCAGCCGGTCGGGCGGCGCACCACGCCGACCAGCGTCGACGCCGGCGGCAGTGAGGCCAGGTCGTGTTGAATCGCCGCGACGTAGGAGTCGGTGAGCGAGCCGAGAGTCGGGCCCGAATCCGTCATCGCCGGGGATAGGTTCGGATCAGGTATATACTCCGGGCCCGCCAATCGTGCGACAGATGACAGACCGACCGGACAGCGAAGATCCGAACGCCGAGACGCAGTACCACGTCGACGTCGGTCCCGACGACGTGGCCGAGACGGTGCTCCTGCCGGGCAATCCCGAGCGAATCGACCGGATCGTCGAGTGCTGGGACGAGTACGACGACGTCGCTCACCACCGCGAGTACCGGACCGCGACGGGTCGATACGACGGGGCGCCTCTCTCGGTCACCTCGACCGGTATCGGCAGCCCGTCGGCCGCCATCGCCGTCGAAGAACTCGCGCGCGTCGGCTGCGAGACGTTCATTCGCGTCGGGTCCTGTGGAGCGATCCAGCCGGACGTCTCCGTCGGCGACCTCGTCATCACGACAGGGGCCGTCCGCCAGGAGGGGACGAGCGACGAGTACGTCCGCGAGGACTACCCGGCGGTCGCCGATCACGAGGTCGTGAGCGCGCTCGTCGCCGCCGCGGAACGGCTCGGCTACGACTATCACACCGGACTCACCGCGAGTACCGACTCGTTCTACGCCGGTCAGGGTCGACCCGGGTTCGAGGGGTTCGAAGCCGCCGGCGCCGAGGGACTCATCGACGAACTCAGCGAGGCCAACGTCACGAACGTCGAGATGGAAGCGAGTGCGATCCTGACGCTCGCGTCCATCTACGGACTGCGCGGCAGCGCCGTCTGCACCGTCTACGCGGACCGCAACGGTGGCGAGTTCAGCGTGACGGGCGAATCACGTGCGGCCGAGACGGCGTCGTTGGGGGCCGCCCTCCTCGCGAAGATGGACGCTCGGAAGGCGGAGGCGGGCGTCGATCGCTGGCACGCCGGGCTTTCGATCGAGTGAACTGCCAGTCGATCGGCCGGTAACGCGTCGACCGAACTACCGGCCGCTCACTCGCGCAGTTTCACGATCCCCGCGTCGAACACCTGGCGGTTGGGGATAACGTACTGTTCGTCCTCGCTCTCGACGATCGTCACGAAGATATCGACCTCCTGGACGATTCCCGACCGATCGCCGATGCGGATGCGATCGCCGATGCCGTAGGGCTGGTTGAGCAGGAGGTAGATGCCGACCGCACTGGAGACGAGGAAGTCCTTGAACGCGAAGGCCCCGACGATGACGATGCCGGCCGAGTAGACGATGAGCAATACGAGCAGCGCGAGGACGTTGACACCGACCTGGGCGAGCGCGATGAGGATGACGACGTAGAGGAGGGAGTACTTCACCACCCGCGGGATGAGCGACGCCTCCGGCAGTTTCACGCTCCGGAGGTACTCGCCGACCATCAGCTCCGCCTTGTCGGCGACGATGAACCCGACGACGAGCACTAAGATGGCGACGAACAGTTGCGGGAGAAAGAGCGTCACGTCGGCCCAGAACCGATCGGTGTCGATCAGCTGGGCGATGTGGATCGCCGTCAGCGCCGCGATCCCGTAGACGAACCACGAACTCAATCGGGCGACGATCTGGACGGTCGAGGTGCCCAGACTCTGGGCGCTCCGCTCGAACGGGGTCCCCTCGACGGCGTCGGGGACGCCCGCGGCCGTGAGCAGTTCCTCGTTCAATCGGCCGACGAGGTAGCCGACCACGACCCCAAGCGCGAGGACGGCCGCCGCGATGACTGCCGGCTCCTCTAAAAACGCCTGTGCATCCATGTCAGTACGCCTCCGGGTCGACCTCCAGGATCAATTCACCGGCCTTGAACGCCCGCACCATGCCGTCGCTCTCGGAGAGGACGACGGCGATCGAGTTCGTGTCGCGCGTGATCGCCCCGGCGGCCATGTGACGCGCGCCGAGTCCCTTCGGGATGTCGACACCCTCCGCCGCGGGTTCGAGGTAGCGGTAGGCGGAGACGATCTTGCCCGAATCGGAGATGACGAAGGCCCCGTCCAGCCGGGAGAACTCCTTCAGCATGACGGTGACGATGGGGTCCCCGACGTGGACGTGGGACTTCTCGAATGGGTTGTACGACAGCGGGCGGGACTTGTTCATCACGTTGCCCGCGTCGCCGACGACGAACAGGGCGCCGACCGGCTTGCCCTTCTGGCCTTTCTTCCCGAGGTTGATCGCCACCTCGAAGACGGCCTTGATGACGTCGGCGTCGGCCCGCGACTTCGAGAAGAGGTCGTACAGTCCGAGCTGATCCTCCGCGTTGGCGCGTACCCGAGAGACGGTGTCGATCCCGCCGTCGAACACGCTCGTCGCGCAGGCGAGGACGTCCCCGCCCTCGATGATACCCTGTTCTAACGCGCCCTCGAGACCGAAGCGAACACGCTCGGCCACCGCCGAAAACTCGAGCGGTAACTCGACGAAGGGGTCGGCACCGACGGTGTTCTCGGTCCCGACGACGATGACGTCGAGGCCGTCCTCTTCGAGCGGCGCCACTCGTTCGTAGTACGACCCACTCGGGGAGAAGAGTACGAGTGCGTCGACGTCGTCGTAGATCTCGCCAAACACGTCGTCGAGCCCGTCCATTATGCGTACAACCCGTGTGCGCTCGAATAAGCGTTTGGGAGCGTGTCTGACGTGCGACGGACTTGCGTCGAACGGACGCTGTCAGTCGTCACGCCGCTTGACGGTGCAGCCGCTCTCGGACGTAGCGTCGATAAAAATGAAAGCGCGAACTCGGAGCGTTCCGAGTGGTTAGTGGTCGTTAGTCCTGACGGCGGAGCGCCAGCATCGCCGCGCTCAGCAGGGCGACCAGTGCGACAGCAACGCCGAATCCGGGCGACTCGTCGGAGTCGTCATCGTCGGATCCGCCGGACTCGTCGGACTCGTCGGACTCGTCGGACTCGTCACCGGAGCCGGACTCGTCCCCTTCGTCAGGGTCGTTAACGGTGAGCGTACCGGACGCGGAGTCGTCCTCGTCACCGTCGTCACCGGTCGTGGTGACGGAGTACTCGATGTCACCAGCGGAGCTGGTGTCGAAGTCAGCGGTGAACTCCTGCGAGCCACCGGCTTCGAGTTCGAGTTCCTCGGACGTGACCTCCTCACCGTCGACGGTGATGGAGATCGTACCCGCGGCCGTGCCTTCTGGGACGTCGTTGCTAGCGGTGACCGTCAGGGTTGCGTCTTCGTCGACAGCAACCTCGGACGGCGCGTTAGCGGTAACGCTGAGGGACGGCTCTGCGCCAGTACCTTCGCCGATGATTCCGTCAGCGGTGTCCGTCAGACTCGTACCGAGGAGCTGCGCTTCGATACCGAACTCGGTATCCTGGACCTCACCGGTGAGGTCGACAGTTGCCGTCCACGTGCCATCAGCAGCGACCGTTCCCGTTGCTGATTCGTAGAATGGGTTGTCCGCTCCATCCGGGGTCTCGGCGACGACGTCGACTTCTGCGCCTGGCGCGACGTTCGTCGTACCCGTGATCTCCTGACCGGATTCAGGAGCGAGGTTGAACGAATCAGAGGCGAGGGCGAACGACGGCTCCTCGACACTGAACGTCGAACTGAAGGATTCCGTTTCTTCAGTGTAGTGGTTGTAGTTTGCGATGGTGCCGTCTTCGGCCGCGTCAGCCTTGTTGTAGACGTCGAACGAGACTTCGAATTCGTTCGAGGCGTTGCCTTCCGACACGTTGTAGAAGGCAGCGATCGTGCCGTTCTCCTCATTGGCGAGGAAGTTTTCGGCCGTCATATCTACAGGCGATTCACCGAAGCCAGGGTTCTGGTGCGTGACGTTGAGGTACGCACCCTCCTGGGCGAGGGCGTCAACGCTGTCAGCGTAGCCGAAGAGGCCGTTCGCTTCAACTACGACTGCCAGGTAGTCGCCTTCAGCCATCGAGCCATCGATCTGAGCACCGTTCTCAGCGATTGCGCCGATGTTGCTTGCCTCAACGTTTTCGGCCACACTCTTGGAGACCGTGTACGTGTTCAGATTCTCGGTCGAGCGGTCGGTAACACGGAACGCGCCACGGTCAACCTGATTGCCGTCAGCGTCCTCAAGTTCCATGTTAAGCGTGCTCGTCATGCCCCAGATCTCCTCAGCGGAGGAGTCCCATTCGTCAGAAGAGGCATTCATCGCGTAGTTGGCTGTGAAACTGCCATCCTGGTCCGACATGTCACCAACAACGTTGGTGGTGTCGTCCTTGAACAGCGCGTGCGTGTTGATAGGGATGTCAACCTGCGAAACGCCAGCAGGTGCGGTAATGTCCCCAGCAAGGACGGTAATCGGCTCGCCGTTCGGACTCCAGGTGAGCGAGAGGTTGGCGTCAGTCGCCTCCTCCATGTTGACGGTGACCGTAACGTGGTCGCCTTCAACCCCTTCAGCGACAGATTCTGGGAATTCAATCGCCGATTCAATCTTCTCAGTCACTTCGATCGAAGTCGAAACTTCAGCCGTCGTCCCTGCAGCTGCGATGGTGAAGTTGTACTCACCAGGGTCAACGGATTCGGCGAAGGTTACGTTAAGGGTAGCGTCGCCTTTGACAGTCACGAAGTCTCCATCGTGCGACGTCGTAGACGCACCCTCAATCATCGTTTCCAGCTGGCTCGCACTGAAGGAGTCAGAGCTGATCTCAGCGTCGAACTCGCCCATGTTGGAGTTCAGCTGGAGCGTGGCGTTGTCGCCCTGCTGAACAGAGTTCTCGATGAACATCGTTCCGCCCTTCGAACCATCGTTGAGCGAGAGCACTCGAACGTCGATGGTAACGTCAGTGGAACCATCAGTCAGGTTGTAGGTACCCTTCTCGAGGCTTCCTGTTTCGAAGACGTAGTGAGATCCGTTAGTGTCAACGTTGAACTGGAACGATTCTCCGTTTTCGTTTACCTTTACCAGTTCGACACTATCCCCGGTGAGGGCAGTGTCGTCAACAGCTACTGTTTGGCCCTGTACTACACTCCCGCCAGTACCGTCCATTACCACTCGCTGCTCTCCGTGATCCGCAGCCGCAGGAGCAGCAAACGCTGCGCCCATTGCGACGACGGAGAGCACCATAAGCGCGGCCAGGACGACTGCACGTCCCTTCTCGCGCACTGATGTCGTGTCTTTTGTCATGTTGTATCGTGTTGTGTTGTTTCGCTTCGGTAGCGATCCATGCGCCGGGATCGTTCACCTCCCGTCTGCCCGGCGCAGACGGTATGGCTATCTGCCTCCCGGGTAGGGGTGTCTGATTCATTACAAGGTATCCGTAATAAGTCTTCTAGTTTCAGATTGAGTGAGCGACGGCGAAGTAATGGCGGAATACAGGCGTAGCGAGCCTCGTGGCCCCAGATATCGTTCGGTAAGAGTGTCACAGGTAAAGTGGGGTTTATCTGGAGGGGCGGACCTCCGGCCAGCGACAGCATCGGGATACAGCTGAGGTTGCGTCGCTCACGGGGCCAACAATCGAACGGAACACCCGAGCGCTGTCACCAAAGACTACAATTGATCCCGCGTGCGTGGAAACAAATATACTTAATCTGGAGTGGCTAAACATCCGGGAGTCTCTCACTCCACCGTGGACTACCCGTTCCTCTCTGCGTGGTCCGCTGGGACTCGATCGGCGTCCGGTGGCTCCACCGGTTCCGGCTCACCGTAACCGGCAAATTCGAGCAGCCCGAGGGCTGCCACGCAATCCACGCAGACCAACCGTACGCCGTCCTCGTATCGATCTGATTTCGTGCCTTGATGGAGCGCTTCGAGCCGGACCCAGTGATCTGCGGTGAGTTCGACGTTACACCGCTCGCACGCGGGACCCGATCGTTGCGCGTCGTACTCGTAACGCCCCATCAGCGCACCTCCGACGAACTGGCGTGGGGTGCCAGTCGGGTTTTGGATCCTAAAATGAATGGCGCGAGGAGCTGGCGCTGGCTGTTCCACAGACGTGCGAGACCTTTTTGGCTCAGTGGTTTGTACGCAATCATGGTTGACAAATCCGTTCCTGGATTTGGAAGCCACGTCTCGGGTGGACCTAGCACCCGGGACATTTCCTATGCGCATGTCCCCGCGACAGTGATCGAGCGCGGCTTCCGTTCTGACAGTACACGTGAGAGAATATATAATTACTGGATTGACAGACGATGGATGAATGGTGTGCCCGCTTCATAGGTTCGCCGCCACAGCAGCCGCCGATGCCAGTCGATCAGGTTGTCGCTCGTCTCGTCCGGTTCATACGCGGGACCGTGACGATATCGAACACCTGATAGTGGCGATCGTCGGTCGTGAGATGGTCAATTTCGAGTTCATCAATGTGGCACGCGATCGTAAAATCCGTAACCGAAGCGTCGACGCCCTTCGGTTGTGTCGCGCGGACGTAGAATGGAATCGGCTCAACCCGGTGAACTACCCAGCATCGGATGTCGTCGGGAGTAATTTACCGTGCCCCCGCTTGTCGTCCGTGGTTCGATAGTTCAAGCCGGTGTCGCGGAGGCGTCTCCCCGATTGGGGGAGCGGGGGAAGCGAATCGAGAAATCGATGTTCTCGGCTCCACCACGAAGCATGGGCCGCTTACAAGCGCCATCGTCTTCGAACTCGACGACCCCCAGTGAGTCGAGTTCAGTCAGGTTGCGGTGGACTTCGCGGTAGTCTCGGTCGACACGCTCCGCGAGCTGGCGGATGCTCGCTGGCTCTTCGGAGACGATCGTCTCGATGAGTTGGAGGTTCGCAGTACGCATGAGGCGAGCGATGTCGTCGAACTCCTCGAAGTTGAGGATAAAGCGCACGTCCTGTTCGATTCCGTCTCCCGTCTCGTCAGCTTCGGCCCGGCGCAACCGCTCGCGGGCGGTGTTTCGATGCTCCGCGGCTTGCTGGAACGTGATTTTGAGTGTGTTTTCGATCATGAGTGGGTATCGATTTCCTCGAGGAATCGGTCGCGGAGTGCCAGCATCCCCGGAAACTCGATTTCAGTGACTCCCTCAGGCGTGTGGCACTCGTGGCGACCGACGGTTTCGTTTTCGTTATCGTACCTGAGGATGGTGCCTCGGCCGTTCGTGTAGCCGTAGTGGAGCGCGTAGCGGTACCCGCTCGGATACTGTGGGTCATCGGTCCTGATGATCTTGCGCCGGATAACACGGGTATCGACACGATCCTCCACGTCTTCGATGACCGTATGACCCATCGACAGTGTATGGTACGAACCCCATCACCAAGAGTCTATGGGACCGAACCCGTATCGCAGGCATCTCAATCGTCGGATGCAAGGAGCTATTCTGATGGCTATCTTGATGGTGATGACAGCTATCACAAATCGGGAATACGCGGTGGACGGTCTCCAGTAGCTCAAATTCCAATGTTGATCAGTCGAGTGAAACCAGGAGAGAGTTGTGTGATACGCCCACTTTGGGTTCGTGGCTGCGGTACAAGTACGTCGTTCACCGATCGCGGAGCGGTTGAGCCGACGGCCGAACCAGAAAGCGCGGCGTGGCGGCGCGAAAAGTCGAGTCGCGCGGGACCACAGGTCCCGCGGACCATGCGAACGGGCGCAAAGCGCCCGTAAGCAGACGGTGAAACCGCGAGACAACAGCGCTTTCCACGGCTGGCGGGGAGGAAGGAGTGCTTTTGGTCAACATTTTATCGAGTGTCAGCGGAACGTGTGCCAGCAGCGCTGGCCTCGTTCCGCCAGAACGGAGGGCAAAAGGTTGCGGGACAAGATTCGAACCACGCCGAGACGATCGCTCGCTTCGCTCACGGTTACACCGTTCGCATCGCGATTCTCACTTCGTTCCGAACCGCGCTTCGCTCGCGCTGCGACTCGTCTACTTCGAATCCCTTGTCGCGCATACACGCCGCTCACGGTTGTTCGCGGCGGTATGCGCGGGACAGGATTCGAACCTGCGGAGGTCTACACCACAGCGTCCTAAGCGCTGCGCCATTGGCCACTTGGCTACCCGCGCGCAACATCCCAAGTACTCCCCAGCGGGAGTGAACGGGACGTCTGATCGAAGATGCTCGTGGGATCTATAAAAACCTGACTTCCCGCAAGCGATTGGGGCGATCGAATGCTGTACATCTCACGGATCAACATAGTTGTGACACTGATCCCACCAGAACTGGTGGGAGGACTTCAATAGGAAGGTAACAAGTACACGGCAGATTGTGTAGACAAGCCCTTCGTCAGACATACATCAACCATCAGCTCGTTCTTAAAAGGAGTGGTGCTACTTTGATGTGGTAAAAATACTGGTTTAGGTTTTGAATTTCGTCACAACGGTTATGCAGTGAGCCAACATTAGGATCGTATATGAGTGTGATCGACGCGGGTGAGGAAGCGAGCATGCGCAAGCAGCGACTCGAGTATCCGAGCGGCTGGCTCTATCTTTGCAGACACGAAAGTGTTCACTTCATTATCGACGCTCTCCTCCAGGTCGACCCCAAAAAGGAGTTCAATCAGACCGAGCTCGCGGAGTTCGCTGGCATCAGCCGACAGAGCGTCCGTCGACACATCGATCGGCTGGTCGAGCTTGGCGTCGTCGCCGAAACCGCTGGCGGGAAACGCTACCACTACAACATAGAAAGTCCGGTCGGCCAGTTGATCGCCGAATTGAACGGGGAACTGGCTGCAATCGGCATTGAACAGGCGGCCGACGAGACTGCTGGAGACGAGTCGTAACCGGCCTTCTATCCTGTTACAGGTGTAGAGTCTGTGGCAGCCAATCTCTCGCCTCTCTTTCTAGCACTGCGCTCTCACGGACTAGCGCCCTACGGTTGCAACTGATGGACGTCGAGACGTTCCAACCGCACAACTGTCGATCACCGGTGCGTGACCGGCTCTTCGGGCGTCCAGTCCGGGGGGACGATGAAGGTGACGTGTTCGTCGTCGCGGCGCTGGTGGTGCTCGGCGGCCTGTTCGGCCAGCGATCGTTCTCGATAGCCCATCTCGAGGCCGCAGCCGGTACAGACGAGTTTACACGTGGGTTCGGTCATGAGACACCGGAGCCGCGACGCGTCAGCAAGAGTCCGTGCCCCTCCCTCCTAAGTAAGAGCCTCGTAGCCAACGAACTCGTGACTCATCGGGTCGAGCGGGTGTTAGTAGCGAGTTATTGGACGGCATGGTTTCCGAGACACTCATCGAAGGATACGGACACCGGGGGCGGATTTATGCACCGCGGGACGAAACCCCGCTATGTGTACAGCGCGCGCGAACGACTCGCCCAGAAGCAGTGGATCGAAGAGCTAGAGCGAGCAGCTGACGAACTCGAGCTGTCGGACGACATCCGGTCGACGGCCGTCGATCTCTTTCTCTCGGACGTCCCGGAGACCGACCGATCGAAACGGGCCGTCGTGGCGTCGAGTCTGTACGCCGCGGCGCTGATCGGCAGCGACGGGCGAACGCAGGGAGCGGTCGCCGACGCCGTAGACGTCTCACGGCTCTCGATTCAGTCACGGTGGAAGGAACAGCTCGAAGCGGCCGGACTGGACGCACCGGGCTGGTAACGGACACAGACGCAGACACGCTCAAACGGAGGCAAAAACGCAGACGCACGATCGCGACGACAACACGCACGAATGCGATCGCCTGGCCCTATTCGGTCGATCGCGAATCAGAATCCCGATCGCGTCCGTCCTGCTCCGGCGTCAGCGCGCCGTGTTCGTCGATTTCGCCATTGACGATTCGCGTACTCGAGATAATATCGCCGTCTTCGGCTCGGGCGTGGGGAACGACGATCAGTTCGAGCGCGTCGTGACCGCGCTCGCGACGGAGTTCGTTGATCTGCTTGCCGCCGGCGACCGTCTCCGGCGAGACGACGAGGGCGTCGAACTGCGGTTCGGTCGCAATACCGGTCGACTCTTCGAGTTGGCGGATCTCGAAGTCTCGCCCACGCGGATCGGCGAGGCGTTCGAGTTCCGCCCGGAGATCGCGTTCACGTTCGCTGTAGGGACGGACGTAGCGGTCGACGTGGCGTGTCGCGGGCGCGAGTTCGTCACTCGTCAGCCCCACGGTGACGTCGCCGAGTTCAAACGCGCGTTCGAAGAGTCGACGGTGGCCGTCGTGGACCGGGTCGAACGTGCCACCGAGCGCGACCTGCATACCCGCTTCTTCGACCCCGCGAGTATAAAAGAGTCGAAACTGCCGTTCCACGGGCGGCGGTACCGGCAATCGCCGCCCCCTCTCTGCGTGGTGGCGACCGCTCGTCACGCCTGATCCTCACAACATTTGTATCTGGCCACGTCAGTGTCGGGGTATGGGACTCGACGAGGACGCACTCGACTATCACCGACTGGACCCCCCGGGAAAGCTCGAGATTTCGACGACGAAGCCGACGAACACCCAGCGCGATCTCTCACTCGCGTACTCGCCGGGTGTCGCGGCGCCGTGTATGGAGATCCACGAGGACGAAACCGACGCCTACACCTACACCGCGAAGGGTAATCTCGTCGGCGTCGTCTCGAACGGCTCCGCGGTGCTCGGACTCGGCGATATCGGCGCACGGGCATCCAAACCCGTCATGGAAGGGAAAGGCGTGCTCTTCAAGCGCTTCGCCGACATCGACGTCTTCGACATCGAACTCGACACCGACGATCCCGAGCGGTTCGTCGAGGCCGTCTCGATGATGGGGCCGACCTTCGGCGGAATCAACTTAGAAGACATCGCCGCTCCCGAGTGTTTCACGATCGAGGAACGCCTCCGCGAGGAGATGGACGTCCCCGTCTTCCACGACGACCAGCACGGGACGGCGATCATCTCCGGCGCGGCATTGCTCAACGCGGCCGAGGTCGCCGGAAAGGACCTCGAAGACCTCGAGATCGTCTTCTCCGGCGCCGGCGCGAGCGCGATCGCGACGGCCCGCTTCTACGTCTCGCTCGGCTGTCGGAAGGAGAACATCACGATGTGTGATTCCTCGGGGATCATCACCGAGGCGCGCGCCGAGAACGGCGATGCCAACGGGTACAAGCGCCAGTTCGCTCGCGACATCCCGGAAGGCGACCTCGCGGATGCCATGGAGGGCGCTGACGTCTTCGTCGGCCTCTCGGTCGGCGGCATCGTCAGCCAGGAGATGGTCCGTTCGATGGGATCGAACCCGATCATCTTCGCGATGGCCAATCCCGACCCGGAGATCACCTACCCCGACGCGAAAGCGGCTCGCGACGACTCGGTCATCATGGCGACCGGGCGCTCCGATTACCCCAATCAGGTCAACAACGTGCTCGGCTTCCCCTTTATCTTCCGGGGCGCGCTCGACGTGCGCGCGACGGACATCAACGAGAAGATGAAGGTCGCCGCCGCCCGTGCACTGGCCGACCTGGCACGCGAGGACGTCCCCGACGCGGTGGTCAAGGCCTACGGCGACGAACCTCTCCAGTTCGGCCCCGAGTATATCATCCCGAAGCCGGTCGATCCCCGGGTCCTCTTCCGCGTCGCGCCGGCGGTCGCGAAGGCCGCGATCGACTCGGGCGCTGCCCGCGTCGAACTCGATCTCGACGAGTACGAGGCCGAACTCGAGGCCCGTCTCGGTAAATCCCGCGAGATGATGCGGGTCGTGCTCAACAAGGCCAAGAGCGATCCAAAACGCGTTGCGCTCGCGGAGGGCGACGACGAGAAGATGATCCGGGCGGCCTACCAGCTCGCCGAACAGGGGATCGCCGAGCCGATCCTGATCGGCGAAGAGGCGGGAATCACCGAGACGGCGGCCGATCTCGGCCTCGACTTCGAACCGACCGTCGCCGATCCGATGGCGGGCGATTACGACGCGTACGTCGACCGACTCTACGAACTCAGAAAGCGCAAGGGACTCTCGCACTCCGAAGCCAAGGACCGCATCCGCCGCGACACCAACTACTTCGGTAGCGTGATGGTCGAAGAGGGTGACGCCGACGCACTCCTCACCGGGCTGATGCACAACTACCCCTCCGCGCTCCGTCCACCACTGCAGGTGATCGGGACCGCCGACGACGTCGACCACGTCGCGGGCGTCTACCTCCTCGCGTTCAAGAACCGCGTCATCTTCATCGCGGACGCGACGGTGAACATGGACCCCGACGAGGAGGTCCTCGCCGAGGTTACCCAGCAGACCGCGAACCTCGCCCGCCGGTTCAACGTCGAACCGCGAGCCGCCCTGCTGTCGTACTCGAACTTCGGGAGCGTCGACAACGAGGGGACGCGAAAGCCCCGCCGCGCAGCCAACATGCTCCGGAACGACCCCGACGTCGACTTCCCCGTCGACGGTGAGATGCAGGCCGACACGGCCGTCGTCGAGGACATCCTCGAGGGAACCTACGGCTTCTCGGATCTGGACGAGCCCGCAAACGTCCTCGTCTTCCCGAACCTGGAGGCGAGCAACATCGGCTACAAGCTCCTCCAGCGTCTCGGCGGCGCCGACGCGATTGGCCCGATGCTCGTCGGGATGGACGAGCCAGTTCACGTGTTGCAGCGGGGCGACGAGGTCAAGGATATCGTCAACCTGGCCGGGGTTGCGGTTGTGGATGCGCAAGAGTAGCGCGGTTCGGAGTGAGCGCAGCGAGCGAGAACCGCGTTCTACGAGCGGGGAGGAACGACCCGCGAGTAGCGAAGGCCTCGTATCGGAACGGCGAACGAAGTGAGCCGTGGAAGAGTGGCGCGGTTTGAGCGAACGGAGTGAGCGAGAACCGCGTTTTACGAGCGGGGAACGGAGTGACCCGCGAGTAGCGCGGTTCAAACGAAGTAAGCGAGATCCTCGGACAGCCGAACGAGGAAGCAGGACCCGTCAACAACCAAGGAGAAGGCCTGAACCTCGAACGCAGGCCCGCCGAGGATCGACGTCGAAGGTTCAAGATCTCTTTTACCAAACCTTAGCATTATAGATGATGCCCGTGAAATATCCACCATGGAACGACGTGCATACCTCGGCGTCGCCGCGGCAGGGCTCGTTCTCGCTGGCGGACGGTATGCGACCATGCTCGACGGGCAGGCTGTTCCCGACGGAATCGATGTCGCGACCGAACACGTAGTCGACGACGTGCTCGAAGGTGGGCTGAGTACGCAGCAGGGACCGGACGAATATCCAGTTCACTATTACCACCTCGTTCCCGACGAAGCTTCGGCTTCAGCGGCACTCACCGAGGAAGCCAGCCGGAAATCGTTCGTACAGGAGACCGAGTTCGACCGGTCGGTCTTGCTCGTCGTCCAGTACATGATGTCGAGTGAACAGTGGCTAACGCTCGAACAGATCGAGCGCATCGAGGATGGACTCGCTGTGGCCGTCGACACGGAATCACCCGCTGGTGAGTACGTGCAGGATGAAGGCGTTCACTCACTGATGATTCGGATCACTGACGACAAAGGGACCATACCGACCGAGTTGCGTGTGTCGGTCAATTCTGAGCGAATCGATGTATGAGTACGCTGTACGGACGGCTTAGAGTGTTTGTTCCGGTAGCAATTCGTTGGTGACCGACCGACGAACCGAATAACGCTTGGGCGGGCGACATGAGAAACCGGTCGGAGCGGGGGACAGGTAACGCGAACTGCGGGCGACGAGAATCGAGCGAGTGAATCGATCCCAGGCTGACACGGTCGGCCTCCGGTATTACTTGTACGCGTCGTTCATGCCGCCGTCGCTGGCGGTCGTCGACGGGGAGGCGGTCGTCGCGGTGACGAACTCGCGCCAGTGACGGATGCCCCAGATGCCGAGGCCGGTGCAGATGATGCCGGCGGCGAGGAAGACGACGATCAGGCCGCGTCGGAGGAGCGCGGTCGGGTTGTAGGCGAGGTAGAATGCGCCCTCGGTGGCCAGGCCGAAGAGGAGGGAAGCGGCGAACCCGATGCCGGCGGTGGCGATCAGGATCTGCATGCCGTCACGATTGCGATTGTCGAGTTTGAGCAGGGAGACGATGAAGGCGAGTGCGAAGACGAGGACGTAGATGGGAAGTCGGGTCACGAGGTTGGTGACGACCAGGCCCTCGACGACGACGGCGATGCCGACGAACGCCAGTGTGAGGAGGATCGTCGACGGGACGACGGTGAGGACGGCCCGACTAGTCAGGAGGTCGACGATGCGATCCGTGTTCATGCCCTACTCACGTGGGTACTCCCTCAAAAACGTTGAGGAACTGGTGACCGTCGGGCAGGGTGACCAGTCGGGGATCGGACGGGAAGCATATATGGGGGGACTACATAGCGAGAACCGATAGGTATGGCCGAATCGATCGAGCGCTTCCCCGTCTCGGAGAAGGGCTACTCGCTGCCCATCAACGACGTCCTGACGGGACGCGGGTTCATCACCGGCAAGTCCGGCAGTGGTAAGTCTAACACGGCGAGCGTCGTTGCGGAGGAACTGCTCGATCGAGGCCTGGGGCTGTTGATCATCGACACGGACGGCGAGTACAGCGCCCTGAAAGATCGCTACGAACTGCTCCAGGTCGGCGGCGACGACGCGTGCGATCGGGAGATTACGGCCGAGGACGCGCCGCTGATCGCCGACCTCGCACTGGAGGAGAACGTGCCGATCATCCTGGACGTCTCCGGTTACATGGACGAGGAAGTGGCCGACGACGTCATCCACGCGGTCGTGCGCGAACTCTTCGTCGCGGAGAAGCAGCACCAGAAACCGTTCTTGCTGTTCGTCGAGGAGGCCCACGAGTTCATTCCCGAACGGGGCGGTGGCGACGACGTCCACAAGATGCTGGTCCGCGTAGCAAAACGTGGCCGAAAGCGCGGCCTCGGCGTCGTCGCGATGTCCCAGCGACCCGCCGCGGTCGCGAAGGACTACATCACGCAGTGTGACTGGCTCGTCTGGCACCGCCTCACCTGGGAGAACGACACGAAGGTCGCGGGTCGAATTCTCGGCGGGGACGCGGCCGAGAGCGTCCAGTCACTCGACGACGGGGAGGCGCTCGTCATGACCGACTGGGACGAGAAACTCTCACGGGTCCAGTTTCGCCGGAAGAAGACGATCGATCGAGGGTCGACGCCGACGCTCGAAGACGCGTACGGGCCGCCATCAGCCCGCGAAGACCACGTCACTGGAACGACGGAAGAGGAAGCGGACGACGAGGCATCCGAGAACACGGCCGGCGACGGCGACGGTGATAGCGGCGACACGACCGATTCGGCCGACGAACCGGAGCCGGCCACGGAGGAGCCACGGCCCGAAGACGACGGCGGATCGGCCCAGGATCGGACGAGCAACTGGGACCTGAGCGACGTCGACATCGAACCCACACAGCCGTCGCTCGAGGCGGCATCGGCCGAGCAACCGACGCCGGCCGATAGTGTCGACAGGGGCCAGGCAGGCAGCGGCCCGAGGACGGAACCGGCGACCGCCGAACCGAGCACTGCCACACCGAAACCGCCGGCGCAAGCCGACCAAGGGCATTCTGGTGCGAGGACACCCGCGGCGAGCCCCGAGCAAACCGGCGATCCCCAACCCGACGCCTCAGTGCAGGTGAGTGGCACGACCGACGGTGGATCGGTGTCTCGACGCCGGCAGGCGCCATTGGACGAACCCGACGAGTACGATCCGCTCTGGGAGATCGCACAGTTGATCGTCTACTGTTACGGTGTCATCGCGGACACCCACGCGAGATTCTACCAGTCGCTCAGACGGCGATACACCACACTCTGTCTCCGATTTCGGCAAACGGCATTTGGAACCTACCAGCGCGGATCGGCGGGCCGAATCGAGCGTCGTGTCGGAACTGCACTGGCGATGATCACGGTACTGGTCGTCTACGCGATCGTCGCCGTCGCGATCGTCGCCGGGCTAAATCAGTATCGAACGCAGATCGGGTAACTGGCTACTTGGGACCAGGCAGTCCGGAGAGCCGTCCCAGTCGGACCGTCGACACCAACCGATCGGCCCGCTACATTTTTGAGCAGGCTGGCACGAGAGTCACCATGGTCACGGTCCGGGCGCCGGCGACGAGCGCGAATCTGGGGAGCGGGTTCGACGTGTTCGGGCTCGCGCTGGCTCGCCCGGCCGACGTCGTCCACGTAGAGAAAGCCGACGAGACGACGATCACGGTCGAGGGAATCGGCAGCCAGTACGTCCCGGAGGATCCGCGAAAGAACACCGTTGGAGCCGTCGCCGAGGCGCTCGACGCACCGGCGTCGATCACGATCGACAAGGGTGTCAGACCGTCCTCGGGGCTCGGCTCGTCGGCGGCGAGTGCAGCCGGCGCCGCCGTCGCACTGGACGCGCTCTACGGCCGCGAGACAGATCCGGAGGAGCTCGTTCGCATCGCGGCGAAAGGCGAAGCCGTCGTCTCCGGCGAGGCCCACGCCGACAACGTCGCGCCCGCGATCCTCGGTGGCTTTACCATCGCCACCCCGGAGGGAATCACGTCGATGGAGACGTCGCTCTCGCTCGTCGCCTGCCTGCCGGACATCGTCGTCTCGACCAGAGACGCACGGGCGGTGGTCCCGTCGGAACTCTCGCTGGATGATCTCGTCGGTACTGTCGGTGCGGCGGCGACACTCACTGCCGGGGTGGCACGGAACGATCCCGAGCTCGTCGGACGCGGGATGGCCGACGGCGTCGTCACCCCGACACGCGCGGCACTGATCGACGGCTACGACGCAGTCCACGCCGCAGCCACCGCGGCGGGGGCGACGGGCGTCACAGTGAGCGGCGCCGGCCCGGCCGTCCTCGCCGTCTGTCAGGACGGGACGACCGAAGCTGTCGCGTCGGCGATGATCGACGCCTTCGCCGAGCAGGGTGTCGACAGTCACGCCTACCAGACGATCGTCGGGCAGGGCGCAGAAGTGTTCGTCTAGGTGCTTCGTCCCAGTCGCGTCCCTCGTCCTCGTCTCAGACGCCGCGGCCTTGCAGTTTCTCTTCGTCCGACAGGTCGACGTTCGCGTCGCCTTTCATTCCCTTGCCAACGTTCGTCGCGATCTCGGCGAGCCGCTCGGGGTCGTCCCAGTTGTTGACGGCTTCGACGATCGCTTCGCCCATGGCTCGCGGGTTCTCCGCGCCGAAGATGCCGCTGCCGACGAAGATGCCGTCACACTCGTGGTGCATCATGAGCGCCGCGTCGGCGGGCGTCGCGATGCCGCCGGCGGCGAAGTTGACGACCGGCAGGCGACCCATCTCGGCGGTCTCGTGCACGAGTTCGGCGGGCGCTTCGATGTCGCGGGCGTAGGCCTCGCGTTCCTCGTGAGTCATCCCAGCGAGTTCCCGAATGGCGCCCTTGATCGTCCGCTGGTGGTGGACGGCCTGGTTGACGTCGCCGGTTCCCGCCTCGCCCTTGGTCCGGATCATCGCTGCACCTTCCTCGATCCGGCGGAGTGCCTCGCCGAGATCGCGAGCGCCACAGACGAACGGCGCGGTGAAGTCCCGCTTGTCGATGTGGTAGGCGTCGTCGGCCGGTGTGAGCACCTCCGACTCGTCGATCATGTCGACGCCCGTGGCCTCCAGGATCTGGGCCTCCTTCGTGTGGCCGATCCGGGCCTTACCCATCACCGGGATCGAGACCTCGTCGATGATCTCGGCGACGTCCGCGGGATCGGCCATCCGCGCGACGCCGCCGCGCTTGCGAATGTCCGCGGGGACGGCCTCCAGGGACATGACGGCGACGGCACCCGCGTCCTCGGCGATGCGCGCCTGTTCGCGATTCACGACGTCCATGATGACGCCGCCTTTCTGCATCTGTGCGAAGCCTCGCTTGACGAGGTCGGTCCCCCGTCGGAGATCCTCCAGATCGGTCGCAGTCTCGGTCATACTGCCGGCTTTGCCCCCGCCTTACTTACGCGTATCCATTCCGTCAGTTCGATTTGTGGCTGCCCAGTCGGGATGAAAATTCGGTACTACCACCCAAAATTACGAGAGGGAACGACACTGATCCGCCGAGCGGCAGTCAGAATGTCCCCCCACAATACGGACGAACGCCATCGGCCCCACAACGTAGTATTCGGACGGGCGTCGGCCCACTCGTGGCGAGGCCGACGGAGGGGAAATTGGATCGACAGGAACGGCGACAGCATCGCCGCAGCTCGACCGACAGTACGTCGGTTCGACCTCGGGGAGGCGGCTCTCCCGCACTGAATCGCTACCTCTTTGCGGGTTCGCTGAGTGGGACAGGCCGATGGCAGTGGCCACAGCTCACCCTCGTCTGCCTCGGTGGCTCGCGCCCGTTCCGAACCGGCTCGAGGACCTGGGCCTGCGCCTCGCCTGGCTCGTCGTCGCGGTGAACCTCGCGGGGACCGCCTTCGGGTTCTGGTACTATCGCTACCAGTTCGTCGAGACGGCGACCGTCATGTGGCCGTTCGTCCCCGACAGCCCGCTCGCCACGCTGTTGATCGCGCTCGCGATTGCCGCCTGGAAGCTCGGGTACGAACAACCCTGGCTCACCGCGCTGGCCTTCTTCGGAAACCTGATACTGGGGCTGTGGACGCCGTTTACCCTCGTCGTCTTCGCCGACCAGTTCGCCGCGCAGGGAATCGCGCCGGCCATGTACGCATTCCTCTTCGGCAGCCACCTGGCGATGGCGCTCCAGGCGCTGGTCCTCTATCGGATCAGCGACTTTCCACCCTGGGCGATCGCCGTGGCACTTTGCTGGTACACGCTCGATCTCGTCGTCGATTACTTCGTGCCGGTCGTCGGGGAGCCCCACCACACTACGCTCCCCGTCGCCCGCGACGAACCGATCGCCCTCGGTGCCGACGCGCTGGGTATCGCCGGTGCGGGGGCGACCGTACTCACACTGCTCGCGCTCTTTCTCGCGTTCTCGACTCACGTCTACGTAACGAGACCCAGGTGACGCGAGTCCGGCCGGTTAGGCGACGCGATCGCTCGCTCGAACGGCCTCGAGCAGCGAATCGAGTTCGCCGGAGTGTGTCCGGGCATGGACGCGGTGGCGCTCCGCGTCGTAGCGGACCAGTCCGGCGTCGGCCAACTTCGGGAGGTGACAGTGGTGTAGTTCGAGGTGGAGCGTCTCGGCCGGGAGGTCGCCACCCTCGACGGCGAGTGCCTCGGCCAGTTCGTCGACCGTCATCATTTCGTGCCCCGACAGCAGGGAGAGTGTTCGACGTCGCCACTCGTTCGAGAGCGTCTCGAGCGCGACGCTCACTGGAAGGTCGGGGTCGGTGCGTCTCCGGGACGAGTGTGTGATGTGGGGGTTCATACCGAGTCGTTCCCTGTTGGGCCGTCGGTTCTGTCCGTGTCCTGCATTCACACGGCCTCGAGTGAGTAATTACACGGAGTGCACATAACTATTACTATTGGCTGTATTCTGCGGTCGTGTCCGGTGGGAGACTCAGCAGCGGACAGCATCAACCACGACCAACGCGGACACGCACTCGGCAAAACCAGTAAAAACGTCAATGCGGACGGCGACGGCGGAATTACCTCACTCGACGACGACGATCGCCGACTCGGTCTCGATCATCTCGCCGGATCCCGAGTAGGTCCGTTCGTGGGAGATCTCGAACAGCTCCGGTTCGAGCGTTTCGCCAGCGACGACCAGTGTGTCACCGTCGAGTTCGAACGCGTCGTCGTCGATAGCGTCGTCGATCTCGCCGACTTTTTCACCGAATCGCGGCCCGAGTGTCGCGTAATCGAGGCTGATGCCGGCGATCTCGGTCGTCACGTCGGGATCCTCGTCACTGGTCGTGAGGTCGCCGACGTGCATCACAGTTCGGACGACGTCTTCGAAGCCGTCGATCGCACCGTAGACGGTGACGGTGTCGAGTTCGCTGTTCAGCGGGAGCTGGTTCTCGCTCTTGTACCGCCGAAGCGCCGAGATGACGTCCATCGCGGTCTCACCGGCCTCGAGATCGGCCTCGTAGCCCTGCGGGGCGGGCCAATCGCGAACGTGGATGCTCGAAGATTCGAGAGCGCCATCGTCCGTGTCCTGTGCCTCGCTACGTTCTCCGCTCGATTTCTCCGAGGCGCTTCGCGCCTCGCTCTCAGCGTACACCGCCTGCCAGAGTTCCTCCGTGACGTGCGGGAGGAACGGCGCCCACAGTTCGAGGAAGGTGCGATGGGCCGTCCGCAGCGCGTAGGCGGTCGACGGATCACCCTCGCGTTCCTTCGCGATCTCCAGGTAGTCGTCGCAGAAGGTGTTCCAGAAGAACGTGCGCAGGCGATCGCGAGCCTTCGCGTACTCGTGAGCTTCGAAGTGCGCCGTCAGATCCTCGATAGCGTCGTCGAGCTCGGCCAGCAGCCACCGGTCGATCGGCGCGAGATCGTCGGGCTCGGCCGGATCGGCCGGGGCGAGGCTGTCGACCAGCTTCGAGGCGTTCCAGAGCTTGCGCAACAGCTTCTCACCGGCCCGGAGATCTTGCTCCTGATACGGGAAGTCGTCGCCAACCGCGGCGCTGGCTGCCCAGAAGCGGATCGCGTCGACGGGGTACTCCGCGATCACTTCGTCGGGGGCTACGACGTTGCCCCGCGACTTGGACATCTTCTCGCGGTTCTCGTCCAGGACGTGACCGTTGATCAACGTCGCGTCGAAGGGCACCTCGCCGGTGTGCTCGTAGCACTTGATGACCGTGTGGAACAGCCAGAACGAGATGATGTCGTGGCCCTGCGGCCGGAGGTCGAACGGGTAGAGTTCGGGGTTGTCCATCTCGAAGGACTCGCTGTCCTCATCCCAATCCCAGCCGGCGTTGATCAGCGGCGTGAGCGAGGATGTTGCCCAGGTGTCGAAGACGTCCTCCTCCGGAACGAAGTCGCCGTGGCCGCACCCGGGACAGCTATCGACCGGCGGCTCCTCGGAGAGCGGATCGACCGGCAGGTCCTCACGCTCGGCCATAACTGGGTGATCGCACTCGCCACAGTACCAGACCGGGAACGGGATCCCCGAATCGCGCTGGCGGGAGATGAGCCAATCCCACTCCAGCCCCTCGATCCAGTGCTTGTACCGGGTGAACATCTTCTCTGGGTACCAGTCCATCTCCCGACCGGCTTCCAGGTACTCCTCCTTGTGATCCAGGATCTCGACGTACCACTGCTTGGAGACGCGGTACTCGACGGGTGTGTCACAGCGTTCGTGGACGCCGACAGCGTGAGTGATCTCCCACCGGTCGCGGAGTGCACCCTCCTCGTCCAGGTCCTCGACGATGGCCTCGCGCGCTTCCTCGGTCGAGAGGCCCTCGTACTCCCCGGCGAGGTCCGTCATCGTCGCGGTCTCGTCGATGGCGACGCGAAGCGGCAGGTCGTGGGCCTGGTACCACTCGATGTCGTTCTGGTCGCCGAAGGTACAGCACATGACGACTCCGCTGCCCTTCTCCATGTCGACGCGCTCGTCTTCGATGATCGGCACCTCGTGCCCGAAGATGGGGACGCGGGCCGTCTCGCCGACGAGGTCCTGATTGTCGTCGTCCTCGGGATGGACGAAGACCGCCACGCAGGCCGGAATCAGTTCCGGGCGCGTCGTCGAGATGACGAACTCCTCGCGATCCGTGCCTCGCGGCTCCGCCGCTCGGCTTTCCGAGGAGCGTTGCTCCTCGCTTCCGGCACCCGCAATCTCGAACGCGATGTCGTTGAAGTGTGAGCCACGCTCGTCGTCTTCGACTTCGACCTGCGAGATGGCCGTCTCGCACTCGGGACACCAGATCGCGGGCGCCTTCTTGCGGTACTCGCGTCCCTTCTCGTAGAGGTCGAGGAACGAGAGCTGGGAGATGCGCTGGACGCGTGGCTCGATCGTCTTGTAGGTACGATTCCAGTCGATCGAGGTGCCGAGCCCCTGCATCTTCTCGGTGAACTCGGCCTCGTACGTCTGACAGACGTCGCGACAGAGGTCCTGGAATTCCTGGCGCTCGTAGTCCTGGTGGCGGATATCGAGCTCGTCCTCCGTGAGGCGCTCGCTCGCGATGCCGTTGTCGTCGTAGCCGAACGGGAAGAGGATGTCGCCGTCGGCCATCCGCTGGAAACGGGCCGCGAAGTCCTGCAGCGTGTGCCCGTAGAGGTGGCCCATGTGCAGACTTCCCGAGACCGTCGGCGGTGGCGTGTCGATCGAGTAGACGGTGTTAGGGTCCTGTTCGGGATCGCCCTCGTAGGCGTAGGTGTCGGTCTCGACCCACCGGCGCTGCCAGTGGGATTCGATGGCCTCGGCGTCGTACTCCCCGGCGAGTTCGGGCGTGTGCGCTTCGGCGTCGCGGCTCGCGGTTTCACCGCTCGCTTCGTCCGAGGGCTCACTTTGATCGCCCTCGCGAGTCATAGTCTCACCGCCCGATTCGGGCGCCGTCGATACATCGGTTGCAGCCAATTGTCGGTCTGAGCGTCAAACATCGGTGGTACTGGTCGTTGTTCGTCGTATTTCAGTCGGCGACAATACATCCGTCGAAACGGGGAGGAGTGGTGGGCCTAGACGGCCCCTACGAAGACGGTTCCGCAGGACCCGCCGAACCGGCGCTCGGTGACGGATTCGTCCATACGCTCACCTCACCTTCATTCCAGTTAGGTGTTTCGCGTCAGGGGCCAATCCCACGCCGTTGGACACGAACCAACCTATATGACCCATCGGCAGCGAAGAGCGAGCAATGACCGGGCGAGACCGACCGAACTGGAAGTGTTGGTGCGAACGGAGGCGGCGATAAGATGGCCGATCTGGCCGACCGCTACGCCGCGTGGATCGCCGACCACAGCCGAGCCGTGCTGATCGCGGTCGTCGTGCTCACGACCATCGTCGCAGCGGGCGCCGCAGTGGGTGACGCCGGAAGTGCCGGGATCGGCGAGTTCGACGTAGACACCCCTGAGACCCGCGCCGGCGACTACGTCGCCGCGAACTACGAGACCGACGACCGCGTCGTCACCCAACTCGTCGTACGCGACGAGGGCGGCGACGTGCTCACGAAGGAATCGCTCCTCGACGGGCTCCGGCTGCAGGCGGACGCGCGAGAGCGGGCGTCGATCGAGTCGACGCTCGCCGAACCCGGCTTCCAGGGCATCGAGAACGTCGTCGCCACCGCGGCCGTCTTCGAGGATCGCGCCGCCGCGGCGAACGGCCAACCCGACACCAGCCAGCCAACTCTCGACGAGCAGGTCGCGGCCCTCGAAGCGCGCTCACCAGAAGAAGTCGAGTCGCTCGTGGGTGACGTCCTCTCCGGGGAGACAGCCCACCCGGGAGGGGCCACCGGCGCGGACGCCACCGCGTTTCTGCCGAACGACTACGAATCCGGGAGTACGAACGCCGAGTCGCGACTGATCCTCACGTTCCAGAGCGACGGCACGGCCGACGACGAGGAGCCCCAGGCAGCCTACGACGCGCAGGTCGAACTCGAGACGCTGTTCGACGAACGCTTCGAGGACGGCTTCGTCTTCGGCCAGGGGATCACCGACGAGGCCTCGACGAACGCCGTCGGGGACAGTTTCGCGATCATCACGCCGGTCGCGCTCGTCCTCGTGCTGTTCGCGCTCGGAGTCACCTACCGGGACGTCGTCGACGTCCTTCTCTCGATCGCCGGAATCGCGGTCGTGATGGCGTGGCTCGCGGGTCTCATGGGCTGGCTGCAGATCCCGTCGAGTCAGCTCCTGATCGCGGTCCCCTTCTTGCTGATCGGGCTGGCGATCGACTACTCGTTGCACGTCATCATGCGCTATCGGGAGGCCAGAACGGGGGAACTCACCGGCGTCGATTCGGACGTCGACGTTCGAACCGGCATGGCGATCGGCCTCGGGGGCGTGATCCTCGCGCTCGCGGCGGCCACGTTCTCGACCGGCGTCGGGTTCCTCTCGAACGTCGTCAGTCCGCTGGCCGCAGTCAGGGACTTCGCGATCCTCGCCGGCGGCGGTATCTTCGCCACCCTGATCGCGTTCGGCATCTTCGTCCCCGCGCTGAAGGTTGCCGTCGACGGACTGCTCGAGAACCGGTTCGGCCGGGATCGAGCGAAGCCGGCGTTCGGGTCGACCCCTGGCCCGGTGAACCGACTCCTGTCGGCAGGCGTCACCCTGGCCCGGCGCGCCCCCATCGCCGTCGTACTCGTCACGGTGGTACTCGCCTCGACGGGCGCCTACGGGGCGACGACGATCGACACCGAGTTCAACGAGACGGATTTCCTCCCGCGTGACGCGCCCGACTGGGCGAAATCCCTCCCGGGACCGCTGGCTGCGGGGACGTACACGATCGCCGACGACGCCACGTACCTGGGCGAGAACTTCCGCGCGGGTGGCGAGGGATCACAGGCGGAGATACTGATACGACCGTCTGATGGGGAAGGATCGCTCACGGATCCGGCCGTCCTGGCCGCGATCGAGGACGCGAGGACGAGCGACGGCGAGTGGGAGACGATCGACGCCGGACCGGACGGGAGCGCCGCCGTCGACGGACCGCTCACGCTCGCCCGCGACCTCGCCGCGACGAACGAAACCGTCGCCCAGGCGATCGACGAGCGGGATATCGATGGCGACGACGTCCCCGACGAAGACCTTGCCGGGCTGTACGACGTACTCTACGAGACCGACGCCGAGCAGACCGCGACGGTCGTAGAACGCACCGACGGCGAGTACGACTCCATCCGACTCGTCCTGAGCGTCCGCGGCGACGCCAGCTCCCAGGACGTCGCGACCGACGTCGAGGCGTTCGCCGCGGAGATCGAAGCCAGCGCTCCCGTCTCGGCGACGCCGACCGGCGGCCCGGTCCAGACCGCGGTCGTCCAGGACGCCCTCCTGGAGACGCTCGTGCAGGCGCTCGCGATCACCCTGGTCGTCATCCTCGTCTTCCTCACCGCGCTGTACTGGATCCGCCACGGTGCCCCCTCTCTCGGCCCGATTACGATGGCACCCGTCGTCGCTGCCCTGGCCTGTTTGCTCGGCGCGATGGCCCTGCTCGACCTGCCGTTCAACAGCGAGACGGCCGTCATCACGAGCCTCGCGATCGGACTCGGTGTCGACTACAGCATCCATTTAGGAGAACGATTTGTGAGTGAGAAGCGGGATTCCGAAGGAATCTCGGGAACGCGAACGGCGACCAACGGGAGCCGTGAGAAGCGAGGCTCCGTAGGAGCCTCGAACACTCGAGCGGAGAGCGGAGCGAACCGCGAGAAGCGAGATTCCAAAGGAATCTCGGAAAGTCGAGCGGCTGAACCAAACCGCGATCTGACGAACATCGAGGACGTGCTGTCGGCGACGGTGACGGGCACCGGCGGTGCGCTACTCGGCAGTGCACTCACCACGGCGGCAGGGTTCGGGGTACTGGCACTCGCACTCGCACCGCCCCTCCAGCGGTTCGGAATCGTGACCGGGCTGGCGATCGTCTTCGCCTTCCTGGCGTGCGTCCTGGTGCTGCCGAGCCTGCTGGTCGTCCGCGAACGACTGCTTCGCCGGATGGCCTGAAGGCGGACTCGTCACTGAATTGGGAAGGACAAGATCGAAGCCGTCGACAACCTCGTCACGCGCTCATAGAGAGGAAGTGAGAGGGTCTACGAGAGGTCCTGGTTCGCGTGGGTGCGGACCCAGAGTTCGCCGATCGTCGAGAGGCGCGTCCGGTAGGACTTGCCGTGTTCGTCGCGTTCGACGTAGCCCTTGCCGCCGGGGCCAAGCCGGTCGACAGTGTAGATGACTTTCGAGCGAAAGCTGTCGGTGTACTCCTCGTTTAGCTCTCGGGCGAGCGCCTCCGCGAGCTCGGAGACGGAGTCGAACTCGCCGTCCTCGCCGAGTTTGAAGAGGATGAGTTCCTCGAAGGGTTTGACGGGTGAGAACGAGCCGACGGGCAGTTCGACGACGTGGCTGTCGCCAATCTCCTTCGCACCGATGGTGGTCCCCCGTTCGTCGAACTCCGCCAGGAGTTCTTTCGCGCTGTCGAGTCGCTCCTGCAACCGGGATGGGTCGATCTCGATCCGGGTGCTGGGAGTGTCGGCCCCTGAAGTCCGGTCACGGTCGTCGGTGGCTCCAGTTTCGACGGATTGGGAATCAGTATCCACACTCGCGTCTGCATCTATCCACTCCTCCTCACGCACGGCCGTCTCCGCATCATCGCCTTCGAGTGACGTGGTCAGATCGTCCAGCAGATCGCGCTGGGCGCGCAATTCTTCAGCCAGTTCCGTCTCGAGGTACTTCTCGGGGGCGGTGTAGTAGGTGTGGATCACGTCCCGGTCGGCTTCGCGTTCGACCATCAACGAGTGCGCCGCGTTGGCAAAGGCGAAGCTCACGGTTCGCGGCATCGCGGCGACGTTCACCCAGACCTCGTTGCCGCGATCGAGTTCGTCCGTGATGAGTTCGTACCCCTGTTCGAACGCACCGTCGTAGTCGTAGACGTCCGCCAGCACGACCCGCTCGGTCGTCGCCCCGAGCAGGTTCTCGAAGTCGGTCTCGAGTTTTCGTGCCAGATTGCGAGAGTACTCGACGTTCGCCTGGCTCCCGACCGCCCCCTCGAGCATGACGACGCGATCCACGTCGCGCTGGTCGCGGACGAGCGGCGCGATGAGCCGGTCGTAATCGAATCCGACCGGAACGATGTGCGTTTGCATGCCGAGGCCTTCGCAGTCGGGCTACTCAAACCCGGCGAGTGTCGTCGGTCGCGATCCGGTATCGTCGATCACCGGTGGCGCGGAGCGTCGACTCCTCTCGCAGTTTGACGATACGGCCGGTCGGATTGTCGATCACCTCGTGTCGCGCCTCGATCCGCCCCAGCGTTCCCAGCAACTGCGCCGACGGCGGCTTCTGGGCGGCGCCACAATCGTAGATCGTCAACAATCCGTCCTCGTCACGGTCGTAAACGACGATGTGGGCGTGTCTTGGCAAGTGCCAGCGCCGCTCACCCGCTCGAACGAGCCTGTTCATACGAGACGTGTCGGACCGAACGGGGAAAGCGGTGTCCATCAGCCGCCCTCAGCGACAACAAGGATGGCACAACGGACGTTTTAGTTGGGTAGTTGTCGAGAAGGTAGCCGCAGAAGGGGCGAGAGCGAACGCCGAAACACGACGCTGCCCATCCACTCAACGATACTTCACTATAGAGAGATTGGCCGACAGAGTTCTCCAAACCCTGTAGATCAAAAGGTAAAATGCGTACTTCAGGTATGGAAAGTGTATAGGTAGCTGAGTCCGTACCGACGAGTGACCAATGGCCCGGTTGTTCCCCCTGCGCTCAGAAACGCCGACGACCGACGGTACTCCCCGGGTCGTCGACCTCGACGGAGAGGATGCGGACGACGTCTTCGGTGCGCTCTCCTCGACGACCGCCCGTCAGATCTACGCGACGCTCGATGCGGAGCCCGGAACGCCGAGCGACGTCGCCGACGCGATCGACTCCTCCATCCAGAACGTCAGATACCACCTGGAGAAACTGGAAGACGCCGGACTGGTCGAAGTCGTCGACACCTGGTACTCCTCGCGCGGGAACGAGATGAACGTGTACGCGACGGCCAACGGACCCCTCATCGTCGCCAGCGACGAATCGCGTGCCACGCAGCTGAAACAGGCGGTGTCGCGGTACATCGGCGGGATCGGCGCCCTCGCGATCGGGAGTTTCGCCCTCCAGGCGATCGCGATGCGGTACGGCGGAGTAAACGATGCGACGGGCGCCGGATCGGGCGATTCGACGGGAGCCGGAGGGGACGAATCGTATACGGAGCAAAGCGAGAGTGATTCCGAACTGGACTCGTCGTCCACGGATTCCACTGGTGGCGAGGACGGCGATGCGATCTCGATCGCATCGGAGCAGAACAACACGACTGCTGCCGGCGACGAGGCGAGTGGTGGCGGAGGCGAACCGGACGGGCTCCTCGACGGCGCTATCGACGGATTCGTCTCGACGATCGAGGCGTTCGCGTCGCTCGACTCGCCAGGGCTCCTGTTCTTCCTCGGCGGACTCGTCGTGCTCACCGCCCTCGTCGCCTGGTGGTACGTCGAGAATTACCAGCGACCGCAGCAACTCGGTCGCCCCTAATCCGGCCCTGGCATCGCTCGCGGACCGCTCGGTCTACTTACCATAGGCAGGTTCGATCCAGTGACTGAAAACCCATCAGTCAACAGGTATTAGGTCGTGCTAGCCCTAGGGAGTGACAACACAGACAGTCCCCGACAGAGCCCACCTATGGACGAAACCGAGAAGTACCTGATTCACGCGGCCGTCACGGCAGCTGGCGTCGTCGAGCGAAGCGACGTCGTCGGTGCAATTTTCGGCCAGACCGAAGGACTGCTGGGGGACGAACTCGACCTCCCAGAGCTCCGGCGAACGGGAAAACTCGGTCACATCGACGTCTCGGTGTCGAGTTCTGGGGGCGAATCACGCGGCGCAGTGACGATTTCGACGAGCCTCGACAAGGTCGAGACCGCGACGCTCGCCGCCTCGCTCGAAACGATCGATCGGGTCGGCCCCTGCCGCGCCGCGTTCGAAGTCGAGGAGATCGAAGACGTGCGAGCGGCCAAGCGCCGCGAGGTGGTCGACCGCGCCGCCGAGTTACTCCAGACCGGGTTCGACGACAGCGTGATGTCCTCGGCGGAGATCCTCTCGTCCGTCAGAGAGCACGTCCGAGTCGCCGACATCGACACGTACGAAGGCCTGCCGGCCGGGCCACGCGTCACCGAGAGTGACGCGATCATCGTCGTCGAAGGACGGGCCGACGTCCTCACGCTACTGCGCTACGGCATCAAGAACGCTGTCGGCGTCGAGGGGACGGACGTTCCCGACGAGATCGCGTCGTTGACACGCGACCGGACGACCACGGCGTTTTTCGACGCCGATCGTGGCGGTGAGTTGATCCTCGAAGAACTCCGCCAGGTCGGCGACGTCGACTACGTCGCTCGGCCCCCCGACGGAACCTCCGTCGAGGATCTGGACCACCACGAAGTGTTCACCGCACTCAGAAAGAAAGAACCGATCGAACCGGACGTCGCTGCCGACGTCGTACATGCAGTGCAAGCGGGCGAGCAATTCGATCCGGAGACGAGCGAACCGCAAGATGACCCGTCCAGGGCACCCTCCAGTACCGACGGCGGTGCGTCGACCCGCGACCCACCAGCCGCCGACCCGAGCCCGGTCGATCACCAGGACAGTACCGAAGAGATGGCGTCGCCGGGACGGGCGAGTACGACAGGCGAGACGGGGGCACGGACGGCACGTTCGAGCTCACCGAGCGCTATCGATACCAACGAGCGGGCGGCAAACTCGGACGACGACACCGCCACGTCGTCCACCGAATCGACAACAGCCGACACCGCCACGTCGTCCGCCGAACCGGCGACTGCGGACACCGCCACATCGTCGGTCGAGCCAGCGACAGCCGGCGCCGACACCACAGACACGCAGGACACCTCGACGAGTTCGGGCGCCGAGTCGGTCGATCCCACGGACGAAACGACTGTCGACGAACCCGCTGTCGACACGGACGAGTCGCCACACTCTCTGTACGAACACGTCGCCGAACTTAGCACGGGAGAGAGCGGAACGGCACGGTTCCTCGACGAGGACCGGACGATCATCGGGGACTACCCCGTAAACGAGGTCTCAGACAGACTCGAGACCGATGCGGTGCCATCGGTGATACTCCTCGACGGCGTCCTGAGTCAGGAACTGGTCGATCGGGCGGCCACAAGCGGCGTCTCGACGATCATCGCCACGTCACTGGGCCAGTTCGTCAAACGACCGACGTCGGTACGGATCTTCGCGGCCGATTCGGTCGCGAGCGAGCCGCCAGCGGAGTGAGCGGACCACGAGAGCCAGTTTTCGACACCGAATTAGACGATGCCCAGCGGCGCCAGCAGGAGGGCTGCGACGACGGCCCCGGTAAGCGTCGCACAGAAGTTCACGCTCCCGTTATCGAGCGTGTTTCCCTCGAGCGTCGCCCCGAAGAGGCTGTCGGCGAGGATGCCGACGGTGCCGGCAGCGACGATGACGCCGAAGCCCAGCGGGCCGATCGGGGCGGCGAGCCAGAGCGAGATCGCGCCGACGATGGTGATGCCGGCGATCCCCGCGACCTGGCCCTGCCAGGTGACGGCGCCGTCGGTCCCCGGCGCCACGGGTTCGAGCGTCGTGATCAGGCGTGGCGACGGAAAGACGCCGCCAATTTCACTCGACAGCGTGTCCCCGAGTGCGGTGGCGACCGCTCCCGCGAACGCGTACTGAAAGAGCAGTGAGTCGACGGCGAGGAGTCCGGCGTCGCTCGCTGCGTAGCCAAGCACGGCGACGAGTGCGATCGCGGAGTTGCTGAAGACGTTCGCGCTGCCGCGGGCGCCGTCGTTCCCTTCGGCGACACCGCGTGCTCGTTTCTCCTGGTAGCGGAACTTCGTCGAGAGGCCGCCGATACCGAAGAACGAGATCAACACGACGAACCAGCTCCAGCCGCCGAGAACGATCGTCAACAGGCCGAGGAGGATGCCGGCGAGCATGCCAGCGACCGACGCGGTATCGAGCGCGTAGGACAGGTAGCCGAGGACGATCATCACGCCGAGGGCGAGGGCGAGTTCGGGCGCGGAAATCGACGGGTCGAGCCGCCAGAGGAGCCAGCAGAGCCCACCAGTCACGACGACGACCAGCGGGTCGTCGTATCGGGGGAGTCTGGCCCGGAGGATCGCTGCCGCGAGGGCACCGCTGGCACCCAGAAACACGGCGGTCGGGGCGAGAGTCGGGATCGAACCGCCGTTCAGTGCGTGCGTGAGAAGTTGTCCGACGCTCGCCGCGACACCACCACCAACGCAGAACGCCGCCGCCGTAACCGCCCGATCGGTCGTGTAGAGCCCGGCGACGGCTTCCGAGAGATCGCCGTACCCGACGAGGACGACGACGCCGATCACGATGGACCAGGGGAGTGAGGTGGCGCCGACCAGCGAGCCGAGAACGACGACCGCCAGGACGAACGCCAACAGCGAATTGAGTCGACCGTCCTCCCGGTCGGCCGGGAGCGCCAGCACGTCGAACACGCGTCCGCTGCGAACGGTGAACCCGGCGACAGCCACGAGCGCCGCGAGTCCGCCCGCGACGAGTGGCCCGAACAGCGGAACCGCGAGCGAGAGCGTGCCGAGTGCCGCGACGACGCTCGCTCGCCGAACGGTCGATGACACGATGGCCGATGCTTTCTGTGGGGGTTACTTAACGGTTCTTGACCGATTTGCCAACTCCCTCACGTACTGAGACGATTCACTCACCGTCGAGTCGTTTGCTTCGCGTGCGACGGGACCGAAATTGTAAGGCCCCGCCGGCTCGTTCGGTGGAGTGTGGGGCTTTACGAACGATACCTCGCCGCTCGGATCGGCCGCCACGAGTGCGACGGCCCCGACCACGTCGCCCTCGTCATCACCGAACGGGATCTGCTGGAACAGGGCGCCTACGAGACGCTCTCCGCGTTCGTCGAGTGGGCACTGCGCCCAGCCGAGCGAGCGACCATCTACGTCAGCGTCCTGGACGAGGAGGCGATCCCGACGCTCAGACGGGAACTCGCGGCTCTCGAGGTGCCAGTCGACCTCGCAGTCCGCGGGCCCGACGACCGGCAGCCGGCCGACGCACCCGTCCAGATCGGGATCGGCCTCGGCGGCAAACACGAGTTCACGAACGCCGTCACGACCCTCGCCACGGCCGTCGACGCCGGGGAACTCGCCGCCGACGAGATCGAAGATCGCCACGTCGAATCCCACCTCGTGTTCCCGAGCGAACCGGATCTGGTCATCAAGACCGGCGCCGAACGGCTCTCCGATTTCATGATCTGGCAGTCGGTGTACTCCGAGCTGTACTTCACCGACGTCAACTGGCGCGATTTCCGCAAGCGGGACTTCCTCCGGGCCGTCCTCGAGTACTGTAATCGCTCCAGGCGCTACGGGCGGTAAACTGGACCGTGGGGCCAACGAGACGGCCAGCCAGACGTGTTCACTCCGGCAGTGACGCTGCCAGCCAGACGATCAGCCCCAGCACGACGAGTGTGAGCGAAGCCCCGATCGCGACGAACTCGACGGGCGTCGTCCGTGCCGCTGCCGCGAGTGGGTGTCGTATCGAACCGGTCACGGCGAGCGCCAGAAACACGGTACAGCCGGCCACAACCAGCCCGACACCGACGAGTCGATGGTGGCTCGTGGGCGAATCGTGACTCATCGGAGTCGATCACCGTGGGGCGATCCTCGTTCCGTGTTCCTGCGGGAGCGAGCAAGAACGGGCGTATCCGGTGAGCGAAAGCGAGCGCTCATTCCGGAGCGGTCTCCTGTGAGTCCACCTCGAACTCGTCGAGCGATTCGCGTTCGGTCGAGGGGAGTGAGTCACGAAATCGGCCGAGGATCGAGCGGGCATCCGCGAGTTCGGTCTCACCCATCGCGCGCAAAAGGGCGAGGGCACGCCTGGCGCGAGTCCGTCGCCACGAGCGCTCACGGTGTTCGTAGGTTCTGACCGCACGGAGGAAGTCCGCCCGGGAGAACGCTGGCCAGTACGGTGTGCAGAAGTAGACGGCGGCTTCGTTGCCGTTCGCGTGCCAGGGGAGGAAGTTCGAGGTTCGTTCGTCACCGCCGGTCCGGATGATGAGGTCGACGTCGCGAACGGTGCGGCCGTACAGGCGCGACTCGATCGTCTCCACGTCGATGTCGTCGGGCGTCAGATCACCGCCTTCGATCTCCCTGGCGACGCTGCGGGCCGCGGAGAGGAGTTCGTTCCGACCGCCGTACGCCAGCGCGATGTTGAGGACGAAGTCGTCGTAGTCGCGGGTTCGGTCCTCCGCGTACGCGATGGCCGTCTGAACGCGGTCGGGCAGCCGATCGACGTCGCCGATGGCCCGGATGCAGACGCCTTCCTCGTGGACGCGTTCGGCATCGGCGAACTCTCGTAACTTCTCACAGAGGAGATCGAAGATCACTTCCTGCTGTTCGGGCGGGCGCTCGAAGTTCTCCGTCGAGAACGCGTACAGAGTGAGTTCCTCGACGCCGACTTCCTGACACCACTCGAGGACGCGTTCGGTGGTGTCGGCACCGGCCTCGTAGCCCGTGGCGGTGTCCGCCCCGGCCTCACGTGCGTACCGACGGTTCCCGTCCTGAATAACCGCGACGTGCGCCGGCGCTCGCTCGTCGTCACCCAGTTCACGACGGAGGAGCCGTTCGTAACTCTCACCCAGCTGTCGGCGCAACCAGCCACGCATCGGTCGAACCAACGGGACCCACGTCCATGTGTCTTTCGAGGCGATCGGATCTGTGAAAAACGAACTAACTCGCCGCCATCGGGCGATCGATCACACTCGCGGGCGTGTCTCGCCAACGGAATCGTGACCGCTATCCGTGGTGACCCCGAAAGGCGAGCAAATGGATGGCGTTATCGACGAGGACCTCTACCGGCGGACGAAGGCCCTGCTCGAACCCGGCGAGATCGAGTTGAACGGCGCGATCGTCCACACCGACTACGACGGACAGGAAGACGTCCAGATGATGCAGGCGACGATCGATAGCGGCGACGTCATCGCCGAGGCAGCCGGCTACGACCCTGCGGACTGTTACGTCTACTCGGGGAACGACGACACGGACTTCTCCTCGAACCAGCACCAGGGCAAGACCATCGACGGCGACGAGTTCGTCTGGGAGTGCCAGCAACTCCTTCGAAAGGGCAGTTTCGATCTCGTCTTCTACTACGAGGCGAGCGCGGACCAGCAGGCGATCGAAGACGGCGTCCGCGACCTCGGGTTCGACGTGACGAGTGTCGACGGCACCGCTACCGAGGAATGAGTCGAGGAGCCCTGGCCTGGTGGCACTCGATCGTTCGGCGTCGCCGACCAGGGGTGGCTCGCACGGGCGCTTGGCCAGCGACGGCCCAGCCGACTGCTCGGTCGAGAACGATCCGAACGGGTTCGGCCGAAACTGCCGACAGTCGGCGCAGAACGGCTGTCGACGGTGCGCCGGTTTGGACACCTTTACGTAGCGGCGAGCCCAATTCGATCGACGTGAACGCGGACGGACCCGACGGAACCGTGCTCGATGGAGGGGTGTCGCCGTGACGATCAGCGGCGTCGTCTCCAGTGCTCGCGTGACGCACGACACGGCAGCCGTCGACGAGCTGGCAGCGGCGACCCCGGAGAGCCAACCCGCTGCCGTCTCACAGCTGTTGTCGGCTCCGGGGTGTCGGGAAGCGTACGTTCTCGCGACCTGCAATCGCGTCGAAGCCTACGTCGTCACCGAGACGGCACGCGACGGCTGGGATATACTCGCGACGTTCTTCGACGATGCCCCCGATCGAGTGGTCGAAACGGCCGCCCACGAGGACAGCCTCACTCACCTGCTCCGCGTTGCGAGCGGGCTGGAATCGGTCGTCCTCGGCGAGGACCAGATCATCGGCCAGGTGCGGACGGCCTACGAGGACGCGACCGCCGTCGGCGGCGTTGGCGACCTGCTCGAACCGGCCGTGACGAAGGCGATCCACGTCGGCGAACGGGCCCGGACCGAGACGACGATCAACGAGGGAATCGTCTCGCTCGGCTCCGCAGCCGTCGAACTCGCCGGCGAGACGATCGACGTCGACGGCGTCGACGCGCTCGTGGTCGGCGCCGGCGAGATGGGACAACTCGCCGCCCGGGCGCTCGAATCGAGCACTGTCGGCCATCTCACGATCGCCAACCGGACGATCGAACGTGCGGAGTCCGTACGAGAAACGATCGAGACGCCAGGAACGGCCGTCCCGCTCTCGGCGCTCGCGGCACACGCGAGCGAGGCGACGCTTATCGTGACTGCGACAGGGAGCGACGAGCCGGTCCTCGGCCCCGACGACGTCGGCGACCACGAGCAAGTGATCGTCGACCTCGGCCAGCCGCGTGACGTCGATCCCGCGACAGGATCGATGCCGGAGACGACCGTCTACGACCTCGACGATCTCGAGTCGCTCACGCGGAAGACCCGGGAACAACGCCAGACGGCCGCCGACGAGGTCGAATCGATGATCGAGCGAGAGTTCGGGAACCTGTTGATGCAGTTAAAGCGTGCGCGTGCGGACGAGGCCATCGCGGCGATGTACGAGAGTGCCACCCGGATCAAAGATCGGGAGGTGCAGACGGCACTGCACCGGCTCGAAGACCGTGGCAGTGTCTCCGACGAGGAACGAGAGATCGTCGAGTCGATGGCCGACGCCGTCGTCAACCAGTTGCTCTCGGCACCCACCGAGAGTCTGCGCGACGCCGCCGTCGACGACGACTGGGAGACGATCGACACCGCCCTGCGGCTGTTCAACCCGGCCGAAAACGGTGGGGAGCCAGAGCCCACGTCTCGAAACACACCGGTCGAACACGCCCTCGGAGCGGCCGAAGACGACTGAGAGGGACCCACCGCTGTGGCGACGGCACACCGTCTGATTCTTCGACAGGAAATAACCGACGGCAGTCCGGCCGCCCCACCGGCGAGGGACTACCCGAATTATTATTTCACTGGCCTTCATCGGTGGCCCTATGGCCGACCGACTCTCTGACGACGAAATCGCCGAACAACTGCCGAGTAGCTGGCAACGGGAGGGTGACGAGATCGTTCGCGTCTACGAGTTCACCGACTACCTCCACGGCGTCAACTTCGCCCAGATGGTGGGCGAAATCGCCGAAGCCCAGTTCCACCATCCCGAGATCATCATCCGCTTCAAAGAGGTCGAAATCCGACTGACGACCCACGACGAAGGTGGAATCACCGACGCAGACATCGAGATGGCCGAGTTCATCGAATCCGAGCAGACCGCCCAGACTGGCGGCATCGACGACGTCGAACTCTGAGTGGCGGAGTGAACCGACGCGCGTAGCGAGTTTCTCCGGCGATTCGATCACCGGTTTACAATTCGCCGCCTCACCGCAGTCAGCCGTCGCCGAAATAACTCCTGCAGTGAGACAGGGGAGTGACTACGGGGCCGGACTCGTGCGGTGAACGTATGCCCGAGACCACGCAGGACGTTCGCCGGCTGACGGCGGACGCGCTCGTTCCCGGTACGACCGTCTGTTACCATCACCGGCAGGGACGCGATCTGGCGACGATCACGGAGACCGACGGGACGTTCGTCACGTTCGTCGGCGAGAACTGCGACGCACGATTTACCCACCGACAGATCGAACGGCTGCTCGACGCCGGGCGACTCGAGATCGTCCTGACGGACGACGATTCCTGAGGTTCCTGGATGGGCCCGCGGTTCGTGTCGACGAACCCATTTCGCGGGCCCCTGGTCCGTATCGCCGAACCCGTTTCGAACCTGAGCACGGCTTTGGTGACCACAACGCCCATGGTCGCTCCGCACGAACGGTCTCATCCATGAGCGAGGGGTACGACTACTGGCTGCTCGATCTGGACGGGACGCTGGTCGACGTCGAGTGGTCGTACGTCCGCGAGGTGTTCGATCGGGTTGGCACTCGCCTGGATCGACCCTTTAGCGACGCGGAGGCCGAAACGCTTTGGCACGGCCTGACCGGGTCGAGAAACCGACAACTCCGCCAGTGGGGCGTCGACCCAGACCCGTTCTGGAACGTCTTCCACGACGTCGAGGATCCGGCGATCAGGGCCGAGGCGACGTATCTCTACGACGATGCGGCGTTCGTCGCCGACCTCGACGAGCCAGTCGGGCTCGTGACCCACTGCCAGTCGTTTCTGACCGAGCCGATTCTCGACCAGCTGGAGATCGCCGACTGGTTCGACGCAGTCTGCTGTTGTACGGACGAGACGGGCTGGAAACCCGACCCGACGCCCGTCGAAGGGGTCGTGGCCGAACTGGCCGACGCCGGCGGGACGGGGACCGGTGCCTCGAACCACACCAGTGTCACGAGCGGCAGCGGCGTCCTGGCCGGTGACGGCGCCTGCGACGTCGGTGCAGCCTGGAACGCCGGGCTGGACGCGATACACGTCGACCGGCACGGGCCGGAACAGCGCGGGCACTGCGTTCGTGGTGACCACCGCATCAGCTCGTTCGACGAACTCGACGTTCGGTGACCGTGGAGTTGACTGGAAGAGCGACGGCTTCAGGGGGCGTGCTCGCCGGCGGGTTGTAGTTCCGCATCGACGAGGGTCTCGTAGGCGCGGCGCAATCGTTCGGAGAGTGCCTGATGGGAAATTCCCAGTTCGGCGGCCAGTTCTTCCATCGACGTCCGTCTGGGGATCTCGAAGTAGCCGTGTTCGAACGCCGCGACGAGCGCTTCGCGCTGTTCGGGGGTGAGCCGCGGGTGTGCCGTCGGGCCACCGCCGAGCTGTGAGACGCGGACGATCTCGACCGCCGTCCCGGCCTCGTCGAGTCGGTCGTGGGTGTCGGCGAGCGCGTTCCGGTCCGGAAACCGCATCTCGAGTTGCCACCAGCCCGATCGCCCCGTCGCGTCGAGAACGGTCGCGTCGGCCTCGAGCAACCGATCGAAGCGGGTACGGGTCGCCGTGGACGGTTCGACGTCGTAGAGTAGTCGGTCGGGCGTCTCGATCAAGAGTTCCGCTGCTGCCACCGACGCGTCAGCGGCGAGTGCGTCCGTCACCGCCTCGGCCCCCGCCCCGGCGATCCACAGCGAGGGGACCGTCCGGGAGATCGAGGACTCGAGCTGGACCGACAGGTCGGAGAGGCGATCGAACGAGTCCGCGAGGACCAGATCGGCGGCGGGGATTCGAAACTCTGCGATCGTAGACATTGCAAGCACGTACATCGCTAGGCCCTAAAAACGCCATACTAAGCGGCTGTGACGGTCATTTTTCGAAGAAGGTCAGGTATCACAACGTATCATCGTTCCCGATCAGTCGTCACGAAACGTGGTCAGGGTCCCGTTCGACGATCGATCGCGGCGATCAGTTGGTCGATCGCCAGTTTCCCGACCCGATCCGGGTTCGCGAGCAGGCGGACGGGTTGTTCACCGAGCGAGACGAACGACAGGTCGCCCCCCGCCGAGTCGCGAAGTCCGAGCCCGACGTCGGCCTCCCCACGTGCCACGCGTCTGGCCGGGCTCTCGTGACCGGGAAGCCCGATATCGACGCCGTCGATCGCCGAGACGACTGCCGCACGGTCGCGTCCCGGCGTCGACGCGAACGCCGCCAGTTCGGCGTCGAACTGTCGCCGAAGCCCCGAGTCAGCCGTCCGATTCACGAACGAGAGGTCGCGATCGACCAGATCGGCGACTCCGGCGACCTCGTCCGGATTCCCTGCCGGGACGAGCAATCCCCACTCGCGGGTAAAGCGAGTTAGCTCCCGACCGTCGTGTCCATCCTCGATCGGGCCGGCGACGACGGCGACGTCCGGAACCCCTGCAGCGAGTGACCGGAGGGCGGGGCGAGAGCCGTCGGAAAGGTATCGCGGGTTCTCGAGATCGTCGAGCGCCCGGCTCACGGTCGGATCGTCCTCGCCGACGACCAGCAGCGACGGCGGCCGGACCGACGGCGAAAACAGCGAGACCGTCACTCGCTCGCCCGCGGCCAGCCGATCCGTCGCGGCCGGCATCTCGACGACACCGTCGGCCCGTGCCAGACTCGTCGTCGCGCCGCTACCGCGATCGACGGGGTAGACGAGCGGTGGCGACGAGGCGGCCGCGTGTCCCTCGAGGATTTCGGAGTCAGTACTATCCTCGTCTGTCGTCGTGGCTGGCTCGATCAGCCCCACGGGAACGAGTCGGTGGCGGTCTTCGGCGAAGCGTTCGTCGACGGCCATCCGGCCCGTCACCGTGGCCGTCCGCGGCGCTGGCTGGCCGGCTGCCGCCCTGATCGCGGGGGCGACGAACGTTCGGAAGACCGTCATCGCGGAGACGGGGTAGCCGGGCAGGCCGACGTAGCCGGTCCCGTCGAGTCGACCGACGAGCATCGGCTTCCCGGGCTTTATTCGCACGCCGTGAAGGAGGAGTTCGCCGAGTTCGTCGACCAGCCGGTAGACGACGTCGAGTGCACCCGCGCTCGTCGACCCCGACGAGAGGACGAGATCGCACTCGTCGGCCGCGGTCCGGAGGACGGCCTCCATGGCCTCCCAGTCGTCGCCGACGTGGGGATACCTGACGGGGTCGCCACCGGCCGCCTCCACGGCCGCGGCGATGGCGACGCCGTTGACGTCGTAAATCTCCCCGCGGCGGCCGTCGATGGGGTCGCCGGGTGGGACCAGTTCGTCGCCCGTCGAGACGATACCGACCCGCGGCGGCGATCGAACCGCGACGGTCTCGGTGCCGAGCGCCGCCAGCAGGCCGATCTCCCGGGGCGTGAGTCGCGTTCCCGGCCCCAGAGCCCGCTGGCCGGCCGCGATGTCGGATCCCGCGGGCGAGACGTTGTCGCCGGCGGCGAGGATCGGTTCGACGCGGACCTCCTCGTCACCGGACGACGATGGCTCGTCAGCCGAGACGCGCTCGGTTTGCTCGACGGGGACCATCGCGTCGGCGCCGGGAGGGAGCACCGCACCGGTCGAGATCTCGACGGCCTCGCCCTCGCCGACAGAGACGTCGGGGCGCTCACCCGCACGAACCGTCCCCACGAGCGCGAGTCGAGCGAGTTCGTTCTCGTCGGCGCTGTCCATGCCCTCGCCAGCTCCGTCCGTATCAGCCGCACGGAGGGCGTACCCGTCTAACGCGGCTCGGTCGAATCCGGGGACGTCGAGGCCGGCCTCGATCCGTTCGGCCAGGACGCGACCGCTCGCTTCGTCGAGCGGAACGTGCTCGGTCCCGGTAGAACGGGCGAGGTCCCGGATCGCCTCGCGCGCCGCCGACGGCGGCGACAGGTCGGTCCGATCCGTGTGATCCATACGGGACAGTGGAGCCGTCTGCGTAAAATTCCTGGCGCTCCGGTCGGTAGTGTCATATATCCGCACCGTCGAGGAAGAGTATGCGCTCGCCGTCGGCCGTCATCGTGGGGACTGTGGGGACGGTGCTGGGCGGTTCGTGGTCGAGCGCGGCGATGATCACGCCGTCGGTCGGCTGGCCCGTCGTCCTCGGCGGCGTCGGCCTCGTCGGCCTCCTCGTCGCACTCGGGTACGGGCTTCGAGAGCTTCGCCTGGCCCATCGGATCCTCCGGTCGGGGACCGAGTCGGTACTCGAGACGACCGAGGGCGGGTACGTCGAGCTTCGCGGGCGCGTCGAGCCGGCCGACACCGCACTCGAGGCGCCGTTCACCGGGACCGCCTGCGTCGCCTGCGAGTACGCGGTCGAGGAGGAACAGGCCTCCCAGCACGGAACCACCTGGACGACGATCGAGTCGGGGTCCGGCGTCGTTCCCTTCCACCTCGACGACGGATCGGGTGCTATCCTCGTCGAGCCCGAGGGCTGTCAACTGCGACTCACTCGCGACGATCGCATCGAGGTCGACGGCGGAACGCCGGCACCCCCACGGATCCAATCGTACATCGACCGCACCGAGAGCGTCAGCGACGAGAACGACACGCTCGACCTGCGGGTGATCGAGGTCGCGACGGGTGCCGACCGCCGCTACGTCGAGAAGCGCCTCGACGTGGGGGCGACGGCTCACGTCCTCGGCACGGCCCGGTACGACACGACGGTCGCGACCGAGGCCGGCCAGGTCAACGCGGCTGTCGGGCGATCACCGGCCGCATCGGCGGCGAGCCGGGTCCAGCGGCTCAGCCACCGACTGTTCGGCTTGCCGTTCGTCGTCTCCGATCGGAGTGAACGCCGGCTGGGGCTGACTGCCGGCGCCATCGGTCTGGGACTCGTACTCATCGCCTGTGTGGTCCTCGCAGTAGGTGGCTTGCTCCTCGGTGCGTTCGGGTGAAGCGACGGGTCCACGAGTCGTTGGGCCGACGACTGGCCGGGCCTGAGTCACTGTACTCTCGCGAGTGGCCGGAACACCGCATGGCGTACCTGAACCAACGCCACCAGGTCGGCCGGTCACGCGCGGCCAGGGGGGACCCACCGCGGGGTTTTTCGTTCCGGGGTACGAAGGACGGATAATGGCTGGTATTCGCGATGCACTCCGGGAGCTTCCGAGCGACGTCTTCTACGATCTGCTCGCGGACGAGGACGCCTACCTGCTCGTCGTCGACCTCCCCGGCGTCTCCGCGACGACGCTCGACGTCACCGTCGACGCCGGGGCCCTCCACGTCGACGCGACACGAGAACTCACCCACCCCGACGACTTCGAGTACGTCGAGGAGAATCGGCCGGATCGTCGCGAACTGACCATCTCGTTGCCCGACGACGCAGACGGCGATGCCGTCGAAACCGACATCGACCGCGGCGTCCTCGAGGTGACGATTCCGAAGCTGGACGCGACGGCGATCGACGTCGTCGACGAAGACGGAGCCACCTGATCGGGTGAGACGTGTGGGCCGCCTTCGCGCGTACGGTCGATTCGTCCGTGTTATGCGGCGGTTTCTTCCACTGCTGCTGGCCTACGCACGAGATCGGCATCGGTTCGTCCTGTTCGGTCGATCCCGAACTGTGTCCCGGGCGGTTCACCGCGAGCGCGCCGAGCGGTTGCTCTCGATCCTGTTCGCCCTCGGGCCGACGTTCGTCAAACTCGGACAGCTGCTCTCGAGTCGGCCCGACGTCCTGCCGCCGACGTATCTCGAGGTCCTCTCGGCGTTACAGGACGACGTGCCGCCGGCCGACTGGGACGACGCGCGAACGGTGCTCGAAGACGAACTCGGCCCGGTCGACGAACGGTTCGACGACTTCGACCGCGAGGCGATCAGCGGGGCGAGCCTGGGACAGGTCTACCGGGCCAGCCTCGACGAGGAGGACGTCGCCGTCAAGGTTCGACGACCGGGTGTCGAGTCGCTCGTCGCCGCCGACCTCCGCGTGATCCACTGGACGGTGCCGCTCCTGCGACGGTTCGTCGACGACGCACGGGCCTACTCGCTCGACACGCTGGCCGACGAATTCGATCGAACGATCCGCCAGGAGATGGACTACGAGCGAGAGGCCCGCATGCTCGAGGCGGTCGCCGCGAACTTCACGGACGACGCGGGCGTCGTCCACCCGGACGTGATCGAGAGCCACTCCGGCAAAAGCGTCCTCACGATGGAGTACGTCGAGGGGACGAAGATCACCGACGTCGAGACGCTCGACGCCATGGATGTCGACCGGGCCGCCCTCGCCGAACGCCTCCAGGAAGCCTACATGCAGATGGTCATCGAGGACGGGGTCTTCCACGCCGACCCGCATCCGGGCAACCTGGCGGTCGACGACGAGGGGCGCATCGTCTTCTACGACTTCGGGATGTCCGGTCGCGTCGATCCCTACATCCAGGATAAGATCGTCGACTTCTACGTCGCGATCGCTCGCCGCGACACCGACGCCGTCCTCGACGCACTGATCGAGGTCGGCACGTTGCGCCCCGACGCCGACCGCGCGGTGATGGCCGAGGTACTCGAACTCGCGATCGAGGACGCGACCGGCGCGGAGATCGAACAGCGCCGCGTACAGCGGATCGTCGACCAGATCGAGGACTCGATCTACGAGTTCCCCTTCCGGCTGCCGCGCAATCTCGCGCTCGTGTTACGCGTCGCGACCGTCGTCGAGGGCGTCTGCGTCACGCTCGATCCCGAGTTCGACTTCATCGAGACGGCGACGCACTTCCTGACCGAGCGCGGCTATCGTGAGGAGACCGCCCGTGCATACGTCGAAGACGCGGGCAACCAGCTTCGACAGTCGGTGATCTCGGCCGCCCGTATTCCACCGAAAGCCGAGCGAGCGCTCGATCGGGTCGAACGCGACGACCTCTTCGTCCGGGCGGGAATCGAAGATCCCGACGACGTCCTCGACCAACTCGCCAGACGGATCACGTACGGGCTGGTGCTCGCGGCGGGAATCGTCACGGCCGGACTCGGCATCGCCCTCGACGCCACCGCCGTCGCCCTCACAGCCGGTGCCCTGATCGTCGTGGCGACAATCGCCCTCCGCCGATCCTTCCGAACGCGTGAGGGGATCAGCGCGCGGCCACAGTTCACTCGCCAGCGCCTGCGCCAGCGCGAGCCCGAACAGGACGAAGAGTGAGGATTCGAGCCGTCACGGACCCACGGACCGGGAACGCCTTTCACGACGGCCGTCCCAGTCATCCCATGGACTACGACCGGATCGCAGAGCTCCCGGTGCGGATCGACGACGTCACTCTCGAGCGACGCGAGCGCGAGACATCGAGTGACTTCACGCGCGTGACGACGATCGTCTCGCTGTCAGGACCAGGTCCCGACGGAGCACGGGTCGTCGGTCGCGGCGAGGACGTCACGTACGACGCCGACGAACACGACGCACTGGCGCGAACGAACCTGCCGGACCTCACCGGCGAGTACACGATGGACTCGTTCTCCGCCCACGTCGGCGAGGCCGATTGCTTCCCGGCTGGTGCGCCCGACCGGGAAGTGTTTCGCAACTACCGGCGCTGGGGAATCGAGAGCGCGGCGCTCGATCTGGCGCTTCGACAGGCCGGGATCGGGCTGGCGAGCGCGGTCGGGCGTGACCCGGAGCCCGTGCGCTTCGTCGCCAGCACGCGGCTGGGTGACCCGCCCACCGTCGACCGTGTCGAGTCGCTGCTCGATCGAGTCCCCGACCTGCAACTGAAGCTCGACCCGACGACCGAGTGGACCGAGGCGGTGTTCGACGCGCTCGTCGACACGGGCGCCGTGCAGATCCTGGACCTCAAGGGCCAGTACGAGGGAACCGACGTCGACGCACCGGCCGATCCCGACCTGTATCGACGCCTGCTTGCAGCGTTTCCCGACGCCGTGATCGAGGATCCCGCGCTGACCGACGAGACGCGGGCGCTGTTCGAGGATCCGAAGATTCGCAGCCGCGTCTCCTGGGACGCGCCGATCCACGGCCTCGAGGACGTCCGGGCGTTGCCGTGGGAGCCCGACTGGCTCAACATCAAACCATCGCGGTTTGGCTCGATCGAATCGCTGTTCGAGACGATCGAGTACTGCACGGATCGGGACTTTACGATGTACGGCGGCGGCCAGTTCGAGCTCGACGTCGGTCGCGGCCAGCTACAACTGCTCGCCTCGCTTTACTACCCCGACGGCCCGAACGACATCGCGCCCCAGCCGTACAACCGCCCGACTGTCCCGTCGGACCTCCCGGCACCGCCTCTCTCGGCCCCAACAGCGTCGGTCGGGTTTCGGTGGGAGTGAGTCGGGACGCCGCCTGGCGCACCAGCCGCCCCGTCGCCCACCCACCTCGTTCGCTCCTGTCCCATCCGCTCATCGCACGTCACATTAGCCGCCTCGTTCGTTGTCGTCCCATCGGCCCCGTTCGCTGCCGCCGACCGTACCTACTTGCTCCCCGGGACTCGTAGAACCGGATATGCAGATCGCCCCCTTCGGACTCGAACGCTGGTTCGATCGGTACGAACACGACGCGGACATCATGCTCGCCGAGAGCGGTATTCGGAGCCTCTCGGCGGACCGGTTCGACACCGACCCCGGTGAGTTGGGCTACGTCATCCCGACCGACGGCGATCCCGAGTTTCGGGCCGACGTCGCCGCCCGATACGATCGCACGGCGGACGAATGCTGCTTCACCTGCGGCACGCAAGAGGCGAACTTCCTCGCGTTCCTGGGGCTGCTGGACGCAGACGGTCCCGGCGACGGAGGGTCGGACGACGCAGCCGTGACCGGCTCCGGCGAGCACGCCGTCGTCGTCACGCCGACCTACCAGGCCCTACACGCCGTCCCGGAGGCGGTCGGGTCCGTCACCCGTGTCACACTCGAACCTCCAGAGTGGGAGCTCGACGTGGACGCGGTCGCCGAGGCGGTGACCGACGAGACGGCCGTCGTCGTCTGCAACAATCCGAACAACCCGACCGGCCGCTATCACCCCCAATCGATCGTCGACGACGTCGCCGAGATTGCGGCCGACAACGACGCCTACCTGCTCTGTGACGAGGTCTATCGCCGCCTCGCCGACGACCCGCTAGAGCCCGTCGCAGCGCGGTACGACCACGGCATCTCGACGACGAGCCTGACGAAGGCCTACGGGCTGGCGGGGACGCGCTTTGGTTGGCTCGTCGGGCCGGAACCCGTCGTCGAGGCGGCCGTCCGGTGGAAGGATTACACGACCATCTCGCCCAGCATCTTCGGCCAACACGTCGCGAAGCAGGCGCTCGGCGAGCACGAAGACGAGATCCTGGTCGAGAATCGCGCGCTCGCAACCGAGAACCACGCGATCGTCCGCGAGTTCCTCGACGACCACGACCTCGAGTGGTACGATCCCGTCGGCGTCAACGGCTTCGTGACCGTCCCCGATGGCTTCACTGACGGGACGGACTTCTGTCGAACGGTCGTCGAGGACGAAGGCGTCGTCCTCGCCCCCGGCGAGTACTTCGGCCATCCCGAGTACTTCCGGATCGGATTCGGGCTGCCGACGGACGAATTGCGGGAGGGACTGGAACGAGTCGGGCGCGTGATCGAGTGAGTCGGGCGGAAGCGAGTCGAATTCAGTGTCAGTGTGAGGGATACGCGGGTGAGTCAGGCTCGTGATCGGCCGAACAGCGTGCGGGCAGATCGGTCGATCGCCGAACCGCTTTAGCCCCATCGCCACGAGTCGAGTGTATGCGCGCAGCAGTGCTCGACGCGTACGGCGACCCGCTCGAGATTCGAACCGTCGACCCGCCCGATCCGCCAGCCCACGGCGTCGTGATCGACGTCGAGGCGTGCGGTATCTGCCGGAGCGACTGGCACGCCTGGATGGGCCACGGCGAGTGGGCCGACGATCGGGTACCCCGGGGACAAATTCTGGGTCACGAGCCCGCGGGACGCGTTCGGACAGTCGGTTCGCAGGTCGACTCGCTGGCCGTCGGCGATCGAGTCGCGATTCCGTTCAACCTCGGTGACGGAACCTGTCGGTACTGCCTGAACGGCCACGGAAACGTCTGTGCCGACGGCTCCGCGCTGGGGTTCGAACCCGACGCACCGGGAGCGTTCGCCGAGCAGCTGCACGTTCCGCACGCGGAGTACAACGCCGTCGGCCTTCCGGCGGGCGTCTCGACCGAATCGGCGGCCGCGCTCGGCTGCCGGTACGTGACCGCGTTCCACGCGCTGGCTCACCGCGCGGACGTCGGGGGCGGCGATCGGGTCGCCGTCCACGGCTGCGGCGGCCTCGGCCTGGCAGCCGTCCAGATCGCGGACGCGCTCGGTGCGAGCGTGATCGCGGTGGACGTCCGAGACGAACCGCTCGCGATGGCCGAATCGCTGGGTTCTGAGGCGACCGTGAACGCGAGCGAGGTCGAGAGCGTGCCAGAGGCGGTGGCGGCACGAGTAGCTGACGACCCGTCCCCACGGAACGCAGACAGGAGTTCGGCGCGTCGCGGGACCGGCCCGGGCCCCGAAGGCGGCGTCGGTGTTTCGATCGACGCGCTCGGGCGGGCGGAGACGTGCCGGAACAGTATTCGCTGTCTGCAGCCCCGCGGAACCCACGTCCAGCTCGGACTCACGACCGACGCCGAACAGGGCGAGGTGGCGTTGCCGATGGACGCGATCACGCGCTGGGACGTTTCCGTACTCGGCTCGCGGGGGATGCCGCCGACCCGGTACGACGAACTCCTGACCATGATCGAGTCCGGTGCGCTCGATCCGGGCCAGCTCGTGACCAACCGGGTGTCGCTCGAGGACGTGTCCGACCGGTTAGCCGCGATGACCAACTACGAGACGAGCGGTGTGGAAGTCGTCACGGCGTTCTCGGACTGAACTGTGGACGCTCGCAAGGATACCGATGGAGGGGGACCCAGCCGAAACAGGAGTACTCTCGGGTGCTGAAATCGGTTTCGAACAGCTCGATCGCCTGCCGGGGATCCGACGGGTGGGAGAATCCGGTGGCCAGGCCGGCCAGGTAATCCCGGAAAGAACCAGCGGACGTCTCGTCGGGCCCGTCAGACCCGTACGTGGTCCCCACGGCGCCGGTTTTGCGGACGACGGCCAACGCAGGATCGGATTTGGTGGCTGCCACCCGGTGAAATAGTTTCGGCGGCCACGACCGGGCCCGCCGGTCGCTTTCAAACCGTTTATGGCACTCGGTTGGGTACGAGCGGGTATGGCGACACAGCAGCAAGAAGTTCGCGACCTCCAGGAAGGTGGCTACGTCATGATCGACGAAACAGCGTGCAAGATCAACGCCTACTCGACTGCGAAACCGGGCAAACACGGCAGCGCCAAGGCCCGTATCGAGGCCAAGGGCGTCTTCGACGAGAAGAAGCGTTCGCTCTCCCAGCCGGTCGACGCGAAGATCCGCGTCCCGCTCATCCACCGGAAGCAGGGCCAGATCGTCTCCGTCGACGGCGACGACATGCAGGTCATGGACTTAGAGAGCTACGAAACGTTCACCATGCGCATCCCCGAGGACGTCGACGCCACGCCCGACGACGAGATCGAATTCCTCGAGATGGAAGGACAGCGCAAGATCGTCTGATGTTTCCCGGGGCGACCGACCGACACGACGCACCCGACACGAGCGGCCAGGCGGAGTCGTCGACCGACGACGACCCGGCCGCGAGCGAGGGCGCGAACTTCGTGATCGTCGGCGCGCCCCTGGACGCGTCGACGACATTCGAACCGGGGACCCGATTCGGCCCCCGGCGCGTGCGACATTTTGCGGCAACGTTCGACGATTACGATCACCGGACGGACCAGCACTTTTCCGACCTCGGCGTCGTCGACGACGGCGACGTCCACGCCTGGGACGACGTGCCGGCCTACCTCGAATACCTCGCGGGAACGCTTCGCGACGTCACCTGGGACGAGGCGGTCCCACTCGCGATCGGCGGCGAGCACACGATCTCGCTGGCCGGCGCGAGGGCAACCGAACCCGACGTCTTCGTCTGTCTCGACGCGCACCTCGATCTGCGCGAGGCGTACGACGGCAACCGGCTCAGCCACGCCTGCGTGACCCGCCGGATCCTCGACGCCGAGGACATAGACGTCGAGGAGGCGATCATCCTGGGCGCGCGAACCGGGAGCGAGGCCGAGTGGGAGCGTGCGGCGGCCGACGACGTCACTGTCGTCCCGCCGGAGTCCGTCGGCGGGTGGCTGGACGACACCGACGTCGACGCGTTACTCGACGGACGGGAAGCCTACCTCAGCGTCGACATCGACGGCGCCGATCCGGCGTACGCGCCCGGGACGGGGACGATGGAGCCGTTCGGGCTCGAACCGCGCGAGATGCGTGACGTGGTCCGCACGGTCGCGCCGTCCGCGACGGGCTTCGACGTCGTCGAGGTCAACGATCGCGACGACGGGCAAGCGGCGTCGCTCGCCGGCAAGTTGCTGAAGGAGTTCGTGTACACACACGCGGCGACCAACGGGCCGATCGCGTCGACGCGATAACGATCCAGTCACGCCGACTGGATGCGGACGCTTCGGGAATTCTCTGTGCGAATCCCGTTCGGCTCAGAACAGCGTGTCCGCCGTCGACGCGCCGACGACGCTGAAGATCGAGCCGACGCTAATCGCCGTGATCGTCGTTTCGAAGGTCGAAGCGGTCAGAAGTGAGCCGCCCACGAACACGTCCGGCGCGTCGAACAGGAGTGCCAGGATCGTCACCGAACCGAACGAGACCAGCATGAGCGAGATGAAGCGGAGCGGGACACCAGCGACCTCCTGCTCGGCATCGACGTCCCGGTCGTCGTTGGCCTTGTACAGACTGGCGTAGCCGATCGCGAAGACGACAGTGACGGTCAGCAGCGCCTGAATCGCGTTCATGCTCGCAGCGAGATCCCAGACCTCTTCGGTGACGACGAACGGGCCCGCGAGGAGGAAGCCGCCGACGAGCTGCTGGGCGACGTCGGTCAGTTTGAACTCCGGCGGCCGACGAAACCGACTCGCATTCATGGGCAGGCCTTTGCAGAGCGCACTAAAAGCGATGGTGGTCGACTCGGTTCGGGGCAGCGAGACATCGACGGGACGCCGTGATCGCCGTACAGCCCTCAGAACGGCCCGCTACAGTGAGTCTTCGGGACTGTGTTGCGGACGGTCACCAGCGGGTCGACGACCTGGCTGATCTCGAGGCCGCCGACGAGACTCGAGAACATGTAGGCCTCGGTTGGGTCGAAGTCATGCTCGGCGGCGAGGAGGTCGATCACGTCGAGATTTGCCAGTTCGCACGCGTCTTCCATCGACTCGGCGCTGGCGACCGTCTTCCACGCGTCGGGCGTCTCGATCAGTGGCCGGTCGAGCTCGATCGCGACGTCGTCGCCGTCGATCACGTCCACGGTGACGTCGATATCGGTCGCGATCTCCGCGCCCGTGCCGCACATCTCGCCGTCGGCCATCGCGGCCTTGCTGTCTCCCATCGCGAGCATCGCACCCGCCTGGAAGACGGGGAAGTAGATCGTGTTACCCGCCGAGACGTCTGTCGTGTCGAGATTGCCGCCGTGGTCGTGCGGAACGAGTGTGGTGTAGGAGTCCTCGGCCGGCGCGACGCCGATCGTTCCGATACAGGGGTCGACGGCGATCTCGTGATTACCGAACTCGATCATGGCGGCAGTGTTCGCGTCGGCGTCTGCTGCCGTCCCGTCCGCGTCGGGGGACGTATCTTCGACGACCGGTGTAACCGTCGTCCGGGGCGCCTCGATGTCCTCGTGACCGTCCAGCAGGCCGAAGCCGTCGATCGTGACCACCCGTCCGCGATCCTCGGCGAGGCGGACGTCCTCGATCTCGACGGCGAGGACGTCTCCCGGTTCGGCGCCCGCGACCTCGATCGGCCCCGTCGCGGCGTTTACCTCCTCCGGGACCGACTCGATCAGATCGTCGTCAGTCTGGACCACCCCGTCCAGGCTGTCACGAGTCTCGATCGTGAGTTCGGCGCCGGATTCGACGGTTGCGATGGGGTCGAGCGCCGGGGTGAACTCGTAGATTGCACCCGTTTCGTGGGAGATGACCTCGCGTGACATAACCAGGACTTCGACGTGGTTGCTCAAAAGTGGTGGTTTCCCGGTGGTCGAAGCGTCCAGTTCTGGATCTCGCTGGCGGCGTCAGTGGGCCACGTTTGATGCCGGCTGGCGATCGAACAGGTGTTGCCCAGAGTGGTCGTACACGAATGACCCTAGTTTTGTGCTCCCCTCGGTAGAACGGTCACACAACCAACCCATGGGAACGACACGAACTACCTTCCGGCTACCGGAGGAACTTCTCGAAAAAGCCGACATAGCCGCGGAGATAACTAACCAGAAGCGAACACAGATTGTAACGGAAGCGCTTCGCGGGTATCTTTCGGACATCGAGGACGACGAATCGTTCACGGAGGCTGTCGTCGAACGCTACCTCGATGACGAGATCGGATTCGAAACGATGAGCACGTTAGTCGGTCGCCAAAACGCCGAATCCATCCGTTCATCGAAAACTATTCTCGACCAGAGCGACGAATTGGCGGACGATTTGGCGTCGTTGTAGAAGATTCGTTAGCGGGACTGACGGGCACGGATACCGGACCTACAGTGTCGTTCTCGACGGCTGGACCGAATCGCCGAAGACCGTGATTGGCTCGGAAGACCAATCTACCGCCGAGCACGAACGCTGCTGGAAGACGATCGGACGGACGAGATCGAATAGGCGGCTCGTTCGAGCGGATAGAAGACAGGTATCGAAACAGACCCAAATCGCTTACACGCCCGCCGCCCAACGAGCCGGTATGCAACTCACCGAACTCGTCGATCGGCTCGACGAGGAACTGCGAACGGACGACTACGCGGATCTCGATGCGAGTGCGAACGGCCTGCAGGTCGGGCCGCCCGAAGCCGAGATCGAACACGTCGCGTTCGCCGTCGACGGCGTCCGCGAGACGATCGACGCGGCGGCCGATGCGGGCACGGACCTGCTCGTCACCCACCACGGCCTCTCCTGGGGCGGTATCGAGCGGGTGACCGACCGGCAGTACGGCCGGATCGCCCCGCTGATCGAGCACGACCTCGCCCTGTACGTCTCGCACCTCCCGCTGGACGGCCATCAGGAACTGGGCAACGCCGCGGGCGTGGCCGACGTCCTGGGGCTAACCAACCGGGAGCCCTTCGGCGAGCTTGGGCCAGAGTACGTCGGCCAGCGAGGCGTGGCACCGGAACCGGTCGCGCCCGACGAACTCCGCGATCGGCTCGCCGCCGAGCTCGACACCGACCCCGGCGACGTTCGGCTGCTCGACTTCGGCCCCGACCGAATCGAGAACGTCGCCGTGCTCACCGGCAGCGGCACCGACTGGCTCGACGAGGCGGTCGACGCGGGCGTCGACGCACTCGTCACGGGCGAGGGGAAGGGAAAGGTCTACCACGAGGCGAAGGAGGCCGACATCCACGTCGTGCTGGCAGGCCACTACGCGACGGAGACGTTCGGCGTCCGAGCACTGCAGGCCCTCGTCGATGGGTGGGGCGTCGAGACGACGTATCTGGACGTGCCGACCGGGTTGTAAGGGCCGGTTTCGGCCACCCGGTCGGCCTGGCCCCGAGCGAAGATCGTTCGTGGGTGAGAAGTCGGGTGCAGTCCCGCGATGACGCCCTCGACACGCGAGGGTGCGCCACCGATGTGACGACTCCGAATTCGTGTGTGGGTCCGAAGACGCACAAATAGCGCCATGATGGCGGCAACGGGTGGAAATCGACGAATACTGTTATAGCGTGTGCTGGTACGACTCAGGCACATGGCAGCGATGAGCACGCTCGACTGGATCGGTCTCGTCGGACCGTTCGCAGTGTACCTGGTGCTCCTCGTCGTCTACTACGTCTGGGAGGGACGACGAGAGGAACGGTTACGAGAGGAATACGCGGACGAGACCGGGTTCACTGACGAAACTGGGGCCAGCCCCGGTGAGCGACCGTGACGGGGATCGCCGGCGGGGCGAGCGACGCGGTGCTCGTCACCTTCGGGCTCTACCTGCTCGTGCTCGTGGGCATCGGGCTCTGGTCCTCGCGGCTACTCGACACGGTCGGCGACTACGTCATCGGTGGTCGGCGCGTCGGGCCTGTGGTGACCGGCTTCTCGGAACGGGCCTCCGAGATGAGCGGCTGGCTGACCCTCGGGGTGCCGGCCGACGCCTACGGCACGGGGATCATGGCATTCTTCAACGGGCTCGGGATGATCCCGGCGGACCTGGCGGCGTGGTCGGGCATCGCCAAGCGGTTGCGCAAGTACAGCGAGATCGTCAGAGCGGTCACCCTGCCGACGTTCTTCGAGACGCGCCTGCGCGACGACACCGGGACGGTGAAGGGCGTCTCGGCGGTCGTGTTGATCATCTTCGAAGGCGGCTACGTCGGCGCGCAGATCGTCGCCGCCGGGACGCTCCTGCAGGTCCTCACCGGGATCGACATGTGGATCGGGATCGTCGTCGGTGGCGTCATCGTCGTCGGCTACACCTTCCTCGGCGGCTACTTCGCAGTCGCCTGGTCCGACTACTTCCAGGGGGCGATCATCCTCGCGGCGTTCGCCATCCTGCCGATACTGGCGTTTGGCTCCTACGGGTCGCCCTTCGAGGGCGCCGCTGCGGTCGACAGTTCGTTCACCGACATCACGGCAGGGATGACCGGCTGGGCCGCGGTCTTCGGGATCATCAGCTACGCGGCCATCGGCCTCGGCGTCCCCGGGAACCCCCACATCATGGTCCGATTCATGGGGATCGATCGGGTGCGCAACGTCCGGCTCGCCGCGCTGGTCGCCCAATTGTTCATGTTCGTCGCCTACATCGGCGCCGCGCTCGTCGGGATCTACGCGCTCGTCGCGTTCAGCGGGACCGAGTTCGGGAACACCGACACCGTGATGCCCCGGCTGACGCTCGAACTCTTCCCGAGCGCCATCGCTGGGATCATCCTCGCGGCCGCGCTCGCGGCGATGATGTCGAGCGCCGACTCGCAACTTCTGGTCGCAACCAGTGCCGTCGTCGAAGACGTCTACCACGGTTACTTCGGTCGGCAGGCCACCGAGACGCAGCTCGTTCGCTACTCCAGGTACGTCACGCTCGGCCTCGGCGGAGCCAGCATCGCGTTCGCCTATCTCGCACGGGAGACGCCCATCTACGATCTCGTGCTCAACTACGCGTGGGGTGGGCTCGGCGCCGCGATCGGCCCCACCCTCATCGCGACGCTCTGGTGGCGCGGGTTGACCCGCGAGGGCGCCGTGTCGAGCATGATCGTCGGCGCCACCACGATGCTCCTCTGGCCCCAGTGGCCGAGGATTCTCGGTGACGCGACGATGGCCTCGATCGAGTCATCCTCGCCGTTCCTCCACGGGCTGCTCACCGTCTACGGCCTGTTCCCCGCGTTCATCCTCTCGGCGCTGACGATGATCGTCGTCTCGCTGCTCACGACGCCGCCGGGCGAGGAGCATCTCGACGAGGACTTCGCGGTGATGCACAAGCCCCTCTCGGCAGTGCTCGGCGATCGGGACTCGGCCGGCGACTCGCCACCGATGGCGACCGACGGCGGGCTCCCTCAGCCGAAGGCGATCACCGAGGCCGACGCCATCCGCGACCACGTCCGCGACAGCAACTACTGGACGGACGGAACGCGTGACGGGACCCCGGACGACGGCGAGGTGGGCGAATGAGCGCCGACGAGCGGGCAGACGAGGGAACCAGCGACGAGACGGGAACGGCGGCCAGCCACGCGACGTCGATGCGGTCACCAGTCGCCGACGATCCGAACGTTCTCGACGACCCACGCGCTTGCGAATCCGTCGAGCTCTCGATCGTCCCCCCTGCGATCGAGCGCGACGAAGTCGAGGCGGCCGGTCGCGTCGGCTGTGTGGCCTACCCCTACCGGATCTACGACGCATCGGTCAGTATGTCCAGACCACTGATGGACGACCGCGAAGATTCCTTCGTGGTCAGCGTCGATCGGTCACGTCGGCTCGCCGTCCGCGCCGATACGTTCCCGGACCTCGAATCCCGACACGTCGACGACGCCCTCGTCCTCCCCGCGGAACTCACGCCCGAGGACGCCGACGAACGTGCCCGCAAGTCCGTCTTCCAGTGGACGCTCCGGCGGTACTCGCCTGATCGCGCACCCGAAATCGAGTTCGAGCGCGTCGTCGAGGGCTACAAACTGTTCTGGCTGGCCGAGCGCGACGACGGCGACGTCATCGTGGACAGTCTGACGGGTTCGGAGCGATCGCTCGACGGGTGACTTCGTGGTCCGCACTCATAGCCAGGGTTAGTCTTCGACTTTTACCCGGTGGAGGAATTCGCCATCCGGTTGAATCTCGAATAGCACGATAGATGATCGTCCCGCTTCGAGGGCCGGTATCTCGTGGGTGTCTTCCCAGGCAAGTTCGCCATCGACCCAGAATCGAACCGTCACGTCGCCGCGCGTTTCGATGTGGGCGACCTGCCACGACTCGCCCTCCGCCAGTTCGGTCGGTCCGAACGTTTGCTCGTCGGCACCCAGTTCGTACTGGACGGTGACCTCGTGACTCGCCTCGTGAAGACTCGCCACCACGATGGCGTGGTTGGGAGCGTCACGACGCCAGAGCCACCCCGCGAGGGCGCCACAACTCCCGAGGAGACCGAGCCCTGCGATCACAGTTCGCCGTTGCAGGGGCATACGAGACAGTCATCGAAACCGGACATATCTTTTCTGGTGTGACAACGCAGTAGTTATCGAATCATCCCCCTGCTCGATGGGAGGTCTGCGCGCCCGGAGATGGGCAACGGGTTTGTGCCGGCGTCGACTATCTCCGCGTGGCCGATGACGATGCACCCGGGCCGAACCGGTCTCGGCAACCGGTGACGACGAGCCCTATGAGTGCCGAGGCCTTCGATTTACCAATTGTGGAGGTATAGGTAGATATAACACCAATTACTACTGAATCGCTGTAGGGACATGTCTGAACAATGGCCACTTTTTGGCCAAAATGCCGCACATACGGGTTACTCATCCACACTGAGTCGTCCGAAGTGGCCCGTAGTCGAGCAGTGGCGGCACGACTTAGGTGGGAAAGCCGCCTGGAGTGCACCCGTCGTCGATACTGGCGGCAATGTGTTCGTTCACGCGAAGATGACGCAGATCGACGCCCCGAACTTTCGAGCGATCGGTCCTGATGGAACATTGAACTGGGCCCTCAAGACGAGTGCTGGGATGGGCCCGTATGCACCGGCTCCGACAGTCACCGTTGATCGCGTTATTCTTCCCGATACACCAGATGCTTGGATCGTCGACAAAGCTACTGGTGAGGTATTATACAAAACTCAGTTACATCCATCCGGCGGTAGGTCCGCATACCCAGTTGTCACCGATGGCCGGATTCACACCGGTTTCAGCGCGTTCTCTCTGGAGACCGGCGACCAAGTATGGAGTGCTGAAATCGAGGAACCGAAATGGGCCGTCGTACAACCTGACGGAAGCGAGTTCGTCAAGAATGCTGGTCCAACTGGGATAGCACCAGCCGTCTCTGACGGAACAGTGTACGTTGCTGGTACGTTGTACGACGGCGAAACCCGGTTCTATCGTGAGGACGCAGTTACCTCCGAACAGCAGTCATCTCTGCTTCATTCCGGGGAGATAGCTGGCTCGTACCGAGATGAGTACGACGAGTGGGGCCACGTTCATGCACTCGATGCTGACACTGGTTCGCCCGAGTGGACACGTAAATTCGATACACCCGTCAGGGATCGGACACCACCCGTAACGACAGAGCGGACCGTTTACGTGGTGGACACCGAACCACGACTGCGTGCGCTCGAGAGAACGAGCGGACGAGAATTGTGGAACGTCGCGTTCGATACCGAAACGCTTGGCGGGTGGAGGCCGGCCGTGGCGAACGACCGGGTGCTCGTCTGTGCTGGAAACGAATTACACGCATTCGATGCACACGACGGAACAGAAACGTGGAATACGAACTTCGATACACAGCTAGCTGGCCCACCAGCACTTGCCGATGGGGTCGTTCACGTGAGTACCTCGGACGGGACAGTAGCCGCGATTGATTTCGACGGCACCAGGCGGTGGGAGCTCAGCGTCGGTGAGAGCCTTCGAACTGGCCCCGTCATCACGAACAGTCGGATTTACGTCGCAGGACGTGAGGTCGTTTGTCTCGCCAGCCGCGCTGATTGATTTGCCCTGATGAAGGACCCAAGGGACGGATCTGTGATAGCTAAAATAAATCCGCGTACTAGTAGCCCTGAGCGGTTCCGAGACAGACAGCTGGATTCGACTTACGTACGTTCAGTGGTTTCGGATTGGGCGTCCCAGTCAGCTGGAAAGCACAGATAACCACTCGAGCCGAGGCCGAGATCTCACTTCAGTCCTCGTCGGGAGCCGCGTCCGCCGGCGCATCTTCCTCCAGCAACTCCTCGCCGGCGTACTGCTCGCGGAGGTCCATCTTCGAGAACTTGCCGGTGGCGGTCTTCGGGATTTCGTCGATGAACTCGAAGCCGTCGGGGAGCCACCACTTCGGGTACTCCTCGCGGAGCATCGCTTTCAGCTCCTCGGTCAGCTGGTCGCGGTCGGTGGTCTCGGGCACGACGACCATCGCGACCGGGCGCTCCTGCCAGCGCTCGTGGGGGACGCCGATCACCGCGGCCTCGGAGACGGCCTCGTGGGACATGATGGCGTTTTCGAGTTCCTGGGAGGAGATCCACTCCCCGCCGGACTTGATGACGTCGTCGGCGCGATCGACGATCTCGATGTAGCCCTCCTCGTCGACGGTGACGATGTCGCCCGTGCGGAGCCACGACCCCTCGAAGTCCGTCTCGTTGGCCTCCGGGCGCTCGTGGTACTCGGTCGTCACCCACGGCCCGCGGATGAGTAACTCGCCGAAGGCCTCGCCGTCCCACGCGATCTCCTCGCCGTCGTCGCCGACGACCTTGAACTCCAGGCCAGGGACGATGAGGCCCTGCTTGCTCCGCTTGTCGACCTGGGTCCCGTAGGGAGCGCGCTCCATCTCGTCGGTGAGATGGGCGACGGCGCCGACCGGCGAGGTCTCGGTCATGCCCCACGCGTGGACCACCTCGACGCCGAGGTCGTCGAACTGTTCGATGACGGCCTTCGGCGCAGCGGCCCCGCCGATGACGACGCGTTCCAACGACGAGAGGTCGACCTCGTTCTCGGCGGCGTACTCCAGCAGGCCGAGCCAGACGGTCGGCACGCCCGCCGTGATGGTGACACCCTCGTCCTCGATGAGTTGGGCGATGTCCGCTGGGTCGGGAGCGGGTCCCGGGAACACCTGCTTCGCCCCGGCGGCGGTCGCGGCGAAGGGCATCCCCCACGCGTTGACGTGGAACATCGGCACGATCGGCATGACGACGTCCGAATCCTCGATCCCCAGCCCCTGCGGGGTCAACATCGCCATCGTGTGGCTCCACATCATCTGCTGGGTGTACTCGACCCCTTTCGGCTTGCCGGTCGTGCCGGACGTGTAGCACATCCCGGCCATGTCCTCCTGGTCGAGGTCGGGCCAGTCGTACTCCGTGGACTGATCCGCGATGAACGACTCGTAGTCCGTCAGGGGCTCCAGCGACACGTCCGGAACCTCGTCGCCGATCACGACGAACTGCTCGACGCTCTCGAAGGCGTCCGGGTCGTATGCTGCGGCCAGCTTCTCCGCCAGCGACGGATCCACGAAGATGACGCGGTCGGCGGCGTCCTCGACGATGTACTGGATGTGGCTGTCGGGAAGCAGCGGGTTGATCGTGTGCAACTGTGCCCCCATGTTCGGCACGCCGAAGTACGTCTCGAAGTGGCGGTCGTGGTTCCAGCAGAACGTCCCGACCCGATCACCTTCCTCGATCCCGAGCGCGTCGAGCGCGTTCGCCAGTTGGCGCGCTCGGTCCGCGTACTCGCCGTACGTGTACCGGTTGATCCCCTCGTGTGTCCGGGCGACGATCTCCCGATCGGAGTGGATGGCTTCCGCACGCCACAGAAACGGCTCGAGCGTCTGATCGTATCCGCTCATAACCGACCCGTTCGACGCCTGTGGTGTTAGTGTTTGCTAGAATAATATATTTATTGTCACCCGGAATCACGGGACACAATCAATCGACGTCACCGGCCATCGGCGAGACCCACCGGGACACAGCCAATGGAAGGATATTTACATAAATCGGTCCCAGACCGAGCTTCGCTCGACGTCTTGCAGAACCGAGCGCATTTCCTCGAGGATGGGCTCGTCGGAGGTCGGCGGTTCAGCCCGTGTTTCCGGCGAAGGGGTGCGGCTGTAGTCGGCGTTTGCGAACGGGTCTAGCTCGAGATCGACGTGACCGTGACCGGCAACCTGACCCTCGAGGAGCGGTCGCTGGTTCGGGACTTCCCGAAGCGCTCTCCCGTCTATACCCTCGAGCACCCGAACGGGCCGAATGTCCAGATTCGCTCGGCAATTTGATCGCCGAATCGTCACTACGTTGGGTGCAGTGACCCGTCCTTGCGAGGGTAGTAGCTCGCCACCGTGACCCTGAATACCGCTTCGCCGTTTGCTGATGGAGATATGAACTCAGTATCTATCTCGCCGAGGCGGACTGTCCATTCGGGTGGTGTCAGTCGACGCCCCGCTTTCTCCCGGTCGGGCAACCGGATCCGACCGCGTCGACGGGAGATAGAACGGCCGATATCCACCCGGAGCCTAGGCTTGCTGGTCCTCGAGCGACGAGAAGGTGATATGGCCGGAATCTCGAACCGTGATCCGGTATCCATGAAATTCGAACGTCAATTCCGCTCCTCGATCGCGGCCCCGAACGTGCTGGTCGAGCACATCCGGGTCGACGGCCCGGTTCAGCGGAAGCATGTCCGTGGGAGCGACAGTCGTAATCGAGCTCAAGGAAAAGACCAGCGTCGTGGTCACGGTCCAGGACCAATCGGTGTCGTGGGACACCTGAAATCCGTTCGAACCGGGGTCGAATTCGGGGCGAACGAAGCGGTCGAAGCCTTCCCCGTCGGCGCTTTTGTAATTAGTTGACATAGGTATGCTGGTCGACGGTATATTGAGTACACATCAACGAGGGCGATAAGTGCGTCGTCCCAAACGCCGAATTGAAGGTAGCCGTGCCGCTCGTGCTATCGGTGAGCAGTATTCAACCGGTCACCCACGTTTCCCTCGTGGGAAGCGAGGCACTCGTGATACGAACGCCAGGCGTGGTCTCAGTTCGAGGGTAATACGGAGCACGCCTCCGGGAGAAGAATCGAGTCGGCCGGCAGGGCCTATCCGTCGGCCGCCGGAGGAGTCGCCCACCGAAGCGGACGCTATCCGGGAGGACGATCGAACGGTCCGACTCGCGAGGTCGACCGAGATCAGGAAGTCACGTCCACTTCGAGGAGTGCGATACGAGCAGCGAGGTTACCCGACCTCGCCGAACTGCTCGACGCTCTCCACGTCGCAGCCTGAGGCGAATAACGCCATCGATCGCCCGTACTCCGAACTCATTACCGCCGTTCCAGGCACGTGCTCGTACGCTCGCGTCGGATTATCGCTGGGACACTGCTTGCCGACAGTGTCACCGCTGTCAGCCGTTGCGACTCCGGTCCCGGCTCCGAGCGTGAGAAGGACGAGGGTGAAAACCAGGAAGACGGTGATCGGTGATGGTACGGTGACCGATGACAGTACGGAATCTGACACGATACTACCGCTAGGCGAATTCCGGCTAAAACGATTGTGGATAGCTAGGGTGGCTACTGTCGGATAAAATGAGAGCGGCTTGCGCTCGTGGCAACCAGGGACCGCGGAGCGAGCGCGACCATCGAACACCGACTGACTCGGAGATCGCCTTCGCCGGTGACGTTCCGCTCGGCAGCCCCGGGCTCACGAGATATCGGACGTTGCCAACGGTTCCGCGTCCGCGAGCTGGTCGGCGTAGAGATTTTCCGCCCACTCGCGGGCCGACGGATCTCCGCACTCGATGAGTACCTCCGCGTTCCCGTTCTCGTTGTGGGCAGCCATGCCGATCTTGTCCTCGAAGAGGAACATTTCGAACGGAAGGCCGTCGTGGGCGTAGACCTCGAAGTTTCCGGTATCGATGGACTCGTAGGCCTTTTCCGGGTATTCGGAGAGCATTAAATCGACGACTTCTCGATCGAAGAGGGCTTTGATTTCCATCCCGTTCATCATCTCCTTGTAGGCCACGTCGACGTAGACGGGGGAGATGACCGTCGAGAACATCCGGAGTCGGTCCGAGTTGCGTATCAGTTCCGTAATCCGGTGAATCGTCGCGTGTGGTTGACGGGCTTTCCGACGCGTGATTTTCGCGTCCGAGAACTGTTCGACGGTGATCCCGTTCCCGTTCATGTCGATCGAATTCAGGAACTGTTTGAGAGAGACTGCCGTAGCGGTCCGTCTTCCGAAGGACTCCATCTGTTCGGCGATCACCTCGCCGAAGCCGGTGAGTTCGTACGCCCCGTCCGACCCGTCGATGATATCGTGTTTTTCGAGCGAGTCGGTCGCTCGATGGACCGTCGACCGGGACATATCGACCTGCGCCGCCAGTTCGCTGGCATCGGCAGGCTCCGCCCGAAGCACCCGCAGTAACGGTGCCCGACGGACGACCTCTAACAGGAATTCCCGGTTCTCGGTCGGCTGTGCCCCCGGTACCCCGTCGTTCCCGTGCATCGTTTCGATGTCGTTCGTGTCGTCGGACCCTGCAGTAGCCGATTTCGCCCCGCCGTCGGCCACGGTGAAGTCACGACGGTGCTCGTTATGGTCGGTCATTTCAACCCCCTGCTCGCGAGGTGATACTCCATCACCGTCTCGATACCGTCGAGGTAGGCCTCGATATCGACGGTATCGATCTCCGATTCGTACGCCCTCGCTTCGGCAAGTTCCGCACGCCATCGGGCCAGGAAAACGTCTTCGACGTCGTGCTCCCGAATCGTCCCGATGATCCGTTCGACGTCTTCCTCGCGAGAATCGGTCCGGATCGCGCGGAGATCGGCCGCCGAGACGATGTCGCGTTCGAGCGCGTAGACGACGATCCCGGACGTAAAGTCCCCCTCGGCGACCTCGCGCTCCCAGGTCGTGATCCAGTTGCCGATACGGACCATCCGCTGGGCCCGTTCGATCACCGTCCGAAGGGTCGACAGATCGGCGGATTCGAACGTCGGGGAGTGAACGAGATCGATATTCGCGAATCCGAAGAGCATCATGTTGTGCGCATCGTACGTCCGTAACTCGGACCCGGTGACGAAGTCGATATTCTGGTTCGCGAGGAACGAGTACTTCATCGCGTTGAGCACTTGCTCCAGATCGAACCGGAAGATATCCTCGAATTCGCCACGCCGGGGGCTCTCCGAGACAGTCGGTTCGAATCGCTCCCAGACCTCGCTCGCAAAGGATAGGACGTCCGCGTCGACGCCATCGCGTTCGTGATCGACGGAGCGGTGGTCGAACGGAATCTTCGCGGCCTCCTCGTAGGTCGCGCGGTCCTGGTGTTTCTCGGCGACGTCGTCGAGGATGCTCACGAACATCAGGGCGGCGAGTTTGCCGTCACGCGTTCGCTCGGCATATTCGGGGGCGACCGACGAGAGGGAGAACGCGGGGAAGAGGTGATGGGCCCACTTCCAGAGGAATCGATCTCGATCGCCGACGATTTCCTCGTAGGATTCGACCAGCCGGATCGAATCGGCGGGGAGGGAATGATTCCGGACTCGTTCGAGCGCCACGTTCGGTTCTTCGAGCGCAGGCGGGTCGCTCGACCCGTCTGACGACGGCGATTGTGGGACGGTCATAGATAGCGTTACTGCTCCCCGTTACCCTCGTCGATCGAAAGGAACTGCTCGACACGTTCCGACGCCACGTACCGGACGGTACCGGCCACCGGATCGAAGCGAACCACTTCGGCGTCCGCGAGTTTCGGCACGTGAACGTGGTGGATGTCGGTCGCGATCCGTTCGCGTGCGGTTCCTGGCCCTGGCTTCGGCTCCTCGCGTTCGGCGACGAAATCGACGACATCCTCGACGGGGACGGCCTCAGCGGGCCGTCTCACCAGATACGTGAGGGCGTCACGCCGACGTTCGTTCGCGAGAAGGCGATGAACCTCGTCTACAGGTATCGGCTCTCGGGTCCGCTCGTGGGGGTCGCCGGCCGTAGACGAGGTAGTGTCAGTATTATGGGAGTAATTGTCCGTCATTGACGGGTCCAAACGAGGCTGCTTGTTAAGTCTGGCTAGTAATCAGTAATTAGTAAGACGTATTTTACGGTAATAGCCCATTAGCCGAGCAGAGGAGTTAGAGTCGGTGACGGTATTACCCTTCCCGGACAGCACAAATACCGGGGGAGTTGGTAGAGTTACCAGTATCCAGCTACCAGCAAGGACGTGCCCGAAGGCGGTTGCCAACGGCCGACGCCGCAGCTCCCGTCGTGAGAGCCGGTAGCGAATCCGAAGAGTCGATTGAAGCAGTCGCGGTGACACACGTATCGGTCCACACCGATCGCACCGACTCCCGCGTAGGTACATGCGGCCTATCAAGCGCTATGTCAGCCCCAACTAGTTACTAGTCGATACAATTGCAATTGCGACACATTGGGCCCGGCTTTGCCACTGTACAGGTTACTCGCAATTCGATCTAACCATCAGACGGGCATGGTAACAGGTGAAGACGTATCAGCATCTCCGATCGAGTTGCGAACGTCAGCCGCCTGACCACCTGCTTATGAGCGTCACCCCCGACACCGGGTTGGCGGCGAACCAGTCGGTCGGCATTGGTGCTTGAACGGTCCCAGATCAATCTGTTCGACGCCGCCTCCGGCGACGCGCTCGTCCACGGGCTCACCAGGTTCGATCCGCAGGGCGCCAATACCGGACGGACGGGGACGCAGGTCGACAGCTGAGGCGGGGTTGCCTGTATTTCCGTCTCGACCACCTTATCCACAGTATGTCGAACGATCGGTCAGTATCGAGCGCCAGCACCCACGGCGGGCAGTCCCAGAGTCAGAGAGCGGATCGGGCGAGCGGGACGGATCACGCGGCGATCGATCTCGAGGGACTCGAGGTGACCTACGGCGACGGAACGGAGGCGGTCAGAGGCATCGATATGACGGTCGCCAGTGGGGAGTTCTTCGGCTTTCTCGGCCCGAACGGGGCGGGCAAGACGACGGCGATCAAAGTCCTCGCGACGCTCCTGTCGCCAACGGCCGGTCGGGCGCGAGTGAACGGGTTCGACGTTCGCGACGAGCCTCGGAAGATCCGCGAGTCGATCGGATACATGGCCCAGGAGACGAGCATCGATCCGGAGCTCACCGCCGAGGAGAACGTCCGCTTTGCGTGCGAAGCCTACGGCGTACCGCGCGGCGAACGCGACGACCGAACGGCCGAGTTACTCGAACTCGTCGGCCTCGAAGCGGTCGCCGACAAGCGCTCCGAGGGCTTTTCCGGCGGGATGAAAAAGCGCCTCGACGCCGCGACGGCGCTGGTCCATCGACCGCCGCTGGTCTTTCTCGACGAGCCCACGACCGGCCTCGATCCGTCGGCACGGAACCGGCTGTGGGAGTACTTCGAGCGGATCAACGAGCGCGGGACGACGATCTTCCTGACGACACAGTACCTGGACGAGGCCGACCAGCTCTGTGAACGCCTGGCGGTGATATTGGACGGCGAAATCGTCGCAGAGGGATCGCCTGCGGACCTGAAACGAGCCGTCGGCGGCGACGTGCTCGACATCGACGTCGGAGGCGGCGCCGACGCCCGCGACCGCGCCGCGACGATCGCACGGGACGTCGCAGCGTTCGACGATGCGAGCATCGAGGCGACGGACGAAGGGCTCAGCGTCACGGCGGAAACGGCTCGCGAGTCGGGACCCGACCTGCTCGTCGCGCTGCGGGACGCGGGAGTGACCGTCACCGGCTTCAACGTCCGCGCGCCGACGTTAGACGACGTGTTCCTCGCGATCACCGGCGAACGGGTCACCACCGATGCGGCAGACGCCGGGGAGAACCCGCCATGAGTACGCCGGCTGCGGAGTCGACGACCGACCGCGAACCGGCCCGGACCACGAACACGTTCGTGGGAGACGTCTGGGTCAACTTCAAGCGCTGGAATCTGAAAGCGGTGCGGAACCCGTTCGTCCTCGTCGTCTCGCTCGCCCAGCCGTTCATCTTCCTCGTCCTGTTCACGGAGGTGTTCGGCAACGTGGCCGGCGAGGCCGTCAGCCGGGGCCTTCCGGGTGTCAACTACACTACGTTCCTCGTCCCGGCGATCGCGATCCAGGTCGCACTCGCCTCGGCGGTCACCTCGGGAATCGGCCTCGTCAACGACATCGAGAACGGCATGTTCGAGAAGGTGCTCGTCTCGCCGATGAACCGGACGGCCGTCTTCGTCGGCAAGACCGCCGCCGAGGTGGTTCGTATCGCCATCCAGATCGGGATCATCCTCGGACTGGGCGTGGCCCTCGGCGCGGAGATCGCGACGGGCGTCGTCGGTGCTGTCGGCATCATCGCCGTCGGGATCGTCTTCTCGCTGTGGTTCATCGCGTTCTCGAACACGCTGGCGGTACTGACCCGGGATCAGGAATCGACGATCATCGGCGCGAACCTGTTACAGTTCCCGCTCCTGTTCCTCTCGAGTGCGTTCCTCCCGCTATCGACGCTCCCGACCTGGATCCAGGCCTTTGCCCGCCTCAATCCAGTCACCTACGGCGTCGACGCGACGCGCGCGATCATGCTCGACGAGGACGTGATGACCGTCCTCGACGTCACCACGTTCGGCGGCGCGCTCGACACGATTCTCCCCGCCGTGGCCGTGCTCATCGGGCTCGCCGTCGTCCTGGGCGCGATCGCGATATACCTGCTCTCGCGGGCGACAAGTTCCGACGTTAGATGACGTTTCTGGGGCCCGTCGGGTTCTATATCGGTCGCGATCGTACGTGGACCGAGACCGATGGGACGAGAACGCTTCGAAGACGGTTCGGGACCCGACTCGAACGCGGCGATGCTGCTGGACGAGTATCTTCCCGCCTTCGACGCCACGCAGGTCGAACACCGGATCGTCGACGCCGATCCCGAGACGACCTACGACGCGACGCTCGATGCGAACCTGCTGGACCTCGGACCGATCGTCCGACTCCTCGGGACGCTGCGGGCCGCGCCACAGGTCCTGGCCGACCGGCTTCGAGATCGCCCCAGGACAGCGCCTCCCGAGCGGATGCGGTTCGCCGACGTGCCCGAGACCGACGAGTGGACGTTGCTCGCCGAATCGCCCGGCGAGGAGTACGTCTTCGGCGCCGTCGGGAAGTTCTGGCAACCGTCGATCCAGTGGCGGGCGGTCGACGCGGACGGGTTCACGGCATTCGACGAGCCAGGGTACGCTAAACTGGCGATCGGCCTGTCCGTGCGGCCCTACGGTGACCATCGGACGCTACTCTCCTACGAAGCACGGACGGCGACGACGAGCGAGTCCGCGCGACGCAGCTTCCGACGCTACTGGCGCGTCATCAGCCCGTTCGCCGGCTACCTGATGCGGCGCGCGCTCGCACGCATCGAAGCCGACGCCGAACGCCTGGCGAACCGGACGACGCGACGCCCGTCCCGGAGACGGTAACCGGACCGGCCGAACCGGGCCCGGTCGCTATTCGGTCCTGCGCGTCGTAGCGGAACGCATGGCTCGACGGTTGCAACTACGCGACTGGGACGCGCTCGTCGAGGAACTCCGCCGGTTCGGCGAGTCCGGAGACGTGACCGCGGACGCGGACTCGATTCGCCTCAACTTCGGAGCCGGGTCCGTCGAGCTGGAACGGGGCGGGCACGTCAGTACGGGAATGGCCCTTCACACCTTCGAGTACGACGGCGACGCGAGCATCGTCGTGGACCACGACGCGGGATCCCTCACGATCGAATCCGGAAGCGTGACCTACACGTTCAGACGTCCCGGCGGATGAGCGTACGGCCGATGTCCGGCGGGGTCCGGGCCTCCACGGCCGGATCCCGTGTCGAACGACGACAGGGCCTGGCGGTGAGAGACGACCGGGGAGCCGCACCCCCACAACAGCCCACTCAGTCGTCGGTCGCCACGATGGCACGCGTACTCCGCCCCCACTCGGGGCCGCCCGCGATCTCGCTCGGTTCGTCCGCCAGGTACAGCATGATCAGCATCGTCACGACGTATTTCGTGATCACGTCGAGGGCGCTGTATCCCCAGGAGGTGACCACGACGTCGAGGACGACGAACCCCTCCACGCCAAGCGCCCACAGGACCGGATAGCCGAACCAGCCGACGACGGTGAGGAGTTTCAGCGTATCGAAGATGTCCGCAGTGCCGGTCAGATCGGCCTCTGCCGACCACTCGACCAGAAGGATGTAGACGATCACCAGAAAGAACGTCGAACTCAGCGCGTACCACCACCAGCGGAGGAACAGTGCGGACGTCGTGAGCGCGGCGGCGAGCCCGGTGAGACACATGGCGATCGTGAGCGCGACCGAGGTCAGAATCTTCGTCCAGTCCGACCCCGCGATCAACCCGAGTGCGATCAAGATGAACGGGGTAGAGAACGTCCAGGTGAGATACCGCCCCCACATGATCAACACGCCGGCTTCGCCAGCCGTCGTCCGGCCCGCGGCCGGGTGGCCAGGTGGCATCTCGACGATACTCAGCGTCAATCCCGACGTCAGCCCCGTGTAACTCGAAATCGAAACGACGGAGATGAGCAGGACCGAGACGGTGATCAGCCTGGCTCGGGGGTCTGTCAGGCCCCGGGCGAGGACGACGATCGCGAGAATAGTCAGCCCCGCGAGAGCGATGTTCAGGACGAACGATAGCGACAGGAGCGCGTCGTCGTGGACGTACTCGAACAGCGTCCGCTGTGACGCCGTGCCGACGACGGCGTCTAGGACCGGCCGTGCCGAAAGTGTCGAAGGGTGCATGTGACGGTGGACGTACACGAGCATCGCTATAAAACGGCAAACCCCGTATCACTGGTGAAACGGGCAATTACCTGGCACAGTCGCGAATGCATTGGTACGTTCGCGGCGCACAATTGCCAAAACCAGACCGCGGCCGAGGGCGGGTGGCGGAATCGAGTGGCTCGTCCGTCGGCCACACCAGGTCACCACCGCGAGAAGGGTTCAAGACCGCGCGGCCCGTACCTCAGGTATGACCGTTCCCGTTCGGTACTATTGCCCGCGCTGTGAGACGGTCGTCACCCTGCAACGGTCGGCCTCGATCGCCGACAAATCAGTGACGCCAGCGCCGCTTTCGGGGTGGTCCTATACCGACGTCGACGGCGAGTACGACGCGGCAGACGGCGTGCGCATCGTCTGCGGCGAGGCCGAGACCGACGGCGAGGGCTGTGGCGAGCCGTACTACCTGAACTTCCTCCGACTCGCAAACGGGGCAGACGTCGAACCGGGCGACGCTCGGCCGCCGGGTGAGGCCTGACCCAGGAGCCACAGAGCGTCCGCGGACGAATCACACTCCGCGCCGCCAGTCTCACGCGTCGGTTGCGGATACGTCGCGCATTCGCTCGGCGTAGTCCCAGCTGTAGATGGTCGACGGCTCGATCCGGATGCGGACCTCCTCGCGCTCGTCGTCGAGTAGCCACTGGGCGAGCGACGAATCCGTCCCGTCAAGGTAGCGTTCGACGAGTTCCTGGAGCGTGTCCCTCGCACCGTCAGTCGAGATCGTTACGGTCCCGTTCCCTCTGATCCCGCTGTAGGGAACCCGGTTCGTCGAGACGTCGAAGGCCACCGACGGATCGTTCCGCAGAAAGCCCGCGACGGCCGCATCCGCCTGGGTCGCACACTCGAACACGCCATCACGGTAGCGATACCACAGCGTGACGACCCACAGCGAGCCGTCCGGGCGGTGGGTAGCCAGCCGAATCGGAACCGTCGTTTCCTGCAGGAAGATCTCGACGTCGTCCTCGCTCCAGGTACCGCGGAACTCGGTCATACGGGTTCCCGACACCGTGCAGGGAGAAAAACGCACCCGGACAGACTCCCCGTGTGGTGGCCCTGCCATCCACCGCGGCTCAGATCGGCGACGTCAGCGTCCCGAAGTAGACCTGCCAGGCCAGCGCCGACTTCGCGACGAGACTCAGGAGGATGTAGACCCGCTCGCCGAAGAGGTACTGCCGCCAGCGCCAGGTCTCCCGGTACTGCAGGATCATGTTGATGGCGAAGAGATTGAAGAACACGAAAATTGAGATGTAGATATAGATGACGAAGTCCGGGACCTCGCCGTCGCCCGCGACGACGGATCCGACGAGGACGATCGCGATGACGACCCACGGGATCGCGCCGGCGACGACGCCCACGTTGTAGGCCGTCCAGTCGGTCCGATCGGTCAGTTCGTTGTGCCGTTCCATCACGAGGCCACAGAGGTTCATCACCGCGACGAGGCCGAACAGGGCGACGAGCGTCCCAAGGTCCCAGATGCCGGCGAGCATGGCGATGACGACGATCATCAGCGAGGCGCTGAGTGCGTACTCGTACCAGCGATAGGGGTTCATCCCCCGCTCCAGATAGCGGACGTACGCCCCGTAGCGGACGGTGGCGACGATCGTGTGCGCGATCGCCGAGAGGAACAGGAAACCGGCGACCAGCAACGGGAGCGGGACCTCGACCCACTGCACCGTCGTGGGCGCGAGGGCCTCCGTCGCGACGTCGAACTCGTAGCGCGTCCGGGTGATCGGCCACTGGATCGATTCGGCGAAGACGACCATCAGCGCCCCCTGGACGAAGTGGAGGACGGCCATCACGGCGTTCCAGCGACGGAGTCGCCGGTACCGGGGCGCGGCCCGAAGCGGCGTCGACGACTCCGATTCCGGTGACGCGTCCGCCGGTGCAACCGGCGAGCGTGTGGACGAGGACATCTCGATTCCAGCCGTACGACACCCACGGTCGTATAGTTCGAGGGACGAAGACAGCACAGCGCCGCAGTAGGCGTCCCCTACGCTTCGATGCTGTCGGTCCCTACGAGGAGCCGTTCGGCGCCTCGCCGAGGCTGCGTTCGACCGCGCGCTCGACGTGCAAGGCAGTGGTGTCGTACAGCGGAACCTCGGGCCGGTCGGTCTGCGAGACGAGCAGCTCGATCTCGGTGCAGCCCAGGACGACCCCCTCGGCACCACGCGCGACGAGATCGTCGATGAGCTCGAGATAGCGCTCTCGGGAATCGGCCAGTACCTCGCCGTGGGTCAGTTCCTCGAAGATGATCCGGTCGACCGCTTCCCGATCGTCGGCGTCGGGAACGAGCGTCTCGATGCCGTGGTCGGCGAATCGGTCGTGATAGAACGCACCCTCCATCACCGCCGCGGTGCCCAGCACACCGATCGTCTCGAGCCCGTCGGCCCGGATCGCCTCGGCGGCGACGTCGACGATGTGGACGAACGGGATCGAGAGCGCCTCGACCAGCCGGGGCGCGACGCGATGCATCGTGTTCGTCGCCATGACGACGAAGTCCGCGCCCGCGGCCTCGATGGCCAGCGCGGCGTCGACGAGACGGTCTCCCGCCCGATCCCACTGGTCGGTGCGGATACAGCGCTCGATCTCGGCGAAGTTGACGCTCCGAATGACGAGGTCTCCCGCATTGTGCCCGCCCAGTTCGTCACCGATGGCCTCGTCGATACCCCGGTAATACTCGCGTGTCGACTCGCTACTCATGCCGCCGAGGATCCCCACCGTCGCGAGGTCGTGGGGATCACCTGAATCGGTACTCATTGCTGTCTTCAGTTCGTTTCTCGCGCCCCACCATATATCTCCGAATTAACGGTGAATATGTTGGTTGGACATGCGGAGTGTAGTCAACTGAGCCGCTGTAAACACGAGAACAGGCCCGTCAGAGTGGTTCTCACCAGACTGGATCGTTCGGCAGGGTTTCGCCCACCGAGACCACTGCTCGTCGGTCCCGAGGATTCAATAGCTCGTATACCCCAGTATACAGCAATGAGCAAATCGATGCGAATCTCCGAGGAGTTTCACGAGTACATCGCATCGCACAAGCGCGACGACGAAACGATGGAGGATACCCTTCGTCGGCTCATCGGCGGTCCACACCCGGAAGAGGTCGCGGGGATTCTCTCGAGTGACACGGCAGCGACTATGCGATCGCGACTGGACACGAAACACGAGGTCGACGCCGACGAAAAACGCGAACTTCGGGAGCGATTCGAGTGATTCTCGACACCTCGTTTCTGATCGATCTGTTCGACGGGCGCCAAGACGCCTTCGAGAAGGGACTCGAATTCGCGGAATCGGGAACGATCCAACGCGTCCCGGCACCCGTGGTGATGGAACTATCGTACGGTGCTGGGTTCGGTGACGAGACGGAACGCCGCAACGTACAGAACGCGCTCCGGATGTACCCGATCGTCGAACAGGACGAACAGATCGCTCGACGGGCAGGGCACCTCCTGGCAACGGCCGACGTCGAGGCTGGTGGTGAGAGTGGGATCGACAAAGTCGACCCGATGGTCGCGGCGGTAGCCGACCGATACGGTGAACCGGTCTGTACGGCGAACACTCGAGATTTCGAAGCTCTGGGAGTCGACGTGGAGCGGTACTGAGAACCGGGGAATTGGTTTTCGCGTGATACGTTCGCCTGCTGACGCGGCCACCTACTGATTCGTCGAGACGACCTCGAGGACGTCCCGGTGATCCAGGACGGTATCCGCGCCGACCTGGCGATCGTCGCGACAGTCGATGCCGTGGAGGAAGCCGTCGCCGATGTCGGAGTGGAGGTGGTAGGCGAAGTCCTCCGCGGTCGCGTCCGCGGGCAGGAGAAAACAGTCGCGGAAGGGGCCTTTGGTCCAGTTGCCCGAGGCCGTCCCGGGGAAGACGGCCTTCAGATCGAGCACGTCGAAGGTCGCCGTTTCGAGTACCTGCTGGACGCCCGTCCCGTCGAACTCGTCGACGAACTCGCGGATCTGTTCGAGTCCGGCCTCCTGCTCGGCGGGGAGGTCCTCGGTCGTGATCGCGAAGTCACGCTCTCCGGGCGTGTACTCGACTACCCCCTGTTCTTTCGCGTTCTTCAGCGCTTTTTCGGCGTGAGCGGAGACGGGGACGAACTCCAGGTGCTCGTAGGCGGGATCGGTCGTGATCTCGTCCCAGTTGTCCTGTGCGGCCGGCGTGTCCATCTTGTTTGCCGCGATGGTCATCGGCTTCGTGCGCTTTCGGATCTCGCGGGCGAGGGCCTCTTTTTCCGCACCGTCCCACTCGAGTGGCGCGACCGGCAAGTCGATCGCGAGGATCGTCTGCTTGATCGCCGCCGGTGAGATGCCGAATGCCGAGAGTTGCTCGCCGAGGACGTCCTCGGGATCGATGTCTTCGACCTGCTTGTCCGCGTACCGTCGCACGCCCTTCTCCAGAATGTCCAGGTACCACGCGTCGAGTTCGTCTTCGAGGAAGTCGATGTCCTCGCGCGGGTCGTGACCCTCCGTCGCCTCGCCCTCGCTGTCGGTCGTGCCGGAGAAGTCGACCACGTGGATCAGGACGTCGGTCTCGTTTAAGTCCGTGAGAAACTGGTTTCCGAGGCCACGCCCCTCGTGAGCGCCGGGAACCAGCCCCGCCACGTCGACGAGTTTCACGGGGACGAACCGGGTGCCGTCCTCGCAGACGCCAACCGACGGCTGACACGTCTCGTCGAACTCCGGTGCCGCACACGGTGTCCGCACGTACGCCTCGCCTACGCTCGGGTCGATCGTCGTGAACGGGTAGGCCCCTTCGGGCACGTCGTTCATCGTCGCCGCGTTGAACAGCGTCGACTTGCCCACCGAGGGCTTGCCGACCAGGCCGATCCGATAACTCATTGGCGGATCGAGGGAGTCGGCGCCTAAACGGGTTTCTACCTCGGTGTGGCCGTGTGAAGTGGTTTCACGAGTCGCAGTGACGAGGGCCGAATCGGCATGGCATACGCGGGCACGACACAAACGTGCACGGCCGATTACAATGAATACTTACAAGTACGCTGGTGAAATGTGTAAAGACGAACATGCAGCTTTCGCGCACCCTCCAGGCCGCCCTTCTCGGTGGCTCTTTCGCCGGATTTGCCCACGCCCTCCTCGTCTACGGACTGTTCAGTCTCTTCGAGTACCAGGCCGTCGTTCCGAACGCCCCGATGGCAGCCATCCTGCTGGGAAGTTTCTGCCTCGGCTTCGTCGCCATCGGGTGCAGTCTCTACACGCGGCTACTCACACCCGGGATCGGCTTCGGGGCGCTCGTCACTGTCGTGAGCGTCGTCGAGCTTACGACGCCCGGACCGGAACGAATCGGCGAACTTGGTGGCGCCATCGTCGTCGACGGGGCGTTCTACGTTCTGTGGTACGCCGAGTCGTGGGCCGTCTGGCTCTCGCTCTTGCTCGTCGGCACGATCGCGGAGTACGCGATCAGGAGCCGGTACGAGCTCGGCAGCGACGGTGTCCGACCGCTACCAACCCTGTCCCGGTCCCGTTCGACCGGCATCACACTCGTCGGCACCGTCAGCGTCCTCGTCGGGATAGCGGTCCTGACGCAGCTCGAAGCGAGCCACAACTGGGACCTCACCGCCTCGATCCTCGGCGGTGGGTTCGCGACGATGGCCACCGCGATTGCGCTAGGCGCCGTGCTCGGTCGCGGCCTGCTCGCACCCGTCGCCCTCTACACAGTGGTCGTCCCGACGGCCATGGGTACAGAAGTGTTCACGGCCCCCGATAGCGGGATGCACGTTCTCGCGATCGGGATGCTCGCTGCGGCCTCCATCGGCATCGTCGTCATCGAGACCTCCATCCGGACTGGAGTCCGGCGCGTACGAAGCGCACGGGCGCTGACCGACGGAACGATCCCATCAGCCGCTGACTCGCCCGAGCACCACGCGGACTGAACGGCCAGACAGTGCCCATCGGTACCGGCCGCTGCACATCCCGGTCCGACCGAAACTGCAAACTCGGACGCGGCGAAGATGACTCCTATGTCAGGAATCGTCTTCTTCGGAACCCGATCTCGCGAATCGGTCGTCGAATTTTACGTCGAACGCGTCGGTGCCGATCACTGGCTCGAACAACCCGACTGTACGATCCTGCGCTACGACAATCAGCTGCTCGGGTTCTGTGACCGCGACCGCGCCGAGACCGACGGCACGATCACGGTCGTCTTCGATTCGGCCGCGACCGTCGACGACGCGTACGAGCGACTCTCCGACGTCGCCCACGACGAGCCCGTCGAGAACGAGCGCTATCGAATCTACCAGTTCTTCGCCGACGATCCCGAGGGACGAACGGTCGAATTCCAGACGTTTTTACACGAGACCGAACCGATCTGAGCCGAGGACCACACGAACGACGTTGGAACACGAATCCCTGCGGCGTTGCCCGGACCAGGACAGTCCAGTCACGACCGCACGGCCCGTTCAACCGCTGGACCGAGGAGCCTAAGACGGAACGGGCCCGAAACCGGGATACACGATGTGGTACGTCCTCCTTCTGGCGGGCCTGTTCGAGATCGCCTGGGCGATCGGGCTCCAGTACTCCGACGGGTTCACGAGACCGGGTCCGACGGTCGCGACCCTGATCGCCCTCGCGATCAGTATGGTCCTGCTCGCACGGGCGGTCACGGAACTCCCGATTGGGACGGCCTACGCGGTGTGGACGGGCATCGGTGCCGTCGGGACCGCCACGCTCGGCGTAGTCCTCTTCGACGAACCCGCGACGCTCGCACGAGCCGGCTTCATCGGGCTCATCGTCGTCGGGATCGTCGGTCTTCACCTCGCTGGCGGGCACTGACGGAGTGGGGGGAGTGACACGACCGGTGCGTGAGCGAGTGGTCGCTGACGCAAGTGATGCGGCTACTCGCTGACGCGTTGTAAGGCGAGTTCGATCGCCGCGAGGGAGCCGTCCACGTTGGACGGGTTGACGCGCAACAGTCCGTGGGGTTCGTACGAGTCCGAGTAGTCGAAGAGTCGATTCACCTTCGCTCGCGGGACCTGAATTTCCTCGACGGCCGAGAGCGAGTAGAGCATGGTGAACGGCTCACCCGTCTCGAAGGCGTCGCTGGCCCAGCCCTCGTCGTCTTCGACCGTCGTCTCGACCCGCCCCGTGGCGACGTAGGCGTCGTCCCGGAAGAACAGGACGAGATCGTCGGGTTCCAGTTTTGCGAAATTCGACTCGTTTCGCGAGCCGTCACTCACTCCCCAGAACCGAACCGACTCACCGTCGGCCAGGCCATCGGGGGCCTCGGGAACGGACGTCAGATCGACGGGCGATACGACGGTCTCGTCGAAGGCCGGCGACTCACACCGCGCGAGAAACACGTTCGACATGTAGTTGTCCAGATGGCGTTTCCGAGAGGTATTAAATAAAGTGGTGGGCGATTTACCTGCCGGATCGGGCCGTAACAGGCGCTTGAGGCGCGTAGAGAGTGGTTTTCCCCACTGAGCGGGACGTGATAATGCGACCGATTACGAGTCAGGTGTCGTGAACATCGTCGATCGTGCGGAACGTCGCAGGCGGCCTCAGCCCCAACCGGTCGCCCGCACTCGACCGACATCCAGTCGTGCGTAGTGCCAGAGCGTCCCCGAGAGTCCGTCGGCGGCGATCCGGCGTCCGGAGGTTTCGACGAGTCGCTCCGGGCAGTAGCCGGTCGGATACTCGGCAGCGAGTCGCCGACTGAATGCCGTATCCTCGTTGGGAACGTCGGGGAAGCCACCGAGTGCGTCGAACGCCGCCCGGTGAACGAACGTGTTGAATCCCGGGAGGATGGGGTGGGTGAGTCGCGGGAAGAGTCGATTGATGGTCCCCTGCATCAATTTCGCCCGGACCGGGCCGGAGATCCGGCAGTACGAACTCGCCGCGGCGAGGCCAGTTCGATCGACGTACTCGAGCATCGTCGAGAGGTACGATCGGGCGAGAACCGTATCCGCGTCGACGAACGCGAGCCACTCGCCAGTCGCCCGGCGGGCACCGGCGTTCCGTGCTGCCGCGATGCTCCGATCCGGTTCGGTCACGACGGCCGCCCCATGGTCTCGGGCGATCGAGACCGTCTCGTCCGTCGATTCGCCGTCGACGACGATGACCTCGTCGAACGACGCACCTGTAAGGTCCCGACAGGAGGACAGCGTCGCGGCTATGTACGCCGCTTCGTTTCGGGCGGGGATCACCGCACTCACCGATCGGTCGGTGGGACTGGCCCAGGGCCGATGTCCGGGGTCGGACAGGCGATCGGGCTCGCGTCGGCCGACCATCGTCACTCGAGAACACCGACCACGCTCGTAAACGATACCCCTGATCGGTCGCTCGGAGAGCGGTGACGAACGGGCGTTGGATCGACCGATCCACGTGGGTACGCTGCGTCGGTGGACAGCACGCGCCGGATAGCACCCCCGACTCGATCGAAGTAAACTCCCTAATAGTGGTATGGTATACCATCGCATTTCAGCCGATGTAGGAGTTATTTTGTGTATCGAGTCCAGTTTGTCGATGAGGACAACACACCGAGTCGGTTCGAGTCAACCATGAAGGAATACGACTTAGTCATCGTCGGCGGCGGGATTAGCGGGGCATCGCTGTTGTACACTGTCGCAGAGTTTACTGACGTCGAACGCGTCGCACTCGTCGAGAAAGAAGACGAGATCGCGGCCATCAACTCCCATCACACGAACAACTCCCAGACGCTTCACTTCGGGGACATCGAGACCAACTACACCCTGGAGAAGGCCGAGTCCGTCAAGGAGGGGGCCGAGATGGTCGCCGGCTACCTCGAGTCGAACGATTCCGACCGCGAAATGCACTCGAAGCGCTCGAAGATGGTGCTCGCGGTCGGCGACGAGGAGGTCGACTCGCTCGAACGACGCTACCACGAAGAGGGATTCGGCGACCTCTTCCCGAAGCTGGAGGCGATCGACCGCGACGAGATCGCCGAGATCGAGCCGAAGGTCGTCGAGGGCCGCGACCCAGGGAAGGAGATGCTCGCGCTCCAGACGCCGGACGGCTACACGGTCGACTACGGCAAACTCGCGAAGTCGTTCGTCGACGAGGTCCGCGACGACGACGGCGTCGACGTCTTCACCGGCACGGAAGTCACGGAGATCACGGACGAGGACGACGGCTTCGTCATCGATACCGACGCCGGCCACTTCGAAGCCGACGCCACGGTCGTCGCTGCCGGGTCACACAGCCTGCAGATCGCCCAGGAGATGGGCTACGGCGAACACCTCTCCTTGCTCCCGGTCGCCGGCAGCTTCTTCACCGCCGACGAGGGCCTCCTCAACGGCAAGGTCTACACGCTGCAGATGAAGAAACTGCCGTTCGCCGCGGTCCACGGCGACGCCGAGGTCCACGATGGCGATCTCACCCGCTTCGGCCCGACGGCGAAAGTCGTCCCCGCACTCGAACGCGGGCGGCTCTCGACAGTCCCCGACTTCTTCGACGTCTTCGGGCTCAGCCCGAGTTCCTTCCTCAGCTACACGAACATCCTCGCAGACCGCATCCTCTTTCCCTACGTCGTGAAAAACCTGCTGTACGACCTGCCGGCCGTCGGCCCGCGCGCCTTCCTCCCGCACGTCAAGAAGGTCGTCCCGACGGTCGAACTCGACGACATCGAGCGGGCGAAGGGCTACGGCGGCGTCCGCCCGCAGATCGTCAATACGCGCACGAAGTCCCTCGACATGGGTGAGGCGACGATCACCGGCGACGATATCGTCTTCAACGTCACGCCCTCGCCCGGCGCCTCGACCTGTCTGAAAAACGCCCGGCGCGACACGAAACAGGTACTCGAGTTCCTCGGCGAGGAGTACGACTTCGACGTCGACGCCTTCGAGGACGCGACGATCGGCAACTTCCCGCACGAGCGCGACGAGGACGAAACGGTCGAGGAGGCCACGGCGACGGACGACGCCGAGCCGATCGCCGCCGACGACGACTGACGGGACAGCCGATCGATCCGACACCGATTCTGCCGCGACCCGGCGCCTTTTCCACGTGAACGCCCACGTTCTTCCCATGAGCGACACTGTCGACCAGCTCACCGTCTACTCCGATCACGTCTGTCCGTTCTGCTACCTCGGACGGCGCTCGCTCGAAACGTACGAAGAGACCCGCGACGACCCGCTCTGCATCGAGTGGCACCCGTTCGATCTGCGTAGCGGGAAGCGCGGCCCCGACGGCGAAATCGACCACACCGTCGACGACGGCAAGGACGAGGACTACTACGAACAGGCACGCCAGAACGTCGAACGCCTTCAGGACGAGTACGGCGTCGACGACATGCTGAACCTGGACGAGGTGCCCGAGACCGACTCGCTCCCCGCGCAGATCGCCTCGTACTACGTCGACGACACCCACCCGGACGCGTGGCGGGCATTCGACGACGCGATTCTCGAGGCCCTGTGGATCGACGGCCGCGACATCGGCTCCCCCGACGTGCTCGCAGACGTCGCCGCGTCCGTCGGACTCGACGGCGACGAGATCCGCGAGGTGGCAGCCGACGAGACCCGACGAGACGAACTCGAAGCCCTGTTCGCCGACGCCCGCCGTCGGGGTGTCACGGGCGTCCCGACGTTCACCACCGACGAACACGCGGCCCGCGGTGCCGTCCCGCCGGCCCAGCTCGAACGCCTCGTCGAGGGTGTCTGAGTCGACACGACCGACGGACGAATCAGCTCCCAACGACGGTTCCCACGTCCTCGCACCCGACCGGGCGTTTATCCCAGATGAACACGAATAATCACCTATGGCACACCACGTCCTGGTTCCGTACGACGATTCCGAGCGATCGACCGACGCGCTCGAGTTCGCGATCGAGGAACATCCCGAGGCGACGATCACGGCCGTTCACGTGATCGATCCAAGCGACTTCTACGCGGCAACCGGCATGGAAGGCGGCGCAATGGCCAACTACGACGCCATCATGGAACACCAGAACGAACGGGCCGAGAACCTGCTCGAAGACGCCCGCGAGATCGCGAGCGACGCCGGCGCCGAGATCGAGACCGATCACGTCGTCGGGAGCGTCTCGCGTTCGATCCTGGAGTACGTCGACGAGCACGACATCGACCACGTCGTCCTCGGCAGTCACGGCCGCACCGGGGCCCGACGCATCCTGCTCGGCAGCGTCGCCGAGACGATCACCCGTCGCTCACCGGTCCCCGTCACCATCGTCCGGTGACGGACCGGCTATTTTGCGAAGCGAATCGACGGTAGTACCGTCGCACGGCGACACAACCGCCCCATTCATCGCTACATGCACACACCGACACAATCGTACCGACAGAAGTAGTCGAGTACCAGGCGACGCGGCGCTTACTGGAGGAAGTCGGGATCCGTCCGTTTTTCGGCGCGTTCGGCTGCGACGTGGTCGTGGAACGTCTCGAGATCGACCCCCTCTCGCTGGTCCTCGTAGCGGTCGCGCACCGAGATCGTGCCGTCGGCCTCCTCGTCGTCGCCGACGATGAGCTGGTAGGGGACGCGGTCGTCGTGGGCGGCACGGATCTTTCGGCCGAGCGTGGCGTCGCTCTCGTCGACCTCGACGCGGAAGTCGTCGAACTCGTCGGCGACCTCGTGAGCGTACGCGAGGTTGTCGTCCGAGATCGGCAGGACGCGAAGCTGTTCGGGCGCGAGCCAGAGCGGGAAGTTACCCTCGTAGTGCTCGATGAGCACCATGAAGAAGCGCTCGTAGCTGCCGTAGATGCCACGGTGGATCATCACCGGGCGGTGGGCCTCGTTGTCCTCGCCGACGTAGGACAGATCGAAGCGCTCGGGCATGTTGAAGTCGAGCTGAACCGTGGGGCCGTCCCAGCTGCGGCCGATGGCGTCCTCGAAGCCGAAGTCGATCTTCGGCCCGTAGAAGGCGCCGTCACCGTGTTCGACCTCGTAGTCCATCTTCGACTCCTCCAGGACGGATTCGAGGATCGACTCGGCGCGCTCCCAGATTTCGTCGCTGCCGACGCTCTTCTCGGGCCGCGTCGCGAGGGCAACCTCGTACTCTAGGTCGAACGTCTCGAGGACGGTGAAGATCATCTCGATGATCTGCTCGACCTCGGCCTCGATCTGGTCGGGCCGGACGAACAGGTGGCCGTCGTCGATCGTGAACGCCCACACGCGCGAGAGCCCGGAGAGTTCGCCGCGCTGTTCCTTGCGGTAGACCTTCCCGTCCTCCGCGTAGCGGATCGGCAGGTCGCGGTAACTCCAGGACTGATCCTGGAAGATGGCGGCGTGGCCCGGACAGTTCATCGGCTTCAAGCCGAACTCGTCGTCGCCAACGTCGAAGACGAACATGTCGTCTTTGTAGTTCTCGTAGTGGCCCGAGCGGTGCCAGAGGTCGGTCTTGAAGACGTGGGGCGTCTCGACGTAGTCGTAGCCCGCATCCCGGTTCAGTTCACCGACGAACGACGAGAGTTCCTGCAGGACCGTCTTTCCCGGCGGGTGATACAGCGGGAGGCCGGGACCCGTGACGTCCTGAATCGAGAAGAGGTTCATCTCGTTACCGATCTTGCGGTGATCGCGTTCTCTGGCTTCCTCCCGCCGCTCCAGGAACTCCTCGAGATCGCTCTCACTCTCGAAGGCCGTCCCGTAGATCCGGGTCTGCATCGGGTTGGTCTCGTCCCCACGCCAGTAGGCACCCGCGATCTCGAGCAGTTCGACGGCACCGATCTCGCCGGTCGAGTCGACGTGCGGGCCGGCACAGAGGTCCTCCCACTCACCCTGGGTGTAGAAAGTGACCGTCTCACCTTCCTCGGCCAATTCCTCCAGAAGTTCGAGTTTGTACGGTTCGTCGGCGAGGCGGTCCTCGGCCTCGGCGATCGAGACCTCCTCGCGTTCGATATCGAGGTCTTCGTCGACGATCGATTCCATCTCCGACTCGAGGGCTGGAAGGTCGTCCTCGTCGACGTCGAGTTGATCGAAGTCGTAGTAGAAGCCCTCGTCGGTGGGCGGCCCGATCGCCAACTGAACGTCGTCACCGAACTGACGCTCGACGGCCTGGGCGAGCGTGTGCGCCGCCGAGTGGCGCATCACGTCCAGGTACTCGTCGGACTGATCGGTGACGATCTCTAAGTTCACCCCGTCGTAGACGGGTGCTTCTTTGGCGACGAGCTCGCCGTCGAGTTTGCCCGCGACCGTGTCACTCCCGAGGCCGGGGCCGATCTCGTAGGCGCAGTCCTCGACGGTCGCGTCCGCGTCGACGTCGAGTTCGGACCCGTCCGGCAATACGACCGCTATTCCGTGCTGTGAATCTGGTTCTGACATGACTGTGATAGCGCGTGGTACTTCTCGGAGAAGCCCGATCCGGCGTCCGCGAACGCCGCCCGCTGGTCGACCGATTTCGACACAGCGACCGGTAGGTGTGGGTTAGAAGCGGGCGGAACGCCCTGTAAAGCGGACACCTACCATCGTGACTACGCGTAGCCCGGACCACAATAAAAACGTTTTGATGGTCGAGCCCCCGGCAGTCGGCGGGAACCGGCACGTGCCGGGTCCGCCCGGCGAGGACCGACGACGATCGGTCCAGTTTCGACCCTGGGAAGTCGCCGGACCCTGGCTCACCCGGCCGCGGACTCACTCCCGATCGGCGTCGGCGAGCAGTTCGCTCGCGGTCACCAGCGCATCCATCTCGACGCCCGCGTCCGCGACCGTCTCGCGGCCGCCCTCCTCGCGATCGACGACGACCAGCGCGCGCTCGACCGTCGCACCCGCGTCCCTGAGCGCCTCGACGGCCTCGACCAGACTCGTCCCGGTCGTCACGATGTCCTCGATCACGACGACCGACTCGCCCTCGTCGAGCCGGCCCTCGACGAGATTCGCCGTGCCGTAGTCCTTGCGCTGCTTGCGTGCGATAACGTACGGGACGCCTGCAGCGACGCTCGTCGCCGCCGCGAGCGGGACGCCCCCCAGCGCCACGCCGCCGAGTTTGTCGTCCGCGCCCAGGCGCTCGGCGAACGCGTCGGCGATCGCCGAGAGACAGGTCGGATCCGTCTCGAAGAGGTACTTGTCGACGTAGTACTCGCTGGTCCCCCCGTGGGAAAGTTCGAACTCGCCGAACTGTACGGCATCCGCGGCACGGAGCGCGTCGATGAGTGTCTGGTTGGTCATACCCGACGTGTACGAGGCGACCGAGATAAGCGGTTTGAAAGCAGATTCCTCGGTTCCGACAGCCCCATTGGCCCCACGTCTACCACGGTTCGTCCTTGAACCCGAACCAGTAGGCCAGGACGTTCGTCCCGACGTGGAGGATCGGCGTCAGCACGAGAATCACCGCCAGGACGCCGAGGGTGTACTCGTCGCGGAACCATCCCGGCGCGACGACGTACGCGAACACGAGCGCCAGGACGACGAAGTCGAGCTGGTCGACCACCGGAAACGGCGCGCCGCGGCGCCGGCCGGTCCGGCGTTTGAGGAACGACGCGGCGATGTCGCCACACATCGCCCCCAGCGGCAGGGCGATCGCCACCGCGAGCGGGAACGTCGGCAACCCGATCCCGATCGCCGAGCCAACTTCGCCCGCGATCGCGTTCAGAACGAACGCGAGCACGGCCCCCACGGCCGTCCCGACAGCGGTTCCGCGCCAGCTCTTACCGTCACCGAGCAGTCGCGACCCGCCAAGCGTCCGGCCGCCGTCGATCGGCCGCCCGCCGCCGGCCAGCACCGCCGCGTTGTTCGGAACGTACGCGGGCAACATCAGCCAGAACGCGACGACGATCGTCGAGAGTACTCCCATTCTCGATCGGTGGAACGAACTCACCCCTCTTAATCGCACTCACTTTCGGTCGTCACCCTGACACGGCCTCCAATCGCCCGACTACACGTGGACCAGCGTCGACCACCACGTCACCACACTCACCGCATCTGCCAGCGCTGCGTTCCCCGCCTATCAGTACCACGATGGTGGGGACGACCAGCGCGAATCATCAACGCACATATATCCCGCCTCGAAATGATCGCGTATGCTTCCCCCGATCGCGAGTCGTTTCGTCGCCGGTGAATCACCGGCCGACGCGCTCGAGCACGCTCGTGAGGTGAACGAGCGTGGCGTCTCAGTGATCCTGAATCGGCTCGGCGAACACTACGACGAACGCGGACCCGCCGAGGACGACGCCGCGGCCTACCGCGATCTCGTCGAAGAACTCGCGAACACCGACGTCGACGCCTGCATCTCGATCAAGCCGTCCCAGCTGGGACTCGACGTCGGCGACGACACCTTCCGCGAGCTCGTCACCGACCTCGTCGACCACGCCGCCGACCGCGACGTCTTCGTCTGGATCGACATGGAAGACCACCCGACGACCGACGTCACGCTCGACGTCTTCTGCGACCTCGCCCGGAAACACGACGGCGGCGTCGGTGTCTGCGTGCAGGCGAACCTCGAACGTACCCGAGCGGACGTCGAACGACTCGCCGACGTCCCCGGCAAGGTCCGCTTCGTGAAAGGCGCCTACGACGAACCCGCCTCGATTGCGTACAAAGACAAAGCCCGCGTCGACGAGGCCTACCGAGAACTCCTCGAATACGCCTTCGAGCACTTCGACGGCGGCATCGCCGTCGGCAGCCACGATCCCGAGATGATCGACCTGGCGAAACGGCTCCACGACGAACACGGCACGGACTTCGAGATCCAGATGCTCATGGGCGTTCGAACCGACGCCCAGTTCGATCTCGCCGCCGAGGGCTACGACGTCTGGCAGTACGCCCCCTACGGCGGCAAGTGGCTCTCGTACTTCTGGCGGCGCGTCCGCGAACGGAAGGAGAACCTGCTGTTCGCTCTCAGGGCCGTCGTCGGCCGGTAACCCACCGATCGCAATTTTGGGTGCCAGCGTGCCATCACCTGACACACCTCCGTTCAGTACACGCCTCACCCGGAACAAATGAACACGCTCATAGGGGCCGGGTGAGTGATTCCGAGCATGACCTCGTGGAAACGGGACTTCGCAAGCGGCCTCGTGGTCCTCGGCCCGATCCTCGTCACTCTCTTCGTTCTCTACTGGCTCTACGGCTACGTCGCCGCACTGGCGCCAGGGTTCATCCTGCCGGACGACTTCATCGTCGAATTCCTCGGCAACGGCGAGGCTGCCCAGCAACTGGCCGGGCTCATCCGGGTCCTGATCACGATGACGGTCCTCGTCATTCTCGTCTTCGCCATCGGCTACCTGATGCGAACCACCGTCGGCGACCTCTTCGAACGCCTCATCGACAACCTCGCCAACCGCCTCCCCGGCCTCCGCGTCGTCTACAACGCCTCGAAGATGGCCGCACAGACCGCCGTCGGCGAACAGGAGACGCTTCAGGAACCGGTCAAACTCGAAGTCTGGGACGACCTCCGAATGACGGCGTTCCGCACGGGAAAAACCGCCGAAGACGGCCGACAGCTCGTCTTCATCCCGACCTCGCCGAACATCACCAGCGGCTTCGTCGTGGAAGTGGAACCGGACAACGTCGAGGAACTCGACGAAAACGTCGAAGAAGCCCTCACTCGGGTTCTGAGCGCCGGCTTCGGCGATAGCGATCGTGACGGCCCCATGGGCGGCGGCATCCCGATCGACGTCATCGACGAAGGCACGACCACGACGGAGACGAAAACAGACGACGACTAACACCGAACTTTTACACTGCGTTTGTGTCTCGCTGGGTGCGCTAGCGCGCACCACAGCGAGTCGACACTCGGTAAAACTTCGATGAAAAGCACTCCTCCCTCCCCGACAGCCGCGCACAGCGCGGCTTTTGGGTCAGTCGTCGGCCCGCTCACAGCCTCCGGCTGCTCGCGGTGAACGCATGTGAGTCCGCCAGCCTTTCCCCGGGTCGTGACAACGGCGCTTCGCGCCGCGTCACTCCCGGCCGGCAGTCTTCATCCAATTCCCCCTTCAAACAAGAAGTTGGCCGTGAGCCCGGTTGCCGCAATACGGCGGCCGGGCGAACCGGGGAAGGGCAGGCATCTCTATCGAATTATTCCGCGAGTGAGGCACCGCCGAGCGAGCGGGCCGACGACTGATGTGGAGGGCGCTACGCGCCCGGAACGGAGGGAGGAGTGCTTTTCATCGAAGTTTTTCCGAGCGTCGGCGGACCGTGCGCCAGCAGCGCTGGCGTCGGTCCGCCAGAGCGCAGCGAAAAAGTTCGCTAGGGGTACGTGAACCACTCCTCGTGGTCGTCGGTGCGGCGTTCGACGACGTCGAAGAAGCGGGTCTGGAGTTCCTCGGTGATGGGGCCGCGGGAGCCGTCGCCGATCTCGACGTTGTCGACGCGTTTGATCGGGGTGACTTCGGCGGCGGAGCCGGTGAAGAAGAGTTCGTCGGCGGTGTGGAGTTCGCCGCGGGAGATGGTGGCGCCGTCGTGGACGGTGTAGCCGAGCTCGCGGGCGAGCGTGATGACGGTGTCGCGGGTGATGCCGTCGAGGATGGATTCGGCGAGGCCGGGCGTGTAGAGTTCGCCGTCGCGGACGAGGAAGATGTTCTCGCCGGGGCCTTCGGCGACGTTGCCCTCCTTGTTGAGGACGATGGCTTCGGCGTAGCCGTTGCGGCGGGCCTCCTCGCCGGCGAGCATGCTGTTGACGTAGAGGCCGGTGGTCTTGGCGTTGGTCGGGATCTGGCTGGAGGCGTGTTTCCGCCAGGAGGAGACCATCACGTCGATGCCGTTTTCGAGGGCGTCCTCGCCGAGATAGGTGCCCCACGGCCAGACGGCGATGGCGGTGCGGGTCGGACAGTCGCCGGGGCTGACACCCAGCGACTCGTAGCCGTAGAACGCGAGCGGGCGGATGTAACAGGAGGCCAGATCCTGTCGCCGGATGAGTTCCATCGTGGCCTCGGTGAGTTCTTCGCGCGTGTGGTCGATCTCCATCTCGTAGGGTTTCGCAGAATTGTAGAGGCGATCTAGGTGTTCCGGCCAGCGGAAGAGAGCGGGGCCGTCCTCGGTTTCGTAGCAGCGAGCGCCCTCGAAGATGCCGGTTCCGTAGTGCATCGCGTGCGTGAGGACGTGGATCTGGGCGTCCTCCCAGTCGACGAACTCGCCGTCCATCCAGATCGTGTCGACGTCCATCTCGTCGAAGCTTGCCATAAGAGAGGGATGGCGCGGCCATCTCTTAAAACCACGAGTGACGGTTTCGGCAGGGAGTACCGCGAGATGCGAGAAGCGGCATATATTCCCTGTAATAATCTAACCAAGTCATTTAATTAGCGTGAGGAATTACAACGAGGAGATGAGCGAGTTCACTGCCCTCACCTACGAGGACATCGACGAGGCGAAACGACCCAGTCTCGGCGAGGCTCTCGTGCCGGTCGTCGCCATCGTCGTCGCCCTCGGCGTCGGCTCCGGCTATCTCGGCCTCGCGCCGCACGCCCCGCTTCTCTGGAGTATCACGTTTACGGGACTGTTCGCCCGGTACCGACTCGGCTACGACTGGGACGGCGTCTACGACGCTGCAGCCGCCGGCCTCCGGATGGGGCTACAGGCGATTCTCATCCTGTTCGTCATCTACGGTCTCATCGCCACGTGGACCAGCGCCGGCACCATCCCCGGCCTGATGTACTACGGCCTCGGTGCGCTGTCACCGACCGTCTTCCTGCCGGCGACAGCCATCCTCTCGGCGATCGTCGCCTTTGCCATCGGTTCCTCGTGGACCACCGTCGGCACCCTCGGCGTCGCCTTTATCGGGATCGGGAGTGGCCTCGGGGTCTCCGCGCCGATGACCGCGGGCGCCATCGTCTCCGGCGCCTACGCCGGCGACAAGCAGAGCCCGCTCTCGGACACCACGAACCTCGCCGCCGCCGTCACCAACAGCGGCCTCTACGATCACATCAGGGCGATGCGGACCGGGACCGCCGTCGCGTTCGGCCTATCGCTGGTCGCGTACGCTGGCCTCGGCGTCTACGCGATTTCTGGCGGCGGTGCAGACGTCGCGAGCATCAGCGAACCGCTCGCGAACTCGTACGCGCTCGGGCCCCTGGTCTTCCTGCCGCTAGTGGTCACGTTCGGGCTCGCCATCCGTGGCTACCCGCCGCTGCCGTCGTTGATCGCCGGCATCTTCGCCGGCGTATTCACCACGATACTCGTACAGGATGTCGGCTTCGCCGCCGCGTGGGACGTCTTTCTGAACGGCACCAGCCCCGAGACGGGCAGCGAACTCGTCAATGGCCTCCTGACGACTGGCGGCATCGCCGGCTCCGCGTGGACCATCGCCGTCGTCGTCGCCGCGCTCTCGCTCGGCGGCCTGCTCGAACGCACGGGCGTGCTCGCGACACTCGCCCACCACCTCACCAGTGCCGTCTACTCACCCGGCTCCCTCGTCGCCGGCACCGGCGCCGCCGCGATGGTGACGAACGCGTTCTCCGCCCAGCAGTACATGAGCATCGTCGTCCCCGGCATGAGCCTCCGCAGCCTCTACGAGGAGTACGGCCTCGACGAGACCGACCTCTCCCGGGCCGTCGAAGCCGCCGGCACCCCCACGGGGCCGCTGTTCCCGTGGCACGCCGGCGCCGTCTACATGACCGGCGTGCTGTTCCCGAACGTCGCCGGGGCCACCTCGTGGCTGTGGCTGCCGTTCTACTTCTTCGGGTTCCTCTCGCCGCTCGTCCTCTTCGCGATGGCGTTCTCCGGTCACGGCTACGACCAAAGTCGTGACCGCGTGGACGCCGCTGTCGTCGCCAACGACTGATATCCTCGCTCTTCGATTCGTGAATCGCTACCCGCAGCAGTTCGGCCAGCGCTACGAGCGCACTGGCAAGCAATGGTGACAGTCGTGGGGCGTTCCAGAGACGGCGGACCGTCGTCCCAGGGACGCCGTTGAAGAGCGCGTCGAGCGAGTTACTCGCCGAGGACGTCCAGAATCTCGCTGCCCTCGAGATAGACGAGGTCGTGCCGGGCGGCGTAGGCACGGGCGTCGCGAGGCGTCACGGCGCCGCCGGTCTCGTCGTCTAACATCTCGCAGACGACGACGGCGGGGTCGGTGTCGGCCGCGTCGGCCAGGGCGAGGCCGAGTTCGGTGTGGCCCTCGCGCTGGGCGAGGCCCTCCGGGGCGGCCTTCAGCAGGTGGACGTGGCCGGGAACCCGGAATCGATCGGCGAAATCGGCGGCGTCGGGGTTACCTGCGGCGTCCGCGAGTTCGCGGATCGTCAGCGATCGGTCGTCGTCGGTGATGCCGGTGTAGGTGTCGCGGTGGTTGACGGTGAGTGAAAACGACGAGCGGTCGTCGTAGCCGAGTTCGTGGTCACCAGCGGCGGGGTGATCCACCGCCTCCGTGTAGAACGGCAGGTCGAACGCCTCGGCGACCTCGTGAGAGAGGGCGACGCACACGAGGCCACCCGCGTCGTTGCGGAGACGGGCGACGGCGTCGGCGGTGACCGCCTCGGCGGGGTAGATCAGGTCGGTCTCGCCCTCGCGGTCGGCAGCGTCGTGGACACAGACGGGCTCACCGCGGCTGAAGGCGTCGATGGCGCGTTCCAGTGCGTTCGCGCCGGTCTGGTGGCCCGACATCTCAGTCGTCTCCGACATGGACGATCACCTGATCGCCGTCGGTCAGGTCGAGGCTGTCTCGGAGTTTCTCCGGGGCGATGAGTTCGAGCTGGTCCTCGTCGTGGTGGGTTCGTTCCGGCGCGATCGTGTGGGCGTCCGTGTAGGTCTCGCCGTCGGCCGTTTCGATCGTGGCCGGGTGACAGACCGCGGGGCCGTAGGTTCGCTCGTCGTCCTCCCAGCCGTCGATGGGAACAGGTTCGACGGCGTCCATCGCGCGGCGGCGACGGACGCTCTCGTCGCGAAGTTCGACGTTAAGCGTCCCGGGGAACGGATCGTAGCCGAGGCGGTCGTCGAACTGACGCTGATAGCCCGGGAGCGAGATGTAGTGGCGGCCCTCGCCCATGCCGCTGGTGATGGCTCCCTCGAGATCGACCTGGGGCGCCGTCTCGAAGAGGCGCCGGTACTCCTCGTAGGCGGCCCGCAGTTCGTGTTCACCTTCGTCCGTGACGACGACCCACTGGCCGTCGCTGACCGTGTCGCGCTCGATCAGCCCGGCGCTCTCGAGGCGCTGGAGGCGTCGCGAGGCCGTCTGGTTCGAGGCGTCGAGTTGCTCGGCGAGGTCGGCACACGAGATCTTGACGTCGCCTTCGAGCCCGCCCGTGAGGGCGAGCAACTTCAACGTGGCCCGTTCGTCGTGGCCCACGACCGACGTCGCTGTGACTGACATACCTCACGCTTCCGCCTCGGGCGGTAAAAGCATACCGGATGTGGGGTGCATTCCAGAAATGGAATACGGAGTAGCCGTCGCGAACGAGCCGTTTCTGTCCCAACTCAATCGGCTCCGGCGATATGAACCCGTCGGGTGCGGGAACCGGCGACTGCATCTGGTGCATCCGGGAATCACATTCGCTGGCGGTGTCACTCCCGAATCAGCGGCGTGCCGTCGGCCTTCGGTCCGAGCCGCGGGCCCAGCGGGGACTCGTTCGGATCGACGACGCGGCGCTGTTCGTAGTCCGTCGACCGTTCGACGGGGATTCGACCGATCGATGAGATGAGGTCGGCGTAGTCGGCGACCGACCGGAACTCGCCGTACTCGCCGCCAGCGCGCTTCGTGATCTCCTCCGAGAGGATCGTCCCCATGAAGTCGTCGGCGCCACAGGCGAGCATCGAGAGGCCGCCCTCGTCGCCGTACTTCACCCACGAGGACTGAATGTGTTCGATGTTGTCGAGGAAGAGGCGCGAGACGGCGATCATGAGTTCGTCCTCCGCGCGCGAGGCGCCGCCGGAGACGACGCCGTGCTCGTACAGCGGCGTGTTCTGGTGGATGAACGAGAGTGGGACGAACTCCGTGATCGCACCGTCGACGCGCGCTTGCAGGTCCCGGACCCGCTTCAGGTGCAGCGCGCGGTGGGCTTCGTTCTCCACGTGGCCGTACATGATCGTCGCCGTGAGCCCCATCCCGACGGAGGCGGCGGCTTCCATCGCGTCGAGCCACCCCTGGGTGTCGATCTTGCCGGGACAGATCACGTCACGTACCTCGTCGACGAGGATTTCGGCTGCAGTTCCTGGAACTGTATCGAGACCGGCCTCGTGGAGGCGCCGGTAGATCTCCTCGTAGGACCAGTCGGTGCCGCGACGGGCGTGGGCGGCCTCCTCTGGCGTCATCGAGTGGACGTGGACATCGTCGACGCTCATCGCCTCTATCTGGTCGACGTACGTCCCTGGATCAGTTTCGTAGGTTTCGGGGCGTTTGTAGTTCAGGTCGCGATAGGCCGCCTTCGGGCCGTGCTCGTCGACGTACCCGTCCAGAATCGAGCGATGTTCGTCGTCGAGTGCGAACGCGGGATGGAGGCCGGAAACGGAGGTCACCTCGTAGATACCGCGATCGACTGCATCGGCGACGATCTCGCGACTCTCCGCTGGCGTCTTGGTGAATCCCGGTACCTCGACACCGTCTGGGGCATCGTGATCGGATTCGAACGTGTGGGCGGCGTCCTTGAAGTTACAGAACAGGCACCCGACGTTGCACGCGGTCGTGACGTTGTTGTTCAGGTTCGCCACGAACGTGACCTCGTCGCCGACGATGTCCTGACGCCGATGATCGGCGGCCTGGAGCACCTGCTCCTTCCGGCGCGTGTCGATCCCGTCGACGCCGGTCCCGGTCGTCAGCAGTTCGATCGCGTCGTCGACCGTGAGGCGGACGCCGTCGCGGGCCTTTCCGAGCGCGTTCTCGAACGACTGGTCGGTCTCGGGGACGACGTCGAACGAGACGTCGAGCTCGTCGGCACCAGCCAGCTGCGCTCTCCCTTCGGCTCGGCCGTCGTCACCCGCTCCGGGTCGAGCGGCGTCACCCGCGCCCGCAGTTCCGTCCATCAGGGAAGGGAATCCAGTGTACCCGCAAAAACGTGGTGGTCCCCGACGGATGTTGCTGGAACGAGTCAGTGTATCATGGTGCTGGAACGAGTCGGATCGGGCGAACTGTCGGGCCACACTGAAAGGTTGATGGGGGAGGGCCGCAGTTGCTCGGGTATGGACACCGGTGTGCAGGTCGCGTCGGGAAGCGTGATGGGCGACCGAGACGATATCGCGTCACGATCGAATGCCCGGAACGCGGTGATCGCATGACGTCAGTCAAGGAGTTTCAGATCGACGAACCGGCGACAGCGACCGAACTGGGTCGGGGCTCGTTCGTCTTCACCGACGACTACTCGGTCTTCGACTGGGGAAAGATGCCCGACGAGATCCCCCAAAAAGGCGAGAGCCTCTGTACGATGGGGGCGTACAACTTCGAACGGCTGGAAGCTGCCGGGGTGGCGACACACTACCGCGGCGTGGTCGACAACGGACGGGCGGTCCCGCTGACCGACACGACCTCGCCACCGCGCGAGATGGCGATCGACCTCACGCAAGTTCCCGACCTGCCACACGAAGGCCGCGACTACGACTACGACGCCTACCACGCCGACGCGGGCGAGAACTTCCTGATCCCCCTCGAGATCGTCTTCCGCAACCGTGTCCCCGTCGGGTCGAGTCTCCGCCGGCGGACCACCCCGGCCGACCACGGGCTCGACCTCGACACCTGGCCCGAGGAAGCCGTCGATCTGGAGACCCCGATCGTGGAGTTCTCGACGAAGTACGAAGAGTCCGATCGCTACCTGGACCGTGCCGAAGCCGACGCGATCGCCGGCGCGGCAGCGATCGACGAGCTCGACTCACTCGCCCGCGAGGTCAATCGCATCGTCACGAAACAGGCGAGTGGCGCCGGCCTCGACCACCAGGACGGCAAGATCGAGTGTCTCTACTACGAGGGCGAGATCCGCGTCGCCGACGTCGTCGGCACCTTCGACGAGAACCGCTTTGGCTACGAGGGCACACAGCTCTCGAAGGAGGTACTCCGCCAGCACCACAAGCGCACCCAGCCCGAGTGGGTCGACGCCGTCGACGCGGCGAAAGCCGAGGCCAAACGAACCGATCGGGCCGACTGGAAGGCCCTGTGTGAGCGGGAGCCGGAGCCCCTCGACGAGAGCGTGCTGCAGACCGCTCGCGACATGTATTGTGCCGGGACCAACGCCTACACGGGCACCGACCACTTCGACGCACCGGCGCTGTCGACGGCCATCGGCGCCGTCAGTCGACTGTAGTCCCCGCGTGGTGGCGACCGGGACGCGTGATAGCGACCGAATTCACTCTTCTCACCGGCGGTCGTCCGTCGACCGTTGACTGGTCGGCCACCGTGTCTGGTCCTCGATACCGACTCGATCCTGGCTATCGACTCGATGCGCCTAGAGGTCGTACTGTTCGCGTACGAGGTGAGCGATGCCCCTGTCCTCGAGGACGGCCATCGGCGCGAGCATGTCGAGTTGCACCACGCCCGGGAGGCGACCGATCTGGACGCCGCCGGTGAACGTACAGCGCGCCCGGACCTCGCCTTCCGTCATCTCGAGCAGGTCGCCGGCGCGATCGAAGGCGTTCTGAGTCGCGTCGTTGATCGTCGCACCCGACCCAATCACCTGGATCGGTCCCATGTCGTCTTCGAGGGTGGTCCGATGTGCGTCGGCGAGGTCGCGACCGGTCTCGCGCTCCGCGTCGCTGTAGGGTTTGCTGATGAACGGGAGGTCCGCCTCGTTCGGGAGGAGGAGCGGACCGTCGAGGTCCAACCCCTCGACGACCTCGACGTCCATCTCGACGGTGCCTGTGACGTCGGTGGTGTGCAGTGAGAGTTCGCCGTCGCCCTGGTTCGCGTGGAGGTCGCCGACGTAGACGCCCGCACCGTCGACCTTGACGGGGCAGATGAGCGTCGCGCCGGCCCGAACCTCCGGGACGTCCATATGGCCGTCGGTCCGGGCACCGAGGGCTGCCTCGCTCTCGAGGCCATATTCGTGTTCGGCGCCGATCAGAGACTGACCAAAGTCGCCCGCGTTGTGGGAGTCAGGAATCGTCACGGACGGCGTCGTTCCGACGTTGCCGATGAACGGGCGAAGTCGACCGAGTGTCCCGGGCATCTCCGTCGGTTCGTACAGCAGAATCGGGTGCTGGCGGGAATTTTCGGGGAGGTCCATCACCGATTCGGCGTCCTCGGCGAGGGCGTGCGCGCCCTCCTCGTCGACAGTCACGCCGACGGTGTGATCGTCGTCGAAGGCCACCGTGTACCCGTACTCGAACCCGAACGGGGAGGCGTTCGCGCCACACTCCGCACACCGAATCGCGTCCTCGCCAGTGCCCTCGACGACGGTTTCGGGCCACTCTGCGCCGCACTCCGGACAGCGGTGATCGACGAACGGGTCGTCGCCGAACGCGCCCTCGCGCTCCGCCATCGACCCCGTGCTGGTCGCGAGGCTCGTCACCTCGACGTCTCGGATCCGCAGCGCGACGGCGTCGCCGACCTCGGCACCCTCGACCCGGATCGGTCGGGTCACCTCGTGGCCGCCCCGGAAACTGGGCGTGATCATCGGCCCCCAGCAGCCGGGCGGCGTGTGTGTCGTGATCGTCCCGCCGTCGGCGACCGTGCCCGCCCACTCCTGGTCCGGCCCGACGAGTCCGGGTGTGTACCGGTCGACGAACAGTTCCTGCGCTACTTCTTGCTGTGCCATACCAACCCATACTCTGCGGGCGGGCATAAGTTCGTCACCGGCACCGTTCGACACGCCTGCGCGAGCCGGCGCGCCTCCCCGCTCACTTCACGAAAAGTCTCGCTGCTCGCGGCTTCCTGCGGTCGCCGCTTGCCGTTCCGTGATCCTCGCCTTCGCTCGGATCTCGCTGCTCGCCGCTTCCTGCGGTCGCCGCTTGCCGTTCCGAGATTCTCGCTACCGCTCGAATCTCGCCGCTCACGGCTTCCTGCGGTCGCCGCTCGCCACTTCGAGGCGACTCACGTTCGTTCGCCGCCTCGCACAATACGAAAGCGTTTTTGAGCCTGCTCGCGCGCGTTCAGGTAATGACAGCCTACACCGCGACGGTGACCGTGCGACTCAAGCACGGGGTGCTCGACCCCGAGGCCGAGACGACGAAGCAGGCCTTAGAGCGCCTGGACTTCGAGCTCGACGCGCTGCGCTCGGCCGACCAGTTCGAGATCGACCTCGACGCGGCGGACGCCGACGCGGCCGCCGATCGGGCCGGGGAGATGGCCGAACGGCTGCTCGCGAACCCGACCATCCACGACTACGAGGTCGACGTCGCCCAGCGATGACGGTCTCGATCGTCAGATTCGGCGGCTCGAACTGCGACCGCGACGCCGAGCGCGCACTCGACCACCTCGGCATCGACGCGGAGATCGTCTGGCACGAGGACGGCCTCCCCGCCGACACGACCGGCGTCGTCCTGCCCGGTGGCTTCTCCTACGGTGACTATCTCCGCGCCGGCGCGATGGCCGCCCAGTCGCCGATCATCGACGAGGTCGAATCACTGGCAGCCGAGGGCGTCCCCGTACTCGGCGTCTGCAACGGCGCCCAGATCGGCTGTGAGTCGGGGCTGACCGAAGGTGCGTTCACGACGAACGAGAGCGCGCGATTCCAGTGTGAACACGTGTACCTTCGTGTCGAACGCGACGACACACCCTGGACCGCCGCCTACGACGAGGGTGACGTGATCGAGATCCCCATCGCCCACGGCGAAGGCCGCTACGAGATCGACGCCGATCGCCTCGACACACTCGAAGCCGAGGATCGGATCCTCTTTCGCTACTGCGACGAGAACGGCGACGTGACCGACGCCGCCAATCCGAACGGCTCCCGCCACAACGTCGCCGGCGTCCTCGGTGACCGCGAGACGGTCGCCGTGATGATGCCCCACCCGGAACGGGCGACGATTCCCCACGTCGGGATGACCGACGGCCAGGGCGTTCTCCGGGCGTTCGAGTGATCGAGAGCGGGGGAAGTTCCCGTCCCCAGCCGGATCACATCGGATCGAAAACGGACAGGGTTCGAGACGAACGAGTGAACGGCACCGACGTGATCGTCCGGTGGGATGATAGGTCAGCTAAAAGATTAATGTGGAGCGGTATCCATCTCACAACGAAACCGACGGATTGGGGTAGGAATGAGAGCAGGGAAACAGGTCATCAACGTCGCACCCGCCGATGCGCGAGCGCTCCCGCTGGCCACGGACGAGACCGGCTGCAACATCGTCCGCGTCGACGCACCGCCGAAAACGGAAGCCGAGTACGCCGGGTTCGACGGGGTCGTGATCGGGCCGGGACTCGGGGAAGACGCGCTCGTAACGAGCTGTGAACTCGTCGCCGACTGTGCACCCGACGTCCCGGTTCTCGTCTTCACCGACGACGGATCCGAACACATAGCCGGCGAAGTGGTCGCCGCAGGCGCTGACGGATACGTGCCGGTTTCGGCCGGCGCGTCGACACTGCAAACGCGACTCGACGAAGTACTCGCGGTCGATTCGACCGAGCCAGATCGGTCGAGAGGCGTGTCGTCGCTCGACTGGAGCGCACTCGTCGTCGAGCAGTCACCGCTCGCGATCGTCGAGTGGAACCGGTCGTTCGAGGCCGTCCGCTGGAACGACGCCGCGACGGCGCTGTTCGGGTACGACGCCGACGAGGGACGCGGCGAATCGGCGTTCGAGGCCCTCTTTCCGCCCACCGACCACGCTGCCGTCGCAGACGAGTGGGAACGGGTCGTCGAGACGGGCGAGCCAATGCGGACGATACGCCGGAACGTCCGTGCGGACGGGAGTATCTGTCTCTGCGAGTGGCACGTCACACCACTGACCGACGACGGAACGGTCGTCGGGGTCCTCTCGTTCGCGGAGGACGTAACCGAAGAGGTCAGGCGGGCGGACGCACTGGAAGCACTCCAGTCGACGACGCATCGATTGATGCGCTCGAGATCGCGCTCGGAGATCGCGACCATCGCGATCGACGCGGTAAGTGAGGTAATCGACGATCCGCGGGCTGGCTTTCGATATCTGGATCCGGAGACGGAGGAGCTAGTCCTGTCCGCCTCGACGGGTTCGATCGAATCGACGATCGAGGGGACGCGAATCGGTGCCGGTGATGGCGTTCTCTGGGACACGTTCACGACCGGCGAGCCACAGGTGCTAGAGCGTGTCAGCAGCGACGTCGTCCCGTACGATCTCGAGGTCGAGGTTCGCGACGCGATCGTCATGCCGGTCGGTGAGGACGGACTGTTGACCGTCGCCTCCCGGGAAGAACGGACGCTCGGCGAGGCAGAGTACCACCTCGTCGACGTGCTCGCCGCGACCGCAGCTGTCGCCGTCGAACGCGTCGATCGCGATCGAGAACGCAGACGAGCGAAGACGATCGTCGAAACCGTCGGCGACGGCGTCTACGCCCTCGAACCCGACGGCACGTTCACGACGGTGAACGACCGACTGGCGGCGATGAGCGGGTACGGTCGCGGGCGCTTGCTCGGATCGCACGCCTCGCTACTCTTTCCTGACGGCGCGCTCGACCACGTTCAGGCCGATATCGACAGCGACGGAGCCACTGCCGGCAGCCACGGACAGCTGCCCGCAGAGACGGCAGCAGGTCACCGATCGGAAACGGTCGAGACGGCGGAAGTGGAACTCGAGACGGCGTCCGGCGACGTGATCCCCTGCGAGGTGACGGCGACGACGCTCGAAACGGTCGATCAGGCCATCGGAACGGTCGGTATCGTTCGCGACGTCAGCGATCGAAAGGCGATGAAACGGGCAGTGCTCGACCACCAGCAGAAGGTGGCGACGCTTCACGACGTCGTCGGCCGACTGGAAGCCTGTGAAACGCGAGCAGAAATTTTCGAAGAGACCGTCGAAGCAGCCGAAGGCGTGCTCCAGTTCGACGTCTGCGTGGTGACCGAGGCCGTCGACGATCACCTCGAGATACGCGTCCTCTCGGAGGGTGTCGACCGGTCGCAGTTCGAAACTCGCCGATCGATGGACGCCGGCATCGGCGGGCGCGCCTATCGAGCGGGAGAGACCAGGCGGATCGACGACATTTCGGCGGCGCCGGCCGCCGATCCACAGGACGAGTCGTACCGGTCAGCGCTGACCGTCCCGGTCGGCGAGTACGGCGTCTTTCAGGCGATATCGACCGAACTCGCCGCGTTCGACGAACGGGACGAAGAACTCGCCGAATTGCTCATCAGTCACGTCACAGATGCGCTGGATCGGCTCACCTACGAGGACCAACTGGTCACGGAGCGAGATCGGTTCGCCGTCCTCTTCGAAAACGTTCCCGACGCCGTCGTGACGGGTCCGATCGTCGGGTCGGATTTCCTCGTCGAAGAGACGAACTCGGCGTTCGAAGAGACGTTCGGTTACGCGCTCGAGGAGATCCACGGAGAGCCGATCGACGAACACCTCGCACCGCCGAATCGACGGGACGAGGCGAGAACGATCAACGATCGGAGCGAAGCCGGCGAGATCGTCGAGGCCGAAGTCAAACGCCGGACGACGGACGGGCTCAGAGACTTCATGCTCAGGGTCGTCCCGTACGAGGTCGACGGCGAGGAGTACGCGTTCGGCCTCTACACCGACGTGACGGACCAGAAACAGCGCCAGAAGCGAGTCGAGGTGCTCAATCGCGTTCTCAGACACGACCTCCGCAACGGGATGAACATCATCGAGGGGAGCGCCGAGCGGCTCGCCTCGATGACCGACTCGCCGGAGGCGGCACGCTACTGGCAGGCGATACAGGACCGGACGGCCGAACTCATCAGTCTCGCCGAGAAGACACGAGCCGTCGAGCGGACGATCGACCGAGATATCGCTGCGGCCGGACCGATCGACGCCGCCGAGGCAGTCGAACACGCGATCGACCGGCTTATCGAGCAGTACCCAGACGTCGATGTCGAGCAGTCACTCGACTCGACGGCGCTCGTCCGGGCGGACGACCTCCTCGTCGACGCCGTGTACAACGTCCTCGAGAACGCCGTCGAGCACACGGATCGAGACGATCCGACGATCGCTGTCACCATGCGAGCGGTCGACGGAGATCCGGAGACGGTGTCGATCACCGTCGCCGACGACGGCCCCGGCATCCCCGACGAAGAACGGCAGTTGCTCGAAGAGGATCGAGAGATCACGCAACTGCGTCACGCGAGCGGGCTCGGTCTCTGGCTCGTCGACTGGGTCGTCACGCAATCCGGCGGCGAACTCCAATTCGAGGAGAACGAGCCCCGTGGCACGGTCGTCGAACTCAGTGTCCCGAAAGCGATCGTCGAGGAACGACAGCCAACGGTCACAGAGAACGGACGCGGATCGAACCGATAGGCGGTCGAATCAAGAGGAATCCGAGTCGAAGCGTGACGCGGGGGGAGCTGTCCAGCCGAGGTGGTCTCAGCCGAAGTGTAACCGAAGAGGTCTCATCAGAAGTAAAGCTGGGGCGGTCTTAACCGAAGTGCAGCTGAGGGGGTCTCAGCCGAAGTGTTCTTCGTAGAGGTCCTGCGCGTGTTCGATGGCGTCCATCGCGGCCTGCTTGTCCTCCCAGCCCAGCGTCTCGACTTCTTTGCCTGCTTCCAGGTTCTTGTACGTCGCGAAGAACTCGTCGATCTCGTCGAGTTGCTGTTGGGGGATGTCCGCCAGGTCCTCGATGTGGTCGAAGCGGGGATCCTCGGTGGGAACCGCGATCACCTTGTCGTCCTGCTCGCCGTCGTCGTCCATCTTCATCAACGCGACCGGGCGTGCCTCGATGACACAGCCGGGGAACGTCTGGTCCTCGACGAGGACGAGGACGTCGAACGGATCCTCGTCGTCGTAGTAGGTCTGGGGGATGAAGCCGTAGTCGGAGGGGTAGTGGACGTTCGAGTGGAGTACGCGATCGAGGACGACGCCGGGAACGTCCTTGTCGTACTCGTACTTGTTCCGCTCGCCCTTGAGGCACTCGACGACGGCGTAGATGGTTTCTGGCGGGTTCGGTCCGGTCTCGAGTTCTTCCCAGAGATTAGGCATACATAGAGAGCGTCTCGTGTGGATCAAAAAGTACTTTCGTAATCGGATCTCAGGTTAGTGAGACGGCAACCGGCGACGGATCGAGTCTCAGGCGTGAAATTCACCGCCTCGGGGCTCGTCCCGTCCGGTTGTCACCACCAACACCGGTCGTACGCACAAACCCGTAAGCAAGTGTTAAATAGATCGGTGACATTACCCTACCTATGTCAGAGGCACAATCAGTTACCGACGGCCGAACGGCGCGGGACCTGACCGCGTTCCAGAACAACATCCTGACCATCCTCTCGACCGAGCCCATGTACGGGCTCGCGATCAAGCGCGAGCTCGAGGATTACTACGGCACCGAGGTCAACCACGGTCGATTGTACCCCAACCTCGACGAACTCGTCGACCTGGGACTGATCGAGAAGAGCGAACTCGACAAGCGAACGAACCAGTACGCGCTCACCGACGAGGGCTACGAAGCGGTCATCGACCAGCTCGAGTGGTCGCTCTCGAAGATCGTCACCGACGCCGATCGGGCCAACGAGATCGACGCGATCGTCGACGACAACTACTAAAACCGCCCACTACCGGTTTTCTCAGTCGACCGAGTCCAGAGCGACGGCCACGAGCCGTGGGTGTGCAGTCGACGACTGCGGCGACGGGTCGATGAGACACTGCAGGAGCCACACGACTCCATCACCCGGAGCGGTCACTCCGGTCGTGAGAACGGCGGTGGCGACTCGCCTGCCACGTCGAACAGTCGCTCGATCGACTCCGCAACGACCGCGCGTTCGTCGGGTTCCGGCCAGGTGTTTCGGGGGTAGTACTCACCGAGGAACTGCTCGATCTCCGCAGACGAGGCCGCCGTCATCCGCTTTGCACAGTGGTTTCCCATGAAGTCTGCGAACCGGGCGACGTTCGCGGCGTGGACGTCGCCCGCTCGCTCGCGGACGCGTTCGACGAGTTCACGGTTGGCGTCGTCGACCGCCGCCCAGTCGTCGGGGTCGCCCGGACCCGACAGCGAGACCTCGACGGCCGCCGAACGGTCGTCGATCCGATCGAACCGGACGGTTCCGTCGACGACCCACTCGTCCGGATGGCAGACGAGCGTCTCGTCCTCCTCGCGCACGCGAGCCGTGTAGTCGTGTGCGGCCACGATCGAGTCGCGCCGATCCAGGTAGGCCGCCCGTTCGTCCGGATCGGTCGCGTTGCGCGCGAGCCGCGTGAGGCGCTCTGCCTCCTCGACGACCGACGACGGGAGCCCGTCCTCGTCGGATTCGCCATCAGGCTCGTTCCCGGAGACGTCGATGTGCGCCGTTACAGACGCCGACGCGTCGGATTGGTCCGAAGCCGAGTCTGATCGGTCCGGTGTCGAGTTGGATCGATCCGGAGCCGGGTCGGATCGGTCCCGTGGCTGATCGAATCGATCCGATGTCGGTTCGTCCATAGACATCGTTAGGTCGGCACGAAGTTTTCCCTGTCGGTCCACGCTCGACGTCTGTGAACGGACGGACGACAGCGACACGCACCTCAGGCGCGATCGAGCGCCTCGTTCGCGAGGTCGTCTGCGTGTTCGTTGGCTTCGCGCGGGACGTGCTCGATGGTCCACTCGTCGAACGACGAGAGGTGCTCGACGACAGTCACGCGTTTTTCCCTGAGCACTGGATCGTTCGTATCGTACGCGCCGGTGACCTGTTTGACGATCAGTTCGGAATCGCCGCGACAGTGCACCTCGTCGAAGCCGTACTCGCGGGCGGCCTCGAGCGCCGCGATCAGCGCCTCGTACTCGGCCTGGTTGTTGGTCGCCTCGCCGATCGTGTCGCTCCCCTCTGCGACGATCCCGTCGCCCGTGACGAGGACCCAGCCGATCCCCGCCGGTCCGGGATTGCCGCGTGACCCACCGTCCCAGTAGAGGTGGACCCGACCGCCGGACTCGCGAAGGATCGTCTCGATGTCGCGCGGGTTCGCTCCCTGAATCACGACCTTGCCGTCGTAGGCGACGGCCGTCGCCTCGCCGCGACTCGCCCGCCAGCGTTCGTGATCGGTGTTGCCAGCCTCGATCGAGACACCAGCGGATTCGAGTCGCTCGCGCGCTACGTCGACGTCGCATTCGATGGTCGGCATCTGTCGGGAGGAGCGCTATCGCCGGTAAAACTTTTCTGGTTTCGTCCCAAAAATCTACTCGAACCTGCCCTCTCGCTGCCGATTCTCGGGGAAGCACGGATCACGGGCGAGCCACCCACCGAAGTCTTATATACGTGGAAGATACTACTATAAAAGTGCGATGACACGGTCCACCCGCCAGCGGGAGCGTACGCGCGAGACGGTCGAGGACGACGAACAAGAGGGGATTCGGACCTGCCCGGAGTGCGAGTCCGACAATCTCGTGAAAGATTCGGATCGGGGTGAGCTCGTCTGTCAGGATTGCGGGCTCGTCGTCGAGGAGGAGAAGATCGATCCGGGCCCGGAGTGGCGCGCGTTCAACCACCAGGAACGCCAGGAGAAGTCCCGCGTCGGCGCGCCGACGACCCAGACGATGCACGACAAGGGGCTGACGACGACCATCGACTGGAAGGACAAGGACGCTTACGGGCGCTCGATTTCCTCGAAGAAGCGCAGCCAGATGCATCGGCTGCGAAAGTGGCAAGAGCGCATTCGGACGAAAGACGCCGGCGAGCGGAACCTGCAGTTCGCCCTCTCCGAGATCGATCGGATGGCCTCGGCGCTCGGCGTCCCGCGATCGGTCAGGGAGGTCGCGTCGGTCATCTACCGACGAGCGCTGAAAGAAGACCTCATCCGCGGGCGATCCATCGAGGGCGTCGCGACATCGGCACTCTACGCGGCCTGCCGAAAGGAGGGCATTCCGCGTAGTCTCGAGGAGATTTCTGAGGTATCCCGGGTCGAACGCAAGGAGATCGGGCGAACCTATCGCTACATCTCCCAGGAACTCGGCCTCGAGATGCGACCCGTCGACCCGAAGAAGTACGTCCCCCGCTTTTGCTCCGAACTCGAACTCTCCGAAGAGGTCCAGACCAAGGCCAACGAGATCATCGAGAAGACCGCCGAGGAGGGACTCCTCTCGGGCAAATCGCCCACCGGCTACGCCGCCGCGGCCATCTACGCCGCCTCGTTGCTCTGTAACGAGAAGAAGACCCAGCGTGAAGTCGCCGACGTCGCACAGGTGACCGAAGTGACGATCCGGAACCGCTATCAGGAACAGATCGAAGCGATGGGCATCCACGGCTAGAGTCGCGACGCGTCTCCCGCTTCTTCTCACGACGATACCGCGTACTGGGTGGACCGGTAGCTTCCGTCGTGTCGACGCCGCCGTCACCGGCCGGGTCCAGAACCGCACCGCGCCGTCACCGACGATTTCACCCCGCAGTGACGAACTCAACATTCAACACGGCTCGGTACGTAGCGACGGTCGAATGCGCCTCGACGAGTACATCGAGGACCTAGAACCCGACGAGGAGGCCGAACGTCGGCGCCTCGCGAAGGAGAAGTCCTACGCGATCACAGACCACTTAGAGACCGTCGAGCGGCGCTTCGACGACGTCATCAGCGGGGATTCCCTCGTCGGGTCGAGCGCACCCTCCATCTTCGTCGGGCGATCGAACTACCCCGACATTCCGGTTGGGCTGCTCTCCCCCGTGGGCGACGAAGACCGCGCCGAAGACTACGTCACCGACGGGAAGTGGTACCAGCAGGACTACGGCATCGACGACGTCCTGCAACGGCGCACCGGCCTGTTGAACTCGAGCAAGCGAGCCAACGTCGACGCGCCGAGTATCGCTTCGCAGCTCGCCCCCTCGGTCCACGACGTCTGGGACGGGTTCGTCGGGGTCCAGCGCGAGGTCGCCATCGCCGATCGCCCCGTGGACCTGGAGATCGGCCTCGACAGTAAACCCGATCTCAACCTGGACGTCGGAACCGACGTCGCGACGCCTCGTGGCCCACGCGCGAACGCTCGCGACGCCGAACTCCGCGAGAATCCACACGTCCCCCGCCAGGTCGAGAAGACCTTAGAGGACGACGACTGGCAGGCACAGGGGGCGATGAACTACCTCTACCGCCGCGGGTTCGACGTCTACGAGATCAACTCGATCCTCTCGGCCGGCGCACTCGGCGAGGCCGACCAGCGCCGACTCGTCCCGACGCGCTGGTCGATCACGGCCGTCGACGACGCCGTCGGTGAGTACCTCCGCGGACGGATCCGTAACCGCCCGAGCGTCGACGAGGTCCAGGTCTGGATGAACGAGTACGTCGGCAACCGCTACTGGGTGATCCTGGCACCGGGCACCTGGGAGTTCGAACTCGTCGAGATGAAAGCCCCCGGCAGCGTCTGGAATCCCGATCCAGGCGGCAATATCTGGATGGGCAGCGCGAGCGAGGGCTACGAGGGGCGAACGGGGTACGTCGAGGAGACCGCGGGCGCCTACTACGCTTCGCGTCTCGGCGCCCTCGAACACTTAGAGTCGATCGGGCGGCAGGCGAAGTGTCTCGTCCTCCGGGAGGTCTCCGACGAGTACTGGGCGCCCGTCGGCGTCTGGCAGGTCAGAGAGAGCGTTCGTAACGCCTTCGAGGGCGAGTACGGCACGGCCGAAACCTTCCACGACGCGGTCGCGACCGTCACGCAGCAACTGCCCGTCTCGCTCGCCCGACTCCGGCGGAAGTCCGAACTCGCCGCCGGTCTCCAGTCGAACCTCGCCGCGTTCACGAACCGGTAGCGAGTCCACAGAGCGAACGGGCTATAGGGTCCGGCCCCTAGCTGTCGACTGTGCTCGAACTCGTCTTACTCCTCGTCCTGCTCGTCGGGGTGCCGATCGTCGCGATCGCCGTCGTGACCGGCAGCGCCGCCTACGTCCGCGCCGGCGCCGAGAAAGAGCTCGCTGCGATGGCCGACGAGTCGCCGGTTGACGAGGGAGAGTCGACTGACGACGAGGAGTCCCCGTCGAGTGAGACCGCGGCTAGAAGCGACTCGTCGGCGTCGGATCGGTAAGGTCCGCGCGCCGTCGAACGAGCCATTCTCGCCGAATCTGGGACGATCACGATACGAGTGGCTGAGGGGCCCGAGTTACCAGGTAGTCAAGAACGGCCAGGTAGCCCCGAGTTGCCAGGTTGCCTAGAGCGATCAAGGCGTCCGGAGCAGCCTGGGTTCGCTTGCCTCCCAGGGCAGCCAGTGTCACACCGGCACGGGACCGTGTTCGAGGATCGAGATGAGCAGCGTCGGATCGAAGAGCGGCTCGTGGAGGACGAGCCAGTCGAGCAGGACGAGTCCCGCTCCGTGGGCGACGACCGACGGGAGAATCGAGTTCGACTTGTAATCGACCGCCCCGAAGAGGACGTCCGTCGGGCCGGAGAGGACGAACTCGATCGGTGGCTTCCCGAAGTGGTGAAGCATGTACAGTAGCGGACTGATGAAGACTGCTTTCATCCCGATCGACCGGACGCCAACACAGAGCAGGCCGCGATAGTACGTCTCCGCCGCGAGAGCGAGGAAGAACAGTTTCAGCGCGTGTAGGACGAACACCGACGGCGCGGCAGTGGTCTCCCACATCGGATAGAACGCTCTGATCGTCGGTAACGTCGAGCCGACGAGGTAAAACGGGAGGACGAAGCACGCGAGTAAGACCGTGTTCCGCAACGCGCGACGATTGATGCGCCAGCCGATCCGCTCGCCGTGGGTCAGTCCGAGGACGAGCGGACCGCCGAGCAACAGGACGCCGTCGACGAGCACGCGCTCGTCGAGCTCCTGTGGGACGGTGTACATCCAGCACAGCGTCAGCACCGCGCCGGCCAGTAACGAGGTCTGCACCCACGTGAGCGCCGACAATCGGGTCGAGAGCCGGCGGGTCCACGTTCGCACTTCGTCCCGTGGCACGGTCGATTACTCCGCCGTCCGAACGGGTCCCGCTCCCATCGCCTCCCGAACGTGGCGTTCGAACTCCTGGCGCGACGAGAAGTAGGTCACGTCGATCGTCGACAGCAGGTCCTCCAGTTTGACCGGCCCGTCGGGTGATCTGATGGGCGTTTCGCCCTCGCGTCGATCGATCTCGCTCGCTTCGATCGGCCAGTGCAAGCGGGAACTCACCCGCGCCAGCGGTGCTCCCTCGACCGGCGTCTGGTCGCCGAGTTCGATCGGATGTTCGGCCTCGTCGTCCTCGCTCATAGCTGTCCGTTCACACAGCGAGCGATTCAAGGTTTCGCTTCAATCGGTGGGCCCGGTGGGCGAATCGATGGGGTACTGGATCCATTTCGAAGTCGCCGAAGTGGCCGGAGACCGCGTGCGACGAGCGTCTGACGTACTGTTTTGAGTACCGAGGCCGATTAGGCGGACATGACCAGTCTCTCGGAGGCCTACGAAGGGAACAAGCGGGAGGTGACGAGCACTCGCCGGTTGTACACCGGGACGGCACTCGTCCTCGCGGGGGGTGTGCTCGCCGTCCTGGCTATCCTCGTCGCGACGACCGACGTGCTCTCGTTCGTCGCGAGTGGGAAACTGCCCTCACGGGAGGCAGCCGGGACGCTCGGTGGCCTCGCCGTCCCGCTCGTCCTCGTCGGCGTCTTCACCGTGCTGCCGGCCGGTCGACGCGCACAGGCCGCTGCGGCCATCAGCGCCAGTATCTGTCTGCTCGGCGTCGCACTCTTTCGCTACGCCTATCCACATCACTGGGACGGCCACGGCCAGGAGCTCACCTTCTTCGTCGCCATCGTCTACCTGCTCGGCCTCTTCAGTGCGATCTGGTGTCTCTTCGTCGTCGTCGTGAACTTCAAGATGCGCAACGACCCTGGCGGTGCCCTGGAGATGAACGTCACGCGACAGACGCACACGACCGTCGTCGAGAGCGAGGATCGACCCGAGGGCGTCAGCAGCGTCGGTTTCCTCGGCTCGACCCCGGACGGCGACGTCGAAACGCAGACGAACGAGGGAGCGACGAGTCGAACTGGCCGCGTCACGCAGGCCGTCTCCGACGCAGCGTCGGCGATGAGCGGGTCCGGGTCGTCCCGTCGCTCGCCAGACCGTCCGACGGCCACGAGCGACGGCGGCGTCGAGACATCGGACATCTCGTCACCACTCGATTCGGCCGCAGCCACGGATCGAACGACGCCAGCCGAGCCGGCCGACCACTACTGCGGCAACTGCACCCACTTCGAGTATCGGCGTGAATCGACGGGAATGGTCCCCCACTGTACGTACCAGGGAACCCACATGGACGACATGGACCCCTGTGAGGAGTGGGAGCCAAATCAGTAGCCGACGCCAAAGTCACGGTCCTATACCCCGAGTGCCGACTGGACGCCGTCGACGGCCGACGGAATCGACTGGAACCAGCCAGCGTCCATGCCGTGGAGGATGGCTGCGGCGAGTGCGAGTTCTGCACCGGTGATCAACAGCGTGACGACGTCGGCAACGCGGCTGTTCGCGGGGACCCCGATCGGCAGCCCGTACTCGCGGTCCAGTAACGGGTAAAAGAGAGCGATCCCTCGCGTGTTGCCCGCCACGTCGAGGACGTAGTGTGTCACGATCCCGATCCAGACGTACTGGAGGTTGCCGAACGTGTAGGGAAAGGCGACGAAACCGACGAGCAGCGGGAGGTTGTGGAACGTCTTGCGATGGTCGCCCATCACGGTGTCGATGTCGGGGACGAGCGCCCCGAGCAAGACCGGCACGCTGATCATGAGGATAGCCTCGGCCATCGTCTCACCACCGGTCGGTTCGACGAGCGCCCCGAGCCCGATCCCGACGAGGACCGCGTTCATGACGTGATCCCGTTTGTTCATGCACGCGATGGGAGCGACGCCGCAGGTGAATACCTTTCCCTCTGGCTTTTTTCGGAAACCGAAACGTCGGTTATTTCACAATCAAATACGAGCCGGCCCTAAGGGAGGCTGTATGGTAGTTTAGCCAGAGGGTTACCCAGATTTCATAGATAGGGGACCCTCATGATTCGGTTCTCCAGATTTCCGAAACGGTTCCAATAGACACGTCGGGTGCCAATCGAGGCGTCACTCCTGTACCCAATTCGCCTTCGGTGCGATCGAATAACCGAGGGTTCGGTCCGGTGTGAGAGTAAGTACGGACTCGGGTCAGCGCTCGACCTCGTCACAGGATTCGAGGAAGACGGCGAGCGCACGCTCGACTGTCGCCGCTCGGATCGTCGCCCGATCCCCGTCGAACTGGTGGCGTTCGACTGCCGCAAACGACGTTTCGCTCTCCCAGGGACCGGCGTACGCGACGCCGATGTAGACCGTACCGACGGGTTTGGACGCCGTCCCGCCGGTGGGGCCGGCCAGCCCCGTGATCGACAGGCCCCAGGTCACGTCGCAGACGTCCCGAACGCCCCGGGCCATCTCCCGGGCGACGGGTTCGGAGACCGCCCCGTGTTCGTCGAGCGACTCTCGACTGACGGCGAGGTGCTGGCGCTTGGCGTCGTAGGCGTAGGTCGTCAGCCCGGTCTCGAAGTAGTCGCTCGCACCCGGAATCGACGTCAGCGTCGCACCGACGAGGCCACCGGTGCAGGACTCGGCGACCGCGAGCGTCTCGCCGGCGTCCCTGAGCGTGTCGGCCACCCGCATCGGGAGGTCGCGATCGATATCGTCGTTCACACGTTCGGGAACGCGTGCGGTCGTTGTCAAACCGGTGGGTCGAAGTCGGCGACCGATTCGACCAGCACGCCGCACGTCGATAGCGCGACCAGCGGACCCCGTCCAGGGACGGCGCGACGAATCCTGCTGTGACGAAAGAGCCACGGCCCTTCCGGCCCACGTCCCCGTATGGAGTACGAGACACCGCTGTTCTTCCACGTGATGGGGTACGCGGCCGACGCCGAGGGTGACGTGATCGACATGGTGAGTGGCAACCCGGACTGGGAACCGCCGGAGTCACTCCGCGAGGGGCTCCGGGAGTACGCCGACTTCGACGCGGACCGGTTTCAGTACCCGCCGAGCGAGGGCATTCGACCCCTTCGCGAGGAGATTGCCGCTCGGCGGGGTGTCGGCGTCTCGCAGGTCGTGCTCACCAACGGCGCCGGGGAGGCGAACTACCTCGCGATGGCTCGCGCGTTAGAACGCGGTGCCGGCTCGGAGGTTATCCTCACCGATCCCGTCTACTCGTACTACCCGGGCAAGACGACGATGCTCGGCGGGCGCGCCCACTACGTCTCCGCCGGGGCCGACGGCCAGCTGGATCCGAGCGTGGTCCGCGCCGCGGCGAGCGAAGACACCGCCGCGATCGTGGTGAACACACCGAACAACCCGACGGGGGCGGTCTACCCCGAAGCGACCGTCCACGAACTGGTCGAGATCGCCGAGACGAACGATGCGATCCTCGTTTCGGACGAAGTCTACGACCACTACGACCTCTCGGGGACGTTCACGAGCGCGCTCTCGGTCGACTCCGCGCACCGGATCGTCACCAACGCGTTCTCGAAGTCGCTCGCGATCACGGGCTTCCGGGTGGGCTACGCGATCTTCCCGCCACACCTCGTCGACGACGCGAAGAGTCGACACATGCTCGTCAACGTCGCCGGGAGTCGACCCGCACAGTACGCCGTGCTCCGGGCGCTTCAGGAGACGGATCCCGCGTACCACGAGGCGAATCGGGACCTGCTTCGCGAGCGCGTCGACCTGTTCACCGGAGCGCTCGAATCGGCCGGGGCGGACTACGTCGAACCGGACGGTGCGTTCTACGTCCTGGCTCGTTTCGATGGCTATCCCGGTACACTCGAGACCGTCGAGCAACTGATCGACCAGGCGGGCGTCGCCGGGATGCCCGGCAGCGCGTTCGGCGAGAGCGCCAGTTCCTGGCTCCGATTCGCGCTCGTCACGCCTCGCGTGGAGGAGGCGGCCGACCGGCTCGCCGAGTACGTCGCCTGACGGGAGTGAGCCGGCCGGACGGGCCGAGACGACCGAACCGAGCAACGACGAATCGAGCCAAGACCGACGAACCGAACCGAGACCGACGAATACTCGTGTCCGCGGCAGCTACCGACGGCCAATGAGCGGACTCGACGTCGAGCCGGTCGAGAACGAGGACACTGGCGACAACGAGATCGAGGTGACGCCGACGGACTCGGTCGGGGACGACGGCGGGCTCGACATCGAGAACGCCGACGAGGCGACCCGAGTCGACGTGGACACCGACAGCGGCGACTCGATCGACGGGCCGAGCTACGTTCTCTACGGTGGGAAAGGCGGTGTCGGCAAGACGACGATGGCCGCCGCCACCGCCCTCGACAGCGCCCGGGACGGCGTTCGAACCCTCGTCGTCTCGACGGATCCGGCCCACTCGCTGTCGGACACCTTCGAGACCGACGTTCCCAGTTCGCCGGCGCGGCTTCGAGACGACGTCCCGCTGTGGGGCGTCGAGATCGACCCCGAAGCGGCGATGGAAGCCGGCGAAACCGCGTTCGGCGGTCCCGGCGGCCCCTTCGGTGGCGCGTCGGACGCCACCGCTGGAGCGGACGACACGACCGACCCCGGTGCGAACCCGTTCGCCGGTGAGGGAGAGGGAGCAACTGCCGCAGGCGGCCCCTTCGGCAGCGAAGACGGACCCGGACCCGGTGGCCTCGCCGGCATGATGGGTGGCGAGAACCCGATGGAGGGGCTCCTCGGTGGCACGATGCCTGGCGCGGACGAGGCTGCGGCCGTCCAGCTGCTCCTCGAGTACCTCGACGACGACCGCTTCGACCGCGTGGTCGTCGACACGGCACCGACGGGCCACACCCTCCGCCTCCTCGAACTCCCCGAACTGCTCGACTCGATGGTCGGGAAAGTGTTGACGATCCGGCAGCGTATCGGGAGCATGATCGACGGCATCAAGGGCATGTTCGGCGGCGGTGCGGAGTCGGCCGGGTTCGACGTCGAGGATCTCGAGAAATTGAGCGAACAGATCGAACGACTCCGGGCCGCACTTCAGGATCCGGAGCGCACCGACTTCCGGATCGTCATGGTCCCCGAGGAGATGAGCGTTCGCGAGTCGACACGACTGCGCGAACAACTCGACGATGTGGGCATCCCGGTCGGTACCGTCGTCGTCAATCGCGTCATGGAGCCCCTCGCCGACGTGACCGACGAGATCGATGGTGACTTCCTCAGTCCCGACCTCGACGACTGCGCGTTCTGTCAGCGCCGCTGGGACGTCCAGCAACAGGCCCTGGCGTCCGCGCAGGACCTCTTCCGCGGCACGGACGTCAGGCGCGTTCCGCTGTTCGCCGACGAGGTCCGCGGCGAGAAGATGCTCTCGGTCGTGGCTGCGTGTCTGCGGCGGTAGGGGAGCTTGGCAGGGCTGTCACGGCCACTCAGTGAGAGACCTGCAACACGACTGTCGTCCGATTTGGAGCCGCTCAGACCAGTTTCCGGACGAGACCGTAGATGCCATCACGGAGCCGGTCGGGAAGGAATCGTGCGTACGAGCCGTAGTGGGCGACGGGGCCGACCGGATAGCGCGCCGGCGGCTCGGAACAGGTCGCGGCGTGGACGATGACGTCGGCGACGTCCTCGGGCGCGCTCGCCAGCGGCCCACTGCCTCCGATCAGCTGGGTGTCCTCGAAGAGGTCGTAGATGGCGTCGTAGTCCGGCGTCCGCGACTCGGGGAGTTCCTCGTCGACCCGGTCGGCGAAGGCGGTCTCCACCGGGCCAGGTTCGATCAGGACCACGTCGACGTCGAACGGTTCGACCTCGACGCGCAGCGCGTCGCTCATCGCCTCCATCGCGTGTTTCGAGGCGGCGTAGGCACCCGATCCGGCGACGGAAATCCGTCCGATGATGCTGGAGACGTTGACGATCCGACCCGCCCCCTGTGCGCGCATGTGCGGCAGGGCCGCGCGAGTGAGTCGGTGCGGGCCGAAGACGTTGACGTCGAACTGCGACTGGAGGTCGTCGGCCTGGACGTCCTCGAGCGGCCCCATCTGCGCGTAGCCCGCGTTGTTCACCAGACAGTCGATCGCGCCGGTCTCCTCGACCGTCCGCTCGATGACGGACGTCACCTGGTCGGGGTCGGTGACGTCGAGCGTGATGGTCTCACAGCCCGCGTCCGCGAGGTCGGCGATGTCGGTCGGGTCGCGCGCCGACGCGACGACGGTCCAGTCCTCGTCGAGGAAGGCAAGCGCCGTCGCGCGACCGATCCCCGACGAACAGCCGGTGATCAGGACGCTCTGCTTTCGCGTGTAGCGGTCCTCGTCGAGGTCGCTGCCCGTTCGCGCACGCTCGTCCGATCGGTCCGGCCGCGTCGCGTTCGCCGACTCGTCCCCGTCGGCTGCCGTCGCACTGGTCATACGGAACCCGTTCACGTCCCGATACGTAAGTCCCGCCGATTTTCTCGTCCGGCGGTCGATCCGATTACCAGTCCAGGTCGTCGAGTCGCGACGCGATCGACGCGAATCGGCGTTCGAACGTCCGGTACGGATGTTCGTCCTCGACCCAGGGTGCGGATTCGCGCTCGGTCGAGCCGTCCGAATACTCGACCTGGAAATGAACCGGTCCGTACTCGGGTTCCGTCTCGTCGCAGTGCCAGCCGAACCCGCGTTCCAGATTCGGTTCCCACCACTGGATCCAGTAGTGCGGGCGGTCACCAGTGAGGTCGAACTCGACGCGGAGCCTCGCCGATCCGTCGGACGACCGACCGAGGAAGACGGTCGGATCGACGTCACAGACGACCTCGTTCGCGTCGATTCTGGACGGGACGTATCGAACGCGCTCGCACCCGGCTGTCCGTACCAGTCGATCGTGAACTCGCTCTAGCAGTTTGCGTTCCGAGGGAATCCAGACCCCGAGTATCGGCCCCATCGAACTCACCCGGCCGTTTCGAGCGTCGCCGACTCCGGTATCTCGTCGGTCAGCGTCGTCACGTCGTCGTAGATCGCGAGTGCCGCGGCGACCGTCTCTCGCGTTCGCTCGCTAGTCTCCCAGCGACGGATCACGCGTCGGCGATCGCGCACCGCCTCGGGATCGAGGTCGCCGGCTAGCGATTGCTCGAGTTCGTCACGGGAATCGACATCGTACTCGCGTTTCCACGAATCGATGCGGTCGGCGATCGCCTCGAGCTCACCGCGAAGCGACTCCCGGTCGTACGTCAGAATGAGTTCTCGCAAGCGGTCGAAGTACGCCCTCGTGGGGTCCGGAACGTACTCGCCCGAGTCGGTGACGAGCAGGTCGCCGGACTCGACCAGTTCGTCCAGATACTTCTTGGCCGTATCCCACTTCACGTCCGCCTGATCGGCGACCCAGTTGGCCGTCCGCGGTCGTGAGAGCGTCGTCGCGATCGTCTCGACGCGTTCACTGGCCGTGGTCGAGTCACTCCACGTTTCCATACGTGTCGTTCGCCGTCAAAACCCATATAGATTGGGACTGGGCCCAGATTATTGGGGGTATGGTGAGGACACTGCACGGAAACGCTCCCTTATGGATACTCGCGCTTCACTTCGTCCGCGTACGCGTCTACCAGCCGATACCAGGCACTGTAAATAAATACAATCCCAAACTCAAATGTCGATAATGATGGAAAATTATAACTAAAATCCCGTAGAGAGTAGAATTGAAATGAGGAGAAGAAAATTCATAACAGTGATGGGTTCGATGGCAATTACTGGTGTAGGAGTAACTAGTGCAAAAAGCAAACCAAATAGAGAACAAAATATCCTTACTGCTGAAGATAGACGTATTCGGGATGGAGTCAGAAAGGCATTCAAAGAAGATGGCCGCCAAGGTGTGAAGGAAGTTCTTGAGGATGAGGGAATTAGCCACAGTGTTTCAACCGCGAGAAACAGAATAGTCAATGAGGAACATAAAATAACAAGTAGTAATCCAGTGGTTTACCAAGAAGATGAGTCGAATATTACTGTCAGCGCATGGGAGATGGTAGAGGAAGGCCGTGTTTTCGCTCAGACGCTGGTTGACCTCGAAGGACTCCTTTTTCGAGGGAGTCCCTTACCAACGAGAGATTCTCAAAACGTCAACGACGTCATAGGGATTAGCTATAGTGATTCCCACTGGTCAAAGGTTGGAAACCCATCAAAGTGGTCTGATAATGAGAATAGAGTTTCCCCTGTATGGTACTCCGGGAGCCTAGGGGGTGGAGGAATCGCTGCCGAGGTAGATCTGAACGGACCCCCATCTGCAGCAACGGTAGCTGTGGAAACACCTTTAGAAAACCTCGACGGTGTTGCTGGGCAAATTTGGGGTACCTATAATCATACAGTTGCATACGATTGGGGAAATAATATTGATAGCGTTTCAGCAGGAAAAGGCCCGCTCTCTGTAACATTGGATTGGGGCTCCAAATCATATTGGGATAAATATGAAGTTACAGATACTGATAGGATACTTTAGCTGAGTTTCTAATGATCAAAAACAACATAGCTTAATAGGCCACAAATTCAAAAATTTGCTTTATTATGTGATTTCGTTCCATTTCCACCAATTCGGACTTTATGAATCATGCTTCTTGGTGGCATCATTTGCGTACGCGTCTGCCAGCCGCGTCGGCTCTGGTAGCTTGTACCCCGCAGCGAACGCGAGGACGACGTCAGCCGCCGTGGCCGCGGACACGCGGTGGCCCGGGCTCACGAGCAGCGGGTTGACGTGACGATTCGGCGAATCGTACTGCTTCGACTGGACGGCGTAGCCGATCGTGGGCCAGTCGGGATCGGCCGCGTCGTGGCCCTCACAACCCGTTTCGTCTCCGGCGATGTCGTCCGGTCCCTCGACGTCCGCGTTCGCCTCGATGGGCACTCGCTCGCCGGCTGCGAGCCCCTCCGTGGAGTCGACGGGGTCGCCACAGAGAAGGTTCTTCGCGACGCCGATACTCGGCGCGTCGAGCATGACCCCGATGTGCGTCGCGATACCCGCCTGCCGAAAGTGGATGCGACCGCTGCCGTCGAAGAGGTAGAGATCTGGGTCGGCGGATAGTTCCTCGACCGCCGCCAGGATCGCCCCACCCTCACGGAAGGAGAGCAGCCCTGGGATGTACGGGATCTCGAGCGGCGTGACCGCGTGGACGCGTTCGACGACCTCCCACTCAGAGCCTGCTGGCCTGAGGACGACGATCGCGGACAGCGCGCGGTCCTGATCGAGGAGGAACGACTGGTCGACGCCGGCCACGAGCGGGGTGGTCCCGTCAGTTCGATCTCCTGAATCCGCAGCCTCGTCCGGATCGGATGGCGCGTCGGCCGTCGCCCGCGCGATCGGATCGCCGAGCAACGCCGGGTCGAACCCGAGATCGTCGGTGAAGACGGCGCTCCGGGCGATTTCACGCTGCAGTGACTCCATCTCGGCGCGCGAGAGTGACGGATCGGGTGCGAGATCTGGGCGGCGTATGGACATGAGATGTGGAGATCGAGGGCGATCGAACGCGTCAGTCAGAACCGACCGCGACCGGGACCACCAGGTCCGCCAGGACCACCTGGTCCACCGGGACCGCCGGGACCCAGCTGGAACTGGTTCGGGCCGCGGATCGTCTGCGTCCGTTTGACGTACTCACCGACGGCGAGGCCGACGAGAAGGCCGACGAGGTGGGCCGCGTGGGCGACGTCTCCAAGCAGTCCCCCGCCGGCACCACCCATCAACAGGAGGCTAATGGCGGCGAAGCCGAGCGTCAGGATCCACAGCGGCATCGGGATGAAGAACATGAAGTAGACCTTGAGATTAGGGTGCAAGATAGTGATGACGCCGAGGATAGCCATCGCACCGCCAGAGGCACCGAGAACTAGCGTGGGATCGTTCAGAACTAATCCAACCAAAACTTGTGAGAGGCCTGCGAGTATTCCGGCTCCGAGGAACAGCGCCCAGTACTGACGATCCGACAGATATCGAGCCAGCAGCGGGCCAAAGAAGAATATCGCGATGCTGTTGAACGCGATATGGGCGATGTCATTGTGTGAGAAAATTGATATTACCCACGTCCAAACATACTCAGGGTGAAAGGTCGTAAGTGTGAAGATCGATATGTATTGGTTGAAGGAGAGGACGGATTGGGCGACAAGTTGCACCAGAAACGTCACCCACATGAACAGCAAGATCGTGTAGGTCACGTTCCCGCGGAAGTACGCGAGCGGACCGCCGGGGCCCGTGTCGATCGGGAGCTTCGCCACGATCCGCTCCGTCATCGATGCGGACGACCCGTTCACCGACTCGTCGAACCCGCTGTCGAAGACGCCGCTCGGGTCGTTCCAGCTCTGGAGGCCGGAACAGTCGTGGTTCTCGGGCAGCCGGTGCTCGGAGCAGTGGGTCCCGCCGCAGTGCCGGCAGTCGTAGGGCATACTGACCGACTTCCCACACACGTCACACGTCGCCATTGCGCTGGGGTATGAGATGGATCGCTATGGGGTTTGGGGTTTTCGACGGTGCGATCGGGCCCCAGCCACGACTGCGAGGCCCCTCGTCGCTGGACGAGGAGTTTTTGGCTCCGGGCATCCGACCAATAGGTGTGCAACCCTACGAGCGCTCTCAGTTGCTAGAGCGGGTCGAGCGCGACGGGGCGACGGTCGGTGTCGACATTCCCGATCGGCTCGACGTGCAGGGCGAAGAGCTCGACCTGCAGTCGTTCGTCTTCGAGATCAAGCGCCGCGAGACGATCCCGTCTGGCGAACGTGACCGCGTCGATCAGGCCAAGCGTAACCTCCGACGAGAGCGCGTCGAACGCGTCGAGCGGATCGAAGAGGGCGATATCACGTTCGAGGAAGGCGAGGAACTCGCCAGCGCGATCATCGGCATCGATCGGGCGTTGAACGCTCTCGAGAATTTGGGTCCGACGAATCTCGAACGCGAACAGCAGGCCCAGGAACTGGCCGACCGCAAGCGCTGGCTGTCCTTCCTCAAGAAGGCACTCGGAGAGGAAGACGACGCGTCGAGTCGAGGCGGCCGATAGGACCTCACCCATCTCACCGACGAGGATGCGAGGGCGGACCCATCCTGCGGGTACCAGACACTAAGGCACCCGGAGTGCAACGTCCGGGCATGACGACGAACGCGGAACTCGCCGCACGCTTCGAGGAGTTCGCCGACCTGCTCGAGGCCGACGACGTCGAGTACAAGCCGCGGGCGTACCGCCGCGCCGCGGAGAACATCCTCTCCCACCCAGTCCCGATCGCCGAGGCGGTCGAATCGGGCGACGAGGACGCCGTGGACGACATCGAGGGTGTCGGCGACGCCATCTCGTCGAAGATCGTCGAGTACGTCGAGACCGGCGAGATCGAAGAACTCGAGGACCTCCGCGCAGAGCTGCCCGTCGACATCGCCGACCTCACCAGGGTCGAAGGCGTCGGGCCGAAGACGGTTGGCACCCTCTACCGCGAACTCGGGATCGAGACGCTCGACGACCTCGAAGCGGCCGCGGAAGCCGGCGAGATCCAGGACGTCAAGGGATTTGGCGCGAAGACGGAACAGAACATTCTCGAGAACATCGACTTCGCGCGCACCGTCGGGCAGCGCCACCTGGTCGGGGAGGCCCGCCCGCTCGCGGACGACGTCCTCGCGTACCTGGAGGGAATCGCCGACGTGGAGCGTTGCGAAGTGGCCGGCTCGATCCGGCGCTGGCGCGAGACGATCGGTGACGTCGACGTGCTGGCCGCGACGGACGACCCGGACGCGGTCGTGGACGACTTCCTCGCCTGGGACTCGATCGACGACGAGATCGAGTCCGGGCCCGCGAAGGCGAGCGTCCGCGTCGGCGAGGTGCGCGTCGACCTCCGGCTCGTGGTCCCCGACGAGTTCGGCTCGGCACTGCAGTACTTCACCGGGAGCAAGGCGCACAACGTCCGGTTGCGAAACTACGCGATCGACCGCGGGATGAAGTTGAACGAGTACGGTGCGTTCGACGTCTCCGAACTCGAATCCGACCCCGACGCGGATCCCCAACACGTCGGCGGCGGGCAGCGGGTCGGGGAGCGCGTCGCCGGCGAGACCGAAGAGAGCATGTACGACGCGCTCGGCCTCCCGTGGATCCCGCCGGAGCTTCGCGAGGATCGCGGCGAGATCGACGCCGCTGAGGCGGGGGAGTTGCCCGACCTCGTGGTGGAGACCGATATTCGCGGAGATCTCCACACGCACACCGAGTGGTCCGACGGGAACAACACCATCGAGGAGATGGTTGCGGCAGCCGAGGACCGTGGCTACGACTACTACTGCATCGCCGACCACGCCCAGGGGCCGGGCGTCGTCGGCGGCATGGGGCTCTCGGAGGCCGAGATACTGGAGCAGGTCGACGAGATCCGGGCCATCGACGACGAGTACGACGTCCACGTGCTCGCCGGCATCGAGGCGAACGTCGACGCCGAGGGAGCGATCGGCCTCTCGGACGCGGTGATCGACGCGCTCGACCTGATCGTCGCCTCGCCCCACAGCGCGCTGGATCAGGACGCCGAGACGGCCGGCGAACGCCTGCGGCGCGCCATCGAGAATCCGGCGGTCGACGTGCTCGGCCACCCTAGCGGACGCCTGCTCAACGAGCGCGAGGGGCTGGCCATCGACGCGGGTGCGCTCGGCGACGCCGCCGCGGCAAACGACACGGCGCTCGAAGTGAACGCGAATCCCCGCCGGCTCGATCTCTGGGGGAGCGCTGTACAGGCGGCCATCGACGAAGGTGCGAAGATCGCCATCGACACGGACGCCCATCGGCCGGCGACGCTCGAGTTCATTCGCTGGGGCGTCCACACCGCTCGCCGCGGCTGGGCGGAGCCGGACGACGTGATCAACACGTGGGACCGCTCCGCCCTCGAATCGTTCCTCCACTGAACGCAGCTGGGTCGGATTTCCACAACGAGGAGAGCCGGGACCACGTTTTGTCGCTGGAACGCGTATGAACGCCGTGCGCCTCCTCGTCGACGTGATGTGTGGCCGGCTCGTTCCCTACCTGCGGATGTGTGGCCACGACACGATATACGCCGGCGATCGGGGACTCGAAGCCGACGACGAGGTCCTTGCGGTCGCTGCCGCGAAGGATCGAACGGTACTGACGCGGGACACGGCGCTCGCAGACCGGACGGCCGAATCGGTTCTCCTCGAATCGCGGGACGTGAACGGACAACTCGCTGCGGTCGCAGCCGCAGGGATCGACCTGACGCTTCCAGACGAACCAGTCCGGTGCGGCCGGTGCAACGGCCGACTCGAAGCGGTCGAACCAGAGGCTTCGACTCCAGGCTACGCGCCCGCCGCCGACGAGAAGCGGTGCTGGCGGTGTCGTGACTGCGGACAGTACTTCTGGCGCGGCAGCCACTGGGACCGCGTACACGAAACGCTGGCGCCGATCGAATCAGGGACGTGACGGCCTGGTCCCCGATTCCGCTGGGGTTCGCCGTTTGCCAGAGCGGCCCCTTATTGTTGCCGTCTCAGTCGTCCCCGTCGCCGTCGTCGATATAGTCCCACAGCTCGTCTGTGTCGACCTCCTCTTCGACGAGTTTGACGATCCAGTCGACGTTGACTTTCGCGGTGAAGACCTTCTCCCCTTTGTCGTAGAGAACGACCATCACCCAGTCGACTTTCTTCTTCAGGGCGTGGACGTCGCTGATCCCCTTCTTCATCCCGTCTCCGAGGTCGGTCATCCCCTTCTTCTTGGAGTCGACCGTGAGATCGGCGGTGATTTTGAGGGTCCGATCTTCGATCACGATGTCCCGAACGGTGACCGCGTCGGTCAATTCGTCCAGCTCATCCGCGTCGATGTCGAGGAAGGTGTCGTCGGGGGTATCGTCACCGTTCGAATCCCCGTTATCTCCAGTATCACCGCCCGTTCTGACGTCGTTTTCGGGCTCATCGCTATCATCGCCGTCGTCGCCTTCCATGCAGCCGGCGAGCGCGAGTGTGAGTGCGGTACCACTTCCAACGAGGACCGAGCGTCGATCCATACTCGAGCCCTGACCATCATGGCTGTTTACTAATCAGACCCTGTCGCTGGGCGAAGAGATCCTCCGGGTGACCCTACAGTACCGCAGGCAACCAGTACAGGGCGGAGGACGACGCTACCGCAAAAGGGGAGCGCCCGGCGTCGGTCGAAGGGATCCAAAACAGGGTTCAGTAGACGCTTACGTCGTCGAATCGGCCCGCATACCGTGGGTCGTCGGGATGCGTCGGTTCGATTCCGGGACCGGGGATCCGTCGCGCTTTCTTCCAGGTGTTCTCCCAGACGAGGTGGCCGAGCTCGCCAGCGGTGCCGATCCAGCGTCGCGCACCCGTCGCGTGCTCGATCCGTCTGTCGGTGCCCGATTCGAGCGCCGCCAGAAGGGTGCGTTCGGAGTCGATTTCGGTCTCGAACGCGGTCCGTGCGAGACCGATGGTACGAGTAAGGTGTGCGTACGACGACGTATAGGCTGGCAGCTCCAGTTCGGCTGCCGCCGCCTTCGCCCGCCGGTTGTGCATCGGCAAGTGTTTCGGGTTGAACACCTCGATCGCGTCGATCTGTGATCGATACCGCCGAAGGTCCTCCCGACCGAGACTGACGGTCGCGAACGTCGGATGTGGCACGAGGACGACCGCATCCTGCCGATCGAACTCGGCCATCGCTCCCTCGAGCGTGATGAAATCTGGAACAGGGTCCTCGAGGCCGAGCGCCAGCACGTGTTTCCGATCCCGCCAGTGGCCGGTAAAGACCTCTCTGGCCGGCACAATCTGGAGTTCGTCGTCTGAGTACCGTCGAGCAGCTGCCTCGATCTCCGAAAGTGGGGTGAAGTGTGGGGCGTAGACGAGGACGTCGAGTCCGTACTGCTTCGCCCGGGACACGACGTCGTCCGAGAGCACCTTCACGTGGAGATCGACGCGGTCCTGCGCTGACACACCGTCAGGTATCGATGGACGGGAATTAGCTGTTATCATTTATCGAGACCGAATCAATTTCGAACACCGACAGGAACCCCGGGGTCGAGCCGTGCGGACGTCGCGGGCGAAAAGGCCATTAAGGCGGCCTGTGAATCACTGCCGTAATGGCCTGGGAGTGTGGGATCGACGACTGTGGGTCGGTCTTCGAAGACGTCGAGTCGGCGGTCGTCCACCAAGCCGAAGCGCACGAACGACGTGAATGCGAAATCTGTGGGACGGTCGTTCCCGACGGCTTTCTGGCGATCTACCACACGTTTACGAACCACAGCCGTGCGGAGTACGTCCGTGCGTACGACGCGGACTCGGCCGCGATTCGCACCCGCGAAGAACTCCTCGAGGACATCGCCGCCGACATCGACCAGGAACTCCTCGCGGAGATGCTCGGTTCGTCGTGATCGGCGTCGACTGGGACCGGCCCGCGTAATGGAATTGCTACCCAAACACCAGTCACCTGTACGGAGAGCCGAACGCTTCACTCCGCGACGAGACAGCTGCGCAGAAATTCCGGTTACCCAAGGCGTGCCGAGCATCTACTCACGGGCTCGCAGCGGGTCGCCCGTTCGCATGGTAAGCAAGATTGGGCCTCCCACTGGTCGCACGGTCCGACGAACTACCGTTCGTCGCTATATTCAGCGCGGCTACGCCGCGCTGAATGCCTGATGAGCGCGTTAGCGCTCATCACTGTCAAGCACACGAATCTGGTCCCCTCGAACCGTCACGGGGATCGGCACCGTCGCCTCGTAGAGTTCGACCGTCACCTGGTCCTTCCCTTCGTCGATGCGCTGGACCTGCGCCTTCTCGCCCTTGAACGGGCCGGCGATGAGTTCGACGATGTCTCCTTCGGCGATCCCTTCGACGTCCGGTTTCGGCGAGAGGAAGTGTTCGACTTCGGAGATGTCCGACTCACCGGGGACGATCGTGCGCGCGTGAGGAATGTCCTCGAGCGCGCGCTCCAGTACGGCGTTGTTGTCGGCCTCGACCATGACGTAGGAGGTCAGTGAGTCGGGGGCGATCGCAGCGTGAACGTCAGGCTCCTCGCGGTTGATGATCATGTCCGCGACGGTCTGTTCCTGTCGGGCGGTCGTCTTGACGGCGTAGATCCCCATCAGAGGCCACCGGTCAGCAGACCCATCGTGACGCCGATGATGAAGCCGAGAAAGCCGATGAGGAAGATCCCAGCGCCGGCGATCTTCGACACCTGGAAGAACTCTTCCCGGCTCGGCGTCGTCGCCATCTTCAGGACGCGGACGTACGACGTGAGATCGTAGGGTACGTTCATGGGTGGCCAAACAACGTGCGTGCCCTTTTATCTGTCTTTCCGTCGCCGGCGATCCGGGATCGGTGAGATCAGTCGGGAACCCACAGCAGCAGGGTCGAACGTGACGATAGAATGGGTCGAAAGGGGCGAGAACGGGTCGAAGGGGGCGGAGTGCCTCGATGGGACGAGACGACAGTACAGAACAGTGTCCGGCCGACACGATCGGCAGTGGCTGACTACCCTTCGAGGCCGGTCACCACGTCGTCCGGCTCCACGTCGAAGTCGCCGCCCCAGGCGAGGCGGTCCGAGCCGCCACCGCCGCCACCGAACTCGTCGGTGAGTTCGCCGAGGATCGACTCGGCGTCTGCCTCTTCGCCGGCGGCGACGACCGCGAACGGCGAATCGGATTCCCCAGCGATAACCACGACGTCCGCGAGGTCGCCGGCGACCGATTCGGCGACGTCACCAGCTTCGTCGGCGTCCACGACGCCGGCCGTCGTGGCGACCCACGTCCGCCCGTTTCGTTCGAACGGCTCGGCGCTCTCGACGCGCGTCTTGACGAGTTCGCGCTGGAGCGTGCCGACAGAGTCCGCGAGCTTCTCGCGTTCCGATTCGAGGCGCGAGAGTTCGCCGGTCGCCTCACCCAGCGGGACGCCAAGCTGACGGCTCGCGGCGAAGGTAACCCGCTTTTCGACCTCCCGTCGTTCGATCGCGCGCGGACCGACTGCGAGCTCGACCCCGACGTGGCCAGGTTTCGGCGTTACGGACCCGAGAACGGTGACGGGGCCGATTTCGCGCGTGTTCCGGACGTGTGTCCCGCCACACGCGGCGACATCCCAGGTATCCCGCGAGGACTTGATAGTGTTCGCCCCGCCACTATCCGCATCGCCGATCGTGACCACCCGGACGCGGCCCTTCTCGAAGGCCGTGTCCTCGGTCGCCTCCGAGACGTGAATCTCGTCGGTCTCACGCGCCTCCGAGACCGGCATCGAATCCCAGGAGACGGGGCGTGACTCCCAGACGGCCCGGTTGACCAGTTCGTCGAGTTCGACCAGTGCATCGTCGTCGACGCGCTCGTCTGTGGCAAGGTCGAGCCGAACGCGTTCGTCACCGATCTCCAGGCCGGTGTAAGTGACGTCGTCGAATACCCGGCGCGCGGCGCCGAAGAGCACGTGACTGGCCGTGTGTGCACGCATGCAGTACATCCGCGCCTCCCAGTCGATCGAACACAGGACTCGTTTTCCGGCGCGGAATCGCGGTTCCGACTCGAGAACGTGGACGTGTTCGTTGTCCTCAACCTGAACGTCGACGACCGGCACGTCGCCGATCGTGCCGTAATCTGCGGGTTGGCCGCCGCTCTCGGCGAAGAAGTGTGTCGAATCGAGCCAGACGCGCCGGCCGTCGACGGCCGACACTTCGGTCTCGAATCGCGTCGCGTACGGTTCGGCGGCTGCCCGTTGCCCGCTCATCACCCGGTACTCTGTCCGGATTACTTAAAAATCTGCTCGCCGATTACACCGAATTCCACACGCTTCGGCCCTGAGTGGGACGATAGAAACTTCGCTTCGCAAGACGACGGGATCGGTCCGTCTTATTCGGCGAGTTCCACGTCGAGTCGGTCCTCGAGTGCGTCGATCAGGCCGCCGCCGATGCCGGCCTGTGTCGCCCGCCCCTGTTCGATCGCGAGGAGATCCGATTCGGGAACGCCGAGTTCATCGGCGAGTTCTTCACGCGTCTGGCCGGCGTCCTGTCGGCTCGATTCGAGCACCGCGCCGTAGTCCGAGACGAGGTACGGAAGCGGGTCGTCGTCGTAGTTCGTCCCCTCTTTCTCCCAGTGTTCTGAGTCGCCGTCCCAGACCGGATTTGCCTTCGCGACGTTCTGGGCGGCCTTCTTCTTGCGATTCGGCTCGTCCTGGCCGCGCCCGGAACTGGACGAAGAGGACGACGATTTCGCCTCGTCTCCGTGAGACGCACAGCTCGAACAGACTTCCAGTTTCGCGCCGGCAACCGTCTGCTGCGTAAGCGAATCGCTCTCCGCACCGCAGAGTTCGCAGTTGGTCCCGCCGCCTCCCGACGAGGAACCGGTCGAGTACTTAGCCATGGGAGGACTTCGCACCTGCAGCATTTTAATTGACCGCCTCACTGCGCCCCCATCCCACAGTGGGCGCAAAAGAACACGCTTTTATATTGACCCGCGGGTAGAATTTGATGCAGACAGAGCACGCGAGCGTGGGTAGCCAAGCTAGGCCAACGGCGCAGCGTTGAGGGCGCTGTCCCGTAGGGGTCCGCCGGTTCAAATCCGGTCCCACGCATCGCAAGCGCGGCCGAAGGCCGCGAAACGCGAGACGGCGTAGCCGTCGAGCGTCGATGCAGGTGGAGTCCCTTGGGACTGCACCCACGCACATTTCCTCCCGACGCAAGTGACTGAGCGACAGCACCGGTTCGTCACGATTGCAATCGCGCCGATACTGTTTCCTGGCGTGACACTAATGGGTGGACGATGGCCTGGACGACTACTGGCCCGCACCCGCGGTACTGTCCATCTTGTGGCGACGAACTCGGTGACGCCGTGTTCGACGGCAAACCGCGACCATACTGTGAGAGGTGCGAACGGCCGATTTTCCGTAATCCGGTACCGCTGGCGCGCGTCGCCGTAATAGCGGATAAATCCGTGCTCCTGATCGAACGAGGTGCTGGCGCCGACGTCGGCGCGTGGGCACTTCCGGGCGGGCACGTCGACGCGAACGAGTCACTGCCGAGTGCGGCGTCACGGGAACTCGCGGAGGAAACGGGAGTGAGAGTCGATCCGACGGATCTCAGACTGCTGGGGACGGGGTATCTAGAGTTCGACGACGGCCACTCCCTGGTGTCGATCAATTACGCAGTTCCGCGGACCGCGACTGAAGGACAAGTATCGGCAGGCGGAGACGCAGCGGACGCTCGGTTTTTCACACGCGAGGCGATCGAAAGCGAGGAGCCGCGGCTGCGAGCGTCGGGGCCGGAGCAGGTTCTCACGGCGATCGACGAATATGGGGCGAGCTAGTGTCGGGCGAACGGAGTCGAACGAATAGTTACGCGCCGTTCGCGTCCGTGTCGCTGACCATCTGGATGCGTTCTATGCCATCGATCTCGTCGACGACCTCGACGACGGCGTCGGGGACGAGCGACTCCCAGTCGCCGTCGTCGATCATGCGCCCGCGCACCTCACTCCCTTCGAGGACGTGGCGATCGTACATGGGCGACTGGCGAACCTCGACGCCGGCCTCGCGGAAGAGCTGGATGACGAGGGGGTTGTTGGCGTATGCGACGTCGAAGTCGGGGCTCATGCTCTCGACGTGGCTCACCCAGACGGCGTTGCGGTCTAAGTCCTCGATGGGGACCGCGTAGGTGACCAGGTCGAGGTCGGCGAGGCTCTTCGTGATCATCATGATGCGCTCGCCGGCGGTGAAGGGGTTTCGCGTCGAGTGCGAGGCATCGGCACTTCCGATACCCAGGACGAGTTCGTCGACGTCGTCGGCGATGCGTTCCACGACGCTGTAGTGACCGTCGTGAAACGGTTGGAACCGGCCGATGTAGATGCCCCGCGTCATACAAGATTCACGTTAGATAATCACATAAATGTGCCGAGATTGAGATGGAGGCTGCCATAAAACACCAGTTAAAATTATGATTCAGGATAGACAGTCTTTTCAAGTTCCCAACTATCGGCTAACGTAGGTAAGCCAAGTGACCAACCAGATCCGGAGATACTAAGGTTTACTCCGCCCGGGAACCCAGCGGTATAGGTATGTTCATAATGCGTTTTTACTCCAAATCTGGAATCGTTTGTTTCACGTACCAATTCAGTTTGGAGATTTACAATGAAATCGTCATGCTGTATGTTCCCATCCCAGCCATCATATTTGATTAGCGCCCCAACCCCGTAATAGTTATAAGTGTCATATTCAATTTCTAAATGATTTGAATGCTCTCCGTGTACGCCCATCCACACATTGTCCTCCGTCATATCAGGTGAAGCCCATTTATTGTGATCCCAAGTTGCGCCAATTGCATCATCAACAAAGTACGCAGTTGCAGTGCTATAGCTCGCATTCTTCATCTCAATATGACTAGTTACCAACCATACATCGTTTTCCACATGAATTAGTGAAGGTGTAAAATCAGAGTCGCCCTTAGACCAAACTGCGCCCTGTGTTGATACTCCATCACCCTCACTTACTGGATCATGCCCAGTGTAATACCGCACACTGTGAGAATCTAGAAGCTGAAATGCTTCACCACGTTTATTCTCGCGCAGCAATTCTCGAACATATTCATAAATCCCTGCCTCCCTAGCAGTGGTTTTTTTACTTTCATTCTGGCCGCTTACCGTACCAGCGATTCCCGCCATTGTTAGCGAGGCCGATCCTTTAAGTATTTGTCTCCGATTTTGCATCGCAAACACTACTACCATCCCCCTATTATTAAATTTTTTCATCACTATACAAATTTGAGAATTAGCCTTACTTAATAATCCAATAAGTTTCTTTATAATATATATCTATTGTACCCATATATAGCAGATTACCAATCAGAACTGGCAGGAGTGTATTTGATGTGAATATTAAACAATACCCACCTCGTGTTGAAAATTGTTAAATTAAGCCATATCTTCCCACAGAGTTTTAATATATATTATGCCAAAATTTCGAACGCAGACCCGTCATTCTTTCAAATCAAATCTACCCACTGGACCCAAGGTATGGAGAAAGTATATCAGTCCAAATCCCTTCCAATCAGGCAGCAACCAGCCCCTTATGAGTAACGACACGAACGACACCGATCCCCCAGACGAGGGGGCCGACGCGTCCGAGACGGAGCCCGAAGAGGGTGTCGAGGAACAACCGCCACGCGACGTCCTCACACCGTCGGACGACGAGTCGGCGGACGAGGTGTTAGCGGCCGACGAGACAGTGGAAGACCCAGAGACTGAACAGCCGGAGTCGTCGGACAACGAACCCGAATCGACGACCGACGAAACGGACCCGAACGACGTTCCCGACGACATCTGGGCGGAGATCGACGACGAATCGGAGCGAGCGACCGAGCGCCCACCCGCGGACAACAACGAGGGCACCGTCTACGACGAGGCCGACGACGAGCCCGAGACGGTCGAAACGCTGGACGACCTCGGGAGCGAGGTCAGCGTCGACGCCGAACTCGAGATCGACGAGGACGAGGAAGACAATCTGCTGGGCGGCCTACAGATCGAGACGACGGCAGACATCGAGGTGCCAGACCGACTGGTCGATCAGGTGATCGGCCAGGACGAGGCCCGGGATATCATCATCAAGGCGGCCAAACAGCGCCGCCACGTGATGATGATCGGCTCGCCGGGGACCGGCAAGTCGATGCTCGCGAAGGCGATGAGCCAGCTCCTCCCGCAGGAGGACCTCCAGGACATCCTGGTCTACCACAACCCGGACGACGGCAACGAGCCGAAGGTCCGGACGGTGCCAGCGGGCAAGGGCGAACAGATCATCGACGCCCACAAGGAGGAAGCCCGCAAGCGAAAGCAGATGCGCTCGATCCTGATGTGGGTCATCATCGCCATCGCGGTGGTGTACGCCTTCATCCAGGAGATGCTTCTTCTCGGCGTCATCGCCGCGGTGGTCATCTGGCTGTTCTTCCGCTACACGTCCCGCGGGATGGACGCCATGGTGCCCAACATGATCGTCAACAACGGCGAGCAGCGCGTCGCGCCGTTCGAGGACGCGACCGGTGCCCACGCCGGTGCGCTGCTGGGCGACGTCCGCCACGACCCGTTCCAGTCCGGCGGTATGGAGACGCCGAGCCACGACCGCGTCGAACCCGGCTCCATCCACAAGGCCAACAAGGGCGTGCTGTTCGTCGACGAGATGAACACGCTCGACATCCGCACGCAGCAGAAGCTGATGACGGCCATCCAGGAGGGCGAGTTCTCGATCACCGGCCAGTCCGAGCGCTCCTCGGGCGCGATGGTCCAGACCGAGCCCGTCCCGACGGACTTCATCATGATCGCGGCGGGGAACTTAGACGCGATGGAGAACATGCACCCCGCGCTGCGCTCGCGGATCAAGGGTTACGGGTACGAGGTGTACATGGACGACACCATCGAGGACACGCCCGAGATGCGCCGGAAGTACGTCCGCTTCATCGCCCAGGAGGTCGAACGCGACGGGCGCCTGCCCCACTTCGACCGCGCGGCGATCGAGGAACTCATGCTGGAGGCCCGCCGTCGCGCCGGCCGCAAGGACCACCTCACGCTGCTGTTCCGGAACCTCGGCGGACTGGTTCGCGTCGCCGGCGACATCGCCCGCGCCGAGGACCGCGAGTACACGACGCGCGAGGACGTCCTGCAGGCGAAAAAGCGCTCGCGCTCGATCGAACAGCAACTCGCCGACGACTACATCGACCGCCGTAAGGACTACGAACTGCAGGTCAACGAAGGCGGCGTCGAGGGGCGCGTCAACGGCCTCGCCGTCATGGGCGAGGACTCGGGCATCATGCTCCCCGTCATGGCCGAAGTCACGCCCGCCCAGGGCCCCGGCCGCGTCATCGCGACCGGCCAGCTGAAGGAGATGGCTCAGGAGTCGGTCCAGAACGTCTCGGCGATCATCAAGAAGTTCTCCGGCGAGGAGCTCACGACGAACGTCCCCGGCTGGGACGAAGGTCGCTACGAGGACAGCGAGTATCCCCAGTCCTCACTCGCCGGCAAGGACGTCCACATCCAGTTCGTCCAGGCCGGCCAGCAGGGTGTCGACGGCGACTCGGCCTCGATCACGGTCGCGACGGCCGTCATCTCCGCGCTGGAGGACGTCCCGGTCGACCAGTCGGTCGCGATGACCGGCTCGCTGTCGGTCCGCGGCGACGTGCTCCCCGTCGGCGGCGTGACCCACAAGATCGAGGCCGCCGCGAAGACGGGCTGCAAGACGGTCATCATCCCGAAGGCCAACGAGCAGGACGTCATGATCGAAGACGAGTACGAGGAGATGGTCGACATCGTCCCCGTCTCGAACATCAGCGAAGTCCTGGACGTCGCGCTGATGGGCGAGCCGGAGAAGGACTCGCTGCTCGACCGGCTCAAGACCATCACGAACGCCACGCTCGATCAGGGCGTCACTGGCCCCCAGAATCCGAGCCCGCAGTAAGCGATGACCCAGTGGGTGGCGTTCGCGACGATCGTCACGCTTCTCACGGCCGCGATGGTCGTTCTCACACGTCAGACACAGCGATCGCTCACTCCCGTCGAAGCCGGACAGACGACAGCCCTCGAAACGCCGACCCCGGCCAGTGCGACCGAGGGAGACCGACCGACACGGAGCGAGACAGCTACCCACCGAGAGTCGACAGCGGTGACCGAGGCAGACGGCGCGGTGCTATCCTCGACCGCGGATCGCCAACAGGCCGAGCAGCCGAACCCGCCGAACCCGCCGAACGACCCGTACGACCCGTCGACGACCCCATCCGAGTGGGACGACGGTGCAGTCGATCCGTCGGTGGCCCACTCAGAACGCGTCGACGACAGTACCGGGTCAGCGAACGGAACCCGATCCGGACGGATCGTCGCTCGCGTCGGCGACCAGTCGATCACCAGTCGCGCCCTCCGGTGGAACGTCCTCGCTACACAACTGCTGTTTCTTGCCGTCGTCGCGGGAACGATCGTGCTGACGGGCGTCCCACCCGATGTGCTCGGGATCTCGATCACCCGGCAGGGACTGGTAACGGGACTCGGGGTCGGTCTCGGCGCCGGCTTCGGACTCTACGCGGCGAGTGAACTCGCGGGTGCGATCGGGCGACGATTCGGCATGACTCACGACGAGTGGCTCCGCGAGAGTCTGGCGCCCTCGCGACGACGCGGCTGGATCGTCCTGTTCGCCGTCGTCCTGCCGGTGATCGCGGTCTTCGAGGAGTTGCTCTTCCGGGCCGTCCTCGTCGGCGCACTGAGTGTCGGGTTCGGGCTGTCGCCGTGGCTCCTGGCCGTCGCCTCTTCGATCCTGTTCGCAGTCGGCCACGGAGTCCAGGGACAAGCTGGAGTAATCGTCACGGGCGTGATCGGTTTCGTCCTCGCAGCGACGTTCATCGTCACGGGAAACCTCCTCGCGGTCGTCGTCGCCCACTACGTCCTGAATGGCTGTGAATTCGCCGTCTACGAGTATCTCGAATTCGGTTCGACGCGCACGTAGGGATCCGGCGTTCGAATCCGGCGAACCTTTAGTGTGAGCGGGTGAGACTCGACTATGCAAAACGACTCGTCGATGCGCAACCTCCAGGACGCGCCTGAGCGAGTACAGAAGCTCTTGGTCGGTGCGGTCGTCGCCTACTTCGTGCTGTGGCTCGGGTCGATAGTACTTTCCTCGCCGATACTTGCGCTCGCGAGCACCGTACTCTTCGGACTCATCGCTATCGGGATCGGTGTCGTGCTGGTGACGAACGCCAGTTCGACGGGAAGCGTACTCGGACTCTCGGGTGTCGCACTGATCCTCGGTGGCGTCCTCGAACTCGGCTGGATCGTCAGCGAACTGGTCGGTAGCGGGATTCCCGTCGCGAGCCGGCTCGCATCGCTGCTCGTCTTCATCGGTATTCTGGGATACGGATACGCAGTCTGGTCGGCGACCTAGAGTCCTTCGAGGGACCGGAGTCGCTGTTCGACGGCTGGCGGGGCCGCACTCGGTCCATCGCGGACCCGGTGGTCGGGGATAAGCAGCGGTGCCGGATTGGCCTCGAGGGCGGTCCGAACGAGGATGAGGTCGTCGTCATCCTCGGGATCGACGTCGGGCGTCATCGCGGCGAGTCCGGCGACGTCGATGCTCTCGCCGTAGGGAATCGTCCGAACCTGTTCGAGGACGGCTCGCTGATCGGTCGGCACCGTCAACGCGACGGTGACGTCGTCGAACGCGACGTCAGAAACCCCGTCGAGATACTCGAAGACTCGATCGAGGAGCGGGTGGTCCGCAGTGGCATCGTCGTCGGGCTGGGCAGGGAACGAGACGGAGATGACACGACCGCTCGCGACGCCGATCTGGACGGCACGCTCTAGATACGCGGCCTCCCGTGCGTAGATGCCAGCATCTTCCATGTCGGATCGGAGGGGAGCGAGTCCCTTGAAGATTCGGCTCGCCGTGAGAGTCGTCGCCCCCACATCGCCGCGTCACTGCCACGTCCGATGACCAGGTGGTCCTCAGGTGCCGCCACAGCGATCGTACCGCCCGATAGCGATCGGTTCGATAACGCGATGGATCGAGACGCACAAGCGTTATGTATAGACCAGTTCATTGGTGTACTATAATGAACGACAAAGGACTCGATCCGGCCGTTCGGTCGATCCTCGAAGCGGCACGGGATCGATCGGGCCGTGGCGACGAGCGGCTGTCGGTACACGCTCGGTCGCTGGCGGCGGCGATCGAGCGGGCCGAGTCGGACGGGCGCGTCCCGATCGTCGCGGAGGTGAAACCGACGAGCCCGACGACCGACGGCGTTCGGACGGACGACCCCGTCGAGCTCGCACAGCAGATGGTCGACGGCGGCGCGACCGCGATTTCGGTGTTGACCGAACCCGATCACTTCGACGGGTCGACCGCGGCGCTCGCGCGCGTTCGCGAGGCCGTCTCGGTTCCCGTCCTCCGGAAGGACTTCGTCGTCCGTGAAGAGCAACTCGACGCCGTCGAAGCAGACCTCGTCTTGCTCATCGCACGGTTCGTCGACGAACTCGACGAACTCGTCTCGGCCGCACTCGATCGCGGCCTCCAGCCGATCGTCGAAGTCCACGATCGAGCGGAACTACGCCGCGCACTGGCAACGGAGACGGCCGTCGTCGGCATCAACAATCGCGACCTCGCCTCACTCGAGGTCGATCTGACGACCGTCGAGCGCGTCGCGGCTGTCGAGGACCCGTCACTCCGCCAGGCGCTCGACGACGTGACCCTGGTCGCCGAGAGCGGCGTCTCGACGCCCGCGGACGTCCGCCGGATGCGCGAGGCCGGGGCCGACGCCCTGCTCGTCGGGAGCGCCATCATGGACGGCGACGTGGCGGCGAACACCCGAGCGCTCGTGAACGCGGAGCGCGCTGTAGAAACGGACGATGCCGACACCGCATCGGAGGTGGACGCTGCGTGACCGATAGCATCCACCCGGGCACACTGGAAACGGACGACGAAGCGGCGACCGACGGTCGCTTCGGCGAGTACGGCGGCCAGTACGTGCCGGAAGCGCTCGTCCCGGCGCTTTCGGAACTCGCCGACGCCTACCAGCGCTACGTCATCGACAACGAGGACGGCTTCCGCGACGAGTTGCGCGAGCATCTGCAGACCTTCGCCGGCCGGCCGACACCGTTGCAGCGGGCGGACCGCCTCAGCGAGCGCTACGACCGGGAGATCTACCTCAAGCGCGAGGACCTCGTCCACGGCGGCGCACACAAACTGAACAACGCGCTCGGGCAGGTACTGCTCGCGAAATACATGGGCAAAGAGCGCGTCATCGCGGAGACCGGCGCCGGCCAGCACGGCACCGCGACGGCGATGGCCGCGGCCCACCTCGACATGCCCTGCGAGATCTACATGGGTCGCACCGACGTCAACCGCCAGCGGCCCAACGTCTACCGCATGCGGATGAGCGGCGCCGAGGTGACACCGGTCGACGCCGGCAGTGCGACGCTCAAGGAGGCCATCAACGAGACGATGCGCGACTGGGCGGGCAGCGTTGAGACGACCCACTACGCCGTGGGGTCCGTCGTCGGCCCGCACCCGTTTCCGGCGATGGTCCGTGACTTCCAGGCCGTCATCGGCGAGGAGATCCGGGCCCAGATCCGCGACGAGATCGGTCGCCTGCCCGACAGCGTCGTCGCCTGCGCGGGCGGTGGCTCGAACACGATGGGAACCTTCGACGCCTTCGTCGATCACACGGAACGACGGGCCGAGGACGATTCACGCGGACGAAGCCCGCAGGAAGACACCGAAGGCGTCGCACTCCACGCCGTCGAGGCCGGCGGATCGGACCTCGGCGTCGACGAGGAGACCGGCGTCGCACCCAATTCGGCATCACTCTCGACGGGCACCGACGGCGTCCTCCACGGCGCCCTGACGAAGCTCCTCCAGACGGCGGACGGGCAGGTCGTCGAGTCCCACAGCGTCAGCGCCGGGCTCGACTACGCCGGGGTCGGCCCCGAACTGGCGAACCTGGTCGACCGCGGGCGCGTGACGCCGGCGACCGTCGACGACAAGGCTGCACTGGAGGCCTTTCACCGCCTCTCTCGACTCGAAGGGATCATCCCGGCCCTCGAATCCAGCCACGCACTGGGATACATAGAAGAGCGCCTCGGCGCTGTCGGCGGGACATCGAGCGCTGACGACGATGACAGCGAGACACCGAGACCTGACGACGATGACGACCTCGGCGAGGTCATCGTCGTGACCGTCTCCGGACGGGGTGACAAGGATCTGGAGACGGTTCTGGAGGAGACCGAGCGACGAGACCTCGAGGCGGCTCCGGATGTAGAGGTGTTCGACGGATGAAGACCGCAGACGGGTCATCGAACGACGATTCGGCGACCGGCGGGTCGGGGGACGACGAACCGAGCGAAAGTCGGATCGAGACGGCGATCCGGGACAATCATCCGGCGCTGATCACGTACCTCACCGCCGGAGACCCCGGGCTTGACGAGACGAGACGCTACGTCGAGGCGCTGGATCGCGGCGGCGCCGACGTGATCGAACTCGGCCTGCCGTTTTCCGAACCCGTCGCCGAGGGGCCGACGATCCAGGCGGCGATCACGCGCGCCCTCGAGGCCGGCACGACGCCCGAGGGATTCTTCGACCTGGTCGACACGCTCGACACGGAGGCACCGCTCGTCTGTATGACCTACACCAACCTGCTCATGCAGTACGGCCCCGCCGACTCCGGCACCGACGTTTCGCCGTTCGTCGAACGGGCGGCCGCGGTCGGACTCGACGGACTCATCGTGCCCGATCTGCCGGCGGCCGAAGCCCGACCGCTCCGGGCGGCCTGTGAGTCAGTCGGACTGGACCTGATCTCGATCGTCGCCCCGACGACCGCGGACGAGCGCCTCGAGACGCTCATGTCGACGACGAGCGGCTTCGCCTACGTGCAGGCCCGGCTAGGGACGACCGGCGCGCGAACGGACGTCTCCGGCGCAACCCACGCGAGTCTCGCCAGGCTCGATGGGTACGACGTGCCGACCGCGGTCGGCTTCGGCGTCAGCGAACCCGAGCACGCGGCGGAGATCGTCGCCGGCGGCGCCGACGGCGTGATCGTGGGCAGCACACTCGTCGACCTGGCTGCGACGAGCGACGATCCGGAACGCGACCTGGAAGCGAAAGCACGTGAACTGAAACGGGGCGCAGCGGACGGACTCGCCGATCGAGAGCCGCCAGCCGCGCCCGAACCAGAACGGTCATAATCGCGAGATTGCTACTAACTCACATGACTGCAGGACTCGACGCCCGATTGAACCGAATTCGAACGGGGGACCGCTACCTGATGGTCCCGATGGACCACGGCATCACACTCGGTGCCGTCCGCGGGCTGAAAGACATCGAATCGACGATCGACGCGGTGACCCGGGGCGGTGCCGACGCCGTCCTCACGCAGAAGGGGATCGCCCCCCGCGTCCACTCGAACACGAACGGCGCCGGCTACGTCGTCCACCTGAACGCCTCGACGACGCTCGGCCCGGACGAGAACGACAAGCGACTCACCGGCACGGTCGAGGAGGCCGTTCGCGCGGGCGCCGACGCCGTCTCCTTCCACATCAACGTCGGCTCTGACCACGAACCCGACCAACTGGCACAGCTCGCCGAGGTTACCGCCGACGCGGAACGACTGGGGATTCCGGTCCTCGCGATGGCCTACGCCCGGGGGCCCGGCCTCGCCGGCGACGAACCCGACGCGCTCGGCCACGCGGTTCGCCTCGCCGAGGAGGTCGGCGCCGACCTCGTAAAGACGGGCTACAGCGGCGACGCCGACAGCTTCGAACACGTCGTCGAGTCGACCCGACTGCCGGTGCTCATCGCTGGCGGGACGCCTGGGACGGATAGAGAGACCCTCGAAGGGGTTCGCGGGGCGGTCGACGCCGGCGCCGCGGGCGTCTCGATGGGGCGGTCGATCTTCCAGCACGAGGACCCGGAGGCAATCACGCAAGCCGTTGCCGCCGTCATCCACGAGGACCAGGACGTCGAACAGGCGCTCGAGGCGGCCGGACTGACAGTCGAAGCCTAGTCGCCGGATCGCGTTCTGGCAGCCAGTTCGCACAGCCGATCGACGACGGCGAGACCCACCCGTACCACGTTCTCTCTCGCGAGTGCGACCGAGTCGGTCGTTCCTTCGAAACTGTCGTGAACCGTCTCACCCGGAGCCGGTCGATCGTAGTTCGCGACGGCACGCAGACTCAGATAGCGATCGGCGGCGTCGAAGCGGCCGAGCGCGGTCGCCGTGGCCGCGTCTTCCATCTGCGTCGTGACGTAGGGGTCGATCCCGTAGGCCGCCGCGAGCGAGTCGACCTCGCGCGCCACGCCGGTGCCGTGCCAGAACTCGTCGCTCGTCACGGTCGGCCCGACGTCGACCGCCGGAGCGCTCGCCGGTGCGTCGGGGTACGTCTCCTGATAGTCGCGCACGCCGCGGTCCGTCGTGAGCGCGACGTCGGACGCGGCGTCGCGAGCCAGTTCGACCAGCGCCGGCTCGACGTCGAACAGTGCATCCTCGGGAAGATAGGCGAGTTGCTCGACGGCGGACCGATCGGCGTCGCGAGCGGGTGAGGGGTCGTTCACATTGTCCCCCTCAGTCGGCGGACCGAGCTCCGTCGGATCCCAGCGGTGCTTTCGATCCCAGTCGAGGATGGCGTCGGCGACGACGACCGAGCCCAGCGCGGCCCTGGCCGGTGCGGACCCGGCGATACCGGCCGAGAGCCAGTACGTCTCGGAGAGATCGAGCCCGCCTGCACCCCAGAGTGCGGCGACCGTCGTCGCCGCGGGCGCCTTGCCCAGCCCGGTCGTAGTGACGGCGACGCGCGTGTCGGCGGTCACGTACAGCGGGCCATCGGCCCCGGGAATCTCGTAGGCCGTCTCGATCGGGAGGCGCTCGAGCCACAGTTCGCGTTCGTCGAACGGCGGGTCGAACGCGACGGCGGGCAGGACGAGCACGGCCGGAGCGATCGACGCCGCGCTGTCGAGCGGCTCGGGCGTCGGACGGTCAGTAGCCATTGCTGAATGCGACGACGCCATCGGGGTCCGAAAGCGTGACGGTCAGACGCACCAGCGTGAGTCGACTCCCAGTGGGGATCGAAACGATCACGGAGTCGCACTTCGAGGCCAAATTCGTGCCGCGGACTGCGCCAACCGACGAGGAGATCCTCGCCCACGCTCGCGTCCACGCCCGATCGGTCGCCGACGATATCGGCGTCGATCTCGACGCGCTCTCCTGGGCGATCTCCGCGCGGGCGAAACGACGCGCCGGCGCGTGTCGCTGGGACGCGACGAGCGAGGAAGCGACGATCGTCCTCTCGCGACGCGCCTACGACGCCTTCGACCGTGCGGCTTTCGAGTCGATCGTCCGCCACGAACTCATTCACGCCTGGGAGTACCAGCGATTCGGCGACTCCGATCACGGACCGCGCTTTCGCAAACGGGCCCAGGAGTTCGACGTGCCTGTCCACTGCGAGTCGTTTACGGAACCGCGGTATCGCCTCCGGTGTGCGCGAACTGACTGCGACTGGACACTGGACCGGCACCGGGCGTCGAAACCGGTCAAAGCCCCCGGGCGCTATCACTGCGGCAGGTGCGGCGGCTCGCTCCGCGTCGAACACGTCGAGAGCGGGCGCACCTGGGAGTCGGCGAGCGGCTACGGTGGTGCCAGAACAGCCCTCGGCGACGACTGGTAGCCCAGGGACCCGTTTTTCACGGTCGAAGACGGACCACGCCGAGGCGGGAGCCTTTATTCGGTGCCGGAAGAACGTCGGGGTATGGGACTACTCGACCGGTTGCGCGGCGACCCGGACACGGCCAAGTTCGACCGCATCGAGGAGGACGTCACCTACACGGTCTCGCCGCGGAGCCACACGGTCGCGTACGCGATCGCCGTCTCGAGGGCAGAACACGAGGCACTCGCCGATCTCGTCCGGGCCGACGACGAGGCACAGGACCACGAAGAAACGCTATCGACCGCCCTCTCGGCCGCGCTCGACGGCGAAGACGCCGACACCGACGTCATCGTCGACCGGATCCGCAGGCCGCGCCGCGTCGCGGACGCTGTCACAACGTCCTGGGAAGCACTACTCGCGGACGACCCCGACGTCGCCTACCTGCCGATCGGGATGGTCGGCGAACTCGCCGCGTTCGTCGCCACCTGTCGTGAGCGTGCCGACAACGACGACGATTCGTTCACGCTCCCCGACTCGTTCGATCGGGCGGCGTCGCTGCTCGTCCGAATCAAGGAGGCGACCGATCGGCCGGAAAACAGGATCGTCGTCCACCGCGACCGAGTGCCGACCGTCGAGTCGGCCGAGCGCACGTCCGAGAACCCGTCGAGCGACGGGGCAGCTCAGAGCACGTCCGCGAGCGAGGCGAGCGACGGGGCAGCTCAGAGCACGTCCGCGAGCGAGGCGAGCGACGAGAGTTCGTAAGTGGGTTCGTGCGTCGGGTCTCGTGATCGACGATCGGTGGCGTCACCGGGGAGCCAGGCCGAGTCCATCCCGACGGCGTTCGCACCCGCGACGTCGGCGTAGGCGGCGTCGCCGACGTGGACCGTCCGATCGGGTCGCGTTCCGAGTCCGTCGAGCGCCCGTTCGAACGGCGTGGGATCCGGCTTCGGCGGGACCCCAGCGTCGGGATCGACGAACACGGAGACGTCGAACGCGTCGGCGATGCCGAGCGTTTCGAGCTTCGGGCGCTGCGTCGACGGACTGCCGTTCGTGATCAGCCCGACCGCGTCGGTCGCCTCACGCGCGTGGGCGATGATACGTTTTGCACCGTCCCGAAAGCGGACCGCGGTCGGGTCGTACGCGTCCAGGTACGCCTCGGTCAGGTCGGTCGCGACCGTCTCGTCCCGTCCCGCCTCGGCGGCGGCGAGTCCGAAGAGGTTCTCGTGGAACGTCTGATCCGTATACGCCGACGGAACGCGCGGGACCAGTGCCTCTAGCTCCGTGTGCGTACAGAAGGGTTCACAGCCGACTCGATCGAACGCTCGCTCGAGGACGGCCGCCGAATCCTGCGTCGAGACACACAGGGTTCGATCGAGATCGAAACAGACCGCGTCGTACGCAGACATCGGTCGGGAGTTCGCACGCCCGCCTCCTAACGGTTCCGTGAGACTGTGTGACGGGGAATACCGGCGACAGTGTGTACAGTGGGCGAGTGGGATCGCCGACCACCGCATCACGCGAGGCGAACGTCCTCCCTTCCGCCACGTTCAAGCCGGTTCCGTCCGACCGTCGAACCATGACGAACGAAGTCTGGGTGAAAGCCGACGACAGCGTCGGTGACTGGGAGGCCCGCCGCGATCGGATCACGGCCGCGCTCGAAGCCGGTGCGGACTGGGTCCTGGTCGACGAAGCCGACGTCGAACGGGTGCGCGAACTCGGCGACATCAACGTCGCCGCGTTCCGAACTGACGGCGACGTCTCCCTGATCGACGACGCTGAATCCGACGACGAAGAATCCATGCCGGACGCCCGAATCGTGGGCAAGGACGGCGAAGGGGACGGCACCGTCTCCCTCCCGACGGACTACTCCGGCTCCGCCGACCTCTCGACGCTCCGACGCGACGGGGAGGTCCCCGGCGGGTCCTACGTCCGCATCCTCGACGAGGAGTACGAGCGGTTCGCCGAGGAGGCAGCCACCGAGTCGGCGTACACGATCGTCGTCGGCGAAGACTGGACGATCATCCCGCTCGAGAACCTCATCGCTCGCATCGGTGAGGAGACGACACTGATCGCCGGCGTGGCGAGTGCCGAAGAAGCACGGACGGCCTTCGAAACGCTCGAGATCGGTGCCGATGCCGTGTTACTCGATACCGACGATCCGGGCGAAATCAGCAAGACGGTCGGGATTCGCGACGCGGGCGATCGAGAACGCCTCGATCTCACGTGGGGGACGGTCACCTCCATCGAGCCGATCGGCTCGGCCGATCGCGTCTGCGTGGACACCGGCCGACTCCTGGACGACGACGAGGGCATGCTCGTCGGCTCGCTGGCCCGCGGCCTCGTCTTCGTCCACGCCGAGACGGCCGACTCGCCGTACGTCGCGGCCCGCCCCTTCCGGGTCAACGCCGGCGCCGTCCACGCCTACGTCAGAACGCCCGGCGGCGGAACGAAGTACCTCTCCGAACTCCAGAGCGGGGACGAGGTCCAGGTCGTCGACCGCGACGGCCACACGCGCGAGGCCATCGTCGGCCGCGTGAAGATCGAACAGCGACCGATGTTCCGGCTGGCACTGGAGACGGGCGACGGCGACACCGTCGAGACGCTCCTGCAGAACGCGGAGACGGTGTCCGTCGCGACGCCAGACGGGAAGACGGCGGTCACCGAACTCGAGGCGGGCGACGAGGTCGGCCTCTACTACGAGGACACCGCGCGACACTTCGGCGAGGCCGTCGACGAACAGGTTATCGAGAAGTAAGGCGACTGCGTCGGCCTGAGCGGTTCAGACGGTTACGTGTCCGTCGCAGGTGGAGGATTTCGTGTCCGTCGCAGGCGGAAGCGGACCGGCTGCTGTTTTCAGGGAGCAACCTGGTCGCCCTCGTCGAGTCTCGTCGTACACCAGTGACAGAACGACAGTTCCTCGTCGAGTGGCTTCCCACAGGTGGGACAGGCGGCGACGTCCTCGTCGGCGCCGGGCGTGTCGGTCAGCCCGAACGCCTGGGTTCCTGCGTGAATCGCTGCAAACAGCGAGAGGAAGAGCAGGGTAAATCGATCGATCGTGTCCGTCTCACCGTCGACGGTTTCCGACAGTTCCGTCATCGTCTCCTGCATCGAGCCGGCACTCGTCATCGACCCGTCGCCGGCGATGGCCCACAGCTGTTCGACGGGGAGCAACAGGACGACCGAGGTGACGAAGAGCGCGCCGAAGAGCACGGCTCGGCCCCAGTCCCGGATCACGACGTGACCGGCTCCCGGGACGAGCAGCGACAGCCCCACCGCGACGACGGCTCGAATCCACGACATCGAGAGTGTCCACCGGTTTCGCCTGCGCGCGGTTAATTCTCTCGTTTTGCTCGACCGGTCACAAACACCGACTCGATCGTCGTCGCGAGTGTGGCCAGGTCGAGCTGTCCGGGCGCCGTCGTCGCAGCCGGATCGATCGGTGCGTAGCCGATTCGCGAGCCGTAGATCGGCGCCACCGCACGTGTGTGCGTCCCGAGTTCACCCATGGCCATCGTCGCGACCGGCTGTCCGGCCGCCGTCGCCTCGTGGGTCGCACGTAACAGCGTGAGTGTATCGGCCGGTGACTCGGCCGTCACGGCGAGCTTGGCCACAGCCCCGTGGGCCCCGGCGGCCTCCAACAGTGCGAGCAGCGTCGAGCACGATGACGTCCCGTCGAAGTCGTGGACGGAGACGACGACCGAGACGTCGTTCTCGCGAGCCGCGTCGAGGAGTCGGTCGGCCGCTCCCGCCCTGATCGCGGCGAGTTCGACGTCGATCGCCGCGACGGCGTCGACCGTCGTCGCCTCGGTGAGGGCGTCGAGCCGCGATCGTTCGTCGGTCGACCACTCGCCACCCTCCCACGTGGGGCGGTTCGTCGCGAGAAGTGGCAATTCACCGTCGTAGTGTGCGAGCTGGGCGAGCGGCTCGTCGGCCAGGTCGAGCCGGAACTCGATCGCGTCGGCGTGGGCGCGGGCTCGCGGCTCGTCGGCGAGCGTGGCGGTCGACGCGGCGAGGACGAACGACTCGAAGTTCATTGGTTCGTGGAAAAGATCGGTCGTGCGGGTCCCACTCCGGCTCGTCGGGCGATCAGGCCAGGCCGATGGAGTCTTCGGCTTCGAGCAGTTCGTGGTAGCGGTTGCGGATCGTCACTTCTGAGATGTCGGCGACCTCGCTCACGGCGGCCTGGGTCGTCTTCTCGTTGGTGAGCAGGGCGGCGGCGTAGACCGCGGCGGCCGCGAGCCCGACCGGCGACTTGCCGGAGTGGACGCCCTTCTCCTTCGCGTTCTTCAGCAGCGAGCGCGCGCGGTGTTCGGACTCGTCGGAGAGGTCGAGGCCCGAGGCGAAGCGCGGGACGTAGCTCTCGGGGTCGGCCGGCTGGACCTCGAGGCCGAGTTCGCGAACGACGTAGCGGTAGGTGCGGGCGATCTCGTTCTTCTCGACGCGGGATACGTCGGCGATCTCGTCGAGCGATCGGGGGACGCCGGCCTGGCGCGCGGCGGCGTAGACGCAGGCCGTCGAGACACCTTCGATGGATCGGCCGGGGAGCAGGTCCTCTTCTAACGCGCGGCGGTAGATGACCGACGCGGTCTCGCGGACGTTCGTCGGGAGGCCGACCGCACTCGCCATCCGGTCGATCTCGCCGAGGGCCTGTTTCAGGTTGCGCTCTTTGGAGTCACGGGTGCGGAAGCGCTCGTTCCACTTGCGCAGGCGCTGCATCTTCTCTCGCTGGCGCGACCCCAGCGAGTTGCCGTAGGCGTCCTTGTTGCGCCAGTCGATGTTGGTCGACAGGCCCTTGTCGTGCATCGTGTTCGTGGTCGGGGCGCCGACGCGAGACTTCTCGTTCTTCTCGCTGGCGTCGAAGGCGCGCCACTCCGGGCCGCGGTCGACGGAGTCCTCGGCGACGACGAGGCCACAGTCGGCACAGACGGTCTCACCGTGTTCGTCGTCGGCGACGAGCTGTCCGCTGCACTCGGGGCAGCTGACGCGGTCGTGGGTCGACTCGTCCTCTTGTTCGGTCGTTTCCTGTTCGCTACGTCGTACTCGTGTGGTCTGGGAGGCGTTCGTCATGCGAGATGTGTGCGCTGACCGGGTGAACAGTGGTGCGCGCGGCCAGAGTCGTTGCTACCCTTGTTCAGATACGCGGCGGTTAAGTATTTCGGTATCGAGCCCAGAACGGCCTGAATTCGAAGAGATTCGCCCGAACCACGAACGAATCACGATTTCTTTTTAGGATATACACTCGGACGTGACAGTGGGTTCAGTTTCGTCACCAGTAACGAGTCCAGCGTCCGTACCGGTCACCGGACCTCCGACCCGAAGTCTTCTAGCACCGAAGTTCGCCTTCACCACCACATCACCACCCGTCCATCGGTTCCGGCTCCCGCCACGAAGACGACGCCCCCAATGGCAGATTCGTCTGATACCCACAATGGCCACGAATCGACCGTCTGCCTGGAATCGACCGACGCCTGGCCAGTTCGGCTCTCCCGGGCGGCCGACTGTCAGTCGGGTCGGCTGTTGCTCACCTGTCAGCTTGTGACCGCGCTCCAGCCACGGTTGCCTCCCTGTACCAACCGACCGCAGTCGGCCGGTAATAACTCGCTACTGGAGCGGTGAAGTCGCAAGACAGCGACGGATTAGCCACACGTACCAAACCCCTCAAGGGTGTCCTCGTCGGAGGTGAGTGTATGAGTGCCACGATGGCCCCCGACCTCTCGACGAAGCAACACCGGATCCTCACCTACCTCCGCGAACACGCAGGGACGAAGACCTACTTCAAATCGCGCCTCATCGGGCAAGAGCTCGGAATGACGGCGAAAGAAGTGGGCTCGAACATCACGAGTCTGCAGGACGGCGAATACGACGTCGACATCGAGAAGTGGGGCTACTCTTCCAGTACGACCTGGAAGGTCGACCTCGAATAAGGCAGGCATCGGTTCCCGTCGCCGACCAGCAGCGGGATTCGTGTGCAGTTTCCCGTGTATCGAGGATGCAGCTCCGTCGAAGATTCAGTTCTATCGACGTGCCAGTTTCGGTCGTGTCGCGACGAGTTCAGTTAGCTGACGGCTCATCTCCTGACGCCACCTGGTCGGCAGATCCGTCGGTCGACGTCGCGCGCTCGTCGACGCCGACGGCGTCCGTGACCGAGACCGGTTCCGACGGCGATCGGCCACCGACGGTCAGTTCGCCGTCGTCGCCCTCGACGTAGACGTCGTCTGCGAATCCGTCCGCCGCGTGCGGATGCTCCGGATCGTCGAGTCGCGCTGGGGTCGAGGGTGCGTCGGGGAGCGGCTTCGTAGAGAACTCGCCGAGTGGATCGTCGATCGTGATCCCCCAGGACTCGAACGCGTCCGCGTACCGGTCGTAGTGGGCGTCGAGTTCGTCGACGGGGATCTCCATCATCTCCGTCCAGCCGTGGTTGTAGAAGTCGAAGTTCGCCTGCAGGTGTGTGATTTCGCGGGCTTCGGCCTCGCTGAATCCGCGCTGGAGTGCCGCGAGATACGTGTCGACGGTCGCGTCGAACAGCGCATCCAGGCGATCGCGTCGGGCCTCGGTGTGGTCCGAGTCGGCCTTCCCGAGGAACACCCGTGTGTGGAGACGAACCAGGCCTCGTCTGGCGACCTCGCGGACGACTGGCGTCTCGAGGGCCTTGCGCGAGGCGAAGTGGCGCGCGTTCTGCCGGAGTTTCATACGGGCCAGTTCGGTCGCGAACCACATCAGGGATTCGACGCGGTCGCAGGGCGGTGACTGTTGGATCGAAAAGCGGCTGGCAGGACGGTCGCCTGTACATGTGCAGTGGGCGGCCATAGCGAGATAGCAACCCACTTTAACCCCGCTTCCGAAGCCCCCGACATGAGTGAGTACGTTATCATCGGCGACGGGATCGCGGGCAGTTCCGCCGCCGAAACCCTTCGTGAGGAGGAGCCCGACGCCTCCATCACGGTGATCACGGACGAAGGGGAACCCCTGTACAACCGGATCCTGATCAAGGAACACGCCAAGGGGAAACTCCCGGAAGCGCCGATCTCGATCCACGACGAGTCCTGGTACGACGAGCGCGACATCACCCTCTCGCTCGACACGCACGTCACCTCGATCGACGTCGACGGAAAGACGATCCACACGCACGAGGGCGAGGACATCTCCTACGACAAACTGCTCGTCGCGACCGGCGGCACCCCGACACAGTTGCCGGTCGAGCAAAGCGACGCCGACGGCGTCTATCACTTCTGGACGTTTCAGGACGCCCGCGGGATCAAGGAGGCCGCCGAAGCGGCCGAGGCGGGCGTCGCCGTCGGCGCCGGGCTGCTCGGTATCGACTTCGCGGCCGTCATGGGGGCCCAGGACGTCGAAGGTAAGTACCTCATGCGCGGCGACCGCTGGTGGCGCTACGCGCTCTCGGCCGACGGCGCCGAGATCATCCACGACGGCCTGCGCGAGATGGGCGTCGAGCCCGTCTTCGACAGCGGCGTCGACCACTTCGAGGTGAACGACGACGGCCACGTCACGGCCGCCGTTGACCCGAACGGCGAGCGCTACGCCTGTGACTTCGCTGGCGTCGCCATCGGGCTCACCTTCAACACCGAGTTCCTCCGCGGCACTGGCATCGAGCGCGACGGCGGCATCGCCGTCGACGAGTACATGCAGACCGGCGTCGACGACGTCTACGCGGCGGGCGACATCACTCGCTTCTACGACACGCTCATCGGCCAGGAGGCCCAGAACGGCTCCTGGGGCTCGGCGAAAGAGCAGGGACGCGTCGCTGCGGTCAACATGGCCGCCGACGACGAGGCCGAGGGCTTCGAGTGGGTCTCGTCGTACTCGATCACGCACTTCGACTTCCCATTTCTCTCGTTCGGCCACCCGACGATCGGCGACGAGTACGTCGAGCAGCGCTACAGCGACACCGAGTGGCGCCGCGTCGCGCTGCAGGATGGCCGCGTCGTCGGTGGCGTCCTCATCGGTGACCTCTCCCAGCAGCGCCCGCTGAAACAGCTCATGCGCGACCAGCGCGATCTGCGCGGTCAGACGGACCGGCTGCTCGACGAGCAGATCGATCTGGACGAGCTGGCGCCCGCACAGGACTGAGTCAGGGCCGGGACTTCCAGGTGGGTGGCGTTTCGCGTATCGACACGGTTTTGCATCGTCCGAGCCAGGTTCGAGTATGAACGGCGGCACCGACATGACCCTCGCGATCGAGCTGGCCGCACTCGAGGAACTGGCGTACCCGGAGCGCGTCTTCGAGGACGCCCGCTCCTGGAGCACGTACGTGGGCGTCGTCTCCGAGAAACCCACCTACGTGGTGACGAACTTCACCCGAAAGAACCGCATCCGCCAGGACTTCTTCTCCGGACCGCGCGGGAAAGCAGAGAGCCTGGAAAGTGTCAAAGACCAGTTCGACACCGAACGGCAGGTCTTCATCGGCACGACCGACGAGGACGAGGCCATGGCCGACGAGTTAGACTGGGAGTACCTCTCGGTCGAGGACGCCGCGGAGGCGGCCGAGTGGACCATCGCCGCCGACGTCGAAGACGACGAGGTCGACGAGACCGAAGCCGGCGAGAAGCGCGACGACTGGCCCTGACCCCGCAGACGACGGAGACGGCGGGCAACCGATGCGCCGCCCTTATTGGCTCTCCGACCGAACGGCGAGTAATGACGACACCCCGCGTTCCCGGTGACGACGGGCGAGAATCGCTCGAGCTTCCCTGTGGCGAGACGCTCGATCACCGGGCGGTCGATCTCGGACTGAGAGAGCACACGTGCCCCTGTGGCGAGCGCCACGCAGTCGTCCTCGACGTCCACCCACCGTCTCGCTTCTTCCCCGAGCCCTTCGTCGACGTCCTGCGCGAGACGATCGGAACGGACGACGACTTCGAGGCGTTCGGAACGCCGCACCTGCTTGGCATCACGATGGAAGAGTTTCCGGAATCCATCGTCGTCCACGACGCCGAAGAGGACGGCGCAGTGGGCTACTCCCTCCTGTGGGTGAGCACGTTCGACGCCCGCCGGCTGCACGAGATCATCGTCGAACTCGTCGTCGAACTCATGGACCACGCCGTCAGCCACGCCGACGACGACTCGGTCATCGCCGAGTTCGAGTCCCAGCTCGCCGAATTCGACGTGAAGACCTTCGTCGACGCCTATCGCGACGAGCGCAACGTCGACACACCCCACTGACGCGAACTGTCTATCTGCAGCGAGACGACGACCAGAGAGAGAGAGAGAGAGAGAGAGACGGATTTACCCCGACTGCGACGACGGAGGTTCCTCGACGGTGACTACGACGGGTCCGTCACGACGCGAATTCTGGCACCCCCCTCTGGACTCTCCTCGACCGAGAGCTCCCACCCGTGGGCCTCGGCCACGTCGGCGACGATCGCGAGGCCGAACCCGGTCCCGTCGCTCGCAGTGGTGTAGCCGGTCTCGAGAACGGAATCACGGTGTTCGGGCGGGATACCCGGTCCGTCGTCGTCGATGGCGAAGCCACCGGGCGTCCGACGGACGGTCACCGTGACGTTCGGACCGACGTGATCGATCGCATTCCGAAAGCTGTTCTCGAAGAGCGCACGGACGCGTTGCTCGCTCGCTTCGACCTCGCCGAGCGAGTCGTCGACGGTGACCGCGAGGTCGGCATCGACGGTTCGCTGTGCCGCCGCCGCGACCGACGGCAGGTCGACAGCCGTCGTCCCGTCGAGCGGCTGGCCGGTTCGCGCCAGTTCGAGCATGTCCTCGATGAGCGTCTCCATCCGGTCGACGGCCCACTCGATCTCCGAGAGGTGTTCTTCTATGTCGTCGGCCGGTGCGTCTGTCAGCTCGGCCAAGCGCTCACGGGCGAGTTCGAGGCGGCCGTTCGCCAGCGTCAGCGGATTTCGAAGGTCGTGGCTGACCATCCCCGCGAACTCGTCTAAGCGCTCGTTCTGTCGTTCGAGTTCGTCGGTTCGGGCGGCCAGTTCCGTCTCCCGTTCGGCCCGGTCGAGCGCGGCCTCGACGTTCGATCCCAGAATCTTCGCCAGCGCGAGCGCTTCGTCGTCGAAGTCGTCGACGTTCGGTGAAGCGAAGATGAGTAATCCGTGGCCCCCAAGTGGGACGTAGGCTTCGCTTCGGACCATCGTGTCCGGGTTCATCACCTCGGGATTGGCTCGGACGTCCTGGTAACTGGTTGGCTCGCCCGTCTCGAAAGCGTCCCACATGAGCCCCTCGCCAGCTTCGACGACGGGTGGCGATCCGAGGAGGTCCTGCGCGCGTTCGGAGTTCGCAACGGGCACGAGCGCGTCAGTCGACTCGTCGAACAGGTATACGCCGTTGATCGAGAGATCCAGGGCCTCCGTCGCGACGACGGTCGCCATCTCGGCCACTGCCTGGGTACCAGCTGCCGCCATGAGATCTCGCGTTCCCTCGTGCAAATCGCGAATCTGGCGCTCCCGTTCTTTGCGCCGGGTGATATCACGAATCACCCCGACGCTGCCGGCGAACCCACCGCCATCGTCGAGGAGTGGTGAGATCTTCGTCTCTGCGATGAAGGAGCCGCCAATGGCCGAGTCGACACCCATCTCGAACGTGTCCCACCGGCGGTCGGAATCGTCGAGCAGGCTCACGAGGAGTTCGGTGCCACGATCGACGTGTTCGGCCGGCATGAACGTCCTCGGATCGCTCCCGACCACCGCCGACGCAGGTTTCCCGAGGACGGATGCCATCGCTTCGTTGACCATCTCGACACGGCCATCCGCATCGAGTACGTACATCGGATCGCCGACGGCCTCGACGAGTGTTTTGTACTGTCTGAGTTCGCGCTCGCGACGCTTTTGTGCCGTAATATCGGTATAGATACCGTACTCCTGGAACGTCTCTTCGCCCTCGATCGCGAACCCCTTGAAGCTGTATTCGCGCCGCTCGTCGGTTCCCTGGCGCGTGATCTCGTCTCTGATGACTTCGTCAGTTCCGACTTCCTCGGCGACGTGAATCGCGTCGCTGGCGTCGGGGAGTAGATAGTCATCGAATGGTTCGTCGACGAGTTCGCCCCGCTCGAATCCGAACGCTCGTTCGAACGCTGGATTGACGTCGGCCACGCGACGGTCCGGCCCGTACGTGATCGCGATTGCGTCCGGAACGTTCTCGAAGAGCATCGCGAATCGGTCCCGTTCAGCGCGTAGTTCTCGATTCGATCGGATACGTGAGACTGCCGCAGAGACGTGTGCAGCCAGCAGTTCGGCCAGTTTCCGGTCGTGTTCGGTGTACGCACCCAGTCGATCCGACACCGCCTGCATCACGCCAAAATCGCCGACGGGAACGCTGATGCCGGACCGCAGTACGTCTTCGGCTGGCGACGCATCGGACTGTGACTGGATGTGGCCGGTCCGGCTCGACTCCCCCGTCTGATACGTCCGGCCGGCAACCCCCTCGTCGAGTCCGTACGACTCCCAGCCGCCGGGTAACGAGCCGACGGACGCCTTCGGAACGAGCGAGGCATCGTCCGCGACGTAGATAACGCAGGCGTACACGTCGAGCACCTGTGACAGTGCCTCGACGGCGAAGCGATAGGTCTCCGTGGGCGTCGCACAGGTTTCGAACTGCAGGGCCACGTCGTGCAGCGATTCGACGGTTTGCCAGCGCCGTCGTAACGCCGCCGTCGAGGCCGTCGAGTCCTCGGTCGCCCGATCGAGCGCGGCTGCCAGTGCCGAAACCGATTCGACCGGCGAGTCCGGGACGGGCACGTACCCGGCGACGTCGGCGTCGATCGCCGCCGCAGCGACGGATTCGTCCCCGTTTACGGCGTGAATGACTGTGGGCGTCACGATCCCGGCCGAGCGCAGCGATCGCACGAACGAGAGCCCGTCGGTCGATGGAAGATCGAAGACGGTCACCAGACAGTCGATGGCCCGCTCTTCGACGAGTTCTCGCGCTTTCTCCGGACGATCGACCGGGAGGACGTCGAATGAATCGCCCTCGAGCGCGGCGGCGACGGCATCGCCGACGTCGGGATCGGGATGGAGGTAGACGACCACCTGTGACGTAGGTGGGCTGTGGGGGTCCTCCGTTGTCATCAATACACTGAGAAACCGGTCCAACGCTCTTAAGGAAATTGGCCAAATTCCCCGATATCAGCGACCATATCGGATGGTATGGCGGTTTGCGGTTCACAGACATCCACCCGTGATCGACCAGTGACCACCTCGACACCCAGCCCACACCACCCATCCATACGCAGCCGGCCGAGTAACACCGAGCGGACGGCGGGGAAGGCGGAACGACAGCCGAACGTTCGAATTTCGAAAATCCGTTACGGGTTTCGTAGCGTATCGTGGGGCTTATTACGATGTGCGAACTCGAATCGGACGACCAATGGCTTCCGCGCATCACCGAGCCGGGGACGAGCCGGACGAGCGCACCATCTTGCTCATCGGCAGCGGACCGATCCAGATCGGTCAGGCGGCGGAGTTCGATTACTCCGGCGCGCAGGCCTGTCGGGCCCTGCAGGAAGAGGGTGCACGCGTCGTCCTCGTGAACTCGAACCCAGCGACGATCATGACCGACCCGGAGATGGCAGACCGGGTCTACATCGAACCGATCACGACCGAGGCGATCGCCGAGATCATCCGGACGGAAGAGCCTGACGGCGTCATCGCCGGCCTCGGCGGCCAGACTGGGCTCAACGTCACCGCCGAACTGGCCGAGGAGGGCGTCCTGGAGAAGTACGACGTCGAGATCATGGGCACGCCGCTCGACACCATCTACGCGACGGAAGACCGCGACCTCTTCCGCCAGCGGATGGAGTCGATCGGGCAGCCAGTGCCTGCCTCGACGACGATCACGTTAGACGAGGACGAGTCCGTCGCCGAACTCACCGAAGCCGATCTCGAAGAACGCGTCGAAGCCGCCGTCGACGAGGTCGGCGGCCTCCCCGTCATCGCACGGACGACCTACACGCTCGGCGGCTCGGGATCCGGCGTCGTTGCCGAGATGGACGAGTTGATCGAGCGCGTCCGCACGGGCCTGCGACTCTCGCGTAACAGCGAGGTCCTCATCACGGAGTCCATCGCGGGCTGGGTCGAACTCGAGTACGAAGTGATGCGCGACGCCGACGACTCCTGTATCATCATCTGCAACATGGAGAACCTCGACCCGATGGGGATCCACACGGGCGAGTCGACGGTCGTCACACCCTCGCAGGTCATCCCCGACGACGGCCACCAGGAGATGCGCACCGCGGCGCTCGACGTCATCCGTGATCTCGGCATCCAGGGCGGCTGTAATATCCAGTTCGCCTGGCACGACGACGGCACGCCAGGCGGCGAGTACCGCGTCGTCGAGGTCAACCCGCGTGTCTCTCGTTCCTCCGCACTGGCCTCGAAGGCGACCGGCTACCCCATCGCCCGCGTCACCGCGAAGGTCGCACTGGGCAAGCGTCTCCACGAGATCGACAACGAGATCACCGGCGAGACGACTGCCGCGTTCGAGCCAGCCATCGACTACGTCGTCACGAAGGTGCCGCGCTGGCCGATCGACAAGTTCGACGACGTCGACTTCGAGCTGACGACCGCGATGAAGTCCACCGGCGAGGCGATGGCCATCGGCCGGACCTTCGAGGAGAGCCTGCTGAAAGCACTTCGGTCCTCGGAGTACGAGCCCAGCGTCGTCTGGGACGAGCTGGACGACGCGACGCTTTCGACCGAGTATCTCGAACGACCCTCCCCCGACCGTCCCTACGCGATGCTGGAGGCGTTCGATCGTGGCTTCTCGATCGAGGAAGTCTGCGAACTGACCGGCATCTACGAGTGGTACGTCGAACGCTTCGCCCGGATCGCCGAGGCAGACGCCCTCGCCCGCGACGGCGAGTTCACCGACGCCGCCGTGGCCGGCCGGACGAACGACGAGATCGCCGCGCTCGCCGACGTCGACGTCGGATCGGTCGAGTCCGCGGTTCCAGGTCGCTCGTACAAACAGGTCGACACCTGTGCGGGCGAATTCGAGGCCGAGACGCCGTACTACTACTCCGCACGCCAGTCGGCGTTCGCGGAGGCGGCCGTGCCGGGGGCCGGACGCGCAGGAAGCGCTGGGACCGAGTCCCCGGATGACGCCGAACGCGTCTCTCGGATGGCGAGCGAGCTCGAGATCGACCCGGAGGTCGAGAGCGTGGTCGTCGTCGGCGGCGGCCCGATCCGGATCGGACAGGGCGTGGAGTTCGACTACTGCGCGGTCCACGCCGTTCAGGCGCTTCGCGAACTCGGCATCGATGCCCACGTCGTGAACAACAATCCCGAGACGGTCTCGACGGACTACGACACCTCCGACGGCCTGTTCTTCGAGCCGATCACGGCCGAGGAGGTCGCCGACGTGGCCGAAGCGACCGGCGCCGACGGCGTGATGGTCCAGTTCGGTGGCCAGACCTCGGTCAACATCGGCGAACCACTCGAAGACGAACTCGCACGTCGGGGGCTCGACTGCGAGATCATGGGCACGGGCGTCGAGGCGATGGATCTGGCCGAGGACCGCGACCGATTCAACGCCCTGATGGACGAACTGGGTATCGCACAGCCGGAGGGCGGCTCCGCGACCTCCGAAGCAGAGGCGCTGGAACTCGCCCACGAGATCGGCTACCCCGTCCTGGTGCGCCCGTCCTACGTCCTCGGCGGTCGCGCGATGGAGATCGTCTACGACGACGCCGAGTTAGAGAAGTACATCGAGGAGGCCGTCCGCGTGAGTCCGGACAAGCCGATCCTCGTCGACGAGTTCTTAGAAGACGCGGTCGAGCTGGACGTCGACGCCGTGGCGGACGGCGAGGACGTCCTCATCGGCGGCATCATGGAACACGTCGAATCGGCCGGGGTCCACTCCGGCGATTCGGCGTGTATGATCCCGCCGCGCTCGCTGGGACGCGACGTCAACCGCCGCGTCAGGGAGGTCGCCGAGGAGATCGCTCGCGGCCTGGACACCGTCGGCCTGTTGAACGTCCAGCTCGCGGTCAAAGACGAGGACGTCTACGTTCTCGAAGCCAATCCGCGCTCCTCGCGCACGGTGCCGTTCATCTCGAAGGCCACCGGCGTCCCGATCGCGAAGATCGCCGCGCAGGTGATGGCCGGCAACTCGCTCGAAGCCCTCGACGTCACCGAGCAGGTACCCGAACAGACCTCGATCAAGGAGGTCGTCCTGCCGTTCGACCGCCTGCCCGAGTCCGACCCACGTCTCGGCCCCGAGATGAAGTCGACGGGCGAGGTCATGGGCACCGCCGACACCTTCGGCAAGGCCTACGAGAAGGCCCAGTCAGCGGCCGCGAACGAGATCCCCGAGTCGGGCACGATCGTGCTCGACCTGGCCGACGACGCCTTCCCCGACCCCGACAGCGAGGCCGGCGAGGCGCTCGTCGACGGCTTCACCGAGTACTACGACCTCTCCGACGCCGTCGATCTGGTCGAGGCGACCAGACGCGGCGAGATCGACATGATCGTCTCCGGCAAGCGTGACCTGCTCACCGTCGCCGTCGAGGAGGAGATTCCGTACTTCTCGACGGAGGAAGCGGCGTCGGCCGCGCTCGAGGCGCGCGAGCTGCGAGACGAACCGATCGACGTCGAGGCCATCGGCGACCGCCCGCAGCGCGACGAGTACTGGGGCCAGCCGAAGACCGAGTGAGGGAGTGAACGACCGATCCTAAAGACCCAATACACCCTCTCGGACCCACTCTGTTCGTTTCCGCTGCATTTTTTATCGTCGCCCCCATACACCCACGTGGAGGTGCGTATCGACATGCAGAGAATCATCCGTGCCATTCCTGGCTTCGCGCGACTCCGACGACTCGTCTCGACGGTCACCAGATGGGACCTGTTGCTCGCGATCATCCCGATGGCGTTCGCCGGCGCGGCGACGGCGATGCGCGCGCTGGGACTGCCGCTCGAAGCGGGACTGGTCCTCGCGGGCGTCGTCGGTGCGCTCGCCCTCGTCGACGGCCTGTTCTTGCGCCCGCCGAACGGATTGCAGGGGGCGTGAAAGGGCCTGGACATCGACGAACGGGTTCGATTTACGAGATTGCTCGGGCGACTGGAGATACGAACCAGTCTGAAGGGACAGTTTCGGCACAAAGCCCTTGTATACTCCCCCGTATACAAACAGTATGAGCAAGAGCATCCGAGTTGAGGAGGATACCCACGCCGCACTCGCAGCGTTAAAGGGTGAAGACGAGACATTCGACTCGCTCCTGACGAGATTGCTTGAAGAGCGTCGTGAACGAGTACGAGAAGGTGCAGGGCTCTGGGAAGGCACAGATGCGGCCGAGAAGGCTCACGAGGCTCGAATGGAGATGAAGCAAGGCGTCGGGAATCGATGACGCTCTACGATAGTAGCGTTCTCATCGAGTACCTCGACGGGTCCCCCGAGGTACTTTCGTACGTCGAATCTAACCTAAACGAACGTGCAATCGCCCCGCCGTTAGTCCTCTTCGAAGTGTATCAAGGCGAAGTCTATCGGTCAGGACCGCCTGACTTCGACGCCGTCGATCGAGCACTGGAATGGGTAACCATCGTGGAAACGTCGTCGGAACTCGCTCGGGCAACAGCCGAGTTACAAACGGAGCTTATGGGATGTGGAGAACCGCTGGCAGCGCGTGACGCTCTCATTGCCGGTTGTGCACTGGTCAACGATACTCGGCTCGTCGTCTCCGACGACGATTTCGACGTTTCTGGAATTACCGAACTGCTGGACGTGGACTTCCTCTGAGAGCCGAATCAGGTCGGAACGACGAACGAGCACGTTCATCGGCGTCACTTGGACGTATATCCCGGCCTGAGTCCAACACGCTAAAGCGACCGTACGCTGAGAATCACGTATGGAGTATCACGAGGCGGCCGATCGGCTCTACGATCTCGGCCGGTTCGGCATTCGTCCGGGGACGGCGTCGACGGCGGACGTACTCGCCCACCTCGACGACCCCCACGAGTCGATCGACGCGATCCAGCTGGCGGGCTCGAACGGGAAGGGGTCGACGGCCCGGATGCTGGAATCGGTTCTGCGAGCGGCGGGCCACACGGTTGGACTGTACACCTCGCCGCATCTGGAGGATATGCGCGAGCGGATCCGGGTCGATGGACGGCCGATCCCGAAAGCGGCAGTGAGCGAGTTCGTCGCGGCCTGCGACGAGTACCTCACCGAACGGGGAGCCGATGGCGCCTCGCCCACCTTCTTCGAGACGACGACCGCGATGGCCCTGTGGCACTTCGCCCGCGAGGACGTCGATTACGCCGTTATGGAGGTCGGGATCGGCGGGAAGGAGGACGCGACGAGCGTCGTCGAACCCGTCGCGAGCGCGGTGACGAGCGTCGCGCTCGAACACACCACCGTCCTCGGCGACTCGGTTCCGGAGATCGCCCGCGACATGGCCCACGTCGCCCCGGCGGTGAACGGGTCGGCGTCCGCCGATGGACCGTCCCAGATCGGCGGGTCGCCGGCTGACGACGCGTCGGCGGGGAACGCGACGGCCGGCGGCGGCCCGACTGCGGATGACACCACCCCGCTCGTGACGGCCGCGGACGGCGAGGCACTGGGCGCGATCCGCGAGGTGGCGCCTGACGTGGTGACGGTCGGCGACGGCGTCGACCCGTCCGCGGAGGCTGGTGACCGCCCGGACGTCCACGTCACCTACGAGGGGCGCGTCTCCCACGCCGAAGCAGCGGTGACGATCGACCTGTCTGCGCACCCGACGCGACCGCACGCGGACGCCGTCGAGAGTCACATGGCCGCGATCGGGGCCCACCAGGCAGAGAACGCCGGCGTGGCCGTCGCGCTGGCCCGACAGCTGGTCGACGTCTCGGTCGACGAACTCCGAACGGGCCTGCGCCGCGCCCACTGGCCGGGTCGGTTCGAGGTGATGGACGACGCGCCGCTCGTCGTCCTCGACGGTGCGCACAACCCCGCCGGCTGCGAGCGATTCGCCGACACGCTCTCGACGTTCGAGTACGACGACCTCCACCTCGTCGTCGGGGTCATGCACGACAAGGACTACGGCGAGATGGTCGCGGCGCTGCCGACCCCGGACTCCGTGGTCGCCTGTCGGCCCACGACCGATCGATCCGTCGATCCCGCCGTCCTCGCCCGACTCTTCGAGCGCGAAGGCGTCGAAGACGTGCGGACGATCTCCGCGGTCCGGGACGGATTCGAACACGCGCTCGCCCAGGCCGAGCCGGGTGACGCAGTCGTCGTCGCCGGTTCGCTGTATGCCATCGCCGAGGCCCGGACGCACTACACCCTCACGGGTGTCGAGACCGACGTACGGGACCTCAGTGACGCCCGGCGGACCCTGGAACGGGCGAACGTGACCGAGAAGGGCGTCTGGCGGATGCGCGGGAAGGCCGTCCATCGGACGGTCCACCTTAGACTGCAGGAACGGCAAGCAGCCTATCTCAAACAGGAGCTGCTGAGCCTTGGCGGCGAGTGCGCCCTGTCGGGCCTCCAGCGGGAGGAGCAACTCGTCGAGGCGGTCTGTATGGGCACACTGTCGCAGTTCAAACGGCTCGTCGAAAAGCTCGACGCCCAGCCCTACGGCCTCGCCGCGATCGGGGCAGAACTCCGGGAGACGCTTGGAATCGGCGAATCGGGCGACACCGGTGCCGGCAGCCCCAGTCCGCACGGCCCCGACGTCACGGGGACCGAGTACCCCTGGGGCGAGGCGCCTGCCGTGATGGGGATCCTGAACGTCACGCCGGACAGTTTCCACGACGGCGGCGAGTACGACGACGTCGAGGCCGCTGTCGCCCGCGCGGCGTCGATGGTCGACGCCGGCGCGACGATCATCGACGTCGGCGGGGAATCCACCCGCCCCGGCGCAGAGCCAGTCCCCGTCGCGGACGAGATCGACCGCGTCGTTCCCGTCATCGAGCGCATCCGCGACCTCGATGCGGCCATCTCGATCGACACGCGCAAGGCCGCCGTCGCCGAGGCCGCCCTCGACGCCGGCGCGGACATCGTCAACGACGTCTCCGGCCTCGCCGATCCCGAGATGCGCTTCGTCGCCGCCGAGCACGGCGCCTCGCTGATCGTCATGCACAGCCTCGACGCGCCGGTCGACCCCGACCGCGAGGTGACCTACGACGATGTCGTCGGTGACGTCCTCGCGGAACTCGCAGAGACCGTCCTGCTCGCCGAACGAGCGGGACTCGATCGGGAGCAGATCATCGTCGACCCCGGCCTCGGGTTCGGCAAGTCGAAGCGAGAGGAGTTCGAGCTACTCGATCGCACCGACGAGTTCCGTGCGCTCGGCTGTCCGATCCTGATCGGCCACTCCCAGAAGTCGATGTACGACTGGGTCGGCCAGGACGCCGGCGACCGGCTGGAGTCGACGGTCGCTGCCACGGCGCTGGCCATCGACCGCGGCGCCGACATCGTCCGCGTCCACGACGTTCCCGAAAACGTCGCCGCGGTGGAGACGGCGCTCGCGACGCTGGATTCCGCCGGCTACGAGAACCGACGACGGAGTCGGGGTGATGCGAAGTGACGGGAGAGGCAGATTCTGACGACCCGACAGCTCACCGCACCCAGGTTCGCGAGGGATACGACGAACTCGCCCGGACGTACGCGGCCGAGCGCGAGCAAGATTCCGAGGAGCTGGCACTGATCGAGGAGCTGTACGCACGCATCGACGATGGCAGTCCACGAGTGCTCGACGCCGGCTGCGGCGACGGGCGAGCGGCGTCACAACCGCTGTCCGAGCTGGGAGCGGCTGTCGTCGGGCTCGACGTCTCCCGATCGCAGCTCGAGCTCGCGAGCGAGACGGTGGAGTCGGTGGACGTCGACGACGCGAGTCGGGATCAGGTCGACACCGCCGAAGCGGACGCCCCCGTCCCGGAACTAATGCAAGGCGACCTGACGAGCTTGCCGTTCGAAGACGCCGCATTCGACGGGATCTGTGCACTGCACTCGATCATCCACGTCCCGAAGACCGAACACGAAAGCGTCCTCGAAGAGTTCGCGCGGGTGACGGCCCCCGGCGGGTGGCTACTGCTCACCGTCGGCACTGGCGCCTGGGAGGGCGAGAACCCCGACTGGCTCGACGGTGGCGCCGCGATGCGCTGGAGCTTCCACGGCGACGAGTGGACCCGCGAGACGCTCGACGACGTCGGATTCGCCGTCGCAGACGCCCGGACCATCGGTGACGAACTCGGCGGCGGGGAGTGGCGCTACCTGCTCGCGCGGCGAACGTGAGCCATCGCTGCAGCGATTGATCGAAGACGGCTGCGATTAGCCGACGATCGGTGCTTCGAGGGCGGGATCCGCGGCGACGATCGTCGACACCTGGGACCGGACGCGGTCGAATTCGGCCGTCGGTTCGGCCACACCTCGCCCTGTATCGTACTCGACGAGGCACGCCTCCGCCAGTTTCGGAAGGTGCGTGTGATGGAGCATGAGGGGAAGCGTCGACGGGCTGCGATCATCGGTGTCCGAGGATCGCTCCTGTTCATCGTCAGTGACACCCGCGGCGTTCGCTTCGATCGACTCCGCCAACTCGGTGAGCGTGATCGACCCGCGTTGGGCCAGCAGTGTCGCGAGCGCGGCGCGACGGACAGGGTGGCGACACGCCTCGAGAATCGCGTCGTACTCGGCCGACGGTCGTTCACTCGAAGCGGTCATCGTGTCTCACCCGACGTGCGATACTGGTCGCCGCGTCGTGCGTCGCAGGTGACTGTGGGCATGATCGTGTTCGAACACACCGGATCGTCGACCGAGAGGGTGTCCGTAGTAGCTACTATTCATTTAAGACACCCCGTCGGTCGCCATGGTGTCGATGGTCACTCCTCACCCTCCTCGGTCAGCAGAAGTGCTTCGCGCAGGATCTGTTCCGTTCCCCGACGGATTCGATCCGAGGTCGCTTGCTGGGAAATCTCTAGCTCGTCGGCGAGGTCGTCCAGGCTCGTCCGACTGGGTGTGTCGAAGTAGCCCCGGCGCAGTCCGAGGAGGAGCGCGTCCCGCTGTTCATCCGAGAGTCCGTACTGGACGAGGCCCTCGGCGTCTTCGAGTTCGGTGTAGGTGCGAACGATCTCGATCGGCAAGTCGCGATCCGTGCAGAAGTCGCTAAATTGCGAGAGCGAGTCGTGGTCCGGGAACCGAACGCGAAAGTGCCAGCGCCCCTGCGCGCGACCCTCGAGGATAGTGCCGTCGGCTTCCGTGATACCGCGGATGAGGTCGTTGTGAGTCTCGTACCAGATCACGCGGTAGAGCGTGCTGTCGGCGACCCGATCGAGCGCGATGACGTCGTCGACGTACTCGTGACCGCGCACCTTCCGCTCGAACGCGTCGAAGTCGTCGCCGGTCACCCACAGGAAGGGCATCGCCGAGTCCCCCGTCGGGACGATCCGTTCGAGTTCGACGGACATCGGTGGTGATCCAGCCAGGACGCTGCCGAGCGTGAACGCCGTTTTGGCGATGGTGAACTCGAGAAAGACGCTCATGGGGTCCTTCGGCGTTCGGAGACCGTATGCTTTCGCACGCGTCCGATCGCCCGACTATTTTCCGTGCGTTACAGAACTCGATCGCCCTACCTGGGCCCAGGGGTGATACTGCACGACACTGTGTTCGTCTCTCCGCCGAACAGTACAGTCACTTCACGACGGGGTATGGTATCTGGTTCGACTTCACAGAGATCGGTCGCTCACTCGGATTCTGGCGTCGGTTCGTACGGGACGAACCACTTGGTGAACCATCCCTCGGACTGATCACGGCCCACCCGAAGAAGGGTGACGTCGACAGCCAGCTTCCCACCGATGGTCAGCGCACCAACGAGCGCTTGCGTGGCCGGAATATTTCCAGTTATGCGCGGGACGATCGTCACCATCGTCCCAACGAACAGAACGACGAACCAGAATACAACGGCACGGTTGGGAAGTTCCGCGACCATCGCCGCCGAGAACTGCTCGTATTGGCGCATTCCAAAGAACTCACGGCTGACAACTGCAGTGTGTGCGATCACCAATGCGATCCCCATTTCGAGAACCCCAGGTGTCGTTACAGGAGCGAATATCTCCTCGAGCGGTATCCCGTCCGGCGACGAGTCGAGGATGAACGATGGACTGGTGTTCTTGAAGAGATGCGTCCAGAAAACGAACCACATGACGATCACAGCCAGGAGATTCGTAGGGACGAACCGGAGATTGTGGAGGTGAATCGGTGGCAACCGGTCAGTCGGACGGACTGATCTCCGAGAACGTGGGAACGGTACCTGCTTCATGTGCATCCGGCCGTCTTTGTCCGCAACTCGTGACTCGACCTGTGCGAACGCCAGTAGCCCGAGATAGCAGAGGTACGTTCCTCCCGTTGCAATCCAGAAAACCAAGATGACCTCCGTAAGCGACCATCCGAAAAGAAAGCCAGCTGCCGGACAGACGTTCAATACGATAATCGCGACGAGCGTCAGGTGAAAATCGACCTCGCGATCAGTTCCCATCCCGCGTTAATTCTGTATACGTCCGCAATACCACTTACTATCGTATCGACGGGAAGTTGGGTTAGTTGGACGCAGTACCGGACGGTTATCTACCGATTCCTCGCTACGGTACCGAGTACAGTATTCACCCAAACAAGCCACTGCGCTCCTGAACCCGTTCGTAACAGTCCAGATATCGGTCGAGAACGGCCTCCCGGTCGAACTCGGCGAACGAGTCGTCGAAGTCGAGCGATTCCAGCTCCCCGGCGTCGACGATGGCGTCGGCGAGTTCCGACTCACTCGTGGTTCGAAAGCCGCGTTCGCGACCCTCGACGAGCTCGTGACCGGCTGAGTCGACGTGGTACTCGACGACGCCGACGCAGCCGCAGGCAAGCGCCCAGGCCAGTTCGGTGGGGAAGCGACAGTACTCGGCAGTCTGGGCGAAGACGTGGGACGCGCGGTAGATGGCGATGCGTTCGTCACGGTCGGCCTCGCCGACGAAGCGGATCCGATCGTCGATCCGGAGGTCGCCAGCCATCGACTCGTACTCCTCGCGCCATGGACCGTCGCCGATCACCGTCGCCGTCCAGTCGCGGTCGCGCAGTTCCGCGAGCGCGAGCATGACGCTCTCCAGATTGGCCCCCTCGTCGAGTCGGCGGGCGTAGACGACCTCCGCGGGTTCGCCGGGGTCAACCGCGCGAATTCGGTCGACGTCGATGGGGTTCGGGATCACGGTGACGTCGTCGCCGTCGGCCCCGCGTTCGCGCGCCCAGGTGCGAACCAGTTGCGAGGGCGTGACGATGGCGTCTGCGGCCCCGAGGGCGCGTTTGTAGTCCTTCTCGGCGCCGTCGCCGATGGAGCCGTCCCACTCCAGGACTACGGGTGTGCGCGAGAGTTTCGTCCCGAGACTCGCCGCGCCGACCTGCTTCGGCGGGTTCGCCCCGACGTGGATCACGTCGGCGCCGAGTTTCCGGATCGCGACCGGCAGTCGGACGAGGAAGGCTCGCCCGGAGTCGCGGTCGGGGGCGACGCCGTGGTAGGTGATTCCCTCCTCGGCGACGATATCGCGGTCGTCGGGCCACCAGCGGGCACAGAAGACGTGGACGTCGTGGCCGTCGTCCCGGAGGAGTTCGACCAGCGACTGGATCCGTTCGGTCGTCTCGCTACGGCGATGGTGGACGGTCCGAAACGAGACGACGCCGACGCGCATTATGCCCGGCCACGTAGAGATGGGGTATAAATGACACGGCATCCACCCGACTCGGGGACCGTCGCGAGCGCCCGCCACCGTTCGCGACGATGTTCGCGACCGCCGGAACCCGAAGGCATACGAGTCGTCGCGGTAACGCCACGGTCATGAGCTACGACATCGAACGCTACCTCAACATCCGGTCGGCCGGCGGGGCGTCGTTCGGCCCCGACGGCGAGCGACTCGCCTTCCTGATGGACACGACGGGGACGAGCCAGGTCTGGACGCTCGACGGGCCAGGCCAGTGGCCCGAGCAGCGAACGTTCTACGACGAGCGGGTCACGTTCGCCTCGTGGTCGCCGGAGCGACCCGAGTTGATTTTCGGGATGGACGAGGGTGGCAACGAACGCGCACAGCTCTACCGCCTCGACGCGGAGAGTGGCCGGATCGAGAACCTGACGGCCCGCCCGGACGCCAAACACCGCTGGGGCGGCTGGAGCCACGACGGCGAGCGATTTGCCTTCGCCTCCAACCGTCGCGACGAGGCCGTCTTCGACCTCTACGTCCAGGATCGCGCGGAGACTGGCGACGAGTCGACGATGGTTCACGAAGGTGACGGCTGGCTCTCGCTGGCCGGCTGGAGTCCCGACGACTCCCGGCTGCTCGTCTCCGAGGCCCAGTCCAGCTACGATCAGGACCTATCCGTGCTCGACCTCGAGACGGGCGAGCTCGATCACCTCACGCCCCACGAAGGCGACGTCCGCTACCAGTCACCCAGCTGGGCGCCCGACGGCGAGGGGATCTACCTCGTCACCGACCAGGAGACCGACACGCTCTCGCTCGCGTATCTGGATCTCGACGAGGGGATCGCAGCAGCCAAGGACGAAGCCGAAACGACGCCGCTCACCGTCGTCGACGACGGCGACGGCTGGAACGTCGACGGGATCGCACTCGACGACGAGTCCGGCCGGTTCGTCACCTCCCGCAACGTCGACGGCTACACGGAACTCACCGTCGGCGTGGTCGACGAGACGGACCCGACCGCGTTCGAGACGTTCCCGGATCCCGACCTGCCAGGCGGCATTTCCGGCGGCGTCTCCTTCGACCCCGACGCCGAGCGCTTCGCCATCACGGCGACCGGCGACACCACCAACGCGAACGTCTGGGTCGTCGGCGTCGAGACCGGCGAAGCGGAACGGTGGACCGACGCCCCGACTGCCGGGATTCCACGCGAGACGTTCGACGAATCCGACCTGGTCCGCGTCGAGAGCTTCGACGAACTCGAGGTACCCGGCTTTCTCACCTTGCCGAACGGTGAGGCGACTGCCGACGCGGACGGGACCGCGACCGAGCAGCGTGAGACCGATATGGCGAACGGCGCGCCGGTCATCGTCGACATCCACGGCGGGCCCGAGGGCCAGCGCCGACCTTCATTCTCCGGCGTCAAGCAGTACTTCCTGGATCGGGGCTACGCCTACTTCGAGCCGAACGTTCGCGGGTCGTCGGGCTACGGCACCGAGTACGCCAGTCTCGACGACGTCGAGAAGCGCATGGATTCGGTCGACGACGTTGCGGCCTGTGTCGACTGGTTGGCAGACCATCCCGCGATCGACGCCGATCGAATCGCCTGTATGGGCGGCTCCTACGGCGGATTCATGGTTCTCGCGTCGCTCACCGAGTATCCCGACCTGTGGGCCACCGGCGTGGACATCGTCGGCATCGCCAGCTTCGTCACCTTCCTCGAGAACACCGGTGACTGGCGACGATCGCTCCGCGAGGCGGAATACGGCTCGCTCGAAGACGATCGCGAGTTCCTCGAATCGATCTCTCCGCTCAATCACGTCGACGAGATCGAGGCGCCGCTGTTCGTCCTTCACGGCGAGAACGACCCCCGCGTCCCCGTCGGTGAGGCCGAACAGATCGTCGATGAGGCTCGCGACCACGGCGTGCCCACGCGTAAACTGATCTTCCCCGACGAGGGCCACGGCTTCAGCAAACTCGAAAATCGCATCGAGGCCTACTCCGAGATCGCCGAGTTCCTCGACGAGCACGTATAGTCCACGGCCGGAGTTGCAGTCGGAGAGCGGCGGGCGGTAATTCCCAAACGTGTAGCTGAACGTAAATGTACAGGTTATAAGGATCATCTTCGTCGTACTCACGAGCATGCCAGCGATCGAAACGGACGGCCTCACCAAGCGATTCGGTGCGGACGTCCTCGCCGTCGACGACCTCGACCTCACCGTCGAGGAGGGCGAAGTATTCGGCTTTCTGGGTCCGAACGGAGCCGGGAAGTCGACGACCATCAACGTCCTGCTGGACTTCGTGCGCCCGACGGCGGGCAACGCACGGGTCCTCGGACTGGACGCACAGGCCGACGCCGCCGCGATTCGTGAGCGGATCGGCGTCCTCCCCGAAGGTGCGGAGCTGTACGATCGGCTGACCGGCCGAGAGCACCTGGAGTGGATCGCACGAACGAACGGCCTCCAGGGGACGGTCGACTACGAGGCGACGCTCGATCGGGTTGGGCTCACCGCCGAAGAAGCCGCCCGCCCGGTCGGTGGGTATTCGAAGGGGATGGCTCAGCGACTCGCGTTCGGGATGGCGATCCTCGGCGAGCCAGACTTACTGCTCCTCGACGAACCATCCTCCGGGCTCGATCCGACCGGTATGCAGGAGATGCGGACGATCATCCGCGAGGAGGCCGACCGCGGTGCGACCGTCTTTTTCTCGAGTCACATCCTCGGCGAGGTCGAGGCCGTCTGTGACCGGCTCGGAATCATGAACGAGGGGCGCCTCGTGGCGACGGGGACGATCGACGCCCTGCGCGACGAACTCGACCTCGACGCCTCGGTCTCGATCGAGGTCGACAGCGTGCCGACCGACCGCGGCCTCGAGTCGGTCGACGGCGTCCGCGCGGTCGAGACCGACGGAACGACGCTCACGATCTCGGTGGACGATCCGACCAAGAAAATCGACGCGATTCGCCACATCGACGAGCGTGCTACCGTGCTCGACGTCCGCTCGACGGACACCTCACTCGAACAGCTGTTCAACACCTACACCGGAAACGGTGAAAACGAGCGAGATCCATCGGCGGCCGAAGTCGCTGGCGGCGAGGCCGCCGAGACGGCGGCGGAGGTGGGCCGATGAGCGTCGCCGACGTCGTGTCCAAGGACATCCTCGACGTCCGCCGGGCGAAGATCATCTGGGCGGTCGCCGGCCTCTACACGCTCGTGACCGCGGTCTTCGTCTACTGGGGGACGGAAGCCCGGCCACCTGAAGGCTGGTCGGGCGTCTACATGGCGCTGTGGAACTTCGCCTTCGTCGGGGCGCTGTTCGTCCCCGCGATCGCCCTCGTCGCCGCCTACCTCGCCATCGCCGGGGAGCGCGAGTCGGGCAGTATCAAGTATCTCCTCTCGACGCCGATCCGCCGGCGAGACGTCGTCCTCGGGAAGTACGTCTCCCGTGGGGCGGTCGTCGCCGTCTCGCTGATCGTCGCGTTCGTCGTCGCCGCTGTCCTCTCGCTGCTCTGGTTCGACGAGTTCCCCGCCGGCGTCTTCGTCGGCCTGTCGGTGCTCACGATCGTCTTCGCGCTCGCCTACGTCGCGATCGCGATCACCGTCTCCGCGATGACGGCCAGCCGGTCGCGGGCGATGGGCGGTGCCCTGGCCGTCTACTTCGTGACGAACCTGCTGATCCTGTTCGGCCAGCTCTCGATCCTCGGCGCACTGCAGTACGTGCTGAACGACCTCCTCGGGCTCGGTGTCGGGGACGAGCCGATCCAGTTCGTCGGGATGGTGCTCAGTCCGACGCAAGCGTATCTGGCCTCGACCACGCTCGCGTTCCCCAACGACCTCGTCGCTGCCATGCCCACGGCCGGCGACCCCGCCGACCTGGTGTGGTACCTCCAGCCCGAGACCGCCCTCGCGATCCTGCTGGCCTGGACGGTCCTGCCGCTGGCGCTTGGCATCTGGCGATTCGAACGGGCGGATCTGGGGTAACGAACTGGCCGATTCTCGATCCGAAACGCTACCCGATAACGCCGGTCTCCTTCGCGACCTCGCGCGCCGCACCCTCGTCCATCCCGTCGCCGAGGATGGTGTAGCGATCGCGGATCTCGTGACACGTCGTGAGCGACTCGATGACCGTCTCGTCGTCGATACCCAGTTCGTCGGCGGTGGTGGGCGCGTCGATGCTCTCCAGGGCGTTCCGGATGTCGAGCCAGAATCCCTTCTCCCCGCCGTGAAGGTAGGCGGTCATGATCGACCCGACGCCGACCTGGTGACCGTGCAGCGCCGCGCCGGGCGCCAGGCGGTCGAGCTGATGGGAGAAGAGGTGCTCGGCGCCGCTCGCGGGCCGGGAGGAGTCGGCGATGGACATCGCGACGCCGGAGGAGACGAGCGCTTTCGTGACGATCCAGGACGCCTCCTCGAGACCGGGTCGAACGGAGTCGGCGTTTTCGACGAGGATTTCGGCGGTCATCTCCGAGAGCGCGCCGGCGAAGCCCGAGTACTCGACGTTCTTCAACCGGTGGGCCAGGCGCCAGTCCATCACCGCGGTGTAGTTCGAGATGATGTCGGCACAGCCGGCGGTCGTGAGTCGCCACGGCGCCTCCGCCAGGATCGCCGTGTCGGCGACGACGGCCAGCGGCGGCTCCGCGGCGACGCTGTGGCGGGTGTCACCGTCGGGAACCGAGCCGCGATTGGAGACGATCCCGTCGTGACTCGCCGCGGTCGGCACCGACAAAAATCCGATCTCACAGTGGTGGCTCGCCATCTTCGCGATGTCGATGGCTTTCCCGCCGCCGACGCCGATCAGGTAGTCCGCTTCCTCGGCCTCGACGGTGTCGATCACTCGCTCGACCGCGTCGAACGAGGCCGTGTCGACGGTTACCATCGCGGGCTCGACACCTGACTCCCGGAAGTCGGCGACGATCGGGTCGGCCGCGACCTCCCGCGGCGTCGGACTCGTAACCAGCAACGGCGTCCCGTCGAGGTGGAGATCGGCGACGACGGGGACGACCTCGTCGAGTACACCGTGGCCCACCACGACGTTGCGCGGCAGACGGATCCACGACGACTTCTCGAACATACCGCCACAGAGTAACTGACGGAGTATACGTGTTTCCCGTTCGGACGGGGTGACGGTTCGATGGATCGACGTTTCCGTTCGAACGGGGCGCCGATTCGACGGGCCAGCGAGCGCCCCAGCACCGACGCGACAGCATCGATCGCCTATTGTATTGAACGATTTTTAGATAGTTATAAAATTTATGCCCACAAAACAGGATAGACCGTCGATTCATCGATGCGAACGGGATCAGTGATAAGTTACTCAGTCCCACGGGCGCTAGGCGCCTGTTTCCGACAGTACATTCCCGTATTAATCGACGTCGGGAACACAGACCTTGTGATCGAATAGATTCGGTCCCGTCTCGTTTCGACATTGTGGAGGGACATGCCAGATTACCACACACCAGGCAGGATCCGGGAACGTCTCGGTCGGTACTCACCGTGTACGCGCCGAACGCTGACTTGGAAATCTTAACCACACATTATAAAAACAGGGTAACGTTTATGAAGGGTTGCTCGATACGGACCTTCATCACCAAAGTGATCCCTGATGGCAGGTAACAAACTAAACCGTCGCACTGTGTTGAAGTCGGCTGCAGCCGTCGGCGCACTGTCGATCGCCGGCTGTGCCGAAAACACGAGCGGGAACAGTTCGGGCGTAACGATCGCTCTCAACACCGATCCGACCGCCGAAGTCTGGAACAGCCACGGCGGCATCACGCCCTACTGGACGAACGTCATGGAGCCACTGGTCTGGGTAAACCAGGAGATGGACACCGAGCCGTGGCTCGCGACGGACTGGGAACAGACGGGCGAGACGACGTGGGAGTTTGACATCCGCGAAGGCGTCTCGTTCCACAATGGCGACGAGTTGACCGCCGACCACGTCGTGTACTCGTTCGAGACGCTGCTCGAGGAACTCGCCTACGCACCCGGTTGGCTCCGTCTAGAAGGGCCGGAGAGCATCGTCGCCGTCGACGAGTACACGGTCGAGTTCACCACCACCGAGCCGTTCTCGGTGTTCCCCGGGAACATCGCCCACAACATGGTGTGCATCCAGCATCCGGATCGAAACCCCGACGAAAGCCGGGTTATCGGTACTGGACCGTACCAGGTCGACGAAGTCGTCGCACAGCAGGAAGTCGTCACGTCGGCGTTCGACGACTACTGGAACGACAGCGGGAAGGTCGACGAACTGGTCTTCGAGGTCATCGAAGACCCCAACACGCGATCGCTCTCACTCGAGAACGACGAGATCGACATCGGTATGTCACCGCCGCGAAGTCAGATCGAGTCACTCGAGAACAACGACGACGTCGAGGTCGCCCGACAGGAGACGGCCGGGTCCTGCTACGGTGGGTTCAACCTCTACGACGCCCCGACCGACGATCCGGTGCTCCGTCAGGCGTTGAATCACGCCGTCGACCAGCAGCTGATCGTCGACACGATCCTGGAGAACGTCGGCTCTGCCGCCCGCGTTCCGATCTCACCGACGATCTACTGGTCGGCTCACGACCAGGTCGATCCCTACGAGTACGACGAGGACACGGCGAGTTCGCTCGTCGAGGAATCGGACTACGACGGCGAAACGCTCACCATCGTCGTGCCCAACGATCTCGTCAACGGCCGGGACATCGCCCAGGTCTTGCTGGATAGCTTCACCAGTGCCGGCGTCGAGGCCGAGATTCAGATGGCCGAACGGGCGCAGTACTCCGAACTGGTGCGAGATGGTGACGGCCACCTCTTCGTCGACACCAGCGGGTCGAACTCCGGGGCTGCCGACTACGTCATCTACGACTCGTTCCACTCCGATGGCGACGTCAACCAGCGCCGATACCGGAACGAGGAGACCGGCGTCCAGAACCTCGGCGGCGAGGTGGACACGCTGATCGAAGACGGCCTGCAAGCCACGGAAAGCGCGGTAAAGGAAGAGAAGTACGTCCAGGCCCAAGAGCGGATGAAAGAACAGGCCGTGACCGTCCCGGTCTATTACGACGAGTTCGTCGCCGCGTACCAGTCCGGGCTCGAGGGAGTCTCGTTCTCCCCGATTCCGGAGTTTACGAGCTGGACGTCGCTGGAAAAGTGACCACGACCGATTCGACATCGCACACAATCTATGTGGAAATACATCGTTCGACGGATTATTTCGGGACTGGCCGTCCTGCTCGGCGTCTCGGTCCTGACGTTTTCGCTGACGTTCTTTACGCCGGGCGACCCGGCGCGGACGATCCTGCGCAAACAAATGGGCGGCCGATCGCCATCACAGGCGGCGATCGAGCGGTTCAGAGAAACGAACGGACTGAACGACCCGATCCCCGTACAGTACGTAAACTGGGTTACCGACGTGATGCAGGGGGATCTCGGCGTGTCGTACCACTCGGAGACGGCCGTGACGACGTTGATCCAGCAGAACCTCATGCCGACGGTCGAACTCGCCGTCGCGGGGTTGGCCGTCGCGCTCGTCGTGGCGATCCCGACCGGCGTCATCAGCGCCGTCCACAAGGGCGGTCGCTTAGACTACGGAAGTCAGGTGCTCGCCCTCCTCGGCCTCTCGATGCCGAACTTCTGGCTGGGCTACCTGCTCATGCTCGTCTTCGCGGTCCAGCTGGGCGTCCTGCCGACCCACGGGTTCGGAACGTTCGGACACCTGGTCCTGCCGGCCGTCACCCTCGGAACGGGGATGGCCGCCGTCATCACCAGACTGCTTCGGTCGTCGATGCTGGAGGTATTAGACGAGGAGTACATCCAGACGGCGCGATCGAAGGGACTCAAAGAGCGGATCGTCGTCTACAAGCACACGCTCAGAAACGCGCTCATCCCGGTCATCACGATCGTCGGGCTCCAGTTCGGCTATCTGCTGAACGGCGCCGTGATCATCGAGATGGTCTTTCAGCGACCGGGGCTGGGCAGTCTCCTGATCGACGCCATCTTCGCCAGGAACTACCCCGTCGTCCAGGGGCTCGTCCTGATCGTCGCCGTCGTCTTCGTCGTGACGAACCTGCTCGTCGACATCACCTACCGGTACGTCGATCCGCGCATCTCGCTCGGAGGTGGCAGTGAATGACCGACGAGACTTCCGTCGGCGACCGGGTCAAATCGATCGGCGACCGGCTCCGATCTGCCGGCGTTCAGGCCAGATCGAAACTCGGAGAGACCAGATCCCGACTCGTCGCCGCCTACCACTCGCGTCCAGTCCGACAGTTCCGGTCGAACACGCTCAACGTGATCGGCCTGGTGATCGTCCTGACGCTGATCCTGACGGCGATCTTCGCGCCGATGCTCGCCCCACACGATCCCGAGGAACAGAACCTCCGAGATCGACTGGAAGGGCCGTCCGCAGAACATCCGCTCGGCACCGACCAGCTCGGGCAGGACGTCCTCTCACGACTCATCTTCGGCGCACGCGTCTCACTGAAGATCGGCGTGGCCGTCGTTGGGATCTCGCTCGCCATCGGGACGGCTGTCGGGGTAACTGCGGGGTACGCCGGCGGGTACGTTGACGAAGGGCTCATGCGTCTGGTCGACGTCTTACTGGCGTTTCCCGGCCTCCTCCTCGCGCTTGTCATCGCGGGGATACTGGGGCCGAGTCTGACGAACATCATGATCGCGCTGGCGATCGTCGGCTGGACGAGTTACGCGCGCGTCGTCCGCGGCAGCGTGTTGTCCGTCAAAGAAGAGGAGTACGTCAAAGCGAGCCAGCTCATGGGGACGGGCCGACTCCGGATCGTGGGTCGCCACGTCCTCCCGAACGTGATGGGGCCGGTCGTCGTCCTCGCGACGCTGGACATGGCCACGGTCATCCTCTCGACTGCCGGCCTCTCGTTCCTGGGACTCGGCGCACAACCGCCGACCCCCGAGTGGGGGACGATGATCTCCGAGGGACGTGACTACCTCCGGTCGGCCTGGTGGGTCGTCAACTTCCCCGGGCTCGCCATCATGTTCGCCGTCCTCGGGTTCAACCTGCTCGGTGACGGCCTGCGAGACGTACTCGACCCGCGCGAGGAAGAATCCGTCCAGAACAAGGGACTCTAACCATGACCGAACCACTACTCTCCGTCGAGAACCTGCACACGCACTTCGAGACCCACGACCGAACCGTCCACGCCGTCAACGGCGTCTCGTTCGACATCGAGCCGGGGGAAGTCGTCGGCATCGTCGGCGAGAGCGGGAGTGGCAAGTCCGTCACTGCCCGTTCGATCATGCGGCTCGAAGAGCCAGGGAAGATCGCGAACGGCTCGATCCGGTACCGTGGCGAAGAGTTGACCGAAGCGACAGACGAGACGATTCGTCGCCTGCGAGGCCAGGATATGTCCATGGTCTTCCAGGACCCGATGACGACGCTCAACCCGGTCTTTACCGTCAGCGAACAGATCGTCGAGTCGCTGAAGGTCCACGACAATCCCGATCATCAGCCACTGCGCGAGTACCTGCGAATCCCGTTTCTCCACGACCGTACCGATTGGGCCGACAAACGCGACCGAGTCGTCGAACTCATGTCAGAGGTGGGCATCCCGAACCCCGAAGAACGACTCGACGCGTACCCACACGAGTTCTCCGGCGGCATGCGACAGCGAGCCATGCTCGCCATCGCGCTGGCGAGCGAGCCGGACCTCCTGATCGCCGACGAACCGACGACCGCCCTCGACGTCACGATCCAGGCCCAGATCCTGCAGATTCTGTCCGACCTCCGCGCCAGCCGGGACATGTCCGTGATGTTGATCACGCACGACATCGGCGTCGTCTCCGAAGTCTGCGACCGCGTCATCGTGATGTACGGCGGGCAGGTGATGGAGACCGGGACGACCGACCAGATCCTGACCCAACCCCGCCACCCGTACACGCAGGCGCTGCTCGATTGTATGCCCCAGCAGACGGAACGCAAAGAGCACCTGGCGACGATCGAGGGACAGGTGCCGGATCAACTCGGCGATATCGAGGGCTGTCCCTTCGCCTCGCGCTGTGCGTACGCCGACGCTGCGTGCCAGTCGGCTCCGATGCCGGTCTGTGACTGCGGCGACGGACAAGAGGCGGCGTGCTGCGCACTCGACCGCGTTCCGGACCCGACCCGGGAGGCGGTCGGCGTGGAGGGATCGCGATGAGCGTCGATCGTCCCGGAAACGCGACGGCAGGTGGCAGTGCCGCTGAAGCTGATGACGCGACCGACGCACGACTGAACGAAGCCGGTTCGACCGCCCGGGAACCCGTCATCGAACTCGAGCACGTCTCGAAATCGTTCGCGATGAACGACTCACTGCTCGACCGACTGCTCGGCAACACGACCAGCCTCGCCGCCGTCTCGAACGTCTCGCTCTCGGTTCATCGCGGTGAGACGCTGGGCGTCGTCGGCGAGAGCGGGAGCGGCAAGTCGACGCTCGCGAACCTCGTCACCGGACTGTACACGCCGACCGAGGGAGTCATCTCGCTCGACGGGACCCCCGTCGGCGGGGCGACCGACCGCCCAGCAGACCTGCTCGCGGACGTGGGTGTCGTCTTCCAGAACGCGAGTTCGAGCATCAATCCCCGAATGACGGTCGGCGACGCCATCGCCGAACCCCTCATCACGCAGGGGTGGTCGGCCGACGACTGCGAGGAGCGAATCGCCGAACTGCTAGAGCTCGTCGAACTCTCCGAGCACCATCTCGATCGATACACGCACGAGCTCTCGGGCGGCCAGGCCCAGCGCGTCTCCATCGCACGGGCGATCGCCACCGAGCCGAGCGTCCTCGTCCTCGACGAGCCGGTCTCCGCGCTGGACGTCTCCGTCAAGGGGAGTATCCTCAACCTCCTCATGCGGATCCAGGACGAACTCGACCTCACCTACCTCCTCATCAGTCACGACCTGAGCGCCGTCAAGCACGTCGCCGACCGCATCGCCGTCATGTACGTCGGCGAGTTGATGGAGGTCGGGCCGGCCGAGGAGCTGTTCGAACGACCCGCTCACCCCTACACGGAGGCCTTGCTCGCGGCGATTCCGAACGTGGATCCAGCCTCGACCATCGAGGATACGTTCGTCCTCGAGGGCGAGGTCCCGAGCCCGGTCGACCCGCCGTCGGGCTGTGTCTTCCACACCCGCTGTCCGATGGCGGAAGAAACGTGTCGGACGACCGTCCCCGACCAGATCGAAGTCGGGGACGGGTGGTCGCGGTGTCACTTCGCCGAATCGGTCGCTGACGACGAGGAGGTCACCGATGCGTGGCAGTGACTCGCCGATCGAATCCGAAAGGCATCTCCGACCGAGCGGTGACGAGGAGAACCAATGACCGCCGACGAACCGTCAGGTCCTGACCAGTCGACGCCAGATCGGTCCGCTGTCAGCGACGAACTCGACGTCCCCGACGAGCCGCCGGATCCAGCCGAGATGTCGCACGTTCTCCCCGACGAGAAGCTCGCCTATCCCGACTTCACGTTCGAGGACGGAGCCGTCGAGGCCGACGGCACCTTCGACCTGGAAACCGCGCTCGACCGCGAGGAGATGCGCGAGTGGCTCACAGAGCTCCGAGGCGGACTCGCCAGCCACGACGTCGGCGTCTCGGCCCCGGAGGGAACGGCGATCTTCGGCGTCGGAGGCGGCGACGTCTCCGTTTCGTTCGACCCGGACGAGTCCCACCGCGGCCGCCTCGAGTTCACTTTCTCCATCGACGCGAAGCTGATGACGTGTTCGGACGATTCCGACGTCCGCGTCGCTGGCTCGCGCGGCGGCGAGGGCTTCATCCCGCTCGACATGCTGGTCGAGGATCGGGGACCGCAGACCTACCGCTGTTACAACTGGATCGACGAGCCGACCGAGCGCGAATAAGCCGTCCTCCTGGTCGAGCCGGACGACGACCGTCCAACTGACCACGCCCGTGCTCCGACTCAGGCGTACGGCCACTCCCCGACGATCTTCATCCCCTCCGCGCGCCCCTCCGCCTCGAACGAGGCCGCCACGTCGGCGCGCTCGCGGTGGGGAATGGTCGTCTCAGTCCGAGCCAGGTCGGCGACCAGCTCGGTCAGAAAGATGGCCTGTTCTCGAAGATTTCGGACGTCGAGCTTGTCGAAGGTGTCGGCCGACGTGTGGCCGTAGCCGCGACCGTTCGAGTCCCGGACGCCGGAGACGAAGTAGCCGGGGACCCCCTCGCGGACGAGGGGCCACTGGTCGCCGCGGAATCCTTCCTTCGGGATGATGCTAACGGGGTGGTCGTATCGATCGGCCACCCGCGAGACGGCCGCCTCGAGCTCGTCGAAGGTGTGAGTGAAAAACTGGAGGGTCCGACCACGGACGACGCCGTCGAGGTTGACGACCGCCTTTACAGACCTCGGATCACAACCCTCGGCGTGATAGAACGAGCCGCAGAGACCGACCTCTTCCGACCCGAAACCGACGAACTCGACCCGGGTGTCGAGGGGAGTCTCGCGGGTTGCAAGCGCCCGCGCGATCTCGACCAGCATCGCCGTGCCGGCACCATCGTCCATCGCCCCCTCACCGATGTCGTGACCGTCGAGGTGGGCCGTCACCAGAACGCGTTCGTCGGTCTCCGGACCGAGTTCGGCGTGGACGTTCTGGCTCGTCGTGTCGTGAATGTCGGCGTCGACGGACAGGCGAAGGACTTCACCGTCGAATCGCCGACCGAGCGCGGCGCCCACTTCCATGCTCACGCCGACGGCCGGAATCTCGCCGATCGGGTGGTCAGGTCGCCCGACGGATCCCGTCGGTGGAAGTTGCCCGTCGACGTGGTTGCGGAAGACGAATCCGTCTGCGCCGGCCTCGACGGCGTAGTAATACTTCTCACGTCGATGGATCAACCGATCGTGGTAACTCGGGACGTTCGACGCGGCCATGACGATCTTTCCCTCCACGTCGGCGGAGGCGAAGTCCGCCGAAAGCCCATATCCCAGATCGACGAACTCGGCGTCGACCTGTCCGGTGGAGCTACGGGGTAACGCGATCGAGTCGTACGATGAACCAGAATCGGGGTGGGAAACGCCGCTGTCACCACGGGTCCAGCCCTGCAACTCGAACGTCTCGAGGCGGGCGTTTCGGGCGCCGACGTCGGATAACACGTTTCGTGTGGCCTCAGCGCCAGCTCGCTCGCCGTCGCTGCCGGCCATTCGGTGATCGAGATCGACCAACGTCTGGAGGTGCTCCCAGCCGACGGTGCTACAGAATGTCTCACTAATCCAGTCGGTCATCACCCGAGACAGGGGCGACGGTACCATCAGTCTATGGTACCCGGTGACGCGTGCCGGCGGACGATACCTCCGCGAACACGGCCTACCGATCTGTAAGCTGGCTGCATCGGTGAACCGACTATAACGGACACAGCTCCCGGTTCGGAGTTCGTCGGCGACTCAGGAGGTGTCGACGGTGAACGCGATCCCCCTCGAGCGCCGATAGGCTACGGGCGGAAGATCCGTGATCGCAGTCGTCGTGATGGTCGTGATCGGAGCCCGTAAGGTGTTCACGTTCCAGTTCGGTTCATATCCTGAAACCCCACGTATCAATCCGCCGCAGAGACACTCGAAGACGGTTCGACAGGCGACTCCCAGAGCAAGATTGCGAGTGAGCCGACGACGAGCACACCCCCGGCGAGCGAGAGGGTGTAGACGGGCGAAACGCTGTCAGAGAGGACGCCGCTGCCGAGCTGGAACGGAATCACCGTGAGCGCGCTGACCATCGCCATCGCGCTCAGGACGGTCGCTCGACCGAGCGTCTCGACGCGGTCGTTGACGTACTGCCCGGCGAGGACGCGCGTCGGTTCGACGATTCCCCAGCCGACGAACAGGGCGACGAACGCGAGCGCCGGAACGAACGCCATCGCGACGAGGAGCACCCCCACCAGCAGCGGGGCCCCGACGAACCAGCGAGACAGGCCGATGCGTTCCCGGAGGAATCCGATCCGGTAGCTCACGGCCGCCGAGGCGAGGTTCATCGCGGCGTAGAACCCGCCGAGCAGCGTCTCGACGTTGTCGGGCGCGACGGCGAGTTCGTACGCCCCGAAGCCGGGAATCGGAACCGACAGGACGACGTCGACGCCGAGGTCGACCATGGTCGATTCGAATGCCGGCTGGAGGAAGATGAACACGAGGTACGTGACGGCCGAGAAGAGCACGTAGTAGTAGATGATGAACGAACGCAGTCGGCGTTGTCCAAGCGCCTCGCGAACGACGTCCCAGGCCTCTCGCAACCCGAGCTCGCTCGACCCACTCTCCTCGTAGGTCTCCGGTTCGTCCAGCGTGAGGATGACGAGCGTGCCGACACCGGTGAACATCGCTGCGGCGAGGAACGGATACGCGAGGTCGATCCCACCGAGATAGCCGCCGACCAGCGACGCACCGACGCCGGCGGCCAGTGCGATCGACTGTCCGCGGCCGCGGACGCGCGTGAAGGCGTCTGTGTCGTCGCTATCCGCGAGCGTCTCGTACACCCACGCATCCTCCGTCCCCGACCGGAAGTTGTAGCCCGTCGACCAGACGATAAAGAGGACGGCGAAGGCGATGGCCGAACTCGCGAGCGCGATGGCGACCAACGTCGCGGTGATCGTGGCGCTCCCGACCAGCAGACTGTTTCGCCGGCCGATCCGATCGCCGACGTACCCCGTCGGGATCTCGCCCACCACCGTCGCCACGTTGTACAGCGCCTCGAAGATCACGATGTGAGTGAATGAAAGACCCAGCGAGAGGAAGTACAGATACATAATCGGTCGATAGAACTCGACCGCCTCGGTCGCCTTGTAGAAGTAATATTTCACCACCGCCACGTCACGGACCATGACCATACGCCGCAACGTCGTGAGAAAAGGGTTCGGGATGCGGAAGCGGTCGCGTCGGTTCCCCGCCGCCGGTCATCCGTCGTCGACGCGGCGCAACGTCCCTCGAACGATCGGCGCGGCTGGATAGAGCCGAACGTCCGTCCGGACGAACTCGGTCAGTTCGAAGCGGTCGTCGGCGTCGAACCGATCGACGGTGTCACGATCGAGATGACAACCGCCGGCGACGCGTTTCCACACCGGCGTCAGGCCCTCCTGAAGACGCCGGTAGTACCCCGTCCCGCCGACGTGTTCCAGAAAGCGGAACTCGCCGTTCGGCCGGAGGACGCGGGCGACCTCGTCGAGCGCCACACCCGGCTCGGCGATCGAACAGAACACGAGCGACGAGATGACGACGTCCACGCTATCGTCTGCGAAGGGAAGCGTCTCGGCCCTGGCGTCGTGGAACTCGACGGGAAGCCCCAGCTCCGTAGCGCGCGAGCGAGCGCGGCGGCGCATCGTCCGATCGGGCTCGACCGCGTGATACTCGACCGCATCGGTGGGAGCGTCCGCCCCGACGACTGATTCCCGTGCGGGTCCCGCTTGCCCCGCACCGGTCGCTTCGACTACGAAGGGAAACATCGCGCCGTCACCCGCACCGACGTCGACGACCCGGCCCGTGAGCTCCCGGGCGATTTCCCGACGCTGTGGCCCGAGCGTTCGGCGGTCGATCGGATCGAACACCCGGTAGAGCCGCGAGAAAAGCGGGTGATCCAGCTCGTCCGTCCCGGAGCGATCACTGGCCATCCCGTGGCTGTACGCGGTCTCGCCCCGAGTTTGTTTGGGTGGCCGATCGTGGCGTGGTTCGTCGACCGACGGGCCAAGGACCAAGGTGAACGGTGGAGAAGCGTTCCCTAGCCATGTTCGACGATCGAACGGACGCGGGCGAGCGCCTCGCGGCCGAACTCGACCGCCGCGGCGTCGACGCCGACCTCGTCCTCGGCATCCCCCGCGGAGCGCTTCCCGTCGCTCGACCCGTCGCCGACGCACTCGACGCGGACCTGGACGTCGTCGTCGCCTCGAAGATCGGGGCACCCGGAAATCCGGAACTGGCCATCGGCGCCGCGGCGAGCGACGGCGCCGTCTGGCGCAACGAGGGGCTCATCGACCGGATCGGCGTCCCACAGGATCACATCGAGCGCGAGCGCGAGGTCGAGGTCGAGGCGGCCCGCACCAAACTCGAACGCTATCGCGGCACGAGCGAGCTTCCAGAAATCGAGGGAAAACACGTCGTGGTCGTCGACGACGGCGTCGCGACGGGCGCGACCGCCCGCGCCTGCCTCAGACAGGTCCGCGAGAAAGATCCCGCCTCCCTCACCCTCGCCGTGCCCATCTCTTCGCCGGATTCCGCCGCCGACCTCCGGGCCGAAGCCGACGAGGTGATCGCCCTGGAGACGCCCGCCACGTTTCGCGCTGTCGGCCAGTTCTACCGGCAGTTCGGCCAGGTGAGCGACGAAGAGTCGATGACGTATCTGGACCGATGATGGATCGGTAACAGCCTGTTCCAACGAAGCTCAAACGTCGGTTTCGGCGTTTTTCGTTACTCGTTCCTTCACAACAGGGAACTTGTCATTGAGCTCCTGATAGATGTCTTCGTCCCCGATATAGGGTTCAGATTGGTCGATAAAATACGCCATCTTTTCGAGCAGATTCTGTTGCAGTTCCTCGGAATCTCCCAGACCGTAGTAAGCACTGTTATCCAAAATATCCGCAGCCTTGACTGCCACCGCGCTTCTCCCCACCGCAAAGCATCTTCGATAAATATCGTAGTGTCTTTCGAGATAGTCGTCGATATTCTCGTCGAAACTCGTTGCTTCCACGATATTTGCAACGTCAGTCCCGAACTTCGACTGAATCTCGTCGAACGTCACAGCTGTATCCTCTAACAGGTCGTGAAGGAGACCAGCGATGACGATGTGCGTTTCATACTCTCTGTCGTAAAGATTCATTCCCACCCGGATACTGTGGAGGACCACCGGTTTTGGGTTATCGCCCGAGGATTCGAACGAATGCACTAGATAGTGAATTGCTTGCTCGATCTCCTCATCGTTTGCTAGATCCCTCATCATTATGACTAGAGAACGGACGCGGTATCAAGTTCTTTTTGACACGAACTGCCTGAGATCCCGGCGCTGACCCTCCTGACGACCTCGGGTTCACTCATTTGTCCACGGAAGAGTCGCAAACCTATCTACCGGCAATTGCAACAGCGAAACATCAAGTAAATGTGTTTTGGTAGCCAACACTACTTGTTCCCGAGTTCCGCGCCGGACCGTCCGGCCTGTACGGAGACGTAGGTCAAATAGCATCCTCGCGAACGCAGTGAGCGAGGTTCTCCGGCGGCGAAGCCGCCGGCCTTTTCATCGAAGTTTTTGTGCGAGCGGTTCGCCGCAGGCGAACCCGACGCACAAAAAGTTCGTTGGTCCTATGGCCACACGCCGCGGAACTCGTGGGCGGCGGCGATGCGCTTGAGCGCGACGACGTAGGCGGCGTCGCGCCAGGTGAGGTCCTTGTCCTCGACCTCGTCCTTGACGTCGGCCCAGGCCGAGAGCATCTCGGTTTCGAGTTCTTCGTTGACGCGTTCGAGCGACCAGGCACGGCGGTTGATGTCCTGGAGCCACTCGAAGTAGCTGACGGTGACGCCGCCGGCGTTGGCGAGGATGTCGGGGATGACGGGGATGTCGCGGTCGTCGAAGATGGCGGCGGCCGCGAAGGTGGTCGGGCCGTTCGCGCCTTCGACGATCATGTCCGCGCTGACGTCGTCCGCGTTCTCCTCGGTGAGGACGTTGCCGATTGCGGCGGGGATGAGGACGTCGACGTCAAGTTCGAGCAGTTCCTCGTTCGGGATCTTCTCGCCGACGCCGGTCGCGGCGGTGACGGCCTCGGGCTCTTCGTCGTGAGAGGGGATCTTGTCGACGTCGATGCCGTCGGCGTCGTATCGGGCGCCGTTGACGTCGCTGACGGCGACGATGTTGGCGTCCCACTCGTAGAGCAGGCGGGCGGCGTTCGCGCCGACGCTGCCGAAGCCTTGCACGGCGACGGTCGTCTCGGAGAGGTCGTAGTCGTAGTACTCGCAGGCCTCGCGAGTGACGATGGCGACGCTGCGGCCGGGTGCTTCCTCGCGGCCCTCGCTGCCGCCGATCGCGGGCGGCTTGCCGGTGACGACGCCCGGGATGGTCTCGTCTTCCTGCATGCTGTAGGCGTCCATCAGCCAGGCCATCGTCTGCGGGTCGGTGCCCATGTCGGGCGCCGGGATGTCCTTCGTCGGACCGATCGCCGAGCGGATCTCCTGGGTGAACCGGCGGGTCAGCCGTTCCTTCTCCTTGCTACTCAGGTCCTTGGGATCGACGACGACGCCACCTTTGGCGCCACCGAAGGGCAGGTCCATGACGGCGCACTTCCAGGTCATCCACATCGCGAGGCCGGCACACTCGTCGCGGCTGACCTCCGGGTGGTAGCGCAGGCCGCCCTTGTACGGCCCGCGAACGCTGTCGTGCTGGGCGCGGAAGCCGGTCAGGACTTCGACACTGCCGTCGTCGCGCCGGAGCGGGAGCGAGACCTCGTGGATCTTGCGCGGCCGCTTGAGGCGCTCGACGACGTTCGGGTCGATGTCGACGTGTTCCGTCGCGCGAGCGAGCTGGTGTTTCGCGTTCTCGAGAGCCGATTCCGGCTCGTCTGCGTCGGAAGCGTCGCCCGCTTCCTCGGCAACATTTGCGGACATTGCATTGCCGTTTCGTCTCCGAGGGTTTCGTAGTTCCGATCCGATCGTCAGCGAGCGTCGTGGTACCACGACCCACTCGACGGGCAGCGGCGACCCCGGCCGATGCAAGCCCACGCCCTTCCCGTCGGACCGGCGGAGTCGGGCCATGGCACACGAAGAGCCCGACGTCGACCGTGCACAGGACCGGATCAGCGAACGGAAAGCGGAGCGGGCCGAAGCGACGGAGTCGATCCTCGCGGACGTCGAACGACGGCTGGGTGAACTCGAGTACCCGGTCACGGGTGAAGAACTCTCACAGGAGTACGCGCTAGGCGAGATGGATCTGCCGAACGAGACCGAATCGCTCGGGAGCGCGCTCGACAGGCTGGTGAACGAGGAGTTCTCGTCCGCCGACGAAGCCCGCGAAGCGATCTACGGGGAGATAACGGGCGAGGCGGGAAATCGCGACGAGGCGAACGCCGGACGTGATCTCGAGCGACTCGACGAACAGGCAGACAGGTCGATCACCGAGGGGACCGATCAGCGCTGAGTCGCGGCCGGTCAGAGACTTACGAGGATAGCGCCGTATATCCCGGCGCCGACGGCGAACGCCCAGAACCGGCTGTCTCGCGTCCGCGGCAGTTCGTTCTTGATCGCGTTGAAGACGATTCCGCCCGTCAGCAGCGAGAGCGCGACCGTATAGACGCCGGGATCGAAGACGACCACGGCCCCGATCAGCGCGCCCAGCGCGACGGCGGCCGCCAGCACGAATCGGCCGTAACGAGCGTACAGGTGCGGGTGATGTTCGTGCATGGCCTGGTCGTTGCCGAAGAGGTGCAACGCCATCGCGATCGTAAAGAGGAACACACTCTCCGCACCGGTTTCCCCGCGGACGATGGCGTAGCCGATGACCGCGTTGTAGATCGAGAAGCCGCCGACGTGAGCGGCGAAGACGGTCGCCCCTGGCGGTGAATCGCCACGGTCACGCGAGGTGGTTCCGGCCGTCGACGCGAGTCGTTCCAGCCCGTAGAACAGCGAGAGGCCGACGAAGGCGACCAGATAGATGTGCTCCGAGACGAGCGTGACCCCCAGCAGATCCAGGCCCTCGATCGTCTCCCGTCGGTGATCGATCTCGGGAAAGAGGTGAACGAACGCGTAGACGATCGAGACGCCGCCAGCCAGCGAGAGGAGGCCGTGTCGCCGTCGCTCGATCGCCTCGGGGAACTGATGGGGAAGCAGATGTGCTAGCGCGACGGTCAGCACGAACAGTCCGGCGAGGACTGACCCGGGGTCGGCCGAGGGGACGACCACGACCATACACGGAGTACGACTGCCTCCCTGTTGTCACTTCGCCCGGTGCCTGCGCTCTCCGTCGGAGGCCAGTTCGTCAGACCACGCCCCTGACGAGTGCGCCGAACGTGGGCAGACCGAGCGCCGCACCGATCGTAAGGAAGATCGGCGGCGTCATCGCGAGTGTCTGGCCGAGCGACCCGGCGACCGTCACGGCGAAGACGGCGAGGACGACGACACCGAAACCGAGGCCCGCGAGGAGGGCCCGACGGAACGTTCGAGCGACGAATCCGACCAGCATTCCGCCGAAAAGCAAGCCGAGCCAGTGGAACCAGGCCAGGCCGAGACCGACGACGACCGCGACGACGATCGCGACGCGATGTGGGCCGGGCTGGGTCCGGACGCGAAAGACGGCGCCACGGACCCGGTCGACAGCGCCACGCTGGTCATCGGACGGTTCGCCACCCGCTCGAGACTCGACGTCGTCGCCCGGGCGTCGATCACCGTCGTCTCCCGACGAACTGGTGGCATCGAGTTCCTCGCTCGTCATCGGGAATCACCCTCGAAGGTCACCTTCGTCTCACCCACGGGTTCGAGCGTGAGCGGCCGGTACTCGCCGGCGATCCACTCCTCGAACTGGTCGTCGTAGTGGTCGGAGGAGTAATCGCCCGAATTGCCGCCAGGCAAGATCGTCCGGGCCTCGCCGCCGGGGTGTGCCAGGAGACGCGTACTCGATCCGACGGCAGAGTCCACTCGATAGTTGTTGATCGTCGCGCGCGAGCCGCCGATCGGGTGCTCGTCGTAGTTCAGGAACGCCGCCTGGCCGCCGAACGGGTGTTCGATCGCGGCCGTGGTGTTGTAGTCGCCGTAGGTCTCCCACTCGGCCCCGTCGAGTTCCGAGAGCGTCGCCTCCAGCGCCCCGATCAGTGTGGCCGTCCGCGACATCGACTCGAACAGTGGGCTGTCGGCCGGGAGCGTGGCGACGGCCCAGTCCGACGGGTAGTCGGAGTCGTCGAGTCCGGCGTCTTCGAAGCGCGGTTCGCAGACGGTCTCGACGAGGTTGTCCATCCACCGGGCGAAGACGAGCGCCGCCTCCGAGTCCGGGACCATCTCGTGGTCCCAGTCGGCAAGCAGGTCACTCGCCTCGACGATACGTCGATCGCCCTCCTGCGCGACCCGGTCGACGGCGGCGACGAGTTCTGGAACCAGCTGGGCGGCCCGGGGATCGACACGATCGGTCTGGACGGCCGCGTGATCGTCGAGCGTCGTCGTGCCGTCCGCCGTTAGCTCGTCGAGTCGGTCGTAGATACGACCGCCGCGGTAGGGTGCGGCGTAGGCCGTGCCGACGTAGTGGGTCGGATCGTCGGCGACGCGCTGATTCGCCGTGGCGAGGCGGTCAGGGTCGATCGCGTGTGGCTTCTCGTCGAACGGGACGAACCCTTCCCAGGTGGCCTCGCCGTACGGTTCGTAGCCCGCCCACTCCGCCTCGCCCGCCGAGCCGTCGAAGACCCGGTCGCCGCGGACGGGATCGCCATCGATCGTCCGTCGGGGAAGTTGCCCCGTCGTGTAGTAGCAGGTCCGCCCGTCGGCGTCCGCGTAGACGAAGTTCTGCGTCGGCTCGTCGAACTTCTCGAGGGAGTCGAGGACGTCGTCGAAACCCTCGCTCCGGCCGATCTCGTAGATCGACTGGGAGGTGCGGGTGGCGGTGAGGCCGGTCCAGGCGACGCCGACGTGTTCGCCCTCGCGTTCGAGGAAGGGGCCGTGGACGGTCTTGCGAACGGTGACGGTGCGGTCCTCGCCGTCCGCGACGGCGATCTCGTGTTCTTCGGTATCGAACTCGCGCCACTCGCCCTGATAGCGGTAGCGACTGCCGTCCTCGTCGAGTTCGTACCGGTAACAGTCGAGGACGTCCGCACCGACGTTGGTGAAGCCCCAGGCACCGTCCTCGTTCGCGCCGATGATCACGAACGGGACGCCCGGGAACGTCACGCCGCGGACGTTCGTCTCCGACGTGACGACGTGCTGTTCGTACCAGATCGGCGGCGTCATCAGCGAGAGGTGCGGGTCGTTGGCGACGATGGGTGTTCCGGAGTCGGTGTACTCGCCGGAGACGACCCAACTGTTCGATCCCACGCCCGGCGGGGATTCGAACTGTGCGAGCCAGTCGACGAGTTCGTCCGACCCGCTCGCCGGTTCGTCGCTGGTTGAAAAGTTCGTCTCGCTCGTCGAACCGGTACCATCAGACTGGCCCGGCTCGCTCGTCGAACTGTCGCCACCCGACGGGCCCGTTCCGCTCGTCTGATCGGCGTTCGGCTGGGCCGCAGACCCCGTCCGGAGCCGACGCGAAGCCGGTTCGGACGGTCTCGCAGTGTTGCCATCAACCCCGCCGACGTCACCGAGGGCGTCGTCTCCGGGACGGAGCACGGGGACGTCGTGGTCGTACGTGGTCGGGTAGAGGTCGGTCACGATCTCCGCACCGAGGGCGTCGGTGAGGCGCTCGCGTCGGAGCGCGTCGAAGTTCCCCGTCAGGGTCCAGGCGATCTGCTTCTCCAGGAGAATCGTGTCCACCGGCGTCCAGGGGGCCGGCTCGTGGCCGAGTATCTGAAACTCGATCGGGAGTTCCTCGTTCTCGATTGCGGCGTTCACCCCGTCGGCGAACGCCCGGACGAGTGGCGCGTGGCTCGTCTCCGCCAGGCTATCCCAGGTCGCCTCCGCCGCACCGACGAAGTCCATCTTGACATGGAACTCGTCGCTCTCGACGGTCGCCTCGCCGGCGATTTCGGAGAGCTGGCCGCGCATCTGGCGGCGCTGGATGTCGAGCTGAAAGAGTCGGTCGAACCCCTGGACGTAGCCGACCGCGAAGTAGGCCGCCCGTTCGTCTTCGGCCTCGACGTGTGGGATCCCCACGTCGTCCCGTTTGATCGTCGCCGATCCGTACGGGTTCGTGGCCTCGCCCGAGACGTCGCGATCGACGCCGTCCCAGGTGTCGCCCGACAGTGGGGCAAACTTCTCGAGTAGTGACCCCACGTCCGAGGCTGCCAGTCCCACCGTGCCAGCACCGAGCACGGTCGCGAGCAGCGCCCGTCGTGTGGTGTTTTCGCTCACACCTCACACTCGAACGGAGTCCCCTTAAGTGTCAGCGTCGGAGGCGACCACGGCCGGTGCCGTCGAAGAGGTCTGTTCGATCGACGATGGGGCTATCGGCGCGGACGGCCGAGACTCCGGAACCGGCAGGAGTGATAGCAGAACGGCTTTACGTCGCGGTCTACTCGTTTCGCCCATGGATTACGAATCGAGTCTCGACCGCGCGATGGAGAACGTTCCCGACATCGGCGGCGACGACGAACGTCTCGACATTCCGGACGCCGAGCCCCAGAAGGACGGTGCCTTCACGCGGTTTACGAACATGAGCGAGATCGCCGACGTGCTCGGCCGAGAGCCGGAACATCTCCACCGGTTCATCCAGCGCGAACTCGGGACCAGCGGCAAGTTCGAAGACGGCCGCGGCCGATACAACGGCAACTTCTCCCAGACGGATCTGGACGCGGTCGTCGACGCCTACGTCGACGAGTACGTCCTCTGTTCGGAGTGTGGCCTGCCCGACACCCGCCTGGTTCGCGAGGATCGCACACCCATGCTTCGCTGTGACGCCTGCGGAGCCTTCCGACCGGTCACCAAGCGCTCGCAGAGCCAGTCCCAGCAGCAAGACCGAGACGAGGTCGAGGAGGGCCAGACCTACACCGTCGAGATCACCGGCACCGGCCGCAAGGGCGACGGTGTGGCCGAGAAGGGCAACTACACGATCTTCGTCCCCGGCGCCGACGAGGGCGACGTCGTCGAGATCTACATCGAGAACATCTCCGGCAACCTCGCCTTCTCCCGGAAAGCCTGAACGCGCGTCCAGCTTCGCGGATAGCGGATGTACATTTTTCGACGGACGGTATCCAGTTCCGACCGTCCGGGTTTCCTGAATCAGCACTATCAAGGGCACCTCCCGCGTTGGATAGCTCATGGACGAGACAGTGCACAAGGGCCTCGACGGCGTGGTCGCAGACGAGACGCGACTGAGCGCGATCGACGGCGACGCTGGCGTGTTGACGATCGGCGGCTTCGCTCTCGACGAACTCGCAGGCAACGCCACGTTCGAGGAGACCCTCTTTGTGCTGTACGAGGATCGACTCCCGACGACGGACGAACTCGCAGATTTCAGGGCCGAACTCGCCGAGTATCGGGCGCTCGCCCCGGCGACGAGATCGGTCGTCGAGGCGGCTGCCGAGCGCGGCCAGTCAGCCATGGACGCCGCCCGGATGGGCCTCGCGAGCGCGTCGCTCGCCCGGCCAGCGTCAGAGGCAGGCGACGTGAACGGCGAAACAGCGGCGGAAGACCCGGAGCGAGACGCGCTGATCGCCGTCGCCCAGCTGCCGACGATCGTCGCTACCTACTGGCGCGCACGCGAGGGCGAGGAACTCGTCGAGCCCAGAACCGACCTCTCGCACGCGGGTAACTACCTCTACATGCTCACGGGCGAGGAGCCGACCGACAGCGAGGTCCGGGGACTGGAAACCTACCTCAACGCGGTCGTCGACCACGGGTTCAACGCCTCGACGTTCACGGGCCGGGTCATCGCCTCGACGGAATCGGACGTGCTCTCGGCGGTCACCGGTGCCGTCGGCGCGCTGAAGGGGCCGCTCCACGGCGGCGCGCCCGGCCCAGTCCTCGACATGCTGGAGGAGACCCACGCCGCGGACGACGTCCGCTCGGTGCTGGCAGCCAAACTCGACGCCGGCGAACGGCTGATGGGCTTCGGTCACCGGGTGTACAACGTCCGCGATCCGCGGGCGGCGGTCCTCTCGGAGGGCGCCGAAGCGTTCTACCGGGCCGAGGACGGGGGTGACGAGGCGTTCTACGAGTCGGCCGTCGAGACCGAAACCGTCGCGCGGGACCTGCTCTCCGACCGGCGGCCCGACCTCGATCTGGAGACCAACGTCGAGTTCTACACCGCGATCATCCTGCGTGGCGTCGGCATCCCGCAACCGCTCTTTAGCGCGACGTTCGCCGTCGCCCGCGTCGGCGGCTGGACCGCCCACGCGCTCGAACAGCTGGCCGACAACCGTATCGTCCGCCCCCGCTCGGCCTACGTCGGCGAATACGACCGAACGTGGACGCCGATCGACGAGCGCTGAACGGGTCGACCGAATGCGAGTGCGGTGCCACGTCGTCACGTTCGGAGCCCGGTGCCGGTGTTGCCACGTACACGGGCCGAAGCCGCTGTTGCCAGGCTCGCAGGTCGCCGCCTCCTGAACCCTTTTGCCCGTCTACGCTATCTGGTCACACATGGCAACACGTCTCCCGGACGGCGAGTACGACGATCGGCTCGCACAGGTTCGCGATCGGATTAGGGCGTCCGACGCCGACGCTGGCGTCTGGTTCGGCGCGACGAGCATCGAGTACCTGACCGGCTTCGATCACATCCAGACGGAGCGCCCCGTCTGTCTCGTCGTCACGCCCGAGACCGCGGAGATCACCGTCCCGCGCCTGGAGGTCGAACGCGTCGAACCCAACCCCCGGATCGACGCCGTCCACCACTACCACGACTACCCGGGTGGGCGCCCGATCGCCGTCGCGGCGGAGATGCTCGCCGGACTCGGGGTCGAGACCGTCGTGGCCGACACCGACGGCGCACCCGGGACGATGGGCTACGAGGGGCCCGCCCTCTCAGAGTTCGTCGCGGTCGACGACCAGGCGTGGGTGTCCCGCATGCGCTGGGAGAAGTCCGACGCCGAACTCGATCTGATTCGCGAGTCGGCCCGCTGGGGGAACCTGGCCCACCGCTACCTCGCCGACTACACGGCGGTCGGCGCCCACCCGATCACTGTGAGCCAGCGCGCCTCGATGGAGGCCTCGCGAGCGATGCTCGACACTCTCGGCGAGGAGTACGTCGCCCGGACGCGCGGCTCCGGCCCGGCCTTCGCGGGCTACATCACCGGCCCGCAGACCCGATTGCCCCACGGCCACACCGCCAACCGTCGACTGCAGGCGGGCGACGTGCTCGTCACCGGCGCGGCGGCGAACGTCGACGGCTATCACTCCGAACTCGAGCGGACGATGTTCCTCGGTGAACCCACCGACGAGCAGCGCCACTACTTCGAACTCATGGTCGAGATGCAAGACGTCGCGATCGACGCGCTCGGTCCGGGCGTCCCCATCGCCGACGTTGACGAGGCGGTCCGCGACTACGTCGACGAACAGGGTGTCACCGACCTGTACCAGCACCACGTCGGTCACAACATCGGCATGGGCGGACACGAACCGCCGTACGTCGATCAGGGATGGGGTGATCACTGCGAGGACGACGCCACGAGTTACGACGACGAAGACGCCATCATGCAGCCCGGCCACGTCTGGACGATCGAACCCGGCCTCTACACCGACGAGTACGGCTACCGCCACTCCGACACCATCGCCATCACCGAAGACGGCGTCGAGTGGCTCACCTACTTCCCCCGCGACCTCGAGGGGAACGTCGTTCCGATCTCGTGAGGCCGACTTCTCGTCACCGACCGACAACTCGCTGACGGTGAACACCGGACGTCGCCGACGACGAAGTGCGCCGACCGGCAACGCTCCGACGGCTACCACCGGGCATTCCCGACGGCGGTTCCCGGCAGCCGGACCGATCGATTCAAGTGAACTTGGATTACCCACACTGACATGGCAGTCTCTTTCGACTGCTTCGGCACACTCGTGACCGCCGACCGGCCGACCGACCCGGCCGCAGCCGTCGCGACCGAACTCGCGGCGAGAGGGGTGGCCGTTCCGACCGACTGGGCGGAGGCCTACCGCGAGCGCCACGTTCCAGCACCCGAACACGCAGAAGTCCCCCTCCCGGCCCACGTCGGGGCCGCACTGGCGAGTCGCGACGTCGAGTGGGACGGAAACGCCGTCAGGCGAGCCGTCGTCGCGGCGTTCGACCCCGTTGTCGAGACGCGACGCGGCGCGGTCGAAGCGGTCGACGCTGCCGGCGAGCGCGGCCCGGTCGCGATCTGTTCGAACTGCGCCGTCCCGGAACTCGTCTCGAAGACGCTGCTGCGCTCCGAGATCGATCGATCGGCCTTCGACGCGATCGTGACCAGCACCGGCTGTGGCTTTCGCAAGCCGGCGCCGCAGATATTCACGGCGACGGCCGACGCGCTGGCCGTCGACGCGGCCACGCTGGTCCACGTGGGCGACGACCCGACGACCGACGGTGGCGTCACCGACGTCGGTGGCACGGCAATCCTGCTGGCGGAGACGCCGCTCCCGGCCGTTCCGGATCGACTCGACGAGGTGGACGCGTGAGTACTCGTCTGCAGCCGCTGCACCGGTGGTGTCCGTGACCACGACTCCCATCGCCCTCGTCGCCTTCGCCGTCAGCCTCGATCTGCTCGTCGGCGAGCCACGCACGCGCTGGCATCCCGTCGCCTGGTTCGGGACGGTCGTCGGCTTCGTCGATCGGGACTGGGAGCTCGACACGAGCGACGAGCGCTGGCTCGGAGTGGGGGTCGCCCTCGTGTTCCCGGCGGCCGTTGCGGGGCTCGTCGGTGGACTGGTCGTCCTCGCCGGCTTCGTTCACCCCACCGTCGGGGCGCTGCTCGCCGGCGTCGTCCTCTACCTGACGACGAGTCTTCGGTCCCTGCTGGAACTGACCGAAGTCGTCGTCGAGGAGAGCGAGTCGGACCCGGAAACGGCTCGGCGGACCGTCCGCGGGCTCGCCGGCCGCGACGCGAGTACGCTCTCGCCGGCACAGCTTCGCAGCGCCGCGATCGAGAGCGCCGCCGAGAACCTGGCTGACGGGTTCGTCGCGACGCTCGCCCCGTTCGTCCTCCTGGCCCCGGTCTCGCTCCCGGCCGCGGCCGCCGCCGCGACCTGGGTCAAGGCCGTGAACACGCTCGACTCGATGCTCGGCTATCCCGACAAGCCCATCGGCACCGCGAGCGCCAGACTCGACGACGTCGTCATGTGGCTCCCGGCACGCCTGACAGCCGGCTCCCTCGCACTCGCCGCCGGACGACCGCGAGCGCTCGCCACTGCCCGTCAGTGGGTTCGAACGCCGCCGTCGCCGAACTCGGGCTGGCCGATGGCCGTGGCGGCCGTCGTCCTGTCCGTTCGCCTCGAAAAGCCGGACGTGTACGCGCTGAACCCGGACGGACGGGAACCGACAGGCGCCGACGGCGACCGAGCTGTTAGGCTGGTCGGCGTCGGAGCAGTCGTCGCGCTCTTGGTGCTCGTCGTCGCGACGATCGCGCTCGACGCGGGCGTCGTCGGTGCCACGGGCGTCTCGAGCGTCCCGGGTGTCGCAGACGTCGCGGCGATCACGGACCAGCATCATTCGCCCGCCGCGGAGGGATCACCGTGAGCTGGACGTGGGTTCGTGCGCTGCGGGCCGGGGTCGCCTTCCTGACGCGGATTCCGACCGGCGGAAGCACGGCTTCGGACTGGGATGCGTTCGCGCGAACGCCCGCCGCGTTTCCGGTCGTCGGCGTCTGCATCGGCGTGCTCGCCGCGCTCCCCCTGCTCGCCATCGACCGCGCCCCGGCGCCGACCGTCGCCCTGGGCTACCTCCTCGTGATCTACCTGGTGACGGGGATCAACCATCTCGACGGCGTCGCCGACCTCGGTGACGCCGCGGTCGTCCACGGCGATCGAGGGCACCGCCGCGAGGTCCTGAAAGATACGACGACGGGTGTCGGAGCCATCCTCGCCGTCTGTCTCGTCGTCGCCGGACTCGCCCTCGGCGGACTCGCACTGACGACACTCCCGATCGGGCTCGCCGTCACAGTCGCGATCACGGCCGAACTCGGCGCCAAACTCGGCATGGCCACCGTCGCCGGCCTCGGGACGGCGAGCCACGACGGGTTCGGATCCAAGTTCACGCGGAACGCCACGCCCCGCTCGCTCGGTGGCCCGTTTGTTCTCGCGGTTCTGGCCGTGGGTGCCATCACGGTCGCCGTCGACGCGGCACTACCGGCCATCGACGAGCCACTCGCGATCGGGACCATTCAGTTCGTCGGCGCCCCCCTGCTCGTCGGCACCGGCACCATCTGTGGCGCGCTCGCGGGGACGGCGATCCCCTGGCTGTGGGCACGGCGAAACCTGGGCGGTGTGAGTGGCGACGTCTTCGGGGCGGCGAACGAGGTCGGCCGCGTCGTCGGGGTTCACGCGGGGGTGATCGCGTGGACGCTCTGGTGATGTGCGGCGGGGAGGGGAGTCGCCTCGATACCGACGCGGAAAAACCGCTGTCCCCGATCGCCGGTGAGTCGATGGTCGATCGCGTCCGTCAGGCGCTCGCCGCCAGCCGGATCGAGACGACCTACGCCGTCGTCTCGCCGAACGCCCCGGAGACGCGCTCGCACCTCGCCGAAGCCGGAACGGCACTGATCGAGACGCCCGGAGCGGGCTACGTCCCGGACCTCGCCACCGCACTCGACGACTCGCGGGTCGAGCCGCCGATCCTGACGGTGACTGCAGATCTGGCGCTGCTAACCGCCGAGCTCGTCGACGACGTGTGTCGAGCCTACCGCGCCCGTGTTCGAACACGAGCGGGCGATGCAGCCGACTCGTCGCCGGACGACGCATCCTGCTACCCCTCGATGACGGTCTGTGTCCCCCGAGCGCTGAAACGGCACCTCGGCGTGTCCGCAGAGGAGGCCGCCGTCGTCGACGGCTTCGTCCCGACCGGCCTCAACGTCGTTGGCGCCGAATCTGCAACCGACGACGGTCGAACAGGGACTACCGGGCCACCGAGACCGCTCGTCCACGTCCTCCGGAGCGCCGGGGCGGCGATCAACGTGAACCGGCTCGACGACGTCCGAATCGCACACCGACACCGAGGAGACCACCGATGACAGGACCAATCTGGCGAATCCACACGATCGACGAAGCGAACGGGCAAACAGTGCAGGAAGCACGGGTGAACGAAGATGCGAGGCGCCGGACCGACTCCGAGGTGGGTCGATGCGACTGATTCTCGCGGCTGGAACGACCGAGACGGCGCTCGTCGATGGCATCAGCGCAGCCGGAGCGACGCCGGAACTCATGGCACACACGCCGCCTGGAGACGCCGAGCTCCTCGTCTACGGCGAACCGGTTCGCTCGCCGGTCACGCCGATCTCGCCGACCGGCTGTGTGACCCCGGCGGCCGTCACCCGCGCCGTCCGCGAAGTCAGGGCGTTTCCCGTGACCACCATCGACGCCGGATTGGCGGCCCCGACGGCCGCCCCGACGGTCACGCTCGACGCGAAACCGGGAGCGGACATCAGGGCCGAACGGGCCGTCCCGGACGCCGACGGGCTCTTCGAACGCGCCCGCTCGTTCGGTGCGTCGCTCCCGGACGACGCGATCACGATCGGCGAGACGATCCCCGGCGGCACCACGACCGCACTCGGGGTGCTGACCGCCCTCGGCGAGCGAGTTGGGGTCTCGTCCTCGCTGCCGGCGAACCCGATGGAGCGAAAACGATCGATCGTCCGCGACGGCCTCCAAGCCAGCGGGATCGAGGCCGGCGAGTGCGAGAACGCGCCGCTCGCGGCGATCGAGGCCGTCGGCGACCCGGTACAGGCGACGGTTGCTGGCGTCGCCGCCGGCGCACTCGAGACGGGGATCGACGTCACACTGGCCGGCGGCACGCAACAGCTCGCGATCGCGGCCGTCCTCCGCCACGCCGGTGTGACTGACCCGCTCACGGTGGCCACGACGTCCTTCATCGCCGCCGATCGCGGCGAGGATATAGAACGCGCGGCCGATCGATTCGACTGCGAACTCACCGTCACCGATCCCGGGTTCGACGAACGCGACCACGTGACGATGAACCGCTACTGCGCCGGTGAAGTGAAGGAAGGCGTCGCGATGGGTGGGGCACTCTCACTCGTTCCGGCCGGCGAACTGGCCGCCGTTCGCGACCGATTCGCCACCATCTGTGACAGACTCGGCGTCGACGAGTTTCTGGACGAGGCAGGACCGGAATCGCCACCGGATCCAGGCGTCTCGTCGGAGGGGCGATAACGGTGGACGCAGAAGCCGTCCGCGACACCGATCGCGTCCCCCACGGCGGCGAATCGGATTCGTCCGTGCTCGACTGTAGCGCGAACGTCGTTCCCGAGCCGCCCGAGGGCGTCGAGGCCGTCTATCGGGACGCGCTGGCGGCGGCCGGCCGGTATCCAGACGACGCGTATCCGACCTTCCGCGAAGCTGCCGGCGCGTCCGTCGGCTGCGATCCAGCGCACGTCGTCCCGACGGCCGGCGGGCTGGCCGCGATTCGACTCGCAATCGGGCTCACCGTCGATCCCGGTGACGAGGTACTGGTTCCGTTCCCGAGCTTCGGCGAGTACGCCCGCGAGGTACGCCTGCAGGGAGGGGACCCGCGATTCGTGCCACACGACGAATTGCTGGCAGTCGACCCCAGCGGCTGTGCGCTCGCGATCGTCTGTACTCCCAACAATCCGACCGGAGAGCTCACGGATCCAGACGCATTGGCCGCGTTCGCCGATCGCTGCGAGGCAACCGGAACGACGCTGCTCGTCGACGAGGCGTTTCTCGGGTTCACGGAAGCCACATCGATGGCGGTCCGGGAACGCGAGAACGTGATCGTCGCCCGTTCGTTGACCAAGCTGTTCGGGCTCCCGGGTCTGCGCGCCGGCTTCGCCGTCGCTTCCGGCCCACTCGGCGAGGCGCTCGAACGGGCACGACCGGCCTGGAGCCTCGGGACGCCGGCCGCGCGAGTCGGCGCCCACTGCCTGCGAGACGAGGAATTCGTCCGAGAGACGCGGTCGCGCGTCCGGCGGGAACGAATGCGCCTCCGGGACGGCCTCGCTGCCGCCGGCTTCGCGGTGGCGCCCTCGGACGCACCATTCGTCCTCGTCGACTGCGCAGGTCGCGACGTCGACGCCGTCCTCGAACGCGCTCGCGACGCGGGGATCGCCCTCCGCGACGCGCGGACGTTCCGGGGACTCGACTCGCACGTCCGCATCGCCGTCCGCGATCGAGGGACGACCGACCGGGTGCTCGAGGTGCTCGGCGATGGATGAGTCGGTCGCCGCGGACGACGCACCGTCCGGGAAGCGATCCATCGCGGCTGCGACTCGTGCGGACGGCGTCCTCCAGGTTCGTCGACCCGGAACCGAGTGGCTCCACACCGGCTGGCACGGCGGCCTGACGGTCGCCGACGCGGCCTACAACGTCACCGTTCCCGAGGGCTGGGCTCCGTCCGACATCGGGACGGACGTCGACGAGCGACTCGCCACGGCGTCGTTCACCGACGAGGGGCCCGTCCTGCTGACCGGCGTCGAGATGAGTCACGTGCGCGGAGCGAACTGTGGGCCGGTCACCGCCTACGCCACAGTCGGCATCTCGAATCCGGCCGTCCTGCCAGCCGACCCGGCGGGCGGATCGCTCCCATCAGCCTCGGTCGGTGATGACGAGGAATCGACGACGACCGGGACGGCCAACCTCGTCGTTGTGACCGACCGATCGCTCGCGGCCGGCGCACTCGCGAACCTCGTCGCCGTCGCCGCAGAGGCCAAAACTGCCACGTTGCTCGCCGAAACCGGCTTCCCCGGCACGACGAGCGACGCGATCACCGTCGGTCACGATCCGACCGGGGAGACCGCCAGATACTCCGGCAGTGCGACCCGCGTCGGGGCAGCGACTCGCGCGTGTGTCCGCGAGGCCGTGACGGCGTCGCTGCACAGCCGGTACGAGGACGGGGACGCCGACCGTCCCCAGTGCCTCGCCGACGCGGCGTACGGCGTCTCGACCGACGTTCGGGCCGACGTCTTCGCCGTTCCGTCCGATCGGCGGTAACCCGCCCGCAGGCAGGTACTTTCACTTTCACTCCGCTCGGGTCGCTTTGACGTACTGTCCGCACATCCTACAGAATATGAGCACGAACGCAGTCCTGATCGACGAGGAATCGACCGGCCACCCGGCGCCCCAGCACGACCCCACCGTCGACGCGCTCGAAGAGCGGATCGCCCGGACCGAGCGCAGACGAGTCGACGTTACCGAGCTCGACGTCACGAGCCTCGAGACGTTCGTCGAGGAGAACGTCGGCACCCACCTCGTCTCGCTCGAACACCGCGGGGGCCGCACCTACCTCGTTCTCGAGTAACGTCACAGGGTCCGAGTCGGTCGTTATCCCGTCGATGCACCGTAACGTCGGGGCCAACAGCTTTGACGGTCGACCCGAAATCGGGCCACATGCCGGGACCACCGTTCTGCTCGGGTGAGCAGGTGACACTGCACCCGATCCAGCGAGAAGACAGTCGGTTCTGCCAGGAGTTGTTGAACGAGCCGCGGGTTCGCCGACGAATCGCGAGTACTGACCCGATCACGGCGGCGGCCGAACGCGACTGGATCGAGAGCCAGGACGAGCAGGACGGATTCAATTTTCTGATCTGTCGTGACGACGCGCCGACCGACGGCGACGATCCGCTCGGGCTGGACAGTGTCGACGAACCCGAACCCGTCGGGACGATCGGGCTGACCCCGGCCCACGAAGTCTGGGGAACGGCGGAGATCGGCTACGCGATCGCGCCCGAATACTGGGGAAACGGCTACGCCACCGAAGCCCTCTCACTCGTCTGCCAGTACGCGTTCGACGAGCGCCGCATCGCCAAGCTCCACGCCGAGACGTTCGCGACGAACCCGGCCTCGGCGCGCGTCCTGACGAAGGTGGGGTTCGAGAAGGAGGGGTCGTTCAGAAACGAGGCGTTCGTCGACGGCGCGCGCGTGAACGTGATCCGATACGGCCTCCTGGCCGAGGAGTGGGACGAAAACGGGGCCACTCGGTAGCCCCGGAAGCCGTGATCAGGGCAGTCTTCGTGACCGACGCGTACCGACTCGGACCGATACCCGGTAGAAAGACACTTCTCCGTCGGTCCGCTTCGTCGGATCGTGACCGAACAGGGCGAAGCGCCGCCTGCAGGCCAGGGGTCGCCCCCCGGCGAGAACGACGTGGCGACCGGTGACGAGAGCCCGCGGATCGAGGTGTACCCCGGCAAGGAGGTCGTGGTCGACTTCGATCCGGGGCTCACGTTCGAGTGCGTTTCCGAGTGCACCTGGTGCTGTCAGCACGGCGTCTTGCTCTACGGGAAAGACCTGATCGAACTGGCCAGTCGAGCGAACCTCTCCGAGACGACGACGGACTTCCGCGGCGAGAAGTTCGTCACCCGCGAGCCCAAAGACCGCGAGGAGCACGTCGCCGACGACGGCCAGGCATGTGCCTTCCTCGGGGACGATGGGCTCTGTCAGCTCCACCTGGAAGACGAACACGACTGGAAACCGACGCGGTGTTCGGTCTTCCCGCTCGCAGTCAGTCGGGAGGCAGACGGCCTCCACGTCGGGATTCGCGAGTCGGCCCACGACCACTGCGAGGGGCTCGGCGTCTCCGACCGCCGCGTGATCGACGAACTCCAGGCCTTCCTCCCCGAGTTGCTCTGGGAGCTGGAGAACCCCGACTCCGAGCGCGTCCTGTAGGCGGTGACGATCGGACGAGCGGGCGGTTCTCGCGTGGCGACTACCACGACGGATCGTGTGTTTCGCCGATGAACAGTCGCTGCAACCGTGGATAACACCTTAGACCGCCCGTGGTATACCGGCTCACATGGGCCAGACACAGGCACCACCGAAGCGGTCGCGCTGTCTGAACTGTGGGTTCAGCGCCCCGGATGGAGACGACGCGTGGGAGCGAGTCGACGTCCCCGGTCTCGGACGGATGAGTCAGTGTCCGGAGTGTACGAGTACGAACCTCATCACCGGCATCTCGATCAACTAGGCGCCTCTCCGAGACGAGAGATTGACTCCCGACGAGTGAGGGAAAATCGGCTCCCGGCGAGTGAAGTCAGAAAGGGGCTCCCAGGGAGTGACTCGGGAGACAGACTCTTTGGCGTCCCGGCCCAAGCCACGGTATGAGCCAGGACGTAACGGACCTCCCCGAAACTGACGAGGAGTGGCGCGAACAGCTCTCCGACGAGGAGTACGAGATCCTCCGCGAGGCCGGAACCGAGGCGCCGTTCAGCGGCGAGTACGTCGACCACGACGGTGACGGCACGTTCGCCTGCGCCGGCTGCGGCGAGACGCTCTTCGACGCGACGACGAAGTTCGATCACGGCTGTGGCTGGCCGAGTTTCTACGACGCACCCGAGGACAAGATCGAGACGCGCCTCGACACCAGCCACGGCATGCGCCGCACGGAGGTGCTGTGTGCGAACTGCGGCGGCCACCTCGGACACGTGTTCGAAGACGGCCCGGAGCCGACGGGACAGCGCTTCTGTATCAACTCGGTCGCGCTGGACTACGAAGACGAAGACTGACCGATCGACAGGAGTTTTCGCGTCACCGCCGGCATTCGACAGCGCCAGCAGTCGGTTTGAACCGGGCTGCGAGTCGCCGTCGTCACCACGGCAGCCAATCGCCGACCATTTATCGATCGGCCAGGGTCCGGTAGCGCGGGACGCCCGACATGTCGGGACGATCCTGCGCCGGCATCGTCGAGTACGTCGCGCGACCGAGCCCGCTCACCGACTGGCGGGTCCGGCCCGACGCTCCGCCACCGATCGACCGATCGCCGAGCGAACGTCCGTCGTCACCCATCCCGAGGAGACCCTCGTCTTCGTCGGTGTCGTCCGCAGTGGTACCGCCTTCGTCGCCCTCGCCATCGTGGTCCGCACCGTTCTCGTCACCGGCGCCCATCGACACGTCGCTCAGGCGGGACCCAGCTTCGTCGACGAGACTCGCCGCCGTGTCCGCGAGTCCGCCGTCACCGCCCGACTCATCCACGTCACTCGCCTCGTCGCCTGACTCGCCGGCGTCACCCGTCTCGTCGTCGCTCTCCTCGGTATCGCTCCCCTCGCCGCTTGGCTCTCCGCCACCACCGATGCCGAGCACGTCGTCGAGATCGGTTCGCACGTCGTCGAGCGCCTCCCTGAGGACGGCGGAAATCTCGTCGCCGTCAGCATCGTCCCCGGCGTCCGGCGTGGTCGGCGATTCCGTCGGATCCGATGGGGTTTCTGCGTCGGTGCGGTCTTCGTCTGTCGCCGTTTCGTCGGTCGTCGTTTCGCTGGCCGATTCGTCCAGCAGAAGGGGTGCCAGTGTCGTCATCGCGTCTCGTTCCCCCTCGTCGAACGAGGGCTCGGCGTCTTCGTCGCCGGCCAGTCGTGAAAGCGTCAGTATCGCCCGGAGCGATGCCACGTCGTCCGGATCGCCGGCGAGGATCGCCGCCGGGATCGAGTCGGCGCCGTCCGGGCGATCGATATCGAGCGCCGCCAGGAGCACCGCCGGCTCGGTGTCTTCGAGCAGGGCGACCGCGTCCGATCCGAGCGCTCGAAGCGTGGTCCGCCCGGAGGCGGACATGACATCGGCCGGGTCGGGCTCGTCGCTTTCCCTGACCTCGTCCGGAAGCGCGGCCCTCGCCTCGTCGAGGAGCTTTCGTACCCGTTCGGCGACGTCGTCGATCGTGGACTGTGATGCGGTCGACATTGTCGCGTTCTGGTTCGTCACTCCGATTCGTCGCCGTCGGTGACGGCGTCGACGATTCGACCGACCATCTCCTCGTGCGTGATGTTCGCGGTCACGCCGACGTCCTTCGCGATCGACTGGAGATCGCGGTAGGAGATAGACTGGAGGTAGGCTTCGAGGGTCTCTGTCTTGAGCGAGTCGAGGTCGTCGGCGTCGATCGACTCGGCGTCGGGTACCGACACCTCGGACGCGTCGGCATCCTCCCCCGGCGCCGATTCGGATTCCGCGTCGTCCCCTGACGCCGGTTCGTCGTCCACGTCCTCGGGTTCGTCGCCGTCGGCCACATCGGCGTCCCCGCTCTCGCCACCGATGGCGTCGGTGATGGTCGAGCCGAGCCCGGCATCCCGCGCGGCGTCGACGACCGTGGCGAGTGCCGACCCGCGGTCTCGCGACTCGGAGAGGGCGTCCGACAGGCCGTCGCGGACCGCCGTCGCGAGATCGGCGAGAATGTCCCGCGGATCGGCCGACTCGTCGATGGTGTCGAGCGCCTCCTGGACGCGCCGGCCGATGGCCGCGCCGACCCGTCTACCGGCCGCCTCGCCGAGCCGGGCGCCGACCGCTCGCCCCACCTCCGCGGAGTCGACCTGCTCGCCCAGCGACTCGCCGCCGACGAGTCCGTCGATGTCGAGCTGGTTCGTCGCCTCCTCGACCACGACCTCCGTCATGGAATCGGTGTCACTCATTGGAACCAGCGCTCGTTGCGACCGTCACGATTCGGCACTCGCGGCCTCCTCGGTCGATTCGTCGGAATCGGCTGCGGACTCCGACGCGGCGTCGTCGGTACTGTCCGAGTCGTCGGCAGCGTCCGCCGGTTCGTCGTCCGCCGAGTCGGTATCGCTCTCGTCCGCCGATTCGGAGTCGGCCTCGTCCGAGTCAGCTTCGCCGTCGCTTGCCTCCTCGGTGCTGTCCTCATCTCCGGCCGAGTCGGTGTCGTCCTCACCCTCGGCTTCCGTCCCGTCGCCGCCTGTGAGGAGGTCGTCGACGACGAACGAGCCGATCGTCTGGCCAAGTATCGCCCCGATCCTGCGACCGGCCATCGCCCCGATCGCTCCGCCGAGGGCCTGTCCAAGAGGTTCGTCTCCGTCCAGCGAATCCTCCCACTGCGTGCCCTCGAGTAACTCCTCGATGTCGATGCTCCCCGTGATCTCGCCGTAATCGACCCGGTCGGTCAGGCTTCCGTCGCTCATTGGGTTCCTCCGAAGTCGTCCGTTTCGTCGTCTTGTTGTCGTGCAGGCGATTGCAGCGTGGTCGGTCGTCCGTGGGCGGTCGTCTCAGCCTCATCGATCGTCGCATCGCCGTCAGTCGTCCCACCACCGTCGGTCGGTGCATCACCCTCTGCCGTCCCGTTCGCCTCGGGAACCCAGCCGCCGTCGGCGGCCGCGGGTTCCGCTTCCTCGCCCTCGCTACCAGAGTCGCCGCCCCCGTCGCCCGTTCGCTGATCGACAGCTGCGACGAGGCGCTTCAGTCCGGTCTTGAGTGCCCACGAGAGTGCCTTCTCGACAGGGATCGAGGGCAGCAGACTCCCCACGGCAGACCGCAGTCGCGAGCCGATCGACCGAAGGAATCCGCCCTCGGACTCGTTTCCGTCCCCCTCGGCTTCCCCGGACTCCTCCCCGTCTCCCTCGGATTCGTCACCCGCATCTTCGGATTCTTGCTCGTCAGACGATTGCTCCGCGGAATCGTCTTCCGAGTCCGAGTCGGGTGCCGATTCACTCTCCTCGGACTCGTCGCCCTCGTCGTCTCCGGACCCGTCCTGACCGCCGACGAACGGAATCAGACCGACGAGGCGTTTCTTCAGGCCGCCCAGTATCGAACTCGGCCTCAGTTTCCCCAGGGCGCTGCGAATCCCGGACAGCAGTCCGCCACCACCGCCGACCCCGTCCAGGAGACCGGCGACCTGCGAGAGGAGGTTGCCGAGCAGTCGCTGTTCACCTGGAACGGCGGAGATGTCGAGGTCGAGCTCGGGCAGGTGAATCTCGAGTCCGAGCAGGTTGACGTGGAGTCCTTCGAGCAGGACGTGGAGAACCGTCGCCGACCCCTCGGGTTCGTCACCCGCTTCCCTGATCGTGACCTCCTCGGCCGATTCGATCTCGACCGCCTCCATCTCGCCCGACTCGTCGCCCGCCCCAGACGACTCGGATTCCTCGTCCGTCGTCGACGACTCGGCGTTCTCACCGGTTGCTTCGGACTCGCTGTCCGCCGATGACTCGTCCGATCCCGCTTCGTCGGTCTCGGACTCCTGTTCACCCTCGCTCGATTCCTGCTCGCCGCTCCCTTCCTGCTCCTCGGCACTCCCCTCCGGTCCCTCGCCGCGCTCTTCTTGCTCCGCGCCGCCCGCCTGCTCGTCGTTCGCTTCCTCCTCGCTGGTGCTGTCTCCCTGCTCGCGTGCTGCGCTCGACGCGACGGCAAGCGCCGAGCGTTTCTCGCCGGACTCCGCCGCTCCGGCTTCGGCGGATTCCGTGTCCTGTGTTGCACCGGTCGACTCCTGTTTCGCGTCAGATGACGGGGGCATGCTCGAACCAGTAACAGTAAGACCAGCAGGTGGCCAGGTTCTTGGCCTTGCACGTGCTACTTTCGGGGTCCTGCCCGATTGCGAGACCGGCGATCGTGGCGACATCGATCGTTGGGGAAGTCGGGACCCTGTGGCGTTGACAGCCACCTGGGTTGGGAATAGAAAAACGGAACACGGCATCCGATCATAGATTCGAGTATATTTCCCACCAATAGTTTTAGAAATCCTCGATAAGGTATGTTCGTCCCCGGGACCGAGCGATCACATGAGCCGTCGCGCACTGTTGATCCTCGTCGTCACGTCGGTCGTCCTCCTCGGCGGCTGCCTCGAAGCACTCCCCAGCGAATATTCCGCCGACGGCTCAGCCGAACCGTCCGTCGTCGACGAACTCGAGGGTGACGACGTCCTCGAAATCCACCACCTCGATGTCGGGCAGGGCGACGCGACGGTCGTCCTCGCGCCGAACGGCGAGACGATGGTGATCGACTCCGGCGACTGGCACGACGATGGCGAGCAGGTGCTCTCGTTCCTCGAGGATCGCGGAATCGACCGAGTCGACCACCTGGTCTCGACGCACGGCCACTCGGATCACATCGGCGGCCACGCCACCATCATCGAGCACGTCGAGACCAAGGGCGACGGCGTCGGCGCCGTCTACGACTCGGGCGTCGCCCACACGTCGGAAACCTACGACGGCTACCTCGACGCGATCGAAACACACGACGTGTCGCTCAAACAGGTACAATCGGGCGATACGTTCGACCTCGGTGCCGTCGAGGCTCGCATCCTGAATCCGCCCGCGGACTCGACGTCCGACGACATCGACGCGAACGGCGTCGTCCTGCGACTCGACCACGGCGACGTCTCCTACCTGACGACCGGCGACGCCGGCGCCGACGCCGAATCGCGACTCGCCGAAACCCAGGGGAACGCACTCGACGTGGACATCTACCAGGCGGGCCACCACGGCTCGTCGACGAGTTCGACCCCGGCCTTCCTCGACGCCGTCGATCCGTCGATGACGGTGATCTCGAGCGCACAGGACAGTCAGTACGGGCACCCACACGACGAGGTGCTTCAGTCGTTCGCGGATCGTGACGTCGAGACCTACTGGACGGGCGTCCACGATGACGTCCTCGTTGCGACCGACGGCGAGTCGATCGCCGTCGACACGGCGAGCGATGGACCGACGGAGGCCACAGCGCTCCGCGACGAGAAGCCAGCCGACAGCGAGTCGCGCCTCCCACCGCCTGCGACCGTTTCGCCGGGCGCGCTCGTGGTGGGGATTCTTCCCCTCACAGCACGGACAGTGAGGTACCCATGAGCGGCGACGAAACCGCCGTCCTCGATCGCATCGTCGACGACGAGACGGCCGTCCTCCTGCTCGAAGACGACGGCGAGGTCGTCGACCAGGTGACGCTCCCGGTCGATCGACTTCCGGCGGACGGTCGGACTGACGGGGCCGTGTACGACCTCGAAATGGACGACGGCGACGTCGTCAGCCTCTCGTATCGGGCCGACGAAACTGCATCGCGACGGGAATCCGCCCAGAATCGGTTCGATCGCCTCGCGGAACGCCTCGACGACAAGTGAGGGGTCCGGCGGATGGCTCACTCCGAGTCCTTCCACTCGCCGTGCTCACCCTCACGAAACTCCTCTTTGGCCTCGCGTTCTAGCGGCCAGACCGTCAACGCCACCACCACGAGGACGTAGGCGGCCACGATCACGACGACGACGGAACCGGGGACGGTGCCGATCTCGGCGTCGTCGATACTCGCCCGCGTCGGCGCGAATGCCGTCACGCGGAACACCCAGGCGAAGAGCAACACCCCGAGGAGCGCAGCGTAGATTCGTTTGAGTCTGTTCGCGATCGCCTCTCGCAGCGAAATCTTGACCGTCGGACGGCGGTAATCCTCGCTGAGTTCGGCGCGCCAGTCCTGGTGCTCGAGCCCGCGGTCAGGATCGAGCGCAGGGGCGAACAGATTCTGCTGGAACAGTCGAATTCGCGAGCGATAGACGTCGTAATCGCGATATCTTCGGGCCTCGATGAGGAGGAAGACCGTCGCGACGGTGACGCCGACAAGGACGATGTAGTGTGGGTTGTCCGGGCTCGAGAACGCCCACGTGAGGATCGCGGCCATGACCGTCACCGTCCACGTCGTCGTCTGATCCAGACGTGATCGCCAGGTCGTCTCCCGGTCGAGTTCGCCCCGGTAGGCGTGTCCCAGAATCGCAGACAGGTACGAGGGATCGTCGTCGATGGCTTTGCCGACGTGGGCCTCGTCCGGATCGTTTTGGTCGCCACTCACGGGACGTCACCCGCGTTCGATCGTCGCGGCGGGACACGGGGACCTGGCTCGCCCGGGAGATCGATACGACACTGGATTCGTGTACGTGATTGTTGCCGCATAGATCGCTCTCGCGTACTACGCGACCGAAACCGAAGAACATCAGCCCAGCGTCTTCCACTCACCCGTCACCGATCGAGTCGGCGGAAAGTCGCGTGAGCGACCCGGAACCAACGGCGTTCGGTCAGTTCACTTCGTTCCACTCCCAGCCTCGATCACGCCCCGGCGACGTGAGAACCGTAGACCACGGTGACGAGATCGGCATCGTCAGCTTCAAACGTGACCTGATCCGTGATCGAGACGAACTCATCGCCTGGCTCG